>CAWEAS010000013.1:0-377761 GCA_963807015.1 uncultured Alphaproteobacteria bacterium | reverse complement strand
CTGTTGTGCTTCATCCCGATCGTCGGCGAGTTCGTCGTGCCGGATCTGCTGGGCGGCTCCGAATCGATGATGATCGGCCAGACGCTGTCGACCGAATTTTTTGCCAACAAAGACTGGCCGGTCGCCCTTGCGGTAGCGGTCGTGCTGGTCGTGCTGCTGGTGGCGCCGATCGCCTTCTATCAGCACCTGCAATCCCGCGAGATCGGGGCTCGCTAAGATGGGACGTCGGCTATCCTTCACCAATCTATCTGCGCTCGCGGCCGGGTTCGCTTTTCTCTATGTCCCGATTGTGATCCTCATCATCTATTCGTTTAATGATTCGCGCCTCGTCGCAGTATGGGGCGGCTGGTCGTTGCGCTGGTACGTGGAACTCCTTGATGACCGCGCCATCATTGATGCGGCGCTCGCGTCCCTCTTTATCGCGTTTGTCTCGGCGGCGGCGGCGACGGTGCTTGGAACGCTCGCGGCGATCGCGTTACGCGGTTACGATTTCGCGGGCGGCTGCCGTTCGCGGCGATGATTTATCGCCGCTAGTCATGCCTGAAGTCATTACCGGTCTGTCGCTGCTCCTGCTGTTCGTCGCCGTCGACTCGATCGCGGATTTACGACCGTCATCATGGCTCATACGACGCTCACGATGTGCTTCGTCGCTGTCATCGTCCAGTCAAGGCTGATCGGCTTCGATCGCAGCTTAGAAGAAGCCGCAATGGACCTCGGCTTTCCGCCGGGCCGCACGTTCTTGACGATCACGTTGCCGCTGATCATGCCGGCGGTCGCCGCTGGATTTTTGCTGGCGTTTTCGCTGTCGCTCGACGACCTCATCATCGCAAGTTTCACAACCGGCCCCGGGGCGACCACGCTGCCAATTCGTATTTATTCGCAGGTAAGGCTTGGCGTGAAGCCGGAGATCAATGCGATCTGCACGCTCTTTATCGCTGTCATCGCCGTTGCAGTCATCGCCGCCTCGCTTGTCGGCAAGGCCCGCGCCAGGGCGACACCTCTCGGCGCGTAGCTGCTGTTGGCCAGCAGGCGTTCAGCGAGGTCTGCGGTCGCCGCCCGTGAGCCGTTCGATCGCCGAGCGCACGGCGTCGACCGTCTTGCGGTCCTGCAGCGCGTCGAGCAGCGGACCGGTCGCGCCGGAACGGCGGATCAACGTCTGCGGGTCCGGCATGATGAGCGGAAAATCCCAAGGGCCGTGAACGACGAATGGAAGCTCGAACGAGGCGTTGGGGTCGGCACTGTTGCTGATCAGGTTGGCGGTGCCCGAAAGGTCGAGCTCGCGCGTGGGGATCGAAGTCGTTCCGGTGACGTTGAAGCGCACGTTCGGTCCGTCGAAATGCACGTCCTCGGCGTTGGCAAGACCCTGGGTTATGCGTAGGTCGACGTTGAGCTTGTTGAATGGCGTTCGACCATTGCGGAAGTCGCCGTTGCCTGACAGGGGGCTGCGCTGTAGGCGCCGCATCAACTGATCGATGCTCAAGCCGGTCAGTGCCCCACTTTTCGCATTGATCCGAACGGTGCCGTTGAGGTTGCGCGCGATATCCTGGACGTTGGCGCCGCTGCTCTCGACGGCGAACGAAAGATTGCCGCTCCCTTCCAGGCGGTGCAGGCCGAACAACTCGGAAAAGCATTTTTCCAGATCGACGCCCGTAAAATGCATGTCCGATTTGACGTCAGCGCCGGTCTCGGATTTGGCAACCGCGATCGTGCCGGTGATGACGCCATTAAACGATTGCAATTCGCCGACCGTGATCTCGAGCCGCCCGGACCGCATGCTGGCGGCGATGGCGGTCCGCCCGAGATCGGCGTGGGTGAACTGGACCGCGGCGGCGGACAGGCGCAGGTCGGCATCCCAGCCGTTGAACCAGTCGAGTGCAAACGCGCGCTGATCCCACTCCCGGCTATTGTCGGCGATCAGCCGCAACGTGGTCACATAGGGCCGGAGATCAAGTTTCTCGACCGCAAGCGTTCCCTGAAGCATCTTGCGGCCGGAGGTCGTATAACTCAGCACACCCTCTGCGACATTGCCGTCGAGTTCGACATTGAGCCCCGACAGTGCGACCGTTCCTCCCGTGATGGCCGCGTGGGCCTTCAGCGCAAACCGGCCGAGGCCGCCTGCCGGCAGCGAGGAGTCGCCTGACCAGTGCAGGGCATCCCGAAGGGATGCCGCATCGGCTGCGAGTGTTCCGTCGATCTTGAGTGTCGGGTCGTTGCTCAAGACGCCGTCAAACGCCGCCTTGAGCGGCGCGCCAGTCAGGCGGAATTTAAGTCCGGAATTCTCGCCCGCAAGCGCTGCCGGAAAATCGGCGATCGCGATGCTCGCATCGACCTTCTCGTCGTGCCAGAAAAAGTGCCCAGTCGCGGCAAAGCTTTTGGCAATGGAAGGCCAAGCGAGCGAAAGCTCAACCCCCTTGATCGTCTCGTCGACATTGCGCGACGGATTGCTAATCGCGATGACGCCGTCATCAATGCGAATTTCTGAGAACGACAGCACTTGCTCGTCGCGCGGACCATTCGGGCTCAGTGCTCGCGTCAGCGTATCGACGAGCGGCGACCAGTTGGTGCGTCCGTCGGCATCGACGGAAATAGCGATGTGCGGCCGCGTCAGCGTGATGTCGGCGATCTCGATACGGCCCGCGAGCAGCGGCGTAAGGCGGAGGTTTGCGGTCAGCTCTTCAGTTGCGAAGGCCGGTTCGCCGCTTCGGCTCTCGCCAAGCACGACATTGGCAAACGACACGGTCCCGGCCGGGAACATCCGAATCGAAATCGGACCACGAAGCACCGGGTCGAGACCGGTGACGGCGCGAATTTCATTCGTCACCGCGTCGCGCACTGTGTCGACCGGGACGACGCTGGGCGCCACGGCGACAGCCCCGACGCCCGCCGCGGCTACCACCGCGACGAAGATCGCGAAGCGCTTTACGCCCTTGGCCGAAAACACGAGGCTCAAATTCCGGTTTTGCCGCAGCAGCGCACGGGCAAGCGGGGGAGTCGGATTGCCCGATAGCTGCGGTCGTTGACGTGAGGTCTCCTGGCGGCCGTCCAATTCCCACCCAGCACGGAAGCCATGCGGCCGATGACCCTATCGGTCGGCGAGGCACCCCGCAATCTGGGTTAGCTCTGTGACGCTTTCGTGGCCGCAATAACCCCTTGGGTCTCAAGCCCTAACAGGACAGCCGCCGGGGCACCAGCCAAGTTGGTGTCAGGGCACCTTGCCCAAATTGCTCGCACACCGGCGCGTCGGGGTTCGCCCGATCGCAGTACTCGAGAGGAGCGTCAGCCCAGATTGGGGGCAATCGAGTAGTTGGCCTCGGTCTTGGCCCGTATTTCGTCCTTGCTCACCCCCGGGGCGATTTCGATGAGCTTCATCCCGTTGGGGCTCTTCTTCTCGATGCTGAAGACCCCAAGATCGGTGATGACCATGTCGACGACCCCGGCGCCCGTCAGCGGGAGTTTGCACTTATGCAGAAGCTTCGGTTCGTCCTTGGCGGAATGCTCCATCACCACGACAACTTTCTTGACCCCGGCAACGAGATCCATAGCACCGCCCATGCCTTTGACCATCTTGCCGGGGATCATCCAGTTGGCGAGATCGCCGTTCTGGGCGACCTGCATTGCGCCTAGAACCGACAGATCGATGTGGCCGCCACGGACCATCGCAAAACTGTCGGCCGACGAAAAATAGCTGGTCGTCGGCAATTCCGTCACCGTTTGTTTGCCGGCATTGATGAGGTCGGGATCCTCCTCGCCCTCGTACGGAAATGGCCCGGTGCCGAGCATCCCGTTCTCGCTCTGCAACTGCACATTCATGCCTGCGGGGATGTAGTTCGCAACGAGTGTTGGAATGCCGATGCCGAGATTGACGTAGAAACCGTCACGCAATTCCCGGGCGGCGCGGGCGGCCATCTGTTCTCGGGTCCACGGCATGGTTCGTCTCCTCGTCAGGCCCGCTTGCGGACGGTGCGCTGCTCGATGTGCTTGGTCGCATTTGGCACGGGCACGATGCGCTGCACGTAGATGCCGGGGGTGATGATATGATCGGGGTCGATCTCGCCGGGTTCGACCAGATGTTCAACCTCGGCCACGGTGATCTTGCCCGCGGTCGCCATCGGCGGATTGAAGTTGCGCGCGGTCTTTCGGTAGACGAGGTTGCCCTCGGTATCGCCCTTAAAGGCATGAACGATCGAAAGGTCGGCGACGAGGCCCGTTTCCATGATGTAGGCGTCGCCGTTGAATACGCGCTCTTCCTTCCCGCGCGCGATGTCAGTGCCAGCGCCCGTCCGCGTGAAAAACGCCGGAACGCCGGCGCCTCCGGCGCGGATACGTTCGGCAAGCGTGCCCTGGGGATTGAATTCGATTTCGAGTTCGCCCGCGAGATATTGCTGGGCAAACAGCTTGTTCTCACCCACGTAGGACGAGATCATTTTGCGGACTTGCTTGGTCTCGAGAAGAACACCGAGGCCAACGCCATCGATGCCAGCATTGTTGGAGACGACAGTCAGGTCTTTTACGCCCGAGTCCCGAATGGCAAGGATGAGCGTCTCGGGTATGCCGCACAGTCCGAAACCGCCCGCCATGATCAGCATGCCGTCCTTGAGGATGCCCGCAAGCGCTGCCGCCGCGTCGGGATAGACCTTCTTCATTAAAACTCCAGATCATCGCCAGGGCGCTTCACGCACCCGACTGTCTAGACTAGCCAACTGTTCCTGCAACGCCAACCGCTGCGCCAGAAGCCAAATTCTCGTGTCCTGGGTCAACAGGCTCCGCGGCACAGCCATTCTCATGCAGCGAAGCATGCATGGTCTGTGCCGCGCGGATATGTCGCCAGCAACGGCGTGTCGAATAGCGCCGTTGCTGCAGCCGCAAGTCGGAGGGAGCCGACTTGCGATCGTTATCGTAGTGGTGGGTCACCGGGCCAGAGGGTCAGGCCGCATCTGAAAATGCACGACCTTCGGCGAGTTTACCTTTCCACCTTCGAGGTGGAAGGGCGTCCGGTTGCCGGTGTTGCTCCAGACGCCGCGGCCCTTCCAGCCGGCGTTGGGATCATCGATGCGGCCGTCAAGGCCCTTGGCCCAGAAGCCCATGGGATAGGGAACGACCATGTTGATGGGCTTTCCATCCTTGAGGGCGATCAGCGAGTCGTTCTGGTTGCCGGTGGCAATGGGTACGTCCTTGCCGAGGCCCAGCGTGTCGTGCTGATCGACCCAGGCATAGTAGGGCGTTTCGCCACTGCCGTCCTTTTCGCTCACGCCGCCAAGCTGCGGACCTGGCAACGTGTAGAGCGTCCAACCCTCAGGGCAGTGCTTGCCTGTGGCGGTTGGACCGTTGAGCGGGCCCTTGCATTTGGTGCGGTCGAAAGATCCGAGATGACCGCTCGACAGTGCGGCCCACATGACGCCCTGGCTGTCGATGTCGCCGCCGCGCGGCGAATAGCCTGGCAGCGGCACTTCGTAGATTTCGGCCAGGGCGGTTTCGGAGGGGTTCGGGCCGGGATTGACCCGAACTACAGACCCGGGATAGCCCACCACGGTGCCCCAGATGCTGCCGTCCTTTGGACTAGGTGCGATCGAGTAGAAGCCTACGCGGATACGTTTGTCCTTGGTCGGATCGACCGGCTGGTTGGGCTGAACGTAGCCCTCATCGCGCTTGCCGTTGCCGTTGGTATCGAGAATGAACGGGGTCCACCCCTGCGCCTTCATCTCGTCGCCGGTCTCCTCCAGTACCTTTGTGTTGACCCAGCCGAGAACTTCAGCGCCGACACCACCCGAGCTTGTCCAAAGCGTACGATTAGGGTCGAAGCCGAACTGCACGTGATGGGTCGGGAAGCAAGTGCTCACCAAAGTAAAATCCTTGGTCTTTGGGTCGAGCATTATGATGTGACGGTTCGATGCATTGATCGGAAAGGCCTTCGCCGAAGGATGATCTGATCCGGCCTTGCAGGCGTCGGGATTGGCCGCTGGACGAATCCGAGCGGCGAACCAGACCCGCGCCTTCTCATCCAGCATCAAGCTATGCGGGATGGTCTGTGCGTTCCAAAGCTTCTCCTCGCCCCACCAGACCGAAGGCGCCATCATCACATTCGCGCTCGCGGACGGAGTCTTTGGATCGCGAACCGGGAGTTTAACGGTGGTGGCAGCGCTTTTCATCGGATCGAAAACCGGCACGAAATCGGTGCTGTTTTCAGTCGCCCCGTAGAGAGATCCGTAGGCGTTGATGGTCGGATTGCGCTTATCGGTCGAGATCTCGTCATGGAGATAGGCCTTCGGGTCCGCCCAATCCCACACTGTGATGACAACGTTACGTTCTAGGCCCTGCGGGCGCGGTGGCTTTGCTACCGGCAACTCGCCTCTTGCAATCCGATCGCTCCACTCGCCAAGCATCTTCGCGCCACGGAACGTCCCGAAGCGCTCGATGGTCTCGACCATATCCTTGCTGGCCTGCCCCGATTGGATACGCCGCAACCACGCATCCTCGCTGGCCTTGAAGTCACCCAACATGGGCGAGAGGTTGCGGGTCGCTTGGGTGCCGATGGCATGACAATGGAAACAGCCGTCAGTCTTGAACTCGCTGAGGAATTGCGGAAGCGACTTGACCCTCGGGTTGATACCGTTGCCGTCATTTCCGGTGCCGGGGAACTCGCTCTGGTCCGGCATTTTGGCCATCGAAAGCCAATAGATCGGCGGATAATACTCGGCTGCCGCGGCCTCGTTGGGCGCCGGCACCGCGGTCAGGTTAAGGATCTTGCCCGGGGCGGTCTGCACCTTGGGCGAGTCAACGAGGCCGTAGCCTCGAACCCATACCGTGTAACTCGCCTTCGGAAGATCGGGCATCACGTAGCGTCCCTGATCGTCCGTGACGACGATCTTCACCATCCGCGTCGGAAGATCGTTGGTTTCCGCGATTACCCAGACGCCGGCTTCCGGGCCGTTAGGCCCGCGCACCACGCCACCAAGGTCGGTATCGCCGATGCTAACGGCGGCTGGCTGCTGTGCACGAACGTGCGAGGGTGAGAAAGCCAGGACAGCCGCCAGGGCGACCGCCGCCACCCCGCAATACAATGCTCGCTTCGTCGTCATGTGTTCCTCCGGGTGATTGCTGGAACGGCGTTCGCCGATTTTCAATGTGTACGGGTAGGGCTGAGGCCTGTGCGCAACCGTCTTGTTAGGGCCGCGCGGCCGCGGCATCAAGACGGTACGCTGCGAGACATCAACGTGTTGGCGGATGTAGCCCGGCGTGCCTCGGCAACGGGTTGGCGGCGATCTCCGCGATCAGCTTGTTGAGGATGGCCTGACCGAACGAATTGAAGTTCTCGGCCACCATCACGAAGGAACCGGGCCCGCCGATGACGTTATGGCGATAGTAATTGTCGAGCCCGCCTGGGGGATTGGTGTGGTCGGCATTCCATGACATCGGCCGTTCGCTGAGGATAACGAGACCGTTGATGGTGACGCCCTTGGCGACGGCCTCGTCGCGGGCGTCGCTGACATCGCGGCCCGAATTGTTGGTGCCATCGCCGGAAACATCGATCGTACGGCGGCTGGCCTGGTAAGGCGCACGGGCAAGCTGGGCCATCGCGAAGTCGATGCCGCCGCTGATGGAGGTGCGGTCCGCAAATGCGCGCGGTGCCTCGACGATCTGGGCCGAGAAGTCCTTGGCCGAAGCCTCGTCGCGGACGATGGACCAATCGATGACGATCTTCTGGGCACCCACCCCCGACCATTCGACGAGTGTGACCGCGATCTTGCCGAGGGCACCGGAGCGGATCGCCTCGATGACGCGCGGATTGGCGATCGCTGCCGCATAACCATCGCGCTGAAGCTTGAATTTCGGGGCGTCGATGCTGCGGGAGACGTCGGATGAAAGAACGAGGAGCAGATCCACCTCCTCGGCCGCGTGGGCCGCGGGAATTCCGCCGGCAAAGCCGCCGAGAAGCACAGCGGCCGCGAATAGCGCAATCAGGCGGTCACACCTGCCCATGCTCACCTCCGCGCAAGCATCCCGATCAGGTTGCTCTGCGCGGAAAGCTTAGCGCATTTTTGCGCGATTGCTACCGTCCTTTCATCGTGTGGTCATTTCCCGTCCGCTCATTGTGTCCGCTTCCTTCCGCTCATTGTGTCCGATCAAGGGTTGTTTGGTGGCCGGGCGACCGACAATCTGGCAGCGGACTTGTGATACAGTTCGTCAGAGCAATGATTGCAGCGCCGCCGATGAAGAGCCGTCCACCCAAACCCAAGCTGACCCTGACAGTCGGAATCACGGGCCATCGCCTCCATCGTCCGCCCCTGCCCGGGGAGGGCGATGGGGCGGCGTCCACCGTTTCCGCCGTTGACGTGTCCAAGGTCCGAACCGCCATCGATGGCGTATTGAAGCTGCTTACGAGTACGCTCGCGCAGATGCACGGGCGGTTCGCCTCGTCGTTCAACCAGACTGCCCCCACGCTCACGATGATCTCGTCGCTGGCCGAGGGCTCGGATCGCATTGCGGCGCAGGCAGCACTCGATCTGAAGATGCCGCTTGATGTGGTGCTGCCATGTCCGCGTCCGCGTTACGAGAAAAGTTTCGAGGACGATGCTTCGCGCCAGGAATTCGCTCGGTTGCTCGGCCAAGCGCGGGCAACATTGGTTCTGCCGCTTCCCGAAGATGCAAAATCGAGTGACGCCGCCTCTCTTGATCACGCCTATGAATTGGGCGGACTCACCGTGCTCGCCCAGTCGGACATCCTCATTGCAGTGTGGGACGGGCGGCCGGCGCGCGGTCGTGGCGGCACGGCCGAAATCGTCGATGAGGCAGCGAGGCAAGGGACCCCGATTATCGTCATCGACCCGAAGGACGGAGAACCGCACCTGCGATGGAGCGGCAGCCTGCCGCTTCCGGTGCCGGCGCGCCACGCGCTCGATCTGCCGGTCGTCCCGCTCGCATCCGGCCTTGAACGGATCATTCTCAAGCTGGTCGAACCGCCGGCCTCGCCACACGAGACCGAGGGGATGCGGATCTTTTTCGACACACTGCTCGAGAACCGGTTTCAACATGTAGGATGGCGATTGCTCCGTCGTGCCTCGGGGCTTGACCGTCATACTGCTCAAAAGAAGCGAGAGAGCGTGCCGGAAAGCCTAAGTCCGGGTGCGGAGACTGGAGACGAATCGGCTTGCGGCCGAGCGCCTCCACGGGGTCTCCCACGCGGCAAGTATTGCCGCAGATCATCATGCCAACGCTTTCCGAACGGCATTCGTGATCAACTTTTTGCTCGGCGCCGCCGCGGTGTTGTTCGTCGCGCTGTCGATCTTGATCAGGCCGTTTGACGTCGCCGACGGCTATGAAAAGGAGGTGCACGCCTTCCTCGTGGTTGCGGAACTGACCTGCGTGCTGATCGTGGTCGGCTATGTGTTGGTAGCGAGCCGGGAGCAATGGCATCGCCGCTGGTTTGAGGCGCGTGAAGTGGCGGAACGGTTGCGGGTCGCGCGTCCGTTCTGGATGCTCGGCGTATGGCCGCACAATTTATCCGCCCTTCAGCCGGCGTGGACCGGATGGTACATGCGGGCCATTCTGCGCGAGCAGCCGGTGTTCTCCGGAGATCTCGGGACATCCTTGCCGACCGCCAAAAATATTTTGAAGGCGTTGATTACAGGCCAGATTCGTTACCACTCTCAGAACGTTCAAGACATGGAACATCTCGATAGTCGACTGAACATCGTCGGCGTCATCTGTCTCGCGATCACACTGATCGGCGGGATCACGATCATCCTTGCAACTGTGGTTCTGCCCGGGGGACTGCCGGATAGGCTCGAAGCGGCCCTGACAGCGCTCGCGGTCTTTCTGCCCGCATTAGCAACGGCACTCTACGGCATCCGTCTCATCGGCGACTTCGACGATTCGGTACGGCGCTCAAACCGAACACTCGCCGCCCTGACTGGTCTCGAGCGTGGCCTGGAGACGGGCGTCAGCAATCTTCCCGTGTTGCGGGCGTGTGCACGCCAGACGGCAGACGTGATGCTCGCCGACGTCGAGGCTTGGCGCGTCGCGGTTGAAAGCCGGGATCTGGGTGCAGCGTAGGAAAGCTCCGGCGCCAATTGCAAGGCAAGCGCCGGATATGTGATGCTACGAGTGGCCGGAGATCCAGTCGCCGCGCTCAGCCTTTGCCGTGAAAATCACCTCGAAGAGCGTACCCTCCTTCGGTTTGCTGGTGATCCTGAGGCGAGCCTGATTTGCTTCCGCGAGTGCGCGGGTCAGCGGCAGGGTTTGCCCGGCGGCGGACCACGGCGGTGTTGTGGCTTGCGGGCCGTTGGCGTCCAGTGCCGCTGCGATCGCGGTCTCGGTGATGCCGCCCCCGTTGTCGCGCAGCCGCAGGACGACATCTCGTGTCGGCGTTGCGCCGGTTGAAACGATGACCTGCGCGCCCGGCCGCGAGTTTCGAAGCGCACTGCCAAGGAGGTTGCTCACAATCTGGCGCACCGCCCCGAGGTCGGCGAGCACGCGGCCCGCGGCCGGCGCAAGCGAGACGCGCATGATCACCCGAGCCTCGTTGGCCTGCGGCTGCATCTCCAAGACACTTTCGCTGACGACCTCGTTCAGGTTCACCGCGGACGGCGAAAGATCGAAAGTGCCGGCTTCGATTCGGGCAAGATCGGCCGCGTCGGTGATGAGCGCCAACAAATGGGTTCCGGCGAGGCGGATATGGTCCACGTAGGAACGGTAGCGCTCATTGCCGATCGCTCCGAACCGTTCCGCAAGCATGATGTTGCAGAAGCCAAGGATCGAGTTGAGCGGCGTGCGCGCGTCATGGCTCAGCTTCGCGAGAGCCATGAGTTTGTCGCTGGCAGTCTGGCTCGGCAGCTCGCCTGCGGCGGAGGTCGCAATCGATCGGAGGGCGATTGCGAGCTGGTCATTGTCTTCGCCGACGCGTCGGATGGCGACGCTGACCGGCACTTCGGAGCCGTTGCACCTCAATGCCACGACCGTGACGGCAGCACGCCCGGGATCGCGCTTTGCGGCATTCAGTGCATCAGCAAGCAGCAGACGGCTTTGCGGCGCCAACAAGTTCGCGAATTCTGTCCCTTCGAGTTCGCGTCGGGTTCGGTCGAACAGCATTTCGCCGCCGCGATTGGTCGACAGGATGCATCCGTTGCAGTCGATGACCATGACCGCATCGGTCGCCGCATCGAGGATGCGACGCATGTCGCGCAACTCACCTTCGGCGCGGCTAAGGGCCGCCTCATACGCCGCCTCGTCGGCGTCGGTGTTCGCCAATACGACCGCGAATGCCGGCTCGCCGTTCCAGCTAATCGCATGCAGCCGGCCATCGACCGGCAGGTGGCTACCCGATCGGGTCGCGATCAGGAGATGCCGGCCTTCGGCTCGGCCTTCGGTCAGCACGGCGATCGCCGTGTCGACGAACAAGGCGTCGAGGCCGCCCGCGGCCGCCAGCGCCTTAATATCCGCGTAGCCGGTCGCGGTCAGGAAAGAGCGATTGGCGAAGACGAGTTCATCGTATCGGTAGACGAGGATGCCGATTGGCAGCCGATCGAGAAGCGTATGGTCGTTGACCATGTGCGTTTGCCGGTCGGGCTGCGGATAGCGCTTCGGTTCGGCGATCGGCGCAGCGATCGCCCCGCGATCCCGCACCGGCTCGCTGAGCTGCAGCCGGGCCGCCAATTGACGGGACAGTTCGCGGAAGGCGTTGTGTTCGCCCGGACTGAGCGCAGGCTGCTTTCCATCCGAGGTGGCATCAACGCTCGCCGCAACGCCCGGGAACGGCACCACGTTCTCGGCTTCGCGAACGGGGACCGCGGGCTCGTCAACAGGAGGGGTGTAGGTCGGCGCTTCTGGCGTAGCGAACATCGCGAGGGACCGCATCTTTCGCACGCGCTCGATACGATCGAGGTCTCTGCACACGCCGAAGCCGCGATAACCGAGAAAGCTGCGATTGCGGTCAAACACCGGCAGGCCGGCAAGCTCGACATCGAGCCGTTCCGGTGTCCCTTCGACCGGCCAAGAGATGACGATGTTGCTCCAGGTGTCGCGCGTCGCAATCGCGCGCGCAATCCGCCCGGCCGGATCGAGGGAAAGTTCGGCGTTGATTTCGCGCCAGGGGCGCCCGAGCGCAATCGACATCCCGGAGCCGATGATCTCGGTGAATTCATCCGAACCGAGCGTGAAGCGACCGTCCGCGTCCATTTGCCAGATGAAGCGCAGCGGGTGGCGGGGTTGTGGCGCGGGCTGTTCCGATGGCGGTTCTCTCGTTGTCTCTATTTCCCCGGCCTCGGCTGATGCTGTTTCCAGCTCGGGCGCTGCAGTCTCTGCAACCGTAGCCGCGGGTGCCGCAGACGCTTCGACAGACGCGTCCGGAATGGCCGTTGCTTGATCGCTTGGAGCGCGGACAACGAGCGATTGGAGGATGGTGTCCACAAAATCACGGGTTGGCGGTCTATCGTCGGCCGGGTCGCCGAAACACATGAGAAGTGCGGTTTCGGCGCCATCGCTGATGCGACTGAGGCTGGCGGGGCCGATCCTGGTTGGCCCCTCAGCGGCGCCGCTCATAGCGGCGGCCGTGCACAGATCAGCGTTTAGGACAATGCCGACGTTGGCGGCCCCGGCGAGTTGGCGCGTCGCTTCACGCGTCGCAAACAGGATTGTGCCATCGGGCCGGACAGCCGCGATTGCATCGTGGTCATCGAGGTCGAGCCGGCGCAGCCGTTCGATCAACGAGCATGCTGGTCTGGCTGCCTGCGTCGCGATCGTTTCGTCCATCAAGCCCCACGCCATCGCCGGGGAATTGCTCGCGGCGGCGGCAATAAATTCTTAACAATGCCGTATAATGCGCTGCTTCCGCTGCGTCCACGTCAGGCGGACCCTGGCGAACGCCGATTGCAGGCTAACGTTAATCCTGTTGAATTGAACTCTGCGACCGGTTCTGGCATTAACCAAAGCCTTTGCGTCGAGCATTGAAATCGCGCTAGCCTTTTGGTCCGACGACAAAAGGCTGCAATTGGCGAAAGTGCAGCGATCGAACGCAGCACACGCTTGCGCAATCCCGTTCAGGAGAGGAAACCCCATGGATAAGGACGCGATGCGCCACTTCGAAGTCCCTGCCGAAATGCGTGCGATGGTGGAGAAGAGCGTCGAGCAGGCGCGAGTCGCCTTCAACAGCTTCATGTCGGCGGCTCAGGACGCAATGGCGCAGTTTGAGGGTCACGCCAAAGCCGCCCAGGCTGGCGCCAAGGACATGAGCGAAAAGGCTTTAGGCTACGCCGAACGCAACGTTGCCAATGCGTTCGCTTTCGCTGAAAAGCTGGTTCGTGCGAAGGACCCGCAAGAGTTTATGCGTCTTCAGACCGAGTTCCTCCAGACTCAGATGAAAGAACTTACTGCGCAGGCGAAGGATCTCGGCGAACAGGCCACTCGCATGACCATGAAATCGCCGCCGCCGAAGTCGTAATTAGTTGTTTTTTTCTGCCCGGCGCCCGGTAAAGCGCGATCGGCAAAATCTTAAATTTTACCCCGCCGAAATAATTTTTGCATCGCAATATTTTATATTGCGGTGCATTAAGTCCGTGCTATATGAATAACCGTCTTGGCCAGTGCTCACGCACCGGTTCCGATGAGCTTCATGCGCGCTGGAGTTGACCGGCGGCGGCGATGCCGGCGCGTGCGTTTTCGTTCCGCCAGTAGGCAGTAGTGAGGTCCCCATGCAAGATACCACCCCTTCAGTTGTCAAACTTCCAGAATTTCCCATGGTCGACATGCCAAAGTTCGAGGCGGCGGCCGCGCAGGCGACGTCGGCCTTCCGTGAATTCGCGGAGAAGGGAATCACCCAGGCCAAGGACTCCTACGCGCGGATGAAGTCGGCCGCCGAGGAGGCGACCGGCGTGTTGGAGACCACTTACGCCACCGCCTCGAAGGGCGCGGCAGACTACGGTCTCAAGGTCGTCGAGATGGCACGTGCAAACAGCAATGCGGCGTTCGATCTTGCGGCCGAGCTGTTGGGTGCACGGACCTTGGCTCAGATCGTCGAGATCTCGACCTCTCATACCCGCAAGCAGATCGAGCAGATGAGCGCGCAGGCCAAGGAGCTGGCGACGCTTGCCCAGAAGGTCGCGACCGAGACGGTCGAGCCGATGAAGGACAAGCTGAGTGGGATGGTCAAGAAGGCGGCCTGAGCGAGGCATGACGGCCTGATCAGGGCGTCAAGCGCCTGTAACATTGCGAGTGCAACGTGACGCGGCGGTAAAGCCCGAATAGTGGACGTTACCCGAGTAGCGTTGTTGCTTGCGTAGCTGTTAAGTGTCGTGTCGCGTTTTGAGTCCTTCAAGCCCGGGTTCCGACCTGGGCTTTTTTGTTGCTCAGCTTCCAGTAGAGCAATGGCGTTATCCTTCAGCCAACAACCGCCAGACCGGGCCTCTTCGAGAAGAGGCGCTGGGCAAATGCGGATAGCAGGACCCGACTTGGCGAAGCTTGGCCCTGCTGATGATGACATTGCTCCGCGCGGCCGCTAACTCATTGCAATAGCTTTGCTCTTTGCCAAAACCTCGCTTCTGCGGCGGCGCCGTTTTCCCTGAGAACAGGGAAAATAACAGGGAAAATCCATTTTTTGGCCCTCCCGGGCGAACCCCGTGCCGATTTACCAAACCGCATCAAAGACCTGCCGCCGCTTCCCTGCCCCGCCGAACAGCGAACGGACAGACGGGACCAGGGAAGGCTCGAACGAGGCTCAGAGTTTGCGCGTGTTCAGCAGGCATGACATTCGCCTCCCTCTCATCCAATAGGAAGAGGCCTCTTTATATCATTATATTCCTATTAAGACAACAGACTTCGCCGCGCGACCTCGGACCCGCTCTGCGACCCGCCTGCCAACGGCCGACGCCCGCGAAGTCCGCGCAGCGGATCCGAAATTTGCCGCGCACCACGTCGGCCCAAAGAGCAGAGTAGCCCTTCGCCGCGCTTGCCAAAGAGCGGGCTTGCTCCTAGTTTCGGCGACGCCATGCAGCTGTAGCTCAGTTGGTTAGAGCGCCTGACTGTGGATCAGGAGGTCGGTGGTTCAACTCCCCCCAGCTGTACCAACCACTTAGGTCATTCTGTTTGAAATCCGTTTGGAATTCCGTTTGGAATCCCGCTTTCATGATCTGTTCTTGGTCTGACGGCTCGCCACGCGAGCGCGGGCCACGCGTCGGGATGTCTCGACCGATGGGATGATGTAGTGCTTGCGGGTCGTGTTGATGTCGCTGTGCTGAGCGTGCTCGGCGATGTCGGCGAGATCAACGCCAGCTTGCCGCGCTTCGGTCGCGCCACCGTGCCGAGCCCGCATGTTCCAAACCTCAGAAGGCACGTTCGCTGCGTCGGCAATCTCGCGATAGAGGTCCTGGTAATAGCGCCGCTGGACCGGGGTGCCCCCTTCATCGATCACCATGGGACCGCGCCGCTCGGCCTCAGGGACAGCCGCGAGAGCCCGCTGGAACAGCGGATAGGCAGTGACGTCGAAGACAGCCGCGGTCGAAGTCTTCGACGTCGTCAGATCAAGCGTGCCGTCGGCAAAATCCTCAAAACGCAATCCCGGCCGCCATACCTGGCCATGGCTGACGATCGCGCCCACGGCTGGTCCGTGTGCGCGATCGATCTTTTCCCACTCGCCGATGACATCTATCTGCCGCAACGTGAATTCGAACTGCGCTGCAACGCCGAGCGCAACCGATCGATGGCGGCGGGTCCTGCGGGCCAAGCCTTCCGTCACGATCGCGACCGCATGATCATAGGACATCGCGATCTTTCTCGGCCGCTTGGCTTTCCACACCATCCGCGCCTCCTTGGGGACACGGAGCGTCATCCGTTCGAGGACCTGGACGAGATCGAGGCAGCCTGGCAGGCCGAGCTCGGCGCCATAATTGAGCAGTATCTTCATCATCGATCGGACGCAGGCTTGCGCCAACCTCACCCTCGGCGCGCCGCCGGGTTGGGCCGGTTCGAGAAGGGCGAGAAAGCAGTCGCGTATGTCTTGGCCGCTCAGGCGATCGACGCGCCGCTTCCCAATCGCGCGTTCGAGCGTACGACACCAATCGTCGTAACCACGCTGCGTGTTACCTCTCAGACCGTGATAGGGCGACTTTGCATCGGTCTGATAGCAACGGATCAGCGCCGTGACGGTGCCATCATAGATAGGCTTGCCCTGGCCCTCAGGATCGCCGAGCCACGCCAGCATTTCAGCCGTTAGGACGGCGCAGCGCTTTTCCAGATCGGATCGCCCGGTTGGCGTCGAGACATCGTAATGCAGTCTGACGGTGCGCGGCACATAACCGCGCCTGCGGGCGTCGGGATTGGCGACCCAATATTGATCAAAACAACCGGCGCGCCGCTCAACGAGCTGCAAACCCGGAGCGTTGAGTTCGACGGTCTCTCCGCTGACCACCAGCGGCTTGCGCTTTCTCGCCATCGAAATCCTCCATCCCGTCGGGCGCAAACGGGACAATGCGGATGCGGCTCTTTCCCATCATGGGGCCGTCCGAGGACGGGGCGTCAAGCCCGTATCGATCGCAAAACCAGCGAAAGACAGAAGGCCAGAATTGACCGCCCATGAGTGGATCGATCTTCGGCAATCCTTCGCGCTCAAGCACAGCGGCTTTGCCGGGCCACTCAGCGGCGCGTCGACCCAGCACCAAGCGGGCGACTTCCGCCTCGTTCGGAAATAACGCCAGGCCATTCTGCTGCTCTTTTGAAGGGGCCATTGTTGGAATTGCCCCGGCGAATGTTGAAATAGGAGAAGCGGCGTTGCTCGCCTTGAGCCATTAGGCTCGGGGTGATGATTCCACGAGAGGAAAGCAACGCCATGAAGAGAGTTAGCACAACATCGATCGCCGTGCCTCCAACGGTCACGGGGGCTGTGGGCAAAGCTTGGGACGAGGTGTCCGCAAGCTTTGATCGGTTCTGCTTGGCCGCTGGCGTCGAGGCGCTGGAGGCAATGATGAAAACGGACGTTGAAAAAGCTTGTGGGGCTCGCCACGCCCGCAGCGAGGAACGTCGAGGACACCGCTGGGGCCGAACCAAAGGCAAGATTGGGTTTCACGCCGGCAAGGTGGCAGTTGAGCGGCCGCGCGTGCGCGACCTTGCGGGTCAGGAGTTGACGCTGCCCAGCTGGGAACGCGCGGTCGCCGAAGACTGGCTGGGCAAGTGGGCGATGAACCTGATGCTGATCAACGTCTCGACGCGGAAATTCCGCCGAGCGGTGCGGCTTCCCGAGGGCGATGTTCCAGCGCCGGCGGGGGCCGGCGTGTCGAAGTCGGCGGCTTCGCGGCACTTCGTGGCGTTGTCGGCTGGGCGCATGAAGGAATGGATGGGTGCGGATCTATCCGGGCTCGACATCATGGTGGTGCAGATCGATGGCATCCACATCAGTGAGCATCTCGTGCTGGTGGCGGCGCTCGGGATCGATAGCGAGGGCGTCAAGCACCCGCTTGGGCTGATGGAGGGTGCAACCGAGCACAGCGCTGTGGTGCAGGCTTTGATCGACGACCTGATCGAGCGCGGCCTCGATCCAGCAGTACCGCGTCTATTCATCATCGACGGCTCGAAAGCGCTCTCCAAGGCGATCCGTCGCAGCTTCGGACGCCACACGCCGATCCAGCGCTGTCAAATCCATAAGGCGCGAAATATCATGGAGCGTCTATCGCCAGCTCTACATGCCTCGGTCCGACGCGTGTTGCGCCAGGCCTGGGAACTCAGCGACGCAGCGAAGGCGGAGAAGTTGATCCGCAACCTTGCCCAGCGCTTGGAGCGCGATGCTCCCGGCGTCTCGAAGAGCATCCTCGAGGGATTGGATGAGATCCTCACGGTGAGCCGGCTCGGTTTGCCGGCCGAACTGCGCCGCTCGCTGGCCTGCACCAACATCATTGAAAACATGATGGGCACCGTGCGTCGCGTCACCCGCAACGTGAAACGCTGGAGTTCGCCTTCAATGGCCCTGCGCTGGACCGCTGCGGCCATGCAAGAGGCCAAGAAGGGCTTTCGCAGGCTGAAAGCATACAAGCAACTTCCAGCATTGCGGGCCGCGCTCGCAGCTCACTACGAGAGGGAAACAAACGACCGCGCCGTTGCCCAAACCGCGAAGGCCGCTTAACGTCATTTACAGCAGTGTCGCTTCGCGAAGTTCAACAGAGAATGGGGCGATCCCGCCATTGTTAGCGCGGGTTTAGTGCCCAGAATTTGGATTATCGGAACAACACCGCAGCAGGCTCGCGTGAAGCTCTCTCAATTCAGCACCTCTGGATGATGCTGATGCACGAGCATGAACACGCGATCGATCGCATCCGGAAAGTCCTTAAGCACGCGATCGATGAACCCGCGTTCCAAAGGACCCGCGCACCGTGAGTTAAAGTGCAGCACCATTCCGATCGATAGCAGCACGCAGGTGAGGAACTCCGGCTTGTCGTGATTGCGGACGTAAAGGATGGCCTCCTCGCCATAAAGATCGCCGGCCACATAGTCCCACTCGATATCACCGGTCGATTTCGGCGCCCAAAACTCGATCCATTTCGCAACCGAGGGATCATCTTCCATTCGGACAACCGCACAGAAGGTGGGAAATTGCGCGAGGTGATCAGCAGTGACCGTCCTACAGCTTTCTGACAACATGAGCACAATCCATCCGGTTAATTCTTCAGCAAAGGAAGGTCTGTCATGCCGAACTGGGAAACCGACGAGCAAGGACTCGTAATCCTGCACCCGGTTGTTGGTTATGAGACGGCGCTCCTGGCTCAAACCGGATGCGGCTTGCGGCTAGAATTTGTAGATCATGCGGAAGAGATCGGAAGGTCATCGCGATTTCTGACGTTCGCCATGACACCGAAGCAAGCCCGCGCACTTGCTGCTGATCTAACCGAGATGGCTGATAAGGCGATGCAGCGACCACCGGGGACAGTTCCGAGTTGATCATGGCCGGAAGTCCCCTCCCTTGTTTTGGGCCTGTTCAAACACCGAGAGCCGAGCCAACCGCTGCGCAAGCTTCATCTTCGCTGCACTGGAGGCCGTCGAGTTCGGTGGCGCCCGCGAGAGCAGATGACGCGCGGTATCGGGATCGATCATCGCCTGCTTGACGAGGTCCTCGACCTTTTCCATGCCGGCTTCCCGGAGCTTGTGCGTGAAATACTTGCCAAAGGCACCGGCCAGGCCCAACGCGGCACCCTTCATACCGTGGACCTCATAGCCGGCGGCGCCGGCCAAGATCGCTTGTGTCAACAATGATCCATGGCCTTCCGGCTTCTTTTCGAGCGCCGCGATCGTGTCCTGCGCCGTATTCGATTGACCTGGGATTTGGACTGCGGTGAGCGAGCGGCTCGCGCGCTGCAAATCAGCAGCAATCGCCGACAGCGCATTGACCTCAGCCTCCGAGAAGACCTGGCGCAGCGCCGCGCGATTGTGGCGCACGAAGCCTTGAAACGTGTCGCTCTTCATCTGACCGGTGCGGGTCGTGGCGGCTTCGTGTTCGATACAAAGCGCCCGTACGTGTAGTCGATAACAGCCTTGCGCAGCCCGTCGCGGGCATCGGGATCGCGCGCCACTTCCTGCGCCAGGCGCTGCATCGAAGCCGTCGCGTCATTGCGCGAGAAGATGCCGCCGACGGTCTTCACCACGTCGGCAGGATCACTGACACCGATCAGCCGGCCTATCGCGCCTTGCTGGTAGGCATCAAGCGCGGTCCGCCGAGCCTGGGCGGCAGCGTCGATCGCTGTTGCCGCGCGGCCGGCGTCGCCGAATTCGCGCGTCACATCCTCGGGCAACGCGCGCAACGCATCCGCGTGCACACTCCGCCAGCGTTGCAGCTTCGTGGCATCGATCGTGCCGTCCGGACGCTGCGCATAGCGCCGAGCTGACGCAGCGACCGCATCCTGAAGTGCGCCGAGAGCCTGATCATCATTGCCGATTGCCCGCCGGAAGGACTGCACCGCCTCATAGCCAGGAGGGCCGGGCCGGAAGATGTTTCCCGGCACGGCCGCATCGGTCATCTGGAAATTGCCGCGATCACCACGCGTGCGGAGGATTTGACCGACCACGCCCTGATTGAAGGCGCGGGCACGATCCCTCGTGGCAGCCGTGGCGGCGTTTAGGCGCTCTCGGGCGGCTTGGTCGAAGGTTGGCCGTTCAGCCGCTTGTACGCCTTGATCTCCCGAAGGATTTCCAGATCGCCCGAGGCTTTGTTGATTTGCTCTAGATGAGCGAGCGCTAACGGCCGCTCCGGTGCCGGAAGTTCGCCAAAATTGCTTCCAGCGTTTTGCCCGGTTTGGGCTTGTCTGGCGCGCCACTCATCGACTTGTGCCTGAACGCGAGCCGCCATTGTCTGGTCCGGCGAAATCTGCCCGGAAGCAACGGCGCGGGATTTATTTGCTACGCGTTGTTCTACAGTATCGCCGATCGCTTGTTCAACCGCCTCCCGCAACCGCGAGAGGCGGGCATAGGCCGGAGTACGGCCCGCCGAACGCATCTCACCGCATCGCGGTTGACACAGCGCTGCGCAGATCAGCCAACTCACGGAAGGCTCGACGGGCCGATAAGTATCGATCACCTTTCGGATTGTGCTTTCGAGCGGTGTGACGCCCGCTGGCCTGCTGCGGTCATGTCGCCGTAAATTGATCGTTCCGCGTTCCGGACCGGCCCCATAGAGACGGTCAGCCTGCCATCGGGATCGACCGCGTTCCATAGACCGCGCTCACCGGCGCGAGCCGTGTCCTCCGCATCCTGAAGAGCGGTGCGGAGCCTCGCCCCGTAATCCTCGGGCACGCCTTGCCCGCCGAGCCGCGCCGCCGCGCCCTGCGCTCGCGCTGTCGCATCATCGATCAGCCGCTGGCTCGCATGGTCAATCTCGGCGAGGCGACCTCGCAAAAATCCGGAAATCTCTTCCGGCGCGCCAGTGGACTGAACGCCTTGGAGTGCCTGGACGCGAGCGGCATTCTGCTCGCCGCGACGCTCAGCGAACTCCGCAGGATTGCGGGTCTGCACATCCCGCTCGAGCGCGCCGAGGCCGGTGTCGCCGGTGAGCTGGAACGTGGTTGGCCTGGATCCCGGAACCAATTCGCGCGGCGCTGTGTCTATGGCCTCGCGCACCGCCGAAACATCGTTCGCCGCGTTGGCGAGCCGCC
This sequence comes from uncultured Alphaproteobacteria bacterium, assembly GCA_963807015.1. Taxonomy (GTDB): domain Bacteria; phylum Pseudomonadota; class Alphaproteobacteria; order Rhizobiales; family Xanthobacteraceae; genus JAJPKK01. The sequence goes on along the minus strand of CAWEAS010000013.1, from coordinate 356,648 downwards.
CGCCGGCCAGCTCTTCGCGGCCAGCTTCGTGCATCGGAGCGACAAAGTTCTTGCCAACCCGCACAGCTTCACGGGCAATCGCCGGTGTTGCGGCCACCGGGACGCCCGCCGCCATTGATCCCACGACGTGAGCAAGAGGTTTATATTGATCAGGCGCCAACTCTGCGGCGCCCGCACCGCCAGCGCCCGCGGCAGCGCCGGCAGCGACATTCGTCGCAAGATCGCTGGCACCTTCTGTCCGGCCGAACAATCGTGCACCGGTCTCAGCGATGGGCGCTGCAGCTGGGATCGCCCGGGCCATCGTTCCGAGCACCGCTTCCGGAGCAATGGCCGCGGCCACGCCACCGCCCACACCGCGCGCGATACGCTCTCCCGATGTTCGCGCCGGAATGTCTTCCGGATTAAGCCCGACGAGGCCCAAGCCTGATTTGATGGATTTGGAGCCGCCGAATGGTCGCCTGATCGGCGGTATTAAATCTTCATCGCCACCGTGAACACCACGGTAAGCAGCGTTGGCGCCGCGAACGCCTTGGTTCCAAAGCCATGTGGCTGCGTCGACCGGAGCCCCGGCCACATTGGCGAGGCCCTCATTGAAGCCACCGGGACTTGCACGGCGACGTCCCAATTGGAGCCGCCCTTTCCCGGCGGCGCCAAAGCGGAGATGATCGTACTTGTCGAAATAGTTCGACTTCTCGCGTTGCGGCTGACCCCGCTCCACTGAAGCGATCAGCAAAAAGCTATCAGCCGGCGGCACCTGCGGGCGCGGCGGCGGTGCGGACTGCCCAAAGCGCAAAATATCGTAACCATCGAAGTAATTGGCCTCAGCCATCAGGGCGCACTCCCCTGCGGCAAGAATGTCTTCGCCGCGCCCTTGCCGCCGAATTTTGTTGTCGAAAGCTACTCCGCCAGCCGCCCTATTGTTGCGGTAGGGTCATCGACGACCTTCTGCGGCATGTTCCTTTGCGCTTGCACTGATGGCGCGGCGCGCATAGAGGCTCGGCGGATTTTGCTTGTTGAACGCGACCTCGGCGCCAATCAGATCACCACCGTGAGTTGCGCGTAGCGGTTCTCAAATTCTGAGTAGTCGTTATCGCGCTCAGCATTTTGGTGGATCGTGTTGAGCACCATAAGGGCACCCTTCGGCGTGTCCTGCACGCTGGGATTTGCCTTGATCGCGCCCTGAACGATCTGCATCGCCTCGCGCGCACCCAAGTGGGGCGAGGAGAAGCCGAGCCCGGTCGAGTTTTTCCGTGATCTTCCCAGCTCGCGATTTTTTCGGGATCCAATGGCAGGCTCTCACCCTTGACGCCGAGCACTTGCCACACTGAGTCGATCGCCCTTGCCATGCCGAGCCGCGCCTCAGCACCAGCGCCGGTCGAAGACCATCCCGCCGAATTCAATGACCGAAATAATCTTCCATCTCGGCGAACGTCTGCTTGGTCTGTTGTGCGCCGTTGTAAGTTTCGCGCGCCTTCTCGTAATTCTGGGCCGCAGTTTTGTAGGGTAAGGCGCGACAACGACCACGTTGCCGTCGGGATTGCGGATCATCTGCGGCGTGAAGGCGCTTTGTCCCGGGACTGCCGGAGCCGGCCCACAAAGTGGCGCGCCCGATGGTCCTGCACGCCTGGCGCGGCCGGAACATTCGGTGCAGCTGGCCTCGCTCGGCAAACCGAGCCGGCCGGCAGCCCAACCGGTGAAGCCCTTGAGCTCCGGATTGATCTCTGCGCCTGTAGTTACGACCTCATTCGGATGAATCGCGACCGGGCGTCCGCCTTCGCGCAGTGCCGCCTCGGCGATTTCGTAGGGCGCAGTCGCGGCTTTCTTGCCACCGACAACCCGAGCTTCATATTGTGCCTGGGTTTCGCCGCGCTGCCGACCAGCGAGCCATTCCTTCATCGGACCGGTGGGCTCGGCCGCCGCCTTGGCCGCGTCGAGCACTTTGTCACAAGCGCCGCATATTGCTTAGCCTTCTCCTGGAGGGCTGCGGCGCGCACATTGCCATTCCTAAAGCGACGCCTGATAGGCGTTTGTCAGCGTGCCTTGGACAGCGCGATCGACCGCTCACACCTAGCCTCGATAGCTTTGCGGAGCGACGCCGGGCCGCAGGACCGCCGCGACCGCACGGAACACAGCCTCGTTCGCCGGCAAATCGCTGAGCGCAGCTTCCACGGGCGCGGACGCAGTGATCGCCGATCGGTTGCTCGCCGGCGCCGGACCTGGCGCGCCAGAAACGCCGCTTGCCTCGGAGGGAGCCGCCGACGGTCCATTCATGGCCCGTTCATTTGCGCTCGGAATCTTCCGGCTGCGGCGTTACGTCTTCAAGATCGTGGCCCTTGTCCATTTGCACCCACAGAAACGACTTGATCTTCGCGACCTGATCGGGGCTTAACCGCGCACCGGGATGTATTCTCAGCGTTCGCACCGTGTTGCTGATGATTGGCGTCGCTTCCTTGCCACCGGCGAATTCGGTGACGATGCTGCGGATCGTATCGCGCCCGGGCCGTTGCCGATGTACCGCCGCTTGCCGCAAGACGTGGCTGCGACGGCTGGCCCGGATTAGATTGCTGCTGCCGCGGCAGAATTATATTGCCCGGACCGGCTGCACTTTTGTTATCAGCGCTCGGATTTGGAGTTCCGTAACCTCGGATGGCACTGTCGATTTGATCTTGATGCGCCAGACGCCCTGCCCTTCGAAAGGGGCATTAATCCCTTGGCGTAATCCTACCCGCCCAGCTTAAAGTTCGTGTTGTTTATTGCGTTCATGTCCGGCAGAGGATTCCCGTATTGATCCTTGACGGGATTACCGCTCGCATATTTCAGCACCGGCATGCCATCGGGAAAGGCATTTTGTTCAGCCAGCGTGCGGCCTGCGCGTGCCTTAAATAGCGAGTTCGGCAATCGGCGAACCGATCGCCGAGTTTGAATCCGTAGTCCAGATCGCCTTCGTGTAATCCGGTGCGGGAACTACTTGCCATGAAGACATGACCGTTCTCTTTCACTGCTTGAGCAACGGCAGCGGCGCCGTCTGCAACTTTTCGAAATTACCCACCAGAAGTCCGGTTATCGGAAGCATTTGGTTGTCTCGCTGTATCCTGAGTGGGCCGATGTGGCCGGCATCTCCGCCGGCGTTTGTCGACCGAAGCCAAGATTGACCGGCTCGGATTTTTGGATATCGGCTGACAACCCAGGCACGCCGATTTCCGAAGCCTGAAGGTTCAGTGCCTCTGCTAGATGATGCAGATCGTTGGCGATGCGGGCGAGGGCATCCCGGTCCGTTGCTGCGCCTAGAATTTCAGCGTTGAGCGCAATTACTCTGCTGGATGTATTCAATGTTGACAAGATCGGCGGGGCTGATCTGAGACTGCAACTCCGCAATTCTCGCTGCCACCTTCGGCCGCCGCGCCAGTCGATTGGGATTGCCATAAGCGCGGACAAAGCCAGCGCGCTCATAGGCATCCAACAAGCCACAACCAGCCGCTACCGCCTGGGCAAAGGCTTCATGTTTGGGATTTAAGAGCAGCGCCATGTTAGGCCACCGCGAGATTGCCGAGATGATCGGGAACGTCGGAGGCGCATCCGCGGGTCGATCTCTTCCGCGTCGCGCGTTCGTAAGCGTCGAGATCAGCCGGGCAATAAATGACTTTGCGGCCGCGTTTGCTGAACACCGGCCCACATCCCTGTGATCGCCACTTCAGCAACGTACAAGGCTTGACGCCGAGCCGCCGAGCGGCAGCATGCGTATCCAGCGGCTCAATGGCCGCGTCATCGATCGATGGCATGGATGAAAGCGCCTAGGTCGAGATCGAGGACACCAGCAGCCCAGTCCGACAATGCCCATCTGCTGCCGAAATTCTTCGGCCACATTGGCAGTCAGAAACGAGTTACCGATCCTCTGCTGTTGCGCACATGCGCCGTTAATAGCCGGCGCCTCGCCTAGTCCTTGTCCCGGACATTCAGGGCCCGGTTAAAGTGTCCGAGGCACTTGCACCGTATCGTGGTGCTGACGTGCGCCCAATCAAGGCCGGCGGCGCCCTTGCAGCATTTCGTTCGCTGCGGACGTGTGGCAGGAGACGTGACCGAGCCCCCACTTAGCTCACGCCGATATCGCTCAGCGATGGCGAATCATGGACCAAGCATAGCAAAAGATCGTCAACCGTCTAGCTCGGGCGACAAATTAATCAGATGCGGCCGGCGTATCGATGTCTGTTCTCGGTTCGGGAGAGGTCTTATCGGCAACGATATTGCCGTCGCACAACAACTCGACGGGCTTTCCCAACAAATTGATAATTGGGACCGGCAGCGGCACACCATCCCTGCCACTATGCTCATGACGCTCGATCGAACCGCCGGGCAGACTTCGAAGCAACGTCGCAGAGGCCTCGGTTTTGTTGGCCAGCACAATCTCGGTGGGCTCGCCGGTCTCAGGATTAATTTTCACGCGCGAAATCGCGGCTGACAGATGCCGAGGCAAGTCCGTTATCGAGCGTAGTTTGCCCTTTGCCCGTGGGATCATTAGGATCAGGTCCGTAAAGATCGCGAGGATCCGCTTCAACGATGCGGAGAAGCTGATGGCGGACATAATCCACATGAATTGCGCTCATCTTTTCGAATTCGAGACGCAGCTCATCTATGCGCTCCCGTACGTGGGGCTTGTTGGCTAATTTGGAAGCGTTGAATGGATGCCAGCGCGGATCGCCACCAAAGCCGGCCTCCCGATAGGCAGTGCCAAGCGGAGTGAGTGCCGCTACTTCACGCGCGAACCGCTCATGCTTGGTATTTCGAAGTCTCTGACCCATTTCTTATCGCTATATCGTAAAATAGATTTTCGCCTACAAACAGCGGATTGCGATCCCCGCATACCGGCGTCTCAAACGCCTGCGCAAAGACGATGGACCATCTTTGCCGACACTGGCCCCCCAGATTGTTCGCCCTGATTTCGTTTGCCACAATGTAACGCCAAAACTGCTCCGAGGCGAGCGAAGTCAGTTAGTTAGTTAAAATCAGTTTGCCGTAAGAGCACCCCACGTAAGTGTCACATATACATGTGTCATCATCTGACACTTTCCTGCACTCCTCTTGGCGGAAACTGATTTGACTCACTAACTGACTCCTTGGACCTCTACGATCATCCAGCGGACGGCGCTCGTTTGCGCGTCTGAGCGGGTGATCTTTCGGAAGTTGATCACGCGGTTTTCATTTTCCGACAACCACTTACCAAGTCTGCGCACGTCGATACCGCCGCGATTATCGCCAGCGACGGCAAACAACGCTTCGCGAAGGTCGGAATGCGTGAAGCTTCCATCCGGATCGACGCGGCCGGCAATTTCTACCAAGCCCTGCGAAGCAATCGGCTTGTTGACCCCGACGCTTTTCTGCCATGCGACAATCATGTTCGACAATGTGAAGTGACCGGATCGGCGCGCCGCGCGGAAGCCATCGTCTCGCAGGGATCGGCGCAATCAAGCCAGACAAGGGCCTCGCGGACGCGCTGTGACCAGCCCTCGTAGGAGCCGAGCGGCGCGAGCGAGAGGCGGTCCTCCGTGATGAAGTAAGCTCGCACAATCGTGAGAGCTGCCGCAACGTAGCGCGCGCGATCCTCTCGAATCATCGCCAATGGGTTCCGGTCGAACTCGCGCAACTCGGGTCGCTCGCATTGCGGAACAGGCGGCAGACGACAGCGCGACGGGTGAGATCACCCGCGAGCGTTAAGTTGTTGCCCGTGGCGTAAAACATGGCCGTATTCGGCACATCGATGTCGCGGCTGCTGCCGAGTATCCGCAGTTGCATCACGCCCGAGGAAGTCAGGGCCTGGCAGAGCAGTGCGCTGTCGAGCGGCCGGTCCACATTGTCGAAGGAGATGATGGGGGCTCCCCCCACGCAATAGCGCCGCCACCGATGCGTTTATCGGTTTCAACGTCATCTTTGCTTTGATCGAGAACGGGAGCCTTGTGGCCGGTCGCGATCATACTCGAGGGGATGTCCACGAGCATCGACTTTTCCTGATCCGGTGACCGGCGCCGAGAATGAATGCATCGGCGAGGTGGTTTCGACCGACACGCCGATCGAGCACGGACAGGATGCCAAGGAGAGTGCAACCGACACGATCAGCCTGGCCGTTACGAACGGGAATGTCGAAATGAGGTCTTCAAGCAGAGCCCAAGCGGCTCGCTTGGCGTCGTGGCGCGTGGGGCGGATCGGGGGATCGGCTCGAACTGAGACAAACCGTCTGTTCGAAAGAGGAGGCCAGTTCGCGCGTCGTACCCCGGGCAGATCAAGCAAAGAGCCGTCTGCGCGGAGCATCGGCGCGTTAATGATGCCGGCGAGCGGCGGCAGGCGCCATCGTCCCTCTCGCGCCAAATACGTCTCGGCCACGCGGTCGGGGCAATCGATGCTGACGCCCGCTCCTTGCTGCGGCTCCTCGAATTTTTGCCATCGCGCAATCCTGGGTGAATATGTCGACCATATAGGGCCGTGTCAGCGGGGAGCAGCCGGTGCACAAGCGTGGGTCGTCATGTCGGCGGCAGGCACTTCCTCGACGATCGGTCGGACCAAGAGACGCCGCCGTAGCGATAAAAATCGGGCTTGCTCGACGATCAGCGCTCCCTCGGCCTGGTCTACGATCAGGGGAAGGTTGCCGCCGATCATTTGAATTGTTGGACGCTCTGGGTTCAATCCGGATGGCGGCGCGCCTGGCGGCGGACCTTTGCCACCTCTCCCCCTCGTCCGAGAGGACGCATCCGTTTTTTTCTGCAGACCCCATTCTCCGCCGTAGCAAAGCCTATGAGCGTCGTTTGCGTCTTCGGGGGTGGAAAGGGAAGCCGGCATCGACTGAGCCGCATGGCGGCCTCCTTCTGGGCCGGATTCGACGGGAGGCTTTACGGGCTGCGCCCCTAAGATTTGACGCGCCGGTACGACGGGCCGCTCGACCGGCTTAGCGTCACGAATGATCGCAGCGATCCGCTCTAATCGGGCGCGCCGACCCCGCTTCCTCCACCTGCAGGGTCACTCCCGCACTCCGGTCCCGGAGAAATCGCGTGGAGAAGTACGGCCAAGCGAGTTTCACGACCGTCTTCATTCTTGCGTTCATTCCGACAAATACCCCCATTGGCGGAGAGCATCGGACAACAAGCAATTTTTCCGCCCGTGCCATTGCGCCAGCTGATCGAGGTCAGTCCCAACAACCGAATGCGCCTCGTGTTGGATCAATCTCACCGCTTGATCGGTCGCGCGTAAGAGGCGCTCGCTAACCCCCTCGCGGCGCCACCGCTTACCATCCCACCATGACCAGCCATCGCCGAGGAGGTCGTGGAGGAACCTGCCACGGTTGCGCTCGCGGAAGCGCTCAGCATTCCCGAGGTCCGTCATGGGGAATAGGGCGAGGCGGCGATTGAGTGCCGATGCTCCCGCAGCCTCATCACCGGCCGGTTTCGCAGTCATCACGGTCGGCATGGCCGCACCACATCGCGACCCGCGCTGCCGATCGGCAGATGGCGAGTTTTAATTCTGAAAACCTCAACGTACCGCGGAGGGCGCCCGGCAGAGATCAGGTGCGGACCGCTGCACCGAATGACGGTGACGTGCGTTGTCGAGGATTTTTTCTCAGAAAATCGTTTGTGCTCGCAGTCCCGTTTGTAGTATCCAATCATGGTCATTACTCAAATCGCCCGGCCATCGCGGTGACACGCGGGGCCGGGTTTTTTCGTTGTGGTTCGGGGCAGGGTGAAGAGCCATTTCAGATCCGATGGGGTGGGCCGCATGGATACAAGGCTTGACGCCGAGCCGCCGAGCGGCAGCATGCGTATCCAGCGGCTCGATGGCCGCGTCATAGATCGATGGCATGGATGAAAGCGCCTAGGTCGAGATCGAGGACACCAGCAGCCCAGTCCGACAATGCCCATCTGCTGCCGAAATTCTTCGGCCACATTGGCAGTCAGAAACGAGTTACCGATCCTCTGCTGTTGCGCACATGCGCCGTTAATAGCCGGCGCCTCGCCTAGTCCTTGTCCCCGGACATTCAGGGCCCGGTTAAAGTGTCCGAGGCACTTGCACCGTATCGTGGTGCTGACGTGCGCCCAATCAAGGCCGGCGGCGCCCTTGCAGCGATTTCGTTCGCTGCGGACGTGTGGCAGGAGACGTGACCGAGCCCCCACTTAGCTCACGCCGATATCGCTCAGCGATGGCAAATCATGGACCAAGCATAGCAAAAGATCGTCAACCGTCTAGCTCGGGCGACATACAGCGAACCTTAGCCGCGCGGCAGATGATTTTTACAGCAACCGGCGGCGCCTACATTTTATAGGCCGCGGCGGCGTGTCGCTTCGCCGACGCGCCGCCGCCAGGTCGTTTGCACCGGACGCCAATGCAAAACCCCTACGCATGAGGGAGGGGTTTCTCCCATTTTACCTTCCGGAATAGACTTTATAGGAACCAACGAGCACCGTTTGACCTTCGGCGCTCCTGTTCCAACATGGTCCGCCGGTGGGCGACCTGCGGTTAAATTAACCGCAGGTCGGTTCCCGTCGGAACAGGATTTATCGGACGCAAATTGGCAAAGTCTGGTCTGCGCGCGGATACCTAGAGCACGTTCCGCCCTGATTGAATCGGGGGGATTCCCCTTTGCCGTGAGATGCGAGAGTCTATCGGCATTGATTCGGCTTGGGGAGGCGGATCGATGGCCAAGGCCTATTCTTCGGATATGCGGCAGCGGGTGATTGGACGAGTGGAAAGTGGTGGTTCACGGCGGGAGGCAGCGGAACACTACGACGTGAGCGCCAGTACGGCGGTGATCTGGGTGAAGTGCTTTCGCGAGACCGGCCGCTGTGCCGCCAAACCGCGTGGTGGGAGCGCATCGCCGCTGGAGAAGTACGCGGACTTTTTGCTGACGCTGATCGCGGTGGAGCCCGACCTGACGTTGGACGAGATCGTCTGCGCGATGCGGAAGCACAAAATTCCTGGCAGCCGCACGGCGGTGTGGCGGTTTTTTCAGCGACACAAGATCACCGTCAAAAAAAAGCCTGCGCGCGGCAGAGCAGGAGCGCGCAGACGTGGCGCGGGCACGCCGACGCTGGATGCGCGAACAGGGCCTGTTCGATCCGGCCCGGCTGGTGTTCATCGATGAGACTTCCGCCAATACCCGGATGGTGCGGCTGCACGGCCGTTGCGCCCGCGGCGAGCGGCTGGTGGACCATGTGCCGCAAGGCCATTGGAAGACGATCACCTTCGTGGCCGCTCTACGCCGGCATGGCATGAGGGCATCGCGTACAATCGATGGCGCAATGACCGGAAGGCGGTTCTTGGCCTATGTCGAACGCTGTCTCGCACCGACCCTCAAGCAGAACGAGATTGTGATGATCGACAATCTTCCGGCGCACAAGGCCGCCGGTGTCCGCGAGGCAATCGAGGCGCGCGGTGCGACACTTCGCTATCTGCCCAAATACTCGCCTGACCTGAACCCAATCGAGATGGCTTTCAGCCAGTTGAAAGCTCATCTGCGCAAGGTGGGTGAGCGGAGAATTCATCGCCTGCGTCGACGCATCGGCTCGTTCGCCCGTAACGTCACCGCCCGCGAAGCCGCAAATTATTTCAGGCACGCAGGCTATGCGTGAAATCGACCGGAATCTGCTCTAGCTCATTTCTTTGGTGCGAACCGCTGCGACGCCCCACAGAGACATGCCACTGCGCTGAGCCTATTAGGCCGCTTCTGCAACATAATAGCCGTGGTTTTGAGCCTGATACCGCACCACGGTCGAGGCAATTCCCATCTCCTCGGAAATTTTATCGAGTGCAAACGACGATACGTCGTGACGATCACCAAGCCGCTTCTTTAGATATTTGGCAGGAGCGAGAAGCTCTGCTGCGAATGCTCTGCTCGCTTGTTGATCCCGAGTGCGAGCAGTAGTGACCAGCCGTGACGAATTCTTCGCGTCAGACCAAGCCAGGAAAGATGCTCTTGCAGCGGCAAATTTTCTTTGTCCACTGTTTGCCCCAGCCACAGATACACGCGTTCCCGAATCTTCCCGATCGACGGCGCCCGAGATTTGCGAGATAGCCGGGCCTTCCGCTACCACGTTGCCATCCGAGCTAAGATCAAATTTCATACGTTCAAAAAACGCGGCCGATCCTGCTGGGTCATCATGAGCAATTCCAAGCGCCGACCGAGCTGCATCGGTCGCCCGATAACCCCATTCATATGCCCTCGTACCGGAATCTGCTGGCTTCCGGACGTTCAATAAATCCTTCAAATCGATTGTCTTCGCCCTTGCCAACGCCTTTGAGATTCGATCGGTGAGCTCGACTGCTCTGTCGAAGCTTCCGAGACTGGCGGCATCACATAGATCTCCCAGCATCGTATCCGATATTTTATCGGCTATCTCATCTAACACGCGGTCAATGTCACGATGTTGAACGTACGGCGATAAGCCTAGTGAGCCGATCAAGCGGCAGTACGGCTCTTCTTCTGCTGAAGTCGATTTGACCCGATCCCAGGCCTCAAAGGCCGTGGAATTCTTGACGCCCTTTGCTCGAAGTCGCTCTAGCACCTGGTCAACGAAGGTTGAGAAGGCATCTCGCACCGCATCGGTCGCCACCAAGGCAATTGTCGATTCCGTAAAAGTGATTTGCGCAAATCTCAGATAAGTGGGGCGCGCAATGATCTCTATCTTTCCTCCTGTCGGGCAAAACATCACGTCAGGAAGCGCGAAGCCGTTCCTTGGTGTTCCGAGCCAGTGGCGAAATCTGTAGTCATGCTCAGCAGCCTCGCTGTCGAACTTGCGAGGCTCATAAAGAAAGGACCACCAATTCAAGGCAAGCCACTCGACGAGGTAGTAAGTTGGGACCGTAAGATGCGTATTAACCTCGCCATTCTCCGATCTGTAGGCCGTGACCGATTTGTCGCCCACGCGCAACTGGAACCGCGCTAGCGATTGATCGAGAAGCCAATTGCCGCCCGCTCCCGGATTTGCCGGCCACTGCAAATCCACGGCGAAGCCGTTGGTAGCTATCGGAAGTTCTTCGGCCATTGCCACCGATCTTCTAGCGGGTAACCGTGATATTCGCCGTTGCCGCTGTTAGTCAGCCTCGCCTCATATAAAACGTCCCCCTCGAGATGCCAAACGTAGCGGGGGTAGCCATGTTCCCAGATCAAAGACACTCGCCCAACTGTAATTGCCTCCCGCAAGACCCGGGTAGCCTCAACATTGTTCCAAATCGGCGGACACTTGCTGGTCAGCCCAGCCCGTCGAGCTATCGGTCCAGCCTTCGAGCCCGCCGAACGATGATACGGGCTGCCAGTGTACCTCGCATTAATTGCAGCCGCTTGCATAGCTTCCGTGAACTTAGCGGCCGCCCCGTCGGATAAATCAGCAAGATCAAGCATTTCTCTTGTCTTGAGAGGCGCGAGAGGTTGCCCTTGCCGCGGCCTCTTTAGGGGCATCTCGATTGGTTCCCGGTTCCATACCCCTTAAATCTGGCTTAAAAGCGCTAGGACTTCAACCCTTCCGTGTAGTGGGCAGAAGCTTGAGACACAGCCATGCACATTGTGCCGAGCCAGGTCGTACAGGCGATCGAAACTTTAATTGGCGCCAAGCCAAACGATTTGGACGAGAGAAGGCTCGCTCATCGATATTTGCCTGAGGTCAAGAGCGTGCTGTGGTTACTGGAAGATGTCCCGACTGAACTGATTGACCTGTCATTCCCAGACTACCTTGAGCTCACCAGATGCCGAGCTGTGCTCGCCGCGACAGTGACCCGCTGGGAACTCGGAGATACGATCGTCGTGCGCGACGTAGGTGGGAAGGATGCAGTAGAGCGAATTCGTCGCCTGATGCAGCTGTGTCACGACGCGCTCCCTCCACCGGAGCCAGAGCTGCCTTTTATCGACGACCTCAATCGTAGGGGCACCATTCAAGATAAGATACGCGCAGCATGGACAAATTTTCACGCGCAGGAATGGCTCGGGGCGACGACCTTTGCCGGCTCGGCGCTAGAATCGATGCTCCTTTGGGTGCTTGATACATCCGGAACGAAGCCACGCAAGAAGGCATTCAATGAGGTGCACCTGCCGGAGTTGATCGACGCTGCCGCCGCCGCGAAACTTATAAGTGCCGAGGCTGCGCAATTAGCTCACATGGCAAAGGATGCGCGTAATCTCATACACCCCGGCAGAGAGGAGAGACTAGGTGTGAGCTGCAACAAGGCGTCATCACTAAAGGCAATAGCCGCGCTCTATACGTTAGCCGAGGAACTGTCGCCAACACGCGCGCGAGGGCCGGAGAGGAGGAGGTGATGGGGCAGCGCTCGGCTTTTTTAGCGCTCGAATCGCCCTTATGACCGGCAGCGCTGCCATCACCGGCAGCGAATGGTGAAATTGCCCCCGCTGGCCGCCCGCACCGGGCATATCTCAATCTCACCCGTCAATGGATTTACTCGCCAGATGTAAGGGCCTTCGGTCGCCGCCCCAGGAGCAAACTCGTCGGGGGCGATTAGTGCCCGATGATGATGGAGACACCGATGGATCGGGCGCCGATAAAATCGCGGATGCGGGTGTCAGTCCCGCCGCCCAACGCATCGGTCCCAGTTGTCCCCCTCAAAACAGTCCACCTCGCTCTAGCGCCGCTTCCGGCGAGATGCTTTGCGCGGGGCCTCCTGTGTGCCCCCCGACCGTTTTGACGCACCGGCAGCCGCCGCGGCGGCCGTGGCAATGTGATTTTTGACCTTGCGCCAGGACCGCCGCCATTCTGCGCGATGAATTCAATTCCAGCCGCTTCAAGTGCCCGGCAGATCGCTGCCACCGTTGATGCATTCGAGGGCAGATCAGCCTCGATCCGCACAATCGTGTTCGGAGATACCTCGGCTGCAGTAGCAAGATCGCGAACGTTCATATTTAGGGCGGCGCGGCCATCCGCACCTGTGCACCGTTCATTGCGATTTTATCCCAAAATAGTTATTGCGTCGCAGTCTCAATGTTTGTCAATCGGCAGCTAATTGGGACCCCTATCGGCATCCAAAAGGGACCCCTTTGCCCGACAAGTCGGGGCGGTAGCGCTCGCGCCGTCGGAGCTGGTCGGGGTTGCGGAGACGGCGCGAGCGCGGCTTGTGGGGTGATCCTCAGCGCGGCTCTTCAAGCGCCAGCTCTCGTTTCCGGTTTCGATAATGTCGCAGTGATGGGTGAGACGGTCGAGCAATGCGGTCGTCATCTTGGCGTCGGTGAAGACGCTCGGCCATTCGCCGAAGGCAAGATTAGTGGTGACGATGATTGAGGTGCGCTCGTAGAGCCTGCTGATGAGGTGGAAGAGGAGTTGGCCGCCGGCTTGGGCGAAGGGCAGATAGCCGAGTTCATCAAGGATCACGAAGTCCAGCCGGGCCAAGTGATCGGCGATCCGGCCCTGTCGCGCGTTGCGGGTCTCGGCCTCGAGCCGGTTGACGAGGTCGACCACGTTGTAGAAGCGACCACGGGAGCCGGATCGGATGCAGCTCCGGGCGATGGCAATCGCCAGATGAGTTTTACCCGTGCCGGTCCCGCCGATCAGCACGACGTTGCGCTGCTGAGCAAGGAATCCGCCGCCGGCAAGATCGCGCACCAAGGTCTCGTTGATTGGCGTGCCATCGAACTGGAAGTCGTCGAGATCCTTGGCGAGTGGCAGCTTGGCAATGGAGAGCTGGTATTTGATCGAGCGAGCCTGCTTCTCGTTGATCTCGGCGGTGAGTAGGTCGCCGATGATGCGCTGGGGCTCATGCTGACGTTTGACAGCGGTAGCCATGATCTCATCGAAGGCGGCCTTCATGCCGTAGAGCTGCAGCTCGCCCATGAGGTCGAAGAGTTCGGATCGTTCCATCAGTTGATCCTCCTGAGGTTGTCGTAGCGGGCACAATCGGCGACTGGGGTATGACGCAGCGTCAGAGCGGCCGGCGTCACGATGGTGGCGGGTGGATCGGGGTTGCGCTGACGAGCTAGGATGTTGAGAACAACGTCAGCGGAGTGAACGCCCTGCGCCGTCGCCTCAGCGCACGCCGCTTCAACAGCTGGCAGCCCGTCGGTGATTACTGCGGTGAGGATGTCCACCATCTGCCGATTGCCGTCATCGGCGCCGGCGAGTTTGCGTCGAATGCGCTCCATCGCGGCCGGCAGCACCCAGTCCTTGAAGGGAGCGCCGTTGCGCAAGGCGCCGGGTTTACGAGCGAGCACCGGCACGTAATGCCAGGGGTCGTAAATCGTCTCGCCGCGTCCGAACGAGCGGACATGCTCGCCGACAATCCTGCCGTCCTGTCGGATCACGATGCGATCCGCATAAGCCTGGATCTCGACGGGACGGCCAACCGCGCTCGCGGTCACCGAGTATTTGTTATTGTCGAAGCGCACCAAGCAGGTCTTTGAGACCGATGCTGGCACCGCGTGGAAGCTATCGAACCGGCCCGCATAGGGCACGAGCTTCGGCCGCTCGGCCTCGAACACTTCCCAGATTGTCTGCTCAATCAGCTCAGGATGACGATGCGCCTTGGCGTAGGCGATGCATTTGTCGGTGAGCCAGGCGTTCAACTCATCGTAGCTCTTGAACCGCAGCCGCGGCGTGAAGAAGCGTTCGCGCACGAGCCCGACCTGGTTCTCGACCTGCCCCTTCTCCCAGCCCGATGCCGGCGTGCACGCGACCGGCTCGACCAGGTAATGGCTGCACATCTGCAGGAAGCGGCGATTGTAGAGGCGGCCCTTGCCGACAAAGATCGCGTCCACTGCGGTCTTCATGTTGTCGTAGATGCCGCGCCCGCACGTCCCCTTGAACAGCGCGAAGGCGCGGTCGTGGGCATCGAACACCATCTCCTGCGTCTCGCGCGGATAAGCACGAACGAACAACATGCGGCTGTGACAAAGCCGGACGTGAGCGACCTTCACGAGCACTGTCACGCCGTTCAGCAGGACGACTTCATCACTCCAATCGAACTGGTAGGCTTCCCCTGGCGCGAAGCTCAGTGGCACGTAGGCCGGGGCTGTCGCTTGCCCGCGGTCCTTGGCCCATCGCTTGGCGTAACGGCGCACGGCATCGTAGCCACCGTCATAACCGCGTCCGCGCAGCTCCTCGAATATCCGGATCAGCGTCAGACGTTCTCGTGGCGCTTTCGCCTCATTCGCCAATAGCAACTGATCGAGGGCATCACGCCAACGGCCAATCTTCGGAAGAGGCTGATCTCCTCGCTCATAGCGAAACTCCGTCGACCCAGAGCGGATCACCTTCCTCACGACTTTCCGAGATACACCCAAATCTCGGCAGATCGCTTTTATTGCCTTCCCGTGTACAAAAAATGCGCGGCAAATCTTGGCAATCGTCTCCACGACCAGCATCCCAACCTCGGCTTCCACGAATCGTGGAAGCCAATGTGGACCCCTCTATTCCGGGGTCCCGATTGGGAGCCGATCACCCCGAAAAGGGGGTCCTTTTTGCACGCTTATTCACACAATGTTGGTACACCATACCAATTTAGAAGCAAATTTCAACTGGGCTGCCCTGTGAAATGTCTGACCATTACAGCCTCCTAATCGCCCCCGATCTCACGATTGATCGCGCCATGCTGATGCGCCTCGCCCACGGCCGCGCCGCCCGCGAGCGCGCCGCCTGCATCGCGAGCGGATGGGACCGGCCCTATCGCAAGTGCCTCGCCGAAGAGATGCACCAGCTGTGGGACATCGTCCGCGGCCGACTGGCGATGCTTCGCACCGCGCACGAGCCCGCACCCGATCAGGCGACACGCATCCGCGGCGGCTCGACGTGCCCAGTCAAAGCCGTGAAGGCATGGCTAGAGGCCGCCGGGATCTCAGAGGGTCCAGTATTCCGACCCGTTGCCAAAGGCGGCCGGCTTGGCATCGCACGTCTCACCGCGAAGAGCGTTTGCGATCTCGTACAAGACTACGCCGAGCGCCTCGGGCTCAATCCGGCGGATTTCGGCGCCCATTCGCTCCGTGCTGGCTTCCTCACGAGCGCGGCCCGCCGCGGCGCATCAGTGTTCAAAATGCGCGACGTCTCACGTCACAAGAGCATGGACGTGCTGCAGGCCTACGTGCGAGATGCCGACATGTTTCGAGATCATGCTGGCGCCGGCTTGCTGTAGGGAAGGTGACCTGCAAGTCGTCGGTACGGGCCTGACGAATGCAGTCGTAGCGTCATCCGTTCAGCAAACTGAGGAACGCCACATGTCCGATGCACGGCTTGCCTGCGGAGAACGTTTAGATGCCGATTGACGACGCATTGCGGCTCCAAGCCGAGAACCTGGACCTTCGACGACTTTTACAGCAGGCCGGCGTGGACGCCGCCGAGCAGAAGACCTTAGAGCAATTGCAAACTCTGCTTGTTGCCGAGTTGCACCATCGCATCCAGAACATGCTCGCCATGGTTGGTGCAATCGTGTCCCAATCGCTGCGCACCGCCGAGACGATCGAGGAAGGAAGGCAAGGGGTCGAAAGCCGTATTGCTGCGCTAAGCCGAGTTCATGATCTCCTGCTTCAGGCGAATTGGAGATCTTCGCGCCTTCGAGAGATTTTGCGCACCGCAATCGAACCATTCGACGGTCCTGGCCGGGGCCGCTTTCATCTCCAAATTCCCGATGTTGAGGCCGCAGCGTCGGCGGCGCTGCCACTTTCGATGGCGATCAACGAACTATGCACGAACGCAACGAAATATGGCGCACTGTCCGTTCCAACAGGCAGGGTCGAAATTACCGCCATCGTGGACGAACCGGCCGGGCAATTCTGTCTGAAATGGAAGGAGGCCGGCGGGCCGACTGTTCAAGAGCCGAAACGTCGCGGCTTTGGTACCCGCCTCATTCAGCACAGCTTCGTCAGCCAGCTGAGCGGCGCTGTACGTCTGTCGTTTGAGCCTTCAGGAGTCGTGTGCGAGATCGACGTACCCTTGGTGGCGCTCGCGCCGCCACCTTCAAATTGAGACGCGGCCGAATAGCCGCGCGGTTTGACCTTCCCGTCGCGACCGTACGAGAGCCCAGCGTGATGATGCGCATCCCCACGTCGACCAACTCGGAGGCGCCGATTACACGAAGACAACCGGTGCCAAACAAGGACTAACGCTGTGACCAAAATCCAAGGCCCGCGATGGAATCCCATCCTGGCCACCAAGCCATCTGTTTGCGAACCGATGGCAAGACAGAAAGCCCCGGCGCCAAGCGTAGGCAAGCCGGGGCTCCCGCATGTACGCCCATGGGGGGGGTGTCCGGGGAGGGCGCCACGCACACAGTCGAATTCGTTGCCGCGAAAATTGTTCCAGTTTGCCCCAGCCGCACGTAACTTGCAGTTGAGCACGGCAACGATCATAAGTCACGCGAATGGTATCGCGTAGCCTCCCGGCAGGGTTCATCGTGCCCGCCCAGCCGATCGAGCGGCAGCGGCCCGCCGAGTGGGCCCGAGTGGGTGCACGAGATCAAACACGATGGCTATCGAATGATCGTCCGCGGCGATGGCGGGGCAGCTCGCTTCTATACGCGCAGGGGCTACGACTGGAGTTCACGATTTCCCGCGATCGCAGATGCGGCGGCTCGGCTGAAGGCGAAGAGCTTCACGATCGACGGTGAGGCGGTGGTGATCGGTCCCGACGGTCTGGTCCGCTTTGACGAACTGCGCCGCGGAAACAGCATGGCGTGCATGTACGCTTTCGACCTTCTGGAGCTTGATGGTGAGGATCTGCGCCCGGTTGCTCTCATAGAGCGAAAGGCGCGATTGACCAGCCTGCTGCGCCTTTCCACGGCAGGCATTCTGCTCAACGAGCACATTGCCGCCGATGGGCCAAAGGTGTTTGCCCACGCCTGCCGGCTTGGCGCCGAGGGCATCGTGTCGAAGCGAGTGAACGCTCCCTATCGATCGGGGCGCTATTCGGCATGGATCAAATGCAAGAACCCGGAGGCGATCGCGGTGCAACGGGCGCGGAGCGAGAATTGGAACGGCCGCTGACCCGCTCGCCGGCATCGCGGGTCTGCGCTTTTGGTTCCTGGAATAGGCATTATCGGAGGGATCGAGACGGGCGAGAGCGGGACGCCCGCGGGCAGGGAGTTGTCGAGGGGGCGGCACGACCACGCCGCCGCTTAATCGGGCAAATCCTCGCGGCGCGATTCCCAAGGCGCGTCCGTTTCCACCGAGAGCACCTCACCGCACTGCCCGCACTGGAAACTATGAACCTCCGGGAAGCCACCCATTCGGGGGATGATGCGCGCGCGGCTCATCGGCACTCGGCACTGCGGGCAATTGGGTACAGCGTCGGTCATGTTCACAAATTAAATCGGCCGCCGGCGGGGCCTCAATCAGGAATTGTCCGTAAGGGCTATTCCGGGGCGGGCTGAGCCTTCGCCTGTTCCTCGGCCAAAAGCTTCAAGAGCAATTGCCGCCGCGTTTCGTCGGTCGCCTCATCGATTAGCTTTTGGAAGTGGGCTAGATTTGTCCGGTGCACGAAGTTGTTGTCCATGGGGGCAGCCTCCAGGGGGCTGGAAGGCCAGCCTGGGCCGATTGCAGCCGAGAGTCGAGGCCGCTTCTGCTTTTATTATCGCGCGACGCCGCGAGCGGTAAGGCGCCAGCCGATAGGTAAGGGCGGCATTCTGGCAGCGCCCGATTGCCGTTTGCGCTCAATTCGGCCAATTCAGCGTTAATTGGCAAGAGGATTGGTTCGTCTATGCATTTGAGGTTGACGCAAGCGGGTTCGGGCTGCGAGCGCAGGCCTAAGAAGCCACCTCCAACACGCGGTACACGCTCGCCCGACCGATCTTGAGCGCCTTGGCGATCTCCGAAGCCCCGAGGCCCTGGCCCTTCAATTCGCGCACCTTGGCCGCGTCTATCGAAGCCGGCCGCCCCTTGTAGACGCCTGCCGCCTTGGCCTTGGCGATGCCCTCAAGCTGGCACTCGCGCCGCAGGTTGGTTTCGAACTCGGCGAACACGGTCGTGACGCTCCAGGCGGCAGGAAACAGTGGGTGCCGCGCTGGGCATCGCATCATACTCCCCACGCCGTCAAAGCCGCCTCCGCACTCGCCGGATCGTCCCTGATCCGATAAACCGTCTGACGCGTCAGTCCCGTTTCCTTGGCGATGGTGGCAACGGCCACGGTCTGCTGGCCCAGCATCTCGCGGACCCGACCGAACTGCTCCCGGCTGAAGCTCGGCTTGCGGCCGAGGTAGGCGCGATCGTCGTTCTGCCGCGCGTGCTCGATGCCGGCCCGTTGGGCCGCTTTGGTGGCCTCCGCTTGGGCCTGGGACAGGGCGGCCATGAACGCGATCAGCGCGTCACGTACCGCCTGCTGCATTGGATCCTTGGTGGCGCCGTCGAACGTGAAATTATTGATGACGGTTCGAATGACGACGCCCCGGCGCATGAACTCGCGGATGGTGTCGACCACATCCTCGTAGTTCCTGCCGAGGCGATCGACCCATCGCACCACGAGCACGTCACCCCTGCGGAGCTTGTCGTAAAGCCGCTTGCCCTCGGGGCGCTCGGCGAGACGCGTGTGCACGCCCGACACTCCGTTGTCGGCCACGACCTCATCGATCACGAAGCCGGCGGCTTCGGCCTGGGCCCGCTGATGACCGATCGTCTGCTCGACGGTGCTGACCCGTGCATAGAGGATCGTGGCCATGGACATCTCCCCTTTTGTCCGCTGGGATAATGTCCGTACTCTCTCGTGTCCGTAGATTGAAACCAACCCTAGCGGACGGAATATCGACTATGCATTTTTGCGTACGTTGGGGTATACCTTAGCGGACGATTTGGACGAACGAGTCGCTGCTCGGTCGAATGTCGGAGATGGGTCAATTTTACCCGTCGTGCCGTGCGCCACTGGCGGCAGCTTATCCCCCGACAGCTTCCGTCACGAGCGCCGTTCTGCACGGCGGAGGCGGGCCAACAGCTGCCGATAACAGCGGAACAGCGAAGCCAGGCAGATGCTGTGAACGGGAAGCGGCGCGCTAGCGAAAAGCAGCTATCGGCGCATAAAGTTCCTACTCTTCGGCCTTGCTGCCGACAGTCCGTGGCAAGGGCCGTGCGTCGTATCGTCAGTTAAATCGGTAATTTACGCCAAAACGGGCGAGACCCCCGGTCCACTGCGTACTGAAGACGCGATTTGCAGACCCGAATATCGAACCGATCCCGGCGCCGCCTGGGTTCGTCTCTATGCTTGCTGGCGTGGTGTTCAGATTGGTCCGCCCAAGGTCGTAATAAAGCGCCTCGACCTTGGCCGACCAATGTGCGGAGAGGGCGTACTCGGCGCCGCCGCCGATGGTCCATCCGACCCTTGTGTCCGATGACGTGGCAGCCGTAGGCATTGTCGTCGTGAGCCCGACGGCACCACCCAGCAAAAGATCGGTGCCAACGATATTCGAACGGACACCTCCAATGGCAAGACCACCGGTGACATAAAGGAGCCACTGCTGATACAGTGCGTACCCCAACCGGCCTCGAACGGTCGCGAGATAATCGAGCCTGTTGCTCGCGGCGGCTGCTGCGTTGATCGAGCTGGCCGGGAAACCAGGCAGTCCTACAAGGGTCGAACCCACTGTCGTCTGGCGCATTGCTGCGCCATCGATGTCCGCCTCGATGCCGCCGACAAACCATCCAATTTGACGATTGAAGCCGATTTGGCCGCCGCCGATGAATCCGGCAGGCGCTGGAGACACGGACGGGGTCGCGAGCGCGAGACCTGACGCAAGTGCGGCCGACCCGCCGGCGACGAGAATAGGGTCGAAGACCCCAGGCGAACCCGATGCCGTGGAATTCGCGTCCAGCCATCCGTAGCCCGCATTGGCGCCGACATAGAAGCCGGTCCAAGTGAAATGTGGCACGACGATCGGCGGAGCCTTGACGGGCATGTCCGCCGCTACAGCATGACCAACTCCCGCCAGCGCGAACGCGACGCCTGATAACAACGCAGATCGCATCATCTGGGGCCGCCTCCCGCAAAAGACCAGAATGAATGCTACCAGCTTCGGACGGATACAGGTGTCTCCACTCGGCAACAACTCACAAAAAACCGCATTTCCGCCCCACAGCGCGGTAGAGGATCACCTTGCCCTCACGCCTTCAAGCATCTGTTTCAAGGATTGCGAGTTCGCGTACCCTTCAAGGTCCGGTCAGGGTCAAAACACGTCTATTATTCATGTCCGCTTCGTCGGCAGCTTCCGCCGGAAGCCGTCATCGCGGCCCCCATTGAAAAGTGCCGCCGATCGTTAGGGTCATCCGTTTCCAGACGACCACGACAGGGCCAGTGCAGCGGATCAGGAACTTTCGCCGGCTGAGGAGTTCGAGGCCTCGTCGAGTGGCGGGAAGTTGAAGCCCACACCGTTCCAAACGATCTTGAGACTTCTCAATAACATGTCACCGACTGTGGATCAGGAGGTCGGTGGTTCAACTCCCCCCAGCTGTACCATTTAAAAAATTGAAATATATAGAGAAATTTCGATCGCCTGAGTTGCGATGTTGGGCCGTTGAGCTGAAAGTAACAACCCAGGAACAACGTGGCTAGGAAATGGCAGGTCGCCCTGCGCACGGCTCGCCATTAAATTCAACAACAACAGCAAAAAGATCGCCTAACGCGAAACCGGCTTCGGCAAGCATTCCAGCGTAGACCGACGGCGGCCGTCATCCCGGTGCGGGGGAGTACAAGCGTTGTGGAGCGACCGATCAAACCATTGCGCTATCTCTGTTGCTCAAGGAGATTGCGGACCCTGAGCGCCTGAGAGCCCCCATGCCGGATACCGCGGAACAAATCCTCAAACGATACCTGGAACGTCTAGCTGAAATCCGCTCAACCGGGGGCGCCACGAACGAGACATCGTACTACTCCGCCTTAGAGCGTTTGCTAAATGACGTTGGCGCGGCCCTTCGGCCACAGGTCATGTGCAACGGACAACTGCGCAATCAGGGCGCTGGACACCCTGACTTCGGGCTTTACAGTCGCCAGCAGTGCACGCGCGGCCAGCCACGCGAAGGACAGGGCGAAATCCCCGAGCGTGGCGTTGTCGAGGTCAAAGGACTGAATGACAGCACCTGGCAGACGGCAAACACGCGCCAAGTGACAACATATTTTGAGCGTTATCGGTTGGTGCTTGTCACCAATTACCGCGACTTTCGCCTGATCGGCGAAGGTCACGATGGGCAGCCGACCGATCGGGAGTTCTACAGTCTCGCCCCCGATGCCCAAGCCTTCTGGGTGGCGGCGAGTAGGCCGCGCGAAATCGCAACCGCGAACGCGGCTCGGTTCGTCGAGTTTCTACGCCGAGTGCTTCTGAATGCCGCTCCACTCTCCCGTCCTGAAGACGTAGCGTGGTTTCTCGCGTCCTATGCACGGGATGCCCTTGAAGTCGTGCAGCAGCGTGAGGCCAGCGCGCTTGACCCCTTGCGGGAGGCGCTCGAAACGGCCCTTGGAATACATTTCCAGGGCGAGGAGGGTGAACACTTCTTCAAATCGACGCTCGTGCAGACCTTGTTTTATGGCTTGTTCTCGGGATGGGTTGTGTGGGCGCACCAAGGCAATCGGCCACCCTTTGATTGGCGCACAGCCGGCTGGGCCTTAAGCGTCCCGATGATCCGCACGCTCTTCAGCGAGATCGTCAATCCGGTGCGCTTGCGCCCTCTTGGCCTGACCGAAATCCTCGACAACACCGCCCGCTCTCTCGACCGCGTTGATCGTGCCGTCTTCTTTTCGGTTTTCGATACCGGCGCCGCGGTCCAACACTTTTACGAGCCTTTTCTGAAAGCATTCGATCCCGAACTGCGCAAGATGTTAGGCGTTTGGTACACGCCCCCCGAAATCGTCAAATACATCGTCGAACGTGTCGATCGCGCGCTCCGGTCGGAACTCGGGGTCGCTGATGGCCTCGCTGATCAGAACGTCTTCGTACTCGACCCCTGCTGCGGCACCGGTGCATTCGTCGTCGAAGTTCTGCGCCGCATTGGACGCACGCTTCGCGACCGAGGCGAGGACGCGCTCGTGGGGGAGGACTTGAAGGTCGCAGCCCAGCACCGTGTATTCGGTTTCGAGCTTCTGTCCGCGCCGTTTGTGATCGCACATTGGCAGGTCGGCAACCTGCTTGTTGAAATGGGCGCCCCCTTAGACGACGCGGCTGGCGAACGACCCGCTGTTTATCTGACAAACGCCCTCACCGGATGGGAACCGCCGCATGGGCCGCGCGCCCAGCTTCCGCTCTTTCCCGAACTTGCCATGGAACGGGATGCGGCGGAACGGGTCAAACAGCAGGTTCCAATCCTCGTGGTGCTCGGCAACCCACCGTATAACGCCTTCGCTGGAACAAGTCCCGACGAAGAGGAAGGGCTGGTCGAGCCATACAAGGAAGGTCTCTCAACGACGTGGCGCATCCGCAAATATAATCTTGATGATCTCTACGTCCGCTTCCTGCGCATTGGCGAGCGGCGCATCACGGCAACCGGGCGAGGGATCGTATGCCGCATTTCCAACTACTCTTACATCGATGATCCCTCCTTCGTCGTCGCTCGCCAGGGTCTTGCCGGTGAGTTCAACTCGATATGGATCGACTGCCTGAATGGCGATAGCCGCGAAACAGGCAAACTCACACCTGACGGGCAACCGGACCCTTCGATCTTCTCGACCCCGTTTAATCGGGAGGGCATCCGGCTAGGAACAGCCGTCGGACTTTTCGTCCGGCAACAACCGCACGAAGGTGAAGTCGCCACAGTTCGCTACCGAGACTTTTGGGGCACGCGCAAAAGGGAAGAGCTACTGGAAAACCTAGATCAGCCTGCGCCAGCTTACGCGTTGGCTGCGCCGAGCGCCGAGAACCGCTTTTCGTTTCGACCCTCGACTACGACCGAGGCTTATCGAAGCTGGCCGAAGGTCACCGAATTGTGCAGCGAGGAGCCGGTAAGCGGGCTCCAGGAAATGCGACGCGGACGGCTGATGGCGATTGAGCCCAGCACGCTAGCGCAGCGTATGCAGAGGTATTTTGATCCAAATGTCTCGTGGGATACAGCGGTGGCTGAACTAGCTGGACCTGTCGACGATGCTGGCGCATTTGCTGCTGCCGCAGTCAGGCACAGGTTACTGGCTAACGGCGAAAAATTTGATGCGAATGCAATTCGCCGCTACGCGCTCTTACCCATGGACAACCGCTTCGCATACTGGACCGTGGTCTCCGGACTTTGGAACCGTCCACGGCCAGAATTGACCAGATGGATCGACGGACATACTCGTCTTTTTATCTCGCGCATGAACGCCGAGCGGCCGAACGAGAATGCGCCCGCAATTATCACCCGCGCACTTCCCGACTACCACCTTCTTCGCCCAAACGTGGTGGCAATACCGACGCAACTCCGCGGCGCGGGCGGAAGGCCAGCAGACCTATTAAGCGCCGATCTCGACGGGCGCACACGCGCCAATCTCTCAACAACCGCGCGAGGTTACCTCGCCCGACTTCAACTCCCCGATCCCGATGACGATCCGGCGACAGCCGAGCTAATTTGGTTGCATGCACTCGCGATCTGTTATGCACCTGAATTTCTGGACGAGAACAGGGACGGAGTGAGACGAGATTTTCCGCGGGTGCCGCTCCCACCTGATGCCACGACGCTTCTTCATTCCGCCGCGATTGGCGCTCGGCTTGCCGATTTGCTTGACCCCGACCAGGACGTGGCCGGCGTGACCGTGGGCACGATCAGTCCCGGGCTTCGGGTGTTAGGGACGCTCACTCGTGCTTCACGCGAGCAAAGCGCGGTCGACCTGCGAGTGACTGTCCCATGGGGCTATGCGGGCCGCGACGGGGTAATCATGCCGGGTGGAGGCCGCATCGAGCCGCAGGGGGGGGGTGGGACAAGGCAGCAGAATTGACAGCAGCTTTACGCCAGTTAGCCCCGGCTACGCCCGATCCGTTAGGATTGCTGGGCGCTCCGACCCGCGTATTTCTGAACGAGAATACGCATTGGGCCTCGGTTCCAGCAGCCGTCTGGGAATATCGAATTGGCGGCTACCAAGTCGTCAAAAAGTGGCTGTCCTATCGCCAGTACGCTCTTTTAGGCCGTCCGCTCACGGTGCAAGAAATTCGTCAGGTCACCAATATGATCCGCCGGCGTGCGGCGATCTTATTGCTTGAGGCTGAGTTGAACGGTAATTACCGGGCGTGCCGCGATGCATGATAGCCAATCAACAACCAGGGAAATAGCCGGCAATCGCCCGAGGTTTACGGCCTTGATCCGGGCACCTTGTTGATGAGAGGCGAAAAGAACCGATAGCTGCGAGGGTCAAATCCGATCTCTTGAGCGAATGCCTAATTTGGAGATGCGGAATGAGGGCTAGGAAATCGGCCACGTGTCCAGTCTGCAGTTCTGTCGCCCGGAGGGTCGTACGTAGTGGCGAGTTCGCGTTGTCCATAGATGAGCCTCGTGGCCCCTGCACTGAGCCAAGTCTGGCCGCCGACCGGGTTCCATGCTGCCCCAATATTTGGCTCGCCGCGGTTGATGCGGGTATCACGCAAGGCGTCACGAAACTGGCGTGAGCCCCGATAGCAACGCGGTGCGCTGGGCAACCGCTGTCCACGAGGCGGGACACGCAATCCTGGCGACCGTTCTAGGGCTGCAAATCGAGTTCATTGAGATCAAGCCTAGTGATGATAGCGCCGGAAGCTCATTGATCGAGTGTTCCCCGCAACTGGGAATTGTCGATCAGATAGCGCTATGCGAGGCCGGCGCCGAAGCGGCAGAGCTATTCCAAAGTCGACATTCATGAGTGCGCTTTGCTTACCGACGCCGCAAAGGTCATCCTTTTGCTCGATCCGCTGCCGGTGGAAACGCACGATCGATTGCGCGCAGAGGGGATTATGCGTGCCCGTGCGATCTTGGAGAGCCGTCGCGCCCTGATTGACAGGGTTGCGTCCGCTTTGTCGGAGAAGGGGCGCCTCAATTCGGAAGATGTCGCGGCCTTAGCGGTCGACCATGCTACTCGCCCGCCAGAACCCAACGCACCCCGCGGCTTACCGCATAAATGACCGAAAAGGGCAAAGAGGATTTGGGAAAGGGGGCTCCCCTACCCCACGCCGAGCCGTGCTGGCGCGAGATGGATGAGGATTCTCCGTCTTGCACGGCATTGTTCCAGTGGATTTTGCGTCTCATTACGGAATTACGACGAATTGCAGTGGAAACCGGCGGAGACAGATTGACGGCGAGCCGCCGACATCAGACGCTGTGATTGTAGCTGGATTGAAAGGTGCCGACTAAGCGAATCCTTGATCGGAGGAACGCTTATGCAACGCTTTCAGCTCCTTGGGAAAATTCGTTTACTTCTATGCGCCGTCGTGGCGCTGGCGATCGCAATTCCCGCCCCGGCGCCGGCGCAGAGCGGGTTGCCCTTGCCGCCCGGCCAGATCATTACCGTCCCGGTGTATAGGGGGCAGCAATTTCCGCTGTGCGCTGGCTGCTCCGGCACTCCGGGTTCACTGTCGGGGCCGATCACCAACGGCGTCGACGCCAACATCTATACGGGAATTCCCGCGCCGACGAAGCCTTTCGTCGATCTCCCATCCTCACCGGCGTTCGTCGTGTTGACTACGGTGCCAACGCAATATGTGCGTTTCTACGGGCCCGGCGGCAGTGCGCAAGGTCCCTGGATGGTGGGAACGAATGCGGTTCGCGGGCTCACTCCGGCGCAAATAAAAGACGTGTTGGCGCTGCAAAACCTGCCGACCATGGAGACCATTGTCCAGGTTGCAGCGGGAACCTGTCTCCTGATCGGCACCGCAGGCCCGATCGCCGGGTGGGGGAATGGCGGCGCCGTGCAGGAGTTCTTGGTCGGCAAGAGCGGTGGCGGACCGGGCTGTGGCCCGCCGCCTCTGGGATTCGCCGGCACCTTCATCAACCGGCAGGCTATTGGGGCTTTCGCCCTGGCCTATACGCCCGCCGCGGGCGGCAGCAATGTGGGCTCGGTCGCGAACGCGCTCGATCACGCTACGCCGCCACCACTGTATGGCGACATGGACAGTGTCTATAACGCGCTCGACCTGCTCAATTTCGGCGACCCCGCGCCGCTGCGCTCAGCGCTGGCGCAGCTCGATGGCGAGATCTATGCCGACGTGCCAACGGTGGCGATCGGCGTGGGGCAGATGTTCCTCGATGTGTTGCGGGACCAGACGCATCTGGCGCGCGCCGTGATTGGCCCGCTCGGCGGCGGCGAATTGCGGCCATGGGTGAGCGGCCTTGCCGGCGGCGGCACGTTGTCCGGCAACGGCGACAGCCATGGCTTCGGGTACGCCGGCGGCGGCGTCGCGGCCGGCGTCGACCATCGTTTCGGTTCGGCGCTGCAGGTGGGTGCCGCAGCGTCCTATGTGCACAGCGCCTTCAGCACGAGCGGAATCCCCGGCAGCGGCGACCTCGATAGTTTCGCCGTAGGATCTTATGCGGGCTACGCCGTGGGCCCTTGGTACTTCGACGCCGCACTCGGCTATTCCTACAACACAGCCGGGGTGAACCGCAGCATCGACTTTCCCGGCGTGGCGCGCGCGGCATCGGGCAATCCGATCGCCAATGCGTTTCTGTCCCGCGCCGAGGGAGGTTATCATTTCCGCTTGAATGATCGCGCGACTGCGACGCCGTTCGTTTCGTTTCAGGGCATCGTCGTTGCGCAGACGGGCTTCGCCGAGAATGGGGCGGGGGCGATCGGCCTCAATGTCGACAGCCAAACCGCGAACTTGGCGCTCGGCGTTCTCGGGGCGGAATTCGCCTACGACGTGCCCATCGGTCTCGCCGTCCCGCTAGGGTTCGCGTTGCGGGCCGGTTGGGCGCATGACTATGCCGATCCCACCCGCGGCATCACGGCGAATTTCCAGGGCGCGCCGGACGCCGGCTTCACGGTCAATGGCGCCCGCTGGCCCCAGGATGCAGCGGCGGTCGGAGCTCGTTTCAGCCTATCGACGCGAGCGGTCAATCTGTTCATGCGCTATGACGGCACGCTGGCGAACGGCACATCGATCCACAGCGCGACTGCGGGGCTGCTCGTCATCTTTTGATATCGCGCCGGAGCAGGTTTGATCGGTCGCCTGACTGGAGACATAGTGAACCTTCTGCTCCTCAATCCCATCACCGACGAGGCCGAGGATGAGGCAGACAAGCGCGTCCACCGCGTCGTCATGCTTCTCGCGTCCGAATCCGAATAAGTGGCGGGCTATTGGGAGGTGGAGGCTGCGACCGTTGAGGTGGCGTCGGGAGTTGGGACGATGGAAGGGGCTTCGATGAGGATGGTGCGGGTGGTGGCGGCCGAATTGCCCCAGTTGTCGGTGGCTATGTAGGAGATGGTGTCGGCTAGATGAATGCGACGGAAGTGAGCAAACGTATCGCTGCTCGGCGACAACGCCTGGCCGCGTTTCCGGGCGATGGCGCGCCGCCCGCCGACAAGGCCTGCGAATTGCTTTGTGAAGATCACGTCGGCACCTACACCCTACCCTATCTCTGCCTTTGGTCGAATGGCACGTGGCGGAGTGTTGCAACCGGCGAGGCTGTAAAGGCCGGTGTAGTGGGGTGGCGCGTAGCGAGGGCGTAGGTTAGGCGGCGATTTTCTTGTCGAGACCGAGGTGCTTCTCAATCGCGGCGATGCGCTCCAGCGCGTGGTCAATCTCCTTGCGGAAGCCGATGACGTTCTCGACTTTCTCTGCGAGGTCGTCCAGGTCGTCGCGGATTGATTTGAGTTCTGAGCGGACGGGGGCGAGTTCTTTATGCACGATTGCATGAACGTCGGCTTTGGTGGCCATCGTGGATTTGATGTCGGCGATGTCGCTGGCGACAGCGGCGAAGCCGCGCTCCATAGTCGTGAGGATCGTGTCGAGGGTGGCTCTCTTCTTTGGCATATGGCAGCGGCTACCAGCAACACCGTGTGCTCTGTGCTCTTTGCTTCCGCCCTCCCGCTAGGCCGACTGCAAGGAAAAGCGCTGCGAAGCCGCGCACCAGCCAGTGCAGGAAATAAGCGAACCGCCCAAGCATCGTCACTCCCCCTTTGTCGCCCCGCTCGGAAAGTCGTATCCGACCGGACGCGACGCGCAAGCGCACCCGGCCGAATTGCTCCCGGCAGAGTGGTCTACGCCTCATCAGGCGGCAGCGACCGAAGCAGCTGCCCGAGGTAGGCCGGCGCGCTGTCACCGGTGGCCGCCAACAGCCGGCCCACCAACGCCAGATACGCTTCGCACTCTGCGATGCCCTTCAGCCCCTCTTATAGCTGTTCAGAAAACCAAAGAAATCCCAACAGCTTGCGGGCCGCAAGACTGTGGATCAGGAGGCCGGTGGCTCGAGTCCACCCAGCTGTACCACGTGATCCTGTCGCTCTCATTCCCAGAGCTTCGCGTCTCTCGCTAGGTGGAGAGGTGCTTTTCAATCTCGTAAATGGGCTGCTTGGTTAAATCCTTGTCGATTTCGGCGATGATGGAATCCTTCACGCTTGCGTGGAAGGCTCGGCGCAGGTCGGCAAGCGTCCGCGGCGGCGCTGCGACAATGACGGCTTTCACCTTGCGCTCGCGAACGAATTTTTCGAGCGCGTCAGCGACCATACGGGCAAATCGGTGCTCTTCGATGTCATGCCAGTCGGTGGGTTCCACGGTGCCTTGCCCAGTGCCCGTGCGAGGGAAGGAACGTCCCGGCCTGTCGGTGCCCTGCTCGTGAGTCGGTGGATTGTGATCCACGAACACCCGCTCGGTCTTGAGATCAGGAAATTTCTCATCGCCTTGATTGCGCAGAAACAGCGCCTTGCGACCATCGCCGACAAACACGATGGCATCGTGCGGAATACGAACTGTGCTCATTTGACCTCATCCAATCATTGGGGAACCTGATGTCGGCCCGGGAACGGCGCTTTGATTTCGATCAACGCCTGTCGCTTCGTTGATTGCATCGACGAGGACACGCTCAAGGAACGGCTTCTCGAGAATGGTAACGCCCCTCGATGCCGCGTTGTTTCGAAGGCTGACGTCGGCGTGGGGGGTGATCAGGATAGTGGGAAGCTGCCCGCCACGCTTGCGAAAGACATCAACCACATCCAATCCCGACATGCCAGGCATTATCTGATCTATGACAAGGCAGCCCTCCGTGGGAATCGGGAAGTCGTTCAGCAATTCCGGGCCGCCTGAGTAAACGCGCACGCGAAATCCCTCGAGCTCGAGCCAAAACTTGAGCGAGTCCCGCACCGCCGGATCGTCATCGACCACCAGAACCGTAACGGCCGAACGGCCGCGCTCCGCGTCACCTGTCATTGCCTCGCCCGCCTCGGCATTGTGCTCGCAAGAGAACCTAAAAAACATAGGTCGGCGGGAGCGGCCTTGATTCAGCGCAACGTTGTTCGATCGAAATGGGCGGGGGTCGGCGAGACAGAGTCCGCCTGCGGGGGTGCGAAAAGTCTGACGGGTTGATGGTCGCCCGATGCGAACGAGGGCCGTCGGTGGGGCTAACTCTTGTAACGGTCTTGCAAAGTCATGTTGCTCTCGCGATGAGCGTCAGGCGGGCTCCGGCGCCTTGGCTATCGGGATCGGTAAATGCTGATTGCGCGAGCGGAGGGGAATCGACCAATGGTGCGGCGAAGGTCTGTGCTTTGAGAACGTCAATCTGCGCGTTCATGGCCTCAATCTCGAGGCGCTGGCTCTCGGCCGCAAATCGCAGCTCAGTCATTCTGCTTTGCGCCTCACGAAGCGCCGAATCCTTTTCCGCGAGCGTGACCGCCATCGAGGCGAGCGCCGCGGATTTGCTTGCAAATTCATATTTGATGGAATCGATTATCGCGCGCAACCTTTTGGCATTGGTCCCGAGCTGATCGATGATCTTAACGTCGTCGATGAGTTGGTGCTTCAGTTTCCTGACGGCTTGCGATTTTCGCTCCAGAGCAACGACATTGTGTGCATGCTCGGTCTTGAGCTGTTCCAATCTGAATTCCAGCCGGCGAACAAGGACCGCATATTCGGCGCGCTCGCTATCCTTGAGCGCTTGAATCTCGCCTGCGGAACGTGGAATGGAGTCGATAAGGCGCGACTCGGTGAGGCGGACGGCGCGATGGTGGACGGCAGATATTATCAGTAACGCTATCAGGCTAGCGATCAGAAAACCGCCGATAAATGACATGACGATTTCGATCATGAACGCGGTACCCGCCCAGTAGATTTCGGTCACGGCTACGTGTCGGTCATTGCTACTTGAAAGAGTTCTCCGACTCCACCTCTGCCTTGTATTAACCTCAACCGATTAGCTTTCCGGGTTTCGCGCGAGTTTTTGACGCTGCCATTCGAAACCTAATTCCAGTCTGCTATCGAGGATTCCCGATTAGGCTTTGCTAAAAAAAGCCCCGGCGCGAAGGCCGGGGCGAGGCGCGCACACAAAGCGCGCAGCTTAACGATGGGGTGCGGTGCAGCGATTATCTGATGCAGAGCGGACCAACGCAGACCACAGGAGGCGGCACGTACGGGCGCACAACGACGACAGGCGCCGGTGCCACCACGACCGCCGGAGGCGGCGCGACGACCGCAACGGGAGGCGCCCCGACCACGACCGTAGCATCCGGGTCTACGCCATCGTCACCGAACTCCACCTCAGAGACATATGCGGGAGCGCCTTCCATCGGCTGGTCGTAGAAGTACCACATGCCGTTGACTTCCCACCAATAACCCAAGCGGCCGAAGCGGCGCTCATGGTGCCAACGGCCGCCTCCCCAAATCGCTCGCTCCTGCGGGTTAAAGCTGACGATCTCGCGGCGCCCGGCGAAGCCCCCGCGGAAGCTGTAGCCGCGCTCGCCGATGTGAGCGACGTGGGCCGGTCCGTGGAATTGCCCTGGCCCTCCCGGGCCGGCTGGACCACGGAACTGTGCGGCAGCCGGCGGTCCCCCCGGATGCGGAGCGCCCGGCGGACCGCCCGGATGCGCCCCCGGAGGGCCGCCCGGATGTGCCCCAGGGGGGCCTGGTGGATGGGCCGCTTGGCCTTGCGGCGGCCTCTTTGCCGGCGGCTGGTTAGGATGCTGGTTAGGATTTGGAGGCTGTTGCGCCATCGCGGCCGACGAAACGGCAGCGAACATCGCTGCCAACGAAACGGCAAGCGTCAAACGGTGAGCTCTGCTCATCTGACACGTTTCCTTTGGGGTTGTGTGCAGGTCTCGACCGCGCGATCCCCGGTCGCGCGAGTCATAAACGGGCGGGCGAAATGAGCTGAACGAATCCGGTCGTCAATCGGCCCCCCACGCCCAATTGCGGCCTCATATGTCGCACTAGGGCAGCGCATTGCGCCATTTCCGCGGCGCCGGCTCGTCATCCAACCGTGAGAATTCGATCCTAAACTGGCGTGCCTGACCCCGAGGGTGCTGTCGGGACCCTACGTTCGGCGATACATTGCTTTCTGTCCCAATGAGTTGTCCTCACCATACGGCCCTACCGTCGCCACCACCCCGCTGGAGTAGGTCATGATTACGCGAGAGGTCAAAGCAGCTTGCGCTGCTGTTGCGTTACTGTGTGTATCTTTTGGCCCACTCGCGCCGCCTGCACATGCGCAGGGATTGACGCGCGCTGCGAAAG
Organism: uncultured Alphaproteobacteria bacterium; assembly: GCA_963807015.1. Classification (GTDB taxonomy): domain Bacteria; phylum Pseudomonadota; class Alphaproteobacteria; order Rhizobiales; family Xanthobacteraceae; genus JAJPKK01. Next base: position 324,134 of record CAWEAS010000013.1, on the reverse strand, counting down.
CCGATCTCTCCGAAGACAAGCGTTGGTTGGCAGTCGCTCCCGGTCGGGTCGAGCCGTTGTCGGGAGAGACCAAGATTGTCGCGCCGCTTATCGGCGTCATCGGCGAAGTGTTGGTCAAAGCCAACGATACTGTATTTGCCGGTGAGCCGCTCGTTCGCATTACCGACGACGAGGCCCGCCGACGTCTCCAAGCGGCTGAGGTGCAAGTTGCGTTGCGTTTGCGAGCGCGAGACGACGAATACCCCTCGACCAAAGCCGCGATACGACGCCGGGCTGATGATGCGGTGGCCGATGCCGAAAAGGCAATCGCCGATGCACGCGCATTGCTCGATCAGGTGGCCGTGGAAAGACGGGCCGGCCGGGCTACGGATGCCGATGTCGATGCTGCCCGTTCCGCCTTGGTGATGGCCCAAAACCATCTGAAAGAGCAAAGCGCCGAGCTTCGCAGAGTCGCCGCCGAGACGCCGCCGCCGTCTCAGGTCGAAGGCCAACTGAACCTCGCGCGCATTGAACTGCTGACGACCGCGGCGGCGATCGAGAAGATGACAATTCGCGCGCCGATTGGAAGCACCATTCTGCAAGTGAACGCCAAGGTGGGTGAATTAGCGTCTCCTTCGTCGCCGCAGCCGCTTGTGATTCTTGGCGACGTTTCGGCATTGCGCGTGCGTGCCGAGGTCGATGAGCGTGACATTGGAGTGATCAAGATGGGGCAGTCGGTGACGGTGCGGTCCACCGCCTTTCGCGGACGCGAATTCGGAGGGAAGGTCTCCTCCATCGCGCCGCTCGTCGAATCAGGACGCAACAAGGTGCGCGATCAACGTAACGCCACCGATGTCGATGTCGTTGAGGTGTTGGTGGATTTATCCGAGCCGGGTCCACTCTCAGTCGGAATGAAAGTCGACGTTTATTTCCCGCAAGACACTGCAGCATCTTCCCGGTGAATGGCGGCAATTCTGACGTCCGAAGCCCCATAGTGGGGAGACGGCTCCACAGGCGCGCGCTGCGGTGGAGACGGGACACGCCAATGATGCATTGGAGCGATGAGCTGCGGCCGCGGGATCGTAAAACTGTTCAGATTGAAGTCTGGACTGCCGCCATGTGCGACAGCACAGTCCAGGTGCTCTGATTAGGCAAGGGAAAAGGTCAGTCAGAAGTGCGCAGCCGATTTTTATCGCTGCCGGGTTTGGCGAGCCACCTGTAATCGCGGCAAATCATGGTCAACCGGTCGCGCGGCGCCTGCTTTGATTTAAATCATAAGCTGCACAAAGTTTTAGCGTTTGCGAGACAGTCGATCACGACGAGGTTGAGCATGAGGGCAGTGATCCAAGCATCAGCCTCACCTGCATTCCTTCGCCGTTACGAAATATATTGAGGGTGGTGAGCGAACCGGGCGCCAACCGTGAAATTTGCGGAGCAAAGTCTGCCGAACGTTCGAGCGACGCTCCGTCGATTGCCGTGACAACGTCACCTTCTTCGATGCCCGCAAGCGCGGCAGGACTGCCCGGCTCCGGCCGATCAAAGATTCCACCGTAGGTCTCTGTCATGCCGAGCGCGGTCGCGAATTCCCGCGTCATCGGCCTTACGCGCGCGCCGATCCAGCCGCAGCCGGCAGTCGTCGATTGCGCCGTCGCCGCCAACCCAACGCGCTGTCCCGTGAGACTGGGCACGACGCCGGCGAGGAGAGCCGCAGGAATTGCCATCTGCGCGAGTTTTGCCATCCGCTTTCCGTGCCTTTTTGTCCCCGCGCCGCAACCAAATATGGCGTTCCGAATCTCAGCGCGCTTGCTCCTACAGGGCGGCGCGCCACCGCACGCCGGAGTTAGCGGCGCTTGAGCGGATTATCTTGCAGCATCTTATCGCCTTCGTTGGCAGGCAAGCTCAAATTCAGGCGGGGCCACAACAATAATCCCAGCAACAGCAGCGCCAGCAAGGCAGAGACTGCCTTCCAAAATGCGAGCGGGTTGCGATGATAGAGCGGCTTGCGCAAGACTTCGATCGGGGCGGCGCGTTCGGCACCATGCTCCAACTCGAACATGAATTCGAGAACGTCGTCGTAGCGCTCCTCGCGTTTCACGGCGATCGCGCGTGCGATTGTCTTGTCCAACCAGGTGGGCAAGTCCGGCCGGTGGTGGCTGAGCGGCGCCGGCGCACCGAATCTCGGATGACTGAACGGCTCGATCTCGCCGTAGGGAAATCGGCCGGTGAACAGACGATAGACGGTTGCGCCGAGCGCGAATTGATCGGATCTCTCGTCGGCAGGTTCGCCGTCAAACAGCTCGGGCGCCATATAGCTCGGCGTTCCGGGCTGTGCCGTCCCTGGCGCTTCCGGCATCTGCTGCCGGCGGGCGACGCCGAAATCGATGAGTTTTACGCCGGTTCCCTTGTGGCGGGCCGGCGCTTCGAGGATGACATTCTCTGGCTTGATGTCGCGATGGATTACGTCGGCCCGATGCAATGCGGCGACCCCTTTCGCGAGCTTCTGTGCGATGTCGAGCCCCGCCGTCAGTGACAGATGAGGCCGCCGCTTGATGCGACTCTCAAGCGCCTCCCCTTGGTAGAACGGCAGCGCCAGGTAGAGCTGGGTCTGACGCTCAGCGCCAAGTCGAAGCACTTCGCCGACGAACGGGGTGTGAACCCGATTGGAAATCCACGTCTCGCGCTGAAAGGACTCGCGCATCGATGCTTCGGCGCCCGCGAGTGGCTTTGGAAATTTCAGCACGACGTCACGTCCGCTCTCCAGCTCAATAGCATGAACGACCCGCATGTAGCGGCCGTCGTTCAAAATGGCCTCGATGCGAAACCCGTCGATCACCGCTCCCAGCACGGGAAGAGGGCCTATCGCAAGATTGGCAAATTTTCGCGCGATGTCCGCGTCGTCTATTGCCGGAAGATCGACAATATCGAGAACTAGCGCGGTGGCGTTGTCGCCAACAGGCGTGGCAAGCGCGTCCCTCACGATCTCTCGAGCGGTCTCCTGCGGCGAGGCGCGACGGCCAAGCATGTCGCGCAAGCGGCGCTGACTGAGGCCGCCATGGACGCCGTCAGTGCACAGCAAATACCGGTCGTGGGGCTCGTTCTCAAATGCCGCATAATCGACCCGCAGACTTTCTTCGGCACCAACGGCGCGGGTGAGAACGTGCGACAGGCCCGGACCGGCCGAGTGATCGACGGTGATCTGTTCGAAGCTGTCGCCTTGCAACCGGTACAGCCGAGAATCGCCGACGTGGAAGAGGTGAGTCTGCCGTCCGACGGCAACGAGGCCTGTAAAGGTGCAAGCCATTCCGCGAAGCTTCGCGTCATCGCGAGCGATTGATTGAATCCAGCGGTTCATGGCGTCGAGGCCGCTCATCCCAGCCTCTTTGATCGAAGCGCGCGTTGTGTCGAGGCATCCCTCGATAAAGCCGCGCACCGACAGCTCTGCGGCGATTCGGCCGCCTCGCGCACCACCGACGCCGTCAGCCACGGCCGCAATTACTATTTCGTTTACGTCGTCGGCGGCGAACACGCCCACATAATCATCATTGGTAGGGCGCCCGCCTTGTTCGGACCAAAAGCCGGTAACGACCCGCAATCGTTTGGTATCGACTTGGCTCGCCGTACGTTTTGTCACGGCGCGTTCCTTTTTCGCCCGAGTGTCACCCTGCATAAAAGAAGGGCGTTGACGGTGCACAATATGAGCACCGCGATGTTTCACCGTGCAGTAAGGTTGCCGCGCAAACAACTATTTAATGGATGCCAATGATCGACAAGAAGTTCTTCGCCGCGGGACATACGCCAACTCTCGCCGCCGCCTTCTTCTATTTCGACATGAGTTTCATGGTGTGGGTCATGCTGGGTCCACTCGGGGTCCAGATCTCTAATGACCTCAAGCTTGATGCCGGCCAGAAGGGCCTGATGGTCGCGGTGCCGCTTCTCGTCGGGGCTGTTTTGCGTGTCGTCAACGGCGTCGGCGTGGATCGAATTGGTCCCAAAGCCACTGGCCTCGTCGGCCAGGCAATCGTCATCGCCGGCTTACTCCTGGCTTGGTATTTCGGCGTTCATTCCTTCGCTCAGATTCTTGCAGTCGGCGTGATACTGGGTGTCGCGGGCTCTTCGTTTGCCGTGGCTCTGCCGCTCGCCTCGCGCTGGTATCCGCCGCAGTATCAGGGCATCGCTCTCGGCATCGCGGGCGCCGGCAATTCCGGGACGGTCTTGGCGGCGCTCTTCGCCCCCGGCCTCGCATCGATATTTGGCTGGGTCAACGTGCTCGGCATGGCTGCAATCCCGCTCATAATCGCGCTCGTCGTCTACGTCATCTGCGCCAAAGACGCGCCCAATCCACCTCCCGCAAAAAGCCTCCCCGAGTATCTTTCCGTGCTGCGCATCGGCGATGCGTGGTGGTTCATGTTCTTCTATTCGGTGACATTCGGCGGCTTCAGTGGATTGGCCTCATCGCTCACCATCTACTTCAACGCTGATTACGGCTTGAGCCCGGTCGTCGCCGGATACTTTACCGCGGCTGCTGTTTTCGCGGGTTCGCTCGTTCGCCCCGTCGGTGGAGCTTTGGCGGATCGCATCGGCGGCATCCGTGCTCTCTCGATCATGTATATCGTTGCGGCCGCCGCGCTCGCGGTCGCGAGCTTTCATCTGCCCTCGGCGTGGATCGCGCTCGTTTTCTTCATCGCCGGCATGCTTGCGCTCGGCATGGGGAATGGCGCCGTCTTTCAACTGGTGCCGCAGCGCTTTCGCCATGAGATCGGCGTTATGACCGGATTTGTCGGCATGACCGGTGGGATTGGCGGCTTTTATCTCGCCTCGAGCCTTGGCTACTCGAAACAGTTCACGGGCTCGTATCAGGTCGGCCTTCTCGTCTTCGCCGTTCTCGCGATGGTGGCTCTGATCGGGTTGTCGAGCATCAAGGGCCGTTGGCGCACCACGTGGGGGGCCGCAGGCGTGAGCATGGCGCGCATTTGAGCCCGGCGTATTGAAAGCGGAAGCGCGGGTACCCCGCGCTATTCGGCGGCTTCGGCGGACGGTGCCGGATCGTAGTTTAGCACCGGCGCGAGCCATTTCTCCGCTTCCGCGGCGGTCCAGCCTTTGCGCCTGGCGTAGTCTTCGACCTGGTCGCGTTCGATCTTGCCGACTCCAAAGTAATGGCTTTGCGGGTGACTGAAGTAGACGCCGCAAACTGAGGCGCCGGGCCACATGGCGAAGCTCTCGGTGAGCTTGACGCCGGTCGTTGCCTCACCATGAAGAAGGCGGAAGAGCGCCGCCTTTTCGGTGTGGTCCGGTTGCGCCGGATAGCCAGGCGCGGGGCGGATGCCCGCGTATTTCTCGGCGATCAGATCCTGCGGCGCAAAGGCCTCGTCGGCGGCATAGCCCCACAACTCGCACCGGACCTTTTCGTGGAGGCGCTCCGCGAAGGCTTCAGCAAGACGATCGGCGAGCGACTTCACCATGATCGAGGAGTAATCGTCATTCGCGCCGCGGAACCGATTCGCGATCTCGTCTTCGCCGATCCCGGTCGTGACAATGAAGGCTCCGATATAATCGGCAATCCCGCTGTCGCGCGGCGCGAGGAAATCCGCGAGCGCGACGTTGGCGCGGCCTTCGCGGCGGGCGAGTTGCTGCCGCAGCGTATGCAGCGTCACGAGCGGTGTGTGGCGCGCTTCGTCGCTGTAGACCAGAATGTCGTCGCCGTCGGCGTTGGCGGGCCAAAAGCCTGCCACGCCGCGCGCGGAGAACCAGTTTTCGTCAATGATGCGACCGAGCATCGCCCGGGCGTCGTCATAGAGCGCACGGGCCGCCGCTCCGAATTTGTCGTCATTGAGAATCGCCGGAAATTTGCCGGCCAGTTCCCAGGTCGAGAAAAACGGCGACCAGTCGATGTAGGGCACGAGATCGGCAATCGATTGGTCGCGCAACACGGTCGTCCCGACCGCGCGCGGGCGCGTCGGCCGGTAATTGCCGTTCCAATCGAGCTTCAAGGCATTGGCTCGGGCGGCGGCAAGCGAGATGCGGCGCTTCTGCTCCTCGCCGCGCGCGTGGCTGTCAGCGATACGGGCATAGTCTTTACGCAGGTCGGTGATGTAGCCGTCGCGCCGCTCGGCTGATAGCAGCGCCGATGTGACACCGACCGCTCGGCTCGCGTCGTTCACGTAGACGGTCTGTCCGCGGCGATAGTTCGGATGAATTTTCACCGCGGTGTGGACGCGACTCGTGGTGGCGCCGCCGATCAGCAGCGGGATGTCGAACCCCTGCCGCTCCATCTCGGCGGCGACGTGGCACATTTCGTCGAGCGACGGCGTGATCAGGCCGGAAAGGCCGACGATGTCGGCCTTCTCCGCCTTGGCCGTCTCGAGAATTTTCGTTGCCGGCACCATGACGCCGAGATCGATGACCTCGTAATTATTGCACTGGAGAACGACGCCGACGATGTTCTTGCCGATATCGTGGACGTCGCCCTTGACGGTGGCGAGGACGATCCGCCCGGCGCTCGTGCGCTTATCGCCGGAGCGAGCCTTCTCCTCTTCCATGTAGGGCATCAGATAGGCGACGGCCTGCTTCATGACGCGCGCCGATTTCACGACCTGCGGCAGAAACATCTTCCCTGAGCCGAACAGGTCGCCGACCACGTTCATGCCGGCCATCAGCGGACCTTCGATGACATCGAGCGGGCGCTTCGCGGCTTGTCGGGCGATTTCGACATCCTCGGCGATATAGTCGCAGATGCCGTGAACAAGGGCGTGGGCAAGGCGCTTGTCGACCGGCAAGTCGCGCCACGCGAGGTCGGTCCCCTTTACGTCTCGGTTGGCTCCCCGAAAGCGGTCGGCGAGCGCGAGCAGGCGGTCGCCAGCGTCGGGGCGGCGATTGAGGACGACGTCTTCGCAGGCTTCGCGAAGATCGGCCTCGAGATCGTCGTAGACCGTCACTTGGCCGGCATTGACGATGCCCATGTCCATGCCGGCTTTGATGGCGTGAAACAGGAAAACCGAGTGCAGCGCTTCGCGCAGCGGGTCATTGCCGCGGAACGCAAATGAAAGATTCGAGACGCCGCCGGAGACATGCGCACCGGGGAGATTCTTCCTGATCCATCGCGCCGCCTCGATGTAGGCGATGCCGTAAGCGTTATGCTCCTCGATGCCGGTCGCCACGGCGAAGATGTTTGGATCGAAAATGATGTCGTGCGGGGCGAAGCCGACTTTATTGACGAGGATGTCGTAGGCGCGGGCGCAGATCGTCGTCTTGCGCTCGAAACTGTCGGCCTGGCCCTGCTCGTCGAAGGCCATCACGACCACCGCCGCGCCGTGGCGGCGCACGATCCGGGCCTGGCGGACGAATTCCTCTTCACCCTCCTTGAGCGATATCGAATTGACGATCGCCTTGCCCTGGAGGCATTTCAGCCCGGCCTCGATCACCTTGAACTTCGAGGAATTGACCATCACAGGGACACGCGCGATGTCGGGCTCGGCGGCGACCAGATTGAGAAATGTCGTCATGGCGTGCTCGGAATCGAGCAAGCCTTCGTCCATGTTGACATCGATCACCTGGGCGCCATTCTCGACCTGCTCGCGCGCCACGGCGAGCGCCGCCGGATAATCGCCCGCCGTGACAAGCTTGCGGAATTTCGCCGAGCCGGTGACGTTGGTGCGCTCACCCACATTGACGAACGGGATGTCCGCGGTGAGTCTGAACGGCTCGAGCCCCGAGAGACGTAATTCGTCCGGAGGCGGCGGCGGCCTTCGTGGCGGCTTTCCGCGCACCGCCTCGGCAATCGCGCGGATATGGGCGGGCGTGGTGCCGCAGCAGCCGCCGACGATGTTGACGAGGCCAGCCTCGGCAAACTCGGCGAGAAGCCCCGCCATGTATTCTGGGCTCTCATCGTAGAGGCCGAATTCGTTCGGCAGGCCGGCATTCGGATAGGCGCACACGAGGGTATCGGCGGCGCGGGAGAGATCGGCGATATGCGCGCGCATCTCGCGGGCGCCGAGCGCGCAATTGAGTCCGATCGAGAATGGCGCGGCGTGGCGAACGGAAATCCAGAACGCTTCCGGCGTCTGGCCCGACAGCATGCGCCCGGAGAGATCGGTGATGGTGCCGGATACCATGACCGGAACGCTCGCCCCGCGCTCCTCGAAGATTTCTGCGATGGCGTGAAGGGCCGCCTTGGCATTGAGGGTGTCGAACACCGTCTCGACGAGCAGGATGTCGGCACCGCCATCGAGGAGCCCGCGGGCCTGTTCGCCATAGGCCGCCCTCAGCTCGTCGAAGGTGATGGCACGGAAGCCCGGATTGCTCACATCCGGCGAAATCGATGCGGTGCGGTTGGTCGGCCCCATGGCGCCGGCAACAAAGCGTGGCCGGCCGTCTTCGCGGGCGGCGGCGGCCGCAGCTTCCTTGGCAAGTCGCGCACCGACGACGTTGAGTTCCCTAACCAGCGCCTCCGCGCCGTAATCAGCCTGCGCAATCCGAGTCGATGAGAACGTGTTGGTCGAAACGATGTCGGCGCCAGCGCGGAAATACGCGAGGTGCAGCTCGCGCACCGCCTCGGGCTGCGACAGGATGAGAATGTCATTGTTGCCGCGCAGGTCGGCGCGCCAATCGGCGAAACGCGCACCGCGATATCCGGCCTCATCGAGCTTCAGGGATTGAATTTCGGTGCCCATGGCGCCGTCGAGGACGAGGATCGCCTCGCGTGCGCGTCGACGCAGCTCGGTTTCGATGCTCGCGCTCATGCCACCTTCTCCTGCGCGCGCACGCCGAGCAGGTGGCAGATTGCGAACACCAGATCCGCGCGGTTCATGGTGTAGAAGTGGAAATCGGTGACGCCGCGATCCACGAGATCGACCACCTGCTCCGCCGCAACGGCGGCCGCGATCAGGCGGCGCGTCGAAGCATCGCTCTCAAGGCCGGCAAAGCGATGGGCGAGCCAGGCGGGCAAACTCGTGCCGCAGCGCTCGGCGAACGCCCGCACCTGATTGAAGTTCTGCACGGGCAAGATGCCGGGCACCACCGGGATGGTGATGCCGCGCGCGCGGACGCGATCGAGATAGCGGAAATAGAGATCGTTATCGAAGAAGAACTGGCTGATGGCGCGGCTCGCACCGGCATCCACCTTGGCGGCCAACATGTCGATATCGGCCTCCACCGACGGACTATCCGGGTGTTTCTCGGGGTAGGCTGCAACCGACACTTCGATGTTGGCGATCCGCTTGATCCCGCCGACGAGATCGGCCGCGTTGCGATAGCCGCCGGGATGCGGCGCATAGCGTGCGCCGGCGCCGCCCACCGGATCGCCACGCAGCGCCACGATGTGGCGCACACCGGCGTCCACATAGGCGCGTACCACATTATCGATCTCGGTGCGGTCCGCCGCGACGCAGGTCAAATGGGCTGCCGGCAGCAGCGCGGTTTCGTTTAGAATGCGCCTGACCGTCGCATGGGTGCGCTCGCGAGTGGATCCTCCGGCTCCGTACGTGACCGACACGAACGACGGAGCCACCGGTGCAAGCCGCGTGATCGCCTCCCACAATGTCTTCTCCATCTCCTCGGTCTTGGGCGGGAAGAACTCGAAGGACACGCGCACACGCCGCCCCTCCTGATGGAAGCGGCTCGCGCGCGGCTCGGGGGCTGGGTGCATCAGGCGACCTCGCGCGCGCCGGCCATGATGTAGCGCGGATCGTGAGCGAGCCACAGCGTGACCGCGATCTTGCCGTCGGAGCCCGGAGCCGGCACCAAAGTGCGATGGACCACGCCTTCAAGGCCTGCCTGCTCCAGCCATTGCCCTACGGCTTCCGGCGGGAAGCCAAGGCGACGGTGGGCATATTCATCGCGCAGGAACTCGAATTCATGCGGCGCGAAATCGACCACCAAGAGCCGACCTTGCGGCCGCAGCACGCGTGCCGCCTCGCGGATCGCGCGAGCGCCGTCATCGAGGAAGTGCAGGACCTGGTGGATGATGACGACGTCGAATAAATCCCGCGGCACCGCGAGGTCGAAGATGTCGCCCTGGCGCACGCTGCAGTTCTTGATGCCGGCGTGGTCGAGACGGCTGCGGGCGAAGGCGAGCATGTCGTGGGACAGATCGATGCCGAGGCCGCGCTCGATATCCGGACTGAACATTTCCAGGATGCGACCAGTGCCGGTGCCGAGATCGAGGAGCGAACGGAACGGCCGCTCCAGCAGCAGCTTGCGGATCGCGTCCTCGACCATTTCGTCGGCCGTATGCAAGCGGCGAATACGGTCCCATTGGGCCGCCTGGCGGCCGAAATAGTCCTGGGCTGCCTTGACACGCGCGGCACGCACGCCGGCCAGCCGCTCGCGGTCCCGCGCGATAATGGCGTCGACGGGATCGAGCTTGGCCACGAGTTGCTGCGCCACCTCGGCGCCGGCGCCGTGCTCGGCACGACGAAAGAACGCCCACGAGCCTTCGCGGAAGCGTTCGACCAGGCGCGCCTCGGCCAGCAGCTTGAGGTGGCGGGAAATGCGCGGTTGGGATTGACGGAGAATTTCGGTGAGCTCCGAAACGGTCAACTCCGCCTCGGCGAGAAGGATGAGGATGCGCAGCCGCGTTTCCTCTCCGGTCGCTTTGAGGGTGGCATTGAGATCGTCGAAGCTGATGGTCTGGTCGGACATTGTGGGATACTTCCCAATGGAGTGGGATCAAATAGCACAGGCGGAGATAGAGATAAAGATATCTTTATGCAAGTAAGCGGTGGCCCGTCGCCCCCAAAAATTGCCGTGTCCCGGTGTTTTAGATAAAGCAGCGCTCGCGAATCCTGCTGGCTGACGGGGGAGGGCGAAGTTGGGAGAACACCATGGCCGACAATGAGTTCGGCATCCGCGAGGGTGAAGTCGCAATCGCGTTGCCCGATCACTACGACGCCAGCGTCTACTTCATCGGCCGCATCCGCACCCCTTGGATCAAACGCGACGATTGTCCGAAGAATCCGCGGGAATCCTCGGAAGTCTGCACCATCGTCGTCGATCCGCGCTACGCCGCCGCGCTGACAGGGGTCGAGTCCTGCTCCCATCTCCTGGTGCTTTATTGGATGGACCGGTCGAGGCGCGACCTTGTGTTGCAGGTGCCGCGAACCTACGGCGAACAACGCGGTACCTTTGCGCTGCGCTCGCCTGCTCGGCCGAACCCAATTGCCGCGAGCGTTGTGACCTTGCTCCAGATGTCCGGCAATGAGCTGTCAGTGGTGGGCCTCGATTGTCTCGACGGCACGCCGCTCATCGATATCAAGCCCTACTTCGCCTCGACCGACTCGGTCCCAGAGGCGGTGGTTGGCTGGCACAAGGCCCGCAAGAGCTAGCGTAGCGCTAGTCGAGACGGGCTCGGGCGGAGCGAAATTCGGGTTAGGGCGACGATCAAGGCCATCCCGGAGAGAGGCACGCTCGCTCATCCGGCCAATGTGTCGGTATTATTCGGCTCCCGGCCGCAATTTCGCTGCCCCTGCCGTCGTTCTGCTGCGACGATCTTTGCAGACAGTTTACGAATTACGACGCTTGGTTGGTCGGCGGTCTGCCACTGTAACCGATTGAATCTCATCGACTTTTCAATGGGCGCGAAGGCCAGGAAAGTTGGCTCGGGGCAAATCACTTAAACTTTATCTCAAACTTTTCGGCGGCGCTTTGAACCTTTTCCACGGCTGCGGCGTCACATAGGCAAGCAAATCAATGGGGGTCGTCATGCTAAATTCCAAATTTCACGGCTTGACTATGGCGCTTGCATTCGTCGGCACCATCATTGCAACGCCGGCCTTTTCCGAACCACTCTTCCCGTTCTTTGGCGGCTCGGCGCCCCAGCAGGACCACCGCATGGCTTATGCGCCGTACGGTCAGTCTGGCGACGAAGTCACTGAGCAGTCCGGACGCTTCAAGCGCCAGGTGGTCGACTATCGCACCAGCGAGGGCGCCGGCACCATCATCGTCGACACGCCGCACACCTATCTCTACTACGTGCTCGGCAACGGCAAGGCGCTCCGCTACGGCATCGGCGTCGGCCGCGAAGGCTTCACCTGGTCCGGCACGCAGACGATTTCGCGCAAGGCAGAATGGCCGGATTGGACGCCGCCGCCGGAAATGGTCGCGCGTCAGCCCTACCTGCCGCGCTTCATGGCTGGCGGTCCGGAAAATCCGCTCGGGGCGCGCGCGATGTATCTCGGCGGCACCATCTACCGCATTCACGGCACCAACGCACCCTCCACCATCGGTGGCCATGTCTCTTCGGGCTGCATCCGCATGGTCAACGAGGACGTGATCGATCTCTACAGCCGTACCAACGTCGGCACCAAGGTGATCGTGCTGCCAATGGAGCGTCGCGCCGATACCCCGCGCGGCAATAACGGCTGACCGCTGACCCCGGTTTGTAGCGTAGAAGTAGCGCCGGTCCGGATCATTCCGGGCCGGCGTTTTTCGTTGCTCAAGATGCTTGTTTGGCCTCGGCCTCTGCGATGAGCGCACGCAAGCGGGCGGGCGTCACCGGCAGATCGCGGATTACAACATTGAACGGCGCAAGTGCGTCTTCGATCGCCGAGACGATGGCTCCCGGCGCGGTGGAGCTTCTCGTCATCGAGGATGGAAATCACGCCGCCCACAACCGGTTCTATAAATACCGCGCGCGATCCGCAGACTGGATGGCAAAGCAGCTTGGCGTCGGCGGCTGAACCGGCCCTCCTCGAAGCAGGGACGGAGAAGGACGCCATGAATTTTTGCCGGAGCGATCCCGCCGGTTCCGATGCTAAGATCGCATCATCTCATCGTCACCCACAGGAGTTGGAGAATGGCGCAGCCTCAGAAGGACGTGGTCAAGGTCGACAAGTACAACGGCATCACAACGGTGTGGATGAATCGGCCGGAAAAGAAGAACGCCATGAATCCGGCCTTGCACGAGGCGATGGACCGCACGCTTGCCGAACTTGAGACCGATCCCGACACCAAGGTCGTGGTGATCCGCGGGGCCGGCGGGAACTTCTCGGCGGGCCAGGACCTCAAAGAATTCTTCCGCGACAACGAGGAGAAGCCCGCCGCCTTCAAGCGCGCCGCCGAGCAGGCCAACCGTTGGCGTTGGGAGCGGCTCTATGGCTACGACAAGCCGACGATCGCCCTGATCGAGGGCTACTGCGTCGGCGGCGCGTTCATGCAACTCCTCGCCACCGACTTTGCGATTTGCGCCGAGGATGCGACGTTCTCGCTCTCAGAGGTGAACTGGGGCATCCTGCCGGGTGCCCTCGTGAGCAAGGTCGTGGCAGATGCCGTACTGCCGCGTCACGCGCTCTACTACTGCTGCCTCGGTGAGCCGTTCGACGGCAAGGAAGCGGCGCGCGTTGGCATCTGCAATTTTGCGGTGCCGCATGACAAGCTCGAGGCTGAAGTGACGAAGCTTGCCGAGAAGCTGATGGCGAAGAGCCCTGCGGTGCTGCGCGCGACCAAGCAGGCGGTGCGCCACGTGCGCACGATGGACTTCGGCCAAGCCTACGACTACCTCAAGGAAAAGGGCCAAGCCATCAAGGTCAAGGACCCGGAGCAGTCGTACAAGACCGGCCTCTCTCAGTTCATCGACCAGAAGAGCTACAAGCCCGTCTATGCACCGTTCAAGCTCGGCACGATGCTGACCGATCAGCGCAAATGACGGGCTCGCTGTCCGGCATCAAGGTCATAGAACTGACCACCATGATCACCGGCCCGCTGGCCGGAATGATGCTGGCCGATCTTGGCGCCGACGTCATCAAGATCGAGAACCCTGACGGCGGCGACACTTTCCGCAGCTTTCGTGGCGGGCTCTACAGCCCGCATTTCTGCGGCTATAACCGCAACAAGCGCTCGCTTGCGCTCGATCTGCGTGCCGACTTCGGCCGGCACGCGTTCGAGAAGCTCGTCGCCCGCAGCGACGTGCTGCTGATCAACTTCCGGCCGGGCGTGCTCGAGCGGCTTGGCTATCCGGACGAACGACTGCTCGCGATCAACAATCGGCTGGTCCGCTGCCACATCAGCGGCTTCGGCGCGGACGGCCCATATGCGGAACGGCCGGCCTACGACGCGGTCTCGCAAGCGCTGAGCGGGATGTCGAGCCTCTTTCTTGCGCCCGACGATCCGCGGATCGCGGGGCCGACCATCGGCGACAACGTCACCGGCCAATACGCCTGCTACGGCATTCTCTCGGCGTTGTTCGAACGAGAGCGCACCGGCAAGGCGCGGCGGGTCGACGTCAACATGCTGGAATCGACCATCGCCTTCATGCCGGATCCGTTCGGCTATTACACCCAGCTCAATCTGGTGTCTGATCCCTATCTGCGGCCGCACACCTCGCAGTCCTATGCGTTCCGCTGCGCTGACGGCAAGCTCATCACCATCCACTTGTCGTCCCAGACCAAGTTCTGGGAAGACTTCGTGACGACGATCGGCCGTCGCGACATACTGGAGCATCCCGACCTCAAGACCCGCGTCCAGCGGATCGACAACTACGACATCGCGCATCGCATCGCGGCCGAAGAGTTCATCAAGCATCCGTTGGCATACTGGGTCGAAGCCTTTTCCAAGGTCGATGTGCCGTTTGCGCCGGTCTACGACATTACCGAAGTGTTCGACGACCAGCAGGTGCGCCACCTCGACACCTTCGTCGATCTCGATCATCCCGAGATGGGCCGCGTCACGGCGATCCGTCGGCCTGTGCGCTTCGATGGTGGCCGCGCCGATCAGCCCACGGTTGCGCCGCCGACGCTCGGCCAGCATAACCAAGAGATTCTGCGCGAGCTCGGCATGAGCGAAGAAACCAAGAAGGCGTCGTAAGCGGCGCGGGAGGAAAATACCTGATGCAAGAGAATTTCCGCCAGTTCCTGGATCGGCTGCGGCAGACGGGCGAGCTTGTCGACCTTCATCAGCCGGTCGACATCCGGCACATTTCGACGCTCGTCGATCAGGCCAAGACCGCGTTGTTCTTCCATAATGTCATCGGCTACGACATGCCGGTGGTCTCGGGAATCATCCGCTCGCGTGAGCGGGCAGCGATGGCGCTTGGCTGCGACACCTACGCCGAGATCGAACACAAGCTGCAGGCTGCAATCGACCGTCCGATCCCGCCGAAACACGTGAAATCATCGCCCACCCGTGAAGTCACGCTCGTCGGTGACGACGTCGATCTCTATAAGCTGCCGATCCCGATGTCGTCGATCTATGACGGCGGCCCCATGATCACGGCCGGCGTCGTGATTGCTCGCGACCCCGAACTCGGCGCCAACAGCGGCATCTATCGCTTCATCGTCAAGGAAAAGAGCCTGACGGGCATCGACATCGTCACGCCCAATAATATGCGTCTGTTTGCGCAGCGCGCGTTCGAGCGCAACGAGCCCTTGCCGATCTCGATCAGCATCGGCACCCATCCGATCGAGATTACGGGTTCGGGTTATCGCGCGCCGCTCGGCGTCGACGAGATGGGCATTGCCGGCGGGCTGCGCGGCGCGCCGATCGAGCTTGCGCCATGCAAGACGATCGACGTGCCGTATATCGCGGATGCCGAGATCGTGCTCGAGGCAGAGATATTGCCGACCGGCTGGACTTGGCCGGAAGGACGTTTTGGGGAATTCACCCGGTTGATGGGCGGGCTGCACTGGAACCCGCTGGTGCGCATCAAGGCGATCTCGATGCGCAAGGACGCGATCTACTACAACCTGCACATGCCGTGGGAAAATACCTGGCTCGCCGCGCCGATCCGTTATGCGGCGATCAGGCAGGCGCTCCGGACTGCGGGTGTTCAGGTCAAGGACATCAACGTCACGCTCGGCGGCTGCGCGTTCTGGCACGCGGTCATTTCAATCAAGAAGCAGCCGGGCGAGGGCAAGAATGCGCTTCTGGCCGCACTTTCGGTGATGGACCTCAAGCATGTCGTCGTGGTGGACGACGACATCGACATCTTCGATCCGACCGAAGTGGAGTGGGCGATCGCGACCCGCGTTCAAGGCGATCGCGACGTGATGATCGTCAGCAATGCGCGGGCTAAGCCCCTTGATCCGAGCCTGCCGCAGGGATTCGGCATCGTCCCGACCGGCGCGAAGGTCGGCATCGATGCGACCATCCCGGAGGGCATTCCGAAGGAGCACTACGAGCGCATCACCTACGCCTATGCCGAACGCGCCAAGATTGCCGATTATGTTGACGGCAAGACTGATGAGATGGGGGAGGCCGGCGACGATCTCACGGTCAAGGCGCTCGCGGAGGAAGTCTTAGCCGCTATCGACAAACAGCCGCTCTATTACACCGACATCGCCGAGCGATTCGCGCGCTACAATTTCCGCACCATCGCCCAGGCGATCGGCCATCTGCATGCGACCGAGCGATTATGGCAGGATTCGCGCGGACGCATGTGCGTGCGCGGATCGAAATTCGCGGCCAAGCCGCCGACAAAGTGAGTGCGTTGAGGCAGCAGCGGTAGACGTTCTACCGCTGCCCCTGCGTCTTTGCCGCCTCGTCGACGAACTTGTTCGTATAGGTCTTTGACAAATCGATCTTCGCCTTGGCGACCTCCGGCGACGACTGGCTGAAGACGTCGAGCACCGCCTGCGCGCCTTTGGGATCCATGCGGCCGGTGACGGAATACATGGGAATGGTGTTCTTCAGCGCCGTGAGGTAGAGCCCCTTGTCGGCGCCGACCATGTCCTCCGGCATCTTCGCCATGATTTCTTCCGCTGTGTGCGAATGGATCCACTGCAGGGTCGCAATGATTGCGTTCGCGAGCTGCTGGGTCTCCTTGTCGTGCTTGGCGATCCAGTCGGCCCGTGAATAGAGCGCGCCGCCCGGATAGTCGCCGCCGAACACTGCGATGTTGTCGGCCTGCGTGCGCGTGTCGCTCAGTATTTTCAGGCCCGGATACTTGGCTTGCAAAAGCGTCGGTGTCGGATCGAGCATCACCGCGGCATCGACCGCGCCCTGTTCCATCGCGGCGACGGCGGTTGCTTCCAGTCCCACGCCGATGACGGCGACACTGTCCGGATCGATCTTGTTCCTGGCGAGCAGATATTTCAGGAAGAAATCGGTCGACGAGCCGGGCGAACTGACGCCAACCTTGCGCCCCGCCAGATCCTTGATCGAAGTGATCTCGCTTGAGTGTTTCGGCGACACCCCAAGCACCTCGCCGGGGAAGCGATCATAGACCACGAAGGCCTGTAGCTGCTGGCCCTTCGCCGCCAGGTTGACGCAGTGATCGTAATAGCCCGACACGACATCGGCGCTGCCGCCGATGACGGCCGTCAGCGCCTGGGCACCACCCTTGAAATTGACGATTTCGATGTCGAGGCCAGCCTTCTTGTATTCGCCGAGCTGCTCGGCGAGCACGGTCGGCAGATAGCAGAGGCAACCGGCACCGCCGACAGCGATGGTGATCTTTGCTGCCGCGGCGCCGCAGAGGAGCATCAGCGCGGCAAGCGACGCAAGAATGCGGGCAATCACTCTGGTATGCATGGTCGTCCTCCCGACTGATCTGCTTTTCTCTCAGCGATATTGCATCGCTTCAGGGCCGCGTGCGATCGCGACGATGCCGGTGCGCGACACTTCGACGAGGCCGAGCGGCAGCATCAGGTTGATGAACTGATCGATCTTCTCCGAGCCGCCGGTAATCTCGAACACGAAGCTCTCGATGGTGGCATCGATCACGCGGGCGCGGAACGCGTCAGCGAGCCGCAGCGCTTCGACCCGCTCGTCACCCTTGCCGCGCACCTTGACCATGGCGAGCTCGCGCTCGATCGAAGGACCCGAAGTGGTCATGTCGACCACGCGGTGGATCGGCACCATGCGGTCGAGCTGGTTCTTGATCTGCTCGATCACCATCGGCGTGCCGCGCGTCACGATGGTAATCCGCGAAAGGTGCTTTTCGTGCTCGGTCTCGGAGACAGTGAGACTCTCGATATTGTAGCCGCGGCCGGAGAACAGGCCGATGACCCGCGCCAGCACGCCCGGCTCGTTGTCGACGATGACGGCGAGTGTGTGGGTCTCGATCGCCTGCGCCGTCGTCGCGGCAGGATAATGGGTGGTACCTGCAGTTGCGGTATTCATGGGCAAAGTCCTTGATCTCATCTTTCCACGAGGAAAGGTCCACGGTGGGCGAAGCCGGAGAGGGCGTCCGGACAGTCGGAGACACGCTTCCCGCATCGTCTCGCGAGCCGACCGCCCTACCGGAGAGGTGCAGATGCGATCACACCATCACCTTGCCTTCCTCGGTGATCGCATCGTCCAAGCTCTCCGCTGCATCGCCGAGGATCATTTCGTTGTGAGCGCGGCCCGAAGGGATCATCGGGAAGCAGTTCTCCGCCGGGTCGACGACACAGTCGAAGATCACCGGTTTCTTGACGTTGAGCATGTCCTGGATCGCGCCGTCGAGATCGGCGGGCTTCTCGCAGCGGATGCCGACCGCGTGATAGGCTTCCGCGAGCTTGACGAAGTCCGGCAGCGCCTCGGTGTAGCTTTCCGAGTAGCGACCGCCGTGCAGCAGTTCCTGCCACTGCCGCACCATCCCCATGTACTGGTTGTTGAGGATGAAAATTTTGATCGGCAGCCGGTACTGCGCCGCAGTCGACATTTCCTGCATCGTCATCAGCACCGAGGCTTCGCCGGCAATGTCAATGACGAGCGAGTCCGGATGCGCAAGTTGCGCGCCGACCGCGGCGGGCAGGCCGTAGCCCATGGTGCCCAGTCCGCCCGACGTCATCCAGCGGTTTGGTTCCTCGAACCGGAAGAACTGCGCCGCCCACATCTGGTGCTGGCCGACCTCGGTGGTGATGTAGACATCACGATCCTTCGTCGCTGCGTAGAGCCGCTCGATGGCGTATTGCGGCTTGATGATCTCGGTCGATGGCCGATAGGCGAGCGAATTGCGCCCGCGCCACTTGTCGATCTGCCCCCACCATGCCTTCAGCGCAGCGCGATCGGGCGCGGCGCGAACCTCGCGCCACTCGCGCAGCATGTCGTCGAGCACATGCGCGCAATCGCCGACGATGCCGATATCGACTTTCACGTTCTTGTTGATCGAGGACGGATCGATGTCGATGTGGATTTTCGTCGAACCCGGCGAGAACGCGTCGAGCCGCCCGGTGATGCGGTCGTCGAACCGCGCACCGACGCAGACCATCACGTCGCAATCATGCATCGCGAGGTTCGCCTCGTAGGTGCCGTGCATGCCCAGCATGCCGAGCCATTGCCGACTGGCTGCGGGCACCGCGCCGAGCCCCATCAATGTCGAGGTCACCGGAAAGTCGGTGAGCTTGAGGAGATCGCGCAGCAGCCGCGTTGCAGCTGGCCCTGAATTGATGACGCCGCCGCCCGTGTAGAACAACGGTCGTTTGGCGCCGGCTATCAGCGCAACCGCAGCCTTGATACGATCGAGATCGCCCTTGATTTTCGGCTTGTAGCCGCGATGGGGAAACTCGTTCGGCCTCGCATAGGTGCCAGTCGCGAACTGAATGTCTTTCGGGATATCGACGACCACCGGGCCTGGCCGCCCGCTCGCTGCCACGTAAAACGCCTCATGCAATGCGCGCGGCAGATCGGCGATGTTCTTCACCAGATAATTGTATTTCGTGCACGGCCGCGTGATGCCCACGGTGTCGCATTCCTGGAAAGCGTCGTTGCCGATCATGTGGGTCGGCACTTGCCCGGTGATGCAGACCAGCGGGATCGAGTTGCACATCGCGTCGGTGAGGCCGGTGACTGCGTTGGTCGCGCCGGGTCCGGAGGTGACGAGCACGCAGCCGACCTTGCCCGTCGAGCGCGCATAGCCCTCCGCCGCATGCACGGCACCTTGCTCGTGGCGCACCAGAATGTGGCGCACTTTCTCCTGATGGAAGAGCGCATCATAGATTGGCAGCACGGCTCCGCCGGGATAGCCGAACACGTGCTCGACGCCTTGATCCGCGAGCGCCCGGATGACCATCTCGGCTCCATTCATGACGGAGGGCTCGGCGCTCGGCTGAGGAGCGGGCGTTCCGCTTGCGATACCGGGACTGCCACCCTGCGCAGGCGGTGCTCCCGATTTGCGGGAACTGGGTGTTTGAGTGGCCATGGACGGCTCCGATGGTATGCGGCTTTGCGGGGTGCGGGGTTCGGCGTGAGACATTTGGGACATCATCTGTTGGGATTGTTTGAGGTTTTCAGGGCATTCCGGGCAACAAAAAAGGGCCTCATGGGCCCTGGTCGCGCATCGCCACGATCGTGGACGGTGTTACCCGCCCCCGGCGATGCGCCTCCTAAGTACGATAATAAAATTGCGCACGGATGTGCCTCTTAGCTCGAAAGTTGCGACGTTTATAAGTGCCTGCACTCGAAAGTCAAAACTTGTTGGCCGGATGGACTCAGCGATGCGGACCTTTGCGGTGTTTGGGAACTTACTGTTCCTCTATGGGTTGCCTCGGCGTGTCCGTATGAAGGAGCACGCCATGCAACAGAACGCCAGGACAGGACCGGCGGACGCCGGCGATCCGCTTCATCACACGCGGAAGATGAGTGCCGAATTTTCCGCTCTCATTGATCATCTGCGGCATGACATCGAGCGAGTGGACGAGCCGCAGTTCAAAGCGATGTTCGAGACCGCAGCCGAAGTTCTGGGCGGCTTGGTGAACGCGTTCGATCATTATGAGCAGAAGAGCGAAGCCGCGTGGGGCGAAACGGCCCGGAAATCGAAATTAGGGAAAGTTAAATAGGTGGTCCACGCATCACAGAGGCGAGATATGATCCGTAAGCTCAAATCGGGTGGCTATCGTCTCTATTCCCGCAAGATCAATCCCAAAACCGGTCAGCGCCGCAATCTTGGTACATTCAAAAGCCGCACGGCCGCCGAAAAGCACGAGCGCGACATTCAGTATTTCAAGCGCCATTGATGACACCGCCTTCGTTAGGAGACGACCAACTCCCGAGACGACCGCGCGGCGACAGTGGCAATTTCACCGGCAGCACCTATATGTTGGTGGTCGTAGCCAAACCTGTCGGTGAATGAATTGAGAGTTGCATCAAAAGAGGCCGAGCAACGCGCCGAGGCAAAGCTTCAGAGAAAGCAAACTCAGGAGCTTGAAGCATCCGCGGCCTGGGGCGAGTATCTGGCGAGCCGCCGAGCCGAGCAGGAGAAAACGGAGCGGTTGCGGCTGCTTCGCCTCAAGCGGGATGCGGCAATTGCCGCGGCCGCCGCCAGACCTGCGAAGCGAGCGAAGGGCGCAAAGAGCGCAAAGAGCGCCTAAAGTTTGCTTCAGATGATTTAGATCTTGCGGAGGTCGCTGCGCGCGACGAAGCGGGCCTGGATAATCGTCTGTACCTATTCAAACTCCAAAACCATTTCGACCTCGACCGGCGAATTCCCGGGCAATCCGGCCATACCGACTGCCGATCGCGCGTGCTTGCCGATGTCGGGGCCGAACACTTCGACCATCAGATCGGAAAAACCATTGACCACTTGCGGCTGCTCGCCAAAGCCGTCAGCCGAGTTGACCATGCCTAAGACTTTGACGATGCGCTTGACCCGGTCGAGGCTGCCGAGCGCGGTGCGAATCTTCGTCAGCATGATCATGCCCGCCTGTCGTGCGGCTTGATAACCTTGCGCGGTGGTCAACTCGCGGCCGAGCTTTCCCTTGCCGGCCCATTCGGCGCCCCCGGTATTGCCCGACAGAAACAGCAGCTTGCCGGTCGCAACCGAATTCACGAAGTTGGCGATCGGAGCGGAAGCCGGCGGCAACGTGATGTTCAAGGATTTGAGGCGTGCCTCGGCTCCTGACGGCGTCTGTGCAAGCGCGGCGCTTCCGAAAAAGACGATTGCGAAGCTTGCTGCGATTGCGGTTCTGAACATTGGATTCATGCCGCTCTCCAAGCTGAATTGTTGCCGCGCCAATCGAAAATACGCAGCGACGTCACGATGAGCGAGGTGCTCACATCTGCCACGCCGTGTCAGTGTTATATTCAGGCACGGCGGTTGCCGTGATCTCCACCACCGTATCACCGTCGATCGCGACCGAGTGCTCGGGCGCCTCATAGCCTGCTTTCCACACGTAGAGATCGTATTTGCCCTTCGGCATCATGATTTCCACAAGTCCGGCTTCGCTGGTCGCGGCCTTGTAGGGGCCAAGCCGAATCCACGCGTCGGCGATCGGTGCTGACGTCGCCTGCTCCACCACTTTCACCGTGAGCCGATGCTCCGGTGCGGGTGCGATCGCGATGCTGAAGCGGGACGATGCACCATCATGGGGGAGATCGAGGGCGGCGGGCGCGAATCTTACCGACCATCCGAACATGCCGGGCTGGTCCGGCGCCGTTACCTCGAGTTCGGCCCAATAAAGTGCGGTTGTATCCGGCCACGGCATCGGCCCGAGTTGGCCGCTCGCGATTGCAGCACCGCGCTCATTGAGAACTTCAATGGGCTGGCCGGACAATTCGCAACCTGCGGCGGACTTTGCCCCGACCTTCAAGGCGAAGCGTTGCCCTGCGACGACCGGGGAGGGGATCGCCCATGCGGCGAGACTTGTCGAATGCGGCTTCGTTTTAACAGCGACATCAAGCGCCTTTGCCTCATGGCGCACGCCCTCGACCTCGTGACCGCCTGCGGAAACGCGCCATGCGTAGTTGCCGATGGTGCGCGGAGCGATCAGCGCGATCCGCTGGACATCGGCATCGCTATCGTCCGCTGTGTGATCGAGCCTCTCGGCTTGGCTCGTCGAACCATCCGGCGCGGTGATCATGATCGGCGCCCTGGACAGATCGCAGCCCGCAGCGCACGCGAGGCGCACCTGCAGCGCGAATTTCGTACCGGCCGTCACCTCCAGCGGCGCTGCCTCATTCAATCCCAGCACCACGGTATGTTCGGCTACGTTGCCCTCCGTCATCGTGGCGCGTCCAGGATCATATCTCGCAGGAGCATCATCATCCGGTTCGCGTAGCCGCGTGACCACCGGCAATGCGGCCGAACACGAGACAACGCGCGAGCCCATGCTGGGCGAAGCCGCCCTGGGATTCGCCCGCACAATAAAGCCCCGAAATAACCGCGCCGCGTGTGTCGACCACCTCGGCATTGGTGGTGGTGCGCAAACCCGTGAGCGTGTCGTGCAGGATCGGTGTCGACCACGCTGCGTAGAAAGGCGGTGTGGCGATCTTGAACATCGGCGTTGGCTTGTTGAAGTCCGGGTCCTTGCCGGCCGCGACAAACCCGTTGTACCGGTTCACCGTCTCCTCCAACGCGGAGCCCGACATCGGCGTCTTCTGATACGGATTGACGATCTTGCCGGCGAGTTCGGCGATGGTGTCGGCACTGAAGAAGTACCCGTCGCGATCGACGTAAGGCGGCTTCGGATCCCATTTCTCGCGCGCCGCCGCCTCGGCATCAAAGATCGCCCAAACCGGGCCGCCGCCGTTCAACTTGGAACGATCGCCGTTGTAACCCATCGCAGCAGAGAAGAATTTGTAGGAGCCGTCGACTTCGTTCCAGAACCGGTGACCATATTGGTTGACGAAGATCAGGTTCTGCCAATCGCCGACCGTCAATCCGGTCGCCTTGGCGAGCGGGAACATCGGGCTCTCGGGCTGGTAGACGAGCGTGGCATAGCCCCACCGACACCCGATGTGGCGCGTCTTGGTGATCGCGGAGCCCGACTCCGAGGTTTGGTTCGCGGTTGCCCACAATGAGGCCCCGATGTCCATGGCCGCAAGCTCGCCGTCCGCGTCCTGGTGAACCCACGGTTCGCAAGCCTGCTGATATTCCTCGGTGAGGCGCGGATCGAACATGCGGCGGAAGTTGACATTGCCGGTGTGTCCGCCGGTGGCGATCACGACGCCCTTGCGCGCTTCGATGTTGAGCGTGCCGCCGCCGTCGCGAGCGACGGTGATGCCGAGCACGCGCCCGGTGCCGGCGCGGATGACGCTCTTCATCTCATGGCGCAGAAGGATTTCGGCGCCCTTCTGGCGCGCAGCAACAGCGAGCTGCCTCACAAGCCCCGAGCCATTGCGACCGCGGCCGGGCGCGATCAGTTCGCTTTTGATCGGCCATTCCTCCGTCACAAAAGTGCGCGGCACGGTCGAAGCGCGTTCCGGGCCGACCGGCCTCTCGATGAACTTGACTCCATTCTCGATGAGGAAGTTGAAAGTCGGCACGTTCTCGTCGGCGAACACTCGCACCAAGTCGCGGTCGCTGTAGCGTGCGTCCGCCGTGTCGAAGCGTACCCAATCATGAAACACCTGGTCAGGCGAATCCTTGATGCCGGCCTTCTGCTGCAGCGCGTTGCCGCCGCCGAGATGGACACGGCCGCCGCTCAGGATGCCGCGACCGCCGATGTCGTGATTCTCGTCGACCACGATTACAGAAGCACCGTGGTCTCGCGCCGCAATCGCCGCCGGCAGTCCCGCGACGCCGGCGCCGATGACGACGACATCCGCCGAACGATCCCATTTGATCGGCGCCTGGGCCTGCGCTTCGGCTGGGCCGGCACTGGCAAGGGCGGCAGCGCCTGCCGCGCCGGTCGACAGAAATGTTCGCCGGCTTACCGATTGCGGCACCGTGCTTGCGCGATCTGTCGCCCTGTTGTCCATGCGCGTCTCCCTGGAGTTCATCTGGGGGCCAATCTTGACTTTGCAGATGGCCGGGTCAAGACAGCATAGAAGCCGATGGTCCACCAGTGTTTTGCGGTCGATGCGTGTTCTCAATAGAAAAGCCGGCCTTCTCCTCGCTGGCGCGCTCGCGTTGTTCGGCATGACGAACGGCGGCGCCAGTGGTGCGGACGCCATGCACAAGTGCGACCCGCCGCCGGAGGAGGGATGGAGCGTTGTTCCCGAGCGTCAGGTCCTGAGTGAGACCGATGGGGCGCCGCTCGCAGCAGGGCCTGCCGGCGACTGGTTCGTCGAGAGAACCACAACCGTTCTACCGTTCTGCCATTATTACAATTCGATCGGCATCTACAGCCTGAACTCCTACTCGCTGTCGCCAGTCACGACCGAGGAGCGCGTTCCGATCTGCCGGGCCGCCGCAGGCGGCAGCATTGCGGTTGCGCCCTACACCGGTCCATGCCCGCCAAAGTAGAACGTTGCGCTGCCACGCCAGCACACGCGGCAGCTGAGCGGAGCAAGCGCGTGGCATATTGCTTGCATCGCTTTTCATCTGAAGGGCCGGCCCGGTTTGTCGCAGCCGCAGTTCGCAATCTCGCTGGAATGTTGGGGTGAGCCCGCTTACGGTGAAATCGCGCGCAACTTCGACGCTCCAGATCACGACATCGGCGCACACGACAAGCGGTAACAAGCATGCGATCATGCCATCACAACAAGCCATGTCCTCGCAGCCGATGACATCCGTTCGGGCTGCGATTTCTGTTGAGCCTCGTCTCGATCGAGGTTCGGCCCTGATCGCGGCGCGGGGGCTGTCGAAGTCCTATCTCACCAAGACCGGCGAAGTGACGGCGCTCAAGAGCCTCGATTTCGAAATCTACGAAGGCGAGTTTGTTGCGGTCATCGGCCAGAGTGGCTGCGGAAAATCGACGCTGTTGAAGGTGCTCGCCGGCATCCTTCCCTACACTTCGGGATCGATCGAACTGAACGGTAAACCGTTGCGCGGGCCAAGCCCGGATGCCGCCGTGGTGTTCCAGTCTCCGGTGCTGCTGCCATGGCGAACCGTACTCGACAATGTGTTGCTCCCGATCGAATTCCGGCATCTGCCGACGTCGCGCTACCGCGACAACGCACTCGACTTGCTCGAGATGGTCGGCGTGCGCGACTTCGCGCAACGCTATCCCTACGAACTCTCGGGCGGCATGCAGCAGCGGGTCGCGATCGTGCGCGCCCTGGTGCAGAGCCCGCGCTTGCTGCTCATGGATGAGCCGTTCGGCGCGCTCGACGCGATGACGCGCGAGCAGATGAACCTCGACCTTCTGCGCCTTTGGACGCAGAGCCGCAAGACGGTGGTGTTCATCACCCACTCTATTGCGGAAGCGATCTTCCTTTCCGACCGCGTCATCGCGATGACCGCGCGCCCGGGCAGCATTGCCGAGATCATCCCGATCGAGTTGCCGCGGCCGCGCGACCTGTCCTTGATCAACACCGATCGCTTCGGCCGCTACGCGGCCCACCTTCGCAAGCTTCTCGACGCCAAGGGAGGGATGTTCTGATGTCGGCGGAAGCAATGGAAGCCGGACGTCTGGAGTCTACCGCGTCCACGGCGCACGAGGCTCGGCCCACCGTCATCCGCCGCTATCCGCAATTGACGATCTCGCCTGCGATTCTCGTGGCACTCCTCGTCGTATGGTGGCTTGCGAGCCACGTGCTGGGGGCGCCGGCCTACGTGCTGCCGCCGCCAGAGGATGTGTGGCACGCGACTGTGCGTGGTCTCAGCCGCGCGCCATGGGATCTCGGCGGCTATTGGTATCATGCTGGAATTACAGTTTGGGAGGCGCTGCTTGGGTTTGTCATCGGCTCTGCGTCCGGGGCGGTGTTGGGGCTTGCGCTGTCGCATTGGCCCATTCTCGGCAAAAGCTCGTATCCCTATATCGTTGGCTTCCAGTCACTCCCCAAAGTCGCGCTCGCACCGTTGATGGTCGTATGGTTCGGCTTCGGTCTCGAAGGCAAGGTGTTGATCACCGCCATCATCACGTTCTTCCCGGTGCTCGTAAACACCATGGCCGGGTACCAGGCGGTCGAACCCGAACGCATCGAGCTTGCGCGCTCCTGCAACGCGAGCGAATGGCATCTGCTCACGAAAATCATCATCCCGAGTTGCCTGCCATTCCTGTTTGCCGGATTGGGCGTCGCGTCGGTGCTGTCGATCCTCGGTGCCGTGGTCGGCGAATTCGTCGGCGCCCGTGCCGGGCTCGGCATGCTGCTGATGCAATTCAACCAGGCGATGGAGATCGCGCCGCTATTCGCCGTCATCCTGTTGCTGGGGGTGATCGGTTTTTTGATGAACTATGCTGTTGCGTTGGTCGAACGCCGCTATTGCTTCTGGGCGCAACGGGCAAACGCATCTGCGCGGTAGTTGCTCACGCGGTGGCTTTTCATGTCGAACGAGGAGGCGTGCGTGTTTAGATGTTCTCGGACGGCGTCCGCGCTGACGGTCGCTCTCAGTCTTTCATCTTTCTTTGCTGCAGCAGCGAGCGCCCAATCGCTCAAGAAGGTGACCTTCGTCCAGATGCACCCCGTGATGGGGGTGGGGGAGGAGATCTTCCTCTACGCGGTCCCGAAGCAACTCGGCTACTTCAAAGCAGAAGGCCTCGATGTTGCGATCGAAAACTCCCAGAACGGCACCATCGCGGCGCAGGTGATCCAGTCCAACGGAGCGCAATTCGGCACCACCGCGCCGGAATCAGTGATGCTGGTGCGAGAGCAAGGCGGCGACCTCGTCGCCTTCTACGGGCTCAAGCGCAATCCCGGAAACATGGTGATCGTGATGCAGGACTCGCCGATCACCAAGCTCGAGGATTTGAAGGGGAAGACGATCGGCGCGCCGTCGTTCGCCTCGGCCGGCGGTTTGAGCCTCAAGCAAAGCCTAGCCGATATCGGCATTGGACCGGACCAATACACCGGGATCTCGACCGGAGCCGGCCCGGCGTCCTTCGCGGCGCTTCGCACCGGGAAGATCGACGCGCTCGTGGTGTGGGACGCAATGCTCGGCGCCGCCGAGAACACCGGCATGAAACTCCGCCTCATCAGCATCCCGCTGCAGGACCGCCTCGCCGGGATGACGCTTGCGACCTCCGCCGCTTTTGCCAAGGCAAATCCCGAAGCCGTCGCCGGTTATTGTCGGGCGATGACCAAAGGTTTGCTCTTCACGCTTACCAATCCGGAAGCCGCGGTTCGTATCTTCTGGGAGGAGTTTCCGACGACGAAACCGTCAAATCTCGACGACGCGACGGCCGTCAAGAACGGCGCCCATGTCATGAACCGGTTTCTCGAAATGGCGCTGCTGGGATTGCCGCCGCAATCACGCTTCGGCGATTTCATTCCCGAAAAGTGGCAGACTTCGCACGTTTCCTACACGGCGAACGGCATGCTCAAAGGTACGGGCTCCGCAATCGACGCCTACACGCCGCAGTTCGTGGAGGCCTGTAACGCTTTTGATCGTGCGGCAATTGTCGCGCAGGCGAAAAGCATGAGCCGGTAACGTTGCGATGCCGACGGTTTGGCTCGTCAGCGCCTCTTGCCAGGGATGCGAAACAAGGATGAGATGTCCGCCCGTCGGCACGATGCTTGCCTCTCCGGCATGATATTTTCAGCGTAGAAGACAGGAGAAATCCATGACCGCAATCGGCCTCACCCGTCGCGGGATGCTGCTTGGCGCAGCCGCCCTCACCATTGGCGGCACCGCCCAAGCCGTTACGCTCGCCGAAATCAAGAAGCGCGGCTACATGACCGTCGCGACCGAGGACGACTACCAGCCGTTCGAATTCACCAAGGACGGCAAGCCGACCGGTTATGACCAGGAACTCCTGGAAATGTTCAAGAAGAAGGCGGGCTTCGATATCCGCCAGGACATCATTCCATGGACCGGCATCCTCCCGGGCGTCACCACCGGCAAGTACGATGCCGCGGTCACCGCGATCCTGGTCACGCAGGAGCGCATGAAGACGTTGGATTTTTGCAGCCCCGTCGCTGAATTGGTCGATTATTATCTCAAGCGCAAGAACGACAACAAGATCAAGGCGATCAAGGATCTGAACGGCCTGAGCCTCGGCGTCGAAGCGGGCAGCGCCATGCTCAAGCTGCTGCCGCAACTCGATGACATGCTCAAGGCAACCGGCGGCAAGCTCGGCAAGATCGTCTCCTACCAGGGCTATCCCGAGGCTTATCAGGATCTGCAGCTCGGCCGCATCGATTACGTGGTCAACACCCTCCTGAGCCTTGAATTGATCGCCAAGTCGAAGCCCGATGTCTTTGAGGTCGGCCAGGCGGTGTCGAAGCCGACTTACATCGCGTGGGCCGTGGTCAACGGAAACACCGAGCTTTTGGCCTTGCTCAATGAATTCCTCATGGGCACTCGCAAGGACGGCTCGATGTACGCGCTGCAGAAGAAGTGGTTCGAGAAGACATTCGAGCAGATGCCTGAAGTGCCGACCGCCAACGTCTGATTTCTGCACGCCGTGGGGACGGGGGATTACCTGGCCCTCGCGGCCGGGACACTGAATACACTTGCGATCAGCCTGCTGGCGATCGCAATCGGTACGCCGCTTGGTCTTGGCTTGGCGCTCATCCGCTGGGGACGGGTGCCAGGCCTCGATCCTGCGGTCGCGACGCTCGTAAGTCTCCTGCGTGCGACCCCAGCGGTCACTTTGGTGCTCCTCATTTATTTTGCGCTGCCGACGGCCGGCCTAGAGGTGCCGCGCTTTGCGGCCGGCGTTGCGACTCTCGCCCTCGGCTCGATGGCCTACAATTGCGAGATCTGGCGCGCGACGTTGCTGTCCTTCCCCTCCGATCAACTCGACGCCGCTCGCGCGTTCGGCATGCGCCGCGGACTGCGCTTCCGACTTATCATACTGCCCCAGATCGCCCGGGCTGCATTGCCCGCGCTCGTGAACGAGATGACCTTGCTGATCAAGGTCAGTCCGGCGGTCGCGGTTATCGGCGTTACCGAGGCGACGCGGGCCGCGGTCCGGATCGGCGCCGCTACTTACCAGCCGATCCCGCCGTTCCTCATCGCACTCGCGATCTATGTCGTCGTTATCGGCGCCTTCGTGGCGACCCAGCGCATGCTCGAGCGTCGCCAAGCGGGGCTGTCCACATGATCCCGCGCGGCATCGAAATTCTCTGGGAGCAGCGCGAGGCGTTGATCTCGGGGTTCGCGACGACAGTCGGCATCGCCGTCGTCTCGGCGATCGGAGCCGCGATCCTCGGCTTGCTGCTGTTCGGCCTGTTGATCGCACGCGTGCGCGGTGTGCCAACGGTGTTTGCATGGCTCATCGACCTGATGCGCTGCACGCCGTTCATGCTGTTCTGCTACATGATCTACTACGGTCTGCCGTCGTTCGGGATCGTTGTCGACAACGTGGTCGCGGGCATTTCCGCGCTCACGATCTATAACGCCGCCTACATCGCCGAATTGCTGCGTGGCGCCTATCAGGCGCTGCCGCGCGAAGGCATCGAGGCGGGCCATGCCTTCGGTTTTCACGGCTGGCGTCTGCTGCTTAGGATCATCCTGCCGCCGGTTCTGTTGTCGTCGATACCGATGCTCGGCAACCAGATGGTGCAGATCATCAAGGACAGCGCTTTCCTCGTGATCATCACGGTGCAGGAGCTGACGTTCGCTGCGAACGAGATCCAAGCGACCTATTACGTGCCGTTCGCGAGCTTTGTCTGTGCGATGTTGCTATATTGGCTGTTATGCCTCGCCGTGGAGGGCGGCGTGCGGGCGGTGCTGGCCGTGGCAGAGTCCCGGCGATGATGACGATGATGTGGAGGATGCGATGGCGAAACATTTGACCGATGCACAGGTCACCCAATTCCGTGAACAGGGATGGCTTGCACCGCTGCGCGCGATGGATGCCGAATTCGGCGGCGGACTGTGCCGCCCGCATCGCGGCCTACGAAGCGAAGATGGGGGAAAGCGCCAATCGCAGCCTGAAGATCAAGGGCCACCTTGCCATGCCGTGGCTCGTTGAGATCGGCCGCAATCCGGCGATCCTCGATGCGCTCGAAGATCTCATTGGTCCCGACATCATGCTGTTCGGCGCTTCGATCTTTGCCAAGGGCGGCAAGGATCGCGCCTATGTTTCATGGCACCAGGACAGTGCCTATTTCGGCCTCGACCCTCATGAAGAAGTCACCGCCTGGGTCGCGTTCACGCAGACCTCGAAGGAGAACGGCGCCTTGCAAGTGCTGCCGCGCTCGCACATCGGTCCCGACCTCGTGCACGAGGAAACCTTTGCGCCTGACAACATGTTGGCACGCGGTCAATCCCTGCGTATTGAGGACGAGAGCAGCGCGGTCACGATCGAACTGCAACCCGGCCAGTTCTCGCTTCATCACGAGCGCACCGCGCACGGCTCGAAACAGAACCGGACCGCGGCGCCCCGCATCGGCTTCGCTTTCTTCTATATCCCGACCCACGTTCGCTCGACCATCGGGCGGCGCACCGCCACGCTGGTTCGCGGCGTCGACCGCTACCACTATTGGGACTCCGACCCGCTGCCGCGCTACGACTTCGACCCTGTTGCCTTTGACGCAATGCGCGCAGCGTGGGGACAGTATCGCGACGGCGAGGTCAAACAGGCCGCCGAAGCGTGAGCGCAACGCCCGTCCTCCAGATCACTGGCCTCTGCAAGTCCTTTAAAGACCACCGGGTCCTCGAGGGTATCGAGCTGTCGGTATCCGAGGGCGAGACGATTTGCATTCTTGGTCCCTCCGGAGCCGGCAAGTCGACACTGTTGCGTTGTATCAACTGGCTCGAGGTCCCCGACAGCGGCGCGGTGTTTCTGTCCGGCGAGCGCGTTGGTGTGCGGCCGGGCGGCGCTGCCATGTCGGACGCCGAATTGGCGCGCATCCGCGTGCGCATGGGCATGGTGTTCCAGCATTTCGCGCTATGGCCCCATCTTAGCGTCATCGACAATCTGATGGCCGCCCCGCTGCACGTTCAGCACCGGCCGCGCGGCGAAGTCCGCGGGCAGGCAGAGGCGCTCCTCGGCAAGGTCGGCCTCTGGGATAAACGGGATGCCCCGCCGGCGCGGCTCTCCGGCGGTCAAAAGCAGCGCGTCGGAATCGCCCGGGCGCTGATGATGCGCCCGGCGCTCCTGCTGTTCGACGAGCCGACGAGCGCGCTCGACCCGGAATTGGTCGGCGAGGTGCTTGCCGTGATGAAGACGCTTGCGAGCGACGGCATGACCATGGTCGTGGTGACCCACGAAATGGGCTTTGCGCGCGAGGCAGCGACGCGGGTCGTCTTCATGGATCTTGGCCGGATTGTGGAAACGACCGGTCCAGATACCTTCTTTTCCCATCCGACCACCGACAGGGCGCGGCAGTTCCTGGCGCGATACGGCTCGCAAATGGCTCAGAGGTAATTCCCGGTAAACGCTGTGCTCTCAAAAGCTCCTCCGGGCATGAATTACCTTGTGGTCTGCACAAGCGATTGATTCTACTGAATTAACTGCTTCAGACTTCGCCGTGTCCCCTAGCGCTACGCTTCGCGCTCCGGCTGACCGACGGCAAAATCGATCCAAATACGAAAAAATCTACGGTTTGTTTGAACCAAACCTTGGGCTCGCGCGACATACAGATGACTCGACTGCACTAGGCAACGCCGCCCGCGAACAGCGGAAACGAGCATCGGAACAATCCGGCCGGCGCAGCATATCGAGCGGGGAGTGCGAGATATGGTTTTCCTTCGAAACCTGACGATTGTCTTGGCGCTCGGCCTGTTCGTCAACCTCGGTGTTATGGCTTTGCCAGGGCACCTCGCCAACGCCTGGAGAGTAGGCGCTACCGCGACTCCGATCCCGGATCCGCCGCCGCTGCCGTGCTCCAAGCAGAGCTGGCCAAATGCCGATCGCGTGTGCCTGTCATGGACCGCACCTCGCGAAGCGCTACCGGCCGCCGCCAAAACCGCCGGCACTGCAAATCGTGCGGTAACGACGGGCAGTGCCAATCACGCCACGACCACCGGGAGCGCCAATCGCACCGCCGGGACGATCAGGAAAGTGCAATAGGGCGGCTTCCGCCGACCGGAGAACCAATTCAGAGGAATACCATCTGCTGGGACACCCCCCACCCCCCAACCCCCAGTCTCAGTAAGATGGCAGCGCGCGCCTCCGGGCGCGCGCACCCTTTTTGGGGACCTTGCTTCGAGGATCGCCGCTGCGTGCACACGAGCGGCCGAGGGGTTTTTCGAAGCAGAGAGACCAGCCGATGCGGCACGTGTGGATCGGGACATCGGGCTGGACCTACGACGAATGGCGCGGCCCATTTTATCCGGGCGCTTTGCCGAAGAAGGATTGGCTCGGCTTTTACGCTTCGCGTTTTGCGTCTGCCGAAATCAACGGCTCGTTCTATCGCACGCCATCGCTTGAGGCGGTCGCAGCTTGGCGCGATCAGACGCCGCGACAATTCGTGTTTGCTTGGAAGGCATCGAAGTTCATTACCCATTGGAAGCGATTGAGCGAACGCTGCGCAAATTCAATTGCGCTGATGGAGACGCGGCTGCGCGTCCTTGGACCGAAGGCAGCGGTGGTTCTGTTTCAACTCCCGCCACAGTTTGTGAAGGACACGGGACGGCTCGATGCCTTTCTGCCGATGCTGCCGCGCCGCTATCGCTACGCTTTCGAGTTTCGCGACCGCAGTTGGTATGGCGATGACGTGCTCGACATGCTCCACAGACACGATGCCGCCTTGTGTCTTTCCGATCATGCCGATGCTCCCGCGCCATGGGAGGTGACGGCCCGCCACGTTTACGTGCGCGGCCATGGCCCGACCGGCCGGTACCACGGCAGCTATCCGACCCGGACATTGCGTCGTTGGTCGGCCGCGATCGCCTCATGGAGGTCGCAGCGCCACGAGGTCTTTGTCTACTTCGACAACGATCAAAAGGCGGCCGCGCCCGACGATGCCCAACGACTTATCGAAATGGTTGAGCAGGAGGACGGCTGAACGGGATCGTCGTCGTATCGTCAGTGCGGTTTCGAACGGCTTGCCGTTGCAACCGGCAATGCTCATTTCTCGCTTGTGATGCGGTGATCAACGGCGTCACTCTAGGATAGCTGCGGCAGCTTTTGCAGCAGCCCGGAAAGATCTGGCGCGCTAACCGAAAGACCAAGCTGATGGATACCCAAGTCGTTCGTTTGACCAGTCTCGCCCATGGCGGAGGCTGCGGCTGCAAGCTCGCACCATCCGTCTTGCAGCAGATTCTCGCCGAGCAACCCGCGGTGCAGCCCTATCGGCAATTGCTGGTCGGCACCGAAACCGGCGATGACGCGGCGGTGTGGCAGCTGGAGGATGGCACCTGCATCATCGCGACCACCGATTTCTTCATGCCGATGGTTGATGATCCGCGCGATTTCGGCCGGATCGCCGCGACCAATGCCATCTCAGACGTCTACGCCATGGGCGGCAAGCCGATCATGGCGCTCGCTATCGTCGGGATGCCGGTCGACAAGGTGTCGCCGGGGATGGTGCGCGAGATTCTCGCCGGCGGCGCGGAGGTCTGCGGCACGGCTGGCATCCCGGTTGCCGGCGGCCACTCAATCGATTCTCCCGAGCCGATTTACGGGCTCGCCGTCATCGGCCTTTGTCCAACCGACAACATTCGGCGCAATTGCACCGCACGTGCGGGTGACACCCTGATCCTCACGAAGGCGCTCGGTGTTGGCATCTATTCGGCCGCCTTCAAGAAGGACGCGTTGTTGGCTGAGGCCTACGCTGAAATGATCGGTTCGATGACACTCCTCAATCGCATCGGAATGGAGCTCGCCACGAACCCGGCTGTTCATGCCGTCACCGACGTCACCGGATTCGGTCTCCTCGGCCACGCACTCGAGATGGCGCGGGGCTCGAACCTTGCGCTGTCGGTTCGGGTCGCCGATCTCCCGTTGTTGTCGGATGCGGCGGCGCTCGCGCAGCAGCGCTTCGTCACCGGCGCCTCGACGCGCAACTGGGCAAGTTATGGTGAGGCCGTAACTTTGCCCGACGGCTTTCCCGAATGGCAGCGCCAGCTCCTCACCGATCCGCAGACCTCGGGCGGTTTGTTGATTGCCTGCGATCCAGCGTCAGCAGCGGAGATTCTGCGTTCGATCATCGCGGCCGGCTATCCGAACGCGCGGATCATCGGACGCACGACAGCCGGGACACCGTCCGTGACCGTCGAGGCCTAGGCCGCGGGTTTCGGCTGCGCTCGCTCACGCAGACGGGAACTCTGTTCCGACATCGGTTTCTTCCCCGTTTGATGCCGACGGACTGGACCGAAACCAATCGGCTACGAAATCATTGAAGAGCGGGCGGCGTGGAGCAGATGCATGGCCGGGATTTCGCTTGTCGTATCGGACGTCGACGGGACCCTGGTCACTCCTGATAAAGAGCTGACGAAGTCGAGCGAGCGCGCTGTCCGCTTGCTTAACGAACGAGGCATTGGCTTCACGGTCGTCAGCAGTCGTCCACCGAACGGATTGAGAATGCTTATCGAGCCGCTGTCGCTTCGGCTGATGCTCGGTGCCTTCAGCGGCGGCGCAATTGTCCTGCCCACGCTTGAAGTGATTGAAAGCCACTACGTTCCTGAGCCGGCAGCGCGCAAGAGTGCCGAAGTGCTCGCTGCGTTTTCCGCCGATATCTGGCTCTACACAACGGAGGGCTGGCTTATCCGCGATACCGATGGTCACTACATTGCGCGCGAAGAGCGGACGATTCAGGCCGGGCCGATCCTGGTCGAAAATTTCGACCCGTACTTCGCGTGGGCCTCGAAGATCGTTGGCTCCAGCCAGGATTTCGCGAAGCTTGCGCGATGCGAGGGTGCGGTGCGCGAGGAGATCGGCGAGCAGGCGTTTGTTGCTCGCTCACAGCCCTACTATCTCGACATTACGCCGCCGGGTTTCGACAAGGGGACCTTCGTCGAAACTCTCTCTCAGCGCCTTGCCGTTCCTCTCGATGCGATTGCCGTACTGGGCGATATGGACAACGACGTTGCGATGTTTCGAAAGGCGGGCATGTCGATCGCGATGGGGAACGCCAGCCTGGAAGTCAAAGGCCAGGCGGACTATGTCACGACCGCGAATACTGAGGACGGGTTCGCCGCCGCGATTGAGCAATACGTTCTCGCCGGGACGAAGTGAAGCGCGCCCCGCGTCGGATCGCCTGCGGCGGCTTGCCTCAAGCCCTGCCTGCGTTTTCGGCAACGCCACCTGACACTGCGGGAATCGTCGCAGGGCTGCAATTCTTGCGTTTGACCTTGGTCAACGCGGGAAGGGCCGAAGCGTCCGATCTTGCCGGCCATGATGACACAGCCCACACCTCGCAGGGGAAAGGTTCTAGCCGTCCGCGGCGCGGTCGTGGACGTTGCCTTTGCTGCCGGCGCAGAGCTGCCGCGGGTCGAAGAGGCGCTGATCGTCGAATGGGATCAGCCGGGTATCCTCATGATCGAGGTTCAGGCGCACCTCGATGAGAGCACGGTGCGCGGCGTTGCACTTCAGGCGACCGCCGGCCTCAGGCGTGGAGCCGAGGTACGTGCAACGGGCGCGCCGGTGACCGTGCCGGTTGGCGAACCCGTCCTTGGTCGCCTGCTCGACGTTACCGGCAACGTTCGGGACAACGGCCCGCCGCTCCCGGATAGCCTGCCGCGTGTACCGATCCACCGATCGGCCCCACCGCTCATCGACCGGACTCCGGCGACTGCGATCTTCGAAACAGGCATCAAGGTCATCGACCTCCTCGCGCCGCTTGCGCAGGGAGGTAAGGCCGCCATGTTTGGCGGTGCCGGTGTGGGCAAGACCGTGGTGGTGATGGAACTCATCCACGCCATGGTCAAAAGCTATCAGGGCATCTCGGTCTTTGCCGGCATCGGCGAGCGTTCCCGCGAGGGTCATGAGTTGCTTACCGAGATGCAGCGCTCGGGCGTCATCGAGCGCAGCGTGCTCGTCTATGGCCAGATGAACGAGCCGCCGGGGGCACGCTGGCGCGTCGGTCTGACGGCTCTAACGATCGCCGAATATTTCCGCGACCAGAAGCGGCAAAATGTGCTGCTGTTGATGGATAACGTGTTTCGCTTCGTGCAGGCGGGCAGCGAGGTCTCCGGCCTCTTGGGGCGGCTGCCGTCGCGGCTCGGATATCAGCCGACACTCGCGACGGAAGTCGCTGCACTTCACGAACGCATCGCCTCGGTGTCGGGCGCATCGGTGACGGCGATCGAAGCCGTTTATGTTCCGGCCGATGACTTTACCGATCCGGCGGTGACCGCGATTTCAAGCCACCTCGACAGCATGATCGTGCTGTCGCGATCGATGGCCGCCGAGGGCATGTACCCGGCGGTCGATGCTCTGAGCTCGTCCTCGATCCTGCTCGATCCGACGGTGGTCGGCGACGAGCATTACCGTGTTGCTGAAGAAGTCCGCGAAGCGATCGCGCACTACAAGGAGCTTCAGGACATCATCTCGCTGCTTGGCATCGAGGAATTGAGTGCACGCGATCGCCTCATCGTCATGCGGGCGCGACGGCTGCTGCGCTTCCTCACCCAACCGTTTTCCGTCACCGAGGCGTTCACGGGCAAGCCTGGCCGCTCGGTGCCGCTCGTCGAAACCATCAAAGGCTGTCGGGCCATTCTCGGCGGTGACTGCGATAAATGGGCGGAGAGTTCGCTTTACATGGTGGGCACGATCGACGAGGCGCGGGGGAAGGAAGCCGCTGCCAACCGGGAGGCTGCTTCGGCATGAGACTGCTGATTACAACACCCACCGCTCTCGTCATCGACGATCATGATGTCGTCGCGGTGCGGGCAGAAGACGAAAGCGGCGGCTTCGGCATCCTCAAAGGACATGCTGATTTCCTGACCGCGCTGACGGTGTCGGTCGTAAGCTGGCATCATGAGAGCGATCATCAGCGCTTTTGCGCCGTAAGCCGCGGCGTGTTGTCGGTGACGAACGGCAACGAGGTCGCGATCGCCACCCGCGAGGCGGTGTTGGGTGATGACCTCGACCATCTTGAACGGGTCGTGCTGGCGCAGTTCCGCGAAACCGTCGAGGCGGAGCGGAGCGCGCGGACGGAAGGCCTGAAACTGCAGATGAAAGCGATCCGCCAGATCTTACGTTATCTGCGGCCGGAGCGGCCGAGCATATTCGGGGATCAGCCGTGAAGGCCAAAAGCGCCGCGCCTGAACCGACGGCCCCCGATGGCCTGAGCGATGCCGTTCGAACGCGGCAGCAGCGGCGGCGGCGCTGGCTCACCGAAGGCGAGCCGTCCACGGCACGTTTTGTCGGCCAGATCGGCGTGCTCGGCTGGATCATCGTCACGCCGACGCTCGTCGGTCTCTTCATCGGACGATGGCTCGA
Organism: uncultured Alphaproteobacteria bacterium; assembly: GCA_963807015.1. Lineage (GTDB taxonomy): Bacteria > Pseudomonadota > Alphaproteobacteria > Rhizobiales > Xanthobacteraceae > JAJPKK01. Next base: position 286,206 of record CAWEAS010000013.1, on the reverse strand, counting down.
CCACAAGCTCGGCACCGGCATCTTTTGGAGCGCGCCATTGCTGCTTGTCGGCGTCGTGATCGGATTTTGGTCGGGTTGGCAATGGATGCAAAAGCAATGATGCATTTTGCTCCTGCCGGACGCGATCTGATCGTTTCGCTTCTTTGGGCCAGCGTGTGGCTTCCCGTTGGCATGGTCATCGGCGTATTTCAGTTCATGACGCTACGATGGGTCGTCGGGAGGCTAGCTTCCGGCCGCTCTGTTCTCGTGCCATTCGGCACCCAGCTAGCGCGATTGGTTCTGATTGCAGCCGCGCTCGCCATCATAACGAGGCTCGTCGGCGCCATGCCGCTGCTCGGCACGACAGCAGGCATTCTGATCGCGCGGACAGCGATGCTTCGCGGCGGAGCACGATGATGATCCAATCCCCGCTCGCTTCGAAGATTTTGTTCATGATCGGGCCCGTGCCGATCACCGGGCCTGTCATCGTGACCTGGGGTCTGATGGTGGCCCTCGCGCTCGCCGGCTGGTTCGCCACTCGCGCGCTCACGCTCAATCCGTCGCGCTATCAAGCTGTTCTCGAATTGATCGTCGGCGCCATCGAAGATCAGATTCGAGCGACGATGCGCGTCGCGCCAACGCTCTACGTTCCGATGATCGGCACGTTGTTTCTGTTCATCCTGGCGGCGAATTGGTCATCCTTGGTGCCCGGCGTCGAGCCGCCGACGGCTCATATCGAGACCGATGCCGCGCTCGGCGTGATCGTGTTCTTTGCGATCATCTACTTCGGCATCCGCGCGCGCGGCGTTCGCGGTTACCTGAAGACCTTTGCTGAGCCGTCAATCGTCATGATCCCATTGAACATTGTTGAAACCTTCACGCGCACGTTTTCCTTAATCGTCCGGCTGTTCGGCAATGTCATGAGCGGGGTCTTCATTATCGGCATTGTTCTGTCTCTTGCCGGCCTGCTGGTTCCGATTCCGCTGATGGCGCTCGAACTGCTAGTCGGAGCCATTCAGGCCTACATCTTCACCGTACTGGCCATGGTCTTTATCGCGAGTGCGGTCAGCGACGGCCGCAGTGTCAGCAGCAACGAAAGGCAAGAAACATGAATTGGATCGAGATCGTCAGCATTGTCGCAGCTGCCGTCGCGGTATCGTTCGGGGCCATCGGTCCTGCGCTCGGTGAGGGGCGCGCGGTGGCTGCCGCGATGGATGCCATCGCCCGCCAACCGGAAGCCGCGAACAACATATCACGTACGCTGTTCGTCGGCCTCGCCATGATCGAAACGATGGCGATCTACTGCCTGGTGATTGCGCTCCTGGTGCTATTCGCGAACCCCTTCATCCATTGAGCTCATGCGCATCGACTGGTGGACGCTGGCGCTCCAGACCGTCAATGTCCTGGTTCTCATCTGGATCCTCGCCCGGTTCTTTTTCCGGCCGATAATGGACGTCGTGGCCAAGCGCCAGGCGGCGGCGGACCGGTTGCTCGCGGATGCCGACGCAGCACGCCGGGAAGCGGTCAATTCGCATGCCGATGCGGAGAATGTACGCCGGGAGATCGGTGCTGAGCGCGCGAGGCTCATTTTGGAGGCCCGCAAAGAGGCCGAAGCCGAGAAAGCACGTGTCCTCGAACAGGCTCATGAGGAGATCACGAAGCGACACAGCGAAGCCGAGGCGTCCATCGTTCGCGACCGCGCGGCAGCACAGTTAGACATCATCGATCGCGCCAGCGAGCTTGCGATCGAAATCGCGCGGCGTCTGCTGGCTCGCTGTCCGCCGCAGATTGCGTTTCCCATGTTTCTCGATGGTCTTTGCCAAGAGATCCGCGCCCTGTCGCCCGGAAGCAGAGAGAGCCTGGCATCTTTCGCGGCGGGAGAAAGCGTAGACGTCGTGTCGGCGGCGCCGCTGTCGGATGCCGAAACTGAACGTGTGCACAGCACGCTCAAGCAGATGTTCGGCGACGATCTGATTTTGTCGTTTCGCAGCGACCCGACCCTGATCGCGGGAATAGAGTTGCACGGGCGAAACACGATCATCCGCAATAGCTGGCGCGCTGACCTCGACCGCATCCGCGAGGAGTTGAACCGTGACAAGCAGTCCTGCCAATCTTGATGCCTGGCTGCAGGACGCGACCGAGCGCGTCCGCACGGCATCGCTTGCGCCGGCCGCCGAGGAAGTCGGTCGCGTCGAGACCGTGGCCGACGGGATCGCGATGGTCTCGGGACTGCGTAATGTGCGCCTTGACGAACTGGTGCGTTTCGAACGTGGACAGGTCGGCTTCGCGCTGACACTCGACCGAGATTTGCTTGGCTGCGTTCTTCTCGACGAGAGCGAAACCGTCGAAGCGGGCGACCGGGTGCGCGGAACCGGCGAAGTGGTGCGCGTGCCGGTGGGCGCGGCGCTGCTCGGCCGTATCGTCGACCCGTTGGGGCGGCCGATTGACGGCGGCGGCAACATCAACGCCGAACGGGCCGAGCCCATCGACCGGCCGGCGCCGGCGATCATCGATCGCGATTTCGTCAGCGAAGCGATCCAGACCGGACTGCTTGTCATCGACACGATGTTCGCCCTCGGCCGCGGCCAACGTGAACTCATCATCGGTGATCGTGCCGTGGGCAAGACCGCAATCGCCGTCGACTGCATCATCAATCAGAAGTCGACGGACATGATCTGCGTCTATGTCGCGGTCGGGCAGAAATCATCGACCGTCAAGCGGGTGATCGAGGCGGTCCAGAAATACGGCGCGCCCGAGCGCTGCATCTTCGTGATCGCAAGCGCATCAGGGCGGCACGGTCTGCAATGGATTGCTCCGTTTGCCGGCTTCACCATGGCCGAATATTTTCGTGATCGTGGCCAACATGCCCTTGTCGTCATCGACGACATGACCAAGCATGCCGCGACCCATCGCGAAATCGCGCTCCTGACGCGGCAACCGCCGGGTCGCGAAGCCTATCCGGGCGATGTCTTCTATGTTCACGCGCGCCTTCTCGAACGCGCGGCCAAGCTTGCGAAGACCGCTGGCGGCGGATCTTTGACCGCTCTTCCGCTCGCCGAACTCGATGGCGGAAACCTCAGCGCCTACATCCCGACCAACCTGATCTCCATCACCGACGGCCAGATCGTTCTTGATTTACGGCTGTTCCAGGAGGGCCAGAAGCCGGCGGTCGATGTCGGAACAAGCGTCAGCCGCGTCGGCGGCAAGACCCAGGCAGTGGCGCTGCGAGACGCCGCCGAGACACTGCGACTGGACTACGCCCAGTTCCTTGAACTCGAAATGTTCACGCGCTTCGGCGGCGTCACCGATGTCCAAGTCAAAAGCAAAATCGAGCGCGGGCGCCGTATCCGCGCAATTCTGTCTCAGCCGCAATACGCGCCGCTCAGGCTTGCGGATGAGGTGGCACTCGTCACGGCACTGCATAGTGGGCTCCTCGATCGCATACCGCTCGATCAGATCGGCACATTTCGCTCGGAACTCCCCGGCTGGATCGATCGCTTTGCCGCGCCGGTTGTCGATGCGATCGAGCGTACCGGGTCCTTGAACGAAGCCGATGGTGCACGGCTCAAGGAAAGTCTTACAGCGTTCGTGACCGAACTGGGATCGCCCACTGCCGTGACAAAACAGAGCCCCTAAATGGCCGAGCGTCTCGCCGACATCGTTGCGCAGATTTAGAATGTCCGCCAGTTGCACGCGGTCGTTACGGCCATGCGCGGCATCGCGGCGTCGCGCGCGCAAAAGGGCCGCTCGCTGCTCGCCGGAATCGAAGCCTATACCGACGTGATCTCGCGTGCGATCGGGACTGCCTTGAACTTGCTGCCGGCGGACGGCGCGATGTCGGCTCCCTGGGGGCGCTCGCGCCTCGGAATCATCCTGTTCTGTGCCGAGCAAGGCTTTGTCGGATCCTTCGGCGAGCGTGCGCTCGATGCAGCCAAAAGTGATTTGCCGAATTCCCGAATCTTTCTCGTCGGGACTCGCGGCGCTGCGATCGCCAGTGAACGTGGCCTTGCGCCAGCCTGGTCGGCGCCGATGGCAAGCCACGTCGACGCCATTCCGAGTTTCGCAAGCCGGATTGCCGACGCGCTCTATGGCGACATCGCCGACGGCGCGATCAACAGGGTCGATATCGTGTTTTCGCGCGCGGCGGCCGGCGGCGGTATTCGGGTTGATCGGCATTCACTGCTGCCGATCGACTTTACGCGTTTTGCGCGTCCGCTCGTCCGGCTGAAGCCGCTGACAACGCTTGAGCCGCAGCGCCTGCTCGAAAGCCTTGCCACGGAATATGTCTACGCCCAGCTCTGCCAAGCCGCGATGCACGCCTACGCCGCGGAGAATGAGGCGCGCATGATGACCATGGCGTCGGCCAAGACCAACATCGAGAACCGGCTCGATGTTCTCACTCGCCGCGAGCGGCAACTCCGCCAGGAGGAGATCACGGCAGAGATCATGGAGCTTGCGCGCTGACTCTGGAGCGCGACGATCGCTCTCAGGTTCGGCTTGCGCTCCAGAATGCGAGATGCGGCTTGATCGCTTCGTCTTCGAGAACGCCACCGACGACCTCGATCGAGTGCCCGCCCGTCGCCAGGACTGCCTCGCAATTCATCGTTAGCGCGGCGGTGCGTTCGGATACGTTGCGCAGGTTGCGAAGCCGCGCTTCGCTCAGTCCGAAAACAACCCGTCTTATGTTAGCCCAGTAGATGCTGCCGGCGCACATCGCGCATGGCTCGGCGCTGGAATAAAGCGTGCATCTCGCGAACCAATCGCGGTCAGCCGCAGCGCACGCCCGACGAATGGCCGTAATTTCGGCATGCGCCGTAACGTCGCCTTGCTCGATGGTGCAATTGTAGCCCTCGCCGAGGATTCGCCCATCGGAGTCCACAATCACGGCGCCGAACGGACGCTCACCACGAGCCAGCCCCATTTCGGCCAAAGCAAAAGCGCGCCGCAGAAAGACGTGATCGCGCGGCTCGTCGTTCGGAACACGTCGCGACGTCGGGATGTCGGCGCTCGTCACTGCGGCGCTGTGATTTGCAGATCGATCGACTTCATCGGATCGAGTTTGTCGGGCGAAGCATTTTGCTGCTTGGCGACCCATTCCCATGTCGTGTTCACGAGGGCGGGCGAAAAGACGCCGAGCCCGTCCTGCCGCGTGTTCTCGTTGAAGATCAACGGCAGGGTCGCCACCACCAACGCCTTGGTCGTTACAAGATCGAGTTCCGGGATCATCGCCTTCATGGCAACGGCTGCGCCGTCCGGATTGTCCTGCATCATCTGCTCGGCCTTCTTGAGCGCGCGCGTGAACCGCACCACGGCATCACGCCGCGTCGCCAGCACTTTGTTCGACACGAAGATCGAGCTTGAATAACCCTTCAATCCGTAGTCGGACCACGGAATCACGTGAATCGCTTTCCCGGTCTCCTGAAGGATCATCGCTGTTGCCGGTGCATTGGCGACGTATTGGATAATGGCGTCAGTGCGCCCAGCTGCCAACATCGGACCGAGGGCGCCCGGGTCGGCGTTGATCATCTTGACCGATGAAAGGCTAATACCATTCATCTGCAACAGAAACGGCCATGGCCCGTTCGACGAGGTGAACGGCGACGTGGCAACTGATTTGCCGGCTACGTCCTTGAGGCTCTTGATGCCGCTCGCCGTCGTCGTCACCAGGGCATCCGGCGGCTTGGTGTAGACCGGCATCACTGCGGTGACGGGCACTTCGTTTTGCAGCTTGGCGGTGAAAAGCGCGTCCAGTCCGCCTTCGCCCATGTCGGCGGCGCCGGTTGCGATTTTGGTCAGCGCATCCGTCGAGCCCTTGCCGGCGAGCAATTGCACTTCAAGCTGCTCCGCGGCGAAGAGACCGGCATGGCTTGCGACATAGTAGGCGGCACGATCACCGCCCGGCAGCCACCCGAACTGAAAGATGATCTTTTCGGCGGCACCGGCTCGGCCCGCCGCCAGCAATATCGAACCGACGATCGCCCCTTTTGTCCACGCGTGCATCGTGACCTCACAAAAGAATGCAGAATGGCTCTGCACGAGGCAAGCATCATGCCAATAGCCGCGGAATCAGGCGCGGTGTGTCTATTGATTGAGCAGAGCCGAACAATCAATTTGCACCACTCCATTTCTCTCGTCCTCGCCTCGCCGTCTCCGATTTGATAACAAGAGCCAATTCCTTAGCGAGGAGCATCGCCGTGATTGTCTACACGCCGCCGAAGCCCGCGGATCGGATTCCGATCATCGATCTTACCGACAGCTTTTCTCCCGCTCACGCGGACCGCGAAAAGCTCGCGTGGGAGATTCACAAGGCTTGCCGCGAGACCGGCTTCTTTTACGTGGCCAACCACGGCATCGCTTCGGCGTTGATCGATGACCAGTTTCGTTTCGCCAAGCGCTTCTTCGAATTGCCTTTGTCGGAGAAGTTGAACCTCGACATGAAAAAATCACCAAGCAAAGTCGGCTACGAGCCGATCGGCGCACAAGTGCTCGACAGCCAGGACGACAAAGCGGAGAAAGCTCCTCAAGATCTCAAGGAGAGCTTCCAGTGCGGGATGGAGTTGCCCGACGATCATCCGCTGGCGCGCTCAGGCTTGCGCGGGTTTGGCCACAACCAGTGGCCGTCCAACTTTCCGGGGTTCAAGGAGCAGACGCTCGCGTACCAGGCGGCGGTGCGTGCGCTCGGCGACCGTATCCTGCGGTCGATGGCGCTGTCGCTCGATCTGCCGGAGGATCACTTTGAGGCAGTCTATGACTTGCCCGGCCTTGGTCTGCGCATGCTCCACTACCCGCCGCAGCCCCCGGACGCCCCACCTAACCAGATCGGTGCCGGCGCTCACACTGATTGGGGCGGCATCACACTGCTTGCGCAAGACAGCGTCGGCGGACTTGAAGTGCGCAACGCTGCCGGCGAGTGGATCGCTGCGACGCCGATCCCCGACACCTTCGTGATCAATCTCGGAGACCTGATGGCGCGCTGGACCAACGGCCTCTACAACTCGAATGCCCATCGCGTGATGAACAATGGTACGCGCCGCACCGATCGTTATTCGATCACGTTCTTCTATAGTCCGCGACGCTCGGCCGTGATTGAAGCGCTGCCGACTTGCGTTTCCGCTGAGCGACCGCCGCAGTTCAAGCCGTGCACGACGCAGGAGCACATGGACGAGATGTTCCGCCGCTCCTACGGCTACGCCGTGACCGACACGGAAACCGCTGCCGGCAAGGAGCGGGCGTTGGCATAACAGCGCGTTCCGCAAAGCGTTTTCGTCGGTCTGGCTCAATCCTTGCTTGCCAAATAGGCAGGCATTTCAGCAGGAGCCATCATGATCGACGTGCATTCGTCACACCGTGCAACCGTCGCCTCCACGCGCCAAGCGATCGGGCTGGCAAGCCGGATAGCGTTCGCGGCCACGTTCCTCGTGACTGCCGCAACGGCGGCCGCGGCTGCGGAAAAAGTCACGTTCATGATCGATTGGTTGCCGGCCGGTGACAAGGCCGTACCATACCTTGGCATCAAGAGCGGCCTCTTCGCGGCGGAAGGGCTCGATGTGACGGTGCAGTCCGGGCGCGGTTCTTCAGACGTCGTGACCAAGCTCGGCGTCGGCTCGGCGGATATGGGCACCGGTGGCCTTGCAGCGCTGCTTCAGGCCAAGGCCGAGAACAAAGTGCCGGTCAAAGCCGTGATGTCACTCTACACGCTGCAGCCCGACGCAATCTTCACCACCGAAGGCTCCGGCATCAAGGTGCTCAAGGATGTCTCCGGCAAGAAGGTGGCGACCGCGACCTTCTCGTCGTCCAACGTCGCCTGGCCTTTGGTCCTGAAGGCGAACGGCATCGATCCGGAAAGCGTCAGCCTGCTCAAGGTCGATCCTGCCGCGCTTGCGCCCATGCTGGCGTCGGGCCAGGTGGTCGCGACCATAAATTGGACCACGGTCGCGCCGGCGTTCGAGAAGCCGCTCGCGGAGGGCGGCAAGAAGATCAAGATCATTCAATGGTCGGACTATGGATTTGACGGCTATGGCCTGTCGGTGTTCGCGTCGGAAAGAATGCTGGCGGAAAAGCCGGAGACCGTCCGAAAATTCCTGCGCGCTTATGCCAAAGCGAACGCGATGGCGATCGCCGACCCGAAAGCCGCTGCGGCCGCGCTGAAAGCGATCGTGCCGGAGGTTGATACGGGAGTTGCCGAAAAGGAGTTCGTTGCCTCGATCCCGCTCATGGTCAACGCCATCGAGAAGGCCGAGGGCCCAGGTGCATACGATAAGAAGCTGCTAGCGAAGACCTGGGAATGGACCGCCAAGGCTCAGAATCTGCCGCTCGACAAACTCGATCCGGAAGCGGCTGTGGACCGCTCGTTTCTGCCGAAGTAAGGTTGGGCGACCCTATCGAGGCCTTACACGCGGGCCTCTCTGCCCGGATCCGTGCGATGTCGACACCCTCGGTGATCCGGTTTGTCGATGTCGAGCAGACGTTCGGCAAGGACGACGGCTCCGCGGTGACCGCGATCGACGGCATCTCCTTCGAGATCGGGCGCCATGAATTCGTCGCCGTGCTCGGCCCATCAGGTTGCGGCAAATCTACCTTGCTGCGGCTGATCGCAGGATTGATCAAACCGACCCGCGGCCGCATAGAAATCTATGATATTCCGGTCACCGAACCGCGTGACGAGATCGGCATCGTGTTCCAACGGCCGACGCTGTTGCCGTGGTTTGACGTGCTTGGAAACGTGACGTTCCCGATGCGCCACAAGTTCGGCCGCGTCACCAGCGACGAGCGCAAGCGGGCTCAGGAGCTACTGGCGCTGGTAGGGCTGTCGGATTTCGCTGGCAAGCGGATCGACGAGCTCTCGGGCGGCATGCAACAGCGCGTCGCCATCGCTCGCGCGCTGCTGCTTGATCCCGATATTCTTCTGATGGATGAGCCGTTCTCTGCGCTCGACGCGTTGACGCGCGATGAAATGGGCCTCGAGCTTTTGCGCATCTGGGCAGAGCGGCCCAAGACCGTTCTGTTCATCACCCATTCGATTCCTGAAGCGCTGCTGCTCGCCGACCGCATCATCGTGATGACGGCCCGGCCGGGCCGCGTGCGCGAGATCATCGATGTTCCGTGGGGGCGCCCGCGATCGCTTGCGACCCTTGCAGAACCGGCCTTCAACATCACTGCGAACCACATCCGTGAGCAGCTTTTTGTCCGTCCGGCAGCCTAAAGCGCAGCCGGCCCGGCCAGCCTTGCGGCTCTCCGTATGGCTCGACCGCCTCGCGCCGACCCTGACCTTTGTCGCGCTCGTTCTGGTCTGGGAGGCCGCGACGCGGGTGTTCGCGATCCCGTCCTTCCTGCTGCCCGCCCCGAGCGCGATCGTGGCGAGCGCCTATGACCTGCCGCTCTGGGTGTGGGGCGGGCACATCTGGGCGACGTTGCGGGTCGCGCTTGCCGGCTATCTGGTGGCGATCGCGGTTTCTATCCCGCTCGCCGTCGCGCTGACAAACTCACGCTTTCTGTCGCGGACGCTCTATCCGATCCTGATCATCGTGCAGTCGACCCCGATCGTCGCGATCGCGCCCATCATCGTGGTCACGCTCGGCGCTTCGGACCTGCCGCGCATCGTCATCACGTTTTTGATCACCTTCTTCCCGATCGTCGTGACGACCTCGACGGGCCTGCTCGCCACGCCCGAAGAGCTGATCGAACTGTCGCGTTCGCTGCGGGCCCCGCGCATTCGCGAGATCCTGCACATCAGGCTGCCCTATGCGGTGCCCTACATCTTCAGCGCGTTGAAGATCGCGACGACGCTTGCCGTCATCGGCGCAGTGGTCGCGGAATTCGTCGCCGCCGAGCGCGGGCTTGGATTCTTCATCATGTTCTCGACATCGTTCTTCAAGATTCCGCAGGCCTTCGCCGGCCTCGTGGTGCTCGTCACCCTGACGTTGCTGCTGTTTCGGCTGTGCGGGGCGGCCCAGCGCTGGTTCGTGCCATGGTCGCTCCCCAAATCGGAGCGCTGAGATTTCAGGACCGGCGAACGTCGCAACCTAATAGGCCGGCGTCATCAGCCCGAACGGCACGCCGCGTGTGTCGAGTACGAGCGCGATGCGACCGACGTTTGGAACGTCGAATGCAGGCCGCATCACCTTGCCACCCGCTGCGGTCACTTGTTTGACGCGCGCGTCGACATCGTCAACCTCGATGTAGTTGACCCATCCTTCTTTCACTTCGCTGAAGTGGGGATCGTCGATCGGCAGCAATCCTGCGACCGGCACGCCGCCGGCGTTTGCGATCCAATAGGTGCCGCCGTTGGGGTTCGGCATGCCGTCATAGGTCCAGCCTACGACGGTACCGAAGAATTTCTTGGAACCTTCCGCGTCGCGGGTCATCAACTCATTCCAGTGGACCTTCCCGGGCATTGGACACTCCTGAACGTGTGCAGAAAAAGTTCGCGTTCATCACGGGGGCTGGGAAAAAGTAAACCACAAGGTTAAGTAATGCGCAACCCGGCGCCCGGTCGAACCGTCAGCAGGGTCAGTCAACGAGCGCGCGGACGTTGGGGACGATCGACGCAAATCGATCCGCCATAGCAGCGAGCGCATTGCGTTGCACCTCCGCTGCCGGAATGGTCGCGCCAGTCAAAGGGTCGCGCAGATCGCGGGTTGCGGTCGCGCTTGCCACGACGGCAGCGCGAAGTCCGAGATCAATGGCGGCGCGCGCGGTTGCCTCCAAGCACATATGCGTCATGAATCCGACGAGGATGACCGCCGGCCGCTTGAGCGCGTGGACACGGTCGGCGAGATCGGTGCTGGCGAAGGCATTGGGCAGCCCCTTTGCAACCACCGCTTCGCCGGGCGCAGGGTCGGCCGGCGCCGCAATCTCGGCCTCCGGCAAATCCGGCGCAAACACGCCACCGGGCTTGCCATGGTGGACGATGTGAATGATCGGCGTTTCCAGCGCCCGCGCGCGCTCCAACAGCCGGCCAATCTCTTCAAGTGCCGGCGCCACACCAGGCAATACGAGCCGGCCGTCGACATATTCGTGCTGGGCGTCGATGACGACAACCGCCGCCTCGCCAAGACGAGGCGGTGCCGCGTTGACGCCAGCCATTTCGAGCAAAGTTTTGGGGCCCATCGGGATTCCTCACGCGATCTAACGTTTTCACGTTGCCGTGCGTTCACGCCATCCGTTGGAAGAGAAGGCTTCAATAGCAAACACCGGAGAGGGGGACTCTCCGGTGTTTGTTTTACCCTCGCCGCGCTGCAGGCGGCTCTTTGTTAACAGGTAGGTATGGCTATCATCTGGACGTTCAACCTTCAGAACGCGCCGAGAAGGATTGCACCTAGAAACATGAATACCGCGCAAACCACGACGACGTTGACTTTCAAGGCTATGTCCACGAGAGGGCCTCCCTGATCGTTGACGATGGCTTTAGTCTACCTGAAAGCCGCAAGGTGCAAAGAGCTTTTGATGGTGCAATGCAGAATAGCTGCGTAAAATGCGCGATAACCTTCAATCAATCTATTGCTTTCAATTGATAATCTCGACATGCCGTGGCGCAATGATGCAGGCTCTATTTGAAGCTTTGCTTGAGCAGATCAGCTGTCGTTGGGGGCGGCACGCGGCCAATACTCTCGCCCTTTGACGCGCTTTTGCAAACGGTTAGCCTCACTTCGCCAGGGAACTTCGCAAGCTCACGTCGCGGTAAAAGCGTGGGATGCCGAACCCATAGGCCTGCTTAACCATATGCTTAACGGGACGATGGCACCTGGCCAAACCGGAATCATTGTTGAAGTGCCGTTAACGGACCCGCTCGCAAGGTCGCGGAATGTGGGTTCGCGGGCGAGTTCTCGGCTCCGGCGTCATTGTTATGCTCGTCGCGTCGCTTGCCGGCTGCGCGCGCTCCTGGTTTGCCGAGCGCGAACCATGGCGGCACGACGCCGAGGTCGCCTGCATGAACTCCGGCGCGGTGCGGGAAGGCGCCGCGGTCTCCATCCTCAAACCCATCGACGGGCCCGGAATCTGCGGTGCGGATTTCCCGCTGCGGGTTGCGGCCTTGGGGGAACCGGCAGTCTCCGGCTATTTCGACGAACCCCTGCGCCCGCCCGGTGCCGTTCCTGGCGCGGCAAGTCGCGCGGCACCCCCATCGGCTTATCAGAGCAATCCTGCGCCGCCCGCCTATTCGCCGGCGCCTTATTCACCGCCGCCACCTGGTCCGGGCACCGCAGCAGGTGAGCCTTTGCCGATCGCGCCGCCAGGTTCTGCGTCGCCCGGGGTGAACCCAGGTTACGGCTATTCGGAGCATCCACCCGACGCCTATCCCCAGCAGCGTATACGCGAACGTCCGCCAGCCACCTCCGTGCCGCTCGGCCGTCAGGCTGCGCCGGCACTGACGATCGGACCTGCAACCGTGACGCCGGCGGCAACGCTCGCCTGCCCGCTGGTGTCGGTGCTCGACCGCTTCTTCAGCGACCGCGTGCAACCGGCGGCACTGCGCTGGTTCGGGCAGCCGGTCGTGGAGATCAAACAGATTTCCGCCTATTCGTGCCGCGGCATGAACGGCAATGCAAATGCGCGCATTTCCGAACACGCCTTCGGGAACGCCCTCGATATCGCCGCCTTCACGCTTGCCGACGGTCATCGGATCACGGTGCGGGACGGCTGGCACGGCTCGCCTGAGGAGCAAGGCTTTCTTCACGACGTCCAGTCCGGCGCCTGCGAGATGTTCATGACCGTGCTCGCGCCCGGCTCCAACGCCTATCATTACGATCATATGCACGTGGACCTGATGCGTCGGGCGAGCGGCCGCGGGATCTGCGAGCCGACCGCAATTCCGGGTGAAGTCGCGGCGGCGCGGGCCGGCGGCCGCTGGCGCGCGGGTGCCGCGCCATACACCGGCTCGGTCGTAAGAAACCGAACGCCGAAAACGGGCGAGCCGTTCGCCTATAGTGACGTGGATCGCCCGGCAGCGATCGGCGTACCGGGCCAGGATTGAGCCTGACACGGACAGGATCAAATACCTAGCGAGTCCCCTGCGACAACTTGCGCCCCCCTTCTCAATGAGCCATTCAATGCCGATATTGCGACGGACTGTTTGCGGGCGTGCCGTTGTGCGGCCTCACCGGCCATAGGCCGTCCGCAAGAGGGAGAACATCATGTTTCGCACCTTTTTTCGTGGACTGGCGACGTTCGCGATCGTGATTGCGACGGTTGGCCTTCTGGCGACGACTGTCGATGCACGCGTCGGCGGCGGCATGAGCTCGGGCAGCCGCGGCTCGCGCACGTATTCGGCGCCGCCGTCCACTTCGACCGCGCCATCCGGCGCGCCAATGCAACGCAGCGTCACCCAGCCGGGCCTTGCCAATTCCGCGCCGCGCACCTCGCCGTTCGGCGGCGGCTTCTTCAATCGCGGCGGCATGCTGGGCGGCTTCCTTTCGGGCTTCCTGGCGGCAGGTCTGTTGGGGATGCTGTTCGGCCACGGTTTCGGCTTTGGGCTCGGCGGATTCTTCTCGTTTATCGGGCTCGTGCTGCAACTCGGCCTCATCGCTTTCATCGGCATGATGCTGTGGCGCTATTTCCAACGCCGCAGCATGCCGGCGTACGCCAGCAATCCTTCAAGCAATCCCTATCGTGTCGTTAGCCCGCAGCAGACGTCGTATTTCAGCGGGTCGGCACCTGGCGGATCAAACCAACGCAGCGATGACGTCGGCATCGCCGGGGCCGACTACGATGCCTTCGAGCGCTTGCTAGGCGAAATCCAGACGGCTTACAGCGCCGAGGATATTGCCGCACTGCGCAGCCGCACAACGCCGGAAATGCTCTCCTACCTGTCGGAGGACCTTGCCAAGAACGCGTCCCACGGCGTCGTCAATCGCATCTCCGACGTCAAACTGTTGCAAGGCGACCTCGCCGAAGCGTGGCGCGAGGGCGACACCGAATACGCCACGGTCGCCATGCGCTTCTCGCTGATCGACTGCGCGGTCGAGCGCAGCAGCGGACGCGTGGTCGAGGGCGATGCTGATCGGGCGCAGGAAGCGACCGAGCTGTGGACCTTCCGCCGCGCGCGTGGCGGTTCGTGGATTGTGTCCGCCGTCCAGCAGGCGGCCTGACACCCCACCCAGGATCGCCTACGGCGATCCGACTCTCCCCCTCCAGGGGAGGGTCTAAGGCTACGCCTTGCCGTAGCCTCCGGCGGTCGGCGTTTGGATGATGACAGCGTCGCCCGCCTCGACGTTCGTGGCATCCGCCCCCTCGAGGCGCTCCATGCGACCATTGCGGCGACGGATCCAGTTCTCACCGATCTGGCCGGGCTCGCCGCCGGCAAGGCCAAAGGGCGGCACGCGACGGTGTCCCGACAGGATCGTGCATTCCATCGGTTCGAGAAAGCGGATGGTGCGGCGAATACCGTCGCCCGCATGCCATTTGCCGCGTCCGCCCGAACCTTTCCGGATGTGGAAATCCTCGAGCATCACCGGATAGCGGAATTCCAGAACTTCCGGATCGGTGAGGCGCGTGTTGGTCATGTGGGTGTGGACGGCGTCGGTGCCGTCAAAGCCCGGACCGGCCGGCGAACCCGAGCAGATCGTCTCGTAATACTGGTGGCGGGAATTGCCGAAGTTGAGATTGTTCATGGTGCCCTGCGCCGACGCCAGCGCGCCGAGCGCGCCGAACAGCGTGTCGGTGACAGCCTGGCTTACCTCCACGTTCCCGGCCACAACGGCGGCCGGAAACTCGGGCGACAGCATCGAGCGTTTCGGAATGATGATGTGGATCGGCCGCAGGCAGCCCGCATTGAGCGGAATCTCGTCATCCACCATGACGCGGAAGACGTAGAGCACTGCGGCGCGCGTCACCGGCTCGGGCGCATTGAAATTTGACGACTGCTGCGGCGATGTCCCGGTGAAGTCGACGGTCGCCTCGCGCGCGTCCTTGTCGACCGTGATCTTGACCCGAATGACCGCGCCTTGGTCGGTCTCGGAGGCGAACTCCGAGTCGTGCAGGCGATCGATGACCCGCCGCACGCTTTCGGCGGCGTTGTCCTGGACGTGGCGCATATAGGCTTCGACAACAGGCAGCGTGAATTGCGCCGTCATCTTGCGCAATTCCTGCGCGCCCTTTTCATTGGCGGCGATCTGTGCCTTCAGGTCATTGACGTTCTGCAGGGGATTTCGCGCGGGATATTTGGCGCCTTCGAGCAGCGCATAAAGCTCGGCTTCGCGAAAGCGACCGCGATCGACCAGCTTGAAGTTGTCGATGTAGACGCCTTCTTCTTCGATGGTGCGCGCGAGCGGCGACATCGATCCAGGTGAGATGCCGCCGATATCGGCGTGATGGCCGCGGCTCGCGACCCAGAACAGGATGTTGCGCCTGCCGTCGTCGAACACCGGCGTGCAGACCGTGATGTCGGGAAGATGGGTGCCGCCGTTGTAGGGAGCGTTGATCGCGTAGACATCGCCCGGGCGGATATCGGCATTCTCGCGGATGATGGTCTCGACCGCGCGGTCCATGGACCCGAGATGCACGGGCACGTGAGGCGCATTGGCGACGAGCGAGCCGTCGGCAGAGAAGACCGCGCAGGAGAAATCGAGCCGCTCCTTGATGTTCACCGAATATGCTGTGTTCTGCAGCGCGACGCCCATCTGCTCGGCGATCGACATGAAGAGATTGTTGAAGACCTCGAGCATGACCGGATCGGCCTCGGTACCGATCGCATGGCCGCGGGTGAGCGGAACGACCCGCGTGAGCACGAGATGGTTCTTGGCCGTCACCTCGGCCTGCCAGCCATCTTCGACGATGATGGTCTGGTGTGGCTCGATCAGGATGGCCGGACCAGCGACTTTGTGGCCGGGGGCAAGCTGGTTGCGCGTGTAAACCGCGGCGTCGCGCCATTTGCCGCCGGAGAAAAAGCGCGTGCGTTGCGTCGAGGCCGGGAGAGGCGCGGTCGTGAACGGCAGCGCCGCCTCGGCGAACTTCGCGCCGCCTCCGACCGCCTCGACCGACACCGCTTCGATGACAAGGTCCTTGGTGTCATCGATGAAGCCGAAACGCGCCTTGTGGGCCGTCTCGAAGCCCGATTTCAGATGGGCGAGCAGGGCTGCGCCCTCCCCTGGAGGGGGAGGGTCGGACGACCGCAGGTCGTCCGGGGTGGGGTGTTGCGGCGCTTCATCACTTCGCGGCCTCGCAGCCTTTGTTGAAGCGCTGCCACCCCCTCCCGGCCGCTGCGCGGTCGACCTCTCCCCTCCCGGGAGAGGTGAAGTGGGCAACGTGTACGCCGCGACTTCAAGCGCGGTGTCGGTGCCAGCGTAGCGGATGTGCGCGCGCACGTGCACGACGACATCGTGTGCGGCGACGCCCTGGCCGAGCACCTCGCTTGCCGCATCGGCCGAGAGCCGCGCCGCCGCCGCTTCGAGCGCCGCGAGCGCGGCTTCCCCGAACGGTTGCTCGATCGCCTGCTGGCGTGTCGCGCGGATGTCGGCGAGGCCCATGCCGTAGGCCGACATCAGCGAGGAGAACGGATGGATCAGCACCTTGGTCATGGCGAGCGCGTCGGCGACGAGGCAGGCGTGCTGGCCGCCGGCGCCACCGAAGCATTGCAGCGCATAGCGCGTCACATCGTGGCCGCGCTGGACGGAAATCTTCTTGATGGCGTTTGCCATGTTGTCGACGGCGATCTTGATGAAGCCGTCGGCGATCTCCTCGGGCGTGCGCGCGCCGCCGAGTGCCGCGTTGACTTCGTTGGCGAGCGCCGCGAACGCGGTCTTGACCGCCGCAGCATCAAGAGGCGCATCCTGATGCGGTCCGAAAATATGCGGGAAGAAATCCGGCATCAGCTTGCCGACCATGACGTTGGCGTCGGTGACGGCGAGCGGCCCGCCGCGCCGATAGCACTTTGGACCCGGATTGGCGCCTGCCGAATCCGGACCGACGCGAAAGCGTGCGCCGTCGAAATGCAGCACCGAGCCGCCGCCAGCCGCGACCGTGTGGATCTGCATCATCGGCGCGCGCATTCGCGTGCCGGCGACCTCGGTCTCGAAGGTGCGCTCGAATTCGCCGTCGAAATGGGAAACGTCGGTCGACGTGCCGCCCATGTCGAAGCCGATCAAACGATCGAAACCGGCCGTGCGCCCGGTCTCGGCCATGCCGACGACTCCGCCCGCCGGTCCCGACAGGATCGCGTCCTTGCCCTGGAAGAGATGTGCTGCCGTCAGTCCTCCCGACGACATCATGAACATCAGCCTTACACCCTCCCCTGGAGGGGGAGGGTCGGATCGCCGGAGGCGATCCGGGGTGGGGTGCTCCGGTGTCTCCACATTCGTTGCAGCGCTGTCACCCCCTCCCGGCCGCTGCGCGGCCGACCTCCCCCCTCCAGGGGGAGGTAAAGGAGCCCCGAGCTTCCCCGCTACGAGCGCCACGTATTGGCGCAGGATCGGGGAGAGATAGGCGTCGACCACGGTAGTGTCGCCACGGCCGACAAGTTTGATCAGCGGCGAGATTTCGTGACTGACCGAGACCTGCGCAAAGCCGAGCCGTCGCGCGAGCGCAGCGACCTGCTGCTCGTGTGCAGAGTGGTGATAGCTGTGCATGAAAACGATTGCGACGGCAGCGAAACCGTCGGCCAGGGCAGCTTCGAGATCGCGCGCGACGGCGGCAAGATCGGGCGCGGCCTCGACAGTGCCGTCGGCGCGGACGCGCTCGTCGACCTCGATCACGCGTTCATACAGCATGTCCGGCTTGACAATCTGACGCGCGAAGATTTTTGGCCGTGCCTGATAGCCGATCTTGAGCGCGTCGCGGAATCCCCGGGTAATCAGAAGGAGCGTGCGCGCACCCTTGCGCTCGAGCAGCGCATTGGTGGCGACGGTCGTCCCCATTTTGACCGCGCCGATAGTCTCCGGCGGGATCGGCTCGTCAGCTTTGAGTCCAAGAAGATCGCGGATTCCTTGTACCGCCGCGTCCTCATAGGCCTCGGGGTTTTCGGAAAGGAGCTTATGGGCTTTGAGCGAGCCGTCAGGGCGCCGCGCGACGACGTCGGTGAAGGTGCCGCCGCGATCGATCCAAAAGTCCCATTTTTGGGCTGCTCCCATCCACCAATCCTCGCCTCGCCCCATACTCGCCGAGGATAAAGCAAACTCCGCACCAGGAAGTCCAATCGCGAATGACCGGGCACGTTGCTACCGTAGGTTTGAAGCAAAGGAACGCCGTGGATGCACGCTCCCGATCCGGAGCGGGCGAGGATGCCCGCGGTCCGTTATTGCGTCGGTTCGCCGGCTTCGGCTTCGGCGAGCTGCGCGCGCCAGTCGCCGCGCTTACGGATCGCCGATACGAGAGAGAGCGCGAGCAGTGCGCCGGCGATCGCGACCAAAACCAATGCGATCGGTCGCTCCGGCGAGAAGAAGATCGTCCAATGGCCGTTCGACATGATGAGCGACTGGCGCAGACTCAATTCGAACGTCGGGGAAATGACGAGACCGAGGACGAGCGGCGCGGGGTCGAGGCCAAACTTGCGCAAGAAATAGCCGAGCACGCCCATGATCAGCATGATCCACACGTCGACGATCGAATTGTTCACGGTGTAGACGCCGATCACGCAGAACATGATCACCAGCGGGTAGAGATAGCTGTAGGGAATCCGCAGGACGTTCACGAAAAGACCGACCAGCGGCAGGTTGAGGAGCAGCAGCAGCACGTTGCCTACATACATCGAGGCGACGAACCCCCAGAACACATTCGGGTGCTCGTTGACGAGTTGCGGGCCGGGCTGCACGCCGTGCACGATGAGCGCCGCCATCAGTACCGCCGTGACCGGACCGGTGGGCAGGCCAAGTGCAAGCATCGGCACGAAAGCGCCGGTCGAGGCGGCATTGTTGGCCGAACTCCGGGCCGGCAACGCCGGCGACCGCGCCCTTGCCGAATTCCTCCGGATGCTTGGAGAGGCGGCGCTCGACCGCGTACGACAGAAAGCTCGAAATGATGTGAGCTGAGCCCGGCGTCAGCCCGATCAGGAAGCCGAGCACGCTGCCGCGGCCGATGGGACCGGCGGATTGCCGCCACTCTTCGCGGCTGGGCAGCAGCTCGCGCAGCTTCGGCGCCATCACCTGACCGGTCACTTGGGCACTGGGCGTTGAGAGAATCTCGCCGAGCCCGAACAGGCCGACCGCGACCGGCACGATGCCGATGCCGTCACCGAGTTCGGCGATGTCGAAGGAATAGCGGAAGTGACCGGTGAGGTTGTCGATGCCGATGGTGCCGAGCAGAAGGCCGATCGCGGCCATCAGCAGCGTGCGCGGCAGCGAGGTCGACGACATGTAGGCGAGGAAGATCAGGCCGACGATGAGGAGTGCCGTGTATTCCGGCGGCCCGAAGCGCAGCGCGAACGCGGCAAGCGGCGGTGCGATCATCGTCAGCACAATGACGCCCAAGGTGCCGGCAATCCAGGAGCCGACCGCCGCGATGCAGAGCGCGGCACCGGCGCGGCCCTTCTTCGCCATGGCGTAGCCGTCGATGCAGGTCATGACGGACGATGCCTCGCCCGGAATGCGCATCAGGATCGAGGTGGTCGAGCCGCCATACTGCGAGCCGTAATAGATGCCGGCGAGCATCACGATCGCCTTCGTCGCGTCGAGGCCGAACGTCACCGGCAGCAGGATGCTGATGCCGGAGAGCGGACCGATGCCGGGAAGTACGCCGACCAGCGTGCCGACGAGGCAACCGAGAAATCCGTACCACAACACGTCGGGCTGGAGCGCGACCGAAAACCCGAGCAGCAAATTGTCGAGGGTGGTTCCCACCGGTCAGAATCCAAGCACGCCCTGCTCGAGCGGTGATTTGAGCGTGTAGGTGAAAAGCAAATAAGTGACCAGGCTGATGCCCGCGCTATAGGCTGCGGCGGCGATCAGGTTGCGTCCTTCGAACGCGATGAGAGCAAACATCATCAGCGACATCGTGATGATGAAGCCGAGCGTCGTATAAAGCGCGACCGCAATTGCCGTGATCGCAAACACGCGGATCGCATGCGACAGGTCGCTCCAGCCGATATCGGCAAACGGCGCGCTCGCGGGCGCGCGCATGACGAGCGTCACCCCGAACAGGATCAACATGCCGCAGACGAGCTTCGGCATCATGCCCGCTCCCGGAAAGGCAAGCGTGCCGAACGGCAAGTCTCCGCTCGCCGCGTACACCGCAAGCGCCGCGATGATGGCAGCGCCGCCGGCGACATGATCCGCGCGAAGGGTCATGGACTCTACGTAACCTCCCTCATCACAATTCTTGCTTTTTCCCTCCCGCTTATTGGGGAGTTTAGGATTACCGAGAGTGAGCGCTGTGCAGCGCACCCCCGCCCTAACGTTCCCACGGGGGAGGTGATCTCGGCTTATAAACTCAACTTACCCCTCCACGCGCCCAATCGTTTGCACGGCGTCTTCGACGCGTTTCGCGTCGGCGTCCCAGAACGTGCGGAATTCCGCCTGATCAAGGTAAGCGACATCCTGGCCGATATTGTCCATCAGCTCCTTGAATTTCGGCGTGCCAACGGCCTCGCGGGTAAAGTTGCGGATTTTCGCCACGATCGGCTCAGGCGTTCCCTTCGGCGCAAACAGCCCAACCCAGAGATAGAACTCGATATTGTAGCCGAGCTCTTTCATCGTCGGCACGTCAGGGAGCGCCCGCGATCGCTCGGCACCAAAAGATGCCAGTGCACGCGCCCGTCCGCCTCTGATCTGGCCGATGCACGCCGCAATAGACGACACTAGCGCCTGAGAGTTGTTTCCGATCAGCGCCGTGAGCGCCGGCCCGCCACCGGTGGTCGGCAGGTGACGCAGCTTGATGCCTGCAGCCTTAATGTAGAGCGCCATCGGCAAATGCAATGCACCATAGAGGCCCGACGATGAGAAGATGATTTCGTTCGGGCGCTTCATCGCGTCATCGGTGAATTCCTTGAGTGTCTGATAGGGGGTCTGAGAATTGACGATGAGAACGCACGGGTCGGCAATGAAGCGCGCGATTGGAATGAAATCGGCACGCGTGAACTTCGGCTGCCGGCCAAAAAGCTTGTCCACTTCGGCAAAGCCGGAGATCGAGACAATGTGCACCATGAGCGTATAGCCGTCAGGTTTGGCATGGGCAGCGACCTGCGCGCCGACCGCGCCCGCCGCGCCGGCCTTGGTATCGATGACCGCGGGCACCTTGATGATGGGCTCGAGGACCGCGGCGAACGGCCGGGCAACGACGTCGGCAGCGCCACCGGGAGGGAATGGGTTGATGAACGTAATGGCCCGCGAGGGATAGTTCGCATCCTGGGCTAATCCCGCACCTGGAACGAGCGCCGTGGGCGCGAGCATCGCCGCAGAAGCTGCCGAGCCCGCGACGAAACTGCGTCTATCCATATCGACCTCCCGGCTGGCGCTGCGCGACACTAGCGGCGCCGGCAGATGCGGGCAATGCGAAAGCGGCCGTCACCGCATTTGCGGATGCATCATCGCCGCGAGCGCACTACGATAGCGAGGAGGCCATCAGCTCGGGCTCGCGCCCCTGCGCTTCCGCAGCTTCGAAGTTCAGTTCGATCTTCACGCCATTGGGGTCGATCAGAAACAGTTGATAGAGGCCTTGGTTGTTGACGCGGCGCTCCTTGAAATCGATGCCCTTCCTCTTGAGGCTTGCGATCATGTCGAGAAGACCGGTGGCGCGGAACGCCACGTGATCGACTACGCCAGACCCCGCCGTCGCCGTCGACTGCTGGCCGAGATACTTCATCCGGTTTTCCGAAACACTCGCGCCGCCCTGGGTGATGTGCAGCACGTCGATATCGCCGATATAGAGCCAGTAGACGGGAAACTTGAAATCCGGATGTGGTCCAACCCGCATGCCCAGCACGTCCACGTACCAGTCTTTCGTCTTTTCCAAGTCCTCGGTTTGAATCAGGAAATGTTGAAGGTGATGCAGCGGCATTGCGCTCTCCTGTTCTGTGGAGCGCGCCGTCAAAGTCGAATTTCATCTTTGGGCGAACGCGCATGTTCCCGTAAACTTCCCTGATTGCCGTCGCCAAGTCCAGACGGACTGCAGGAAGAGGTGCCATGACCGCTTATTGGATCGCACGTTCGCGCATTAACGACCCCATCGAATACAAAAAATACACGGACGGGATACCAGCCATCATCGCTAAATACGGCGGCCGCGTCCTTGCGCGCGGCGGGCGATTCGAGATCATGGAGGGGCCCGACAAATTTCGTCGGTTCGTCGTCATCGAATTTCCGACGTTCGAGCAGGGCGTGGCCTGCTTTCGTTCGACCGAATACGACGAAGCTGCGGCCTTCCGCCGCAACGGTGCCGGCGAAGTCGAGACCGTGATGCTTGAGGCGGGCGACGCCACCGTCTGACGCCATCGTGTGATGGCCTGACCAAGAAAGCCGCGTCGATTTGGCCCGGAGCGTCGACACTGGCGCGGTGCTCCGGATTAGTCCTACTATGCCGGCAATAATCACAAGCGAACCCGGAGAGGGCGCATCAATTCATCGGAGGGAACGATATGCGTTTCAAACTCATCTTCGCCGTCGCGGCGGCTGCGATCTCCATCCCAGGAGCACTCTCCGTGCTCACCGGCGACGCTTCGGCGCAGTCCGGTCAACCGATCAAGATCGGTTTCAGCATGGCGCTGACCGGCGGCCTCGCGCCAAACGGAAAATCGGCGCTGCTCGCCCAGAAGATCTGGGAAGAGGACATCAACGCCAAAGGCGGCCTGCTCGGGCGTCCGGTCAAGCTTGTCTACTACGACGATCAGAGCAATCCGGCGACGGTTCCCGGCATCTACACGAAGCTTCTCGACGTCGACAAAGTCGACCTCGTCGTCGGTCCCTATGCGACGGCGCAGGTCGCGCCCGCGATGCCGATCATCATGCAGCGCAAGAAGGTCTTCATCGGGCTGTTCGGACTCGCGGTGAATACCGAGTTCAAATACCCGAACTACTTCGCCATGATCCCGTCCGGGCCAGATCCGAAAGAATCGATCACCAAGGGCTTCTTCGATATTGCGGCGGAACAGAATCCGAAGCCGCAGACCATTGCGATCGTCGCCGCGGATCAGGAGTTCTCGCGTAACGCGTCCGATGGCGCCCGCGACAACGCCAAGGCGTATAAGTTTAAGATCGTCTACGACAAGACTTATCCGCCGTCGACTACCGACTACACGCCGATCGTGCGCGCGATCCAGGCGACCAATCCGGACATTCTCGTGATTTGCTCCTACCCGCCGGATTCTGTGGGCATGGTGCGTGCCATCAACGAGGTCGGCTTCAAACCGAAGCTGTTGGGCGGCGCCATGGTCGGCCTGCAGGCGACCGCATTCAAAACCCAGTTGGGTCCGCTTCTCAACGGCATCGTCAATTACGATTTCTGGCTCCCGGTGCCGAAGCTGGAGTTCTCCGGGATCGACGCGTTCCTGAAGACCTATCAGGCCAAGGCTCCGGCCGAAGGCGTTGACCCGCTTGGCTATTACATGGGGCCGTGGGCCTATGCGCAACTCCAGGTGCTGGCGCAAGCCGTCGAGGCAACCAAATCCCTCGATGACCAGAAGCTCGCGGACTACATGCGCGCCAACGCATTCAAAACGATGATCGGCGACGTCAAATTCGGTCATGACGGAGAATGGGCAAAGTCGCGGATGCTGCAGATCCAATTCCATGACATCAAGGGCAACGACCTTGAACAGTTCCGCACTATGGGAACGCAGACGGTGGTCACGCCGGCCGAATTCAAGTCCGGCAACGTGATCTTTCCGTACGACAAGGCGAAGTAAGCCGTGCCCACTCGGACAGGATGAACGTGGGCACGCGCGGACTTCGTCCGCGCTTTGCCCACCTACGGCGCCTCGCACCTGAACCGCACTGCGCGGCTCACAGGCCCAGATAAAATTTGCGGATCAGGTCGTTGTTGTTGAGTTCGTCGGCGGATTTCCCCTCGAACGCGATCTTGCCGTGGACGATGACGTAGCCGCGATCGGCAATGCGGAGCGCCTGGGGAAAATTCTGCTCGGCCATCAGCACGGTCAGCTTGTACTGATCCTTGAGTTCCTTGATGGCGTCGATGGTGCGGGCGACCAGCACCGGGGCAAGCCCGACCGAAGGTTCATCGACGAGGAGGATGCGCGGCGCCAGCATCAGCGCGCGGCCGAGCGCGAGCATCTGCTGTTCGCCGCCGCTCATCGAGCCGGCAAGCTGGCGCCGGCGCTCCGCGAGGCGCGGAAATGCGGTGAAGCAGAATTCCATGTTGGTCTTGATCTGCGCTCGCGCCTTCGGGCGGAACGCGCCGAGCAACAAATTCTCCTCGACGGTGAGCCGGGGAAACAGCCGCCGCCCCTCGGGCACAAGTGCGATACCGAGATCGACGATGTCTTCGGTCGCGCAACCGACGAGGTCGTGGCGCACGCCTTCGATCTCGGCGACGATCGAGCCGGCTTTCGGCCGGACGATGCCCATGATGCTCTTCATGAGCGTGCTCTTGCCGTTGCCGTTGGTGCCGAGCAGCACCACCGTCTCGCCGCCGCGAATCTCGATCGAGACGTCCTCCAGCACGCGCACCGCCCCATAGGAGGCGTCGACGCCGGTGATGGTGATGCTATTGGCCAAGATACGCCCTCTCGACCTCGGGATCGCGGATCACCGCGTCGGGCGCGCCGTCGGCGATCTTGCGGCCCGAGACCAGCACGACGAGGCGCTGAGAGAACGTCATCACTGCGCGCATGATGTGCTCGATCATGATGACGGTGATGCCGCGCTCGTTGAGGCGGATCAGCAGCGCGACGATGTCGTTGACCTCGGAATGGGAGAGCCCGGCCATGGCTTCATCGGCGATCAGGAGCTTCGGCTCGGCCGCCATGGCGCGCGCGAGCTCAAGCTTGCGCATATCGACCTGGGTAAGATCGCGCGGATAATGGCGCGCCCGGTCAGCGAGTCCAACGAGCCCCAACAATTCCTCGCAGCGGCTCGCGACCTCAGCGCCGGACAGTGCCGCCTTGCGCCTAGCGTTGACCGCGTAGAGCAACGGCACCCGCATGTTGTCGGCGACGGTCATGCTGGCGAACGGCCGCGGCAATTGGAAGCTGCGCGAAAGCCCGAGCCGCGTACGCGCATGCGCGGCGAGCCCGACAAGGTCGCGCCCCTCGAACTTCACGGTGCCGACCTCGTTGGTGAGCGT
The DNA here is from genome assembly GCA_963807015.1 of uncultured Alphaproteobacteria bacterium. Classification (GTDB taxonomy): domain Bacteria; phylum Pseudomonadota; class Alphaproteobacteria; order Rhizobiales; family Xanthobacteraceae; genus JAJPKK01. The sequence goes on along the minus strand of CAWEAS010000013.1, from coordinate 261,069 downwards.
ACCGCACAGGCAATTGACGAGCGTGCTCTTGCCGGAGCCGTTGGGGCCGATCAGGCCGACGCGCTCTCCGGATGGGATCGCGAGGTCGATGTTGTCGAGCGCGACAAAGCCGCCGAACCGCTTCCCCAGTCCGCTCACTTCGAGCAGCGGGTTCATGTCGCCGCTCCGGGAACGAGCTTGCGACGACGATAGAGGTCGCGGACCGGCCGCGACATCAGCACGATCGCCGCAAGAGCCGCGAGGAGGATGCCGCCGAGTGCGACGGGCGCTTGCACGACGGCGCCACCGGTCACGGCATCGGCGCCAACGACCAGCGCTGCAATTGCAAGGGCGGCGACAGCAAGTCCCGGACTCCAGCTCTGGAGCTTCAGCAATCCCAACGCTGCCGCGACGAGCAGGATCGCGAGCAGCGAGCCCGCAAGGGCGTAGGCGATCGGAGCTGGACCGGCATTGGTTGCGACGGCAAGGCTGAACACCAGCACCAAAATGCCGACGAGAAAACAATAGCTCGCGATCGCCATGATGGAGAGCGATCGGGCATCCGGATGCGACGGTGACGCCGCCCGCAGAAACCCGCTCATCAGGCCGACAATTCCGTTCGGCGCGATGATGACAAAGCCGACCAGCAGGACGCCAACGATCAGGAGATTGACCGCCGAGGAGATGGTGACGGTGGTGATCTGCTCCAGCGTGCCGAGCAAGATTGCACCGAGGAGCGGACCCGCCCAGGTCGTGGTGCCGCCGATCATCGGCATCGCGATCGAGTTCACGGCGTAATCGAGCGCGAACGCCGAGGATGGCTGGAGGTAGCTGATGTAATAGGGGAACGGTGCACCGGCCATGCCCATAAGGGCGCCGGACAGCGCCGTTGCAATGAGCTTGAGACGAAGGGTCGGCACGCCCGAGGCTTCGGCGGCCAGCTCATCGTCGCGTATCGTCGCGAAGCCATAGCCGAGCTTGGAATGCTCGATGGCGTGGGCGATGCCGAGCGAGATCACGGAAAGCGCCAGCATGACCAGGAACAGATATTGGATGTAGGGCAGGCCCAGGATGTCGGACGGCCTGATCACGTAGGCACCCCGCGAGCCGCCGACGTACTCCCAGTTCACCACCAGGGTCTGCAGCACCACGGCAAGTGCGAGCGTCGCGATGGCGAAGAACGCGCCACGCAGCCGCAACGTCAGGTAGCCCATGCCAAGACCGACGAGCCCCGACACCGCTGCGCCGAGGACGACCAGCACCGGGATCGGCATCGGGTAGAATTTGTAGAAGAATACGGTGCTATAGGCCCCAAGCGCGAAGAACGCGGCGCTGCCGAAGTTCACGTAGCCGGTATAGCCGCCGAGGATGTTCCACGCGGTCGCGAGCACGACGAACTGGAGGACCGTGTATCCAGCAAAGAACGTGTAGTCGTTGCCCACAACACGCAGCACGATGAACAGGATTGCAGCTACGACCGTGCAACTGAGAACGAATGCCCAAGCGGGGAGGGGACCGCGCATGACCTAGCGCCCCATCAAGCCGGAAGGCCGGAACGCAAGTGTCAGGAGCAGCAATCCGAACGAGACCGCCGGCGCCCAGGACGGTCCGGCGCAGGTCGAGGTGAAGCTTTCGACGACGCCGAGCAGCAGCGAGGCGACGAGCGTGCCCGGGAGGCTGCCCATTCCCCCTAGCACGCAAATCGCGAACACCCGGCCGATGTAGTCACGGCCGATCGACGGCTCGACCGGCTGAATCACGATGAGGCAGGCGCCGGCAATGGAAGCGGTCGCGATCGAAAGCGCGAAGGCGACGCGCTTGATCTTGACGGGATCGGCCGCCATGAGTTGCAGCGCGAACTGGTCCTGGGAGACCGCCATGATGGCGCGGCCGGTGAAGGTGCGGCTCAAAAAGAATTGCAGCACAACGAACATCGCGATCGACGTCGCACAGGGAACGAGCATGCGCAGTGGCAAATCGACGATACCGAGATGCCAGCTCTGCTCGATGTATGGCGCCTGGACATATCGGTAGTCGACGCCGAACACGAGGATCAGCATCACCTCCGTGATGAACAGAAGACCGAAGAAGAACGCGAGGCCGCGCAGCGGATCATGCCCGTGCTTCTCGAACGACACATAGAAAACCTGGTAGATCCCGGCTCCCAGCGCATAGAACGCTGGTATTGCCACCACGCTGACGAGGATGGGATCGAGCCCGGTCTGGGCGTTGACGATGTAGGCGATATAGGCGCCGAGGATGATGAACGCCGGGTGGGCAATGTTGACGATATCGAGAATTCCGAACGAGATCGAAATCCCGACCGTCACGGCGGCATAAAAGCCGCCGAGGAGAAGTCCAGCCGTCAAGGCGTTAAGCAAGAGATCAGCGGAAGCGCACTCGCCCATCAACAGCCCACCAATCGCGTTTCCTTGATCTTCTTGTCGCTTTCCAGCTAACGTTGCGATTGCTGCCTCACCCAAATGAAGGCAGGCCAAGCAACACAATCCGAGCGCAGCAATGTCCCCGACCGCGCCGACGATGACGCATTAATCACATGCGCTCGCGTTTGGCGAGCGGATTAGGCGGCGGCGCGGCGCACCTTGTCCGGAATCGTCAGCGGGGCGTTGGCGCTGTCGAGGAATTCGACCGTCATGAACACCATTTCGCTGTCGCCGATGTTCTCGAGGTCGTGCACCTTGAACTCGCCTTTGCCATAGGTCTCGTGGCGTGTCTCGCCGGGGGCATAGCTATATTCAACCGTCGAGCCGTCCATGAGGTGCTGGCGCCCGCGACACGGAGTGATCGCCGACCAGAAATAATTGAGCACGTGGCGGTGGAAGCCGAAGCGCTGGCCGGGCTTCAGACGGATCGTCCACACCCGTAGCTTGTCGGTTTCGGAAACGAGCTCACTGCCGACGCAGCCATTGGGTTGACTGGCCTCGCGGTCGAATTCGGCGCGCAGCGCCGGCGCCCATTGGGTCTGCTCGGTCCGCGCGGCCACCTTGTCAATCATGGTTAAGGCCATGGGAAAACTCCGTTTTCATCGTCATTTCGGATGGCAATGCTCGACCTTGGTTTGATACCTTGCTGCGCTTAAGAAACCAAGCGCCGATAGTCGTGCCGCTCCGGTATAGACTGTCGCAGCGTGCCGGTCGCTGTCAGCGGCCATGATTCTTGGAGATGATCGGTCTTTCGCCGCCATGTCGCTTCCGCCCGAATCCAAAGGCCCCGAACTTCCCAAGGCCATTGAACACGCGGTCCAGTGTTACGAAGAAGGCCGGCTGGACGAGGCGGCGGCGGCCTGTGCCGGCTATCTGAAGGCCCATCCCGAGCATTTCGACGCCCTCCATCTCGCCGGCGTGATCAAGATCGCTCAGGGCAAGCCGTCCGATGCCGTGCCGCTGCTGACGTTTGCAGCCAAGCTGCGGCCGCGCTCCTCCGAGGCGGCGCTCAATCTTGGCGTCGCTTTGCACGACGTCGGCGACTTCGCCGGCGCTCTCGCTCATTCGGATCGCGCCCTCGCGTTGCGGCCTTCGGTCCCCGAGGCGCTGAACAATCGCGGCAATGCGTTGCGCGCGCTCGGGCGCCCGGCCGAGGCGCTGACCGCTTACGAGAGTGCGCTTGCATTGCGATTCGACTATGCGGACGCGCTCAGCAACCGCGGCGCCGCGCTCCTTGACCTCGGCCGCGCCGAAGAGGCGCTGGCGAGCTGCGATCAGGCGCTGACATGGCGCTCGGACTCGCCCCAGGCCCTGTTCAACCGCGGCAATGCCCTCAAGGAGCTCGGACGCCACGCGCGGGCGCTCGCAAGCTATGACGAGGTGCTGAGGCTGCAGCCGGATCACAGCGGGGCACTGACCAACAAGATCGCAATCCTGCTGATGCTCAACCGCAACGAGGAGGCGCTTGCTGTCGCCCGGACCGCCATCGCGCGCAATGCCAAGCATGTCGATGTGCTGATCAATTTCGGCGGCGCTGCCCACAAGGTCGGACGCGTCGCCGAAGCGCTTGCCGCTTATGAGGAGGCGTTGAGGTTTGCACCGGAAAGCATCTCGGCGCTGCGCAACCGCGCCGCCGCGCTGCGCGATCTTGGCCGGCGCGACGAGGCGTTGGCGGGATTCGAAAAGTTGCTGGCCCTCAAACCCGATGATGTCGCCGCGCTTTATGAGCGCGGCGAGCTGTTGCGGATCGCGGGAAGACCCGCAGAGGCGCTCGTAAGTCACGAGAAGGCGCTTGCGATCGAACCCGGCAATCCTCTCGCGCTCGGCGGCGCGGCTTTTACGGCGCTGACGCTGTGCGATTTCGACAAGACTGACCGCTATGGCGCTGATGTTCTGAGCCGGGTCGAAGCGGGAATGGTGGTGGCGCCGTTCCTGATGCTCAATCTGACCGACGAGCCGCGCTTGCATGCGTCCGCGGCCGTGAACTTCGTGCGCAAGGAACTGCCGGCGCTCTCACCGGTGTCGCGGGCTGGTCTCGTGAAGCGCGACAGCACCATCAAGCTCGCCTACGTGTCGGCCGATTTTAGCAACCACGCCACTGCTCATTTGATCGCCGATCTGATCGAGCGGCATGACCGCACCAAATTCACCGTGACCGGGATTGCGCTCGGCGGCGACGATTTAAGCGAGATGAGGGCCCGGCTCGTTGCGGCGTTCGACGATTTCCATGATGTCGCCGGAATGACCGACGCCGCTGCAGCGAAGCTGATCCGCGACCTCGGCACCGACATCGCCATCGATCTCAAGGGCTACACGCAGGATTGCCGGCCCGGCATTTTTGCCGCCCGCGCCGCCCCGCTCCAGGTGAACTATCTCGGCTATCCAGGGACCATGGCAGCGCTGTTCATGGATTACCTGATTGCCGATCCGATCGTGCTGCCGCTCGACGAGCAGCAATACGTGACCGAGAAGATCGTCCATCTGCCCGACTGCTACCAGCCGAACGACACCAAGCGGATCGTTGCGGAGGAGACGCCGACGCGGGAATTGGCCGGGCTGCCGGCCTCCGGCTTCGTGTTCTGCTGCTTCAACAACGCGTTCAAGATCAGGCGGCCTGTGTTCGAGATCTGGATGCGCCTGCTCAGTCGCGTCGAGGGCAGCGTGCTGTGGCTTCTGCGCGCCAACGAAGCCGCCAGCAATCGGCTGCGCGACGCCGCGGCGGCGCTCAAGATCGATCCGGGGCGCCTTGTCTTCGCGGACCGCGTGCCGAATGCCGAGCACCTGGCGCGACATCGTCTTGCGAATGTCTTCCTCGATACGCTGCCCTACAATGCGCATACGACCGCAAGCGACGCGCTGTGGACGGGTCTGCCCGTCGTCACCTGCAAGGGCAAGGCATTTCCGGGTCGGGTCGGCGCTAGCCTGCTGACGGCTGTCGGCCTGCCGGATCTAATTGCGCCTGATCTTGCGGCCTATGAGGCCCTGGCAATGCGGCTTGCGACCGAGCCTGCGTTTCTTGCCGACTGCAAGCGTCGCCTTGGTGAGAACCGCACGACCGCGCCGCTCTTCAATACCGATCGCTACCGTACCCACATCGAGCAGGCCTATACCAAGATGCACGAGTTGTGGCGCCTCGGCGGGATACCACAAAGCTTCGCGGTCATGGCATCGTGAGCGGGCTTTCCGCCCGCATCATCGTGATCGGTGGATCGCTGGCGGGCCTGTTTGCCGGGCTGCTGCTGCGCCGGCGCGGGTTTGCGGTCGATATTTTCGAGCGCGTCGACGCGGCGCTCGCCGGCCGCGGCGCCGGCATTGTTACCCATGCGCTGCTCTGCGAAGCGCTCGATGATGCCGGGATCGCCTGGCAGCATGATCTGGGAGTGGAGGTGCCGGCCCGGCGGTTCTTCGATCGCAACGGCCGGCTGGCGCTCGAATATCCCTACCGGCAAACGCTCACGGCGTGGGACCGGCTCTATGACATGCTGCGCCGCGCCTTTCCGTCGGAGCACTATCATCACGGCAAAGAGCTTGTCGGGATTCAGCCGCAGGGCAACGGCGTTGTTGCGCGGTTTGCCGACGGTAGACGCGCGGAAGGCGATATCCTGATCGGCGCCGACGGCCTGCGCTCCACGGTCCGGGCCCACTTTCTACCGACGACCGTGCCACTCTACGCCGGCTACGCGGCGTGGCGCGCGCTCGTCCCGGAATCCGCGCTCGGGCCGACGCTTCACCGCGAGTTGTTCAACTACATGTCGTTCTGCCTGCCGCCGGGAGAGCAGATTCTCGGCTATCCGGTGGCAGGGCCGAACAATGATCTCCGCCCAGGGCACCGCCGCTTCAACGTCGTCTGGTATCGCCCGGCTGACGAGCAGCAGCTCGCACGCCTGCTGACCGATGAAGAGGGCGTCACCCATCCCGTCTCAATTCCACCGCCCCTGATCGCCCGCGATGTCATCGCGGAGATGCGCGCTGCCGCGGAGACGGTGCTGGCACCCCAGTTCCGTGACGTGATGCGGCTTGTCAGCCGGCCGATCCTGCAGGCGATCTATGACATCTCCGCGCCGCGCATGGCGTTTGGTCGCGTCGCGATCATCGGTGATGCGGCGTTCGTGGCGCGTCCGCATGTCGGCGCGGGCGTCGCCAAGGCGGCCCAGGATGCGCTGGCGCTTGCGCGCTCTCTTGGCAAGGCCGGCAACATCGAGGCCGCATTGCGGGAAATGGAATCGAGGCAGCTCGCGCTCGGCCAACGCATCATCGCCCGCGCCCGCGAACTCGGCGCCTGCCTCCAGCCTCGTCTGACCACGGCGGAAGAGCGCGCGAACGCGGACCGCTTCCGTCCTCCGGAAGCGACGCTTGCCGAGACCGCGACGCTCGAATTTCTGGAGGCCTGACGCCTTCTTCTTACATCACGCTGAGCCGCCGGGCGGTTAAACGTGCCCCGGCGCAAGTGCGCCGACGAGCCACAACACGAGAATGATGACCAGAATCAATCCGAGCACGCCGCCGAGGCCACCAGCGCCATATCGCCGATGTCCGTAGTATCCGCCACCGCCAAGCATCAGTATGAGCAACACAATGATCAGGATCGTCAGCATGATGCCGCTCCAGCCTCAGATTCGCATGGGGTAAGCAACCGAGATCGAGCCTAAAAGTTCCAGCGAGCAGGCCTTCCGAGCGGTTGGAAAAACGCTACTATCCGGCGCAGATTGCGCGCGGGAAAGGAAACGGAATGATTTTGAGACTGATGCTGATTGCTGCTTTCATTTCGATCACGCCGGCATTTGCCTTCGACACCAGCAAGCTCGGTCAAATGGGCAGCCTGCCGCTGAGCGATATCAAGACGCTCATCGCGAAGACTCCGAAATTGCAAAGCGAGGTCAACGCGGCGCTCGCTGCTGCGAAAAAGAAAATGGATGACGTGATCTGCGACGGCATGCGCTTTCCCGGGCCATGGGATAATCTCGGCGGCGAGCGCGTCGCGCCCTACACTTGCGATTTCGGCGGCAAGTGGCTTGTGATCAATTCGACCGTTCGGGTGACCGGTCCAAAAGGCAAAGTGTTCGAGACGGTCACTCCGGAAGCAATGAAGCAAGCCGACAAGGTCACCGAGACCAACCTCAAATGGAGGTGGACGACCGAAGACCCCAACAAGGACAATTAACGGCCGCAGCGTCCGCTTCGCATTCAACGCAAGGTGCTCGTAAATCTTGGTCAACAACCGAAGTACCCAAGGGAGGAGGAGTTCATGTCGTTTCGTTTAGCCACTGCTGCCGCAGCCTTTGCCATCGTAGTCGGCTCCGGTTCCGCCAACGCTCAGGTGCTGATGCAGCGTGACGTATCGCTGCGGATGGCTTTGACGATCGCGGAAGCGGCGATCGCCGAATGCGGCGACAATACCTCCGTCGCGGTGGTCGACCGCGCCGGCCGGCTGCGCGTCTTCCTCCAGGGCGATAATGCCAATCCGCACAACATCGAGCTCGCCCGCCGCAAGGCCTACACCGCGCGTACGTTCCGCCAGCCCTCGGCAGACTGGGCGAAGCGCACCGAGACCACCAATGTGGGCCAGCGGATGCTTGCCGAAGTCATCCCGCTCGGCGGTGGCATGCCGATCAATGTCGGCGAAGAGACGATCGGCGGCGTCGGTCTGAGTGGCGCCGTCGGTGGGCAGCCGAAGGAAGAAGCTTGCGCCAAGGCGGGCATCGCCAAGATTGCCGACCAGCTCAAGTAGCGGATCATGCCGCAAATTATGCGGCTGGCTTAGATCGGTCGAAGTTGTGCGTCAGGCGCGTTTGCGCGCCTGACCTTCCGTGCTGAAGAAATCGGACAGCGGCGCGATGAGACCGTCGGCTGCGTCCGGCGTCTTTGCCGCTTCGGCAAATTCTGAATAAAGCTGTGCGACAGCCTCGTACATTTCGCCCGACGGCGAGCCGTCGCCGAGGAAATGGGCGATTTCCTCCATTTCCGCGACCCATCGATAGGCCTTCGGATACATGCGCGGCACCTGGCGTGAGAGCCAGCCGAGAAGCTGCGGCTGGCTCAGCGCAAGTTCGTCGTGCAGGGCCTCGGCGCAGCCGGCGCGGGACGCGCCAAGCGCCATCGCGGCGCCGACCGCGGTGAAGCCCTTGGTGATGCCGGCATAGGACATCTTCAATGCGGACGCGGCGCCGATCGGCCCCGTTAGTGGACGGATCGAGAGCCCAAAGTCATTGAGCCGCGCCACCTCGCTTGCCGCCGGCCCTGAGACATAGATGCGGGTCGACGTAGAATTCGGCGGCGGTGGCGGCCCGATGATGCCGCCATCGACATAACGGCAGCCGGTGTCGGCTAGCACGACGCCAAGCTGTTCGGCCGTATCAGGCGCGATCGCGTTGCAGTCGACGTAAATCGGCTTGCGGTCGGCACGCGCAAGCGCGGGAGCAAGGCGCCCGGCGAGCCGGATGGCGTCGCCCGGGGGCACGATCGACAGCACGAAATCCGCATCGCGCACCAGCACATTGTCGTCGTCGACCGGCACCATGCGTGCGCGCTCGGCGCGCGCTGCGCTCGCACTCGAGCGCCCAGTGAGCGAAGTGGTGACGCGCACGCCGCGCTCGGCGAGGCGGGCGCCGACGGCTGCGCCCATTTCGCCTGGCGCAATAATTGCCACATTGAGGCTCATCGCTGTCTCCGAAATGTTTCGCGGAGGTTGGCCGATGACTGCAACGGAGTCCAGATCGCGGAGCTAAGCCAATGGTCGAGCCCGTCGTCGCGGGCAATACGTGCAAGATGGCCCTTTCTTGCTCATGCACCGCCGGTATAGCCTTCATTGCCTTCGGGCAGGCGAACGGGGATTGAGCGTAACGAAGGGAGACGTCTTATGGAGATGACGAGACGCGCGGCGCTTGGCGCCGGGGCCGCGAGCGCGGCATCAGGTTTCACGCGCACGGCGCTCGCCGACTGGGAGCCGGCGCGCTATCCGGACCCCGCGATCAAGGTGCTCGATCCGAGCTTTGCGAAGCACCGGGCCAACATCGTCGGCGTCGAACGCATCGCCACCGGCATGGTATGGTCCGAAGGACCGGTATGGTTCGGCGACGCGCGCTATCTCGTCTGGAGCGATATTCCGAACAATCGTATGATGCGCTGGGACGAGGAAACGGGCGCGGTCAGCGTGTTCCGCAAGCCGTCGAACCAATCGAACGGCGCGACCCGCGATCGCCAGGGTCGTCTCATCTGCTGCGAGCACCGCACTCGCAGCGTCACACGCACCGAATATGACGGCACGATCACCGCGCTCGCTGACCGTTTTGAAGGCAAGCTGCTCAACTCCCCGAACGACGTGGTGGTGAAGTCGGACGATTCGATCTGGTTCACCGATCCGCCATACGGCATCCGCAACAACTATAACGGCAGCGTCGGCGACCAGCAGTTGCCGACCAACGTGTACCGCCTCGACAAGTCAGGTCGGCTCGACGTCGTCGCGGGCGACATCAACCGCCCCGACGGACTTGCCTTCTCGCCCGACGAGACCAAGCTCTACATCATCGAGGACGGTTCGACGCCACCGCAAATCCGGGTGTTCGACGTGGTCGGCGACGGCACGCGCCTCGCCAACGGCCGCGTGTTCGCGCCGATTGAGGTCGGCCAGAGCGACGGCATGAAGGTCGATATCGAAGGCAATCTGTGGTGCGCCTCGTCGGCGGGCGAAGGCTATGACGGCGTCATGGTCTTCAATCCCGCCGGCAAGCTGATCGGCCGCATCATCCTGCCGGAGCGCTGCGGCAACCTCTGCTTCGGCGGCTACCGGCGCAGTCGCCTGTTCATGACAGCAAGCCGCTCAGTCTACTCGCTCCCGGTCGCGACTCAGGGCGCGCCGGGCGGCTGATCCGCTTTTTCTCTCCGCCCCGACAAGCACGGCAGTTTGCTGTGCTCCGTCCAGGCAAAGCCCGTTGACTTCATGACGAGGAAGCGGACGACGGAGTCACAAGAAACCCCGTGCCGATCCGCTTCGAAGCTGCGGCAGCCTGCTAACTAAGACCGCAGCGGCAGCTAGTCGGCGCGCAACGCCTGCTCGACGCGGCTCGCACCGGCGGTGATGACCGGCGTCTTCGTCTCGACATGGGCGCTGCTATCGCCACCGCGATAGTAGTCGAGCACGAAAAGGCGAATCGCCGACGACAAATTGCCATGCCGGCGCTCCTGGTCGATGGTTGCGACCATGTCCGAGAGCGTCAGATCGCGTTTGCCGGCAATTTCCTTCAATCCGGTCCAGAAGGCGTCCTCCAGACTGACACTCGTTTTGTGACCTGCAATCACGATAGAGCGCTTAACGACGGGCGATTTCATCGGTTTCTCCTGTCTCGATACGGTGCGCGTCGAGGTCGTGACGGAACTTGTCGTGTTCCGTCCGGGCGAGCGCGCGCTCAGCCTTCGACATACCGTGGGAAACTCGTGCCGCACTGGCACGCTCCTCATCGCGCCGACGAGCGACGCGCTTACGGGCTCTGCGGAGATTAACGATCTCAGCCATATGTGGCCGTCTACCCCCAACCTCGGGGCACAAGGCCCCTTCCCCACGCCTTCACAGCATCAAACGCCGCTCAATCAAGCCGCACGAGTACGGAGTGTTTTGACAAGTTACCGTTGACCCAGCGCCGTTTGACCAGTCCGAAGTCGATTACCAGCCGACCCAACCGATCCACACCGTCAACCCCCACGAATATGGACCTGAGTCGTTTCACCAAGACAATCCGTAAACCAAGCCATTGTGTGAAAAATTTCAGGCACGATCGTGACTTCGCAGAGTTCCCGATGACGACCTGTGGCTGCGCGAATGGGTCAAAATCGTGCGTCAAAAGGGGCCCGACGCGTTTGGCGCCGGCCGGACGGTGCTGCGGTGCCAGATGATTTAGATCAAAGGCTAGCTTTCCCGCCACAATACAACTGGCGGCAGGGAGAGCTTGGAAGAGATCGGCGGGCAGGGGGCTCGGTGTTCGGCGACGTGAGCACGATCGTTCATGCTGAGGGGGACTATGGTTAGTCCCCGAGCAATGTAACGCGATCTCGTCAAAGGTTCGCACTGTTGCGGCAGACGCGTGCGTATAATTAAAATGGTTCGCAGCGCCGCAACGCGTCGCCAGCCGATCGGACTTGTGTTCATAGAGTCGCGGCGAGCATCGATGAGACACCTGGCAAACCCCGCCGTATCGTGCGGGGAGTGCGGGAGGAGAAACGGGAATGACCAATCGACAATGGATCTGCGCGTGGCGCGGCGCGGTTGCTGCCATGCTGATTGTGATCGCGGGCGTGGCGGGCTCATCCGCGCAGGATCAAAGCGCTGCCACCGCGAAGGACGCGATTTTCGCACGCAAGACGTTGATGGATGCGATCGGCGCCAACATGGATGAACTCACCACCATGACGGCGACGGAAAAGATCGATCTCGAGAAGGGCAAGGGTTTTGCCGACACCATCTCGATCATGATGATGGCCTTCCCGCATCTCTTTCCGCCGGCGACCAACCAGTGGAAGCAGGGCGCCGACCGCGACCCGGCAACCGACACCTTTGCATCGCCCGATGTGTGGACCAAGTTCGCGGATTTCTACGCTCAAGCGAGCGCTGCCTCCAAGGCTGCCTACAATCTGAGCCGCGCGGAGAACGCGGCCGCGTTGAAGACGGACCATACGGCGCTTCAGAAAGCGTGCGACGGATGCCACTCCGCCTATTTGAAGATCGATCCTTGATGCGTGCTGCGCTCACACCGCCGCAATTACGCTGGCCGGATTGCGTCTCTGCCGTAGCCGAGGAAGCGCGTCGTGGATCAATCGAATCGTGATGAACGGCAGCGGGCCGTTCCGCGGCGAAGCCGCGCGGCATGGAAGGGCTGGGCAGGATTCGTCCTCGTTGTCGCGCTCTTGGCCGGCGGCGGATTCTATTTTTCTCGCCAGCAGGATTTTCGCGCGCGCCTTTTGCGCGCCGATGCCGATGGCGTCGCCCAGGATCCCGATCTGCTCGGCTTCGCGATTTCGTATGCGCGGCCGGTCTATGAGCACAACTGCGCGGGCTGCCACGGCGATCACATGCAGGGCGATCCGGGCTATGGCGTGCCCGGTCTCGGCAAACACGACTGGCTCTATGGTGAAGGCCGCGCGAACGAAATCGAGCGCATGATCCTCTTCGGCATTCGCGCGAGCAACGGCAGGACCTTGAACTTCGCCGACATGCCGGCCTACGCGCGCGCGGAGCCCTACAAGCGGTACAAGATCGAGTCGCTCGGCCCTCAGGAGATCGCCGACGTCGTCACCTTCCTCGTCGTGGCGGGCGGCCGCGCGGGCGATGCCGAAGCTGCCAAACGCGGCGCGCAGATATTCTCCGACAAGGGCCAATGCTTCGATTGCCATGCGAGTGATGCCAAGGGGGACGCCGCCATCGGTGCGCCAAATCTCCTCGATAACACTTGGCTTCATGGCAAGGGCAGCTTCCAGGACATCTACAACGTTGTTGCAGGGGGCAGCGGCGGAATTTGTCCCGCCTGGTTCCAGCGGCTGAGCGCGGTTGAAATTCGCGCGCTCGCCCTTCTTATCTATTCGGCATCGCACCGTGAGCCGCCACGTGCGGCCTCGCGATCGCCCGAACCGCCAGGGTAACTGTCATGAGAATGCTTGAGGCAAACGAGACCCCCATCGACAAGCCGCCGTACTCGCTCGTCGGCTTTTGGAATTTCAAGGTCGTCAATCCCGCGCGCTCGCTGGTCCTGCTCAGCATCGGAACCATCGTCGGGCTTGGGATAGCGGGCTATGGTCTCTTCACGGCCAAAGGGACGGTCACCCACACGGTCCCTCCCGAGAACGTTGCGCTTGTCAATCAGCGTCCGATCCTGCGAACCGATTTCATCGCCCAGACTGAAGCTCTCTACACCATGCCGTTCGGCGAAACCACGATGCCGCAGCGCATGAAGGTTCTCCAGGACATGGTACGGGAAGAGTTGTTCGTGCATCGCGGCCTGGAATTGGATTTTCCGTCCAACGATCCCGACACGCGCGCGGCCCTCGTCGCCGCGGTCGAGCAGCAGGTTGCGGCGAGCGTGACCGCCGGCCGGCCAAGCGACGCCGAGCTGCGCAAGTTCTATGAGGAGAACTCCGGCAAATACGCGTCCGAAGGCCTGATGACGCTTCACGACCTGCTGTTGTCCAAGCCGCGAGCCGACGACCGCGGTGCGATGGTTCTGATGCGGCAGGCTGCGGACGCGTTGCGTGCCGGTGCGCCCGTCGCTGACGTGCTCAAGAACTACGGTCTTGAGGAGGTCGGCGGCGGTCGCGGTCGCGGCGCCCCCCCGGGCAACGAGGAGTTCTATTTCGCCCAGAAGATCCACGTCGGTGATCTGATCTTCTCGTTCGCGCTCTCGCTAGATAACGGCCAGGTGTGCGATCCGGTCGTCGCCGACGACGGCATCCACATCGTGCAGATGGTCAACAACGTGCGCCCGGTGCCCGCGAGCTTCGAGCGCGCGAAGAGTCAGGTGCTGCAGGACTACAACGAGGCGGCGAAGAAGCGGCTCGAACGTGCGGACGAGAAATTTCTGCGCGGCAAGGCCGACATTCTTGTCGCGGACGATTATCGCACGGCCTATGAGGCGGATGAGGCCGCGAGGGACTCCGGCGTGCAAACCGACGAGACGCCCGCGGCACCGCGAAAAGAAAAAGAACAGGGCAAGCGATGAGGGCGGCTCGCATCATCGGCGCGATCATCGCGGCGCTTCTCGTCGGCCTTGCGGCACCCGCCTCGGCGCACACCCGCAGCGAGACCTTCTCGTCCTGGCAGGTCGCGGGCGCGACCGTCCATATGCAGTTCCTGGTGCCGGACCTTGAGTCGAAGCGGATCACCAAGAACGGCGACATGCCGACGGTCGACGAACTCGGTCGCTACATCGCGGCCCACGTCGGCGCGTTCGCCGGCGATCAGGCCTGCCCGATGACCGAGGGGCCGCGGCAGATCTCGTCGACCGCGGGCTTCCGCCGCTACGAGTTCACCTTCGAATGCCCGCAAGCGGCGAATCTCAAGGTCCATTCGTCGGCCTGGTTCGAACTCGTCGAAAGCCACACCAACTTTGCGCAGATTCAGAACGACAAGGGAGATTTCGTCGAGCAGCTCATCACCAAGGATCGCCAGACGTTGCCGGTGACGGGCGAGACTGGCGAGAGCTCGCTCGAATACGCGGGCTTCCTCGATTTCGTGCAGATGGGCATCATGCACATCTTCACCGGCGTCGATCACATGTCCTTCATGCTCGGCTTGGTGCTGATCTCGCGTCGCCTGCGCGATCTTCTGTTCGTTGTGACGGGCTTCACGCTGGGCCATAGCCTGACCCTCGCGCTTGCCGTCACCGGCGTCCTGCGACCCGAGGCGCAATACATCGACAGTCTGGTGGCGCTGACCATCGCGTTGATCGGCGCCGAAAACATCGGGGACAGCACGCGCCATCCGCTGCCCGTCGCGCTCGGCCTCGGCGGCCTCCTCTTCTTGATGGCGGGCGCCAAGTATCTCGGCGCGCCGGTCACGCTCCCGACGCTGCTCCTGATCGGCGGCGGAATTTTCACGTCGAACTATCTGATGCTGACCGGCAAACTTTACGATGCGGCGCGGGTGCGCCTCGTCGTGACGCTGGTGTTCGGCCTCATCCACGGCTTCGGCTTTGCCACCGATCTGCTCGAGCGGAAGCTGCCGACCGGGCGCCTCGCCGAGCTTCTCGTCGGCTTCAACCTCGGCGTCGAGATCGGTCAGGTGACCGTCGTGCTCGGCGCGCTCGCGGTCGCCTGGGTCCTGGTGAAGGCGCGCCTCGGCATTCCACGACCGATCTTTACTGACATTGCGGCGTCGTTTCTGGTCGGCGAGGGTTTGTTCTGGTTTCTCAGCCGGACCGTCGTCGAGGGATAAAGCCGCAGACGAAGTCTAGCGCTTTATGTCTCGTCCTGGCGACGTCACACGCGCCCACTACCGGTGCGCGAGACTATGCGCCGGGCAGCCTTCAGGTGAATGTCGTGCCGGCAAAATTGCTGGCGCGAACGTCTGCTTCTGCTAAAAATGCATGAAGTCCCTGGAGGTTTGCGTGTCTCACACGGTTCGCGAAAAGACGAAGCTGCTCAATCGCGTCCGGCGCATTCGTGGACAGATTGAGGCGGTCGAACGCGCGCTGGAGCAGGAAATCGGGTGTTCCGACGTGCTTCAGCTGATTGCCGGCGCCCGCGGCGCCATCAACGGCCTGATGGCCGAAGTCGTGGAAGACCACATCCGCATGCACGTGGTCGATCCCGCAGATGTGCCCGGCTCGGAGCGCGCGCACGCCGCGGAAGAGCTGATTGACGTCGTGCGCTCCTACTTGAAGTAGCGCCGTTTATTTCTTGCGAAAACGATCGAGGCGTACGACCTCGCCGCCGGCCGCGGGCGGCGGCGATCCTGGTGCTTCGGGCTCTGCCGCGTTGGCGGCGGCAGGTTCGGACTTCGCCGCCTCGTCGCTGGGGCTAGACTTCGCCTTTTTCCCTGTCACCGCTGGTTTCGAATCGCTCTGCGGCGGGGCGAGTGCCTCCAGCGTCGTGGTCTTAGCTTTCGGTCCCCCCTTGGCCCCAGATTTCGTCTCCTTGCCCTTGGCGGTGCCATCCAATTCCACCGTGAACTGAAGCCCGAACTGGACTGAAGGGTCGAAAAACGCCTTCACCGCCTTGAACGGAATGTGCAGGCGCTCGGGCACGGCATTGAATGCGAGGCCGACCTCGAAGTCTTCGTCACCGACCTGAAGATCCCAGAATTGGTGCTGGAGCACGATCGTCATTTCGTCGGGATAGCTCGCCTTCAGCCGCGCGGAGATGCGAACGCCTTCGGCGCGGGTGTCGAAGGTGACGAAGAAATGATGGTCGCCGGGCAGCCCCTTGACGGCAGCGTCGGTCAAGACGGTGCGAATCACACCGCGCAGCGCATCCTGGGTCAGGAGATCATAACGGATGTGGTCGACCGGCATCTTCTCGTTCCATGGTCACGGCGAGCGCCGAGAATGCGTCAAAATCCAAATTTGGCAAGCGGCTCGCCCCGGAACGGCCGCCTACACCTAATAAATCTTGCCGCTGACTACGCAAATCCGCCCGACACGCGACGGCACCAAAGGAAGTGGGGGCTTCTGTTGCCAGGTGCCCCCGAACCCCGCCTGACGCTGCTAAGACGTCAGGACTTTAGATCGGTATTTCAAACCGCTTACGCGGCCTGAGCAACCGGAGCATAGTTGTCGTTGGCAACTATTGCAGTGGCCCGATAACGGCGGAACCATACCGAGCAAAAGCACGCCCTTTACGCCCTCGTCGATCCTGTTTCGCCCCCGGATCAGGAACCAGTGATCAGCAATCAGTGATGATTACTGACCTCTGAGCCCTGGTGGTGGAGGCGCCGGGTACTGCCCCCGGGTCCGAATGGTTTATTACGACGGCCATTTATCGCCATAGCCGGCAAGCCGGCACACTCAATATAAGGGTTGATGGGCCAGGGAGAAAGAGGCGTGAACGGCGCCGTCGCTCGGGGCTTTGGTCTTGGTCTGGTGAGGCGGCCGGAGAAATCTGTAAATCTTTGTTGCGATGCAGGCCCGGCGGGCGTGCGACCGGTCAAATCGTCTGCATCTCAAGTTTGTCCTGGGTTATTCCACGCCCATGTCGAACGAAATCACGCCTCCCGCGCCGTCCAAATCCCTGAACCCTTCCCCCCGACCGTTGGTGAACTCTTCCTCGCGTTCGCCCGCGTTTCGATCTCGAGCTTCGGCGGCGTATTGGCTTGGTCGCGGCGGATGCTCGTCGACGAAAAACGCTGGATGACGCCGGAGGAGTTCAACGACATCCTGGCACTCTGCCAGTTCCTGCCGGGACCCAACATCGTCAATGTCTCTGCCGTGTTCGGGATGCGGGTTCGCGGGCTCGCCGGCGCACTCGCCTGCTTGAGCGGCCTCCTCGGGCCATCGGTGCTGCTGATGATCGTCGTCGGTATCTTCTACCGTCGCTTCGGCGCGCTGCCGCGGCTCGAGGGGATGTTGTCGGGTCTCGCCGCGGCAGCCGCAGGCATGATCCTGTCGACGGCCTTGCAGGTCGCCGCGCCCCTTCGTCGTATGCGCCTAGGGCCTGCGCATGGCGTCGCTCTCGCCATCTTCGTGGGCGTAGGGCTCCTCGGCTTCAGCCTGCCATTGACGCTCCTGGTGCTGGTGCCGGTGAGCATCGGATTTGCATGGCCACGCACCAATGCATGATCCGCCCTCCCTCATCAGCCTGTTTCTGCGGTTCGCGACGCTGTCGCTGTTCGCCGTCGGCGGTGCGAGCGCGGCGGTACCGGAGATGCATCGGCAGTTCGTCGATGTCGCCCATTGGCTGACGGATCGCGAGTTCACCGCGCTGTTTGCCATGGCGCAGGCGGCGCCGGGACCGAACGTGATGTTCGTCGCCCTCCTTGGCTACTACTTCGGCGGCGTTACGGGCGCGCTGGTGGCAACGGTCGGCATGTGCGGCCCCACCTGCGTTCTGGCGTGGGCCGTGTCGCGGGTGCTCGATCGTTTTCGCACCGCGAGGTGGCGGATTGCGATCCAGTCGGGACTGGTGCCGGTGACCATCGGCCTGATCGCGGCGAGTGCATTCGTCATTGCGCGCGCCGCCGATCGCGGGCTCGTCGCCTACGCGATCACTGCAGTGACTTTCGCACTCGTGCAATGGACCCGGGTCTCGCCGCTGTTTGCGTTCGCGGCCGCCGCTTTGTTCGGACTTTTCGGACTGGTGTAACGACCGATTTCAAGCGTCGCCTACAACGAAGGCTTCCGGTGGCGGCCTGCCTTGTGCTAGGGGACAAACAAGGGCATAAGCTGGTGTCCCACATCGGAAAGCCAGCGCGGAGGGGAGGAGTTGATGTCGGAAGTACCGCCGCATGCGGAGGCGATAGGAACACCTGAATCGGCGAAGCAAGCGCTTTATCTCAAAATCGGTGGCGGACTGGCCGTCATTGCGGTGGTGGCGCTGGGTGTAGCGGTTGGATGGGTTCCAAACTTCCTCGGTTCCGTTGTCGCTGCGCCCGAATTCTACCGCTACGTCGCCGAGGTGTTCGGCTTCTATGCTCTGGTCTTCCTCCTCGTCGGGATGCTTGGCGCGCCCGCCAGCCCGCGTGATTATTTCGGCGGTGCCGCGCTTGTCGCGCTTGCGCTGTTTGCCCATGAGGCGGCGCGCGACCTGCCGGGCATGCGCGGTTTCGCGTTCGGCCCCGGAACGGCGCCGCGCATGTTTGCTTATCTGCTGATGGCACTGGGTCTTGCGGTTTCGGCAACCGGGCTATCCACCAAGGGCCCGGGCATCGATCGCTTCTACTTGCGCGGCCCGATGTTCGTCACCGCTTCGGTGGTGCTGTTTGCGATTTTCGTTCGGCCGCTCGGCCTCGCCATTGCGAGCTTCGTGAGCATATGCGCCGCTGCCGGCGCGACGCCGGAGGCGCGCGTCATCGAGACGCTCATTTGGGGTGTCGTCCTGACGGCGTTCTGCGTTTTCCTGTTCGTCTACGCGCTCAACTTGCCGATGCAGATTTGGCCCGTCAGCTGGGATATGGCGGCGATCATCAAAGGCATCGGGGTCCGATGAAACGTATGCCGGCTGCGGCCCGCATCAACAGCGTAAGTGACAAGCCATGATAGACCTGCTTTCACATCTCGGTCAGGGCTTCGGCGTCGTATTCCAGTTCGTGGAATACAAGTTCACCCTGTTCGGAGACGTGCATTCGATCTGGGTGCCGTGGAACATCCTTCTCTGCCTGATCGGCGCGATCATCGGCACGCTGATCGGCGTGCTGCCCGGCGTCGGCCCGCTCGCCACCATCGCGATGCTGTTGCCGATCACCTTCGGCCTGCCGCCGGTCGGCGCGCTCATCATGCTCGCGGGCATCTATTACGGCGCCCAGTATGGCGGTTCGACCACATCCATCCTCATCAACATCCCGGGTGAATCATCCTCGGTGATGACGACGCTCGACGGCCATCAGATGGCCCGCCAGGGTCGTGCCGGTCCGGCGCTCGCGATTGCGGCCATCGGATCGTTCTTCGCCGGCTGCGTATCGACGGTGCTGGTCGCCGCGCTCGGGGCGCCGCTCACCTCGCTCGCGCTGCTGTTCGGCCCGGCCGAATATTTCTCGCTCATGGTGCTCGGCTTGTGCTTTGCCGTGGTGCTCGCTCGCGGTTCGATCCTCAAGGCGCTCGCCATGGTGGTGACGGGCCTCCTGATGTCGATGGTCGGCTCCGACATCGAGACCGGCCAATCGCGCATGGCCTTCGACATTCCCGAACTGTCCGACGGCATCGGCTTCGTGGTCGTCGCCATGGGCGTGTTCGGCTTCGCCGAAATCATGCGCAACCTGGAGCAGGCGGAATCGCGCGACGTCCTCAAGACCAAGTTGACCGGCCTCATGCCGACCTGGCCCGATCTGAAGGCATCGGCAGGCCCGATCGGACGCGGCACGATTCTGGGGTCGATCCTCGGCATTTTGCCGGGCGGCGGCGCCGTCATCGCCTCGTTTGCGGCCTACACGTTCGAGAAGAAATTCTCGCGCGATCCGTCGCGGTTCGGACGCGGCGCCATCGAAGGCGTGGCCTCCCCTGAAAGCGCCAACAACGCGGCGGCTCAGACCTCGTTCATCCCCCTGCTCACGCTCGGTATCCCGCCGAACGCCGTGATGGCCCTCATGGTCGGCGCCATGACCATCCATGGCATCGTGCCGGGACCGCAGGTGATGACCAAGCAACCCGACCTGTTCTGGGGCATGATCGCCTCGATGTGGGTTGGCAACCTCATGCTGATCGTCATCAACCTGCCCATGGTCGGCATGTGGGTGAAGCTGTTGCAGGTGCCGTACCGGTTCCTGTTCCCGGCGATCCTGATCTTCTGTTCGATCGGCGTCTATTCCATCAACAACGCGCCGTTCGACTGCGTGTTGACCGCGCTGTTCGGCATCATTGGTTATTGGCTCGTCAAACATGACTTCGAGCCGGCGCCCTTGCTGCTCGGGTTCGTGCTCGGACAGATGATGGAAGAGCACCTGCGCCGCGCCATGCTGATCGCCCGCGGCGATCCGACCACGTTCTTTACCCGGCCGATTTCCGGCACCTTGATCGGCCTCGCGATACTGCTGCTGATCATCGCGGTGCTGCCGATGATCCGGGCGAAGCGCGAAGAGGTCTTCGTCGAGGAGTGAGGCCTTCAGGGATCAGGGTGACAGCGATCGGGAGTTCAGGCCGAGGTCGGAGCGTTGCGTCTCGCGGGGATGCGCGAGGTCGGCTTGAATGCTCCAGCTGTTGATCTAGATTCTGGTCTGATTCCCGTCCTCTGATTCCTGATCCTGATGCGGCAATATCTCGACCTGGTGCAGCGAGTCCTGACCGACGGCGTGGAAAAGCGCGACCGTACCGGTACCGGCACGCAGTCGATTTTCGGCCATCAGATGCGGTTCGATCTCGCCGCCGGCTTTCCGCTCGTCACCACCAAGAAGCTGCATCTCAAGTCAATCATTTACGAGCTGCTGTGGTTCCTGGCCGGCGACACCAACGTCAAATACCTCAACGATCACGGCGTTTCGATCTGGGACGAATGGGCGGACGCGCATGGCGATCTCGGTCCGGTCTATGGCCGTCAATGGCGCTCATGGCCGACGGCGAGCGGCGCCACCATCGACCAGATCTCCGACTTGGTCGCCGCCATTCGGCGCAATCCGGATTCACGCCGCCTCATCGTTACCGCCTGGAATCCGGCCGATGTAGACAAGATGGCGCTGCCGCCGTGCCATTGCCTGTTCCAGTTCTATGTCGCGGGCGGCAAGCTGTCGTGTCAGCTCTACCAACGCTCCGCCGATGTCTTCCTCGGCGTTCCGTTCAACATCGCCTCCTATGCCATGCTGACTGTGATGGTGGCGCAGGTCACCGGCTTGAAGCCGGGAGATTTCGTGCACACCTTCGGCGACGCCCACCTCTATCTCGACCACCTCGATCAGGCGCGGCAGCAGCTGGCGCGGCCGCCACGAGCGTTGCCGCAGCTTAAGCTCAATCCGGCCGTCACCGATCTCTTTGCCTTCCGCTACGAGGACTTCACGGTCGAGGGTTACGATCCCCATCCGCACATCAAGGCCAAGGTCGCGGTGTGACGCAGACGTCCGGCGACGTGCCCCTCGTTTTGGTTGCGGCGGTCGCCGAGAACGGCATGATCGGGCGGGACGGCGGGCTGCCGTGGCGGCTCAAAAGTGACCTCAAGCGGTTTCGCGCACTGACCCTTTGCCATCCCGTGGTGATGGGCCGCAGAACCTTCCTGTCCTTCGGCACGCCGTTGCAGCACCGCACCAACATCGTCATCAGTCGTGATCCCGACTTCGCGAGGTCGGGAATTGTCGTTGTTCCGAACCTCGCGGCGGCGCTCGCGGTGGCGCAAGGCGACGCGCGTCGCCGCGGCGCTGATGCGATCATCATCGGCGGCGGCGCGGGTCTTTATGCCGATACGATCGGGTGTGCTGCGCGGCTCGAAATCACCCGCGTTCATGCGTGCCCGGAAGGCGATACCAAATTTCCGGAAATCGATCCGACGCAGTGGCACGAAACCGCGCGAGAGGAACACCCCGCCGGGCCCGACGACGAGGTATCCTTTACCACATTGACTTATCGAAGAGTTGAAGAGTAACGCTGATGCCGCGCGGCGGCGGAGCTTGCCCTGCATGCTAAAGCTGCTTGAAACGAGCGCGCATTGCTGAATGCCTTTGCCGGCCGGAAAGGATGATCAGCCTGCGAGCGCTAGCGCGCGTTGAAAGGGGCGAGTGCGTCCCCTATAAACCGGCCCAGATTTGATATTTCGGCCATCCGGCCCCGACGCGGGGCCACCGATTCGGCCATTACGGAGAGTTCACCATGCCGTGGAGTAACCAAGGCGGCGGACCGTGGGGTTCGGGGCCAAAAGGACCGTGGGGTTCGGGATCCCCACCCTCGGGGTCCTCCTCGCCCGATCTTGAGGAGTGGCTGCGGCGCGGCCAGGACAAGCTGCGCGGCATCCTTCCAGGCGGCAACTTCCGCGGCGGCGGGATTGCGGTGATCCTGATCGGCGCTCTTGTGGTATGGGGCCTGACCGGCTTCTTTCGGGTCGAGCCCGACGAACTCGGCCTCGTCATGAAGTTCGGCAAATATAGCTGGGACGCCCATCCCGGCCTCAACTACCACCTGCCGTATCCGATCGAGACCGTCGAACTGCCCAAGGTCACCCGCGTCAATCCGATCAACATCGGCATGCGCATCGTCGAAGACAGCCGGCGCGGCACGCAGATGCGCGACGTTCCTGAAGAGAGCCTGATGCTCACCGGCGACGAGAACATCGTCGACGTCGATTTTACCGTGCTGTGGATGGTCAAGCCGCCGTCGTCGGGATTTCCCGCCGGCGGCGCGCCTGACTACCAGTTCAACATTCAAAACCCGGTCGGCACCGTGAAGGCCGTGGCCGAAAGCGCCATGCGCGAAGTGATCGGGCGTTCCGAAATCCAGCCGATCCTCACCGGCGCGCGTCAGACGATCGAGACCGCGGTGAGCGAGCTGATGCAGAAGACGCTCGACTCCTACAAATCGGGCATCCTGGTCACGCAGGTGCAGATGCAGCAGGTCAACCCGCCGGCACAGGTGATCGACGCGTTCCGCGACGTCCAGGCCGCCAAGACCGATCAGGACCGCTTGCAGAACGAGGCGCAAACCTACCAGAACCGCGTCGTTCCCGAGGCGCGTGGCCGCGCCGCCCAGATCGTGCAGGCCGCCGAAGCCTATCGCGAGCAGACCGTCGCCGAGGCCAAGGGCCAGACCGCGCGCTACAACCAGATCTACGACCAATACAAGAAGGCGCCGGAGGTCACCCGTCAGCGGCTCTATCTCGAGACCATGGAGCGTGTGCTCGGCGGCACGGACAAGATCATCCTCGATGCGCCCAGCGGCCCAGGCAGCGGAGGCGTCGTACCCTACCTGCCGTTACCGGAGCTGCGAGCGCGCACGGCAACCCCGTCGCCATCCGGCCCGGCTCAGACGACGGGAGGCAACCGATGAAACCCGGCATTTGGGGCGGCGTCGCCGCCATCATCATCATCGTTCTGCTGATCATCGCAGCCACGTCGCTGTTCATCGTGCAGCAGACCCAGCAGGCGCTGGTGGTCCGACTTGGCGATCCCATCAGGACGCTACCCAACCCCGGTCTGCACACCAAAGTCCCGTTCATCGATACGGTGATCTACGTGGACAACCGCATTCTCGATCTCGAGAACGCAGCGCAGGAAGTCACCTGCTCGGATCAGAAGCGGCTCGTGGTGGACGCCTTCGCGCGCTATCGCATCCACGACCCGCTGCTGTTCTACAGGAGCGTGAGCACAATCGAGGGCGCCAATTCGCGGCTGTCGACCTTGCTCAACTCCGCGCTACGGCGCGTGCTCGGCGAAGTGACGCTGATCAACGTCGTGCGCGACGAACGTGAAGTGCTGATGGGACGGGTGCGCGCCCAACTCGATCACGAGGCACAGGCGTTCGGCATTCAGGTGGTCGATGTGCGCATCCGGCGCGCCGACTTGCCGGAGCAGAACAGCCAGGCGGTCTATGCGCGCATGCAGACCGAGCGGCAACGCGAGGCGGCCGAACTGCGCGCCCAAGGCACCCAGAAGAGCCAGGAGATCCGCGCCCGTGCCGATCGCGACGTCACGGTCACGGTCGCCGAAGCGACGGCCAAGGGCGAGCAGACTCGCGGCGAAGGCGATGCCGAGCGTAACCGGATCTTCGCCGAGGCGTTCGGCAAGGACCCGAGCTTCTTTGGCTTCTATCGCTCCATGCAGGCCTACGAGGCGGGACTGCGCCCCAATGACACGCGGCTGGTGCTGCGACCGGATTCCGATTTCTTCAAATATTTCGGTGATCCGGACGGCAAGACAGCGACCGCGCCGAAATCAGACGGCAAGGCGCCCGCGCCGAAATCAGACTTCAAGGCGGCGCCTCAGTAAGGGCGCCGTTGCTCCTTCGCCGTCGATCGCAATGTCGGACTTCCTGGCCGCTCTCGGGCTCGTGTTCGTCATCGAGGGGCTCGTGTTCGCGGCGTTCCCCGGTGCCGCCAAGCGGGCGATCGCTTCGATGATCGAAACCCCGGACCAAGGGCTGCGGACCATCGGGCTCGCGAGCGCGGTGTTCGGCCTTGCGGTCCTCTGGCTTGTGCGGGGATGACGAACCGAAGGGCCAAAAGCGTTGTGTCTTTTCCGTCCTTGTCACTGCAACGTGAATAGTCTCAACAAGATGCCGGCTCTTCTGCAACGTATTGAAATTGGGCCGACAAGTCGCCATTCCGCCGGAATCTGAACGTATTCAGATGGGTGATTACGCACTTGCGCAGTGCCGTGCGCAGGCGCAGTGTGACACATTGCGCCCACGGGAATCGCCATTTTCCCTTTGGGACTTACCGGAGAATCGCTGCCCATGGTTGGCCCTATGCTACCGACGCTTCGCTCGTGGTTTCGCCGCCCTGAAGTCCCTCGCTCCATCGTGACGGCTGCAGTCGCCGCGATGGTGGCGGTTCCGCTTCTCGGTGCGCCGGCGTTTGCCGCGCATGGTCCGGACAACATCGCCGATGTCGCGGAGCGGGTGATCAACGCCGTCGTCAATATTTCGACGTCACAGAGCGTGGACAACCGTGGAAGCGCCGTTCCGTCGCTGCCGCCGGGTTCGCCGTTCGAGGAGTTCTTCGACGAATTCTTCAAGAACCGCCGCGGGGGTCAGCAGGGCGAGAACCAGGGACGTCCCAACGGACCGCGCCGCGTCAATTCGCTGGGCTCGGGTTTCATCATCGATCCGTCCGGCATCGTGGTGACCAACAACCACGTCATTGCCGACGCCGACGAAGTCACCGTGATCCTCAATGACGGCACGCGCCTCAAGGCCGAAATCCTCGGGCGTGACACCAAGGTCGATCTCGCGCTCTTGCGGGTGAAGCCAGACAAGCCGCTCACCGCGGTGAAGTTCGGCGACTCGGAGAAGCTGCGCCTCGGTGAATGGGTCGTGGCGATCGGCAATCCGTTCAGCCTCGGCGGCACCGTCACCGCCGGCATCGTGTCGGCGCGCAACCGCGACATCAATTCCGGACCGTACGACAACTACATTCAGACCGACGCCGCCATCAACCGCGGCAACTCGGGCGGCCCGCTGTTCAATCTCGACGGCGAGGTCATCGGGATCAACACGGCGATCATCTCGCCGTCCGGCGGCTCGATCGGCATCGGCTTCGCGGTGCCGTCCAAGACCGCGGTGGCGGTGATCGATCAGCTGCGCCAGTTCGGCGAGACGCGGCGCGGCTGGCTCGGCGTGCGCATCCAGCAGGTGACGGACGATATCGCCGACACTCTCAATCTCAAGCCGGCCCGCGGCGCGCTGGTCGCCGGCGTCGACGAAAAAGGTCCGGCGAAGCCCGCCGGCATCGAGGCCGGCGACGTCATCACCAAATTCGACGGCCACGACATCAAGGAAATGCGCGATCTGCCGCGCGTCGTTGCCGACACGCCTGTCGGCAAGGACGTCGAGGTCGTGATCGTCCGCAAGGGCAAGGAAGAGACCCGCACCGTGAAACTCGGCCGGCTCGAGGACGGCGAGAAACAGGCGGCGCTCACGCCGAAGAAGGACGCGGTGCCCGACGACAAGTCGGTGGTGCAGAAGACGCTCGGCCTCAACCTCGCGAACATGTCCGACGATCTGCGCAAGCGCTACAAGATCAAGGACAGCGTGAAGGGCGTCGTTATCACCGGCGTGGAATCCTCCTCGCCCGCCGCCGACAAGCGCCTCAACGCCGGCGACGTGGTGGTGGAGGTGTCGCAGGAGGCGGTCGCCGACACCGATGCCGTGCAGAAGCGCGTCGATCAGCTCAAGAAAGAGGGCCGCAAGTCCGCCCTCCTGCTCGTCGCCAACGCCGAGGGCGAGCTGCGTTTCGTCGCACTGAGCCTGCAGTAATCACACGACCTGTAGGGCGGGATAGCCGCAAGGCCTATCCCGCCGTCGGTCCGCCGGGCGATCGGTCAAGCGGCGGATTACGCTACGCTAATCCGCCCTACGGGCCCCGCTCAACCCTCCACAAACTCCTCGCGGCGATAGCCTTGCGCGTAGAGGAGCGTGGTGAGGTCGCCGTGGTCGATGCGGGCGCTCGCGGTCTCCGCCACCATGGGTTTGGCGTGGTAGGCGACGCCGAGGCCGGCGGCGCTGATCATCAACAGGTCATTGGCGCCGTCTCCGACCACCAGCGTATCGTCGTCGCCTAAGCCGAGGCGGCTACGCAGTTCGACGAGCGTGTTGAGCTTGGCTTCGCGCCCGAGGATCGGCTCGGCGACGTTGCCGGAGAAGCGCCCGTCCTCCCCGATGATGAGCGTGTTGCCGCGGTTTTCCTCGAATCCGATCCGCGCGGCGATCGGATCCGTGAATGCCGTGAAGCCACCGGACACGAGACAGGTGTAGGCGCCGGCGCGGCGCATGGTGAGGACGAGCGTCCGCCCTCCGGGCGTGAGCGAGATTCGTTTCGCAATCACCTCTTCGACGATGGAGCCCGGCAGCCCGGCGAGCAGCGCGACGCGCTCGCGCAGAGCCGGCGCGAACTCGATCTCGCCGCGCATGGCGCGCTCGGTGATGGCCGCGACCCGGGCCCGGTGGCCAACGAAGTCGGCAAGTTCGTCCACGCACTCCTGGCCGATCATGGTGGAATCCATGTCGGCGAGGAGAAGCCGCTTGCGGCGCGGGCCCGTCTTCTGCACGACGATA
Organism: uncultured Alphaproteobacteria bacterium; assembly: GCA_963807015.1. Lineage (GTDB taxonomy): Bacteria > Pseudomonadota > Alphaproteobacteria > Rhizobiales > Xanthobacteraceae > JAJPKK01. The sequence continues at coordinate 233,837 of CAWEAS010000013.1, read as the reverse complement.
TCGACCGGCACCGTGCCAAGCGCCGCGCGCACGCGCGCTGCCAGGACCCGGTTGTCGTTTTCGCGGGCGGCGCTAAACGGAATGTCGATCGCGGTGCCGGGATTGAGCCACGCGGATGCCGCGGCGCCCGGCAACGCGTCGGCCGCGGCGCGGGCGAGCGCATCGGTGATCGGGTGAACCGGAGTCGCGATCAAGGTGGCGACGTGAGTCATGAGACGTGAGTCATGAAATGAGCGCCGCGCGGGCCAAAACTGCCGTGCTTATCGCAGGGCCGACTGCGAGCGGCAAGTCGGCGCTTGCGGTCGCGATCGCGGAACGCCTCGGCGGCGTCGTGATCAACACCGATTCCATGCAGGTCTATCGCGACCTCAAGATCATCACCGCGCGGCCGGGAGCAGAAGAGGAAGCGCGCGCGCCGCACCTTCTCTACGGTCACGTCGACGCGGCAGAGAATTATTCGGTCGGCCGCTACCTTGCCGATGCGGCGGGTGCGCTTGACGAGGCCCGTCGCCTTGGGCGCGTGCCGATCTTCGTCGGCGGCACCGGCCTCTACTTCAAGAGCCTAACCACGGGGCTTGCGGCGATTCCGCCCGTGCCGCCTGAGATCCGCGCGGCGGTGCGCGCGCGGATCGAGGCCGAGGGCGCGCCGATGCTCCACGCCGAACTCGCGAAGCGCGACCCGGTGACGGCCGCGCGGCTACGGCCGGCCGATCGGCCGCGCATCGCGCGCGCCCTCGAAGTGCTGGAGGCGACGGGACGCTCGATCACCGACTGGCACAGCGAAGGCATGGCGCCGCTGCTCGATCCGGCCCGCGTCGCGCGCATTTTTCTCAGCCCCGAGCGGGCGGTGCTCTACCGCGGCATCGACGTGCGTTTCGACGCGATGCTGGCGGCGGGTGCGATCGATGAGGTCCGTGCGCTCGCGGCGCGCCACCTCGATCCGCTGCTGCCCGCGATGAAAGCGCACGGGGTGCCGTGGCTCATCCGCTTCCTTGAAGGTACGACCACGCTCGAGGCTGCCGCAGAGGAGGCGAAGAAGGACACCCGGCATTATGCCAAGCGCCAGTTCACCTGGTTTCGCCATCAGCTCGCCGACTGGCCTCGCGTTGCCCCCGAGGCGGCATTCGAGGCGTTGATGGCCGAACTCGCCCGCTGAGGCGCACCCCATCGCCATGTCGCGAGCGCGGCAATGGCGCCGGCGATCAGCACCCACCAGGCGGGACGTAAGCCGTAGTCCACGTCGAACTGCGCGGCGAGAACGCGCCACGGATCGATGCCCGTCATCGCCGCGTGCCAAGCGACCTCGGCGCCCGCAGTCAGGGCACCCGCTGCGAGCGCCAACACAACAAGCCGCGGCGCTGACGTATCGCGGCCGCGCCGCTGCAGCAGGCGATAGCCGACCAGCCAGGCGAGGAGCCCGAGCATGAGCATCGGTTCGAACGTGTCGGTGCGCGACCGCAGCGTGAAATGCACGAGCGCCAGCGCCGCGGTCGCATAGACGAAGCGGTGCAGTCTCGCCCAGCGCGCGCCGCCGAGGGCGACCAAGGCTCTGTCGCTCGACGTCGCTGCGAGCACCGCAAGTCCGATGGTCGCGACCGTCCCGATTGTGAGGTAGAGGCGCAGCATCAGTTCGAGGCCGATCCGGCTCCACGCGAACTGCTGGTCGAGCACATAGAGGCCGATGTGGATGAGCGTGAAGGCGAAGGCGCCAAGCCCGAGAACGCGCCGCGCGCGCAAGAGGCGCGGCGCCGCGAAAATGCGACGCGCCGGACTGACGAAGAGCGTGAGCCAGAAGAGGCGCAGCGCCCAATCGCCGCTGTCGCGCACTGCCTGGTGAACGGCACGCACGCCGAGGTCGCCGTCATAGGCAAGATAGGCAAGCCACAGCGCCGGCGCGATGACGATGGCGCAAGCCGCGACCTTCTCGGGCTGCCAGCGCGCCTCATGTCCGCTCGCGGGCGAGGTCGGCATGGCGCCCGTCGCGCTCATTTGATGCGGATGAAGAGATCGTAGAACGCGATCAGGACTTCGACCACGATGAGCGCGATGATCATGGCCTCAAGCCGCACGCTGCGCTCAGTGTCGATGATGTCGGTGAGGGCCTGCGTCGTCTGGTCGACGATCGCAAGCTTGTGGCCCAGCGCGTTCGCCCGCTCCTTGAGCTCATATTCGTCGGCGAGCCGCGCGAACAGCCGCTCGAGATCGCTGCGGTCCCACAACACGTCCGGTTTCTCCTCGATCGCGACGCGGCCGGAAATGCGTTGGTGGACGAGCAGCATCTGGCCGATCAGCCGCAGCATGCGACGGCGGTTGAACGGTGCGCGGCCGGTCTGGGCAAGACGCGTCGCGAACGGCTCGATCAGTTCGAGCACCTTGTTCACCTCGCGCTCGTCGCGCACGAGTGCGACGTTTTTCGCGAGCACGTCAGCGACCACCAGCAGCCGCGGCGGGGTCAAATCCTTCACGGTGATCGGACCGCCGGTCGTCACCTGGTCGTCGCGGTCGGGCACGATGTCGATTATCGCGACCTCGTCCTCGATCTTGTCATAGGGACCGATGACGCGCGGGCGGATGCCGCGCAGCACCTCATCCTCCTCGATCGGCGACAGCCCGAGCAGCACGACAATGCCGTAGCGCATCAGCACCGCGTAGCCGGTGTTGCCGACGCGAAAGGCGAGCGGCGCGGTCGAGATCACGTCGCTGCGTTCGAGCCCCGCCGTGTCGATGCGTTCGCCGAGCAGCATGGCGCGCGCGGTGCAGCGCGTGACAGGCAAGGGAAGGGGTGTCGGTTCCGGCATGGCACGAGGTTAAATCATTATGCGGCCGGCTTTAACCGCCAGCGCGTTAGCCGTCGGATCGTGCTTAACGCCGGGCCGGAGCATAGCCGGAATGTGTTGCAGTAGGCTGGCATAGCCTCTTCTCAATCACGAAACAGTGATATACATATGAGCGATCGCTGCCAAAAAATCGGGAGCGTGCCGAAATCCCGATCGTCACAAACGGCAGAATCCCTCGCCTGCGGCAGGCGCACAAACCCTTTCAAACGCCGGTGCTTTTTCGGCGTCAATTGATCGAGCCGATGATTGGCTCGCGGCGGCGACCGCCGGACCATCCGCCGGGCCGACGAACCTCAAAAGGTCACAGGGGAAATAAATGAACTCAAAGAGGAAATCGCTTCTGGTCGGTGCAGCCCTTCTTGCTCTGGGCGGAACGGCGCTCGCGCATCACTCCTTTGCCATGTTCGATCAGGAACACCCGGTCGAATTGAGCGGCACCGTGAAGGAATGGAAGTACACGGCACCGCACGCCTTCATCATCCTGGAAGTCAAGGAATCCGACGGTACCAGCCAGGTCTGGAGCCTCGAAGGCGGCGCGCCGAGCGGTCTCATTCGCGACGGCTGGACGAGCAAGACGCTCAAGCCGGGCGATGAGGTCAAGCTGGAGGTCCACCCGCTGCGCAGCGGCGCCCCGGGTGGCTCATGGAACGTCGGCAAGATCAAGTTCAAGAGCGGCGAGCCGATCGTCGTCACGCACTGACGCATCGTCATCTCGAAGAAGCGCGCTCGCCGGAAGGCGGGCGCGCTTTTTTTGGTGGTGATCTTCGGCGTGAGGAGGCGGCAGGACGCGGCGTGAACGCCGCACGGGAACGCAAGCACGAACCTCCCATGCGGTCGCAAACGGTCCCCCACAGATGCCGGTTTTTCCCTGAGAACAGGGAAAATAACAGGGAATCCTAAAAATCGGCCTTCCGCCGGCGCATGGCTCCGCAATTCACGCAGCAGTTTCAAGACCGTAGTCCAAGCCGAAGCCGCGACCCGGGCCGACAGAACAGCGTAATCCTTGGCGGAAGCAGGGAATTGGCGCTCGCGTGCCATAAAAGCGATCTTTCATCCTTTGTGGCGGCAATGTCGGCAGTCATATTATAGGACTATTCCTATGATGTCAATTGCCATCTGCTCATGCCGCAGACCGTCACGACGCCGGGCTTGATTTGAAACAGCATGCGAACCGGCACCAAAGGTGGCGTCGTGCTCGGCGAACACGCCTCCCGCTGAAACGTGCAGGACGGGCGCGTCATTGCCCCTGCCGGTGCGGTAAGGGCACGTCGAAGCAGCAGTTCACCATCCCGATCAGGGCGTAGTATCCGCATAGGGTGACGATCTCGATCAGGCCGGGCACGCCGAATTTGGCGATAGCGGCGTCCTGCAAGGGCGCGGGGATCGAGCGATAGGCAAAGGCGCAGTCGGCCAGCTGATCGACCATGTCGAACGGCGCGGCAAATTGTTCGGCCCCCGCCGCGATGCCGTCGATGAGCGCATCGGACAGGCCGGCGGCGCGGGCCGATGCGATGTGGTCGGCCCATTCGAAGGCGACGCCCGAGCGCTTCGCCGAAAGCAGGACAACGAACTGGTAGATCTCGCGCGGCAACACCGATTCAAATTTGTAGTAGTAGCCGAGCTGCTCGATCAGCTTTGCAAGCTGAGGATGGTTGAGGAGCGGGATATAGGGCCCGAGATGATCGACCCCCTTCGCCCGCCGCCGCGCCAGGATGTCCTCGTAGATCGCGCGGTCTTCGCCCGTAAGCGTCGCCGTCGGATCGGGCAGGGCCGACATGATCGCCTCCGTTCACTCGTGATAGGACCACGCCCGCGCGCCGGCGCTGAAGTCATAGACCGGCGTCGGACAGTTCTTGTCGGCCTTCACGTCGATCAGCACCGTGGTGTTGGCGGCGACGGCCTTTGCGAAGGCATCATCGAGGGTGGCGGGATCGTCCACCGTCATGCCCCGCGCGCCGAGCGCGCGCGCAAAACCTGCCCAGTCGTGGTCGGGGAGAGACGTCAACTCCGAGGGCAGCGCACCGTACTGGTGCGCGCGCAGCCAGACGTTGCCCAGCGCGCCGTTGTTGAGCACCATGAAAATGATCGGCAGGCGGTAACGGGCGGCAGTCTGCACATCCATTCCATGCATGTGCATGCAACCGTCGCCGGTGATCACCGCGACGCGGCGATTCGGCTGCGCGCATTGCACGCCGACGGCCGCGGGGATCGCCCAGCCCATCGGGCCGAGATTGGTCGCCGAGATATAGGTGCGCGACGCATAGGCGCTCCAGTAATGTCCGGCGAAGGCCCGATGCGCTCCGGAATCGACGAGCACGATGCCATCGCGCGGTAAGGCTTTGCGCAGCGCGGTCACCGCTGCCGCCGGGTGGATCGGCTTCGCCGTCCGATGACAATTCTCGGTGTCGTAAAGCCGCGGCCCCGCCTTCACCGATTTGAGCCACGTGTTGCGGGCGGATGCGCTCTGGGCGAGCGCTGTCGCTGGACCATTGTCCACGCGGCCCAGCAATTCGAGAAAAGCGCGGCCGCTTCCGAGCACGACGTGGCCGGGTTGGCCCTGGGACGTCATCTCCTCCATGTCGGTGTTGACGTGAATCATGAGCGCCTTCGATTTGTCGCGCAGCGTCCAGTGCATGGAGTCGCGTTCATTGAGGCCGGACCCCACGATGAGCAGCGCCTCAAGGTCGCCGCTGATCAGCGCCGCCGTCGCGTGGCGCGTTCCGGCATAGCCGAACACGCCGAGCGACAGCGCATGGTCCTCGGGAAACACCCCTTTGGCGCGCAGTGTCGTCGCGACGGGGATCGACCAGCGCTCCGCCACGGTGCGCAGCTCCGAAGCCGCGGAATCGTGCTCGATGCCGGCACCGGCGAGGATCGCGATGCGCCCGCTCTTGCCTAACAGCGCAATCGCCTTCTCCGCTGCGGGCAGGCTGAGCGGCGCCGCCTCCGCGAAATAATTGGAGACCGGGACATAGGCCGCCGCGCACTCCTGCATCATCGCATCATGCGTGATCGAGAGATGTACCGGCCCGCTCGGCTGGGCGAGCATCGTCGTCAGGCCGTGGCGAAGCCAATGATTGAGGTTCTTCGCGCTCGCGACGGTCATGGAGAGCCGGGTGACCGGCCGCATGATCGCGGTATCGTCGAGCGTGGCCTGGCTCGCATCCTGGAATTCGCCAAGGCCCTCCATCTCGACCGGCACTTCGCCGCTCAGGACCAGAACGGGCGAAGCGTCGGTTTTTGCCGCAGCCACGGCCGTCGCCATGTTGCAAAGGCCCGGTCCGCCGATGCCGATCGCCGCGCCAAAGCGCCCGCTCGCACGGGCATAGCCGTCGGCCATGTAAGCCGCGGCCCCTTCGTGCGCGGCGACGATCGGCGTCAGCTCGGGATGGCGCGCGAGCGCCGGCAGGAACGGATCGATCAGGCCGCCCGGGACCATGAACAAATGATTGATCCCCTCGCGCACCAACGCGTCGAGGATGAAGTCAGTGCCCGCCGCCATGCCACGTCCCTCTCGAAGTGATGCTGTGCATCAGTGCGCTACCGGAGTTTGCGTCCGTTCGATGACGGTCGCTCCGCAGGAGACGCACGCTCGCTTCGCTGCCAGCAGGGCGTAATATCGCCCTTTATTCTTATCCGATCCTTACGGGGACCCCACGCATGACGGTCCGGCGTCCGCCGTCCATCATCGAGCCAATCGCGGTCCGCGCACCGGTCGCGCAACTCAGTCTAAAAGAACAGCTCCCAGTCGTCATGCCCGCGCTTGTCGAACGCTTGTCGCGGGCATCCTCATGGCAGCGCGATCGGGCTGGGAGACTTCCGGGCCATCTGAAAAGTCGTTACCATTTGCCCAAGGTCGATGTTCATCCGTGAATGCCGAAATTACGGCGTTGAGAGACGATCGGGAGGAAGCCGAAATGAAAATCAAACGCGCCTGGGTGTGGGCGGTTGTCGCGTGCAGTGCATCGCTTGCGGCGCTGTCGTCGTCACATGCCGAAAGCCTCGCCTTCAAAGTCGATGCGTCGTGGCCGAAGCCGCTGCCCAACAATTGGATTCTTGGCCAGGTCGGCGGCATGGCGGTCGACGCGCAGGACAACATCTGGGTGTTCCAGCGTCCGCGCTCGCTGACCGAGGACGAGAAGGGCGCGGCCCTTACGCCGCCGCGGTCGAAATGCTGCGTGCCGGCGCCGTCGGTGCTGGTCTTCAATTCCGCCGGCGACGTGGTCAAGGCGTGGGGCGGGCCGGGCGAAAATCTGGGTTACGACTGGCCGGCGGTCGAGCACGGCATCCTCGTCGACAACAAGGGCTTCGTCTGGCTCACCGGCAGCGGCAAGGACGACGGCATGGTGTTGAAATTCACCACCGACGGCAAGTTCGTGAAGCAGATCGGCAAACGTAGCCCGCTGACGAGCAGCAAGGATTTGACCCAGTTCGGCCAGGCCGCCGCGCTCGCGCTCGATGCGCCGGCGAACGAGATGTATGTGGCGGACGGCTACGGCAATCACCGCGTCGCGGTGTTCGACACCGAGACCGGCGCGATTAAGCGCATCTGGGGCGCCTACGGCAAACCGCCGACCGACGACACCGTGACGGGTCCCAATCCGGACTCGCCGCAATTCGCCAATCCGGTGCATTGCGTGACGCTCGCCAAGGATGGTCTCGTCTACGTCTGCGACCGCAGGAACAATCGGGTGCAGATCTTCCACAAGGATGGCAGCTTCGTGCGGCAGTCCGTGTTCGATGCCAAGACGCTCGGCTCCGGCTCGTCGTGGGGCGTTGCGTTTTCTCCGCTCGACCCGGACCAGAATTATTTCGTGCTGATCGACGGCACCAACAATGAGCTGAAAACCGTCCGCGCCAGCGACGGCGCAATCATCGCGACGTTCGGACACCCCGGGCGCGATGCCGGCGCATTCCACTGGGTGCATGTCGGCGCGTTCGACTCGCGCGGCAACTTCTACACCGGCGAAGTCGACACCGGGAAACGCGTTCAGAAATGGGCGCCGATGAAATAGTCCTTAAGTGGTAGCCCGGATGAAGCGCCGGCTTGCCGGCGCGTAATCCGGGGCCAGCACTTCAACAATCGCATACGCCGCCCGCGGATTAGGCCGCGTCGCCGGATTAGGAGACGCCGCCGGATTAGGAGACGCCGCCCCGGATTACGCGCCGGCAAGCCGGCGCTCCATCCGGGCTACGCCACAGGCCGACACCTTCCCAATTCATCGACTCGCCGAGTGCAGCAGCCATTTTACGAGGCTGGCGACCGTCACTTCCCCATCCGTGACGTAGTGGTTGACGGGCGCCGCACCCAGCTGGTCGCCGGATTGATAGGCTCTCACGTCCTCGATGACTTGATGGGTCTTCAATTCGCCGACGATATAATCGCGTTCGATATTCGTATCGGAATTGGTGGCGTGAGTGATCTGGAACGTCATTCGCGTTAGCGAAAGACCGGTATCCATCGTCCCGGCGCCGACCCAAAGAACGTGTTCTTCATCCGGGGGGCGATCCTTGTTGAGCCAGAAGTTCGCAGTTCCCAGCGTTTCGACGTGCGCACTGCTCAATGCCCAGAACCGAATGTGGTGGCGCTTGCGCGGGCTGTCATCGATGGGCTTCTGAAAACCGATGTCCTGGCCGCGTCCGAAAAGATACAAAGTGCTGAACGGCGCCGTCGGATAAGGCGATTTCAGCACGAACGCGCGGGCCATGCGCCACGAGCTTGCCAGATTGAGCCGATCAGCCTGCGACCAGCCGGCCTTGGCGAAGGCGCCGCGAAGCTGTTGCAGCGTGCCGATCAATGCAAGATTGACGGGGTCACCCGGCAATCCGTCGCCGGTGATCGTGTAGGACGGAACGCGTTTGCGCTGGAGGATTTTCAGCCCCATGCGAACGGCGCGCGGGAGAATGATGTATGCCGCCGCGCCGTATGTGAGGCTCAAAGCCACAATCCACGGCAGCCTTTGATCCGCGAAATCAAAGACGGAGACGATCAGCCAGACAGTGAAAACGCCGAGCCCCAGGACGATCAGACGTCGGAAATAGCGTAGGACCAATCTCACGGCTAATCACCCATGCCGGCGCCATCGGGTCAAACAGAGTATCAGCTTTGGACGACTCGCCCATCTCAGTCGTTGGCGCGCAGTCCTTCGGGCGCAGTGGGATTGCAATATCGCACGATGGTCGGCTGGCTGACCAAGCGCCCGCGCGTAGGAGGCGGATGCGTGGAGCACAAAGTGGTTAAGTGCGTGTAAGCAAAGCCGCTTTTTCCTCGCGTGCGCCGGCTGACTGATGATGTTACCTTTGCAGTCCGCCTGCGAATTCCGTGGAGATTGCCTTGATTCAGCCAAAGCTGTCCGCGAGAATTGTGGATGGGAGGGGGACTCCATTGACACGTGCTCGCCAGCTTCTTGCGGCTGCGTCGGCTTTGGTGCTGACCGCAGGTGCCTTTTCCGTTTTGCTTGGCCCGGTCGTGGATTCGCGGGCCGAAGCTCCTCTCAACGCATGCGAGGAGGCGGCCGAACTCGCGGTCCTCGCCTCTCCGATCTCGCCGTGGAAGGGCGCGCCGCTGCACGTCTTCTTCACCGCGGAGAAACCGCTCGATGGCGAGTTCTCGCTGATCGCGCCCGACGGTACCGTCGCGGTCACGTCGAAAGAGCGGCACGGGGGCCCGCCGTATTTCTGGTATGCCGAGGTGGACTTGCCGGCGCCGGGCTCGTGGCACGCCACGCTGGTGCGCGACGGCAGCCCGAGCGAGTGCGGCACGCTGTCCCGTGAGATCACCGTCGCTGCCAAGCAGCCGCCGCGGCCGGGCACCGCCGACGGCACGCTCTGGCCGGTGCGCAACACCTGGAACCGGGCGACGGAAAATCTCTATTCCGCATGGATCGAGAAGCTCTTCGACGCGCCGGTCGAAGATACGCTGTCGTGGAAGGCACTCCACGAAGTGCTGCGCGATCAATCGCGCAATGCGCTCTACAACCATCTCGGTCTCAACGAAGACAAGTCGAACATCACCATCCGTCCGGATTGCGCCGATCTGCCGTACTTCTTGCGCGCCTATTTCGCGTTCAAGATGGGGCTGCCCTTCGGCTACTCGAAGTGCACGCGCGGCGACGGCGGCGAGCCGCCGAAGTGCTTCGAATGGTTCAACATCCAGCGCGTCGAGGAGCGTCCGCCGCCCGAGCCGAAGACCGCGGCGCACGGCGTGCTCGACATGTTCGGCCAGCAGGTGCCGCATCCGGCCACGCCGGTTGCCATGAAGCCGGTGCCGGGACCGCCGAAGCCGCAGGGGCTCGTGCCGGGGTTCGCCCGTTACCTGCCGGTCGTCGCCGACGGCGTCCATTCCGGTTCGGCGCGCACGCGGCTCAACGACGACAACACTGATTATTATCCGGTGGCGCTCAACGAGGACGCGCTGCGCCCGGGCACCTTGTTCGCCGATCCGTACGGACACGTGCTGGTGCTCGCCAAGCGCATCGCGCAGACCGGCGACACGGCGGGCATCCTTTTTGCCGTGGACGCCCAGCCGGACGGCACCGTCGCGCGCAAACGCTTCTGGCGCGGCAACTTCCTGTTCGCGCAGGATCCGGCACTCGGCGGCCCCGGCTTTAAGCGGTTCCGGCCGATCGTGCGGGAGAAGAACGGCAACCTGCATCGCCTGACCAACGCCGAAATCGCGAAGAATCCGCAGTACGGCAATTTTTCGCTCGACCAGGCGCAGATGTCGATCGATGACTTCTACGATCGCATGGACGACGTGATGTCGCCGTCGCCGCTCGATCCCGCGCGCGCGATGCGAGAGGCGATCGCGTCGCTTGACGAACAGGTGAAGGCGCGCGTCACCTCGGTCGAGAACGGCCGCAAGTATCAGAACAGCGCGCGCGGCGATGCCGAAATGCCGGATGGTGCGGCGATCTTCGAGACCACGGGCGCGTGGGAAGATTTCGCGACGCCATCGCGCGATCTGCGTCTGCTGATCGCGATCGACGTGGTGCATCGGTTCCCGGAGCGCGTCGCACGGCGCCCTGAGCGCTATGCCATGCCCGCGGGCAAGAGCGTCGCCGACGTCAAGGCGGAACTGGATGGCATCCTGGCGTCGGAGCTTGCTGAGCGCAAGTTCTCGTATCCGCGCAGCGATGGCTCGCCGTGGACGCTCACGCTGAAAGACGTCATCGACCGCATGGTCGATATCGAGATGGCTTACAATGTCAACGATTGCGTCGAACTGCGGTGGGGCGCGCCCGAGCGGAGCCCTGAGGCGTCGACCTGCAAGCGCCATGCACCATCGGCGCAGCGCTCGAAGATGACGCAATACCGTTCGTGGTTCCACGAGCGGCGCCGTCCGGCGCGCGGGACAGGGTAACCGGCGACGTCGCGGCGGTCCGCCTTCGCGGCCCATTTTTGCAGTCACCCGGCTTGACCGGGCGACTGGCATGCGTTGGAGAATGGGAGCGAAAACGTCGGAGCTTAGAGTCGCCCGAGCGGTGATCGGATGCAGTTCGATTGGATGAAACGACGCGAGTTCGTGGCGCTTCTGGGCAGCGCGGTCGCCTGGCCGCTTGCGGCGCGCGCGCAGCAACCGGCGGCCCCATCGGGTGGCGATGGTCCGGCGCGATCGACAAAATTCGACCCGCGGCTGACACCGGCGCGCCGCGACCTCGCGGCAAAGCATCTCGCCGGCACTGTCGACGCGGAGCGTTTCGTCGAAGGAAAGGCCTACGAGATCGTAGCCCCGCAAGCGCCGGTGCGCCGCTCGCCTTCGGCCGCGGCGGAACTGCTGACCGAAGCGCTCAAGGGCGAGCGGGTGACGATCTACGACGTCAGCGAAGACGGCTGGGCGTGGGGTCAGCTCGCCGCCGACGGCTATGTCGGGTTCCTGCCCGCGAGTGCGCTCGGCCCTCCCGGACCCGCCACGACCCATAAGGTGACGGCGCTCCGCACGCTCGTTTTCCCGGGCCCCTCGATCAAACTTCCGCCGCTCGAGACGCTGCCGTTCGGCAGCGAGCTTGCCATCGCACGCATGGAGGGGCCGTTTGCGATCACCCCTGCCGGCGGTCACGTGCCTCTTGTTCATGTCGCGCCGCTCGCGACCATGGAAACCGACTTCGTCGCGGTGGCGGAGCGATTCTTGGGCGCGCCGTATCTGTGGGGCGGAAAGACCAGCGACGGTCTCGACTGCTCGGGACTGGTGCAGCTTGCGCTCACCGCCTGCGGCGTGAAGTGTCCGCGCGACAGCGACATGCAGGAACGGGCGCTGGGCAGCGCGCTCGCGAACCCAGGCGACCTTGCGCAGCTACGGCGCGGCGATCTCATCTTCTGGAAGGGCCACGTCGCCATCGTGCGCGACGAAACGACCATGGTGCACGCCAGCGGGCATCACATGGCCGTCGCGATCGAGGCAATCGCACCCGCCATTGCCCGGATTCGCACAGAGGAGGATCTTGAGGTTACGAGCGTGCACCGGCTGCCGCCGCCCGCATGATCGGACGCTACGAAATGGCCTATCCGTTCCGCAGACATCCTGCTGTGGAAACGAGCGCGCCTACCGGTTGCGCTTGCGTCGATTCAGATTCAGATTAGAGATTCACGCGTTTCACGCGGGACATCATGCCAACCGAACAGCGGGACCCACGAAATGGGTGCTGTGTCCGTAGTCACTAATCGAACCGTTGCCGTCGCGATCTGCGGCCTTGCGCTCGCGGCCTGCACCTCGATGGAGGCTTTAAAGCCGAAGCCGACGACCACGCTGCTATTGATCGAATCGAATCCTGGGGGCGCGGAAGCGCGGACGTCGCTCGGCGGAACCTGCCACACCCCCTGCACGATGCAGATCGGGTCTCCCAACGACTTCACCGTGACCTTTTCACTCGCCGGATACGAGCCGCAAACGCTGACGGTTCACTCGGTGATGGAGGGCGGCAGTTACGTGACGCCGGCAGCGCCGGTGTTCACGCCGGCCCCACTGGTCGCCACGCTCCAGCCTCTGACGCCGCCGGCGAAAAAGCCGCCACCGAAACGGCACGCCGTCTCCGCTTCGCCAGCGCCGCAGTAGGACGGCGCCGACATCTTGTTCTGCGGGTTGCTGCTCTCCGCGTTGCTGCTCGACGCGTCGTGAAGAGGCGCACTGCCGACGCGCCTCGCGGTACCTACCCCGGTTCAAATCCATTGGCCTTGAGGCGAGGCGCTGCTTCGGGGCCGGTGAGGAATTTGATGAGCGCCTTCACCGCTTCCGCTGATTTGCTGCCGGGCTTCGGCGCTCCGGCGCGCACGACGATCGAAACCGGAGCGCCCACGACGTTGACAATGTCGCCGGCAAATTTGCCTCGCTTCTGCAACTCCTCCATCACGGGCCGAACAGCCTGGTGACGTCGCCGGTTTCGAGACCCCCTATCCGTCCGTGCCGGTCGTTTTTTTGTCGCAGACTTCAGCGCCCGGTGTTTGCTCTAAACACGACCGGAAGCGTGAATTCCAAACCGCCCTGCACGATGAGCGCTGGGGGCTTTGGTACCGGGTCCGATCGCTGGATCATCGAAAGCGCAGCCTCGTCGAAGGAACTGTCGCCGGATCCCTCGACGACGCGCGAGGACAGCACGTGCCCCGTCTCGTCGAGCACGAAGGTGACCAGGATGTTTGCGCCCGCGAGCGAATGCCGGACCGGATAGAGTTTGTGTCGATTGAGATGAGCGATCAGGTCTTTTTGCCAAGTCGCCCGCACGCGGTCGGGACTTTCACCGGTCCCTTGCGCCGGAGTGATCGAACGGGTCGATTTTTCGATGATCTCGGATGTTGGCGGAGCCGTCGCTTCGGCCGCCAAGGAGGCGACCGTCGGCAGCGCGGGGATGGTCGGGGTCGTCGGCTCCTCAATCCTTGGCTTCTCGGTCTCGAGTGGCGCGACGACACGGTCGGGATCGTCCGTCTCGATCGGAGTATCCCGCGGCAGCACCGGCGGATCGATGACCTGCGTCTGTTCGATGACCGGCGGCGTGGGCAACGAGGCCTCGACGTCAGGACCGGGCGGCAGGTCATCTCTCTCCACATGCGGAGATAGAAATTCAAGACCGATCTCGATCGCCGGAGTTCCCAGCTCTTCGCTGTCGTCTTCCCTCAGGTATTTGCTCGCCAGTGCGGCGACGCCGGCATGAAGCGCGATGGCGCCAAGCGCGGCGCACGTCCATACGCGCAGCGAGATTCCTTGCGAACCACCGTAGGGTGACATCGGACGATGCGGCTGTTCAGGGATCGAGCGGTGCCGATCGCGCGGCTGACCACGGCGAGCGACCCGCTATTCCCCCGATCATTGCCGCCGGTAGTACTCCTCCCATTCTTCACCTGTGCGTTCGTGATGGCGTTGGTTCGTGCCTCGCTCGGAAAGCTTGGCGAAGATGTTGATCCCGTGGCGGGCTCGGAGTCAAACCAATCATCTGACAGCGCGGGACCACGGCCAAATCGTGCGCGCCGCGAGATACTATCCTCCCCTATATGATTTTTGGAGTTTCGTTTGCGCGCTCGAATGCTGCAGCCGACCGCCGAAAAGCGCTGAGCGGCCGGCATTCTGTTAGGCAAAAACCATAATGCCCTACACTATCTTTCACACTTTTTGCCCCGCCATACGTCCGTTAAGATACCCCACCTATAATATTTTTGATGAGTTATTTTCTGTGATCGAGCAACAACACGATAATTGTTTCTCGCATTTTTAATAAGAAAACAGGTGAGTGTTTTGTTGACAATATTCGGAACGCCTTCCTAACTTATATTAACGATCTGGGAGCGCTTGAAGCGGCGTCATCAATCGCTTCGCTGTGCAACCGGGACGCGTTGGGCGCATCGCGAGTTTGATCGCGAATGACGCGGGGGGGCTCCGGATGGTGTATTCCACTCAAGGGAGGGCAATGTCGGTTGCTCTGCGCCGTGCTCGGTGGCTGAGTTCTACGATCGTGGCGGCGTCGTTGATTTCGCCATGGGACTTAGCGGCCGCTCAAGATCAATCGACACCACCGACACCGCCTGCTTCCGGTCCGACCCCTCCGGCATCATCGACTACGCCGTCCCCAACCGCGCAGCCAAAGCTGCCGCCTGTCACGGTTGAGCCGCCTCCGAACCGCCCGCGACCCGCCGCAACCCGGCCCGCTCCGGCTCCGCCGGCCGTGCCTCCCCGGCGTGCGGCCGCCCCAACCAACGCTGAGCGTCAGCGCGCTTCAGCATCGCAACCACCCCAGCAGCCGCAGCAACAACAGACGGCATCGACAGCCCAGAGCGCGGCGGCCGGAACGGCAACGACGCCCGGGCCCAACCTGAACGCGGTGCCGAGCAGCGCGACGCGGTTGGGCCTTCCAGTGCTTGAAGCCCCGGTGTCGGTTGACGTCGTCAACCAGGCCACCATCCAGGAACAAGGCTATCGCACCAACGTCGATGTCGCGCAGGGCGCGGTCGGCGTGCTGGCGGTCGACGTCGGCGGCGCGCCCGCGGGCTTTTCGATGCGCGGGTTTACGTTCGACCAGATCAACATCCTCTATAACGGCATCAACCTCGGCCCGCAGGACCTGACCGGACGCTCGATGAACGCGTTCATGTTCGATCGGGTCGAATTCCTCAAAGGCGCTTCGGCGCTGGAATCAGGGCAAGGGGCGATCGGCGGCTCGGTCAATTACGTGAGCAAGGAGCCGACCAGCGGTCCGATCAAGAACGAGGCGTTCACGTCGCTCGACTCCTTCGGCTCGGTCCGGTCGGGCTTCGGCTCGGGCGGCAGCACCCCGATCCAAGGTCTCGATTACCGCTTCGATATCGCTTACTCGCACGTCAACAGCTTCATCGACGGCGATACCAAGCAGCTGTCGAGCGTTGCCACGCGGTTCAACTACCAGAACTCGGATGTTTTGAAGACCTGGATCGCCTTCGAATATTACCACGATGCGGGCAATGCCTATTTCGGAACGCCGCTGGTGCCGGTTGCATTCTCCGGTCCGTTCGCGACGCACGGCGTCGTCTCCGGTGCGAACGCCCTTCTGGGGCCGGTGACGATCGATTCGCGCACGCTGACCACGAACTACAACGTGCTCGACAACTACAATGCGTCGACACAGTACTTTCTGCGCGGCGGCTTTGATTTGGAGATTGCACCGAACATCACAGTGAAGGACCAAGCCTACGGCTACCACGCTACGCGCACGTTTCTGAACAGCGAAACCTACACCTTCGATACCGCGACCAACATGGTCGACCGCGACCGGTTTTTCGTATCGCACGACCAGAATCTCATCGGCAACATCGCCAACATGACCTTTAATTCGCATCTCCTCGGCATGGACAACCGCTTCGCGGCCGAGCTCGCTGCAAGCCACAACAAGATCACCTTCAAGGAATCGACCTTCACCAACAGCTTTACCGATTCGGTCAGCTTGGTCGGCCCGGCCCGCGGCCTGTTCGGACCGCTTGCGACCCAGACCAGAATCGGCGTCCTCGATACTGTCTCGGAATCGTTCGAGGACCGCCTGAAGCTCACCCCCAATTTTGCGTTGATCGGCGGCATCCGTGTCGACGAATTCTCGATGTATCGCAGCGCAAGCATCGACTCGACCGGCATCGTCGAGCCGGGCTTCCCGTTTTCAGCCGCGTGGAACCCGGTCTCTTACCGCGCCGCCTATACGTGGGAGCCGATCCCCAAGATGGTGTTCTACAGCTTGTACAGCACCTCTTATGATCCGGCGGCGACCGCCATCTTTGAACTGCAACCGGGGCAGGCGACGGCGCTGACGAGTTCGCGCATCTACGAAACCGGCGTCAAGCAGTCGCTCTGGAACAACGCGGTGGAATGGACGTTCGCGGCCTACAACCTCGATCGGCGCAACGTCTATGAGCAGACCCAGGTGAATCCGCCGCTCTTCGCTCTCGCTGGAGAAATCCAGACAAGCGGCATCGAGTTCAATACCGCGATACGCCCGTACCAAGGGTTCAAGCTGTGGGGCAACATCGCCCTCACGCACTCGCGCTTCGTCAACGATTCGATCAACGGCACCTTGATCAGCGGTACGACGCCGCCCAACGTCGCGCCGGTCATCGTCAATGCCGGTGCATCCTATCGGTTCGAAGACCAGTATTGGTGGCGTTGGATGCCGATCGAATTCGGCTCGTCGGTCCGCTATGTGGGCAACCGTTATCTCTTCGACGACAATCAGGTCGTGATGGACAATTACCTCATCGCTGACGCCTATATGTTCATCGATTTCAAAAGGCCGGGCTGGTTTCCCAATATGGACATCGCGCGGCTCGGATTTCGCGTCCGCAATCTGACGAACACCGTCTACGCGGCCTTTGCCGATCCGTCGTTGCAAAACCAAGTCATCCTTGGCGAGCCGCGCACGTATGAAGCTTCGCTTTCATTCAAATGGTGACAACCTTGATCCAGCCGACGGCGAACATCCTCCCGCCGGGACCGGCGCACTCGAAGGCAGACGTGGCCCATCCGGGCCCGTCTGCCTTTTTTCTTTATTTGGGACATCGAATTCGCTCCAGCAAAAGCAATGCAGAGATTGGTTTGCGGGATCACCGATGGGGAAAGCCATGAGAAGGTTCGTTGGGGCTGCGGCAGCCGTCTGGGCGATGACGGTGCCGGCGATGCCGGCCGATATCCTGCCCGTTCTTCCCGGGCCGCCTGTCGCCCCGATCGTCGGGTGGACTGGCTGCTATGCGGGCGGCAATTTTGAGGTCGGGCTCGCCAGCGACAACATCAGCTGGGTTCCGAATCAGGCCGGATTTCCAATATCGGCCGTCGATTTGAACTCCACCGGGACCGCGAACGCGCTTTATATGACAACAAACGTTGGCGGCGGCGGGCAGGCAGGCTGCAACTACCAGACCGGAGCATTTGTCTGGGGCGCGGAGGGCGATTTCGACTACACCGGCGTCAACGGCACGCGCAGCACTAATTCGCCTGGGCGCAACGCTCCGTCTTTTGGAGTGACCGAGACGGTTCAGAGTAATTGGCTTTCCACCATCCGCGGTCGCGCGGGATTGGCCGACGGCCCATGGATGCTCTACGCGACGGGCGGGGTCGCTTTTGCCCGGGTCCAGTTCAGCGATTCCGCCTGCTTCCCCTTCGGCGAAGGCGGCTGCAACGCCGCGTCAAGCGATCAGGTCAAGACGGGCTGGACCGTCGGTGGCGGCGTCGAATGGGCATTTGCGCCGCGCTGGTCGGTCAAGGCGGAGTATCTGCACGTCAATTTGGGAAATGTCAGCTACACCAGCGCCAATAGCCTTCCCGCGGTCAATCCTCTCGCGACCATCCTTCACAATCACACGCTGACCGAAGACATCGGGCGGCTTGGCCTGAACGCACGCTTTTAGAGAGCCGCACTTTTAAGCGCAGGTGAATACAAGCGACGCACGTCGACAAATGGGATGCAGGAGCACCGGTATGGGGCGCAAATTCAGTTTGGCAAAAATCGCTGCAGCAGTACTCGCGATTGGGTTTTGCTTGCCTGCCGCCGCTGCCGATATCATCGCGCGAGCCCCGCCGCCACCTCCGGTGTACGCGCCGCTCTTCAATTGGAGTGGTTTGTATCTCGGCGGGCATTTGGGCGGCTCGTTCTCCCAAGAAAGCTTCGGTACGACCGGCTTGTCCACGAATCCGAGCGGTCTCGTGGGCGGCTTTCAGGTCGGCTACAATTGGCAGTCCGACAACATATTGCTTGGCGCCGAGGCTGAATTCAGCTGGACCGCGGCAAGCGGCAGCGCGACCCTGACCGGGCCCGTCGGTGGCGCACTTACGTCGAACTACAATTGGTACGACACGCTGGCGGCCCGGCTTGGCTTCACGCAGGGCCCATGGCTGCTCTACGCCAAGGCGGGCGGCGCTTGGATGAATGCCGACATAACGATCCCCGCGGCGACGAATACAACATCACGCGAGGGCTGGATGGCGGGAGCAGGGATTGAATACATGTTCGCGCCGGCCTGGTCGGGTAAGCTCGAGTATTCTTATCTCGACTTCGGATCGAGCACGGTCGGCCTCGGGCCGTTCGGTACCCCCAACGTCAGCACGCAAGTGAACGAGCTCAAGCTCGGCGTGAGCTACCACTTCATGCCGGCGTCGCTTTTCGACCGCTGGTAGGAACGCATCTTTTGCAGGCGAAGAACCGGTAAGAGCTGGTTCTTTTCCGTTTGCCATCGGGATCGATTTGTGCGCTTCGCGTCAGCAACGCTGTTGCGGTACTGTTATCGGTATGGACCGACAACAAGGTGGGGCCAACGCCGACGCCCGGCAGTCAATCGACTCGCTCAAGGCAGCGGAAATCCTGCGTCGGGGCCTTGTCCACCATCGCGCCGGAGAGTTGGCGCAGGCGGAATCCTGTTACCGGCAAACGCTGGCCCTTCAGCCCGATCACGCCGATGCCTTGCACCTCCTGGGGCTGATTGCACATCAGGTAGGCCGTCACGATGCGGCCGCTGATTTGATCCGGCGCGCCATCGCTGGGCATCCGCAAAACGCCGGGTTCTACTCCGATCTCGGCGCGGTTCTCAAAGCGCAGGGGCGGTTCGACGACGCGCTTGCAGCGCTTCGCCAAGCGATTTCGCTCAAGCCCGATCTTGCGGACGCTCACATCAATCTGAGTGCGCTTCTGCGCGATGCGGGGAAACTCGACGAGGCGCTCGCGGCCTGCCGGGAAGCCATCACGCTTCGGCCGGACTACGCCGAGGCTTTTACCAATCTCGGAGTGTTGCTCTGCGATCAGGACAAATTCGATGAGGCCGTTGCGGCGTTCCGGCAAGCGGTGCACATCGATCCTCAGTCGGCGCAGGCGCACTTCAATCTTGCACACGCGCTGCACCGGCAGGGCAACCTGGAGGACGCGGTTGCCGGGTGTCGTCAGGCGATCCGCATCAATCCGGGCCATGCCGAGGCGCAAACCAGTCTCGGGACGCTGCTGTGCACCCAGGGCAAACTCGATGACGCGGTCGCGGCACACCGCGCGGCCATCCGCTTAAGACCGAGCTACGCGGACGCGTATTCCAATCTCGGCCTGGCGCTCCTCGCGCAGGGCAAGCTCGATGAGGCGGCCGCCGCCTGCGACCAAGCGATCCGTCTGGCGCCCGACCATGTGGAAGCTCACTCCAATCTCGGCATGGTGTTTCGCACGCAGGGCCGATTTGACGACGCCATCGCCGCCCATCACGCGGCGATCCGCATCCGGCCCGACTACGCGGACGCTTATGCCGACCTAGGCCGGGCGCTGCTCGAGGCCAACAAGACCGAGGAGGCGATTGAGGCGTTTTGCCGGGCAACCGCCCTGAAACCGAACTTTGTCGAGACCTACAACAACCTCGGCCTCGCGCTGCGCGCAATCGGCAGATTGTCGGAAGCAAAAGCCGCTTTGGAGGAAGCGGTCCGTCTCGCGCCGGCTAACCCGAAGTACCATCGCAACCTGAGTGAGATTGCCCGTTTCGAAGAAAACGACTCGCGTCTTGCCGGACTTGAGCGGCTGGCTGCAGACAGCGCGTCGCTCAGCGTCGAAGATCGGATCGAACTGCATTTTGGATTGGGAAAAGCCTACGATGATCTCGGTCGCCATGCCGACGCGTTCCGTCAATGGCTGGAGGGTAATGCGCTCAAGCGCGGCCAAATCATCTACGACGAGGAGGCGACGCTCTCGTCGCTCAAGCAGATGGAAGCGGCGTTCACGCCGGACCTGATCCGGTCGCCGCAAACGGGCGCGCCGTCGTCTGCACTTCCGATTTTCATTATCGGCATGCCGCGGTCAGGCACGACCCTTGTCGAGCAGATTCTGGCAAGCCACCCGCAAGTCGTCGGCGGCGGCGAGTTGCCGTATTTCGCGGCCGCCGTGAACGGCCTGCGCGCTTCGCGCCATGACGCAACTACGGTCGCGCAATTCGTTGCGGGAACGACCGACGCGGACCTTCAAGGCCTCGGAACGCGCTACCTTGCGGATCTCGCGCGCCTTGCGCCGGATGCCGCGCGCATCACCGATAAGATGCCGAGCAATTTCCAGTTCGCCGGGCTCATTCACCTCGCGCTACCGAACGCGACGATCATCCACACCGTCCGCGATCCGCTCGACACGTGCCTCTCCTGCTTCTCCAAGCTCTTCATCGCCGAACTCAATTACACCTGCGATCTCGCGGAGCTGGGAAGATATTATCGGCATTACCGGGCGCTCATGGCGCACTGGCACAACGTGTTGCCGGCGGGCCGCATTCTCGATGTCCGATACGAGGATGTGGTCGCCGACCTCGAAGGTCAGGCGCGCCGCATCGTTGCTCACTGCGGCCTTGAGTGGGACCCGCGCTGCCTCGCGTTCTATCAAACGGAACGGCCCGTCCGCACGGCAAGTGCGACCCAGGTGCGGCAGCCGATCTACGACCGCTCAATCGGCCGCTGGCGTAAGCATGAAGCTTTTCTTGGAACGTTGCTCGCGGAAATAGGCCGTCCGAACGACCGGGCGAGCACGCCCTCCAGCCTATCCGACGGCTGAGAACCGAAGCGGCCGGCGGTGACGGCCGGCCGCTTCACTAAACGCTTCGCTTAGTTCTGCGCCTTCCATTTCGCGGCGAAGGAATTCCACAGGTCGTAGTTCTTCTGGTTCGGAATGGGTCCCGTCGTGATTGTCTTGTCGATGTAGAGGACCGAGTTCGTACGCGGATTGAAGGCTGGCCACTGCGGCAGCCCCGGTCCGTTCGGATCGCCAGTCTTGGCGAAATTGATCCAGTACTGCGAGACTTTGCGCGTGAGCCCGCGGTCCGCATCGGTCCACGTAAATTTGTGTGGAATGTAGTTGCCGAACACGTAAGCGAGTTCCGCGCCGTGGTAGGCGCCGAGGTTCTTGCCGAGGTTTTCGACGTAGACCTCGTTGGCGGGCGCCGGCGGGTGATAGGCGAAGTAATAATAGAAGACCTTCGACTGTCCCGTGCGGGCTTGCGCCTCGGCCCACTGCATGCTCGGCCAATAGAGACGCATGTCGCGAACGGACGCTGCGCTCGCGCGGGCGGCCTGGTCGTCATCGTTTGCCGGGTAGGCTTTCAAGAATTCGTCGGCAAGCGGCCCGAAGGTCTTGTGCGCATCCTCGCGGAACGCCGCGAGCGTCTTCATGGTCGGGAAGTTCGAACCTTCATCGGAGTTCGAGCCGATCAGAGAGGGCACGTCGATGTACTTGTGGCTCGCAAAAATCTCCTCCGTCGTCGCCGGCAGCACATAGCCGTCCTTGATCGGGATCGACGACTCGAAGCGGTAGGCAGACGGGATCGCGAGAATCTGCTCGGGCGTTTTTTGCCGCAGTTCGGCGAGGCTCTTTGCATTGAGGGCTGCCATGAGCTTCGATCCTTCAGCCTCCGCATCGCGAAGGTCCAGCTGATACGAGATGAAGAGGCTGCGCAGTACCAACGATCGCCCAACCGGCGGTGCAAACGCGCCGCCGCTCTCGCCGATGACCCGATGGAACAGTCCCTTCGCCAGGGGCGTCGCCATGAGGAAATTCGTGGCCGCGGCCCCCGCGGACTGGCCGAAGATCGTGACGTTGTCGGGATCGCCGCCGAACGCCGCGATGTTCTCCTTCACCCATTGCAGCGCCGCGACCTGATCGAGCAGACCGTAGTTGCCGGACGCGTGATGCTCGGACTCTTTCGAGAGCTCCGGCAGGGCAAGGAAGCCGAACTTCCAGACCCGGTAGTTGAACGACACCATCACGACGCCCTTTTTGGCGAGATCGGCGCCGTCATAAATTTCCGCTGCCGCCGACCCGCCGACGAAGCCGCCGCCGTGAACCCAAACCATGACCGGCCGCTTTTCGCCGGGCGCTGCGGCCGTCCATATGTTGAGATGGAGGCAGTCCTCGCTTTGCGGCGCGATGGGGGTGAAGAAGATTTCCGTAAAGATCGAATTGCCGCCGAGCGGCGGGCGTTGCACGCACACGTCGCGATACTTGTCGGCAACAAGCGTCCCGCTCCATGGCGTCGCCGGTTGCGGCGCACGCCATCGCAGGTCGCCGACCGGCGGCTTTGCGAAGGGGATGCCCTTGTAGGCCTGCACGCCGCCGCCGACGGCGACGCCGGAGACGAGGCCGCCGGTGGTGCGGATCGGATCGGCTTGAGCAGGCATCGACGCTGCAAAGCCGATCATCAAACACAACAAGATGCGCGCCGCTGTCATTGACGTCCTCCCTACGATGCGCAATCGCGTCTTTGCGATTGCAGCTTTGCCATCGGACTACATTGGCTGATTTTGCCGGCATCCGAAAGTGGTCGCGAAGGCTGCGATCCTCGTCCCAGCCACAACGCGAGCGGGTATCGAAAATGCCGCGCCCAGGTATCTCATAGATTGCGAGGCGCTTCGACTTATCAGAGCCGCGGACACAAAATGTTTACGAAAAAATCGGGGGAGGGGGTCAAGCCCGGTTGCGGGAATAGGAAAGCACCAACAACCGAAGTAAAAGCAACACGTACGAGTGTTATATCGCTCAGGTCGCCGGGACCATCGGCGACTATGCGCTGATTTGCAGTGACTTCGCGACTATCGAGCGTTCTACCTGCAAAAGGAGCCAACCATGTCGAAACTTGCTTGGATGGTGACACTTACGACGTTGACGGTTGCGACTTCGGCGATGGCACAAACCGCCGTTCCCGACCTGCGCGGCACGTGGAAAGGCGACAGTGAAACGATCATCCTGGGTACCGGCAACCCTCATCACGCTGCCGCCACGGCAGGGGCCGAGCCGCGGTTGAACAGCGTGGCGTTCACGCTGACAGTCGACAAGCAGGATGGCCGGCGTTTCTCCGGCACGTTTTCGTCGACGCGCGGCAATGACAAAGTCATCGCCGTGATATCGCACACCGGTCCGATCTATCTGGTGGACGACGACGGATACAGCATCGGAACGCTGCTCGCGCCAAACCGGTTGGAACTCTGTTATATGTTGCAGTCGCCGGTTACGCGCGTCGCGTCCTGCACGGTGTTGACCAAGCAGCCATAGCTCTGCTGTCCGGCCTCACACATCGCGGAGCGAGCGAACGGACTTCGCGATAGGGCCGCTCCGCAAGGCACAGGCGACGCGACACCGCGCGGCGGACAAACTGCCTCTGCTGCGGGATCACTTTGTGTCAATTTCAGACAAGACTGGCCTTTGCTATCTCTTGATGAGCAGGGCAATGTGGACTTATCAAGCTCACCCCTGACGTCGCTCCCTGATGTCGCCCAACGAGTGCTCCCTTAATGACTGCCGCCAAAGCGGGCATCGATGGCTTGATTGTTTCGCAGCCGGTCGCAGCGCCGCTGACCCGGGCGGCGATTTTTCTCGTGGTGACGATCAACCCAGGCCCCGACAATTGCACGACGGTTCGATCGTTCTGTGGCGACCTCCCTGCTTTATTCCGTGCGGTGGAATTTCGTAACCTGGAAGCCGGTCTCACCTGCGTGATGGGGATCGGTTCCGACGCCTGGGACCGCCTGTTCGGCGACCCGCGGCCGGCCGAGCTGCATCCTTTCCGCGAGATCAGGGCGGGATCCCGCCACGCGGTCTCCTCGCCTGGCGATCTGCTATTCCATATCCGCGCGAAACACATGGATCTCTGCTTCGAACTCGCGACCAGGATCATGGAGAGCCTCGGTGACGCGGTGTCGGCGGTCGACGAGGTTCATGGCTTTCGTTACTTCGACGAGCGCGACCTCTTGGGGTTCGTCGATGGCACCGAGAATCCGCGCGGAGGGGCCGTGGCCGAGGCCGCGATCATCGGCGATGAGGACCCTGCATTTGCCGGAGGCAGCTACGTGATCGTGCAGAAATATCTGCATGACATGGACGGCTGGAACGCGCTGTCGACCGAGATGCAGGAACGCATCATCGGCCGCACCAAGCTGTCCGACATCGAACTCGACGACAAGATAAAGCCGACCTCGGCCCACAACGCGCTGACGACGATCACTGAGGACGGCAAAGAGGTCAAGATTCTGCGCGACAACATGCCCTTCGGGAATGCGGTCGCGGGCGAGTTCGGCACGTATTTCATCGGTTATTGCCGCACGCCCCGGGTGACCGAGCAGATGATCGAGAACATGTTCGTCGGGCGGCCGCCCGGCAATTACGACCGGCTGCTTGACTTCAGCCGCGCGGTGACCGGTACCTTGTTCTTTGTGCCATCCGCGTCATTCTTGGAATCCGTCAACGACGACGATGCCGTTGCGACGCCCGCCGCAGCATCGGTGGCCGAGCCTGCACCATCCGCGACAGCAGCGTCGGATGGTTCGCTGGGCATCGGTTCCCTCAAAGGAGAAAACCGGCATGAATAATCTTCATCGCGAGCTTGCCCCGATCTCCGACGCGGCGTGGGCGGACATCGAGGAGGAGACGACGCGCACGCTCAAGCGCTATCTCGCCGGGCGGCGCGTGGTCGACGTGCATGGCGCCGGCGGCGTCGGCCTTTCCGCCGTCGGGACCGGCCACCTCAAGACGATTACAGCGCCCGGCGACGGGATTCTTGCGCGGCAGCGTGAGGTCAAGGCGCTGGTGGAGTTTCGGGTCCCGTTCGAACTCGATCGCCAGCAGATCGACGACGTGGAACGCGGCGCAGACGATTCCGATTGGCAACCTGCGAAGGACGCCGCGCAGAAGATCGCTTATGCCGAGGACCGGGCGATTTTCGAGGGGTACTCCGCGGCGAGTATTGTCGGCCTGCGCCAAGGGACGAGCAATCCGCCGATCACGCTCCCGGCCGACGTGCGTCAGTACCCTGACGCCATTGCAAAGGCTTTGAGCCAGCTGCGTCTCGTCGGGGTCAACGGGCCATATTCGGTCCTGCTCGGTGCCGATGCCTATACGGCGCTCGCCGAGGTCAGCGACAACGGTTACCCGGTGCTGGAACACGTCAAGAAGCTCGTCAAAGACGAGATCATCTGGAACTCCTGCCATCACCGGCGGCTTCGTGCTTACCACCCGCGGCGGCGATTTCGATCTGCATGTCGGCCAGGACGTCTCGATCGGCTATCTCAGCCACACCGACAGCGTTGTGCGCCTCTACCTGCAGGAGACGCTGACATTTCTGTTGCTGACGACCGAAGCCGTCGTCGCCCTCGCGCCGCCCGCAGCCAAGTAGAGGACCGGACGCGATCCACCGTCGTTCACACGCTGGGAGCGCGGGAGCAGGCCCGCGAGGAGGCAATCATGAAGGGTTTCTCATTCGTCGTCTTGGCCGTGCTGCTGCTTTCGCCGGTTTCGGCCTCGGCGCAGGTGAACGTTCTGATGTCGGGCGGATTTGGTGGCGCGTACGAACAGCTTTTGCCGGAGTTCGAGCGGGCGAGCGGCCTCAAGGTCACGACCGGATCAGGTGCGTCGCAGGGATCGGGGCCGCAAACCATTGCTGCGAAGCTCGCCGGCGGTGCGGCCGCCGACGTCGTGATCCTCTCGCGCGAGGGCCTCAATGACCTGATCGCCGAGAAGCGGATCGCTGCCGGCACGGACATGGATCTGGCGCGCGTACCCCTCGGCATCGCCGTCCGGGCGGGCACTGCTAAGCCCGACGTGAGCACCGTCGAGGCCTTCAAGCAACTCATGGTCAAGGCCAAGACCGTGGCGATGCCCGCAAGCACGAGCGGCATCTGGCTGATGAAAGATCTTTTCCCGCGGCTCGGCATCGCGGACAAAGTCAACGCGAAGCCGGCGGCGCGCGGCAGCGACGCCACCGACATGGTCGCCGCTGGAACTGCCGATCTTGCGGTCATGCCGGTCAGCGAAATTTTGCACGCATCAGGCGTCGAATTCGCCGGCAACATCGCCCCGGAGATCCAGTTCGTTCAGACGTTTTCAGCCGCCGTCGTCGCCGGCTCGGGCAACACTGAAGGCGCCAAACGACTGATCGCGTTTCTGGCTTCGCCGCATGCGTCCGAGGCTATTCGGAAAAGCGGCATGGACCCCGTCGCGCGGTAGGGACGGCCTGATACCAAACGTGGCTCTTATCGACTCGGTCTAGGCGGGTCGCCTATACGTAGTTACGGAAGGAAATGAAACTGGCACCCGGAGGGCCAGTCCGGTGGTAGACAGTGCTGAACATAAATTTATTTCAGAATCGCTAGATGGGGCCTTACAAAGGTTCTCCGGCACACGCTTGCTTGGACTAAGAGAGGCCGAGCGGCGAACTTTCGATTACGGGTGCGTAATTCTTCGCGACGCTAGTCGACCGCTGGTTTCACAGGTTCTTTGGGGCCATGAAGAAGGGATCGAGAAAGACCTGCGCACCCTTCTGTTCGATGCCGAATCATCACTTAAATTGTATTTCGTCCGTGATCGCATTCGGAATCGGGCAAAAATTGACGAAGTTCTTCGCACGTACCGCGACAACTCGACAACCCGATCTCTTTTGCGAGGGCTAAGGATCATCCCCATCCCCGAAAGTTTCGATGTGGACGCGGTCGAGCAAAGAAACTGGATGAATGCGTACATATTTAATGAAGTTTCGTCAGACCTTCTTTTTGGTGTTGTATTCGGCAAGCTCTCCCATTCTGATGTAACAACATTTGCGAATCATGGGGGGGGTACTGGGATTAAAAATGGCCGCTTTGCAAGTCGTGGCTACGTCAGGATGCTATCATGGCCCTTCATTTGAAAAGGAGGTTGGCTCAAAGGGCTCTCCGCTTCGGGAAGCCATGGCTATGCTTGCGGGAGTGGGTTTTATTGCCTCAGTTGAGCACTCGATGATCCGAGTTCCGACACTTAAGGGCCGCTTCTTCCTTGACTTCGCAAGACGTTTAGCGTTCGAGCAGAGGTATTTGAAAGCATGGTCCGCTGAGATGCGAGTAATTATGCAACACCTCAGGCTCGATCCACCCGAGGTCAGAGACTTCCAAATTGATGAAACAAAGCGATCGAGTCCTATAGAAGACCTCTTGCGCACCGTCGAATACGCCCGAAGACAGTTCGGCATCGACATCATGTCCGGGATCGATCTAACGTCGCCAATGTTCTATTCTGATCTCCCGGTTCAGAAGTTTACAACCGGGTTGTTCGATAAGGTGAGTGCCGATATTTGGAGCGATCCTGACGACATAATAATATTTGGAAACGCGGTGCGTTAGCATGATAGCGATTGACGTACGTGGGCTGTTCACCATCAGCACCTAGGGGCAGTCAACGGAAAGGGACAATCGAGGTATTCATCGGTTTTAAGCCCGCGCGGGTTCGCTACCAGCTGATTGGCCCCTGGTCGCCCATCAACTGAACGCTAAACAGGAATGCGTCGGAACTGCTTCGACGGGTGTCAACTGCGGTTGATGAGGCTCGGGTTAAGGTGAATTACCTGCCGCCACTCGAGATCACCTTCGGGATTGCATGTGATAAGCATCGTGCCGTCCTTCTCTCCCAGATATCGCTTGATTCCGTCGTCGCGAAACAACTGTGGATCAAGCCGTACCGTGGCGAAGGGATTTGAGAAGTAGCGCAAGCCATCGGTCAGCGTTTCCTTGTACTCTGATTTCTTCGCGACGATGTGAATGCGCTCGCCGCCATTACGTTCTCGGACGGCCTGAAATGTGAATTCATCGCCATCCGGTCCAAGGGCACGTGCCTTGCCGAAGCTAGCTACCGACGAATAAAGTATGCCGCTGATATGGGATATCCCATCGTCGCGGAACAAGCCAAGCGGCACCAGAGCGCCGTTCGCCTTTGCAAGCGCCGTCTCGCCGGCTGGATCATAGAGCAACCGCTGGAGCGCGGTATCACCCAATAAAAAAAAGCCGGGCGTTGCAAAATTGGAGATGGCAACAACGTAAGCGCGATTCGCCATGTGCGGCAAAGTATTATATTTCGTTTGATATGACGTCGACTTTGCGCTTAATGCATTCGCTAGGCGAATAGTCGTTTGATCAATAGCTTCTTTGGGATCTTCGGACAGAATAACCTCAAAAGTCTTCTCCCATTCTGCAACGGCATCCGCAGCATGTCCCGCTATGGTAGCTTCAATGGCAAAGGGATGGTCCGCCGCTACGAAATCAGGAGAGTCGTAGGTCATATTAACTTTGATGCCTAGTCGCTTGAGGACGGCAAATAGATATAGCTCCCAGAAGCTCGAATTATAGGTTGTTTGGAATTCTCGAACAAATTTGCCGTCGCGATCCGTGAAACCGTCTGCCCAGCACTTCAGTACTTCGCGGACGCCATGGCCGCTTGGTTGCAGAGTGCGCGCAAAGTTCTTATGAAACTTGTCCTCCGGAACGGTCGCCTTGAAAATATCCATGATACTAACACCGGGGAGCGATAATCAAATTAACTATGCCGCATCCGTCATTGCGGTCCGGGCCGCGTTTCCGCGGCCCGGCTTTCGTTCACTCTCGCCTTCGCGCAGTCGGCGCCGCGCCGCTTACTTCGCCGCCGTCTTGAGGGCGGCGATGTCGGCTTCGCTGCGGAGCGTCATCACGCCCATCATGCTGTCGCGATAGACCGGCACGATCACCTTGGTCACGCCGTCGCGCTCGAGGAGCGAGATGTGGCGGATCTCGGTGCCGCGCATCGGCAGATCGAACAGCGTCCATTGGCCGGCGGCCGGGTCGTATTTTGCGATCCGGTCCGCGGTCCAGAGGTTGCCCCACACATTGTGGTTCATGTCGACCGCGATGTGATACGGCTGATAGGCCGGATCGGGGAACGGGATGATCGAGGTCTGGCCCGTCTTGGTGTCGATGCGGGCGAGCGTCGCGCCCCATGAATTGCCGACCCACAGCACGTCGGCGTTCTTGTCGGTGCCCATGCGGCGCGGACCCTGGCTCCAGGGAACCGGATTGCCGTTGGTGCGGTCGGTGAAGTTCTCGTAGAAGGCGCGCTTCGCCTCCGGCAACCGCGCCATCTCGTCCTTGAGCGACGGCAGCACGATCTCGGTGGTCTTGCCGCTCGCCATGTCGGCTTTGCCGATGGTGTCGAACGCCATCTGCGCCCACCAGCCGTTGCCGTCGCGGTCACCCGCGGCGCCGTAGGTCGAGTTGGTGCCCTTGGCGTTCTTGAACGGCAGGATCGACTTGAAGTCGGTGAACTTCTCGGTCGCCGGATCGAAGGCGACGACGCCGTCGGGCGCGGACGCCCAGATGCGGCCCTTGCCGTCGACATCGAGGGTGACGGCGCCGCCGAGCGGCGACATCGGCTCCGGCGTCTCGTAGACGCTGATCTTCTCGGTCTTCGCTTCGAGCTTGCCGAGGCTGCGGCGGCCCGGATTGACGTCGAACCACAGGTCGCCGTTGGCGTCGCGGGTGAGGCCATGGGCGGTCGCGGCCCATTTGCCGTCCTTGCGCTCGACCTTGAGATACTTCACCTCGCCGGTCTTGGTGTCGACCTTGCCGACGGTCACGTCGGGGTTCGGATTGTTGACGGTGTAGTAGAGATTGCCGTCGAGCCCCATGGCGCCGTCGTGGGGAAGCTGGCCGAGCTTCGAGGGCGTGCCGAGGTTCCAGTCGTAGCCGTCATTGACGGTGTATTTCGCGCCGCGCACGCCCATGCCGCTCACCGGGCTGAGCGGCAGATCATAGGTCTGCCATACGACGCGGGCGGCTTCGCCGGTCGGCCGCGGACGGTCCTTGAACTTCATCGAGGTTTCGCCGGGGCCGCGGGCGCGGGCGAGATAGGCGGCAAGCTCCTTGCGATTGAACTCGATGATGCCGTTCGGCTTGTGATTCGGGCCCATGTATTCGCCGGTGTTGGCGACCATCTTCATCAGGTTGATGATCTTGTTCCAGCCGGCTTCATCGAACTTGAACTGCAGCGGATAGCCCGGCGTATGGCAACCGGTGCACTGGTTGTGGAAGATGCGCTTCATCTGCGCGTCGGCTTCGGTCTCATCGGGCAGCGCCGCTGCCAGCATCTCGGACGGCATCTGCTTGATCTTCTGCTCGGGATCGGTGATCGCGGCGAGCTTGAAATCCTGATGCGAAGCCGAAGTGAGATCGACGGCGGTCTTGCTGGTCTCGAAGCCCAGCGCCTGCGCCCACACCCGGTATTTGCCGTCCGGGAGCGCCGGGAAGAAATACTGGCCGTTCTGGTCGGTGAACACGCTCGTCGTGATCGTCGAGCCTTCCTTCTTGGCAGAGACCTGGATGCCTTCGAGCTTCTGGCCCGAGGCCGAGGTGATCGCGCCGCTCAGCAACTGATCGGCCGAGGCCGGCGCCGTCATCGCGGCCGCACCGGTCAACACAAGGGTGGCGACGCCGAGCAACAAACAACCTTTCACGGGAGTGCTTTTTGCGCTTGTGCTGTTCGAATGGGTCATAGGGTCTCTCTCCTTCACGCGGCTCTGCAGCGCATGCATGCGCCATGCATGCACCCGCTGGGCTGTTGGTGGTGGCACCGACCTGACGCTGGCGTTGGGATGTTGCGCGGGCGCGCCGCGAGGAACTGGAAACGGCAGGTTCGTAAAAAATGCACCGGCGCGAAGATCGCGGCGGCCGAACCGCAAGGATTGGGACTCGAAAGCCTCCCTTTGATGCCTTTATAGGCAACCTTACGCCCGCGCCGGCTCCAGGGAAAGGGGCCGCGGAGAGTAGCCGCTACTTGTCGGCTAGGCGGGCGTTGGTGCGGCGGCCCATGTCGCGGCAGTCGTCGTCGGTCTTGAGGCCGGCGGCATGGATGCCGTGGACGGCAAGCTCCTCGTCGCGATCCTCGGTATCGCCGGTGACGCCGACGGCGCCGACCACCTCGCCGTTGTCATCGCGAATCGGCAGGCCGCCGCCTTCGGGAAAAAGCTGGTCGCCGCTCGCGGCGATGAGGTAGCGCATGAACGCCGGCTTCTCCTCGTTGCGGATGCGCACGAGCCGCGACGATCGGCCGAGCGCGAGCGCCGCATAGGCCTTGCCGAACGCCATCTCGAACCGGATCATCGAGGCGCCGTCCTCCTTCTGGAACGCCTTCACCTTGCAGCCCGGCTCGACCACGATCGCGGCGAGCGGCCGGCAGCCGAGTTCGGCACCGCGCGCCAGAATCGCCTCGATGATGCGGTTCGCCTGCGCCAACGTGAGCGAGCCCATGGTCACTTGCCTCCTATAACCCGCGTCCTCACTTGCTTCCTCACTTGCCTCCCATGGTGGCCCGGAACGGATGGGCCGGATAGACGCCGAGGATTTTGAGCGAGCCCGGCTGGGAAAAGAACGCCAGTTCGTCGAGCGCCAGTTTGAGGCCGGGGTCGTCCGGATGGCCTTCGACGTCGGAATAGAACTGGGTCGCGGTGAAGGTGCCTTCGAGCATGTAGCTTTCGAGCTTGGTCATGTTGACGCCGTTGGTCGCAAAGCCGCCGAGCGCCTTGTAGAGCGCCGCCGGAATATTGCGCACCTGGAAAATAAACGTGGTGATGATCCGGCCGGTGCCGCGTTTGGCCGGCGCCGCCTCGCGCGACAGCACGATGAAGCGGGTGGTCGAGTGCGAGGCGTCTTCGATGTTCGACGCCAGAATGTCGAGCCCGTAGATTTCGGCGGCAAGTTTTGAGGCGATCGCAGCCACGGTGCGGTCGCCGCGTGCCGCGACCTCGCGCGCGGCGCCGGCAGTATCGGCCGCGACCACGCTCTTGATGCCGAGCTTGCGGATGTAGTTGCGGCATTGGCCGAGCGCCATGATGTGGCTCTCGACCGACTTGATCTCGTCAAGCCGGACGCCCTTGAGCGCCATCAGTTGGTTGCGGATCGGCAGAAACCACTCGGCGATGATGTGCAGGCCCGCGACCGGCATCAGGTGATGGATATCGGCGACCCGGCCGGCGACCGAATTTTCGATCGGGATCATGCCGAGATCGGCTTCGCCGGACGCGATGGCGTTGAGCGCGTCCTCGAAGGTCGGGCAGGGCACGGGCTCGGCCTGCGGATACGCTTCCCGGCAGGCGATATCGGAGTTCGCCCCGGGCTCGCCTTGAAAGACGATCTTCAAACGCTTGGTGTCGGTCATCCGCGCTGCGTACGGAGGTGCGGCCGTCAAGTCAACAACGCGCGCGCGACCGCGAGGTCCTCCGGCGTGTCGACGCCGAGCGGCACCGAACGCACGATCGCCACATCGATGCGCATGCCGGCCTCGAGCGCGCGCAGCTGCTCGAGCTTCTCGCGCCGCTCCAGGGGCGACGGCGGCAAGCTCACGAAGCGTTCGAGCGCCGCGCGGCGATAGGCGTAGAGGCCGATGTGGTGATAGAACGGGCCTTCGCCCGTGGGCGCGGTGGCGCGGGTGAAATAGAGGGCGCGCAGGCGGTCTTTGCCGACCGGCGTGCCGACCACCTTGACCACGTTCGGATTGGTCCGCTCCTCGGTCTTGCGGATTTCCGCGGCGAGGGTCGCGATGTCGACAGCGGGATCGGCGAGCGGGTCGAGCGCGGCGCGGATATCGGCAGGGTCAAGCGTCGGCAGATCGCCCTGCACGTTGATGACGATACCGGCGTCGGGAGCGACACGGGTGAGCGCCTCGTAGATTCGGTCGGAGCCCGAGGCATGATCGGACCGCGTCATCACGGCCTGGCCACCGGCTTTTTCGATGGCGCTCGCGATCTCCGGCGAATCCGTCGCCACGAACACGGGGCCGACGGCCGCGGCGGCGGCACGGTCGAGCACATGGGCGATCATCGGCCGGCCGGCAATATCAGCAAGCGGCTTGCCGGGAAGACGGGTTGCCGTCATGCGCGCCGGGATGATGATAATGACGTCTGTCGCCATGCATTCCGTGCCGATTCGGCGCGCCTTTCAGCCATTCCTAAATTCATGTGCCGCTTCGCTTATACGGGTTGCCAGGGGCGAGGCAAACCAGCTATCTGTGCGCCACCTGAGGGGTCCCGCGCCCCAGCTTTCAACGCGACGGAACAGTGATGAACTCCTTCGAATTCAACAAGTTCGCTGGTGCGCTGCTTTTTACCCTGTTGTGCCTCGTCGGGCTCAACATCGCCGCGGAAGCGCTGTACGCCCCTGCCGAGCCGGCGAAGCCCGGCTACGAGATCGACGTCAAGAAAGCCGCCGCTCCGGCCGGCGGCGGAGCAGCCCCGGCGGCGGCACCCGAAGAATCGATCGAAAAGCTGCTCGCCCACGCCGACATCGCCCGCGGCGAGACGGTCGCGAAGCAATGCCAGGCTTGTCACACTTTCACCAAAGGCGGCCCCAACGGGATCGGTCCGAACCTCTACGGCGTCGTCGGCCGGCCGCGCGCGTCCGAAGCCGGCTTCATGTATTCCGATGCCATGAAGGCCAAGGGCGGGACGTGGACGATCGATGAACTGAACAAATTCCTGACCAATCCGCGCGGCTACATTGCCGGAACCAAGATGACGTTCGCCGGCCTGCCGCGCGGCAACCAGCGCGCCGACGTCATCGATTACCTCAATTCGCTGTCAGAGAATCCGCAGCCGCTGCCGGTTGCCAATCAATAATGCGCAGGGAGATGCGCATCCTCCCCTGAGGAAGGAAGGTTCGCCGCGGCCATTCGAGGTGGCCCGGCAAACGCGCATTAAATTTTCGAAACCTTTGTGCAGTGCGAGCCTCTCGTGAGAGGTGGCCTGGTGCGGCATGGTGGCGCCGCAATCGAGCGCCAACATATTTAGTCCTGACCGGTCCGTGGCCCTCGGCTAAAGTGGGGGCCGTTCGCATACCCAAGGAGAGCCGGGTTGAACTCGAAATTCCTGCGCCGCGTCGGTGCGGCCGTCGCCCTGATTGCGGCCTCGTTCGTGCTTACAGCTCAGGCCCCGGCTCCCGAAGAGGCCTGGCGGCACGGACTGTCGCTGTTCGGCAATCTCAAGTATCCGCCCGGCTTCAAGCAGTTCGATTACGTGCGCGCCGATGCGCCGAAGGGCGGCGACGGTGCGGCTCGGCGGATTCGGGACCTTCGACAATTTCAACCTCGTGGTCTCCGGCCTCAAAGGCACCCAGGCCATGGGAGTGAACCTCATCTACGACACGTTGATGACGAATTCGCTCGATGAGGTGTCGACTGGCTATGGTCTGATCGCCGAGAGCGTGAGCCATCCCGATGATTTCTCCTCCGTGACCTATCGCCTGCGTCCTGAGGCGAAGTGGCACGACGGCGAGCCGATCACCGCCGACGACGTGATCTTCTCGTTCGAGGCGTTCAAGACCAACAATCCGCTCTATTCGAGCTATTACCAGCACGTGAAGAAGCTCGAGAAGAACGGCGATCACGAAGTGACGTTCACCTTCGATGCGCCCGGCAATCGCGAGATGCCGATGATCGTCGGCGAGCTGTTCGTTCTGCCGAAGCATTGGTACGAAGGCGTCGACAAGTCCGGCAACAAGCGCAACATCGGCGCGACCTCGCTCGAGCCGCCGCTTGGCAGCGGCCCCTACAAGATCAAGGAATTCCAAGCGGGCCGCTCGATCGTCTACGAGCGCGTCAAGAACTACTGGGGCAAGGACCTTCCGGTCCGCATCGGCACCAACAACTTCGACGAAATCCGCTACGAATATTACCGCGACACGCTGGTGTCGCTCGAAGCCTTCAAGGCGGATCGGATCGACTACCGCTCGGAGAACAGCGCCAAGAACTGGGCGACCGCCTACGATTTCCCCGCCGTCCAGGACAAGCGGGTGGTGCTCGAGGAATTTCCGATCCGCATCTCCGGGGTGATGCAGGCCTTCGTGCTCAATACGCGGCGCGAGAAGTTCGCCGATCCGCGGGTGCGCCTCGCGTTCAACCATGCGCTCGATTTCGAAGAAATGAACAAGCAGATGTTCTTCGGAATGTATTCGCGCATCGGCAGTTATTTCGAGGGCACCGAGCTCGCCTCCACCGGCCTGCCGACCGGGCGCGAGCTTGAAATTCTGGAAACCGTCCGCAACGAAGTGCCGCCGGAGGTGTTCACCACCGAATACAAGCCCCCGGTGAACGGCAATCCGGAAGCGGTGCGCAACAATTTGCGTACGGCAACGCGCTTGTTGCGCCAGGCCGGGTGGGAGATCCGTGACCAGAAGCTCGTCAACACCAAGACCGGCGAACCGATGACGGTGGAAATCCTCAACATCGCGACTTCGCCTGATTTCGAACGCTTATTCCTGTTCT
Organism: uncultured Alphaproteobacteria bacterium; assembly: GCA_963807015.1. Lineage (GTDB taxonomy): Bacteria > Pseudomonadota > Alphaproteobacteria > Rhizobiales > Xanthobacteraceae > JAJPKK01. The sequence goes on along the minus strand of CAWEAS010000013.1, from coordinate 197,998 downwards.
ACAAGCCCTCGTTGGAGCGGCTCGGCATCACGGTCACCGTTCGCAGCGTCGACGAAGCGCAGTACATAAACCGCGAGCGCAACTTCGATTTCGACATGGTGGTCAGCACCTGGCGCCAATCGCTGACGCCCGGCAACGAGCAGCGCGAATACTGGGGCTCGAAGTCGGCCGATACCATGGGCTCGCGCAACCTCATCGGCATCAAGAATCCGGCAGTCGACAAGCTGATCGAACGCATCGTCTTCGCAAAGGATCGCGACGAGGTTGTCGCCGCGACCCACGCGCTCGACCGCGTGCTGCTGTGGAACCAGTATGTGGTGCCGCAGTGGACCTATCCTCGCGTGCGCACCGCACGGTGGAACCGCTTCGCCCATCCCGACAAGCTGCCCGAATACGGGCTCGGCGCGTTTCCGACGATCTGGTGGTGGGACACCGCGCTCGCAGCCAAGGTCGGAGGTCGTCAGTGAATCGCTATCGCCTGACGCGCCGTGACGTGCTGGTGCTGAGCGCCGGCGCGGCCGGCGCGTTTGCGACCGGCATCCCCGCGGCAGCCGAAGGCGATACTGAAACCCACGGCATGTCGGCGTTCGGTGATCTCAAATATCCCGCCGATTTCCGCCACTTCGATTACGTTGACCCGAATGCCCCGAAGGGCGGCGTGTTTTCCCAGATCGGATCGAACCGGATCTTCAATCAGAACTTTGTGACCTTCAATTCGCTCAACAGCTTCATCCTGCGCGGTGACGCTGCGCTCGGCATGGAGGCGACGTTCGCGACGCTGATGGCGCGGGCGGAGGACGAGCCCGACGCGATGTACGGCCTCGCCGCCGACAAGGTGCGGGTATCGGCTGACGGCCTCGTCTATCGCTTCCACATCCGTCCCGAGGCGCGGTTCCACGACGGCACCAAGCTGACGGCCCGCGACGCCGCATTTTCGCTCAACCTCCTCAAGGAGAAGGGGCATCCGATCATCCAGCAGCTGACGCGCGAGATGGCGAGCGCAGAAGCGGATGATGACGAGGTGCTCACGGTGCGCTTTGTTCCGAAGCGCGCGCGCGACGTACCGCTGTTCGTGGCCGGCCTGCCGATTTTCTCGCGCGCCTACTACGCGACGCGCTCGTTCGAGGAGACGGGTCTCGATATTCCGCTCGGCTCGGGCGCCTATCGGGTCGGCCGCTTCGATGCGGGCCGCTTCATCGAATATCAGCGCGTTTCCGATTGGTGGGGCACCAACCTGCCGGTGAATGTCGGCCAGAACAATTTCGACGTGGTGCGCTTCGAGTATTATCGCGATCGCGAGGTCGGCTTCGAAGGCTTCACGGCGAAGAACTATCTGTTCCGCGAGGAGTTCACCTCGCGCACCTGGGCGACGCGCTACGACTTCCCGGCTATCAAGGATGGCCGGGTCCATCGCGAGGAATTTCCCGACGATACGCCGTCGGGCGGCCAGGGCTGGATGTTCAACACGCGGCGCGCCAAGTTCGCCAACCGGCGTCTGCGCGAGGCGGTGAGTTACGCCTTCGATTTCGAGTGGACCAACAAGAACATCATGTACGGCTCCTATCGGCGCACGGTGTCGGTGTTTCAAAACTCCGACCTGATGGCCGAAGGACTGCCGAGCCCCGAGGAGCTGAAGCTGCTCGAACCCTGGCGCGGCAAGGTGCCGGACGAGGTGTTCGGGGAACCATTCACGCCCCCGGTATCCGACGGGTCGGGCCAAGACCGCACGTTGTTGCGCAAGGCCTCGCAGATGCTCCAGGACGCCGGTTTCCCCATCAAAGGCGGCAAGCGGGTCGACGCCAAGGGCGAGCCGATCGTGTTCGAATTCCTGATCGACGAGCCGACGTTCGAACCGCATCACATGCCGTTCATCAAGAACCTCAAGACGCTCGGCATCGAGGCAACGCTGCGCCTCGTCGATGCGGTCCAGTTCAAGGCGAGGGTCGACGATTTCGATTTCGACGTGGTCGTCGACCGCATGAGCTTCTCGACCGTCCCCGGCGATTCGCTTCGCACCTATTTTTCGTCGCGAGCGGCGGCCACCAAGGGATCGCAGAATGTCGCCGGGATCGCCGATCCGGCTGTCGATGCCCTGATCGAAAAGATCATCGACGCCAACTCGCGGCCCGAGCTTGTTGTCGCCACCCGCGCCCTCGACCGGGTGCTGCGCGCCGGACAGTATTGGGTGCCTCACTGGTTCAAGGCCGCCCACCGCGTCGCCTACTGGGACGTCTTCGGCCAGCCGAAGGGTCATCCGACCTATATGCGCGGCATCCCGGAAACCTGGTGGTATGACCGTGACAAAGCCGCAAAGCTCGACAAGCCCGGTTGAACCCTCATCCATCGTGATCGAATAGAGCCGCATGTCCGCATACATCCTCCGCCGCGTCCTGCTGATGATCCCGACGCTGTTCGGCATCATGCTCGTCTCGTTCGCCGTCGTGCAGTTTGCGCCGGGCGGACCGATCGAGCGGATCATTGCCCAGCTGTCAGGCTCCGACACCGGGGCGACCTCGCGCATCTCCGGCTCTGCCGGCGGCGATTTCGGTGCCCGCGGCGGCGTGCAGGGCGCCGGCCAGCTCGACGCTGCCACATCGAAATATCGCGGCGCCCAGGGTCTCGATCCGGAATTCATCAAGCGCCTGGAGAAGCAGTTCGGCTTCGACAAGCCGGCCTACGAGCGCTTCTTCATCATGATGTGGAACTACGCGCGGTTCGACTTCGGCCGCAGCTATTTCCGCGACACCACCGTGCTTGAACTTGTCCGCGAGAAATTGCCGGTGTCGATCTCGCTCGGCATCTGGATGATGTTGGCCTCCTACCTGATCTCGATTCCGCTCGGCATCCGGAAGGCCATCAAAGACGGCACGCACTTTGATGTCTGGACCTCGGGCGTCATCATTCTCGGCAACGCGATTCCGGGGTTCCTGTTTGCGGTGCTCTTGATCGTGGTGTTCGCCGGCGGATCGTTCCTCGACTGGTTTCCGCTGCGCGGGCTCACCTCCGACAACTGGGCGATGCTGCCGTGGTACGGAAAGATTTTCGATTATTTCTGGCACCTGACGCTGCCGCTGATCTCGCTCGGCGTCGGCGCGTTCGCCACTTTGACGATCTTCACGAAGAATTGCTTCCTCGATGAAATCCGCAAGCAGTACGTGCTGACCGCCCGCGCCAAGGGCTGCACCGACCGCCAGGTGCTGTACGGTCACGTCTTCCGCAATGCGATGCTGCTGATCATTGCCGGCTTTCCCGGCGCTTTCGTCCACGCCTTCTTCGCCGGCTCGGTGCTGATCGAGACGATCTTTTCGCTCGACGGTCTCGGCCTGCTCGGGTTCGAGAGCGTGCTCAACCGCGACTACCCGGTTGTGTTTGCAACCCTCTATATCTTCTCCCTGGTCGGGCTTGTGCTCAACCTCATCGCCGATCTGACCTATACTTGGACCGATCCGCGGATCGATTTCGAGACGCGAGAGGTTTGAGATGGACGACCGCACCACCCTCGAGCCCGAACCCGAAGACCGTGTGTTGCGGCACCCGGTCCCGGATCGCGCTTCGCATGAGGCGCCCCCGATCCTCGATGTGGCGCCGGTCGGACCCGACATCCCGTTGCGCACGCGGTCGCGCTTTGCGTTGTCGCCGCTCAACCGCCGGCGTTGGGACAACTTCAAATCCAACAAGCGCGGCTACTGGTCGCTGTGGCTGTTCCTCGTTCTCTTCGTGGTCTCGATGTGTGCCGAGCTGATCGCGAACGACAAGCCGTTTGTCGTGAGTTTCGAGGGTAAGCTCTACTTCCCGGTGTTCTTCGCCTATCCTGAGACGACCTTCGGCGGCGACTTCGAGACGGCCGCCGACTATCGCGATCCGTTCCTGCAAAAGCTCATTGCCGACAAGGGCGGCCACATGATCTGGCCGCCGATCCGGTTCTCTTACGATACCCACAATCTCGATCTGCCGACGCCGGCGCCGTCGAAGCCGACCTGGATGCTGACCGAGAAGGAATGCCAGGCGGTCGTGGAGAAGAACCACCTGTCGGGCTGCCGGGACCTCGAATACAACTGGCTCGGCACTGACGACCAGGGCCGCGACGTCGTCGCGCGCATGCTCTACGGATTCCGCCTTTCGGTGCTGTTCGGCCTGGTGCTGACGGCGGTGTCGTCGGTGATCGGCATCGGGGCCGGCGCGGTGCAAGGCTATTTCGGCGGCTGGACCGATCTTTTGTTCCAGCGTTTCATCGAAATCTGGACGTCGATCAACGAGCTTTATCTGCTGTTGATCATATCGTCGATGTTCATCCCGGGCTTCTTCATACTGATCGGGATTCTGCTCCTGTTCTCCTGGGTGTCGCTGGTCGGCCTCGTCCGCGCCGAATTCCTGCGCGGGCGCAATTTCGAATACGTCCAGGCGGCCCGCGCGCTCGGCGTCACCAACCGGGTCATCATGTTCCGCCACCTGTTGCCGAACGCGATGGTGGCGACCATGACGTTCGTGCCGTTCATCCTGTCAGGCTCGGTGATGACGCTCACCGCGCTCGACTTCCTTGGCTTCGGCCTGCCGCCCGGGTCGCCGTCGCTCGGCGAAATGCTCCAGCAGGGCAAGGCCAACATCCAGGCGCCGTGGCTCGGGCTCACGGGCTTCTTCACCGTCGCCATCATGCTTTCGCTATTGATCTTCGTCGGCGAAGGCGTGCGCGACGCCTACGATCCGCGCAAGACCTTCAAATGAGCAAGTGAGCCGGTGATGGACGCTTCGGTACAACCTCTCCTTTCGGTCCGCGACCTGTCGGTCGAGTTCGGCCAAGGTCGCAACCGGCTCGTCGCCGTCGACCGTGTGTCCTTCGATATCGCCAAGGGCGAGACATTGGCGCTGGTCGGCGAATCCGGCTCCGGCAAGTCGGTCACCGCGCTGTCGATCCTGCGGCTTCTGCCCTATCCGGCGTGCTCGCACCCGTGCGGCTCCGTGACGTTCAAGGGGCGCGACCTGATGCGCCTGCGCGAGAGCGAGATCCGCGAGGTGCGCGGCAAGGACATCACCATCGTCTTCCAGGAGCCGATGACATCGCTCAATCCGCTGCACACCATCGAGAGGCAGATCGCCGAAATCCTGCTGCTGCACGGCGGCATCGTCGGCCGCGCGGCGCGGGCGCGGACCATCGAGCTTCTCGGCCAAGTCGGCATCCGCGATCCGGAAAGCCGATTGGCGAGCTTCCCGCACCAGCTCTCGGGCGGACAACGCCAGCGCGTCATGATCGCAATGGCGCTCGCGAACAGCCCCGACCTGCTGATCGCCGACGAGCCGACGACCGCGCTTGACGTTACGGTGCAGGCGCAGATCCTCCAGCTTCTCAAGGACCTCCAGGCGCGCCTCGGGATGGCGGTGCTGTTCATCACTCATGATCTCGGCGTGGTGCGCAAGGTCGCCGATCGGGTCTGCGTGATGCGGTACGGCAAGATCGTGGAGGAGGGCCCGGTCGAGGCGTTGTTCTCGGCGCCCCAGCATGCCTACACGCGCCAACTCGTTGCCGCCGAACCGAAGGGCAAGCCGGCGCCGATGAATCCGAGCGGCGACGTCATGATCAAGACCGACAACCTGAAGGTCTGGTTCCCGATCAAGAGAGGCCTGATGCGCAAAGTCGTCGGCCACATCAAGGCTGTCGATGGCGTCTCGATCGAGATCAGGCGCGGCGAGACGTTGGGCGTCGTCGGCGAATCCGGCTCCGGCAAGACGACGCTCGGGCTCGCGATCCTGCGCCTCATCTCCTCCGAGGGGCCGATCGTGTTTCTCGGCCGCGAGATGCAGGGGCTGAAATTCAAACAGATGCGCCCGTTCCGGCGCGACATGCAGATCGTGTTCCAGGACCCCTATGGTTCATTGAGTCCGCGCATGACCGTCGGCGACGTCATCGAGGAGGGACTGCCGATCCACCAGCCGCACCTCAAGAGCCACGAGCGGGAAGAGCGCGTCATACGCGCCATGAAGGAAGTCGGCCTCGATCCGATGTGCCGCTCGCGCTATCCGCACGAGTTCTCCGGCGGCCAGCGCCAGCGCATCGCCGTCGCCCGCGCCGTCGCACTGGAGCCCACTTTCGTGGTACTCGATGAGCCGACCTCGGCGCTCGACATGCTGATTCAGGCCCAGATCGTCGATCTCTTGCGCGACCTGCAGAAGCGCAAGAATTTGACTTACATGTTCATCTCCCACGACCTCAAGGTCGTGGCGGCGCTCGCGAGCAAGCTCATCGTCATGCGCAACGGCAAAGTAGTCGAGGAAGGCGCCGCAGCCGACATCTTCGCGAAGCCGAAGTCGCCCTACACTCGCGCCCTCTTCTCCGCCGCCTTCAATCTCGAAACGACGGGAGAGGCCGCGGTCGCGCAGTGATCAGTAATCAGAGAAGGCAGATACTGCTCTTCTGATGACTGACTCCTGACCCCTGTTCACCCGTCCTCTTCCCACAGCAGGACGAGGAAGCCGGAGAGGCCGCCGGCGACGATCGGCAGCCAGGCCGCGAGGACCGGCGTCAGCAGTTCGGCTTTGCTCAGGTCTTCGGTCACCTTGGACAGCACGTAGATCGAAAAGCCGGCCGCGATGCCGAGCAGGATTCGCTGTGGCACGCCGCCGAACCGGAACGCTCGCAAGCTCACCGAGCCGGCGAGCAGGATCATCGCAGCCAGCAGGAACGGCCGCGCGATCAGAAGCTGGTACTGCAGCCGATAGCCGGCCGCGGCAAAGCCTGAGTCTTCAGCGAAGCGGATGTAGGTCGGCAAATGCCAGAAGCCGACCGTGTCCGGCGCGGCAAAGCTCTCGGCGACCTGTTCGCGCGTCAGCCGGGTCGGCAGGATGTAGGTGTCGAAGTCCTGCGCCGGCGCGTTGACGGCGAAGACTCTCGCTTGGCTCAGGAGCCAGCCGCCGCGCTGAAGCTCGGCACTCTGCGCCTCGATCCGCTCCTTGAACTCGCCGGTCGAGCTGAACGTGAACGCCACGATGGTGGTGAGCCGCAGGCCCTGGTCGTGGCTTTGCACCGCGTTGAGGATCGATTCGCCGTCGATGCCGCGCTGCCTCACCCAATAGCCGTTGCTGTAGCCTTCGAGTGCCGACTGGCCTTGCCCAAAGATCTGCGACTCGATGCGCTTCGAGGCTTCGCGCAGCGCCGCCGACGCCGGATTGTAGACGAGGGTCGCAAACGCTCCGAGCAGCAGTGCGACGACGAGGGCCGGGGTGATGATCTGCCAGACCGACATGCCGGCGCCGCGCGCGACCACGAGTTCCATCCGCCGCGACAGGCTGAGGTAGCAGGCCATGGCGCCGATCAGGACGCTGAACGGAAACAGGCGCTCCATGATCTGTGGAACGCGGTAGACCGACATCAGGATGACCTGCCCGGTCGGCGCATTGGGGACATCGGCGGCCTTGCGCATGAGGTCGATGTAATCGACGAGCGCGACCAGCACGAAGACGCCGACGAACACGCCGACCACCGCCACCAGGAAGCGGTGAGCAAAATAGCGTGACAGCGTCAGCGCGGTCATGAACCTTCCCCTTCGCGCTGCCGGCGCACGCGCTTTATGGCTCGGCGCCGGCAACGGGCCCCTGGGGCAAGGTCATAGCAGCATGGAGCGGCGAGGGAAACGCCTGGGTTGCAGTGGCGGCAGGTGTGGAACCCGGCTCACGCGGCGAGCGGGTACTCGGCCTCGACCACGTACGGCCCGCCGCCGACGGAGGAGCGGGAAGAATAGAGCACGAAGCGCGATACGGGAAACGACGTCGAGCGGAACGGACGGGTGGAGAGATACGCTGCCACATCGCGGCTCGAGGCGTCGCGCAACCGCGCGAGCGTCACGTGAGGCTTGTATTTGCGATCGGGCTCGAGGCCGACCCGTTGCATCAGCCGTTCGTGGTCGGCTTGGAGTTCGACGAGTTGCGGCACGGCGCGCACCGCCGCGACCACGGCGCGAGGCTTGTTGCCGCCGAAGGAATCGAGGCCTTCGATGCGCAGGTCGAAGGGCGCGCGTTTGACCTTGCCCAGCATGAACGCGATTTCGTGGGCGAGGGCATCGTCGATGTCGCCGATGAAGCGCAGCGTCAGGTGATAATTTTCGGGGTCGATCCAGCGTGCACCCGGCAGGCCGCCGCGCAGCAGCGCCAGCGACTGGCCGATCTCCGAAGGGATTTCGACGGCGGTAAAGAGGCGAGGCATGGCGGCAAACTACACTGCGATACCCTTTTATGTGCGGATTCGGGCGCTCAACGCAATGAGGCGCCGTTTTCGGCCGCCCGCGCCTTGGCCACCAGCGCCTCCGCGGCGGGCAAGATATTTTTTACGATGACGTCGACCCCGGCGGCGGTCGGATGCAGTCCATCGTGTTGATTGAGCTTTGCTTCCAAAGCGACCCCGTCGAGGAAGAACGGATAGAGGATCGCCCCGTACTTGGCCACCAGGTCCGGGTAGATGCTGTCAAAGGCGCGGCGATACTCGTCGTCCAGATTGCGGGGTGCCAACATGCCGCAGAGAAGGACCGGGATCTTGCGCTGCTGAAGCCGGTTCAGGATGTCGCTGAGTGCCTTGCGGGTGATTTTCGGATCGACCCCGCGCAGCGCGTCGTTCGCGCCGAGCTCGATGATGACGCCATCGGTCCCCTCCGGCACCGACCAATCGAGCCGCGCGAGCCCGCCTGACGCGGTATCGCCGGACACACCGGCATTGGCGATGCTGACGTTTTGTCCCGTGGCGATGAGCGCCTGCTGCAGTTTGACCGGGAAGGCTTCGTTCGCGCGCAGTCCGAACCCGGCCGTCAGCGAATCGCCGAGCGCAACGATCTTCACTTGCGGGTCGGCGGCGCGCACGGGGCCGGCCGCCCCGATTCCGGCGCAAAGAATTATGACAGCGGTCGCCCAGGCGCCTATCTTCACTCGGCTCTTCACTCGGCCCGGGAATTTCCCATATGAGCGCGGCGACCGACCCGAACTCACGCGGACGACACGGAAATTCACGAATCCCATGGATGCTACCTCAGCGACGACGCGCCCCGTTATACCGGCAATTTCGCTCACGGGCGTCAATCTCTCCCTCGGTCACGGCGCCGCACGGGTGCATATCCTCAAGGACATTGCCCTTGATATAGGCCGTGGCGAGGCGGTCGGCCTGCTCGGGCCGTCGGGTTCCGGCAAGTCGACCTTGCTGATGGTCATGGCCGGGCTCGAACGCCCCGATGAAGGCACCGTGATCGTCGCAGGCCAGGACATCGGCCAACTCGATGAAGATGCGCTTGCGCGCTTCCGTGGCCGCCAAGTGGGCATCGTATTCCAATCTTTCCACCTCATCCCGACCATGACGGCGCTTGAGAACGTCGCAGTGCCGCTCGAACTCGCCGGCGTGCGGGATGCGTTCGAGCGCGCGGCCACGGAACTTGCCGCGGTCGGGCTTGCGGCGCGCGCCAGCCATTATCCGGCACAGCTCTCCGGCGGCGAGCAGCAGCGCATTGCGCTTGCGCGCGCGCTCGCGCCGAGCCCGTCGATCATCATTGCCGACGAGCCGACCGGCAATCTCGATGAGGCCACGGGTACCGAAGTGATCGATCTCATGTTCGCGCGGTTTGCCGCGGAGAAGATGACGCTCGTGCTGGTGACCCATGATCTCGCGCTCGCCAAACGCTGCGACCGCGTCGTGCGACTGCGCTCCGGCCATGTCGAAGAAGAGGTCGCTTCCGCATGAACGCGCCCGCCTTTCCCCCGCGCGCGCCTGCCGTCGGTCAACCCGGCTTCGCCCTGACGTGGCGGCTCGCGCTGCGCGAACTGCGCGGTGGCGTGCGCGGGTTTTACGTCTTCATCGCCTGCATCGCGATCGGCGTCGCGGCAATCGCCGCGGTAGGCTCGTTCGCGCGCGGCCTTGCCGATGGGATCGGTCGCGAAGGCCGCGTGATCCTCGGCGGCGATGTCGCATTTTCCCTGATCCAGCGCGAAGCGAACGCGCAGGAGAGGGCGTTCCTCGCCGCCCACGGCGACGTCTCGGTTGCGGCCACCATGCGGGCGATCGCGCGCGCCGGCGATGACCGCCTTGCGCTCGTCGAGGTCAAGGCGGTCGACGCGGCCTATCCGCTCTACGGCTCGGTCCGCACCGAGCCGGCCGGCGACCTCGCGGTGTTGCTCGGGCGCGACAACGGCGTCTACGGTGCGGTCGTCGATCCGGCACTGCTGACGCGCCTCGATCTCAAGCCCGGCGCCCGGCTGACAGTGGGACAAGCGACGTTCGAAGTGCGGGCGGTGCTGACGAGCGAACCCGACAAGCTTGCCGGCGGGATTGGATTTGGTCCGCGGTTCCTCATCGGCGAGCAGGCGCTGCGCGCGACCGGCCTGGTGCAGCCCGGCAGCCTCGTGCGCTGGCATTACCGCTTGCGCTTGCCGGCGGGCGCGTCGAGCGATGCAGCGGCGCAGGGGGTGATCGAGGCTGCCAAGGCGCAATTGCCGGACGCCGGTTGGGAGATTCGCAGCCGCACCAAGGCAGCCCCGCAGCTCGAACGCAACGTCGAACGCTTTGCCCAGTACCTCACGCTGGTGGGACTCGCGGCGCTGCTCGTCGGCGGCATCGGCGTCGCCAATTCGGCGAAGCATTACCTCGAGCGCAAGCGCGACGATATCGCTACGATGAAGTCGATCGGTGCGACCGGAACGCGTGTCGTCGCCATCTATTTCATCGAGGTCGTGCTGTTGGCCGCGGTCGGCGTCGCCATCGGCTTGGCACTCGGCGCCGCAGCGCCCTTCGTCGTCGTCGCGTTGTTCAGCAGCATGCTGCCCCTGCCGTTGTCCGCGTCCATCTATCCCAGCGAGCTTGCCCTTGCGCTTGCCTACGGTCTCTTGACCGCGGCGGCCTTTGCGCTGTGGCCGCTTGGCCGTGCTCATGACGTACCGGTATCGGCGCTATTTCGAGACGAGGTCGCGCCGCGGCGGCAGCTGCCGCGCGCCCGTTACATCGTCGCGGTCGCCGTTGCCGGCATCACGCTTGCGGCGCTCGCGGTCGCTGCTGCCTTCGATCACAAGATCGCTGCCGCGTTCATCGCCTCTGCCATCGTCGTGTTCGGTGTGCTCCGCCTGTTTGCGCTCCTCATCATGGCTGTTGCGCGCCGTCTGCCGCGGCCGCGCTCGGCGATGCTGCGGCTTGCGATCGCCAACATCCACCGCCCGGGCGCGCGGACGCCAACGGTCGTGATGTCGCTCGGCCTCGGCCTTGCGCTTGTCGTCACCGTGCTCGAGATCGATGCCAATCTGCGCCAGCAGTTCATGGCGGCACTGCCGGAAAAGGCGCCCGCGTTCTACTTCCTCGACATTCCGGCCCAGGAGATCCAGCAGTTCGACGACTTCGTTCACAAAGTGGCGCCCAACGCCATTCTCGAACGGGTGCCGATGCTGCGCGGACGGATTGTCGGCGCTCGCGGCGTTCCAGCCGAGGACCTCAAGCCGAAGCCTGACGCCGCCTGGGTGCTCCAGAGCGATCGCGGCCTGACCTTCGCGGCAAAGATTCCGGCCGGCTCGCGGGTGGTCGCCGGCGAATGGTGGGGCGCGGATTATTCCGGGCCGCCGCTCGTCTCGATGGAGAAACAGATTGCTGACGGACTGGGCCTCAAGATCGGCGATGACATCACCGTCAACGTGCTCGGCCGCAACATGACCGCTCACATCGGCAATCTGCGCAGCCTCGACTGGAATTCGCTCGGCATCAATTTCGTGCTGGTGTTCTCGCCGGGGGCGTTCAGCGGCGCGCCCTACACCGAGATCGCCACCGTGGCCTATCCCGGCGGCGGCAACGTCGCGGAGGAAACGGCGCTGCTGAAGGCGGTGACCGACGCATTCCCGGCCGTCACCGCGGTCAGGGTCAAGGATGCCCTCGACGCTTTCGCCGGCATCGTCGTCAATCTCGTGCTCGCGGTGAGGATCGCGAGCGCGCTGACGCTTGCTGCCGCAGCGCTGGTGCTCGGCGGCGCGCTCGCGGCCGCCCACCGCCACCGCGTGTACGATGCAGTGATCCTGAAGACCCTCGGTGCCACGCGCCGGCAGCTCATCAGCGCGTACGCCATCGAATATCTGCTGCTCGGATGCGCGACGATGATGTTTGGTGTTGCCGCGGGATCGATCGCCGGCTGGGGCGTCGTTGCCGACGTCATGACGCTGCCGTTTCACTGGGAGGTCGTGCCCGCCGTTGCAGCCGCCGCGATTGCGGTCTTGATCACGGTGGCGTTCGGCCTTGTCGGCAGCTGGCCGGCGCTGGGGCGCAAGCCCGCGGCGGTGCTGCGGCATTTATGAAAAAGATATATGGGCCGCCTTCGCGACAATCGGTCGCGCTGCATCTCCCGCACTGCGGTAAGGTGACGCCCACCTGATCCATTGAGATGTCGTAAACCTCTGCCACTTACGCACAGAGGGCCGAGGAACGGGAGATGCTCCCGTTGTCGCGTTTGCCGCCCGCGCTTCCGAGGGATTCATGGCGGAGGTCGATCGCCGATTGATGTCGATGCCCGTAGCTGGCGCCGTGAGCGGCGCCGAGGCTGCTGCGATCGACGCCGGCCTGCGCGCTTACATGCTGCGCATCTATTGGTACATGGCGCTTGGCCTCGTCATCACCGCGATCGCGGCCTTTGCCATCTACATGGTTTCGGTGACCGAGGATCCGGCGGCCGCGGCGAAGGCCATGCGCGGCGGCGCCGACCTCCCGGCGCGGCTGTCCGGCCATCTCTATCTCACGCCGCTTGGCTATTCGTTGTTCGTCGGCCCGCTCAAATGGCTTGTGATCCTGGCGCCGCTGCTGGTGGTGTTCGGATTGAGCTTTGGCGGGGATCGCCTGCGTCCCTCGACTGCTCAAGTGCTGTTCTGGATTTACGCGGCGCTGATCGGCATCTCGTTCGGCGCGGTGTTCATGGTCTACGCGCAGACCTCGGTGGTGCGGGTCTTCTTCATCACCGCCGCGTCGTTCGGCGCGCTGTCATTGTGGGGCTATACGACCGGTCGCGACCTCGGCGGGATGGGCTCGTTCCTGATCATGGGGCTGTTCGGCGTCATCCTCGCAAGCATCGTGAACATGTTCCTGGCGAGCTCGGTGCTGCAATGGGTCGTCTCCGTCGTCGGGGTCGGCGTGTTTTCGGGCCTGACCGCCTGGGACACCCAGCGCCTCAAGAACGAGTACCTTTATGGTGCGATGGATGGCGAAGCGGCCGAGCGGGCGGCCGTGACCGGGGCGCTTTCGCTCTACCTCGATTTTATCAACCTATTCACCATGTTGCTTGAACTTCTCGGCCAGCGCGAGGAGTGAGCGGCAGGGTGGGCGAAGCGTTGGCGGAGTGCTCTGTAAGCGGCCAAAGGACGCTACTGGGCACTAACTTAATTCGCCGCAACCATCTTCACGGCGGATCAGATACGCATTAAATTCGCCTCCAGACGGCGGTCGCGGAACTTTCCGTCCGCCCCTGGCGCCCGCAGGCCTCTCGGGCGTACGAAAGGACCCTTCAATGTCGGATTTCGACCGGAACTATGCCACGGTGCGCGGCGTAGGGACCGATCGCGCGGTCGCCTACGACGCGGGCCTGCGGGCCCACATGATCCGCGTCTACAACTATATGGCGGGCGGCGTCGCGATTACGGGTGCGCTCGCCTGGCTGACCTTCCAGATGTCGGTTGTTACGAATTCGGCCGGCGCAATCACCAGTTTGACCCCGCTCGGCCATGCCCTGTTCGGCACGCCGCTAATGTGGGTCGTGATGCTGATTCCGCTCGGGCTCGTGTTCTTCATGAGCTTCCGGATACAGACCCTGCAGGCGTCGACGGCGCGCACGCTGTTCTTCGTCTATGCGGGGCTGCTCGGCATCTCGCTCGCGACCATCTTCATGGTCTACACGACGACCTCGATCACGCGGGTGTTCTTCATCTCCGCCGCCGCTTTCGGCGCGCTGAGCCTCTACGGCTACACGACCCAGCGTAACCTCGATGCCATGGGCTCGTTCCTGATCATGGGCCTGTTCGGCCTCATCATCGCGAGCCTCGTCAACATCTTCCTGAAGTCGTCGGGCCTTGACTGGGCGCTCTCGGTCATGGGCGTGCTGATCTTCGCCGGGTTGACCGCCTGGGATACCCAGAAGATCAAGGAGATGTTCAGCCCCATGGATGATGGCACCGTCGCCGGCCGCAAGGCGGTGATGGGGGCCCTGAGCCTCTACCTCGACTTCATCAATATGTTCCTGTTCATGTTGCGGTTCTTCGGCGACCGCCGCTGATCCGCTGCACGAGCGCCTGGCAACGCGCGGCGCCCCGGGGCAACCCGGGGCGTTTTTTTGTATGAGGCAAACAGCCATCTCAGTTTTGACCTGACGCGTTGCGTCCGGGCTTTACCGCACTCGCGTGGCTTATCGCCATACGGTTGAGGATTCGATCTACATCGCGCCGGACTTTCATGGCCGCGGTATCGGCCGCGCGCTCCTCACCAAGCTCGTCGCCGAGGCGTCTGATCGCGGCTTTCGCCAGATGATCGCGGTGATCGGCGATTCGGCGCAGGCAGCGTCCGTCGCGGTGCACCGCGGTGCGGGCTTCCGGATGGTCGGCACCTTCGAGGCGGTCGGCTTCAAGTTCGGCCGCTGGCTCGACACGGCGCTGATGCGACACCCGCTCGGCGCGGGAGCCGCTCCCTCCTAACGCCGATCAATTCGCCACGAGACTCAGGGACTTGTCGATCGCGAGCAGGACGCGATCAAGCTGATGACCGCGCCGCAGGATGAGACCGGTCGCCGAAATCACACTGTAGGCGCCCTGGCGTCGCGCCGCCTTGGGGTTCTTCTCGATGCGATAAATCGGAACCTCGCTGGTGCGGCGGAACACCGAAAACACCGCGCGATCCTTGAGAAAATCGATGCTGTAATCGCGCCACTCGCCCGCGGCCACCTTGCGCCCGTAAAGCCCCAGGATGCGGTCGAGCTCGCACCGATCGAATGTTACACGGGCGGCGGCAGGCGGAGCTCCACCCGCCCGTTCGCCGCCCGAAGACTGGCTGGGTTCGGTATCGCCGGTGGTCATCGGGCGCCTCCTTTCACGCTGCCGCCATGATCGCTCCGAATCCGCGCCGACGGCAAGCATTTCGTAACGCTGCAGATGGTCGCGACGTGACCTTGGTTGAGAGCAAGGATGAGCGAGTTGGCGCCGGCTCAATCACGCATTCGTTAGGTGATTCATAATACCGCCAAAATTCAGCCGTGGCGCTGTCGCCGTCGCTTGAGATAACAAAGATGCCTCAGGGTCCGGTTCGATGCGAGTTCGGATTCCTCAGCCCCCCAGCCCCCCGGGCTTCTTTGGACCGGACCCAGGCAGTTTTTTGAGTACAGCTTTTTGATCAACCTCCATTTGAGCGGGCCGGTGTTTTCCGGCCCGCTTTTTTTCGTGCGCGAGTTTCCGCAATCAACGGCGCCAAATTCGTAGCCCGGATGGAGCGGAGCGCAATCCGGGGACACCATTTCCAATCGTCACGCCGCCCCGGATTGCGCGGTCGCAAGAACGACCGCTCCATCCGGGCTACAGGTCGAATTGTCAGGAACCTAACGGCCGCCCCTCGGCGGGCAGCTCAACGTCGCGTCAGCGGATCGCGGCGACGGTCGCACCCAGCATCGCGCCCGGGTGCTGGGCATTGCCTTCCTGCAGCAGCACGGCGATGCCGTCGACTCCGGCGGACTTGATGGCGTCGACCGGTACGGTCAGCGTTTCGCTCTTGCCGGACCAGATGCCAAGTTTCACCCAGCGCCGCACGACATTGGTGTAGGTGATCGTGCGCCCGCGATTTTCGCCGCGGCCGATCACGACCTGCACCATGCGGCTGATGGGGCACAGCCAGACCTCGCCCGAGATCGGCTCGCCGCTGCCGTTCGGCAACGTCACCGCGACGCGATCGTCGGCAATGGCAACAGCGACCGGCACCGTCAGCGTTTCCTTCTTATCGTGACTGAGGGCGACCGCTTTTTCGATCTCGGCGCGGTCGCTGCCGAGCGCCTGGACGACGCCGTTCACGACGACTTGCGGCGTGTAGACCTCGCGATCGCCGCGCATCTGCGAGTAGGCCTTCTGGCGGTTGGTGTGACCGGGGATCGCGAGCGTGTCTTTCCACCCGAGGTAATCCCAGTAATCGATCGAAAGCGTCAGCGGCACGACTGTCTGATCGTTGCGCAACTCGGCGAGTACCTTGTCAGCGGCGGGACAGGATGAGCAGCCTTGGCTGGTGAAGAGTTCAACGACGGCGCGGGTTTCGGCACCTGCAGAGGTGGCGGCAACAATGAGAGCTGCACCGATCGAGCCGATGAGGACGCGCGCGGTCGTCATTTCCGATTTCCTCCCCAAGGCCAGCCGTCACCTTCCCATACGTCGGGGCGCGTTCACCGGCTACTCACATCGGAGTGAAAGCTAGCAGTTCGCCCGCCGAAGTCCATTGACGTTAACGCAAATGTGCGGCAGGCGACGCCCGGCATCGTCACGCCGCGAGGTGCCGCAGCACGTATTGCAGGATGCCTCCGTTCTTGAAGTATTCGAGCTCGTCGAGCGTATCGATCCGGCACACCAGCGGCACCCGCTTGAGAGAGCCATCGGCGCCGACGATTTCGGCGATCATGCGCTGACGCGGCTTGAGGTCGCCGTGCAGCCCGCGGATCGTCACCTGCTCGCTGCCGATGAGACCGAGCGTCTGCCACGACGTGCCTTCTTCGAACACCAGCGGGATGACGCCCATGCCGATCAGGTTGGAGCGGTGGATGCGCTCGAACGACTGGCAGATCACGGCGCGGATGCCGAGCAGCACCGTGCCCTTCGCGGCCCAGTCGCGCGACGAACCGGTGCCGTATTCCTTGCCGGCGAACACGACGAGCGGCACGCGCTCGGTCTTGTAGCGCATCGCCGCATCGTAGATCGGCATCTGCGCGCGCGAGGGATAGTGGATGGTGACGCCGCCTTCGACGCCCGGCACCATCTGGTTCTTGATGCGGATGTTGGCGAAGGTGCCGCGCATCATCACTTCGTGATTACCGCGCCGCGTGCCGTATTGATTGAAGTCGGCCGGCTTCACCTTGTGCTCGATCAGGTACTTGCCCGCGGGCGAGGTGGTCTTGATCGATCCCGCCGGCGAGATGTGGTCGGTCGTGATCGAATTCGAGGAACAGGCCGAGGACGCGCGCATCGACGATGTCGGTGAGCGGAGAGGGCGCGCGGTTCATGTGCGCGAAATAGGGCGGGTTCTGTACGTAGGTGGACTTGCGGTCCCAGGCATAGGTGAGCCCGCCCTTGACCGCGATCTTGTTCCAGGTGCTGTCGCCCTTGAACACGTGGGCGTATTTGCGCGCGTAGATCTGCTTGGTGATGGTCTTCTTGATCACCGCCGCGATCTCGCGGCTGGTCGGCCAGATGTCCTTGAGGAACACCTTCTTGCCGGCCTTGTCGGTCCCGAGCGGCATTCGCGCAAAATCGAAATTCATCGTGCCGGCGATCGCATAGGCGACGACGAGCGGCGGCGAGGCGAGGTAGTTGGCGCGCACGTCTTGATTGACGCGGCCTTCGAAGTTCCGGTTGCCGGACAGCACCGCGGCGGCGACGAGGTCGTTCTCGTTGATGGCCTTGGAAATCTCCGGCGGCAGCGGACCGGAATTGCC
Organism: uncultured Alphaproteobacteria bacterium; assembly: GCA_963807015.1. Taxonomy (GTDB): domain Bacteria; phylum Pseudomonadota; class Alphaproteobacteria; order Rhizobiales; family Xanthobacteraceae; genus JAJPKK01. The sequence goes on along the minus strand of CAWEAS010000013.1, from coordinate 180,350 downwards.
GATGCAGGTGGTGCAGCCGTAGCCGACGAGATTGAAGCCGAGCTTGTCGAGATCCTTCTGCAGGCCTGACTTGGCGAGATATTCGCCGACGACCTGCGATCCCGGTGCGAGCGAGGTCTTGACCCAGGGCTTGCTGGTGAGGCCCTTGGCGACCGCCTTCTGGGCAAGGAGCCCCGCGCCGACCATGACGCTCGGGTTAGACGTGTTGGTGCACGAGGTGATGGCCGCGATCACGACGTCGCCGTGGCCGAGGTCGTGCTTGCGGCCTTCGACCGGTACGCGCTTGCCCGCCTCTTGCGCCTTGTTGAATTCCTTGTCCATGGCGGCGGCAAAGCCCGACTTCACCTCCTTGAGGGCGACGCGATCCTGCGGCCGCTTCGGACCGGCGAGCGAGGGCTCGACCGAGGCAAGCTCGAGCTTGAGCACGTCGGTGAACACAGGGTCCTGGGTGTTCTTGGTGCGGTACATGCCCTGCGCCTTGGCGTAGGCGGCGACGAGGGCGACGCGGGCTTCCGGGCGGGCGGTGCCGCGCAGGTAGTCGAGCGTATCGTCATCGATCGGAAAGAAGCCGCAGGTCGCGCCGTATTCCGGCGACATGTTGCCGAGCGTCGCCCGATCGGCGATCGAGAGACCGGCAAGCCCCGGTCCGAAGAACTCGACGAACTTGCCGACGACGCCGCGTTTGCGCAGCATCTGCGTCACGGTCAGCACGAGATCGGTCGCGGTGACGCCTTCCTTGAGCTTGCCGGTAAGCTTCACCCCGATCACCTCGGGCAGCAGCATCGAATAGGGCTGGCCGAGCATCGCCGCTTCCGCTTCGATGCCGCCTACGCCCCAGCCGAGCACCGAGAGGCCGTTGACCATGGTGGTGTGGCTGTCGGTGCCGACGAGCGTGTCCGGATAGGCGACCTCACCCGTCACCATCTTGCCGTCGATCTTGGCCGAGCCCTTTCCGGTGAAGACCGTCTGCGAGAGGTATTCGAGATTGACCTGATGGCAGATACCGGTGCCCGGGGGCACCACCCGAAAGTCCTGGAACGAACTCTGCGCCCATTTCAGGAAGCGGTAGCGTTCCTCGTTCTGCTTGTATTCTTCTTCGACGTTCTTCTTGAACGCGGAATTATCGCCGAAAAACGTGATCGCAACCGAGTGGTCGATGACGAGATCGACCGGCACCAGCGGATTGATTTGCTTCGGGTCGCCGCCGAGATGCTTCATGGCGTCGCGCATGGCCGCGAGGTCGACCACCGCCGGCACGCCGGTGAAGTCCTGCATCAGCACCCGGGCCGGGCGGAAAGCGATTTCACGCTCCGAAGTCTTGGTCTTGAGCCACTGGGCGCAGGCCTGGATGTCCTCTTTGGTGACCGTGCGGCCGTCTTCGTTGCGCAACAGGTTCTCAAGCAGCACCTTCAGGGAAAAGGGCAAGCGGGATATTCCCTTAAGTCCGTTTTTCTCTGCCGCCGGAAGGCTGTAATAGATGTAGTTGCGGCTCCCGACTTTGAGGGTACGGGCGCATTTGAAGCTATCGAGCGAGGTCATTTGTGGGTTTCCATCCGGAAAGATCGCCGGTGCCGTTGCGGCCGGCCTGACCGCTAACGGATCGCCGGTCGCGCGCGGGAGCGCGCGGGTTCGCCCGTAAAGCGTCTTAACCATCAGTCTATAAGGGCATTTCCCCGGTTCTGCCATATGCACGATAGTTTTGAACAAGCCCAAGATGCAAAAAAATCAGGCGCCTCTCTGCAAATGCCGCCTCTCCATCCAACGGACCATCCAGGACTGCCGCAATGAACCTGTCCGGTTACGACCTCGCCTGCATCCGCGGCGGCCGGCACGTGTTTTCTAGGATTAATTTCTCCGTCGCGGCCGGCCGGGCTCTGGTCCTGACGGGCCCAAACGGGGCGGGCAAAAGCTCGCTCCTGCGGATGATCGCCGGGCTCATACGCCCAGCGGAGGGTGCGATCACGTTCGATGGCGGGGATGCTGAGCTGAATGTCGGCGAACAGGCCCATTACGTCGGCCATGTCGATCCGCTCAAACCCGCCCTGACGGTCAAGGAGAACCTATCGTTCTGGGCGCGCTTCCTCAACGGCAAGACGACGGCCGGCCTTGCCGATGTCATCGAGCGGAGCCTCGCCGCAACCGCGCTTGCGGACCTTGGCGATTTGCCGGCCGGCTATCTCTCCGCCGGCCAGCGGCGGCGGCTGTCGCTCGCACGGGTGCTGGCGGCGCCGCGGCCGATCTGGCTGCTCGATGAGCCGACCGCGGCGCTCGACGATGCCTCCCAGGGCCGTCTGCGCCAGCTGATGCTTGACCATCTCGGCGGCGGGGGCATCGTCGTGGCAGCGACCCACGGGCCGCTCGGCCTCGAGGCCGCGAGCGAGTTGAGGCTCGGAGCAGGGGCCGACCGGGTTGTCCCAGCCGTGGGCCTGGCCTCCACTGTGGACGAAGCACTGCTTGCCATGGCGCGCGCGACGACATGACTGCGCTAGCCGCCCTGTTTGCACGTGATGCCCGCATTGCCGTCCGGATCGGCGGCGGCGCCATGATGGGCGTGCTCTTCTTTCTCGCCGTCGTGATCCTGGTGCCGTTTGCCCTTGGACCCGACCTCACGCTGCTGCGCCGGATCGGACCGGCAATCCTGTGGCTCGGGGCGCTGTTGTCATCGCTGCTCGCGCTCGACCGGTTGTTCGCCAACGATCAGGAGGATGGCTCGCTCGATCTCATCCTGATGGCGCGGCCGCCGCTCGAACTCGCGATCGCCACCAAGGCGCTTGCCCAATGGGTCACGACCGGGCTGCCGCTCGTCGTCGCGTCTCCGATCCTCGGTCTCTTTCTCAATCTGGAGCCGAAGGCTCTCGCTGCGACTGCGCTGACGCTCCTCGTCGGCACTCCTGCCCTGACCTTCACTGGCGTAATCGGCGCGGCGCTTGCGAGTGCGCTGCGCCGCGGTGGCCTGCTGCTGCCGGTCCTGGTCCTGCCGCTGACGATTCCGGTTTTGATCTTCGGGGTGGCGGCGTCGACGGCAGCGATCGTCGGCCCGATGCCGTTCGAAACCCCGTTCACGATTCTGTGCGCGCTCACGCTGATGAGTGCGGTTATCGGACCTTTCGCCGCCGCCGCCACGCTGCGGCACGTGCTGGAATGAACCGGACGGCCCGTTGGCTGGGCGCCGGCGCCGCATTGCCTCACTACTGCCCGCGGACTAAGACAAAGGCCATGAGAGTGACGCCATGCCGCTGATTGATCTCGCCAACCCGACCCGCTTCGTTGCGCTGGTCGAGCGCGTTTTGCCGTGGCTTGCCGCGGCGACGCTGATCGCGTTCGCAATCGGTTTGCGCGGCGTCTACTACGTGCCGGACGATTATCAGCAGGGCGCGACCGTCAAGATCATGTTCATCCACGTGCCCAATGCGTGGCTGTGCATGTTCGTGTGGGGGGTCATGAGCGTCGCGGCGCTCGGCACGCTGGTGTGGCGCCATCCGCTCGCCGACGTGGCGGCAAAATGCGCCGCCCCGCTCGGCGCCGCCTTCACGTTTCTCGCGCTCGTCACCGGCTCGCTATGGGGCCGGCCGATGTGGGGCACCTACTGGGTGTGGGACGCGCGGCTGACCTCGGTGCTGGTGCTGTTCCTGATGTATCTCGGCCTGATCGCGCTGTGGCGCACGGTCGACGACCCCTCACGCGCCGGCCGCGCCGCCGCCGTGCTGACGCTCGTCGGTGCCATCAATCTGCCGATCATCAAATTCTCGGTCGACTGGTGGAACACGCTGCACCAGCCGGCCTCTGTGTTCCGCATGGGCGGTTCGACCATCGATTCGAGCATGCTGATGCCGCTGTTTGTCATGGCGGTCGCCTTCACGCTCCTGTTCGTCACCTTGCATCTCGCGGCGATGCGCAACGAAATTTTGCGTCGCCGGGTCCGCGCGTTGCTGTTGACCCAGGCCGAGCGCGCGCCGGCATGATCGCGCGGGAGATCTGAAGCCATGGACCTCGGACCTCACGCGGACTTCATCATCGCGTCGTATGTCGCGGCGATCGTGGTGGTGGCGCTCCTCATCGCGTGGGTGACGATCGATTATGCAGCGCAGCGGCGCGCGTTGTCCGAGCTTGACCGGCGCGGCATTACCCGCCGATCCGCGGAGCCGCGGCGATCCGAAGTGAAGGAACTGGCATGAGCGTGACATCCTCACCCGACAATGCGCCGTCGGACACGACTTCGCCGCCGCCGTCAAGCATCAACCGCCGCTTGCTGGTGGTGCTGCCGCTGGTGCTGTTCCTCGGACTAGCAGCGCTATTCTATATGCGCCTCTTTGCCGGTGACTCCTCGCGCATTCCGTCCGCCCTGATCGGCCGGCCGGCGCCGCAGACCGAACTACCGGCAGTCGCCGGTCTCGAGCGTAACGGCGCGCCCGTCCCGGGCATCGCGAGCGTTGACTTCCAGAACGCCGTTACCGTCGTCAACGTCTGGGCCTCGTGGTGCGTGCCGTGCCACGACGAGGCGCCGCTGTTGCTGCGGCTCGCCAACGATCCGCGGATTCGCGTGGTCGGCATCAACTACAAGGACCAGCCGGACAATGCGCGGCGTTTCCTCGGCCGCTACGGCAATCCGTTTGTCGCCGCCGGCGCCGACGCCAACGGCCGCGCTGCGATCGAATGGGGCGTCTACGGCGTGCCGGAAACCTTCATTGTCGGCCGCGACGGCAAGATCGCCTACAAGCTCGTCGGCCCGATCACGCCGGACAATCTGGACCGCGCGATCAAGCCGGAAATCGAGAAGGCGCTGGCCGGCACCTGATTCTGTTTCTCGGGCGGCGCTGGGGCTTTGATGAAAGTCGCAATCCTCGATGACTATCACGACACGGTGCGCACGCTTGCGTGTTTCAGCAGGCTCGCCGGCCATGAAGTCAAGATCTTCAACGACCACGTCCAGGATACCGACGCGCTCGCGGCCCGGCTCGCCGATGTCGAAGCGCTGGTGCTGATCCGCGAGCGCACTGCGATCCGCACGCCGCTCCTCGAGCGCCTGCCCAAGCTCAGGCTCATCAGCCAGCGCAGCGTCTATCCCCATATCGACGTCGACACCTGCACGCGGCTCGGCATCGTCGTGTCGTCGAGCCAGCATATGGATACGCCGTCCTACGCGACCGCCGAACTCACCTTCGGCCTCATCGTCGCGGCGATGCGCCAGATTCCCCAGCAGATGGAGGCGCTGAAGGCGGGGAAATGGCAGATCGGCGTCGGCACGACGCTGCGCGGCAAGACCCTCGGCATCTACGGCTACGGCCGCATCGGCGCCGCCGTCGCGGGCTATGGCAAGGCGTTCGCGATGAACATCCTGGTGTGGGCACGCGAGTCGACGCTCCTCAAGGCGCGCGCCGACGGCTATGCGACCGCGCCCAGCAAGGCGGTGTTCTTCGAACAATCGGATGTGGTCACGCTGCATATGCGGCTCGTCGATGCAACGCGCGGCATCGTCACTGCGCAGGACCTCGCCCACATGAAGCCTTCCGCACTCATCGTGAATACGAGCCGCGCCGGCCTGATCGCGCCGGGCGCCCTTGTCGAGGCGCTGCGCACCGGCCGCCCCGGCAGTGCCGCAGTCGACGTCTACGAGGACGAGCCGATGCGCGACACGACGCATCCGCTTCTCAACATGCCGAACGTCGTCTGCACGCCGCATCTCGGCTACGTCTCGCGCGACGAATACGAATTGCAGTTCACCGACATTTTCGATCAGATCAACGCCTACGCCACGGGCGCGCCGATCAACGTGGTTAATCCGCAGGTGCTCGCGGCGCCATCGCGCCGCTAGCGCGGAGTTTCCGGCGTTTTCTTTTTTGCCGTCATTTCCGTTTTGTTGTCATCTCCCCGGGTGTCCCGGCTTGACCGGGCGATCCAATAATCACGCCAGTTCGATTAGGCACGGCCTTTTCCTATCGATAGCTCGATGGCTACTGGATGCCCCGCCTTCGCGAGGGCATGACAACTGCGAATGGGGTGACGTAAAATTTCCGTCGTTCGCCAGGACATCGCGTAGCGGAGAACCAGCACGTGACGGAGATTTTCTTCTCCTACAAGAGCGAGGATCGCGATCGCGTGAAGCTTGTTCACGATGCCCTGGAGCAACAGGGCTTCGACGTATTCTGGGACCAGAAAGTGCCGGCCAATGTCGATTGGGACACCTGGATTCGCCGTCATCTCGCCGAAGCGAGATGCGCCATCGTGTTCTGGTCGGCAACGTCGGCAAAGTCCGATAATGTCCGCCACGAGGCAACCATCGCGAGGCAGCAGGGCAAACTTATCGCAGCCCTGCTCGAACCGCTTACGGTCGATCAGTTCCCGATGGGCCTCTATGCGCAGCAGGGCGTCAATTTCTCGGACTGGAACGGCGACCTTGCCGATGTCGAGTGGCAAAAACTGCGCCGCGAGGTCGGGATCAAGCTGACGCCGCGGTGGCTGCAGCAGAAAATGGACGAACTCGAAGCCGATATCGCGGCCGAGCGCGCGCGTCGCGAAGGCGCCGAGAGCCGGGACCGATCGCTGCTCGCGCGGATCGCCAAGGAGGCCCAGGCGCAGCAGGAGTTGAAGATCGAACGTGACCGCGCGCTCGAAGATGCGGCGGACCTCAAGATAAAATTGGACGAACTCATTGCCAAGCATGCCGCCCTCGCTGCTGCGGCGGAGCCGGACTCAAAACGCCTTGCGGATGTCGAGTCCAAGGCTCAACAGCTGGAACAGCATAACCGCGAGATTGCTGCTCTGCTTTCGACCACGGAACAGGCAAAAATCAAAGTCGAGCAGCAGCACGCCGCTGAGGCCTCGCGCGTGGTGACTTTGACCGCCGAACTGGAATCCGTAAGGGAGCGTGCGAGCCAAAGTGAGGGTTGGCTGAGGGAGCGCCCCGCCGTTGTTCGCCCAAGCCTGGCGTCAGCAGGCGGATGGCGTGCCGCTCTAGGTTTCGGCGCGATCGGTGCAGCACTCGCCGCATCGTTGCTTATGGTCTACCAGCAAATCTCCACCGAAATGGAGGGAAAGTCTGTGGCGCAAGTCCAGTCTTCGGCGCCCGTCACACCGCCGCAGGTCTCGGTTTCTGCGCCCGCCACGCCTTCGATCGTGCCATCCGCGACGGTCGCTTCCGCTTCAGGCCGCTTTACCATCCGCACCAAAACCGAGGCCTTCGGCACCGATTACAGCGACCCCGCTGCCTACGTGCCATCGATCGGACAGTGCGAGCAGAAATGCGCGGCGTCGGCCAAATGCAATGTGTTTACCTATAGTGCAAGCTCACGCGGCTGCTTTTTCTACACAAGCGCAGGTTTCAAGCCGAACTCGAGTTTTGATTCAGGCCTGAAGAACAAATGAAAATTGAAACCAACAAAGGTGCGGACTCTAATTCGTCGGCTTGCCTTGGGTCAGCGGAAAGAATAGCTCCTTCCAGCTTTTCGGCGCGGTCTCCAGCGTGCCGGCCTCGTTCATGAAGGTCGCGTGCGGCTCATAGGCGCTTCCTTCGTGTCTCAGGCCGCGTTCTCGGGGGCGGGCGGCGTGAAGAATATGAACATGTTGGCGACAACGATCGTGGCGGCAAGAAAATAGAACACCGCCATGATCCCGTAATGATCTGCGAGCACGCCGCCGACGAGCGGACCGATCGCGGCGCCGGCCGCCTGCGTGCCGAACAGGATGCCGATGCTGGTGCCGCCGAGATGTCTCGGCGTCGCATCGAGGAGCCACGCTTGCAGCACGGCGCGAACCGCGAACAGGAAGAGGCCGAGGAACGCCACGAAGAACACGAACGCCGCCGACTTTCCGGCGACCGCCATGAACAGCATCACGATCGCGGACATGGCGAGGCTCGACATGATGATGCGCCGGCGGCCCATGCGGTCGGACAGGTGGCCCGTGATCGGCGCTGCCGCAAAGCCCGCGGCTTGCAGGGTGAAGAGGCACGCACCGATTGCGGCCGGCGAGTAGCCGAGATCGTCGGCAAGAAACAGCGGCAGGAAGATGAGGAGGGTCGAGGCGGTCATCGCGCGCACGCAGCCGCCCAGCGACAGCATCAGCACGGTGCGGTTGGCGAGCAGCATGCGGACCGAGGCGAGCACGTCGGCCTGCTTGCGGCTCGCGCGCTCCTGGCTGTCGCGACCCTCGTCGATGCGGCCGAGCCACAGCAGGATCACGATTGCGGCGATCACGCCCGGCACGACATTGAGGATGACGACGTTCCGCCACCCGAGGATCGCCAGCATCGCGCCGACGACGAGTGGCGCAATCGCGTCGCCGAGATTGCCGCCCATGGCGTGGAGCGACACCACCAGGCCGCGCCGTCGCGGGAAGCTTTGTGCCAGCAACGGAATGGCGGTCGGATGCCAGATGTTGTTGCCGATGCCGACGAGCGCGGCGCACAGGAGCAGCACCCAATAAGCGTGCGCGAAGCCCATCGCGAGATAGGGGATGCCGACCCAGAACAGGGCCGCCGCCATCAACAAGCCTTTGCGGCCGATCGAATCGACGATCATGCCGCCGGGGACATTGGAGAGCGCGCCGGCGGCAGATTGGCAGGTCAGAATCGATCCGATCTGGGCGAAGTTCAACCCGAGGTCGGCCCCGATCAACGGCAACAACAGGTAGAAGGTCGCGGGATACCAATGGGTCATCATGTGGCCCGCGGTGATCAGCCAGACCTCGCGAAACGAGGTTTCCGGCGCCGCCATATCAGTCGTCGCGACCGTGGTCATTTTCCTCCCGCGCTGTGTCTTTTCGGGCGAACCTCGATCAGCCGCGCCGACGTTCGTGTGCGCATGGATACTCCGGGTAACGTTTTAGCCCAATTGCAAAAATCGCATGCAACCACGCGGACGTCATGCGGGGCCTTGCCCACGCGCACCGTTCGGCACGCGCCGGCGCACCCGCCCTTTGCGCGTCATCTTGTTGATGCAGGGGGGTACCAAGATGGGCTAAAATAAATATCTCGGCACCGAAACGGCATCGGGCCGCGGGGGGGCAGCGGCGCGCCGTACGAGGTCGAGGCTCGATGGAGGGTTCTGTATCGCGTTTGAGGACGAGCGAGTCTCGCGCGGCGTCGCTGCGGTTTCGCGCCGCGCTGTATGCCGGAGCCTTCATCACCGGCGCGATCGTGATGAGCTTCGAGATGCTCGGATCGCGCTACCTCAACCCCTATTTCGGCAGCGGCATCTATACCTGGGCGTCGCTTATTTCCACTGTGCTTGCGGCGCTCACGATCGGCTATTTCGCCGGCGGAATCGTTGCCGACCGCCAGCCCTCGCCGCGTGTGCTCGGCCTTCTCGTCCTGATCGGCTCGGCCTTCATTCTGGCGTTGCCAACTTATTCGACGGCGGTGCTGGAGGCGGTGCTCGATACGGTCGACGACATCAAGGCCGGCAGCTTGATTTCGGCTTTTCTCATCATGTTCCTGCCGGTCGTCTTCTACGGCGCGTTTTCACCGTTCGCGATTTGCCTGCTGTTGCGCTCGACCAGCACCTCGGGCGGTGTCTCGGGCGCTGTCTACGCGATTTCGACCGCGGGCAGCATCGTCGGAACGCTCGGCACCACCTTCGTTCTCATTCCCATGATCGGCACTCGCGCGATCACCTTCTCGCTGGGAGCGGCAGGAGCGCTGTGTGGTCTCAGCCTGCTCGCGTGCCGTCCGCTCAACGTGGTGGCGCCGGCGCTGGCCGGGCTATTGGCGCTCGGGACGCTTGCCGGCGGAGCGGCGACCGCGCGGGCTGAAACATTCGACCGCGCGACGCTGCTCGCGCGCGCCGACGGCGAGCTCGCGCACATCGAGGGTCACTACAACGATCTCTATGTGGTCAAGCAGGGCCGCGAGTTGTTGATGACGTCGCGGATCAGGGGATGGAACTGGACCGAATCCCGCATCAGCCTCGCCGATGCCGACGAAATCCCCGCTAGCTATCTGCGCAAGATGACGGTTGCGCTCGCCTATCCGCCGAAGAATGATTCGATTCTCCTCATCGGTCTCGGCGGCGGCGTGCTCACCAACTATGTGGGGCGCTTCGTTCCGGACGCGCAGATCGACAGCGTCGAGATCGATCCGGGCGTCATCGACGCGGCGAGGACCTGGTTCAGCCTGCGCGAGAACGAGCGCGCCCACGTCAGCGAGAGCGACGGGCGCGTTTTTCTCAATCGCAGCCAGAAGCTCTACGATGTGGCACTGATCGACGCCTACATCGGCGGGTCGGTGCCGTTCCATCTCATGACCAAGGAATTTTATGCGCTGCTCAAGCGGCGGCTCGCGCCGGGCGGAGCGGCGGTTTTCAACATCCACGAGCCGAGCCGGCTGTTCACCGCATCGGTGCGCACGCTGCAGTCCGTGTTCGCGACCGTCGACTTCTATCGCTCGGGGCTCGGCGAGACTGCGGTCGTGGCAACCGACGCGCCGCGCACCGACAGCGCGTTGCAGCGCCGCGCCGAGGAGATGCAGGCGAAATACGGTTTCCGCTTCCCGCTGCCGGAACTTGTGACCCAACGCGAAGCCTACGATCCGGGTCGCGGCGACGTGCTCACCGATGATTTCGCGCCGGTCGACGTCTACATTGCCGATGGCCCGCAGCGCAAAAAGTCGGACGGGCGGTGAGCGTCCTGCTGAAGGTGCGGAGCCTCGTTCAGGGCTGATCTCTCCGCTTCAGCGACGTCGATATGCACGAAAATGGAGCGCACCGCGTTGTATCCCGACGGTGCAACGGCGTGCCCGGCGCTATCGTGGCAGGATTACGCTCACACGAAGACCGGGGCTGGCGCTCTCCCTGGTGATCGTTCCATTTTGCCGCTCCACCATCATGTCGATGATGCGCGTCCCGGCCCCAGCGTTGTTGAAATCGGCACTCCCAATACCATCATCGGTCACTGTCATCTTTATGTGTTCAGCGCCGGAGCGTCTCAGCGCGACCGCAACCCTGCCGCTGTCATTTTGACCGAAGGCGTGCTTGAGCGAGTTGGTAATCAGTTCATTGGCGATAAGGCCGAAAGTGAAGGCACGCTCCCACGACACCGTGATTGGCTCCGCGTCACAATGAACGGTTCTTTGCGACCCTTGCATCAGGTCGTGGACTCGTTCGCAGACGCGTTTGATGTAGGAACCAAGATCCGCGACGTCCCCGGTCGCGCGTTCGAGATGCCGCTGAAGATCAGCTAACACGTGGATTCGCGACGCCGCTTTGTCCAGTGCAGCTGCGACATCGGCGCTGGCTTGGGAACGTGACTCCAGATGCAGCATCGACGCCGCCAGCGCGAGATTGTTTTGCGTGCGGTGCGACAGCTCTCGCAGCAGCAGGCTTTTCTCCTGTTCGGCCTTCACGGCCCGCTTGAGCGAAGCGCGAAGAGCTTCGGTGAGAAGCACGAGCCCGATGGCCGCCACCAGAAAGATCGCGAGCGATCCGAGCGCAACGGCAGGGAACCACGCCTCAATGACGATGAAAGACGAAATTGTCCCAAGAAGCGCGGCGTAGAAGCCGGGGCCTCTCCCGCCCAGCAGGGCGCAGACCCAGATACCGAGGGAAACGTCGAAGAGCCCGGGCAAGCCCGCGTAAGCAGCGAATGCGAGTTGAACAGCGCAGCAAACTGCCATGATCGCGGTCGCGAGGCCGTATCTCGCCAACGGCGCCTCGGTCCTCTTAGGCAACCAAGCCAAGAGCTTTTCCACGATAAAGCCGCACCCCTGAGTGTCCATCGGCATGATCGCCGCTCGGAACCCAGTCCCCGCCGAATCTTAGCAAGAGCGGCATGTTTCGGCGAGCGACAACTTCTACCACTATGCTGATAGCTTGGCCGTCGCTTGTTGTAGCTGCACACCATCGGAAGATTCGTGAGTTTCATAAACGTGCTGTCGTCGCCCGGCCCGCGAGATTGAAATGCACAAAAGGTATTGCTGCTGTCGAATACCACCAGCCGATTGCTGTAAGTTACCGCTGCGTCAGATTCTGAATCTCTCCGCCTTGAACAAAAAGCAGCGGAAGCCGCTTACCTGATTTGAGTGACCCGATTGCAACGATTTAGAATTTGTTGAGCTTGCCCGACGCGGAGCGCATTGAGGCCTGAATAGAGCCCCGGTCCGCCGACTTCCTAAGCGTCGGGAATCGGGCGGGGGCGAAAATGCGGTTTCAATGGAGCGAGGAGGATGTGGTCGCAGAGTGCGAGCACCTGAGAGACTGGCTGTTGGGACGCCTTGACGACGACGCGCAGCAGCTCTTTCGGACTATCTGCAGCAGGTATTTTGCGGCAGACCGAGCCAGTCCGGAAATCAAGGTCAGTCGCATACTCTTGCCGGCCGACACGTCAGAACAAAAAAGGCTCAAGAGTATAGACCCACCACTCGTTGTGATTGGCGGCACCATCGAGCCATTGGCAGAGACAGTGGATGACCTCGAAGCGGCAGACCCTCTGAAAGAGGACGCCGTTGTAGTTTGCGTCGTTGCGCTCGCTAACATGTGATTGCAGTCACCCGGGCGACAATCATCGTCCCCGGATTTTGCCGTAATTTTGCGGATGATCGCCGGCTCGATTTGATCGATGATTGAAGCATTGCGCATACCGAAGCGCGGGGTCTCGCGATCGGAGCGCAACGCGCGATTGCCTGTTTGCCGGAGCTGCCTTCCATGCCTTTGAATGTTCGTTCAGTTTCGACCGCCGCACTTATGGTTGCCGCGGCGCTCTCGGTCGATAGCTCGACCGGCGTTTCGACCGCGCGCGAGTGTGGCACGGCGGCTCTTGGTGGTGCGGCGTCCGCCGACGGTGCTTCCCGTCCGACCACGGCCTTCGGGTGCACCGAGTGGGGGTTCGACCTCGCCGGCGTCGATCCGGCGGCGAAACCGGGCGACAGCTTTTTCGATTACGCGAGCGGCGCGTGGACGGCGCGCACCGTGATCCCAGCCGACAAGACGCGGTTCGGCATGTTCGACATGCTCAACGACCGCACGCAGCAGCAGGTGCTCGCGATCATCGAGGAGGCCGCGAGATCCGGCGCCGCGCCGGACACCAATGCCGGAAAGATCGGCGCGCTTTACCGGGCGTTCATGGACGAGGCGCGCATCGAAGCGCTCGACGCGGCGCCGATCGCCGCCGACCTTGAACGGATACGCAATGCCCGAACCAAGGCCGAGATCGCGGTCCTCATGGGGCAATCGAAGAATGGCCTCGGCGCGAGTCTGTTCACGGTATCGATCGGCGAGGACGAGAAGGACCCGACCCGCCATGCGCTTCACGTCGCACAAGCGGGACTGGGGCTGCCCGATCGCGATTATTACTTGAAAGCAACGTTCCACGACAAAAAGGCGAAGTACCGCGACCATGTCGCGCGCATGCTCGAACTTGTCGGCTGGCCGGACGCGCAACGCAGCGCCGACGCGGTTGTCGCCTTCGAAACCGAGATCGCCGGGGCGGCCTGGAGCCGCATCGAAAGCCGTGACCGCGACCGGACCTATAATCCGATGACGCTCGCCGAGCTTGATGCCTACTCACCGGGTTTTGCGTGGACCGAGTGGCTTGGCGCCTCCCAGTTGCATGCGCCCGAGCGCCTCATCGTTCGCCAGAAGTCCGCGCTTCCGAAGCTCGCCAAGGTCTTCGCCGACGCGCCGATCGAGACGTTGCAGGCCTGGCAGGCGTTCCGTCTCGTCGAGCAGGCGGCGCCGTTCCTATCGAAACGGTTTGTCGAGGCGCGCTTTGCTTTCCGCGGCACCGACATGAGCGGCCAGGTCGAGGAGAGCCCGCGCTGGAAGCGCGCCGTGCAGTTGATCAATTCGTCCGTCGGCGACGCAGTGGGGCGGGAATACGTCGCGCGTCATTTCTCGCCGGAATCGAAAAAGCAGATGGAGGAGATGGTCGCTCGGCTCAAGCTGGCGCTGAAGAGCCGGATTGAGCAGCTCGGCTGGATGTCCGAACAAACGAAGGCCAGGGCGCTGGAAAAGATGTCCATGTTCGGCGTCAAGATCGGCTATCCGGACAAATGGCGCGATTATTCGGCTCTTGCGATCGATCCTGACGATCTTGTCGGCAACGTCCGCCGCGTCACCGCGTTCCGTTGGGCGGAAGCTGTCCGCAAGCTCGGCAGGCCCGTCGATCCGCGGGAATGGAACATGACGCCGCAAACGGTGAATGCCTATTACACGCCGAACCGCAACGAGATCGTGTTTCCGGCCGCGATCTTGCAAGCGCCGTTCTTCGATCCGGACGCCGACATGGCGATCAACTACGGCGGCATCGGCGGCGTGATCGGCCACGAGATGATCCACGGCTTCGACGATCAAGGCCGCAAATCCGACGGGCGCGGCGTGCTGGTCGATTGGTGGCATCCGGAGGATACGGCGAAGTTCCAGGCGATGGTCGCGAAGTACGGCGCGCAGTTCGATTCCTATGCGGTGGCGCCCGGCGTGAACGTGAAGGGCGCCCAGACCATCGGCGAGAACATCGCCGACCTTGGCGGCCTGCTGCTGGCGCTCGATGCCTATCGCCATGCGCTCGACGGTAAATCGGCGGCGACGCTGTTCGGCTTTTCCGGCATCCAGCGCGTCTTTCTCGGCTGGGCTCAGGTGTGGCGCGCCAAGATGCGCCCCGAAGCGCTCACGATGCAGGTGACGTCGGACGCCCATTCGCCGGCGCGCTTCCGCGTCGACGGGCCGATGCGCAACATCGACGCCTGGTACGAGGCGTGGGGCGTCAAGCCCGGCGACGCGCTCTACCTCAAGCCCGAAGACCGCGTCCGCATCTGGTGAGATGCCGGGCTATTTCGTCCCTTCTTTCGCCGGGTCCTTGACCATCGAGTAGGTCTCGAACTCGACGTTCGAGAGCTGGCCCTCCACGCGCTCGACCCGGCGGATGTATTCGTTGTGGACGACGTCGCGGGTGCGCGCATCGATCTCGATCGGTCCGCGCGGGCTTTCCCATGTCATCCCTTTCATCGCCGCGACGAAAGCGTCGCCATCGGCCTTGCCGCCGGTCTTCTTCAGCGCCTCGAAGATGAGGTGCATGGCGTCATAGCCGCCGACCGAGATGAAGTTCGGCCGCTTGCCGTGGAGCTTCACAAAATCCGCGACATAAGTCTTGTTGAGCGCCGAATCATGGACCGCGGAATAATGGTGGGCGGTGACGATGCCCAGCATGGCGTCGGTCATGCCGGGAAGTTCGTCGTCATCGGTGAGGTCGCCCGGCCCGATGATGCGGATGCCGGACTTGTCCATGCCGCGTTCGAGAAACTGCTTGGCAAATATGCCGGCCTGATTGCCGGGAAAATAGACGAACAGCGTGTCGGGATTGTCGTCGCGGGTCCGCTGCAGAAACGGCGCGAAATCCGGATTTTGGAGAGGCACGCGCATTGATTCGATGATCTGCAGGTTCGCCTGGGCTGCGCGCGCCTTGAACGCGGCTTCGGCTTCGATGCCTGGCGCCCAGTCGTTGACGAGGGTTACGATCTTCTTTGCGCCGTTCTTCACCGCCCAGTCGGCGATGGTCGCCGACGACTGGGCGAGGGTGAAGCTCGTGCGCACCATGTACGGCGAACGCTCGACCGTGACCGACGCGCCCGACACCAGGACGACGGTCGGCACCTTGCCCTCGGTGACGAGCGGCGCGATGGTGAGCGAAGAGGGGGTGATGCCCGAGCCGATGATGGCAACCTTCTCGTTGACGATCAACTCCTGGGCGAGACGCTTCGCGGCATCCGGTGAGGTCGCGTCGTCCTTGACGATGATCTGTATCTTGCGGCCGGCAACGGTGTCGCCGTGCTGGCGCAGATAGAGTTCGGCGCCATTGACCGCCGCCTTGCCGGTGGTGTTGAAGGCACCCGTCATCGACTGGATGAGGCCGAGCTTGAGCACCTGCTGCGCCATGGCGGTGCCGGTGCTTGAAGCGTGCGCCACGAGGCTTGCAGCCGTGATTGCGGCGGCGCCGATCGCGATACGGGCCATGGTTTCCTCCCTGTTTGTCCGCGTGAGCACACCGACATCGGAGATAGCCCACCGAGGTCGTGGGTACTCCTGACGTCACTGCGCGGGACGACCGCGGAACTTTCGAAGGACGCTATGGCACGCTCTCCCGATCGTCAACCGAACCTGCCCAAATGACGAGCTGGACTGTTCAAGACCCGGCGATTTAATTCATGAAATCGGCACCCGTGCCTGATAGGCCGTGCGCTGAAACCGCGCTTTAGAGGTGCAATATGTCCGCGGCGACGCCTTCGATCCACGACACGCGACGCGATCAAGTCTTTCCCATCCTGGAGCCGGCGGAGATCGAGCGGCTGCGCCGCTTCGGCCAGGTCCGCTGCTTCGAAGCTGGCGAAGCGCTGTTCAGGATGGGCGAGACTGGTCACGGATTGACGGTGGTGCTCGCGGGCAAGGTCAATCTCATCCGGCGCGATGAGGCCGTCGGGGAAAAGCTGTTCCACAGCCATGGGCCCGGCGGGATTATCGGCGAAATGGCGCAGCTTGCCGGTCGCCCGGCGCTTGTCGACGGCATCGCCAGCGAGCAGGTCAAAGCGCTGATCATTCCGCCGGACCGGCTCCGCGCGCTACTCGTCTCGGAGGCCGAACTCGGCGAACGGATCATGCGCGCGATGCTCCTTCGCCGCGCCGCTATTATCGAGGCCGGCACCGGTGGCCCGGTGATCGTCGGCCGCGCCGACAACGGCGACGTGCTCCGCCTCCGCAGCTTTCTCACGCGCAACGGACATCCGCATACGACGCTCGATCCCGACGTCGAGCCCGACGCCCGGACCATGCTCGAACGGTTTCATGTCGATCCAGGCCAATTGCCGATCGTGCTGTGTCCCGGCGGACAGATGCTGCGCAATCCGACCGAGACCGAGCTTGCGCGCTGCATCGGGCTCGTGGGACCGCTCGACCGGGATCGCGTTTATGATGTCGTCGTGGTCGGGGCGGGTCCGGCGGGACTTGCCGCCGCGGTCTACGCGGGCTCGGAAGGGCTATCGGTGCTCGTCCTCGACTGCCGCGCCTTCGGCGGCCAGGCCGGCGCGTCGTCCCGCATCGAGAACTACCTCGGCTTCCCGACCGGGATCACGGGCATGGCGCTGATGGCCCGCGCCTATACGCAGGCGCAAAAGTTCGGCGTCGAAACCGCAATCCCCGACGAAGTGCGCACGCTCGAAATTCCCCGCGATGAGCATGACAATCTGGTGCTGAAGCTCGTGGGCGGCGAATGCGTCAAGGCGCGCTCGATCATCATCGCGAGCGGTGCCCGTTATCGCCGGCTCGCCGTTGCAGAGTTGGAGAGCTTCGAAGACTCAAGTGTGCATTATTGGGCATCGCCGCTCGAGGCTAAGCTGTGCCACGGCCGCGAGGTGGTCTTGGTGGGCGGGGGCAACTCGGCAGGGCAGGCGGCGGTCTATCTCGCGCGCAAGGCCGCCAAGATCTGGCTCATCGTGCGCGGCGAAGGGCTCGAAGCGAGCATGTCGCGCTATCTCATCGACCGCATCTCGGGGCTCGGCAACGTCGAATTGGTGACGCAAGCGCAAATCAGCGCACTCGAAGGACAGGACGGAATCCTGGAAGCGGTTCGTTGGCGCCATCGCGAGTCGGGGAGGGAGGTCGAGCGCGCCATTCGTCATCTCTTTCTCTTCATCGGCGCGGAGCCGAACACGGATTGGCTGCGCGGGTCCGGCGTCGCCTTGGATAAAAAAGGCTTTGTGCTGACGGGTGCCGAGGCCGGCCACAATCGCCTTCTCCTCGAAACAACCCGCAAACGCGTCTTCGCTATCGGTGACGTGCGGTCCGGATCGATCAAGCGCGTTGCCGCCGCCGTCGGGGACGGCGCGCAAGTGGTGGCAACGCTCCACACGGTGTTGGCCGCGGCCGATCATCCGTCCGAGATTGCCGTCCACCATTGATTGCGGCGCGCGAGCGCGGCATACCGCGGCACGTGATAACGCTATCCGGAAAGTTTCCATGGCAGCAACCGCCCAGCGCAACCGCGTTGTCGTCATCGGCCACGGCGCCGCCGGGCTTGCCGCAGCAATTGCGGCGGCCGAGGAAGCGTGGCGGGGAGAGTGCGCGGCGGAAATCGTGCTCGTCGAAAAGGCCGATGAAACGTCAGCCGGCGGCAACACGCTGTGGAGCCCGTCCTATATGCGGCTCGACGCTGTCGACCGCATCGACCCCAATTTTGAACGCGAGATGCTCGAAATTTCGGGCGGGCGCGGCGATGCACGCTACTTCCGCACTCTGGCTGAGAATGCCGCGGCGACAATGGCGTGGCTGCAATCCCACGGCGTTACCTTCTGCTCGCCGCCTTATTATCTCGCCTCCGGCCCGCGCCGCATTCAGCCGGTCGGCGGCGGACGCGCGCTCGTCGGCGAACTCGCGCGTCGCGCCAAGGACCTCGGCGTCGCGTTCCGCTATCGCTGCGCTGCGCGGGAACTCGTGGCCGAAGGCGACCACGTCAGCGGGCTCGTTGTTGCGGCTCCTGACGGTACGACGGACAGCATCCCCGCCGATGCCGTCATCCTTGCGACCGGAGGGTTTCAGGCGAATGGGGACATGATGCGCGCGCACTTCGGGCCGGGCGCGGAAACCATGGCGCTGATTTCGCCCGGCACGCGCTCCAATAGCGGCGACGGCATCCGCATGGCGACCGACGTGGGTGCCCGCAAGTCAGGCGACTGGAACGGCATGCATGCCGAGCCGATCGATCCGCGCAGCAAGAATTCTGCGCCGGTCGTGCTCGTCTATCCCTATGGTATCGTCGTCGACCGCAATGGCCGGCGTTTCTTTGACGAAGGCGGCGGCCTCGTCCACGAAACCTGGGAGCGATTTGCGCGCCACATCCATTTCGAGACGCCAGGCCGCGAGGTTTACGCGATCCTCGACAAACGGCTGCATGACATCGCCGACTTCGGACGCGCGATACGCTCGGAAGTCCCGCCGCATCAGGCCGACACGCTCGAAGGGCTTGCCGCAGCGATCAAGGTAGATCCCGCCCAACTCGCCGCGACGGTCGGCGCCTATAATCGCGCCGCCGGCGATCGCGCCCTTTTCGATGCGGCGCGGTGCGACGGCGTCGCCACGAGCGCCGGGCTGACGCCGCCCAAATCGAATTGGGCGCGCGCCATCGAGAAGCCGCCCTTCCTCGCATATCCGCTGATCGGCGCGATCGCCTATACGTTCGGCGGCGTCGCCACCAGCGAACGGGCGGAAGTGCTCGGCGCGCACGGTCCGCTGCGGGGCCTCTATGCGGCGGGCGAGATCACCGGCCATTTCTACGGCACGGCCCCGAACGCCGTAGCCGTGCTGCGTGCCGTCGTGTTCGGCCGCATCGCGGGACGCGAATCAATGTCTTACGTCGCCGCGACAACCGTTCGCTGCATCCTCACGTTGACTGGAATCGGGACGGGATTCCCCTGGCCGCGGTTCTGTAATTCATGGGCTTCCAGCTTTTGATGGCTGGGGGATTCGATGAGCTGGCGAAGGGGACAGTCTTATTCGCAGGATTTGCGCGAACGTGTGCTGGCTGCGGTCGACGCTGGCACGCCGGTTTACCAGGCCGCGCCGTTGTTTCGGGTCAGCGTGTCGTACATCTACAAAGCCTTGGGCCGGCGACGTGCCACCGGCGAGACCACTGCTCGGCCGCAACGGTGTCATCTGGCATGGAAACTTGAGCCGCATCATCAGGCGATCCGCGACCAGGTCTCATCGCAGCCCGATGCGACACTTGATGAATTGCGTGCCTGGGTGTTGACGAAGCACGGCATCTCGGTGAGCCAAGGCGGCATGTGGAATACGTTGCATCGGCTTGGGTTGACGCTCAAAAAAAGACGCATCACGCGGCCGAACAGGCGCGCCCCGACATTGCCGAAGCCCGCGCGACGTGGCGGCGAGAGCAGCCGGCTATGAATGCAGCCCGCCTCGTCTTCATCGACGAGACCTGGGCGACCACCAACATGACACGGCGCTACGGCAGAGCACGCCGCGGCGAGCGTGTCATCGCCAGCGTTCCCCACGGCCACTGGAAGACATCAACCTTCGTTGCCGCCCTGCGTCAGAACGAGATAACCGCTCCGCTGGTGATCGACGGCGCTATGGACGGCGCCGTCTTTCTTGCCTATGTCGAGCAATTCCTGGCTCCGACACTTGCACCGGGCGACGTCGTCGTCATGGACAACCTCGCCAGCCACAAAGTCGCCGGCGTCAAGGAAGCGATCGAAGCGAGTGGCGCCAGCCTAAGCTACCTGCCGCCCTACTCGCCTGACCTCAACCCAATCGAGAACGCCTTCGCCAAGCTCAAAACGCTCCTGCGGACTGCCGCGCCCCGCACCGTCGAGGCGCTTTGGACTACGATGGGCAAAAGCCTCTCTGCCTTCTCCGCAAACGAATGCTCAAATTATTTCGCCAATGCAGGATATCGCCAGTTACCGTGAATCTGCTCTAAGGCTGCGCGCAGATCCGCGCGACTGCGTCCGCCAGCACCTCGCAGCCGAACACGATGTCGGCGTCGGACGTGTTTTCGCGGACATCGTGGCTGATACCGCCGATGCTCGGCACGAACAGCATGGCGGCTGGCATATGGCGTGCCACCACCATCACGTCATGGCCCGCGCCGCTCGGCAGATGCACAGGCTTTTCTCCACGCGCGCGCGCCGCTGCGGCGATCGCCTCGCCGAGGCTTTCCGTTAGCGCGGTCGGCGGAATGCGGGCCGTGGTCTCGACCTCGACCGTTGCCGGTCCCCGGTTGGCCTCGGCGACGAGTTGCTGAAGCGAGGCCTCGAACCGGTCCAACACGGCGGCGTTGATGTCGCGGAATTCGAGCAGCATCTCGCCTTCACCCGGCACGACGTTGGCGGCGCCTGGACGAAACACCATGTTGCCGAAATTCCACACGGTGTCGCGATCAGCGAGGCGCTGGAACTCGCCGTTGAGCTTTGCGCCAAGCTCGATCAGGGCCGCGCCGGCGTCGCGGCGCATGGACATCGGCGTGGTGCCGGCATGATTGGCGGCGCCGTGGCTGCGGATGCGGTAGCGGCGAATGCCAACCAGTGCCGGCACGACGCCGATGCGATTGCCGGCCGCCTCCATGCGCGGCCCCTGCTCGATATGAGCTTCGAGGTAGCAGAACTGGCGCTTGCCGTCGAAACGATAAGGCTCAGGCTCACCGGCGATCGTTTGCAGCGCCGCGGTCAACGAGCCGCCGTCCTTCGAGCGCGCCGCGGCGATTTCCTGCTCGTCGATGTCGGAGAAAAAGGTGCGGCTGCCGAGGAACGGCAGATAGGTGCCCTCCTCGTCCTCGAACGAAATCACGTCGACGCCGGCCGTTCGTTCGCCGGATTCGATCATGCTGCGCGCAATCTCGAGCGCGTAGCCGACGCCGAGCGCGCCATCGAGCCAGCCGCCCTTCGGCACGGTGTCGGTGTGCGACCCGATCAGGATCGCCTTGGCCGTGGGTGCGCGGCCGAGCACGTTGCCGACTCGGTCCATCGATGCTTCGAGCCCCGCACGGCGGAGCTTGTCGACGAGCCAGCGCCGCGCTGCAATGTCTTGCGGCGACAGCGCGACGCGATCGACGCCCGTCTGATAGGCACCGATGCTCGCAAGCTCGCGCAAGTCCGCCAGCAGCCGTTCGCCGTTGATATGCGCCATCGTGAGGTCCCGCAGTCTCTGGGGCTCGGTTTCTAAGGTTTTCCGGCGCCGGTGTCGATGGCGGCATGGCCGTCAGACCGGGGCTAATGATAGTTCGATCGGCTAAGTTGATCCAGGATTGTCGGAAGGATCGCGTGCTCCATGACGCACGGCATGGATGATGATCTCATCATCAGCCACCTCATAAAAAATGAGGTATGGATACGGCGTTGTGGTCACGCGGCGAATAGTAGGGTCGTCAGTCGCCGCGCCGGCGTGAGGATATTGAAGAAGCAGTTCAGTCAGGGCACGGATTCGAGCATGTATGCGTGCCGCGCCCTGGGGAGAACGATCCGCAATCGTAATTCAGAATCGAAGCAAGGTCAGCGAGGGCCGGAAGCGTATAGCGTAACCTGATAGGCCGTGTTTGGCCCACACGGCCCGCACCTGCTCGTCCGTGGCGAAATCCCCGCGGCCGGCAGCCGCCTTCGAGCGAGCGATTGCCTCGCGTTCGTCGGCAGAAGGGGCGATCGGCTCAGGCGGATCGTGGCCGGCCAACTGCAGGATCGCACGGGCGATGTCATCCTGGTCGCGCGACGGCAACTTAGGCACGGCTTCCAGTGCTTCATCGAGAAGTTTCGTCATCAATGACGATATAGGCTCGGGACGACCCAAAGTCGAGGACTGGGGCCGTGCGAGGCGTCGCCGTCGAAGCCACCCGAGCGCGCATATAAGGGACTAACGGCCGGGTTGACGCATCACATCGAAAGGCCTGCTCGTCACTTCCGCGTTTGCTTGAAATATCTCAAGTCGGGCGGCGGCTGATCCTTCCTGGCGGGCATCAGGAATCCGTCCGCGCTCAGGAAATAATTTTCGTTTCCGACGGCGACTTGGTTATTTCCCTCCGTGCAATAGCTTTCTTGCCACGTCGGATGAGGCTCGGCGTCGCGGCGGTATTTCTTGTCGACGGTCCAGGGGCGCGTCAGCGCATGATCGATGACGGTGATCTCGTCATGAAGGATATTCGGGTCGGCCTTGTCGAGGTGGAATCGCTCCAGGAACACCGACTGATTGTCGAAATGCAACGGCAGCCCTGACGCATCGTAGGCTCGGGGCCCTTTGAAACCGCGCGTTACCACTTCGAGCACGTCGTAGCGGCCGTCGCCATCCTCGTCGATCCACTTGCCGATGGAGTAGCCGCCATAGGTTGGCTCGATCTCGGCAGGCCAGTCGCGCCCGTCGGTGAAGATTCGCCGCTGATGATCCCACTCGAGCAGAATGTAGGTGGTTTCCGGGGTGACGACGTATTCGTGCGAGCCGAACGTCATCATGCGCGGCATGCCGCTCGGCAGGCACCGCGCTGTGGGATAATTGCCGAGGCCGCCCGCTCCCTGGTCCGCCATGCTCTCTTCCAGGACCTTTTGATACTCCGCCGTCAGCGGCGCCTGTTGTCCCAGTCCCCATGGCTTGGTCTGATCGAAGGCGCCCTGTCCCCCGACTGACCGATAGATGACGCGGCTCCATTTGCCCTTCCAGTCCGGGTATTTTGCGCCATCGATCGCCTGGGCGCTGCCAATTGTGAGCGTCAGCGCCGCGACAAGTGCAGTCATCCCGATCGCGCCTCGATTCAACATGAGTATCCTCCCGGATTGTCGGATTGTTGGCCTGGCGAACAGGGAGTCGACGGCGCTTTGAACCGATCCTCTCGGCTCTGCAGGCAGCGGTAAATTCGAAGATCGAACGCCCGCCGTGGGCACCGACGCTGCCGCTGAAATCAAGGAGACTTCGGCACGTCTCGTGGGCAGCTCGCAACGCAAGGCTACACCAATTGCGGACCTGTCGGAAGGACGTACTGCGTCCAAGCTGGCGAATCGACAGCAGCCTGAGCCGCGATCCCGGATCGCGATGTTGATAAATTGCGCAAGATGCGGCCAGTCAGCACAGCGGCAAACAAGAGCAATTTCACCCGATCTTTAGGATTGCGCGTTCACCTCGGTATGCTTAAGCCCACGCCGCAGCTGGTCGCCGCAGATGGAGACCAAAGCGAAAGCGGTCGCCATTGTCTTCATCGCGGCTTGCTAAACTGGCGGCCCCGCGCGATTGCTGCGAGCTCACTTGACGTGACGTCATAGCGTTGGAGGATGCGAGATGTCTGATGCCGAAGAAGCTGCGATGCGTCTGCCTCTGATTCCGCCTGCCAAGCTCACGCCGGCGCAAAAGTCGCTCTACGACGTGATGCGCAAGGGTATCGCCAGCAATTTCAACGCGTTCAAAGTCGAACGTGAGGATGGCGCGCTGATGGGGCCGTGGAATCCCTGGCTGCACGAACCGGGGATCGGCAAGGCGATCTGGGATCTGACGATGGCCATGACCGCCAACGCGTCCTTGCCCGACAATGTGCGCCAGGTCGTCATTCTCGTTGTCGGCGCGCGGTTCGACGCCGCCTACGAAATTTACGCGCATATTGCGGTCGCCGAGCGCGAAGGGATGAAGGCGGAGCGCCTGGCGGCATTGGTGGCGGACTTGAAGCCGGCCGATCTGTCGCCGGAGGAAAACGTTGCCTTCGATCTCGCCTACAAGCTGGTGCGGGGCGGTACGTTGCCGGAACCGCTTTACCGGCTGGCGGTCAAGACATTCGGCCAGCACGGGACCAATGAGCTGATTTATCTCGTTGGCCTCTATTGCCTCGTGTCCACGACGCTCAACGGCTTCAACGTGCCCGTTCCGGAACGCCAGTAGGCGCACGGGCGCCACTCCGCCACATGCGCACCAGCGTGCGGTCGCGCCACCACAGCGCGTGGGCGAGCGCGGCTGCCACGTGGAGGACAATAAGAACGGCAAGGCCGATCGCCGCAACGACGTGCACCGCGTGGGCAAATCCGTAAGTCGTCAAGTCCGGCGCCAAGGGATAGGGCAGGTCGAAGAGGCCGAATATGGTCGTCGGTACGCGGATCGGAGTCGTGGTCGCCATCAGCCAACCCGACAGCGGCATCACCAGTAGCAGCGCATAAAGGCTGATATGCGCGGCCTTGGCGGCGAGAAGCAGCGACGGTGCAAACGGCTCGGGCTTCGGCGCGGTGGTAAACATGCGGAAGCACAGCCGCGCCATGGTGAGGGCGAACACAGTGGCGCCGATGCTCTTGTGTGTCTGCGTCAGGTCAAATCGCTCGCCCGGATCGTCGATGAACTGCACCATGTAAGTGCCGACGCCGAGCGCGAGCATCACCAATAAGGCGCTGATCCAATGGAGAAGCCGCAACGATAGCGGCCACGCCGATGCGTTTTCATTCATCGGTCTGCGCGCGTGTCTTGACGGTGATCTCCAGCACGTCGTCGATCAGGGGAATGCCGAAGATCATCCCGAACTCGGAACGCTTGATCGTGCCGGTCGCCGCAAAAGACACGGAGCGGCCCTTGGTCACCGGGTCAGGCTCGACGTTCACGGTGAGCGCGATCGGCTTGGTGACGCCGAGCATCGTGAGATTGCCGAGGACGCGCGCCGTGCGCTGATCGAGCTTCTCCACTTGCGTCGAGGCGAACGTCATCGTCGGAAATTTCTCGACGTTCAACAGCACTGCGCTCTTCACAAAATTGGTGTAGGCGGCAGAGCCGACGTCGACCGACGTCGAGTCGACGGTGAAGGTGGTGAAGCTTTTGCCCGGGGTGTCGAAGTCGATCAGGATGCGGCCCGAATAATGCGTGAAGCGGCCGCGCGTGGTCGGGAAGCCGACCGCGTCGACCTTGAAGCCGATCGAGGTGCGGTTCTCGTCGATGCGCCAGCTTTGGGCCGACCACGCTATCGGCGCCAGGGCACAGCACATCAGCGCGAGCGCGACGGCGGCGATCCGCCGGCGATTTTTCTGCTGGTTCAACAGGTCTCGGATCGGAAGAAAAATCATCGCAATCCCCACCCGATGATTTGGCTCTGTTGCGCCAAATCATCCCCGCATTTGCATAAGCCGTCTCATTGAGAGAGTCTCACGCAAGTCGGGCTCTGTGCAGCACCAGGAATGGGGCGAATTTCGGAAAATGTTAGGTGCTGGGAAATGCGGGAAATACGCAACGACTAATAAACATTGGCAAATACGCGAGGGCTCGCTCTGAAATCACCTTAACGTGATGCGGCATGGTTTGGATTATTCGCAAAAATAGTGGGATCGGCCGCAGGTTATCCGGCAAAAAGCTCACCTCATACGAGTTTAGGGCGCGGCGCGCTTCGCCGCTTACTGCCACGTCGCGAAGCTCATGCCGGTACCCGTGCCGGCGGGCGTGCGGTAGCCGGGGACATATTCGAACCAGTCGAGGTCGATGCCTTCGACGGCGCCGGCAACGGCCACCCAGTTGAGGATTTCCGAGGAGCCGGCGTGAAGCTTGTTGCGCGGGAGGTTCTGCAAGAACTCGCGGTCCTTGTCGGCAAGGGCCTTGAGAATGGCGCGGTCGAAATCCTCATCCACCAAAAAATGGCTCAAGCCACCTGACGCAAGTACGCCGACACGGGCGTCGCCGGCAAAGCTCGATACCGCGCGACGCACCGCCTGACCGACTTTGTACGAGCGTCGCGGCGTCGGCTGGTTAGGCGGAAAATAGGTGTTGAGAAACACCGGGATGACCGGGACCGGCTTTGCGCCGTCGAGCACATGGCGGTGCACATAGGCGACGGCGTGACCTTCGCCCTCGCCGGCGCGCAGCGATTTCGAGGACGCGATATCGAAGTCGGCCTCGGACAGCGCCTCGATCAGGTGAAGCGCGAGCGGGGCATGCACGGGATAATCGCGCGGCTCGCCCGGCTCGAAGAAGCCGGCGCGGTTCTTGATGTACCAGTCAGGCAGATGCGAATAGGTCGAGTGCTGCGCATTATTGTTGCGGATCGTATCGCCATAGTAGATCGCGAACATCGGCCGGCAGTCTTCGAGATAGCTTTCGTTCTGGTCGTCCCCGAACACGATCAAGGCGTCGAGCTTTGCGGCACTGACCGCCTCGCGCAGCCGGCGCACCGCGGCGCGCGCGACGTTCTGGCGCGCCACAAGATTGGCCGGGGCAACCATGTCCGCGAGTTTCGGATCAGCCTTCTCCAGGAGGTCGCCATAAGTGACCGGCCGGCCCTCCTTGTCGCGATGCTTGATGATCTGGTCGGTTTCGAGAAAGCGCGGCAACGTCTCGTCGGCGGCGAGCAGCATCGGCGTGTGCGATGTTCCGGCACCGAATACGATTCTCGCCATCGTTGTTTCCTCCGTTTGCGCGTACCCCACGTAACGCAAACTACATGGTCCGCAACGTTGCAATGATCCATGTCATGGATCACCGCAGCGGCTCAATCGATGTGCACGTTGGCGGCCTTGGCGACGGCGGCCCATTTGCGTCCCTCGGCCGCGACGAAGGCGCCGAACGCGGCGGGTGTCGTCGGATTTGTGACGGCGCCGAGCTTCTCGATGGTCGCCTGCATGGCAGCGCCGCGCAAACCGTCGTTGATGGCGGAGTTGAGGAGATTGATGATCGCCTCCGGAGTGCCCGCCGGGGCGACGATGCCGTTGAAGGTCGTCACCTCGTAATCCGGCACCCCGCCTTCGATCATGGTCGGCAGATCGGGCGCGAGCGGCGTGCGCTCGCGGCTCGTCACGGCGAGAGCGCGCAGACGCCCCTCGCGGATCAGCGGCAGCACGATGGTGATGCCCTCGAACGTCATTTCGACCTGACGGCCGAGCACGGCCGTGACCGAATCCCCGCCGCTCTTGTAGGGCACGCCGACGATGTCGACGCCGGCAGCGGACTTGAAGAGCTCGCCGGTCAAGTGCGGCAGGCCGCCGGGGCCGGTGTGCGCATAATTGAGCCTGCCGGGATTGGCCTTGGCGTAGGCGATGAGTTCCTTCAGCGATTTTGCCACGAACTCCGGATGGACTACGAGGACCTGATAACTCTCGGAAAACTTCGCGACCGCCGCGAACTGTCGGGCCGGATCATAGCCGGCGCTCGCCGACACCGATGGTGCCACCGCGAGCACGCTCGTGTTGCCGACGAGAAGCGTGTAACCGTCGGGCGCGGCGGCTGCGACCGCGCGCGCTCCAATGGTGCCGCCCGCACCTGGACGATTCTCGATCACGACCGGCTGTCCGAGCTTCGGCAAAACTTCCGCGAGCAGCCGCGCGGGAATGTCGGTCGGGCCCCCGGGCGCCGCCGGCACGATGAGCTTGATGGGCCGATCAGGATAGGTTTGCGCGTGAGCACCTATCGTCGCGAGTGCGAGGCTGGCCGCCATCACGATGGCCCACGGCGGGCTAATGGTTCGGCGGCGATGGCGCGCGCTGTCAGCTTCATTCATTGCGATCGACCGGCTGCATCGTGGTGAACGATGTTAGCGCTGCGGCGCGGGTGCGTCGATACGCGGTGATTAATAATAGTGCACGCATCTGCTCCATGTCGCGCGGTTCCCAATCGCACTTATGAGATTCCTATAGGGGCGCGTTGTTTCTCATCTCGAAATTCTATCGCAGAACAGGATAGCTCTGGCGTGCTGTTTGCATTGGGAGGAGGCAAGGGCAGTAACGCGTGGGAGGCCATGATGAGACGGCGCAGGCTGCAACGATCGATCGGCATGGCCACCGATGCCGCCACGCTGTCCCGTGCTCCCTTGTGGAGCGGCCGTCTCGTGCGATGGCTAACTGCGATTTTTATCTCGGCGATTTTCGCCGTGGCTACCGGCACCCAAAACGGGCGCGCAGAAAATGGTGAGCGGGACACGCGGCGCTCCGTCGAGCGGGTGAGTTTCACTGACAACGAAATCGCCGACGGCTTCTTCAAGATCGCATTCGGGGCGGAATTGCAGTTCGGTGCCCGGACCGAGCGCATCCGCAAGTTTGACGAGCCGGTCCGCGCGTTCGTCATCGCGGACGGCGCCGCCACGCGTCGCAGTCAAATCGCAAGCGTCGTCGCGGACATCCACGCCCGCGTGGACCATCTTGATCTCGCGATCACGGATGATCCGAAAGCCGCGAATCTCTTCATCTATCTGGTGCCGAAGCGTGAGCTCGGACGCACAATCCGCTCGCTGTTCGGAGCCGACAAGGCGCGCGCGATTTCCCGTTCGCTCAGTCCCGAGTGCCTGTCCGGCCTCGCCAAGGACCCCCGCAATCGCATCCAGCGCGCGGTCGTCATTCTTCCGGCCGATACCGATCCTCAGGTCTTTTTGAATTGCGCCTACGAGGAAGTGCTGCAGGCGCTCGGACCCATCAACGACAACCTGTCGATTCCCTGGAGCATGTTCAACGACGACGTCCGCATGGGATTTTTCGACGTCTACGACCAGTACCTCCTCAACATTCTCTACGATCCGCGCGTGCAGCCGGGCATGACGAAGGACGAGGTCCGCAACCTCCTGCCGGAGATCATGCCGACGGTCCGCACCTGGGTCGACATTGCGGGATGCACGGCGCGCTTCCTCGCGACGGCGCAGACGCGCAATGATCCATGCGGCGAAGGATTGCCCGAGCGCGGAGTTAAACGCGCCCAGCAACTTACGCAGCCGTCGACAACGCCTGAATAGGACGTCGGGCACCCGCGCGCGCTGGGACGCAGCCAACCCCCTCCGCCGTCAAGCCCACCTTGCCGGCGCTATTGAAACAGGTCGTAGCGGTCAGCCGCGCTAGGCTCTCCCACTCACCGCTTGGGCGCTGTCCGCCGCGGCGATGATGATGAGAAATCGGTAAAAGTAACGTCGCGGACGACATACGGCCGATAGGTTGCAACCGACGACGGACTCTTGCCGCTGTATTTCGACGCTGCGCTGGCCGACGCTCCGGCCCTCGCCGAATCGGACAGGATCAACCCACCCGAAACCAGCGCCACTACTGCCGCGATCGCGATCATGCATTTACACATCGCAAGACCTCCTGATTGGCACGCGGCGATTCGCGCCAACTCCTGATAGTGTTTCCTCATATTTCTTCTCGCCGTACGCGAATCCTACCGCTGCCTCTTGGCCGTCGCAAGGTTGGATAAATCACATGCTGCCGCTTTCGGAGGGGCTGCCGCAGTGCACCATGTGATTGGCGCGAAGAGCTGTCGCCTGCTATATTTGTGGTGTGACACAAGCCGCCAAAGACATTTTGCGCCGAGTGGAGAGCTGGCCTCGAGAAGACCAGGAAGAGCTCGCCGAATTGGCGCGCGAAATCGAAGCGCGCCGGACCGGTGTCTATGTGTTGAATGACGAGGAAAAGGCGGCCCTGGGCGAAGCGCTTAAGAGCGGTGTTGCCTCCGACGAAGAAGTGGCCGCCTTCTGGAAGCGCCACGGCATCGCATGAAAGTGAACTATCGGGATCGGGCGCTTTTCCGACCTCGAAGACATCTTTCAGTACCTCGACCAACGCAGTCCAAATGGAGCACGCCACGTCATTGACGCGATCCATGCGGCTATCGCCGCAATCGCAGACCATCCGTTAGCCGCTGAGCGCACGTCATACACAGGTATTCACGTCAAAATAGTTCGACGATACGGGTATAAGATTTTTTATCTGGTGGGTTCTAAGGAGGTCGACATTTTGCACGTTCGTCACGGTGCGCGGCGGCCGTGGTCTCGCGAAAAATGAGCGACCAGCGTCAAAAAGGATGCGAGTAGAGCGATCCCCCCTGGAACGACTTTTGCTTCAAGCATACGCCTCGCCAGGAGCATCTCGATGAACCGTCTG
This sequence comes from uncultured Alphaproteobacteria bacterium, assembly GCA_963807015.1. Lineage (GTDB taxonomy): Bacteria > Pseudomonadota > Alphaproteobacteria > Rhizobiales > Xanthobacteraceae > JAJPKK01. The sequence goes on along the minus strand of CAWEAS010000013.1, from coordinate 150,079 downwards.
CTCGCGTGCCTTCTCGCTGTCACTGCCACGGCCCTCTGCACCGGCGTCGCCGCGGCGCAGAGTCCGACCAGGATCAAGTTCACCACCGACTGGAAGATCCAGGGCGGTCATGCGTGGTACTTCCTCGCCAAGGAAAAAGGGTACTTCCGCGATGAAGGGCTCGACGTCACGGTCGATCAGGGCGAAGGGTCCGCGGCTGCGATCGGGCGGGTCCTCACGGGCGCTTATGATGCGGGGTTCGGCGACATCAATGCGGTGATCCAGAATGCGGCCGATCGGCCCGGCGAGCAGCCGATCATGGTCTACCTCGTCTACAACCGCGCGCCCCATGTGCTGATTTCCAAGAGCGACGGTCCGATCAAGACCTTGAAGGATGTCGAGGGTCATACGCTGAGTGCGCCCGCAGGTTCGGCGACGCTGCGGTTGTTCACGCCGCTCGCGAAGATCGTCGGGATCGATACCGCGAAGGTCAAAATCCTCAACGCGGCGCCGAACCTGATCGAGCAATTGCTGGCTCAGGGGCAGGCCGACGCCATCGTCGGGTTCTCGGCAACGAGCTATCTGAATTTCGTTGCGATGCATCTCGATCCCGAGCGGGATTTCCGTTGGTTCTATTTCAGCGACTACGGTCTCGACCTCTATTCCAATGGAGTCGTCGTGTCGCAGAAATTGCTGAAGGAGAACCCGCACGCGGTCGCGGGGATCGTGAAGGCGATCAATCGCGCTCTTCTCGAGGTGGTCGCGCACCCGGCGGAGGGCATGGCGCTGGTGCGCAAGCTCGAGCCCCTCACCAATGTCGACATCGAGACAAAGCGGCAGGCCTACTTCATCGACCAGCAGATGCTGACGCCGGAAACCGAGCGGCTGGGCATTGGCGATCTCGACGACGCTCGGCTCGCGGTATCGATCAAAGTGATCGCCGAGGCATACGGCCTCAAGCGCGTCCCCGACGTGCGCGAAGTGTTCGTGCGCGATTTCCTGCCGCCGAAAGCTGACCGCAATATCAAAGCGGCGGCGGGCAAATGATAGGGTTCACTGCCGTGGTGTCGCAGAGTAGGGAAGGTGCGGGAGGCGCCGGTTGAGCGAGCACGAAAAGTTCATGGATGTCGCCCTCGAAGAGGCGAGGGCAGGGGCGGCAATGGGCGAGCAGCCGTTCGGCGCCGTCGTCGTCATTGATGGCGAGGTCGTTGTGCGCACGCGCAGCCTGAAGGTGTCGACCTTCGATACCACCGCCCATTCCGAGACACTGGCGATCAAGCTTGCGACGCAGAAGCTGCGCCGGCGCATGATCCCGGAGGCCGTCTTCTATGCGACCTGCGAGCCGTGCCCGATGTGCCTTGGTGCCATCCTCAATGCCGGCATCAAGACGCTGGTGCTGGGCGCGCGCAACCGCCACATCAAGCAGCGTGCCAAGCTGGCCTTCAATTTCAAGGATTACACCTGTGAGCGCTTTGCCGAAATGGTTGGGTGGGACCTTATCGTGATCGAGGGCGTGCGCGAGGCGGAATGCGTCGCGCTCTATGCCGGCGCCGCCGTCGAGTTGACCCGCTGATGCTTTTCACCGCGCCGTAGCGGCGTAGGGTGGGCAAAGCGCGAACGTGTTCGCGCGTGCCCACCGTCATATGGATATGCGCGTGGGCACGCGCGGACTGGTGTCCGCGCTTTGCCCACCCTACGGATTTTGGAATTGCTGACTTACCGCTTGCCGGCCGGGAGCGTGGCGCCCTTGGCCCAGTCGGCGATGACGCGCCAGTTCGGATCGTTTTTGCTCGCGAACTGGCGGCCGCCGGAGTGGAAGGCATCGCCGCCGGCCTCGGGCGCGAGCGGGTGGATGAGGATCTTGCTCGTCAGCGGATCGTCGACGGCCTGCACGAGCTTCAGCACCGTGTCGTAGTTCTTGCGCGTCTGCTCTTCGGTCCAGGTGATCTTGCCGTCGGGAAGCTTCTCGAGCCGGAATGCGTTGTTGGCTTCGGCGTGGCACATCACACAGGGCGCGTGGCCCGACCGCTTGGCAAGGAAGATCGGCTGCACCTTGGCTTTGAAGTAATCGTAGTCCGGCGTCGCGGCGGCATGCGCCACGTAACATGCGGCTGCGGACACAAGCGCTGCTGCAGCAGCAGTGACGATGCGAGCTGACATTGAATTCCTCCCGACGCGTTTTTCCGACCGGCTTTAGCTGATCCTACCCCATCATTCCGCAGAGGTGGAGACCCTATCCTGCCGCCGCGCGCATCAGGCGTTCGGCGGCGGCACGCGCTTCGGCGGTGATTTCGGCGCCCGCCAGCATGCGGGCGATCTCCTCGCGGCGACGCTCCGGTTCAAGTTCGGCGACGCGGGTCGCGACACGACGGCTGCGGCCGAGCGCATCCTTGGTGATGAGGTAATGGTGGCCGGCGCGCGCCGCGACCTGTGGCGCATGAGTCACCGCGAGCACCTGCACGCGTCGGGCGAGGCGCGCAAGGCGGACCCCGATCGCGTCGGCAACTGCGCCGCCGACACCGGTATCGATTTCATCGAACACCAGGGATGGTGCCGAACCGCGATCGGCAATGACGACCTTCAGTGCAAGCATGAAACGAGCGAGTTCGCCGCCCGAAGCGACCTTCATCAGCGGCCCCGGCTGGGTGCCGGGATTGGTGCGCACGAAAAACTCGACCCTGTCGATGCCGTTCGGCCCCGCCGTGTCCGGCGCGATCGCGGTCGAGAACCGCGCCTGCTCGAGCTTGAGCGGCTTGAGTTCACCGGTGACCGCCTTGTCGAGGGTTGCCGCGGTCTCGCGGCGCCGGGCGGAGAGTGCCGCGGCCGCCTTGTCGTAGCGCGCGACCGCTGCCGCCGCCTCCTTCTCCAGTTCGGCGAGGCGCGCCGCGCCGGCGTCGATCAGGGCGAGATCGTCGGTGTAGCGGCGGCTCAACGCGGCGAGATCGTCGACCGGCGCATTGTATTTGCGGCCGGCGGCGCGCAGCGCGAACAAACGCTCCTCGATGCGCTCGAGCTCGCGCGGATCGTAAGCGGCCGCGGCAAGCGCCCGTTCGATGTGATGGCGCGCGTCTTCGATCGCGTTCAGCGCCGCATCAAGCGCCTTGACCGCCGGATCGATATGCGCCGGTGCCAGCGTTTGCCGCCGCTCCAGCCGCCGCACCGCGGCCGCAAGCATCGGCACCGGCGAGGCGTTGCCGGCGACTGCCGCCTCCGCCTCGCGCAGATCCTCGGCGATCTTCTCCGCCTGCATCATGCCGGTGCGCCGTTCGGCGAGCGCCGTTTCCTCGCCCGGTTCGGGCGCAAGGTCGCCGAGTTCCTTCGCGGCGTGGCGCAGCCAGTCGGCTTCGCGGGCAATCCGCTCCGCCTCGGCGCGGTGGCGCTCGACCTCGCCCTCGGCGGTGCGGCGCGCGGTCCACAGACGCGCGACCTCGGCGGCGTCGGCTTCGAGGCCGCCGTAAGCATCGAGCAGGAGGCGGTGGGTCGCGACATCGACCAGCGCGCGGTCATCGTGCTGGCCATGGATTTCGACGAGCGCGCCCCCGACCGTGCGCAGGATCTGGACCGCGACCGGCTGGTCGTTGAGGAACGCCCGGGTGCGTCCGTCGGCGAGTTGGACCCGGCGCAGGATCAAATCTTCGTCCGCGGGAATGTCGTTCGCGGCAAGGACCGCGCGGGCGGGATGGTTCTTCGGCACGTCGAAGGCGGCGGTCACCTGGCCCTGCTCGGCGCCTTCACGGACAAGGCCGGCATCCCCACGCGCACCGAGCGCCAGCGTCAAGGCATCGAGGAGGATCGATTTACCGGCGCCGGTCTCGCCGGTGAGCACCGACAGGCCGGCGGCGAAATCGATGTCGAGCCGGTCGATCAACACGATGTCGCGGATCGAGAGCCGGGTCAGCATGGGCGTCCTGTCGCGGTCGTGAAGCTGGCGGCCGGCACGATTCGCGGCGCGGCGCTCAGTGTTCGCATCGCGCCTTGAAACATTCAATACGGGCGGAGCATCGGCGCACCCGGGCTCGCCGGCTCCCGTGCCTTGAAAAAGGAACGGTAAGGAGATGCCGGGCCGCCGCTCAACAACTCGTGATCGCCTTCGTGAAACGACGAGAGGGTTTTAGGCGTTGGTGCGCTGCGAGGCGTGCAGCTGCGGCCGCTGCGGCGGGTCAACCACCTGAAATCACTTTGATTTTGTTGCGTCGCGGGTGAGATCGAGAAAAAGTTATCAATTCATCAACTTCGTTTGAACCCAAACTCTTCGTCGAGACACTAATTATACGAAAGCCGCTGGAAGGTTGGGGCCATGAACTCGACGATCTTCACCGCAGACCGCACTACCCATCTCAAGATCGTGGTGGTGTCGCTGGTCGCGTCGATCGCCGTCCTCGTCGTCGGCATCGCCGCCCGTTCGAACTCCGGTCGACACCACCGCGCGCATCCAGACCGCAGGTCCTGCCCTCAAAGCCGGCAAGCCGATCGCGATTACTGATAGCGATACCGTCAGATTCCGCTGATCCGCCGCGAACGAATTCTCTGCACCCCCAAGCCACCCCCAGGCTGCACCCCCAAGCCAAGCTCAAGTCGAAGTAAGAACCCACCCCAAAAATGCGCGCCCTTTCAGGGCGCGTTTTTTTGTGCGGTCAGCTTTCGGCACGGCCGGCAGCCGTCGCACGCTGCGGCTCAATTGAAGCGTACCGGCTTGTTCAAATAGAACTTGGCGAGCTCCGGCCGAAAGCGGTCCATGGTCGCCTTGTTAAGATCAAGGGGCGGCTTCGCATCGGCCGGCAGCACCGCGAAATACTTCATGTCGGTCGTCGCCTTCTCGAATTCGGCGCGCGCCGCCGTGACGCGCTCGGGCTCGGTAAGGAAATCGAGCATCGTGCCGGCCAGCACCTTGGTTGCGGCTACCATTCCTTTGTGCGCGATGGTCGACGTCGGCGTCACCGCGGCTTGCCAGTTGTGATAGTTGATGCCCGGCACGCTCGCCGGGAAATTCAGCGCCGCCGTCGGCACCACCCAGGTGACGTCGCCATTGTCGTTCGATGCCGTCGTCTGGTTGCGCGCCCCGAGCGGCGTGACGCTGGTATTGAGCCCGACCGGCTTTGCCTCCATCGCGGTCTGGAACTTGCGGGCAAACGCCTGCTCCTCTTCGCTCCACTTCGGCATGCCGACCGCCTCGATGTTCGCCTGCACCACCTCGGCAATGGATTTCAGGCCAAGCTGCGGCCAGGCCGTGGCATCGATGGTGTAGTCGGTGGTTGTGCCGGTCATGAGCGAAGCGCCCTCGGCGATCTTCACCAGCTTGTCGAAGGTCTGCTTGGCGTCGGGCATGTTGGCGTCGCGCACGAACCACCAGATCTGCCCGAAGTCGGGGATGATGTTGGGCTGAATTCCGCCCGAGGTGATGGTGCGGTGGGCGCGATAGGTCGGGCGCAGATGCTCGCGCAGCTTGTCGAAGCCGATGTCCATCAGCTCGACGGCGTCGACCGCATCCTTGCCGTTCCATGGATCGACGGCGCCGTGGGCGGTCTTGCCGTGGAAATTGAACTTGGCGCTGATCGCGGCGTAGTTCATCAGGCCGTACCCGGCCGAGAAACTGTCGCCGATGTGGAGGATGATGGCGACGTCTGAATCCTTGAACTGGCCGGCGCGCACCAGGAACGGGCGGCTCACAAGCTGCTCCTCGGCGGGCCCGAGCGAGATCGCGACGCTTCCCGGGATGTTGAGGCGCTGCATCGCCTGCTTCACCGCATAGGCCGCGCCGATGGCGACGCCGGGATGGGTGTTGTGGCCTTCCATGTGGCCGGGCGCGCCCGCGACCAGGGGCTTCCGCTCGATGCTGCCCGGCGTCTGCGAGCCTCCCGGCAGCGCATCCATCTCGGAGACGATGACGATCTGCGGCTTGCCGGTGCCCCAATGCGCCCAGATGTTGGTCGGCATGGTCGGCGTCTCGACCGTGAAGCCGATCAACTCCAGCGTCTGCTTCACGAGCTTCGCGCTCTCGAACTCCTGCATGCCGAGCTCGGCGAAATAGTAGACGCTGTCGCCGATCGTGGTGATCGCCTCGACGTTGCGATCGACCGCCTCGTAGGCGATCGCCTTCGCGGCGTTGGACTCCGCGCGCGCCGCGACCGTCGCCGCCGCGATCGCCGTCAACGCAGCAGCAACCCGAACGGCCGACGACAGAAACCGAACTCCACTCATGCTTGTCCTCCCGAACTCCGGTGCAGCCTTTCCTGAGAACAAGAAAATAGCAGGGAAATCCATTTGGAGTGCAACGGTGTACACCCTGCTGAGACGGGTCAGGGCTGCAGTAGAGAGGGGGCGCATCAAATGCTACGGCCTCTCGATCCCTCCTGGCCGAGCGCAAAATCAAAGAGCTCGATCGCTAATTCTGCGCTGTAGTCGGTTTGGCGAGGACCTTCACGAGGCGGTAGAGGAATTCCCTGCTGTCGTAGAGCGCCTGCACGCTCACCTGCTCGTTGAGGCCGTGCACGCCGCTCTTGCCAGGCTCGCTGAACAAGCCCGAGACGCCGTAGGCGGGGATGCCGGCGTTGCGCAGCCAGCGACTGTCGGTGTAGCCGCCGGACATCGTCTGGATCACGGCGACGCCGGGCCACATGTCGGCAGCGATCCGCTCGACCGCCCCCATCACGTCGGCGTTGGCGGGCGACGGCGGGCTCAGCACCGCTGCGCCCACCGGGATCACGGCGATGTGCGGATCGTCGATCACCCGCACCAACGATTTTTCCACCTCGCCGACCGGATCGCCCGGCATGATGCGGCAGTTCACGGTGGCGCGCGCGGTTTGCGGCAGGGCGTTTTCCGCATGCCCTGCATCCAGCATTGTGGCAACGCAGGTGGTGCGGATCTGGGAGTTGTAGACGGGGTTCGCCGACAGCGGCGCAAACGATTGCGCATCGGTGCGGCCGGCGAGGAGCGCGGTGAGCGCCGTCGCGGTGTCGCCGGTCTCGGTCGCGAGCGTGCGTTCGAAATAGGCGCGTGTCACCGCGTTGAGCTCGACCGGAAAATCGTACTTCGACAACCGCTCCAGCCCTTGCGCCAGGCGATAGATCGGATTGTTGCGGCGCGGCAGCGCCGAATGGCCGCCGGGGTCTTTCACTTCGAGGCGGTAGGTCTGATAGACCTTCTCGGCAAGCTGCACCACGAGGCGCGTCGGCTTGCCGTCCTTGAGCGTGCCGCCGCCACCCTCGTTGATGGCAAGTTCGGCATCGATCAGGTCGCGGTGGTGATCGATGAGCCAGTGGGCGCCGTCGTGGGGCGAATCCGACAGCTCTTCGTCGGCGGTGAGCGCGAGAATGATGTCTCGGTCCGGGCGGAAGCCTTCCGTCACGAAACGGATCATATTGGCGACGAAGATCGACGCCATCGCCTTGTCGTCGATCGCCCCGCGGCCGCGGAAATAGCCGTCGACCTCCTGGAGCTTGAACGGATCGAACTCCCAATCTTCGCGCTTGGCCTCGACCACGTCCATGTGAGCCATCAGGAGCAGCGGCCGGCGCGCGCCGGTGCCGCGCAGGCGCGCCACCATGTTGCCCTTGCGCGGCCCGGACGAGAGCACCTGCACATCAGCCGCCGGCAGTCCGCCCTGGCGCAGCCGCGCCGCCATCGCCTCGGCCGCGCGCACGGTGTCGCCGACCGAGTCGGTGGTGTTGATCTCGACAAGTTCCTTGTAGATCGCGCGAAACTGCGCCAGGTCGGGGGCGGACGCCGGCGCCTGCGCGCAAGACGAATGGTTGGCGCCGAGGAGCAGGCTCGCCGCAAGGCCAACCGCCGCGATCCGATGACTATGCATGCGAAGCTCCTTCCCTTGGGGCGACGTCTAGAATTTTGCGACGATGAAGATAGAGCATTTTTCGGGCCAGTTACCGCTGTCACGCGGCCGGGAGGCGGGCTTTGGTACGCTCGACTTCAGCCTCAAAAGTCTCAGTTGGCGGCCGGCGGGATTTCCGGTAATATAACCGGACACACCTTTGCAGGCGCATGGCATGAGCACCAAGTCCCAGCGCAAGGCTACCCGCACACACCGTCGTCGCGCGGCAGCGCGGGGGCTCGTGCGCGTTGAGGTTCAGGCGCCCAAGAGGGATGCCGACCTTATCCGCGCACTGGCCGTGACGCTGCGCGGCAAGGTCGATGAAGCAGAGGCGCTTCGCTCTGCGGTGACGAAAGCGCTGAGCCATTCCGAGATGAAGACCGCTTTCGATATCTTTGGCTCGGAACTTTCCGACGAGGCATTTGCCGGCGTTTTCGATCAGCCGCGCCAGCGCGAATGGCGCGAGATTGATCTGTGAAATTCCTTGTCGACACCAACGTTATTTCCGAAATCCGCAAGCGCAACCGAGCCCATCCGAACGTAATCCGTTGGGTCACCCGCACTCCTGTGGAGGAGATCGGGACGAGCGTCCTCGTGCTTGCGGAAATTCGTCGTGGCATCGAACTCAAACGGCGAAACGATCCACAACAGGGAAAATCTCTTGATCGATGGTTCTCGCATATGCGGACAGGGCTTGCGGATCGGGTGCTGCCCGTCGACGAGCCGGTCGCCGAGGCTTGGGCGCTGCTCGGACTTCCCAATCCTTTGCCCCTGATCGATGGCCTCCTGGCGGCAACGGCGAAGGTACATGGTCTGACGCTCGTGACCCGAAATGTCGCGCACATCGCTGCAACGGGAGTGCCGCTGCTCGATCCGTTTTCGGAATAGCCAAGAGCGATACTGATAAAGAGTTATAGGAAATAGTGACCCGTCGAGCGTCGGCTGCTAGCCGTATCATAGACATGATCATCCACCTCAATGGTTGGCCGGGGTCGCGTTGAAGCCGCAATTTGCGGCCGGCAACACCTCAACACTTGCGGATGATGCGCTGACGGAGCGCGGCCAGGAGCCGCGAGATCGCGCGAATGCGCGCCGTGATGGCCTCGCCCACGCTTGCGCCTCAGATCACGTAAATGCGGTCCGGCAACTCGTCGCGATCGGTGGCAGAGCGCGGGAAATGGGCGGCGAGCACAGTTGCGCACGCGTCGATCGCCGCGATGAAGCCGTCGGCGATCCGGCCGCTGCTCATTTGCGCCGTGAGTGCGTTCACCGCATTTTGCCATTCCGCCTGCGGCACCTTCGCCGCGATGCCTTCGTCGGCGATGATGCGGGCATAGTGCTCCGCCAGCGAGACGAAGATCAAAATTCCGGTGCGGTCCTTCTTGCGGGCGATGCCGCGGATGGTGAACTGCTCGATGGCGGCGCGGTGGGCGACAGCACGGCGCATCGCCCGCGGAACGAGCGCGACGCGCACCGCCGGCAGGCACAGCGCGACGGCGAGCACCGCGAACGCGGCGACCTGCAGCGTCAAGATGCGATGCACCGACATTGCGGTGAAGGCGACAAGCAACCACGGCAGCGCCAGCGCGACGATTGCCGCGAGCAGGATTGGCAACGTCATCGCGCCGCTCGAGCGGTGCGCCAGCACGCAGACGATCTCGCCCGATGTCTTGGCTTCCGCGGCGCGGATCGCCGCCGAGATGCGTTCGCGGTCTTGTGCCGAGATGTTCATCACCAGCTGCCCGATGCTCCGCCGCCGCCCGACGAACCGCCGCCGCCTGAGAAGCCGCCGCCGGAAAAGCCGCCGCCACCACCCGAGTAGCCGCCGCCCGAAAATCCTCCGCCGCGGGAACCGCTCGAATTGAGCGCGATCAGCATGCTGACGACGAACGCCCGGAAGCTCGGCGACACGGTCAGGAGGAAAAAGAAGCCGATGATCCCCGCAATCAAAAGCCAGCCGACCCAATCCGGCGTCTGCTCGTCATCGACGCGCAGCGATGGCCGCTTCTGCCATTCCGAACTGTCGGTGGTCAGAACGGTGATGATGTCGTCGACGCCGCGCGAGATGCCGTCGCTGTAGTCGCCGGCCTTGAAGCGGGGCGCGATCGCATTGGCGATGATGATCTTCGACAGCGCATCGGTGAGCGTGCCCTCGAGTTCGTAGCCGACCTCGATACGCACCCGTCGTTCGTTCGGCGCGACGAGCAGCAGAACGCCGTTGTTCTTGGTCCTCTCGCCAAGTTTCCAGGTGCGAAAGAGCCCATTGGCGTAAGGCTCGATCTCCTCGCCGTCGAGCGACTTCACTGTGGCGACGACGAGCTGGATGCCCGACTTCTCTTCAAGATCGGCAAGCTTCGGCGCGATCGAGAGGCGCGCTTCGGACGAGACGATGTTCGCTTGGTCGACGATACGGCCGGTCAGCGCCGGGTAGTTGGGCGCCGCGAGCGCAAGGCTCGCGAAGACGAGTGCCAGCAACGCGAACGGCACGCGCACGACGCGTCCCCGCAGCAGCGATGCGTGACGATCCGCCCTCATGTCAGCGCCTCGACGATGTCGCTGCGGTGGGCGTTAGAATTTGACTTGCGGCGGCGTCTGAGCGGTGTCCGTCGCGGTGAACTCAGCCATCGGCTTGTTGCCGCGGAATACCGTCGACGCCCAGATCGCCGTCGGGAACGTCCGCAGGTCGGTGTTATAGACCCGCACGGCTTCGATGTAGTCGCGCCGCGCCACGGCGATGCGGTTCTCGGTGCCCTCAAGCTGGGACTGAAGCGCGAGGAAGTTCTGGTTCGACTTGAGGTCGGGATAGTTCTCGCTCACGGCGAGCAGCCGGCCCAATGCGCCGGACAGCTGGTTCTGCGCATCCTGAAACTGCTTGAGCTTCTCGGGATCGGTGAGCTGGGACACGTCGATCTTGACCTGCGTTGCCTTGGCACGCGCCTCGATCACGGCGGTGAGCACATCCTTTTCCTGCTTGGCGTAGCCCTGCACGGTGGCGACCAGATTCGGGATGAGGTCGGCGCGGCGCTGATAGTTGTTCTGCACGTCCGCCCACTTGGCCTTCGCAATCTCCTCGTCGGTCGGAATCGTGTTGTAGCCGCAGCCTCCGACGATGAGGCCAAGAAGAACAACGGCAAGGACGGTGCGCACGGATGTTGTTGCAGTCATTGCGGCCTCCTGTTGGTCGCGCGGCGCACGACGTGCAAGGCTCCTTGAAAAGGCCGGGCCGCGCCCGCGAACATTAGGGCTCTAAGCGTAAACGGAACATGTCACAATAGCTGGGGGCAATCGAGCAGGGGCAATCACAGGACATTTGGCGTCGGCGCCGAGCAATCATTCGCCGTGGGGCGCTTGTGGCCGGTCCCTCATTTATGTCAAAGCTGCATCATCGAACCGGCTGACTTGGCCTCGTGAGGCATCACGGAAGGGATTGCGGATGCGTTATCGCTGCGCGGTGCTCGATGATTATCAGAATGTCGCACTCAAGTTCGGCGATTGGGGAAAAATCACGAACGATGTCGAAGTGACCGTATTCAACAAGCCGCTTGGCGGACCGGACGCCGTCGCCGCCGCGCTGAAGGATTTCGAGATCGTTTGCATGATGCGCGAACGCACCCCGTTCCGCCGCAACACCATCGAAGCGCTGCCCAAGCTCAAGCTCCTCATCACGACCGGCGCCCGCAATGCCTCGATCGACCTCGCCGCCGCGGCCGAACGCGGCATCACCGTGTGCGGCACCGGCGCCTTCGGCAATCCGACCACCGGCATCACCTTCGGCCTCATCCTGGAGTTGACGCGGCGCATCGGCTTCGAGCATGCGCGGCTGAAGGCCGGCGAGCCGTGGCAGGTCACGCTTGGGCCCGACATCGAGGGCATGACGCTCGGCATCCTCGGTCTTGGCCGGCTCGGCCAGCGCGTGGCCAAGGTTGCAAAGGCATTCGGCATGAAGGTGATCGCCTGGAGCCAGAACCTCACGCCGGAAAAATGCCGGGAGGCGGGCGTCGACTATGCCGCGAAGGACGACTTCTTCCGCACCGCCGACATCGTCACCATCCACCTGCAGCTCAGCGACCGCTCTCGTGGCCTTGTCGCCGCGAGCGAACTCGGGCTGATGAAGCCGACCGCCTATCTCGTCAACACGTCGCGCGGGCCGATCGTGGACGAAAAGGCGCTGATCGCAGCCCTTTCCGACCGTCGCATCGCCGGCGCCGGCCTCGACGTGTTCGACGTCGAGCCGCTGCCGCTCGACCACCCGTTCCGCCGCATGGACAATGTCGTGATCACCCCGCACCTCGGCTACGTCAGCCTGCAGAATTATCAGCACTATTTCCCCGACATCGTCGACAACATCCGCGCGTTCATCGAGGGTAAGCCGATGCGGGTCATCAAACCGGGCGTGAGTCATTAGGGCCGATTTCGAGGTACCGGTTTCCTGATCTGCGCGCAGTCGAGCCGCGGCGTTGCCTGCACGACCCTCCAGCTCAGGCGATTGCATCAAGCCCTTTGGCTTTGACGATGGCCAGGAGTTTCAGCGATGGACCGCTCGGCCGTTTTTCGCCGCGTTCCCACTCACTGACAAGCTTCGGCTTCACGTTCAAATAATGGGCGAACACGCCCTGGCTGACGCCGGCACGTCGACGAATGGCGACAATTTCCTTTGCCGACAGCGGCTGGACCGCCGTAAGGCACGAAGCGTCGAATTGGCGCATCGTCGCCTGGTCCATCAGCCCAATCCGGTGCAGTCCAGCGGCCGTCTCATGGATGGCGGCTGACAACGGGCTGCGGTACTTGGTCTCTCTCTTATGTTTTTTGCTCTTGATCATCGTACCTCATCTCCTTCAACTCCGTTTGCTCCAATGCTGTCGCGATCTGAGCGTCGGTATATGCGAGGTATAGCCTTGCGAGCTTCTTCAGGTCGGCCAACTCCCCCTCGTCGATGTTGTCACGCTCGTTCTTGGCAAAACCGTAGAGGAATACGCTGCGGTGTGACGCTCGGAACGCAATCGCCGTGCGATACCCACCTGAACGCCCGCCGCCTGGCCGCGCGACCCGCTGCTTGATGAGATTGCCGCCAAGATCGCCATCGACGATGCCACGTGCCGCGCGTGCGATAGCCTCTCGCAATCGCTGATCATCGAGACGATGCTTGCGCGCGAAACGCACAAATACCTTGGTCATGAAGACCCGCAAGCAATTCCCCCCACTTGCGATATGCTATACCCCAAGGGGTTATAGTTCAAGATCGCGAGCGCAAGAATGCGGTGACCTGACCGCACAACGCCTCCCGCGCTCACCATAAACCATAATGGCGGTTGCCCAGCGCCGCCGCTGACCGCACAATGCCCGTCGGCGTAAATCAGTGCGCGAGTAGCGGGTTTCATGAAAGCGATCATCATCGGCGGCGGGATTGGCGGGCTCACGACAGCGCTGATGCTGCACGCCCGCGGCATCGACTGTGAGGTGTTCGAGCAGGCCGACACCGTTCGCGAGCTCGGCGTCGGCATCAATACGCTGCCCCATGCCATCAAGGAGCTTGCCGGGCTCGGCCTCCTGGAGCGTCTCGACGCGGTCGCGATCCGCACCCACGAACTGTTCTACATGAACCGGTTCGGCCAGGAGATCTGGCGCGAACCGCGCGGTCTCGATGCCGGCTATGACGTACCGCAGTTCTCGATCCATCGCGGCCGCCTGCAGGGCGTGATCTATCAGGCCGTGCGCGCCCGCATCGGCGAAAGCCGCATCCACGCCGGCCACCGCCTCGGCGCGTTCAGGGAGGACGACGGCGGCATCACCGCGTATTTCTTCGACCGCAACGGCTCGCACGTCGCAAGCGCGCGCGGCGACGTCCTCATCGGCGCCGACGGCATCCATTCAAGGGTGCGCGAGACGCTGTTTCCCCACGAGGGTCCGGCGGCCTGGAACGGCATCATGCTATGGCGCGGTGCCACTGACTGGCCCGGGTTCCTCACCGGCCGCTCCATGATCATCGCCGGCGGCAACACGGCGAAATTCGTGATCTACCCGATTGCGGAGGGCTCGCTGCCGGGCCGCAAGCTCACCAACTGGGCCGCGATGGTGAAGGTCACCGACGCCGCGGTGCCGCCGCCCAAGGAGGACTGGTCGAGCCCGGGCCGCATGGAGGACCTGATGCCACATCTGCGGCGCTTCAAGGTGCCGCATGTGGACGTGATGCACCTCGTCGAAGCGACCGGCGAGTTCTGGGAGTACCCGGTCTGCGACCGCGACCCGCTGCCGCGCTGGTCGCACGGCCGGGTGACGCTGCTCGGCGACGCCGCCCATCCGATGTATCCCGTCGGCTCGAACGGCGCCTCCCAGGCGATCCTCGATGCGCGCTGCCTCGCCGATCGGCTGGTGAGCGCGGACCACGTCTTTGCGGCGCTCGCGGCCTATGACCAGGAGCGCCTGCCTATGACCGCACAGATCGTGCGCATGAACCGCAAAGGAGGCCCCGAAGGCGTCATCGATGTGGTCGAGGAGCTTGCGCCGGACGGCTTCGCCAACATCGACGAGGTGCTGAACTACGAGCAGCGGCAAGCGATCGTGCGCGGCTATGCGGCAACGGCGGGATTCGCGCGCGACCAGGTGAACCGGCCGGTCGTGGGAAAGGCGGCGTAGCGCCGTCTCCCACTACCCCGGCGGCGGCAGGAAAACGACTTCGTGCTTGGCGGAGAGTGCCACCACTTCTTCGGGTTTCTGCTCTTTCATGGCGTGGATCGCCCAGAACAAGTCGTAGAGCTTGCGGGTCGGCGTGACCCAGAACAGGCACTTCACCGGCTGGTCCGACTTGTTGAAGAATCCGTGCGCAATGCCCATCGGCAATCGGATGACGTCGGCTGCGGTCGCAAAATATTCGCGGCCGTCGAGGACGCAGTCGAGCTTGCCCTCGAACATGTAGATGAATTCGTCCTGGGTCGGATGAATGTGCGGCGGCACGAACGTGCCAGGCGGGAAGGTGGCGTGCCAGGCAAATGAGTTCTCGCACAGCTGCTTGGGCACGTAGGTCTGCCCCAAGATATTCCACACGATCCCGTCAAGCCCGGTCCCGGCCTTGGTGATGCCAATGTTCATCGTCTGCATGGATAGCTCCTGTTCCGGCTCCCCTCGTTAGCGCGCGGGCCCCGCCACCGGCATGCGACGCAAGTCGCATTCAATCACAAACCGGCGGTACGGTAACCATGCGGTGGCGATGCTCCGGTTTCGGCATCGATCATAGTCAATCGCGCGTGCCGGACCTGCAAAAGCTTGCTATTAAAGTTAAGATCGGCGGTGTCCCGGCCGGCGGACGCGCAATACGGATGACGGATTCGAGGAGTGATCGAATGAAGACCAGAGTCATGACGCTTGTTGCAGCGCTCGCCTTTGCCTCGTCGACGGCCGTGGCCCAGGAGAAGCTCAAGATCGGGCTCATCACCACGCTGTCGGGGCCGGCCGCGACGCTTGGCCAGCAACAGAAGAACGGCTTCGAGCTGGCGCTCAAGACATTGGGAAACAAGCTCGGCGGCCGTGACGTCGAGCTGCTGGTGCAAGATGACGAGCTCAAGCCCGACGTGGCCGTTGCCAAGGTGAAGGCCTTCGTCGAGCGCGACAAGGTCGACTTCGTGGTCGGACCGATCTTTTCCAACATCCTGCAGGCGATCATGAAGCCGGCGACCGACGGCGGCGCGTTCCTGATCAGTCCGAATGCCGGCACGTCGAATTTCGCCGGGGCGGACTGCAATCCGAACTTCTTCGTCACCTCCTACCAGAACGACCAGATCCACGAGGTGCTCGGCAAATACGCGCAGGACAAGGCGATCAAGAAGGTCTTCCTGATGGCGCCGAACTATCAGGCCGGCAAGGATTCGCTTGCTGGCTTCAAGCACGATTACAAAGGCGAGATCGTCGACGAAGTTTACGTGCCGCTCAACCAGCTCGACTATTCGGCCGAGCTTGCCCGCATCGCCGCTGACAAGCCGGACGCGATCTTCGTGTTCCTGCCGGGCGGCATGGGTGTGAATTTCGTCAAGCAATTCCGTCAGGCAGGGCTCGCCGACAAAATCACCTTCCTCTCCGCCTTCACGGTCGATGAATCGACTTTGCCGGCGCAGCAGGATGCGGCGCTCGGCTTCTTCGGCGGCGCCAATTGGGCGCCTGACCTCGACACTCCGCAGAACAAGGCCTTCGTCGCGGCCTACGAGCGCGACTACAAGGCGGTTCCCGGCAGCTATGCCTTCCAGGCGTATGACGCCGCCTCGCTGATCGACAGCGGCCTTGCGGCGACCAAGGGTTCGACCGCGGACAAGAACGCGCTGCGGGCTGCGTTGATGAAGGCCGACTTCAAGTCGCTGCGCGGCGCCTTCCGCTTCAACACCAACCACTATCCGATCCAGGATTTCTACCTGGTGAAGGTCGCCAAGCGGCCCGACGGCAAGTTCGAGACCGAGATCGTCCAAAAGGTGTTCTCGAACTACGCCGATACGCATGTCAAAGATTGCAAGATGAAGTAACGGACACCCTCCCCTGAAAGGGGAGGGTCGCTCGCGACGCGAGCGGGATGGGGTGATGCGGTCTCGCAACATGCTGCGCCGCGTTTGAGGCGGCGCTCTCACCCCCTCCCGGCCGCTGCGCGGCCGACCTCCTCCCTCCAGGGGGAGGTGTAGATCAGCCCCATGTCCACGACGCTTCTCATCGTTCAGATTCTCAACGGCCTTCAGCTTGGGGTGCTGCTGTTCCTGATCGCGGCCGGCCTCACGCTGGTGTTCGGGGTGATGGACTTCATCAACCTCGCGCACGGCGTCCAGTACATGCTGGGCGCCTACTTCGCGGTGATGTTCTACGGTCTGACCGGCAGCTTTCTCGCCGCCCTTATTCTTGCGCTCGCAGCCGCGCTCGTCGTCGGCCTTGTGCTTGAGTTCGTCGTGTTCCGCCATCTCTATGGTCGCAATCATCTCGATCAGGTGATCGCGACCTTCGGCATCATTCTGTTTCTGAACGAGGGCGTGAAAACGGTCTGGGGCGCCGCTCCTTTGAGCTTGCCGATCCCGGCGGGGCTCGACGGCTCGGTCTCGCTGATGACTGGCCTCAACTATCCGGTGTGGCGGCTCGTCATCATCGCGTCGGGTCTCGCGACCGCGGTGCTGCTCTATGTTCTGATTCGCTTCACCCGCGCCGGCATGCTGGTGCGCGCGGGCGCCACGAATGCCGAAATGGTATCGGCGCTCGGCGTCAACATTCGCCGCCTGTTCATGATCGTGTTCGGCTTCGGCACGATGCTCGCGGGTTTCGCCGGCGTGATGATCGCGCCCATTCTCTCGGTCGAGCCCGGCATGGGCGATACGGTCCTCATCGTCGCCTTCGTCGTCATCGTCATCGGCGGCATCGGTTCGATCCGCGGCGCCTTCCTCGCCGCAATGCTGATCGGCCTCGTCGACACCCTCGGCCGTTCGTTCGCCGTCGATCTGTTGCGGCTTGTGATGGCGCCGTCGCCGGCGCGCACGGTCGGGCCCGCGATCGCATCGATGCTGATCTACCTGCTGATGGCGGTGGTGCTCTTCGTCCGGCCGGCCGGCCTGTTTCCGGCGCGAGGACGGTGAATGGCGGTCGTCGACCACGCTCCCGTCGCCACGCGCCTCCGTATCTCGGCAGACAACGTCGTGCCGGTGCTGCTGTTTGCGGGCCTCGCCTTGCTGCCCTTCGCCGGCGGCGAGACGTTCATTCTCGATCGGCTGATCCGTATCATGGCGTTTGCCGTCGCGGCGATCGGGCTTGATCTCATCCTCGGCTACGGGGCACTGATCTCGTTCGGCCATGCGGCCTTCATCGGGCTCGGCGCCTATGCGGTCGGCATTCTCGCCGCCCACGGCATCAGCGAGGCCGCGGTCGCGCTGCCGGTCGCCCTCATCGCCGCGATGCTGTTCGCCGGGCTCACGGGCCTCGTCGCGCTGCGCACCAAGGGCGTCTACTTCATCATGATCACGCTGGCGTTCGGGCAGATGGTGTTCTTCACCGCAAGCTCGCTCGCGCCCTATGGCGGCGATGACGGCCTGACCATCCGCATGCGCGACACCTTGTTCGGCTATCCGCTGCTCGATCACAGGCTCTCGTTCTATTATGTGGCGTTCGCGTGCCTGCTCGCGAGCTATCTGCTGTGCCGCTCGATCGTCGCGGCACGGTTTGGCCGCGTCTTCCGCGGCGCGCGCGAAAATCCCGCCCGCATCGCCTCGATCGGCTTCGACGCCTACCGTTTCGAGCTTGCAGCGTATGTGATCTCGGGCGCGCTCGGCGGCGTCGGCGGTTTCTTGCTGGCGAACGTCACCGATTTCGTCAGTCCCGCCTACATGTCCTGGCAGCGCTCCGGCGATCTCCTGATCATGGTGATCTTCGGCGGTATGGGCCGGCTCTACGGCGCCATCATCGGCGCCATGGTCTATCTTCTCGCCGAGGAAAAGCTTGCTCAATACACCGAGCATTGGCGGCTGTGGTTCGGTCCGATCCTGGTCGCGGTCGCGGTGTTCGCTCCTGGCGGCCTCATCGGCGTCGCGCAGAAGCTTGCGCGGAGTTTGCGGCGTGAGTGAGCGCGATCCCGTGCTTCGGACCGAAGATTTGTACAAGCGCTTCGGCGCGCTCGCCGTCACCGATGGACTGACGCTCGACGTGCAGCCGGGCGAACTGCACGCGATCATCGGCCCGAACGGTGCCGGCAAGACGACGCTGATCAATCAGATCTCGGGGTTCATCGTGCCCGACAGCGGCCGCATCCTGTTCGAGGGGCGCGATGTGACGGCGCTGCCGGTCTACGCCCGCGCCCGCCTTGGCCTCGCGCGCTCGTTTCAGATCACCTCGATCCTGCCGGGCTTCACCGCGCTCGAAAACGTCGCGCTCGCAATCCAGGCGCATGCCGGATCGAGCTTCCGGTTCTTCGGCCGCGCCAGCGCCGAGACGCGCCTTAATGATCCCGCGCGCGCCGCGCTCAAGGAGGTCGGGCTCACGGCGCGCGCCGATGTCGTTGCGGGCGCGCTCTCCCACGGCGAGAAGCGCGCGCTTGAACTTGCGATTGCGCTCGCGATGAGCCCGCGCCTCCTGCTCCTCGACGAGCCCATGGCCGGCACCGGACGCGAGGAGACCGAGGCATTGATCGCGCTGTTGGGCCGGCTCAAGGGCCGCTTTCCCATGATCCTGGTCGAGCACGACATGACCGCGGTCTTTGCGCTCGCCGACCGCATCTCGGTCATGATCTACGGCCGCATCCTCGCGAGCGGCACGCCTGACGCGGTGCGCAACGACCCCGCCGTCATCGCCGCCTATCTCGGCGACGAGATGGAGCAGTCGCGCGAGGTAGCGCCATGCTGAAGGTCGAGCACCTCGCGGCGCGCTACGGGCCGGCGCAAGTACTGTTCGACGTGAGCCTCGCCATCGGCGCCGGCGAGGTCGTGACCCTGATCGGCCGCAACGGCATGGGCAAGACCACCACCATCCGGGTGCTGATGGGTCTCCTCGCGGCGACCGGCGGAACGGCGGAGTTCGATGGCCGCCCGCTGCTCGGATCGCCGCCCTATCGCATCGCCCAGGCCGGATTGGGTCTCGTGCCGGAAGGACGCCACATCTTTCCGACGCTGACCGTCGAGGAGAATCTGGTGGCGACGGCGGCTGCGCGGTTCGGCGCGCCGCGCTGGCGGCTGTCCGACGTTTTTTCGCTGTTCCCGCGCCTTGCGGAACGGCGTCACCATATGGGCAACGAGCTCTCCGGCGGAGAGCAGCAGATGCTGGCGATTGGCCGTGCCCTGATGACCAATCCGAAGCTCCTCATCCTCGACGAGGCGACCGAAGGACTTGCGCCGTTGATCCGTGCCCAGATCTGGGCGTGCCTCGCGCGATTGAAGGCCGAGGGCCAGGCCATTCTGCTGGTCGACAAGCACATCGACGCCCTCACCAAGATTGCCGATCGCCACGTCGTCATCGAAAAAGGTCATGTGGTGTGGACCGGCGGATCGCAGGCGCTCGCCGCCGATCGCGAACTGCAACGCCGCTACCTTCAAGCGTGAGCGCGCAACGCACCCGCCGGCTTCACGCGATGATGTCGGGCGTGATCTGATCTTCGATGAACGTGATGCGGTCGCGCAGCGCGAGCTTGCGTTTCTTCAGTCGCTGGATCTGGATCACATCGCTTCCCGGAACCGACTGAAGCGCTTCGATTGCGGCGTCGAGGTCGCGATGCTCCTGGCGTAGTCGTTCGAGCTGCAATTTCAGCTCGGCCTCTTCTTCTTTGGTCATCCGCCGCCACGTCCCAAGGCGCCAATCCGAATTCGACCAATTCGAAGTCGGCCAATCCCAAGTTGGCCAATCGCAAGTCGGCCAATCCCAAGTCGGCCAAACTTGGCCAATCGCAAGTTGGCCAATCCCAAGTCGGCCAGTCCGAAGCCGCGCAAAGTGGGCCCAAGCCGTCCGTGCGCCCGCACCGCACCCTTACCATGATCCTGACAACGGCGCTGCCCGGGCATCCCTGCTACTCGTGGAGAGCCCGGCTGAGATGCTGCGACATTTCGACGGGCAATAAAATTTGACTGGGAGGCTCAAGGTTTCGCGGTATGTATTCACCGGATTGCTGCGACGCACAACATTTGTCGCATCGACTCATTGTGTCGTTCATGTCACAATTTTATTGCTGCCTTCCAGGTCAGGCTGCATGGCATGCAAGGAGACCGGATATATGGCCACACCCTCCCAACTTGTTGAACTCGAACAACGTCACCGGATGCTGGAAAATCAGATTGAAGATGCCCTCCAGCATCCATCTACAGACGATCTTCAGTTGGCGGAGTTGAAGCGGCGCAAATTGCAGGTGAAGGACCAAATCGCGCGATTGACAAGCGACACGAGCGTCCATTGAGAGTGCCGGAAGCCATCGCGATCAGCGATATTCAGTAAGAAACCGCCGGTCCTCAGGCCTGAGGCCGGCGGTTCTGCTTTCGGCGGTTCTGCTTTCGGCGGTCCGTCGCGCCATCTTCTGTGCAGCCGGAGTATGATGTTACGGTGTCGCGACGGGAGACAGTCATGCGCGGATCGGTCGTCGGTTGGACGGCGGCGATGCTCGCCGCAACGATCTGCGGCGCGGCGATCGCGGTCGCGCAGGAAGCCCCATCGCAGTACCCTAGCCGGGCCATCACCCTCATCGTACCGTTTCCGGCCGGTGGGGGCGTCGACACCGTCGCGCGCATCGTCGGCGAGAAGCTTTCTGCCGCCCTCAAGCAGCAGGTCATCATCGACAACCGGGCGAGCGGCGGCGCGATCGTCGGTGCCCGCATGGTCGCCAAGGCCGCGCCCGACGGCTACACGCTGCTTCTTGGCCACACCGGCACGCTGTCGATCAATCCCAATCTCTATGCCAATGCCGGCTACGATACGCGCACCGATTTCGCGCCGATCGGTTTGATCGCGACGATTCCGATCGCCCTCGTCGTCCATCCGTCGGTCAAAGCCACGACGGCCGCCGAACTGATCGCGCTCGCGCGTCGCGAACCCGGCCGCCTTGCCATCGGCACTTCGGTGGTCGGCTCGGGCGGCTACATGGCGGCCGAATTGTTCAAGGACGCCGCTCAGGTCGACATGACCATCGTGCCCTACAAGGGCACGGGACCGCTTGCCAACGACTCGCTCGG
This sequence comes from uncultured Alphaproteobacteria bacterium, assembly GCA_963807015.1. GTDB lineage: Bacteria > Pseudomonadota > Alphaproteobacteria > Rhizobiales > Xanthobacteraceae > JAJPKK01. The sequence goes on along the minus strand of CAWEAS010000013.1, from coordinate 128,620 downwards.
CGGCCACGTGCCGGTGTCGTTCAACACGCTGGCGCCCGTGCTCGCCAACATTCAGGCCGGCAACTTGCGCGCGCTGGGTATCGCGAGCCCCGCTCGGTCGACGCTCTTGCCGCAGGTGCCGACCATCGCGGAGTCCGGCCTGCCGGGATTCGAGGCCATGTTGCGCTACGGTCTGTTGGCGCCGGCGGGGACTCCGAAGGAGATCGTGCTGCGCCTCAATCGCGAACTGCGGATCGCCGTGGAGAGCGACGACGTGAAGGCGCGCATTGCAGCCGACGGCGGCGACGCGATCACTTCGACGCCGGAAGAATACGGCGCCGACCTCGACCGCGAGTTGCGCAAATGGGGCGCGCTCGTGCGCAAGCTCGGCCTGCACGTGGACTAATCGTCCCGCGGGCGCAATCTACGGTGCACTGGACAACGTTCGCGCCGAAGCGCAGAAAGACGCCGTTGGAGCGGATTTCGAATATGTCGAACCACTCTCTTCAGCACCACGACTTGGCAATGACCAGGCGCGGACGCTGATGCGATTTCGATAGCGGAGGAAAGGACGCTCTAACGACAAGGGTGCGCGAAGCACCACTCCATATGGGAGAGGGATATCATGAAAAAATCGAAACGCCCGGAGGACTCGTTTGAGTCCGTCGCCGGGAATGGACTGATCAATCGCCGCGCCCTGCTCGGCCAGGGCTTTGCAGTCGCAGGCGCAATGGGGGCGGCCGGAGCCATTACCGGAGCCGCCGCCGAGCCTATCAAAGACGAGCCGTGGACGCTCGAATTCGGCTCGACTATCCCGCCGGTGCAGACGCCCTCGCGATTCGAAAAGGACGTCGTGCGTTCGCTGAGCAATCCCAAGGGCGAGTTCCGCAACTCGCATGCGCGCACGCCGCACCATCTGCTCAACGGCACCATCACCCCGAGCTCGCTGCACTTTACCATTAGTCATTCCGGCGTGCCGGACATCGATCCCGCCCAGCACAAACTCGTGATCCACGGCATGGTGCGCCAGCCGCTGGAGTTCACGCTGGACACGCTGTCGCGCTATCCGCTGGTCACGCGCCCGCACTTCGTCGAATGTGCGGGCAACTCGGCGCCGATGTTCTCCAATGAGCCGATGCAGGTGACCGCCCAGGCGATCCACGGCCTCGTGTCGAACTCCGAATGGACGGGCGTACCGCTCTCGGTCCTGCTCGATGAGGCCGGCATCGATCCCAAGTCGAAATGGCTGGTTGCCGAAGGCGCCGACGCCCAGATGCTCGACCGCAGCATCCCGGTGAAGAAAGCCTATGACGATGCGATGGTCGTGATCTACCAGAACGGCGAGCGTCTGATGCCGGGCAACGGCTATCCGATGCGGCTGCTGGTGCCCGGCTATCAGGGCAACATGAACGTCAAGCACCTGCACCGCATCAAGGCCGTCGACCAGCCGGCATACACGTTCTTCGAGACGAAGAACTATTCGCAGATCCTGCCGGGCGGAAAGACGTGGCGCTTCCACTTCCTCATGGAGGTGAAGAGCTTCATCACCCAACCCTCGTTCAGCCTCAACATGAAGGGACCGGGCTTCTATGCGATCTCCGGCGTTGCCTATTCGGGCGCCGGCCGCATCGCCAAGGTGATGGTGTCGGCGGACGGCGGCAAGAGCTGGGGCGAAGCCGCGCTGCAAGGCCCGATCCACGACAAGGCGTTCACGCGCTTCGTGATGCCGTGGCGCTGGGACGGCCAGCCGGCGGTCCTGCAAAGCCGCGCCTGGGACGAGGCCGGCAACGTGCAGCCGCTGCGGGCCGAGTTCGTCGCGGCGCGTGGCGAAACCAAGAAGCCGCTCGCAACGCCGCTCGCGTTCCCGAACCAGCATTACAACAGCATCACAAGCTGGGGCGTTCAGCCCAATGGGGAGATCAAGCATGTCTATGCGTAAACCGCTGATCGCCCTCGCGGCGCTGGCTGTCGCCGGTGCGGCGTTCGCGCAATCGCCGTCGCCGCGGTCGCCGGGACTCGGCAAGCCGATCACGGAAGCCGACGTCAAGCAGTGGGACATCGCCGTCCTGCCTGACGGCAGCAACCTGCCGCCGGGCGGCGGCTCGCCCGCGGAAGGCGCCAAGGTCTATGCCGAGAAGTGTGTCGCCTGCCATGCCGAGGGCGGCAAGGGCGGCGGCGCACCGGGCGCAGGGCCGCTTGTCGGCGGCGCACCGCTCACCGATGGCATCGAGACAGCGAAGACCATCAAGAACTACTACGCCTATCCGACGACGGTGTTCGACTACATCCGGCGCGCGATGCCCTATCCCGCGCCGCGTTCGCTGTCCGATACCGAGGTCTACGCGCTCACCGCCTACATTCTCGCCCTCAACAATCTGATCGGCGAGAACGACCGCATGGACGCCAAGACCCTGCCGCTGGTGAAGATGCCGAACCGCGACAACTTCATCCTGCCGTATCCCGACCGCATCTAGCGCTTCGTCACGAGATCGAGTCGTTATGGCCGGGCTCGTCCCGGCCATAACTTTTTCTGGCGGGCCGCCTTGGTTTTTTGGTGTGCCGCTATTCGTAGGGTGGGCAAAGGCGGCCGAGACGTCGAGATTTCGCGAAACGATTCTTCCGCCGTGCCCACCATCGGCGCTTCAAGAACGTCACCGCTGTGGTGGGCACGCGCGAACGCGTTCGCGCTTTGCCCACCCTACGAATTTATGCCTTGGATCATCAATTGGCGGCGTGCTTGGCGAGCGCGGCCTTGATCGCGGCACGGTCGACTTCGACGCCGGCAAGATAGAGCGCCGCGATGCGGCGGGTGTTGCGGATATCGTCGAGCGGGTTGGCATCGAGCACCAGCAAATCCGCGCGCTTGCCCGGCACCAGGCTGCCGCGGTCGGACAGGCCCAGAAACTCCGCCGGCCGGCTGGTTGCCGCGACGATGACCTGCGCCGGCGTCATGCCGGCCTCGACCATCAGGCCAAGTTCCTTCTGCTCGGCAAACCCGAAGAAATGGTCATCGAGGCCGGTGTCGCTGCCGAGAATGATCGGCACGCCGGCGGCGCTGAGTTTGACGAGACTCTTTTGCAGGATCGCGTAGTTGCGCCGGTTGCGCTCGACGGTTGCCGCGTCGCGGCCGGCGAACGAGTTGCGCACACGGTCGATGACGGCAGGGGGCTCGGTGTCGCGCAGCAAGCCAGCGAGCGCCGGCTCGGTGAACCATGCCGGCACCGATGCGTGGGTGCCGCGCTCGGGTGCCCCGATGTTCGGCATGGCGTAGACGTGGTTCTTGATCATCAGGGCGATGAGTTCATCGCTCATCTCCTTGTCGCGCACCAGATGCGCGAAACCGTTGATGCCGGCGGCGGCAAGTTCGAGTGCGTCGTCGTGATAGAAGATATGCGCGACGACCTTGAGGCCGGCGCGATGGCCCTCCTCGATGATGACCCGTGACAACGCGATCGGCAGCTTCGGCGCGCGGCCGCCGCGGTCGTCGACCCAGATCTTGATGGCGTCGACGTGCTTGGCTGCAAGCTCCCGCGCTGCGCTGCGTGCCTCGTCCTCGGTCGTGATCTCGTAGGCGATGTGGGCGTAGGCGGCAGCGCCCGGACCGGCATTCGGCGCGCCGATGCCGCGTCCCGCGATCATGAGCCGCGCGCCGCCAGCTTTGCCCGCAGCCTGGTCGGCGCGAATTTCGTACATGACGTCGCCCTTCTCGATGCCGAGCGACATCGCGGTCGAGACGCCGAAGTAAAGCTCGCGGTCGAGGTCACTGAGAATGGTCTCGCGGGTGAAGTTGTCCGCTGAATAGGAGAGGCCGCGCTGGAATCCCGGGTGCACGTGCGGCGAGATGATCGCCGGCATCACCGTCTTGCCGGCAAGCGCGATCCGGCGTGCGCCGGCGGGAGCTGCCACCTCACCGCTGCGTCCGACCCGCACGATCGTGCCGTTATCAACGAGGATCGCCGCATTCTCGATGGCCGGGCTGCCGTCGCCCACAATGACCCGCGCGCCCTCGAACAGGATCGTCTGCGCGGTGGCCGACGGCGTTGCAGCAACCGCGCAGAGCGCAACAAGCGCAGCGGCGAACATGATGGGGGTGCGATACATGAGGCAGTCCGTCCTCTTGGAGCAATTGATAGATTGGTTCAGTCGAAGAGGCTCGCGATGTCGAGCGCAATCCCGGGCGGGTCGCAAACGATCTCGCCTCCCTTCACGATCGTGACCACCGAGGTCGTGTCGGTCTGGCGGCGATAATGCAAGACATGGCGCTGTTCTATATCGACAATCAGGTAATGCGCGAGGCTCGGCACGCGAAAGTAGCCGGCCAACTTGATTGATTTATCGATATTGCGCGTGGACGGCGACAGCACTTCGACCGCGATGACCGGCTTGGGCGCGATCATCGTGCCATCGGCGGGTGGCTCGCCGCAGTTCACGAGCGCGTCAGGCTCGAAGCTTGTCTGGTTGTCGATGACGATCGCGAGCCCATCGACAAAGGCTTCGCATGGAGCGCCGGCACGGTCGATCGCCGCGGCAAGTGCATTCACGGCCCGCATCTTGGCCCGAACATGCCCGACTCGCTCGGGCGACATCGCGACGATTTCGCCGCGGAAGAGTTCATAGCGCCCCTTGTGCTGGGCTTCCGCCCAGGCAAGAAACTGCGGCACGGTCATGCGCTTAATGGCGGGCGCGTTCATATTGCCAGAATATCATCATGCGCTGTACGCGGCCACACAGCCTGATGTCGCCCGCCAACCTCACGCTTCCTTCGCCATTTCGCGCAGTTTGAATTTTTGCACCTTGCCGGTCGAGGTTTTCGGCAGTTCGACGAACACGATGTGGCGCGGGCATTTGTAGCCGGCGAGATGATTGCGGCACCAGGCGATGAGCTCTTCCGCGGTCGTGCTCACGCCGGGCTTGAGCTCGATGAAGGCGCACGGCGTCTCGCCCCATTTCTCGTCGGGTTTCGCCACCACCGCGGCTGCCTGCACGGCCGGGTGTTTGTAAAGCGCGTCCTCGACCTCGATCGAGGAGATGTTCTCGCCGCCCGAAATGATAATGTCCTTGGAGCGGTCCTTGAGCTGGATATAGCCATCCGGGTGAATGACGCCGAGATCGCCGGAATGAAACCAGCCGCCGGCGAAGCATTTCTCGGTGGCGTCGGGGTTCTTAAGGTAGCCGCGCATCACCACGTTGCCGCGGAACATCACCTCGCCGATGGTTGCGCCGTCGCGCGGCACCTCCTGCATCGTTTCGGGATCGAGCACGTCCAGCGCCTGGAGTACCGGATAGTTCACGCCTTGGCGCGCCTTGCGGGCTGCCTGCTCGGCTGTCGGCAACTGGTCCCATTCGGAGTGCCATTCGTTGACGGAGGCCGGGCCGTACGTCTCGGTGAGGCCGTAGACGTGGGTGACGTTGAAGCCCGCAGCCTTCATGGCGGCAAGCACCGCCTCGGGTGGCGGCGCCGCCGCGGTCACGAATTCGACGGTGTGGGGTAACGGTTGCTTCTCGCTCGCCGAGGCATTGAGGAGCGTCGACATCACGATCGGCGCGCCGCACAGGTGCGTCACCTTGAGGCGAGCGATGGCGTCAAAGATCGGCGCGGCACGCACGTAGCGCAGGCACACGTGGGTGCCGGCCACGATCGAGATCGTCCACGGGAAGCACCAGCCGTTGCAGTGAAACATCGGCAGCGTCCACAGATAGACCGGATGCCGCCCCATGGCGCAGGTGAGCACGTTGCCCATGGCGAGCAGCGCAGCGCCGCGGTGGTGATAGACGACGCCCTTCGGATCGCCGGTCGTGCCCGATGTGTAGTTGAGCGAGATCGCGTCCCATTCGTCGTTGGGCATCCGCCACGCAAACGCCGGATCGCCGCCGCCCAGAAACTCTTCATATTCGATCGTGCCAAGCCGCTCTCCGGGGCCGGAATATTCCGGATCGTCGTAATCGATGACCAACGGCTTTGCCTTCGCGCCCGCAAGCGCCTCCTTGATGATCTTGCTGTACTCACGGTCGGTGATCAGCACCTTGGTCTCGGCATGATCGAGCGTGAAGGCGAGAATCGCGGCATCGAGGCGCGTGTTGAGCGTGTTGAGCACCGCACTCGTCATCGCGACGCCGTAGTGCGCATCGAGCATCGCCGGCGTGTTGGCAAGCATCACCGAGACGGTATCGCTACGGCCGATGCCGCGTTGCGCGAGCGCCGAGGCAAGGCGCCGCGCCCGTTCATAGAATTGCGCATAGGTGTAGCTTCGCGCGCCGTGCACGATCGCGGTGCGGTCGGGAAACACGGCGGCCGCCCGCTCCAGGAATGACAATGGCGTCAGCGGCTGGAAATTCGCCGCATTACGGTCGAGACCGATGTCGTAAATAGTGGTCGTCATCGCGAGCGTCTCCCCGTGCTCAGCATAACGGACAACGGCGGCAGCGATCAAATCACGTCGAGATCAAGTTGCCACGATAGATAACGCGAAATAACCGGGGATGCCGAGCAGCGGAAGCGTCTCCGCGCGTGGCGCGTCGCGGGACCCGCTGGAATGACATTGCCGTTCAGCCGCCGGGCCAGATGCGACGCGCCCACCAGGCGGCGGCCGAGAGCAGGATCAGCCAGATCGCGATCACGATCGCGGCGCCGGTGCGGCTCACGGGCCGCTCCCCGATCGCCGCCGCTTGCGCGCGATGTTCGGCGAGAATCTCCGCCGGAATCAGCCGCAGCATCAGCATCAGCCCGAGCGGCACCAGCACGAGGTCATCGATGTAGCCGAGTACGGGGATGAAATCCGGAATGAGGTCGATGGGCGACAGCGCATAGGCCACGACGCAGGCACCCACCGCCTTGGCGTACCACGGCACCCGCGGATCGCGCAGCGCGAGCGCCACCGCAATCACGTCGTTCTTGAGCGCACGGGCGCGTTCTTTCCAGGTCGGCATCGTTGCGACTTTACGCCAATGGCCGGCATGACCAAGATCAAAGCGGGTCCGGCCGAGTTCGAGACTCTCTTGGCGGCAACAGGACCAATGGCCTATCTGCTACAATTGCTTTTCATGCCCGCGAAAGCGGGCATCCAGTAATCCCAGGACGCGGAGTGATTGATGTCACTGTTGAGACAAACCGGCTGGTGGTTACTGGATCGCCCGCTTGCGCGGGCGATGGCGCGAGGATTGCGGCGCAACGATCGATGCCATGAAAAGAATTCCCTATCGGCAAATGACATGCGCCATCGCCGAGGAGGTTACGGTGAGTGAAGCTTTGCCCACCCGCGGCAGCGCGAGCCGCTACTACGATGTCTATGACCGCTCGCTGCGCGACCCGCTCGGCTTCTGGGCCGAAGTGGCGGAAGGCATCGACTGGTACGAGAAGGCAACCAAGGTCTTCGATCCGTCGGCCGGGGTCTACGGCCGCTGGTTCGTCGGCGCGCAATGCAACACCTGTTTCAATGCGCTGGATCGCCATGTGGCCGCAGGCCGGGGCGGCCAGAGCGCCATCATCTACGACTCGCCCGTCACCGGCACGAAGCGCGCGATCACCTATGCGGAGATGCTCGCCGAGGTGAAGACGCTTGCCGCGATCCTGCGTGACTTCGGCGTCGGCAAGGGCGATCGCGTCATCCTTTACATGCCGATGGTGCCGGAGGCAGTGGTCGCCATGCTTGCCTGCGCCCGCATCGGCGCGATCCACTCTGTGGTCTTCGGCGGCTTTGCGCCGAATGAGCTTGCCACCCGCCTCGATGATGCCAAGCCCAAGATGATCCTGTCGGCGAGCTGCGGCATCGAGCCGGGCCGCGTCATCGCCTATAAGCCGCTGCTCGATGAAGCGATCAATCTCGCGAGCGTAAAACCTGAGGCCTGCCTGATCCTCCAGCGCCCCGAATTGCAGGCTGACCTCGTCGCCGGCCGCGACCACGATTGGGCCAGCGCGCGGGCGAACGCCATCGCCAAGGGCAAGACGGCGGATTGCGTGCCGGTCGCCGCCACCGATCCGCTCTACATCCTCTACACCTCGGGCACTACCGGGCGGCCGAAGGGGGTGGTGCGCGACAATGGCGGCCACATGGTCGCGCTGAAATGGTCGATGCAATACCTCTATGGCGTCAATCCCGGCGAGGTGTGGTGGGCGGCATCAGACATCGGCTGGGTGGTCGGTCACAGCTACATCGTCTACGGGCCGCTGTTTCACGGCTGCACCGCGATCCTCTACGAAGGTAAACCCGTGGGCACGCCCGATGCCGGCGCGTTCTGGCGGGTGATCGCCGACCACGGGGTCGTCGCCCAGTTCACAGCGCCGACCGCATTCCGTGCCATCAAGAAGGAAGACCCCGCGGCGAAGCTCCTTGGCCGCTACGACCTGTCGAAATTCCGCACCCTTTTCCTCGCCGGCGAACGCGCCGATCCCGACACGGTGAAATGGGCCGAGGACATCCTCAGGGTGCCGGTCATCGACCATTGGTGGCAGACCGAAACCGGCTGGGCCATCGCCGGCAATCCGGTCGGGCTCGGCCAGCTTCCGGTGAAGCACGGCTCGCCAACGGTCGCCATGCCGGGCTACGACGTACGCATCGTCGACGAAGCCTCCCACGGGGTCGCGGCCAATCAGATGGGGTCGATCGTGGTGAAGCTGCCGCTGCCGCCGGGATCCCTGCCGACCTTGTGGCAGCACGACGAGCGCATGCGCGAGAGCTACCTCACCGAGTTCCCGGGCTACTACAAGACGGCCGACGCCGGCTTCAAGGACGAGGACGACTACCTCTACATCATGGGTCGCACCGACGACATCATCAACGTCGCCGGCCACCGCCTCTCGACTGGCGGCATGGAAGAGGTCCTCGCTTCCCACAAGGATGTCGCCGAATGCGCCGTCATCGGGGTCAAGGACGACATCAAGGGCGAGGTGCCGTGCGGCTTCATCGTCCTTAAGGCCGGCGTCAACCGGCCGCCGACCGAGATCGAGCGGGAGATCGTGGCGCTGGTGCGCGAGCGGATCGGCCCCGTCGCCGCCTTCAAGATCGCGATCACCGTGGCGCGGTTGCCCAAGACCCGCTCCGGCAAGATTTTGCGCGGCACCATGAAGAAGATCGCCGACGGCGAGGCCTGGACCATGCCGGCGACCATCGACGATCCGGCAGTTCTGACCGAGATCGGGGGCGCTCTGAAGGGTCACGGGGTCGGCGGCTGAGTGCCGCTTCAGGTGCGGTGATGCGGCGCGATAGTGACCTCGCGCTTTCTCTGCCGCGGATTGTGGACTTCGGACCTCAATTCTGCTAAAGCGCCCCGCAATTCGGGCACCTGTGCGGGCGCTTTGTGGCCGGTATTGCCCGCAGCCCTGATAGCATTCGATTCGAATTCGAGAGGATGACCGCGTGCAGGTTCTTGTCCGGGATAACAATGTCGACCAGGCCCTCAAGGCGCTGAAAAAGAAGATGCAGCGCGAGGGGATCTTCCGCGAGATGAAGCTTCGTGGACACTACGAAAAACCCTCTGAAAAGAAGGCACGGGAGAAGGCGGAGGCGATCCGCCGCGCTCGCAAGCTTGCCCGCAAGCGCGCCCAGCGCGAGGGCCTGCTGCCCGGCAAGCCGAAGCCCATGCTGCGCGCCGGTGCCCCGGGTCGCCCCGGTACGGGCGCTCCGCCCCGTCCGCCACGCTGAGCGGACGTCTCACCTTTGCATCACCGTCGGGCCGACGCTGCCTTTCCCCGCCAGGGAGAGGCTGACGGCGCGCGCCATCTGGTGGTCGGCGAGCCCGCCGCCGCACTCACGCTTCAATTTCTTGCCTTCATCGCCGGCGGACGCAGCTATGGCGAGACCATGGAGGCGTGGCGCAGCACCTGTCCGCGGATGTCGATCTGGGAGGATGCGGTCAGGGACGGGCTCGTCCGCATCGAGAACGGCGGCGCCATGACGGCGTCGCGGGTGGTTCTGACGCAACAGGGGCAGGCGCGGCTCGATCGGGCGTAAGGGCATCGCTCGCCCCGTTAACCCGATCATTGTAGTATCCGGGCGAGGGACCGTGGGGGAACCGTTGCATGCGTAAGGTGTGGGCCATCGTCCTTGTCGTGTCGTTCGGCCTGGCGCTCGGCGCCTGCAGCAAATGCGATGTGCCGACCTGGCTGCCGCAATCATGCCGCTCGGGACCCGCTCCCGGCCAGAACTGACCACCAGCCGCGAGACGCTCGCGCTGTCGCATGAGGATGCACCTTGCCCGTGTGTAGCTCACGTGCCACAGCCGATTGACGCCAGGATCACAGCCATGCGTCATAGGCGGAGGGGTATTCGGTGGTGAACGGACGCTGTGAGGTCACATTTCGACCAGCGTGCGGTCGCATTTACCGTAAAAAATGTGTGTGGGTGGAGGTTGCTGCGACTGAGCTGCTTGAGCGCTTGGGGGTGTAGCAACACCGGGGGACCGCGTTCGCGACCGTCGTAGCAACCTTCACCAGCTTTTTTCCTGCAAGAAAGATATTGTTGTGCCGCTGCTGACGCGGCATTGATTGCTGAGACCAGTGATCCGCCGCTTCTGCGATGAGCGGTCGCTCTGATCCACGGCTGCGCTAATCTGACTGCCGAACCGGTGAACGACTGAACTGCGACGATGAGACTGCCCGGAGATTGTCCATGAGCGACGCGCTGCAAGTGATGCTTGATTTGGGGGGCCTCTACCTCGCACTCGGTGCCGTGATCTGTCTCATCCTCGGCGTCGGCGCCGCGCGGCGCCTATTCCAGGGCGCGAAGCGCGCCGAGCCCGCCGACCCACGCTCCCGGCGAAAGTGAGCCGTTTGCGGTCGGCGATCCCGGCGTACGCGGCGAACTGACACGCCGAGCGGACGGAGCATCGCAGCCAACATTTCGAATGCGGACTTATCTTTTCACCTCTTCCGCATCTCTCCACTGCTTCAGCATCGCCCGGGACGAGGTGAGTCCTCTCAATTAAATCGCTGTCGCGTGTGCCAGCACCATTGCGGTTGGTATATTGGCGTGGCGGTTGGGGATCCAGGTATGCACGGCGCGCGATGAGTTTCTCTTCTGTCCGCGACGGTGTCGCCGCGACGCTGGGGCGTCTGCTTGACGCATTGTGCGATCCGCAGCGCCGTACGCGCACCGTTCTCGCGGTACTCGTCGCCTATTGCGCGGTGTGGACGCTTTACGCGGTCATCGCGAAGGCGAGCCAGGACATCCATTTCGACATGGGTGAGATGGTGGCTTGGTCGCGCGAGGCGGGACTCGGCACGCCGAAGCATCCGCCGCTGCCGGCATGGATCGTTGGCGTTTGGTTTCGAATCTTTCCGCTGCAGACCTGGGCCTACGACCTCCTCGCGGTAGCGACGGCCGCGGTCGCGCTCGGCATCGCCTGGGTCGTGTGGCCCGATTATCTCGACGAGCGCAAGCGCGCGGTCGCCTTGGCACTGCTGACGCTGGTGCCGTTCTTCAACTTCCATGCGCTGAAGTACAATGCCAACTCGGCGATGATGCCGTGGTGGGCGCTCGTCACCTGGACGTTCCTGCGTTCCTTCGAGACCCGAAGCCTCGGCTTTGCGGCGCTTGCCGGCCTCGCCGCAGCGGGCGCGATGATGACCAAGTACTGGTCGATCGTATTGCTCGCGGCACTCGCGATCGCGGCGCTCGCGGACCAGCGCCGCTGGCGCTATTTCGCGTCACCTGCGCCTTACATCACGATCGCGGTCGGCGTGGTGGCGCTCGCCCCTCACGCCTGGTGGCTTTATGCGCACGACTTCGAGCCGTTCGGTTATGCGACGCAGTCGCATCCGTCGACGGTTGCCGAAGCGCTCCTCTCCGGCGTCGGCTACATCGCCGGCGCGATTGCTTACGGTATTGTGCCGATCGCGCTGGTGTTCGCGGCAGCGCGGCCGTCGCGATCGGCCATTGCAGATTTGCTATGGCCGACGGAGCCGCCGCGCCGGCTCGCGGTCCTCGTTTTCGTGCTGCCGGTGGTGCTGCCGATCTTGCTCGCAGCCGCTGCGTCCGAGAAAGTGGTCTCGCTGTGGGCTATCGGCGGCATGACGCTGCTGCCGGTGGTACTGATGTCCTCGCCGCGCATCGTGATTTCGCGCGCCGCCGCGATCGGCATCCTCGGCATCACGTGCGCGCTTCCGCTGCTGTCGCTCATCGCCGCGCCTGCGATCGCGTTATGGACGCACCGCACCGGCGTGCCGAATTACGGCGATCAATATCGGCTTGTGGCCGAGGCCGCGGACAAGACGTGGCGCGACACTACCAGCCGGCTGCTGCGGATCGTCGGCAGCTACAACAACGTGCTCTACGGTACCTTGTTCTATTTTCCCGAGCGGCCGACCACCTACGAGATCGTCAGCCCTTATCTCACGCCCTGGGTCGATGCCGCGCAGATCGCGCGCGACGGCATTCTCATCTACTGTCCGGCGGCCGAAGTCATCTGCATGAAGCCGCTCGACGCGTGGGCTGAAAGAAGCCCGCAGGCGCGGCGGCAAGAGGTCGCGATTTCACGCGACTTCCTCGGCATCGCCGGACCACCGACACCATATGTGATTCTCGCGATCCCGCCCCAAGCGGGAAATCAGTAGCGCGGGATCATCGCCTTCGACTGTCGCAATCCAAGACGTGGCGAAGCGCACAATCATAATCTTGCTGTCATTTGATCTGGATTGCTTCGATTGCGCGGAGAATGCACGCACGCTATGCGCGGCTCATCATCCCGAAATCTTCTTCACGATAGATTGAACTTGCTGCGAGGCGTTCGCGACAACGCGAAATTTATTCGGCTGCGCTGGTGAAATGAGGCGCCGGCGTACAAATCACGGTTATTCTGCGCAACAAAACAGCGATATAAAAAGCTGCCGCGATTTAATAATACGGATTATATATAAACTCCATATAAACACGATACATTATCACCGAATTATTCGCCTGCTCGGGACTTGGAGCCGTCGCATTGATGCACTACGTGACGCGCGTGCAGAAGCAGAATGCAGCAGGAGAAACAACATGACTAAGAATCTGAAAGTGCTTTCGTCAGCCGTCGCCATTTCCGCGCTCGCAGTGTCGATCCTCGCGACCGCGGCTTCAGCGCAGTCCGTACGCGGTTCGGTATACGGCCCGTATTATAATCCGCACACGATGAATAACGGGACCGGGACGGTTTCGGATTCGCAGCGCGATCCGCACAACGACCGGTAATTGCCGCCCTTCGCAGCGATTGGCAGCAATTGTCTGTCGAATAGAAAAAGCACCCGACAGCCGTCGGGTGCTTTTTTGCCGAAAGAGGCCGAATAATGATTTTGCGGCCTACATTATAATTCTGTACCGCGGTGATAGCGTGCGCGTCATGTGCGCAGGGCGGCGCCGGGCCACATGGAGGGCGTGGCCCGCTGATACTGGTTAGGCCGCTTGACCTCGCCGCCGAGGGCGTCTGCGGCCTGCCAACCCCAATGCGGGTTATCAAGGAAGGCGCGCGCGAGCGCGACGATGTCGGCCTTGCCCTCGGCGATAATCGATTCCGCCTGCTTCGGCGTCACGATCATGCCGACGACGCGGGTCGGGAGGCCCGTCTCGCGTTTGATCTGTTCGGCGATCGCCACATTGTAGCCGGGGCTCGTCGGCGTCCGCAGGTCCGACGCGACGCCGCCGGAGGATGTATCGACGTAGTCGAACCCGGCCGCCTTGAGCATCTTGGCGCAGGCGACCGCATCGGCGGGCGTGATGCCGCCGTCAGCCCAGTCGCTGCCGGTGATGCGCGCGCCGAGTGCGACGGTCGCCGGCACCGCCTGTCGCACGGCTTCGGCGACCTCGCGTGGCAAACGCATGCGGTTCTCCGCGCTGCCGCCGTAATTATCGGTGCGCTTGTTGGAGAGGGCCGACATGAAGCTGTGGGCGAGATAGCCGTGAGCGTAGTGCAGTTCGATGGCGTCGAAGCCGATCCGCACGGCGCGCTTCGCCGCCGCCGCGAAGGCGTCACGCACCCGCGCCATGTCGTCGATTGTCATCTCGCGCGGGGTATGCCAACCCGGGCCGAACGGCAGCGCGGAAGGCGCGATTGTCGGCCATGGGTCCTCATGGGCTTTGAGCGCGCCGCCGCCTTGCCACGGCCGCTGCGAGGAGGCTTTGCGACCCGCATGCGCTAGCTGCACGCCGAACTTGGCATTGCCGATGCGGCGGCAGAAATCGATGACGCGCTTGAGCGCCACCTCGCATTCGTCCGAGTAGAGCCCCATGCAACCATGAGTGATGCGTCCCTGCCGCTCGACGTGCGTCGCTTCCACGATCATGAGGCCGGCGCCGGACGAGGCCAGCGTACCGAGGTGGGCCAGGTGCCAGTCGGTGGCGCAGCCGTCGGTGGAACTGTACTGGCACATCGGCGAGATGACGATGCGGTTCTCAAGTTCGACGCTGCCGAGCTTGATCGGCGTAAACAGGGCGCTGGGCATGGGCTGGGACCTGCGAATTGGGACACGTGTGCGCGAAATGATATCGATCGATGGCGCCACGGCAAGGTGTAGCAAGCGTCGGATACGATCGACGCCTCTGATCACAGCCGCATGATGGCAAGAGCGAGCGCCTGGGCGCGCGGCACGATCGAATCCACCTCGACATATTCCTCCGGCGAATGGGCACCGCCGCCGATCGGGCCCACCGCGCAAATGGTCGGTGCGCCGGCGCTCGCGGCGAATCCGAAATCGGCGCAGCCGCCGGCGAACAGAGCCTCGACCTTCTGGCCTAGCGCGGAGGCGCAGGCGGAGTAATGCGTGAACAGGCGCTGTGAGGCCGGGCTCGCGACCAGCGGCTCGAACCGGCCGGTGACCTCGAGGCGCGCGTGCGTGCCCGGCACGTTCTGCTCGGCAACGATTGCTTCGATCGCCTGCATCGCCGCGACGCCGTCCTCGGGATGGATGAAGCGCAGGTCAAGCCCGGCGCTTGCATGCGGCGCGACCGTGTTGACGGTCTGTCCGCCCCGGATGGTGCCGACATTGCAGCTGATGCCCTTGGCAAGATCGGTGAGGGCGTGGAGCTTGATGATCTTGCGCGCGATCTCCTCGATGGCGCTGATGCCGTCGGCGAGATTGTTGCCGGCGTGGGCGGCCTTCCCTTCGACGTCGAGACGCATGAACATGCCGCCCTTCCGGCCGGTCACGATGCCGCCGCCCGGACGGCCTGGCTCGCTGTTGAACACCGCGCGCACCTTCTGCGCCTCGGCCTTGATAAGCTCCCTCGATGACGGCGACCCGATCTCCTCGTCCGCGGTAAACAGCGCCGTAATCGGTGACGGCGCCGCGACAAAATGGGCGAAGGCGGCGAGCACGAATGCATTCATGACGAGCCCGGCCTTCATGTCGCAACAGCCCGGCCCGGAACCGCGTCCGCCAACGATTTTGAACGGACGACGCTTGGCTTCGCCGCCGGGATAGACGGTGTCGCGATGGCCGAGCAGCAGCACCGGCGCGCCCCGCGCGCCGCTGGCGGCATTGTAAAGTTCGACAAAGACTGCGTCGCCGAATTGATCGTTGGGAATGATCGAGAACGGTACGCCGTGCACGCTCAAGAAGCGGCAAAGCTGCGCGCCGACGGCATCGACTCCCGCCTTGTCGTAGCTGCCGCTGTCGATATCGACGACCGCGCGCAACAGGTCGAGCATGGCGTCGCGGCGCGCCGCGAGCCAATCAAGCACCGCCTTCTCGGTCGATGTCGTCATGCGTTCCACACATCAGCAGGGTGCGCAAGGCAAGGTATGCGCGCCAAGTCTATAGGTGGCCATATTGGCGAAATTTTCCGCGCTTCGCACATCTTACCTTAGCGATTATTCACAAACTCTTCCGGCATTCGTTTCGAATGTCGTCATCCGTTTCGAATGTCGTCATCGCCTTTATCGGCCAGCAAAATGCACGGAGCCAAGTACCTCTTGGCATCTCGCTTTGCTGAGTATGGACAAGCGCGCTTCGCACTTCCCGCGAAGGCAGAGGTTCACAGCTGGATACGTAGGGCGGCCGCGGCGGTGCCGACGATGCCGCGGCGGAACGCCAAAACGCAGGCAACAAAGATGATGCCCTGGATGATGGTAACCCACTGCCCGAAGCTCGCGAGCTCGGACTGCATGAAGACGATGATCACCGCGCCCACGACCGGGCCGAAAATGGTGCCAAGCCCGCCGACGAGGGTCATCAGCACGACTTCGCCGGACATCTGCCATTCCACGTCGGTGAGGCTCGCAAGCCCAATGGCGATCACCTTGGTCGAGCCCGCAAGGCCGGCAAGCGCGGCCGACATCACGAAGGCGGCGAGCTTGTAGCGGTCGGTCTTGTAGCCGAGCGAGATCGCCCGCGGCTCGTTCTCGCGGATCGCCTTGAGCACCTCGCCGAACGGCGAATGGACGATGCGGTAGATCAGCATAAAGGCGGTGAGAAAGATCACGGCGACGAAGGCGTAGCGCTTCATGTCGTTGTCGAGGGCGATGACGCCGAAGAGGTGGCCGTATGGGACCGCCTGGATCCCGTCCTCGCCGCCGGTGAATTTCGCCTGAACGGCAAAGAAGTACATCATCTGGGCGAGCGCCAGCGTGATCATGGCGAAATAGATGCCCTGCCGGCGAATAGCGACGCTGCCGGCGATAAGGCCGAGCAGCGCCGCAAATGCCGTGCCGCCGAGGATCGCGAGTTCCGGCGTGAGCGGCGGCAACTTGATGACGATCCACTCCCAGCCGCCGAACCAGTACGGCAGGCTCACGGTGCCGATCTTGGCGAGATGAGCCGTCACATAAGAAGCCCAGCCGAAGAACATGGCGTGACCGAACGACAGCAAGCCGCCATAACCGATGAGCAGATTGAAGGCGCACGCAAACAGCGCAAAGCACAGAGCCCGCATCAGATCGATCGGATAGACATTGAACGGCGGCAACGGCGCCAGCACGATTGCCGCCACCATCACGACGAACGCAACCGCGACTGCATTCGGTCGCGCGGACTTCGGCAGTGCGATCGGTTCGGCAACCACGTCAAGTACCTCGCCCGAACAAGCCGGCCGGACGGATCAGCAGCACGATCGCCATGATGACGAAAATCACCGTGTTCGACGCCTCTGGAAAGAACACCTTGGTCAGTCCCTCGATGACGCCAAGGCCGAAGCCGGTCAGGATGGCACCGAGGATCGAGCCCATGCCGCCGATCACGACCACGGCGAACACGACGATGACGAGGTCCGATCCCATCTGCGGGCTGACATTCTTGATCGGCGCCGCGAGCACGCCGGCAAACGCCGCGAGCGCCACGCCGAAGCCGTAGGTCAGCATGATCATGCGCGGCACGTTGATGCCGAAGGCGCGCACCAGGACGGGGTTTTCGGTGGCCGCGCGCAGATATGAACCGAGTCGCGTGCGCTCGATGATGAACCAGGTGCCGAAGCACACCACGACGGAGACGGCGATCACCCACGCGCGATAGTTCGGCAGGAACATGAAGCCGAGGTTCTGGCCGCCGCGAAGCTCATCGGGAATCTGATACGGCAGGCCGGACGAACCGAAGTTCTGGCGAAAGATTCCCTCGATGATGAGCGCAAGGCCGAAGGTCAGCAGCAGGCCATAGAGGTGGTCGAGCCGGTAAAGCCACTGCAGGAACAGCCGCTCGGTCGCGATCCCGACAACGCCGACGATGAGCGGCGCAAGGAGCAACGCCCACCAGTAGTCGAGGCCCGGGGTGACCTGTTCGAAATGCGTCGCGCCGACAAGGCCGGTTTCGCGCACCGCGGCGAAATCGATGACCGGGACGCTGATCCCGTTGAGCAAGAGGTAAGCGCAGAACGCCCCCATCATGTATTGGGCGCCGTGCGCGAAATTGATGATGTTCAGCATGCCGAAAATGACGGCCAGGCCGAGGCTCAGCAAGGCATAGAACGACCCGTTGATGAGGCCGATCAGCAGCTGCCCATAGAGCACCGCCAACGGAATGCCGAAGATACCCGTCATCGCCCCTTCGCCCCTTAGCCTCTGCCCGACAGGCAGAGGTTTGCCCGCTTCGCTTCCTTTCCCCAGAAGCAGCTAAGCCACTCCTCTCGACCGGAGAGACCTAAGCATCGCCCTCGTGATCAGAATACTCACCCCTGGACCAGGGGGCACCCGCCTTCCTTGAGCGGGCGGAAGGCTTCCGCGCCCGGAATGGTGGCGCGGGTCTTGTAGAAGTCGCCCGGATATTTCGATTCGGCGGGCTTCTTCACCTCGAACAGATAAGCGTCATGGATCTTGCGGCCGTCGGCGCGGATGACGCCTTTGCCGAACAGCGGATCGTCCGTCGGCATCTCTTTCATCTTGGCGACCACGGCCTTGCCGTCACCATCCGCCTTCAGGGCTTCGACCGCCTTGAGGTAATGAATGACGGCAGAATAGACGCCAGCCTGCACCATGGTCGGGAATTTGCCGGGCCGCTGGGCCTGCCAGCGCTTGGTCCAGGCACGATTGCTGGCGGTCATGTCCCAGTACCAGGTCTCGGTCAGCACGAGCCCCTGGGCCGTCGGCAGGCCGAGGGCCGCGATGTCGCTTGCGAACACCAGGAGCCCGGCAAGGCTCTGGCCGCCTTTGACGATGCCGAACTCGGCCGCCTGCTTGATCGAATTGATGGTGTCGCCGCCGGCATTGGCGAGGCCGATCACCTTGGCCTTGGATGCCTGGGCCTGCAGCAGGAACGACGAGAAGTCGCTGTTATTCAGCGGGACCCGCACCTTACCCAGCACCTTGCCGCCATTGGCTTCGACCACGGCCGAGGTGTCGCGTTCGAGGGCGTGGCCGAACGCATAATCGGCGGTGAGGAAGAACCAGGTGTCGCCCCCGGTCTTGACCATGGCCTTGCCGGTGCCGTTGGCGAGATTCCAGGTGTCGTAGGTCCAGTGGATGGTGTTGGCGTTGCACTTCGGACCGGTGAGGTCGGAAGTCGCGGCTCCGGAGACGAGGAAGACCTTGTTCTTCTGCCGCGTCACTTCGCTGACCGCGAGGGCGACGCCGGAATTCGGCACGTCGACGATGACGTCGACCTTGTCGACGTCATACCAGGAACTGGCGAGGCCCGCGCCGACGTCGGGCTTGTTCTGGTGGTCGCCGGAGACGATCTCGACCTTGATACCCTTTGCCGCGGCGCCAAAGTCTTCGACGGCAAGTTTCGCGGCGGCCACTGAGCCGGGCCCGCCGACGTCCGAATAAAGGCTCGACATATCGGACAGGATGCCGATCTTGACGACGCCGTCGGTGTATTGAGCAAAGGCAGCGCTCGACACGGCCAAGGCCGCCGTGACCGTCAGCGCGCGCACGGCCGTCCTGCTCGTTTTGGTCATCTGTTTTCCTCCTGGTCGGGCAAGCCCGTTCTTGAGCCTATTATCGTTGTGGTGGGCACAATTTGCTTGCCCAATCTAGCAGCATAAATCTGAATGCAGCCTCCGATCACTGATTACCGTCACCCCCACACCTCGTTTGCGACCTCGACGACGAAGCGCAGCTTGGCCCATTGCTCGTCTTCGGACAGCACGTTGCCCTCCTCGGTCGAGGCAAAGCCGCATTGCGGCGAGAGCGCGAGCTGGTCGAGCGCGACGTATTTCGTCGCCTCGTCGATACGGCGTTTGATCGCGTCCTTGGCTTCCAGCGCCCCAAACTTCGAGGAGACGAGCCCAAGCACTGCGATCTTCTTGCCCTTGGGGACGTAGCGCAGCGGCTCTAGTCCGCCGGCACGTTCGCTCTCCCATTC
Organism: uncultured Alphaproteobacteria bacterium; assembly: GCA_963807015.1. Classification (GTDB taxonomy): domain Bacteria; phylum Pseudomonadota; class Alphaproteobacteria; order Rhizobiales; family Xanthobacteraceae; genus JAJPKK01. The sequence continues at coordinate 108,948 of CAWEAS010000013.1, read as the reverse complement.
GAGAAAATATCCGTCCAAGTTCACGTCGTTGAACAGGCGCTCCGCGACCGGCTCATAGCCACCCTCGGCGATCCAGGTGGACCGGAAATTGCCGCGGCAGGAATGGGACGTGACGACGAGATCGGCGGGCTTGCCCTCAAGCGCAGCGTTCATGGCGCGGGCGTAGTGCGCCGGCAGTTCGTCCGGGTTGTCGCCGCGCTTCTTCGATTGCTCGCGCTCGGCGGGCGAGCAAATCATCGCCCAGGCGGTGTCATCGAGCTGGAGATAGCGACAGCCGGCGTCGTAAAAGGCCTTCACCGCTTTCTTGTAGGCAGCGGCGAGATCGGCAAAGTACTGGTCGAGATCGGGGTAGACCTCCTTCGAGATCGATTGGCGGCCGAAACGGAAATGCATGGTGCCGATCGAGGGAATGCACATCTTCGGCACGACGCGCGTCTTCGACTTGAGGAAGCGGAAGTGCTCGAGCTGGGGATGGCCCTTGAAGTCGATCTTGCCGACGACCCGCAACGTTTGCGGTTTGGTGGTGACGCCGGCGAACTGGATGCCGTGGTCGGCGTCGCGGATTTCGATCCCGTCGAGCCCGGCGTAAAAATCGAACATCCACCACGCGCGCCGCAACTCGCCGTCGGTCGCAAGCTGCAGGCCGACGTCCTCCTGCTTCCTGACGACGCGCTCAATCTCGCGGTCCTCGACGGCCTCCAATTCGGCCGGACCGATCGTGCCGGCCGCCCGCTTCGCGCGCGCCTCCTTGACGGCCGCCGGCCGTAGCAGGCTGCCGACGTGGTCGGCGCGAAAGGGTGGCGTGGTGCGGAGCATGCGTTTCCTCGTCCCATCAATATGTAGCCCGGATGGAGCGCAGCGAAATCCGGGGAGGGCCATTCAATTAATGCAAAGCGAGCCCCGGATTTCGCTGCGCTCCATCCGGGCTACAGATTCCTTTTACTTCCAGACTTCGTTGGCGATGTCGACCACCATGCCGAGCTTGGCCCATTGCTCCTCGTCCGCGAGCTTGTTGCCTTCCTCGGTCGAGGCGAAGCCGCATTGCGGCGACAGCGCGAGCTGGTCGAGAGCGACATATTTCGTGGCCTCGTCGATGCGACGCTTGATGTCGTCCTTCTTTTCCAACGCGCCGACCTTGGTGGTGACGAGGCCGAGCACCACGATCTTGTTGCCCTTGGGAACGAACCGCAGCGGCTCGAAGCCGCCGGCGCGGTCGCTGTCGTATTCGAGGAAGTAGCCGTCGTAATTGCAGTCGGCGAAGAGCTGCTTCGCGACCGGCTCGTAGCCGCCCGAGGAGATCCAGGTCGAGCGGAAATTGCCGCGGCAGACGTGGGTCGTGACGGTCATGTCGGCCGGCTTGCCTTCGAGCACCGCATTGATGGTGCGGGCGTAAGTCTCCTGGAGATGATCGACATTGAGGCCGCGATCGCGTGCCTTCTGCAGCTCGGCCTCGGAGCAGAGATAGGCCCACGCAGTGTCGTCGAACTGCAGGTAGCGGCAGCCGGCGTCGTAGAACGCGCGCACGGCCTTGCGGTAGGTCGCGGCAAGATCGTCGAAAACGGCGTCGCGGTCGCGATAAACGCTCTTGGAAACCGCATCGGGCTCGAGGCGGAAGTGAAAGATGCTCGGGCTTGGGATCGTCATCTTCGGCGTCACTTTGGTGTGCGCCTTGAGGAAGCGGAAATGCTCGAGCATCGGATGGTTGGAGAACCCGATCCTGTCCTTGACGCGGATGCTGCGATGCTTGGTCTGCACGCCCTGGAACTGAATCCCGTGGTCGAGCTCGTAGATCTCGACGCCGTCGAGCATGCCGAAGAAATCGAAGTGCCACCACGAGCGGCGATACTCGCCGTCGGTCGCGAGCTTGAGGCCGATCTGTTCCTGCTTGGCGATGATCTTCAGGATTTCCTCATCCTCGATCGCCTTGAGCTGCGCCGCCGTGATGGCGCCGCTCGCGGCCTTCTCGCGCGCCGCCTTGAGCGGCGCCGAGCGTAGGAACGAGCCGACATGATCGGCACGGAAAGGCGGCTTGGTACGTTGAGTCATGGGCGTCTCCGTTGGGCGCGATTGCGTGTGGCGCAATCATGCGAAGCGATATCTTCGGCGCGATTGTAGACCATCCCGACAGCCGGCAAGAATTGGGAAGTTGCCCACGGGATCGCGTTGATGGGCTTGGTGCTCCTCCTTTGGCCGACGCCAGGGTCACTGAGCGCAATTGCAGTCTCGGCTTCAATGGGCCGATTTGCCGCGGCGGGGGCCATGATCGGTAATGCCGAGATAGGTTTCGAGGGTGGCACGGTCTTCCCGCAGCGCGTCGCTCGCCGCTTCGTGGACCACGGCGCCGCGTTCAAGGATCACCGCGCGGTCGGTCACCGGCAAGATCTTCTGCGGGTTCTGCTCCACCAGGATTGCGGACATGTGCTCTTCGCGGATGAGCCGCTGCAATGCGGCGAGCAATTCGTCCACGATGATCGGAGCCAGGCCTTCGAGCGGCTCGTCAAGCAGCACGATCTTCGGATTGAGGACGAGCGCGCGGCCGACCGCAAGCATCTGCTGCTCGCCACCGGAGAGCTGGTTGCCGAGATTGGTCTTGCGTTCGGCAAGCCGGGGAAACATGTCGTAGACCCGCGCCGGCGTCCAGGGTCCCGGCAGCGCGACCGCCGTGAGGTTCTCGTGGACGGTGAGCGAGCGGAAAATGTTGCGCTCCTGGGGCACCCAGCCGACGCCCGCAATCGCACGCCGCTCCGGCGAGAGGCGGGTGATGTCGCGCCCGCCGAGCGTGATGCTGCCGCCGCGATAGCGGGTGACACCGACGATCGAATTGAGGAGCGTCGACTTGCCCATGCCGTTGCGGCCGAGAAGGGCCAGGGACTGCCCTTGCTCGATCGAAATCGAGACATCGGCGAGGACCACCGCCTCGCCGTAGCCGGCGCGCAGCCGGTCGAGGCGCAGCAGCTCAGCCATCGAATGCCTCGCCGAGATAAACGGCCTTGACCCGCGGATCGCGCGCGACGTCATCGGGCGGGCCTTCGACGAACAGCTCGCCGTTGACGAGCACCGAGATGCGGTCGGCGAAGCTGAACACGATGTCCATGTCGTGCTCGATCAGCAGCACGGTGACGTCGGCCGGCAGGGCCGCGATGGTGGCAAGAATGTCGTGGCGCTCGGCCTCCGGCACACCGGCGGCAGGCTCATCGAGCAGCAGCACCCGCGGCCGGCAGGCAAAGGCGACGGCGATTTCGAGAAGCCGCTGCTTGCCGTAAGGCAGCGTTGCCGTGCGCGTCGTCATGACATCGCTGAGACGGAACCGCTCCAGCAGCTCGGCCACCTCCGCGGTGACGCCGCCACGGCTGCCGACGATGCGCCACCAGTCGCGGCCCGAACCATGGCGTTCGGAAATGGCGAGGCCCAGGGTTTCGATCGGCGTCAGGTCCGCGAACAGCTGGTTGATCTGGAAGGTACGGGCAATGCCGAGCCGAACGCGACGATACGGCTCAAGATCGACGATCGAGGTGCCATCGAGCAGGATGTCGCCGCCGGAAGGACGCAGCACGCCGGTGAGCAGATTGACGAAGGTGGTCTTGCCGGCGCCGTTCGGGCCGATCAAGGCGTGCCGGGCGCCCTTCTCGATGGCGATCGAAATGTCGCTCGACGCGATGATGCCGCCGAAGCGCTTGTCGAGGTTGCGCGTTTCGAGCACCGGCGCCATGGATCAGACGCCCTTTGGCGGCGTGCGGCCGGGCGCGATGCGCCGGCCAAGATGCGCAAACGCGTTTTCTACCCACTCGAACCAGCGGCCGATGCGGTCGCGACCGGTCAGCACGATGGCAACGAGGAGGAGCCCAATCCAGAACTGCCAGTAGCGGGCCGTCAGGTCGGAGAGGAAATCCTGAAGCAGCCGGTAGGTGAGGGAGCCCACAAGGCCGCCATAGAGCCAGCCGGTGCCGCCGATGATGAGGATCAGCAGCACGTCCGCCGACCGGTCGATCGAGAGCATCGAGAGCGATGCGAAGGCCTGGGTCTGGGCCAGGAGCCCGCCTGCGACGCCGGCATAGAAAGCCGACAGCGTATAGACCGCGACCAGGCGCCAGTTCACGCCGATGCCGACCGCGGCGCTGCGCAGCGGATTGCCCTTGATGGCCTTGAGCGACAGCCCGAACGGGGAGTGGACGATGCGCCGGGCCAGCAGGAACAGCACGAACAAGCATATCAGCGAGTAGACATAGGCATTGTGGCCGAACAGATCGAAACGGTAGGCGCCGAAGATCGGCGCCATGGTGATGCCCTGAAGTCCATCGGCGCCGCCGGTGATGTCGCCGAACTTGTTGGCGATCTCGTAAGCCACGCCGGCCACGCCCAGCGTCACCATTAGCCGCGTGAGATCGGAGCCGCGCAGCACCAGGAAGCTCGTGGCGAAGCCGAGCACGGCCGCTGCGAGACCTGCGGCGACGAGCGCGATCGTGGGCTCCGGAATGATCTCGTGCTTGGCGAGAAGGCCCGCGGCATAGGCGCCGACGCCGAAAAATGCCGCGTGTCCCAGCGAGATGATGCCGGCGTAGCCGAGGATGAGATCGAGCGAGAGTGCGAACAGCGCCCAGATCACCGTTTCGGTCAGGATCAGATAATAGGACGGCAGCAGGAAAACGCTCGCGAGCGCCGCGAGCCAGAATGCGAACTCGAATGGGCCGAATCGCGCACGGCGGCGCAGGAATTTCGTGACCTCGGCTTCGAGCGGCTGGGTCATGGCCTCAGCGCGCCGGACCGCGCGCAAACAGGCCTTGTGGGCGGAGGATCAAGACCACGATCATGATCGTGTAGATCACGAACGAGCCGAGCGTCGGGATATAATATTTGCCGGCCACGTCGGCGATGCCGAGGAGGATCGAGGCGAGGAACGGCCCGATGATGCTCGAGGTGCCGCCGACCGTGACGACGATCAGGAAGTAGATCATGTAGCGGAGCGGGAAGATCGGATCGAGGCCGAGGATTTGCGCACCGAGCGCGCCGCCGAGACCCGCAAGGCCCGAGCCGACCGCAAAGGTGATGGCGAATACGGTGTTGACGTTGATGCCGAGGCCGCGCGCCACCCGCTGGTCGTCCACCGCGGCGCGCAGGCGGCTGCCGAACCGAGTGCGGGTGAGCGCGAGCTGCAGCGCCAGCGTCAACAACCCGCAGACCACGATGATCAGCAGCCGATAGCGGCCGACGCCGACGCCGAACACATCGAACTGACCGTTCAGCGCTTCGGGAATCTGCACGTATTGCTGCGATGATCCCATCATGAAATCGACCCCCGCGACCGACATGAAGACGAGGCCGATGGTGAACAGCACCTGATCGAGATGGCTCTTGGTGTAAACGTGGACGTATAGCAGGCGCTCCAGCACGACGCCGATCACCGCAGTGAGGAAAAAGGCGAGCACGAGCCCGACCCAGAACGGCAGCCCGAGCCTGTTGACGAACACGATCGTGATGTAGCCGCCGGCCATGGCAAATGAGCCGTGGGCGAGATTGATGACATTCATGAGCCCGAGCGTGACCGACAGGCCGCACGCCAGCACGAACAGCAGCATGCCGTAGGCAAAACCGTCGAACAGGTTCGTCAACATGGCCGAGCCGCACGCTTCACCTCCCCCTGGAGGGGGGAGGTCGCCGCGCGTTTGCGCGGCGGGAGGGGGTGAGGCCTTTCCAAACACGATGGGCCGCGGGGGGCGCACGGCTGCCACCCCACCCCGGACTGCCCTCGGCAGTCCGACCCTCCCCCTCCAGGGGAGGGTTGATGCATCGCCCCGGGCGCCATGATGGCGCTACTTCTTCATCTTGCCAGGGTCTTTGACGTTCGGGAAAGTCTCGAACTCCACGTTCCAGAGCTGGCCGTCGATTTTCTCGACCCGGCGGATGTAGACGTTCTGGATGATGTCACGGGTATCCGGGTCGATGGAGATCGGACCGCGGGGGCTCTCCCAGGCCATTCCCTTCATGGCAGCGATAAGGGCATCTCCGTTGGTGTTGCCGTTCGTCTTCTTCAGGGCCTCGTAAATGAGGTGGAGGCCATCATAGCCGCCGACGGACATGAAATCCGCCCGCAGGCCATTGTTAGCCTTCGCCATCGCCTCGACGTATGTCTTATTGAGTGCCGACTGATGGTAGGCCGAGTAGGTGTGTGCGGTAACGGTGCCGATCACCTGGTCGCCCATGCCATTGAGTACATCGTCGTCGGTCACGTCGCCGGGCCCAATGATCTTGATGCCGGACTTGTCGAGGCCACGCTCGAGAAACTGGCGCACGAAGCTCGCGCCTTGGCCGGCCGGCACGAAAATGAACACGGCGTCGGGCTTTGCATCGCGCGCACGCTGCAGGAACGGCGAGAAATCCGGATTGGCGAGCGGCGTTCGGATGTAATCGACGATTTCGCCCCCGCCTTTGAGAAAAGCTTCTTTGAAGAAGTTTTCTGAATCGATGCCGGGCGCAAAGTCCGACACCATGCTGACGACTTTTTTGATCCCGTTCTTGAGCGCCCAGTCGGCCATGATCACGCAGGATTGGGCGAGCGTGAAGCTCGTGCGCACCACGTAGGGCGAGCGCTCGGTGATGCTCGACGTGCCCGCCGCCATCACGACTTGCGGAATTTTCGCCTCGGTCGCGAGCGGAGCTACGGCGAACGCGGTCGGCGTGAGCCCAAAGCCGGCGACGAAACTGACCTTGTCTTTGACGATCAATTCCTGGGCGAGACGCTTGGTCACGTCGGCGACGGCGCCGTCATCCTTGATGATGACTTCGATCTTTTTGCCTGCCACCGTATCGCCGTGCTGCGCCTGATAGAGCCGCATCGCGGCGGCGATCTGCACGCCGGTCGATTGCTGCGGCCCGGTCATCGGCAAGAGCGCGCCGACCTTCACGGTCGACTGCGCCTGCGCGGCCGTGCAGCCGAGGGCTGCGGCCGCAATGCCGATGACGATCGATTGACGAAACATGGCGTTTGCTCCCGTGACAGATATTTAGAAATCAGTTGTCGGTAATCAGAAGATTGCAGTCGAATTGTTGATTGGATGCTCCGCTCGGATATTCGACAGCGGCCCTTTTTGTTCTAACAAACGTCATTCTGCCTATGTAGCAGTCTTCCTCATCGCCGAGTTCCGATGACTGATCTCTGATTACTGATTCCTGTTACGCGTGTGCCTCGCGGCGTGGATCGATCATCTGCTCGACCTTGCCGAGGGCGTACATGCAGGGCATCACCTGGGCAAGGCTCGCGTTGGGCTCGCGCTTCTCTTTGATTGCGGCGATGAATTCGCGGTCCTCGAGCTCGATGCCGTCCATGGATACATCGACCTTCGAGAGATCGATCTGGTTCTTCTTGCCGTCGAACAGATCGTCGTAATAGGCGTTGTAGGTGCCGTTGTCGCAGATGTAGCGGAAGAACGAGCCGATCGGGCCATCGTTGTTGAACGACAGCGACAACGTCAGGATCGCCCCCGACGGCACCTTCATCACGATCCCCATGTCCATGGCGATCTTGAGCGTCGGATGGCGCGGCCCCTGCACCGCGTAGCATTCCGAGACCGCCTCGCCGGCCTGATATTGGAAGAGATCGACAGTGTGGGCGGCGTGGTGCCACAGCAGATGGTCGGTCCAGCTGCGCGGCTTGCCGGCCGCGTTCATGTTGGTGCGGCGGAAGAAATAGGTCTGCACGTCCATCTGCTGGATCTTGATCTCGCCCTTCTTGATCCGCTTGTGGACCCATTGATGGCTCGGATTGAAGCGGCGGACGTGGCCTCCCATGGCGATGACGCCGGTTTCCTTCTGGATTTTCAGCAGCGCTTCGGAATCGGCAACGCTGTCCGCGATCGGGATTTCGATCAGCACATGCTTGCCGGCGCGCATCACCTGCTCGCCCTGACTGCGATGCATCTGCGTTGGCGTCGTCAGGATCACCGCGTCGGCGCGCTTGATCCCTTCGGCGAGGTCGCCGCCCCAGTGCGGCACGCCATATTTCTTGGCGACTTCGGCGGTGGCGTCCTGATTGCCGCCGATCAGCGAGACCACCTCGACGTCAGGGATGCGCTTGAGGGCATCGAGATGTTTTTGACCGAAAGCGCCTTGTCCGGCGACGCAAATTTTCATACGCGGCTCCTCACACTTTCCTGTTTCGCGCGCTGTGCGGCGGCGCGCCGTGGCTTGGCCGACGCCTTCGGCTTGGCGGCGGCGTGCCGCTTCGGCTTGGCGCTGGCGCGCGGCAAGTTCTCCAGAATGATGTGGCCGACCGCGGTGTTCGACGCCGGGACGGTGTAGAAGCGGTAGACTTCCTTCACTTTCTCATCGAGCGCGCCGCGCGCGATGAGCCACATCACCATTTCGATCCCCTCGGCGCCCGCCTCGCGCATCATTTCAACGTGCGAGATATGGGTCAGCTTCTTCGGGTCCTTGGCGAGATTGTCGAGAAAGGCCTTGTCGAACTTGCTGTTGATCAGCCCGGCGCGCGGCCCGGAGATCTGGTGGGACATGCCGCCGGTGCCCAGGATCACGACGCGCAGGTCCTCGGGGTAGGACTCGACCGCCTTACGAATCGCGCGACCCAGCATGAAGCAGCGGTGCGCCGTCGGCGGCGGAAACATCACGACGTTGACGGCCAGGGGAATGACGGGGCACGGCCATTCCTTGGGCGAGCCGAACATCAGGTTGAGCGGCACCGTGAGACCGTGATCGACCTCCATCTTATTGACGATGGTAAGGTCGAACTCGTCGAGAATGACCGACTGCGCAATGTGCGAGGCGAGCTTCGGATGGCCTTTGACGACGGGCACCGGGCGCGGCCCCCACCCCTCGTCGGCCGGCGGGAATTCAGCCGCGCAGCCGAGCGCGAAGGTCGGGATGATCTCGACCGAGAAGGCCGAGGCGTGATCGTTGTAGACCCCAATGACGACATCGGGCTTGGTGGCCGCCATCCATTCCTTCGATTTCTCGAAGCCCGAGAATACCCGCTTCCAGTAGGGCTCCTCGGTCTTGCCGAGGTCGATCGCGGCGCCGATGGCTGGCACGTGCGACGACGTTGCTCCTGCGATGATCTTAGCCACGTTTCGATCCTGCCTTCTTGCGTCCCTTGGCGGCGGCGCGTGTCGATTTGGATTTTGCCGGTGCCTTGCGCGCCGATTTGGCAGCCGCTCTCGGTGTTGACTTGGTCTTGCCGGCTGCCCGCGCACCGCCCTTGGGAAATTCGCGTCCCGACTTGCTGCGGTTGCCCTCGACCGAACGTCCGCCGCCCAACATCATCTTGGCATAGTCTTCCTGGGTCGAGCCGGTCATGACCGCGGCCATGTGCTGGAACGAATGACCGTCGGTCGCCCCAAGCTTGGCGGTGAAGTAGATGTTGCCGCCGAGTTCCAGCATACGGTTGTATTGGCGCTTGAGGATCGCCTCGCGCTGCTCCGGCGTGAGCTGAAAGCGATCGAGATACCTGGCCTCGTCCGCCTTGAAGGCCTTGCGGTTCTCGTCCTTCATCAGCGACATGCAGAACATGTTGAGATGATAGCCCTGCCGCGAGCGGTCGGCGTCGAACACGAACGTGCCCGGAATGTCGTCATATTCTTTCTCGCCGGCACTTGCGCCGGGAGTGTCCTTTGCCGTTGTCATCGGCAATCCTCCGTCATCACTTACCTCAATTAATATGGCTGGGGCGTCCTTGGCAACGTACGGGCAGGCAGCGCGCCGGGTCAATTTGAAGCAACGAATGGGCAGTTGGAATTGTTCAAGATCAATTGCGGGGTCTTGGGTGACGTGAGGATGAAATTTGAGGCGCACGGGCTTCCTTCCTTCGCTGGTTAGGAAGAGGGCGTTCGTTCGCTCGTGCCGCGGGCGTACACCCCTCCCTGGCCCTCCCCCGCAAGCGGGGGTGGGGAAAGAAAAAGAATGTCGTCGCCAGAAAAGAGCGGCTTCAGCCGAAGGTAGCCGCGTTACGCCCAATAGAGGCGCATGGGATTGTCGATCAGCAGGGCTTTTTGCGCTGCGGCCGTTGGGGCGATTTTTGGGATGTAGTCCACCAGCACACCGTCGTCGGGCGCCTCTTTCTTCATGTTGGGGTGGGGCCAATCGGTGCCCCATAGCACCCGGTCAGGGAAATGCTCCACGAGCGTGCGGCCGAACGGCACCACATCGTCATAGGGCGGGCCGGCTAGGCTCATCCGCTCCGGGCAGGTCACCTTGCTCCAGATGTTCTTGTGCTTCTCCAGCATGCGGATGAAGCGTTGGTTCTCCGGATCGTTGACGCCCTTTTTGACAGTGGGGGTGCCCATGTGGTCGACCACCACGGTCGTCGGCAATGAGGTGAAGAAGCTCTCGAATTCCGGCAGATCGGGCATCTCGAAGTAGACCACGATGTGCCAGCCGAGCGGCGCGATCCGCTTGACGATGCGCTCAAGGACGTCACGCGGCGTGATGTCGACGAGACGCTTCAGAAAATTGAATCTAACGCCGCGCACGCCGGCGCGGTCCATCCAGTTCAGCTCGTTATCGGTGACTTCTTCGCCGACGAACGCGACGCCCTTGGCGCGGCCGTTCGCGGCCTCCAGCGCATCCACCATCGCCCGGTTGTCCTTGCTGTGGCAACTCGCCTGGACGATCACGTTCTTGTCGAGACCGAGAAAATCACGGAGCGCGAACAGCTTTTCCTTGGGTGCATCGCACGGCGTGTACTTGCGCTCCAGCGCATAGGGAAACTGCGCCTCGGGACCGAACACGTGGCAGTGGGCGTCGACCGCACCCGGCGGTGGCTTGAACTTCGGCTTCGACGGATTCGGATGAAACGGGATATATCCTGGGCTCATCGCCACGGGGCGGTCTCCTTATACGACTTCGCTGATGGGGCGCTCTCTACACCCGTTCCACCGCCAGCGACACGCCTTGGCCGACGCCGACGCACATGGTGGCTAGCGCGCGCTTGCCGCCGCGCTTTTCGAGGCCGTGAACGGCGGTGAGCGCCAGGCGCGCTCCCGACATGCCAAGCGGATGGCCGAGCGCGATGGCACCGCCATGGGGATTCACGTGCTCCGCGTCGTCGGGCAGACCAAGCTGACGCAGGCACGCCAGTGACTGCGAGGCAAACGCCTCGTTGATTTCGATGAGATCGAAGTCGCCGATCTTCAAACCAAGGCGGTCCATCAGCTTGCGGGTCGACGGCACTGGACCAATGCCCATGACCCGCGGTGGCACGCCCGCCGCAGCCATCCCCAGAATGCGCGCCCGCGGGAAGAGGCCGTGACGCTTCGCCGCCTCGGGCGACGCGATGATCATGGCGGCAGCGCCGTCGTTGACGCCCGAGGCATTGCCGGCGGTGACGGTGCCTGGCGTTCGGAACGCGGCACGCAGCTTGGCCAATTGCTCCATGGTGGTTTGCGGGCGGGGATGTTCGTCGGTGTCGACAATCGTCGGGCCGGCCTTGCCGCCCGGCACTTCGACGGCGACGATCTCTTCCTTGAAATAGCCCTCCGCGGCGGCGCGTCCGGCGCGCTGCTGGGACCGCAACGCCAGCCCATCCTGGTCCTGGCGCGACACTTGGTAGTCCTCGGCGACGTTTTCGCCGGTCTCGCCCATGGCATCGACGCCATACTGCGCTTTCATGAGCGGGTTGATGAAGCGCCAGCCGATGGTGGTGTCGAAGATGTCGGCACTGCGCTGAAACGCTTCCGCCGCCTTGCCCATCACGAACGGCGCGCGGGTCATCGATTCGACGCCGCCGGCGACGGCAAGATCGATTTCGCCGGACCGGATCGAGCGCGCAGCTTCGCCGACCGCGTTGAGTCCCGACGCGCAGAGACGGTTCACGGTTAAGCCCGGCACGCTGTCGGGCAGGCCCGCGAGCAACAGCGCCATGCGCGCGACGTTGCGGTTGTCCTCGCCGGCCTGGTTGGCGCAGCCGTAGAACACCTCGTCGAGCGCCGACCAGTCGACGTTCGGATTGCGCTTCATCAGCGCCTTGATCGGGAGGGCGGCGAGATCGTCGGTCCGGACCTTCGCGAGTGCGCCGCCATATCGCCCGATGGGCGTCCGCACTGCATCGCAAATCAACGCGTCACGCATATGTCGAACTCCTACACCTGATCGCCGTGGGCCCGCTTGGTGCGGGCGTGAAGTTCCCGCAGCACGGAGAGCTCATGGTCGGACGGCGCGGGGGTCGCCGCGACCTCCGCTGCGTATTTCACCTTCCAGCCGGTATTGCCGTCGATCTGGTCGCGCGTCACGCCCGGATGGATCGACACGACGGTCATTTCCTTGGTGGCCGGATCCGGCGCGAACACACACAGGTCGGTGATGAGCTTGGTCGGCCCCTTCGTCTTGGCACCGAGGCGGGCGCGATGGTCGCCCCCCTCGCCATGGCCGAGCGAGGTCACGAAGTCGAGCTTCTCCACAAAACCACGCTTGCTCTGCGTCATGGTGATGAAGATCTCGCCGCACGAGATCGCAATCTCCGGGGCGCCGCCGCCGCCCGGCAGCCGCACCTTGGGTTTGGCGTAAGGCCCGACAACCGTGGTGTTGAGATTGGCGTATTTATCGATCTGTGCGCCGCCCAGGAAGCCGACCGTGATGCGGCCGCCCTGCAGCCAGTAGCGGAACATTTCCGGCACCGAGACCGTGGTGAGCGCGGTATCGCACAGTTCGCTGTCGCCGATCGACAGCGGCAGGATCGCAGGTTTGGTCGCGATCGTGCCCGACTTGTAGATCAGCGTGATGTCCGGCGCATGGGTCAGCCGCGCGAGATTGCATGCGGCCGACGGCATGCCGATGCCGACGAAGCAGACGTCGCTCGTTTTGAGCGCGCGCGCGGCCGCGACCGTCATCATTTCGTTGGGCGTGTAGGTCGCGCTCATGCGGCACCCGCGAGCGCGAGGCGACGACGTTGCTCGGCGAAGACTTCAGGTCCCTTGTCGAGCACGTTTGCCTTCATCCAGGCGAGGAAGCCGTCACGGTCGCGCGAAATCTCATCCCACTTCTTGTAGTAGGCGTTGTCGCGCTTGTAGTAGCCGTGCGCATAGGAGGGATGGGCGCCGCCCGGCGCGACCACGACCGCGCTCACGGTCCATGACGGCAGGATCACCGTATTCGGACTGCGCGGGCCGAAATCCTCGACCCGTTCCTCCACCGTGACGATGGAACGCTTCGCCGCGAGCACGGCCTGCTTCTGTACGCCAACGATGCCTTCGATCAGCACGTTGCCGGCGCGGTCGGCGCGTAGCGCATGGACGATGGTGACGTCCGGCCGGATCGCGGGGACGGTCGCGAGCACCTCGCCGGTATAGGGGCACGTGACCGTCCGAATGTTCGGATTAACCTTCGGCAGATCGACGCCGACGTAGCCGCGGAACACCGCGAATGGCAGGCCGGCCGCACCCGCCTCGTAGGCATTCGCCATGGCGGCGTGGGAGTGCTCCTCGTAAGCAAGGGGCTGCGGCCACCCATTCTCGATCGCATCGCGCATCCGATGCAGCGAGCCGACGCCGGGATTGCCGCACCAGGAGAAGACCACCTTATCGACGCCGCCCATGCCGATGATCTGGTCATAGATCAGATCCGGCGTCATGCGGATGAGAGTCAGGTGCTTCTTGCGCTGGCGGATCACCTCGTGGCCGGCCGCGTGGGGAATAAGGTGAGTGAAGCCCTCCATCGCCACCGTATCGCCGTCGTGCACATGCGCCGCGACGGCGGCGGCGAGAGACATGAATTCCGACATCGATACGCTTTCGGGCCGTTGATGGTGGCGCGTTATTTAGGGGGCATCGCAGCGGGGGTCAAATCGGTGGAGACGCACCAGCCCCTGCAACGCCGCGCATCTGGGAACGGATGCGGCAATTGGGCTATACGTTGCTCATGACCAATACCGAGAAGCTTCCCAGCACTTTACGTCTGCCCCCCTCGCTCCATTTTGAAGATCGCGGCGCGATCGGGATTTTGCGCCTCGCGCGGGCGCACAAGCGTAATGCGCTCGACGATGCGACGGTGCAGGGCATCGAGAATTTCTTCGCCGCCCTGCCGGACCATATCAAGGTGATCATCCTGCACGGCGAGGGCGAGCATTTCTGCGCCGGACTTGATCTCTCCGAGCTGCGCGAGGCAAATCTCGCCCAGGGGATGGCACATTCGCGACTGTGGCATCGTGCTTTCGAGCACATCGAGTTCGGGCGCGTGCCGGTGGTGGCGGTGCTGCATGGCGCCGTGGTCGGCGGCGGCCTTGAGCTTGCCGCTGCCTGCCATATCAGGATCGCGGAGCGCTCGGCCTATTATGCGTTGCCCGAGGGCAGCCGAGGCATCTTCGTCGGGGGCGGTGGGTCTGTGCGCCTGCCGCGCCTTCTCGGCACGAGCTGCGTGATCGACATGATGCTGACCGGCCGCACCTATGATGCCGACGACCCGGCCGTACGCACTTTTTCCCAATACGTTCTCGAGGCCGGCACCGGGCTCGCCAAGGCCATCGAGCTGGCCGAGCGCATCGCCGGCAATGCACCGATGACGAATTTTGCCGCGATGCATGTGCTGCCGCGCAATGCCGAAGCCGATCGCGCGACCGGCCTCCTGATGGAATTGCTGATGTCGGCGATCGCCCAGGATGATCCCGAGGCCAAGCGACGGCTGCGTGATTTCCTGGAAAAGCGCGGCCCTAAAACGACCCGCTAGGCAAGACGAGTTGCTAGGCAAGGCGACCCGTTAAGCGAAGGCTTGCACAGGTCCGCGGGAACCGCATAGGTAACGTCCTCATTCGTCTGAACCGGAATCGATTCCCATGCACCCCAACGGCCATGCGGCGCTCGTCACCGGCGGCGGCTCCGGGCTCGGCCGCGCCACCGCGGCGCGGCTCGCCAAGCTCGGCGCCAAGGTCGCGATCCTCGACATCAATGTGGACGCTGCCCGCGCCGCTGCCGCCGAGATCGGCGGCGTTGGACTTGAATGCGATGTCACGAGCGCCGATGCGACGGCGGCAGCCATCGCTGCGGCGCGCGCAAAACACGGTGCGGCACGCATCCTCATCAATTGCGCCGGCATCGGTCCGGCGCGCCGGATCGTGGGCCGCGACGGGCCGCAGCCGCTCGAGGAGTTCGCCAAGGTGATCAGCGTCAACCTGATCGGCACCTTCAACGCCATGCGGCTCGCCGCCGCCGACATGCAGACTCTGACGCCGCTCGAGGATGGCGAGCGCGGTGTCATCGTCTCGACCGCCTCGGTCGCCGCCTATGACGGCCAGATTGGCCAGGCCGCCTATGGTGCCTCAAAAGGCGGCGTCGTATCGCTGACGCTGCCGGCGGCACGCGAGTTTGCCCAATTCGGCATTCGCGTCATGGCAATTGCCCCCGGCATCTTCGCAACGCCGATGGTCTCCAGCATGCCTGAGCAAGTCCAGGACTCGCTTGCCGCCGCGATCCCGTTTCCGAAGATGCTGGGCCAGCCGGACCAGTACGCCGATCTAGCCTTGCACATCATCGAAAACCGGTATCTCAACGGCGAGGTGATCCGGCTCGACGGCGCGATCCGCATGGCGCCGCGATGATGGGCGCGCCGGAGAGTTGACGATGCTCGCCTCGCGCCATCAAGTCACCGTCCAATGGGGTGATTGCGACCCCGCGGGGATCGTCTATTTCCCGAATTACTTCAGCTATTTTGACGCCAGCACCAACGCGCTCTTTCTGCGCGCGCTGGGCTTCAACAAATACGAGATGATCCGTAAATACGACATCGTCGGCATCCCGCTGGTCGATGTGTCGGCCCGTTTCATTTTGCCATCGGTGTTCGGCGAAGTGGTCACGATCGAATCGAGCGTCGTCGAGATTGGACGGTCGAGCTTTCGTATGCTTCACCGCCTGCTCAAGGACGAGACGCTCGCGGTCGAGGGCCGCGAGACCCGCGTCTGGGTCGGCCGCGATCCGAACAACCCGGACAAGCTCAAGGGCAAGCCGATCCCACCGGAAGTCGTCGAGCGGCTGAAAGGGCCATAGCCCGAAGGGTGCCCATTCCTCGAACGATTTCTGCAAGGATGCGCAGGTGGTCCGGCCTCATCAAATTTGCCAATCGCGCGCGGCTTCCAAGCCGGGTATCGAATCCTATATCCTTCAAGCGAACTTCGGCTAACTTCTTGCACATCCAACCGATCGCGTGGAGACACTGATCGGCAACGAGGTGAGTGATGGCGAAATTCGGTATTGGACAGGCAGTGCGCCGGGTCGAGGACCAGCGGTTCATCATCGGCCAGGGGCGCTATGTCGACGACATCAGGCTCGCCGGCGAATGTCATGGGGTGACCGTGCTGTCGCCGCACGCGCACGCCCGCATCAAGAGCATCGACCTCTCCAAGGCCAAGGCCGCGCCGGGCGTCCTGTGCGTGCTCACGGGCGCCGATGCCGTCGCCGAAAAGCTCGGCGCCATGACCGCGCACCTCATGCCCGAGGATTTCGGCGCCCCCAAGGGCCACCGCACTTTTCAGCCGCTGCTGGTCGCCGACAAGGTCCGCTGCGTCGGCGATCGCGTCGCCTTTGTCGTCGCCGAGACGTTTGCGCAAGCGCGGGACGCCGCCGAGCTGATCACGGTCGACTACGAGCCGCTGCCCGCGGTCACCAATATCGAGGATGCGGCAAAGGAAAGCGCGCCGAAGGTCTGGGAGGACAACGCGAGCGGCAACATCGCCTTCCGGCTGATGTTCGGCAACCAGGAGGCGACCGACGCCGCGTTCGCGAAGGCGAAGCACGTCGTGAAGCTCCGGGTCGAGAACAACCGCCTCTCCCCGGTATCGATGGAGCCGCGCGTTGCCATCGGCGACTACGACGCCGCCAACGATTTCTACACGCTCTACACCGCCTCGCAGAATCCGCACGGCGCGCGGATGGAGCTGTCACACATCTTCCATGTGCCGGAGAATCACATCCGCGTGGTCTCGCCCGATGTCGGCGGCGGCTTTGGCCTCAAGGGCGGGATTTTCCCCGACGATGCGTTGGTGGTGTGGGCCTCGCGCAAGCTCAAGCGACCGGTGCGCTGGCTCGCGAGCCGCAGCGAGGCAATGCAGACCGATCACCATGGGCGCGAGATGGTCTACTACGGCGAGCTTGCGCTCGACGAACATGGCAAGATTCTTGGGCTCCGCAGCAAAAGCCTATTCCAGATGGGCGCCTATTTCGTCGGCGCGGCGCTCGCGGCCGGCGCATTCTCGCTGCGGTTCGTGCCGCAGGCCTACGACATCCAGACCATGCACATCATGTCGCAAGGTCTGTTTACGAACACGTCGCAAAGCGGCCCCTATCGCGGCGCCGGCCGGCCCGAAGCGGCGTACTTCATGGAGCGGCTGATCGAGCACGCGGCCCACGAGATCGGGATGGAGCCTGCGGAAATCCGCCGCCGCAACCTCATTCCGCCCGGCAAGCTGCCCTACACGACGCCGACCCATTGGGTCTACGACAGCGGCGAATTCACCCGCCTGATGGACCATTGCATCGAGATCAGCGACCCCAAGGGCTACGCCGCGCGGAAAAAGGCGTCCGAGAAGACCGGCAAGCTGCGCGGACGCGCGGTAAGTTTTTACATCGAGTTCGGCGGCATCTTCAACGAGCGCATGGATCTGCGGTTTGATCCGAGCGGCGCACTGTCGATCTTCGGCGGCACCCACTCGCACGGCCAGGGGCATGCGACCGTGTTTGCGCAAATGGTCCACGAGTGGCTCGGCGTTCCGTTCGAGCAGATCCGCTACGTGCAGGGCGACACGGCGCAGGTCGCGATCGGGCGCGGAACCTATGGTGCCCGCAGCATGGTGGTCGGCGGCAACGCGCTCAAGGCCGCGGCTGAAACGATCATCGAGAAAGGCAAGAAGCTCGCCGCGGACATGATGGAAGCGGATGCCGGTGATATCGAATTCAAGGACGGCCAGTATCGCGTCACCGGCACCGACAAGACGATGTCGATCGTCGATGTCGCCAAGGCCTCCTACGCGCCGATGGGGCCGCTCACCGACAAGTTCGGCGTCGGCTTGGAATCGACCGGCAGCTACAGCGCGAACCCGCCGAGCCATCCGAACGGCTCGCATGTTTGCGAGGTCGAGGTCGATCCCGAGACCGGCGAGGTGACGATCGACCGCTACCACGTGGTCGATGATCTCGGCCGCATCATCAATCCAATGATCGTGCGCGGCCAGATTCAGGGCGGCGTCATCCAGGGCGTCGGCCAGGCGCTGATGGAGCACCACGTCTATGATCGCGACAATGGACAACTCATCACCGGCACATTCATGGACTACGCCATGCCGCGCGCGGTCGACCTGCCGAGCATCGACGCGAACATGGAGGAGGTCGCCTGCAAGACCAATCCGCTCGGCGTCAAAGGCATCGGCGAATCCGGCACGATCGGCGCGCCGCCCACGGTGATCAACGCGGTGATCGATGCGCTGCGTCCGCTCGGCGTCGAACAGATCGACATGCCGGCGACGCCGCTGCGCGTATGGCAGACGATCCGGCAGGCGCAGGCCAAGGGCGCGGCGCACGCCTAGCGAATAACGCCGGCCCCGCGTTTCAGCACCTCAGAAGAATGAGCGGGCGACGAGGTAGGCGCCCAGCACAAGCATGCCGGCGAAGAACCACTGCCGGAATGCCGCAGGAGAGAGCCGCAGCCTAACGGCCTGGCCGACCCACATGCCCGCGAACGCCGCGGCCAGTGCCGCTAGTGGCATCGCGAACATCGAGATGGTGAGACTGCCCGCCGCCGCGACGTTGACCGCCAATGCGAGCGTGGACACGGTGAAGGATAGACCGAGCGCCTGAATGAGGTCTTCCTTTTCAAGTCCGATGGCTTGGAGGTAGGGCACTGCCGGTATCACGAACACCCCCGTCGCCGCGGCGATCACCCCGGTAATCCCCCCGATCACAGGACCCAGCAACGGTTCCCGCTCTCGCGGAATGCGGATGTGAACGGCGAAGAGACCGGTGGCGGCGTAAAGCATTAAGGCGACGCCGAGCAGCACCGTGCCGTATCGCGCGTGAGCTCCGGTCATCAGGCCGAGCCCGGCCCAGGTGCCGAGGCATACGGCAAGCATCATCGGCCAGAGCCGCGCCGCAGCCGTCCGCAGCGACGGTCCGGTGGCCATCTGCCAGAGATTCGTGAACAGGGACGGCAGGATCAAAATCGCCGCGGCTTCGATCGGCGGCATGACGATCGCGAGCAGTCCCATGGCGATCGTCGGCAGTCCGAGCCCGATCACCCCTTTGACAAACCCGGCCAAGGCGAACACCGCCGCGACGAAGATCAATGTCGTATCCGTCATCGCATCAATCTGGCTGCGGGCGGCGACCCTCGCAATGCGGAGGTTACGAAGTTAGGCTTCGCCAAATCCATAGTCAGGAACCGTCGCATGCGTTTCGATCTGGTCGATCTGCAGCTTTTTCTCCATGTGGCCGAGGCGCGGAGCATCACCCATGGGGCCGAACGGGCCAACCTCGCGCTCGCTTCTGCCAGCGCGCGCATCAACGGCATGGAGGAGACGATCGGCGTCCCGCTGCTGGCGCGCGATCGCCGCGGCGTATCGCTCTCTCCTGCGGGGCAATGCCTTGTCGAGCACGCCCGACTGATCGTGGAACAAGCCCGACGCATGCGAGGCGAACTTGGCTCCTACGCGCGCGGCTTGTCCGGCAGTGTCCGCCTGCTCTCGAACACGGTGGCGCTGAGCGAGCACCTGCCGCGTGCCCTGGCGTCTTTTCTGGCCGCGTACCCGACGATCAGTGTCGACGTCGAGGAGCGCGAGAGCGTCGATATCGGCGCGCTCATCGCTTCCGGTGCGGCCGATATCGGCATCGGCTCCGAGGCCGCCTTATCGGAGGCGGTCGAGCGATTCTCATTCCGCGACGATAGTCTGGTGCTGATATTTCCGCGCGGCGACGCGCAGGGAAGGGCGCGGAAACTCGGGCTAGCCGACGTCGTCGGGCGCGATTTCATCGGCCTCGCGCGCGACAGCGCGCTGCAGCGGCATCTCGCCGAGCATGCCGCCCGGCTCGGCGCCATGATGAAAGTTCGCGCCCGCGTGGTCGGCTTCGATGCGATTTGCCTGATGGTCGAGGCCGGAGCCGGCATCGGCATCGTGCCGGAGGCGGCGGCCAAGCGGTGCCGGCGGACGATGAAGATCGAAATCGTGGCGTTGCGCGACATGTGGGCGCGGCGGCGGCTCGTCATCTGCGTCCGGCAGCTTCGATCCCTGCCGATCGCCGCACGGCGTCTCGTCGAGCATATGCGGGCGGCTGGCGCCGGCTGACGGGATCGGCCGCGAGACGCCAGTCATTTGCTATATTGACAATATATTGTCACTATGACATACGATAATCATGGCAACGCCGACGAACACAGCCGCCCTGCTGCCGCTGATCGTGGCTGACATCTTCGAACTGGCGGGACGATTCCGCGACAACGGCGATGCCATCGCGCAAACCGTCGGCCAGACCCAAGCGCGTTGGCAGGTGATGAGCGCGGCGTCCGCGGGTCCGCGGACGGTGCCTCAGATTGCCCGCCGGCTTGGTGTCAGCCGTCAAAGCGTCCAGCGCATCGCCGACTTGCTGGTGGCGGAGGACTGGGCGACGTTCGAGGCCAACCCCGATCATCGGGGCTCGCCCTATCTTGTCCTCAACAAGCGCGGCAGCACGGCCCTCGCGAAGCTCACGGCGGCAGCGGCGGCTTATCACGCCCGCCTCGCGGGTCACCTCTCGGGCACCGATGTCGGTGCCATCCACCGCGGCCTGCGCCAACTCCTCGACGCGACCGCCAACTGCTCAACCGAAGGAGCCCTGCCATGAACACCGAGACGATCGTCGAATGCATGAAGCTGAGTTTCGCCAACACGCCCTTCCCGGCGGTGGTGCAGAAGCTCGCCGGGGCCGGGGTGCACGCCTACACCGCCGACCTGATGGCATTGCGCAAAACGTACTACGGCGTGGAGCGAGAGAGGGTTGACGAGCCGATGCCGCTGACGCAAAGCCCGTCCGTCGCCCCGAAGTTCGACAGCGCGCGCGTGGAGGCGGCTGTGCGCGCGATTCAACGCGGCGAGATCGGCTATGCCGATTTCCTGCGGCAGATCATGCGCGCCGGCTGCGCGAGCTATCGCGTCTTCATCGACGGGCGCAAGGCGATGTACTTCGGCCGCGACGGCGACTTTTACACCGAGCCGTTCCCGGCGCGGGCTAAGTGACGCTAGCCGCGCGGCCCAACGTCCTTAGGGTGTTGCAGGCGCGCGGGACTTGCCTGCACGCGCGCGCAAAGCAGAACAAGGCTGGAGGGGCGCACGCTTTCGCGTCGCGCCCCTCGTCTTGAGATCGCGTTATGGCGCGTGCGAGCGGTCTACCGGAACGCCGCGCAGGTAAACGGACGCGATGCGGCGCGTGTTGGTGATGTCGTCGAGCGGGTTGGCGTCGAGCACGATGAAGTCGGCGCTCTTGCCGGCTTCCAGTGTCCCCGCGTCAGTCATCCGCAGGAACGCAGCGCCGTTCTTCGTCGCCGACACGATGACCTGCATCGGCGTCATCCCGGCCTTCACCATATCCAGCATCTCGACGTGCGGCGCCCACGGCGTGTTGCCGTCAGTGCCAAGAATGATGTTGACGCCGGCCGCGTTCAGCTTTGCGAGATTGCGGGCCTGGATGCCGTAGAACTCCTGCGCTTTCGGCCGGTCGGTGTTCTCTTCCTCGACCTTTTTCATTTCGGCCGCAGGCAGGCTCGGCTTCAGCCAGGAGACATCGACCTTGACGCCGCGGTCGGGCAGGTTGGGATTGACCACGAGATTGGGGTGCTGCTTGACGAGCGCCATGAATTCGTCGTCGACGTCGCGATCGCGAACGCTATGGGCGAAGGCGTCGACGTTGGCCCGCAGCAGTCCCTTTGCATCCGAGAGGTTGAAAATGTGGGCGGTGACGCGCAGCCCGTTCTTGTGGGCCTCGTCAATGACCGCGCCATAAAGTTCCGGCGTCAGCTTCTGGTATTTGCCGTCGCGATCGTCGACCCAGATTTTCACGATGTCGACTTTGTGGGCGAGAAGTTCCTGCACCGCCTTGCGCCCCTCCGCCTCGGTGTTGATCCAGATCGGAGCCGTGGTCCGGCCGGGTTCGGGCCGCGTAATGCCGCGCCAGGCGGTGAACACCCGCGCCATGCCGGGGGTGGTTTCGCCCCGCATCTTGAGCTCGGCTTCGGTCTCGTCCGTGCCCATGCTGAGCGCCGCGCTTACGCCGTAGTAGGCGCGCCGCGTGAGGTCCCGCACCAGCGCCTCGCGGGTTTGGCTGAGATGCGTGTGCGTATCGATGATCGCCGGCATCACCGTCTTGCCGGCGAGATTGACATGCGCCGCGCCGGCCGGGACGCGCACTTCGCCGGCCGGGCCCACCTGGGTGATTCGGGCGCCCTCGACGACGATCGTTGCATTGTCGATCGTACGGCCATCGCCCACGATGACCCGCGCGCCCTCGAACGCGGTGGCGCCGCTCGGCGCCTGGGCATGTCCTGCAACCGCGAACCCGCCGACAACGACAAGCGCAGCTGCGGCAGCAATAGATTTCATTCCGCGCATTTGGTCCTCCCGGTACTTGATTGGCTGGCGATTGCCTCGGTATTTAGCTGGAGCGTAGCGTTTGCGTGGACTAAGGGGAAGATGCCGCGGGGCAGCAACGCTGAGCCGGCATCGGGTGAGGCAAAGAAATTTTGCGGTGTCTCTCACGACAGATTTCCCAATAATATGTCACCGCGCCGACAGGGAGGTGAAGTTTGCAATTGATCTGGCCATGGCAGGATAGGAGCCGTCGATTTTCCCCGCTCAAGGCGAGCGCCTTCGCGCTCATGTTCGTGCCGGCCATTTGGCTGATCTACGATTATCGCACCGGAGAATTCGGCATTTATCCACTGTCGCTCGGCGGGTTGACGTTTTGGTCGGGCCTTTGGGCGACGGAAGTCCTGCTTCTCGCCCTGGCGATAACGCCGGCAGCGAAGATTTTTCGCTGGGGTGCCTTGATCGATGTTCGCCGCATCGTCGGCGTGGCGGCGCTCGTCTATACGCTGCTCCACATCGTCGTCTATTTCGCGTTGCGGTTCTGGAATTTCAGCTTCATCGCCAATGAAATGGCGACGCGGCTCACACTGATCATCGCAACGGTCTCGACGCTGGGTCTGATTGCGCTCGGCGTGACGTCGGTCGACGCCGCGGTCAGGCGCATGGGCGCAAGGGGCTGGCAGCGGCTGCACAACGCCGTCTACGTGCTGGCAGCATTGGCGCTGCTTCACTTCCTGCTCTCGCCCGGCATCTTCCCGGAGCAGTACTTGATGAGTGGACTGTTCTTCTGGCTCATGGCGTGGCGCGTGTTGGACCGCTATGGGCGCGGCACTGACGAGAAGGCGCTCGTCGTTCTCGCCGTGGCCTCAGCCCTGTTTGCGGCATTGCTTGAAGCCGGCTGGCAATGGGCCCGGCGCGGCTATGAACCGGCGGGCACGCTCGCCAACAACTTCACGCTGGATCTGGGCATTCCGCCGGCCTGGGAGATTCTGGGGCTCGGCCTTCTGGTCGCGCTCGTCGCTGCCGCGATCCGATACGCGCCGCGTTTCAGGGCGGGCAGCATGGAAGCGCGCAAAGCCGGGTGACGCGGAACGGTCTACGCTCTGCCGCGCGGCGACGCATGATCGAGCGGGCCAAAGCGGCGAAACCCGGCGGAGGCTCAATCGTTCCAGACCTGGAGGGTCGGCTTCGGCAAGTATCGCTCGATATGCACGTCGAGAACCTGCCGTCCCCTCGACAGATAGCGCAGGGTATCGAGCTCAACCGTGCCGTCCTTGCCCTCTACCGTCAGAGCATTGTCGACCAGCTCTTTGAATTGATCCCAGGTCATCGGTCGGCCTCCGATCGATCCGCGACAATACCAACCTGCCGTAACGCCTCAACTATACCACGCTTTTCGATCGGTTTCGCGGCTTTCTCGCCTCTCACTGAACCGCGATATTCATCGCCTTCACCACCGGCAGCCACTTGGCGACTTCGCTCGCCATGAAGCGTGTCACTTCATCGGGCGACATCTTTTTCGTCTGCACGGTTTCGACCGCGAGATGCTCGCGGACCTTCGGTATGTCAATGGCGCGGTTCACTTCGCGATTGAGCGCGGCGACGATGTCCTTGGGGAGGCCGGCAGGCCCGGACAACGCATACCAGGTGGTGACGACAAGCTCCGGATAGCCAAGCTCGACCAGCGTCGGCACGTCAGGCAACTCCGGCACGCGCTCGGCCGAGGACACCGAAAGCGCGCGCAGCTCGCCGGCGCGGATATGCGACAGCGTCGTCGACAGCGTCATGCTGCCCACTTTCACGTGACCGGCAACCAGATCGAGAATGGCCGCACCGCCGCCGCGGTACACCACGTGGACGAGCTTGATCTTCTCCTTCGCCGCGATGTACTCGGCGACGACGTTGCCGACCGAGCCGATGCTCGGCGACACGTATTCCACGCCCCCGGGCTCGCGCCGCATCATGTCCAGCAGGTCTCTGAATGATTTCGCCGGCGAGGAGGCGTGAACGACGAACACGTTGGGCGGTCCGCCGAGATAGGCGATGTGAGTGAAGTCGCGCACCGGATCGAAGTTCGCGCTTTTCGGGTTCATCGCCGGCGCCAGTACATGCGACGGCAGACCTGAGGCGATCAGGGTGTAGCCATCGGGCTCGCTATGGGCCACCGCCTCATCGGCGATCAGGCCGCCGCCACCGGTACGGTTCTCGACGACGAATTGCTGCCCGAACGCCCGGCTCAGCTGCTCCCCGAATACGCGAGCGAGAAGATCGGTTGCACCGCCGGCCGAATATGGAACCACGATCTTCACCGGCTTCGTCGGCCATTCGGCCGCGCGCCCGCTGTCGCCGGCAAAAGCGATCGCCGCCGCCGCGACAACCGCGGCGATTCCTCCGAAGGGGCGTCTCATGTTTTTCTCCTTGGCCGTAGCAGCACTGCATAATCGATCCTCCCGGCGCCTGCCGCAATCTGATATGTGTCGTGCCGTCCCCGCATCGGGGAAGCGGAATGCACTCAATGGACGCGCGCACCAATTTTAAAACCGGCATCGCCTATGACGACCTGCGCGAGTGGCTCGCGCTCGCCGAAGAGCTTGGCGAGGTGCGCACCGTGCGCGGTGCCACCTGGCAGGAGGATATCGGGCTTGCGGCCGAGGCCGTGCTGCGCGCCGAAAACGGCCCGTGCGTGGTGTTCGAGGACATTCCAGGCTGTCCGAAGGGTTTCCGGCTGCTGATGAACGTCTTCGCTGGAACGCGGCGAAACATGACGTTCGGTTTCCCGAGCGAGCTGAGCAAGTGGGAGTTGAGCGAGGCCTATCGTGACGCCTACTTGAAGGAGATGAAGCTCATCCCCCATGAGATGGTCGAGACCGGCCCGGTGCTCGAAAACATCATGATGGGCGAGGACGTCGACGTTCTCAAATTCCCTTCGCCGATCTGGCATCAGCTCGACGGCGGCCGCTATATCGGCACGGGAACCTACAGCATCACCCGCGATCCCGAAGAGGACTGGCTCAATGCCGGCGCCTATCGGGCGCAGGTCTTAGACAAGACATCGGTCGGCGTGCTGATGGCAACCGGCCACCACGGCTATCTACATCGCGAGAAATGGTGGAAGCGCGGCGAGGCGATGCCCCTCGTCATGGTGCTGGGCGGCGATCCGCTCGCCTTCTTCTACGGCGGCACCGAGGCGCCCTACGGCACTTTCGAAATCGACATCGTCGGCGGACTGCGCGGCCGGCCGATCAAGATGGTCGCGGGCAAGATCACTGGGCTGCCGTTCCCGGCGAATGCGGAGGTCGTGCTCGAAGGCTATGTCACGCGCGAGCGGCGCGAGACCGAAGGGCCATTCGGGGAATGGACCGGCCATTATGCCGGCGGTGCTGCGCCGCGCCCGGTGCTCGATATCAAGGCGATCTACCACCGCAACGATCCGATCCTGCTCGGCGTGCCGCCGATGGGAGCCGGGCCCGATGAGATGGCGCGTTATCGCGCGGTGCTGCGCTCGGCGATGGTCAAACAGAACATGACGAGCGCCGGCGTCCCCGAAGTGCAGCAGGTGTGGTGTCACGAAGTCGGCGGCTCGCGCCTGCTGCATGGCATTGCTATCCGGCAGAAATACCCGGGCCATGCCGTGCAGGCCGGCCAGGTCGCCGCACAATGCGGGGCTGCCGCCTATGCGTCGAAATACATTGTTGTGGTGGACGAAGACGTCGACGTCACCAATCTCGACCATTTGATTTGGGCGATGCTGACACGTACCGATCCCAAGGAATCGATCCAGTTCATCGAGGGCTCGTGGGATTCGCCGGCCGACCCGCGGCTGTCGCCGGAGAAGCGCGCCGCCGGCGATATGACCCACTCGGTCGCGGTCATCAACGCTTGCAAGCCATACCACTGGCGCGAGAAATTTCCGCCCAGCAATACGCCGAGCCCCGAGGTTGCCCGTCGCGCGCGGGAGAAATTCGGCTGGCTGCTGGACGGCCGCGGGGAGTCTTGAGAGCGGCGCATGAATTACGACTACATCATCATTGGCGCGGGCTCAGCCGGATGCACGCTCGCCAATCGGTTGACCGAAGATCCTAACGCCCGCGTCCTGCTCCTCGAGGCGGGCGGGTGGGATCGCGACCCGTGGATTCACATCCCGGTCGCCTGGCCGCGTCTGTTGCTCAAGCGGATGCATGACTGGATGTATTTCGCCGAGCCCGAAGCCGTCATGGGTGGGCGCGGCCTTGAATGCGCGCGCGGCAAGGTGATCGGCGGCTCGTCGTCGATCAACGCCATGGCCTATGTGCGCGGCCATCGCGGCGATTACGATCGCTGGGCGGCATCCGGGCTCGCCGCTTGGTCCTACGCCCACGTGCTCCCGTACTTCCGGCGGCAGGAATCCTGGAAAGGCGGTGCCAGCTTCTACCGCGGCGGTGACGGCCCGCTCTCGACCCAGATGACGCAGTACAACGATCCGCTGGTCGAGGCCTACGCCGCAGCGGGCCGCGAGGCCGGCTATCCGAGCACTCCCGACTACAACGGCGCCCAGCAGGAAGGCTTCGGCATCTGGCAGATGACGGTGCGCGACGGCCGCCGCTGCAGCACTGCCGTCGCCTATCTCCGCCCCGCGCTCGCGCGGCCGAACCTCACGGTCGTGGTCAACGCGCTGGCGACGCGGGTCATCATCGAGAACAGGCGCGCGGTCGGCATCGAATATGCGGTGCGCGGGCAGACGCAGGCGGCGCGGGCGGACCGCGAGGTGATCCTGAGCGGCGGCGTCATCAACTCGCCGCAGCTCTTGATGCTGTCCGGCGTCGGCGATCCCGAGCAGTTGCGCGCGCACGGCATTACCGTGAAGGCCCCGCTCGCGGGCGTCGGCAAGAACCTGCAGGATCACATCTCCGCGGCGGTCCACTACGCACGCAAGGAGCCGGGCGTATTTCATCGCGCGATGCGGGTCGACCGCATCGTCTCTGCGCTCGGCAATGCCTATTTGCGCGGGAAAGGCATCGGGACCGAGCTGCCGTGCGGCTGCATGGCGTTCCTCAAAAGCCGCCCCGACGTCGCATTGCCGGACGTGCAGTTTCTGTTCAACGCGGCGCCGATGACCGCCTCGCCCTATCTGTGGCCGTTCAAACGTCCGTACCAGGACGCCTATGCCTGCCGGGCCGCCGTGTTGCGGCCGGAGAGCCGTGGCACGGTTGAGCTCGTCTCCGCAGATCCGGCTGCACCGCTGCGCATCCAGCAGAATTTCCTCGCGAGCGACCGCGACCGCAAGACCCTCTACGCCGGCCTGCGCATGGCCCGCGAGGTGTGCCGGCAGCCGGCCCTAGCGCCGTTCATGGCGAAGGAAATCGCACCCGCCGGCAACTCGGATGCCGACCTCGACGCCCATATCCAAAAGGACGGCATCACGGTCCATCATCCGCTCGGCACCTGCAAGATGGGGCTCGCCAGTGATCCGTCGGCGGTGGTCGACAGCGATCTGCGCGTGTTCGGCGTTGATCATCTGCGCGTCGTTGATGGCTCGGTGATGCCGGACCTCGTCGGCGGCAATATCAATGCGCCGATCATCATGATTGCAGAAAGGGCCGCCGATCTGATCCGCGACCGGCCGCCGCTGGAGCCGGCGCGCGTCGCCGCCGCCTCCGAAATGACACGCAACTGACAGACGTAGACAACTGACCGAGACAGCTGACCAAGACATGGACGACAGGACAAGCGCACTGCACTGGCCCGACGCGATCTACGCGCATTTTCGTCGCGTCGGGATCCGCCAAGTCGGCTACGTGCCGGATGCCGGGCACAGCCGGCTGATCGAGCTGTGCGTCCGCGATCCCAACATCCACGACGTGGTGCTGACCACCGAAGAGGAGGGCGTTGGCCTTCTTGCCGGCGCGACGCTCGGCGGGCAGCGCGGCGCGCTCCTGATGCAGAGCAGCGGCGTCGGCAACTGCATCAACATGTTTTCGCTCGCCAAGAACTGCGGCTTTCCCTGCCTCGTGCTGGTGACGATGCGCGGTGAGTTCGCCGAATTCAATCCATGGCAGGTGCCGATGGCTGCTATTACGGAAGACAGCCTGAAGCTTGCGGGCTTCCTGACGTATCGGATCGAAACCGCTGAAGATGTCGATGACATTGTCGGCGGCGGTTGCGACATGGCGTTCGACGGCGGCCAGCAGGTGGCGATCCTGCTGTCCCAACGGCTGATCGGCCGCAAAGTCTGGAACAAGTGATGCTCGACAGGCGCGCCTTCGTCAAAGCGCTGCTCGCCGATCGCGGCGATCTTCTCGTCGTGTCGGGGCTTGGCACGCCGACCTACGACGTTGCCGCTGCCGGCGACCATCCCCTCAATTTCTATTTGTGGGGGGCGATGGGCGGCGCTGCCATGATCGGCCTTGGTCTCGCACTGGCGCAGCCGAAGCGCCGGGTCCTGGTGCTCGCCGGCGACGGCGAGGCGCTGATGGGGCTCGGCAGCCTCGCGACCATCGGCGTCAAGCAGCCGGCGAATCTCGCAGTCGTTGTTCTCGACAACCAGCATTATGGCGAAACCGGCATGCAGCCGAGCCACACCCACGCCGGCATCGACCTCGTCGCCGCCGCCAAGGCGTGCCGGTTCACGGAAGCGCTGCACATTGTCGACATGCGCGATGCCGGCCGCATCCGCGACCTCGTGCACACGAGCCGCGGCCCACTCCTGGTGCAGGCGCTGATCTCGAGCGAGGACGCGCCTCGCGTGTTGCCGACCAGAGATGGCCACGCCATCAAGCACCGTTTCATGGAAGCCCTTCACGGCGCGTAGCGCTGCGACTTTCACGGTTCTATAATTATCGATGAGCGATGCTTCGTGGCGTCGCCAAAGGGAGGACGCCATGTCCGCGAAACATATCGCTTTGCTGTTGGCGGGAACGGCGCTGACCGCCTGGACCACTGCGGCGATGGCGCAGCAAAATGCGCCTGCGATCACGGGCATCGTCCGCTCGGCCGACGGCGAAGCCAAGGGGGGCGTGACGGTCACGGCGGCGCGCGACCACTCCACGATCTCGGTGACCGTGATCAGCGACGATCAGGGCCGCTACAGTTTCCCAGCCGACCGGCTCGGCCCGGGCCGCTACACGCTCACGACGCGCGCGGTCGGGTACGATCTCGATGGCAAGCCCCAGGCCGATGTCGTCACCGAGGCAACCGCGACCGCCGACATCACTCTCAAAACGACGCGCAAGCTCGTGGCCCAGCTCACCAGCGCCGAATGGCTCGCGAGCTGGCCCGGTACCGAGGCCGAGAAGCGCCTCGTCGCCGATTGCATGAGCTGCCACACGCTGGAACGCATCGCGCGCTCGACCCACACCGCGGACGAGTGGGTGCAGATCATTCCGCGGATGCTGCGCTATGCGCAGAACACGACGCCGCTCGCTCCGCAAATGCGCAGCGGCGAATCGACGGGCCTTCTGGTCCAGCAGCCGGACCGGCTGCGCCGCCTCGCCGAATATCTCGCGACCGTGAACTTGAGCGCGTCGGACGGATTCCCCTACGAGCTCAAGTCGCTCAAACGCGTGGCCGGCCGCGGCAGCCGCGCGATCATCACGACCTATGCGCTGCCCAAACGCACCGATCAGCCCCACGACGTGATGGGCGATGCGGATGGCGGCATCTATTTCACCTATTTCGGCGATCCGCTGCTGGGGCGGCTCGATCCCAAGACCGGGGAGGTGAGGTCGTTCCCGGTGCCGGTGCTGAAGGAAAATGCGGCAAAGGGGCTGCTTGATCTCGCCAAGGATCGCGATGGCAATTACTGGGTTTCGCTGATGTATCAAGCCGGCGTCGCACGGTTCGACAAGGCGACGCAGAAGTTCACCATGCTGCCGGTGGCGCCGGAGTTCGCGAGCGACAGCTCGCAGCAGGCATTCGTCGCGCCGCAGTCATCCCACGTCGATGGCAAGGTGTGGATCCAGGACGTCGCTTCGACCTCGGTCTATCGCGTCGATCTCAAGACCGGCAGGTTCGAGAATTTCGCGCCGTTCAAGAACATCAAGCCGGATTCCCCGCTCGCGGGACGGCCGCATTCGATCTACGAAATCCTCCCCGACGCCGAGAACAATCTCTACATCCACGACTTCAGCGATCGCGCCATCGGACGCATCGACGCCAAGACCGGCGAGTACACGTTCGTGCAGACCTTCACCGACCGCTCGCGGCCGCGCCGCGGCGAGATCGACAAGGATGGGCGCATGTGGTTCGCCGAATATGCAGTCGACAACGTGGCGGTGCTCGACACCAAGACCAACAAACTGCAGGAGTGGACGCTGCCGACCAAGTGGTCGCTGCCCTATCAGGCCAAGGCGGACAAGAACGGCGACCTGTGGGCGGGCGGCATGGCGTCCGACCGCATCGCGCGGATCAACACCAAAACCGGCGAGATGGTGGAGTATCAGCTCCCCGTCAACACCAACATCCGCAACATCTACATCGACGACACCACCACGCCGGTGAGCGTGTGGTTCGGTAACAACCACGGCGCCGCCATCGTCAAGCTCGAACCGCTCGACTGAAAATCGGTTCGCGAAGCGGCGACGTCTTCAGCGCCTGGCGTCAGCGCTTTGCGTCGG
Source organism: uncultured Alphaproteobacteria bacterium (assembly GCA_963807015.1). GTDB lineage: Bacteria > Pseudomonadota > Alphaproteobacteria > Rhizobiales > Xanthobacteraceae > JAJPKK01. Next base: position 77,829 of record CAWEAS010000013.1, on the reverse strand, counting down.
GGCGCTTGTTGGTGTCGGGCGCGCGGGGCGCGGCGCCGGTTGTGCTTGGGTATTGGCCTTTGGCGACGCAGTCGCGGAAGACCTCCCGCTCGGCTTCCGCGTAGGGCAACGTGCCGGCTGGTTGAGGCGGATGGGCCTTGATGGCTTCGTCCCGGCACTTTTTGGCGAGTTCGGCAGTGATGGCGCCGGCAGGCAGGTGACTCATCGTGAGCAGGGCCGCCGCCAGGACGGCCATCACACCGAACTTCGTGGCTTGGGATTTATTGGCTTGGCACATAGGGGTCGCTCCTTGCCCCCCACAAGCCTGTCATCGGGGCCGGATTGATTTCGCCGGCCCCGCCCCCGAGAGCTCATTTCACCCGAAATGAGCCAATAAGAAGTTACTTTGCCAAGTTATTTGGCCAAGTTATTTGGCCAAGTTATTTTGCCAAGTAAAAATAGCCGACCTTGTCGTTTGCGGGTGAGCCGAACCACATGCGGCCCTGGTCGTCCATGAAGAAGTCGCGCATGGAATTTTCCGCACGCGTGTAGGGGTATTCTGTCACCTTGCCGGTCGCAGGATCAAGCCGGCCGACCACGTCCATGTATTCCGACGAATACCAGACCATGCCGTCGCGAGCGACGCCGAGCGCATAAGGCGTTGGTTGCGGGCCAGGCAGCTGGAATTCGGTGATGGCGCCGGTTTTCGGATCGAGCCGGCCGATCTTGCCGGAATCGAATTCGGCAAACCACACGATGCCCTTGTCGTCGACCTCAATACGCCGCGGCCGGCCGTTCTGGGTCGGCAGCGTGTATTTCGTCACCTTGAGGGTTTTGGCGTCGACCATGCCGACCTTGCCGCTCGGCGTGAGCTCGGTGAACCAGGCATTGCCGTCCTTGTCGAGCGCGATGCCGTAAGAGGTAGGCACCTCGGGAATGTGGGTGAACTTCTCGGTCTTCGGATCGAACACCGTCATCGCGCCGGTCGACCAGATCATGCCGGTTTTGGGATCGACCCGCACGGTGTGCTTGCCGACGCTGTCCTGGTACTCGGTGATCTCCTTGGTCTTCGGGTCCCAGCGGCCGAGCTTGTCGGAGCCTTGCTCGGTGAGCCAGACGCTGCCGTCCGGCGCCGGCACCGCCGAATGGATCGCCGCGGTCCCCATGTTCGGGACCGGGTATTCCACGATCTCGCCGGTCGTGGGATTGAGATGCCCGATCTTGTTGGCGCGGCCGTAATAGGGGACCCAGAATGAGCCGTCCTTGTCGGGATGGGCGCTCCACGGCATCCGGTTCGGCCCCGGCATGTCGTATTCCACATAGACGATCTTCAGCGCCTCGTCAGTCACCGGGCGAAGCTCGTTCTGGTATCCCGGCAGGTCGGCGGGAGACTTCGGCAGCTTGGAATCCTCGCCGAACATCGCATTGACGTAAGAGATGACGTTCTCAGCCTTCTGGTCGTTGAAGCCGAAGCGCGGGTTCATGACAAAGTAGCCCATGGCATCGCGCATATAATTGACGCGGTCGCGCCAGCCGTCTTCGTCGCGCACCACGGCGGCCATGCGGCTCTCGAATCCATGGCAGGCCATGCAGTGGGCGAACAATTCTTCCTTGCCGCGTGCTTCCGGCAATAGCTTCTTGCCCTGGTGCATCGAGATGTCGCTCCAGCGCACCGTGCCCTTCTGCAGGGCGAGATCCGATAGATTCTGGTCGGCGGCGAGCGTGACGCCGCTCTTGGGCTCGGCCTTGTAGCCGATCGCGCGCATCTGCAGGCGATAATCGCCGGCCGGCAAGCTATCGATGCGATAGTGGCCCGCGTTGTCGGAGAGCACGCTGACGGTGATCTTGGTCTTGAGGTTGCGCGCCTGCACGAAGGCGCCGCGGAACGCTTTGCCGTCCGGTCCCGTGACCGTACCGGAGATCGTAGCGGCATCGGCCAACACGGGCGCAGCCGCAACCGCACCGAACCCAAGGACAATTCGTGTCAATTTACGCATCGTGTGTTCCTCCTATTTTTGATGTGCTGGTTGTTTTTGATTTGATCTTATGCCGCGATGTTATCCAATCGGACCGCTTCGCGCCATCGGTTTGCGGCGTGGATTTCGCAAGGGTATCATCCGAATTTGCAAAAATGCGGGAGAGCCAAGCGCAAGGACGCAGGTGCCATGACGCTCACAACTCTGATCTGGTTCGCGACCGCCTGCTATGGTTTGCACATCCTTGAGGAATATCAACTTGATTGGCGCGATTGGGCACGCAAGGCGCTCGGGCTGCCGGTCGAATGGAGCGACTTCTACGTCGTCAACGCACTCGTCATCGTCCTCGGCATCGTCGCCGCAAACCTCGCAGTTGCCTGGCCTACAGTCGCGCTCGCCTTCCCGGCACTCATGCTGATCAATGGCGCATTCTTCCACGTGCTCCCGTTCATCCGCATGAAGGGGCGATTCTCGCCGGGCCTCATCACGGCGATCGTGCTGTTCTTTCCGGTCGGCATTGCCTGCTACGCGCGCGCGATTAAGGACGGTGTGGGCGCCACGGCCATCATCGTCTCGTTCGTTCTTGGAGCCCTATTGATGGCGTACCCCGTCGTCCTGCTGCTGATCAAAGACAAGCCCTATTTCCGCCAGAACCGCTGAACCCGGCTGCATCTCCGAGACGCGCAACAACGGCCGATCGCGTAGCCAAGCTTTCCGTGACACCGACCGTCAGTCGCCGAACACCACTGCGTGCATAATGCGCCCCGGCAGGAACGTGAAAATGCCGGCGATGACCAGTGCGCCGACGAACATGCTCACCATCTGCGTGCGATGCCGGCCGACCCGGTGCTGGTGTGCGTTGTAAACCGCGAGCGGCAGCACGGCGAGCGTGAAGATTGCGAGCAGGTGAATCGGACTCCACGGTCCCCATACTTTCAGCGCGTGAATGAAGAACGCGCTGATGCAGACGACGGCCATCAACGCGACCCAGATCCAGCCGACGGTCCGATGCGGCAGCGTTCCCTTGGGAGTCGCGAGTTGCATGGCGCCAAGGCCGAAAGCCGCTATCGCCGAAAAAGCGTGAAGCTGGATCGCCATCGAGGCATCGAGGAGTGGGGCAAGGCTCATGGTACCAGGCTCCGAGACCGGTCGCGCGGGCGGCAACCGGGTTGCTTCATCGAACCCCGTATGACTTAACGAGACGTTACGCGCACCCTTTATTCACCACGGCGTCACCACTATGGTGCCGAGCTTCGAATCGGGTGAAGGGTATCATGGGGTTCGGTCGCATCCTGCTGCGCGCACTGCCGCTCGCGTTCGCGGCGGCGGCCGTATCGGGTTGCGCCGGCGACCGGACCGCGCAGCCGACCTTCTATGACAGCATGGCCAGTCCGTCCGCGACGGTCGATGCGGAGGCGGCCGCCTCGATGATCTCCGGCTATCGCGCGAACAATGGCCTCGGCGCAATCACGGTCGACCCGGCGCTGACGAGCATCGCGCTCGACCGGGCCCGCACCATGGCGGACCACGACAAGATCGATCGCGCTGCCGGGCGCGAGTTCGACAACCGTCTCGCGGGCGCGGGCTTCAATCCCCGCGGTGCAGTCGAAAACGTCGGCGCCGGCTATCACACGCTCGCCGAAGCATTTTCGGGCTGGCGCGATTCGCCCTCGCACCGCGCAAACATGCTTAAACCCGGCGTCAATCGTCTCGGCATCGCCGCGGTCTACGCCCCGCAATCGAAATACAAGGTATTCTGGGCCCTGATCATGGCGAGCCGCGACCAGGGCTGAGCGGCTACGTGCGCGAGCGGCCGAGATAACGCGCGATGATCGCAGCGACTTCGCCGTCGCGCTCGAGCTGACCGAGGGCAACGACGATCGCCCGCTTGAGCGTGAGGTCGCCCTTCCACAGACCGAGCGCCACCGGATAGCGCGGCAATGCGGCCGGCGCCCATTCGACGCCATAGCCCTGTTGCGCGGCGAGGGCCGTCGCAAAGAGACGCTCCGCCGCGCCAAATTCGAAACTGCCATCGCGCAGGCCGCCCGTGAACTCGGCCGCGCCGGGCGCGATGGTCAATTCTACCTTCTGCTCGCGCAGGTAACGTGCAAGGGCGATGCGGTCGAGACCGGAGACGCCCGCCAGCACCCCGGCGCGACGGCCTTCGATGCTCGCAAGCGGCTTCGGCAGGATGAAGGCCCAGCCGGTCTCTTCATAGGGCGGGCTCGTCTCCAGGAACGATTTCGTCAGCGGGGACGCCACGATGCCACCGGCCAGCACCTCGCACTGCGCCCGCGTCACATGCCAGCTGCGCGGATTGAAGTCGCGGCCCATGGCCTCGTTGCGCGAAAGGTCGAGGCCGACGCCAAGCTTCATGGCAATCCGCTGCAACAGCTCGATGTCGATGCCGGGCATCGCCGCGACGTCCGTGACGAGAGGCGGGTAGAGATAAGGCACGCAAACCCGCAGCACGCCGGCGCGCTTGACCTCGGCAAGCGAGGTATCCGGCGGCAAAAGGTAGACCGCGGCGAGCGGCGCGAAGATCAAGAGGTAGGACAGCGGCCGGCGCCAGCGCGGCGGGATCACGGCATTACACCTTCTGGAAATCGCGCCACGCGATCAGGAAGAAGCCAACCGCCATCACCGTCATCACGATCGGCCCCAGTCGCGGATCGAACTGGTTGAAATGGATGAAGGCGCCGCGCAGCGCATCGACCGCATAGGTGAGCGGATTCCATTGCACCAGGATCACCAGCCATTCCGGGTAGATCACCTTGGTCTGCGCCGTGGTGAGCGAAGGATCGAGCGGGAAGATCGAACTCGACGTGAAATAGAGCGGCAGGATAACGGCATTGGAGAACACACCGAAGCCCTCGAAGCTGCGCACCCGGTTCGCGATGACGACGCCGAGCGAGGTGAGGCCGAAGGCAAGAAGGAACATCAGCCCTAGGCCGTGCGCGATGTCGACAACGGTGAGCGACAGATCGGCAAAACTCGCCAGCGCGAGCACGAGGCAGCCGTGGAACAGCGCGACGGTGGTGCCGCCGAGAATCTTGCCAAGCAGGATGGTGAAGCGCGGCATCGGCGACACCAGAATCTCGCGCAGGAAGCCGAACTCGCGGTCCCAGATCGTCGACACCGCCGACTGCACCGAGGTGTACATGATGTTGAGCGCAATCACCGCCGGAAAGATGAACTGAAGATAGGTGAAGGGCACGACGAAGCGGACTTCGCCATAGATCTCGCCCCGAAAATACGGATTGAGGCCGATGCCGAGGATGAGCACCCACAATAGCGGCCGGCTGACGCCGCCGATGAACTGGCCGCGGTCGCGGATCGCCCGCTTCACCTCGCGCAGCCAAATCGCATAGATGCCGCCGAGTTGCGCCGTCAGGCCGTACGGCGCCGCCCCAATGTTGACGGCTGCCTCGGTCGTGATGTCCGCGCCCACGTCTTTCTCCATCACCGCGTTTGTCCGCCATCACCGTGTATGTTCGCCGCCGCGCCGGCCGAACTGGTAGGTCCGCTCGCGCGCGCTCGCCGCCTGGTCACGCAGTTCCCGTCCCGTCAGCGACAGGAACACGCTCTCGAGCGACGGCTCCTCGACACTGAATTTGCGGATGCGGCCGGCATAGCGGGCGAGCAGCGCTTCGGCGAACTCATCGCCGCTCGACTTGATCACGATCTCCGTCTCGCTGCGAGTTGCGAGCCCGGGATAGGCTGCGACGATGTCGGCGGCAGCCGCGTCATCCGCCGCGACGACGCGCACGAGCTGCTGGCCGTAGTGGCTCTTGAGCGCCGCCGGAGGATCGTTGGCGAGGATCTTGCCCTTGTCGATGATGCACACCCGGTCGCACCCCTCCATCTCCTCGATGTAGTGGGTGGTGACGATGACCGTGAGTTCGCGTTTCGCACGCAGCGCCCGCACGTGCTGCCAGAGCCGCCCGCGCGATTGCGCATCGAGCCCGATCGTCGGCTCGTCGAGAAACAGCACGCGCGCTTCGTGGACGAGGGCGCGCGCGATCTCGAGGCGCCGCTTCATGCCGGAGGAAAGCGTCCGCACCAGGCTGTCGCGCCAGTCGGTCAACTCGACGAGTGCCAGCAGTTCGTCGATGCGCTGCGCGCGCCGTGCGCTCGGCACGCCATAGACGAGGCCGTGGAAGTTGAGGTTTTCATAGACCGTGAGGCGGTCGTCGAGGCTCGGCTCCTGGAACACGACGCCGAGCGAACGGCGCGCCTGCAGCGGCCGGGCGACAACGTCGATGCCATTGATCGCAGCGCTGCCGCCGTCCGGCTTGAGGATGGTGCACAGAATGTGCAGCAGCGTCGTCTTGCCGGCGCCATTTGGGCCGAGCAGCGCAAAGAGCTCACCCCGACCGACGTCGAAGCTGACCGCATCGAGCGCAAGCGTGCGGCCGTAACGCTTGGTCACGCTGTCGATCGCGACCATCGGCCCCGTAGTGTCGGTCATTTGACGGGAGTCGCCGGAAATTTTTCGCTGTCGAGGATCGCCTGGATCGAGCCGTCCGCGGTCAGGGAGGCGATCGCCTGATCGATGTTCGCGCGCAGGAACGTCTCCTTGGCTAGCAGCGTCGCGCCGACGTCGACCGCGCCTTCCGGCAGCGGCTTGGTCGAGATCGCGCGCAGTTTGGCGAGCGAAGGATCGCGCTGTCTCAGCGCCCAGAATGATGGTCCCCACACGAGCGCGACGGCGACCGTGCGGCGGCTGAGCGCGGCAAGGGCAAGTTCGTCCGAACCCATGGGGAATCGGCTCCAGCGATCGTTCGGCGGCAGTGCCGCAAGATATTGGATCAGTCGAATGTCGGCGCTGGTGCCAATGGTGGCGCCGATCGCCTGCGACCGCGGCACGTCGGCGAGCGACGACCATTTGGGATCGGCCGTCACCAGGACATAGCTGGTCCGATAGTAGGGCCGGGTCACCGTGAGCCATGAGGGGTAGGCGTCCGGGATCAGCTTGAAGCCGAGATAGACCTCGCAGGTTTCGAGAAACACGCGATAGAGGTTGTCGATATCCTCGCCGACCGAATTGGCGCCGAGTTCGTGTGGTTTCGGCTCGAGCAGCAGCGCGTCCGCAATCGCCTTGCCGATGCGCCGTGCAACCGGCAGGTCGGGATCGCGGACATCGAGGCAATACTGCAGCGTCGAGCCGGCCTGCCGCCGGCCGAATTTCCATTCGTCGGGAACGAACGGCGTGTCCTGCGCGAGGGTGACCGCGGGTGCGATTAAAGCGAAGGCGAAGATAGCGACGCTGAAGAGCGCAGCGACCAACCCACCTCCCCCTGGAGGGGGGAGGTCGCCACGCGAGAGCGCGGCGGGAGGGGGTGACAGCGCTTCAACACGAAAGGTGACGTCACCCGAACCGAATCGCCGCCACCCCACCCCGGATCGCCTCCGGCGATCCGACCCTCCCCCTGCAGGGGAGGGTGGAGGTACAGCTTCTCGCGTGCTCACGGCCTCATCTGTTGTCCGGCAGCGCGAACACCCAGAGCACCGAGCCGCCGTCCGGATTGCGGATTTCCGGCGTCAGAGTCGCGAGTGCCTTGGAGTGGCTCGATCCCGATCCGACCGCGACGGCGACAAATTGCTTGCCGTTGACGCTGTATGAGATCGGGAACGAATTGATCACGTTGTTGAGGCGCGTCTGCCATAGCACCTTGCCGGTGGTGTCATCGAAGGCCTTGAACTCCCGGTCCCAGGAGCCGTTGAACACGACGCCACCAGCGGTAGGAAGCACAGCCGCCGTTATCGGCGCGCGCTGCCGGGACGACCACGCCTGCGAGCGATCGGACAGCTTCACGGCATCGACGCGGCCGATATTGCCGTCGCTGTTGGCGACCGGCACGCGCGCAAACACGGCCCGGCCGCCGCCGGTATAGGCCTGGCCCGGATCGAGCGGGGAGGGCGTCGTGTTCGAACAGTACTCGTTGAGCGGCATGTAGAGCATGCCGGTCTTCGGGCTGTAGGCGGTCGCCGGCCAGCCGCGTCCGCCCGGATCGGCCGGGCAGTTCAACGTGGTCTGCCCGATATGCGGAATCGCGGCGACGTTGATGGTCTTCTCGCCGGTCTTCGGGTCGATCGCGGCGACGACGTTCTGCGGGATCGTCTCCTTGTGCCACAGCCATTGGCCGTTGGTGCGATCGAGGGCCTCGATGATGCCGAGCTTGCCGGTGGTGATGACCGTCTTGCGGGTCTCGCCGTTGACCGGCAGGTCGATCAGCAGCCGCTCGTAGACGTAGTCGAGATCCCAGGTGTCATCCTCAAGATGCTGGTGGTACCAGGCAAGCTTGCCGGTATCCGGATTGATGGCGAGCGTCGAATCCGAATACATCGCGCTGTGATTGAGCCCGGGCTTCTGGGGCAGCGTACCGCGCATCTCCGCGATCCACGGATAGGGCTGACCGGTGCCGTAGAACACCAGGTTCTGCTCTGGATCGTAGCTTCCGGAAATCCACGCCGAGGCGCCGAAGCGGCTTTCGAGCGGCAGACCGTTCCAGGTGTCGTAGTTCGGATCGCCCGGATGAGCGATGGTGTTGACACGCCACAGCTCGGCGCCGGTGTTGATGTCGTGACCGGTGATGAAGCAGCCGCCGGGTTCAGCGTTGCCGCAGCCCGTCATGCCCTGGATCACCTTGCCGTTCACGATGAACGGACCGGCGGTGTAGCGCCAGCCCTTGCTCCAGTCGGCGGTGGTGTGATCCCACACGACCTTGCCGGTCTTGGCGTCGAGCGCGACGACGTGGGCGTCGGAGGTCGCGACGATCAGCTTGTCGCCGTAGATGGCCATGTTGCGCTTGGCCAACACGTTGGCGATGTCGGCGAACAGTTTCTCCGGCAGATCGCGCTTGTATTCCCAGATGAGGTCGCCGGTCGCCGCGTTGAGCGCCTGGATCTTGTCGGCCCAATTGAAGATGAAGAGGATGCCGTCGTGAACGATCGGCGTCGTCTCGGTGGCGCCGGGAGTCATCGACCACGTCCAGACCGGGACGAGATTCTTGACGTTGTCCTTGGTGATCTGGTCGAGCGGGCTGTAACCCCAGCCGTTGTAGGTGCGGCGCCACATCAGCCAGTCGGACGCGGGCGGATCGCGCAGCATCGCGTCGGTCACCGGCGTCATCGAAGCGATGGGGTTGGCCTGCGGGGCTTGCGCGAATGCAGCAGTGCCGGCGAGAAGGAGAAGCGGCACGGATAAGATCGTCGAGGTCCAATCTCGGCGTAACGACATGGTTTTCTCCCGTATGATTTTCAAATGTGAGATGTCCCGAGCGCGGACCATCCGGAAATCCACCGGCACACAGGTGGGGATTCCCGCCGCGATGCTGGGCGAGCTTATAGCCGATGAACGCACGATATTCCAAGGCGCCGCGGCTGTCGATCTGAGCTATGCGGCATGCGCGCCGAATGAACGTTATGCGCTGCGGGACGCGCATTAACCGGGGTCAGGCTCCTGCGCGAGCGCTGCGGCTAAATAGGCCGCAAACTTTCACCGGTCGAATGCTTATGTTAGCTTTTGGAAAGATACCAAAAGTAGGCGCCAGCCCACTCGGCTGATGACGGAGTCTCCTCATGACCGCAACGTCTCCTCGTAACGTGCACCGGCTTCCCAACCGGGATGCGGCGCTCAAGTCGCTTTATGACGATGTCCATGCCAAGAACATGTTTCCGTTCTGGGCGACGTCGACCGATGTCGAGCATGACGAGGTCAAGCAGCTGATGGGTACCGCGCGCGCGATCCCGTTCCTGTGGAGCTGCGCCGAAGACATCGAGCCCATCCTTCATCGCGCGGTCGAATTGATCACGATGGACGACTCCGAGCGGCGTTCGCTTGTTCTCGTCAACCCGGGTCTAGCGCCGAAGCGGGCGACGGTAACGACCATGTACACCGCCTACCGCCTCAACGACGCGAACGAGATCATGCCGCCGCACCGCCATTCGCCGAGCGCCATCCGGTTCGGCCTCAAGGGCAAGGGCAATTTCACCGGCGTCGACGGGGAGAACATCACGTTCGGGCCGGGCGACATGGTGCTGACGCCGAACGATACCTGGCACAACCACGGCACGGTCGGAAACGAGCAGGCGCTCAATCTTTCCGTGCTCGATCTGCCGCTGGTCGAGACCCTGAATGCCGTGCACTTCGAGCACGATTACAAGGAAGAGGAAAACGGCAAGCTCGTTTCCAAGAAGCAGCAGACGCCGCGCTTCACGAGCGACTATTCGCAGCGCACCTATGGCTACGGCGGCCTGTTGCCGCGCTTTGCCGGCAAGCAGAAGCGGGGAGCCGGCACGTCCTCACCGATGTTCGTGTATCGCTGGGACATGGTGCGCGAATTGATCGAGCGCAACAAGGACAACGAAGGCGATCCCCATGATGGACTGCTGGTCGAATACATCGATCCGACCACCGGCAACCCCGTGTTCAAGACCATCACGTTCTTTGTGCAGATGTTGCATCCCGGGCAGAAGACGCTGCCGGTGCGCAGCACCGCGAGCCTCCTCGTCGCGCCCTTCGAGGGCAAGGGCCACTCGGTGGTCGACGGCAAGCGTTACGATTGGAACGAATACGACACGCTCGCCATTCCCGGTGGCTCGTGGTTCGAGCACGAGAACGATTCCAAGCGCGAGCCGCTGTTCCTCTTCGTCGCGAGCGACGAGCCGACGCTGAAGAAGCTCGATCTCTATCAGAAGTGGGGCCGCAGCGCGTCGGGCGAGGTCTCCCGCATCCTCGATTGAGTACGACCTGAAGATCATGAGCGACGAGCATCGCAAGAACGTCTACGCCATCGGCAAGAAGAATCCGAACCTGCCGTTTCACCCGGCGGTGCGCGCGGGCGATTTCATCTTCGTGTCGGGTCAGGTCGCCAAGGATGCCGACGGCAATATGCTGTCGGGCACCATCGAGCAGGAGACCGCCGGGACGATCGAGTCGATCCGGCGCATTCTCGCCGAGGAAGGTGCGACGCTCGCCGACGTGGTGCGGGTGACGACCTACCTTGAAGACACTCGCGACTTCGGCCGATACAACAAGGTGTTCGCCGAGCATTTCAAGGACGCGGTGCTGGCGCGCACGACGGTAGAGGCGCGCGCGGTGATCAACACCAAGATCGAGATGGATGCGATCGCCTACAAGCCGAAGCGAGGCTGAGGCGGTGGCGCGCGAGGCGGTTGCGGCGGCAAGCGCGATCGGCGCCGCGCCGCTGGGTGTGCCGACGGCCGCCGACGCGCCTACTCACATTTCGGCGAAAGGCGTTGCGGTCGATTTCGTCGTCGACGGGCGACGCCAGCGTGTGCTCAACAATGTCGATCTCGCGGTCCCCAAGAGCAGTTTCGTTTCCCTGATCGGACCGTCGGGTTGCGGCAAGAGCACGCTCCTGAAGGTGTTGGCCGGGCTGATCACGCCCGCGGCCGGCGAAGTGTCCGTTGCCGGCGTGCCGCCGCAACAGGCGGCGAAGGCGCGCAAGATCGGACTTGTGTTCCAGGACGCCACGTTGCTGCCGTGGAAGAATGCGGTCGAAAATGCCGCGTTCCTGCTGACCACGGCCGACTCCTCCATCCGTCAGGCCGATGCCACGGAACGGGCGGCCGCGATGCTGCGGCTCGTCGGCCTCGACGGGGCCGAAAAGAAGAGGCCATCGCAATTGTCGGGCGGCATGCGCCAGCGCGTCGCCATGGCGCGCGCGCTCGCGCTCGACCCCGAGGTGCTGATGATGGACGAGCCGTTCGGCGCGCTTGACGCCATCACGCGCGAAGAAATGAGCGAGTGCCTTCTCGACATCTGGGAGCGCACCGGCAAGACCATCGTGCTGGTCACCCACTCGATCGACGAGGCGGTGTTCTTGTCGCGCGAGGTGCACGTGATGGGATCGACGCCGGCACGCATCATCGAGACGCTGCCGATTGTACTGCCCGATCCCCGCACCGAGGATTGTCATAGCGATCCGGCATTCACCGCGGCGGAACAGCGGCTCCGCAGTCTTCTCATCGAAAGCAAGCGGCGGCCGGCATGAGCGGCGAGCCGGTCGCGATGTCTTCCGTCGACGCCCCGTCGGCAGGCACCGCCGGTCGGCTCCAGCACATGCTGCCGCCTCTGGCCTTGAGTGCCGTGATCCTTGTCGTATGGGAAGCTGCGATCCGGCTGCTCAAGCTTCCGACGTTCGTGCTGCCGCCGCCGACGGCTATTTTTTTGTCGCTGGCAGAAAACCGTCGCCAGCTTGCGGCTGCGGCGGAATCGACGGCGCTTGAAGTTTTGTTCGGCTTCGTGCTCGCCGCGATCACGGGCGTCGCGGTCGCGCTCGTCATCGTCGGCTTCGAGCGGTTTGGCCGTGCGCTTTACCCGCTGATCGTGCTGTTCCAGAACGTGCCGAAGGTCGCGCTCGCGCCGATCTTCATCCTCTGGTTCGGCTATGGCCTGGTGCCGAAGATCGTGCTGATCGTGGTGATCGCGTTCTTCCCGGTTGCAATCGACATGCTGGCAGGCCTGCAATCGGTCGAGCCGTCATTCGTGTCGCTGATGCGCTCGGTCGGCGCCAACAACACCAAGATCCTGATGCGCGTGCGCGTGCCGCACTCGCTGCCGTATCTGATGGCGGGTCTGAAGGTGGCAATCACCTTCAGCGTCATCGGCGCGATCGTCGGCGAGTTCGCCGGGGCGAACGAAGGCCTGGGCTATGTCATCCAGTTTGCATCGACCCAACTCGATACGCCGCTTGTATTTGCCGCACTCATCGTGGTGTCTGTTCTCGGCCTCGCGTTCTATTATGTGGTCGAGCTTGCCGAGCGGCTGCTGGTTCCCTGGGCGCCGAAATTCGATCCGGTCCATCGGGGAGGCTAGCGGCGTGGCCATGATCACGTCGTCATTCCGGCGCGCCGAAGCGAAGCGGAGGCGAACCCGAAATCCATATGCCTCGGCCAGTGGTTATGGATTCCGGGCTCGCCGTTTTACGGCGCCCCGGAATGACGGCCTGAGAGGCACGGAACGGCAATTGCATGGAATCCGCGGGACTGGGAACATCGGAGTTGGCAAATGAAAAAGCTATCCCTCGCGGCTGTATTGGCCGTTTCTCTGAGCACCGCGGCGCTCGCGGCTGACAAGGTCACCGTCCAGCTCGATTACGTCGTGCGCGGTAATCACGCGATGTTTTTCGTCGCCAAGCAAAAGGGATATTTCGCGAAGCAGGACATCGATGTCACCTCGATCCAACGCGGAACGAGTTCGTCGACGACCATGCGGCTGGTCGGCAACGGCAATGCCGAGTTCGGCTTCGGCGATTTGCCGACGCTCGCCGTGGCGCGCTCGCAGGACGTGCCGATCGTGGCGCTCGCGGCGGTCAATCAGCGCAGCCCGCTTGCCATGCTGGCGCTTGCCGCCAAGCATAAGCTGACGAAGCCGCAGGATCTCAAGGGGCTCAATGTCGGCGTCCAGCCGTCCGGGTCGACCTACATCTTCCTGAAGGCGTTCCTGGCCGCCAACGGAATGTCGCTCGACAACATCACGCAGAGTACGGTCACGCCGCCCTATGAAAACTACCTGCTGCTCGGGCGCGTCGACGCCGTGCCCGGTTACATCGACGCCGAAGTGCCGGAGCTCGAGGCGAAGGCCGGCGGGCCCGGATCGCTCTCGATCCTGCAGGGCTCGGATTTCGGCTACACCGTGTACGGGTCCGGCCTGTTCACGTCGGAAAAGATGATCGCCGGACGCAGCGATCTCGTGCAGCGCTTCGTCACCGCCTACGTGCAGGCGTTCGCGGACGTCGCCGCCAATCCCGTCGAGGCCGCCGACATCATCATCAAGGACAACCCGGAATACGCGGCGAAGAAGGACGTGCTGGTCGCGCAGCTTGCGGCGGACATCAAGTCGACGTTCTTCAGCCCCGACACGAAGGCAAACGGCCTCGGCTGGATGACAGCTGATTATTGGGAGAAGACCACGAAGATTCTTCTCGACCAAGGGGCCATGAAACAGGCAATCAAGGTGGATGCGGCTTTCACCGACAAGTTCCTGTCGGGCGCGAAGCCGTTAAAACGGTAACGAATTCAGAGGGACACTTCATGATCCGGCTGCTTGGCCGACAGACGTCGGGAAACGTTCAAAAGGTTCTTTTCCTGCTGGAGGAGATGGGCACCAAATACAGCCGTGAAGACTACGGCCGGCAGTTCAAGAACACCGATACCGATGCCTATCGCGCACTCAACCCCAACATGAAGGTGCCGACCCTCGTCGACGGCGACGTGGTGATCTGGGAATCGAACTCGATCCTGCGCTATCTCGCCGCCGGCCGTCCGGAGTTGACCGGCGCGACGCCGGCCGAGAAGGCGAGCGTCGAGCGGTGGATGGACTGGCAGCTCGCACAGCTCAATCCGCCCTACCTCGCGGTGTTCAGGGATGCCCGCAAGGCGCCCGCGGAACGCAGCGCCGATTTTCCGGCCCAGAGTGCTGAACTCGTGGCGCTGCTCAAGATTCTCGACAGCCATCTGGCCGGCAAGCCCTATGTAGCGCTCGGCCGCCTGACGCTTGCGGACATCTGCCTCGCGCCCATCATCAAGCGCTGCCTCGAATTTCCGATCGAGAAGCCCGCGTTCGCGGAATTGTCGCGCTGGGTGAAGGCCATCGAAGCGCGCCCGGCGTTTGCGACCGCGACCAAAGCTTGATCGCGCGGCAAGGCTGAGCTTCTGCATGACCGCTCCCATCTTTCATATGGTCAAGAACGCACCGCAGCCGGTGGGCCCCTACAGTCATGCGGTCGAGGCTGACGGCTGGCTGTTCGTGACCGGCCAGATCGCGACCGACCCCGACGACGATTCGCGGCCGCTGCCGCCCGGCATCGAGGCGCAAACCCACAAGGTGTTCGACAATCTCAAGCGCGTGCTCGCGGCCGTCGGCGCCGGTTTGGAGCACGTGGTCAGCGTGCGCATCTTCCTGACCGAATTCGAGCGGGATTACGCAGCGCTCAACCGCATCTATCCGTCCTATTTCGCGAGCGGTCGTCTGCCCGCACGCACCACGGTGGGCGTGACCCATCTCGCGCGTGGCGCCATCATCGAAATCGACATGATCGCCCGCCGTCCGGCGGGCTGATCAGACCTCGATCATGACCTTGCCGTTCTCGACGGTGGTCGGATAGGTGTGCATCGGGATCATGCACGGCGGCAGCACCACTTCGCCGGTGCGGATGTTGAACTGTCCGTTGTGGAAATTGCATTCCACGACGTCACCCTCGATGTAGCCTTCCGAGAGCGAGCCAGGGCCGTGGGTGCATGTGTCATCGAGGGTGTAGAATTCGCCGTCGACGTTGAACACGGCGAGCGTCAGCCCTTCCTTCTCGACCTTGAGCGCGGTCCCGACCGCCACATCATCGGCATTGCAGAGTTCGATCTTTGACGGCATGGCTGATCAGCGCTTCATCCTGGCTGCGGTTGATTGACGCCGCGCGGACCCCGCAGTAGCTTCGCGGCGGTGAAAAACACGGCGATTTGCAAGGGTTTGCGTTGCGCGCCATAGACCATAGGCGTCGCGCGAGGTCAATGCCGCCGAGCGCTTGCGACTGCCGGTCCGGCGCCCAATGTAAGCCACGAGGAGGCGCAAGATGCTGCGAAAAGAGCAAAACGATCTCCTGACCCAGACCGGCCCCGGCACGCCCGGCGGCCGCCTGTTCCGGAGCTATTGGCTGCCGGTGCTCCTCTCCGACGAATTGCCCGAGAACGACAGTCCGCCGGTGCGGGTGAAAGTTCTATCCGAGCGCCTGCTCGCCTTCCGCGACAGTGACGGCCGACTCGGCCTGATCGACGAATTTTGCGCCCACCGCGGCGTATCGCTGTGGTTCGGCCGCAACGAGGAGAAGGGGCTGCGCTGCCCCTATCATGGCTGGAAATATGACCACACCGGCCAGTGCATCGATGTGCCCTCGGAGCCCGAGGAAAGCGGCTTCTGCAAGAAGGTCAAGCTCAAGTCCTATCCGCTGATCGAGCACGGCGGCGTGCTGTGGACCTATATGGGCCCGAAGGAGCAGGAACCGCCGAAGCCCGAATGGGAATTCGCCGGCGTCCCGAGCCGTCAGCGCTTCGTCTCCAAGCGGCTGCAGGAATCGAACTGGCTGCAGGCGATGGAAGGCGGCATCGATTCAAGCCACGTCTCGTTCCTGCATCGCGGCGACCTCAATTCCGACCCGCTGTTCAAAGGCGCCAAGGGCAATCAATACAACATGGCCGACTCCCGGCCGGTGTTTGAAGTCGTAGAAAGCGCCGGGGGGCTTTACATCGGCGCCCGCCGCAACGCCGAGAACGATCACTATTACTGGCGCATCACCCAGTGGGTGATGCCGTCCTTCACCATGATCGCGCCGCGCGGCAATCACTCGGTCCACGGTCATTTCTGGGTCCCGATCGACGACGAGAATTGCTGGACCTGGAGCTTCGACTATCACCCGATCCGCGAACTGTCCGATGCCGAAGTCGAGGCGATGCGGGACGGCAAGGGTATTCACGTGAAGTACGTGCCGGGCACGTATCGGCCGCTCGCCAACAAGGACAACGACTACCTGATGGATCGGGCGGCGCAGAAGGCCGGCCGGACCTACAGCGGCATCGAGGGCATCGCCATGCAGGATGCCTCGCTCCAGGAAAGCATGGGGCCGATCGTCGACCGCGCCAAGGAGAACCTGGTGTCCACCGACAACGGCATCATCATGGCCCGCCATCGCCTGATGCGCGCGATCAAGGGACTGGACAAGGGCGAGACCCCGCCCGGCGTCGATCCCGTGCACCAGCGGGTGCGCTCCGCGGCCGTCGTGCTGCCGCGCGACCTGGCCTTTAAGGATGCCGCCCGTGAAGCCCTGATGGCGCGGCCCGGCACCGCGCCGGCCTCGGTCTGAGGCGGGCGACGACAGGACGGACGACAAGGACGGCGCAGATGAGCCTTGATAAGGGGATGAGTGAAAGTGCGCGGATGGCCA
This sequence comes from uncultured Alphaproteobacteria bacterium, assembly GCA_963807015.1. Classification (GTDB taxonomy): domain Bacteria; phylum Pseudomonadota; class Alphaproteobacteria; order Rhizobiales; family Xanthobacteraceae; genus JAJPKK01. The sequence continues at coordinate 60,911 of CAWEAS010000013.1, read as the reverse complement.
CGGCTGCCGAAGCGCGCTTTCGGATCAATGCGCCGAACTCCCGCCCGCGCAATATCAAAGTCATTGCCCTCGATGCGCCGAGCGAGACGCTCGTCAAGCATCTCGCCGAGGGACCATGGCGCCACGCGAGCTTCTTCACCGCGTCATCGTTCGCGGCAGCCCCGCCGGAGCAAGGCTTCTCGATGAAAGGCTGGCTCAGCGACCTCGCCGGCCGCACCAAGGATCTCCTCGACGAGGTCGCCAGCGCCGACCTGGTCGTGATGGTGGCAACAGCCGGCGAGAACGCCCAGGCCGCGGCGCTCATCGGTGAGGCATGCAGCCTCAAGCGGATCAATACCACCGGCCTGATCCTCGGCGGCGCCGCCGCCACCGACGAGATGCTGTCGAAGACGCTGGCGCGCCTGCGGCCATGGTCGCTGATGCTCGTGATCGCGAACGGCGAGGACTACGTCGAGGACATGCTGATCGCGTTGCGCGCCTGACCGTATGCGCCGCATCGTCGTCATCGGAGCAGGTCCCGCCGGCGTATTTGCCGCGATCGAGGGCAAACGCCGCGACCCGTCCGCCGAAGTGACCCTCATCTCGGAGGAAGGCAGCGAGCCCTACGAGCGGCCGCCGCTGTCGAAGGCGGTGCTGATGGGCAAGGCCCTCGCGATCGACTCCCCGATTGCCGGGCCTAAGGGCGTTGCCGGACACGATGTCGATCTTGTGCTCGGGACGCAGGTGATGGCGATCGATCGCGGAAAGCGCGAAGTCGTGACCGCCGCCGGCCGGCATTTCCACTACGACGCCCTCGTCATCGCGACCGGTTCGGTCGTGCGCCAGATTCCGTCGCTGCCGCTCGGCATGCCGCGCGTCCATTATCTTCGCACCGAAGCCCACGCCAATGCGCTGGCCCATCAACTCAAAGCGGCGCAGCACCTTGCGGTGGTCGGCGGCGGACTGATCGGCCTCGAAGTCGCCGCGTCCGCCGCTGAAATCGGCGTCAAGGTGACGGTGATCGAGATCGCGCCGCGCGTTCTCGCGCGGGTCTGCGACGAACACGTCTCGGCGCGCGTGCACGAGACCCACCGCAGTCGCGGCGTCGACATCAGGCTGAACACGGCCCTGTCGGCCGTCACGACGGAACCCGACGGCCGTCTCGCACTCGTCGTCGGCGACGAGACCATCGTCGCCGACGTCGTGGTGGTGGGCGCGGGTGCCATGCCCGACGACCGCATTGCCGCGGCCGCGGGGCTCAAGACCGACGGCGGCATCGTGGTCGACGTCCACTGCGCGACCTCCGATCCGGCGATCTTCGCGGCCGGCGACGTCGTCCGCTTCCCAGGGCCGCACGGTCTCGTGCGCCGCGAGGACTGGCGCCACGCCCAGGACCAGGGCGGCGTCGCTGGCCGCAATGCCGCCGGCGCCCGCGACGAATACCGCAGCGTCCCGTCGTTCTGGTCGGAGCAGTTCGATCTCTACATCCAGGGTGTCGGCGCGCCGCCGCAAAAGCCGGACCGCCGCGTGCTTCGCCCGGGTGCCGCCGAGATCGTGTTCGACCTTGCAGGCGCCCACATTGCGTATGCGGTCGGCATCAATGCCCAACGCGACATGGCAATGGTACGGCGGCTGATCGAGCGCGGCATCGCGGTCGATCCCGACGCGCTTGCCAATCCTGCAAAGCCGTTCGCCGACTTGCTCAAGGCAAAGCAGGTTTCGTAGTGCTATAAGCTCGCTGGTGCCGCAGGCTGGGCAACGCGAAGCATGCCCACGCCCGCGGCGCATCGACCACGGTATGTCGCAGTTGCTTCGCACGAACTGACAGCAGGTGCCGCCTTGCACGACGTTCCCGGAACCCATTGGCACGAACCCGCCGCCGGCAAGCGCGCCGGCTTCGGCAAATTCGGCCGGCCGAAGACGCCCTACGATCTCTTCATGGAATCCGAAGGCATTCCGGTGTTTCGCGACATCGGCGTCAGCAAGGTCCAGAACCTGCCGCTCGCGCCGTGGCGGCGGCTCGGCGGTCGCGGCACCTACATCCAGCTGCACGGCACCGAGGGCAAATGGGGCTGTTACGTCGTCGAGGTGCCTGGCGCCGGTGCGCTCAATCCCGAGAAGCACATCTACGAGGAAATCTATTACGTGGTGGAGGGCCGCGGTTCGACCGAGGTGTGGCTCGACGGCGATTCGCGGCGCCACGTCTTCGAATGGCAGAAGGGCTCGCTGTTCTCGATCCCCGTCAATGCGATGCACCGCATCGTCAATGCGAGCTCCGCGCCGGCGCTGCTGCTCGCCGGCACCACCGCGCCGAACCTGATGAACCTCATCAACAACGTCGGCGCGATCTTCGACTGCCCGTTCCAGTTCCGCGATCGCTTCAGCGGCGCCGACGATTTCTACAAGTACAAGGACGACATCGAGCCGGACCCGGTGCGCGGGCTTGCCATGCGGCGCACCAATTTCATCCCCGACATCGTCAACTGCGACCTGCCGCTCGACAACCGCCGCTCGCCCGGCTACCGCCGCGTCGAGCCGTTCATGACCGGCAACACCTTCTATCTCTGGATCGCGCAGCACGAGAACGGCCGCTACTCCAAGGCTCATGCCCATACCTCGGCCGCCGTGTTGGTGTGCCTGCGCGGCAAGGGCTACACCTACACGTGGCCGGAGCACGCCGGCGTTAATCCGTGGAAGGACGGCAAGGCCAATCTCGTCAAGCGCGTCGACTATGAGCCGGTCGGCCTCGTCTCGGCAGCGCCGGGCGGCGCGCGCTGGTTCCACCAGCATTTCGGCGTGTCGAAGGACCCGCTGCGCCTCACCGCCTGGTTCGGCCCTTATAATCCCGGCCGCGAGCCCGGTCCGCCCGGCGAGACCCACATCGACTACACCGGCATGGATATCCCGGAGGGCGGCACCAACATCCCGTACTGGATGGAGGATCCCTTCATCGCCAGGGAATACACCGAAACGCTCGGCCGCAACGGCGCCGACAACCGCATGAACCCCCAATTCTATGACAAGAGCTACAAGGGCGAATTGCCCAAGGAGTAGCACCGAAGGAAACGCGCCATGCACGATGTCCCGGGAACGCATTGGCATGAACCTGCCGCCGGCAAACGCGCCGGCTTCGGCAAGTTCGGTCGGCCGAAGACACCCTATGACCTGTTCATGGAGTCGGAGGGCATCCCGGTGTTTCGCGACATCGGCGTCAGCAAGGTCCAGAACCTGCCGCTGGCGCCATGGAAGCGGCTGGGAGGGCGCGGCACCTACATCCAGCTGCACGGGACCGAGGGCAAGTGGGGCTGCTACGTCGTCGAGGTGCCGGGCGCCGGTGCCCTTAATGCGGAGAAGCACCTCTACGAGGAGGTCTATTTCGTGGTGGAGGGCCGCGGCTCGACCGAAGTGTGGCTCGATGCTGATAGCAAACGCCACGTCTTCGAATGGCAGAAGGGCTCGCTGTTCTCGATTCCGGTGAATGCCTGCCATCGCATCGTCAATGCGAGTTCGTCGCCGGCGCTGTTGCTCGCCGGCACCACCGCCCCCAACCTGATGAACCTCCTGAATAACGTCGGCGCGATCTTCGACTGCCCGTTCCAGTTCCGCGATCGTTTCAGCGGCGCCGACGACTTCTACAAGTACAAGGACGACATCGAGCCGGACCCGGTGCGCGGGCTCGCGATGCGCCGGACCAATTTCATCCCCGACGTCGTCAACTGCGACTTGCCGCTCGACAATCGCCGTTCGCCGGGCTTTCGCCGGGTCGAGCCGTTCATGACCGGCAACACCTTTTATCTGTGGATCGGGCAGCACGAGAACGGCCGTTACTCCAAGGCCCACGCCCATACGTCGGCCGCCGTCCTCGTGTGCATCAAGGGCAAGGGCTACACCTATACGTGGCCCGAGCATGCTGGCGTCACGCCGTGGAAGGACGGCAAGGCGCACCTCGTGAAGCGCGTCGACTACGAGCCGGTCGGCCTCGTCTCGGCGGCGCCTGGAGGCGCGCGCTGGAACCACCAGCACTTCGGCTGCTCGAAAGAGCCGCTGCGGCTCACCGCCTGGTTCGGCCCGCACAATCCCGGCCGTGAGCCCGGCCCGCCCGGCGAGGTCCATACTGATTACACGGGGATGGACATCCCCGAAGGCGGCACCGCGATCCCCTACTGGATGGAAGACCCCTACATCGCCAAGGAATATGGTGAGATCCTCGCCCGCGAGGGCGCGACGAACCGCATGGATCCGAATTTCTACGACAGAAACTACAAAGGCGACTTGCCCAAGGGCGTGTGAGCGGCGATGCCCAAAGCTCGCCGAGCACGGCCGTCGCTGCCCGTCCGTATTCGCCGGAGCCGGCTGAGCGATCTCGATGCCCTATCCGATCTCGAGAACGAGGTATTCGAGACCGACAGGATGTCGCGCCGGAGCCTCGGTCGCCTGCTGACGTCGCCGAGCGCCGCCGTTCTGCTGGCCCAATCGCGCGACGCGCTCGCGGGCGTGGTCGTCGTGCTGTTCCGCGCCAACAGTCGGATCGCCCGCCTCTATTCGATAGCTGTTGCCCCGGCCTACGCTGGCCGCGGCGTCGGCGCGGCCCTCATCGCCACCGCGGAGAAAGTCTCTAAGTCTCGGAAATGCCGATTTCTGCGGCTTGAAGTGCATCAGAAGAATCGCGGCGCGATCAAACTTTATCACCATGCCGGGTATAGTCAGTTCGGCCGGCATCACCAATATTACGAGGACAAAGGCCATGCTCTCCGTTTCCAAAAGCAGATTGCGCGATGACGCGCCGCATCAGACTAGCCCGTAAGAAATCCGTCGCCCTTGACCGGCGAATCGGCTTTCCTGATCGAACCAGCTTTTCCCGCGATGGTGCGGGCTTAAATGCTCCGATCGGAGGGTTTCGGCCATGACCGGTTGGGTCATTGTGGTCGACCAGCCAAAAGATTTCCCCAACGCGGATACCCCGCACAAGGTCATCACCACGAGTGAGTACCTTGCGCGGCCGCGCCTGTTCGAAACCGGCCGGCCGAAGCTCGTCAACCTGTCGCGCTCCTACGCCTATCAGTCGAAGGGGTATTACGCGTCGCTGCTCGCGGAAGCGCGCGGCCATCGGGTGGTACCGACGGTCGAGACCATGCTGGAGCTACGCGAGGCCAAGCTCTACGAGCACGCCCTGCCGGAGCTTGAGGACCTGCTCAACCGCTGCGCCCGCCGCACCGATTTCCAGCCCGAGGGCGAATTCAAGCTCTTGGTCTGCTTCGGCATCGCCCGCGACGAGCGCTTCGAGGCATTCGGACGGCTGCTGTTCGACTGGTTCCGCTGCCCGGCGCTGGAGGTTTTCGTCGACACCGGGGCGCAGTGGTACACAATTGATCGCATCCGCATGCGCACCCTGACCCGGCTCACCAACGGCGAGGCCACGTTTTTGCGCGAGGCGCTGCACCGCCACACCTCGCGGGAGTGGCGCGATCCGAAGGCGCGTCTCGTCCCGAAATACGACCTCGCGGTGCTTTACGATCCGAACGAAAAGCTGCCGCCGTCCTCGTCGGCCACCATCAAGCATTTCGCCCGGATTGCCGAGAGGCTTTCATTCGACGTCGAGCCGATCACGCGGCGCCAGCTCGCCGAGCTTGCCGAGTACGACGGGCTGTTCATCCGCGAAACCACCTCGATCGACAACCACACCTACCGTTTCGCCCGCCGCGCCTGGCAGGAAGGCATGCCGGTCATCGACGACCCAATCTCGATGATCCGCTGCATGAACAAAGTGTTCCTGATGGAGCTCATGGGCTCCAACCAGGTGCCGACGCCGCCCACCGTGATGCTCGCCGACGACACCGACCTGCCACGGGCGGTGGATGAACTCGGCCTGCCGCTGGTGGTGAAAATCCCCGACGGCTCGTTCTCCCGCGGCGTGCACAAGGTGTCGACCGTGGACGAGTTCAAGCGCATCGCCGAAGAACTATTCGAGGAGACCGATCTCGTACTGGCGCAGAAATTCATGCCGACGGAGTTCGACTGGCGGGTCGGCGTGCTGTCCGGGCAGCCGCTGTTCGTCTGCCAGTACCGGATGGCGCGGGGCCACTGGCAAATCCTCAAGCACCATCCGGACGGCTCGCTGCGCGAAGGCGGGCACCGCACCTTCGACGTGGACCAGGCGCCGGCCGAAGTGATTGATCTCGCGGTGCGCGCGGCGAAGCCGATCGGGGATGGCCTCTATGGTGTCGATCTCAAGCAGACGCCGAGCGGAATCGTGGTGATGGAAGTCAACGACAATCCCAATATCGAGCACGGCGTCGAGGATGCGGTCGGCAAGGACGAGGTGTGGACCCGCATCCTGAAATGGTTCATCGAGCGACTGGAGCAGTAGGCGCATCCGCCGCCTACGGTTCTTTGGTGAGCGGCCCGTCGGCGAGACGCTTGAGATCGAAACGGTCGACATCCTGCAGCAATTCGACAAAAGCCTTGGCGCCATGGGCGAGCGCGGCTTCGCCCTTTTGGGCAGTCGCAAGTGTGCCATCGCCGACCGCGCCGCTCGGATGGAGGTCCTGGGTCATCCACCCGAAACCGACCGGCCGGAACGCGCTCAGCCATTTGAAGTCCTCGGCCATCTTCAAGGTGACCGGAGTGGCCGCAGCGGCGCGTTCCATATGAACGGTTTCGGGCCGGTCGGCGAGAACGAGCGAGGTTTCGACATCGCCCGCATGCACGCCGTGGCGCACTTCCATCCGCTCGAACGTCCCCGCGGGATAGCCGAAGCGGTGCCACGCACATGTGACCGCCAGCATCTTGAGTCGCACCCGCAGGTCGCGGGCAACGATATCCATTGCTGCGACATTGCCGCCGTGGCTCGTGACGATGACGAGCTTGCGCACCCCGCAGCGATGGAGACTTTCGCCGATCTCCGTATAGGCGCCGATCACGGTTCGCGACGAAAACGACAGCGTGCCGGGAAACTGGCGGTGCTCGTCTGACTGGCCGATCTTTTGCACCGGCAGAAAGCTCACCGGCAGGTCGGCCGGTAACAGCGGCAGGACGCGGGCGATATAGGCCTCGGCAATGAACGAATCGACCCCGAGCGGGAGGTGTGGCCCATGCTGTTCGACGGCGGCGACCGGCAGCACGGCGATCCAGCGTCCGGTATCGCCGGCCGCCACATCGGTCCAGGACATTTCGGCCCATACTCGATTCGGCATCATGTCGTGATTACTCGCCTTTAAAGACCCGCTCGCGTAAGGTCCGCGCGAACGTTTGGAGATGAATTCATGAAGGCCTGCTCTCTTTCAGGAATGGCGTCCGGCGCCCGCTGTCTCGCGATCATCGGTCTAATGGCCTGCGCGACAGCGGGCAACATGATGGGAAGCAATGCTGCCGTCGCGCAGACGCTCGACAAGGTCTCCTTCGCCACCAACTGGGTGGCAGAAGCCGAGCACGGGGGTTTCTACCAGGGCTTGGCCGACGGCACTTATCGCCGCTACGGCCTCGATGTCACCATCATCCAGGGCGGCCCGCAGGTGAACAGCCGCATCCTGCTGCCGGTCGGCAAGATCGACTTCTATCTCAGCGCCAACACCCTGCAGTCCTTCGACGCGGTCGAGCAGAACATTCCGACCCTGGTGGTCGCCGCGATGTTCCAGAAGGAGCCGCAGGTGCTGATCGCACATCCCAACCAGGGCATCAACGACTTCAAGGACCTCAAGAACCTCACGCTCTTCATCTCGAAGGAGGGGATGGCGAGCTACTTCCAGTGGCTCAAGGCCGACTACGGCTTTGTCGATGCCCAGGTCAGGCCTTACACCTTCAATCCGCAGCCCTTCCTCGCTAATCGCGACAGCGCCATGCAGGGCTACGTCACCTCCGAGCCCTTTGCGATCGAGAAGCTCACCCACATGACGCCGAAGGTGTTTCTGATCGCCGACTACGGATTCAACAGCTATTCGACGCTGATCGAGACGCGGCAGGATCTCGTCGAGCGTCGCGGCGACATGGTGCAGCGCTTCGTCGATGCCTCGATCATCGGCTGGTACAATTACATCTACGGCGACAACAGCGCGGCCAACGCAATCATCAAGCGCGAAAATCCGGAGATGACCGACGAACTGCTCGCCTACTCGGTCGCCAAGATGAAGGAGTATGGCATCGTCGACTTCGGGCGACTCGCTCGAACTCGGCGTCGGCGCCATGACTGACGCGCGCATGGCAAGGTTCTTCGACAAGATGGTACGCGCCGGCGTGGTCAAAGCGAGCCTCGACTATCGCCGCTCCTACACGCTGCGCTTCGTCAATCACAAGGTTGGCCTGGAGCTGCGGCGGAATTAGACCCCTCAGTCGTTTCGCGGCCTTTCGGCGAGGCACTAATGCCTCCGGTCCCTGCAGCTACTGCCGCGCCAGCGCCTGTCGTCGCGCTCGCGGGCGTCGGCAAAACATTTGCCAACGGAACGGTTGCGCTCGATGGCCTCGACCTTGCGATCCGGGGCGGCGAGTTCGTCTCTCTGCTCGGGCCCTCCGGCTGCGGTAAATCGACCGCATTGCGGATGATCGCCGGGCTCGGCGCACCGACCCGCGGCAAGATCTCCTGGCGCGCCACCAAACCCGGCGCCCGCCGCAACGGGCTCGAGGTCGGGTTCGTGTTCCAGGAGCCGACGCTGATGCCCTGGGCGACCGTGCTGCGCAACGCGATGCTGCCGCTTTTACTCGCGGGCGCAAGCCCGGACGTCGCAAGGCAGCGCGCCGCGGACGCCATTGATCGGGTGGGGCTCGCGGCATTCCGCGATGCCTATCCGCGCGAACTCTCCGGCGGCATGAAGATGCGGGTATCGATTGCACGGGCGCTGGTGACCGATCCGCCGCTGCTCCTCATGGATGAGCCGTTCGCGGCCCTCGACGAGATCACGCGCTTCAAGCTCAACAACGAGCTCCTGGAGCTATGGCAGGCCGTTGGCAATACCGTCGTGTTCGTGACTCATTCGGTGTTCGAATCGGTCTACCTCTCGAGCCGCATTGTGGTGATGTCGCCGCAGCCAGGGCGGGTGTTTGCGGAGGTTGCCGTCGACGTGCCCTATCCGCGCCTGGAAAGCTTTCGCACCTCGGCGGAATACGCGAGCTATTGCCGCGTCGCCTCGGAAACGCTCGCGCACGCCATGGCGGAAAAGGCACCGCAATGAGTTTCGCCGATCAACCCACCAAGAAAGGCGCCGTCCCATGGCAGCGGATCGTGCTGCCGATTGCGATGCTCGCGCTCGGCATCCTCGTTTGGGAGGAAGTGGTGCGGATCAACAATATCCCGCCGTTCCTGCTGCCGGGACCGGGTCTCGTTGCGGCGACGCTCGTGTCCGATTGGCCGCTGCTGTGGAACTCGCTGCTGGTCACGTTGACGACGACCTTCGAGGCGCTCGCACTTGCGCTCCTCGGCGGCGTCGGATTGGCAGTGCTGTTCAACCAGTCACGCCTGATCGAGAACTGCTTCTATCCCTACGCGGTCATCCTCCAGGTCACGCCGGTGGTGGCGATCGCGCCGCTGCTGCTCGTCTACCTGCCCCAATATGCCGCGGTCCTCACCTGCGCCTGGATCGTGGCGTTCTTCCCAATCCTTGCCAACACCACGCTGGGACTCAATTCGGTCGACCGCAATCTCGCCGACCTGTTTGAGATCCATGATGCCTCGCGCCTTGCCGTGCTGCTGCGGCTCAAATTGCCGGCGGCGCTCCCTTACATCCTGGGCGGGCTCAAAATCGCGGGAGGCCTTGCCTTGATCGGCGCCGTCGTGGCGGAGATCGCGGCGGGCTCCGCGGGCGCCGGCTCCGGCCTTGCCTACCGTATCGCCGAATCGAGTTATCGCCTCAACATCCCGCGCCTGTTCGCGGCACTGATCCTGCTGTCGATCACCGGCATCCTGATCTTCTTTGTGCTGTCGCTCCTATCCTATCTGCTGTTGCGTCGTTGGCACGAGAGCGCGATCGGTAGCGAGTAAGAGCGTGGTCGATCGTCAGACCCAGGTCACCGGCGGCGACACCAAGGGTGGCCCTTTCTTCCCTTGGGGACGCGGAAGCGTCGCCTGGGGCATCGTGCTGATGTGCGGTGCCGTCGGCACGTTTGCATGCCTCGACACGACGGCGAAGTATCTCGGCCGCCACATCGACGTGATACAGGTGGTGTGGGCGCGCTACACCTGCGCGCTGCTGCTCGCGCTCATCGTTGCCAACCCGATCAGGCAGCCCGCGCTGCTTGTGACCGCGCGGCCGGCCCTACAGGTCGGCCGCGCGACCGTGCTGCTCGGCTCGACCATGTTCAACTTCTTCGCGCTCAAATACCTGCGGCTCGATCAGGTGTTGGCGATCACCTTCTCGACGCCATTCTTTGTCGCTGCGCTGTCGGGGCCGGTGCTCGGCGAGTGGGTCGGCGCGCGCCGCTGGGTGGCGATCGGCGTCGGCTTCATCGGAATTCTGGTCGTGACGCGGCCCGGCGTGGGTTCCGCACACCCGGCCATGATCCTCGCGCTCCTCGCGACCATGAGCTACGCGATCTATTTTCTGGCGACGCGTCTCTTGACGCGCACCGATTCAAACGAGACGACGCTGTTCTATACCAATGTCGTGGGGGCCGCGGTCATGCTGCCGGTGGTGCCGTTTTTCTGGAAGCCGGTGGACGCCTTCGAGGTCCTGCTTCTGGTGATGACCGGCGCGCTTGCGAGTATCGGACATTATATGCTGATCGCCGCGCACCGGCACGCGCCCGCCTCGCTGTTGTCGTCATTTCTCTACACCCAGCTCGTCTGGGTGATCATTCTTGGCTACACGGTGTTCGGCGATGTTCCCGATCGCTACACGCTCATTGGCGCCGCGATCGTGATCGGCTCAGGGCTCTACATTTTCCACCGCGAGCGCGTGCGTGGGCCGCGGAAGTCATGAACTGATCGTAGCCCGGATGTAGCGCAGCGAAATGCGGGATCATGCTTTCCGCGAGGCCGACGTCGCGACGTTGTAGCGCCGCCCCCCAGCTTTCGAGGCCGGCCCCGGATTTCGGACCGCTGTCGCGGTCCTTCATCCGGGCTACGAGAGATTGGCGCGACCGTTATCCGGCGACCGCGACGCCCTGGATCTCGACCATCATGTTGGGGTCGGCAAAGCCCGTGACCGTGATCGCGGCGCTTGCGGGAAAATCGTTGCCGAAAATTTCGCGGCGGATTTCTGTCATGCGGGTCGTGTAGCGGGCATCGATCAGGAAGACCGTCATTGTCACCATGTCGGAAAGCTTTGCGCCGGCCTGCTGAAGAGTCTTCTCGATGTTGCGGAACGTCTGCCGGCACTGCGCTTCGAAGTCGCCGGCGAGCGACTTGCCGGCGTCATCGATGTGCCCGCCCTGGCCGGCAAGCCAGATGATCTTGCCTTCGCCCTGGGTGATGACCGCGGGCGAGTAGCCGCGCTGCTGCGGGCGTTCGCCGCGAACAAATGATTTCTGCATGATGTCTCCCGATCTGGCGCGGTCGCGCTCGGCTGGTTTGGGGAGCGTATGGGGAGGCGACCCCGAAAACAACGGCGGTCGGCGCGGTCGCGGCGCGTCACCACCGCGACTTGCACAGCCAAGACGCCGGTTGAACGGTCCGGGCCAAGCCTGATAGAGACGGGCAGCGTTTTCCGCCGGCGCCGGCCGGTTTTCAGGTGGAATCAATGAAGAAGCCCGCGACTGCCCCGATGCCCGTCCTCGACCGGGCGAACGATGATATCGGCGAGGCGACGCGGCTGCGTCTCTACCGCAGCCAATTCGAATTGCGCGAAGCCGAGCAGCGCGCGTTCGACCTGTTTCTGCAGAACCTGGTCAAAGGCACAAGCCACCTCTCGCTCGGGCAGGAAGCGATCGCAGCAGGCTTCGCCACGGCGATGAAGCCGGGCGATCTTTCGTTCTGCACCTACCGCGGTCACGCCCACACACTGGCGCGCGGCGTCCCGGTCGAGAAGGTGCTCGGCGAACTGATGCAGCGCGATAACGGTTTGATGCGCGGCAAGGGCGGCTCGATGCATCTGACCTCGGTCGATCACGGCGTGATGGGCTCCTACGCCATCATCGGCGCACATCTGCCGATCGCCTGCGGGGCTGCGTTGCGCGCGCAATACAAGGGGCAGGACGACGTGACGGTGTGCTTCTTCGGCGACGGCACAACGAACATCGGCGCCTTCCACGAGGCGCTGAATTTTGCCGCGATCTGGAAGCTGCCGGTCGTGTTCGTGTGCGAGAACAATCTCTACATGGAATACACCCCGATCGGCGAGGTGACGGCGGTCGAACATCCGGCCGCGGATCGCGCATCGGCCTATGGGCTCGATCGCATCATCATCGACGGCAATGACGCCGATGTCGTCTACCGGACGGCCGCCGCCGCCTATACACGCGCCCGGGCGGGCAAAGGGCCGTCATTGATCGAGGCGATCACCTATCGCCACAGCGGCCACTCGCGTGCCGATCCAGCGAAATACCGGCCCGAAGGCGAACTCGACGAGTGGAAAAAGCACGATCCGATCAAGCTCTATCGTGAGCGGCTGCGCCAGTTCGGCATCGGCGAGGACGTCATCATCGGTATCGAGAAGGACGTGCGCCGCGTCGTCGATGAAGCGACCGAGAAATGCAAGGCGGCGCCGATGCCGCCAGCCGACATCCTGTGCACTGACGTCTATGCGAATGGAGGTTTCGCATGGCGGAACTGACCTATCGCGACGCGGTCGCCCGCGGCATCGCCCAGGAGATGGCGCGCGACCCCGATGTGATCTTCTTCGGCGAGGACGTCGCCAAGGCGGGCGGCGTTTTCAAGGCGACGGTCGGACTCTACGAGCAGTTCGGCCCGAAGCGCGTGCGCGATACCCCGATTTCCGAGCAGGCGATCATGGGCGCCGCCATGGGGGCCGCGATGACGGGCCTCAAGCCGATCGCCGAGATCATGTTCTCGGACTTCTTCGCGGTGTGCTTCGACTACATCGCGAACGAGTTCTCCAAGAGCCGCTACATGTCGAACGGGCAGCTCAAATGCCCGCTGGTGGTGCGCACCGGCAACGGCGCCGGCTCGCGCTTCGGCGCCCAGCACAGCCAGAGCGTCGAGAACTGGTGCATGATGATCCCGGGATTGAAGGTGGTGGCGCCTTCCAATCCGCGCGACGTCGTCGGCCTGATGGCGGCCGCGGTGCGCGATCCCGATCCGGTGATCTTTTTCGAGCACAAGTCGCTCTACCCGGTGAAGGGCGAGGTGCCGGACGGCGAGATCGTCGACGCGCTGGGGCAGGCGAGCATCGTTCGGCCCGGCAAGGACGCCACCATCCTGGCGCTCGCCCTGATGGTGCCGCGCGCGCTCGACGCCGCGAGCAAGCTTGCGCAGCAAGGCATCGACTGCGAGGTCATCGATGTGCGCTCGCTTGTGCCGCTCGACACGAGGACAATCCTCGGTTCGGTCGGCCGCACCCATCGCCTGTTTACCGTCGAGGAGAATCCGCGGCTGTGCGGCTGGGGCGCCGAGATCGTGTCGATCGTCGCCGACGAGGCCTTCTACGACCTCGACGGGCCGCCGGTCCGCATCACGACCCCGCACGTGCCGCTACCCGCCGCCGACATTCTCGAAGACATGATCCTGCCGACGGCAGACCGCATCGCCGAGACGGTGAAACGGTCGCTGCAATCCTGAGGACTCAGGGACGGGTCGCGCATCGCAATGGTGCGCGCTACTTCTTCCGCTCGGCGGTCTGCTGGGCGAGCGCTTCGATCTCGTGCAGGATTTGCGCCTGCACTTTGGAGCTTTTGTCGATGCTGACGTGGGTGATCGTGAGGTCGCTCGCGAGATCGACGTTCGTAATCTTGCCGTGGAAACCCTTGTCGCCCTCCAGCGGCGCGCCCCAGCCCGGCGCCTGGTAGAAGTTGATCGCGTGAACGACGTTCCCCGGTACCGGGTTTTGCAGGAACGGCGCGAGCGTGATCAGGAGGTCGACCGTGATCTTGTGCGTCTCGAGCGAGCGCGCCATGTCGATCACGTTGTTCGCGCCCTGCGAGTGCCCGACCAGCACCAGCGGCCCGGTCTTGCCGGCCGCATGATCGCGCACGATCTCGGCGACCGAATTCGACCACGACAGATGGCCTTCCGCGACCGCATCGATGCCCTTGGATTTCAGCTCATCGGCGACGGCGTCGAGCCCGGTCGAGAACACGCCGAACCAGCCGCGCAGAAGATAGACGTGGGTGCGCGGCGTGTCAGCCTGCGCGCCGTGCCATGAAACGAGCGCGATTGCGGCGGCGACCGCCACGGCGAGAATTGATGCGCCGCAGCGGCTGCTGACGCTTCGTCCGTCGCTCGCGCTGGTCCGCTCTTGTTGTCGAGTTCCCCGTTCGAATAGCGACATCATTCCCGCCCCGCCTCATTACGGATTGTCGCACTGCAGTCATCGCTATCCGCGATGCGATGCCCGCTCATCCCCACTGCGGCCTTGCGCATCATCGAAGCGCTGGGCAATGTCGGCCGCGTCAACAGGTCCGATGGAACATGTCCTGGACTGCATTTGTCGCGCCGATCATCGCCATCGGCATCTTCGTTGTACCGATTCTGCTGCTGCGGCGCAAAGCATACCCGCGCGCGCAATACTCCCGGAAACAAGACTCTTTCGTGACATCCGACCGCACCCTGCCGCGGGTGATTTAAAATTCGTCGATCGCTTATGCAATCAGGATGGCGACTTTCGGGCCTTTCTTTGCCTGGGGCGCGGCAGGGGATTTCCGGCCGGCGATCGTGGTCGCGGTCGCCTTCGCGCTCGGCGTGCTGCTGGTCTACGCCTTGCGCCGGCCTCTCCTTGATTTCCTGGGCCGCGCGCTCGCAAGCGACGGCTCGATCACCGTGAACGATTTTGCCGCGCGGCTGTGCGGAAATGATCCGCGGGTGCGCCGCCTGGCGGCCTGCCTCACGGTGTTCGCGCTCGCGGGCTTCATCCTGTGCGAACTTATCGGCGTCGCGAACGTGATCAGGCCGATGCTGTCCGGCGACAGCGCCGTAACCTACATCTGGATCGTCGGCCTGCTCGTGCTCGCGGCGGCGATGACCATGCTGTCCGGGCAGTCGGGCGTGATGCATTCGGCGCAGCTGCAACTCGGCATCCTCCTGTTCGGCCTTTTCACCTCGACGGTGTTCCTCATCTATCTGCAGATCTCGACGTTGCGCACCATGCCGCCGCGCGGCACCTTCGCCATCGCGGCGATCGTCGCGCTGTCCGCGGTGCTGCTGATCTATCGGCGCAACCGCTACATCGACAGCACGTCGCTCCGCGGCAGCGATGCCGATCCGAGCGCGCGCGAGCCCGCGCGCTTCCGGCGGCTGCGGCGGTTCCAGAAGGTCTTGAACACCACAATATCCGTCGTCGCGGTGCTGGTGATCGTCGTCGCGGGGATGGAATTGTATTCGCTGGGGCTGCCGACGATCGCGAGCGACAGCGCCGCCGCATTGCAGTCGGCGTCGCGGGTGCCGGCGTGGGGATTTGCGGCGCTCGTGCTCCTGCCGCTCGCCTATCCGATCGTCGACATCGTCAATTGGCAGCGCCTTGCGGCGTTCGAGAAGGATCGCGACTGGAGCTATTTCGGCCCCGGCCAATGGCCGGCGGCGCTCAGGGAGTTCTTCGCCACCTATGCCGTGGAGAGCCCGCTGATGTGGCTCTTCCTGTGCATGTTCGGCGCCGTCGCGACCCTGAGCCTGGCGCCGGACGGTTCGGATGCGGTGCAAGCCTTCGTCGCGCAAATGGTGTCGGATCAGAACTTCGTCGCCGAGTGGACGCTGTTGCTGCTGCTCGTCGCGGTGCTGGCGATCGCGTTGTCGACGACGACCGCGGCGCTCTCCGCAAGCCTCGCCGCCGTCCGCTACGACCTGCTGCCGATGCCGGACGCCGCCTCCGTAGAGGCGCGCGCGTCGCAGGAAGGAAGTGCAGAGCGGCGTGTCGTGATGATCGGCGCAGCACTCTGCGTCGCCATCGCCGCCGCGTTCTTCGTTGCCGATGCGGTGTTCGCGGTGAGCTTCACCAGCAGCGCGTTCCTCGCGCTCCTCTTCGCGTTCGGCTGCGCGCAACTCGCGCTCGCCCCGCTGGTCATCGGCCCGCTCGTCGGCCCGCGCTCGGGCAACAGCGCCGGCGCGAAGCCGTTCTGCCCCGGATGGGCGCTCGCCGTCCTCGCGACGGCAGCCGCCGCCGGCATCGGCGCCGCCATCATCTACCTCGCCACCGGACACGAGGCTTGGCTCTGGGCGGCGGTCCCCGCCTGCCTCGGCTCGGGCGCCGCGCTGTTCGCGGCCGGTCGCCTCGTCGGCCGATGACGCATGCCTTTCCCTGAGAACAGGGAAAGTAACAGGGAAAACCCAAAAATCAGGCCATCGCGCTCATCCGGGCGTCAAATTCTGCTGTCGTTGCAATGGCTTGCATCCGCTTCCCTGGCGATCGGAACAGCGAAATTTCGGCGACGAACAGCGTACCGTTTGGCGATGCAGGCGGAAATTGGCTCGTAGAATCAAAGACTTTCATCGGGGTCATCTCTTTGCCGTGGCTGCCGGTGCGCGGAAGGCGCACGCGATTGCGTCGGCGAGGAGGAGTGCTCGCCGAACCGGTCGCTCAGTCCGATAGGAATACTATCACAGGTGGCCGATTGCGCAATCCGAAAGCGTCAGCGGTTGAACAGCCACAGGACGGCGCTCAGCACGATGCTGATGATGATGCAGGTGACCAACGGGAAATAGAACGTTGCGCCGCCGCGTTGAAACACGATGTCGCCGGGCAAGCGCCCAAGCCCGATCCGCGTCAGGATCGGCCGGCGCAGTTATTCGAAATCCTCCGGGCCGATGTCGAGATAGCCGCTCAATGCCCGTACCAGTTCGACGCCGCCCTCAAGTGGTAGATAGAACAGGACGTAGTTGCCGACGGGGAAGCTGCGCAAATGCGGCGCCAGCTCAGGCCGCGCGCGGCCGGCCTCGGGTCGTTCGCTGAGCATGCGCAGGACACTGTCGATCCGGTCCAGCACGCGATCGGCTGCGACCTCGTTATCGTCAGCAATGAAAGTCCAGATTTCGATCAGATCGAGCCGTGCCTGCGGCCGGCCGAAGATTTCAGCCATGCCGGGCGGCGTTTCGCTGCTTCCGTGCCTCGGCCTTGAGCATGGCCATGTCCAGGGGTTCGCTAGGTCCGCTGTTCAGTCCTGTGGCGATGTCGCGTCGCAGCGCTTCCAGCTTAGCCTCGCGGAGCTTCTCGCGCTCCTCCAACAGGCGCAGGCCGTCCCGCATCACTTCGCTGGCCGATGCATAGCGTCCGCTCTTTACCAGCGAGCCGATGAACCGCTCGAAATGTTTCCCCAGCGTGTAGCTCGATGGCATTTTGCCTCCATGCCAAGGACTATCATTTAATGATATTCATGCCAACTGCCGCCTGACATCCTCGCCGGAGCCGCTATCGACCCGCAATCGACTAATGCCCGCGTTTGCGCATTTCCTCGGCGATGCGGGTCTGCATTTCGGCGGCGACCTTTTGGCCGAAAGCCTGGCCGATCACCAGGCTTTGCTGGGTGATCGCGGGCGTCTTGGCGACGAGCGCTTCTCCCACCGGGCTGCGGTAGAACGCCGCCAGCGCATTGAGTTCGTCGACGGTGAAGTTGCGCGCGTAGACCCCGGCCAAATCATTGGCGAGTTCATCGACGCGCGCTGTCATGCCCTCGACGATGACGGGCACAATGACGCTGAAATCCTTTTCCGCGTCGGGCCGCCCCTGGACGACGGCGGGCTTCAGCGCCTGCATGATGTTGGGCAGAATTGCCTTGAACTGATCGGTTGCGTGCATCGCCACGATCAGTGCCTTTGCCGCCGCCAGCGCGGCGTCCGAGGCGGGCGGCGCGGGCTGCGCCGCGAGCGGGCCGATGCCCAGTCCAAGAGCGAAACACAGCGCCAACAGCTTCACCTTCAACATCACTTTTCCTCCAATGACACCGTCGCCGGCGAGGTCGAATGAACCTGAAGCATAGCATAAGGAGGTTTGCGCTTGGTCAACTCGGCACCTACCAAGGTGTGACATGGGAAGGCTTGTGGCGCTCGGAATCCGGGGCGCATAATGACGTTGAGGAAACGCGCAAAGCGCCAAGGAGTGGCAGATGAGTGACCAGGTCTATGACGTTCCGGCCGAATGGAAAAAGCGCGCCTTCATCGATGCGGAAAAGTACGCCGCCATGTACCAGCGCTCGATCAAGGATCCGAACGGGTTCTGGGGCGAGGAGGCCAAGCGCATCGACTGGTTCAAGCCATTCACCAAGGTCAAGCACACCTCCTTCGATCCGCATAACGTCTCGATCAAATGGTTCGAGGACGGCGTCACCAACGTCGCCCACAACTGCATCGACCGGCATGTGGCGAAGCGCGGCGACCAGGTCGCCATCATCTGGGAGGGCGATGATCCCAAGGACGACCGCAAGATCACCTACCGCCAGCTGCAAGCCGAGGTGAGCCGGTTCGCCAACGTCCTCAAGGCGCGCGGCGCCAAGAAGGGCGACCGCATCACCATCTATATGCCGATGATCCCGGAGGCCGCGTTCGCGATGCTCGCCTGCACGCGCATCGGCGCGATCCATTCCGTGGTGTTCGGCGGGTTTTCGCCGGACTCGCTCGCGGGCCGCATCGAGGATGCGAAGTCGACCATTGTGGTGACTGCCGACGAGGGCGTGCGCGGCGGCCGCAAGGTGCCGCTTAAATCGAACGCGGACATGGCCGCCGAGCGCGCCGGCGGCGTCGCTTCGATCATCGTCGTCCGCCGCACCGGCGCCGCCATCAACATGAAGGCGGGGCGCGACGTCTATTACGACGAGATCGAAAAGACGGTGCCGGCCGAATGTCCCTGCGAGCCGATGAACGCCGAGGATCCGCTCTTCATCCTCTACACGTCAGGCTCGACAGGAAAACCCAAGGGCGTGCTGCATACGACGGCCGGCTATCTCGTCTTCGCCTCGATCACGCATCAATACGTGTTCGATTATCACGACGGCGACATCTATTGGTGCACCGCCGACGTCGGCTGGGTGACCGGGCACAGCTATATCGTCTACGGCCCGCTTGCCAACGGCGCCACCACGCTGATGTTCGAGGGCGTGCCGAACTACCCGACCAATTCGCGGTTCTGGGAAGTCATCGACAAGCACAAGGTCAACATCTTCTACACCGCGCCGACGGCGATCCGCGCCTTGATGCAAGGCGGCGACGCGCCGGTGACGAAAACCTCGCGCAAGACGCTGCGGCTTCTCGGCACCGTCGGCGAACCGATCAATCCGGAAGCGTGGGAGTGGTATCACCGCGTCGTCGGCGAGCGGCGCTGCCCGATCGTCGACACGTGGTGGCAGACCGAGACCGGCGGCATCCTCATCACGCCGCTCCCCGGCGCGATCAAGCTCAAGCCCGGCTCGGCGACGCTGCCATTCTTCGGCGTGCAGCCCGAGATCGTCGATGCGGAGGGCAAGGTGCTGCACGGCGAAGCGACCGGCAACCTGTGCATCGCCGATTCCTGGCCCGGGCAGATGCGCACCGTGTACGGCGATCACGAGCGCTTCGTGCAGACCTACTTCTCGACCTATCAGGGAAAATATTTCACCGGGGACGGCTGCCGGCGCGATGCCGACGGCTACTACTGGATCACCGGCCGCGTCGATGACGTGATCAACGTCGCCGGCCACCGGCTCGGCACCGCCGAAGTCGAATCGGCGCTCGTTGCCCATCCGAAAGTCTCTGAGGCCGCGGTCGTGGGTTACCCGCACGACATCAAGGGGCAGGGCATCTATGCCTACGTGACCTTGATGGCCGGCGAGCAGCCGACCGAGGCGCTGCGCCAGGAGCTCGTGGGCTGGGTGCGCAAGGAGATCGGCCCGATCGCCTCGCCCGACATGATCCAGTTCGCCCCAAGCCTGCCGAAGACGCGCTCCGGCAAGATCATGCGGCGAATCCTGCGCAAGATCGCCGAGGGCGAGTTCGGCAATCTTGGCGACACCTCGACGCTCGCGGAGCCCGCCGTCGTCGACGATCTCGTCAACAACCGCCAGAACCGCAAAGGCGCGGCGTAGGCCCCCTCGCGCCGTCATTCCGGGAGCCGGCGCAGCCGGCAGCCCGGAATCCATAGCGACGATTCTTTCGCTCTTATTCCCACCTGTGTTCATGGATTCCGGGCTCGCCTCCGCTTCGCTACGGCGCCCCGGAATGACTGCTCTTTTTGCCGTCAGGCCAGGCGAGCCTGCGACGGCTCGCTGCGCCTACATCAGATTGTATTCGTTGATCAGCGTCGGCAATTGGCCGAAGTGTTGAAGAATGATCGTAAAGGCGATGAACGCGGTTGTTCCGGTGACAGAGAAGAGAAGCAGCGGCCAAGGAACATCGCTTATTTGATCAGTCTTGATTGTGTCGGAACGCAACGAAAGCTCACCGCGCATTGGCATGTCATCTATCCATTTAACCGTCGGTGCGAACCACGCCTGAATTCATGGAAAAGCGCCGATGGTCGCGAACACCGCGGCGTCAGGAACCGGCAACGTCCAGACGGCGCAAATTGCTATGGCCCAAAGAGCACCCGCGAAAATCGCCCACGGCAAAACCTTGCCGGCGCCAGCGGAGTGGCTCGATCGATCTGGAAGGGTTTCAGGTATTCCATCCGATAATCGCGAAAGCATGACTAAATCCTTTTGTCCGACGTTATTTATTCTCGTCCAAAGCAGTTGATCTCATTTTAGAGGCCATAGCTCTGCGCTATTACCGCGATGCTCACAAATGCGCCAATGCTGGCGTAAATGATCAGCACCCATCGACGCCACGCGACATAAGTTGCCTGGTCTTCCGCCGACCAGCGATAATCGCGTGGCCGTCCAACTTCGCAAATGTGCAAGCCCGATGCCATTTTCGGTGTCGCGGCGGAACCGCCATCAGACGCGTCGCGCGCGTTTCCAAGTCTCGCGGTTGAGAAACTTTCAGGAGCAATGCCGTTGAGAGTATGAGGGTTAGGGCGATAATGATCGCGCTTTGACAGGAATCTCAGAGACGATGAAGTAATCGGCATTGTCATAACCCTGCGATAAGCTGCGATATCCGCAAAATCATGCAAGTCACATCGTGCCAGACTCGAAGCTGATTGCCGTGTGACCTGCGTCACACACCAGAACGGCTGACATCTTTTTCTTCTCAGAGAATGGATCGAGGGACGCGAATCCGCGCTTGTGGGCCGACTCTGATCACAACCGCCGTCAACCCAGCGTCAATCCGGCATCAATCCAGAGTTATCGCGATGAGTTTTTTCGAAAATCAGGTGCTTTGAGCAGGCATGCGGATTGGGGAGCCGATTTTTGGAAGCGCGCCGCGAGGGAGAGGCTACGCGATGACGGCGGCGAGCAAGGGTCCTCAGCCGGCATCCCCCGATCAATCATTGCGCCGGCGTGGCGTCTCATACGCCAGATCGGCGCGGCTGTTCCCTTCAACTTGCTCGGCGAGACGTATCCACGACACCGCCATGCCTCGCAGCGTGGCGCGACTTCCCGTGTCGGTGATGACTTCCGCAGCCGAAGACATTCGGCCGCGTGACATCGGTATAGCTCCGCTGCTGTCAGCGAATGTGCTTGCCTGATGCCCATCTTCAATCGCCCATTGACTCTGGGCCTGCTACCTGAGTCGAGACGCGCGGTCAGTCTGTAACGCTATGACCACACTTCAACATCATCCTTAGGGGCGGGCGCGCCTGCCGGTTTCCCGACATTTCGCCAGCACGAACCGGAAGCAGCAAAGATTGCTCAGATGGGTCAAGCGATGAGGCCGCGGTAACCGGCGGCCGGTCGGGGCGGACATCACCGGCTCTCGCCTTTTGACCGATTTACGGTCCTGCGTGAGGCGAGACAGGAAGAAGCCCCGACCTTGAGATCGGGGCCCCGGCGCGGAACCGCGCCTGGGGTAACGGGGGGAGGGTCGCGGGCCGCACCAAACTGTCAACCGCAAATCCACGAGATCGTTCCTTACGAATCGACCCCGGCGCGCTGAACCGGAGGGAGGTTGTGGCCAGCAGGAGTTTTTATCGCCGTTGATGCCCTCAGGATGACCATCGTTTGGGCATGACTGTAGCCGCGCGGCCACAGTATTTTTACAAACGCTCCACGATTTCGCCTTACGACTAGGCGTCAGGCCCCCGGATGGTTATCGTTTCGTTGCGCTCAGGTTGCGAACGCGCGACCGGGGACTGGGGTTTTTGGGGGATGGGGGACGTGATGCTGCGGCAAACCAGCTTGCGACTTGCATGTGCACTTGCAACCGCGTTGTTCGTTTATCCTTCGATCGGCACGACGCCCGCGGCAGCGCGCGGCGAACTCGTCGCTGCCGGCGGCAACTATTCGGCCGGGACCATCGTGGTTCACACGGAAGCGCGGGCGCTTTACCTGTATCTCGGCAACGGCCGGGCGTTGCGCTATCCGGTGGGGGTTGGCCGCCTCGGGAAGCAGTGGAGCGGCACGTCTTACATCGACGGAAAGTACGTCAACCCGGCGTGGTCGCCGCCGGACGATATCCGCCACGATAAGCCGAATCTGCCGGCGGTCATCCCCGGCGGCTCGCCGAAGAACCCGATGGGCGTCGCGGCGATGACGCTTCACGGCGGGCAATACGCCATCCACGGCACCAACCAGCCGGGCTCGATCGGCGGCTTCGTCTCCTATGGCTGCATCCGCATGTACAACGCGGACGTCAGCGACTTGTTTGGACGGGTCGGTTACGGCACGCAGGTGGTGGTGACGCGCTGATCGATTCGGACGCGGCGGTTCATCCATCGCACCAGCTTTCGCGGTGCCCGCCGCTGTAGCGACGGGCGAGGCCGCGTCCCAGTAATTCAGTCGATACGTTCGCGATCGAACGGGTGCGCGCGCCGGCAACGACGCGCCCGCCGTATTTGTCGAGCGAAACATCGAACACTCCGACTGTACCTTCGGCGAGCATCGCG
The DNA here is from genome assembly GCA_963807015.1 of uncultured Alphaproteobacteria bacterium. GTDB lineage: Bacteria > Pseudomonadota > Alphaproteobacteria > Rhizobiales > Xanthobacteraceae > JAJPKK01. Next base: position 37,953 of record CAWEAS010000013.1, on the reverse strand, counting down.
GAGAGAGCGTCGCGCGCGGCTTCGGCCTTCGCACGCTCGGCAGGACATCGCGCCCTAAGCTCCGCTGCGTCGATGCCGCGCAGTCGCACCTTGGTGGTGATGTCGAGCCCCGGCCAGACGTGGACCCGTGCCTCGAAGGTGTCGCCGTCGATCACCCGCACGACCTCCGCGGGCAGCGCCGTTGGGATCGGCCCGCGCGTCGTCGGCGCCTGCATTGCCGGGACTTGGATTTCTGCTCGCGCTGATTCGCTTGCCGCCGGCGCCGATCGGCCCTGCACGATGGAGCCGATGGCGAGACCGGCGAACAGGCCGCACGCAAACGTCAGGCCGGCAGTCCCGCCCCGCATCGACCGCAAGGAATATGATCTGAGTGACCTGATCATATTCCTATATACACTTCGCCAAAAGCGAATGACAAGGGCGCAGCAATCACAGATTGAGTATGGCGCCCAGTACTCGTTGGGCGCGGCCTTGGAAGCTCACCTGGGGCGGCCGCGCTTTGGCCGCTAGAAATCCGTGGCGATGCCACGGACCTCCCAGTCGCCGTAGCGGGTCGGTTCCGGGCCATTACGGCCGTTGATCTCCCTCGGCCGCGCCTTCGCGTTGCGGTCGATTGCAGCACGGCGCGCTTCTGCTTCGGCGAGCGCGCGTTGCGCTTCGGGCGAGAGGACGCGCGGCTTCGCTCCTGCATCGTTCGAGGCATCGGAGTGGCGACCGGTTGCGGTCCGGGAGTGATCATTTGCGTTCATGGAACTTAAGATGCGCGGCTTGATCTCACTGTCAATAATCACAGTGTTGGAGGCCTGCATGCGATGAATAAGCGCGTTGCGCGAGGGCATTTCCCTGCTATCTGGAAACCTGGGGCGAGGCTGTCGAAAAGTCGGGACAACCGGCGACGATACTGGTTGGACGTCAAACGTTGCATGAATGACCTGGAATGTGCCGCGCACCGGCACCCGCCCGGCTTTGCCTCGCGGCGCGCTGCTGCCGACGTGTTGGAAGCAGTGCTGCGCCGTAACCGGCCGCTCGATGAGCAACTCGACGGCAAGAGCGCATATGCCGGCTTGAAGGAGTTGTCCGAACGCGATCGCGCGCTCGCGCGGCGCATCGTGGCGACGGCGCTGCGGCGGCTCGGCACGCTACGCCACCTCATTGGCGAGATGCTTGATCGCGGTTTGCCGCGCAATGCTCCGCAGATCGAAAGTGCGCTGATCACCGGCGCAACGCAGCTCCTGTTCCTCGACATTCCGCATCACGCCGCCGTCGATCTGTCGGTGCGGCTGGTACAGCGCGATCGCCGCAACGCGCGCTTCGCCGGTCTCGTCAACGCCGTGCTCCGCCGCATTGCGCGGGTCGGAAAGGAATCCATCGCGAACCTCGATCCGGTCGATTTCGATACGCCTCCATGGCTGCTGGCGCGGTGGACCAAGACCTATGGCGAGGAGGTCGCCCGCGCCATCGCCCGCGCCAACGGCCAGGAGCCGCCGCTCGATCTCACGGTGAAATCCGATCCGCAGCTGTGGGCGGAGCGTCTCCAAGGCAGCGTCATGCCGACCGGCTCGGTGCGGGTCGCGGCCTCCGGTCCGGTCGCGTCGTTGCCGGGATATGCCGAAGGCGAATGGTGGGTGCAGGACGCCGCCGCTGCGCTGCCGGCGCGCTTGTTCGGCGATCTGCGCGGCCGCGCGGTCGCCGACCTGTGCGCTGCGCCCGGCGGCAAGACCGCGCAACTTGCCGCCGCGGGCGCCGATGTCACCGCGGTCGATCGATCGGAATCGCGCGTGGCGCGGCTCAACGACAATCTCGCGAGATTGCACCTCGAAGCAAAGACGGTGATCGCGGCGGCGGAGGACTGGCAGGCCGACCCGTTCGATGCGGTGCTCGTCGATGCGCCGTGCACCTCGACCGGGACCATCCGGCGGCATCCCGATATCCCCTGGCGAAAATCGGAGGACGACATCGAAATGATGGCGGCGGTGCAGCGGCGTCTCCTGGCCCGTGCCATCGATCTCTCCAAACCCGGCGGCACCATCGTGTTCTGCACCTGCTCGCTCGAACCCGAGGAAGGCGAGGACATCATTGCGGGGGCGCTCGAGGATGATCAGCGCGTCCGCCGCAGCCCCATCTGCGGGTCGGAACTTCCCGGGCTCGACGGCTTTGTCACGGCGCGCGGCGAATTGCGCACGCTGCCGAGCCAATGGCCCGACCCGGAGCCCCGGATGGCCGGTCTCGACGGATTTTTCGCGGCGCGCCTCGAGCGGGTCTAGCCAAATCAGGCCGAAAAGTTCCGCGCCCGCCCGGTCGCATCGTGCAGGGCAGCGGCGCTGTGTGCGGCGCTATCTATTGATTTTTACGGAATTTTCCCGTGATTTGCGGCCCGCTTACCCTTCGTTATGTTATCAAACGGTATACGGGTTGCCTGTGAGCGGAGGGTCCAGCCTTAATGTCCCGCGCTGTCATCGCGGACCGTTCCCGGCTGTCTTGGCTGGCGCTTCGACGCAAACTGAACATTTTGAAGGGGCGAACGATCGTTCATCCCCTGGCCGGCGTCATCTATTGGCCGACGGCCGGCGAGCGCCTGCTCATTGCTCCTCAAGAACTGCGTACCGCCGATCCGACCCGCGCCAGCGAAATTTACAGCGGTCGCTTCGCGTTCGTCGGCAAGATCGTGGTGTGCGACGGCCGCTCGCCGTTCGAGATGGTGCCGCCCAATGACGAGTGGGCGGAGGAGCTGTTCGGCTTCGGCTGGCTGCGCCATTTGCGCGCCGCCAATTCCACGATCACCCGCGCCAACGCCCGTGCGCTCGTCGACGAGTGGATGACGCTTCAGGGCTCCGGCCACCCGATCGCCTGGCAGCCCGAGGTCGTGGCGCGGCGGATCATGTCCTGGATCTCCCAGGCGACCCTCATTCTCGACGACGCTGACGTGCGCTTCTATCGCCGCTTCCTGCGCTACCTGACCCGGCAGGTCCGGTTCTTGCGGAGCACGGCCAACGATACCCGCGACGGCCTCCCGCGCCTGCAGGCGCGAATCGCGATCGTCTACGCATCCTTGTGCATGGCGAAACAGATCCGCCATCTGCGCAACGCCACGCGCCGCCTCGTCAGCGAGGTGGAGCGGCAGATCCTGCCCGACGGCGGGCACATCAGCCGCAATCCGGGCGTCATCATCGAGATTCTGCTCGACCTGTTGCCGCTGAGCCAGGCCTATTCGGCGCGCAACGTGCCGCCGCCGCCGGCGATCATCAACGCGATCGACCGCATGATGCCGATGCTGCGGTTCTTCCGTCACGCCGACGGCACCTTCGCGCTGTTCAACGGCATGGGGCCGACGCCGACCGATCTGCTCGCGACCGTCCTCGCCTATGACGATGCGCGCGGTGCTCCGGTCGCGAACGCGCCGTATTCGGGCTACCAGCGTCTCGACGCCGGCAGCACCATCCTGCTGATGGATACCGGCGCGCCGCCGCCGCCGGAAGTGAGCGCCGATGCGCACGCGGGCTGTCTGTCGTTAGAACTTTCTCATAAGCAGCAGCGCGTCATCGTCAATTGCGGCATGCCCGCCGCCGGTCGCGAGAACTGGCGGCAGGTCGCGCGCGCGACCGCCGCGCATTCGACGGTGACCTTCAACGACACGTCGTCGTGCCGATTCGTGGAATCGATAACGTTCAAGCGGTTGTTCGGGATTCCGATCGTCGAGGGGCCGTCTGACGTGACGGTGTCGCGCGACTCCAACGAGGAGGCGACGGTGCTGCGCGCGGCCCATGACGGCTACGCCGAGCGGTTCGGCATCATCCATGAGCGTTTCGTGTCGCTGTCCGCCGACGGCAATCGGCTCGACGGCGAGGACGTGTTTCTGCCGGCGACCGGGAGCGGACTGCCCGAGGACGCCGAGGATTATTTCGCGGTGCGCTTTCACCTGCATCCGGCGATTCGCGCCAATCGGCTCACCGACGGTCACGGTGCCGTGCTGCTGCTGCCGAACAAGGATGTGTGGAACCTGAACGCCCACGAGGACGAAGTCGTGGTCGAGGAAAGCGTCTATCTCGCCGGTCAGGATGGCCCGCGCCGGACCATGCAGATCGTGATCTACGGCCGGGCACACGAGGTTCATCGCGTGCACTGGACCTTCACTCATGTACCGCAGGGCGCCGCGCCCGCGCGGCAGGCGCGGCGCGGCGCCGATCCCGAGTTGCCGTTGTAGACAAGACGTAACGTTGCACTGGCAAGGCGTCTCCGGTTCTGTTACGGAGTCACACCCGCGCTTTTTGCGTGCTCCCTCGTCTTTACGACTTCACGCGCGTGAGTGGATGGCTGGAAGATGTCCGGCCATGACTCTGGTGGTTCTCGACGAAATGGCTGAACATCTGCGCCGCATATCGCGCGCCCTGATCTCGGTATCCGACAAGACCGGGCTTGTTGATTTCGCGCGCCTGCTGGCGGGGCTCGGCATCGAACTCGTGTCGACCGGCGGTACGGCGCGGGCGCTCGCTGATGCGGGCCTCAGGGTGCGTGACGTATCGGACCTCACCGGCTTTCCCGAAATGATGGATGGCCGGGTCAAGACGCTGCATCCGAAGGTGCATGGCGGCCTGTTGGCGATCCGCGGCAACGCCGCGCACGTCCACGCCATGCGAGAGCACGGCATCGCGCCGATCGATCTTCTGGTGGTCAATCTCTATCCGTTCGAAACAACCGTGGCGAAAGGCGCCGGCTTCGAGGACTGCATCGAAAACATCGACATCGGCGGACCGGCACTGATTCGCGGCGCCGCCAAGAACCACGACGACGTCGCCGTCGTGGTCGAGCCTGCCGACTACGCCGCATTGCTCGCGGAGCTCGTGGAACACCAGGGCGCAACGACGCTCGCGCTGCGCCGTCGGCTCGCCGCCAAGGCCTATGCGCGGACAGCCGCCTATGATGCGGCGATCGCCAACTGGTTCGCCGCCACCATCAAGGAGGATGCGCCCGATTTCCGTGCCTTCGGCGGCCGTCTCGCCGAAGCTCTGCGCTACGGCGAAAACCCGCATCAGACCGCCGCGTTCTATCGCACGCCCGATGTTCGTGCCGGCGTCGCGACAGCGCGCCAGCTGCAAGGCAAGCAGCTCTCCTACAACAACATCAACGACACCGATGCGGCGTATGAATGCGTCGCCGAGTTCGATCCCGTCCGCACCGCGGCGTGCGCCATCGTCAAGCACGCCAACCCGTGCGGCGTCGCCGAGGGCGCAAGCCTCCTCGAGGCCTATCGCAAGGCGCTCGCCTGCGATGCGGTGTCGGCCTTCGGCGGCATCGTCGCGGTGAACCGTCCGCTCGACGCCGATGCTGCCCGCGCGATCACGGAGATCTTCACCGAGGTGATCATCGCGCCGGCGGCGAGCGACGAGGCGATCGCGATCGTCGCCGCCAAGAAGAACTTGCGGCTGCTGCTCGCGGGGGCGCTGCCCGATCCGCGCGCTGCGGGTCTCATCGTGAAATCGGTGGCGGGCGGGCTGTTGGTGCAGTCGCGCGACAATGCCGTCGCCGATGAGATGCAGCTCAAGACCGTAACCAAGCGGGCGCCAACCGCGGCGGAGCTTGCCGACCTGCGCGTTGCATTTCGCGTGGCGAAGCACGTCAAATCGAACACCATCGTCTATGCCAAGGATGGCGCCACGGTCGGCATCGGCGCAGGCCAGATGAGCCGGGTCGATGCGGCGCGGATTGCGGCGCGCAAGGCCGAGGATGCAGCCAAAGCGGCGGGCCTGTCGGCGCCGCTGACCAAAGGTTCGGTCGTCGCGTCGGATGCGTTCTTTCCGTTCGCCGACGGTCTCCTGGTCGCGGTCGAAGCGGGCGCGACTGCGGTGATCCAGCCCGGCGGCTCGGTTCGCGATGACGAGGTCATCAAGGCGGCAGACGACCACGGCGTTGCCATGGTGCTCACCGGCACACGGCATTTCCGGCACTGAATGCGTGCGGTTCAACGATATCGGTGAGTGATCGTTCAAGGTGCGGATTTCAAGAATCCCCGATTAACGGAACACAGGAGACGACGACATGAACGGCGAGCGAACGCGGCGACCCATCGATCCGCGCGCGGCAGCGGAAGCCGCATTTAAGAAGGTGACAACCAAGGCGCCGGAGCCGCCGCCGAAGCCGGCCACTTTGCCGAATGTACGCGAGCAGGTCACGCTCCGGCTCGACCGCGAGGTGATCGAACATTTTCAGCAGGGCGGTCCCGGCTGGCAGGACCGCATCAACGACGCGCTGCGGAAGCTCGTCGGAAAATAGCCCGGCCCGTGCAACGCGCGGCAGGACGGAACAAAACATTCGCGGTCCGATGATGTAACACTAAGCCGAGCGAGGCAGAGCGAGGGGTCATCATGATCAAGCTCGAAAAGCAGAGCGATCTTGCGGCGCTTATCGGTCGCTTGTTCTATTCCTCTCTCTTCATCCTGTACGGTTACTTCAAGCTCGTCGGCTTTTCCGGCACCGTGAGCTACATGGCGGGGCAGGGCCTTCCATTGGCGACGCTCTTTGCCGCTCTGGCAGTTATCATTGAGCTTGGCGGTGGCTTGTTGATGCTGGTTGGATTTCAAACGCGGTGCGTCGCGCTCGGTCTTGCAATCTATACGCTGGTCGCGGCTTTCATCGCCCACGCGCATTTCGGCGATCCGGCCCAGCTCGTGCATTTCATGAAGAACATGGCGATCGTCGGCGGCTCGCTCGCGTTCGTCGCCTGCGGCGCCGGCGCTTATTCGCTCGATCGGCGGATGTCGTGAGCATCGGGGCGGACAAGATTTGGTTCAATCACGATTGCCAATGTTGTGGGGCGGTCGCGGGCAGGTCGGGTTTCGGATGCATAGCTGATGACTTCGCTCGATCGGAGCCTCACCGCTTGACCCAGAGTAGCGGTCGCGGCTACGGCCTCGCGGTGATGGCCTAATAGGTACGATTACTCCCCGTTGGCACTCGCCGTTTTGACGATCGGCCACCATTTCTCAATCTCAGCTTTTTGGTGCGTGCCAAGAGCTTCCGGCGTCTGCTGTTCGCGCGACGGGATCTCTTGACCTAGATCGACGAGGCGACTTGCGACCGCTGGATCGGCCAGGGCCGCCACCACCGCTGCGTTTAATTTGATTATAATATCGGGGGGCGTTTGCCTGGGGGCCCACAGGCCGTGCCAAAAGGCTACGTAGAATCCGGGCAAGCCGGCTTCATCAACGGTTGGAATGTCCGGGGCGGATGGCATCCGCGTTTTGGCCGTGACCGCATATGCCTGAAGATGGCCGCCGCGCACCTGGATCAACGAATTCGACGCTTGATCGAACATCAGATCAACGTGGCCGGCGATCAGGTCGCCCAAGGCAGGGCCCGTCCCCCGATAAGGCGCGATTTGAAATTTCGTGCCGGTCAGGTTGGCAAAGAGCAGGGCCGCGATCTGCGCTCCGGAACCGGCGCCGGCACTCCCAAATGTTGCTTTGTTCGGATGGTCCCGCAACCAAGCGATCAGCCCCCGCAGGTCTTTTGGCGGCAAGGCATTATTGCCGATGATTAGCTGCGGGTTATTCGCGATGAGTGCGATCGGTTGGAAATCGCGCAAGGGATCGTAAGGCAATCCATTCATCGCTCCATTGAGAACATGCGTTCCCCAATGGCCGATGACCAGGGTATAGCCGTCCGGCGCTGCGCGAGCGACGCGAGCGACGCCAATACTGCCGGACGCGCCCGTCACATTTTCGATTACAATCGTCTGGCCGAGTTGCGCTCCTATGCGCGCGCTAAGGACGCGGGCCAGCGTATCGGTTGGGCCACCCGCTGCGAACGGCACAACCATCGTGATCGGTCGCGTCGGATAGGTTTCTGACCTGCCGCCCGCCACGCTTGCAAGCATGCTCGTCAGTACAATAGCCGCGATACGCGTCTTCATTGCTGCTCTCTCCCGTGCTCGCATTTTCTAAAGCTCGGCCGGCGGCTCGATTGCCGGAGCACTTGCTGATCACTCTGACTTCGAAAGCTCAGTGATGATCCGAAGAATCATCGATGTTTACGCTTCTTCGGGCTGGCCGATTCCTGGCCTTTCCGAATGTGGTCGTAGCCCCGCCAGGGCGCATGGATCATCAAGAAGCAAAACGGCTCGGTCGCGCTCAAATTACACACCTGGTGTTCGAAACCGGGCGGTATGGCGCAGAACGCTCTTACGGGCATCGGAATGGTAATGGTGCCGGATTCGCCTCTGCAGCGAATTTCACCACGACCGGAGACCACGAAAAACAGATCCCAGGTCCGCATATGGAGGTGCATGGCGAGCCGTCGTCCGGCGCTTACACTGAAGAGGCTTGTTTCGGCCTCTGGCACTTGATGGAGCACGGCCTTCGAACAAGTTCCGTGCGTGTTGCTTCGAGATTCGGCCAGCACGTCGGATACGACGATGACGCCAGACGGGTCCATTGCATCCCCCGATAAAATCACGCCGGCGTCGGGCACGAAGGAAGCGAAGAAGCGGATACGCGGCTAGGCTCGAATGGGCGTAAGCCGAGGACACAGGACGTCAACCCAAGTAGCGACGCGCGTCTGCGCCAAACAGTATCCATTTGCAGGCGCTTGTAAGCGGTCAGCCCTACAATGATCAGACAGCACGCGGCATTCGCGCCGAAGATCGCAGCTGTTCGCCAATCCGACAGGAAGAGTAGCGCGTAGGAGACGGTCGACAAATTCGCGATCGTGAAAGAGCCCCACGTTAGGCACGAGATAGCGCGGGCACCGTCCGCATCCCGGGCCACGCGGACGAGCTGCGGGATATAGGCCAAGACGCGAGCACTGTTGCAAACTGCGAAGAGGACCACTGCGGTTTCGGCGGAATTCATGGGGAGCCGCCGGCTGGAAATGTCCGTCGGGACGAGTTGATTGATTGCAGTGTCTGTGTTCATCCTCCTCATCTTCCGGCAATAAAGCTATAATGAGAATTCATATTTCGCTATTGGGCTATAACCACAGGTGAAGACCAATGAAGTGGAATGACCGAATGGGGCGCCGTCTCAGGCTGAAGGACTTCCATACGCTGCAAACAGTTGCCGAAGTCGGGAGCATGGCGAAGGCGTCGGAACGCCTTGCATTGTCGCAGCCTGCAATTTCCAAGGCGATTTCAGACATGGAGCGCGTCTTGGGTGCTCCGCTCCTGGAGCGGTCTGCGCGGGGCGTCGAGTTGACGGAATGCGGCCACCTGATGGTCGATCACGCAAGAGTAATCTTCGACGAAATCAGGCAGAGCGTGTCGGGTATCGAGCACCTGTCCGATCCGACCAGCGGCCTCATCAGAATCGGTACGACCGAACCCATCATGGGTGTCGTCGCTGAAATCATCAATGAATTGGCGCGGAGATATCCCCGCATCAGCTACGAGGTCATCGTCAGCGATACAGATACCTTGGTGCGGCTATTGCGCGAGAGAACGTTCGACGTGGTGCTGACGCGTTGGGTTCCAGCATCCGCAGCCGACGATCTCGCCGCCGAGGTGCTGTTCAAGTCGCCATTCGTCGTTATGGCGGAAAAGCATCATCCGCTTCTTCGCCGCAAGAAGCTGAACCTGAGCGATCTGATGGGCGAGCGATGGACGTTCTCGCCGGCGGATACTTTTGCGGGTCGCCTCATGTCCGACCTGTTTCGACGCAGAAAGCTTCCATTTCCGCAAACCGTCGTAACATCGAATTCGGTCTTTATGCGATTAAGCTTGGTGGCGAGCGGCCGCTTTCTGACCGTGCTGCCTGCGCAATTGCTTCGCTATCGGTCGAACAGCACATGGCTACGTGCCCTGGACATTGATCTCGGCGATAGCTCCCAACCGATTGCGTCGATCACCCTGAAAAAACGCCGAACTGGTGGGGCGCTTACACTTTTCAAGCAGCTCAGCGTCGACGTCTGCAAGGCGATGGTTGGGCCACACTGATCAGCGCTCTCGGAGACAAGGTTCGCGTGCAGGTCGCCACGACCGCGATAGCATGTGAGAGAGCGCGTAGCGGGAGACGTGGACTTCTTCGGTCGCAATCTTGAAATGTCTGCTCTGGCCCATCGCGTCCTTACGACAGTCCGTCATCACGTTCGCTATTGGACGAGAGACAGACCATCGCTGCGCCGGGGGTTTCCTCGAGCGAACGAATAACCTTCGCCGGAACGCCTGCCACCATGCTGTTCGGCGGAACGTCTTTGGTGACGACCGCTCCGGCTGCGACCACCGAGTTTTCGCCCACGACAACGCCGCCTAGTATGGTGGCACCGGTTGCAATCCAGACGTTCTTTTCAATGACGATTGGCTTTCCCTCGATGTAAGCCCGTCGTTGGGACGGCTCCAGCGGGTGAGCCGTGGTGATGATGTTCACGTTTGGCCCGATCATGACGTGATCGGCGATGTCAACGCCGCCCATGTCATAAAGCGTGCAGCACTGGTTGATGAACACCTTGTGTCCAACCCGAATATCCAAGCCGTACGCGGTATAGAAAGGCGGGATGAGAATGAACGTGTCGTCCACCTTTTGACCGGTCAATTCGCTGAATATGTCTCGCACTTTCGCAGCATCGTCGAACGACAGCTTGTTCAGCTCCGCCGTCAACCGCATCGCCCGCCGGATGGCGCTTGATGTCGTGTCCCATTCGGGACTGGGAATTGGCACCCGCTTGGCGAGGAGGGGTCCCCCGGCATCCATGCAGCCTTCCTCTGGAGTCTGATTCGCGATCTCAGCAATTCGACCGTCGCCCTCGCGTGAAATCAAGAACTTTGACCGTCGGGTGTCGTAAATGTCCGGACGGATCGCGACATCATCTGCCGACGTCTTTACGCTACAGCACGCGTTTGACGCACCTTGCCAATCGCCAGAGCGGAATACCGAACCATCAAGAGGGCGCAGAAGATAAGAAGAAATACGCTCAGGTAGGACTGCACGTCACTGAACAGAGGATGTCGCGGGTTTCTGACCACGAGACTGAATATCTGGGCGGCGCACCCGAAGGCGGACGTTGCGACGACGATGATCGCGCTCTTGAACGACGTTGTCGTTTTAATCGCGGCGCTGATCTCGCCCGGCGTGATGGCGGCGGTCGTGCGTGTTGCGGCGGCGAGGATCGGTTGCATCCGGCGAAGCTTGCGCCGCAGCGCCAAGTGCAAGGCCAGGAACAGTGCCGCAAAGGTCATGACGATCATGATGACCACGTCGCCCGCGGTCGGATCCTCGTGACCTGAGAAGGCCCAACCGACCGTTGCCATCGCCACGGCCCACAACAGGAGTCCGGCGACGATGGCGGTCAGCCTGAGCAACGGGCGCGGCGCCACCAGCATCCCAAGGAGCTCAGTCTTCTGCTGTTCGTTGACGATGTAATGGTCAGCGCGGCCGAAAATCCAGGGATTGGGCGCCCGGTAGATGAACCCGCCCGGCACCGGCTTGAACAGCATCGCGTCGATCTGGCGGCGGCTCTCGGACATCGCGATTTCTCCGTGGCAAGGGAGCGTTGGTGATTAGTCGCCGGCCACGGCCGGACGGTTCACCGCCAAGCCAAGGAGATCGAGAGGGCGCTCAATGGGTTCGGCCCTGGGGCCTGACCGCGACTTGCAGTCTTTTCGCGACGGTACAGCCCTTGCAAACGAGCGGTTCGGCGAACTGAGATATCCAACGGCCGCGACATCGCGATCGAACACGAACGGTTCACATTTGCCGGGGCGCTCGTGGTCCCAATCATGGGCGTTCGCATCAGCGGAGCCCGATCAAACTCAAGATCGCGGCATCGAGGCTATACGGTCCGGCGCCGGCCGAGATGACCATGATCAGCATGAAGGCATACAAAGTTTCCGGCAGATAGAGCCAGTCATCGAGCCTGTCGGCTCTATCGATCGGCTTGAATGCTTTGATTCGCTCTCGCCCTGATGTCGCGCTGGCGATGATGATGATGGCAAGAAGCCCAAGCGCGGCGAGCGGCGCGAAAAGCCCGATGACAACGGCGCTGCCGGCGGAGAACTCGACGAGCGGCACCCACCATTGGTTGATCCCGACGGCATGAACGTGCAGGGACCTTAGCTCGTCCGCAAACACGCGGTGACGCTCCGCATTGAATAGCTTGTGGTAGCCGGAGAACATGAAGAACATCCCAACCGCGATGCGGTTGAGCGTGAACGCGATGTCAGTCCATCCGACGCCGCCGAACAAGATGTGGATCATTGCAATTTCACCATATATCTCGTCGTTGATTACCCGCGGTTCAGCGTCGTAACTACGTGAAAGCAGAGAACGAGGCCAGCGCCATGGAAAACGGCATCAGCAACGAAGTCATTCTCGTTGCGCGCCTTCTTCTTGCAGCCCTGTTTTTGATTTTCGGCTGGAGAAAGGCGAGAGACTATTCGGGGACTGTGAATCAAATGGTGCACCTTGGCGTTCCGACGCCGATACTGGCGACCGTCGTATCCATCTTCATGGAGCTTCCGGTTGCGTTCGCGATCGCTATTGGCGCATTCACGCGGCCTGCGGCCGCACTCATGGCTTTATACACGCTCGGAACTGCTCTTATCGGGCATCACTATTGGACGGTGAAAGGTGCAGGTTACGTCGACAGTTTGGACGGATTTTACAAGGATCTTAGCATCATGGGGGGCTTCTTGCTGTTGTCCATTACCGGTGCAGGAAAATATTCGATTGATGCATTGCTAGGCAGCGCCGTGCCATGACCTGTGAGCCATTGGGCCGACGATGCAATGTCGTGTCGCGTTTGTCCGGTACCGGACAAGCCATCGACGATCTCATCGACAACCACCCCAACGAAGCGTAGCCTCACTTTCAATGATCGAACGATTGTCGCGTCCTATCCGACGTGACAAACGTGGTTGCGCGAGCACACGCCCCTGGTTGCCGAAATCCACCTGCTCGACGCCGGCCATTCCACTTTAGACGAGAAGAACCACGAGACCGCGAGCCTTATTCTTGCGTTCTTGGCAGAATATTAGGTCTGACCGATCGGTAGATTGGTCGATGCGCCTCTCAACTCCACATCCGCCGAATCCGAACAGGAGTTGTCCATGAGCGAAGTACAAGTCGGGCAGAAAAGCTATCAGATGCCGCCGCAGGATGGGATCTCCATCGCGCACTTTATCGTCGTCGCCGACGTCGAACGTTCGCTTCGATTTTACGAAAAGGTGTTCGGAGGCCGCGTTCTAAGCAGAGGCGACAGCAAAGGCGCGCCAGGCTATCTCCAGATCGCGAACACGTGGCTCATTGTCAACGTCGGGGGCGGTCCGACACCCGACAAACCAACGGTAACGCTCAGCGTCCCTCCCGACCCCGATTCGGTCAGCAGCTTCTTGAATATCCGCGTTGCGGATATTCAAGCGTGTTATGAACTGTGGCGAAGTCGCGGAGCCGAATTCATCACGGAGCCGAAGCCCAAATACGGCGAGACGCGCTGCTACATTCGCGATCCCGACGGCTACATTATAGAGGTTGGGCAAAGCAACCCGGGGATCGCTTACGGCTAGAGAGAGGCCCATGAAGTCCCAGAGGGATGGTATCAACCCGGCAGCCAAGCCAAGCGGAACAGGCTGCGTCGAATGCCTGGCTTCGGGACGATGGTGGTTTCATCTTCGCCGATGCGCCGAATGCGGTCACATCGGCTGCTGCGATAGTTCACCGAGCCAGCATGCATCGAAACATAGCGTCGCTACGGGTCATCCGATCATCACGAGCTTCGAGCCGGGCGAGCGGTGGTTTTACGACTACCGAACTGAAGAGTTCTTCGCCGGCCCGAAGCTTAACACTCCTCACGCGCATCCGTTGGATCAACCGGCGCCGGGGCCGGCCGGAGCGGTTCCTTCAGACTGGCAAACGCTGCTTCACGAATAGGGGGCGCAGCCCCGGAAAGAAATAATCAGCGCAGGAACCTCAGCCCTTACTCCATCATCTCGTCGGGCGGCACGAATACAAGCACGATGGAGATTAATCACCTGCGCAAAATCAGGTTGGGAACGGTCGAAATCTCGGTCGTCGTTCCATCCATAGTCCAGGTGGCGGGCTCCCAATCAAACACCGCGTCGCCGTCGAGCGTGCAGTTTACCCGGAGAATGCCGGCTCCTTTATCCCCCACCACCTCGAGTGTCATTTTCATCGCCATGCCGTCCATGGTTGGCCCTGTGACGTGCTGCTCGCCGGACGTCGGCACGATCGCGATCACGCGGCCAACGCTTTGTTGGATGAGCGGGAGTTTTTCAACGGTTCGCGTCAGGGACTTATACTGACGAATATTGGCGCGGGCCCACGCTTCGCGCTCCGGCACGGTGCCGTGCTTGGGAAACGCCGCGAACTGAGGGTGGATCAGCCAGATGACCGCCGTCGCCACAAGGCTCAGCGAAAGCCAATCAAAAAGACCGCGCTTCGTCGGCTCTTTCGATCTGAACATGGCGATTCCGCACAACCACGCTCCGATGCCTGGAGCGACGGCGGCGATCACGAACGGGACGATCGGATGGATCGCGGTCGTGTTGGCCGGGAGCACCGAGAGGGCCCCCGCGATCAGGCCCAAAGCCGCGCCGAGAAGGCAACCCACCATCAGCCTGATGACGGCATAGTGCCGCGCGGGCCGGAACAAGCGAAAGCCCCACGCCCCGAGCCAGGCTCCGAGCGTCGCGGCGAGCACACTCTCCGACGCGCCCTGGAACGGCAGGTAGTCGTAGAAGACGACCCGGCTCGACGGACCATAGGTCTCCAGTGCCCAATATGCGCCGAGCACCAGGATCATGCCGCCGGTCGACGCGAGCGATGCCCAGGCCCTATCGCGAGAGCTTGCGGGGTCCCTGAACGGGGCTGCCGAGCCTGCCAATGTACCAGCCTCTTGCATATTGCCGCGTCCGCCGGTGGCGCCGTCAATGCGCCGCACCAATAATCTCTCCATTCTGCCGCGGAGTCCTTACTTTGCGATCAATGCCGCCGCACATGCAGGATCACCGGCCCGCATCGGCTCCCGGGGGGACGCGCAGGCGCAGCAGCACCTGCTCGCTCACGATGGCCGTGTGGCTCTCGGCGATCGCATAGCCACTGCGCTCGGCGAGCGGCGCGAAGCCTTCGAGGCCGCGCGCAAACAGCCGGAATCGCGTCTGCGCGATCATCCGCTTGCGCACCTCGCTCGAGCTCGTGACCGAGCCGGCGACGATCGGCACGCCGGCCCGCGCGAGCGCGGTGAGGTTGGCGACGATCGCGTCGTCGGTGCCGTACTCGAACAGGCCGCCCTCCGACGAGGCCGCGATAATGGCGCCCTGCGCGGCGAGGTCGGCAAGCAGGCGCGCGAGCGGCGCGGTGTCGTTCCAGTCGTAGGCGTGGTGTTGGAACCGGACATCGATCCCGTGCAGCGGCCCCCCGGGCGCGGTGAGCGCAAGCAGTGCGCGGGCGCCGAAGATCGGCCCGTCCTGCCGCGCATCGAACACATGGATCGCGATCGGACGGTCGATCAGCGTCCCGTGCGCGCGCGCGAGCATGATCAGCGCGTTGATGCTGTCGAGCGCCGGGCCGCCCGCGATGTTGACGAGATTGAGCGGCGCGTCCGGCGCGTCGGCGAGCGGAGCGCGGAGCGCATCGGCCAGCAGTCGGGCGATCTGCTGCATGCGCAGCCGCACCAGCGCCATGTGCGGAGCCGCCGCGACCTTGCGGTCCATCGGGCCGTCGAAGCCGGGCGGCAGGTGGTCCGCGCCGAGCTTGAGCATGTAGGTCGAGATGCTGTCGAGATATCCGTTGTCCGACGCCAGGATTTTTCGGAGCAACGGCGAGCGCCGCGCGGCGAGCCAGATGAGAAGCCACGTGACGGTCCCGGGGACGCGGTCGTTGCGACGGTCCCAGTCCGCGAACGCTTCGAATCTCGCCGCGAGGCTCGCGGCATCGTCTGCAATCGCGAACGCCGGATGGGTGACGTCGATGACCGGCAATCTGAGGCCGTCGGCGGTGGTCGCGAACACGATGGCGCGGCTGTCGTCGGCCGGGAGATGGGACTGCTGCATGACAG
The DNA here is from genome assembly GCA_963807015.1 of uncultured Alphaproteobacteria bacterium. Taxonomy (GTDB): domain Bacteria; phylum Pseudomonadota; class Alphaproteobacteria; order Rhizobiales; family Xanthobacteraceae; genus JAJPKK01. The sequence goes on along the minus strand of CAWEAS010000013.1, from coordinate 21,957 downwards.
GCTCCAGATCGCCAAGCGGTGACGGCACGAGGGCGGACGGGCAATAAATCGACGGCGCTGCCCGATGGCGTCGCAACGCCCACGAAATATGGGGCGGTGCTGCGTGCCGTCAATGTCGAGGCGGGGCACGCTCGCAATGAGCAACTGATCGCGATCTTTCTCGACGAGCGGCTCGTTAACACCTTTCCGTCAAATCGCCCAATCGTCTGTCAGTGTCGACGGCCGACGCCGACTATTGTCAGACGTATCAGTGCGAAATCGTCGGCAAGGATGCGCGAATGCGATCCGAGAAATCGGGCGCTCCCTCGGCCGCCTGTGCAGCCGCGTTGATCTGGGAGCGCCGCCGCAATTCGTCAAACGGCAGCGTCGTGTCCACGCGCCCCGAGTGGTACAGATAACTGTCGACCAGACCATTGAGCAGATGGCGGATGTCGAACCGTCCGGAACGACCGGCGGCGTTCGCGTAGCGAACGATGTTGATCGTGCAGCTGTTGGTCAGCAAATGGTAGAACTCCGGCTGGTCGGCGAGCTCATTGATCCGCGCGAGGTAGACCAGCAGGAGCCGGCGCACATCGTCGGCCGATGAATTGAGACGATAGAGATAGACGATCTCCCGCCGGTGGTTGGTTCGCACGCCGACGATGTCGGGTTCGTCACCGACCACATAGATCAACTCGAATTGTTTGAACATGGAAGCGATGGGCGCAAAGCCCTCGCCGACCTCCGGTCGCGTTTCGATCGAGATGCTTAGTGGCGGCGCGTTGTCGAAGATGAAGCTCACGAACGTGTGCGCAACGGGCAACTCGCTGAAGTACGACACGTAGAAATCGAGGGCGGTGAGGTGCGACAGCTGCACGTCGCGCTCCTCATAGTGCACCGTGAAATCATCCCGGGTGCGATAATCGAAGTTGCGGACGCCGGTGAGGTGCACGCGGTCGCCGTCGATGACCGCGCGCGGCATCACCGCGACTTCCGGCCGCCAGTTGCGGTCGTGCGAGGGACGGATGGAGATCCACCATGCGACCACGCCGAGAAACAACGCGCCCGCGATCAAGGGCATGCGCCGCTGCCGGGAAAACCAGAAAGCCCAGACGGCGAACGCTGCAAAGGCTATCGCCACCACGATTCGCGCCGGAGCCCATGGCAAATTCGAATAGTAGATAGCGAGCGTGGCCCAGGCGACCAGCAGGGCTCGAAACAGAAATCCGATGGTCGCGATCAGCCCGCCAAGACACCGGGACAGGAATTTTCGAAACGAACTCAGGGGCTCCTCCCGCTGATCGCAGTTGTCGAGCGTCAGCTTGTTTGACTTCGACCGGTCATCCTCGGATCAAGCGATCGGCCTGCGCGTCTCGAAGTATCTCAGGACTGCAAAACAAGCGGCCGCCGCCGCGAGATGCTTCAGGGTGTGTCCACTCACAATGGATCCGACCGAAAAAATAGCGTGATCGTAGAACTCGAACAACTTGGCAAGGGCATAGAGCGCAGCGGCAATAAGCCAATACGAGGTGCCGGTATATTTTGGCCGGAATAAAACGAACATCAGCGGTAATGCCACAGCGGGAAAAAATTGCACCCAGACATAGAGCCGCAGATCATCGGTCCAACGCCACAGCAACAGGCTGAACAGGCCCATTGCGAGCAGAGGCCATAGAAGAATGCGGCCCGCCGCCCGGCTCACCCGTTCCTCGATCCCGACGCACAGGATGGCCACAAAGCACAGCGTCATCGGGAGCCGGTCCCAAAACAGCGTGCCGTCGTTCGGATTCCAATGATAGTAGGACGACCCGAAGCCGGTCAGGAAAATTCCGAGAAACAGCACGGCGGTTGCCGCCTCGCGATGAAAGCGCGCCAATCCTGCGGCGCCGACCACGATGAACGGAAAATTCGAAACGACGTTCCAGAAGTTCGGCACGCCAAGCAGGGCGCGCTGGTCGGCGAATTGGTGATAGCCCTGGTCCTGGTGAATCGGCGGGACAAGCAGCAAACCCGCGAATGACGCAATCGCCGCACCGAGAAGCACAAGCAAGGGGAGATTGCGTTTCGCGGCGATGATCTTCACGCCGTATTCGGTTTCATCCACGGCCATGCCAAAACCCGCCACTACTCGCTCGCGCCTGACCGTCGCCGGCGTCCGAGGGAATCATCGAATCGAAACGGAGCGGGGAGCTGATCCGCCGATGTGAAATCGGCGGATTCTCGAGAACTGCCGGAGAACCCGAACGCCGGCTACTGAACCACCTTGGCGCGCAGGCGGGCGAATTCCTCGTCGCTGATCGATCCCGATTTTTTGAGATTATCAAGCTTGGTTATTTCGTCGGCAACGCTGAAGCCGATCGCACGCCGAATTTCTTCGCGCGCCTGTTGAGCTTGCTGCCCGCTTCGCTCCGCCATGCCCCGCGCCTGGGTGATCAGGTATGCGAATATGCCAAGGTAGGGAAACAAAATGAGAGCGATCACCCAGATCGCCTTGATCCAGCCGGATATGTCGTGGCGCCGGAACAGGTCGCTGAAGACCATGATGAGCAACCAGAACCAGACGACGAACATGAACACGGCGAAGACGTCGGCGACGAAATTGCGGAACGTGAAGCCTTCTGCAAAGAGCATCGTGATCTCCCCAATCTGCTTGGCGACCCCGACCAACCGTCGTTGGTCAGCCTAAGGTTCGGCGCCTTACGGTTAAGAAAGGCCCGCTGAAATCGAGGGCCTTTGTCGACGTCACTGCTCACCGCCGCTTTTAGCATCAACGGCGAGACTTCGCAGCGCGAAATCGCAAAGATTTTACTTGGACTCATCGCGCCACGATCCTCGCAAGTGTCGACGAGGTGATCGACAGAACCCGGACGGGAGCACGCTTGCCACTCACACCGCACCTCATTCGTGGCCGATGTGGGCGCCTTTCTCAGCCACCGAACGTTTCATCAGCAGCACCACGGGTAGCAGCATCAGTGTCACAACGGCCAAGAGGAAAAAAACATCGAAATACGCGAGTGACGAGGCCTGCTGCTGGCGCAAATTCTCGAGCGCTTGCCAGGCGAGTTGCTGCGCCGCAGACGGGTCGCCGGTTTGTTGCAGGAACACTGCCTGCGCCCGTTCGAGGAAGGCGGCCACGGCTGCATTGAAAGAATCGAGCCACTCGCCAAGCCGCAGGGTGTGAAATTGGTCGCGGCGCTCCTGAACCGTCTGCGCCATCGACGTCCCCACACTGCCTCCCTCGTTGCGCAGCAGACTTAGCAAGCCAACGGCAGCGCCACGCAGCAGCGGCGGGGTATAGAGGTAGGCCGCGACATTCACAGGCGCAAACAACATCGAGAGTCCAAGGACCAGCACCACCCGAGGCCAGACGATCTGGCCCGGGCTGACCTCCAAGTTCATTTGCGACATCCAGTAGTTTCCGACCGCCATGAGCAGGAGGGCGGCGGCAATCAGCCAACGGGCATCAGTCCCCCGGCCAAGTGCCCTGGCGACAAACGGCATTGCCATGACCGCAAAAAACCCGGCTGGCGACATGACCAATCCCGCCCTTAAGGCGTCATAGCCGAACAGCGATTGAAGCAAGCCAGGCAGCGACGTGCTGGCAGCATAGAGGACGGCGTAAGCGCAAAAGATGATGAGGCAGCATGCAGCGAAGTTTCGCTCCCGCATGGGCCGAAAGTTGACGACGGGGTTAGGGTGACGCAACTCCCAATAGATCAGCGCAGCCAGACCCACAACGAACAAAATCGTGAGAATCTGCACACGCCAGAACGGATCGCTCAGCCAGTCCCACTCCTGTCCTTTGCTGAGCATCACCTCCCATGAGACCATGACGATCACGAGGAGTGACAAGCCGAGCGTGTCAAAACGCAACGGTTGCTTTCTCAACTCGACGCGCTCTTTCGTGAGATACTCCGGATCGCGCAGGAACGCATAGCACGCAGCGAGCGCCAGGAGACCGACCGGAACGTTGATAAGGAACACCCAGCGCCACGAATAGCTGTCAGTTATCCATCCGCCGAGTGTCGGTCCGACGACCGGCGCCAACAGGGCGGCCAGGCCAAAGAGCGTCATCGCTGTGCCTTGCTTCTCTACCGGAAAGGCGTCCAGCAACACGCCCTGGCTGGAAGGCTGAAGACCGCCACCTGCCAAGCCCTGCAATACGCGAAACCCAATCAGCTCACCGAGGCTGGTCGACATTCCGCACAATCCGGAGGCGAGGGTAAACACGGCTATCGACAGCAGGAAGTAAGTGCGGCGACCGAGATGCGCTGAAAGCCAGCCGGTGATCGGCAGGACGATGGCATTGGCGGCGAGATAGCTGGTGATCACCCATTCGCCGTCGTCGACCGTAGCCGACAGACCGCCGGCGATATAGCGCAGCGCCACCACCGTGATAGTGGTGTCGAGCACTTCCATAAAGGTCGGCACCACGACGATGGCGGCCACCACCCAAGGGTTTACCCCGGCGGTTGATCTGGCGGGCGAAAGTGCCAACTCCGTCATTTGCCGCCCCTTTCCGCGCCGGCGGCCGGAGCCGACGATTGCGGCGCGCTGCTTTGAAGGAATTTGCCAGCGTCGGGTCCGGTGGGCGGCTTGTCGATATAGATGTACGGAGTGACCGAAGTGCCGATGAACAGCGGCCTCTTGTCTGGGTCATATCCTTCAAGCTCGATTCGGACCGGCAGCCGCTGCACGATCTTTACGAAGTTGCCAGTGGCGTTCTCCGGCGGCAATAACGCGAGCGTCGATCCGGTCCCCATCGTGAAGCCCGCGATCCGGCCTTTGAACACTTGCCTGTTGCCGTACATATCGACGTAGAGATCCGCATCCTGACCGATACGCAGGTCGCGCAGTTGCGTCTCCTTGAAATTAGCATCGATCCAAATCTCGCGAAGCGAGCGGATCGCCATCAAGCTCTGCCCGACCTGAACATTGTTGCCGGGATTGACATTTCGGCGGGTCACGACGCCATCGATCTCCGCAACGACGTCGCAATAGCGAAGGTCGAGCTCAGCCAATGCGAGGTCACGTTGGGCGGCTTCGACTTTAGCCTCGGCCTGCTTGACGGGCGGCGCCTCCGCGACCAGCCGAGCGAAGGTGCGGTCAATATCGCCTTGCGGATCCAAATTTTCGAACTCTTTCAGCATTTGCTTCGGCGTCTGCTCGTACGAATGGACAACCCCGAGCTCGGCCGCGCTCTCGATCAGAGCCGCCTGCGCCTGTAGCACCGAAGAGAAGGTCTCATCGAGATTGGGCGGCACCTGATCGAGATCTTCGCTGTCTTCGGGCTGCGCCTGGAGGCCTAAAAAGACGCGGATCTGGTTCGCGTCCGCCAATGCCTGGATGACACCCGCCTGAGCAATCGACAACGTGGCCTCACGTTGATCATAAAGCTCACGGCTCGCCGCGCCCGATACGACCAACTTCGACGTCCTGTCGAACTCCTGCTTCGCAAGTGTAAATGTGGCCTTCGCCTTCTTAAACGCCGCGACCCGAGCATGCAGCAGGGCTATCTGATTTTGGACATTCTCCACGGCTTGTTGCAGTTGCCAACGCCGACTCCTGGCTTGTGCTTCGATGCCTCGCGCCGTGGCCCTCGCCGCCTGGAGATCCGCCTGTGCGGTATCGACGGCCGCCTTCTTCACGGCGACTGCGTCCCGAAATGGCTCCTTATCCAATTCGATAAGAACATCTCCCTCGCGCACACGGTTATTGTCATCCACCGGAACGCGGGAAACCTGACCACGGACGCGGGGGGCGACGAAGGTCACATGGCCGTTTACGAATGCATCGTCGGTCGAAACCGTGCTGAGAGCGAGACGGATCCAGGGAATGCCGAACACCGAGGCGAGCACCAGGACCAAAGCGCCCACCATTGCCATCAGTAGTCTTCGCCGCCGCGTAGAGCGCTGCGCGGCCGGTGAGATAGGCGGCGACGCAGGATCTGCCTGCGGTAGTTTACCGTTACGGTCGATTGCGACACCCGCGTTAGCGGTCGCCGGCGTGTCGACCGAACTTGGCTCGATGCTGTGTTCAGTCATGTCGCTAGGCATTGGCTCGCCGCTCCTAACACGCCGCATCCCGTGCCGCGCTACGGATTGTAATTTGCCCTATCGCCCGCTTCGCCAATAAAACTCCACTTTTGTGACAAGAGCTACCTAGAGCAAGAAAGGCCGGATTGCATAAAATGGCCTCCAATTGATCTGCGGAGCGCGTCAAATAGCTCTTATCTGAAGAGTTGCAGGGCCACATTTGCGCAGTGCTGGCGAGCTTACGTCGCCGCGCCACCAGCGCTCAACGGAGGCCGTCGCGGCGCTCAAAACCTTACCGATTTGGCCGTGTCACTTTGTTCCGATTTATGACCACACGCCCTGGCAGTTTTTTGGGCCGCAAAGTTGCGCGTGCCGCCTATGCGTGCTCCTCGATGACGCTGGCGCGGACATCGTCTTCGATCAGTCGCCAGATGTGATCGACATAGGCGACGAACTCCGGCGTGCGCTTGATGGCGAGCGGGCGCGGCCGCGGCAGGGTGACGGTGACGTCTTCCTGAATGCGGCCGGGGCGGCGCGCCAGCACCAGGACGCGATCGGACAGGAACACCGCCTCGTCGATTTGGTGGGTGACGAACAGCACGGTCTTGCGGCCTTCCTCCCAGATGCGCATCAGCTCCGTCTGCATGATCTCACGCGTCTGCGCGTCGAGTGCCGAGAACGGCTCGTCCATCAGCAGGATCTCGGGATCGATCGCGAGCGCGCGCGCGAGATTGACGCGCTGGCGCATGCCGCCGGAGAGCTGGCGTGGGAAATAGTTCTCGAAGCCTTCGAGGCCGACGAGGCGCAGGAGATCGCGGGTGCGGCTCTTCTGCGGGGTGCCGGTGCGGCCGGCGATCTCCGGCCCGATCATCGCGTTGGCGAACACGGTGCGCCACGGCAGCAGGTTGTCGCTCTGGAATACGAAGCCGCGGTCGCTGCCGGGCTCGCGCACCGCACGACCGTCGAGCCGCACTTCGCCGGCACTCGCCGCTTCAAGCCCGGCCACGATCCGCAGCAACGTGGTCTTGCCGCAGCCGCTCGGACCGACGAGCGAGATGAATTCGCCGCGCGCAATGGCGACGTTGATCTCGCGCAGCACTTCGAGCGCGTCGAAGCGTTTGGATAGCCGGTCGAGAGAAAGCTTGGCAACCACGTCTGTTAATCCCGCGTCCATGGCACCAGCGCGCGCTCGAACCAGGTGAAGCCCGCGGTCAGCACGATACCGGCGACCGCGAGCACGACGACGCCGGCAAAGAGCTCCGGCATGTTGAAGGCGTCGGCCGACTGGCTGATCAGCCGGCCGAGGCCGGCGCGCGAGCCGAATAGTTCGGCGACGACGACGCCGATGAGGCCGCGGCCGATGCCGAGCTTCAATCCGGCAAGGATGAAAGGCATCGCCGACGGCAACGACAGCTTGAAGAAAATCTGGGTCCGCGTCGCGCCGAAGCTGCGCAGCATCTCGATGAGCCGCGCGCTCGTCGTCCGCAGGCCGGCTTCGGTGTTGATGGTGACCGGGAACAACACCAGGAAAATCACCACCAGCACCTTCGACCAGATGCCGATGCCGAGCCACAGGATGAACAGCGGCGCGAGTGCGATGGTCGGCGTGGCATAGAGCCCCGAAATCCACGGCTGCAACGCCTTCTTGGCGGCTTCGCTCGAGGCCATGGCGAAGCCGAGCGCGATGCCGATGAGGCTCGCAATCACGTAGCCGAGCGCGAACTCGGCCGAGCTGACGGCGATGTGCGGCCACAGCTGGCCGGTGACAGCGAGCCGATAGATCGCCTCGAAGATCTGGGTCGGCGCGGCGAGAAACAGCGGATTGGCGACGAAGAAGCGGCTCAGGATTTCCCACAGCAACAGTCCGCCGACGATCGACAGCACGCCGATGAAGGGGAGGCCGCGCGCGGCGAGCGATCGGCGCACGGCGGGGCGTTCGGCCGTGCCGACTTCGGATGGGGTACTCGATTCGATGGTGGCCATTTCACTCCGGTCGTCATGCCCGCGCCGTGTCGCGGGCATCCACGTCTCCGTCCAAGCCGTGGATGGCTGGAACGAGCCCGGCCATGACAATGCGGATAATTCAATCCGACACTTCTGTCACGCCCGGCAGCAGCAGACGATTGACGTCCATCCCCGGAGGGAGGTCGCCGAGGCTTTCCAGCGCGACAACCAATGCACGGAGTTGCGCAAGCGACACTTTGCCGGTCGGCTCGAAGAACTTGCCCTGGCGATAGTAGTCATAGGCCTTCTCGACCTCGTGGGGCTTGAGGCCGGATGCCTCGACCAATATCCGCACCGCGTCCGCGCGGTTGTGTTCGTCGTCAAACCACGCCACCGCCTTCAAATGCGCTTCGAGGAGCCGCGTCAGAAGCGCTTTGTGGCTGCTCGCCCAGGCCCGCCCGACGACGGTGCCCGAGAACGGCAGTTCCGGCGCGAAATCAACGGTCCGCCCAATCTCGTTGAAGCCGTTCGCCACGGCTTGAAAGTTGTAGGGCGGCAGCAGGATCGCGGCGTCGACGGCGCCTGACTGCAGCGCGGCGGCGCGCGCGGAAGTTGCGCCGGCGTAGACGTAGTCGAAGTCGCCCGGCTTGATGCCGCTTGGCGCGAGCATCCGTTCGACGTAGATGCGGGTGATGTCTTTCGCGCCGCCGGCCGAGATGATCTTGCCCTTGAGATCGCCCATCGACTTGATGGCGGGCTTCGCGACCAAGGCGTAGGGCGGCGAGCGGGCCTCGAAGCGCACGATGGCGAGCGGCGCACCCTTGTCGATGGCGCGGATCGGATCGACGAGCCCGGTGGACATGGTGATGTCGAGCGAGCCGGCGGTCAGCTGCTGTATCGTCGACGCGCTCGACTGCACGAAGATGATGTCGATCCGAACATCCTTTTCGGCAAAAAAGCCCTGCTTGATGCCGGCGAGGATGGGCCACAGGTTGGCTGACGCCGAGCCGACGGTGCCGACCGTTACTGTGTCGGCGGCGGCCGCGGGCGAGACGGCCGCGATCGCGCAGGCGATTGCCAGCGCCGGGGCGCGCGCGCCCCACCGCAACAGGTCGCGCGCCCCCATCTTGCCCACTCGTGTCGCTGCCAACTGACCGCGCGCGTCCCTGCCGCTCTTGCGGGCAGGATCGAAGAAACGCGCGCTCGCGGGCATCACGCCTCCCCGCGATGGGCGGCGCAGGCGGGGGAGAGGTAGTAGTCGGCGATCTCGGCGCCGGTGGTGCGCCAGACGCCTTCGTGGCGGCAGATGTAGTCGAGCGCAGCATCGAGAGCGCCGATCCGATGGGGTACGCCGGTGATGTAGGGGTGAAGCGCGATCGCCATCACGCGCCCGGAGGTGGCGCCCTCGCGGTACAGCACGTCGAAGGTGCGGCAGATCATGTCACGGAATTCATCGGGCGTGACCAGCCGGCGCTCGTAGGCGGGCTTGTCGTTGGTCTCCTGCGGATAGGGCACCGATACGAGGCGGCGTCCCTGGTCGAGATGCATAATGTAGGGCTGGTCATCGTTGCACCAGTCGCAGACGTATTGGCCGCCGGCGGCCGCGAGGAGGTCGAGCGAGTCCCAGGTTTCCTGCAGGCCGGAGCTGAGCCAGCCCTTGGGCGCCGCGCCGGCGACGCGCTTGATGGTGGCGAAGGTGCGCTTGATGATCTGCTCTTCCTCGCCCGGCGGTGCTTCGTTGAGGCGGCGCGTGTTGCTCTCGTTATGCCCCATCCACTCCCACTTGCGCTTGTTGCCCTCCTCGATGATGACCGGATGGTGCTCGCACAACAGGCTGTTGAGAGCGACCGAGGCGCGTATGCCGTAGCGGTCGAGCACCTCCATCATGCGCCATATGCCGACACGATTGCCGTAATCGCGGTCGGACCACATCACCACGTCGGGAATCTTGCCGCCGGCGCCATAACCGCCGGGGCGCTCTTCCAGCGAGAAGAACTCGATGTTGGGAATGATCCACAGCGCGACGCGGGCGCCGTTCGGCCAGGTCAGCTTTGGTCGACGGATGATCGGCGAATAGGGAAACGGGCCATAGGGACTGGGTTTCATGTCAGCTCACCTTGCGCAGCGGCTGCCATGCCGGCTGTGCTTCGAGGTGCGCGGCGACCTCGCCGATCTTCATCACGTCGGCATACTTGTGGTGCAGGTCGAACAGATTGACCTTGTGCGAGAGCGGGCTGCGGTCGAAGCAGCACTCCTCGACCAGCACCACGTGGTAGCCGTGCGAATAGGCATCGACCGCGGACGCGCGGACGCAGCCCGACGTGCTCTCGCCGCAGATGATCACGGTGCGCACCCCAAGCTGGGTGAGGTGGGCGGCAAGCGGCGTGCCGTAGAAGATGCTGGCGCGCTGCTTGGTGATGACGACGTCGCCCGTCTGCGGCGCGAAATCGCTGCGGATCGCGTAGAGCGCCGGGTCGGTGCGGACGTTGCGCCGCTTGGTCGCGGTGATGGAGCCGGGAAGCGAATCAGTCCGGGTGTCCATGGTGGAATAGAACACCGGCAGGCCGGCGCGGCGCGCCGCGGCAAATAGGCGCTTGGTCGGCTCGATCGCCGCGTGGGCGTACTCACCGCAGGAACTCGGATAGGTCCGATGCAACTCGGCGACGGGCTTGGCGCCGCCCTGGTAGGCAAGATCGTAAAGGTCGATCGCGATGAGCGCCGGCGCGGGACCGACGAAGGTCTTGCGCTCGTAGTGGCTGTAGATGTCGAGAATCTCCGCCGGCACGATGTCGCGCCAGCAATGGTCTTCAAACTCGCCTGCCATGAGGCCTCCCGTCGGAATTGCCGAGGTCGCTCTGCCTTTTGGGCACGGCGACCGGCCGTTACTTTGCGCCGTTATTCATGATGCTTTCAATAGTCGGTTCGTCGGCTTGACGCCGCGCTTTCCGCACCCCATTCCTTCTGGCTGTCAGTCGGCCGGACGGCCGTCCCGGCGCCCCCTCCTTACCCTCCCCTGCGCGGGGGAGGGTAAGGTGGGGGTGTTTGGGGAGGAAAGTCCGGGCTCCATGGACATACGGTGCCGGATAACGTCCGGCGGGGGCGACCCCAGAGAGAGTGCCACAGAGAACAGACCGCCGCGGCGCGTAGCGTTTGGCCGCGGCAAGGGTGAAACGGTGCGGTAAGAGCGCACCGCGCTTGCGGCAACGCAAGCGGCACGGAAAACCTCACCGGGAGCAAGACCGAATAGGGACGGCGTGGGTGCCGCAAGGCAATCCAGGATCGATGTCCGGATCCGGCCGTCCGGGTTGGTTGCTCGAAGCGCCAAGCAATCGGCGTTCCAGAGGAATGGCCGTCACGCGGCAGGCTCGCGCCTGACGCCACACAGAACCCGGCTTACAGGCTGGCTGACATGTGAAGAGGGCTCGGCGCAACACGCCGAGCCCTCGCCATTTCAGGTATCAGGGATCAGTGGTCAGTAATCAGATCCGGCGCGTAGGGCGGAATAGCGCAGCGTATTCCGCCGCTGTGCATCGCCTCCGGGAGGCAGCGGTCGGGCTCGTCGGCTGGCGCAATACGCTGCGCTATCGTGCCCTACGCGCATCGATGGCTGCTTACGCCGAGGGCTCCTCGGCGGCGGCTTTGCGGGCGTCGGACGGCGTCATGCCGAAGGCGCGGCGGAACACGCGGTTGAAATAGGAGAGGTCGCCGAAGCCGCATTCGTAGGCGATGGCGCTGATGGTCTGGGCGCCGTTGCGCGGGGAGGAGAGCCGGCGGTGCGCGAGCGCGAGCCGCCGGGCGATCACGAATTCGCCGAACGTGGTGCCGTCGGCATCGAACAGCGCCCGCACATAGCGCGACGAGATGCCGTGGGCCGCGGCGATGGCATCGATGGTGAGATCGGCGCGGCCGAGCCGCTCGACGATATCGGCCTTGATGGCGCGCAGCCGCCCCATGCCGACGCCGCGTCTCCCCGCCGTCTCGGCGGCATCGCGCGTCGCGCCCATCGTCATGGCGAGAAGGTCGGTGAGATGCGCCAGCACATGGCCGCGCATGTCCGGTATGGTCAGCGCGCCGGTGCGAACGATTTCTTCGGCATAGCCGGTGAGAAGCCGCAGCGCCGGCGTGTCGCGCCCGATCGGCCGCAGCAGGCAGCCGTCGAAGTCGGAGAGCAGCGGCCTGATCTGTACCAAGGGTACGCGGAAGCTGAGCATTCTCGTCGTCGTGGGAATGGAGACGAGGCCCGGATCGGCGCTCGTGGTCACCACCCCTTCGCCATCGTGCAGGACTGCTTCGCGGCCGCGCTGCTGCACCGTCCGCGCCCCGTTCAAGGTGACGTTGAGGACAAGATCGTCGCTGTCGATGTGCTTGGCGGTCCTTGGCGCCTCGCACGGCGAGATGGTGGCAGCCGCAACGCCCAGTCCGGTCGCCGAGAAGAGCTTCGCGTCGAACTGAAACGGACGACCCGGCGCCGGTTCGACGTCGTGCTTGATGATTGTCCGCCCATAGGTCTCGATGAACCGATCAAGCCGCTCGCGCTCCGGCAGGCTCGCGGTCGAGAATTCGAACATTCGCGGGACGTCGAATTTGCTTTCGGGCATCGAGGGTCGGAGGCCGTCTCTGTGAAGCTCCTGCGTTAGTCGGACAACGACCCCAAGTGGTTCAAAACCAAAGATTGATTCCGCCGGGTCCCAAACGATGTTCCGCCCTGTCCAAGCCGGACCCAGCGAACCGAACAGCCCAAGCTCTCTCTGTTCGTGGCTCAGACTGGCTCTATAGTCTTGATCGACAAGGGCTTCCTGCTCGGGTGCCCGCTGAATGACCTCCCGGACCCGGCCGGCAAGCGGCCAAGTTTCATGGAAGCCCGCTTCAATCATCACCAAACGAGGCGCATCGATGTCTGAATCCGGCCGGCTACGAGCTTTGTGCATAGCGACCATCCCCGCCGATCTTCGGACGGCACTCGCGCAACGATGCGATGTCTCCGATCCGGCATCGTCTTGGCCGACCGAGCCGGCGCTCGGCGTTGCGGTCGCCGCCACCACCAGCATGTACGGCATCAACGCGAGCCAGATGCAGGCGCTGCCTGATCTTCGGATCGTGATCTGCAATGGGGCGGGTCTCGACAAGATCGATCTCGCCGCGGCACGGGCGCGAAACGTTGCGGTTTGCAATACGCCTGACGAATTGGCTGACGACGTGGGCGAGGCGGTGATCGCGATGACCTACGGCATCATGCGACGGGTCGCGGAGGCCGATCGGTTCGTGCGGGCCGGACGGTGGCAAAAGGAACGCATCGCCCCGTCGCATCGCGTGGCGGGCAAGACGATGGGGATCGTAGGGCTTGGCCGCATCGGCCTGCGCGTCGCGACGTTTGCCGCGGGGATCGGCATGCACGTGTCCTATACCGGACCGGCGCGAAAACCCAATGTCCCGTATGCGTTCGAGCCCGACTTGCAAACATTGGCCGAGCGTGCCGATGTGCTGGTGCTGTGCTGTCCGGCCACGGAAGCGACGCGCCATCTTGTCGGAACCGAGGTCCTGAAGTCCCTTGGCCTCGACGGATACTTGATCAACGTCGCTCGCGGTTCGGTGGTCGACGAGGCGGCGTTGATCGAGGCGCTCACAACCGGGACGATCGCCGGCGCCGCACTTGACGTGTTCGCCTCCGAGCCGAATCTCGACCCGCGATTCATCGGAATGCCGAACGTGGTGCTGTCGCCCCATTCGGCATCGATCACGCACGAGACGCGCGCCGCGATGCTCGCCAGGTTGACCGGGGACCTCGATGCCTATCTCGCGAAGCGGCCGTTTCGCGAAGCAGCGACATCCGCCATCTTCCTTGACCGTAAAAGCCAATAGAATAACCTTTATGGGCTAAGCGCGTTTGGCGCTCGCCTGCTTTCCGGAAGAGCGAGTTGATGGCGATCGGAGCGACGGATAGAGCCGCGGGCCTCGACTTCAGTCGCAGCGCCGTCTCGCGATACATCCAGCTTGCGAGTTTGTTTCGCCGCCGTATCCAGTCCGGGGCGTGGGGCGTCGGCAAGCAAATCCCGACAGTCGACGAGCTGAGCGCGGAGTGCGGCGTCGCCCGCGCCACGATCAGGCAGGCGCTCGGCCAGCTCGAGGCCGAAGGGTTGATCGAGCGCTACCGGGCGAAAGGGACTTTCGTCAGGGAGAAGGCCACCGATCAAATCTGGTGCGAAGTCGCGACCGACTGGTCCGGTCTCCTGATGTCGCGCAACGGCGCGACGATCGAGCTGCTTTCGAATGAGCGCGGCCATCAACCGCTGCAAGTGCCGCATCCGATCGGCAAGCTTGCGCCCGCCTATCGGCGACTGCGCCGACGTCACTCCCGCGGCGGTGTGCCGTTTCTTCTCGCCGAGCTTTACATCGATGAACGCCTGACGCGCGCAATGACGCGCAAGGTATTCGAGACCAAGACGGCGCTTCGCCTCATCGCGGATATTCCGGGCCTGAAGATCAAGGATGCGCGGCAAAGTCTCACCGTCGGCACGGCCGATATGCAGACCGCGCAGGCGTTGAATTTGCCGCTCAATGCGCCGATCGTTTACGTCTATCGTTCCGTCGTCGACCGCGCCGGCAATCTCGTTTTCATCGGCGAGGGTCTCTACCGCGGCGATCAGGTTCGCATCGACATGAAGCTGAGGTAACCGCGCTTTGGTGCGGACCAATCACGGTCGATGCCGCTCGTTCATGCGATGGCCTAACGGTCGAGTTCGCGGCGCAGAAGCTTCGCGGCTTCGGCCATTGCTTTGAGTTTTCCGAACGCAACGTCCCGCGGCAAATATTTCATCCCGCAATCGGGCGCGAGGATTATGCGCTCGGCAGGAACGTAGCGCAGCGCGCGCCGGATGCGGTCCGCCACGGTCTCGGGCGTCTCTATGTTCATGTCGCCGAGATCGAGAACGCCGAGGATGATGCTCTTGCTCGGCAGTTCGGCGAGGACCGCGCAGTCGAGCTTCGGTTGAGCCGTCTCGATCGAGATTTGATCGACTTTGCAGGCGTCGAGCTCGGGCAGGAACGAATATCCCGAAGGTTTCGTCGAAACGCGCGCGGCATAGCCGAAGCACAGATGAACCGCCGTTGTTCCTGTCACGCCTTCGACGGCCCGGTTGATGGCGGCGATCGCGAACAGGCGGGCCTTGTCGGGCTGCGCCTGCAAGAAGGGCTCATCAAGCTGGACCACGTCGGCGCCGGCCGCGAACAGATCTTTGATCTCTTCGTTCAACGCTGCCGCGCAGTCCATCGCGAGCGCGACTTCATCTTTGTAATATTCGTCGAACAGCTGCTGCGTCATCGTAAAGGGACCGGGGATCGTGACGCGGATCGGTCGATCGGTTTGGGCGCGAAGGAACGCGGTGTCGCGCACCTGGACCGGAGCGGTTCGCCGCAACTTCCCTACCACGCGGGGCACGATCTGGACGCGGCCCGGCGTGCGCGCCGGGACCTCCGCGGGATTGTCGCTATCCATGCCCTCGAGCGCCGTCGCAAAACGGTTTGAGTAGCTCTCACGCCGCACCTCGCCATCGGTGACGACGTCGATCCCGGCGCGCTCCTGGTCGCGGATCGCAACGATCGTCGCATCGTCCTGCGCCTGCTCGAGCAACGCCTCGTCGACGCGCCACAGCTCGCGGGCGCGCGCCCGCGGCGGAACGATTTCGGCGAGACGCTTGCGATCGATAAGCCAGTCCGGCTGCGGGTAACTTCCGACAAGCGTTGTAGGCAGCAGCACGTTTGGCCTTTCCATCCTTGTAAAAGATCACTCTTCTAGCTTATTGTTTATTTGCTGCGGCCGTCAAACGAATGCGCCGCTTCACCCTTGCGAGCGACCGGATCGAGGCACGAGATGAAGCGCATTGTGGTGATGCTCGCGCTCGCATGCCTGTCGTTCGCAGGCGACGCTTTCATGGACGGCGCCGCCATCGCGCAAGGCTATCCGACGCGCAACATCACCTTGATAAATCCTTATGCGGCGGGTGGTCCGGCTGATCTCCTTGCGCGCATGGTCGCGGAGGGCATGTCAGCCGCGCTGGGGCAGTCAGTTATTGTTGAAAACAAAACGGGCGCCGGCACGGCGATCGCCGCGGCGTATGTCGCGCACGCACCGCCGGACGGTTATACCCTGCTCATCGGCGGCTCGCCGACACACATCATCGCGCCCATCCTGAGCAAGGGCGCCAAATTCGACGGCATCAAGGATTTCACCTTCATCGCCATGGTCGGCAATGTGCCGAATGTCCTCGTGGTGCCATCGCAGCGGCCCTATCGCACGATCAAGGAGCTTGTCGCCGCGGCGAAAGCCGGGAACGGAAGCATGACCTTCGCCTCGGTGGGGCAGGGCAGCCTGCCGCTGCTGCTCGGATTGAAGCTCGCCCAGGTGGAAGACCTGAAGTTGGTTCATGTACCTTATGGCGGCGCCGCGCCGGCGACGACGGATCTCCTCGCGGGGAGGATCGACCTCGCGTTCCTCAATCTCCCGCCGCTCCTTCCTCACATCCAGGCCGGGGCGTTGCGCGCGCTCGCGGTCGCGAATGAAGTTCGCTCCGAGACGTTGCCGAACGTGCCGACCATGGCCGAGCTTGGATATCCCGATTTCGACTTGAGCACGTGGTATGGAATCTCGGCGCCGGCGGGAGCTTCAAAGCAAGTGGTCGACAAGGTCTATGCGGCAATCGTGCAGGCGTTGAATGCGCCAGGCGCCAAGGACAAGCTCACGACGGCCGGCGCGGAAATGTTCCTGAAGGGTCCCGCCGAATACGCCGCTTACGTGCAGCAGGACGCCAAGCGCATGCTGCCTTTGATCGACGCCGCAGGCTTGCGCACGAATTGAACAGGTCTTCGCAAATTTCGGTGTCATGCGCCGCGAAAGCGAAAGCCGAGTCCCGTAGCCCGGATGAGCGCAGCGATATCCGGGGCGGCGTCGCCTTCGTTTAATGAGGTCCCGGATGTCGCTGCGCTCATCCGGGCTACGAGCGGTAGTGGAGGGTTAGATGGCGGGGCCGCTGTCGCATGTTCGCGTGCTCGATCTCAGCCGCGTGATGGCGGGCCCATGGGCGGGACAGATTCTGGCGGACCTCGGCGCTGACGTCGTCAAGGTCGAGCGCCCGGTGGTTGGCGACGACACGCGGTCCTGGGGGCCGCCGTTCCTGAAGGATGCTTCCGGCAATCCGACGCGCGAGGCCGGCTACTATCTCTCGGTCAATCGCGGCAAGCGCTCCATCACGCTCGATCTCGACAAGCCGCGAGGGCAAGAGGTGGTGCGGGCGCTTGCCGCGAGATGCGACATCGTTCTCGAGAATTTCA
This sequence comes from uncultured Alphaproteobacteria bacterium, assembly GCA_963807015.1. GTDB lineage: Bacteria > Pseudomonadota > Alphaproteobacteria > Rhizobiales > Xanthobacteraceae > JAJPKK01. The sequence continues at coordinate 4,675 of CAWEAS010000013.1, read as the reverse complement.
AGGTCGGCACGCTGAAGCGTTTCGGGCTCAACTATGAAAGCCTCAGTTGGATCAATCCGCGGATCATCTACTGCTCCATCACCGGTTTCGGCCAGACCGGGCCGAAGCGGGACGCCGCGGCCTACGATTTCATGATCCAGGCCATGGGCGGGCTGATGAGCGTCACCGGCGAGCGCGACGGCATGCCCGGCGCCGGACCCCAAAAGGTCGGCGTGCCGATCGTCGACATCATGACCGGCATGTATGCCGCCGTCGGCGTGCTTGCGGCGCTCGCCCGCCGCAACGAGACCGGCCGCGGCGACTATATCGATCTTGCGATGCTCGATGTGCAGTCGGCGTTTCTCGCCAACCAGGCGATGAACTGGCTCGCGTCGGGCAATACGCCGAAGCGGAACGGCAATCGTCACCCCAACATCCAGCCGCAGGACGTGTTTCCCTGCGCCGACGGCTTTGTCGCGCTGGCGGTGGGCAACGACGGACAGTTTGCCAGGCTCGCGGACGTGCTGGGACGGCCCGAATGGGTCAAGGACGAGCGCTTCGCCACCAATCCGGCGCGCGTGCGCAACCACGCAGTGCTCGATCCCCTGTTACGGGCGGAGTTCGAGAAGCGGACGCGAGGTGATCTTGTAGCGGCGCTGGAGACCGCGGGCGTTCCGTGCTCGCCCATCAATACCGTGCCGGAAGTTTTTGCCGATCCGCAGGTACAGCATCGTCGCATGCTGCGCGAACTTCCCCACCCGACGGCAGGCCGCGTTCCGCTTGTCGTGAGTCCCTTGAACTTCGCCAACGAGCCGCTCGCGTTCGATCGGCCGCCGCCCTTGCTTGGCGAGCACACTGCGGAAGTCCTGCGAGAGCTGGGATTGGAACCGCCAGCCGCCTGATCGGGCGGGACCGCCCTTATTGCTCGCGCCCACGGTGCTCGGATTAGGAGACTGGAATGCCTCGCCTTCATCTTCCATCTGCGGACGAAATGACCGCGGAGCAGCGCGACGTCCACGATGAAATCGTGTCCGGCGTTCGCGGACGCCTGGTCGGCCCGCTGCGCGCCGTCATTCATAGTCCGGATCTGGCCCGCCGATGGTCGCGCCTCGGAGAATACCTGCGGTTCTCGACATGCCTGCCGCGCAAGCTCAATGAGCTTGCCATCCTCGTCACCGGGCGGCGCTGGAACAGCCAGGTCGAGTTCTTGATCCATGCCGAGGCCGCCAAAGATGCCGGGCTCGATCCGGCTTGCATCGAAGCAATTCGCTGCGGCGAGGCTCCGACCCTTACGGATGACGCGGAAGCCGAGGTCTACGAGTTTGCGCGGCTGCTGCAGGAGACCGGCAACGTGGACGATCGCGTCTACAAGGCAATCATCGCCCGGTGGGGCGCACGCGGCGTCGTCGAACTCACCGCCGTCATCGGCTACTACACGATGGTCTCGATGACGCTCAACGTGCACGAAATCCCGGTCCCGGCCGGAACGGAGCCGCCCCTGTCGCTCCCGGAGACCGGCGGCCTGACAACAATCCCCGCCGCGCGAGCTGCGACCGCAAAGACCTGCTCCGCATGAGCGGAATTCGTTTGCCACACATCGCCGAAACCAGAAACCGGCGAAAGGGACATCGACATGGCTGAGACCTACGAGTGCTTCGAAGTGGATGTTACCGATTACGTGGCGACGGTGACGCTCGCACGTCCTCCGGTGAACGCGCAGAACCGCCGATTTCGCGAAGAGATCATCACGATTTTCGACGCGTTGAACGATCGCTCGGATGTGCGCGCCGTCGTCCTCACGGGCGAAGGCAAGACGTTTTCGGCCGGCGCCGACCTCAAGGAACGACCGGCTCTCGATGAAATTGGCGCCTATCCGCGTCACAACCGCCTGGTGCGCGAGAGCTTCAATGCCGTGATGGAGTGCGAGAAGCCGGTGATCGCCGCGATCAACGGCGCTGCGATCGGCGCCGGCTGCGTCCTTGCCCTATGCTGCGACATCCTGATCGCCGCCGACACGGCCTATTTGTCGATGACGGAGGTCGAGGTCGGATTGGCCGGCGGCGTCAGCCACGTGCGGCGGTTCTTCCGCGAGTCCGATGCGCGGCTCTTGATTTACACGGCGCGGCGCGTGAGTGGGCTCGATCTCTTCAGAATGGGCGTCGTATCCGCGTGCGTTCCGCTCGATAAGCTGATCGAGACGGCGCAAGCCATCGCGCGGGACATCGCAACGAAGAGCCCGCTCGCGGTCCGTGCCGCCAAGCGATCATTCAACGTCACCGAGGGCATGCCCTTGCGCGATGCCTACCGCTTCGAGCAATCCCTAACCGTTGCGCTCGCCGCAAGCGACGACACCAGAGAGGCGCTCCGCGCCTTCGCCGAAAAGCGCCGTCCCGTCTTCAAGAGCTGAGCGTGGAGTGCAAAGAGACTTGTTATCTCAAGGCATGCCGATCGGCGCTCGCCGGTGTCGCGTCGCCTGCTCGTACGAATAGGCCAACCGGATCATCTTGGCGTCATCGAAGGATCGCCCCAGGAACGTGATTCCGACCGGGAGATCGTCGCGCGTAAACCCGGCGGGAACGACGATGGAGGGGACGAACACCACAAAGGTATTGATGTGCGGGGCGCCCTTCTGATCAACGAACGGCGGCTTTATGCCATGCTCGATCAGCGTCGGTTGATGCTCGACCGCCTTATACACGATCGCGTCGAGCTTATGATCGGCCATGACTTTGAGCAGGTCGATCATCAGCGCCTCGCGCGCTTTGAGGTAGGCGTGGTGCTTTTCGGGCGGATCGGGCGTCCAACGAAGCTGGCTCCCGCGCACCACCTGGTTAAACAGCGGCGAAGCCATGGCGTCTTTGCGCGTGGCGAACGGCGCATTGCCGTCCGCGAAGAACAACTCGAACATCGCGTCATCGGCGGCGGCATCCTTGGCGCGGGTTGCGAGTCGGCTCATGAGATTCGGAATCTCGATGGGATCGACAACTTCGGCGCCGGTGTTTCGAAGCTCGCGGACGGCCTTGTCGAAGACCTCGTCGACTTTCTTGAAATCGTTCGAGTCCGGCTCGGATTTGTAACCCATTGCCTCGCGTAGAATTCCAATCCGCGCGCCGCGCAGTGCGTCCGGATCGAGGTTATCCGAATAGCTCGCCGGCGTTCGACCCACCGCGTAGGCCGTCACCGGATCGCGCGAGTCATAACCGGCCATGGCATCGAGCAGCTTGGCCGCGTCCGCGACCGAGCGCGCCATGGGCCCGACCGACCCGTTGATTGTCGGCCATCCGCCATAGACGCCGCTGCGGCTCACGATGCCGATCGTCGGACGCATGCCGACGATGCCGTTCCAGGTGGCGGGACGGCGAATCGATGCGAACCCCTCCTGGCCGAGGGCGACGGTACAGAAGTTCGCCGACACACTCGCGCCGGACCCGCCCGAAGAGCCGCCGGCCGTGCGCGCGAGGTCATAGACATTGCGCGTCGACCCAAACAGCGAGCCGTGAGTGTCGCCGCCGCCGAGTTCGCCGAGCGTCGACTTGCCGAGAAAGATCGCGCCCGCCGCGCGCAGCTTGGCGATCGCGAACCCTTCCGATCCTGGTTCGTAGTCGCGAAACAGCACCGACCCGAGGGTCGTCTTCAGGCCTTTGACGTTGATCTGATCCTTCACAATGATCGGAATGCCGTGGAGGGGCCCGACAAAGGTCCGGTCTCGCCTGAAGGCGGCATCGAGGGCGTTCGCCTCCTCGAGGGCGCGGGGATTGATGGAGATGAGCGAATTGATCGCCGGGCCCTTCTGGTCATAGGCATCGATCCGCGCCAGATAGAGCTCAACCAATTCACGCGCCGTCAACTCGCCGCCCTTGAACGCCGCATGCACGTCGGCGATCGTCGCGTCGATGAGGTTGAATTTCTGATCGACCGGCATGTCACTCCCTTCGAGCCGCCACGGGAGCCGTCACCGGCGCCCGCTAATCATCGGGTTTTGGTAGTGACGTGCTTCATGCCGCCTTGGCAAATTTCTCTTGTACCGATTTCTCGAAGGCCAACAGCTTCTGCACGCTGGAGCGCTGCATCACGCGATCGAAATGCGCGGTGCAATGCCGGAAGGCGGTTAAGTCGAGTTCAAATTGCCGCGCTCGCCGCTGACACCAGAAGAAGTGGGCATCCGGCGCCGTGAAGTGCTCGAAGAAGAACTCTCGACCGGCCAGGATGTCGTCGGCGATCTTGAACAACTCCATCAGGTTTGCGGCCGCCAGCCTTTTCACACTCTCTTCGGTGCCCGGAACGTCGCAGACCCGCGGCGGGGAGTTGATCCGTGTCAGGAATGGATGAATGCCGCCTGAGCACCATGACATCAATGACATGGCTTGAAGTTCCTGCCACGGGTCAGCCGGCAGCAACTTTGCATGTGGGAAGGTGCGCGCGATCCAAGTTTGAATGGCGATGCTCTCGGTCAGGATCTTTCCATCGATGATGAGCAGCGGCACCTTATGCTTCGGATTGATTTTCAGGTATTCGGGCGAGGTGTGCTGTCCCTTCTGGAAGTTGAGAGGCCGAACCTCGAACTCTGCACCGGCTTCGGTGAGCGTGACGTAGGGCGCGAGCGCACAGGTGTTGGGGGCATAGTAAAGGACAAGTTCCATAGGGTCTCCGATTACCTGAGTTTCGTTCGAGCCAGCCCTTTGTCCCTTTCATCATA
>CAWEAS010000012.1:0-236441 GCA_963807015.1 uncultured Alphaproteobacteria bacterium | reverse complement strand
GCCAGCGGTGTGCACACGCTGAGCAGGATCAGCGCCCATACCACCGTGGCGCCGACGGGATGCCGCGTCGGCCAGTCGCCGACGGCTGACGTCTTAGCGTTGCCGAACAGATCGCGCAGGGCCGCGGTCGTGGTGCTCACCGGGTTCCAGTTCGCGAAGGCCTGAAGCCAGCTCGGCATTCCGCCTGTCGGAACGATCGCATTCGACACCAACGCCAACGGGAAGAACAGCACCAAGCCAACTCCCTGGGCCGATTTAGGACCCGGGGACATGATGCCCACGCACGCGGAGAACCAGGAAAGCGAATAGCTGAACAGCAACGCGATGCCGAACCCCGCCAGTACCGAGGCCACATCGCTGCGCGGACGCCAGCAGACGGCGAGCGTGAGCGCGCGATTGCGGCGATTACGAGGGCACGGTGGATTGGTCAGCCGCGGACCAACAATGCACACAAACATCGATTTCTACTGTAGATTGTGTACCCTTTTACGAAGCGAATTCTCACGAGGTCCGGAATTGCCGAGAACGATCGATGACCAGGGAGTTTGGTTGAAGAGCGAGCCGCATCGCAGCCCCGGGGCCTCCTGATGAATGAAACCCTTGCGCTGAAACTTCTGCGGCAAATTATGGCATGGAACGAGGAGACCGCTGTCGAGGAATATAGGTGGGTTCGCTTGATGGCCTCGTTCAAGTACGACGGTTATCGGGACTATTTAGCCGGGGCACGATTTCCAGAGACTTTAGCCGGATGGCTGATGCAGTTCTCGCTCGAGCATCGGGCCGCGGCGTATACGTTCGTCAAAGCCCGGCTATTGTACTTCTCTCCGCAAGAGATCGTGCGGCTCGTCGAACAGTTCTATCCGCGCTTCGTCGAGCCGAAGTTGAGAGCCGCTGCCGCTGCCACGTGCGGGGGCCCGCCCTACCTTGTCATGACCAAGAAGGCCTCCACCACGGAGTATCTCAGGGAGCGTCGTCGCACTCTCTTCATCGGCCTTAGCGATGGAGCGAGAATCGACATGTTGCGGCGCTCGAATGCCGGCATCCTGGTCAATGATCAGATCGTTCTCGCCACCCATATCGACGAGGACAAGTGGCGAGATCTCGGCTCGAAGTTGATGGAGGATAAACTCTTCGCCGACGTATCACAGCCGAAGTTTGACCGCGTATGGCTCGTGGACGATTTCACGGGATCTGGCACAAGCTTCCTACGTCCCGGCAAGGCCGGCGGCTGGACGGGTAAACTGTACAAATTCCGGCAGGCACTAGAGAGAGCTCGGTCGGATCTAGAGGCGGCCTTCCCCTTGACCGAGAATTTTTCGTTGCACATCCACCATTACATTTCTTCGGCTCAGGCTCGAAACACCATAGTGGAACGGATCGGCGCGGTGAAAAAAGAGCTCGGCAGTAAGTGGTTCGCCGATGTCGGGATCAGCGAAGGATTGCTGCTGCCCAACTCCGTGCGCATGACGAAGCAGTCGGATCCCGAGATGTGGGAAATTTGCGAGGGCTACTACGATCCGGAATTGTATGAGCAGCTTAAAGTTCACCTCGACGAATCTAAACAGAAGCACATTCGTCACGGCTACGGAGACTCAGCACTGCCCGTGGTGCTGGAACACAACTGTCCTAACAACGCGATCACTCTGCTCTGGGCCGACACCGCGGGCTCGACGCAGGGGCACTCGATGCGCCCGCTGTTCATGCGCCGGCACCGGCACTCGTAGTGAGTTCGCTCAAATGGCCAATCCATTCGATAAGCGCGCTACGGAATACCTACGGGACGACGAGGCTGGGTTTCTCTTTGTCGTAAGCCCGGAGCCGCTCCACACCTACCTCGAAAGCTGGGCAAAACGAGGCCTGTTCGAGAAATTGGTACGCGTAATCGGCTCGCCGGGGTCCGGAAAGACCACGATGGCGACGCTAATCGAGGCTCGGATGGTATCGGCCGTTCTGGCCGACCCCGACAAGGAGGACTATCGAGACATCATCGGCGCTCTGGCGGCGTGTGGCGTCGTGGAGAAAAGCAAACAGGCGGTGGCCGGCGTCCGCCTGCCCATGGAGGGAGAATACCGCGACTTTTGGGAGCTACCATACGAGCCGCCGCTGAAGACCAAGCTTGTGCTCGCGCTAATACAAGCGCGGGCTGTTCTAGGTCTCGTAAGAAATCTCCAGCGGGCCCGCTCCCCAGGTAAAATCAGCTTCGTTATCCGACAGGACGCCGGCGCGGCCCTTGAGAGCATCGGGGGAGCCGAAACCGAGTCGATAATCAAGCGGGCTCGCGCGGTGGAGCGAGCAGTCTACGACGTCGGCGCCAGTCTGGTTCCACCGAGGGAGGAAGCGCTGCCTCCCGACGCGGTGAAGCCGTTCCGACCTTTCGATGTCATCGAAGCGGTCCGCATTGAAAGGCCGGACGGTTCGTCGGATACCCAACGCTTTCTCGTCATCCTCGACGACGCCCACAATCTTGCTCCCGAACAGTTCGAGTTGGTCTTTCGCGACTTAGCGCGGCGGGAGATCAGGATCGCGCGATGGGTCATGATGCGCGTCGACCGTCTTAGGCCCGAAATCGCTCTTGGCGAGACGGAGGTCTCTTTCGAGCCCGAAGTGTCTCCTCGCCGCGACTACATCGACATCTTCCTGAACAAGACAGACAACCGCCAAGGTTCGCGCGCGGCGTTCCGAAGGATGGCCAAGAGCATGGCCGACCGCTATCTCAGGCGCCATCCCGTGTTCGAGCGGAGAAATTATAACTTCTCGAGTCTGCTCTCAACCGAGGCCCCCAAACTGCCACCTCAGACGGTACGCCGTATCGAGGAAGAGGTGGAGAAATCCCGGGTTTCGCTGCAGATCGCCGCCAAGCGGCGCGATCTGCTCGCAAAGGAGGTCGACAGATACGCCGCAGGTGCGAAGAATCAGGATCTCGGTCCGGAGGTGCGCGCGGTCATGCTCCGCATCCTGATGCACAGGTACGTAAATCAGGTCCCGCAGCAATCGCTATTCGAGGGAGACGACAATCCCGAACCCAGGCGCCTCTTGACCGCGGACGCCGACGTCGCCAACGGCGCGCGGGTGTGGCTACGCCACAATCATTCGCGAGCCCTGCATTACGGGCTGACTGCGATGAGCGATGCGAGCTCCGAGAATGCCGAGCTCTTTCTACATCTGGCGGGGTCTCTGGTGGACCGGATGGAGGCCCGGGTCATAAACGGCGACGCGCCTGTCCTCGCTCCGGATTCGCAGGACGATATACTGGCGAAGAAGGCCAAGCAGATCAGCGACGAGTGGAAGTTTCCGTTCGCTTCTGTGATACGCAAGATGGCCGCGGCGATGGCCTCAGAGTGCGTCAAGGAAAGCCTGGCTCCTAATGCTTGGCTCGGCAGCGGCGCCAACGCGATCGGAGTGCCCCAGGAAGAGTTCTCGGAAGTGATCAACTCCAAGGATTCGGAGCTGACGCAGATACTGCACTACGCCGTTGCCTACAACGTCTTTCTGTTACGTCAAAACTATCCCCAAGGTGGCCGGCACTGGTGTCTGTTGGAGTTGGGTGGCCCGTTCATCCTCGCGAATTCGTTGACGCTGCACCGAGGTGGCTTCCTTCAGCGAAGGGTCGCGGATCTGATCCGGTACGCGGGGGTTCGCTCGTGAAGGGTTTTCGTTGGCAGCACTGCATATCGCACGCCGGTTCCGATCTCGAGAAATTCTTCCACGACTACGTTCGCGACGGCAAGCGCTCTAGTTTGTTGGTGGCCGGCGCCGGATTCGATCCGCGCACCTCCGCGGTCGCTGGATTGCTGTCTGCAGCCAATGGCGGGACTTCGAGCACTCTGAAGGCCTTTTACATCAGGGAGCAGAGACCTACTCCCGAACCCAAGCTGGTAGAATTGGGCGACGCGCATGCGCTAAGCCTGCGCTCGATAATACCGGCTTGCCAAATGGTGGAGATACAAGTTCTTGCCGAGAGCGACCGAGCGGTGGTCGGCGGCCAACGTGTCGTCACCGCGATAGCATCCCGACATGGGATGTTCGACGGGATCACGGATGTCATGCTCGATATGAGCGCACTTTCGCTGGGCATTTCGTTTCCGCTGGCACGCTATCTCTCGGAAGAATGCTGCCGCACTGGGACGAACCTGCATGTTGTCGCTGCGTCGAACGCGGGCCTGGACGATGCGATCACGAGCATCCCCAGTGATGTGGTCGATCCAGTTCGCGGGTTCAGCGGTCAGATCGATTTCGAGGACGCGGTGGACGAACCCAAGATCTGGCTCCCTCACCTTGCCCGGAACCGCACGCTGTCCCTACAGCGAATTCTGGAGAGCCTCAAGGGACCGGTGAAGATCTGTCCCGTGCTGCCCCTCTCTCAGTCCGATCCCAAGGCCGGCGACAGACTTTTGGCGGAATACGAGCCTGAGTTGATGCGCGAGTGGAAGATAGAATCCCCGCGACCTAGTTTACGCTCTCGATGACGATCCTCTGGACTTGTACCGGACTCTCTCGGCGATCTGCCGCCGCACTCGGAGCATTTTCAAGGACGTGATCAGAACGCATCTCGTGCTTTCCCCTTCGGGCAATAAGGTGCTCACGATCGGAGCGCTGATGGCCGCCCTCGAACACGATATTGCGATACGCTATGTCGAGTCGGTCGGGTATGAAGTAGATTGGGTCAAGATAAAGGCAGGGGAGCAACCGCCAACACGTTTCGTGCACGTCTGGCTTCAAGGCGATCCCTACGTTCAGGAGGCGGCCGCGATCGATTCGCCGGCCACGTGTACGACGGAAGCAGCGGTCGGCTCATGACCGCGATCTTCTCAGCGAAGTTGGATGGGCTGGCGGAAACTGTCGCGGCCGTGTGCCACCGCGATTTGAGCGCTCTTGCCGAAGCTCTCGAGCGGTCGGCCGAATATCCCGTCGCTGCGGTAGGAAGCGGAGGTTCCTTGGTTGCGGCCGAGTTCTTCTCCTCCTGCCGCAGCTGGTTGCTCCATTCTGCGACCGCGGTGACGACTCCGATGGCGTTTGCCCTTGATCCTGTCCTGCCGAGATGGGGCGTTTGGCTGTTCAGCGCGAGCGGCGAGAATCCGGACATCTGGGCGGCATTTCTGACGGCGGTCAAGGAACACGCGCGGCGCGTCGACGTCGTAACCGCACGCGGTAGAAGTCCGATAACGGACACATTCCACGAGGTCGCAAGGTTTCATGTCGTTCCAGTCGCCGATGTAAAGGATGGATTTCTGGCAACTCATTCCCTCGCGGCAACCGTGACGTCCCTCTTGCTCGCGAGCGATCAAGTGGCCGGATATCGAAGGGCGGAAGGAACGGATCAGTTGCGATCGAGATCCGTAGATCTGTTGTCGAAGGCGGAACGATCGCGCACGATTGACAGATTTTCGTCTTTCTCGGATTGCGGCCGGGATACGCTTCTGATTCTTCACGACCCTTCTTTGACGGCATCGGCGGTGATGATCGAGACATGTTGCTGGGAGGCTGGCCTTTGTAGCGTGCAGCGCACGGATTTCCGTAACTTCGCACACGGTAGGCATGTTTGGCTGGCGCGTCACGCCGCTCGTACCGTGGTTCTCTCGCTCACTTGCGATCGAAGCGGTGGATTCTGGAGGTCGATCGAAGCCTGCCTTCCCGCCGCGACAACTCGAATTCACTACGATTTCGGCACGCCGGGAAGGCGCGCCCTTTTCGATGCTATTCTGAGTTCGTTTGGCATGGTCGAGGGCTTGGGACGTGCGATGAGGATTGATCCGGGCAGACCCGGCGTAGCGGACTTCGGACGGACCATCTTCGAGAGCCAGCATCTTGTTGCTGCTGTGAGGGACGAGGATCCCGCCACCCGACGGAAGCGCCGGTCCGAACTGAGGTTGGACGAGCCAAACAGGACAGCGATACCTTGGGCGTTGCGCCGCGACGAGTTCGTCGGACGTTTGGTACGTGCCGAATTCGGAGCTGTGGTGCTCGATTACGATGGAACGATCGTGTCGACCGATAGGAGGCTCGAGGCACCGACGGAGCCGATCATGTCAGCCATTCGGCGGCTTCTGGATGAGGGGGTTTCCATCGCGCTCGCGACCGGACGCGGAGGATCCGTTGGCGAAGAGTTCCGGAAGCACCTGACCGCAGAGCATTGTGCGCGCGTACTCGTGGGCTATTACAATGGTGCTCTCATCGTCCCGTTATCGATCGATCTCGCAAGGAATCCGCCCCTGCCGGACGCTGCGATTTCGAAGGCGTACAATGCGATCCGTTCCGCGAGCGACTTGTTCCTGGACGAGTGGCTTCCAAAGCAAAGTGCCTTCCAGATTACGATCGATACCGCGCGGTTGGCGTCGCCGGCAGACGGCATGCTTCGGCTGCGCGAAATCGTCGAAACTCAACCCGACTTGAAGATGCTCCGCTCGGGACACTCGATCGACATCTGCCCCACCTGGGCGGCCAAGTCGCTCGTACTGGAAGCTGTCAAAAAAAGAATGACGGATAGCGCTCTGAGCGTATTGGCAATCGGCGACAGTGGCGATCGCCAAGGTAACGATTACGAGTTGCTGGGTGCGGACTTCGGATTGAGCGTCGATCGGGTGTGCGACAGAGAGCTTTTCTGTTGGAATCTGCTGCCCGGGGGGATCTCCGGTCCTGACGGTTTGTTAAGGATATTGTCCGGCATGCACGTGACGGGAGCAGGCCGCGCGCGATTGGACGTTTCCGTGTTGGGCCGACTCTGATACGATGTTCTCGTTATGATCCAACTGAGTTCATGGAAGCTGGTACAGCATCCCCGGCCCGCGGTAACGGGAACGGGGTTGACTACTGTCGACCGCATTTACTCCGACGACAGCCCGCTTCCTGTACAAGCGCTCGGAGGGTCGTGCGGCAACGTGCTTCTCTCGTTGGCCATGCTGGGCCATCCCGTCTTTCCCATGCTCAAATTGGGCGACGACGACCACGGTCGTTTTCTTTTCGAGGAGTTCGCGAAGGCCGGGTGCGAAACGCAGCACATTTGGCGCGCGGAGACAGGAAGGTCTCCGGTCATCGTTGAGATCGTGGATACCTCTACGGCCACTCACCGCTTCACTTCGACCTGCCCCGAAACGTCGACGCGATTTCCGAAATGGCAGTCGATTGATTATTGCCACGTCTACCAAGCCGAGGAGACCTTGAAATCAACGTCGGTCTTCTACACCGATCGGGTGTCCGAATCGATCATCCTTGCGATGGAGGCGGCGAAGAAGGCTGGAGCGCTAGTTTTCTTCGAACCGGCGTCCGACGACCATCCGTGTTTTGAGGAAGCGCTCCGTTGTGCTACGATTCTGAAGCTTTCGGACGAGACGGTCGGCAAGAGCGTGAGCGACTTCCGCCTCGATCCCGATACGGTCGTGATCAGGACCTACGGCTTGTCAGGTCTGACGGTTTCGGTGAGAAGCATCAACCGTCATTTCCCCTGCAGTTTTGCTTTTCGCGTGGTCGATGCGTGCGGATCCGGCGATATGGTGACCACGGGTCTACTCGATCTCATTCTCACGCGATGGCTTCGGGACGGAAGGTGGAAGGTTCAAGACATCTTTGAAGGAGTGGAGGTCGGACAGCGGCTTGCCGCTTTGAATTGCGCTTTTGCCGGGGCGCGGGGGCTCTTCGTCGCGGCGGGTGCCCGGCGGGTGCGGGAGATGCTCGATCGCGGCGTCGACGAAATCTGTTCGTCCTACGTGGCGGCGCTAGGAAGCCACCACGGCTACTGAGGCCTATTCGGCCGCCTGCAGGGCGATCTTTCGGCTCCGCCTGCCGTTTGTGGCGAGTCGGTCGCGGACTTCCATAAGCATGATCCCGAGCATGTTCTTTCCGCCTTTGCCATGCACCTCGCCCCAAAGGCGATTCACCGCACTGTCGACCGTGGCGCTTTCGATTAGCACTGCATCCCTGGTATCGACAAGAATGGCCGCCAGATCGGCGTGCTGATTGAATTTGGCCCAGAGCACGGCTCTCATTCGATCGAACTTCGTTTTCGACCAATCCGGCGCAATATCCCACTGATATAGGCCATGAGCCGCCATTGCCAGCAGCGCTGGAGATGGCGCCGCCATCAACCAAACCCGCACTTCCGGTTTGCGGGCCTTGCCTGCCTGATACGCATGCTCGGAAGTAGGGTAAATCTGCCCTTCAAACGAAATTGGTCTTCTGTAGAGATTGCTGAACACGCCATATGGCTTCTCGCTCGCACGATAGAAGCGGATTTCCACCATCTCTAAACCTCTTGAGTAGACCAAATCATTTATGCATTATTACATAGCTATGATGAGACGAAAAGGTAAAAATCCCAACACTCGAGGACGGCCCGCCAGTCCTGTCGATGGGGCGGCCGAGGCCGTCGCGCGCGTGCGCGCGCTCAAGAAACATCTGAAAATCAGCGATTCCGCGCTGGCGCGGCGAGTCGGCGTCAATCAGTCCAGTATTAATCGTGCCTTGAGCAGGAAACCTCCACGGCTGACACCGACGCTGAAGCATCTGTGCAATTATGCAGAAAATGAATTTCCAACTACGAGCCGTGATTTCGCGCGGAACGGCAGAGATCAGCTCGCGCGTGCCGTGGTGAGCGTCTGGGACGGTTCGCCCGAAGGGCTTGAGAGGTTACTCGCGTTGCTGCGGCTCCTCGGCGAGCTCAGCTCGAAAAACTGAGAAAGCGCCTGGTCGAACAAGACTGTTTTTTCTGGACTTCATGTTGCCCACATGTCGCGCGCCATGGAAAATTGCCCCCTCGGCGTCATGAGGAATTGCCCCCTCCTTGGATAGCTGAGGAGAGAGCAAATGAACGAGGAGCGAATCACGGAAAGCCCATCGTGGAGTGATCCACGGGGGCAGATGATGAAGACGCCGGACGACGTGGCGGAGATGTTACGCCTGAGGGCGTGCGGGTGGGGTGTGAAGCGGATCGCGCGGCAGCTGGGCTGCAGCCATCACACGGTGAAGGACTATGTTGCGGCGGGCGGCGCGAAGCCGTTCAAGTCGCCGATGCGACCGAAGAGGCTCGACGGTCATGAAGATTGGCTGCGCGAGAGGTTCGTCCGGCATCGCGGCAATGCGGATGTGGTGCGCCAGGATCTGTTGGCCGAGAAAGGCGTAGCGGTCAGCCGGCGAACACTACAACGCGCCGTGCGGCCCTATCGTCAGGCGCTGAAGGCCGAGGCGCTGGCGACGACGCGGTTCGAGACGCCACCGGGCCGACAGCTGCAGATCGACTTCGGCGAGCGTCTGGTGGAGATCGGCGGCGCGAAGATCAAAGCGTTCGTGTTCGTGGCGACGCTCGGGCATTCGCGACGGCTGCACGTGCGTGCGTTCCGGGCCGAGAAGCAGGAGCACTGGTTCGCGGGGCTCGAGAGCGCGTTCACGACCTTCGGCGGCGTTCCGGAGGAAGTGCTGATGGACAATCCGCGTGCGCTCGTTGTGCGCCACGACGCGGTGAGCCGATCGATTCAGTTCAATGACAAGCTTATCGCGTTTGCGAAGCATTGGGGCTTTCGTCCTCGCGCCTGCGCGCCTTATCGGGCGCGCACGAAGGGCAAGACGGAAAGCGGCGTCGGCTACGTGAAGAAGAACGCGATCGCGGGGCATTCCTTCGCGAGCTGGGAAGCATTCGAGGCGCATCTCGCCAAGTGGGAGCATGGGGTGGCGAACATGCGTATCCACGGCACGACTGGCGAGGCGCCGATCGCCCGGTTCGAGCGTGACGAGGCGCACCGGTTAAAGCCGCTCGGCGGGCGGCCGTCATTCGGATTATTGCGCGAGCTGACCCGCGTCGTTGGCAACGATTGCGCTGTCGAGATCGACACGAACAGCTACTCGGTGCCGTGGCAGCTGATCGGCGAACGTGTGGCAGTGACGGTCGCGGCCGGCGAAGTGCGCATCCGTCATGGCACATGCGAGGTTGCAGTCCACAAGCAATCGGAGGGTCGCCGTCTGCGGATCGTCGATTCCGCCCACCTCGAGGGTGTTGCCGGTCGCGATGGCGCTGTCTGCCGACCACAGAGCGCGGCACCGACGGTATCGGCGTCGTCTCTGTCGCCCTCGTTGTTGCGTCCTCTTGCCGAATACGAAGCGGCGATCGGAGGGAGCTTCTGATGGCACGCGCAAAGAAAGCGACCGAAGCACTGACCGATCCGCTCGATGCCATGCTGGCGCGATTGCAGCTCTTCGGTATCCGCGACCAGCTTGACAGCCTGCTCGACGAGGCGGCGCGTACGAACCTGTCGGCGCGTGAGACGCTGATCCTGCTGTGCGAGCGTGAGATCACCCGCAAGGATCACCGCCGCATCGAGATGGCCCTGAAACTCGCGCACTTCCCGGCCGTGAAGGAGCTTGCGGGCTTCGACTTCGAAGCACAGCCGTCGATCGATCCGAAACAGATCCGCGATCTGGCTGCGTCACGGTGGATTGCCAATGGCGAGAACGTGCTGCTGCTCGGCCCACCAGGCGTCGGCAAGACGCACTTGTCGATCGCGCTCGGGCGAGAGGCGATCCTGGCAGGATACACGGTGCAGTTCACAACGGCGACGACGCTGGTCGCCGGCCTCGCCAAGGCGCACAGTGAGCGGCGCCTGGACGAGAAACTGTTGGCGCTGTCGAAGCCGAAGCTGCTGATCGTCGACGAACTCGGCTACCTACCGCTGGAGCCCGACGCGGCGCATCTGTTCTTCCAACTGGTCAGCCGGCGCTACGAAACCGGCGCCATGCTGATCACCTCGAACCGCAGCGTCGCCGAATGGGGCATGGTGTTCGCCGACCCGGTGGTCGCGACCGCAATCCTCGACCGCCTCTTGCACCACAGCCACGTGCTGACCATCCGCGGCGACAGCTACCGGCTCCGCGCCAAGCGAAAGAGTGGCCTCATCAAGCCGCCTGTCGGCGACGGGCCTCCGGTCGGCTCCGCCTCCCTCCGTCCAGCAACCGGCGGAACTAACCTTCAACCGACATCATGAACCCAAAGGTGGGGGCAGTTCTTCATGACGCAAAGGGGGCAGTTCCGGATGGCGTTTGACAGCCCACAGGGCTGGCAGCCAGCATCGCGGCCGCAGAAGTCGTCTATGCGGCGGTCATCTTCGAAACTCGACGAGGGAAGTGTGGTCGATCGGCCGGACAAGGCGTCAGCGCTCGGCGCTTGTTCGGGCTTCCTAATTGCGCATCACTCGCTCGCCAAGGCGATCCAGATGTGCGCATCGATTCGCCTTCGAGCGGCGTTAATCGGGCGCAGTTGCAAAATCGTCTTTGAGGTTCTTGAACGCATCTTGATTTCGACGAACTGGAGATTGGCCCATCAGAGATGCGACGATTGATCGTGTCTTGAGCGCAGATGACGAAAAATCGTGCGCATTATCCATAGTATATATCATCGCCGAGGAGTCTGCCTACGGCGGTCAACGTTCGATATTAGGAGCGATAGGTGAATTGATCGACCACAGATCAAGCAAACCCATGCCCGCTGGCCAAAATTGATTGTTACGCAACGATTTTGCGCCGAACTATCGCGGAATCCAGCTGCGCAGGGCAACGGAGGGGCATCGCCGGACGCGATTTCACATCGGAGGGCTGCGCTTCGGCAGGTCCACGCGGTGCGATACCCGTTTAATCGGCGTGCTCAATACCTTGCCGACAGCCGCGCAAGAGTATGAGTGGCCCGGGGCAATCCCGGGCCTTCGATTGAGGCACTGTGTTCGAAACGCCTTTAAAGTGCAGTCGCCGCTTCAACACGGTAAAGCCGGGACAGCGCCCCGCCGAGGGGCCGGTCGCGCTCGATCTAGTGGCCCCCAACGCTTACAGCGTAAAAACGAACAGCATCGAGGCCGTCGCGTTGTTGCGCAACTCCGGCGCGTTACCCAAAACCTGCTCGCGCATCGCGGAGCCGGCCAGAACCGCGACGTACTGCTTGCCATTGACTGCAAAGGTGATCGGTGGCGCGTTAATGCCGGTGCCGATATGGAAGCTCCATACCTCTGCGAGCGTCTTCGCGTCATAGGCCGAGAACGTGCCGTCATAGTGGCCGAGAAAGACGAGGTTGCCTGCGGTCGCGAGTGCTCCCGAATAGTTCGGGTAAGTGAGGCGCAAGGAAGCCTTCATCTCGCCCGTCGCCGGATCGACGGCCTTGAGCGCGCCGTAGCGGCGGTCAGGATTTTTGGTGCTTCCGCCGGTGAAGCGCTCGCGCGGCTTGATGGTGCCACCCTGGTCGGCGAAGTCCCTCTGCTCGACCGTCTCGACGACGTTGCAGCCCTCGATGGTCGGGATGTAGAGCAGGTTGAGCTCCGGATTGTAGGCGGTCGGCTCCCAGTTCTTGCCGCCGCTGTTGGTCGGACACATGCGGCCCGGTCCCTGGCCGCGCATGCCGTGGCTGCCCGGCGTGTAGATCTGGATGTCCGAGTTGGGATCGTAGTTGAGCGGCTTGCCGGTCTTGGGATCGAGCCCGGTCGTCCAGGTGAGTTGGTCGGTATACTGCTTGCCGGCCACGAACGCGCCATTGATTCGGTCGAGCGCATAGTAGAAGCCGTTGCGCGCCGCGTGGACAACGAGCTTGCGATCCTCACCATTGATCTTGGCGTTGATGATCGGGTGCTCGGAAATCTCGTCATAATCGTAGGGGTCTTGCGGCGTGTACTGGAAGCCCCACTTGATCTTACCGTCGCTCGGGCTGATGGCGAGCACGCTCGCGGCCCATTTGTTGTCGCCTGGGCGATACGCGATGTCATAGTCGGGGCCGGCATTGCCGATGCCCTGGTAGAACGTGTCCGACTCCGCATCGTAAGTTGCGGTCTCCCAGATCGAGCCGCCGCCGTGCTTCCAGCGATTCTTGCCGTCCTTCCAGGTCTCGTTGCCGGGCTCGCCGGTGCCCGGAATGGTGTAGGTACGCCACGCCATCTTGCCGGTGTTGAGGTCGGTCGCCTCGATATAGCCGCGGATGCCGAATTCGCCGCCGGCCGAGCCCACGATCGCGAGATCGCGGATGATCAGCGGCGCGGCGGTCAACGTCTCCCCGAGCGTGGGCTCTGCGACATTGCGCTCCCACACGACCTCACCGGTTGCCTTGTTGATGGCGAACAGGCGGCCATCCAACGTGATCGAGATGACCTTGTCCTTCCACAGCGCGACGCCACGATTGTTGACACCGCAGCAGGCGACATCGCCCGCCCAGGCGCGGTCGGTGCCGGGATCCATCTTCCACTTGATGACGCCCTTCCGGCCCCCGGTCAGATCGATCGCATAGACTGAACCCCAGCCATCCGGCACGTACATGATGCCGTCCTCGACGATCGGAGTCGCTTCGAGGTCGCCGAAGGCGTAGCGGCCACCGCTCTGCAAGCCGCTGAGCCCGACCGTGTAAGCGAGCCGCATGTTCTTGACGGTGCTGGCGTTGATCTCCTGGAGGGACGAGTAACGGTGGCCCTGGTAGTTGCCGTGGTGCAGGAGCCAATTTTGCGGCTCGCGCTGGACGTTGAGCGCGCGCTCAGAGGTCATGTCGGCGGCGCCGACCGGCGTCAGTGCGGTCGCAAGAACCAGCGTGCTCGCGATGGCGGCAGCAAGAGAACTCGATGTCATTGGCATTTCCCCCTCGTGGACGTGGAGCACCTGGCACGTTCAAGCGGCGCCGCGGGTTAGCCGCGCGGTTCGCTACAGATTGCCGCCTTGGGTGGCGCGCCGCAATACGCCCCAGTCGAGATACTCAGCCGAGCCCGGCCCTTACAAAAGTCGGCCTTCCTGTGGCCGGTTCTCAAGTTCGCGCGACGCGACGCCCAACTATGCCGACGCCGCGTCTCTTGGCCGATGGCTTCGGAATCCACAGCGTCGAAAGTCAGGCGTCCGCCATTGCGCTTTGCTCCACCCGAGCTAAAAGTGCGGTTCGGGATGACCACGTTCTCGGAGTGGCCCGCCCTAGGGCCAGGTGACAATCCTCTTACGCTGCCGACCGAGCGCGTCGATTGCCTTGCGTTCTCGCTGTCGCCGCCGTCCGCGGACGCGCAGGGCCAATTGCAGAGCTTCCTTTCGGCGCGCGAAATCGAGATCGCGCGACGCTACCGCCATGAGCATGATCGGGCGGACTATGTCACCCGTCATGCCGCTCTGCGTCTTATCCTCGCCCGTTACCTGAACGCTTCCCCGGCCTCGCTGGTGTTCGACGAGGAGATGAATGGCCGGCCGATCCTCGCGAGCCCTGCCGCCCGCCTCCATTTCAATCTCAGTTCCTCCGGCGACATTGCACTGCTGGCGGTCTCTTGCATCGCTCCGGTCGGGGTCGATGTCGAGAAGGTGCAGGAAATCGCGAACGTTCTGACGTTGGCCCGCGATCATTTCGCTCCGACCGAGTTCGACTTTCTGAACCGTCTGGCGCCCGAAGAGAGGCTGTTGTCTTTCTTCGTGACCTGGACGCGCAAGGAAGCCTTCGTCAAGGCGACAGGTCTCGGATTGTCGTTCCCGCTTGACGCCTTCAGCACGGGTCGAACGGACAGTCCGGCGGCAGTCGATGTCGGAGGTGCGCGCGATAAAGACTGGACGATCACGGATCTCGTCCCGGGTCCGGGCTATGCCGGGGCGCTCGCGGTCCATCAACCTCGCGTCGCGATCCGTTGCTGGCGGGTCGACTGGTCGTGGCTGCTCAATCCGCCAAACTGAAGCCCGTACGCCAGACCTAACTTTTCCGACACGGCAGAAAGTAGGTGTATCCCTTGAACACGCTGTAATCCCGATACGGTTCGAAAGGCTGGATCGGCGCCTTGCGCTGCGCTGTCGGTCGCGCCTCCAGCGAAAGCATGTAGAGCGGATCGATCAGCCGGGACGTCGCGTTCTCGAAATATTCGGTGCCGTGCTCACCCGTGCGCCACGTCAGCGCCCCCTCGTCCCCAACCTCGTAAACCTCAAGATGCACTTCGGGCAAATATTTGCGGTTGCCGCCGGGGCGGAATACCGTCGCGATGCGCTCACCGCGGGCGATCCGCTGGCCTTCTTTGAGGCCGCTGATCTCCTCATGCCTGAGATGGTCGAACTCGGCGTAGTAGGACGCCACTCCCGCGTTGAGTCCAAGGTCCTCGCGCGAGTGTACGATCAGCAGTGCGCCTTCGCGGCCTTGCCCCCAGTCGGCGACCCAGACGCGGCGCACCGTGCCTGGTGCCGGGGCTAAAACGGCGTCGCCAAGACGCCCGCCGTCGACACCGGAGTGGATCTCGTCCCGTCGCGTGCGGTCGACATCAATCATGCTCGCGTAGAGCGAAGTCAGCGGGGAGCACGCATAACCTTTGGGATATTCCGGCTCGAGGCCTGTCGGGGTGATGCCATACCCCTTGATGCTGTCCTCCATGACGTCCGCCGGCCTTTCGATTTCCGTCGCACTGGTAGGCGAGGCGGTCTTTCCGCCGATCCCCATTGACGACATGGCTGTCAGCACTCCCGCGGCGACAAGCCGTCCGATGTGCGCGGCCAAGGATGTCAATTCGGGCTCCTTGATGGACCTGATGTGTTCTGAACCACCGATTCCTCCTGTGATTTCTGCCAGCAGGGAATTTTCCCGAGAACCAAATACTCGCTCGGCCCGACTAAAAAAGCGAATCCCGCAAGGGGCGGAAAAAGGTGGTTGCCGTGCTGAAGATCTCCATCGTCATGCTCACAACGGCGGTATTCGCCGGATTGTTGATCGCCGATCCCGGTGCGCCGCTGTCGGCTGCCGCCGGCCGGACCAGGATTGCGACCGCCGGGACGGCCGTCGACCAGCAGCGATCAGGCCGAGCGCCCTCCTCGGCGGAGGCGTCGGCAGCAGCCCCGCTCGTCGTCCGTCAGGACGACCCAGCCGCGCCCAAGGACCCGACAGGCGGGCAGCGGGACCTTCCCGTCCCCGACCAGCCGGTAAAGGTTGCCGCGCTCGCCAATGCTGTGTGCGGATTGCCGGACCTTGCTGCGGTGATGACGCCCAGCGGGCCGGCCGCCGGCGCCCCGGATTCGGATCGCCAGATCCGCAAGCAGACCCCGCATCGCCGCTTGGCGGCCCGCACGCTTCACTACCGCCGGCATGGATGACCAATCGCCATGCCAAACGAACCTGCGAATTCCGATCGGGTCCTGGCGGATTCCATCCTTGCACAAACCGCGCTGCTGCATTCGTTATTCGAAGCCCAGGCCGCGCTACGGCCGGAGCACCCGGCGATCGAATGCCGGGGAACGATCCTCTCCTATGGCGAACTCGATCGCCTGGCTAACCGTTTCGCGCACTACTTCCGCTCTCAAGGGCTCGGACCCGGTCAGCTCGTTGCGTTGCATCTTGAGAAGTCGACCGCGCTTTTTGCCGCTTTGCTCGGCGTGTTGAAGGCCGGGGCCGGCTATGTGCCGCTAGATCCCAAATTTCCGGCCGACCGCATCGGGAACATCATAGAGGACGGCGCGATCACGCTGGTCGTCACCCAGGCCGCGTTGGCAGGCGCCTCGGCAGGCGCCGGCGTCAACCGGTTGCTGGTCGATGAGGGCCAAGAGTACGCCGGCATGCCCGACACGCCGATCCCGGCGACGGGCGTGCAGCCGAGCGATGTCTGCTACGTGATCTATACCTCCGGTTCGACCGGACGGCCGAAGGGTGTCGCGATAGAGCATCGCAACGCGGTCTGCTTCGCGGCGGCGCTGCCGACGAGCTACGGCATCACCGGCGACGAGCGTGTCTATCAGGGCTTTTCGCTCGCCTTCGATGCCGCAGTTGAAGAGGTGTGGGCGGCGTTTTCCCTTGGCGGCACACTGGTGGTGCCGGCCGACGACGTAACGCGCTCCCCGCAGGACGTGGCTAGCTTCATCGCCCAGAACCGGATCAGTTACTTCTCGACGGTGCCGAGCTTCCTCGCGATGATCGACGACCCGCTGCCGAGCGTGCGGCTCCTCGTCCTCGGCGGCGAAGCGCTGCCCGCAGATCTCGTCGGACGTTTCGCCCACGGGCGCCGCATGCTCAACACTTACGGGCCGACCGAAGCGACCGTCGTGGCGACGTTGTGCGAGGTCCGCCCCGGGGAAGCGGTAACGATTGGCACCGCGTTGCCGGGCTACGAGACCTACGTACTCGACGAGCTGATGCGTCCGGTCGCGGTGGGGCAGGAGGGCGAACTTTATATCGGCGGCGGCGCGATCGCCCGTGGATACATCAACCGAGGCGAGCTTACGGCGGAAAAGTTCGTTACCAATCCGTTTGGTCCCTCGCCGCGGCTCTATCGCACCCATGACCTCGTACGCCTTCGCGCCGACGGCGAAATCGAATTTCTGGGGCGCATCGACGGGCAGATCAAGATTCGCGGCTTCCGTGTCGAGTTGAGCGAGATCGAGGCGGTGCTGATGGAACTGCCCGGCATCCGCAATGCGGCCGTCACCGCCGTCGACGCCAATGGCTTCAAGGAGCTCGCGGCGTTCGTGGTCGCCGATGCCGGACTTGGCGAAGCCAGTCTCGCCGATGTCGACCGCGCCGCAACGGTCGCGCACCTGCGCGCGAAGCTGCCAGAATACATGCTGCCGAAATTCCTCGACCTGGTCGACGATCTGCCCCGCATGACCAGCGGCAAGATCGATCGAAAGCAGCTGCCCCACCCCGTCAAGCTGCTCGCGGCCGCGACTTCGCGCGCGCTCGTCGCGCCGCGTGACGAGACCGAACGGCTCATCGCCGAAGCGTGGGCTCAAGCGCTCGGCAACCCGGCCATTTCGGTTGCCGACGACTTCTTCCTCGATCTCGGCGGCCATTCGCTGGTCGCCGCCCAGGCGGTCACCGCGATGCGCACGAAGCTGGGGCACGAGCGCATCTCGGTGCGAGACCTGTATTCGCACCGCACGGTGGAAAAGCTCGCGATCCATCTCGCCGACTTCCAGCCGGTGCAACGCGATGAGACGCAGGCCACGCCGGCAATCTCTGCCAGCCAACGGGCATTCGAAGGAGTGCCGCGGTGGGAGCGCGCCGCCTGCTATCTGCTGCAAGGGCTCTCGCTCGCGGTCTATTACACCGCACTTGGATTGCCGGCGGCAGTTGTGATCTTTACCATCCTGTCGATCCTCGAGGGCGGCATCCAGCGCGTCGATCTTGCGATCCGTACCTTGATCATCGCCGGCTTCCTCGTGCAGCCGTTTTATCTCGGCCTCGCCATCGGGACGAAATGGCTCGTGGCTGGTCGTTTCCAGCCGGGCCGCGTTCCCCTGTGGAGCATCGCGTATTGGCGCTTCTGGGTGGTGCGGCTGTTCCAGGGCCTCGCCGGCGCGCGGTTCTTCTGCGGCACGCCTTTGATAAATCTTTATTTCCGCGCCATGGGCGCCAAGGTCGAGCGGGGCGCGGTGATCTCGACCACCCACTGTGTCGCCTACGATCTGGTTTCGATCGGTGAGGGAGCGAGCATCGGGGCGGAAACTCAGTTGCTGGGATATCGCATCGAGGACGGCATGCTGGTGCTCGGCGATGTCGACATCGGCAATGACTGCTTCGTCGGGATGCACTGCGCGCTGGGCCTCGATGTCGTGATGAGGGACGGCGCGCGGCTCGACGACCTCTCGCTGCTCGCCGACGGCGCGCGCATGGAACGCGGCGAATCTCGCCGCGGCGTGCCGGCCGAGCGCGCGCAAGTCGATGTGCCGGCAGCTCGCGCCGGCGAGCCGGCGCCTTCCCGCCCGGTACTTTTCGGCCTTTGCCATTTGGCGCTCATCTATGTGATGGGCTATTTCGCGATCTTTTCAGCGCTCCCGAGTATCTATCTCGTCGCCTACGCGCTCGATGCCGGCGTGCCGTGGGCGATCGGGGCGACCTTTGTCGGCGTGCCACTCGCCATCCTGGTGTTTGCCATCGAAGTGATTGCCGTCAAACGCTTCTTCGGCCGCGAGAAGTGCGGGACGTTCGCGTTGCACAGCGGCGAATATCTCATCCACTGGACATTCGACATGCTGCTCGGTGCCTTGAGCAGCGTCCTGATGCCGATTTATGCGACGATCTACCTACCGCCGCTGCTGCGGCTGCTTGGTGCGAAAATCGGCACCAATGCCGAGATCTCGACGGTGCTGCATATCTCGCCCGACCTCCTGGAGGTGGGCGCGGGGAGCTTCCTCGCCGACGCCTGCGTCGTCGGCGGAACACGCGTGCACAACGGCGTCCTTGAGGTGAAGGCCAATCGGATCGGCGCCCGCTCCTTCATCGGCAACAGCGCCCTCGTCCCCGGCGGCGTCGATGTCGGCGACGACTGCCTGATCGGCGTGCAATCAACTCCGCCGGCCGGGATGTCGCCGACGCCCGACGGCACCCGCTGGCTGGGCTCTCCGGGGTTTGAGCTTCCGCGCACCCAGGGGTTCACCTGCTTCAGCACCGAGGAGACCTATCGTCCGAGCCCCGCGCTCTACCGCACCCGTGCGGTGATCGACGCAACGCGCATCCTGCTGCCGACGCAGCTTGCCGCCGCCAGCCTGATCGGCTTCATCGGTCTGATGCTGCTGGCAAGGACGCATCTGCCGGTATGGGCGGCGTTTATGTGCGTTCCGGCGGCCTGCATGCTGCTCTCCTTCGCCGCCGTCATGATGGCCGGCGGAATCAAGGACGTGCTGATCGGCCGCTACGAGCCGACGATCAAGCCGCTGTGGTCGAAGTTCGTGTGGATCAACGAATTGGTCAACGGCATCTACGAGAGCACAGCCGCGCCGGCGCTCCGGCCGCTCCTCGGCACCCCCTTTGCGGTCTGGGGGCTGCGGCTGATGGGCTGCCGCATTGGGCGCCACGTGTTCATGGACACGACTCTGTTCTCCGAGTTCGACCTTGCCAGGATCGGCGACTATGCGGCGGTCAACTACGGCGCAACCATCCAGACACATCTGTTCGAGGACCGCATCATGAAGGCCGCGCCGCTCGAGATCGCGGAAGGCGCGACGATCGGCAACATGGCGGTCGTGCTTTACGACACAAAAATGGGGCTTGGCTCATCGCTCGCACCGCTGTCGGTCCTCATGAAGGGCGAGACGCTCCCGCCGCTGTCGCGCTGGTATGGCGTTCCGACCCAGCCGATGCCCGCAGCGCCTTGCAGCGCTGCCGGGCCGGCGATCAGGGTCCAGGACGACAGCAGGTCGCGCCGGTCTGATGGAATCGTCGCCGCGGCGGCTGCGCTTTGAGGGTCGACACTCGCGTCCGCCGGCCCACATGACGTTGCTCATGGCAAAGTCGAGCGGCTCGAGTTGCCCACATCGTTTCCCCCACGTTGTCCCACAAGGAAACGGCCCCCGTCGAGCGTAACCTTCGGCGAGGGCCGCCACAGGCAGGGACATTCCCCGTCGCCCCCGTCTGAGGCATAGCAAAGCAGGCCACCGCATCGGCGGCGATGGTCCAAATCCAACGCTCAACAGTCGCCTCGCGGGACGCTGACGTCGAGCGTATCGCGGCGGTTCGATCTGACGCCTGAGGGGGCGATCTGCTAACGTGCAGAAATAAAGCAGAGACGAGAATTGAGCGGGAGGACAGTTATGTCGGTCACATTCAAGGTGAACGGTGCTCCTATAACCATTGACGCACCGGCGGCTACGCCTCTGCTCTGGGTGATCCGCGAACACGTCAAGCTCACGGGAACCAAGTTCGGTTGCGGTGCCGGGATGTGCGGCGCCTGCAGGGTGCACATCGACGGCGAGCGCCGCTTCTCCTGCCAGACCCAGTTGTCGGAGATGGCTGGGCGCTCGGTCACGACGACCGATGATCGAAAACGAATTGCGCCTTTTTGAACGCGGAGTGCGGAGCCACGCCGGCGCCAACGCCACCGCCGCCTGGGCTTGGCGAGGCACCTGCCTTACCATGGCTCGCCGGAAGCCCTGGCCCCTCTTCGTTTGAGGGACCATGGAAGAACGCCGCTCTTGAAACTGGAGCAGAGAAAAGCGCTCATGCACGACACTGTCGCATCCCCCGAGCGGCCGGCCGTTGCTGAACTTCTGCGACGGGCGGGCGCGATCGCAGACTTGGCGCGCGAGCGGGCGCAACAGACCGAAGCGGAGCGTCGCATCGGCGACGACATCATCGCGCGCATGCGCCAAGCTGATTTGTTCCGCATCATGCAGCCGCGCGCCTACGGCGGTTTCGAATACGGTTTCGACGTCTTCGCGCGGATCGAGACCAAGCTAGCGAGCGGCTGTGGCTCGACCGGTTGGGTGTACGGCCTGCTCGCCTCGCATCAATGGCTGATCGCCTGCTTCCCGGCAGCGGCCCAGGACGAGGTCTGGAGCGATCGCGCAGCGCTTGCAGCCGGCACCTACGCGCCGGTAGCGCAAGCCGTCGCGGTGGACGGCGGCTATGTGGTTTCCGGAGCGGGAAGCTTTTGCAGCGGCTGCGACAATGCGCAGTGGCAATTCCTCGGCGGCATGATCCCACAACCCTCAGGCCCGCCGCTGCCGGGATTCTTTTTGCTGCGCACCACGGACATCGCGGTCGACGATAACTGGCGCACCATGGGTCTCGCCGGCACCGGCAGCAAAACCATAGTGGCCGATAAGGTTTTCGTTCCCTCCCATCGCGCGCTCGCCTTCGCCGAGCTGACCAACGCCACCGCGCCGGGCATGCGCGCCCATCAAAATCCGCTTTACAAACAGTCGTTCCTCTCCGTGCTGCCGATAACCATCGTCGCACCGGTGCTCGGCATGGCGGAGGGCGCGCTCGCCGTGTTCCTTGATGCCGCCAAGGTCCGCACTACGCGCGGCGCGGTGAGTGGCGGCAATTGCAGAATGGCGGAGCTTACAACCATCCAGATGCGCGTCGCCGAGGCCTCAGCCTGCATTGACGCCGCCGGGCTGATGATCTTTCGCGATCTGGACGAAGCCTTCGCCGCAGCCGTGCGCGGCGAAATCACCAGCATGGACTTGCGGCTGCGCAACCGGCGCGATCAAGCGTTCTGCGTGCGGCTTCTGATCCAGGCCATCGATGCAGTGTTCCTCGCCGCGGGCGGCCAGGGCCTGTTTCTCGACCATCCGCTGCAACGGTTCTGGCGCGACGCCCACGCCGCCGGCTCGCACATCAGCCTCAATTGGGATTCAGCCGGCAGCATGTTCGGACAATATTTGCTCGGTCTCGAGCCCAAAGGCCAGTACTGAGGACCAGTGCGAGCTCGCCGCCCTCCAACAGGCCAAATCTGGACGGCCATTGTTGAGTGTTGGATTTGGACCATGCCGGCGACGCGGCGGCTTGCTTTGCACGCCAAGCCGGCTGACCTGCCGACCAAGTTCGACCTTGTCGTAAAGCTGGTCACCGCGAAGGCCTCGGCTCGAGATACCCCCGACCGCTGCTCGCGCGCGCCGACCCTACATCCCCGACGCAAAGCTCGGCTTCGTGACGGACATCTGGAGCCCGTCACCACAGATTCTGCCGGCCATTCCCGGCACGACCGCGCTGGTGAAGGGCATCCAGAAGATGGGCATTCAGATGGAGCGTATGACTGGCGGCCGTGGCGGCGTCGGCAATTTCGCTGATCTTGCCAAGACGGTGCCGTAAGCCGATCGAAGCTAGGAGCGCGTGGGGTTGTCCACGCGTCCAGCCTCGCAGCTTCCGCCATGATCGCGCGCTCAGTTTACCTTCGAGAAAAAGCGCTATCGATAATTTCCGCCGGGCGGGCTGTGGTGCTGACTCTACTCGGCGCCGCGAGGCAGCTCCGGCAGCTTCGCGATTTTGCTCGCGATGCGTCGTGCCTCATCCATCGCCGCCTGGGCGACGATCATCGACCACTACTATCACAAGCAGACGCCGGCCGTGGCGACCAGCATATCGCTAGCGGCCCTAGACGAGAGCGCGGCAGCAATTCTGCGTCAGCGGTCGACGCCGGTACTTTTGAGACTGTCGGACCGCTCTTGAATCCCGTTCGTCAAAATGATGTCACGATCCGCATTCTCTCTCTCTCTTGAAAAGCGTTCGGCCTCCGTCTGTGTCGAACGATAAGTAAAATTTGATGGGACCGGAGAGCCTGGAGGCGCGCCGGATTTTTACGGTCCGCCCTGCCGACCGCTATATACGGACGAATACGCAGTCGGAAACGGACAGCGCCGCGACGACCATGCAACAACGTCAGCCCCGAGCGAGGGGGGTATCCACGAACGTCGAGGGCATGATCTACGGCACCGACGGGAAATGGATCGCGCCCTGTCGCCAGCGCAACATCTCAATCTCTGGCGCACAGCTGGAGCTGAAGCGTGAGACCGAGCTGCCGGGGGACCTCGAATTGGAGAGGGGTCCGAGTTCGTTGCTGATTCACAGGCGTCAGCCAATCCCAGCATTGCAACTGCAACCGATGGAAGTCCGATCAACCTCATTTGGCTTCTACCTTTCCGCGATGGGGCAAAGTGCCAGCTCCCTTCAGCCTTCTAGCATGACCAAAGCCGCGCCATTTTTGGCGGTGTCCACCTGAGCCGCGTGCTCCGTTGAGCCGCGAGATTTTTAAGACTGACGCTACACAGCTGAGACGCGCGTCCATACCCCTTCCAATAGCGCAGGCACCCACCTTTCGGCGGGACAGCGGCTCCAGCTCTGACTGAGGAAAACGAGGTCACGATTCGCCGCGCCTTTGCTCGCGCTTGCCAAGTCAAGAATGAACAGCGAGCCCCTTCTAAAAGGACAACCGCCAACCTCGCCGGAGGATTTAGCCTGGCGTACAACGACGGGAGGCGGAATGAGGCATTCGTCCACGGCAGCATCCGTCGTTATTGAAG
Organism: uncultured Alphaproteobacteria bacterium; assembly: GCA_963807015.1. Lineage (GTDB taxonomy): Bacteria > Pseudomonadota > Alphaproteobacteria > Rhizobiales > Xanthobacteraceae > JAJPKK01. Next base: position 212,765 of record CAWEAS010000012.1, on the reverse strand, counting down.
ATCGAAGCGCTGGGTCGGCGGCAAGTCGCCGCATTTTAGTCAGGCTACCGATAATGAGCCGCGGACCCGTAATCGTCACGTTAACGGCAGCCAGATCGCCATTCAGCATGGAAGCCAAAAGCGCTTTGGCGCGCTCCACTTTGCCGCTGATGCGCGAGGCCGGCCTTTTCATGATATTGATAAAGTTTCCAGCCTCTAAAACTACAGAGGCCGCTGCCCAACTCTCCTCAGTAGCCGTAAACGTTTCTAGGAACAGTCTCCCTATGCTCTGCTGCACAAGCAGATTGAGCTTGTCCTCAGGCTCGATCCCTCTGACCCACTCGGCCAGGGGCTCCAAGTTTGCGGGCCCGTGTCTCACCTCGTCGGCCTTGACATTTAGTCTCGACCACAGAGCGTCTTGCGCGGTAGCGCGGCTAACGTCGGTGCGCGGCTGTATAAATGGAAATAATCTGCCGTTGAGCGACCATACGCTGAGCATTTGCCGGACGCGCTGTACGTTGCCGATGGGACCACGAGCTATGAAGTCCCGGTCGAACCTTGAATCGTTTGAAATTGCTCGGATCTCCGCTGGATCGGTGACGGTCACGATGTCGGTGGCGCCGGGAGTTTCCGTTTCGGCGTCCGCTTTAGCGGCGAACAGTTCCGATGCGCCCGCAGCAGCCGTGGTAGCGAGGAAGGTGCGCCGGTCCGGTGAATATGATGATGCTGACATTGGCTCTCTCCAGTTCTGTAAATACGTCCGCTTCCGATTACCGAGGTGGCGTGAAACCACCAAACTCTCGCTCAAGTAGTTCAGCGAATGCGATCGTCGTGCGATCGCCTAGGTAAGGTCCAATGATTTGGATCCCGACAGGCAAGCCCGAGGGGGATCTGTCGATCGGGGCTGCGGTTGCAGGCAAACCGCAAGTCGAAGCGGGATCTGCCCATATGACGCACGCATCGAAATAGGGAAATGCTTGTCCATCGATATCGAGCTGCCGTGCTTCGATCGAACTCGGAATGGTCGTGTGGGAAGGCCGGAACTGCGGCGGCGGGGAAAACCACCACATCCCATTCGCGAAAGAATGCGTGCCATTGCTGCTGCAGCGCCACACGCGCCACGTCTGCGGCGAGCCAGTCGCGGTAACTCATGACCGTGCCACGGGCCCGCTCGGCTTGCAGCGCGTGATCGGTGGCGGGGCGTGAACTCACGAGGCGCTGCGCTTGGGCGAGGTCGTCGGGCGAAGCGCGCAGGCCTCTCGCCGCGTTAAAGAGCTTCATAAAGAGCCGGGCCGAGTCCGTCAGATTTGGCAGTAGTTCGCTTGTCGACGCGACCTTCGCCCCCAATCGGGCCAGCCGCTCGTGCAATCGTCCAATCGCTGATCGCACGGCATCGCCGGTCGGCATCAGCGGATGGCTGTCGACGACGAGAATCCGATAATCTTTGAGATTGTCGTGTCTCGCAGGAGGCAGTGCCAGCCGGTAGCCAATCCCCTCATACTGCTCGTCGGGTCCGGCGATCACATCCAGCGCCAGCGCGAGATCGGAAGCGTGTCTCGCCATCGGACCTGCTACGGAAAGGTCGCCGTGGCCCGGCATGGGCGGCGCGGGGGGCGGGTTATAACCGCGCAGCGGAACGAGGCCGAGCGTCGGCTTGTGGGCGTAAACACCGCAAAAATGCGCCGGCGCGCGCGGTGACCCACCGAAATCCGATCCGAACGACAGCGACCCGAAGCCAGCTGCCAAAGCAGCAGCGGAACCGCCAGAAGACCCCCCGGGGGTGCGACTGACATCCCAAGGATTGTTGGTCGTTCCGTAGACAGTGTTGTAGCTCTGAAAGTCACCCAGTGCCACCGGCACGTTAGTCTTGCCAAGCAGGACCGCGCCCGCGCGTTTCACACGGGATACGATGAGTGCATCCTCTTTCGGTACAAAATCCTTGAACTGCGGGAAGCCCCATGTCGTCGGCAAGTCAGCAACATTGAACGCCTCTTTAAATGTGAGCGGGATCCCAAGCAGGGGCCGCCGCTCCCCTTTGCCGAGCGCTGTGTCGGCCGCACGAGCAGTCTCGCGTGCACGCTCGAAGTCACGAACGACAACCGCATTGAGTTGGCTATCCAAGGCCTCAATGCGTGCGACGGTGTGTTCAAGGAGTTCCGACGCGGAAATCCGACGAGATTCTAACGCCGCGGCGAGTTCCTTGATCGTGGAATAGTCCCACTCAGAGGAATTCATGGCTGAGCTCCTTTGTGCAAAAATATGATTGGGTAGGCCAAGGGTGCTCGCGGCGGCTGCGGCAGCCCCGAAAAAGCGACGGCGATTCATGCTGGACTCTTTCTGCATGACGACCTCCTCAGATGGCGTTGTCGATCCGAACATCGCCCAGTCCCGCCGGCAAGTTTATCTTGCACAGCAGGACGGCACCCGCGTTTCAATCGGGATACGATGAGCCCATCAAAATCCTTGGCCTCCGCTTCCCTTTGTCCAGCGCTGTAAGTTTGATTCTGCCATTTCGATGACTTCGTCGCCGTGTCCGTTGATCACGGCTCATACTATGTGGAAACCCGAGTCTAATTCTTGTACCTCAGCAATCAAAATATTATGGTGTTACGCTTGAATTGTTCTGAGTTGATAGGACGCCCTGTAGAGTTGCTCGGTGGTTCATCTTGGTGTACCGAAGAATGCTCTGGCATCCGTCAGGTCGGGTTCCGTCGAGATCGAGGTGACCCGCCTTCGATCAGTTAGGTTACAGTAATCCCATCGCCATTGTGGGAACTCGTCGATTGGATTCGCAATAAGTAGGGCAAAGAAATCGTCTGCTTGACATATCTAGCGACTGCAACACGTCGTGGAGGCCCTGCTGGACGAGGGCAGCACGCCCGGCTGCTACAAGTTCGAGGGAAACTTAAATACGGTCGCGGTGCCCTGTGGTCCGAAGCGCTGATCGATCGCACCACCAAGAACTCTCGGCCAGAGCACGTACGATCTTTAGGCCGTGTCCAGGTCGAGCTTCAGCATTGCCGTTGCCGTCGTCCGTCACGCTGCATTGGATGAAAGACGATGAAGGCGAGATCTCAACTCGGATAGTGCCACGCCGACCTATGAATGCATGTCGAACGGCGTTGGTCACGAGTTCTGAAATGATCAATCCCAAGCGCCAACAGCGTTCGGAGTCCATCCAAAATGGATTACTGACAAAGACGAGTTCTATTCCATGGGATTCAAGTTTCGAACAGCTGATCGCGCGGCACAGTTGCTGTAGGTACGCGGATGCGTCGGTCAACATGCTGTATTCTGGCATCTGCAATGCGTGATGTACCCGCGCGTAATTATGCAGTTGATCCTGTACCTTTTCGAGCACAGCCTTCGTTGCGCCGCTATCACAACGCGCCGCTGCGAGCGAAATAAATCCGATTGCCGAAGCGAATTCGTTGTTAATTCGATGCGAGAATTCTCGCAGCAGCAGACTCGCCTCCGAGCGACGGAACTCCGCTCCCGCCACATCTATTGACTGGATCATGTTCGCCTCCTCTAACTTTGAGATTGGCGGAATGACCTTGGCGTCTGCCCTGTCGATTGACGAAATCGCCGCGACAAGTGGCTTTGGTCGCTGAAGCCGCTCGCTAGAGCTATTTGCGCAAGTGACATATGGGTTTCGGCCAGGAGCTTCTGCGCATGTTCAATCCGGCACTGCATGAGAAAGCAATATGGTGACAGGCCTATCGATCGTTTGAAGGCGTGAGCAAAATAGCAACGGGACAGGCCTGTTATGCTAGCCAGTTCCTCCAGTCTGATTGTGTCAGCAAGATGCTGTCGGATGTATTCCCGGACGCGCCGCAGCATTCGTGGGGTCAGCCCGCCCTTTGCGCAATCGGACACCGGCGGCGTGCTGTATTGGGCGACGGAAACGCCTTCTTCGTCGCAAAAGACAATTTTGAGCCCAGCCCGGCCTGCGATGCCGCAAAGCCGTTCGAGATTAGCAACTTCGCCGGCGAGGAGCTGCCTGAGCGCCTGCTTGCGACAGTCATCTTGCGCTTCGCCAAAGCCTACATCAGTCCTGTCCATGGCTTCCTCCTGAGTATTCAGTTCGACTAGGAGTAGTCGAGTGGACGAGCACGCTTGGCGGCGTCCAACGCCGGGCGTGGTCCCCGATTTCGGGGTAACGATTAGAGCATCCTCACGTTGACTGGAATCGGGACGGGATTCCCCTGGCCGCGGTTCTGTGATTCATGGGCTTCCAGCTTTTGATGGCTGGGGGATTCGATGAGCTGGCGAAGGGGACAGTCTTATTCGCAGGATTTGCGCGAACGTGTGCTGGCTGCGGTCGACGCTGGCACGCCGGTTTACCAGGCCGCGCCGTTGTTTCGGGTCAGCGTGTCGTACATCTACAAAGCCTTGGGCCGGCGACGTGCCACCGGCGAGACCACTGCTCGGCCGCAACGGTGTCATCTGGCATGGAAACTTGAGCCGCATCATCAGGCGATCCGCGACCAGGTCTCATCGCAGCCCGATGCGACACTTGATGAATTGCGTGCCTGGGTGTTGACGAAGCACGGCATCTCGGTGAGCCAAGGCGGCATGTGGAATACGTTGCATCGGCTTGGGTTGACGCTCAAAAAAAGACGCATCACGCGGCCGAACAGGCGCGCCCCGACATTGCCGAAGCCCGCGCGACGTGGCGGCGAGAGCAGCCGGCTATGAATGCAGCCCGCCTCGTCTTCATCGACGAGACCTGGGCGACCACCAACATGACACGGCGCTACGGCAGAGCACGCCGCGGCGAGCGTGTCATCGCCAGCGTTCCCCACGGCCACTGGAAGACATCAACCTTCGTTGCCGCCCTGCGTCAGAACGAGATAACCGCTCCGCTGGTGATCGACGGCGCTATGGACGGCGCCGTCTTTCTTGCCTATGTCGAGCAATTCCTGGCTCCGACACTTGCACCGGGCGACGTCGTCGTCATGGACAACCTCGCCAGCCACAAAGTCGCCGGCGTCAAGGAAGCGATCGAAGCGAGTGGCGCCAGCCTAAGCTACCTGCCGCCCTACTCGCCTGACCTCAACCCAATCGAGAACGCCTTCGCCAAGCTCAAAACGCTCCTGCGGACTGCCGCGCCCCGCACCGTCGAGGCGCTTTGGACTACGATGGGCAAAAGCCTCTCTGCCTTCTCCGCAAACGAATGCTCAAATTATTTCGCCAATGCAGGATATCGCCAGTTACCGTGAATCTGCTCTAGGTCGGTTGCTACGCCGCCGTGGCGTCGGCAGGTCCGAACGAAGGAAGGTACCGGCCAAAGTTCAGTTCGAAGTCGCTCGGAACGCCGTAGCCAATGTCGCGGACCTTGGCACGACGCGCCTGCGCGCCGGGTGAGGCAAGGGCCGTCCAGATCATGTCGTTGCTCGACTGCAACTCGGCGGCTGTCGGCATCGCGAACCGATTGATCTGGGCCTTCGCTGCGGCTAGCGTCTCCCGGTCGAACGAAGCCAGCCGTCGGACCAGCGCATCGACGAATGGGTCGAGTTCGTGATCGTGCAGGGTTCTGTTCACCCAGCCGTAGTGGTCGGCGACATCGGCATCGAAATCGTCGCCGCTTAGCGCTATCTCGAGCGCCCGCGAGCGGCCTACCAGCCGCGGGAGCCACTCCAGCGCGCCGCCGCCGGGGATTAACCCGACGCCGATCTCGGGTTGGCCGAACAGCGCGTTTTGCCGACTCGCGAAGCGCATGTCGCAGGCGAGCACGAACTCGTTGCCGATTCCGCGGGTCCGACCACGAATCTTCGCAATGCTCACGAATGGCGCTGACGAAAGGCGCAGCACAAAGTCACGCCAAAGGTCTAATACCTTTGGCTGTTCAGCTGCCTTGGCTACATCGAGATGGGCAATGAAAAAATCGGGGTTCGCCGACTGGAACGTTAAGACCTTAACGGACGGGTCCGCCTCGAGCCTCGTCATAAGTGCTCCCAATTGGACGATTGTCGAGGGGAGAAACATGTTGATCGGCGGGTTGCTGAAGGTGACCCTCCACACGCCCGGAAAGGTGCGGTCGGTATTGAACTGCGAATAATCAGACATAGTGCATCTCCTACTTCGGTTTGCGGATCAGCTTTGCGATTAAGTTGGCCTCGGGACTCGATAGTTTGCAGATCGGGACCTCCACCATAAAGAGCAGCCGACCTAATGGCTGCCGAGCGCCGTGGCTTGGGCAGGAGACATCAAATTGATAATCTCATTGGCGGTCACGATCGCGGTCGCGTATCTTGGAACATTGACTTCGAGAGCAGCGTACATCTCCTTGTCCGAGTAATCGGCTGTTGCGTCACGCACCACCGTGACCCCGTAGCCGAGCGCTTTCTCCATCACGAACTCCTCTTCAATTGGTCGCAGAGACGAGGGCTCATCGAGGCCCTCTCTCCCACCGAGATGGTCGGGAGAGGGTCTGCTTCAGGGTCGGTACTCGATGCGGGGACCGCCCACTTTCTTTCCTGGGGCGAAGACGAAGGGCACGTGCGCGTAGCCTGCCACCACCGCTGGCATCAGCGTGGGTCGCAGCCCGGTTTCCTCGACGTGAAAGTCGGGTATGCGCCTCAGTATTTGCCCCAACATGGTTCGGAATTCGAGGCGAACCGCATGGGCCCCGATGCAGTAATGGCGGCCCCGGCCGAAGGACATGTGGCGCTTGTTGGCGCGGTCGAAATCCACCTTGTCCGGGTTATGGAACTCGGTCTCGTCTTGGTTCCCCGATATCCAGCACAAGAGCACACGTTCGCCGGCTTTCAACGACTGCCCCCCAACTCGACGTCGCGCAAGACAGTGCGGTTGAACACGTGAGCAGCCGGGAAGACGCGGAGGAGTTCCTCTATCGCGTCCGGCAAGAGGTCCGGCTTTTCGACAATCCGGCGTCGTTGCTCGGGATTGCGCGACAGCCAAACGAAACTGGACGCCATACAGGCCGGCGTCGTAGCGACGTTGCCGATGAGGAGCCAAATGTAGGCTTCGATCTCCCAATTCTCGAGTTTTCGGCCATCGATTGTTGTCTCAAGCAGATGGGTGATCACCCCACCCGCCAGCGGCCGCGTGCGCTGGCGAACCACCTCGGCCGTGACCCGTTCATGAAGTTCGAGTTCTGAAGGGTTTTGCGTTCTGGACTGGACGCTGCTGGATCCAGACCTCGCCGATTGGATCAACCAGGCGTAGTCCGACCAGTCTTCGAGCGGGAGGCCGAGAACCTTCATCGTGTAGATGCTGGCCAGCGGCGTGCTCAGATCGCGGCAGAAATCGGCCTCGCCCTTGTCGATGATGGCGTCGATCAACTGGTCAGCCAGCACCAACATCCACGGCGCCATTTGGCTGAGCGCCTCGCGCGAAAATGGAGCCTCTACAGCGGTTCGGTATTGGCCGTGTAGCGGCGGATCGAGTTCAAGTGGGAGGAAGTCGAGGCGTGGCGCCTCGCCATTTGGGCCTGAGGGGTACGCGGCGAGCGGTCCGGTGCGCTCCTCATCAAGCGGCCCGAATCCACACTTGAGTGAATGGGGATTCGTGGGCGACGGGAAGACTCCGTAGCTCGACGAGAAGGTTTCGGAGTCGCGCGCCACCCGGGCAATGTCCTCGTAGCGTGTCACCACCCAGAATCCACCAAGTTCGTTGGTATGGACAACTGGGCAATTCGCCCGCATGTGCTCGTAAACTTCCCTGAAGTGTGGCCCGTACTCAGGGCTGAATTGGTTGAAGTGTTTCGCGAACGTTGCTTCGTCGAAGCCGACATCAGTCTTGTCCATTGCTGAGCTTTTTCGTGCAAGAATGAGATTTGGAAGACCGAGGGTGCTCGCGGCGGCTGCCGCGGCCTCGAAAAAGCCGCGGCGATTCATGCTGGGGGCTTCCTTCATGACGACCTCCTCTTCGATGAGTCACGGACGCGAGGGTGACCGGCAAAGGCTGACGACGTGCAGAGCTTCCAGAGGCAGAAGGGCTAACCGAAATGCGCCTATCGACGCTCTGCGCGGTTTTGACTTTGATGATAAAGCCATGGTGCCCTCTCAGATCAGATTGATGGCAACATCGATATTGCCGCGTGTTGCTTTCGAATACGGACAGATCTCGTTTGCCTCATCGATCAGTCCTTGGGCAGTGTCGCGGTCGAGACCCGGCAGGCTGACGTTGAACCGAGCGCTGAGGAAGTAGCTGTCGTCCGCGACATTGAGGTCCAGTTCCGCTTCGATCGTCACGCCGGCGGGCAAGGCGGTTTTTCGCTTGCGAGCTGCTTGCGCTATCGCGCTCTCGAAGCAGGCCGACCATGCGGCCGCGAACAGTTCCTCCGGATTGGTGCCAATCCGCGCCGTGCCGGGAGTCGCAAGCCGGATGTCGAGACGCCCATCGGAGCTGCGCGAAGCGCCATTTTCCCGACCGCCGACCGTATGGATTTTGGCGGTATGCAAGACCCTTGAGATCCGGCTCATGGTGCGTTCCAAAATTCCTTCCGACCGTTCCGGCACTCGTTACTGCAGGCCCGAACACTTGCGGGCGGACCTTCCGCGCTCGGATCGAGAAATTCGATTTCAAATTGTCCAGGCGCCGTGCTCGGCTGTATCTGCGCGCCAACAGTTACGCCTGCGAATGAGAAAACGCCCGTTATGCGTTGTCAGGTGCTGTTAGCCGCTGTTAGTGGCGCACATCTTTTAATCAGGTTTGAGCATGCCGGTTGGCGGCAAAGCCGATCGCCCCTATGGAACAAGGGCAGATCATGACCTAAAATTCGGCGGGGACGTCTGCGTATCGGCGACGCCATGGCGACAGTGTCAAACCAGCCCAAGGACCGGCTCTCGTTTGGTCCTTTCAATTTATTGGTCAGCGAAAGGCTCCTCACGAGAGAGGGCGTCGCGGTCGATCTGGGAGCGCGCGCGCTCGACATTTTGATTGTGCTCATCTCCACGCCGAATGAAGTCGTCGGCAAGAATGATTTGATGTCACGAGTTTGGCCCGACATCACCGTCGAAGAAGGCAGCTTGCGGTTTCACATGGCCAGTCTGCGCAAGGCGCTGGGCGACGGAAAGGATGGAGCGCGCTACATCACGACGCTCGTGGGGCGCGGCTACTGCTTCGTGGCGCCGGTCTCAAAGGCCGACAGCTCGCGCCAAGCGACACCCGTCGCTGACGCGGCACCGGTCGCGGCTGTGCATTTTCCGCATGCCAATCTACCCAACCGCCTTGGCCGGATGGTCGGTCGCGACGACGACGTTCTCAAATTGTCGACGCAGTTGACCGCGTCGCGCTTCGTTACGGTCGTCGGCCCGGGTGGCGTCGGCAAGACCACGGTCGCCATCGCGGTGGGACATCAATTGGTCGAGGCATTTCACGGCGCCGTGCTCTTCGTCGATCTCGGGATGCTGAGCGATCCCAGATTGGTGACCACGGCCGTGGCCTCCATGCTGGGCCTGTCGGTTCAGTCCGACGACGTGCGTCCGAGTCTGATGGGCTATCTGCGCGACCGCCGCATTCTCCTGATCCTCGACACCTGCGAGCATCTGGTCGAAGTGGTTGCGGCGCTCGCCGAGAGCATCATGGACGCCGCGCCGCAGGTCCACATCTTGGCCACAAGCCGCGAGGCGCTGCGGGTCGACGGCGAACACGTGTGCCGGCTCGGTGCGTTGGCCTGTCCGCCGGACGCACCGGGACTCACCGCGGCGGCGATTCAGGAGTTTCCGGCGGTCCAGCTGTTCATGGAGCGTGCGGCCGCGAGCGGCGCCTGTTTGGAGATCAACGATGTGGCCGCTTCCATTCTGGCCGACATCTGCCGCAAACTTGACGGCGTGGCGCTTGCGATCGAGCTCGCGGCGCGACGCGTCGAATCCTACGGCTTGCAGCAGACCGCAGCGCTTCTCGATCAGCATCTGACATTGCTGTGGCATGGCTCGCGCACCGCGCCGCCGCGCCAGAAGACGTTACAAGCCACGCTCGACTGGAGCTATGAGCTTTTGTCCGATCTCGAACGCGTGGTGCTGCGCAGGCTTGCGGTGTTCGTCGGACATTTCACGCTCGATGCGGCGCTGGAGGTCGTCACCTGCGCCAAGCTCGATCAGTCAGCGGTGGTCGGTGCGATCGACAGCCTCGTCGCCAAGTCTATGGTGGCCACCCGGCCGATCGGGGCGACGGTGCGCTATCGTCTGCTCGACACGACGCGTGCTTACGCCCTCGACATAGAAATCGATGACGCTGAGTTGGCCGATCTGGCCGTGCGCCATGCGACCTATTATCGGCGTTGGCTCGAGCAGGCCGGGGCCGAATGGTCGACCTTGGCGACCGGCACAGAGCGGTCGCCGCACTTTGCCGCGCTCAACAATGTCCGCGCGGCTTTGGAATGGTGTTTTGGCCAGAACGGCAATGTCGAGACCGGCATCGGGCTTGCCGCGGCTGCGATGCCCATTTTCCTGGCGATGTCGCTGTTGCCCGAATGCCAGCGTTGGTCCGATCGCGCGCTGCTCGCCCTCGACGCTACGACTCGTGGCGGAGCTGAGGAGATGCAGCTCCAGGCGTCGTGGGGTCTGTCGTTGATGTTCATCCGAGGCCACAGCGACGTAGTGCGCACGGCATTGGAGAGAAGCCTCGATGTGGCCAGAGCGCGCAGCGATCTTCTCAATGAGGTGCGATTGCTCGGCCCGCTTCATATGTTCCACTTTCGTGGTGGCGATTTTAAGATTGCCCTCCAATATGCAAAACGCGGTTCCGAGATCGCTGCCTCGCTGGGCGACGCGGGCGCGACCGCGCTGGCGCATACGCTCATGGGGATCTCGCTGCACGCCATGGGTGATATCAACGGCGCCAGGGCGGAGTTGGACGCCGCGCTCGGCCCTAAACGGGGGTCGCAGACGATCCGCACGGTCTATTTCGGCTTTGACCACGCGAGCTGGGCCATCATCACGCTGACCACGACCCTTTGGCTGCAGGGGTATCCGGCGCAGGCGATAGCGCTCGCTCATCAGGCCATTAAGGATGTCGAGAAGATCGACGATCCGGTGTCGTTCGCGATCATGCTGAACGCCATTGTAGTGTTGTTGTGGATCGGCGAACTCGATACCGTCGAGCAGCGTTTGAATTCATTTATCTTGCGGGCGGAGGCGCATTTTTTCCGGACCTATCTCGATCTGGCTCAAGGCCTGAAAGGCGAGCTCGCCATCCGCCGAGGTGAAGCTGACGCGGGCGTTGAACTGCTGCAGAATGCTTTGGCGAAGCTTCATGCGGCGCGCTACGACCGCTTCACGACACGGTTCCATATCATGCTCGCCCGCGGCCTTGCGGCCAGCGGGCGATCCGCCGAAGCCATGACACTGATCGACGAAACGCTCCGGCTGATCGAGACCAAGGAAGACACCACATACCTTCCTGAGCTGCTACGCTTGAAAGGCAGCATTCTGCTGGCCATGCCGAAGTCGCGCACCAAGGATGCCGAAAAGTGCCTCATGCAGTCGCTCCAATTGAGCCGCGTTCATGGTTCGCGCGCCTGGGAGCTTCGCACCGCGACCGATCTCGCCGCGCTGTGGGCCGGTCAGAAACGCGCCAGGGAAGCGCTCGCGCTGTTGCAGCCGGTGTTCGAGCAATTTACCGAGGGTGCGGAGACCGCCGACCTTCAGGCCGCCGAACGCCTGTTGAAGGGGCTGAAGATGGCGCCTACAACTTGATGTTGGCGGAGCTGATGACGCGGCGCCACTTGGCCGTGAACTCGGCGACAAAACTTCGGAACTCCGCCGGCGAGGTCGCAAACGGCACGCCGCCGAAATCAGCGATCCTCGCTGTGAAATTCGGATCGGCGAGAGCCGCACTGACCTGTCGGTTGAGCATGTCGACAATTACTGTCGGCGTGTTTGCCGGCGCCGCGATTCCCTGCCAGCCGTCCGCTTCATAGTCCGGCACAAATTCCGCAATAGCGGGAACGTCGGGCAGCAGCTTGGCACGGCTTTTCGACGTGACCGCCAAGGGTCGAAGCTCGTTCGACCGAATGTGCTCGATTGACGTCACCAGCGTATCAAACAGCACATCGACGTAGCCGCCGAGAAGATCGGCGAGCGCGCGGCCGCCGCCGCGATATGGCACATGCAGCATGTCGGTGCCGGTCATGTGCATGAACATCTCGCCGTAGAGATGCTGCGGCGTGCCGACGCCGGCCGATCCCATCTGAAGCTTGCCGGGATTGGCCTTTGCGGTTGCGATCAAATCGCCGAGCGTTTTCACAGGAGACGACGGTTGCACGACCACGACGCCGATCCCGCGATAGATCGTGGCAATCGGCGCGAAGTCCCGGAGCAAATCGAATTTGAGATTGTCGAACAGCGCGACATTCCATGAGTTCACCGAGGTGAGCTCAAGCAGCGTGTATCCGTCCGGCGTCGCACGAGCGACGAGCTCGGCCGCGATATTGCCCGATGCACCAGCGTGGTTTTCAATGACGACCGGCTGGCCGAGCTGCTGGGCGAGCTTTCGCCCGAGCAAGCGGGCCACTACGTCCGGTGCGGTTCCAGGCTCAAAGCCTACGATCAGTCGGATTGGCTTGGCCGGATAGTCTTGCGCTAGCGAAGCCTGCGGCAGGGCCGACAGCACTGCAGCTCCCGCAGCCAGGCGCAATGAGTCGCGACGGGAGATTTCCGTGCACCTCTTGACGACATGGCCGTTCGTAGCCGCGAAACCTTTCAGGTCAGGGACCGTTTCGATGTCCCACACGATGAGATTGCGCATACGCCGTATTCAACAGGCGGACTTTGGAAAAGTCCACCTGCGCCAGATGGCTGACCAAGTGTGGATGCGGCGCCGCCTCCCTCCAGTTATTGTCACCGTAGGCCACTACACGCGGCACGGGTCGCTCGACCGTTGAGGCGGCTGGCGCCCGTAGGCGTCGGCACGTGTGAATCAGCGCCGAAGTGGGACCCTGGCATATTTGGCCCTACTGGGTTGATTATTCATAGGAAGTCGGCCGAACGGTGGGGTCTCGATCGGCGCTGATCGGGACCCCACTCGATGTTGAAATTGAGAGCTACATCAATTCGCTACCTCGAATTGGAGAGGGGTCCGAGTTCGTTGCTGATTTACATAATCCCCAAGGGCCACAGGGAACGCCTCGCATACGTCACCGAATTCATTGAAGACGCCAAGCGCTCCGGAATTGTGCAGCTAGCTATCGATCGCGCCAACTTACTCGGAATCGAAGTGTCGCCCGCTGGCGAGTCTCCTTTGGCGCAATAGCAATCACGCATGGTCGGTATTGGTCCTTACCGCCGTCCCGCTGCAACTTGCGCCGCGACCGTTATTGAGCGACAAGCTGACCAACCGCGGATATTGCTGCGACAGCCGCCTGTGACTCATACCGGTCCTTACCCGATCATTCGAATACCTCGTCGCGCGGCCCAGCAGCGTCGGCGGCATGGCGACGCCAACGTTGCAGTAAAAGGATCAGCCACGCGCTCGCCTCACCGCTGCAACAGCGCCGGTAGCTTCGCGATATTCGCCGCGCTCCGTCGTCGGTCCATCGGTCCATCAAAAGTTACTGGCTTGCCCTCCGCGCTCCGGTGGCGCGTAGCCCTGATCGGCATATCCGCGATAGTTGTACGGCCGGCTTGCTGGATCCCGCCCGTCGTAACTGGAAATCGCAGGGCCCCGCCCGCCGTAACCGTAGTAGGTAGAGTTCGGGGCGGAATACAACGGACCGCTACGGTAGGATCGGTGAGCGTTGGAGCGCACCGGCGTTGTTTGCGCGTAAGCTGCGGCAGAGCCGCACACCACCAGGACGGTGACCAAAAGCAGAAAATTGATCTTCGACCTCATTGCTGTTCTCCTCGCCCCCTCTGCACATGTGGTGGGCGGTCGAGATCGTCTTGGCAGATGTTGCTGCGATTACCGGGATATTGCGGTGTTCGTCATGTCTCTGCGCCGTCGGCGTCCGGCTTCAAGCGCATATTCAACTGAACAATCTCGTTACCGTTCCAGGCTCCTGGAGTTCGGCACCTATCGCACGGGAGCTCGATGCGAAACTCCTGCGCTTCGGCCGGGCTCATCGCCGGCAGCGGTTCGCCGCTGTCATCAAACGCAGTGAGGTGACTGCACACACGGCACTTGACGCACAGATAGGATTTGCCGGGTACGAGCTTCATTCGAGTGTTGCCGCGCCGATGGTGCGCTGCGTCTTGGCGGTGTTGCCGATGTTATCGAAGACCCTTATCAGCAGGGTCCGTCCCGCCCACTGTAGCGAGATGAAGATTCGCTGAATGTGCGGGGGCTTAACCGAACCCATTTCCCAGACGCGCGCACGACCGATGTAAGTCGTCACGCGAGCAAGTCGCTGGTTTGATGAAACGACAAACTCGAAGGTCTCGCCGGCGCGCGGCTCCCCGTTCAGTCGAATTTCCAAGTTGGTTTTGCTCTCTTGTCTGCGGCGCGTCCGGCACTCCCACGCGAGGGTGCGTACACCGTTGCGGCTTCTCCCGTCAGGCATGGGTTGTCTCGCTGTCGGCGATCCTCGGCGGCAGCGCAAACAGCCCAGCGAGCCGCGGCATCGGCGCAGAGCTACCGCACCAAGTGCACCGCAGCCCCAGCACGAGGCTTCCGACCGAGGCGAGCGGGTGATGATCGATCGTCCGGATGTCGATCGCACGGCTTGTTTGGCACCCCGGGCAATGGAGGTCGAGCCAAGGCATTCCGGCCATCAATGCTGCGCGGATCGTCGGCGACCCTAGAGTGCCGCGGCCGGCCGTCAGGGCGCGATTCCAACGTTCGACAATGCGCCGCGCCTCTTCACGCGCGGCCTTCTCCTCGGCGCGGCTGCGCCAGGTCGCGAGCATTTCAGGACGGCGTGTGCGGATGCCCATGTGAACAATAGTACGCGATGCTGGCTTAAAAATATGGACCCGGTGACATCTACTTCCGGCTCCATAACCTCTGCCACCAGGAGCGAGCCTGATCATCCGGACGCGATTGCATGCTCTCGCAACCGCACTTCCGGCATTCGAATCTCACGACCACCATGTCTCGCCCTGACAAAAAAGGGTGGCGCTCCTTGAGCTCCATCGGCACACGACAATTGGGACACTCAGAGATATGCATCAGGCTTCGCTCAGGCTTGTGGGCTCGGATCGCTCAGCATAATTGAGGGTTATGGTATCGCGTAGCCTCCCGGCCGGGTTCATCGTGCCTGCCCAACCGATCGAGCGCACAGCACTGCCCACGGGGGCGGATTGGGTTCACGAGATCAAGCACGACGGATATCTGCTGATCGTCCGTAAGGATGGGGTCGACGTGCGCCTCTAAACGCGCGTCCCGCAGGCGCGCAGCAGCGCCTTAGCCGATCCTTTCCCTCTTGCACGGCAGCTGCCTTCACCGACGCAGTAACTGGAGGGGACCTGAGTTCACAGCTCCGAGCCTCCATTTAGCTTACGATCACCGGTTAGCTAAACCCGTGAGCGAGCAAATATTGCTCTTTCGTCTTTCTGTTGCTTTGCACCTAAGGGGCTCTTGGCCAGCAAGGCGGGGACAATTGCAGGCGCGTTTCAACCAAGTCAGCTAACCGGCCGTGCCGACAAACGGGCCTATGTCTGATCTGATGAAGGACGTCGCGGCTTAATCGGCGGCGCGGACGCTCGTACAATTTCGAGCACGGCTGTTGCACGCTAACTTGCGCACCGTTGCGCGGGAAACCGTGCTAGACTGTCATACGTCTTCGAAAGCGACGAAAGATGGATACGCCAAGACTGACGCTAAGAGTGGACCTCGGCGCCGGACGCGCCTTAGGCCCCGGCAAGATCCGCCTCCTGGAGGCGATCGAGAGCACTGGATCGATCTCCCAGGCGGGGCGGAAGCTCGGAATGTCTTATCGTCGGGCTTGGCTCTTGGTCGACGACATGAACAATTGCTTTCGCGATCCGGTGGTGGAGGCGCAGCCGGGAGGCGCCCATGGAGGAGGGGCGACACTTACGCCCTTCGGAAAAAAGCTGGTGTCACGCTATCGGACCATTGAGGAAGACGCTGTGGCAGCGGCCCGGAGAAATCTGCAGGATCTCGAGGCCGCGCTTAAGGGCCCGAAGCGGCCGGGCGCGGTCTCTTCAATAAAACGGCCACTGCGCACTCCGACTGCAAGCCGCTGAACTGACGCCCCTACCGATTCGACAAAGCGAGCGCTGCCGACGGCATCTATTGGATTTGTCGAGTTCCTACTTCGATCTTACTTATACCTGATCACTCTGACGGGATAGTCCTGCCGTTTGAGCCCTATATGCTGCTTGCGGCTGCCGATGATGAAGAATACCGGGCGCTTCCAGATGCTCAGCCGCAGGGCCCACCGGGTCATAGCGTTGTAGGAAATGAGCTGCCGCTTGCCGATCTTCTTGTGCAGTGCCGCGCGGCCCGCGAGCGGTGATGGCTGACAGAGGGTTATCCGCCGCCTAGCGGATAACAGCAACATGTTACCGCTTAACGGTGGTTCCGAGGTAGCACCAATGGAGCTAGTTCTTGCGTTTCTTTATTGATTCTGGGCGGTGCCGCGGTACTACAACAAACCCCGCTGGACATATGATGCGCACAATCTCCAGTCTTGTTTTTTCGTCAGCCGCTTCGAGCGCGTCAAGGACCGCGTAGGTCCAAGCTTTTGTCATCGCCTCCCGATCGCTTTGATCAGTCATATCCCGCCTCCGCCATGCGCGTACGCACTACCAATCGCGCCGGCGCGGGTCTCGATTTCTTGCGGGCACAAGTCCGCTGACACGCGTGGGCGTTTTCCGAGCGGCTTTTCCTCGCTTGCCTCAACGTGAGGCGCACAGAGTCAACGCCCGGACAGCAAGTTCCGAAAATAAGGGAAAAAAGAAGTTATGGTCTTTGTGTGATTGGTTTGCGGCGATCTGTCGATGATTTACTGATGGTTGGTGAATCCAGTGATGCGGGACAAAGAATTGTGGGAATTCCCAGCTGCAACTATCGCTGACAAATGCAAGGCCGCGCAGGGTGAATAGGAATTCTAAAGCCAATGGAATCGGTAGGCCGCTTCCTTAAGCCTCACGTGAAATTCCTATCTACAAAGCCGATGTCAATCATGTATATTCCATCCAATGGATCCTGTTCGCGCTCTCATCGTTTCCCGTATCGCCGAGCTCGGCCTTTCGTTGTCCGAGCTGTCGCTTCGCGTTGGAAAGAATCATGCCTATTTTCAGCAGTTCGTCAGACGTGGCGTCCCAGGTCGCTTGCCCGAGGACGTGCGGGGTCAAGTAGCCGAGATTTTGAAGGTCGACGAACGACAGCTCAAGATCGCTGGACCAAAGACAGCAACGGGCGCAGCCCTGTCGAAAGCTGTTGTCGCGGGCGGATTAAAGTTCGACCGGTGGATTCCAATTTATGGTCAGGCAATCGGCGGTAAGGATGACGAGTTCATCCTGACCGGCAACCAAGTTACCGAAGTCGTTGCACCCGCCAATCTATCGAATGTTCCTGACGCCTATGCCGTCTATGTGGTTGGCGATTTTATGGAGCCGCGATACTTCGCCGGCGAGACTGTGTTCGTTAACCCGCGTCAACCGATCAGCAAAGGCGCCTTTGTTGTAGCGCAGATCTCGGCCCCAGAGAGTGAAGCGCCGCGTGCGTATGTGAAGCGCTTCGTGTCGCAAGACTCAAAAAAGTTGCGCCTCGAACAATACAACCCGAAGAAGATTTTGGAATTCCCCACTGCGAAGGTCCTTTCGGTTCATCGAATTGTCATGAGTAGCGAGAGCAAATAACTGTGTCGGCACCGTAAGCTAAACGCTGCTGCTCCGCTGAATGATTGACTGCGCTTGCTAGCGTCCCATCGTCATTCGGTTTCGATGGTGGTCTTTGGATGGGTCGCGCTCCGATCGCGCAGTGCACGATGTCATGGCCTCGCGCGGAAGTCCTGGTCCGGGAACATATTGTCCTTTGGCTCCTGGATGACGACGAAGCTGCGTCGCGCCGCCTCATGACACGCGTTACAGGCGTCAGTCAGCTGGCCGTAGGCTACGTTATATTTCGCTTCGTTCTTTTCCTTGATCGCTTGGCCAAGGTCGTAAAGTGGTTGTCGGATGATGGTCTCGACCAGCTCGACGATTTCGGACCTTTTGCCATATAGGCCACTGGATGGATAAACGGTCGAAGGCCTCGTCCAACTCGTGGACTTCGTATGCGGCGTAGGTCCAATTCTTTTCGCGGCCGGCGAAGGCAAGCTTGATGTGGCGCGGTTGAACGGTTGTCGTCATCAGGTCGCCGAGGCCCGGTCGATAACTCGGTGGGCCGTCCGATGGCGCCTGTGCCGCGACGAAAGCAGGGGAGATCAGCATCGACGCCGCCAATAGGTACACCCGGATCGAGATCGTCATTAGAAAACCCTTCCCCTCATCTTGTAGCCGCCTTGAATTGGTCGACTTCGATCGCTGCGTCTGCGTTCAGCAGATTGTCTCTTTTTGGTTGACCCGACAAGGACGTCATGCTGCGTACGAAGGCTTCAACGCTTGGTAGCCCCAGCGCAGCGCGCCGACTCTGCGGCTTGACTGGATGGACATTCGCGAGGATTCTCCCAGCATAAAACTCCGGCCGGGCAGCCGTATGCGGTTCGTCGGTGCGCTCGCGGCAAACGAAATTGGGGGTGAGATGAGGGAGGCTTCTGATGCGCGCGCAGGGTCGTGCGGCATCGTATCGACGCGACGAGACGTTCTCGTTCTTGCAATTTTGGTCGGCGCTTGCGCCGTATGCAGGAGTGCAACTTCCGCGGCCGGCGAACCCGCTGATGAGCGCCCCAAGGAAGGCGATTATCTTGTGCGCGTAGATGCAGCGGCCCCTTCCGCACTGACGCCTGGCGATATCTCGGATACCGAAATCATCGCGTGGCCGTTCGATCCGGTAGGCAAGATCGTCCGTAACGGCTCGCGCCTAAACAAGGTGCTGCTACTGCGACTCGATCCAGCAACGCTTGTTGGACAGACGCGCGAGCGTGCAGCCGAGGGGATTGTTGCCTATTCTGCGATCTGTCCCCATGCGGGCTGCGAGGTCGATGGCTGGTCTCCGGACCAAAATATTCTGGAATGTCCTTGTCATAATTCCCGGTACAATCCACGTGATGGTGCGAGCATAGTCGACGGCCCGACGACCCGGGCATTGGCGGCGCTGCCGCTCAAGATCGTTGACGGCAAGCTCGTCGTTGCCAAGCCATTCGTGGGTCGCGTCGGCATCGTACCCACGTAATTCGCGATCGCGTCAAAGGACAAACGCGCACACAACATTCACAGAACGGGAGGAAAAACTCATGTTGGACACCAGGAAATTGTTGCTCGGCGTGGGCACCGGCGCCATTGCGACCGCGATGAGCGTTGCAGTCACGCTGGCCCAGCAAACTATCGCCCCGGCGTCGGCAACACCCACGCCTGGACCGATGCCGGAGATCCTCCAGAAATACACGCCGGTCACGGCCGAGCGGCTACGCAAGCCTGAGGACGGCAACTGGCTCCTGTTCCGCCGCACTTATGACGGGTGGGGATATAGCCCGCTGGCGCAAATCACGCCCGCGAATGTCGGTCGTCTCGAACTCGTCTGGAGCGTCGCCACCGGTCAGACCGAAGGTCATCAGGCGCCGCCAATCGTAAACAACGGTGTGATGTTCGTGGCGACACCGGGAAATCAGCTTATCGCTCTCGACGCAAAGACCGGCAATGTGCTGTGGCGCTACAAGCGGCCGCTGCCGGAGGATTTCCAATCGCTCCATCCGACCAATCGCGGCGTCGGACTGTTGGGCGACAAGGTCTATTTTGCATCCGCCGACGCGAACCTCGTCGCTCTCGACGCCAAAACGGGCAAGGAGGTGTGGACGGTTAAAGTCGCCGACTACAAGAACGGCTACTACATGTCGCTGATGCCGCTCCTCGCCGATGGCAAGGTAATGCTAGGCACATCAGGTGGCGAACTTGGCGTACGCGGCTTTGTCGCTGCCTATGATGCCGAGAACGGCAAAGAGCTGTGGCGCACCTTCACGGTTCCCGAACCGGGACAACCGGGCAGCGAGACCTGGCCGCAGGGCGACCAATGGAAAACCGGCGGCGGATCAGTCTGGGTGACAGGGACCTACGATCCGGAGACCAATCTCGCATTCTGGGGCACTGGAAATGGTGGTCCGTGGATGGGCGATCAACGTCCTGGCGACAATCTCTACACGTCGTCAGTCATCGCGCTCGACGGCAAGACCGGTGAGATCAAAGGGCACTTCCAGTACCACCAAAACGACTCTTGGGATTGGGACGAGGTTTCGCCCCCGATCCTGGTCGACTATCAGCATGGCGGCAAAACCATCCATGGCCTCGTTGATGTGGCCCGCGACGGTTACCTCTGGCAACTGGAGCGAACTACCGGCAAGATCAACTTCATTGCTGGCCAGAACTTCGTCGCGCACAACGTGTTCAAGGGCGTCGAACCGGGCACAGGGCGACCCATCGTCGATCCCGAGCGTAAGCCCGGCACCGACAAGACCGCCACATTTTGCCCAAGTCTATGGGGCGGCAAGGACTGGCCGCCGGTCGCCTATAGCCCCAAGACTCGGCTGCTCTACATCCCCGCGAACGAGAACCTGTGCACGGAGCTGCGCGGCGGACCGGCGAAGTATGTGCCCGGCGAACGCTACATTGGCGTCGCCAGCAACATCATGCTGATCCGTGCCGGGGCCGATCACATCGGTGAAGTCCAAGCTTGGAACCTCGATACCGGCAAAAAGGTGTGGACGACCAAGCTACCGTCGGAGAACTGGGGTCCAATGCTGGCCACCGCTGGCGACGTCCTCTTCTCGGGTGGCACGAATGATCGCCTGTTCCGCGCCTTTGACGCGAAGACCGGCAAAATCTTGTGGCAATACCCGACCGTCTCGGGCGTCAACGGCGTGCCTGTGTCCTTCGCGGTCGACGGCAAGCAGTATATCGCGGTGCAGTCCGGCTGGGGTGTCGATGCTGCGAGGATGCAGAGTCGGCTCAACCTCCTGTTTCCCGGCAAATATCCCGATGTGCCGTCGGGTGGCGCGATCTATGTCTTCGCTGTGAAGTAAGTCAGCTTCGCAGTTGGTAGTCTAAGTGCCGCGGGTCAAAACTCGCGGCACTTCTCCTAAGGACGGCGGCGGTCGTCGAGCATCTTGACCGCGCCCGATCGCCGAGGAACTGTAGGCGGGATGCGTCCTGCACTCGCCACCTCGATGCCTCGCGTGATATTTTGAATTCCGGCTGATGGTTGTCGCTCCGTTGGCCGGCCGATACAAAAATGTAAGGGGAGGAAACAATGAGACCGAGTGGGTTCATCGCTTTACTGTTTGCATCTACGCTGACGGCAGGCGCAGCATTCGCGCAACCGGCTCCATTCAACGAGACCGGCGTGACCATGGGTCACTGGCACATCATCTCCAAGGACGTCGAGGCCAACAAGAAGCTCTTCCTTGGCATGGGTGGGAAATTGTTGATGCCCGGCGGAAACCCGCTGATGATGTTCCCGGGTCTCTATATCAACCTGAACCTCGGCACCGAAACCGGGAACGGCGGCTCGCAGGGTTCGGTGGTAAACCACGTCGGCTTTGTCGTCGACAACGTGCAGCAGCGGGTTGCCCAATGGAAGGCAGCAGGCGTTCCGGTTTTGCCCGGCAACAACAATCGGCTCGACCAAGCGTTCGTCGAGACGCCCGACGGCGTGCGCATCGAAATATTGGAAGACAAGACGCAGTCAATGCCGATCCGCAATGAGCACGTCCACTTCTTCCTGCCGGAGAAGGAAATTCCCAAAGCTCAAGCTTGGTACGCCAAGACGTTCGGCGGCAAAGTCGGCACGCGCAACAACGCGCCGGTGGTAGACCTCCCGGGAGTTCAACTTCGGTTCGCCAAAGCTGAGACTGCGCAAGCACGAACCCGCGGTCGCATCCTCGATCACATCGGATTCGACGTGAATGACCACGCGGCCTTCGTGAAGAAAATCGAGGCCGAAGGCATCAAGCTCGACGAGCCGGTTCGCAAGAGCCCGGCGGGCAGCGTCATCACCTACATTACGGACCCGTGGGGCACCCGCATCGAGATCATCCAACGCGCGCCCGTTGGTCCAGTGGTGCAATAGGCGGAAACTAGCGAGGGCGCGCACGCCTCGCATCGCTTCGCCAACAACCGGCAGCTATCCGCACCTCATGCGGAAACCACCCAGCCCTCAATACCGTGCGTGTCCCGGCGTCCTCGGGAATGGGATCGCATCGCGGACGTTGGCGAGGCCCGTGACATAGGCGAGCGTTCGCTCGAAGCCGAGGCCGAAGCCCGCGTGGGGCACGGTGCCATAGCGACGCAGATCGCGGTACCAGGCGTAGTGCTCCTTATCGATCTTGCGCTCGGTCATGCGCGCGTCGAGCACCTCTAGACGCTCTTCGCGTTGGCTGCCGCCGATGATCTCGCCGATACCCGGCGCAAGCACGTCCATCGCCGCAACGGTTTTGTCGTCGTCATTGACGCGCATGTAGAACGCCTTGATGTCCTTCGGGTAGTTCATCACGATCATCGGCTTCTTCACGTGCTTCTCGGTGAGATAGCGCTCGTGCTCCGACTGCAGGTCGATGCCCCATTTCACCGGGAATTCGAACTTCTCCTTGGCCCGTTCAAGAATTGCAATCGCCTCACCGTAGTCCATGCGCACGAACTCGGAAGCGACGATGCCCTGAAGCTTTGCGAGGAGACCCTTCTCGATGCGCTCATCGAAGAAGGCGAGGTCGTCATGTCGTTCTCTGAGCAATGTCTCGAACGTGAACTTCAACAACTGCTCCGCCAGCGTCGCGTCGTCGGAAAGGTCAGCAAAAGCGATTTCGGGCTCAATCATCCAGAACTCGGCAAGGTGCCGGCTGGTGTTCGAGTTCTCGGCGCGGAAGGTCGGTCCGAACGTGTAGACCTTGGTGAGCGCGAGACAGTAGGCTTCGACGTTGAGCTGCCCCGATACGGTCAAGAAAGTTTCGCGGCCGAAAAAATCCTTGGCGAAATCGATCTCCCCTTGAGGTGTTCGCGGCGGGTTGATGAGATCGAGAGTTGAAACACGGAAGAGGGCGCCGGCGCCCTCCGCGTCGGACGACGTGATGATCGGCGTATTGACCCAATAGAAGCCGTTCTGATCGAAAAAACGGTGGATCGCCTGCGCCAGCGTATGCCGCACCCGCGTGGCTGCGCCGATCACGTTCGTCCGCGGCCGCAAATGTGCGACCTCGCGCAGAAATTCGAGGGTGTGAGGTTTCGGCTGGATCGGATAGGTGTCCGGGTCGTCCACCCAGCCGATTACATTGATCGCGCTCGCCTGCATCTCGTACGGCTGTCCCTTGGCCGGCGAGGGCACAATCGTCCCGGTCGCGGCGATGGCGCAACCGGCCGTGAGCTTGAGGACCTCATCGGTGTAATTGGCGAGCGTGTTCGGCGCGACAACCTGCACCGGATGGAACGACGAGCCGTCGGAGAGGTGAACGAACGAAATGCCTGCCTTGGAATCACGCCGGGTGCGCACCCAACCCTTGACGGTGATCGGCGCATCCTTTGGCGCCCGGCCGGAGAGAATGTCGCTTATGCTGAATTGTTGCTCGTCCATCGATCGAGAGTTACGCAGCGCGCGCGCCTTGTCCAGTCGTATGAGGGACGACGGACAACGATGCGCAAAAGCGGCTAAAAGCCACCGAAGCCGAAGTTGAGGCGTTGCGTCACGTCGTAAGGCGTCTTCGTGAGCGGATAGGCGTAATCGACACGCAGCGGGCCAAACGGCGAATCCCAGATGAGGCTCGAGCCGATCGACGAGCGTACCTGGCGCGAGTCGCCGACAGTCATCAGCGATGGTGACAGGTTCGGAAATGAGGTCGCTCCCTTGTAGCCCCACAAGCTGCCGGCATCGGCAAACACTGCCGTCTTGAGCGCGATCTCCGGCGGCAATCCGGGGATCGGAGCCTGCAACTCGCCGCTGGTCGCCCAATATTTGCTGCCCCCGATGTTGTCCTGGGTGGTGCCGGGGGTCAGATCCCTCGGCCCGAAGCCATTGACGGCAAATCCACGGACCAGCTGCGGACCGCCGAAAAAGCCATTCATTACCGGCAGAGTCTGGCCGCCATACGGCGTGATGTAACCTGCCTGACCGCGGGCCATTCCGACGATATCGTTGCCGAGGTCATGGTAGTAGCGCACGTCGCCAGTGCTTCTCAGAAAATCCACATCGCCGCCGAGGCCAGCCACGTCCTGCCTCACTTCGACGCGTAGTCCTTCGTGGGGGTTCTTCGGATTGTCGAGCGTGTTGTAGGCGATGGTCGAGCCGACCGACGATACCCACTGCGGACCATTGAGGACTGCCTGCTTGATGGCGGCGGATGCCTCGCCGTTATAGAGGCACGCCGGCGGCGGGTTTGTCGCCGAGCAGTCCATCAGCGCCGGATCAAGTGAAAGACCTTGGTTGACCAGCGAATAGCGCGCCTCGGAGGTGAGGCCATCCGCCACCGGCGCGCCGATCTTGATTGCAGCGCCGTAAGTGGTCGAGCCGTAGGATTGGTACGGACTGGTCAATACCTCCTTGTAGAAGAGATCGACGCCGAGCGACATTGGCGTGTCGAGGAAATACGGTTCGCGCCAACTGAGGTTGCCGCCGCGCAGATATTGGCCGATCGTCAGCGACACCTTCACGAACTGACCAAGACCAAGAAAATTCTGTTCGGACACCGTCACCTCGCCGATGATCCCGGCGGAGGTGGAGTATCCGCCTGAGATCGCGAAGTTGCCGGTCTGCTTCTCCTCGACTTTGACGTTGAGGATGACGCGATCCGGCGCCGAGCCTTTTTCAGTCGTGATTTTGACCGACTTGAACAAGGGCAATGCTTTGAGCCGCCGCAGCGTCCGATCGACGAGCGCGCGATTGTAGGCATCGCCTTCCGCAATATCGAATTCGCGCCGGATCACCTCTTCGCGGGTCGCCATGTTGCCGCTGATCACGATACGCTCGATATAGTCGTGGGGACCATCATCGATGGTGAATGCGACGTCTACCGTATGCGGATTGGCGCCATGGCTGACATGCGAGCGCACCGCGGCAAACGGAAAGCCAGCCTTTGCTGCAGCGGTCGCAATATCCTCAACCGTTTTGTCTACTGCTGCGCCGTCGAAGGTCTTGCCTGCGGTCAGCGGGACCACACTCTTGAGTGTTTCGCCGTTCAGCGACTCGACACGAGAGACGACGTTGACGCCGCCGAGGGTATAGCGATCACCCTCGTCGATCGCATACCTGATGATGAACCCTTTTTCCGCGGTATCGTAAGCGCCCAACGCTGAGACGCGGACGTCGGCGAAGCCGCTTTTTCTGTAGAAATGGCGCAGCAGTTCGCCATCGTTTTCAAGTCGATCGACGTCATAGACGTCGTTCGTTCTGAAGAACGCGAACCAATCCGATTCAGACGTCTTGATCACGCCCCTCAGGCGAGAGTCGGCGAAGGACCGGTTGCCGACAAAGACGATGTGTCTGACCCCGGTCTTTCCGCCTTCCTTGATTTCGAAGATGAGATCGACGCGCCCCTCGCCATGCGCAATCGTTTTTGGCGTGACCTCGACGTCATAGCGGCCGGCCTGGTGATAGTACTCGATGATCCGCTCAACATCATTGTGGACGGCCGCCTTGGTCAGCGGCCCGCGCGCCCGCAGCATGATCGCATTATTCAGGTCCTTGTCCTTGAGGTGTTTGTTCCCCTCGAATCGAAGCTGCGCGATGATCGGCGCTTCGAAAACCTTCACGACAAGGCGTGACCCCGCGTGCGTGATCTTGACGTCTTCGAACTCGCCAGTTGCGTAAATCTCTTTGAGGGCAGCATCGATGGCGGCGGGGCCGAGGCTATCCACCCCATTGCCCTTGAAGTGCGCACGGATGGCCGCGGCATCGATACGCTGGTTGCCCTGGATGAGGATCGAGTCATCTAAGACTGCGGCGAACACCGATGACGCCGCGATAACAATCGCGACAGCAAGCGCAGCACTCGCGACCCACCGTCCCCACAACGCAACTCGCATGCTTTCCCCTCCGCCCCATGCTTTGCGGCCATCCGCGGCGGAAGCATGATGAATTTCGGCGCGCCGCGGGGTATTCTCGCGGCGCCTCAGGGAAAGCTCCTAAGTTGTTTAACGTTCTGTGATTGTCCGGCGGACATCGGTGCGGGGATAGCTTCCGGCTCGGTAAGATTTAACCGCCTTCCGCAGGCGCCAATTCGCGCGCGGCTCTCCGGTACGGGTCCTTTTCAACGCTCCAATTATCGCTTTGCAGCCGCCTTTGAGCCCGGCCCAAGATAGGTCGCGAGATAATCCAAGATCTCTGCGCGCTGCTCAGGAGAGACCTTGAGTCCGTACTCGCTCATCTCATCGATTGCGCCGTTCCAGTCCTCTCGGCTTGCGCCCGCTGCGGCGAAGAGCATCTCAAGGTCATGGCAGGCGGTGCACTCGCGGGCAACGAGATCGCGGTTTGGTCCGTCGGGCAATTCGGCTGCGTTCACGGTGGCGATGGCCAAAGCCCCAGCGAGCATGCCAGACAACACTACGCCTCCCAACCGTCGCACATTCATCATTCAAATTCCTTCATTTTCTCCTTGGCGGACCGGAAGTTGCCACGGTGTTCGACCCGCGTCATCAAAATTTTTGGAAACGCCCGGCGTCACTCGCGGACGATGGCGGCGACCCAGTTGCATTTGCCCGCCTGGGTGGAGAATGCATCGCCCCAATCACCGGTTTTCCCCTTAAGTTGGGGCAGAATCTGCAAGCGGAAGATCCGGACCGCTTCCGCTTCCTTGGTGGAGAATTGCTTCACTCCGTTCGCCGAGTTCCACTTGTAAATGACGTTCGTGTTCGCATCGCGCACGCTGAACACATAGTCTTCGTTGTAGATGCTCAATGTTCCGCGTCTGAGCCCGCCCAGCGCGTCGTCTGCAGGAATTGAGAGGCCGTTGCCGACAGTACCGACGGTGAGCAATTGCCAATCGGGGAGGTCGGACGGCTTTGCCTGCAACGGAATGACGATGAAATGCAGCTCCGCGGGTTGCTTCGCAGCGATATCGTCACATGCGGTCAGCGCGGACCTGATCCAGGCAAAGCTGCCGTCCGCCGTAACCGGCGGACTTATTCCTCGGGGTTCACCTACCACCGCTCGCGAGGCGCCCTTGGGTTCAGCCGCCATGCGCGTCTGCGGTCGGGTTGCGATATAGATCGCGCTTGCAATCGCGATAGCGAGCAGGACGATCGCCACAGCGATCGCGACAATCCCGCGACGGGCCGTGTTAGGAGTTCCGCAATAGCTGCATTTTTCCGCGTGAATGGGAACGGGTTCGCCGCATTCCGGACATTCGCTGGAAATCATCTGAAACGTCCGGCCATAGGTCGGCAGTTCACGCAATTCCGCATCCGATTTCAACGGCAAAAGGGGCCTCGGCGGCGTCGCCAAGGCGCTCAGAATCAGGCCCGTTGCCGACGACTCCCTTCATATGACAAATGGACGCAAAGAGCGCATTTTTTCGCGCCTGCAAAGGGAAAGCGATCACTGAGACAAATCCGCAGTCGCTCAAACTCAATAGCGTCGCGGCTTTAGTCTGACAATGTGGCTGGTCCGCCAGACAAACCACTTCGGACCATATCAGCACGCTCAGCGCTCAAGACCTGCCGCTTGCGCTGATGCCATTGGCTCCCCGGGCCGGATTCGAACCAGCGACCAACCGGTTAACAGCCGGTTGCTCTACCACTGAGCTACCGGGGAAGCGGTGCAGATAGGCAGCCGCTGGCGTATAACAAAGCGGCTAGGCTTTGCCTAGCAAAAATGGGCAGGAGAGGCGTCGCAGGCCGCCGTTAGGCCCCGTCGGCCGCGCGTGTCCGAACAAGGCGGCGCTGGGTCCTCGGCTGAGAACAGGGGAGGGGACATGAAAATCGAGTTGATCGGCTATCAGCTGGATCGTAAGACGTTCCGAGGTGCGCTGGTCTATGACGACACCATTCGCGGCCGCTTGCCCGCGTTGCTGATGTCGCCGAACTGGCTCGGCGCTACTCCTACGGCCAATGTGCGGGCCGAAATGCTCGCGCGTTACGGCTATGTGGCCTTCGTCGCCGACATGTATGGCGAGAACGTGAGGCCAAAGAATTTCGACGAGGCCGCCGAGCTTGCTAATCCTCTCCGTGATGATCCGCCGGAGGCCCGAAGACGAATTCGCGCAGCCTACGATGCTTTTCTCAGGGAAGCGCGCCGTCGCGACCTCATCAATGATCGCCGTGCCGCCGTCGGGTTCTGCTTTGGTGGCGGCAACGTGCTTGATCTCGCACGCGACGGCGCCGACGTCCATGCGGTGGTTGCCATCCACAGTGACCTCAAGACCAAGCAACCGGCGGCGAAAGGTGCTGTGAAAGCGGCCCTTCTTGCCATTCATGGTGCGCCTGATCCGGTGGTGCCGAAGGCCGATCGCGATGCCTTTGAAGCCGAAATGGATGCTGCTGGCGCGAAGTGGCAAATGATGGTGTTCAGCGGCATTCTCCACGCCTACACCGATCAGGGCGTCGACGTTCCGGGCGTGGCCAAATGGGATGAAGCGACGACGCGGCAGACCTACGCGCTGACCAACGCGTTCATTGCCGATGCATTCGCGGGTCGCCCATGAGAACTATTCGGCGGCTCGTATGTCGGCGTTCGCGGCAAATGCCGGCATGACATCGCGGGCGAAGCGGCGCAGGTGCTCGCGCGAGCCAGGGCCATTGAGGAGAATGTTGGCAATGCCATGCGCTCGCAGCATTTCTAGCTTGCGAGCAATCTCGTCCGGTGTCCCGAACAAGGCGGACTGCTCGCCAGCTTCGCGGGTGTCGGCGAAGCTCATCATGCTCGAATTGTTGTCGCCCGAAGGAGTCTGAGCGAGATTGTTCATGCGTTGGACCGCAGCGAGCCGGTTCTCGACCGCCTTGGCTTTGTCGGCAGCGTCCCTCGCAACATAATAGGCGCGCGCGGCGGCAACCGTCATGGGATCGAATATGCGGCCCTGCTTTTCGACCTCGGCCTTGAACAGATCGAAGCGCTGGAAGATCGCTTCGGGCGGAGCGAACTGATCGAGCATCAATCCGTAGCCGCGTGCGGCTACCTTTTTTATAGAGTCCGGACTACCTGCGGCCATCCAGATCGGAGGATGCGGTTTCTGCGCTGTCGGCGGTTCAACAATGATATTCTCGAAATGCCAGTATTTGCCGTGATGGGAAAAGCGCTCTTCCGAGGTCCATGACTTGAGGATCAGGGCAAGCCCTTCCTCGAAGCGCTCGTCGGCTTCGGCGACCGGAATGCAGAAGCTCGCAAATTCGTTGTGGCGATATCCCTTGCCGACGCCAAACTCTAGCCGGCCGTTCGACATCAGGTCGATGGTCGCAGCTTGTTCGGCCAAAAGGACCGGATTGTGCCAAGGCAGCACCACGACGGCGGTGCCGAGCCGCAGGTGCGACGTTCGCGCCGCTACCCAGGTCAATAGGTTGAGGCTCGCCGAGACCTGACCGAAGCCGGTGAAGTGATGCTCGACCACGAAGGTGCTGTGATACCCGAGCGCCTCCGCTTCGACGTTGTATTCGACGAAATCCTTGAAGCCTTGTGCACTATCGACATCCGCGCCACCGCGCTTCGCCTGAGCACTGCCGAAGAGGCCAAATTTCATGGTGTTTGGTTCTCAAAGAATGGCGGTAGCCGATAGCGCCTGTACCGAGCCCAATTAGCGAGAGACTTGGGTGACCTCAGCCGACTTCTTGCATATTCCGTCGGCCGGCGACAAGCATCGCGCTGCCCTCGGCATTTTGGAAGTCGCGGATACCGCAATTAACTATGCATTTGCAAATACTTGACGCTTAGGGATGAACCGCAGCCGCGAGTACCTATACCCATAGGTCGCGGAGTGCAACAAATGGCTACGAAGCGCAATCTGACTGCTGATCTGCAACGCGAGCTGCTTGCAGCTGCGGTCAAGGACCATGACAGCCGTCTGAGGTTCCCCAAAAGTTCCGTCGAGACGCTCGCGACGACCTACGCCGCCATCCTGAGCTTGCAGCGCAAAAAGCTCATTGAGCCAGATAAGGATACCGATCCTGCCGTTATGACCTGGAAGGTGACCAAAGCTGGCCGTGCCGCGCTAGCTGAAAAAGCTGATAGACGCTAACCCGTGCTTGCACAGTTCTCTTAGGGCTTTCCCGCAATACTTTCCACTTTGAGGCGCTGCCTCGCGGTGGTCGGGCGCCGGACACCACTTTGCCGCTGCCGCTGTGCTAGCTTGCCGGGCTTCGATCGGATCGAATCCAGCCCGGAAAATTCCATGAGACAATTGAGCCTTGGCGTCGCGCTCTTCGGAGTTCTTACGCTTGTGCGGGCGGGATACGCCGCCGACTGGATGTTGGGACTTCTTGGTGCAACCGCACTGATCGCGGCCGCCGCGGCCTTCGTATCGCCGGCGATATCGAGCTTCCTGCAAATCTTTGCCGGCATCTTTCTGACTGAAACGATCGTGTTCGGCTTGGCGTTGCTCGCGGACACGGTCGGGCTTTGGCCTCAGGGCTACGAGGAATACAAGCTTCCGCCTTCGCTGCCCCTGACCGTTGCGATTTTCTCCATATTGGTCTGCGTTGTCGCTCGCATCCCGATGGTGCGGCAGATGATGATGATCGCCGATCGCTATTTCGACACCCGCGAAACCGGCCGGGCGCGCATCTGGCCGCTGCCGGCGTTTACCGCCGCGGAACATCGCATCGCAACCGCAATGGTCATCTTCCTGGTGCTCGTCAATCAAACTCAGGTCGCGATTCTGTTGCGAATCTCGTTTTTCAATCGTGACTGGTTCAACGCCATCCAAAACCGGGACGCTGCCACGTTCTGGCAACTGCTGCTGTTCGTCTTCACACCCTGGGCCATGGTCTACGTGACAAGCCAGGTCGTGGAGTTCGTCGTGCACTCGATGCTGGTCGTTCGCTGGCGGCGCTCGTTGACCAAGCATTTTGTCGCTCGCTGGCTCGACAATCACGTCCATTACCGCATCAGTCTGGTCGGCATTCAAGCGGACAACCCGGACCAACGCATTTCCGAGGACATCAACCGCTTCATCGACGGTGGTGAGGACGGCACCACGACGGCCTACGGGCTCTATTCATATTCGATCCTTTTAATCTCAACGCTGACGACACTCGTGTCGTTCTCAATCGTGTTGTGGGACATGTCGCCCGTATTCACGCTGCCAGGCACGGACATGGTGTTTCCCGGTTTTTTGTTTTGGGTCGCCATGATCTATGCCGCGAGCGGTACACTGATTACGCACCTTATCGGTCGACCGCTGATCCGCATCTATTTCCAACGTCAGCAGGTCGAAGCTGATTTTCGTTTCTCGCTTGCGCGCTTGCGTGAATACACCGAGCAGGTTGCGTTGCTTGGCGGCGAGGCGGCAGAGGAGATGTCGCTCAGCGAGCGCTTCATGGCCGTGATCAACAATTTCATTGCCCTCGTCATTCGACGCACGAAGTTGTTGGCTTTCACGTCCGTGCACGGCCAGTTGTCGCCGATCATTCCGTTTATTTTCACGGCGCCGTTCTATTTTGCCGGTAAGATCGAGCTTGGCGTCATGACGCAGACCGCCGTCAACTTTGGCCAGGTTGCCAGCGCGCTGACATTCTTCATCACCTACTACATGTCGCTCGCAGGGTTTAAGTCGGTGGTGGACCGATTGGTATCTTTCGATCAAGCGGTTGCCGACGCGAGCACACTCGAGGGCAGGGGGCCCGCGCACGTCGCGACGCCCGCGGATAGCCGGCGAGTTGCGCTTGATCATGTGGGCATCAATCTGCCGGACGGGCGACATATCATCGACGTGGAAAAGCTGGTCTTTGCCGGCGGTGAAGGCGTGTTACTGAGCGGGCCTTCGGGATCCGGGAAGTCGACGTTGTTCCGCGCCATCTCGGGAATTTGGCCCTACGGTCAAGGCCGCATTCTCGTGCCCGAAGGCGCCAACGTCATGGTCGTGCCGCAGAAGCCTTACATCCCAATCGCCGCGCTGCGCGCAGCAGTCAGCTATCCAGCGGTGCCCGGCACTTATTCGGATGACGAGATTCGCCAGGCGCTCGCGGACGCGCATCTCGGCAATCTTGTCGGCCAGCTCGATCGCGAGGAAGTTTGGTCGCAGCGTTTGTCCGGCGGCGAACAGCAGCGCATCGCCATCGCACGTGCGCTTCTCGCGCGACCCGACTGGCTGTTCCTCGACGAGTCAACGTCGGCAGTCGACGAAAAGCTGGAGGCCGATCTCTATCGCGCTTTGGCGGAAAGGCTACCGAAAGCCACGATCGTGTCGATCGGCCACCGCGCGACGCTCGCTGCGTTCCACGCCCGGCACCTCGAAATGACCGAGCGGGGAGGGGTCTTCGGTCCCCAAGAGGTGACGGTCAAAGCAGGATGAGCTAATATCCTATCGGCCCTGGTCGCCATCCGAATCTGTAGTTGACGCCGACCTTTACGATATTCACGTTCTCAGAAATGTTTTCAGAGAAAAATCCGCCAAAGGACAGATCGCGGGTGCCGAAGCCCATGTAATTGTACTGCAGAAACGCTGACCAATCTCTGGCAAAAGCATATTCGAGGCCGACGCCGATGGTCCATCCCCAAGCCAAGCCCGAGACCGAAAAGACCGGCGGCGCACACCCTGCGACGCAGATATTCTGCAACTGCTCATGTTGCCAGGCGGCACCGGTCGAAAAATAGAACAGAAAGTTGTTATATGATGCGCCAACGCGACCCGTTATCGTTCCAAGCGCGCTGACCGACTGGGTACAGCCCTGCGTCGTACCGATGACTTCCCCAAAGCAGCCTGTGTTACCGGTGATGTTCGCCCAACCGCCCTCCGCTTGCAGGCCCCACACGGCCCAGCCGAGTTGGTAATCGAATCCGATCTGGCCACCAGCGAGAACGCCTGATGCGTTGACGGTGCCATCAAGGAAACCCGGACCTGCGAAGCCGCCGGATCCGGATGTCGTGAAGTCTTCGAACCAATTGGTGGTATTCCAACCGCCGCCAAATTGTGCGCCGACGTAGAAGCCAGTCCAATTGTACACGTAAATCGGCGGGGGTGGCGCGCCGTAAGCCACGGGCAATACGTCGGCGGCCATGGCTCGCCCGGCCGTCAGAGTTGCGAAAGCGGCGGCTGCAATGATGATCTTCTTCATTGGACAGTTCGGCAGATCGCGACGCCCCGAAACAGCATACCCGCGGATCACCCACCCAAGCTGTGACTTGGCCGCAACAATACGAAAGATTTTGAGGCTGATCGCGCCTGCACACCGCATGTGGGGCCCGCCCGCCGACCCCAACTAAGTCATTGAAATATCTACTGGAGGCCACGACCAGAATTGAACTGGTGTAAACGGTTTTGCAGACCGCTGCGTAACCACTCCGCCACGTGGCCCCTAAGCGCGATTTCTTATAGACAGTCAGGGCGTTAGGCAATGCTGTTTTGTTCTTCTACACGTCATTCCGAAGTCAAGTTCCGCGGTCATTCCGAAATTCCGTTCCACCGTCGTTCGCGACGCGGTGCGCGTGGCGCTTGCGCGTAGCGGCGAGCGCGCGCTCGAATGTCCGTTTGGCGTAGCCCTCGTATGCCTTACTGCGGTGCGCCGACAGCGCACGTCCTTGTCCGTCGGTCAGCTCGGCTTCTTCCAGCTCTGTCATTCCGCCGTGGCGACAGCTGTTGAGCGTGAACCATGGTGGGAGGCCAGCGAGATCGCGCACTTTGCGAACGACGCGAGCCATGATCATGGCAGAGTAGGGCTCACTGGTGCCATCGCGTCGCGGCTTGAGGATCATTGGAACGCCGCGGCGCGGCACTTGCGCCAGCACCGTCTCGCCGTCCTCGTAGAATTTCACTGTCTCGCCAGCGATGACGTCTTCCAGCCAACGCAGGCCACGACACGCGCTCGCTCCAAGCTTATCTTGGCCATCGCAACATCCAGCATACCGTGCGGTACACGGAGCTGTCGCCGACGCGGTTCAAGGATTTCTGGAGAAAATGATGGGAGGCCAGGGGAAGAGGCGCAACAATAGGGCGGGCTCTGCGGAGCACCGTGCGTCCTCGATCGATCGTCACGTTGGCGCTCGGGTGCGCACGCGAAGAACGGCGCTCGACATGAGCCAGGACGACGTCGCGCAAAAACTCGGTGTCACCTACCAGCAGTTCCAGAAGTACGAAGCCGGCATCAATCGGATCAGCGCGAGCAGGCTTCAGCAAATCAGCGCGGGTCTTGCAAGTTCTGGAGGGAGTGCATCTTAAAGAGATCGGACGGCGCCTCGACGTGAAGCGCGAGGGGGCGCGCTACATCATCGACCGGGGCGCAGCGCGGTGGCGTCGATCGATGGCTCGTACGCGCTGGCGTTTTGCGTGGGAGCGGAGCCCGACAGCAATGAAGCCGCCAGAGTTTCCCGGCGGCTTCAAAGATCGCATCCCCTGAGCCTGGAGATCGGTGAGAACCTAGGGGACAGATTTGGTTTAGCGGAACAAATCGAGCTTATAGCTCGCGCCTAAGCGGACTACGTCAATGCTATTGCTCGCCGTTGTCACTGTGACGCCGCAACCTGGCACGGCACAGTTGGCAATGCCGAGGGTGTTCGTGTTCGCACCACTGAAATCGTAGTGCAGGTACTCGGCCCGGAGCAGCCAGCTCGGCGATGCCATCCATTCGACACCGCCGCCAAGGACCCAGCCGGAGCGTGTATTAGTGAAGGTTGCGGCTGCCGACTGCCCAAAGATGCCAAGCGCGGTGTTGGCGCTGATTGTGGTGTTGGTATCGACGCTCTCCCAAGCGCCGCCGCCGGTGAAGTAGAGCATCGCGGGGCCCCAGACGTAGCCAAGGCGGCCGCGGATGCTGGCGAGCGACGTGACGTTGTCGTGGGTCGTGAAGCTATTCGTGGTGCCTGGGCCGCCGAGGATGCTCGGAAACACCACCGCCTGGTTGCCAGTGATGCTCGTGCCGTCCCAATCGCCCTCGATGCCGATCAACCAGCTATTGATTTGCCAGTTGTAGCCGATCTGCCCGCCGAAGACGGCGCCATTGTTGCTGCTGGCGAGAGCTTGCGGAAGAACGTCCGCAATGGCCGTCGCTCCAAACGGAGCTTCAGAGACCGTATAGTTCGACCAGCCCCAGCCACCGTTGAAGCCGATGTATAATCCGGTCCAACTCGGACCAACAGCGACGGGCGCCACATACGGCATCGGAGCGGGCCTGGCTAAGTCGGCGGCTCCGGCCGACGACGAAATCAAAGCGGCGAGACCCGCAACGCTCAACAGAAAACTGCTCCTCATAATCCCTGTCCCTCCCGAGCACTTGCCATCGGTAGCATAGGAGTACGGCAAAGGCCGTGACATTTGCGCCACAGCGTCGGGAAAACGCCTTCACGAGGTCGTGCGCTGTTGACAAGCTTAACAATAAGTAGCCGTAGCCGCATCGCTGTAAGCGCGGTGTGCGGGTGCGCGTCGGCTACCCGGGCCGAACCACCGCGCGCTGATGGTCGCCGTTCTGCTTCGGCGCAATCATCATCGCGGACCGCACCACGGTCTCGGCGTCTTCGGGCATCGCGTCGCCTCGTACACGAACGGCACCGCGAGCCCTTCCTCGATCAGGATCACGCCGACGTCTCGTCCGCTGGCTTTGAGCGTGCCGCATTCCCGCCTGTGGTTGCAGGCCTCGGTCCCTCCGGTGCCGGGCGGGCGTGACGAACTTGAACGGGACGTCGTGAAGGTAGAGGAAGCGCGCGAAGTCAAATTCTGCGAACGTCGCCTCGATTTGTCCGCCGCGCATCTGCCTGACGCGGTCATCGAAGCCGTCGATGTGCTGGAGGTTGAACAGCATCTCGGCAAAGTCGAGGATGCGCGAGGTCTTGCGCTGGCCCTCGAACCCCCGCGTGAAGTCGAACCGGAGAAACCCAGGCGCACGAGGATGTTCGGCGTCTTGGATGATATGCTGCTCGCACCAATCGCGGCCGAAGAAGTGACGGATCACACTCACCGCCATCGTGATAGTCAGGCGGGTCGGATCGGCGCGGACCTCCGGCGGCAGTGATCTCGCGGTTTCCATCAGGTCGGCGAAGGAAATGCGCGGTACTGAGATGGGCTTAACTGCTCCTGAAATCACCGGATCGATCAAAATCGCCTCACGCCCCCGGCGAGCAAAGACGTTCCGAAACCATTGCTAAGCACTTGTCCGATAACGGGTGCCAATTCACGGATTTTTCGGAACGGACATTGGCATCATTGGGGGAATGGGCAGCTTTGCAGACCGCTGCGTAACCACTCCGCCACGTGGCCGTTCCTGGAAGATTAATAAAGGCGATGGGCCGCTTGCGCAATGGCATTAAGCGGCCATTGGATAATGGCGTTTCTCCCGAACGACGCCGCATCAGCGCGGCGGCCTCATCGCGTGGCCGCCGCGCCTTGCCATTACGATTGAGGTCTCGGTCGGCCGGAGTTAGTCGGCGGCGCCGGTAACGGAGTGGCCGCCGGTTGCGATGGGCTCGAAGCTGGGTTCGCGGGCGATTCACGACTTTGCAGAAATCGCATGATCAATGGAACGAGGCCGTTGAAGCTTGAGACGCTGCCTCCTTCTCCGATCGTGAGGGCGAGGTTCTGCGGCATGAACCGCTGCGCGCCGGACGCAAGTTCCTTGGCGATGTTGACTGCCATGGTCTGCTCCTTGCCGATCGCGAACTGCTGCGCTTCGAGGCCCTTTGCAATCGCGAGGCCTTCGGCTTCGGTTTTCACCGCACTCGCCCGGCCGACTTTCTCAAGGCGATAGGATTCGCCGTCCGCTTCAGCCTGGACGGCGGACGCTTTGTTCTTCGCGATATCGATGCCGACCGTCGACTTGGCGAGCTCGGACTGCATGTCCGCCTTGCCGCGCGAAGCTTCGAGATCGAGCCGCTTGTCCTGCGCCTCCTTCTCGGCATTGTAAGTTGCGCGCTGCTGATTGGCGACTTCTCGCGCGGTGAGAACTTCGACAAGCTGAGTCGGAAACACCACATCCTGAATGTAAACGCCGCGCGTTTCGACTCTGTATTCCTGGAGCTTTGAGGCGATGTGCTCCTGTGCCTGCTGCTGGACATCCTGACGCTTTTCGATGAAGTCGATCGCCGGCATGCTTTGCAACTTGTCGCGGAAGTGATTGCCGACCGCCGCCTGCAGCACCTCGTTGACGAGGTTGAACATGGTGCCGACGATCGAGATCACCTTCGGAGCTTCGGTGTCAGGCACATGGATTTGGACTTGAAGGTCGATGTTGAACACGAAGCCTTCCTTCGACTTTGCGACAATCTGCTTGAGATCGCGATCCAGATTATGGGCAGACGAGTTCGCGTCGGCCCAGTTCAGCGTCAAAATGAAGGTCGGAACGATCTCGACGTTGTAGCACCTCGGATTTATCGCGTACTTGCCGGTTCGCAGCGGCTCTTCCCAGATACCGCGATGGCCTGGCCGAACCAGTGAGCCGAATTTGAACTCCGCGCCCGAGGTGTCTTCGGTGGCGAGGCCGACATACGCCTTGACCACGGCGACCTCGCCCTGATTGACGACGAGCATCGGTACCATCTCGACGCTCACCAGAAATGGGTTGAGGTTGTAGGCGCCGTAGAGCAGTGGATCGTGTTGGAGACCGATCCGGCCGCCCTTGTCGAGGAAGGTTTGGAAGTCCTGATAGTTGTTGTGGACCTCGTTCTTGACCGACAAAATGGCCTCGACGAGATCGCTGTCCTTGGTGCTTTGGCGCAATTCAAGTTCAGTGATGTCGTTGAAGTCGCCGAGACGGTTGGCTATCGCGCCCTTGGGTAGCGGAATGCCTTCGAGTGTCGTCACGATGCCGATCATGTCGACGATCTTGCCCTTGCCATCGCGATCCTCGAACTTTCGGGGCTCGATGCGGACGACGTTGAGTTGTTCCGGCTGCAATCCGAACGATTGCGGCGACAGACCTTCGGTGCGCGCGATGCGCGCATATTCCTCGGCGACCGGGATACCGTAGACCCGCGTCTTGCCGATCACGATGAAGCCGACCGGATGAATAGGCGCAACGGTGCCGGGCGGCAGGACCAGGCGCTGCACGCCCTTCTGACCACCGTTGCGCACGAAGGCGCGGATATCCTGGAAGTTGCCGAACTCGGTCTTGAAGTCGGCCGACTTCGAACCGATCGGCAACGGTTCGCCGACCTGCGCGACCACAACACCGATGTGCCCAGCCGGAATTTGGACCATTGGATGGCGGGTCACGGTGTAGAGTGGCCACAGCTTGAATCGCAACCCGGCCATCAGCAGGTCGGCCTGATATCCGGCTTCGCCGTTGAAGGCGACCGGACCTCCGTTCTGATTCTTGCGGAAGCTGAAGCGCTTGCGCACGAGGCCAACCTCAGTTGGTCCAATAGTCCACGTCGATCGCCAAATGACGAGCAGGACGATAAGAACGCCAAGGACGACGAGCCAGGCACCGATGTTTCCGGCATCGCCCAGCAATTGCAAAATCCGATCCATGTGATTGATCCTCATGAATGAACAGCACGACGCCGCGCCGCTGCCGTGACGCTATCGGCGCAATCGAAATCACGTGGCGTCTGCCGGTCCCCGCGCGACCGGTGATCCAAATTAGTCGCTGTGTCGGCCTGCCAGGTTCATGGTGTCACGACGGGCCGATCGGCCTTGCCTACTCAAGCCTCGGCAAATCAGCCGGGCTCCATCCCCGTTTTGCGGATGATCGAAGCAGCCTCGGGCGCGGTCATAAATTTCAATAGGGCGCGTGCAGCATCCGGTGCGGCCGCTTGCTTGTGGACGCCGGCCGAAAACGTCGTGATCGCCTGTAGCTCCGGCGGCAGCGGCCCGAGATAATCAATGCCTTTAACTGGCAGCAATTCACTCACCTGTTGGAAGCCGATTTCGGCGTCGCCACGTGCTACGACTTCGCCGATTGGTGTATTGGGCGCCACAGCGACGGTCTTGGATTTGACCTGATCAGCGATGCCCCATTTCCGGATCAAGCTGGCGATGTAAATACCGCTTGGCCCGCTGGAATACGCGATCGATTTCGCCGCCAGCAGCACCTTCTTGATGGACTCGGCAGAACTGATATCGATCTTCGGGGTACCGGTGCGGACGGCAACGCCGACGCCGGAGCGCGCCACATCTACTCGGGTGTCGGGAACGATTTTGCCAAGCTTGATCAGTTCATCGATCTGAGCCGCGGGAAGCATGACGACATCCGCGATTTCGCCGTCAGTAACACGCTTCGTGATCTCGTTAACGCCACCCCAGCTGGTCGTGACCTTATTTCCGGTTGTGTCCTCGAAACCGGGTATGAGCAAGGTGTAGGGTGCACGGGTGCCCGGGGAGCCGATGACTTTGAGTTCGGCTCCGTTCGCGAAACCAACTAGCGTTGCAGTGGCGACGAGGCCCACCAACAGACGGATCGCATTGCTGATCATGATCGTCCCTTTTTGACGGCGACGTGTGCCGCTATCACGTCAATGACCTGAGCGGCTGGTGTCGATCACGGAACGAGGCCAGCCCAACTTGCCGACGAGATAATCGCGGGAGGCCGCCGCTTCGCGTTGGACATGGGGAAGATCGACGCCAACGAGCTTGCCGCTACGCTTCTTTGCTTGCCCCGCGATGAAAACCGTATCCACGTTGCTGGTGTCCATCGCCGTGACGATCGCACCGTAGGCGTTATTAAAGGGGAGGGTGTTCGTGAGATCGGTCCGCAGCATGATGATGTCGGCCTCCTTGCCTGGCGTCAGGGTGCCAATCTTCCGGTCCATGCCGTCAGCGCGCGCGCCCTGCACGGTCGCAAACTCGATGAGATCGCGCGACGTGAGAAGCGGCGGCACATTCTGCTCGCCCTTGATCGAGCGCTCGTTAACGAGGGCACGTTGCAAGATGAAAACGGAACGCATCTGCGTGAACATATCGGCGGCCATCGTCGTCTCGACATCGCTCGACAGGCTTGGCCTGATGCCGGCATCGAGGGCCTGCTGGATCGGCGGCATGCCGTGGCGCATCGCCATCTCGATCGGACAGGCGATAGAGAGCCATCCGCCGGTGTCTTTGACCCGGCGCATCTGCTCGTCGGTGCCGTTTGTCCAATGGATGTAGACGTTGTCGGGTCCCATCAGCCCGGCATCACCGAGCTTCATCACCTGATCCGGGCCAAGTCCGCGATTCGCCCCGACGACGTGGGTCCAGATGCGTAGTCCATATTTTCGGGCGACAAGCCATTGATCCTTGTCGATGCCGGTGCCGAGCGCGAGTGTGACGAGTTGGTCGGACGACGAGAAATATTGCTTCTGCAGGCGTTCAACGTCGTCCGGCCATTTCTGGGCCGCACCTGAGCCGCGCGAATAACCATAGATCGCGCGGATGCCAG
Source organism: uncultured Alphaproteobacteria bacterium (assembly GCA_963807015.1). Classification (GTDB taxonomy): domain Bacteria; phylum Pseudomonadota; class Alphaproteobacteria; order Rhizobiales; family Xanthobacteraceae; genus JAJPKK01. Next base: position 172,353 of record CAWEAS010000012.1, on the reverse strand, counting down.
AATCCTTCAGGCCCTTGATCAAGGCGTCGCTGTGCGCGGGTGTGTTCGACACCTGCGATACATCAGTGATCGTCGTGATTCCGGCGTCGATCGAGCGGAGCGCCCCGATCAGATTGCCGATATAGGCGTCTTCCGGACGAAATTGTTCGGTCGCAGCACCCGAAATGTCGCGGAAATAATCCGACAGCAGTCCGTTCGCCAGCACGTTGCGCAACGCGCCCTGATAAAAATGATGATGCGTGTCGATAAAGCCCGGCAGCACGACCATCTGCGAAGCGTCAATCGTGTTCGCCGTGGCGGAGATGTTGGGTTGAACCGCCGCAATCCTGCGACCTTCAATCAAGACGTCGGCTCTTTCGAAGTCACCGATTGCTGGATCGAAGGTGAGAACCACGCCGCCCTTGAGCAGCGTCCGCTCGGCACCGACTTGGGCGAAAGCAGGCCAAGTCCCGATGCGACCCGCTCCGGCCGCGGCGACGAGTGACGCTGCCGCAGTTGCGATGAAGTCGCGCCGTTTGATGCGCGCGCTCCGGACGCGCACAGTTCGTGCGTCGTGGTGCATGTCGCTTTCCTCCCTCTTTGGCGGCGTAAAACGCCACGGTGCACAGCATGACGAAAAGCACGGAACGCCGCAAGGATCGGCAGAACAGTGGCAGGAGGAGAGGATGATGCAGTGGGCTAAGGTTTGGCCAAATGGTCCCCCCCTTCCGGGTAGGGACGACTATTCTATGCCGGGCCGCCCGGAATGGCGGGCGGTGGCCAACCGCCGCCGAGCGCTTGGAAAAGACTGATGACTGCGAGCAGGCGGGAGAGGCGATCCTGAGCAAGCTGATCCTCGGCGGTGAAGAGCGTCTGCTCAACCTGCAGGAGCGTCACCATGTTGACAGTTCCCGCCGTCATCTGCTGCTCAGAGAGAACGAAGGCCCGGCGCGAGCTCGAGACGACCTTTTGTTGAATGATTTCCGCTGCAGTTGTCTGCTCGACCGCAATCAGGGCTTGCTCGACGTTGGAAAAGGCGGACAGGACCGATTTGCGGTAGGCTTGCAGGTATTGCGCCTGCAGACCGCGTTGCAACTCCAACTGGCCGAGCAACATCCCGCCATCGAATATGGGTTGCGTCAGGCTTGCTGCGGCAGTGTAGAACCAGGCTCCCGGTCCGAACAGGGCGCGTAGCGCGGCACTCTCGAACCCGAGCTGCCCGGTCAGTTGGATCGTCGGGAAAAACGCGGCGCGCGCGGACTCGACACTGTAATCGGCAGATTTGAGCAGCTGTTCGGCCTGGCGCACATCCGGTCGCCGGTTGAGGATCTCGGACGGCAACCCCGGCGTGACGCGAGGGATCGTAATCGATGCCATACCTTTGCTGCGGGTGCCGAACCGCTCGGGCGGCTTGCCGACGAGGACCGCGAGGGCGGCGGTGTTCTGCAATCGAATCTCTTCGAGCGGGGGAATGGCAGCACGCACCTGCTCGACCAAAGCCTCCTGCTGCGCGAGGTTTAGGTCCGAGGCGGTTCCAGCGCCGAATTGCTGCCTGATCAGAAAGAGAATACGGCTGGCGTCGTTAAGGTTGCGGCGCGCGATCCGCAGCCGATCCTCTGCACCCAAGATGTTGAAATAGGTGTTGGCTACGGTGGAGAGTGTCGTGAGAGCCACGACCTCGCGGTTGAAACGGCTTGCGACCGAGGTCTCGACGGCGGCATCCATGGCCGCGCGGTTCTTGCCCCAGAAGTCGACGATATAGCTTGCCGTCAGGGAGTTGTTATAGAGCCTGCTGAAGGGGGAGCCGGTGCTGCCGCCGGTTCTTCCTCCGCTTCCCACCGAGCCGCTGCTGAGCTGTTGCGATGCTTTGCTGACTGTGTCGCTTGGGGTGAAATCAAGGGTCGGCAGGAGCGGCGCGCCCGCGATGCGCACCTGAGCATCCGCCTGAACGATTTGGGCAATAGCGACCGCAATATCGAAGTTGGCGACGCTCGCCTGCTCCATCAATGATGTCAATTCGGGTGAGCGAAAGCTGCGCCACCAATCGAGTTGCGGTACGGCCGCCTCGGGCGCGCCCTGTGCCTGCTGATAACGCTCCGGGATGTCGAGGCTCAGGCTTGGCCGGTCGGTTTCGAGGCAGCCCGTCAGCACGAGCGCGAGGGCGCACATTCCCACCGCTCGCGCTGCGCGCGCACCTCTCGTACGCGGGGCCCCGCAAGGGCGGATGTCCCGTTGGTACCGACGCATCCCACTCCCCCGCCGCACATCGTATCCAGCCTCTTGCGCGAAGCCGGAGTTTGACACCGCCCGACCCCGCTTTGGGGTCAATTGTCCTACCGAAATATTTTTCCCAAATCGAACTGCACCGTTGGTGGCAATCACATGATCGGCACCGAACAATTCGCGTGCTCCGCCTTTCGGAAGCCGCCCAGCGTAGACGGAAAGCACTCCATTGTCGCCGCGGCGGCAGCGATTTTGGCCTGCTGTTGTGATGAGGCAACACATGACTGTGCTTTGATCGAGCAGGGTACACCCGCTTTTTTGTTCATTCGCCGGGTACCAGCGGGGCATTGGGCAAGGAGCGGGGCCGCTCGCGGTGAAGCATGTCGCGCACCCAGTGTCCAAAACGGTCGAGATAGAGGTAAATTACGGGCGTGGTATAGAGCGTCAGCATCTGGCTCAGGATCAAGCCGCCGACGATCGAGATGCCGAGCGGCCGCCGCAATTCACTGCCGTCTCCGAAGCCGATCGCGAGCGGCAAGGCGCCGAACAGCGCTGCATTCGTTGTCATCATGATGGGCCGGAAACGCAACAGGCACGCTTCGTAGATCGCCTGGTGCGAACTGAGTCGGCGCGAGCGCTGCGCTTCAAGCGCAAAGTCGATCATCATAATTGCGTTCTTCTTGACGAGTCCGATCAGCAGAATGACCCCAATCAAGCTGATGAGGCTAAACTCCGTGTTGCAGACGATGAGCGCGAGAACGGCGCCCACACCGGCTGACGGTAAAGTCGACAAGATGGTGATCGGATGGATGTAGCTCTCGTAAAGTACGCCGAGGACGATGTAGACGGCGATGAGAGCGGCCAGGATCAGATAGGGCTCATTTCGAAGCGACTGCTCGAAGACCCGGGCCGTGCCCTGAAAACTGCCCCTGACCGACGCCGGCGCGCCGATCCGGGTCATCATTTGATTGACGGCAGTGACGGCATCCCCGAGTGATCGGCCCACCGGTAGGTTGAATGAGATCGTGGTAGCGACGAACAAGCCCTGGTGATTGACCGCAAGAGGTATGCTGCCAGGCTTGAAATGACTGACTGCCGAGAGCGGCACCATGGATTCGGCGCTGGTACTGACCGCAGCGCCGGTCGAAGCCGTGCCCTTGCCGGTATTGCCAATGGAGTTGAGCGCCAGATTGCGTGCGGCGTCAGCGGCGACCGTCGCCGCCGTCGACGCCGTGCTCGAGCCCGTTACAGTGCCGGCGACCGCCTGAGTTCCTTGGGTGCCGCCCACGGTGCCGCCGGCTTTGCTGACGAATACGTCGTCAAGCACTTCCGGGTTTTGCCAGTACTGGGGGGCGACCTCCATAATGACGTGATACTGGTTGCGCGCATTGTAGATCGTCGAGACTTGCCGCTGCCCGTAGGCGTCATAAAGCGTGTTGTCGATTTGCGCGACGGTGATGCCGAGCCGCGCCGCAGTGTCCCGGTCGATTTCCAGATCGGTTTCGAGACCCTTGTTCTGCTGATCGTAATTGACGTCGACCAGCTCCGGCATTTGCTGCATCGCGGCCAATACGCGCGGCGCCCACGTAAAGAGATCATTCACGGAATCGGCCTGGAGCGTGTACTGATAGAGCGCGTTCGCAGCGCGCCCGCCGATATTGATGTCCTGGACTGCCCGCAGGAAAAGTGTCGCGCCGGGAACTTGGGCGAGCTTGCCGCGCAGTCGCGCGATCACCTGATCGGCGGAGACGTCACGCTGGCTCATCGGCTTGAGCGATATGAAAAAAAATCCGGCGTTGGTCTGCCCACCCCCGGTGAAGCCGACCACGGTGTCGATCGCCGGATCCTGCCGCACGATCTCCTGGAACTGCTGCATCTTTTGCCGCATCAGCTGGAAGGAGATGCTCTGGTCGGCCTGAATGTTTCCGACAATTCGGCCGGTATCCTGCTGGGGAAAAATGCCCTTCGGCACCTCAATGTAGAGAAGAACATTGACCGCGATCGTCGCAAACAAAGTCAGCACGACAAGGAGTGGGTGGTCGAGCGCCCAGCGCAATGTACGGTCATAGCCCCGCAGCATCGCATCGAAGATGCCTTCGCTGACTCGCTGAAATCGACTTTCGTGACCGTGCTCCTGGCGCTTAAGCAGCAGGGCACACATCATCGGCGTTGTCGCGAGCGATACGGCGAGCGACACCATGATCGACACCGAAAGCGTTACCGCAAACTCGCGGAACAAGCGTCCGACGATTCCGCCCATCAACAGAATTGGAATGAAGACCGCGATGAGGGAAATGCTCATCGACATGACGGTAAAGCAAACCTCGCCAGCCCCCTTGATGGCCGCCTGCACGCGCGACATCCCGGCCTCGATGTGGCGCGATACATTTTCGAGCACGACAATCGCGTCATCGACCACAAAGCCGGTAGCGACAGTGAGCGCCATCAGCGAGATGTTGTCGAGGCTGTAACCAAGCAGATACATGATGGCGAACGTGCCGATGAGCGATACCGGCACGGCGATGCTGGGCACCAAGGTCGCGCGCACGTTGCGCAGGAATAAGAACGTCACAATGATCACGAGGACAACGGAGATCATCAGCGTGCGCTCGACCTCCTGAAGCGAAGCGCGGATCGTGATCGAGCGGTCCACCGCCGGAAGGAGGTCAATTGCTGGCGAGATCGACGCTTTGAGTTGCGGCAGGAGCGCCATGACCCGGTCGACGGTGTCGATGATGTTGGCGCCCGGCGCGCGATAGAGGATCACCAAGACCGAAGGCTTGCCGTTGGAAATTCCAGCATTGCGGATGTTCTCGACCGAATCCGTTACCTCGCCAACGTCCGCAAGCCGAACCGCCGCGCCGTTGCGATAGGCGACGACCAGCGGTCGATATTGATCAGCGACGTTTGCTTGGTCGTTGTCGTAAATTTGGTAATGCTTATCGCCGACTTCGATCGACCCTTTGGGACTATGCGCATTGGCGGAGGCAAGAGCGGCGCGGATATCCTCCAATCCTATGCCGTATTTGAAGAGCGCATGCGGGTTTAGCTCCACCCGCACGGCCGGGAGAGAGCTGCCGCCGACTGTGACTTCGCCGATGCCTTCGATCTGGGACAGCTTTTGCGACAGCACGGTCGATGCCGCGTCGTACAACTCTCCGGGCCGAAGGGTGTCGGAGGTAAGCGCTATGATGAGAATCGGAGCGTCCGCGGGATTGACCTTCTTATAGGTCGGGTTGGTCCGCAGGCTGGTCGGCAGGTCGGCGTGGGCTGCATTGATCGCTGCCTGTACGTCGCGAGCCGCACCGTTGATGTCGCGATTGAGACCAAATTGCAGGTTGATGCGGGTCGAGCCCACTGTGCTCGATGATGTCATCTCGGTTACGTCGGCGATTTGGCCAAGATGGCGTTCGAGTGGAGTGGCGACCGTGGTCGCCACAACGTCCGGGCTCGCCCCAGGTAGCTGAGCCTGCACCGAGATCGTCGGATAATCGACTTGCGGTAGCGGCGACACCGGGAGCTGAAAGAATGCGACCATACCAGCGGCGGCGACCCCAAAGGTGAGCAGGATCGTCGCGACAGGCCTGCGGATGAATGGGGTCGACGGATTCATTCCGCCGGGCTCCCCTGTTCGGCGTCGCGCATGGTGTCGTCGATGTTAAAATACCGCGACTGCAGGCGATCGAACCACAGGTAGATCACGGGCGTGGTGAATAGGGTCAGGACTTGGCTAACCAACAGGCCACCGACGATCGAAATGCCGAGGGGATGACGCAGCTCCGATCCTACGCCGGTGCCTATCATCAGCGGCAGCGCACCCAGCACGGCCGCCATCGTGGTCATCAAAATCGGCCGGAACCGGAGGAGGCAGGCTTGATAAATGGCTTCGCGCGGCGATTTGCCCTCACTACGTTGGGCGTCGAGCGCGAAGTCGATCATCATGATCGCGTTCTTTTTGACGATGCCGATCAGCAGGATGATGCCGATGATCGCGATGATCGTGAGGTCATCGTCTGCAAGCATGAGCGCGAGCAGTGCGCCGATTCCCGCCGACGGCAATGTCGAGAGAATGGTGACCGGATGCACGAAGCTTTCGTACAGGACACCCAGCACAATATAGACCGTGACGATCGCAGCCAGAATCAGCAGCAACTCATTGGCGAGTGACTTTTGGAAGGCGAGCGCCGCGCCCTGCAACCGTATATTGGCGCTGACCGGAAGACCGATCTCTTGCCGCGCTTGTCGTATCCCATCGACGGCCTCGCCCAATGAGGCGCCGGGCGCCAGATTGAAGGAAATCGCGGTCGACGGAAACTGACCCAGATGATCGATGCGCAGAGGCGAAACGGTTTCGCGCACCTTCGCGACGACCGACAGGGGCACCTGCCCGGTGCCGGTGGAGGTCGGCACGTAGATGGCGCCAAACGAGTTCGAGCGAGGCCTGCAGCTTCGGATCGGTCTCGAGAATGACGCGGTACTGGTTCGAATTGGTGAAGATGGTTGAAACGATCCGCTGGCCGAACGAGTCATAAAGCGCGTTATCGATGGTTGCCGGCGTAATGCCGAAGCGGCCGGCTGTGTCACGGTCGATATCGACGTACGCGGTCAACCCGTAAGCCGCGATGTCACTCGACACCTGCGAAAACTGCGGCATCGAATTAAGCTTGTCGACGAGGCGAGGCGCCCAAACTCCAAGCTCGTCGGGATTGGCGTCCTCCATCGAGAATTGATATTGGGTGCGGCTCACGGCGTCGTCGATCGCCAGGTCCTGCACCGGCTGCAAATAGAGCGAGATGCCCTCCACCGACTCTGTTGCCTTGGTGATACGCCGTACGATCGTGCTGATGTCGGCCGTGCGCTCATCATGCGGTTTAAGATTGATGAGCAAACGGCCGCTGTTGAGGGTGATGTTGGTGCCGTCCACGCCGATGAACGAGGACAAGCTGGCAACGTCCTGATCCTTCAGAATGACCGCGGCAAGAGAACGTTGCCGTTCGGCCATGGCCGAAAACGAGATCCATTGCGGCGCCTCGGTAATACCTTGGATCAGACCGGTGTCCTGCACCGGGAAAAAGCCCTTCGGGATGATCACATAGAGCCATGCCGTCAGTACCACGGTGCCCACGGCCACGATCAGAGTCGCAGTCTGCCGATCGAGTACGTACCGCAGCAGCACGGCGTAGCCGTCGATGAGGGCATCGAACCACAGCCTTGTCCGCCGCTGGAATGCGTTCTCGTGCTCCTCGGCCGCCGGCTTGAGCAGCTTCGCGCACGCCATCGGAACAAGCGTCAGCGAGACAACGGCGGAGATCAGGATCGTGACTGCAAGCGTGATCGCAAATTCGCGGAACAGGCGGCCGACCACGTCGCCCATGAACAGCAGCGGAATGAGCACTGCGATCAACGAAATCGTCAGCGAGATAATCGTAAACCCGATCTGCTCGGAACCGCGCAACGCAGCCTCGAGCGGGGATTCGCCTTCCTCGATGTAGCGGGAAATATTCTCGATGACGACGATGGCGTCGTCGACGACGAAGCCCGACGAAATCGTCAGTGCCATCAGCGAAAGGTTGTTGAGGCTGAAGCCAAGCATGTACATCGCGCCGAACGTACCGACCAGCGACAATGGCACCGAAAGGCTCGGGATGATGGTCGCGCGGGCACTGCGCAAGAATACGAAGATCACCAACACCACGAGGATGACGGCGAGCATCAGTTCGAATTCGACGTCCTCGACCGACGCCCTTATCGTCACAGTGCGGTCAGTGAGGATCGACACGTCGACGGCCGCCGGCAACGAGGCTGTGAGCTGCGGCAGCAGTGATTTGATGTTGTCGACCACTTCGATGACGTTGGCGCCCGGTTGCCGCTGAACATTGAGGATGACCGCCGGGGTCATGTTCATCCAAGCAGCGAGCTTGTCGTTTTGGGCACCGTCGATCGCGTTTGCAACGTCGCTCAATCGAACCGGTGATCCGTTCTTGTAGGCGATCACCAGGTTGCGGTATTCCGCAGCGGTCATCAGTTGATCGTTGGCGTTGATGGTCGACGCGCGCATTGGACCATCGAAGTTGCCTTTAGGCGTGTTGACGTTGGCGTTCCCAAGAGTTGTGCGCAGGTCGTCGATGTTGAGCCCATAGGCGGCAAGCTTGCGCAGGTCGGCCTGGATGCGGACCGCCGGCCTCTGGCCGCCGCTGATGCTCACAAGACCAACGCCCGGAAGCTGGGACAGCTTCATCGCGAGCCTTGTGTCCGCGAGGTCTTCAACCTGCGGCAGGGGCAGCGTGTCCGACCGCAGCGCCAGGGTCAGAATCGGCGCGTCCGCGGGATTTACTTTCGCGTAGATCGGCGGCGCCGGAAGGTCGGACGGGAGTAGGTTGCCGGCGGCGTTGATGGCGGCCTGCACCTCCTGCTCGGCGACGTCTAGGCTGAGATTGAGACTGAATTGAAGGGTGATAACCGACGAACCGGCCGAACTTGCCGAACTCATTTGGTTCAGCGCCGGCATTTGCCCGAACTGGACCTCGAGGGGCGCCGTGACCGAGGAAGTCATAACGTCGGGACTTGCCCCGGGATAGAAAGTCTGTACCTGGATCGTCGGATAATCGACTTCCGGCAGCGCAGCGAGCGGCAGAAATCGGTACGCTACGAAGCCCGATAGCATAATCGCGATCATCAGCAGCGTTGTCGCCACCGGTCGCAGGATAAACGGCCGTGACGGGCTCATATTCGGCCCCTCAACTCAGAGCGCCGCCGTGACAGCTGGTGAAGGCGACTGTCATTGCGAATTCCGCCGTCGCCGCGATCCGCTGTCCGGATTCGCCGGGGCGCCGTTCTGGGTGTTGGGGTTTGCGGGCGTCTTTTGGGAGCCACCGGGCGGCGCGTTCCCACCGCCCCCGGCAGCACGCAATGTAACGTGCGCTCCGTTGCGCAGTTTGTCCGCGCCATCGATCACGACGTTATCTCCGGCGGCAAGGCCAGATTGGACCGCGACCCGGTCGCCATTGGTCGGTCCAAGGGTGACCGGCCGGACCGTGACCGTATTGTCGTTATTCACGAGAAATACGAATGTGCCAGGGGCGCCCCGCTGCACCGCGCTGGTCGGAATGACGACCGTATCGCGTAGTTGGTCGACAAGGAGCCGCACGTTGACGAACTGATTGGGAAACAGCGCGCCATCTTGATTGGCGAACTCGGCGCGCAGCTTCAGTGTGCCGGTCGTGGTATCGATCTGATTATCGAGTGTTTTCAGCTCGCCTTCGCTGAGCTTGATGCTGCCGCTGCGATCAAAGGCTGTGACCGGCAGCCTTGCACCATCGCGCTGACGCTTGGAGATTTGCGGCAGGTTGTCTTCCGGAATCGGAAAGATGACGGTGATCGGCTGCAGCTGGGTGATGACGACGATGCCGGTGGCGTCGCCGGGCGTTACATAGTTCCCCTGGTCGACCAAACGCAGGCCAACGCGGCCGTCCACCGGGGCGGTAATATGGCAATATGCAATGTTGAGCTTCTGCGTGTCGATCTGTGCCTGATCTGAAATTATGTTGCCCTTGTACTGAATTACGAGAGAGACTTGGTTGTCGAGCTGCTGCCGAGGAACGGCATTGGTCTTCACCAGGTCCTGGTAGCGCTTGAGATCGAGTTCCGCGGTCTGAAGGAGAGCCTGATCGCGCTCGAGCGTGCCTTGGGCTTGGGCCAGCGCAAGTTCATAGGGCCGCGAATCGATCTCAGCCAGCAGGTCTCCCTTTTTGACGATTTGCCCTTCCGTGTAGACGACGCGCACCAACTGGCCGCTGATTTGCGACCTGACCGTAATGGTCGCGAGCGAGGTTACGGTGCCAAGTGCATTGAGATTGACGTCAATGTTGCCGGTGGCCGCCGGCACGGCAACGACGGTAACCGGTGGTCCTTCGCCGCGGCGTGCCGGCGGTTGAGTGGTTTGCCGCGCGTAAATCAACCAACCGACCCCGACCGCGATGAGGAGGAAGACCAAGAACCCGACCCACCTGCGCTTCTTCGAGGCCACGACCTTGGTCGGCCTCACCCCGGGGGCTGTTCTTGTAAAATCGGTGGTGGTAGTGCGATCGTCCATGTCTTGAAACTCAGCCCCACATGCCGCAGGAGCCCTCGCGCGGAAGCAGCGCAATATGCAAGGGCTCGCCCCGTCTATGCATTCTCGCATAGGTCGGCGCTGCTTTACCATACCGCGCCAACCCGATACTGGGAGACTCGACCTTACCCTCGCTTTTCCGAGTCATGAAAAAAAATCCATGCACGGACAGGCACTGCAACCGGCGGTGGGTTTAATCAGCGCCCATTGTCGAGCCTGATGCCCGTCTTGCGGAGCATGGCAGCCCAGCGATCCATTTCCAAATGGATGTGCGCAGCAAACGCGTCCGCCGTTCCTCCGATCAACTGAATGCCGAGCCCATCCATGCCGATTCTGATGGCGGGGTCTTCGATTGCTTGATTGAAGGCCCGGTTTATCTCCCGAAGCACTTCCGGTGACGTCCCTTGGCGGACGACAAACCCGTACCACGTCGCTACTTCGTACCCTGGCAGCCCGGCTTCGTTCATCGTCGGGATTTCGGGAAATTTGTCGAGCCGATGCGATGCCATCACCGCGAGGGCCTTTAGTCGCCCGGTTTTGACGTATTCGAGCGAGGTTACGAGGTCGAATCCGTAGTCAATCTCGCCAGACAGCAACGCGAACAACTGCTGGCGCGTTCCTCGATAGGCCACGTTGACCGCATCGAATTTGCCATCGATCTTGAGCAATTCAGCACCGAGGAATGGTGCGGTTCCGACCTCGGGAGTGCCGTACGTGAGCCGGCCGGGATTGGCTTTTCCGTAAGCGATCAATTCGGCGACCGAAGTAACGGGCAGCGTTGGGCGCGTCACCAGAACGGTCGGCGCGCTGCCGGCGAGTATGACCGGGGTGAAATCCGAGAGCGTGTCATAGGGCAGCTTGCTCACGAGCGATGGGTTGACGGCGAAAATCGTCGTCACCATGAGAATGTTGTGGCCGTTAGGCTCAAGCCGAGCCACATACTCGGTGGCGATCATTGTATTTGCGCCCGACTTGTTCTCGATGATGACGGGCTTGCCCCAGATTTCCTCGAGTTTGCGTCCAAGTACCCGCGCGAGCGTGTCGTTTCCGCCACCAGGCGCATAGGGCACCACGATGCGCACCGTTCGCTCCGGGAAGCCCGCGGTTGCCGTTCCGCCGAGCAGGGCAAATTGCGCGACAGCAAGAGCTATTCGGCAAAGCCGGGACCCCGGCATGCGCGTTCCCGGCGCTTTGGGAGATAAGTCTGACGGCCTGCGCATTTTTTCGACCACCCTGCCTACGCGTGCATGTTGAGGCCGGCGGTGATTGCAATACCGGCCCTAACCATTCGGCTCGGGATCGATCCCCAGCGCCTCGACCACTCGCGTGTGCATATTGTAAGTCCCGATCAGCACCGAGAGCTCGACGAGCTGCCGCTCGCTGAAATGTGGGCGTAACGCTGCAAACACTGTTTCGGGCACCTGCACTTGTTCGGTCATCGCATCCACATAAGAGATCACCGCCCGCTCGCGGGCGCTGAAACCGTCAGGGTCGCTGTCGGCAAGCGCCTCACATTCTGCGAGCGTCAGACCCGCTGCAAGAGCGAGCCGGGGAACGTGCTGGCGGACGACGTAATCGACCCGGTTAAGATGGCCGACGCGAATGATCACGATCTCGCGTAGCCTGTCACCGAGAGATGTGTGCTCACGAAACGCATTGATCAGAGAGAGCCAAATTTCGGCGAGCGGCGGAGCGTGTAGAAGCAGCTTGTAGACGTTGATCAGCGTTCCGCCGCGTCCGGCGCGGATTTTCCCGATCAGTTCGGTAAGCTCGGGATGCTCGCTTGCTTCGATCAGCGAAATCCGCGCCATCGGTGCTCAGCGCTCAACCTTCCTTGCCGCCGTTCTTCCTACATCTGGCACGGAACCTTTTGCGCTCTGGACCGTGCAGACCCTTGGCATTTGCCAAATCTGTACAGGCCTTCGAAACGGAGCTCTTTGTATCGGACGACGCAGCGGGAGGCGCTGCCGCAGGTTTTGTGTCCTGCGCCAGAGAAGCGCTTCCCCCGAGCAGTACGACAATTGCGGAGAGTGCGATGGTCCCGGAAAGCTTCATGGTGGCCTCTTATGGTAGTTTGGAAAGTTATTACGCGAGCGCAGCCTAGCGATCTGTGGCGGTCAGTTCAAAGGCCTTGTTGATCTCTTAGTCTCATGACAGGGGATTGTGATACTCGCGGCGGGCAAGAAGCCGTCGCCGAAATAAAATTCGACCATCGGCCGCGGTTGCTTCGGGCGATTGATGTCGCCTTTTGAGTTGGTGTCAGCCGTTCGCGCGTCGCTCGATTGGTCTCACGGTCATTTCAACCAGCTTACCGAACCGCAATACCGTCAATTTAACCGGACGGTCGACCTTGGTGCCGTCGAGGAGGCGCACAAGATCGTCTACGCCGCCGACATGCTCAGAATCGAGCATGACCACGATATCTTGGGTGAGGAGACCTCCAACTGCAGCCGGGCTGTCTCTCTCGATCCCAGTCACCAAAGCACCGCGCGGATTTTCGAGACCGAACTCACGGGCATGCCGTCGCGGCACCGGTACTGTCTGTGCCGACACCCCAACGTATGCGCGCCGTACGCGGCCGTGACGGATAAGTTCGCCGAGAACGAACTTCGCAGTATTGCTTGCAACGGCAAAACAAATGCCCTGCGCTCCCGCAATGACCGCGGTATTGATGCCGACCACTTCGCCCCGCGTATTGACCAAGGGGCCACCGGAATTTCCCGGATTAAGGGCCGCATCTGTCTGCACTACGTCATCGATCAGGCGCCCATTGGATGCACGCAGCGAGCGGCCAAGCGCCGACACGACGCCCGATGTTACGGTAAATTCGAACCCAAGCGGATTGCCGATCGCGACCACGATCTGACCGCGCCGCAGCAGCTTCGAGTTCGCCAAGCGGCGCCCAAGCGAGCTGGCGAGCCGCCGTGACCCGCAACAGCGCGATGTCGGTATCTCGGTCCTCGCCGATCAGGCGTGCCTCAAGCACGCGGCCCTCGCTGTCGGCAAGACGAGCCTCCCTATGGCCGTAAACCACATGGCTATTGGTGAGCACCAGTCCATCGGGCGAGATGACAACGCCAGAGCCGATGCCGGCGGGCATCTCTCCGCTCCGCAAGGGTTCGACGCGCACGACTGCGGGGCCAATCTGCTCGACGATATCGGCAATGTCGCGAGACAATGCATCAAGCGATGACAGCGGGGTCGAATTATCATGATGCTCGGAGCCGTTTGAGGGGGCGCCATTGTCGAAGGCTGGAGACGAATCGAGCATGGTGAGTGCTATATGGTGTGGAATCACAAGTTTTTGAAGATGCGGGGGTTTTATACGCGGCGCCTCTGCCGCTCACGCCATCACGAGCCCGCTGCGGATGGCGATCGCGACCGCCTCGAGGCGGCTGCTCGCGCCGAGTTTTTCGGTGAGCGCGGCGACGTGGAATTTCGCCGTGTGGGTCGATATCCCGAGCGTCCGGGCGATAGCCTTGTTCGAAGCGCCTGCCGCCAGTAGGGACAGCACCTCGCTTTCTCGTCGCGTCAGTTCGATCGGCACCTTGTCGTCATCGGCCTGATCGGATGACTCGGCCCAGGAGCCTGCCGCCGAGCGCCCGGATTGCCGGAACGGCATCACCGCAAATCCCGCTGCGACAACTGTGATTACGGCGACAAGTGTCGCTGGAGCGATGTCCGGTTCGACGATTGCGCCAAGATCGCACTGCCAATCTTCGACATTCGTCGCCACGGCGATCACCGGTGCGGCGCTGACGACCGCATGGTCTGCGAGCACCACATCGATGTCTTCGGCAGGGCCATTTCGCTCGACGAGGATACCAGCGATCGTACAGGCGTCGGCGATCCTGGTGCGGAGCGTCGGATCGGCAATCCAAAGTGCGATCCGCACTGGCGGACCTCGCTCAGGCGGCCGCAGCATGGCTATACACGCGGGCGAGGTGCGATGGTAACGTCGACCTTGATATGGGCGCCGGCGCGGACCAACTCGATCGACGTCTTCTGTCCCACAGTATCGGGTCCGAGTTGCTGGTACAGACTCCTCAAACCGGTCACCGGCGCGCCGCCGACAGCGACGATAATGTCACCCTGCAGAATGCCGGCGCGACTGGCCGGGCCCAGCGGGTCGACGGTCATCACCATGGCGGCGCGCCGTGCTTCGGCGCCCGTTGAGACCGGAACGCGTTGCAGCCCGACACCGAGGTACCCGCGCGCAATGTGACCCTGGTCCTTGATGGCTGCAGCGATGCGGGTGAGCGTGGCCGTCGGAATGGCGAGCACCCGCCTTCGCGGCCCGAAGACCGCCATGCCAATCAGGCTACCGTCGGCTGCGACAAGCGCGCCGCCCTCTGCGACCGACGGCAGGCGCGCGTCAATCGCGACCCGCGCGTCGATTCGGCCGCCCTCCCGACTTCGCCAAGCAGCGCCGGCGAGCGAAACCATGCCAAGGGCCGCGACAACCTCTTCGTCATAACGTCCAACCGCAACGACGAGATGACCGGGCTTGATATCTGTTGAGGCTGGCCTAGTTCCAAGGCCCGCCTGACCGTCGGCTGCGTCGACGGTATACCGCAGCAGCGCGATATCGGTCGTGGGATCGCGGCCCACCAAGGTGGCGTCGACGCGTCGCCCGTCGGGCAGCGTGAGCGCGAGGCCGGTGTCGCGTTCAACTGTCTCCTCCGCACTGATTACGAGGCCGGGTTGCCAAATAAGTCCGCTGGAAGGGCGCCGGCCGCGACCGTGCACAGCGACCACCGAGGGCGCGGCCGCTGCGATTAACGCGGCAAAATCATGAGACAATTGCAAAGCTGATTGGGGCGATGAGCTATCCGCCATGGGTGTTCTCCTTTGTATCCGGAAGGTGGGAACAATGGCAGGGCTACACAACTGACCAGATGGCTAGGCTCCTTGCGTTTTGCGGGAGCATGCCGCACAACCCGGACCGGTGGCTCGCGGGCTGGAGACAAATATGGATTTTGCGACGGCGCGCCGGGCGATGGTCGACGGCCAGATTCGCACCAACGATGTGACCGACCGGGCGCTTATCGCCGCGATGCTTGACGTGCCGCGCGAGCGGTTCGTACCGGAACAGATGGTGCCGCTCGCATATCTGGATCGCGATCTGCCCCTTGGTGGTGCCGGCCCGTCAGGGACCAAAACACGTCAACTCATTAAGCCCGCTGTCTTGGCGCGGCTAATTCAGGCAGCCGATTGCGGGCCCTCCGACCACGTTCTGGTAGTCGGTTGCGGTTGGGGTTACTCGGCAGCGGTGCTTGCTCGATTGGCGGCGTCGGTGGTCGCGCTCGACGATGTGTTCGCCGAGAAGGCGCGAGCAACAGTTTCATTGATGGGCGTCACGAACGTCACCGTTGTCGCGGCACCGCTTACCGCCGGTTGGGCAGCCGGTGCTCCTTATGACATCATCCTCGTCGAGGGGGGTGTCGAGGTGGTGCCAGATGGGCTCTTCGGCCAATTGGCACCGACCGGACGTCTCGTCACCGTTGTCATGGCGGGGCCGATTGGGAAAGCGATGTGTTTTCAGCGAATCAATGGCGATGTTAGCGGCCGTCCGATTGTCGACGCGACGGCACCCGTGTTGCCAGGATTCTCGAAGACACCCGCGTTCGTTTTTTAGGCTACTTTGCCCAAGTGTCTTAGCGGCCGTAGTTCGTGAGGTGCACGAATACGACATTCTGTGCCGGAATCGGACATCTCGGCGTTTTTTCTTGAGGCGCTTGGCATCAAGTGTTGCGCTAATGTCCCAGTTGGGAATTTTCCGAAAGCTCCTGAATGGACAGGGTGTTGCATCGCAAGCGAGTTGCGTATGGTCCGCCTCTAATAGTGCATGCGTACAGGGATGCGCGCCTACGCGCATTGGACGGGTGAGGCTCATTTTGATTTCGCGGGTCCTGCGACAAGGGCTGATGGCGGGCGCGATCGGCCTTGCGGGTTGCATGATGACGGTAGCGCTGGCGCGCGCCGACACCATGAATCAGGCACTGACGTGGGCCTATCAAAACAATCCGCAGCTGAATTCCCAACGCGCTGTCGTGCGCCAGACAGACGAAACGGTGCCGCAGGCATTGTCGGGTTATAGGCCCACCGTAAAAATTACGGGCTCGACGCAGGAGGGCTATGAAAGCATCATTCAGAAATCCACCACTGCGCGCCAAACCTTCCCGCTGAATGATCCGCAAGGGCGGGGAGGGCAGCCGGTGCCGCCGGACTATCCGCGAAATGAAGCGCTTTTCAATACAAGCATTGTCGGGGTAACGGGGACCCAAACGCTCTACAATGGCAACCAAACTGCCAATAAGGTGCGCCAAGCGGAATCGAATACATCGGCGGCGCGCGAAACATTGCGTGTTGCCGAGCAGACGATCTTGTTGGCGGCGGCTACGGCGTACATGGACTTGCTGCGTGACGGTGCGTTGCTCGAATTGCAGCGACGCAACGTCGAAGTGTTGCAGGAGCAATTGCGCCAGACGCGCGACCGCTTCATCGTCGGCGAGGTGACCCGCACGGACGTCGCCCAGGCGGAGTCCCGTCTCGCCATGGGCCGCGCTTCGGTGCTCAGCGCCGAGGCCCAATATGCAAGATCCAAGGCGACCTATCGTCAGGTCATCGGTGTCGAGGCTAGCAACCTTCAGCCCGCTTCGCCGGTTGATCGGTTCACGCCCAAACGACTGATCGAAGCAATTGAGTTCGCCCGGACGCGTCACCCCAGCATTGGCGTCGCCATGTTTGGCATCGACGCGGCGGTGTTGCAGGTCAAGATCAGCGAAGGCACACTCTACCCGCAGGCCGGATTAACAGCCACTGTCAGTCAGCAGTGGGGTAGCTCCTTTTTCACGCAGCTTCAGACATTCAATGCTTTCGTGGCGGGCCAGGTGACGGTGCCCCTCTATCAGGGCGGCGGGGAATACTCGTTGATCCGCCAAGCCAAGGAACTGGTCGGCCAGAAGCGCATAGATCTCGACACCGCACGCGATCAGATTCAGGCAAACGTCGTGACCTCATGGGGTCAACTCGACGCAGCCAAGGCACAGATTCTCGCAACTCAGGCTCAAGTCGCCGCGGCCGAAATCGCACTCAACGGCGTGCGTGAAGAGGCCCGGGTGGGCCAGCGCACTACCCTCGACGTGCTCAACGCCCAGCAAGAACTCGTCAATGCACGAACCGCGCTTGTTACCGCGCAACATGATCGGGTTGTGGCCTCTTACACGCTACTGTCGGCCGTCGGCGAATTGAATCTGCCCAAGCTCGGCATCTTGATACCTCTGTACGATCCGGTGGTGCACTATCAGCAAATTCGTGACGCCTGGATTGGGGTTCGGACGCCTGACGGACGGTAGGAGAGGCGGGATTGCGGGGCAATGCCGGTCCCTAGACTGGATTCCAGCAAATGCGCTTAACTTGCGGAGGTTGCTTATCTTCCGGGGGCCGATTACCATGCGGCAAGTAGTGCAAGTGAGTGGCGCGCATCGTTCGCTGGTCGCGGGGAGCGATGACCTGCCGATCGCAGTGGGGACTTTGCGATGAACCAACCCGTAAAGGTTCCAGAGCCGAGCATGGAAGAGATCCTGGCCTCCATTCGCCGGATCATCGCCGATGATGACGCTGGTCCCACAACCGCGGCGGAGAAGGCGGAAAACGAATCCGGCGCGACCAAGGCCGACGACATCGATTCCATGCTGAGCGTACCAAAGTCGAAAAATGGCGATGCCTCGTCCTCCGCGGACGTGTTTGATCTGACCGAATCCATGCAGTCTAAGGCTACCGCCTTGAAGGCGGTTGAAAGTACGCCTGACGTCGACTTCAGCGAACCGGCCGAGGCCGAAGCGCAAGTTGCGCCGCCCGTTGAAGCTGCGCCGTCGCGCGCTCTTGACTTTGGGATGCCGCCTCCGTCCGACCGTGCCCTGCTGTCGCCGCGCGCTACGGCGGCGGTCGACACGGCTTTCAATTCGCTTGCTCATACGGTGCTGTCGCAGAACGCGCGCACCCTCGAGGACTTGGTCCGCGAAATGCTGAAGCCGATGCTGAAATCGTGGCTCGACGATAATCTGCCCAGCATGGTGGAACGGCTGGTTCGCGCGGAAATCGAGCGCGTGTCGCGCGGTCGCGGATAGCCTCTAGCTTGCGCGGTGAACGGCGAGCCGCTTCGCAAACCATAAGCCCAGCATTGGCAGTAACAGGCCGGCGGTGATGAATACCGGCACCGCACCGAATCGGTCGACGGCCGGTGCAACCAACGCGACGCCCGTGGGTTGGCCAAGATAAAGCGCGGCGGAAAACAAGCAGACGCCTGTCGCGCGCGCCTGCGGTGCCATCTGGGTGGCGTTGGTCTGCAGCGTATTGTGCAGCATATAGAAACCGAGACCGATGAGGATAACGGCGAACGGTGTTGTCCACCACGCCGGCGCAAAGGCGAGCATCAGGTAGGCGATTCCGAGGGTCGTGCCGCCGTAGGCCGCCAATCCAGTCTCGCCGAAACGACCGAAGAGCTGGCGCACCGCGCCCGCATAGATCAGCCCCCCGGCGCCGAAAAAGGCGATGACGATTCCAACCCAAGTAAACGTAAGCCCAAACCGATGATGAAGATCGGCGCCGATATAGGCGAAGGGGCCGAACATCAGGGCGCCCTCCAGGAATACAGCAACGAGCATGATCCGCGCCCATCGGCCCGCCAGAATGCGACGATAATCGGCGATGACGCTCTGTTGCGTGGTCGCAATTTTCGGTGGCTGCTGGGTCAGCGGATTGACCATCAATTCGTGGAACAGGCCGAGTGCTGCGAGCGCGAACAAGGCCGACAGCAGATAGAACACCGAACGCCAGCCCAGCAGATCTCCAATGATCCCGCCGGCGGCCTGGCCGAACAGCTGCCCGAAGATCTGGCCTGTCAGATATCGTCCAAGGACCTGTTGACGCCTCTCATATTGGACGACGTCGCCGATATAAGCCATGCCGAGCGGAATGATCCAGGCGGCACAGGTGGCGCATGCTATTCGCGCCATTGTCAACGCGAGTAGCGACTTTGTGAGACCGCAGAGAAGTACCATCGCCGAGGCGCAAGCCGTCGCGATGGCGATCATGCGATATTTGCCGAGCCGATCGCCGACTGGTCCGGTGACGAGCTGCATGGACCCATGCACGACCGCGTAGGCCGATACCACGATCGATGCAGCTCCAACGGTGACGCCAAAGTCCGCAGCGATCTGCGGCAGCAGGGAATCCGCCACCCGAACCATCGCCTGGCTCGCGAACCCAGCGACGGCCAGCAGCACGATCGCGCGGGTTTGAGAGGGAACCGGGATAGTGGGGGAAGGCGCGAGCACGATTTCCTTGGATGATGCAGCGACTTTGCTGGAGCGGCATTAAAACCACTATACTGCAACGTGCCGAAAGCCGACCATGTAGCCTTGCTAATCCGCCATGTCGTGCAAGCATGCGATCGATGAACCGTCCTGATGGGCGTGGTTGCCGCGCCGATGGCTGTACACGCACAACACAGCTAACGGAGAACACCGCTCCGCCGCTGTCCTATGCGATTATTCCGGTGACAATGGCGAAGGGACCAACAACCCATCCCGCGTGACGTGGGCCGTGGGCTGCCTCGCGCGACGCTCCGGACGTTGACAACACGGATAACGCCGGGCTTGTTGGCGCATCGCCGCGATGCCCGCAGTACTTCGAGCCTGAAATGATCGAAAAAAATTACCAACCGCACGAAATTGAGCACCGGATATCGGCTGCCTGGGCGGATGCCCAGGCTTTTGCGGCCGGCCGCCCGGAACGCCGTCACGCCAAACCCTTCACGATCGTCATCCCGCCGCCCAATGTCACCGGTTCGCTGCACATCGGTCACGCACTGAACAACACGTTGCAGGACGTGCTGTGCCGTTTCGAACGCATGCGCGGCCGCGATGTGTTGTGGCAGCCCGGCACCGATCACGCGGGCATTTCCACTCAGATGGTCGTCGAGCGTCAGCTCATGGAGCGGCAGGAGCCGCCGCGTCGGGAACTCGGCCGAGAGAAGTTCTTGGAAAAGGTGTGGTCGTGGAAAGCAGAGTCGGGCGGCGTCATCATTAATCAATTGAAGCGCCTCGGGGCTTCCTGCGATTGGTCGCGTGAGCGATTCACCATGGACGAGGGGCTCTCGCGCGCCGTCCTCAAAGTCTTCGTGGCGCTATACAACGAGGGCCTCATCTATAAGGACAAGCGCCTTGTTAATTGGGATCCGAAGCTCATTACCGCGATCTCTGATCTCGAGGTGCAGCAGATCGAGCTCAAGGGCAGCTTGTGGTACATCCGCTATCCGATCGAACGATCGGACGAGGCGATCATCGTCGCGACGACGCGGCCCGAGACCATGCTTGGCGACACCGCCGTCGCCGTGCATCCGGACAACGAACGGCTGAAGCACCTGATCGGTCGGCACGTCATTCTGCCGCTGGTCGGCCGCCGGATTCCGATCATCGGCGATGAATATGCCGATCCCGAGAAGGGCACGGGCGCCGTGAAGATCACGCCCGCGCACGACTTTAACGATTTCGAGGTCGGGCGTCGTCATCACCTGGCGATGGTCAATGTGCTCGATAAAGAAGCGCGGCTCGACCTCGATGGAAATTCGGCCTTTCTCGAAGGCGTGCCTGAA
Source organism: uncultured Alphaproteobacteria bacterium (assembly GCA_963807015.1). Lineage (GTDB taxonomy): Bacteria > Pseudomonadota > Alphaproteobacteria > Rhizobiales > Xanthobacteraceae > JAJPKK01. The sequence goes on along the minus strand of CAWEAS010000012.1, from coordinate 151,381 downwards.
TTGGCTGAACTAACTGAGATCTTGGCGCTCCACGGTCTCGACCGCTTCGAGGCGCGCAAGAAGATCGTCGAGCGGCTCGATGCACTCGGACTGCTCGTGAAGACCGAGCCGCATGTCCACGCAGTGCCGCACGGCGACCGCTCGGGCGCGGTCATCGAACCGTTCCTGACCGACCAATGGTACGTCGACGCCAAGACGCTCGCGGCCCCGGCGATTGCGGCCGTGCGTGCCGGACGCACCAAGTTCGTGCCTGAGAGCTGGGAAAAGACCTTTTTCGATTGGATGGAAAACATCGAGCCGTGGTGCATCTCGCGCCAGCTGTGGTGGGGCCACCAGATTCCCGCCTGGTATGGCCCTGACGGCAAGATTTTTGTCGCCGAGACCGAAGACGAGGCGGTGTCGCGAGCGCTCGGCTATTATGCAGAGACCGAGGCGATCACGCCCATGCAGGGGCATGATATGGCGCTCGATCCTGCAAGCCGGGAGCCGTTCCTCATTCGTGACGAGGACGTGCTCGACACCTGGTTCTCGTCGGCGCTATGGCCTTTCTCCACGTTGGGCTGGCCCGACGAGACGCCTGAGCTCGCGCGATACTATCCGACCGACACGCTCGTTACCGCTTTCGACATCATTTTCTTCTGGGTCGCCAGAATGATGATGATGGGCCTCCACTTCATGAAGAAGACGCCGTTTTCGACCGTCTACATCCACGCGCTCGTCCGTGACGAGAAGGGCGCCAAGATGTCGAAGTCGAAAGGCAACGTCATCGATCCCCTTGGGCTGATTGACCAGTACGGCGCGGACGCGCTGCGCTTCACGCTCGCGGCGATCGCGGCGCAGGGCCGCGACGTCAAGCTTTCGACGTCCCGGGTCGAGGGTTCGCGCAACTTCGCGACCAAGCTGTGGAACGCGTGCCGCTTCGCCGAGATGAATGGCTGCGCAACTCTGGCGGGGTTTGCTCCGCAGGAGGCACAGGAAACGCTCAACCGCTGGATCGGACATGAGACAGCGAAGGCGGCGGAGGCAGTGACGGAGGCGCTGGAGGGCTATCGCTTCAACGATGCCGCCAATGCCCTTTATCGCTTCGTGTGGAACATCTACTGCGACTGGTATCTCGAGCTTGCAAAGCCAGTTTTGCTTGGTCCCGACAGCGAGGCCAAGAATGAGACCCAGGCGATGGTGGCGTGGGTGCGCGATCAGATTCTCGCGTTGCTGCACCCCTTCATGCCGTTCATAACCGAGGAGCTATGGACGGTCACCGCTGAGGGCGGTGTTGCCCGCCCCGACCTTCTGGCGTTATCGCCATGGCCTGTGCTGGCCGGACTTGAAGATGAGGCGGCGGAAACCGAAATCGGCTGGGTGGTCGATTTGATCACAGCGATACGCTCGGTGCGCACCGAGATGAACGTCGCTCCGGCCATGCAAATACCGCTGCTGCTGACCGGCGTCTCGAGTGCAACTGAGCAACGGGCGCAGCGCTGGGGCGACGTCATTAAACGAATGGGGCGAATTTCGGATATCGGTACAGAGAGCGCGGCCCCACGGGGTGCGGTCCAACTTCTGGTCCGGGGAGAGACGGTGGCGCTGCCGCTGAAGGGGATCGTCGATCTCGGGGCGGAGAAGTTGCGGCTCGAAAAAGAGGATCAGAAGGCGGCGGCGGATATTGCGCGTATCGACGCGAAACTCGGCAATCCCGACTTCATTGCGCGGGCGCCCGAAGAGGTGGTGGAGGGAGACCGCGAAAAACGCGAAGAAGCGGTGGCGCGCCGAGCCAAAATACAGGAAGCGCTGGAGCGGCTGAAGCAGGTGGGATAACGGGCTGAAGGCCGGCTTCTCTTTCAGTCCATCCACCGATCAACAAATGCGCCGATCCGCGTGATTGCGCGCTGTGACTCGGGAACAAACGGCGCGAACACGTGCCAGACGTGCGGCATGCGCTGCCATACCTCGAGCTCGACCCTGCAGCTGACGGCGCGCATCCGCTCGGCCATTCGCACCGAGTTGTCATGCAGCATCTCATCGCTGCCGACATGAATGAGCGTCGGCGGCAGGCCTTGTGGATCGCCGTAGAGCGGTGACGCGTACGGCGTCCGCGGGTCAGCGTCGCCAAGGTAGCAGGTGGAGCACCGCATCGTCTCGGCAGGGCTCAGCATGGGATCTGACCGAGCATTCGAGCGCATCGATGCACCGGTTAACGCAAGATCGGTCCACGGCGAGAGCGCGACAGCCGCCGCGGGCAGAGGTAAGCCGTCGTCGCGGAGCTTCATCGTGGTCGCGAGCGTGAGGCCGCCTCCTGCCGAATCCCCGATGATCGCGATCCGCCGCGGGTGCGCCCCGTCCGCCAAAAGTTGGCGATAAGCCGCCACTGCATCGTTGAGGGCGGCGGGAAACGGATTCTCAGGCGCGAGACGATAATCGATGCATCGGACTCGGGCTCGGGTCGCCGTTGCAACACGGTGGGTGAATTGGCGATACAGCGCCGGCGAGCCGGCGACGTATCCGCCGCCGTGCAGATAGAGGACGTGTCGGTCCGGCAGCGACTCGCGCGTCGCGATGTGATCGCCCGGGATACCGTTGAGTGCCGTGACTTCCGTTCCGGCGGGTGGGCGGGGTACCTTGGCCGCGAGCGCGGCCATACTGATGCGCACATCTTTGATCGAAGGCCGTCCCCCCTGACGCTTGATGAGCCAACGCAAGGCTAGACGCACTGCTTCAGATCTCAGGCTCATGAAAGCTTTGTCATGATCTGCGATCGCCGCAGCGCCTCACCGAACGGTCGGCACTGCGCGCCCTTCGGAGCCGATAATCCGTGCCGCCACCGGCATGCGCCGGATGATCGCTACGAATAGGAGGCTCAGGACCAATGTGCCGAGGAAGACGGCAAGTCCCTTGGCAAACGCGAAGATAGGCACGCTCAACATCGCAAATTGCAGCCATACCACGAAGACGTAATGAACGAGATAGAGGCCGTAGGCGTTCTCGTTGAAGATGTCGAAGCGCGGCCATCGTCGATTGCCGAAACGAATGACGAACGCGAGCAGACAAAGCGAGCCGGCGCCGCAGCACAGAATGAAGCACGAAGCCGCGAGCAACTGCACCCAAATCGGTGCCGTTCCGTTGCTTTGGACCGCAAGCCCCGTTGCTCCCAGCCAGGCCAGGTAAGTCACCACGGTGGCAGCCAGCGCGGTGCGCCAGCGCTGCACAAGCCAGCCGTCCGGTGCAAGGAGGCCACGATCTATCCCATATGCACCCACACCGACGCCGCCGAAGAAATAGACGGCGTAGTGCAGCGGCCGGCTGAGTTGGAACGCGAATGGACCGATTTGTTTCCACTCCCAGGGCGTAAAGGCGAGGGCGAGCGGAATATAGGCGACAGCAGAAGCTGCAAGCAGAATAACAACAAAACGAGCCGGGTCCGCACTCAGGCGGGCCAAGAAAGGCCCAGTTCCGCGTGCGAAGGCGAACAACGCTGCAGCCGTCAAATCGAAGAACAACAGGATCCACAGGAACCACGGTGGCCCACTTGGCCAGAACGGTAACGCCATCCAGTGCTGCCAGAACGCGGACAGGCTCGGGTCAGTCGCGGTCTGCAGGTAAACCGGGTAGTGCGCGATCGGCTGCAGGAACAGCACCACAAGAGCGCACGGCAGGCCAAGGCGCATCAAGCGTTCGACCAGAAATACGCGGCTGCCTCTCCGGGCGAGACTCTTCCACACGAAGAGCCCCGAGAGAAAGAACATGAGCGAAATGAGATAGACATCCTGAAGCGCGCAAAACAAATCGAACCCGAACCAGCGCTCGCTGTCGACGATCGGAAAGCTGCGCCACATGTAGGGCGGCTGGTCGAGCGGAAGCGGGGCGGCGGGTCCGTAGCGCAAATACGCAAGCACCGAGTGGAACGCCAGCACGATCAGAATCACGATGCCGCGCAGATTATTGAGAGCGAGGCTCGGCGAGGAGGCGTGCGTTTCCCTAGCCACTAGCTTGTCTTTCTGGGCGGTCCCATCAGTGCGGGTTGAAAGAGGACTGCGGCGGCCATGGTACAGGCGAGCGAAAGCGCCATCAATTTTCCCATGCTGGAGGTGCCTGGGTGACTTGAGAGCCACAGACTCCCGAATGCGGTGGCGGTTGTCATTGCGCTGAACACGACCGCACGCGTCAGGCTCGACTGGAGCAGGGCAGTCTTTCCGGCGCGCCACGCGACGATGTAGTAAATTTTGAATGCGACGCCGACTCCAAGCAGCAGCGGCAACGCGATGACATTCGCGAAGTTGAGCGGAAGATCGAGAACGACACAGAGTTCCAACGTGACGGCGCCTGCGACGATCAACGGTAAAAGCGTGAGCAGGACGTCGCCAACGCGACGGAGCGCAATGTAGAGCAACAGCCCAATCGCAGTGAGCGCGAATATCCCCGATTCGAGGAATGCGTGGACGACTGTCAGTCCTGCTTCATAAAGCAGGACGGCAGGACCGGTGGCATCAGGTGCAGCGGCCAGAACCGCGGTGACGAAATCACGTAACGTCGCGATGTCGTCAGGATCGCCTTTGGGCAAAACTTCGACTCGAGCACGGCCATCCGGTGTGATCCACTCGCGGGCAAGATCCGATGGGATCGACTGCTCGGTAATTTTCTCCGCTTTGAGTTCGTTGCGTAACAGATCGAGCGTGTACCGCATCGGTGCGACAATCGCGGTCTCCACTCGCTGGCGCGCTGCCGGATCTGCGGCGGCCAGTTGTGACAGCAGTCCGGCGAGCCGCCGCGCGGCATCGGCCCCCGGGCCTTGCGAGGTGCCGGCAGCCTTGAGCAGGCCCTCCGCAGTATCGGACAACGCCTTCACCGTTTCCGCATCGGTGGGCGGCGGGTCGGTGCTGTCGGGATTGAGCGACATGTTGACCGCTTTTGCTGCGGTTCGGATCATTTCGAGCTTCACGTCTTGATCGGCGGGGACGAGATGGCTCAGCGTGTTCGCCTGGCCGACCTGGGGCAGCGCCGCGAGGCGTTGTGCCAACGCGTTCGCCGCGGCGAGATTGGGCGCAATCACTTCAATCGCCTTCGCGCCCGTCTGCGGATCGCGCCGCAACTCGAGATAGGTGGCAACCGCCTCGACCTTCGGGCTTTGCAGATGATCCGGATCAAAATCGAACGGCAAATAGAGCAGCAGGGGCGATGAAAGCACTACGACCGCGATCGTTGTTCCGACGACGCCGATGCGATGCCGCTCCAGAAAGCGATCGACTGGGGCGAGCCAAGCAAATCCGACAGCGTGAGGCTCGCCTGCCGGGTTGAGGATCGCAATCAGCGCAGGCAGCACCGTAATGCTCGCGATGAAGGCGAGGATCATACCCACCCCGGCGATCGCACCGAGTTCGGAGAGACCGCGATAGGCGGTCGGGAGGAACGATGCAAAGCCGACCGCGGTTGCCGCAGCGGCAAGTGCCAGCGGACCGCCGGCCTTCGCGGCGGCGCTGAGTAGCGCCTTGTGCAGATCGGCTTCGTCGTGGCGCTCGGCACGGTAGCGCACGCTGAACTGGATTCCGAAATCGACACCAAGGCCGACGAAGAGCACGAAAAATGCGACCGAGATGACGTTCAGCGCGCCAACCATCAGCAGACCCGCGGCGGTCGATACGGCAAGTCCGATGAAGAGGCTGACAGCTACGGCAAAGATGATGCGCCATGATCGCAGCGCCAGCCGCAGAATGATGAGCACCGCGAGCAGCGTCAGCGCGGCATTGATCTCTGCGTTCTGCCTGATCGATCCCAATTGTTCGTCGTTCATGGGGATCTGGCCGGTCTGCCGCACCCGCACCCCATAATCGCTCTGCAGTTTCAAGTCGGAGGCAATCCGTTCGATGGCGTCGGTTGCCGCGCGTCCAGGCTGGAGCGCAGTAAAGTCGAGCACCGGCTCGATAAGCAGAAAGCGCCGCAAACTGCGCGGATCGGCCGGCTTACCGCTTGCCATGACGAGCCAGGAGAAGGGGACGCGGCGGTCGGCAAGCGCTCCTTCTGCTGTGTCGGAGGCCATGGTGAGTGGGCGCACCATATCGTCGAGCGTCACCCGCTTGATTTCGACTCCTGTGAGCGTGAGCGACAGCGCGTCGAGGGCTCCTCGCAGGCTTAGATCGGTAGCGAGTGATTTGAGGAGGGCCTCTGCTTTGGCCAAGCCGCTGGTCAGGCTTTCCACCTGTTCGGTCGGCAGGAACAGCAGTCCGTTTTGTTCAAAGAAGCCGCCGCTGCCCGGCTCGCTCACCGCACGGAAGCGGTCGGGACGATCCTGCAGGGCCTTCGCAAGCTTCGTCGCAGCCTGCTCAGCGATCTCCGGCGTCGGCGCGTCGAGGACCACCAGGATCTGACGCTGGGGGAAGTCCTGCATATAACGGAAGGCGCGTTGCGCCCACGGTAGGTCGGGAGAGATAAGCGCAGTGGTGTCCGTTACGATTGCGAAATTGCGCGCAGCGTAGATGCCCGACCCTGTTGCGAGCGCGAGCGCGAGCACGATGACCCACCACGGTCGCCGGATGCAGACGCCGACGACTCCAACAATCGCCTTTTGAAGCATGCTTTCCCCAAAACCCCGCTTCGACCCCGATGCCCGAAAGACCCAATATCTGAAATACCGTCAGTATGCGAGCCGCAAAGTACTGCCGTCAGTTCCCGAATGCCGTCCGCATCAACGAGGCACTACTGCTTTGATCCCAAAGAGTTTCCTTGCGATAGAATTGCAGCCGCCAATCGCGAGCCTGGGTGCCCGCCGACAGATCGAACGGTTGCACGCTACCGTTCGTTCGATCAAAGCGGAGAACCGTGTTGAGTTGCGATGAGCGACGCCAGCGGTGAACATTCCGATGTTGCACAGCCGACACGTCTCGCGCGCAATCCCCTGTCGTCGCGAAAATTCGACCGCGTGATTCAGAAACAATTAACGGTGGGGGCGGCTACTGGTCCCAGCGATGGATATTCGCTGGGGGAGCCACATGAACAGATTGGTCTTGACGCTGCTTGCGGGCGCTGCGGCTCTCGCGGCGATGCCAGCAAACGGCGCTGATCTCGGGGTCCCCTACAGGGCGCCTCTGACCGCGCCGCCCGTCTTTAGTTGGACGGGTTGCTACGCAGGTACACGATCGGGCCTCGGTACCGGGCAAACGACCATGCAGGACGTCGACGTTCCCGGCGACATCGATGCCTTCGGTGGCTTCAGGACCGCCAACACCGATATGTCAGGTGGCACTATCGGCGGCCAGCTGGGCTGCGACTACCAGATCGGTCCCAACTATGTGATTGGTCTGCAGGCGATGGTCGATTATTCGAGCATCACCGGCACCAACATGGACCAGTTCAACTCCACCTGGACCCTTCGCGATCGGGTCGACTGGTTCGGGAGCACGACCGCCCGGCTCGGCTGGACGTACGATCGTTTCCTCATTTACGGGAAGGGTGGTTTCGCCTGGGGCCACAATAAATTCGAGATCGAAAACAGCGGTGCGACCTTGGGTACGCCGCAAGCGACTCGGCTCGGCTGGACGCTCGGTTCGGGCTTGGAGTTCGCGTTTGCTCCGAGCTGGTCGGTCTTCGTCGAAACCAACTACTACAACTTTGGCAATCAGAGCGTGCCTTTCATCGGCAACGCAGTCGTTGGTAACGGGCCCTTCCATGTCAACACCAGCCAGACGCTGGAAACGTTCGAGATTGGCTTGAATTATCATTTCTGGGGCAGATAGCGCGCGCTCGGGCGCATAGACGTCACGTTAAGACGGCCTCGGAATGCTCCGAGGCCGTCTTGATTCCAGGTGTCCGATATTTCGTTCGTCGCGTAACTCGGTGGTGCATGTCACCCGAGCGCTTCGAGCAGCGGCTGCAACGCTTCTTCATGCTCGCGCCAGCGTCCGACAGAGGATCGATAGATCGGCTGCCGGACCTGTCGCGCACTCGCAGTGCGGATTGATCGCACGGTTCGATGGAAATCGAGGCACGCGTCGTCCCACGCAAGGTCACAATAAGCGACGATACGCCGGGCTTGCGATTCGAGATCAGCGACGACATCCTCGTAATCGATTTCGAGCATGACGTTCGGCATGACCTGACGCCAGTGTTCCATGAGTTGCAGATAGGCACGGCAATAGCGCCCGAGTTCCGGGAGATCATGGGTGAACTCGTGGCCGCGCGCGAACAAAGTGCAAAAGCAGGAGACCGCCGTGTCACGAATGTCGCGACGCACGTGGATGATGCGGGCGTTCGGCAGCGCGATGTGAATGAGTTCCGAGCAATGCAAAATTTCCCGGCATCTTGTCGGTAATTCGCTCAGCGTTCGGGGACAATCGTTTGACGGCTTGCAGGTAGCTGGTTCCAAGTTCGCGGAGCTGAGAGCCCGATATCTGCGACATCGCTTCGGGGAAAGGTGATCCGTTTGTCCCCGTGATACTCTCCGCGAGATTTGCCATCGCGCGCTGCTCGCCCGCGCCGAAGACCTTTGGATGACTGGCAAGAATTTGCTCAACGAGCGTCGTTCCCGACCGTGGCATCCCGACGATGAAAATCGGCATTGCCGACGGCGCGCCGAGGCCCTCCTTATCACGCACCGACTCCGCGGCGAATGCGGCCTCGATGCGCGTCAGCCGCCCAAGTGTGGTGGCTTCATCGTAACCGCTTTGGCGCCGTTTCAGCGCGTTGCCCTTCATGAAATGCGCAAGTGATTGCGGTGCGTCGCAAAGATCGCCAAACGCCTTGCCCAAAGCGAAATGGAGATCGATGCGCTCGTCGTCGGAGAGCGACGGCTCACTCTGCGCGAGCGCGGACATTCGAAGCAGGAGCGGGTCGTCTGCTGCGATAGTTTTGGAATTGACTAAATTCCAAAAGCAGCCAGTCCGGTTCGGGGCGAGATCGATTGCTTTTGTGAAAGCGGCTGCGGCCTCCGAGAAACGACCGCCCGCCTGCAGCGTTTCGCCGAGCCGATTGTGTGCCTCAGCGCTATTTGGCTTGACCGCGAGTGCTCGTTGATAATGGGCGATAGCCTCATCGGGTCTACCGAGCAGGTAACATGCATGACCGAGGCCGATATGAGCCTCGATATTCTTCGGATCGCGCCCGACAGCGCTCCGGTAATGCGTGATCGCGTCCTCCGGCCGATCTAGCCAGCACAGCATATTGCCGAGGGCTACATGCGCCTCGGCGTCTGCCGGCCTCGCGGCGAGGACGTTTTCGTAATGAGCGGCCGCCTCGCGATATCGCTTCGCGCCGCCAAGAAGATTGCCCAGATTCTTGTGAGCATCGGCGTAGTTCGGTCTCGCCGCGAGTGCCAACTCGTATTGGACTGCGGCTTCCGAGGAGCGGCCTTGCGACTGATAGGCTATGCCGAGATTGTTTCGTGCTTCGGGGTAATCGACTTTGATGGCAAGTGCTCGTTCGTAGTGGACGATCGCGTCCGCGATGCGACCGAGCGCATGCAAGGAATGGCCGAGATTGTTGTGCGCTTCGGCGAGCTCAGGATTGATCGCGAGAGCTTTCTGGTAGCGCTCGATTGCCTCGTCATGACGATCCGAGCCTGACAACGCTACGGCGAGATGATGGTGGCTGTCAGCAGACTGCGGATTGGACTTGATCGCGCGCCGGAAGAGCTTAACCGCTTCGCCAAATCGTCCTTGCTGCAAGCGGATCAGCCCAAGACGATAAAGCGCGTCGAACTGACCATCGTCCGCATCGAGAACGATCTGGTAGCGGCGTTCCGCCTCCCGGAAATGGCCGATCTTGTGAAGAGCAGCGGCTTCCTGCAGCGCACGGGTAACGTCGACGATCCGCCCGTGGGCAAGTTGCGATCTGTTCCGAATTATGGCTCCCCCATCGGCTAGCCATACGACAAATCATTGCGACGATGTCACGGCGGAGGTCCGGGCAACGCAGTGCAACGAATAGGTTTGCGCATGCGCAGACCGCTTCGTTGGGCGCTGCGTCGGATGAAAATCGAAGCCAGCTAGAATCCGCTGCCGCGGTTGGGCACGCTGACGATCCGATTATCGATGCGCCGCACGCCGGCAATGCGAGAGGCGACTTCTTCCGCCTTTGATCGCAGAGATCCGCTGCTAGAAGTGCCGATAAGTGTGACGTTGCCGTTAGCCGCGGTCACCGTCAGGCCGGCCGGCGCCATGCCGATCCCGATTTCTTCCGTCAGAGCTGAATTGATTTGCGCTTCAAGCAGGCGATTTGCGAGGGCTGAACGGGTGCTCCACGAATTGCGGAATTGAGCATGACCGGCAAGCTCGCAGACCGCCCTGACGCAGGCCTCGACTGGTATCCGCTCGGTGTTGAGCACGACATGATAGAGCAGGGGATCCTCGTGCTCGACGTCAAACGTCGCGCGGATCGCACGCGCATGGGCGGCATCGAACCGTTCAATTTCGGCGCGCACAGCAGCGGCGTCAGCGACGCCGAGACGCTCCATCATGACGCGCACGCGGAAGTCCATCGGGGCGCAGATGCGCACGCTGATGACCGGCGTGTCGCGCAGGAGCGTTGCCGCTCCCCAACCGCGGATGAGGACATTGCCGCGCTGCGCAAAGCTGAAGATTTCTTCGCACGTATAGCGCGATAGTTTGCGACGATTGATGATCCAGCGGTCGATCAGCGAGGCCTTGCCGTCGACATAGCGGCGGACGGCGCCCTCTTCGACGCCAAGACGCCCGGCAACCTGATTGGCGATGATCTCGGAGTGGATGATGTCGAGCTTCAACCTCTTGGCCACCCCGGCCGCCACATCTGTGCCGAGGGAACCGATCTCTCGCGTCATTGCGATTACAGTCATGCTCCCTCCTGCATGCAGCGTAATCACCCGCCGGTCATCGTATAAAAATTACATAAACAATATATTGCTCATTTATGGCAGGCAGGCAAGGTGGACTGTGAAGCTTGGCGCGTTGGGCATGCGACCTCGCGGTATTGAAGTCTTTTCCCGACCGTGAGAGGGCGCTTCGCGCGCGGCATTGGTGCCTCCGGCCGCGCCGCGGCCGGCGGATTTTACGGGCATCCGTCCTCGTGTTACTGTCGAAACACACGGCGGACTGCCGCCGGCAAGGCGCCAAACATGAAGAAGGCATTCGCCTACGCGGTTGCCCTCGCAGGAATTGGGCTCATGGCGGGCTCGGTGAGCGTGTTCGGCGTCCGCACGCCTACCCATCAGGCGGAGGTTTCACCTTCCTTTGGCGAGGAGAAATGGCCGTTCTTGCTCGATCAATGGGGCGTCGGCCGAGCGTTTCTGTGTTCGCCTGAGCATTGTGGAACGAAGATCGAGGTTTTTATCCGCCCCAAGATCGGGTTCTGCAATTGTGCGACCGGGGTTGCGGACGAACAGGAACTGGAACGGGTTGCTGATACCGACCTGGTGACTGCTGACTCGAAACCGCTCGGAGCGGCCCATCCGATCAAGGTCGGGTGGATGAAAGGAATGAGTTGGCAGTATCATGTGGGCGGCAAGTCCGGCGAGAATTTGATCTCCTTCGCTTTCAACGATGAATGCGATGTGGTCGTGGCACTGGCGACCCTTGGTGCCGGCGATCCGGCGAACATCGAGCCGGAGGTAATGACGTTTCTGCGCAGCGACCCGATCGTACTCTGGGCCAAGAAGGAGCTTGGCCTCGAGTTCGTAAAGCGGGTCTGGTGAATTCGGCGATCCGGCGCGATCAATCACAGCAGGCGCAGCCAACGGCAAAGCCGCTTCAAGTCCGGACGGCTCGGGTATAATTTGCCCAACACAAAACGATCGGCCGCTGCATGCGGACCGGCAGGGAGGGAACGATGAACACCCAATCGCGCCATCGCGCGTTCATTTACGTTGCTGCCGTCGCGCTCGGCAGCGCCGGCTTCGGCATGGTGTCATGGCAGGACAAGGTCGGTGCCCAGCGCGCGATGGTGGAGATTCCGATCTTCGAGGTTGATCCGTTTTGGCCGCGGCCGTTGCCCGACGACTGGCTGCTGGGAATGACCATCGGCGTCTCGGTCGACGATCAGGACAATGTTTGGATCGTGCATCGCGGTAGCGCGACCTTGCACAACAACGAAAAGGGCGCCGAACTCAATCCGCCGATCGCGAGATGCTGCCGTTCGGCGCCTCCGGTTCTGGAATTCAATCCCGACGGAGCCATGATCCGTGCCTGGGGAGGTCCGGGGCAGGGCTACGAGTGGCCGGAGTCTATGCACGGCATCACGGTCGACTACAAAGGCAACGTTTGGCTCGGCGGCAACGGTGCCCGGGACGCTCAGGTGCTCAAGTTCAACAAGGAAGGCAAATTCCTGATGCAGTCGGGGCATTACGGGAAGAACGCCGGCAGCAACGACACCGAGAATTTCGGGCGCGTGGCTCAGATCTACGTCGATCCCAAGGCCAACGAGGCTTACATCGCCGACGGCTATCGCAATAAGCGCGTCGCCGTCATCGACGCCGACACGGGCAAGATGAAGCGTTATTGGGGTGCCTACGGCAACAAGCCCGATGACGCCGAGCAGGGACCTTACAATCCCGCAGTGGCACAGCAGCAGTTCGGCAATCCGGTGCACTGCGTCGTGATGTCGAATGACGATCTCGTCTATGTGTGCGACCGCCAGAGCGACCGCATTCAAGTCTTCCACCCGAATGGGACGTTCATCAAGGAAGCGTTCTTCGCCACGGACACCAAAGCCGCTGGCTCGACTTGGGAGATCGCGTTTTCCAAAGACCCAGAGCAACGCTTCATGTACCTGACTGACGGTCAGAACGAGCGAATCCGCATCATCGAGCGCAGCACGCTCACCGAATTGGCGTCATTCGGTCATGGCGGACGGCAGCCCGGCGAGTTCTATGGCGTTCACAGCATCGCCGTCGATTCGAAGGGCAATATCTACGAGACCGAAACCTATGAGGGAAAACGCGTCCAGAAGTTCAACTTCAAGGGCATTGCCAAGGTGCCGGCGGGCGAGCAGGGCGTGCTGTGGCCGAAAAAATCGAGCTGAGCCCGACAGCCTTCGATGCTCACCTTCAGCGGGGGCATTTCACGTCTTGAAAGGCTTGCTGAGATAAGGCGAGCCCGCAAGGCCGTAGCGCCAGGGCAAATCCACCGCTTTGGAAATGCCAATGCGCGGACCCACGACGATGTCGACTTTCTCTTTGCGGGGATGGAGAGCGAACGGAGGGCGATCGAGTGCGTTTCCGTTGAGCGTGGGAGTAATGCCCAGCGCTTCGCCAAGGCGCCCTGGGCCCGAGCACAGGAGTTTCATCTCATCAACACCGCGGCGCCGGCGCATGATTTCGATTCCCAACGTCGGCATCAGCGCGCGGATCAGGACGGCGCTCGCCGAACCCTCCGCCTCGCAGACAAAGTTGAGGCACCAATGAATCCCGTAGGAACGATAGACGTAGGCGTATCCTGGCGGTCCGAACATGACCGCATTCCGCTTTGTTCGTCCGCCATAGCTGTGGGCGGCGGGTTCGGTATGGTCATACGCCTCAACCTCGACGATGACCCCGCCGACATCGTCAGCGAGAAGAGTTGTCCCAATAAGATCCGGCGCGACGTCATGGACGTTGCGGTCAAAAAACTTTCGATGCAGGAGAGGGCCTATTAAGGATTTGGCAATCAAGATACACCTGTTGCAAGTCTACAACAGATTTACAACATTTGTCTTTAACACGCCGCCGGCGATCAAATGCCCCTTTTCCGCCACAGCGTTACACGATCTCGATGACCCGTCGAGAGGACGTGCTGATCGGACGGAATCCTGCGGCTGGGGCGGTATCGAAGTGAAGTGATGGACGCGAAAACAAGTCTCAAGGCGAGGTTACCCAGCCGGCATGTCACCGAGGGTCCCGAGCGGGCCCCGCACCGCTCTTACTATTATGCCATGGGGTTGACGACGGCGGAGATCAATCAGCCGTTCATCGGCGTGGCGACTTGCTGGAACGAGGCGGCCCCCTGCAACATCGCATTGATGCGCCAGGCGCAAGCCGTCAAGAAGGGCGTCGCGGCTGCGGGCGGGACCCCCCGCGAATTCTGCACCATTACCGTGACCGACGGCATCGCCATGGGCCACGAGGGCATGAAATCGTCGCTGCCCTCGCGCGAAGTCATTGCCGATTCTGTTGAGCTCACCATGCGCGGTCATTCGTACGACGCGCTCGTCGGCATGGCCGGCTGTGACAAGTCGCTCCCGGGCATGATGATGGCCATGTGCCGCCTCAACGTACCGGCGATTTTCATCTACGGCGGCTCGATCCTCCCCGGCACCTTCAAAGGCAAGCCGGTCACGGTCCAGGACGTGTTCGAGGCCGTGGGCAAGCACTCGGTCGGTGAAATGTCCGACGATGATCTTGAGGTTCTGGAGCAGAACGCCTGTCCGTCGGCGGGCGCGTGCGGCGCTCAGTTCACCGCGAACACCATGGCGACCGTCTCCGAGGCGATCGGGCTCGCGCTGCCGTATTCGGCGGGCGCGCCTGCGCCTTACGAATTGCGCGACCGGTTCTGCATGACCGCTGGCGAGCAGATCGTCGACCTGATCAAGCAAAACCTGCGTCCGCGGTCGATCGTGACGCGCTTGGCATTGGAAAACGCCGCCGCCGTCGTCGCCGCCTCCGGCGGGTCGACCAATGCTGCACTGCACCTGCCGGCCATCGCCAACGAATGTGGGATCCCGTTTGACCTGTTTGACGTCGCCGAGGTCTTTAAACGGACACCATATATCGCGGATTTGAAACCGAGTGGCCGTTATGTCGCCAAAGATTTGTTTGAAGCTGGTGGGGTTCCGCTGTTGATGAAAACCCTGCTGGATCACGGTTTTTTGCATGGCGAATGCATGACCGTAACCGGGCGTACCATGGCCGAGAACCTTAAGAACGTAGCGTGGAATTCAGACCAGGATGTGGTGCTTCCGGCTGACAGGCCGCTGCTGCCGACGGGTGGTGTCGTGGGTCTGTCCGGCAATCTCGCTCCTGACGGTGCAATCGTCAAAGTGGCAGGCATGGCCGGCCTCAAGTTCACCGGTCCGGCTCGCTGTTTTGACGGCGAAGAAGCCTGCTTCGACGCCGTTAAGAATCGGCGCTATCGCGAAGGCGACGTGCTGGTCATTCGCTACGAAGGTCCGAAGGGCGGTCCCGGCATGCGCGAGATGCTGGCAACCACCGCTGCTCTCTACGGCCAAGGCATGGGCGGGAAGGTCGCTCTCATCACAGACGGGCGTTTTTCCGGTGCTACGCGAGGCTTCTGCGTTGGTCATGTCGGCCCGGAGGCCGCCGTTGGCGGGCCCATCGCTCTGATCCGCGACGGCGACACGATCACCCTCGATGCCGAAGCCGGCACTCTTGATGTTCAACTCAGCGACGACGAACTGAAGCGGCGCCGCGCGGTGTGGCAGCCGCGCGATCAGGCGTTCGCATCGGGATATTTGTGGAAATACGGCCAGCAGGTCGGGTCGGCGCGCTACGGCGCGATCACTCACCCGGGCGCGGGGGCCGAGAAGGCGTGCTATGCGGATATCTGATCGTATCATTTCGGTGGTTTTGTTCGTCTCGGGGCTCGGCCTTGCTACGGCCTATGCCTTTGATGGAACCCGCACTCCGGGCGATATTTCGCCAGCCGTCGGGATTGAGGTGGGGCCACGCGCTGGTGCGGGGGCACCGTCAGCCGGCACGCTCGGCACCCCGGATTCTGAATCTTCCGCTGACCTCATTTCAGGCCTTTCAGTCGGGCACACGCGCCTTGCGCGCCGGCGATACCAAGACCGGTTTGAGCGCGCTCGGGTACGCCGCCTCAAATGGCCATCTGATGGCGGCCTGGAAGCTCGGTCGGATGTACGCCGAAGGCAGCGGCGTTCCCCATGACGACCTCCGTGCGTTCGAGTACTTCCGTTCGATCGCCGACGGGCATGCGGACGAGCCGGCCGACACGGCGCAGGCAACCTTCGTCGCCAACGCCTTCGTGGCGCTCGGCACCTACTATCTCGACGGCATTCCGAATACGTCCGTAAAGCCCGATGCCGAACGGGCGCGCGAGATGTTCTCCTATGCGGCAATCTATTTCGGCGACCGCGACGCCCAATACAATCTCGGCCGCCTGTATCTCGACGGCGGCAATGGATTGAAGGATCCCAAGCAAGCGGTGCGCTGGCTTCTGGTTGCCGCGCGAAAGGGTCAGCATCAGGCCCAGGCCATGCTAGGGGCGCTTCTCTTCAAAGGCGAGTACGTGCCTCGTGAAGTGCCGCGCGGCCTGATGTGGCTCACGTTGGCTCGCGATGCTGCCACTCCTAATGAAGCGTGGATCACTGATCTCTATGCGGTGGCCATGAGGCAGGCGAGCGAGGATGAGCGCGCCGTCGCCCTGGTTTATTTAGAGCGCTGGCTCAAGACGCGGCGCGACTGACGTCGGCGCTCGTCAGCGTCGACCCGACGCGTGACATCAAAGCTCGAGATCGATCCATACCGGCACATGGTCTGACGGCTTTTCCCAGCCGCGCACATGCCTGTCGATGCCGCATTGAGCGAGTCCGTCGGCGGCTTGGGGCGACAACATCAGGTGATCGATACGGATGCCTAGGTTCTTCTGCCAGGCCCCCGCCTGATAGTCCCAGAATGTGTAAAGACCGCCGGCATCGCTGCTCGCCCGCACTGCATCGACAAGGCCCAGTCCGGCGAGTCCGTGAAACTTGGCCCGGGTCTGCGGCAGGAACAGTGCATCGCCGGTCCAAGCGGCCGCATCAAAAGCATCGGCCGAAGCAGGAATGACATTGTAATCGCCTGCCATGATCAGCGGCTCCTCGAACTGCAGTCGTCCGCTGGCGTAGTGGGCAAGGCGGTCCATCCAGGCGAGCTTGTAGGTGTATTTCTCGGTCAGCGGCGGATTGCCGTTCGGCAAATAGATCGAGGCGATCCGGACGGCGCGTGACGCCGCCGATACAACCACTTCAAGGAAACGGGCATGGTCGTCGGCCTCGTCGCCGGGCAACCGCGGCGTCACCTCATCGAACCGCAGCTTGGAGAGGATGGCGACACCGTTGAATGTTTTCTGGCCGTGAAACGCAACATTGTAGCCAAGCCCTTCGAAAGGCTCTCGGGGAAACGCTGCGTCGACGCATTTTGTCTCCTGGAGGCAAACGACGTCCGGCTGACGTTCCTTGAGCCAGTCGACGAGATTGTCGATGCGTTGCTTGATTGAATTGACGTTCCAAGTTGCGATCCGCAACGTCCTCATTGGCACTCTCGAATTTCTGTCTGGCGGGTTGTCAGGGAAGACTGATTCTAGGGCGCGTATCAGCTGAGCGAGGACGCGCATAAACAAAAATTTATGCGCTTCCTGTCTCTGGCAATAGGCGCGAACCGCCGAATATGTTAGAAAAATAGCAAAAATATTGCGAGCCGGCGACGATCTCGGATGTCCGAGGTGGGACCGGACCAAAAATAGAGCGCACCCACCTTAGCTCTGCGGCGCTGATCATCAGACCAGCGATGTCAGGGCGGGGATGACGCGCTTGAACGGGGCGAGGCATGACCAAGGGAAGGGCCCTATTCGGGCTGCTTATTCTAGTTGTTGCTGTCGGCGGCGCCGCAAAGACGGGATTTTTGGGGACACCTGAAGAAGTCACCAAGTGGTTCCCTCTGGCGAAATGGCTGGTTGGCGATCGAGGCGAGGCGCAAACCAAACCGCCGAGCGGTCCACGGGCAGTTGGCGTCGCCGTTGCCAAGGCGGAACGGCGCAAAACGCCTGTCTTGATCGAGGCGCTCGGAAACGTCACGACCTTTGCGAGCGTCGCGGTCAAGGCGCGCATCGACGACGAAATCGTCGGTGTTCACTTCAGCGACGGTGCTGATGTTAAGCAGGGCGACCTCCTGGTCACCCTCGACACCCGCGCGCTCGAGGCCCAGCTCGCCCAAGCGCAAGGCAACATGGCGCGCGATCAGGCGCTACTGGCTGGCGCCGAGCGCGATCTTCGCCGCTATACCGAGCTCGTCGGCAAAGGCGCGACGCCTCAGGTCAATGTCGACAACTCCAAGACCCAAGCGGACACATACTCCGCCTCAATCAGAGCCGATAGCGCCGCGATCGATAATCTCAAAGTGCAGTTGAGCTATTGCTACATCAAGGCGCCGATCAGCGGGCGTATAAGCCAGGCTTCGGTCAAGGTCGGCAATTTCGCACGCTCGGCCGATACAATACCGATTGCGACTATCAACCAGATGTCTCCCGTCTATGTCACGTTCGTGGTTCCACAACGCGCCTTGCCGGAGATCAGGTTGGCGATTGCCGAGGGAGTGGCTCCGGTCACGGTGATCATTCCCGGCGACAAGCGCCAAGCGAACGGCCGCGTCACGATGATCGAAAACATGGTCGATGCCACGACCGGCATGGCGACAATCCGCGCTACTATGCCGAACGATGATGAGCTGCTCTGGCCTGGCACCCTCGTGACCGCGCAACTTACCTTGCGAACCGAGGACGCGGTGGTGGTACCCACGGTTGCGGTGCAGGTCAGCCAGCAAGGTAATTTCGTCTTCGTGGTGAAGGACAACGCCGCGGTTGTAAGACCGGTAAAGATATCCCGGTCGCTCGGCAGCGAAACCGTCATCGAAAGCGGTCTCGACGGTGGCGAACAGATTGTAACCGATGGCCACCTTCTGCTGACCAACGGCAGCCGGGTCCAAATCCGCACGCAGAGCCCGGGAGCGTGATGTGAATATCTCCCACGCCTGCATCAACCGGCCGGTGATGACGACGCTCATCACCGCGGCTCTCATTGTGTTCGGCTTGTTCGGCTATCGGCTCCTATCCGTCGCGGCGCTGCCGACGGTCGACTTTCCGACCATTCAGATCACGGCGACCCTGCCGGGGGCCAGCCCCGAGACCATGGGTGCATCGGTCGCCGGTCCGATCGAGCGACAGCTGTCGACGATCGCGGGTATCACGTCGCTCACGTCGACGTCGGCGCTCGGCTATACGTCGATCATCATCCAGTTCGATCTCAACCGTAACATCGACGGCGCGGCACTTGATGTGCAGACGGCGCTGACGGTGGCAGCACGTAAGCTGCCCATCGAAATGACGATTCCGCCGTCTTTCCGTAAGGTCAACCCGGGCGACTTCGCGATCCTGCTCTATAGCTTCGTGTCGGACACGCTGCCGCTCTCAATGGTCGACGACTACGCCGAGGTCACGATCGCGCAGCAGATATCGCAGCTCCCCGGCATCGCGCAGGTGTTTGCCTACGGACCCCAGAAATTCGCCGTGAGGATTCAGGTCGATCCCGTTGCGGCAGCATCGCGCGGGGTGTCGCTGGAAGACGTGCACACCGTACTTGTCAAGACCAATTCCAACACGCCGGTCGGGATCATCGCCGGAGCCAAGAACAACACCACGATCACGGCGACCGCGGCCATGAATTGCGCTGCGGAATACCGCAACGTCATCGTTGCCTACCGCAACGGCGTTCCGCTCAAGATCAGCGAGATCGCGAAGGTCACAGATTCCGTCGAGAACGATCTCGTCGCGAACTTCTACAATAATGAACGTTCGATCGTTCTCGCCATCTACAAGCAGCCTGACGCAAATACGATCAAGATTGTCGACGCGATCCGCGAGCGGTTGCCGCTTTATCGCGCCCAGATTCCGGCGTCGGTGAGAATGGAAATTCTTGCCGACCGCTCCCAATCGATCCGGGACTCCGTCGAAGACGTCCAAATCACGCTCGCGATTGCCATCGGCCTCGTCGTCCTCGTGATTTTCCTCTTCCTGCGGTCCGCGGCTGCAACCATCATTCCCGCGCTCGCAGTTCCAATCTCGCTCATCGCGACCTGCGCCGCGATGTACGCGTTCGGCTTTTCGATCAACAACATGACGCTGCTGGCGTTGACGCTGTCGGTCGGCTTCGTGGTCGATGACGCGATCGTCATGTTGGAGAACATCGTCCGTCACATCGAAGGCGGCATGCCACCCTACGAGGCGGCTCTCAAAGGGTCCGCAGAGATCGGCTTCACGATCGTCTCGATCACCTTCGCATTGATCGCGGTGTTCATCCCCGTGCTATTGATGGGCGGCATGGTCGGGCGTGTATTTCGAGAATTCGCGGTGACCATCGCGGTCGCCATTATCCTGTCCGGCTTTGTCTCGCTGACACTCACTCCGATGCTATGCGCGCGCGTGCTCAAACCGCATCACGAGGGGGAGCATCAGAACATCGTGCTGCGAGCTTTCGAAGCGATGTTCAGGTCATGGCTGCGCGGCTACGAAATCACCCTCGATCTCGTATTGAAGTACAAACCGATCGTCCTCATCGTGATGCTCGGCACGCTGGTCGGCACGGTATGGCTCTATATCGCGATCCCCAAAGGGTTCTTCCCGACGGAGGATACCGGCTTCATTTCGGCGACAACGGAAGGTCCAGCCGAGATGTCCTACGCCGCGATCTTCGAAAAGCAGCGTGAGATCGCCGATATCCTGCGCCAAGACCCCGCAGTCGACTACATCAATTCGAGCGTCGGCGTCGGCGGGCCCATCACGACAGCCAACAACGGCCGTCTGTTCATCGCGCTCAAGCCGCGCGAGGAGCGAAAGGAAACCTCCACAGCGGTGATCCAGCGACTGCGGGGCAAGGCCAATTCCGTCACCGGCATGCTCACGTTCTTCCAGAACGTGCAGAACATCAACATCACCGGCCGCATCTCGAAGAGCGAATATCAGTACACGTTGCAGTCGAGCGATACCGAGACGCTCTATCGCGTCGGCCCGGAAATGCTTGGGAAGATCGCCAAGCTGCCGGGATTGCGCGACGTGACCGGCGATCTCTATGTCAGAAATCCGCAGATGACGATCGAGATCGACCGCGAGGCAGCCGGAAATTACGGCATCACGGTCGATCAAATTCGCCAGGAACTATACGACTGCTTTGGGACACGCCAAGTTGCCACGATCTATACGGCGACGAACGACTATCAAGTGATCGAGGAATGCGACAAGGCGATCCAGGCGAATGCGACTGGCCTCTCCAAGATCTACTTGAAGACCAACACCAATGGCATGGCCGTCAACGGCGTTGCTCCTGCGTCGGGGTCCGGCATCGCCGGCATGTTGTCTGCAACCGGACCCGCAGTGCCGCTCTCGGCAGTGACCAAGCTCGTGCCGACCGTCGGCGCGCTCCAGGTCAATCACCAGGGCCAGCAGCCGTCGATGACGGTGTCCTTCAATCTCGCCCCCGGCTACGCCCTTGGCGCGGCGGTCGATGCAATCCGGGACATCGAGCAGGAGGCGCACCTTCCGGTCTCGGTTATTACCGGCTTCCAGGGTTCCGCGCAGGTGTTCCAGGATTTGCTGAAAGGGCAGGGGGTTCTGGTTCTGGCGGCGGTGTTCGCTTCTTTCGTGGTGCTGGGTATTCTCTACGAAAGCTTCATCCACCCGATCACCATCATCTCGGGTCTGCCTTCGGCCGGCGTCGGCGCGCTGATCGTGCTCATGATGTTCAAGATGGACCTGTCGGTGATCGCGATGATCGGCATCGTCATGCTGGTTGGGATCGTCAAGAAAAATGCGATCATGATGATCGATTTCGCGATCCAGCGTCGAGCCGTGGGGGCGTCGGCTCATGAGGCGATCCGCGAAGCCTGCCTGCTGCGATTCCGGCCGATCATGATGACGAGTCTAGCGGCTGTGTTCGGAGCACTGCCGATCGCAATCGGCGCGGGCGCGGGTGCTGAGTTGCGCCAGCCATTGGGCGTCGCGGTGGTCGGTGGTCTGTGCGTGTCGCAATTGCTCACGCTTTACATCACGCCGGTCGTTTATCTTTATCTCGACCGGGTCGACCGGGTGCTCAGGCGCCGCCTGGAGCGACCGGCCGATTCAACGCACGACGGGGAATCTGGCGAACCGCACGCCATTGCCGCGGAGTGAGCGATCCCGCAAGGAGGAGGCTGATTTAGCCTTTTCGGCGCCACATATCCTGCCGGCGGCTGCTAGCGACCGTCACACCGAAAAGCTCGTCCCGCAGCCGCAGGACGAGGTCGCGACCGGATTGTTGATCTTGAACGACGCGCCGATCAAGTCGTCGACAAAATCGATTTCGGCGCCTGCCATGTACTGCACCGAGACCGGATCGACCAGCACGGTGGCGCCATCGCGAGCAAGAACGAGGTCGTCGGCATCCTTGTCAGACGTGAAGTCGAACTTGTACTGAAAGCCCGAGCAGCCGCCGCCCTCGACGCTGACGCGCAGCATCGATCCGGGCGGCTCGCCCTTGAGGATTTGTCCGATTCGCCGTGCCGCTCGTTCGGTAAGAACGACTGAGGTCGCCATGATTGTTCCGTTGCCAGCGTATTCGATCGATAGTTATGTGCTGACCAGACGGCAGTCAACGAGAAGGTGCCGAGATGGCGGTCGGTATGGGAATGGGGCGCGCGCCCTATGCGTCCGATCCCTCGCAGAGCCGCGGCCGCCTCAGACACGAGCCGCCGAGCGCAACACGAAGCGATTTCCGCCGCGATTGCGACCGCATCATTCATTCGACGGCCTTTCGCCGGCTCGCCCACAAGACTCAGGTCTTCGTGTACCACGAGGGCGATCACTATCGAACGCGGCTCACCCATACGCTTGAGGTCACCCAGATCGCGCGGTCGCTCGCGCGCGCCCTTGGCCTTGATGAGGACCTCGCTGAGGCCTGCGCGCTCGCGCACGATCTAGGCCATCCACCGTTCGGACATGCCGGCGAACATGCGCTCGATCGCTGCCTCGCGGACCAGGGTGGCTTCGACCACAATGCTCAGACGCTCGCGGTGGTAACGCGCCTGGAACGCCGGTACGCCGACTTCGATGGTCTCAACCTCACTTGGGAGACCCTCGAGGGCCTCGTAAAACACAACGGACCGCTGACCGATCCCGCTAGCGGCCCGCGATCGGCGCGACAGGTCCCCCGCGAGATTGCAGAGTACGGTGTCCGCAACGACCTTGCGCTCGCGCTTTACCCGAGCGCCGAGGCCCAGGCAGGGGCGATCGCCGACGATATCGCCTACGACGCCCACGACATCGACGATGGCCTCCGCGCTCACATGTTCACTGTCGAAGACCTCGCGGAGTTGCCCCTGGTCGCCGACCTCCTGGCCGAGATCGACGTCGGCCACGCACACATCGAACCGGTGCGGCGGGCACACGAAGTCGTGCGCCGGTTGATTACCCGAATGATCGAAGACGTGATCGGCCAGTCGAGGCGATTGATTGCTGAACGCAATCCTGCGTCGGTCGACGATATCCGCCACGCGGGAGCGCCGGTGATCGGATTTTCGCTGGCAATGGCCGCAGCCGACCGCGCGATCAAAGGCTTCCTGTTTCCGCGCATGTACCGTCATGCGCGGATCGTCCGTATTATGGCGGACGCTGAGAGGGTGGTCAGCGATCTCTTCGAGCGTTACATCCGCTGTCCGGGCGATTTGCCGCCGCGGGACGGGGCAGGGGGCGACGGCGCGCGTGCGATCGCCGATTTCATTGCCGGGATGACGGATCGCTACGCCCTTTCCGAGCACGCCCGCCTCTTTGACTCGACCCCGGAATTACGTTAGGCCGCGCCCCGCTTGCGGCATCTGCGAGCATTCCGGATTTCGTGCGTCATGAATGTGTTCACTATCTTCACGGGCCACGTTCGAAGAGCCGTTGAAGCTCTTGCGGCTGCGGGGGTTTTTCGAAGCCCTCCCGACCTCTCCCGGATTATTGTGGAGCCGCCCCGTGATGCTGCCCATGGCGACCTTGCGACCAACGCCGCCATGGCCCTGGCGAAGGATGCCGGCCTCAAGCCGCGCGACCTCGCGGAACAAATTGCTGCCGAACTTCGCAAACTCGCCGAGGTGGCGCGCGTCGATATCGCCGGACCGGGCTTTATCAATCTGACGCTTGTTCCTTCGGTTTGGCGCAACGCTCTTCGTGACCTCATCGTCGCGGGCACTGACATCGCGCGCAGCGGCGTCGGAAAGGGTGAACTCGTCAACGTCGAATACGTCTCGGCAAATCCGACGGGACCGATGCACGTGGGGCACTGCCGTGGTGCCGTGTTCGGCGATGCCCTGGCTAATCTTCTGGCCGTTTCCGGTTACGCGGTGACGCGCGAATACTACATCAACGACGCCGGCGCGCAGGTCGATGTGCTCGGCCGCTCCGCTTACCTGCGCTACCGAGAGGCGTTGGGAGAGGACATCGGGCCTATCCCGGAGGGCCTTTATCCCGGCGATTACCTCAAGCCGGTCGGCGCGGCCCTCGCCTCCGAATACGGGCGTACTTTGCTCGCCAAGCCCGAGGCCGAATGGCTGCCGGTCGTTCGCGCAAAAGCCGTGGAAATGATGATGAATGAGATCCGGCAGGATCTCGCTGTACTGAATGTGCGACATGATGTCTTTTTTTCCGAGCGATCGTTGGTCGATGGCGGCGAGGATGCGGTCGCGGCAGCGATCGCTGCCCTGCGGGCGGAAGGGAAGGTTTATGAGGGACGCCTCCCGCCGCCGAAGGGTGCGCCGTCGGAGGACTGGGAAGATCGCGAACAGACTTTGTTCCGCGCGACCGACTTCGGTGACGACGTCGATCGCCCGCTGAAGAAGTCGGATGGCAGCTATACTTATTTCGCCGCTGACATCGCCTACCACAAATCGAAGGTCGACCGCGGCTTCAAGAACCTCATCGATGTCTGGGGCGCAGACCACGGCGGCTATATCAAGCGCATGAAGGCCGCGGTCGCGGCGGTGAGCGGAGGCGCCGCGACGCTCGACGTCAAAATCATCCAGCTGGTGAAGCTGTTGCGGGCCGGTGAACCGGTCAAAATGTCGAAGCGTTCCGGGGACTTCGTGACCTTGCGTGAAGTGGTGGACGAAGTTGGACGGGATGCGGTCCGCTTCATGATGCTGTTCCGCAAGAATGATGCTCCGCTCGACTTCGATCTGGCAAAAGTCATTGAACAATCGCGGGACAACCCGGTGTTCTACGTCCAGTACGGCCATGCTCGCGGTCAGTCGGTCTTCCGCAAGGCCCAAGAGGTGCTGCCGGAACTTCCGGCCGCGCTTGGCGCGCGGGCCCGGTACTTGGCTAACGCTCCGCTGGAACGGCTCACTGACCCAGTGGAACTCGGGTTGATGCGCAGCCTCGCATCATTTCCCCGCCTTGTCGAAGCCGCTGCAATTTCCCACGAGCCTCACAGAATTGCCTTCTATCTGTATGATATAGCCAGCGAATTCCACGGTCTCTGGACGAAGGGGAGCAAGGATGCGCCGCATTTACGGTTCATTATCCAGGATGAGCCAGAAATGACCATGGCCCGTCTCGCACTGGTTCAGGGGGTGGTGACCGTGCTCGCGTCCGGGCTCGGTTTGCTTGGCGTCGATGCGCCTGACGAGATGAGATGAGCCCGCAGTCACCGGTCGCGACCAATTACGCGATTGACGGGACGGCCCAAGCGCCGCCTAATGGCGTCGCCCGATGAGGTTGCGATAGTAGAATGTCGAGCGGCACATTCCCACGACCCCAACGCCCCTTCTTTCCTCCGCGCGAGAATAATTCGCGCGATCATGAGGAAGAGGATGCGCGCGGGTACGAACAGCCTGCGACGGGTCGCCGCGGTGGGTCGTCCGACCCCTTGATGGAGCTCGCCCGGCTGATCGGACAGAACGATCCGTTTGCACCGGTACCGCCGCGCGGTGCGCCTCGGGAACAGCATCAACCGAAATATCCCTCGCAGCAGTACGAACTCCAGGACCGGCCGGACGACCGCGCTCCGCCAGTGCGGCCGTCGACCCGGGATTTTTCGCCAGCTCAAGATCGTTATGAACCGGTCCGTGATGACTATGGCCGTCGCGAGCCGCCGCGCTTTCCGCTTCGTCAGGATTATGCCGACACGGATCACGCAGCTACGAACGAGCCGTCAGCCTACACGCACCGCGACGACTACCGGCAGGGCGAAGACGTTCATCAGCGTGACGCTAACGATTGGCACCACGACGACTATGCGGATCAGGCCAATCCTGATCAGGCGAATTCCGATCAGCCTTATTCCAATCAGGTTTACTCCGATCAGCCATACTCCGATCAGCCATACTCCGATCAGGCGTCTGCCGAGCAAGGGTACGCGGAGCACGAGTATGCCGAGGATGGGCACGTAGAAACCCATCCGCATGACGAGGCCTACGCGACGGTTCCGGGGCAGGCGCCTGCAGCATATGACGGCCAGTATGGCGAGTCCGGAGCTTATGAAGACGGATACGAATACGCCGAGCACACTGACAGCGACGACGGCGCGGCTGCGGCCAAGCGGCGAAACACCACGAAGATCGCGATTGCGGTTCTGGGACTCGCGGTGTTTGGCAGCGCTGCCGCATTCGGATATCGCACCGTGTTCAAAGGCGGCGTCAGCGGTCCGGTGCCGTTGATCAGGGCAGATACGTCACCGACCCGGGTAACGCCGAGCGGCGATGGATCGGGTAAGCCCATCAACGAGAGGCTGAGCGAGGGTTCAGAGCGCACGATGCAGCGCTATGAAGAACCCGTGGAGGTGCGTGAGGCTTCGCGCGGCAGCAACGCAGTGGTGCCGGGCGCCAGCGGGTCGATGCCGACGGTAGGTAGTTATCCGGCGTCGTCCCCGGCTGGCGGCGCATCCGGCTCGACGGAGCCGCGTCGCGTTCGGACCGTGACCATTCGTGCGGATCAGGGAACGGCGCCTGCTCCGGAACGCGCGGCGGCGCCACCTCCGCCGCAAACCCGCGCAGCGCCGCCACCGCCGCGTCAATCCGCGGCATCTCGCGAGGCCCCGTCGCCGCGCGATACGACACAGACCGCCACGGGATCGGCCGGCGGTGCGCCGATGAGCATCATGCCTGGTGGCGCCGAAGAGGCGCCGACGCGGGTCGCCACCGCAGCGCCGCCGCAAACGCGTTCCAGCGAGGGCGGGGGCGGTGGTTACGTTGTCCAGCTTTCAGCGCAGAAAACTGAATTGGAAGCCCAGGCGAGTTTCCGTGCGATGCAAAGCAAGTACTCGGCGTTGAACGGGCAACAGGCGCTGATTCGGCGTAAGGATCAGGGCGAGCGGGGCGTCTTCTATGCCGCTCAGGTCGGCCCGTTCGGTTCCAGGGACGAGGCCACTCAATTGTGTGAAAGTCTCAAATCGGCCGGCGGAAGCTGCTTCGTCCTGCGAAATTAATCGCCTATCCCCGGGCCGTATCTTGAACCGCGAGCATGACGGCACGGGCGTTCATCACTGGATTGGCCGGTACGGCGATTACGCCGGCTGAACGCGCTTTCTTGCGGGAGGCCGAGCCCTGGGGCCTCATTCTCTTCAAGCGCAATATTGCGGATCCAGCTCAAGTCTCTTCTCTCATTGATGAATTTCGCTCGATTTGCGGGCGCGATGCTGCGGTTCTGATCGATCAGGAGGGGGGACGGGTCCAGCGGCTGCAGCCGCCGCTTTGGCCGGCCTATCCCCCCGGCGCGACTTACGGCGAACTCTACCGCCGGTGCCCGGCACTGGGGCTGCAGGCCGCGCGCCTAGGCGCCCGTCTCATCGCGGCCGATCTCGCGGCCCTCGGGATCACTGTCGACTGTCTCCCTCTTGCCGACGTACCCGTTCCGAGCGCCGACCGGGTCATCGGCGATCGTGCCTACGGCGACCGCCCGGATCAGGTCGCCGCCATCTCGATGGCGGTGGCAGACGGTCTGCGGGCAGGAGGGGTGCTGCCCGTCCTCAAACATTTGCCCGGCCACGGTCGCGCCACCGCGGACAGTCACAAGCGCCTTCCGGTCGTCGCAACGTCGCGGGATGTGCTGGAAATGACCGATTTTGCTGCCTTCATGCCGCTCGCCGGGCTCCCCTTGGGGATGACGGCGCACGTCGTATTCACAGCCATCGATCCCGGGCTTCCGGCGACCTGTTCGATCACTATTATCGAGCAAGTGATTCGCGGATACATCGGGTTTTCGGGAGCGTTGATGAGTGATGACCTGTCGATGGGGGCGCTGTCCGGCACGCTGGCGGAGCGGACCTGTCAAGCGTTGGCGGCCGGGTGCGATCTCGCCCTCCATTGCAACGGCCATCTCGATGAGATGCAGGAGGTTGCGGGGAATAGCCCGACGCTCGCGGGTAGCGCGCTTGAAAGAACGTCGCGCGCTCTTGCCGGTCGCGCGGCAGCCGAGGCGATCGATATCGCTGCGGCGCGCGCGAGGTTCGCCCAATTGCTCGCGGGCGAGGTCCAGCAGGTGATCTGATGAACGACGAAACTGCTCAGGACGAGATCAAGAAGGAAGATGCTTTCGGGGAGGATGGTGCTCGCGGAAGTGACGAGCCGACTCTGATCGTCGACGTGGAGGGCTTTGAAGGCCCGCTCGATCTCTTGCTCACGCTCGCGCGGAACCAGAAAGTCGACCTCACGCGCATCTCCATCCTTTCCCTGGCCGACCAATATCTCGCTTTCATCGAGCACGCCCGACGGATGCGTCTCGAACTCGCAGCCGATTACCTCGTCATGGCGGCTTGGCTCGCCTACCTCAAATCGCGTCTGCTGTTGCCGGAACCCGCTGTGGCCGAGGGTATGAGCGCTGCCGATATGGCGCGGGCCTTGGCGATCCGCCTGAAGCGGCTCGACGCAATCCGTGATGCTGCGACGCGCCTGTTCGAGCGTCCGCTGCTCGATCGGGACGTCTTCGGCCGGGGCGATCCCGAGCCGATCGCCGAAATCAAACGGCCCCAGTGGTCGGCGACGCTCTACGATCTGATCTCCGCTTATGCGGCGGAGCGCCAACGTCACGCTTTGCGGCGGGTTCGTTTTGCCAAACGCACGGTATGGTCGTTGGCCGAGGCGCGGACCATTCTGGAGCGCCTCGTCGGCGTTGCGGCCGACTGGGCCCGGCTTGATGATCAGCTTATGGCGTACGTCGTCGAACCGTCACTGCGTGCGACCGTATTCGCGTCGTCACTCGCGGCGGCGCTTGAGCTGGTGCGCGAGGGCGCCATGGAGGTTCATCAGGCCGCTCCGTTTGCGCCGCTTTATGTTCGCAAACGGGCGGCTGTCGACCAAATGCCCGAGGCGCCGTGATGTATGATGAGATGGACGCGGCAAGCGCCGCGCCGGGGAGGCGGGAGGTTTTGTTGATGGCAGGTGTTGCCGAGTTGCGGGTCGAGGTCTGCGAAAGTGACGCCGGAGAACCGGAAATGGCGAATGAAAGCCGACCGGAGGAACTTCGGCTGCTTGAAGCGCTATTGTTCGCGGCCTCCGAGCCAATTGACGAAAAAACCTTGGCGCGGCATCTGCCGGCGGGGATCGACGTCAAGGCGAGCCTCAAGCGTCTGCAGGTCGAATACGCTTCGCGCGGCGTCAACCTCGTGCATATCGGCAGCGGCTGGACTTTTCGTACCGCGAATGACCTTGGGTGGCTGCTGGCGCACGAAGCGATCGAGCCGAAAAAGCTCTCCCGCGCGGCCATCGAGACCCTCGCCATCATTGCGTATCATCAGCCGGTCACGCGGGCCGAGATCGAGGAAATTCGCGGCGTATCGGCCGCAAAGGGCACTCTCGACGTGCTCCTGGAGACGGGCTGGGTGCGTCCGCGCGGACGCCGCAAGGCGCCGGGCCGGCCTCTGACGTATGGGACCACCTCTGAATTCCTGTCGCACTTCGGCTTGGAAGCCCTGGGCGATCTGCCTGGGTTGGAGGATCTCAAGGGGTCAGGTTTGTTCGACGGCACGCTGCCGGCCGGCTTCGCGGTTCCCGAACCGTCGGACGATCCGGCGCTTCGCGCTGACGAGGACCCGTTGGAACCGGGCGATCTCGATCTTGGCCTCGCGCCGCGCCCAGAGGAATCCTAGCACGAGGTCGGCAGAGCCTTCGTTCACAGAGAAGCGGCGCAACCGCACCCATTCAGGTTAATCTGCGTTGACGGCGCCGCGCCCGTCGGCCGTGCTCATGCGCCGCGCGAACGGAGTTGCGCGGGTGCTTGTTTTTGGTGCCCGCGAAGCCTAGGTTCACAGCAAATCACAAGGCGAGGCCCCGATGCGGCCCGTCCTGGCGGAGGGTTAACCGTATGGGCTCCATGAGTATCTGGCACTGGGTCATCGTGATCGGGGTCGTGCTGTTGCTGTTCGGACGCGGCAAGATTTCCGAGCTGATGGGCGATGTCGCCCAGGGCATCAAGGCCTTCAAGAAGGGCATGTCTGAAGACGAGACCGCCAAGATCGACCCGGCGAAGACCGAACCGGTCAAGTCGATCGATCATCAGCCCGAGCCCGCCTCGACCGGTGCAAAGACCCGGGCCGAGGCGTAACGCGAGCAGGCTTTCAAATCGGCGATCCTCTTAGCGGCGTTGCCCGGCACGATCCTCGGTGCTTTGATCTGGGCCATCCCTGGCATCACGATCACCTGCCGGCATGCTGCGGAGTTGAGGCGCGATGTTCGACATCAGTTGGAGCGAGTTCGTCCTTATCGGCGTGATCGCGTTGATCGTGATCGGGCCGAAGGAGCTGCCCGCGGTGTTGCGCGCGGTGGGGCAATGGACGACGAAAATCCGTCGCATGGCGGCGGAATTTCAGAGTCAGTTTCAAGAAGCGATGCGCGAAGCCGAAATGGCCGACCTCAAGAAGGAAGTCGACAATCTCGCCGATTCCGCCAAGGGTTTGACTTCGTTCGATCCGCTCGAGTTCAAAGAGGCGACCAAGTGGGAGCCGAAAGACGAGAACAAAATCGGCGACAATGCTCCGGAGGAAAAAGCCGAGCCAAAGAGCGAACCTGAACCAGCGGTGACCATGCTTGCGGAGGGGGCTTCAACCGTTGCGACGGCGCCGGCGACTGAAGGCGCGTCGCACGCCGAGACTCATCTAGCTCCCGACGCGGCCGCGGCGCCTCCGCAACCGATAGCGCCCGTCCCTGAGGGGAGCGGTCCGGCATGACCCATGAGGACATCGAGGCGACCAAGGCGCCGCTGCTCGATCATTTGATCGAGTTGCGCTCGCGTCTCATCAAGGCGATCGCGGCCTTCGGTATTGCCTGCGTCGGATGCTTTTTCTTCGCCAAACAGATCTTCAACATCCTGACATGGCCCTACGTGTGGGTGGTGGGGCCCGAAGCTTCCAAATTCATCTATACGGGGCTGCTCGAATACTTCGTGGTGCAGCTCAAGATCGCGATATTCGGAGCCGCCTTCATCTCTTTCCCGATCGTCGCCGGACAGCTCTATATGTTCGTCGCCCCGGGCCTCTATAAGCACGAACGCCACGCGTTCCTGCCTTACCTGATCGCAACGCCGATCTTCTTCGTGCTCGGCGCGTCGGTCGTCTACGGCCTGGTGTGGCCAATGCTCACGCGCTTCTCGATCGGCATGCAACAACTCGGTGGCGACGGCGAGGCCACCATCGAGCTGCTCCCTAAGGTCGACGACTATCTCGGCCTGATGATGCGGCTGATCCTGGCCTTCGGCGTAGCGTTCCAACTGCCGGTGATTCTTACGCTGCTCGGGCGCGTTGGCATCATCACATCCGATCAGCTCAAGTCCAAGCGGCGTTATTTCATCGTGGTGGCCTTTATCATCGCGGCGGTGCTGACGCCGCCCGACGTGCTCAGCCAAATGTCGCTTGCGGTTCCGTTGCTGCTTCTCTACGAGCTTTCCGTGCTGTCGGTGAAGTGGGTCGAGCGCAAGGCGAAAGCGGACCGGGCAAAGGCGGACGCCGACGCCGCGGCGAAGCCCGCCGAGTGAGCCGGAGCGCGGCATGAGAGTGGCCTAGAGCAGGCCGAATGGATTCGTCATCCCGGCTTTGTGTCGGGCATGCGCGTCTTAGGCTCAATTCATGAAAGACTTGGATGGTCGGGACAAGCCGACCATGGCAGCAGAAAACGTCTGGGATTGCCATGCACGACATCAAATGGATTCGCGAAAATCCGGACGCATTCGATCGCGGTCTTGAACGGCGCGGTCTTACGGCTGAATCGGGGCGCCTGCTCGCAATCGATGAACGTCGTCGAGCGGCGATCTTGAAGGCTGAGCAGGCGCAAGCGCGACGCAACGCGGCATCCAAGGAAATCGGCGAAGCCAAGAAAGCAAAGGACGAAGCGCGAGCGCAGGCGTTGATGGCCGAGGTCAACGAACTGAAAGCCGCGATCCCGGCGATGGAGGCCGAAGAAAAGGAGGTCTCCAAGAATCTCGAGGAGGCGCTGTCGCAGATCCCCAACCTGCCGCTCGACGAGGTGCCCGACGGCGCTGACGAGCACGGCAATATCGAGCACCACAGGTTCGGGGCAAAGCGCAACTACGCCTTCACGCCGAAGCAGCACTTCGAACTCGGCGAGGCGCTTCGCCAAATGGACTTCGAGACGGCGGCCAAATTGTCAGGTGCGCGTTTCGTCGTGCTGAAGAAGGGCCTCGCGCGCATGGAGCGTGCGCTCGGCCAGTTCATGCTCGACCTGCACACCAACGAACACGGCTATGTCGAAGTCGCGCCGCCGCTGCTGGTGCAGGACGAAGTCATGTACGGCACCGCGCAGTTGCCGAAGTTCGCCTTTGATCAGTTCATGACCGCGCGCAATCTCGTCCAATACCTCGAGGCCGTCGACCGTCAAGTCGACGCGATGCGGCTTCAGGAGGAGGGCGTCAGGGCCGAATTGACGTTGGCGGACAGCACTGCGACAGCGGGCGACCAGGAGCTGTCCCGGAGCCTCTGGCTCATCCCGACCGCGGAAGTTCCACTCACGAACCTCGTACGGGAGTCGATCGTCGACGAGACCGAACTTCCGATGCGGCTCACCGCGCTCACGCCCTGTTTCCGCGCCGAGGCAGGCGCTGCCGGCAAGGATACGCGCGGCATGATCCGGCAGCACCAGTTCACCAAGGTCGAACTAGTGTCGATCACGACGCCTGCGCAGAGCAAGGCCGAGCATGAGCGCATGCTGTCCTGCGCCGAGGAGGTGCTGCGCCGCCTCGACCTCCACTACCGGGTGATGACGCTGTGTACGGGCGACATGGGCTTTGCGTCGCAGAAGACCTACGACATCGAAGTGTGGCTGCCGGGCCAGAGCATGTACCGGGAGATTTCGTCCTGCTCGATTTGCGGCGAGTTCCAAGCTCGCCGCATGTCGGCACGCTACCGCAGCCGCGAAGGCCGTCAGGTTCAACACGTCCACACCCTCAACGGCTCGGGCGTTGCGGTCGGCCGCGCCCTGATCGCCGTGATGGAGACCTATCAGCAGGCGGATAGCACGATAGCGGTGCCCGAAGCGTTGCAGCCTTACATGGGCGGCGCCAAAGTCATTGGCGCGACGTGATAGGAAGATACACGGCCGTCATCTCGGCGGCCTGATTCGAATCGAGCGACGTCCGGCGACTGCATCTCCATGCGAATTCTTCTGACCAACGACGATGGCGTCCATGCGCACGGCCTTGATGTGCTCGAGGAGATCGCGCGCACCCTGTCCGACGACATCTGGGTCGTGGCCCCGGAAACCGACCAGTCCGGCGTCTCCCACTCGCTGTCGCTCAACGATCCGCTGCGGCTGCGCGAAATCGGGCCACGCCGCTTCGCGGTCAAGGGTACGCCCACCGACTGCGTCATCATGGGCGCCCGCCATATCATCGCCGAGGGCAAGCCGGACCTCGTTCTGTCGGGCGTCAACCGCGGCCGCAATGCTGCCGAGGACGTGACCTATTCCGGCACGGTGGCCGGCGCCATCGAGGGAACCGTGCTCGGTATCCCGTCGTTTGCGCTGTCGCAGTCCTATGCGACTGCGAGCAAAAATGCGCCCCACTGGGATACGGCGCGAAAGTTCGGCCCTGATCTGATCCGCCGTGTGCTCGCCGAAGGCCTGCCGCGCGACGTGTTCGTCAATATCAACTTCCCCGATTGTGCGCCGTCGGAAGTGAAGGGAGTTGCGGTCGCAACCCAGGGCAAGCGGCCGCAGGAACTGCTGCGGATCGAGCCGCGCCACGACGGCCGCGGCAACCCTTATTACTGGATCGCATTTGAGCGCGCGCCGCTGCCGACGCGCCGCGACGGCACCGATCTTTCGGCGTTGGCCGACAACCATATTTCGGTGACACCGCTGAGGCTCGACATGACCGACGAACCATTCATGACCAGGCTTGCCGAAATTCTGGAGTGACCTTTGGTTGGGCCAAACGGCTCCCGGCGGACGCGGCGAAACCCACTGTCGACCTTAGGTGTTGCCTGCCGGCGATGGATCTCTGACCTGTCGGCCGCGCTGGCACCAAGGAACCCTCCGTTGTCCGCTTCGACGCCTACCGGCCCAAATTCCGCGATCCAGGATATCGAGCGCATGCAGTTCGTCCTCGATCTGCGCCGGCGTGGGATCATGGATGCCGCGGTGTTGCGAGCCATGGAAGAGGTGCCGCGGGAAAAGTTTGTGATGCCAAACCATTCCAGGGCGGCCTACGCCGATCGCGCCATGCCGATCCTTTGCGGCCAGACGATCAGTCAGCCCTACGTCGTTGCCTATATGAGCGAGCAACTCAAGGTCGAGCCGCATCATCACGTGCTCGAAGTCGGCACCGGCTCCGGTTACCAGGCCGCGGTGTTGTCGCGTCTCGCCGCGAAGGTCACGACCATCGAACGCTATCGTACGCTGGCGGACGCTGCGCGGGCACGCCTTGCTGGAATTGGCTATGACAACGTTGAGGTTTTTGTGGGCGATGGCATTGCCGGCGTTCCTGAGCGAGCGCCATTCGACCGCATCATGGTGACGGCGGCCACAGAGGAAATCCCGCAAGCCTTGACCCAGCAATTGTCGGAAGGTGGCGTCATGGTGCTGCCGCTCGGGCCCCAGGATTTCCATCAAAGCCTGGTACGATTAACGCGTTCCGCGAACGGCCTCGTGCGCGAGGACTTGATCGACGTGCGCTTCGTTCCGCTGCTGCCCGGCCAGGCGCGCGAATTATAGGTGCAAGAATTTCCAGGGTAACAAAGCCTTAATCGATCTCTGAAAAGCTTAAATAGATATTTACTCGGCGGGTGGCTTATTCGCCGCGAATGTTGTGTTGCGTTGCGTGGGTAGGGGGTCATGCGTCAATTGCTCGCCAGGCGGCATCAAGTCCGCGTTTTGCGCGGCGGAGTCCTCTCCGCGTTCGCGATTCTGGCGGCGGGTTGCAGTTCGGAAACGACCCGCTTCGCTGACACGACCGGGAGCACGTATGCCGCGCAGCCCTCCTATGGCGCGGGCGCCGCTCCGCCGGGCGTCACGCAGCAGCCGTTGCCGCCGACGAGTTATGCTCCGTCGCAATATGGGCAGCCGCAGTATGGCCAGCCTCAGTATAACCAAGCGCCATATGGTCAGCCGCAGCGCGCGCAGGCGCTGCCGCCGCCAGCACCTGCGCCGGAAGTGACCGGAGGGGTTCGCTCCGGCGGCCATTGGGAGCGAGCGGGCGGCATGACAATCGTCCTTGCCCAAGGCGAGACCATCGCTGCGGTCGCCCGGACGCGCGGCATCCCGATCCAAGCCATTCTGGAAGCGAACGGCATCGCTGACCCGAAGACAGTGGTGGCCGGTCAGCGCATCGTCATTCCGCATTATGTTCCGGGCGGCAGCGGTGCCAAGATCGCGCACGCGACGGCGCCGCGCGCGCCCGAGCCCAAGGTCGCCGCAGCGCCCAATGCGTCAGCCCCGGTCGGGGCGGCGCAGACCTTGCTGCCGCCGCCGCCGGTCCACACAGTTGCTTCCGGCGATACGCTCTCCAAGATCGCCCGCGAATATCACGTGAAGGTCAAAGATCTCGCCGTTGCGAACGGCATGGAGCCGCAGACGCCGCTGAAAATCGGCGCGAAGATCACCGTTCCGGTCAGGGTTGTGGCCGCGCCAGCCAAAGGCAAGGTTGCCGCCGCCGCGCCAAAGCCGCAGCCGACTCCTGCGGCACCGGCCAAGCCTGGCGCGCCGACAAAGCTCGCGTCCGTCGACAAGGCCCAGGTGGTAATTCCCTCGGAAACATCCGATGAGACCGGGACGACTGCAGCGGGTGCGCCGGCGTTCCGTTGGCCGACCCGTGGCCGCGTCATTGCGGGCTTCGGCGCCAAGGTGAACGGCACAAGCAATGACGGCATCGACCTTGCGGTGCCCGAAGGCACGCCGGTTCGCGCCGCCGACGATGGCGTCGTTGCCTATGCGGGCAGCGAACTCAAGGGGTACGGCAACCTCGTGCTGGTGCGCCACGCCAACGGCTTCGTCACTGCCTATGCCAACGCCAGTGAATTGATGGTCAAGCGCAACGATCAGATTCACAAAGGCCAGGTGATTGCGAAATCCGGCCAGACCGGAAATGCGGCGAACCCGCAACTTCATTTCGAGGTGCGCAAGAATTCGACCCCGGTTGATCCGATTCAGTACCTGCCATCCGACAAGACCGCATCGGCGCCGTTATAAAAGCTGTGGGGTGGGGTGAGGGGACGCGTGCCCACGACGGAAAGTCCGCGTGGGCACGCGGCGCTTTTGGAGCTACCGCTTCTCTTCGGTCAGCGGAACGCCAAGGCGTCCGGCAAGATCCTGAACATACTGCCAGGCGACGCGGCCTGAGCGCGAGCCGCGCGTCGTCGCCCATTCGAGTGCTTCGCGCCGGAGGGTTTCCGGCTCGATCGGCAACCGGTGATGAGCGACGTAGCCCTCGACCATGGCAAGGAATTCCTCCTGGCTGCAGCGGTGGAAGCCGAGCCAGAGGCCGAAGCGATCCGACAACGATACCTTCTCCTCGACCGCTTCGCCGGGATTGATGGCGCTTGACCGCTCGTTGTCGATCATCTCGCGGGCCATGAGGTGGCGGCGGTTGGAGGTGGCGTAGAGGATCACGTTGTCGGGCCGGCCTTCGATACCGCCTTCGAGCACAGCTTTGAGAGACTTGTAGGACGTATCCTCCGCATCGAACGACAGGTCGTCGCAGAAGACGAGGAACCGATAGGGCGCAGCACGCAGCAGCGCCATCAGGTCCGGCAGGCTCTCAATGTCCTCGCGATGAATTTCGACGAGCTTCAGCAGCCCGGCATCACGGCCGAGTCCGGCATTGACGGCAGCGTGCGCAGCCTTGACGAGCGACGATTTGCCCATGCCGCGCGCACCCCACAACAGGGCGTTGTTGGCGGGCAGCCCGCGGGCGAACCGTTCGGTGTTCTCCACCAGGATGTCGCGCATCCGGTCGATGCCCTTCAACAGTGACATGGCGACGCGGTTTACGCGCGGGACTGGCGCGAGCCGGCGGGCGTCCGGATGCCATATGAACGCGTCGGCGCCGCTGAAATCCGGCGCGACCGGCGGTGTCGGCGCGAGCCGTTCCAGCGCACGGGCAATGCGGTCAAGAACGTTTTCCCGGACCGGAGGCTTGGATTTTGGGTACTCGGGTGGTGACATGAAGCTGCTTGCGAGCCCCGTGATTGGGGCGGCCTCCAATAGCGGGGAGCGGCTTGGGCTGCAAGTCGAGGGCGGCACCGCGCAAGGGATCGCAGGCCTTTTTGTGCCACCGCCGGGCGGCAAGGGCGGGTGCCCGGAACGCGTTGCAATCGGGCGGCCGGCCGGTATAGTCCGCGCAACTTTGTTGGCTATGGCGACGTCCGGGCGCGCCGCTCCAGGCGGTATATCCTGCGAAAAATCAACGCCGCGGAGACCGTGCCGCGGAGACTTGGAGATTTGTCGAGATGATCACACCCGCCTTCGCACAGGGCGTGGGAATCGGTGGCTCCGATTTCATGTACCAGGTGCTGCCGTTCGTGCTTATATTCGTAATTATGTATTTCCTGATCCTGCGGCCGCAGCAGAGACGGGCAAAGCAGCATCAGGAGCTGGTGAAAAATTTGCGCCGCGGCGACACGGTCATCACCTCCGGCGGGCTCGTCGGCAAAGTCACCAAATTGGTAGACGACGAACAAGTCGAGATCGAGGTTGCCGACGGCGTGCGGGTGCGCCAGGTCAGGTCCATGGTGACCGACGTGCGTGCCAAAGGCGAGCCGGTGAAAGAAGATAAGGGCGCTGTGGGCTGATGCCAGCGCAACTCGGGTGAACGCCGATGCTATATTTTTCACGGACGAAGGCGGCGGCAATCTTATTGACGGCGCTGGTCATATGCAGCTTCTCCATCCCCAATTTCTTTTCCGAGCAGACCGTGAAGACCTGGCCGACCTGGGCGCAGCGCCGCTTGGTGCTCGGCCTTGATCTACAGGGCGGTTCCTCGATCCTCCTCGAGGTCGATAAGAACGACATCCGCAAGCAGCGCCTCGACACTTTGCGTGATGACGTGCGGCGCACGCTCCGCGATGCTCGCATCAACTGGGCGAATCCGCCGGTGGTGCGCGGCAACAGCGTCGAAGTCAGGCTGCGCGAGGACAATAACTTCCAGACCGCCTTCAACAAGCTTCGCGATCTGTCGCAGCCGCTCGGCGGTGTGTTGGCCGGCAACGGGCAGCGTAGCCTCGACATTACTGACACCGGCGGCGGGCTGATCCGTCTGACGCCGACGGACGCAGGCATGACTGAGCGCGAGCGCCAGACCGTCGATCAGTCGATCCCGATCATTGAGAAGCGCATCAACGAACTGGGCCTCGTCGAGCCGACGATTCAGCGCCAAGGCGTCGACCGCATCTTGGTGCAGGTACCGGGTCTTGGGGATCCGAGGCGCCTGCTGGAGTTGCTTGGCCGGACCGCGAAACTCGAATTCCGCATGGTCGATACGTCGATGACCGCGGAGGACGCTCTGAAAACCCGGCCGCCGCCTGACTCGGAAGTGCTATATGAGACTCGCGACAACCAGCGCATCCCTGTCCTCGTGTATAAACAGGCGCTAGTCGACGGATCGGATCTCACGGATGCGCAGGCCTCCTTCGATCAACGAACCAATGAGCCGATCGTCAACTTCAAGTTCAACCTAAGCGGCGCCCGCAAATTCGGCGCGGCGACGCAGGAAAACGTCGGGCGGCCGTTCGCGATCGTGCTCGACAACGAGGTGATTTCCGCCCCGGTCATCCGCGAGCCGATCCTTGGTGGCTCGGGTCAGATCTCCGGCAATTTCTCGGTGGAGTCCGCTAACAATCTCGCGATCCTTCTGCGCGCCGGTGCTCTCCCCGCCAAGCTCACCCCGATCGAGCAACGCGTGGTCGGGCCAGGGCTCGGACAGGATTCGATCAAGGCCGGCGAAACGGCCTCGATCGCCGGCGCCATCCTGGTCGTAGTCTTCATGCTGGCGACCTACGGGCTCTTCGGACTGTTCGCCAACATCGCGGTCGCCGTGAACGTGGCGATGATCATCGGCGTCCTGTCGTTGCTCAGCGCGACGCTAACATTGCCTGGCATCGCCGGCATCGTGCTCACCGTCGGCATCGCGGTCAACTCGAACGTCCTCATTTACGAACGCATCCGCGAGGAGGTGCGCCACGGGCGTACGCCAATCACCGCAATCGATGCGGGTTTCACCCGCGCGCTCGCGACGATCCTCGATTCCAACATCACGACCTTCATCGCTGCGGCTGTGCTGTTCATGATCGGCACCGGTCCGGTGCGCGGCTTCGCCGTCACGCTCGGAGTCGGAATCGTCACTACTCTGTTTACGGCCTTCACCCTGACGCGGCTGATCGTCGCTTGGTGGGTGCGCATGATGCGGCCGCAAGCCGTGCCGATCTAGTCGGCGCCCCTGTCCACAAGGAAGACACCTCGTGTTCCTGCTTCGCATCGTCCCGGACGAGACCTCGTTCGATTTCATCCGCTTTCGCCGGATCAGCTTTCCGATCTCGGCGATATTGTCGATCATAGCGATCACGCTCTATTTCACCCACGGCCTGAATTTCGGCATCGACTTCAAGGGCGGTACCTTGATGGAAGTGCAATCGAAGTCTGGCCCGATCGACATCGCCAAGATGCGGTCAACGCTGGGCGAACTGGGTCTCGGCGAGATCCAGCTCCAGGAATATGGTTCGCCGGACGTGGTGCTGATCCGGATCGCGAGACAACCGGGCGGCGAAGAGGCGCAGCAGATATCCGAAACCAAGGTGCGGGGTGCGCTGGGCGACGCTGTCGACTACCGCCGCGTCGAGGTGGTGGGGCCGCGCATTTCAGGCGAGTTTTTGCACTGGGGCATTATCGGAATCTTCCTCGCCATCGCGGCCATCCTGATTTACCTGTGGTTCCGGTTTGAATGGCAGTTCGCTCTCGGCGCCATGATCGCCAACGTGCACGATATCGTGCTCACGCTTGGCTTCATGTCGATCACGCAAATCGATTTCGACCTCACCAGCATCGCGGCGCTGCTGACGATTCTGGGCTATTCGC
Source organism: uncultured Alphaproteobacteria bacterium (assembly GCA_963807015.1). Classification (GTDB taxonomy): domain Bacteria; phylum Pseudomonadota; class Alphaproteobacteria; order Rhizobiales; family Xanthobacteraceae; genus JAJPKK01. Next base: position 111,147 of record CAWEAS010000012.1, on the reverse strand, counting down.
TCAACGACACCGTCGTCATCTATGACCGTATCCGCGAAATGCTGCGGCGCTACAAGAGAATGCCGATGACGGAGCTGCTCAACGTGTCGATCAACGCGACGCTGTCACGCTCCGTCATCACCCACGTGACGGTGCTGCTCGCTCTGTTGGCGTTGCTGCTGTTCGGCGGCGAGGCGATCCACTCGTTCACCGCGACCATGATGTTCGGCGCCGCCCTGGTCGGTACCTATACGTCGGTTTTCATCGCGTCGCCGATCCTCATCTATCTCGGCGTCGGCACCGGGCGGCAGTTCGTTCCGCAGGCGCCCGAGGAAGACGAGAAGGAGGTGGCGTCGCCCCCATTGGCGACGGCGGGCGGCTCTCGCGTTCCGGCAAAGGCACGGCGCTGACGGCAATCGGCGACGAGGCCGAGGTGGACGAGGCCAACCGCCACCTGCCTTATGCGGCCACGATCGAGGCGTACGGCAAGGGCGGTTTCCGCTTTGCCGACATGTCGCATCGCGGCTCGCTGCTGTGTCTGCCTCGCGGCATCTGGGCGTCGCCGGTTAAGGCAGCGGCGGAGGTTGATGTTGCCGCATTGAGTGTTGCGCTCGCGCCGGATGCGGGTATCGATCATTTTCTGATCGGGACGGGAACGCAGCTCATTCCGCCCAGCCCGGCGTTGCGCGCCGCCTTCCGTTCGCGTCACATCGCGGTTGAAGCCATGACCACCGGTTCCGCGGTCAGCACCTACAACATTTTACTGGGCGAACGGCGCCGCATCGGCGCGCTCCTGATCGCTGTAGACTGAAGGACAAGAGTTCCGCGGTGCAGGACTCTTATTCTCATTGCGAGGCATTGGTACGCGAGGCGGACAAAGACCGCTATCTCGCTGCTCTGTTCGCGCCGCTTCCAGCCCGCCGGCACCTATACGCGCTCTATGCCTTCGCCAGCGAGATTTCGCGCGTGGCCGCGGCGGTTAGCGAGCCGATGGCGGGCGAGTTGCGGCTGCAGTGGTGGCGCGACGCGCTCGCAAACGCAGGCGAAGCGAGGGCAAATCCGGTCGCGGCCGCGCTCCTCGACACGATCGCGCAATGCGGGCTCTCGACAGAAATGCTGATCGCGCTGATCGATGCTCACGCCTTCGATCTCTACGACGATCCGCCAGCGAGCATTGCCGATCTCGATGCTTATGCGGCGAACACGTTGGGCACGCTGTTCGTGCTCGGAGCGCGAATTCTCGGCGTCCCGCACGCAGATTCCGCGGCGGAACGGGCTGGCGTGGCCCAAGGCGTAACGCAGGCGCTTCTCCGCTTTCCGATCGACATCGCGCGCGGGCACATTTTCATGCCCCGCGATCTTGCGACGCGTCACGGCGTTCACCAAGGCGAATTGGAACGGCGCCAGGCGACGCCCGGACTGCAGGCCGCGCTCGCTGAGTTGCGCGCCCACGCGCGCGAGGCGTTTGCTGGTTTTCGCGCAGCGGCGCCGGCACTTCCCACTGCGGCCGCACCCGCGTTTCTCATCGTCGCCTTGGTGCCACAAGCGCTCGATCGGCTCGACGCTGCCGCCGCCAATCCATTCGAAGCGGTCGAGGTTCCGCAATGGCGCCGGCAATGGACGCTATGGCGCGCCTCGCGACGCTGGCCGGCGGTTTGATCGATATCCGACTACAAGACGAACCGGTCGCGCATGTTGTACCGCGCGTTCAGGATACGCGCGACGGTCGCGCGTTCGGCGTCCGACGTGATCAGCGGCTCGATGCTGTCGACCTGGTTTGTGGCAACGAGCTGCAAGATGTCGGTGCGCACGTGGCCCGCAGCGTTGCGCGGCAGTAATGGAACCACCTGAATGAAATTCGGTGCGTTCTCGCGACCGACGGCCTCGGCGACATAACTTGCGAGCTTGTCTTCCTTCACCGTTTCGGCGGTGGCATCCGCGGCTTCGACGAAGGCATAAAGACCTGTCCCGGTGAGCCGGTCAGGATAGGCGAGGACGGCGGCGTCGCGCACCGCCGGATGCGATATCAGCGCTGCCGTCACTGCCGGTGCGCCGTAGAGGTTCTTGCGGGCGACCACCAGGCGATCGACGAGCCGCCATTCCTCGGGCGACGTGATCATGGGCTCGATCAGATCGACTTGGTTGGTGCTGATGAGCCGAAGGATGTCCCGTCGCACGTTGCCTTCGGCTGTTCGCGGCAGCGCGTCGGCGATCTGCAGAAACTCAGGCAATCGCTCTGCGCCAAGTGCGCCGGCGAGTTCTGTCCGGACGACGTCCTCGCGCAACGGCATATCGCCTTCGACGAAAGCATAGAGGCCGGTCGAGCCTTTGCGGTCCGGAAAATCGAGCACGGCGGCGTCGCGCACACGCGCAATATTCCGTAGCGCGGCCTCGATCGCCGGCGCGTCGCGGGCGAGTCGCACGCCGCCGCCCTCGGAATTGATGAAGCCGAGAAGGCCGCGGGTGACGAGCATGTAGAGCTTCTTGCCGGTCATCATCCAGACGCGTGTCGGCAAGCTCTTGCGGGCGAGCACGCGTCGCTCGGCCGGCGTTATGGCGTCAGGGAGGTAGCGCCGCTTGTGCTTGAGGAAATGGCGCAGGTCCTCATAGGCCGCGATGCGAAAGAGCCAACTGCGTTGCCGGAACATGGACGCCAGCTGGAAGTCGAGGAGATAGGCGCGGCCATCCGGGCTGTGCAGCCAGTTCTGCTCCTTGGCGAGATCGTTGTGGGTGATGCCCGCCCGGTGCAGCGTCCGCAGCGCCGCTCGTGCCGAGCGGAAATAGGCGACGTCGCCGAACGGTCGCGCGATTTTGAGCGCGCTGCCGGGAATGTAGCCGCGCACCAGCCGGCTGCGATCGGCATAGAGAAGGGGCGGCGCGATCCCGAGGGCGTTCGTCGCGGCAAGCGCACGCCGCTCGCGGTGGAACAGCACATAGGCGAGCGGCCGTGACCACCACGGCACCTCGTCGAGTCGCCGCAAGACCGCAGGCATGTCGCCCGTCGGGCCGACAAAAATGCCGCGCTCGACGGTCGAGAAGACATCGCGCTTGAGGACAACGCCCGTCTGCCAGCGGCCGGCAAGCTCGTCGCGCAGGCCGGTGTGTTCGATCGCAGTCATCGTTGCGGCTCCGGCATGCTGACGCGTTCCGCCTCGGGCACCAGTGGAGCGCCGCCGGCGAAGTTTGAGGCGCCGTCGGGCTCCGCCTGCCGCTTCCAGGCATCGAGGTTCGCAAGCGCGCGGGCGGTCAGGGCGCGGCGCTTCGCCATGGCCTTGGCGCTGCCGCGGAGGCGCTGGCCATCAGCAGTGCGGGATGGGGAGCGCTCGAGCGGCGGAAACAAGCCGAAGTTGACGTTCATCGGCTGGAACGATCGCGGCCCCGCGTCGATCTTTTCCACCGGAAGATCGAGATGTCCGCCGGTGATGTGGGCAAGCAGCGCGCCATGGGCTGTCGTCGGCGGTGGCGGCACTGCCGGCTCCCCGCGGCGCTCGGCGGCGGCAAATCGGCCGGCCAGGAGCCCAATGGCAGCCGATTCCACGTAACCCTCGCAGCCGGTGATCTGCCCCGCAAAGCGCAGTCGGGGCATCGCCTTGAGGCGGAGCTTGCCATCGAGCAGCCGTGGCGAATTGAGGAAAGTGTTGCGGTGCAAGCCGCCAAGCCGGGCAAACTCCGCATTGGCAAGGCCCGGGATCATGCGAAAGACGCGCGCTTGTTCGCCATGCTTCAGCTTGGTCTGAAAGCCTACCATGTTGAAGAGCGTGCCCAGCCGGTTGTCCTGTCGAAGCTGCACGACAGCGTACGGCTTTTCCGTGCGGTGGGGGTTGGTCAGGCCCACCGGCTTCATCGGGCCGAAGCGAAGCGTCTCGCGCCCACGCGCCGCCATGACCTCGATCGGCAAGCAGCCGTCGAAGTAGGGCGTCGTGGTCTCCCACTCGCGGAAGGATACTTTCTCCGCGCCAAACAGGGCATCGAGAAACCCTTCGTATTGGGCGCGGTCGAGCGGGCAATTGATGTAATCGGCCCCGGTGCCGCCGGGGCCGGCATTGTCGTAGCGCGACTGGAACCAGGCGACGTTCATGTCGATCGAGTTGCGATGAACGATCGGTGCGATGGCGTCAAAGAAGGCGAGCGCGTCCTCGCCGGTCAGCCGACGGATTTCGTCCGCAAGCGCCGGGGAGGTGAGGGGGCCGGTGGCGATGATGGTTGAATCCCATCCCTGCGGCGGCACCTTGATTTCTTGGCGGCAAATCTCGATCAGCGCATTTGAGGCCAGCGCCTCAGTCACTGCCTCCGAGAAGCCGTCGCGGTCGACCGCCAGCGCCCCGCCCGCCGGGACTTGGCTGGCATCGGCCGCCCGCATGATCAGAGAGCCAAGGCGGCGCATCTCCTCGTGAAGGAGGCCGACTGCGTTCTGTTCATGGTCGTCAGAGCGGAAGGAGTTGGAGCAAACCAGTTCGGCGAGCGCGCCGGTCTTATGAACCGGGGTCGCCTGCTCCGGGCGCATCTCGTGAAGCACGACGGGGACGCCGCGGCCGGCGATTTGCCATGCCGCTTCGCTCCCGGCGAGACCGCCGCCGATGACGTGGATGGGCTGCATCACCCCGTGGATATTGGAATTAAGCCTTTAGTCAACCGCAACGCCACCCCCGATCAGGTCGGCGGCGACGCGGCGGTCGCTTAATTCCCCTTCCGACGGATCACGCCGTTTTCTCGGCGTTGTCCCAGGCGATCCGATAGATGTCGGTCCTTGTGATCCCGATGTCGGCCAGTTCCCGATCGGTGAGGTGCGTGAGTTCGTTCAACGCCTGGTCGTAGCGGCGCCATTTGCGGTACACGTAGAGCACGTTGGAAAGAAACATTGAAGGTCCTTCGATTTTCAGCCAGAGGTATTTTGCACTGCGAAGCGAATCTGCTCCGCTCGTTGTTAGAACCTTACATAAAGCGATGAAAATTATGTACTTATTGGAATTGCTGCGGTGCAGCTATGCCCAAATCGCATGGGTCACGAGGATCAAAATTGGACGGCAGCTGTCCGCATTCCGGACCGTTGCGTGATGGCACTGCCGGAGCGGTGAGCTAGGATCAGGGAGCGGTCCCAAGGAGGCCTTAGATGCGACATGCCTTGCTGGTTCTCGCGAGCGCGCTCAGCGTCGCCGTCTGTTCCACAGCTGTACAAGCGCTCGAATTGAAGGTGCTCACCGCCGGCGCGTTCAGAGCGACGGTCGTGGCCCTGGTGCCGGAATACGAGAAGGCGAGCGGCAACAAAGTCGTGGTCGAGAACGATACCGTCGGCGCACTGGCCAAGCGGATCGAGGGCGGCGAGACTTTTGACGTCGTGGTGATGACGCCGGCCGCGGTCGACGAGTTGATCGCCAGGGGCAAGGTCGCCTCCGGCAGCCGCAAAAGCCTCGCCCGTGTCGGGGTCGGTGTCATGGTCAAGGCCGGCGGCCCGAAACCCGACATTTCCACGGTCGATGCCTTCAAGCGGGCGGTGCTCGATGCGAAATCCGTAAGCTTCATCGATCCGGCGAGCGGCGGCTCAAGCGGAATTTACGTCGCGAAACTGCTGGAGCGTCTCGGCATCGCCGCCGAGGTCAAGCCGAAAGAGAAGCTGAAGGAGGGAGGCTTAGTGGCGGACTACATTGCCTCCGGGCAGGCCGAACTCGGTATCCATCAAATCAGCGAAATTGTGCCCCATCACGAGGTGACCTTGGTCGGACCGCTGCCGGCCGAGATTCAGAACTACACCGTCTACGCCGCCGGCGTCGGCGCCACGACCGCACACGCTGACGCTGCGAAGGCGCTGATCGCCGTGTTCTCCGGTCCGTCGGCGCAGGCGCTGTTCAAGGCCAAGGGCATGGAAGCTGCGCCGGAATAGGCAAACATCACCCATCAACCGCAAAAGGCTGATCATGGCTCAACTGAAGCTCTATCATATTGCGCCTTCACGCTCTTCGATCGTGCTTTGGATGCTGGAGGAGATTGGCGAACCCTACGACATCCATCTGTTGAGCATGAAGAAAGGGAGCAATCGGGAGCCCGACTATCTTGCCGTGAACCCGATGGGAAAGGTGCCGGCACTCAAGCATGGTGACACTATCATCACGGAGTGTGCGGCGATCTGCACGTATCTCGCCGACGCCTTCCCCAAGGCCGGACTCAATATTCCGATCGGCGACGCCAAGCGGGGGCCCTATCTCAAATGGCTGTTTTTCGGGCCGGGTGTGCTGGAGGCCGCGGTGATGGATCGCGCCTTCCCGCGCAGTGGAGAGCCGCCACGAGCAGCGCTCGGTTACGGGGAGTTCGACACAGCCATGAATGTTGTCGCCAAAGCCGTCACGCCTGGGCCGTTCCTGATGGGAGACAGGTTCACCGCCGCCGATGTTGTCATTGGCTCCAACCTGCGGTGGGGAACGATGTTCAAGATGATCCCTGAGCGCAAGGAATTCGCCGATTACGTTGCGCGTTTTTCTGAGCGCCCCGCCGCGAAGCGCGCCGAGGCGAAGGACGCCGAGCTCGCCAAGCAGTAGGCGCCAACGTCCGTTACCTGCCCGTCACCTCCTCCCGTCGCGCGGGCGCGACCTCTTGTCGTTGCGCTCCCGCGCGGCCGTCTCGGCCCGACGCAGATCGGCCTCCAGCACCACGATATTGTCGAGCTGCGGGTCGCCCACGTCGAGCTCGACCACGAGGTCGCCGGCCTTGCTGATCCGCGACGAGCAGGCAATCCGGTGCTTGCCGTAGCGCACCTGCTGATGCGCGACCTCGAGGCTCTTGCGGTTGGCAAGAACCGCGCGCAGCGCAATAAGCGCCGCCTTGGGGACATCGCGGCCCAGCAGGTTGCGCACCGCGTGGCTCGGAAGAATGATGAAGGGAAGGGAACCGTCCATGAACGCCTCCATGACGTACGGCAGGCCCGCGCCACAATGACGCGTTTCACCTGGCGTTGTCGTCAATGGAAGTCGCTAGGGTCTCATCGTCGGCCGCTCGGCACTCAATGCGCGCGCACGTGAAATGACGCGGCGCTGATCTTTGCAATGGCGCTGATATGCCTGCGGTTTAAAGCGCAATTATGGCCGACGCGGATGCGCCGGCCATAATTGAAATCGTTCGGCGTTATTTCGCAACGTCGGCGCGCTGATTGCCCGTCGTCACCTCGAAGGCGAAATGGAACGCCGGCAGATCCTCGCCCGGATGGTCCTGCTCATACGTGAGCTGAGGGATGCGGAAGTTGTTCGGCCGCGTCTCGGCGCCCTTGTAGATCCCGGGATAGAGATCGATGTAGTGCATCCCCGGCGCGCCGGTCGCACGCATGATGATCTCGACATCACCCTGGCTGTTGAAGGCGCAGACATAGCCGGTGTAATTGTTGTCGTAGACGACGTTGTAGATGTTCGCGGTCTCGGTCCAGCCCACGCCCTTGAGGTGGATCGTGAAGGTGGTCCCGGCCGGCCCGCGCGTCACGTCCACCGGCAACGCGGTCGGCTTGATCCACAAAGCGCCGAGCTTCTTCGTTCCGCCGTCATCGATCCATAATCCGTGAGTGCCGCCGAGATCGTCGGGCGTCGCAAAATGGAATTCCGCCCGGCCGGAAGCGTCGGCCGTCGCTTGTGCGATCGGCTTTGACGATTCTTCCCAGCCTTGGCCGGTCATGCGATTGCCGACGACACGCGTCCAATTGAGTTGATAAGCCTTGCCCGGCGTGAGGCCGTCGCCGCGGACGGAAACCGGCTCGCCGACACCGGCAAACGCCGGGCTGGCGACGAGCTCGCCCTGCGGCGGCAACCGTCGGACGTCCTTCTGTGCCTGTGCCGCCGGCGGCGCGGGCATGACGGGCGCGCCATCGGTGACGGTGAAGCCAAGCTCGAAGCGCGGCCGGCCGGGCGCCGGGTTTTGCTCGGGGTTGCGATAGGGAAACGTCAGTTCCCCGTGCATCACTTCGATCACGTGCAGCCCCGGGCCGCCGGTCGCCGGGACGGTGAAATGCGCGGACCCGCGCGTCGTCACCGACGAAATCCAGCCGGTGAAATTGTTGTCGTAGATCACATCCCAGGAATTGTAGAGCGAGCGGAAGCCGATGCCCTTAACGTCGACCGTGATCGGCGTGCCGGGGGGACCGCTCTTGGGCGAGATCTCCACCGACATATCAAGGTTGAAGGCAACCTGCGTGAACAGCCGCCCGCCCTGCTGCAGCACGATGTCATGCAAGAAGCCGTAGTCGTCGGGCACGATGAATGTCGCGCTCAAGCGGCCGGCGGCGTCAGATTTTGCCTTGGCGATCTCGTACGCGACAGGTGTGAACTCGCGGCCGTGATACTCGGCGTTCGCCACCTTCCAATCGCCGTTGACGGTGACCCAGGCAAATTGGAATTCCTGCCCCGGCGGTAGCCCTTCCGCTTTCAGCGTCACCGGCGTGCCGGCCGGAGCATGCTCCGGCACAGCATCGAGGCGTCCGACATAGCCGTTGGAGGGCTTTCCGACTGCGATTTCCGGACCAAGTGCTGTCAGCGAAGCTGCTGCGGACGGACCCGGCTGATCTACAAGCGCGAGCGCCATCAGCGCGCACGCCAACCCGGCCGCGCGGCCGCCACCCATCCACATCTGCGAGATCCTGGCTGCTATTGCTTCATCGCCGGTTCGCCGGCCACCACCATCAACTGCGTGGTCGCACGGTTGAACGGCTCCCAAGTGACTTCGCTGCCATCGTTCATGGTGGCGATCACCTTGTAGCCGACAGTCCCCGTGGGGAAATCTTCCGGAATGGTCCAGAACAGCGACCAGAAGTGGTCGGTCGGCGGCGTGCCATGAGGCTTGTAGCCGGCCGGGAGCTTCATGCCATTACCGAGCTCCACCACGACTCCCTTGATGACCTTGTCGTCGGCGATGGTGCCGTTCGGCATCATAACGCGGATACGGAAGGCCACCGCCTCCTTCCGCTTGTACTGATTCGCCAGCACGCAGAAGGGCCCGACCTGATTTGCCAGCGCATGACGGACGATGTCGCCTTCGAAGAATAGCTTCTTTGCTTGTTGCGCCTGCGCTTGTGCGCCGCTCGTAAGCCCGCCGACAGCGAGCGACACGACGAGTGCCGAAAGGGTAAGCGATTTCATGCAGGGTCCCTCCTAAGTTGATGCGAAAAGCATTATGATTTTTTTGAACCATAGCCTGTTTTTGCCCCCCTCGGAAGGGGGTGTTTGCCTGGCCAGCGCATTTCGCATGATCGCAGGCCGTCTGCTTGCTATTTTGGAAGGCCTGCCGTTGGGGTTGCACCAGCCGCCATAAGCTCCCTTCGTGAGGCTGCTCCACCGAGCCTCACCGCCCTTCAATTCCCGCAAAGCTGCCTTTATATCTCCGCCTGTCGGGGGACGGAGCAAAGCCTATGAAATTTCGAAAGATTGCCTGCCTCGCCATTGTGCTGCCGGGACTGTGCGCCGGGTTCGCCCAAACGATTGGTACTTCGCCAGCGCAGGAATTGCGGGTGCCGTCCTCACCCGCCGAGATCAAGCTCAGCTATGCTCCTGTCGTTAAGCGGGTGGCGCCGGCGGTGGTGAATGTTTATGCCGCTCGGATTGTCGAGAACCGCGCGCCCCTCTTCGACGATCCGATCTTTCGCTTTTTTGGCGGCGGTGGGCTCGGGGGGCCCCGCGAGCAGGTGCAGCGCTCGCTCGGCTCGGGAGTCATCGTCGATCCGTCGGGACTCGTGGTGACCAATCACCACGTCATCGAGAAGGCTGATCAGATCAAAGTCTCGCTCGCGGACAAGCGCGAATTCGAGGCCGACGTCGTGCTCAAGGACCAGCGGTCCGACCTTGCCGTGCTTCGCCTCAAGGATGCGGGCCACGAGCGCTTCGCCTCGATCGATTTCGGCGACTCCGATGCACTGCAGGTCGGGGATGTCGTGCTTGCCATCGGTAATCCGTTCGGCGTCGGCCAAACCGTCACTCACGGCATCGTCTCCGCGGTGGCGCGCACGCAGGTCGGTATTACCGACTATCAGTTCTTCATCCAGACCGATGCTGCAATCAATCCTGGCAACTCGGGCGGCGCGCTGGTCGACGTCGCAGGGCGCCTCGTCGGCATCAATACCGCGATCTTCTCGCGCTCCGGCGGCTCCATGGGCATCGGCTTCGCGATTCCGGTCAACATGGTGCGCGGCGTCGTTGCTTCGGCGCAGGGAGGCAGTCACGTGGTGCGACGGCCCTGGCTCGGCGCCAAGCTGCAGGCGGTGACGCCCGACATTGCCGAGAACCTCAGCCTGAAGCGGCCGAGCGGCGCGCTTGTTGCGACCGTCGCCACCAAGAGCCCGGCTGCGCGCGCCGGCTTGCGCACCGGCGATCTCATCGTTGCCGTCGACGGGCAGGCGGTCGATGACCCCAACGCTTTCGATTACCGCTTCGCCACCAAATCGCTCGGCGGCCGCGCAGAACTCGGCGTCGTGCGAGCCGGCAAGGAGGTCAAGCTTGCTGTTGCGCTTGAATCGGCAACCGAAACTCCGCGCGAGGAGACCGTCGTCACCGCCCGCTCGCCGCTCCTTGGCGCAAAGGTCGCGAACCTCAGCCCGGCAATCGCCGAGGAATTGAAACTCGACTACACGCTGCACGGCGTTGCCGTGACCGAGGTCGAGGATGGCTCGGTGGCGCAGACCTACGGTTTCCAAAAGGGCGACGTTCTGCTGTCGGTCAACAGTGCCAAAATCGAAACGACCGAGGATTTGCTGAAGACGTTGAACAAGCCGAGCCGCCTCTGGCGGCTCACGATCCAGCGCGGCAACCAGCAGATCTCGGCGGTGCTCGGCGGATGAGTGCACGCAGCAAGCGGGACACGGGAGGGCTTTTTGCAGCGGCCGGTTTAGACCGCGATGCCCCACGTCCGCTTGCCGATCGGTTGCGACCGCACACGCTCGCCGAGGTGGTCGGCCAAGACCACCTCATCGGTCCTGACGGCGTGCTCACGCGCATGCTGGAGACGAGGGGCCTCGGCTCGTTGATCTTCTGGGGTCCGCCGGGCACTGGGAAGACCACCGTCGCGCGGCTTCTTGCCGGCGCGACCAGCATGCATTTCGAGCAGCTTTCCGCAGTATTCTCCGGTGTCGCCGACCTCAAGAAGGCCTTCGATGCCGCCCGCGCGCGCCGCGAAACGGGGCTCGGCACGCTGCTTTTCGTCGACGAGGTGCACCGGTTCAATCGCGCACAGCAGGAACTCGTTTCTGCCGGTGATGGAAGACGGCACCGTGGTGCTGGTCGGCGCCACCACTGAAAATCCGTCCTTCGAGCTTAACGCCGCTCTATTGTCGCGGGCGCGCGTGCTCGTCTTCCGTCCGCTCGATGCGGCGGCGATCGAAAAGCTGCTGGCTCGCGCCGAGGCTGTCGAAGGCCGGCCGCTACCGCTTGATGCCGATGCTCGCGCCTCGCTCATGCGCATGGCGGACGGCGACGGCCGCGCCGCGTTGACTTTGGCCGAGGAAATCTGGCGCGCCGCCCGCAAGGACGAGGTGTTCGGTGCGGCACAGCTGCAGGCGATCGTCCAGCGCCGCGCCCCGATCTATGACAAGTCCCAGGACGGGCACTACAACCTGATTTCGGCCCTGCACAAGTCCGTGCGCGGATCCGATCCCGACGCGGCGCTCTACTATCTTTGCCGCATGCTCGATGCCGGCGAGAGCCCGCTTTATCTCGCCCGTCGCGTGGTGCGGATGGCGATCGAAGACGTTGGTCTCGCCGACCCGCAAGCTCTCATTGTCGCCAACGCCGCGAAGGATGCCTATGACTTTCTTGGCAGTCCCGAGGGCGAGCTCGCGATCGCGGAGGCCGTGATCTACATAGCGACTGCACCGAAATCGAATGCTGCCTATGCTGCTTACGGCGCCGCCATGCGCGCCGCCAAGGAAGCGGGCTCCCTTCTGCCGCCCAGGCACATTCTCAACGCGCCAACGAAGTTGATGAAGGGCGAGGGCTACGGCGCGGGTTATGAGTATGACCACGATGCGCCCGATGCTTTCTCCGGACAGGACTACTTCCCCGAAGCGCTTGGTCGCCAGGAGTTTTATGATCCGCCTGAGCGCGGTTTCGAGCGCGAGATCAGGAAGCGGCTGGATTACTGGGCAAAGTTGCGCAAGGAGCGCGCCGGTCGAGCGGGCACGCCGCAAGGGTGAGGGAGTGGAAGGTGAAGCGTGGCGGACCGAGGCAACCCGGAGGTGGCCGGCAAATGGCGGGATCGCGCCATCGTGACCGTGTCCGTGAGCGGGAACGGTCGCCCGCTAGACACGGTGCGACGGGTGAGGCCGCGCGCCGCGGGCCAACCAAGTCACCGGCCGCATCGCGAGGGGCAAGCGGGCGACCAAAAATCGCCGTTGCCAATAAACCAGTGCGCGAAGAAGCACCTGCGGTACCGGCCCTCCCGCAAGAGGCAACCAAGGTGCAAACTGTTGCCGTCACGGCGGACGAGGCGGGAATGCGGGTCGACCGGTTTCTAGAAGCGAAATTTCCTGGTCTGTCGTTCTCCCATATCCAGCGCGTGATCCGTAAAGGCGAGCTGCGCGTCAACGGCAAGCGGGTCGATGGCAAGGACCGCCTCGCTGCCGGCCAAGCGGTGCGTATTCCGCCGTTGCGTCTCGAGGCGCCGAAATCCACCAATCTTTCGGAGGCCGACAAGAAGACGCTCGACCTTCTGAAATCGATGACGCTGTTCGAGGACGCCGACGTCCTCGTGCTCAACAAGCCGATGGGACTAGCCGTGCAGGGGGGCTCCGGCACGGTACGCCATCTCGACGGCATGCTCGAAGTGTTGCGCGACAAGAGCGGTCAGCGCCCGCGCCTCGTCCATCGTCTTGACAAGGACACGTCGGGTTGTCTTCTCGTCGCGAAGACGCGCTTTGCGGCGTCGTCCCTCGCCAAGGTTTTTCGCTCGCGCGAGGCCCGCAAGATCTATTGGGCGCTGGTTGTGGGCGTGCCGCGGCCGCGGCAGGGCCGCATCTCTACGTTCCTCGCCAAAGAGGAGCGCGAGGATGAATCATTGATGCGGATCGCGCGGCATGGCGAGGAGGGTGCGAGCCACGCGGTGACCTATTACGCCGTGGTCGAGACCGCGGCGCAGCAACTGGCCTGGGTATCGCTCAAGCCGGTAACTGGGCGCACCCATCAGCTTCGCGCGCATATGGCTCACATCGGACATCCAATCGTCGGCGATCCGAAGTATTTCAACAAGGAAAACTGGGCTCTGCCCGGCGGCCTGCAGAACCGTCTGCACCTGCTTGCCCGGCGGATCGTCGTGCCGCACCCGCGCGGCGGGACCATTGATGTAACTGCACCGCTGCCTCCGCACATGGTGCAGAGCTTCAATCTGCTCGGCCTCGATCTCACGCGCTATGATCCGATCGTCGAGGCCCCGGAGGAATGAACCTGTGAATCCATCGAACCCGAGCGAATTCGAGCACTGGGAAAATCGTTTCTCGGTATCGGAATACGTTTTCGGCACGGCACCGAACGCGTTCCTTGCGTCCCAGGTTGACCAGCTCCCGAAATCGGGTGTTGCGCTTGCGGTCGCGGACGGCGAGGGTCGCAATGGCGTCTGGCTCGCCGAGCATGGCCTTGACGTTCTGTCGATCGACTGGTCTCCGACTGCGCAGGCGAAGGCGCAAGCGCTCGCCCGGGAACGCGGCGTGCAGATGCGCACCGAGCGTGTCGACCTCCTCGCTTTCCCGTGGCCGACGGCGCAGTACGACCTGATCGTCGGGATTTTCTTCCAGTTTCTCAATCCCAAGCAACGCCGGGACGTCTTTGCGGGCATTTGCAAAGCGCTCAAGCCCGGTGGGCTGCTGCTCATCGAGGGTTATCGACCCGAGCAGTTGAAGTACAAGACGGGCGGCCCGTCGGAGGTCGAGAACCTCTACACCCGCGAACTTCTCGAAGCCGCTTTCGCTGGGCTGTCGGAGCTCAAGATCTTCGAGCACGACAGCGTCGTCCAAGAGGGGTCGCGGCACGTCGGCATGTCGGCGTTGATCGATCTCATCGGACGCAAATAGACGGATTTAATCCCCGGCATAATAATTCCGACATGATTTCGGCAGCGGATCGTTGCGTGATGCGCCGCCGCAGCGGCTGGCATTTTCCGTGCACGCCCCCGGCGGTCACGGCTTGTACTCGCTGGGCGGCGGCGATAAACAGGCCGAATTCAACTTTTAGGATGCATGAGGAGAGCCATGACTAAACCGGGAAACGCCATGTTATGCGCCGCCGCCGCGATGTGCGTCGGCCTCGCAGTCTTTGCCGCGCCGGCAAGTGCCGAGACCCTGAAGGCCTGCAATGCTGAATGGAATACCATGAAGGCGAACGGGACCGTCGGCGACAAGAAATACGCCGACTTCCGCAAGGAATGTCTCGCCCGTACTGCGGCCCCGGCCGAGACCGCAACCCCGTCGGCGACACCTGCGGCGGCTGCGCCGGCAACGCCACCGAAAGCTGCCGCCGCTCCCGCGGCTGCGGGCGAGCCGGTGTTTCCGACCGCGGTCAGCCAAAAGTATTCTAGCGAGTCCGCCGGGCGTGCACGCATGCATACCTGCCGGGATCAGTACGAAGAGAACAAGTCAGCCAATGCCAATGGCGGCCTGAAATGGATCCAGAAGGGCGGCGGCTACTACAGCGAGTGCAACAAGAAGCTCAAAAGCTGACGTCGCGGCGCCTGCGGCCAGAAGGCGAAACCGGTCATCGACGGGGCAGGGAGGTCGTCTCCTTGCCCCATCGTCGCATGTGATTGTGTGATGCGTGAACGACTGGCCCAACTCAGTCCTGCTTGAGACCAAGTTCGGCGGCAATCTGCTTTTCCTCTTCCATCTGCCTGAGCACGAAGGCGCGGAAGTTGTTACTGCTCATGTAGATGAATTCCTGGTTGAGCTTGTTCATCGTGTCGATGAACGCCGGCTCCTCCATGCCCTTCTTGAACGCGTCGTGCAAAATCTTGACAATGGCTGGATCGATGCCCTTCGGACCGACGAGCCCATAGGGGGAGTCCACCACCATGTCGATGCCGGACTCGCGCAAGGTCGGTACCTGGGGCCAGGTCTTGGTGCGCTCGGCACCGAACGTGACGAGCATGCGGAACTGACCTGCCTCCACCTGTGGTGCCCAGCCGGTCGATGAGGCGATGGCATGAATGTGCCCGCCCAGCAGCGCATTGATCTGATCGGCATTGCCTTTGAACGGAACCGGCACCCAATCGATGCCCTTGAGCCGCGCAATGCGTTGCATCGAGATTTCGGGCGTCGTGAATGAACCGGTCGTCGCGTAGTTCACCGTGCCTGGATGAGCCTTCGCATCCTGCAGCAATTCGCTAAAGGTGTGCCAGCGCGAGTCGCTTCGCACCACCACGCCCCAGGTGTAGCCAGTGACACCGATGATGTAGGTGAAGTCGGTCGCGGGATCGAAATTCACCTTGCTGATGTAGGGGGCGCGCCAGACCGCATCGAACATTTGCGCAACGGTGTAACCATCCGGTCGAGCGCTCGCGGCCATCTGGGCTGGCCCAAGCGTGCCCGATGCGCCGGGTCGGTTCTCGACGACGATCGATTGCCCGAGGTGCTTCTCGGTGGCCTGCGCAAGCGCCCGGAAAGTGACATCGGTTGAGCCGCCGGCGCCGAAAGGCACGATGATGGTGACCGGACGGGTCGGAAATTTCTCCGCTGCCGCGGCACCGGTCCATGCGGCGAGTGCAAGCACGATTGGACATAGGGCTGCGAAGATGCGGCGGCTCATGGCGCGACCTCCCATCGTCGCTTTGCGACGAACTTTATTTGTCCGCAACCTACACCTCAGCTTCGGCGCGCGGAAGCCGCATCGGGATGGTCCGTCTGCGTTGCAATGGCGCGCCTTGTCGCCCATGGGGCGCTGCCGTAGAAACGTGCGCACGGCGCCGAGGGAAACAGATGGCAAGATCGATCGCGAACCACCCGCAATCTACGGGCGCGCGCGCCTTCGCGAGTAAGCCCACCGAAAGCGCCATGGCCCATGGGAAGCGCACGCGATGAGCGGGGAGGCGACAGGCGCACTCGCCGGCGTGCGTGTCCTCGATCTCACGCGCATTCTCGCGGGGCCGATGTGCGCCATGATGCTGGGCGACATGGGCGCCGATGTGATCAAGGTCGAGCCTCCGACCGGCGATGATACGCGCACCTGGGGCCCGCCATTCGCCGCCGGCGAAGCCGCGTATTTTCTGGGGGCGAACCGTAACAAGCGTTCACTCACACTCAACATGGCGGTCCCCGCCGGACAAAAGCTGCTCGCGGGCCTCATTTGCAAGGCCGATGTGGTCATCGACAACTTCAAGCTCGGCACGCTTGCCAAATGGGGTTTTACCGATGACTGGTTCGACGCAGAGGCGCCGCGCGCGGTGCGTTGCTCGATTACCGGGTACGGTTCGAGCGGTCCGAAGGCTTCGTTGCCGGGCTACGATTTCGTCCTTCAGGCGGAATCCGGGCTGATGAGCATTTGCGGCGAGCCTGACGGTGGCCCGACAAAGTATGGCGTCGCGATCGTCGACGTGTGCACCGGCATGCTCGCCTGCAATTCGATCCTCGCCGCGCTCAATGCCCGCCACGCCAGCGGGCGCGGCCAAAAGGTCGAGGTGTCGCTGTTCGAATCCTCGCTCTTCATGCTGGTGAACGTCGCTTCCAATGTGCTCGTCTCCGGCCGCGGCGGCGGCCGCTTCGGTAACGGCCATCCCTCGATCGTTCCCTACACCACGTATTCGGCCGAGGATGCGATGGTGGCGCTTGCGATCGGCAACGATGTCCAGTTCGCCAAATGCGCCGCCGTCCTTGGCTACCCCGAATGGGCCGAGGACAAGCGCTTCGCCGTGAACAGCGCCCGCGTCGCGAACCGGGACGTTCTCGATGCCGCCATCGGCGAAGCGCTCGCGACCGATACTGCGGACAACTGGCTCGTCAAGCTCAAGGCCGTCGGTGTGCCGTGCGGCCGCATCAATTCGGTCGCCGAAGCGCTGGCCGAGCCGCAGGCCGAGGCACGCCGCATGGTCGAGACCGTCCCGCACAAAACCATCGGCGACCTCAAGCTCGTCGGCATGCCCTACAAATTTTCCGGCACGCCGGCCTCGATCCGCCGCGCACCGCCGACACTCGGCGAACATACCGAGGAAATCCTGACCTCGGAGCTAGGCCTCGATGCCGCCGCGATCGCGGCGCTCCGCGAGCAAAAGGTGATTTGAGCGGCAGAAGGTGCTCGCCATCCGCGGTTGCCGGGAGAGTGAAAAAAAGCGAGAGCATGGCCCCAGACTTAGACCAACGCGATAACGCTCCCGCGCGTGCTTCGGCCGCCACGAATGGGCTCGATGCTTTGCTGCGGCCGCAGTCGATTGCGCTCGTCGGTGCCTCCGACGCAAGTCGCGGCGGATGGGCGCAACGGCTCTATGACAACCTCGAGCTGATGGGCTTTCCCGTTCGGCTTCACCTCGTCAATCCGAACCGCGCCGAAGCGTGGGGACGAAAATGCGCACCCAATTTCGCCGCTCTTCCTGAACCGATCGATCTCGCGCTCGCCGTCATCCCAAGCGAGGCGGTCGCAGCGTCCCTTGAAGAGGGCGCCCGCCACGGCTTACGCAGTGCGATCGTCTACGCGGCGCAATTCGGCGAGGGCGGTGACGCGGCCGGCGCGGCGCGCGCACGGGCGCTCCTCGACCTGCACGACCGCTACGGCCTGCGCATCAGCGGTCCCAACTGTATGGGCCTTCTGTCGGTGCGCGAGCGCCTGCTGCTCTATCCGCACCCGCGGATCCGCGCGGTCGTGCCGGGTTCGGTCGGCGTCGTGTTCCACTCCGGCGGGACGTTTCAGTACTGGTTGGATCAGGCGAGCATGCGCGGTCTCGGGTTTTCGTATTGTGTTTCGAGCGGCAACGAACTCGATCTCGACCTCACCGATTATCTCGAGTTCTTCCTCGACGACGAGAACACGAAGATCATCGTCTGCCTCGTCGAGGGCATTCGCCGCCCGGCGGCGTTCATGGCTGCGGCGGCGCGCGCGCTTGCCATCGGGAAGCCGATCCTGATGGTCAAGAGCGGGCGGAGCGATCGCGCCAAGGAAGCGGTGATGAGCCACACCGGCGCGCTAGCCGGAGACGATGACGTATTCAACGCGCTGTGCCGCCGTTACGGCATCGTGCGTTGCCGCAATCTCGATGAGATGCTGGAGACCTGCCTCGCGTTTGCTCAGGGTAGGCTCCCCAAGGGGCGGCGCATCGGGCTGATCACCACCTCGGGAAACTCGGTCGGGCTCCTCGTCGACTATGCGAGCGAAGAAAGCGCGGAACTCGCAGATTTTGCGCCGGCGACCAAGGAGCGGCTCGTCGGCCTGATCGATCCAGGTCTCGTGCCGGGCAATCCGCTCGATGTCGGCGCGACCAACGTCCGACGCCAAGACAAGTTCGCCGCGATTTGCAAGCACGTCGTCGCCGACCCGAATGTCGACATGCTCGGCGTGCAGGGCCAATTGCCGATCCTGCCGCATGAAGCCTCCGATCCTGCCATTCTCGCCGATCTCGCCGCCACGACCGACAAGCCGGTGCTGTTCTTCGCCCGCATGGCGCAGAATTTGACCGAAGCTGCGCGCGACTTCGGCCGCAAGACCGGACTGCCTTTTCTCCAAGGTCTGCCCGCTGCAGTCCATGCCCTGCAGGCACTTGCGATTTATGCGGAGCGGCGTGCGCGTGGGCGTTCGGGCCCGGAGCTGCCGGTGCCTGCCGGCAAGGTGCTCCCGGACGGCCCGGCGCTCGACACGCTTCTTGCAGCCCACGGTCTCACGCCACCGCGCAGCGCCATGGCGTCATCACCCCAGGATGCCGCGGCGCGGGCCGCTGAGATCGGCTTTCCGGTCGCGCTCAAGCTCGTTTCGGCTGACGTGTCGCATAAGACCGAAGCAGGCGCAGTCGCTCTCGGCCTCGCCGACGGTGGCGCGGTGATTCAGGCGGCGCGGAAAGCGAGCGTCGCGGTCACGGCACACCACCCGGACGCGCGGGTCGATGGTTTTCTGGTGCAGGAGATGGTGTCGGGCCTTGAATTCATCGTCGGCGCCCGCACCGATTCGCTCTATGGCCCGTTCCTCGTGGTCGGCCTCGGTGGTGTCACGGTCGAGGTCCTGGCCGACACCGCGATCGCGCTCTTGCCGGTCGATGAAGCCGAAGTGCGCGGTATGCTCGCCGGCCTCCGTTCCGCGCCGTTGCTTGGCTCGTTCCGCGGCCAGCCGCCGCGCGACGTCGACGCGCTCGTCGCGGCTATTCTCGGCCTTGCGCAACTCTTTCTCGATCATCGTGACGCCATCAGCGACATTGAAGTCAATCCGCTCATGATTGGCTTCCAGGGTGCCGGCGTGCGCGCGGTCGATGTACGGATTCTCCGATGCGCGCGGTAACTTCGATACAATGTTCGCTGCGCCGCCTATGATGCGACCCCGTCAGCCAACCCCCGATCGCCTGCGCGATCCGGCCCTTCCCGCCAGGGGAGGGTGAAAATCCACGGACCCACCTCATGAACACTGCCTCCATCGACGCCGAGATGAATTTCGAGCTGCCCTCCGAGTTGCGCATTTTCAAGGAATCCGTGCGGCGCTTCGTCGATGAAGAAATGATCCCCGTCGAGATGCGCTCGCGCGTCGGCGACGGCATGGATCCGGACATCAAGGCGAGCCTCGAAGATAAAGCCAAGGCGCTCGGGCTTGCGAACTACGATGTCCCCGAGGAATACGGTGGTCAGGGCCTCGGCCTTCTCGCCAAGGCGGTGGTGTGGTCGGAGCTCGGCCGCACCATCGCACTGCCGCCGCGGGCGGTCGAAATCTTCGGACCGAACGTAAGCCCGCTGCTTTACCTCATGAACGATGAGCAGAAGCAGCGCTATCTCGTGCCGACGCTTGCCGGCAAGTTGAGATGGTGCTTCGCCCAGACCGAGCCCGAGGCCGGCGGCGATCCGGCCCGCATTCGCACCTCGGCAGTGCGCGAGGGCGAACATTACGTCATCAATGGCCACAAGCGCTTCATCACCGGCGGCGGCAGCGCCGACTTTGCCCAGGTGATCGCCGTAACCGATCGCGCCAAGGCTGCGCGCGGCGGCATTTCAACTTTCATCGTCGACATGAACGCGCCGGGCGTGAAGCGCCTGCGCGAGCAGAAACTCATGATCGATGACCGACCGTGGGAACTTTTGTTCGAGAATGTGCGCGTGCCCGTGCGCGACCTCGTCGGCAACGAGGGCGATGGCTTTAAGCTGGCCCAGACTTGGCTCAGCGTCGGACGCATCCGCCACGCCGCGCGGGGTGTCGGCGTGATCGAGCGCTGCCTCGAGCTTGGCGCAAGCTACGCGAAGCAGCGCGTCACTTTCGGCGCGCCGCTCGCCGACCGACAGTCGGTCCAGTTCGCACTCGCGGACAGCTACATGGATCTGCATCAGCTGCGGCTGATGACCTATGACGCCGCCCTGAAGCATGACCAGGGCCGCGACATCCGAGTCGAAGCCTACATGGCGAAGATCTTTGGCGACGAGCGGTCGTTCGTCGCTGCAGACCGCTGTTTGACGGTCCACGGCGGAACCGGCCTTACCACCGACTTGCCCATCGAGAAGTTCTGGCGCGACCAACGCAGCATGATGATTACCGAGGGCCCCAACGAGATCTTGAAAATGACCGTCGCCCGGCACGTGTTAAAGGAATATGGCCGCTGAAGCCGGTCAGCCCCATCAATGATCGATTTGCCAATCCTCGGAATTGGCTAGGCTCGGTGATTGCCGCGGTCCGTTATCGCTCCTACATTGAGCGGCAGGCGCCAGTTTCACCAGGGGATTCGGCCATGTTGTCACGGCGTGCGGTGTTGATGGCGGGAGGGGCCGTTGCGCTCTCCTCGGCGACACAGTTTCTGCGCCCTGCTAGCGCCGCGGCGGTGATGACCGATGACGGGTTCTACCGTGAGGACTGGTTCCTCGACAGCTTCCTCGAACTCGCGGACGATCTCAAGACTACGACGGCATCTGGCAAGCAGCTGGTCTTGATGTGGGAGCAGCGCGGCTGTCCCTATTGCCGCGAGACCCATCTGGTGAATTTCGCGCGGAAGGACATCGAAAGCTTCGTCCGCGATCATTTCGAAGTCGTGGAACTCAATCTCCACGGCTCGCGGATCGTCACCGACTTCGATGGCGCCAAGCTCGGCGAGAGACAGCTGGCCGCGAAATACGGGATCCGCGGCACGCCGACGATCCAATTCTTTCCCGACCGCGGTCAGGAGCTTGCCGCGAAGTCGCCCCGCGAGCGTGAAGTGAATCGCATTCAAGGCTACCTCGCGCCCCACGACTTCATGCGGATGTTCGCCTTCGTCGCGGACCATGCCTACGAGCGCGGATCGTTGCGGGACTATCTGCGACGGCAGAGCTGATCCGGCGAACCCGTGCGGAATAGCGCCTCACCGATGAGAGTATGTGCCGCCGTATTGCTCTTGGTGATTGCGGCAATGCTATTATCGGCGGCCAAAGCGGCTCCGCTCGTCGCGTACAAGATCGTCGTTGCGAACGGCATTCCCACCATTCCCGAGCCACTCGCGGCGGCGCCAGGCGATGCCAAGCGGGGCGAAGGGGTGATGGTCGCCCGCCAACTCGGTAACTGCCTTTCCTGTCATGAGGTAAGCGCGTTGCGCGGTTACGAGTTTCACGGCGAAGTGGGCCCCTCGCTCGATGGCACAGGTCGGCGGTGGGGCGCGGCGGCGTTGCGCATGATCGTGGTTGATCCAAAGCGCGTGTTCGGTGACGCCACGGCGATGCCGGCGTTCTATCGGATTGACGGACTGAACCGGGTGCGCCCCGAATTCGAAGGCAAGCCGATGCTCTCGGCGCAGCAGGTCGAAGACCTCGTCGCATATCTCGCCGCCTTGAAATGATTTGAAGCGATCGCCAATGGCACCACGAACCCACCATATCAGCCGGCGCCAAGCAGTGGCTGGTGTTGCCGCGACCGGGGCCGGCGTCGTCGTCGGCCTTCCGATGGGCTCCGAGGAAGCCCTCGCTGCGAACGACTATGCCGAACAGATTCGGAAATTCACGGGAGGGCGCCAGCCGGTCGAGGGCTTGCTGAGGCTTGAACTGCCGGAGCTTGCCGAGAACGGCAACACGGTCCCGATGTCGGTGACGGTTGATGCTTCGCTGCGGGCTGATGTTCACGTCGAGGAAATTCTCGTGGTCGCTCCGGCGAATCCCAACTCGCGGGTCGTGCGGTTTCGCTTTTCGCCGATAAGCGTGCCGGAGGCCGCGACCCGCATCCGCCTCGCCGAAACCCAGAACGTGATCGCCGTCGCCAAGTTGAGCGACGGTACCTTTTTCTCCACGTCGCGGCAGATCAAGGTGACGATCGGCGGCTGCGGCGGCTGACGGGATACGAGAATGGCCGAGGCAAAGCCCCGCATCAGGCTCGACAAGCGGCAGGTCCGCAAGGGCGAGGTCGTCGAGGTCAAGACGCTGGTGTCTCACGTGATGGAGACGGGCCTGCGTCATGACGCGGCCGGCAAGTTGATCCCGCGCATGATCATCAACACGTTCAGCTGCACGCTGAACGGCAAGTTCGTGTTCGGCTGCGATCTCGAAAGCGCAATCTCTGCCAATCCGTACTTTCAGTTTCGCTTCAAGCCGGAGGAATCCGGCACGCTGACGTTTGTCTGGATCGATGACGAGGGCAAGAGGATCGAGGCGACCGAGACGATCGAGGTGATATGAGTCCGCTTACGCGCAAGCGAAATGCTGACGCTTATGCGACACGCATTAGATCGATCATGTGGCAATGAATATAAAGCTTGTCATTCCGGGGCGGCGTAGCGAAGCGGAGGCGAGCCCGGAATCCATACTCTGCGGCAGGGGTTATGGATTCCGGGCTGCGTCGCTTCGCTCCGCCCCCGGAATGACCAGCCGCGCGTTGCAAGGTCGCAGAGCCTTCCTTGGCACCGTCGTCGCTCTTGTTTGCCTCGGCGGCGCGGCGGCGGTGGCGGAAAGCGAGCTTGAGCACCCGAAATGGCAAGGCCACGGCATCAAGGCGCCGGGTCCCGAATATCCGCTCCAGGAGATCGTGTCGGGCTATTGGTTTCGCACCAAGGAGACCCGGGCGATTCAGGACGACGATCTCATCAATCCGGGGTTCTTCGGTGTCGAAGCAGGCGAACGGCTGTGGTCGCAGGTTGACGGTACGGCAGAGAAATCCTGCGCCAGCTGCCATCACGACGCCAAATCCTCGATGAAGGGCGTCGGCGCGGCCATGCCGAAATGGAGCGACAAACTGCGCAAGCCGGTCAACCTCGAACAACAGATCAACATCTGCCGGAACGAGCGCATGGGAGCCGCGCCGTGGGCATTCGGCTCGGACGAACTCGTCGCCATGACCACCTATGTTCGCTTTCAGTCGCGTGGCATGCCGGTCACGCCCAAAGTCGACGGCCCGATGTCGCCGTGGTTCGCGCGAGGCAAGGCGCTCTATTACACGCGCGTCGGACAGCTCGATCTCGCCTGCGCCAATTGCCACGACAATAATTACGGCAAATACCTGCGTGCCGACTTTCTGAGCCAGGGCCAGTCGAACGGCTTCCCGGTCTATCGCCTGCGTGAGCAGCGTCTCGTGCCGCTGCACGAGCGCATGGAAGGCTGCGTCTACGATGTGCGGGGCACACCATACCCGCCGCTCTCCGACGACGCGGTTGCGCTCGAACTCTACCTCGCCTGGCGTGGCACCGGCCTGCCGGTCGAAACGCCAGCCGTGCGGAATTGAAGCGGTTATGAAGTCATTACTCGTAGGGTGGGCAAAGGCGGCCGAGGCTGCAGTTTTTTGCCATTGCGCGAACGCCGTGCCCACCAACGAAGCCGTGGTGGGCACGGCGCTGCGCGCCTTTGCCCACCCTACGCTGCCGTACGCCTCATGACCACGCGCCGCGAATTTTTTCAGGTCGCTGCCGCTACGGCAGCGTTCGTGCCGAGCGGTTGGACGCGCGCCTTCGCCCAACAGCGGCTGCGCGAGGCGGACCTGCTTGCCTTCGAAGCCGTCGGCAACGTAACGCTGGTGCACATCGCCGACCTCCATGCGCAACTCGTGCCGATCTATTTTCGAGAGCCGGCGGTCGATATCGGGATCGGGGAGGGGAGAGGGCGTGTTCCGCACCTCACGGGCGCGGCGCTCCTCGATCGTTACGGCATCCCGCGTGGGTCGGCGCTCGCCTACGCGCTTGCCGCGGACGATTTCGTAGCACTCGCGCGCGAATATGGCCGCATGGGCGGCCTTGACCGCATCGCCGCAATCATCGCCGCGATCCGCGCCGAGCGCGGCGACCGCGTCGTCTTTCTCGACGGCGGCGACACCTGGCAGAACAGCTACACCTCGCTCATGAGCCGTGGCCAGGACATGGTCGACTGCATGGCGCTGCTGCGGCCGGACGCTATGGTGGGGCACTGGGAGTTTACTCTCGGCGCCGCGCGCGTGAAGGAACTTGTGCGCACGCTCGGCTTCCCGTTCCTCGGCCTCAACATCCGCGACACCGAATGGGACGAGCCTGCCTTTCCAGCCGCGACGATGATCGCGCGCGGCGGCGTCAAGATCGCCGTCATCGGCCAGTCTTACCCCTATACGCCGATCGCGAATCCCCGCTGGCTCATTCCGAATTGGAGCTTCGGCATCCGCGAGCGCGACATCGCCGCCGAGGTCGCGAAGGCGCGCGCTGGCGGCGCCGATCTCGTCGTGCTGCTCTCCCACAACGGCTTCGATGTCGACCGCAAGCTTGCCGAACGTGTGCCGGGAATCGACGTCGTGCTCACGGCTCATACTCACGACGCCCTTCCGAACGTGGTCGAAGTGGGTAAGACGCTTCTCATTGCTTCCGGCAGCCACGGCAAGTTCGTCTCCCGCCTGGATCTCGATGTGCGCGCCGGTCGCATCGCAGCGTACCGTTACAAGTTGATCCCCATCTTTGCCGACGTCATCACGCCAGATCCGGCGATGGCCGCCAAGATCGCGGCGATCCGGTCGCCGCACATCGCTCATCTCGGCGAAGTCGTCGGTCGCACCGATACGCTGCTGTATCGCCGCGGCAATTTCGACGGAACTCTCGACAAGGTGATTTGCGATGCGCTGCTCGAGCGGCGCGATGCCGAGATTGCATTGTCGCCAGGTCTGCGCTGGGGCACTGCGCTGATCCCTGGGCAGGCGATCACCCGCGAGGATATTTACAACGCGACTGCGCTCACTTATCCCGCCGCCTACCGAGCCATGATGAGCGGTGAGCGGATCAAGGACATCCTCGAAGATGTGGCCGACAATCTGTTCAATTCCGATCCTTATTACCGGCAAGGCGGTGACATGGTCCGGACCGGCGGCATCAGCTACACCATTGATGTCGGCGCTTCGGTGGGGAGTCGCATCACGGACCTGCGCCTGACACGCACCGGCGCACCGCTCGATGCTGCGAAGGAGTATGCTGTCGCCGGCTGGGCGAGCGTCACCGAAGGCGCTGAGGGCCCGCCGATCTGGGATGTGGTCACGGACTACGTCGCGGCCCATCGCGTCGTCGCGCCCATCGCCGACGAGCATGTGAAGGTCACTGGCATTTGAGCGAACTTGTGCTGACCGCGCTTGCCAGCATTCCATTGGTTAAGGCCGGCGACGATCTCGCGACACTCATCCTCGCCGCGCTCCGCGAGGCGAGCCTGGTGCTGCGACCTGGCGACGTGCTGGTGCTGGCGCAAAAGATCGTCTCCAAGGCGGAAGGCCGCACGGTCGATCTTGCGACCGTCACGCCGTCGGATCGTGCGATCGCGCTCGCGGCAAAGACCGAGAAGGATCCCCGCCTCGTCGAGCTGATCCTTGCGGAATCGACCGAAGTGCTGCGCCAGCGGCCGGGCGTCATTATCGTCGCTCACCGGCTCGGACTGGTGCTCGCCAACGCCGGCATCGACCGGTCGAACGTCGCTGGGACCGACCAGGCCTTGCTGCTGCCGCTCGATCCCGACCGGAGCGCCGCGGACATCCGACGCAGTCTGCGCGCTGCGACCGGTGCCGATGTTCGCGTCGTGATCATCGACAGCATCGGCCGCGCCTGGCGCAACGGCACCATCGGCACCGCGATCGGCGTGAGCGGCCTTCCCGGACTTCTCGATCTGCGCGGCCGCCCCGACCTGTTCGGCCGCAGGCTAGAGACCACCGAGGTCGGACTTGCCGACGAGCTTGCTTCCGCTGCTTCACTGGTGATGGGGCAAGCCGACGAAGGACGTCCCGTGGTGCTCGTGCGTGGTTTGGGGTATGGGCGGCGCGACGGTTCGGCGCGCGAACTTGTTCGCGCACGGGAAAAGGACCTCTTTCGATGATTCAAGCCCCGGTCGCCGATCCGCTGACGATCCGCGCGTCGAACGAAATGGGCGGTGGCATGCTGGTTTCGGCGGCTGCATTCCACGACGCACTGCGTTCGCGCCACTCGATCCGGCGGTTCCGTGCTGACGCGGTGGCGCCCGCGACCCTCGAGCGTCTATTCGCAAGCGCGGCCGCGGCACCGTCGGCGCATAACCGCCAGCCTTGGCGTTTTGTCGTGATCGAGAAAGTCGAGGCGAAGGTGGCCCTGGCGCGGGCGATGGGAGCCCGGCTCGCCGCAGACCGTCGCCGCGACGGTGATGACGCGGACACGATCGAGCGTGACGTCGCGCGCTCGTTTGCCCGCATCACCGGCGCGCCGGTCGTGATCGTCGTCTGCCTAACGCTGGAGCACGCCGATTCCTATCACGACGCGGCCCGAAGCGACGCCGAATTTCTGATGTCGGTGCAGGGTACCGCCATGGCTGCGCAGAATCTCATGCTCGCGGCCCACGCCGAGGGACTCGCCTCGTGCTGGATGTGCGCGCCGCTGTTCTGCCCTGACGTGGTGCGCAATGCGCTCGGCATGCCGGAGCATTGGCAGCCTCAAGGGCTGATCGTGTTGGGCATCGCCGCCGAGGGCGGACGCGATCGCCCGCGCCGGCCGATCGGCGATTTTGTCATGTGGCCCGCCGACCGCGCCCAGCGAAACACGTGATGAAACCTGACGACGCGATCACTGTCGCGGCGCTCGCCGGCGGCGTCGGCGGCGCCAAGCTCGCGGACGGGTTGGCGCAGATCCTCGGCACGCGCCTGACCGTCGTCGTCAACACCGGCGATGATTTCGAGCATCTTGGCCTGCACATCTCGCCCGACCTCGACACCGTGATGTACACGCTTGCCGGCATTGCCAATCCCGAAACCGGCTGGGGCATCGCCGGAGAGAGTTGGAGTTTCATCGATCAGGTCGCCCGCCTCGGCGGCCCGACTTGGTTCCGCCTCGGCGACCGCGATCTCGCAACCCATGCGCTTCGCACCACGCGCCTGCGCGCGGGGGAGACGTTGACTCAAGTCACGGCCGAGCTCGCGCGCGCGCTTGGTGTCGTGCCGGCGCTTCTCCCCATGTGCGACGAGAGCGTGCGCACCATGCTCACCACTCCTGAGGGCGAGCTTGAGTTTCAGCACTATTTCGTCCGCCTTGCGTGCAAGGTGCCGGTGACCGCCATCAGCTATCGCGGCGCGACTGCGGCCCGCATGAACCCCGCGCTCGCGACGGTTAACCCCGACGCGATCATCATTTGCCCGTCGAATCCATTCCTCAGTGTCGATCCGATCCTTGCCGTTCCCGGCATCCGGGAATGGATGAAAGCGAAGTGTGTACCGATTATCGCAGTCTCGCCGATCGTCGGCGGCGCTGCCATCAAAGGCCCGGCGGCAAAAATCATGGC
Source organism: uncultured Alphaproteobacteria bacterium (assembly GCA_963807015.1). Classification (GTDB taxonomy): domain Bacteria; phylum Pseudomonadota; class Alphaproteobacteria; order Rhizobiales; family Xanthobacteraceae; genus JAJPKK01. The sequence goes on along the minus strand of CAWEAS010000012.1, from coordinate 83,381 downwards.
TGAACTGGGCCAGCCGGCGACGGCGGCTGCCGTGGCGCGTCATTATGCCGGTTTGATCGATGGGCTGGTAATCGACGAGACCGATGCCGGCCTCAAAGCTGCGATCGAAGCTCTCGGCATTGCGGCGCTCGTCGCGCCGGCCGTGATGCGCAGCGCCGCGGACCGCGTCGCGCTGGCGCGCGCGTGCCTCGCCTTTGCGCGCGAGATCGCCGACAATCGCCGGCCATGAGCCTCGTCATCCTCATCCCCTGCAAGCATCTCGACCGCGGCAAATCGCGGCTTGCGTCCAGCCTGTCCGCGCGCTCGCGCGAGGCGCTGTGCACGTTTTTCCTCTGCCGCACCCTTGACGTTGCCATTGCAGTGGTCGGCGCGGCTGCGACGCGTGTCATCACCGGCGACCCGCGCGTCGCCGCAATTGTCGCCGAATATGGCGTCGCCGCCATTGCCGATAATGATGCCGATCTCAACAACGCGTTGTCGGAGGGTCGCGCACGCGTGCTTGCCGAGGACCCGGATTCCGGCGGACTTATCCTGCCGATTGATCTACCGCTGGCAACGCCGGCCGCACTTGCCAAGCTCATCGCGTGGCCGGAAGAGGCCGTGATCGTGCCCGACGAGGCTATGGACGGCACAAATGCGCTGCGTCTTGCGCCGTCCGCATTCACGAAATTCCGCTTTGACTACGGCCCGCAGAGCTATGTGCGGCATCGAACGCAAGCCCAAGCGAGCGGGCTGGCGATGCGCAGCGTCTGCGATCCTCTCCTGATGTTCGATATCGACGGGCCGTCGCAATATCAGCGTTGGGAGCGGGATGCTCCGGTGTGGCTGCACGGGTAAGCGCAATTGACCCATCTCCGCGGATTTCGTTATCCTGCGCCGCACGCTGCCGCCGCGCACGCTGGCGGCAGGTGTTCGGGAAAAGCTGATGGCACGACAAGATACCCGCCGCGAAGAGCTCGACAGATTGCGAGCCGAGCTTGCTGCGGCCGGTCAGCCGGGTCCCGACTTATCGGTCGCTGACGAGCAGCCCGAACCGCACGACGGACAGCCATACGATTACGCGGAACTGCTCACGGAGCTGCAGGGCCGATTCGCAGATGCCGTTGATGATCTCGAAGACGTTGTAACTTCCCATCCCTTGGCGGCCATGGCGGTAGCCCTCGTGGCTGGCATTGCCATCGGGCGCCGGCTCGGACGACATTAGATGAGAACCGACAGCATCGTCGCCAATTTGCGTGCGCTCGTGCGGGCAAATGCGATCATCGCCGACATTCAAGCGCGCCGCTTGCTGACGCGTTCCAGTGTCACCGGCGTGGCCGCCTTGATCGGGGTGTTCGGTTTTGTGATGCTCGGGATTGCGGGCTTCTTTGCGCTCGAGCCGATATGGGGCCGTGTGTGGGCGGCGGTTGCCGTCGGGCTCGCGAGCCTCGTGTTGGCATTGCTGCTCGTCCTTATCGCAGGGCGCATCAAGCCCGCGCGTGACATCGAACTCGCGCGCCAAGTCCATGTCTCCGCCATGGAGGGTCTCGTTTCGGATTTTCGCGCGATCGAGGCCGAGATGACTGAACTTCGCAATTCGTTTCGTAATCCAATCGAGTCGATCATTCCGAGTGTCGTCGTTCCCCTCGCCGGTATCGTGCTCAACACGCTGAAGCGACGGACCGAGAGGCCGAAGGGGGAGGGGGAATAGTCAACGCGGCTTTCTCAGTTCGGGCTTGTGGCGCGAGCACATTCAGCGCCGCAATTTGCGGCAGCGCTGCCACCCCACCCCATCGCACTTCGTGCGACGACTCCCGCCCTCCAGGGGAGGGTGCTATTCCTCAATATGGCTCCATGCCGTTCTTCTTGATTATGGGCACCGAGCTTTCGGCGAAGAGGAGCTTTGACAGCGCGAGGGCGGCATCGGGTTGTTGCGCTTTCGTGGCGATGGCGGTGGCGTAGATCGGGTGGCTCTGAATTTCCTCAGGCAGCGCGCCGACGATATCGATTCCGGCGATCGGCATCAGCTCGGCGACCTGATGAATGCCCACTTCCACATCGCCGCGTGCGACGGCGGCCCCGATCGGCATGCCGCGCACGTTCTTGATCTTGTCCTTGATCGCATCGGCAATGCCGAGCCGCTGGATTAAGACCTTGGAGAAGTACTCGCCGCTCGGACCGATGCTGTAGCCGATGGACTTGGCGTCGAGGAGCGCCTTCTTGAAGCCTTCGGGCGTGCTGATATCCGGCTTCGGTGCGCCGGCGCGGACCGCAAAACCGATCCGCGAGCGGAACGCCGGCATGATGGTCGCGCCATCGACTTTGCCGGCCTTGGCAAGTTCGCCGAGCGGGTCGGGACCGAGGATCACGAGATCGGGGTGATAGCTGCCGTCCAAGACCTTGGCGACGGCGGTCGCGGTGCCGTCGACGCTCATGCGCACCGTGTTGCCGGTCGAGGCCTGGAAGGTCGGGATGACCCCCTTCATGATCTGCTCGACGGCAGCGGTGGTGACGAGCACGACGTCGGCGGCGGAGGCCGCTGTCGCGAGCATTGCTGCACCCGACGCGCCCGCGATGATGGCTGACGCGATCCTCGTCCATATGCGCATGTTGTCCTCCCATTTTTCCCTGCTGAGGCCGGGTTGCGGTGAGAATAGCTGGTCGCACGTCGAATTGCACTTGGGCCGCCGTCATTCCGGGGGCTGAGCGCAGCGAGGCAGCCCGGAATCCATATTCCTCGGTCAGTGTGTATGGATTCCAGGCTCGCCTTCGCTTCGCTATGGCGCCCCGGAATGACCCCTCGCAAATGAAATGTCAGTGCTGCAAACGATGACCGAAAATCGCGCTTGCGATCGGGCGAGGGGCGCTGAAAATGCCGCTGCCTTTGCTGCCGCGACCGGCGGCCAAGTTAATGAAAACGGGAGGACCCATGAAGAAGCTTCTGCTCGCGTGTCTCGCGTTTATCGCAATGCCAGCTTTCGCCCAGCAAAGCGCACCGGAGATCGCCTTCGATTCGGTGCCGGATTTCCTCAAGCTGCCCCCCGGCATGAACTTTGGCGAGGTGCCGAGCGTTGCGGTGAACTCCAAGGGCCACATCTTCGTGTTCACGCGCTCGAACAGCGCTCATGGACCGGCTTATGCGCCGTCGGCGGCGCAGCTTCTCGAGTTTGCCGCGAGCGGCGAATTTCTCGGCGAGGTTGGGAAAGGACTATACGCCTGGGCATTTGCCCATACCGTGCGCATCGACCAGGACGACAACATCTGGGCGGTCGACAAGGGCTCGGACATGATCGTCAAGTTCAACCCGGCCGGTCGGGTGATCTGGGTATTCGGCCGCCGCAAGGAATCCGCCGACGACGAGACCAAGCCGTGGGAGCACGTCAACCCGCCGTTGCCGCCGATCGATGGCTTGTTTCGCCAGCCGACCGATGTCGCCTGGGACCGCGCCGGCAACATCTACATCTCGGACGGCTACATCAATTCACGCGTCGCGAAATACGACAAGAACGGCAGCTGGGTGAAGTCATGGGGCGAGCCGGGAACGGGACCGGGCCAGTTCCGCCTGCCGCACTCGATCGCGATCGACAAAGACAACAACGTCTACGTCGGCGATCGCACCAACCACCGCATCCAGGTATTCGACACTGACGGTAAGTTCCTGCGCATGTTCTCGATCGATGTCCCGCCGGAGCCCGGCACGCACCCTGTTTACGGCAACACACCGACTGGGGAGCGCCTCAAGCAGCTAATCGGCGCGCCGAATTCGCTCTGCATCACGCCGGCGCCGAACCAAGTGATGTTCGTCGGCGAATCGACTTTCCCCGGCCGCATCTTCAAGGTGACGCTCGAGGGCAAAGTGCTCGGCGTGATCGGCCGCTCCGGCCGCCAGCTCAAGGAATTCTCCGGCGCACATGGCCTCGCCTGTCCGTCCGAGCACGAAATCTACGCCGCCGAGACCGCGAACTGGCGCGTGCAGAAATTGATTCTGCATTAACGGTTGGCCGAGACTTGTAAGATGGGAAGGGCGGCCGGCTCTCGAGGAAGCTCATCATCCCGGCCGCACCTCGCCAACCTTGCCGCCCGTCGATGATCGTCGACTGGAGGCGGTCATGCCCGACGATGGAACCTGGCACGCTGCTTCCCCGACGCTGGGTACGCGGCGCGGGTGCGACCCGCTGCGTCCTTCGGATGGCCACGTGACCCGATTCCGAAGTTCGAAGGCGAGGGATGGTTCTTCACCATCAAGTGCCGTATGACAGCGGCGGCCGGCATGTGAGAGACTTGGCAACCAAGTCCTAATCCCCTAAATCTCACGTGCCTCACGGCCGGGCTACCACTCACGGCCATAGCGCGGGGATCAAAGCCGCTTTGGTTCGGTAAGCCGATGAAACTACAGGCGTTTTGGGGAATAGTTCAACGGTAGAACAGCGGACTCTGACTCCGTTAATCTAGGTTCGAATCCTAGTTCCCCAGCCAAACCGGATGCTCGGGCGAATTTAGAGCCTGCGCATAACAGCGAACCAAGTATCCACCTTAACATCAACCGCGCTTACGCTTGAGCTCTTGTTGCTGGTAACGCGCTTTAAGAGCCGGATCGCTGGTCTTGCCGAGAACCTCGTTCTGCTCGTCGTTGCCATCGAGGCCGGGCGCGAGCGCAATCGCCGCTGCCAGGCGGTCGTGCCCGACGGCTTCGCGGATAAAGGGCTTGAGATAGGCGTCGAGATAACCCTTGTCGGGATCGTCCAGCTCTTTGGTTAGCGCGCCTAGATAACCGGCTTTGTCGGTCGCGGCCCAATCTATGTTGATCCCGGCGCGCTGGGCCATGACGCCGTGGACCACGATGATGGTGCGGCCGTTACCGTCAAGGAACGGATGACCGTAGGCCAGATAGCCCATGATGACGCCCGGCTTCTCCGTCATGAATTCGCGGTCCTGACCATGCGCAAGAGCATAATCGATCGCTTGCCGAATATGGTCGGGATGCGCGAAGAGGACCGGTCCTTTGCTGATTGCGAGGTCGGGCGCAGTCGTTCGACGGTCCTGTCCGGCCCAAGGGTAAACCGCATCGAAGAGGATTCGGTGGGTTTCGAGCACATCCCCGTAGGAAAGACGCTTGATCTTCGTGAGGCGGTCGAGCGAGGCATCAATGCCGGTCATGAACGATGCATGCTCTAGACGGCGGACAATGTCGGTGTCTTTTTCCTTGGCGAAATTACGCAGGTATCCTTGAGCCTCGAAATCGCCGAACGGATCGAACGTCACGGCCTGACTTCGCGCAGATACTTCGCCTGAAGTTGGATCATCTCTGCGCGCGATAGATAGCCGTTCCGCTGCAGCGCGACGAGCAGTTGCTCAACTTCGTCCAGCTCTACGTCATCGCCCGCGAGCCGCGTGATGTCATGGGCAAGAGTGTCGCGCTCAGTGCGGACATAGGCCACTTGATGGTCTTTGGCCATCTTCCGGATGCGGGCGGCGGTCGCGCTTTGGGTGCGTTCGGACATAAATTTAATATAGCATTCGAAGCACTGCGAATCCATTAAAATTCAGAAAAGCTAAGTCCAATCAGTGACTTATGAATTCGTGCTGTGACGGCGCAGAATGCTGCGCCGCGTGGCCCAAGAGCTTCAACTCCCCTTGAAATTGCCAATCAAGGAGACAAGAATTGCCAAAATAACTGCCAATTCGGGCCGTGCATTGAGGAAGTGACTGAAATACCGTGACCGTCAGCTTAGACGGAGTGCTGGTGGTGCGGCGGTGTAGGTTTTTGGGTGATCGTAAAAGGTCCCGGTCCGGATCAATGGACCTGTACGAGATGTTCGCGCTCGGCAACGCGGAAGTCGAACGGGGGCGGTGAGAAGCGCGGGCGACGGGGCGGTACTATTAATCTAAATCGGCCCCAATAGCGACCACGACGGTTCCAGCCAAACCGGCACATTTATCATATTGACTACGATTAATCGGGCAACAGCAAATCCGATAAACAGGGGAATATTGAGCAGCACAAACGCAAACGCCATACCGAGCAAAGTGCTTCTTTCCATAATTTCGCAGGCTTGGACATTCATCGATCACGGTGACGCTCGATACTTATGGTCACCTGTTCCCGCGGGGCGACGATGGCGCCGAATTGGCTGACGCCGAACGGGCGTTGTTGGGGTGAGGCATGACGACGGTCAATTCGTTAACGCTAGTTACCGTTCCGATCATCCCATTTTTCAATGACGTGCCGTTAAATCCGGCGACGGCGTTCGTGTATCGTCGACGCGACAATTTCTACCTAATTACAAACTGGCACGTCGTTGCAGCGCGACACACTCAGACCGGGCATCATCTCCTTAAGGGCGGTACGAGACCAAGCCATCTCGCCGCGCAATTCAATCTAAAAGTCTTTGATTTCGGAAAAGAAGAACTGAGGATTCCCATTCGGGATGCCGATGACAATCCGCTTTGGCGTGTCCACCTCACGCACACCGAGCATAAAAGAATAGACATCGTCGCAATTGACTTAGGGTCGAGCAATCAAGAGCGTCCCTTCGCTGTCTACCCGATCAACGACTTGGCAAGAGACAGGTTGAAGATTGAGATCGGCATGGACATTTTCATCCTAGGATATCCGTTTGGGGCGAAGCCACCGGGGTTTCCGGTATGGAAGCGCGGCAGCATTGCCTCAGAGCCCGACTTGGTCCGATTAACCGACGGCTATTATCTGGTCGACACCGCGTCGCGGCCGGGCATGTCCGGCTCGCCAGTAATCGTGAGAAGTTGGAGCGGTCACATGGAGCAACCGGTAGTCCGCGGGTCGAGCGATAGGCCGTTCAACCGATTTATAGGCGTTTATTCCGGTCGTTTGCCCGCCGGATCATCGGAAGCTCAGATCGGTATGGTTTGCACGATCTTACATTGACGACATCATCGATGCTGGCAAACTCGACGAGGATTGAAAATCTTTGCGACATAAACGCGACATGCGGCCGAATTCATAAACGATTTTCAATCGTAAATGTTGCGGACTCTGACTCCGTTAATCTAGGTTCGAATCCTAGTTCCCCAGCCAATTTCGTTCGTCGCAGCTTTCCACGAAACGCGAGCTTTTCGCAGGCACGCAATTATGCGAACGCGGCTCGGGTCGGCCGTAGATCATCCGCCTCCGAGTCAGACCGCGTCACGAACAGCTGCTGGATGATGTCGCGGTCGATCGGTTTTTGCAGGACCTGCACATCAGGGAAGGCCGCCGAGATCGGCTCGGTGCCGTAACCGGTCATGAACACGAACGGCACCTTGCGCGCCTGGAGCAGGCGCGCGGCCGGATAAATCATTTCACCCGCCAGATTGACGTCGAGAATTCCGCCGTCGAGCGGCTCGTTCTCGATCGCGGCGACGGTCTCATCGACGGAGGAGAACGGACCGACGACTTCGAAACCGAGCCCGGTCAAGGTTTCCACCATGACCATCGCAATCAGGCTTTCGTCTTCGACGAGGAGAATGCGGCGGCGCACACCGACCGCGACCGGGTTCGCCATCGGAGTGCCGGGGCGGTTGGGTGACGTGGCATCCGGGAAATCCAGACGAAGCTGATGCGGGAAGCTGATGGCGCACGAAAGCCCTTCGCGACGCCAGTCGAACGCGACAGCGCCGCCGAGCTGGCTTTCGACGCTTGTCTTTACGACGCGAAGGCCGAAACCGCCGGTCACCGCCTCTTCGACCGGCGGACCGCCGGTTTCTGTCCAGCGAAGTTCGAGGTTCGGCCCCTTCATGTCCCAGGCGATGCTGACACCGCCCGTCGGCACCGACAGCGCACCGTATTTCGCCGCGTTGGTGACGAGTTCATGGAGCGCCAATGCCAGCGCTTGCGCGTTCGACGGCTCGAGCGAAAGGCTCTTGCCGGAAATCCGGATGCGATCGAAATTGGGCGTGCGGAACGGCGCCAACTCCTCGTGGATGATGCGGGCGATGTTGGCACCGCGCCATCGCGATTCCGACAACAGGCTGTGGGCGCGCGCGAGCGCCTGGACGCGGCCTTCGACGGCGGCGACATATTGCTTGATGTTGTCGGCGCGCGTGAGGCAGATGATGGCATGGACGACCGCGAGCGCATTCTTGGCGCGATGGTCGACCTCGCGCGCAAGGAGCGACTGACGTTCCTCGGCTTCTTTGCGGTCGGTGATGTCGATCGTCACGCCGCTGATGCGCGCGATCTTGCCGGCCTGATCCTTGCTCGCCGCCGCAGTTCCAAGGCACCACCGCACGGTCCCGTCGGGACGGCGCACGCGGAACTCGGCTTGGTAGGAGCCGGCGTCACGCCAAGCCCTTTTCAGCGTTTGTCGCAGCAGTTTCCAGTCGCCCGGATGCACGAAGCGGCGGACATTGCCAGGCGTGACCTCGAAAGGCTCGGGACCGACGCCAAAAATCCGCTTCTGCCCTTCGTCCCAGACGCAATCGCCGCGCCCGAGGTCCCAGTCCCATGAACCCATGTTGCCCGCTGCGAGCGCGTGGCTGCGGCGATCCTCGCTGTCGATCAGGCGCCGGTTGGAGCTCTCGAGCTCCGCCGTGCGGTCCCGGACGCGGCGCTCCAGTTCGGCATTGAGGGCCTCGAGCTGGCGCGATTTTCGGTACAGCTCGGCGAAGACTTTGACCTTGGCGCGCAGCACCTCGGGAATGACCGGCACGGGTACGTAGTCGACCGCTCCCATCTCATAGCCGCGCAGGCGATCGACGTCAGTGAGATGGATCGCCGAAATGAAGATGATCGCGGTCTTGCTGAAGCGCGGGTGCTCGCGGATCATCGCCGCAAGTTGGAAGCCGTCGAGCTCCGGCATGCAGACATCCATCAGCACGACGGCGATGTCGGACTTGAGGAGATGCTCCAGAGCCTCGCGTCCCGACGAGGCCATGATCAGGTTCTCGCCGATCTCGCGAAGGATCACCTCATAGCTCATGAGTTTCGCGGGCTGGTCGTCGACCAGCAGAATATTGATCTTGCCGTCGTTTGCCATGTCAGCCTTCGTTCAGCGATGGAGCCACATACGCAACGCAGACAGCAACTGCTCGGTGTTGACCGGCTTGGCGAGATAGTCCGATGCGCCGGCCTCGAGACACTTCTCGCGGTCGCCTTTCATCGCCTTTGCCGTCAGCGCGATGATCGGCAGCCGCCGCCAGCGGCTGTTCTCGCGAATCTTTCCAATGGTCTGGTAGCCGTCCATTTCGGGCATCATGATGTCCATCAGCACGAGCGCAAGGCCCGGGGTCTGCTCGATCATTTGGATCGCCTCGCGCCCCGTCGTCGCGGTGAGGACGTTCATTCCTCGCCGTTCCAGCACGCTCGACAGCGCGAAGATATTGCGGGCATCGTCATCGACCAGCAGCACCGTCTTGCCGAGCAGGTCCTCGTCGGAGCTGTTGAGCCGCTCCAGCATTTTCTGCTTCTCCTGCGGCAGGCTGGTGACCACGCGATGCAGGAAAAGCGATGTCTCGTCGAGCAGACGCTCCGGGGATTCGACACCCTTGACCACGATGCTGCGCGCCATCGTGTGGATGCGCGCATCCTCTTCCGCCGACAATTCGCGCCCGGTGAAGACGACGACCGGAAGATCGGCGAGCGCCGGATCGGCCTTGATCCGTTCCAACACCTCGAAGCCGGACATGTCGGGCAGGCGCAGGTCGAGCACGACGCAGTCGGCGATCCGGTCATGCAGCGATTCCAGCGCCGCGGCGCCGGTGCCGACCGTAATGATCTCGACATCGTCGTGGCCGAGAAGTTCGCGAATGCTCATTTGCTCGGCGGCGTTATCTTCAACGACCAGCAGCCGCTTCTGCCGCGGCTTGGCATATTCCCTGATGCGGCCGAGGACGGCGCCGATCCCGTCGGCGGTCACCGGCTTGGTGACGAAGGAGAACGCCCCGCGGGCAAGGCCGTGCTGGCGATCCTCGTCGAGGGTGATGATCTGGACTGGGATGTGCCGGGTCAGCGGGTTGAGCTTGAGCTGGCTCAACACGGTCCATCCCAGCATGTCGGGCAGGAAGACGTCGAGGGAGATCGCGCTCGGCTGGAATTGCTTGGCAAGATCGATAGCGTCGGCGCCGCGGATCGCCACCAGGACCTTGAAGCCTTCGTCGCGGGCGTGATCCACCATGATCTGCGCATAATGGGGATCGTCTTCGACGATGAGCAGAATGTTGTCGCCCGGGCGGATGTCGTGGCGATCGTCGGGGATCGCCACGATCGGCATTTCCTGCATCGCAGCCGCGTGAAGCGCAATTTGGTGGGCAACCGGCGACGTGGTCGCCGCCGGACCACGGATCGCATTGGTCGGCCCCACATACTTTGCAGGCAGATAGAGCGTGAATGTGCTGCCGCGTCCGGGAACGCTGCGCAGCTGGATTTCTCCGCCGAGGAGCTGGGATAGCTCGCGGCTGATGGCGAGGCCGAGACCGGTGCCGCCGTATTTGCGGCTGGTGCTCGCGTCCGCCTGCTGGAATGCCTCGAAGATGATCTTCTGCTTCTCGAGCGGGATGCCGATGCCGGTATCCGAAACCTCGAAGCCGATCACCATCGGCGCCTGCCGCAGCACCGGATTTTCCGGGTTCCAGCCACTGCGGGCGTCGCTGACCGCGAGGCGCACGCCGCCCTGCTCGGTGAACTTGAACGCGTTCGAGAGCAGGTTCTTGAGCACCTGCTGGAGCCGCTTGGTGTCGGTCACGATGCTGCGCCCGACCTCCTCATCGAAATTGACCTCGAACGTAAGCTGCCGCGTTTCCGCCTCGTGACGGAACGGCCGTGCCACCATGTCGAGGAGTGTTGAGAACATGACCTCCTCGGCATCGACTGTGACGGTGCCGGATTCGATCTTGGACAGGTCGAGAATGTCGCTGATCAGATTCAACAGGTCGGTGCCGGCCGCATGGATCGTGCGGGCGAAGTCGACCTGCTTGCTGCTCAGATTACCGTCGGGATTTTCCGTGAGCTGCTGGCCGAGGATGAGGATGCTGTTAAGCGGTGTGCGCAGTTCGTGGGACATGTTGGCGAGGAATTCGGACTTATATTTCGAGGTGAGCGAAAGCTCGGTCGCCTTTTCTTCAAGTGCGCGGCGCGCCTGCTCGATTTCCTGGTTCTTGCGCTCCACTTCGACGTTGCGCTCGGCGAGCTGCTGGGCCTTCTGCTCGAGCTGCTCGTTGGTTTGCTGCAGTTCCCTCTGCTGCGCCTGCAACTCGCCGGCGAGCTGTTGCGACTGCTTGAGCAGGCCCTCGGTCTGCATCGTCGCCTCGATGCTGTTGAGCACGATGCCGACGCTCGCCGTCAGCTGTTCGAGGAACGTCATCTGCAGCTTGGTGAAGTTCGCGACCGAGGCGAGTTCGATCACCGCCTTTACCTGGCTTTCGAACAGCACCGGCAGCACGATCATGTTGCGCGGTGAGACCTTGAACGAAGCCGAGCTGATCGGCACCGCGGTCGGCGGCATCTCGGTGATCAGCAACCGTCGCTTGTCGGCGGCGCATTGTCCGATCAGGCCCTGGCCGATCGGAACGCGCGGCAAGTGCGGGCAATCGCCGTCATCCGCATAGGCTGACAGCGATTTGAGATAGGGCGCACCTTCCTCGGTCTCCATCTGATAGATGACGCCGAGCTGAGCATTGACGAGCGGCGTCAGCTCGGAAAGCAGCAGCCGGCCGACGGTAGTAAGGTCGCGCTGGCCTTGCAACATATTGGTGAACTTGGCGAGGTTCGTCTTCAGCCAATCCTGCTCGGTGTTGTGCTCGGTGGTGAGCCGCAGATTGTCGATCATCGTATTGATGTTGTCTTTGAGCTCCGCCACCTCGCCGCGGGCATCGACCTGGATCGAGCGGGTGAGGTCGCCCTTGGTCACCGCCGTCGCGACCTCCGCGATGGCGCGGACCTGGGTCGTCAGATTAGCCGCCAGCAAGTTGACGTTGCCGGTCAGGTCTTTCCATGTGCCGGCCGCGCCGGGCACGTTCGCCTGACCGCCCAAGCGGCCTTCGACGCCGACTTCGCGCGCGACGGTCGTCACCTGCTCGGCGAAGGTCGCAAGAGTGTCCGTCATGTTGTTGATGGTTTCGGCGAGCGCCGCGACCTCGCCCTTCGATTTCACGGTGAGGTTCTGCTTGAGGTCGCCGTTGGCGACCGCGGTCACCACCTTGACGATGCCGCGGACCTGCTCGGTCAGGTTCGCCGCCATCACGTTCACGGTGTCGGTCAAATCCTTCCACGTGCCGGCAACGCCCGACACCTGCGCCTGGCCGCCGAGCCGCCCTTCGGTGCCGACCTCGCGGGCGACGCGGGTGACTTCGGATGCGAACGCGTTGAGCTGATCCACCATCGTGTTGATGGTGTTCTTCAGTTCGAGGATTTCGCCTTTCACGTCGACGGTGATCTTGCGTGACAGGTCGCCGCGCGCGACCGCGGTCGTGACTTCGGCGATGTTGCGGACCTGCGTGGTGAGGTTTGCCGCAAGCAGATTGACGTTATCGGTCAGGTCTTTCCACGTGCCGGCGACGCCGGGGACGATGGCCTGGCCGCCAAGCCGTCCGTCGGTACCGACCTCGCGGGCAACGCGCGTCACTTCCGCCGCAAACGAGCGCAGCTGCTCGACCATCGTATTGAGCGTCTCTTTGAGGAGCAGAATTTCGCCGCGGACGTCGACCGTGATCTTCTTCGACAGGTCGCCACTCGCGATCGCGGTTGCCACCTCGGCGATGTTGCGGACCTGCGCTGTCAGGTTCGATGCCATGAAGTTGACGTTGTCGGTCAAATCTTTCCACGTACCGGCGACGCCCGGCACCTGGGCTTGGCCGCCGAGCTTGCCTTCGGTGCCGACTTCGCGGGCGACGCGCGTCACCTCAGAAGCGAAGGCGTTGAGCTGATCCACCATGGTGTTGATGGTGCTTTTCAGCTCCTGAATTTCGCCTTTCACGTCCATGGTGATCTTGCGCGAGAGGTCGCCGCGCGCGACGGCCGTCGTCACCTCGGCGATGTTGCGGACCTGCTGGGTGAGGTTGCCGGCCATGGAGTTGACGCTGTCCGTCAAATCCTTCCAAGTACCGGCGACGCCCGGCACGTTGGCCTGGCCGCCGAGCCGCCCTTCGGTGCCGACTTCGCGGGCGACGCGCGTCACTTCGCCGGCGAACCGGTTGAGCTGGTCGACCATCGTGTTCAGCGTTTCCTTCAGCTGAAGGATTTCGCCGCGCACGTCGACGGTGATCTTGCGCGAAAGGTCGCCGTCAGCGATCGCGGTCGCGACCTCGGCGATGTTGCGGACCTGGGCGGTGAGGTTGCCAGCCATGGAGTTGACCGAGTCGGTCAGGTCCTTCCACGTGCCGGCCACACCCGGCACCACCGCCTGGCCGCCGAGCTTGCCGTCGGTACCGACTTCGCGCGCGACGCGCGTCACTTCGGCGGCGAAGGCGTTGAGCTGGTCGACCATCGTGTTGATGGTCTCTTTGAGCTGCAGGATTTCGCCGGAGACGTTGACGGTGATCTTCTTCGACAAGTCGCCTTGCGCGACGGCAGTCGCCACTTCCGCGATGTTTCGCACCTGGCCGGTCAGGTTCGAGGCCATCGAATTGACGCTGTCAGTCAAGTCTTTCCACGTGCCGGCGACGCCGCGCACCACGGCTTGGCCGCCGAGCTTGCCTTCGGTGCCGACTTCGCGGGCGACGCGCGTCACTTCCGACGCAAAGGCGTTGAGCTGGTCGACGGTGGTGTTGATGGTTTCCTTGAGTTGAAGGATTTCGCCGCGCACGTCGACGGTGATCTTCTTCGACAAGTCGCCATTCGCCATGGCGGTCGAGACTTCGGCGATGTTGCGGACCTGCGCGGTCAGGTTCGACGCCATCGAATTGACGCTGTCGGTCAAATCCTTCCAGGTGCCGGCGACACCGAGCACGTTGGCCTGGCCGCCAAGCCGGCCTTCGGTGCCGACCTCGCGGGCAACGCGGGTCACTTCGCCGGCGAACACGTTGAGCTGGTCGACCATCGTGTTGATGGTCTCTTTGAGCTGGAGGATTTCACCCGAGACGTTGACGGTGATCTTCTTCGACAGGTCGCCGCCGGCGATCGCGGTCGCGACCTCGGCGATGTTGCGCACCTGGGCCGTCAGGTTCGACGCCATGAAGTTGACGTTGTCGGTCAGGTCCTTCCAGGTGCCGGCAACGCCGGACACCTGTGCCTGGCCGCCAAGCTTGCCTTCGGTGCCGACTTCACGGGCGACGCGCGTGACTTCCGACGCGAAGGCGTTGAGCTGGTCCACCATGGTGTTGATGGTGTCTTTGAGCTCAAGAATTTCGCCGCGCACATCGACGGTGATCTTGCGCGACAGGTCGCCGCGGGCGACGGCCGTCGTCACTTGTGCGATGTTACGGACCTGGTCGGTGAGGTTGCCGCACATGGCGTTGACCGAGTCGGTCAGATCCTTCCAGGTGCCCGCGACGCCCGGCACGATCGCCTGGCCACCGAGCTTGCCTTCGGTGCCGACCTCGCGGGCAACGCGCGTCACTTCCGAGGCGAACGAACGTAACTGATCGACCATCGTGTTGATGGCCTCTTTCAGCTGAAGGATTTCGCCGCGAACGTCGACGGTGATCTTCTTCGACAGGTCGCCGTTGGCGACGGCGATGGTCACGTCCGCGATATTGCGGACCTGGGCCGTCAGGTTCGAGGCCATGGAATTGACGCTCTCGGTCAGGTCTTTCCAAACGCCCGTCACTTCCCGAACCTGGGCTTGGCCGCCGAGCTTGCCCTCGGTGCCGACTTCGCGGGCCACGCGAGTCACTTCCGAGGTGAACACGTTAAGTTGCTTGATCATCGTGTTGACGATCGTCGCGGCCTGCAAGAACTCGCCCTTCAGGGGGCGGCCATCTATGTCGAGGGCAACCGTCTGGAGGAGATCGCCTTTGGCGACCGCCGCGATGGCGCGGGTCACCGCCATGGTCGGCCACAACATGTCGTCGATCAGGGTGTTGATGGAGTCTTCCATCTCGCCCCACGCGCCGCTGGAAAGGCCGAATTTGACACGCTGGCGGGTCCGCCCCTCGCGTCCGACTTCCTCGCCCACGCGCTCCAGTTGCTGGGCGATGCGCTGGTTGGCGGCTGCAATCTCGTTGAAGGCGTCGGCGATCTTGCCCTGCAATCCGTCCTGATCGCCGATCATCCGGACCGAAAAGTCGCCAACTCGCATCGCTTGAAGCGCATGCAGAAGGTCGATTTCAAAGGAGCTGGCGCCGTTTCCCGGTTTGGAACTACCGTTGGTGTTAACCTGGTTCGCTGACTCGTGCCCATTTTCCTCGAGAACCGGTGCCTTTGCCTGGATTTCGCCAGTCAATTCGCCAGCCGTTTGCATGCCCGGTTCTCCTGAAACGTGACTGTGGTGACTAAAGCATTTGCTCGACGAGTGTGCGCGGCCGGGACTGCGCTGCGAAATCCCTCGCTCACGAACCTCATCGGGCTTTGCCATTTGGCGCCATTTGGCGCGAACTCGATTGCGGCCCCGCTCCGCCGTCCCGGTGCGTTGAATGCACTCTATCCAGCCCGCAACGCCGTACCTTCCATTAGGTTCCGTCGCCGTCGAAAGATTTTTTCAGGCAGCGAACCCGGACCGGTGCGATGGCCGATCATCGTGATAGTTAATCGACCCCGAGCGGCTGATATCGGGGCCGGATTTTGGTGCCGGCGCGGCGGCGGAACAATTTGCCTTTTTAAGGAGGGCTGGCCCCGTTTCACTTTCTGACCTTCGTCGGTTCGGCCTTCGTTTTGGGGAACCCCCCAAAAGCTCGTTCGTTGACCAGCGAAGCATGAGTGGGGTCACAAATGGAGAAGCCTCCCGAAAGCGCGCCGACCGACAGGACCATCGAAGTTTCGACAGAGGACGCCCGGCAGGGCGTCACGGGGCATAACGTGCGTTACATGCTGCTGTTCGGTACGCTCGCGGTCATTATCGGCTTCGCGGTTGTTGCCCTGTTGTTCCGTTATGGCTTCGCCGCCGGCGTCTTCGGAAGCTGAGGGGAACGGGCATGATGCAGACGATTGGGATGGCCACATGAAACCTGAGCACGATATGAGCGGTACCAACCGTCGCGAAGAGCAGGCTTTGGACGAAGGGCTCGAGGAGACATTCCCGGCGTCCGATCCTCCGGCGATTATCCAACCCCAAAGGCAGCCCAAGGATCGCCACCGATCGGATCGCGACCGACCGGTTGAGCCTTCATCTGTCGGTCGAGGGCGGGTCGAAAAAAAATCTTAATTCTCAGTCCGCCGGCGGATCAACAGCCCTTAATGGCTTAGGCCTTCTGTGGCTCTTGCGGTCTCGGATCTCCCATCAAAGCCGGCTGGAACAAGGCCGCCGACGCGAGCGTGCACGCAAGCGAAAGCGCCAGCAGTTTGCCCATGCTCGATATTCCTGGATGATGTGAGAGCCACAGACTGCCGAACGCCGTCGCCGTCAACAACGTGCTATAGAACACGGCCCGCGTCAGCGCCGACTGCAGGAAGTTGGTTTGTCCGCGTCGCCACGCCGTCACGTAATAGATCTTGAAGGCGACCCCGATGCCAAGCAGCACCGGCAGCGCGATGATGTTGGCGTAGTTGAGTTGGAAGCCCGTCAGGGCGCAGATTTCAAGCGTGACGGCGGCCGCTGCGAGAAGGGGAATCAACGTCACGAGCACATCGCCCAATCGCCGCAGCACGATCCACAGCAGGATGGCAATCGACACTAGCGCCAGGATTGCGGCTTCGATGAACGCGCGCACAATGGTGTCGCCCCACTCCAAGGTCGCGATGGCCTGTCCGGTGGCGTTGGGCTGTGCCTTCAACACTGCCTGGGCAAAGCGAGTGATCGTCGCATTGTCATTCGAGTCCCCCTTGGGAATGGCTTCAACTCGCTCGCGGCCGTTGGGAGTGACCCAATCGCGCACCAGATCGGCAGGGAACGATGCGCGCGTTACCGGTTGCGCCATGAGGCTTTGGCGCAGGTCGGCGAGATCGATCCGAAGCGGCGGGATAAAAGCAGCGGTGGCGCGGTCGCGGGGCTCGGCGCCCGCATCGGCAAGCTTGATCATGGCATCGGCGAGGCGGTGCGCGGCATCAGCGCCGCGGCCGCCTTGTTCGCCGGCGGTATCCCGCAATGTCTGCGCGCCGTTGCGGAGCGCAGCAACCGTCTCCGCATCGGTTGGGGCTGGCTGCGCCGGCGCATTCAGCATCGGGTCGATGGTCTGGGCCGCGCCTCTGATCGCGGCGAGTTTCGGTTCCTGGTCCGACGGAATGAAGCTCGCCAAGCTGCGCGTCTCCGCGACCTCGGGGAGAGCGGCAAGCCGGGCTGCGACAGCGGCAGCGTCAGCGTCCGACTGGGTGAGCACTTCCGCTGTGTAGGCCGGCGCTTGTTGACTAATGTCGAGCAGAGTCGCGATCGGTTCGGAAGTCCGCTCGCGCAGGTCAAGCGGATTGAAATCGAATTGCAGCTTCGTGAGCGCGGGGAGGCCGGCGAGCACGATAAGCGCCGTCACCGCAACCACGACATAGCGACGCCGCCGCAGCATCGCGTCGATCGGTGCCATCGCCGGAAAAGTGAGCGGCTTCGGCTCCGGCGGCGGCACGACGGCGCGGATGAGTGCGGGCAGCAGCGTCAGGCTTGCCACGTAAGCGACGACCATGCCGGCGCCGGCGATGATTCCGAGCTGCGCAAGCCCGGTGTAGCTCGTCGGCATGAATGACAGGAAGCCCGCCGCGGCCGCGCCGGCCGCAAGCGTCAAGGGAATGCCGACGATGCCGGACGCTCCGGTCAGGGCTTTTGCGAGGTCATTGTTCTCGTGCCGCTCCGCCCGGTAGCGAATGCTGTATTGGATCGCAAAATCGGCGCCGAGCCCGACGAACAGCACGGCGAATGCCATTGAAATCGGGTTGAAGGCTCCGACCAGCAAAATGCCTATCGCAGCCGTGATGATGAGGCCCGCCGCGAGATTGACGACGACGGCCGCGACGAGCCGCAGCGATCGCAGCGAGAGCCACAGGATCAAGATGACGATGGCGCCGGTGATGAAGCTGTTGAGCGCGAGGCCTTCATTCACGCTGCGGAATTCGTCGTCGGAGATGGGAACCGGCCCGGTCAGGCGGGCAGTTGCGCCGAAATCCGATTGCAGCTTGAGATCGGTGATGGCTTGCCTGACGGCCGCAGTCGCCTTGCCGCCCGGTTCGACCGCGGTGTGGTCGACAACTGCCCAGATCTGAATGATGTGACGCAGCCCCTGCGGCGTGCCTTCCCGCAGAAGCTCTTTCCAGGAGAACGAGGCGGGGCGGCTTCGCTCCACGTCTTCCAATGTCGCAGCCGCGAGGTTCAGCGGCCGCGCCATGGAGTCGAGCGAGACGTATCCCTGCTTCACGTTGCCCAGCATCCCGGACAAAACCGTTATTGCCCCGCGGAGACTCGGATCATGCGCGAGACCGCCGATGACAGGTGCGGCATCTGTGAACTGTGCCATCGTCCGAGAGACGTCGGCCGACGATTGGAACAACAGCCCGTTTTGCTGGAAAAAGGCGGAGTTGCCCGCATCTCGCACCGAGCGGAAGAGCTCCGGCCTGCCAGCCAGGCGGTCGACGAGGGACTGCGCGGCGCCTTGCGATCGCTCCGGCGTCGGGGCATCAATGACGACGAGGATCAGGTCTGCGGTTTGTGGAAACGCCGCGCGATAGGCGATATCCAGTTGACGCCATTGCAATTTCGAGGACAGGAGGTTGTCGATATTGGTATCAATAGCAAAATTGTGCGCGGCATAGATGCCCGCCGCAATGGAAGCGACGATCGCGACCGCGATGACCGCTATGAAGTGACGACAGCAGAATCCAACCGCGCGAATAATGAACGACTGTAACATGACGACCTTTGTGGCCTGTGGCGGGACGGCCGTGCCGGAAAACAAACAATCGACCCAGGGCGGAAGGAGTTCCCGCGTGACCGGGGGGCGAGCCAAGTTAGATGTTATGCCGGGCGCGAGAATCCAGGGGCAATTGAACGATCGTATGTAGGGGCAATGGAACATTCATCGCAGAGCCGGCAAGGCAACGGCATCGGGGCGCGATTTACCCGCAAGGAAGACGACCGTTTCCTTCGCGGTCGCGGACAATACATCGGCGATATTTCGTTTCCCCGCATGCGCGAGGTTGCGTTCGTGCGGAGCCCCGTGGCCCACGGCAAGCTGGTCGGCGTGCGCATCCCGGAAGGGTTTCGCTCAGCGGTGTTTACCGCGAAGGATCTTGCCGGCGTACGACCGATCCGGGCCGTGTCACCGCTGCCGGGATTTCAGGCCTCGGAGCAGCCGGTGCTCGCGGTCGACAAGCTGCGCCATGTCGGCGAATTGGTCGCGTTCTGCGTCGCCGACACGCGCGCCGAGGCCGAGGACATCGCGGCGCAGATCAGCGTCGAATATGACGAGCTTCCGGCGATGGTCGATATGCTCGAAGCGGTCGAGCCCGGCGCTGCGCAGGTGCACGACACCATCAAGCGCAACACCTTCCTCGAGACCGGCTTCGACGGTGACGTCGAAAAAGCTGCCGCCTCCGCTCACGTCAAGGTAACGCGCACGCTGCGCACCTCGCGCCAGGTCATGTCGCCGATCGAGTGTCGCGGCTTCATCGCCCAATGGGACACCCGCAATCGCCAGCTTGTGCTGCACGGCGCATCGCAATTCCCCCACGTGGTGCGCACCGGTCTTGCGTATTCGCTGCGAATCCCGGAGCTCCAGATCCGCGTGATCTCGCCGGACGTCGGCGGCGGCTTCGGCTACAAGGCGATCGTCGCCGGCGAGGAAATCTGCCTCGCGTGGCTCGCCATGCGATGCGGCCATCCGGTGCGCTGGCTCGAGGATCGCCGCGAACAGCTTGTCGCCAACGCCAATTGCCGCGAACACCATTATGTCTTGTCGGCCTACGCCGACGAGACCGGCAAGTTCGTCGCTTTCGAAGGCAAGGCCGCGGTCGATTCCGGGGCTTATTCGGCCTATCCGTTCACCTCGGCAATCGAGGCCTCGCAGGTCAGCGCGATTTTGCCGGGGCCTTATGTGATCCCGGTTTATCGCTGCAAGACGGCGGCCGTCGTAACCAATAAATGCCCGCAATTGCCGTATCGCGGCGTGGCGCGACCGGGCGTGTGTTTTGCCATGGAGCTGATGGTCGATGCGATCGCGCGCAAGCTCGGCCGCGAACCATGCGACGTGCGCCTCGCGAACCTCGTGCGGCCGGAGCAGATGCCGTACGACAACGTCACCGACAAGCACTTCGACAGCGGCGATTATCCCGGTCTGCTGCGGATGGTGCGAGATGCGATCGGGCTTGCCGACCTGCGGGCCCGTCAAAAGCGCGGCGAGGCGGACGGCCGGCTGATCGGCGTCGGCTTTGCGATATTCTCCGAGCAGACCGCTCACGGCACGACGGCCGACGGCAAGCGCCGCGCGCTCTACGAGCAGGTCTTCGTGCGGCTGACGCCCGACGGTGGGGTCGATGTGCGGGCCGGCATCCAAAGCATCGGGCAGGGGCTCGAGACCACGCTCGCCCAGATCGCCAGCGAGTATCTGGGGGTCGATCCGAGCGAAATCGCGGTGCGGCTCGGCGACACCGAGATCACCCCTTATTCGAGCGGAGCGTGGGGCTCCCGCGGTATCGTCTGGGCGGGTGGCGCGACGGCGCGCGCCTGCAAGGAACTGGCGCAGCGCGTTGCCCGGATCGGTGCGGCGCTGCTGCAGGCTGACCCGGCCACAGTGACCGTGCGCGAGGGGCGCGTGTTCAGTGCGCAAGGCAGCGTGTCGCTTACCGATATCGCCCGCGCGTTCTATCTCGCGCCGGCTGATTTGCCCGGCGACACCGACTCCCACGGCCTCGAAGTCACCGAAGGCTACGCGCCGACGCGTCTCACCGGCATCCACACCGGCTCCGCGCATGCGGCTCTCGTCGCCGTCGATCCGGAGGATGGCGGCATCGAGATCCTCGACTACGTGATCGCGGAGGACGCGGGCATCCTCGTCAATCCCATGGTGGTGGACGGCCAAGTGCGGGGCGGCGCCGCCCAGGGCATCGGCTCAGCCTTGTTCGAGGAGATGCCGTTCGACCACCGCGGCCAGCCGCTGGCGACGACGCTCGCCGACTATCTCTTGCCCGGGTCCGGCGAGGTGCCGAACATCCGCGTCCTCCACATGGAGACGCCGTCGCCTTACACCGAATTCGGCCAAAAGGGGGTGGGGGAGGGCGGCGCCATCGGTCCTGCCGCCGCCATCACCAACGCGGTCAACGATGCCCTGCAAAAATTCGGCGTCGAGATCACCGAAATTCCGATCACGCCCCACCGCGTGCTCGCCGCCCTCGCCAACGCAAAGCGCGGCGAGGGGTAGCGCTTCAATTCACGGGTGGTCATTCCGGGGGGCCGAAGCGCAGCGCAGGCGAGCCCGGAATCCATACTCCTCAGCAGGGGTCATGGATTCCGGGTTGCCTCGCTGCGCTCGGCCTCCGGAATGACGAACAAGATTTGCCGAAATTGCCTGCCCCGTTGTTATTCGCTGGAGCGGATTTCCAACCTAAAGCGAACCGAGTCCGCTCTAACTCGGCATGTAGAGGTGGAACGCATAGGGCACGAGATAGACGATCCAAGGGACGAAGGCGATGAGGATCGCGACGGCCGTCATGGTGGCGAGGTAGGGCAGGAGGTGTCGGCTGATTTCGCCGATCGACGCTTTTGACAGGCCCAGCACGATGTAAAGCCCGATGCCGAACGGCGGCAGGAACAGTGCGATCCCCATGACCGTGGTCATCAGAATTCCGTAGTGGACGAGATCGACGCCGAGGCGCTGGGCGATCGGCACGAACACCGGAATGATCATCAGCATGCCCGGCAGGCCGTCGAGGAGCGCAAACAGCGGCAGGAAGACGATGACCGACATGATGAGGAACGTCGCCTTGCCGCCGCCGATCGCTTGGATGCCGGCGGCGATTGCGGCCGGAACGCCCTCGACCGTCATCAGCCAGGCAAAGATATTGGCCGCGCCGATCAGTAGCATCACGACGCCCGACGTGACGCCGGTCCGCACGAATGCTCGTCGCAGGTCGGCCAAGCGGATTTCGCGATAGACCGCCATGCCGACGATGATGGCGTAGATGACGGCGATCACGGCCGCCTCGGTCGGCGTGAAGACGCCACCGAGAATGCCGCCGAAGATGATGACGGGCAGCAGCAACGCCCATGAGGCCGCGAGGAAGGCTTTTCCGCGTTCGACCCATGGCACGCGCGGGTCGGGCACGAGGCCGAGCCGCCTGGCGTCGAGGCGCAAATGGATCATGAGCGCCAGCGCCATGATGGTTGCCGGCAGAAAGCCGGCGGCGAAGAGTGTCGCGATCGAGGTGTTGGTGATGCTGCCGTAGACGACCATCGTCAGGCACGGCGGCACCAGAATGCCCATCCCGGCCGCGGCGGCGACGATCGCGCCGGCGTGGCCGCCGCTGTATCCCTGGCGCTTCATTGGCGGAATCATCACCGAGCCGATGGCGGCGGCATCGGCGTTGGTCGATCCGGAGATGCCGGAGAAGAAGATCATCGCGACCACGACGACGTTGCCGAGACCGCCGCGCCGGTGGCCGACGAGAACGCGGGCGAGCGTTACCAGCCGCTGCGAGATGCCGCCGGTCTCCATCAGTTCTCCGGCAAGAATGAAAAACGGAATGGCGAGGAGCGAGAAATTGTCGATGCCGGAGAAGGTGCGGCTCGCGACGATCCGCAATGGCGCGCCCTCGTAGATCGACAGGCCGGCGATAGAAGCACCGCCGAGCGCGAAGGCGATCGGAACGCCGGCCAGCACGAACACCACGAACAGGATGGCCGCCGGCGTCACTGCGGCGGCTCGTGAACGTCGAGGATATGCCCGGTCGGTCGGCGGATCAGATGGACCGCGAGATGGAAGAGCATGAGGCCGGCGCCGACGGGGAGGGCGAGATAGGCCCACTGCATGCGCATCTCGAACGTCATGGCGTATTGCATCGCGGCGAGCCGCGTCTCGTCGATCCCCGTCTTCAGGAGGATGACGAGGAACGCCACCATGACGAGCGTCACCAGCGGCGCCACGAAGGCCTTCAGCCGCGGCATCGGCCGCAGCAACAGGTCGAGGCCGAAATGGCCACCTTCGCGGATCGCGAGCGCGGCGCCGATCATGGACACCCATACGAACAGGTAACGGGCGGCTTCTTCCGACCAGACCAGCGGGTCATTGAACAGATAGCGTGTGACGACTTGCGCAAAGGTGACGGCGGTCAGCAGCGTCACCAGGACGATGATGGCGGCGGCCTCGATGTGCGCTACCCAACGGTCCAGGCGATCGGCGATCGCCTTCACCCATATCATTTCGTCGCCTCGACCACCTTGGCGACGAGGTCGGGGCCGAGACGCTGCGCTAGCTCCTGATAGGTCTGCCGGCCGATCGCAATAAAGGGCGCGAGATCAGGCTGCGTGATGTTGACGCCGGCGGCACGAATATCGTCGAGCGCCTTGGCATCGCGCTTGGTTCGCTCAGCGATCACGGTCGCCCGCCCTTCCAGGGAAGCGCGCTTGATGATGTCCTGGAGATCCGGCGGCAGGCGCTGCCAGACCCGCTCGCTCATGAAAAAGGAATTGGCGAGCATCATGTGCTGCGTGATCGCGAAGTTCTTCGCGACTTCGATGTGCTTGCTGGTGAGATAGGTGACCGCGTCATTCTCCGCCCCATCGATCACGCCCTGCTGCAAGGCGGTGTAGATGTCGCCGAACGCCATCGCTGTCGGCGCCGCGCCAAGCGCGCGGAAGAGCGCAATGTAGGAGGGGCTCGGAATGACGCGCAGCTTCTCGCCCTTCAAATCAGCTAGGCCGTTGATCGCGCGCGAGCGCGTGTAGACGTTGCGGAAGGTGACCTCCCAGACCTGCACCACGTGGAAGCCGGCGGCCGCCGCGGGTTTGGCGAGTTCCTGCTCGAACGTCGGGCTGTCGAACAGGCGATAGGCCGCTGCTGGATCCCGGGCGAGATAGGGCAGGTCGATTGCGCCCAACTGCGGCACGAAGTTGGTCAACGTGGCGGTGGCTTCGAGCGCGCCGTCGACGACGCCGGCCTGCACGTTCTGCAGCACTTCACGCTGGCCGCCGAGCTGGCTCGACGGATAGAGCGCGATCTTCAATCGCCCATTGCTCTCGCGCTCGACGATCTCGGCCATGCGGCGGCCGCCGACCATCATGGGATGCTGCGCGTCGAGCACGCAGGCGATCTTCAGGGTTTCCTGCGCGGACGCCGCCGGGGTGAAGGCCCCGGCGATGACGAGAGCAAGCAGCGCTGCCGGTAGGGTTCTCATCATACCTTCCTCCCAGTTCCAAATGGTTCAGGCGGCGCAGGCTGTTGACCGACGAACACCCCGCGACGATCGCTCGACGCTGCGTCACGCGGCTGGCGCGAAAACGCAAGGAGCATGCCATCTTGAGGGGCGACGGTGCCAAGTACAACCGACCTCTTGCAACCGACCTCTGAATATCCGCACAAACCGCAGTACGTGAACCGGTCGCGCCGCACGCGCGTCAGTCGTCGGCGTTCCCCACGTAGCGATTGAGGCCGATATCGGTTTCCCAGGTCTTGCGCTGCGCCATCTGCAGATAGGGCAGCATGGCAGCGTTTCGCTGCATCACCACCTCGATATCCTTGCGCAGTACCTTCATCAGGTCGGCAACCTCTTCTCGCAGGGCGCGCTCGTCCAATGTCGTAATTTTCCGGTCCGCAATGACTACGCGCCCGTCGACGATGACCGTCTCGACGCCTCGCCCGCTCTCGGTGAACACGATCTGGCGCGCGATGCTGTTGAGCGGCACGAAGGATGGATCGGTGAGATCGACAATGAAGAGATCGGCGGCCATGCCCGGACGCAGGGCGCCGATCCGCCCGTCCAATCCGGCCGTGCGCGCGCCGCCGATGGTGGCCGAGCGGATGGCGTCCGCCGCCGTCGGCGGGCCGGGCTCCGGCTGAGTGACCGCCGCAAGTCCCGCAAAAAGCTTCATGGTCTGGAACATGTTCTGGGAGTCGCTGCAGCTGCAATTGTCGCAGCCAAGCGCAACGCGGACGCCCTTCTTCAAGTAGCTGCGGATGGGCGCGATGCCGCTGCGCGTCTTCAGATTGCCGACCGGATTGAGAACGACGTTCGTTCCGGCCTCGGCGATCGCTTCGATCTCGGCCGGCGTCATCCACACGCTGTGGGCAAGGTTCGTTCGCGGCGTCAGCAGGCCGACGCGCTTGAGGTAGTTGATGAGAGAACCATCGTCGGACCCGTGGGTCTGGCGGGCGATCAAAGTCATCGCCCGCGATTCATAGACATGGGTGTAGACCGGAAGCCTTTCGGCATCCGACAATTCGGCGAGCTTGGTCAGGATGCCGGGCGTGCAGCGTTCCGGGCTCGTCGGGCCGAGCGCGAATGTCAGGCGGGGATTGCGGTCGCGCTGCGAAGTCGCGACCTCGCGCAGAAGCTGCGGCAGATTGATGCCCTGGAACGGTTCGACCGATCCGGCGAGCGACCCACGCTGCGCCGGCGGCACCACCTCATCCCAGAACGGAATCGATTTCGCGCCTGCCATGTCGGCGAATTGCAGCGCGAACACGCAGCGGATGCCCACGTCTTCATAAGCCTTGAGGATCGCTTCGAGATGCTCCTCGTCGTACGGATAGATCGTGCAGAGATCCTGGACGGTGGTCATGCCGCTGCGCAGACACTCGAATGCGCCGAGGAGCGTGCGCGCACGGATTTCGGCCGTGCTCCGCTTGGGGTAGCTCGGCGGGAGCGCGCTCAGGAGCCAGAGTTCGAGGGGAATCGTCTCGAAGCAGCCTTTGAGGAGGACGTCATGCGAGTGATAGTGCGCGTTGACGAAGCCCGGCATGACGAGCTTGTCGCTTGCGTCGATCGTCTGCTCGATGCTGCGTGCGCCGAGTTCGGCGACTGCTTCGCCTTGCGCGAGCGCTCGTGCAATGCCGGGACGCACCGCCGCAATCACGCCATCGACAATGAGGAGATCGGCGATCGGCGGCAAATCGACATCGCCGTCATGGTCATAAACGCGGCCGTTGCGAATGAGAATGACGCCACGGGTCGCTTTCGTATTCATCGGCCGTCCTCTGGGTGTGCGAAGTTATGAGGGAACATAACATTAGCGACCGCTGGCGGCGGCGTCAGCGTAAAGGTCGCGATCGGGAACGACGATGGGTTCCCTGCGGTCGAAATAGATCGTGCCGGCTTGACCGGAGGCTCACGGACGCGCTCACCTTTGAAACGATGCAGTTCAACTATGAGTACACATGTGAGTGGCCGCCTGGCGACCGAGGAAGTGAAAGCCGTCATCGCACCGATGCAAGGTGCGGGCGTCATCACTGTTCGGCGCCGGGGTGCGTTGGCGGAGGATATCTGCCGCCGCGGCGGACGCGCGCAGGTGGCCGGCGTGTTCGAGCGCAGCTTTCATCTGCAATGCGGCGAGGACTTCCTGTGCGTCGGAGCGCCGGCGATCGGCAACGGCCCGCTGACGCTCGTTGCCGAATTCGGTGCAACGCGACCAGGCGACTTCGGCTTGCGGGCAGGGGAGGACGCCGAAATATCGGCGCGCCAGATTACAGTTGGCGCGTTGACGCTGAGCCTCGAGGGCTGCGAGACGTGGCGCTCGCCCGCATGGCCGACGGCACCGCGAGACGCCTTCTCGGCGGAAGCTTTCGCGGCGCTCGCACGCCGCGTCGCAAGCGATGCGCCGGCCGAGGGCCTCGCGCGTGCGGCATTCGCGACGCGAATGGCTGTCGCGGCGCTGCCGGCACGGCGCGTGGCGCAGTTCGAGCTTTGGCTTGCCGGCGCGCGTCGCGGCGAGAACCCATCTTCGGATGATGTCCACGATCTGCTCGGACTCGGCCATGGCCTGACTCCGTCCGGTGACGATGTCCTGTGCGGTGCGCTCGCGATGCTCGATGCGCTTGGCGAACAGCGCATTTGCGCCGCTCTCGCCGACATCGTCGTTCCGTCGGCGACGGCGCTCACGTCGCAGCTGAGTGCCTGCTTCCTGCGGGCGACGGCGTCTGGGCATTATGGGGAGCGGCTCTGCGATACGGTTGCCGCGCTCGTGGTTGGCGATGTCGCGGCGGCGGTCACGAGCGCCCGTGACATCGGGCACAGCTCGGGCTGGGACATGCTGGCCGGTGCCGCGATCGCGCTGCGGATCGTTGCGGCCGGCAAAAATTGAAGCGGCGTCGGGTTACGGATACTGCGTCGGCAGCCGATCGTCTTCGGCAAGGTCGGAGAAACGCGTCACGTCGGCCTTGAATTGTAGCCCGACCGTTCCCGTCGGTCCGTGGCGCTGCTTGCCGAGAATGACCTCGGCGCGGCCGTGCACAGCCTCCATCTCCGCCTGCCACTTGAAATGCTCGTCGCTGCCGGGCCGCGGCTCGCGATTGCGCAGGTAATACTCTTCGCGAAACACGAACATCACCACGTCGGCGTCTTGCTCGATCGAGCCCGATTCGCGCAGATCGGAGAGTT
The DNA here is from genome assembly GCA_963807015.1 of uncultured Alphaproteobacteria bacterium. Classification (GTDB taxonomy): domain Bacteria; phylum Pseudomonadota; class Alphaproteobacteria; order Rhizobiales; family Xanthobacteraceae; genus JAJPKK01. Next base: position 55,855 of record CAWEAS010000012.1, on the reverse strand, counting down.
GCGGCCGCTTGTCGTCGCGGTTTTCCACCTGGCGCGACAACTGCGACAGCGCAATGATCGGAATGTTGAGTTCCTTGGCGAGCGCCTTGAGGCTCGTGGTGATCTCGGTCACCTCCTGCACCCGGCCTTCGCTCGCGCGCCGACTAGAGCCCTGGAGCAGCTGGATATAGTCGATCACGAGCAGGTCGAGGCCGCGCTGGCGCTTAAGGCGGCGCGCGCGCGCCGCGAGCTGGGCGATCGCAAGGCCGCCGGTCTCGTCGATATAGAGCGGGATCTGCTCCATTTCCTTCGCAACTCCGGCGATGCGGTCGAAGTCGCCGGGTTCGATTTCGCCGCGCCGGATGCGGTAGGAAGGGATTTCCGACTGCTCGGCGATGATACGCGTGGCAAGCTGCTCTGCCGACATTTCGAGCGAGAAGAACCCGACGATGCCGCCGTTCGTCGAACTCGATATGGCCGTCAGCGCGCACGCTGCCTTCCCAACTCCGCGCCACGTTGTAGGCGAGGTTGGTCGCAAGCGCGGTCTTGCCCATGCCGGGACGGCCCGCGAGGATGACGAGGTCGGACTTCTGCAGACCGCCCATCATGCGGTCGAGGTCCTTGAGCCCGGTGGCGAGGCCCGACAACTTCCCGTCGCGCTGATAGGCGTGCGCCGCCATCTCGACGGCGGTGGTCAGCGCTTCGGCGAACCGCTGGAAGCCGCCGTCGTAGCGGCCGGTCTCGGCAAGTTCGTAGAGGCTGCGCTCGGCCAGCTCGATCTGATCCTGCGGGCGTTCGTTGACGCCAGCATCATAGGCGGTGTTCACCATTGCCTCGCCGATGCCGATCAGTGAGCGGCGGATCGCGAGATCATAGATGTTGCGGCCGTAGTCGGCGGCGTTGATGACGGTGGTGGCCTCGGCGGCAAGTCGCGCCAGGTATTGGCTGACCGTGAGCCCGGCGATGTCGATGTCCGGCGGCAGGAAGGTCTTGAGCGTGATCGGCGTCGCGGTCTTGCCGATCCGAATCAAGCTCGCGGCGACCTCGAAGACCTTCTGGTGGATCGGCTCGAAGAAATGGGTCGGCTCAAGGAAGTCCGAGACGCGGTAGAACGCCTCGTTGTTGACGAGGATCGCGCCAAGCAGCGCCTGCTCCAGCTCGATATTGTGCGGAGCGGTACGGAAAGGCGGCGTGGTATCCGCCGCCTGCTTGCGAGCAGTCGATTCGAGCGCCATGACGTCCCGATTTTAGGGGCTGATTTTTTCTAGAGAAACGCCACTGCACTACGCTCAACCAACCGTCGTCCCCCGATCCAGACCAAGCGAACAATGACCGGCGCGGGGTCAGTAAGCATGTTCGCCGCCGGATTGGGAACGATGGTGTTCGATTTTCCCCTCAATCACCACCAAAAAATTTTGTTGGCGTTGTGGCGATGCAAAAGTCTTGACGGCTTTACCGCAAACGACGCGCGTCTCACTCGCCGGCAAGTCGCAGCGGTGTGGGATGGCCGCCTTCGAGTGCGCGCAGCCGTGTCTCCGCCTGCATGATGTAGTCGCGGGTGATCGGCACCACGCCCTGCCGCTTCGTGAGCTGGACTTGCATCACCATCATGTCCTGGCGGCGGAAGGCTGATTCCGAGCAGGCGAGGTAGAACTCCCACATCCGCACGAAGCGCGCGTCATAGATGCGCTCGACCTCGGCGCGATGGGCAAGGAACCGGTCGCGCCACGCCTTGAGGGTCTCCGCATAATGCAGGCGCAGGATCTCGATGTCGGTCACCAGGAGGCCGGCGCGTTCGATCGCGGGCATCACCTCGGACAGGGAGGGGATATAGCCGCCGGGGAAGATGTACTTGGAAATCCACGCATTGGTTGCGCCGGGCCGCGACGAACGGCCGATCGAATGCAGCACCATCACGCCGTCCTCGGCGAGGACGTCGGCGCATTTGGCGAAGTAGGTATTGTAGAAGTTGATGCCGACATGCTCGAACATGCCGACTGAGACGATGCGGTCGAAGGTCCCGCTGACGTCACGGTAGTCGATGGCGCGGAATGTGGCGCGGCCCGAAAGGTCGCGCTCCTGGGCGCGGCCGCGCGCCACTCCGAGCTGCTCCTTCGACAAGGTGATGCCGGTGACCTTGGCGCCGCAGTGTTCCGCGATGTAAAGCGCAAGGCCGCCCCAGCCGCAGCCGATGTCGAGGACCCGCTGGTCCGGGCCGATCATGAGCTTGGCCGCGACGTGACGCTTTTTGGCGAGTTGGGCGTCGTCCAAACTTTCGTTCGGCGTCTCGAAATAGGCGCAGCTGTACTGGCGATCGCTGTCGAGGAAGAGAGAGTAGAGTTGGCCGTCCAGATCATAGTGATGCGCGACATTGCGCCGGGCCCGCGATCGCACGTTGATCTGCATGATCCGGCGCCAAGGATAGCGCAGTGACGCGATCGCCCTGATCCAGCGCGGCCACACGAATTTCTTCTGCAGCACCAGGTCGACGAAATCGGCGATCGACCCGGACTCGAGCACGAAGGTCCCGTTCATATACGCTTCGCCGAGCTTAAGGTCGGGGTTGAGCATGACGCCCCATTGGGCGGCGGCGGAGCTAAATCGCACCGCCACCAGGGGCCCCGTTCCGTCGCCGAAGAAAACTGGTTTTCCGCTTGCGAGAGTGATGCGCAGGTTGCCGCGATCGATATGCGCCAGCGCTGCTCGTAGCATCCATTCCATGGCCGACCTCAACGCGCCATGTGAAGCCGCGCCCGGTCGGACGAAACGCCAGTTCTCCGGCCGGGACCAGGACTTTGCCTGGATACTCGCTGGCCTCCCATATACCTGAATTAAAACAAAATTCGTGCCACTCGGCAACGGAAATCCGCCGCTTTTGGTTCCCTTCAAGATGCGAAACTGATGCGACAATATTGCAGATGGTGAGGCGGATCGCGGGAGTGGCACCTGCCCACCAGGGTTAAGCGAATCACAATATCTCGAAATTCCGCCGACGAGGGGTCACGCGGCCTCTTGAATGGGCTAGAAGAAGAGCCCGAACGCCAAGTCCACGTCTTACGGGTCGATGTCTTACGGGGGTTGCTCGTCGATGAAGCGAACGTCCGGTTTTGGGTTGGGACTTATGCTCGCGCTGGCCACAGGCGTCGCGCATGCGCAAGATTTCACGGCGGGCAAGACGCCGGCTCAGCTGTTCGGCTCGGATTGCTCCGCCTGTCACCGGGACGCGAGAGGCCTCGCCAAGGGCCGCGACGTGCGCGCGATCGCGGGGTTCCTGCGCGAACACTACACCACCAAGCCGCAAAGTGCGGTGACGCTCGCCGCCTACATCCTGGCGAACGGCGGCAACCTGCCGCCGGAGCCCCGCAAGCCCCTGGAGGCCGCCGAAGAGGGCCAGGCAAAGAACGGAGAGGCCAAGAGTGCCGAGAGCAAGCGGCGCAATGCCAATCTCGGGGGCGACGGCGAAAAGGGACGCTCCCGCGAGGAGGGGCAGGCCGCAACCGGAACGACGGAGCCGTCACGTACGCCGCGAACACCGACAGAGGCGAACCGTCCGGCCGATGCTCCCGTGCGATCCGCGAACGCCGCGAGTGACCGTCCCGCCGAAACGACGGATCCGCTCGACCAGATGCGCGCTTACATCTTGAGCGGGCTTAATCTCGAAGGTGTCGCCGCTGAAGCCGCCAAGTCGCGGCCGCCGAAGCCGCATCAGCGCCGCGATAGCACCGCGCAAGCCGCCGCGCCGACCGCATTCCCGGGCACGCCGCCGGCGGCAGCGTCGCCGGCTGCACCGGAGAAAGCCGTCCCAACGCCGGCCGCCGTGGCAACTCCCGCCCCAGCGGCTGCTCCCGCCCCAGCAGCAGCCATCGCAACACCGCCTGCCAACGCAGCGACGCCGGCCGCAGCCGCGACCGAGCCGGCTCCCGTAGCACCAGCGCCGCCAGCCGCTCCGGCATCGAATGGCAGTGCGCCCGCTGCGGAGCGCGCACCCGCCCCCATTCCGCTGATCCGGTAACGAGCCTCGCGGGCCAGTCCTCAGCTCTTTCCGGCCGCAGGCGCTTCCGGTTGTGCCTCAGTGTCGGGCTGCGGATTCTCGAAGAACTCCTCGGCCGCGGCATCGCCGGTCAGGATTACCGGCGTTTCCTCGCGACGCGCCGTCACATCCTCGCCGCGGGCGATCCGCTCGGCCTCGTCGGCGCTGCGGGCCACATTGATGGTAATTGACACTTCGATCTCGGGGTGCAGCGCAACCGGTACCTTGTGCAGCCCGATGGTCTTGATCGGCGTGTTGAGCACGATCTGGCCGCGCGAAACGGTAAAGCCGCCATTCGCCAGAATCGCGACGAGGTCGCGCGGGGAGACCGAACCATAGAGCTGGCCGGTTTCGGATGCCTGGCGGATGACCGCGAAGCTCTGGCCGTCGAGCTTGGTGCTGACCTTCTCGGCGTCGCCCTTGAGCTCGAGATTGCGCGCTTCAAGCTGCGATTTCATAGAGTCGAACTTGGTGCGGTTATCCTTGGTGGCGCGCAAGGCCTTGCCTTGGGGCAGCAGGAAATTGCGGGCGAATCCGTCCTTCACGCGGACGACCTCTCCCATCTGGCCGAGCTTGGCGACGCGTTCGAGCAGAATGACTTCCATTGCTTCTTCTCCTTGTGATGTCGTTTTGGTTGTCGAGTTCGATGTGGCGTCAAGCGGTCGGTTTAGGTCTCGGGAACGATCGGCGGGCCGCGCTTTTGGCTGCGCTCGCGCCAGCGGAACACCGTTTCGAAGAGACCGACCAGGGTCATGATCAGCGCCGGCCAGCCGACGATACCCACCAGGAGATATGTGCCGGTGAGAAGCACAGGGCGCGCGGACAGCGGGCGAGTCACTGCGTGCACGAACGCGAAGCCGATGATCGCGAACGCGACCGCAAGCGTCGCCGCGAACAGACCCGCGAACAGGCCCGGAAGCCCCGGAATGAAAGTGCCGGCGACAGCGATCGGCAGCAGCGCAGCGGACGCCGTCGGAAATGCCATGGCGGTGAGATCGGGCCACGGGCGGCGCAGTCGGCCGGAGAGCCGCACCACCTGTGCGGCGAGCCACAGGTTGAACGCCTGCGTGAGCGTCGCGATGACCGCGGCCATCGGGGGCAGGGCGGTCGCCAGCAGGTCGAGCAGCCGGTCGGGATCTTCGATGCCGGGAACGCGCAGCGGCCCGGTGGTTCCGGCGCCCGTTTGCAGCCTCAAGATTCCGTCGAGCGCGCCCCGCAGGCTTGTGTGCACACCCTGTTCATCTCCGCCGAGGCTTGCGAGCGCGATCATGATGATGAGCGCTGCGAGGATCGCGGCCCACAGGACGAGGCGTCCGACGGGGTACCATTCGATGTCCGTGCCGCCGCCGTTCGGCACGGGGCGGCCGAGAAGCGCAAGGTAGCTCAGCCACCATGCGGGCGCCGCGACGCCGGTCAGGAACGCCACGAAAAACAGGCCGCCGAAGGCGATCCCGAGGCAGGAGGAAGCGGTGACAGCGGCGGCAAGGCCGGCCCAGTGGCTCCATCCCAGTGCCGCGATCATGATCGGCAACGGCGCGAGATAGAACAGCAGGACCGACAGGATCACGCCCGATGTCACCGACGCGAACAACAATGCCGCGGCGGCGCCGGCGCCAATTCCAATCAGGACGATCTGCACCATTACCTAGCTGTCCCGCTCGTTTAGGGAGCGGTTAGAGACGGGTCACGCCCGCCCCAACCGGAGTTCAGGCATCAGTGATCAGGCGTCAGGGATCAGCAAGCCGTCAGATTGAAAGCCCGTCAGGTCCCTGATTTCTGATCCCTGATTACTGGATCACGTAGGGCAACAGCCCCAGGAACCGGGCGCGCTTGACGGCGCGCGCGAGTTCACGCTGCTTGCGTGCCGAGACGGCAGTGATGCGGCTCGGCACGATCTTGCCGCGCTCGGAGATATAGCGCTGCAACAACCGGACATCCTTGTAGTCGATCTTCGGTGCGTTCGCGCCGGAGAACGGACAGGTCTTGCGCCGCCGGAAGAACGGGCGACGTGCGCCGCCTCCACCGCCTCCGCCTTGGGTAAAGCTCATGGCGTCACTCCTCCGTCACTTCGGCTTCGTCGCCTTCGGGGCGATCATCACGACCGCGTCCGTCGCGATCCCGTCGCCGGTCGCCGCGGCGCTCGTCACGATCGCGGTCGCGGTCGGCCTTGCGCATCATCGCCGACGGGCCGGCTTCGAGTTCGTCGACGCGGATCGTGATCGACCGCAGGACGTCCTCGCTGATGTGCTGCTGGCGCTCTACTTCGTTGAGCGCCGCTGACGGCGCATCGATGTTCAGCAAGGTGAAATGGGCCTTGCGGTTCTTGCGGATGCGGTAGGTGAGGGACTTCACGCCCCAATACTCGACCTTGGCGACCTTGCCGCCCATCTGCTCGAGAATGCCCTTATACTGCCCGGTCAGATCGTCGACCTGCTGCTGCGACAGGTCCTGCCGCGCCAAATAGACGTGTTCATACAATGGCATGGGTGTGCCTCTCCTTCGCGATGCGCCGACCCGGCGCCAAGCCCCTCGTGCCTTTCGGGAAAGGCTCGAAAGCTCTGAAGGCGGGAACACGGGACGCCGGACCATCAGGTCCTGCCGGCGCTTGAACCAAAGAGGTCTTGGCGACGGCCGTCCGTTCAGCTCCCGGCCGGGATCGAGCGGAAGCAGGGTTTATAGTGGCTTTCCGCCCGAATGCAATGGCGGCGGGCGCAAGAAGTTCGGCCTTTTAGGCCTCGTGAGACGGACGAAATCCTCGTTGCCGCGCATCGGCCCGCGCTTGACATCGGCCCTGCGCACGGTGTTGGTCCGCGCCAATTCCAGCGGGAGGAAATGGTGGCGGCGGCTTTTGTGTTTCCGGGGCAGGGCAGTCAGGCGGTCGGCATGGGCAAGGCGCTGGCGCAGGCGTTTCCCGCGGCGCGGCGCGTGTTCGACGAAGTCGACGAGGCGCTCGGGGAGCGCTTGTCGGACGTGATCTTCGAGGGGCCCGCGGAGAAGCTGACGCTCACCGAGAATACTCAGCCGGCGCTCATGGCGGTCTCGCTCGCGGTCATGCGCGTCCTGGAAAGCGAGGCGGGCGTCGTGCTCGGGCGCGACGCTGCCTTTGTGGCGGGCCACTCGCTCGGCGAATATTCGGCGCTCGCCGCGGCAGGTGCGCTGACTGTTGCCGATACGGCGCGCCTTTTGCGCATTCGCGGCCGCGCGATGCAGAAGGCCGTGCCCGTTGGTGTCGGCGCCATGGCGGCGCTGCTGGGACTCGAATTCGATTCGGCACAGGCGGTTGCGACCGAAGCGGCGCAAGGCCAAGTGTGCCAGGCGGCGAACGACAATGGCGGCGGCCAGGTGGTGGTCTCTGGCGATAAGACCGCGGTCGAACGCGCCGTCGAGATCGCCAAGGGCAAGGGTGCCAAGCGGGCGATGATGCTGCCGGTGTCCGCGCCGTTTCATTGTGCCCTGATGAAGCCCGCAGCTGACGTGATGGCCGAGGCGCTCGCCAAGGTGACGATCCGGGCGCCGGCCCCGGCGCTCGTTGCCAACGTGGTGGCGCGCGCCATCACCGATCCGTCGGAGATCGCGCGCCGCCTCGTCGAGCAGGTGACGGGGACCGTGCGCTGGCGCGAATGCGTTGCCTATATGGCGGAGCACGGGGTCACACGGTTCTACGAAGTCGGCGCCGGCCGCGTGCTGTGCGGTCTCGCCAAGCGCATCGCGGAGAGCGCCACCGCGACGCCGATTTGTGCGCCCGAGGATATCGCGGCCTTCAAAGTGATGCAGGGCGCTGCGGCTTGACGTTTGTGATGTCGGCGTTCTTGTGCATGATCTTGCCTCGAACGTCGGTTGTTTTCAGTTGATGCCTAGGACAGGAAGCGCTGATGTTTGACCTGACCGGAAAGACCGCGCTTGTGACCGGGGCGACCGGCGGCATTGGCGGCGCCATTGCTCACGCGTTGCATGCGAGCGGCGCGATCGTCGCGATTTCCGGCACCCGCATGGAAAAACTGGACGCGCTGGCCGGCCAGTTGGCCGGCCGCGTCCATGTGCTGCCGTGCGATCTGTCGGATATGAGCGATGTCGAGAAACTCCTACCGAACGCCGAAGCCGCCATGGGGCACGTCGACATTCTTGTGAATAATGCCGGCATCACCCGGGACAATCTGTTCGTGCGGCTCAAGGACGAAGAATGGGATCAGGTGCTGGCGGTCGACCTCGGCGCCGCATTCCGGCTCGCGCGTGCTGCGGTGCGCGGCATGATGCGCCGTCGCTATGGCCGCATCATCGGCATCTCATCCGTTGTCGGGGTGACGGGAAACGCCGGACAGGCGAACTACGCAGCGGCCAAGGCTGGAATGATCGCGATGACCAAGTCGCTTGCGCAGGAGGTCGCCTCGCGTGGCGTCACGGTCAACGTGATTGCCCCCGGCCTCATTGATACGGCGATGACGGCGTCGCTCAACGACAAGCAAAAGGAGGCGATTCTCGCCCGCGTGCCTGCCGGCCGCTTTGGTTCGTCCGACGACGTTGCCGCGGCGGCGCTCTACCTCGCCTCGAACGAGAGCGGCTATATGACCGGGCAAACCCTTCACGTGAATGGCGGGATGGCAATGTTCTGAGAGGTTTGGAGTGCAGTGCGGGAGGTCCCGGGAGAACCCGCGGCGATGCTGGTCAAGCGAAATGAAGTATGATAACCCCCGGGGCGGCTGGACGATGCGGTGGGGCTGGGCTCGCAACAACAATCTAAACGCGTTATCTTTCCCGCTACCGTCGACCACGACAATGCTGCCCGGTGGCAACTGATCGGGGGATCAATTGACCGCTTGGCCGGCCAAGCCAATTCGAAAAGGCGCACGAGGTTTGAGAGATGAGTGACATTGGCGAGCGGGTGAAGAAGATCGTCGTGGAGCACCTGGGGGCCGAGCCTGACAAGGTGACGGAATCCGCAAGCTTCATTGACGATCTCGGTGCCGACAGTCTCGACACGGTGGAGCTCGTCATGGCGTTCGAAGAGGAATTCGGCTGCGAGATTCCTGACGATGCTGCCGAGACGATTCTCACGGTCGGCGATGCCGTGAAATTCCTGGAAAAGAACGCCAAGAGCTGAAGCCCGTCATTTTTTGATCCGACTGTTCACCCGTTGCCCGCGCATACGCGGGTTTGCGGGGATTTCGAATCGTTGAATGGCGCAATCGGACCATTTCATATTTCTGCAACGGGTCGTGGATCGGCGCTGCACCTCCTGATTTCGGTTCGGCGACTGGGCCGCGCTTTCCGCTCCAACCTTCTTTTTGCTTCAGACGTTGAGATATTGACGGCACCGGCTGGCCGACCGGTCTTGCCAGAAAGTCCCCGCAGCGTAAAAGCTAGAAGGTCGCGCCGTAATTCGCGGGCAAGGCAGGCGAGGTAATGAGACGAGTCGTCGTTACAGGGCTGGGGATGGTCACGCCGCTCGGCTGCGGCGTCGAGACCACGTGGCGCCGGCTCGTTGCCGGCGAAAGCGGTGTCCGCAAGGTCGACAGCTTCGACGTCTCCGACCTGCCGAGCCGGATCGCCGGCATGATTCCACGCGGCAGCGGCAACGATGGCACCTTCGATCCGGATCAATGGATGGAGGCGAAGGAACGGCGCAAGGTCGATGATTTCATCGTCTATGCCATGTGCGCTGCCACCCAGGCGATCCAAGACGCCGGCTGCGCGCCCAAAAGCTACGAAGAGGAGATCACGAGCGGCGTGATGATCGGCTCCGGCATCGGTGGTATCGCCGGCATCGCCGAGACAGCGGTGGCACTCAAGGAGAAGGGCCCGCGCCGGGTATCACCATTCTTCATCCCCGGTCGCATCATCAATCTCGCCTCCGGTTATGTCTCGATCGCTCACCGCCTCAAAGGTCCGAACCACGCGGTCGTGACGGCGTGCTCTACGGGTGCGCACGCGATCGGCGATGCGGGCCGGCTGATTGCGCTGGGCGATGCCGATTTGATGGTGGCGGGCGGGACGGAATCGCCGATCAACCGCATCTCCATGGCCGGCTTTGCCGCGTGCCGCGCCTTATCCACAGGTTTCAACGACGAGCCGACCCGAGCGTCGCGGCCGTATGATCGCGATCGCGACGGCTTCGTCATGGGCGAAGGTTCGGGCGTCGTCGTCCTTGAAGAACTCGACCACGCCCGCAAGCGCGGTGCCAAGATCTATGCCGAGTTGACCGGCTATGGCCTGTCGGGCGATGCCCACCACATCACTGCGCCGTCCGAGGATGGCGACGGCGCGTTCCGCTGCATGCAGGCCGCGATCAAGCGCGCCGGCATATCGGCGGCCGAGATCGATTACATCAATGCGCACGGCACCTCGACTCCGCTCGGGGATGAAATCGAGCTCAATGCGGTCCAAAGGCTCGTCGGCAATGCCGCCGGCCGCATCTCGATGTCGTCGACCAAGTCGTCGGTCGGCCACCTCTTGGGTGCGGCGGGAGCGGTGGAGGCGATCTTCTCGATTCTTGCCATGCGTGACGAGATCGTGCCGCCGACGTTGAACCTCGAGCACCCTTCGGTTGAAACTCCCATCGATCTCGTTCCGCTCAAGGCGCGTCCGCGCAAGATTGATGTCGCGTTGTCGAACTCATTCGGGTTCGGCGGCACCAATGCATCGCTCGTGTTTCGCCGCTTTCACGGTTGACGTCGCGCACGGCTAGAAACTAGGCTTGCCGGCGCGGGGTGGGCGATGCGCCAGGGGATCAAGCATCGCCGAACAAAAAAAACTGACAAGAATCTCTGGCAAGAAACTGTAACGATAAGCAGCAAAACAGGCCGCAGGGCCACAAACCGCCAAAAAAACACATTGTTGCGGTCGCTTCGGCGGGTTGCATTCGCGCCTGTGGGGTGCGTTGGGGTCGGTTGAGTTTCTAAAAAAATTTCAATAGGTTGGGCCAATGGCTAACACTGGTAACGCAGGCTCGGATTTGATTCAGCCAGCGGGCGGCGCAGGAGCGAGGCGCGCCCCGTCGGGCGCTGCCAACAGCGCGGCACAGAATTCGTTCGAAGCTGGCGATATCTCGGCACCGTCCCGCGCTGAAGTCGCGGCGGCGATGCGACGCGCGGAAGACTCTCGGCGTTTCGCGCCGCGCAGCCCTCGCGCCGCGCTCGAGCCCGAGCGGGTGCCGGTGCCGACGCGATGGTCGAAGAGCGCCCGCCATCCGCTGGTGATTGCGGGCAATGCGGTATTCACCGGCCTTATCCTGTTGGCGCTCGTGGCGGGGGTCGCGTTCGCCGTCCTCAAACATCGTTATGACGCGCCGGGTCCGTTGCCCGCCGATAAGGTCGTGAACATTCCGCCTCGGCAGGGCCTGCGGGAGATCGCGGACGTTTTGTACAAGGAAGGCGTCATCGAACATCCGAAGACCTTCATGGTCGCCGCGATGATCGCCAAGACTCGCGACGAACTGCGCTTTGGCGAGTACCAGTTCACGCGTGAGGCGAGCCTGCATGACGTGATCAACACCATCATCGAAGGCAAGGTGGTCCAGCATCAGGTCACGCTTGCCGAGGGCCTCACCTCCGAACAGATCGTGCAGCGCCTGATGGAGGCCGATTTCCTGACCGGCAACATCAAGGAGAATCCGCGCGAGGGTTCGCTGCTGCCTGAGAGCTATCGCTTTAGCCGTGGCACGCCGCGCGAGCAGGTGATCCAGCGGATGCAGCAAGCACAACGGCGCGCGGTCCAGGAGGCCTGGGATCACCGGGCCCAGGATTTGCCGCTGCGCAACCCTGAGCAATTGGTTATCCTTGCCTCGATCGTCGAGAAGGAGACGGGTCGCGCCGATGAGCGCAGTCGCGTCGCTGCCGTCTTCGTCAACCGTCTCAAGCAGAAGATGCGGCTGCAATCGGACCCGACCATCATTTATGGGTTGGTGGGCGGCAAGGGCACGCTCGGTCGTCCCATCATGCGAAGCGAGATCGAGCAGCCGACGCCTTACAACACCTACATCATCGATGGCTTGCCGCCGGGACCGATCGCCAATCCCGGCCGTTCTGCGTTGGAGGCGGTGGCTAATCCGGCGCGCACCCGCGAGCTCTTTTTCGTGGCTGATGGTACCGGCGGACATTCCTTCTCGGAGACGCTCGACCAGCACCAGAAGAACGTGTCGCGGCTGCGGGCGATCGAACAGGGGCAGAGTGCTGCGACGGCTCCCGCAGCGCCCGCGGTGCCGGTTGCGGCTGCGCCGGCTCCAGCACCTGCAGCGCCGGTCAAAAAGCCACCGGCGAGGGCGCCGCAGCAGCCGCGATAGCTCGCGCATTTAGCTGATCTGGGCGACGCCGCCCGCGCGCCTATTCGTGCCGATACGCTTTTCAGCCGCACGCCGTCGGCCTACAAGCACCGCCACGAGGGCGCGTCACATTCGCCGCGTTATACTCCTGGAGGCAGGTTTTCAGACAATGACGCTTTCGAGCATGACGGGATTTGCCCGCGGACATGGCATCTGCGGCTTCCACGCGTGGAACTGGGAGATGAGGTCCGTCAACGGCAAGGGTCTCGATTTGCGGCTGCGCTTGCCGCCCGGATGGGACGCCGTGGAGCCTGCGGTGCGTGCCAAGGCGGCCGAGGCTCTGTCACGCGGGAACGTTCAGGCGACGCTGACGATCGAGCGGCGGGGCAAAACGCCGGTCGTGCGCGTTGACGAGGCCGTGCTCGCGGCAGTGCTCGACACAATCAAATCGCTTTCGGGCCGGGTCGATGCCGAGCGTCCGCGGCTCGACGGGATTCTCGGCATCAAGGGTGTCATCGAGGTGGTGGATGCCGAGGACTCCGAGGACGATCGGCGCATCGTTGAAGGCGCGGTGGCGGCAGGCTTCGGCGAGGTGCTAGCGAGTCTTGTGGAGATGCGCCGGCGTGAAGGCGCGGCGCTCGCCCGCATCCTGTCGCAACGGCTCGAGGAGATCGCGGCGTTGACGCAAAAAGCTGAAACGACCGCAGCGGCACGATCGGACGCAGTCAAGCGCCGGATCGCCGAGCAGGTCGCGACCCTCCTCGATGCGCCCGAGCGCTTCGATCCCGACCGGCTGCATCAGGAAGCGGTGCTGATCGCGGCGCGTGCTGACGTGCGCGAGGAGATCGATCGTCTCGCGGCGCACGTGGAACAGGCGCGCACATTGCTCAAGAACGGCGGCGCGGTCGGCCGGCGGCTCGATTTCCTGTCGCAGGAATTCAACCGCGAATTGAATACGCTGTGCGCCAAGGCGAACGATCTGGAGCTGACCAACATCGGGCTCGAGCTCAAGGCGGTCGTCGAGCAATTCCGTGAGCAGGTGCAAAACCTCGAATAGGCCGGAGCGAGCGATGGCAGGGCATAAAACCCTGGAAGCAACCAAGCCGATGGATGTCGAGGTTGCCCGTCGCGGCATCATGCTGGTGTTGTCCTCGCCCTCCGGCGCCGGTAAGACGACGTTGTCGCGGCTGCTGCTCGATCGCTATACGAATATCGAGTTGTCGATCTCGGTGACGACGCGCAAGCCGCGACCGGGCGAGGTCGAGGGCAAGGACTATCATTTCATCGACCACAGCCGGTTCGACGCCATGGTGAGGGGCGGCGAACTGCTGGAGTGGGCCGAGGTTTTCGGCAATCGCTATGGCACGCCGCGCGCACCGGTCGAGCGCATGCTCGCGATGGGCCGCGATGTTTTGTTCGATATCGACTGGCAGGGTACCCAGCAGCTGCGGGAGAAGGGCCGCGATGCCCTCGTCAGCGTGTTCGTGCTGCCGCCGTCGATCCCTGACCTCGAGGCGCGATTGCGCCAGCGCGCCCAGGACTCCGATGACGTCATTCATAGCCGCATGTCCAAGGCTGCGGACGAGATGAGCCACTGGGCCGAATACGACTATGTCGTCGTCAATCGCGATGTGACGCGCGCGTTCGAGGACGTCTGCGCGATTCTTGCGGCCGAACGGCTCAAGCGCGAGCGCCAGACCGGCCTCTCCGCTTTCGTGCGTGCGCTGCAGGCTGGACTATAGCGCAGCAGGTGAGTCGATCGGCTCTTATGCCGGCATTGTGAGAACGACGCGCCCCACCACGCGGCCCGCGCGCAGATCGTCGAGTGCCGCTTGCGCCTGCGTGAAATCGCGCTCGGACATCGGGATCGACGGCGCCTGTCCAGCCCGCGCCAATGCCATCAATTCCTTGGCCTCGGCGAGGGTCCCGGTCAACACGCCTTCGATTGTCATGGCGCGCAGCACGAACATCGCCGCGGGGGTCGCATAGTTTCCGCCAAGGAGGCCAGTGACCACCACTTTACCGCCCTTGGCAAGCACGCTGGTGGAGAACGCGAGCGAGGACTCCGAACCGACAAAGTCGCACACGCCGTAGACGCCTCCGGTCGCTGCCAGCACTGCCTTGCGGGCACCGGGATCGGCGGGATCGAACGCCGCGGCGGCGCCGACCGCTGCCGCCCGCTTGCCGGCATCGACGTCGGCGACGAGCGGCGGCGCGTCAAACAGCGCGCCGGCGAGCGCGAGCCCCATCATGCCGACGCCGCCCAGTCCCACGAGCAGCACCGGTCCGCGAGTCGCACGGTCCTTGAGGCGCTTGAGCGCGGCGTAGGCCGTGAGCCCCGAGCACATCAGCGCCGCCGCGACATTGGGCGCGAGCGGCGCATAGTCGAGGAGATAGCGTGGATGCGGGATGAGCACGTGGGTCGCATATCCGCCGTCGGCTGCGATGCCGAGGTGACGCGAAGCACCGCACAGATTTTCCTCGCCATTTCGGCAGGCCGGGCAGGCGCCACAGCCGATCCAAGGATAAACCGCGACCTTGCGGCCGGGCACGACGGCAGCGTCCGGACCACCACGCTCGACGACGCCCGCGATCTCATGGCCGAGCGTAAACGGCAAATTCCGGCCGGCAGTGATGTCGAGCTTCTTGTCGTCGCTGAGCTTGAAATAGCCGTCCTGCATATGCAGGTCGGAGTGACACACGCCGCATCGTTCAATGCGGACCAGGACCTCACTTCCGCGCGGCTCCGGGCAATCGACGATGGTCTCGCACAGCGGCGCCCCATAGGCGGCGAGCGACTGACGGCGAAGCTTGGTCATGGATCGTTGCCTTTTTGCCCGGACCGGTGCGAGGGCGTGTGCCCAGCGTCGAACGCGTTCGCGAGCGCGACGAAGCCTGCGACCGATATGTCTTCCGCACGCGCCTCGGGGTCGATGCCCGCAGCCGCGAGCACGGGCTGCGGGTTGCCGCCGAGAGCGCGCAGGCTTGCCCGCAGCATCTTGCGCCGTTGCCCGAACGCCGCTGCAGTCACGTGCGCCAGGCTCGCGCGGCTACAGGGCAGGGGATGGGCACGCGGGACAAAGCGCACGACCGATGACGTGACCTTGGGAGGCGGCACGAACGCGCTCGGCGCGATGTCGAACATGATCTTCGCCTCGGTCCGCCAGCCCGCAAGCACGGCGAGCCGCCCATAAGACTTTGAGCCCGGCGAGGCGACGATCCGTTCGGCAACCTCGCGCTGGAACATCAACACCATCACGTCATACCACGGCGGCCACGGTTCGATCGAAAGCCAGCCGACAAGAAGTGGCGTCGCGATGTTGTAGGGCAGGTTCGCGACGATGCGCACTGCGCCTTCCGCTGAAGAGGGAGGAATGCCGGGCAGCCGGCTCCAGTCCATATCGAGGGCGTCGCCCTCGATCACCGCAAGCCGCCCGGGATAGCGGGCCGCAATCTCGCCGAGCGCCGCCACTGCCCGCGCATCGCGCTCGATCGCAACAACGTGTCGCGCGCCTTCGGCAAGCAGCGCCCGCGTGAGGCCACCCGGACCGGGACCAATCTCGACTACGGTGACGCCGTCGAGACTTCCGGCGGTGCGAGCGATGCGCGCCGCCAGGTTCAGATCGAGAAGGAAATTCTGGCCGAGGGATTTGCGTGCCGCAAGACCGTGCCGTCGAATTGCCTCGCGCAACGGCGGCAGGTCGTCGACCGCGTTCACGAGGCGGCCGTTTCGCGACCGGCAAGCCGCGCCGCGAGGCGGACTGCCGCGATCAGGCTCGACGGATCAGCGCGTCCCGTGCCGGCAATGTCGAAGGCCGTCCCGTGGTCGGGCGAAGTGCGCACGAACGGAAGGCCGAGCGTGACATTGACCGCGTGATCGAAAGCGAGGGTCTTGATCGGGATCAGCGCCTGGTCGTGATACATGCAGAGCGCGGCATCATAGGTCGCACGCGCGGCAGGGTGGAACATCGTGTCGGCGGGCAACGGTCCGCGCGCGGCGATCCCGAGAGCCTTGAGGCGCTCGACGGCCGGCCGGACGATCGTGATGTCCTCGGCGCCCATGGCGCCGTCCTCGCCCGCGTGGGGGTTGAGGCCGGCGATCGCGAGTTGCGGCGCCGGAATGCGGAATCGCGTCGTGAGGTCGTGCGCGGTGATCCTCCCGGTCTCGACAATGAGATCGGCATCAAGCGCGCCGGGCACCTTCGCCAGCGGCAAATGGATCGTCACCGGCACGACCGCGAGTTCGGGCGACCATAGCATCATTACCGGGCGCACCGCCGCGCCGGTCGCCTCCGCGGCGAGACGCCCGAGAAACTCGGTGTGGCCGGGCTCGGCAAAACCCGAGCGGTAGAGCACGTTCTTGGCAATAGGGTTGGTGACGATCGCCAGGGCGTCACCGGCGAGCACGTGCCGGACGGCGAGCTCAATCGAAGCAATGGCCGCAGGCGCGCTCGTCGAATCGGGGTGGCCCGGTGGCGCGGTCGCGGCAATGCCGCTTTCAACGACGGGCAGAGCCGAAGCAAAGATCGTGGCTGCGTTGCCCGGGTCGGTGGCGGCTATTGCGACCGGCGCGCCCAGCAGTGCCGCGCGCCGCTCGAGCATCGCCACATCGCCAATGACGTAAAACGGCGGCAGGTCAAGTTCGATGCGGCGCCGCCACAGCGAAATCGTGAGATCGGGCCCGATTCCTGCCGGTTCGCCCAGCGTCAGCGCGAGCGGCAGCGGCATTACTTGCGTTCAATCATCGCCTGGCGACGCAGTTCCTGCAGATAGCGCTTGGATTCGCTTTGAAACTTCTCGCCGAAGATCTTGTCGTGCGCCGCCCGTTTTTCAGGCGTCTCGGCTTTCGTCTGCTTCTTCTCGCAGATCGCGAACAATTCGACACCTTGAGCGGTCGTCTCCGGCGGGGTGAGATGCCCGACCTCGGTCTTGTCGAGAAGCTCCCGCAACGCCGGGATCAGGTCGGAAGAGTTCTTCGTGATCGAATCACGGACCGTCACGTCGCGGAAAGAGCGGGCGTAGGGCAGGCCGGTGTCGCATCCCATGAAACGAGCGCGCAGGACTTCGGCATCCTTGCGACGCAATTCCGCGATCTCGTTATTGCCGTGCGGCACCACGAACAGGATCGGCCGCAGCGTGTAGTCATAGCCGACGGCTTCGCCCTCGTCCTTCTTCGTGTTCGTTTCCATCGCGGCGAGGACGCTCTTCTCGTTGACCTCGAGACTCGATTGAAACTTGCCGCGAACGATGACCGTCCAGGTCAGGTCGGACCTGATGCGCGCCTTCAAGGTCGGGGGGGCGACGCCGCCCTGGGCCAGAGCCTGCGTAAGTTGCTCGGCCGAGATGTGCATCCGCTTCGCCATGTCGGCGTAGCTCTGGTCAATGTCCTTATCAGGAATCTCGACCTTGTATTTCCTGCCAACCTGAACCTTCAGCTTATCGTCGATCAGATCCTCAATCACCTCAGCGCGCGTCGGCGTCTTATGCGTCGACAGAAAGACAAATTTTGTGCGCTGTTCGATATCGTAATCGGTGATGACCTCACCGTTGACGATCAAGATCACCTGCTGGGCGAAGGCCGGTGTCGGCGCAGCAAACCCCGCCATGGAGGCGAGGCAGAGCAACGCCAACACGATTGGTGTTCGTCCCCCATGCGTTCCGCCGTTCGCGATCACGTCCCCGTCTCCATTCGGCTGCTTGCCGCAACAGTGGTCGTCGCACTCGCCGTAACTTGATTATACCCCTATTTCGCGAGATTGCGGCAACCGCGTGTCAGCCCAAACGCCGGGTTTAGAAGCTGAATCCGGTGCCGCCGATCGTGCGCAGGCTGAGCTGCAACATGAACGTCTGGCTGGTCGAAACATTCCCGCTGTAGGTGTAATCCGTGAACCAGTTGAACGACAGGATGAAACAATCGTCGATATAGCCAAGGCCCATACGGGTCTGCGATGGCTGTCCGGCCTCGAAGTCGTAGCGCACACCGCCGTTCACGACCCAGTTCTCGCTCAATTTCACGGTGGCGGTGGTCAGAACACCGTTTCGCCGTGTCAGGTAGCCGATTTCGGGTTGGGCGGCGTAGTTGCCGTAGAGAACATCAAGGGTCCAGCGATCGAACGTCGCCCGGCTTTCGAGCTCCATGCGCTGCACGCTGAAATTCTCTTCGTCGAACCGGAAGCGCGACGTAAAGGTGAAAATCCTGTTGGGCTGGAATTGCAGACGCGCCACGTAGTCGGACAACGTCTTGTCGAGGCCGCTGTTGAGACCGGTGTTGGTAAGATCGGGGGTGGCGAAGGAATTCACCCCGAACAGCTGGTAGGATTGCCCGAACAGCGCATTGACGGTGCCGCCACGATTGAACTGCGCGGTGTATTCGACGCCGACGTTGGCTCTGCCGCCGCCTTCCTCCCGGTCCCAACCGGAAAACTTGTCGACCTTGAAGAGATTGCTGTCGTCGAAGATGAAGCTCTGCGCATCTTCGTTCGGAAGCTTGCCGATGTTTTGCTCGCTGGGGCGGAGGATGAGCTGAGCGATGGGCTCGATCGTCTGCGTGCCCCAGCTCTCCACGCCGATGAAGGGGTAGCGATACTCGAGCCCGGCCGTGGGCATGCCACGCGCCACGTCCGACTCGCCGGGATTGATAAAGCTCGGGATGCCAGGCTCGTTGGCGATGTTCATGTTCGCCACATCGCCGCGGAGCGAAACGAACGGGATCCACACCTGTCCGAACGGATCGATGAAGCGCTCCCTCCAGCTGATTTCTGCTGAAGCCCGGGAATAGTCTCCCGGGATGCCGCGCAACAGGCAGTTGGTCGGCTTCTGCGCGGTGTCGGCGGTGTTGAGGAGGGCGCACTGGGAATTCAGGAAGGTGTTCGATGCAACCGGGTCGGCACCAGGGTTGGCCTGCAAGTAGTTATTGAGTTGCAGGTTTGGCGCGATCGGCTGGAAGCTTGCGGTTTGCCGCGACAGGCTCGTGAAATTGAACTTCGTACCGAGTTCGCCGCCGAGAACCGGGTCATCGAATTTGTAATCGTAGTCGATCACAGGACGAATGAACGGCAGCTGACCTTGGGAGTCGAACTCCGAGAAACCGTAATAGTGAATAGTTCTGATATCGAAGAAGCTGCGGTCGCCTCGGCCGCTGAGAAAGAGCTGCGATACGCCTTCGGTGGTGGCCGCCAATAGTGGGTCGGTGGCAGTCGTTTGCATCGGAATAATCTTGTAGTCCTGGAAGAACGTCGGATCGCTCAGGCCGACGGCGTCAAAGCCCCACGTCCAATTCGGAGAGAGATTGAAACGTCCTGTGCCTTCGATGCTGCCGCGGAAGTCGCGAAAGCCGGGAGTCACCGAGCCGTCGTCGCGGATGAACTTATCTTTGTTGAGCTGATCGATGGCAGCGCCGCGGATGGTGAAATAACCCTCGTCCAGACGCATGCGGAATTCGCCCCTGACGAGCGGGCCCTGGGTGGTCGTAAACCGCGGCGAGATGGTCAAATCGTAGTTGGGCGCAAGCGCCATATAGTACGGCGTCTCGATCGCGAACCCGTAGGCCGAGCTCGTCGAGATGATCGGCATCAGGAAGCCGGTCTTGCGTTTGACCGACGGATCAGGCGCCGAGAAGAATGGCACCCAAGCCAGTGGGACGCCGAAGAACTCGATGTTGGCGTCCTCGAAGTACATCATCTTTTCGGCTTGGTTGTGGATGATGCGCGCGGCTTTGACTTGCCACAGGGGCGGCTTGCGCGGGTCCTCCCGGCACGCTTCGCATGCCGTGTAAACGCCGTCATTGAAGACCGTGTAGTTCGAGTCGGTGCGGTCGGCGCGAGCCGCCGCCATGCGGGTTTCGTCGACGGTCTCCAGGCGCAGCGAATCGATGAAGCCATCGCGATAATCGTCGGTGAGATCGATGACTTCGCCCAAGCTCACTTTGCCGTCCGGCTCGGTCAGCCGTGCGTTTCCTTCGGCGCGCAGCCGCTTGGTGCGCTGATCGTAGATGACCTTGTCGGCTTCGATGGTCGCGCCGTTGTAATAGATTTGCACGTTGCCGACCGCCGACACGACTTGATTGTTGTAGTCGTATCGAATCTCGTCCGCCTGGACGAGCATCTGCGGGTTTCCCGCGGTCGTCGGCTTCGTCAGGCCCTTGCTGACTTTGGGGCGGATTTGGCTTTGGAACGTCAGGAATTGCGTATCCTGGGCCCGCGTGGGCCGCGCGTCCTGCAACAGCCCGACGATGAGGAGCAAGATAGCTGCGGCCAAATAGAACAGCCCCGCCGCGGCGACACGACCGCCACGGCGCCGAACCGACGAAACTGCGTCGGCCGCACTCACCATTACCCCCAACCCCCGTTCACCACGCCTCGGCGCCCCCTCCTTGGTCAGCGCTGTCCCCGCGGCTCATCGCAAACAGACAAAAACTTTCGCCGCGCGGCGGCATCGCCAGCCGCCGCGATCGTTTTCCGCAGGAGCGAAGCGGACCATAGCTGGAAGCCTCGCCGCGGCGCCACGCGAAACCGATGTTCGAAACTGAAACTTCGTCGCTGCAGCCATAGCGCCACACATCCCCCCGCCTCGGCTGCTGTCGTCGGAGTTCAGAGCGTCCCGCCGAATGCCCACCATGCCCTGAAAGGCGATTAACGTAATCGATTCACAAAGTGGCCGTCCGAAGGCAAAGCTGTTGAAATTCAAGTGGGAATGGTTAAGAGCCTGTAATGGAACAAGGTTATCGGCGGCCAAATCGGGGTGCCGGCCGAACGTGATTTGGGGACCCGAATTGCACTAGGCGTGTTTCGGCTCGCAAGGCTTACTGCGCCACCATTGGGAGCCGTGCTCCGGCGGGCGTCGGGTGTACCGATCCGGGGGGCGGAGCACAGAATGCTGGCGGCTAGATCCGCCTGAACAGAGGACGTGGGAATGGCAGGCGATCTGAAGCTTGAGTTTTCATCGTTTCGCCGGCCGTCGGCGGGAGTTCTGATTGCGTTCTGTGATGGTTCGCTGAAATTCGGGACAGCGACCCGCCGGATTCTCGGCAACGCTGCCGATGCGGTCGGCAAGGCAGCCGCGGCGGAGCATTTTACGGGCAAGAGCGGTACGACCCTCGATATCGTATTGCCGGCTGACCTCAAAGTGGGTCGGTTGAGCATCATCGGCTGCGGAAAAACAGCCGAGATGAAGCACAAGGACTTTCTCAAGCTCGGCGGGACTGCCGCGGGCAAGGCGCCGAGCGCGGGCGGCGACGTAACCGTGATCGCTGATCTTCCTGATGGTGCTATGGCACCGGACTCGGTTGCCGAACTTGCGACCGGCGCCAAGCTGCGCGCCTACGCGTTCGATCGCTACAAGACCAAGCGCAAGGAAGGCGAAGAGCGGCGCCGGACCACCAGATTAACCATTGCGGTCGCCAATCCGACAGCAGCCGGCCGCGCCTGGGCAACGCACGAAGGCATTGCAGATGGCGTCGTGCTCGCGCGTGACCTGATCAACGAGCCGGCCAACGTGCTGTTTCCGGTCGAATTCGCGCGCCGCGCCGGGGCGCTGCGGCGGCTCGGCGTCGCCGTTGACGTGCTCGACATGCGGGCAATGAAACGGCTCGGCATGGGAGCGTTGCTCGGCGTCGGGCAGGGGTCGGTTCACGAGAGCCGGACCGTGATCATGCGCTGGAACGGCGGCAAGCGCGGCACTCCGCCGGTGGCGTTCATCGGCAAGGGCGTGTGCTTCGATACCGGTGGTATTTCCATCAAGCCGGCCCAAGGCATGGAGGACATGAAGGGCGACATGGCAGGCGCCGGCTGCGTGGTCGGCCTCATGCATGCATTGGCGGCGCGCAAGGCCAAGGTCAATGCCGTCGGCGCCATCGGCCTTGTCGAGAATATGCCGGACGGGAACGCGCAGCGGCCTGGCGACATCGTGCGGACTATGTCGGGCCAGACCATCGAGATCATCAACACCGACGCCGAAGGTCGCCTCGTTCTCGCGGATGTGCTGCATTACGTGAACACCAAGTTCAAGCCGCAGTTCATGATCGATCTCGCCACCCTGACCGGCGCCATCATGGTGGCGCTCGGCCAGGAATATGCCGGGCTGTTCTCCAACAATGACGAGCTGTGCGATCGTCTGATCGCCGCAGGCGAGGCGACGGGGGAACGGGTCTGGCGCATGCCGCTCGGGCCCGAATACGACAAGATGATCGATTCGAGGTTCGCCGACATGAAGAACACCGGCGGACGTCACGGCGGGGCCATCACCGCCGCTCAGCTCCTCGCGCGATTTGTCGGCAAGACCACCTGGGCGCACCTCGATATTGCAGGCACCGCCCTCGGCTCGCCGCAAACCGAGATCAATAAGAGCTGGAGTGCCGGCTGGGGGGTGCGCTTGCTCGATCGGCTGGTGGCGGAGCACTACGAGCGCTGAACGAAACGACGAGCGCAGATATGACCGAGTTCCTCTTCTATCATCTGCGCCGTCAGGCGGCTGAACAGGTGTTGCCGTCCCTGATCGAAAAGTCGCTCGAGCGCGGGTGGCGCGTCGTCGTCCAGGCGTCATCCGAGGAGCGGATCGACGCGCTCGACGCCCATTTGTGGACCTTCCGGGACGACAGTTTCCTGCCACACGGTACCTTTCGCGAGCCGACAGCGGCCGAACAACCGGTATTGCTCACGGCAAGCGATCACAACCCGAACGCGGCGACGGTGCGTTTTTTGATCGACCGGGCGGCGGTACCGGTAGACGCCGAACGCTACGAGCGCGTGGTACTGCTGTTCGACGGCGAGGATGAAGACGCGCTTCTCGACGCGCGCGAGCGCTGGCAGGCGGCCAAGGCGCAGGGTTTTGCTGTTACCTATTGGCAGGCCGACGAAAATGGACGCTGGCAGCGCCGCGGCTGAGATTTTCAGATTTGATCGGGCGGACGACTAATTGAGCGGCCACGTCATGATGATGACGCAATGTCCGGTTGACGGTATACAATGGTTGGACAGCCGGCTCCCGAAAGTGAGCATGAGGGGGGTGATGGGACGGACTGGCAGCTTTCGGGTGCTGATTTAGGGGACGGCGATCGCCGCCCTCGCGATGGCGCTTGCCGGCTGCGAGTCCATTCAAAGCATGCAAGGATCGGTGCAGAACCTCAGCCCGCAATGGAGCGAATTCCACCCGCTGCCCGACGCCAAGTCGTTCGCGCCGACCAATGTGTCGTCTTACGCCCTGCCGCTGGGAGGCACGGGTGCGGTTGGACCGGGAGATCTCGTCGACGGTCAGGGCATGTGCGCGGGGACAGCGCCCGCAGCGGTGGCGCCCGATGGCTCGCCTGCTCCGTCAATGGCGCGCAGCGTGGCGCTCGGCATGACCGAATGCGAAGTGTCGCGCGCCCTTGGTCCGCCGGCACAGGCCGAGATTGGAGGGCAGGGTCCAGCGCGCATTACCGTCCTGACTTACATGTCCGGCGAGCGGCCGGGCATCTACCGTTTTGTGAATGGCCGCCTGTCGACCATCGATCGTGGCGCCGCACCGCCGCCGCCGCCGGTCGTCGCAAAAAAGCCGCCGCCCAAGAAGCCGAAGCCTCCGCCCGCGCCGCCGCCGGCGTAATCCAGCAATCTTCGTTTCAACGCGTTATCCACGCTGCCTCTTCGCCGTGCGTGGCGGCGGTGGCGTACCTACATTATTCCGAACACCAACGACCGGTTGGACGTGGGGCGAGTTGCGCGACCTCTGCAAGGACACCGTCATGAGCACATCTCAGGAAACACAAAGTACCCGCATGCGAGGCCGGCCGCTTCGCCCCAAGATATCGTGGCTTGCGGCCGCTGCGGCGTTCGCACTTGCCGTGCTCATCGTCGGCGGCGATGTCGGTGTGCCGGCGCTGGCGCAACAAGGCCGCCCGGCGCAGCAGAATTCGCAAGCGGGGGGTGCTGCAGGAACGCCGGGAGAGCAGGGCGCCCGCCAAGCTCGTTCGCAGGACTCGACCGTGCGGCTTCCGGCCGATTCGGTCACCTCGCACACGCTCGAATACCCCGACCGCACCCTCAGATTCAAAGCGACGGCGGGCTCGATTCCGCTCAACAACGCGGAGACCGGCAACCTTCAGGCCGAGATCGCCTATACGTCGTATGTGCTCGACGACCCCTCGGCGACCAATCGGCCGGTGACCTTCCTGTTCAACGGCGGCCCCGGCGCTTCCTCGGCCTATCTCAGCCTGATCGCGGTCGGTCCATGGCGCGTCCCGTTTGATACCATCTCATTTTCGGCGACGCCGGCGCCTGTTCTCAATGCCGAGACCTGGCTCGACTTCACCGACCTCGTCTTCATTGATCCGGCGAACACCGGCTACAGCCACATCGTCGCCAGCGACGAAAGCGTGAAGCGCAACTTCTTCTCGGTCGACGGCGACGCCAACGCGCTTGCCGTCGTCATCCGCAAGTGGATTGAGAAGAACGGCCGCCAAGCCTCAACGAAGTTTCTCGTTGGCGAAAGCTATGGCGGATTCCGTGCGCCCAAGGTTGCGCACGTCCTGGCCGATCAGAACGTCGGCATCCGCGGCCTCGTCATGATCTCGCCGGTGCTCGATTTCGCGGGGTTTGCGCAGCGCCGCCACAACCCGATGACGTGGGTGGCGTGGCTGCCGTCGATGGCCGCGACGGTGCTCGAGGGCAAAGGCCCCTTCAATCGCGACGCATTGCACGAGGTCGAAGCCTATGCGGTCGGCGACTATTTGCATGACCTGATGAAGGGCGAGCGCGATACCGCCGCGGTCGACCGCATGGCGCCGCGGATCGCCACTTATACTGGCCTCAGCGTCGCCGAAGTAAAGCGTCTGGCCGCGCGCGTCGATAGCGGCACCTTTCAGCGTGAGCTCAACCGTTCGCGCGGCCAGGTGGCGAGTGCCTATGATCCGACTGTGACGGCGTTCGATCCGACGCCGGCATCGCGCACCAGCCGCTTCCCCGACCCGGTGCTCGATGCCATGGGACCGGCGCTGAGCGGTGCCATGACGGCGCTCTATCAAGGACCGCTGAAATGGCACGTCGAGCAGCCCTATCACTTGCTCAACAACGAAGTGAACAGCCAATGGAACTGGGGCCGCGGGCGCAGCGGCCCCGAGGTGGTCGACGACCTGCGCAACGCGCTTGCCGCCGACCGCGACCTTCAGGCGCTGGTGGTGCATGGCGCGAGCGATCTCGTGACGCCGTATTTCGGCAGTCAGCTCATTCTCGAGCAGTTGCCGGTGTTCGGTTCGGCGGACCGCTTGAAGCTTTCCGTCTACGGCGGCGGCCACATGTTCTATATGCGCGACACATCACGCGCCGCCTTCCGCAAGGATGCGCTCGCCCTCTATCGCGCCGCATTGCAGAAGGAATGATCACCCTCCCCCTCCAGGGGGGTGTGAATCACGCCTTGGCCATGGCGCTCTCGTAGTCGCCGCTGAGCGCAAGCCATTCTTCCTCGGCCGCTGCGAGTGCGGCCGAGGCGTCGGCGCGTTCCTTGCCGAGAGCCGCGACCCGCGCCGCGTCGCGGTCGTAAAGCGTTGGATCGGCGAGCGCCGCATCGATCTCGGCAATGCGCTTCGTGAAGCGGCCGATTGCCTTGTCGCATTCGTCGATGCGCCGTTTGAGTGGCGCAAGTTCGCTGCGCTTGCCGGCCGCGGCGCGGCGCAACTCGCTCCGCGACGTCCGTGTTTCACCTGACCCTGCGTCGCGTTCGGATGGCGGCGCGCCGAGGACGACGCGGCGATAGTCGTCGAGGCCGCCGTCGAACGGCTTGACCTCGCCGTTGGCAACAAGCCACAGCCGGTCGGCGCAGGCATCGAGCAGGAAGCGGTCGTGCGACACCAGGATCACGGCGCCAGTGTAGTCGTTGATGGCTTCGATCAGCGCCGCGCGGCTGTCGATGTCGAGATGGTTGGTCGGCTCGTCGAGCACCACCAAATGCGGGGCATCGAATGTCGCAAGCCCAAGCAGCAATCGCGCTTTCTCGCCGCCCGACAGATTGGCGACCTTGGTATCCGCGGCAGCGCCTGGAAAGCCGATGGCGCCGGCGCGTGCACGCACGCGCGCTTCAGGAGCCTCCGGCATCAGGCGGCGCAGGTGATCGTAGGCGCTCGCCTGCGGATTGAGTTCATCAAGCTGATGCTGCGCGAAATAGGCGACTTTCAGCCGTTCGGCCTTGGTCATCCGTCCGCTGAACGGCGCAAGCCGCCCGGTGAGGAGCTTGGTCAGGGTCGACTTGCCGTTGCCGTTGGCGCCGATGAGCGCAATGCGGTCGTCGGCATCGATGCGCAGCGTCAGATGCCGCAGCACCGGACGGCCGGGCTCATAGCCGACCGACATGTCGTCGAGGGCGATGATCGGCGGCGATAGCTGTTTTTCGGGAGAGGGGATCGTGATCTCGCGCACCTCGTCTTCGAGGCGCACGTCGATCGGCTGCAGCTTCGCCAACAATTTGAGACGGGACTGCGCCTGGCGCGCTTTCGTCGCCTTGGCGCGGAAGCGTTCGACAAAGGCGTTGATGCGAGCGCGCTCGCGTTCCTGCTTGCGCGCAAGCGCAGCGTCGACGGCAAGGCGCTCGTTGCGCTGGCGTTCGAACGAGGTGTAGTTGCCGCGATAGAATGTGAGCTTGCAGCGTTCGAGATGCAGGATCGAATTGACCGCGGAATCGAGAAGATCGCGGTCGTGGCTGATGACGATGACCGTTCTCCGATAGCGCGCGATGTGGTCTTCGAGCCAGAGCGTGCCTTCAAGATCGAGATAGTTGGTCGGCTCGTCAAGCAGCAGCAGGTCGGGCTCGGCGAACAGCACCGCGGCCAGGGCGACGCGCATGCGCCAGCCGCCGGAAAACGATGAGCAGGGCCGCTGCTGGTCCTCGTGGGAAAAGCCGAGGCCGGCGAGAATTGCCGCGGCCCGCGCCGGCGCCGCATGGGCGCCTATGTCGGCAAGCCGCGACTGGATTTCGGCGATGCGATTGGGATCGATGGCCATCTCGGCCTCGGCGAGAAGCGCCGCTCGCTCGCGGTCGCCGGCAAGGACGATATCGAGCAGGCTCTCAGGTCCGTCGGGGGCCTCCTGCGGCAGCCGTCCCATGGTCGCACGGGCGGGGCGAGCGAACGCGCCGTGTTCAAGCGCGATGTCGCCGGCAATCGCCCGGAACAAAGTGGATTTGCCGGTGCCGTTGCGGCCGACAAGGCCGACCCGCGCGCCCGTCGGGATCTGGACCGTCGCCTGCTCGATCAGGAGCCGGCCGGCCACGCGTATCGATACATCGTCGATCACCAGCATGGCGTTCTATGACCGTGGGCGCTGGCAATTTGCAACCCCACGCGTGCCTCGGCACGCGTCGACCGGTCGGTCACGCAAGGCCAAGATCTAACGGTCGTCTCAATCGTCCCAGCTGACCGTACCGGCGTCCCACTTGGTTGGGATTTTTTCGGATTGGCGAATCAACTCGTCGATCGCGGCAATCGCCTTGCCTTCGGGGTTCGCCTTGCAGAACTCGATGATGAAGCCGAGGACGCGCCCGCCGTCGAGGGTGCCCATATCGACATGCTTGCCCTCGTCTTCGAGAAGCGCGACGTTGGCGGCGCTGACGTATCCTTGCACCCACGCGTAGAGCATCACGTTCGCGGTGTTGGCGAGGCCCTCGGTGGGCCTCACGTCAGTGAGGAGCTTCTTGCAGCCCAGCGTGCCGATGCCTTGCAACACAACGGTTTCTGCCGCGGCCGGCGTGTCGACGGGGCTCCCGATCAGGACGGCGGCGGCGAGGGCAGCGCCTCCAACGGCAGCGCTCAGTTTCTTAATCATCGGCCTTGAGCCTCCGCGGTTGAACAAGAATGCGGCGCTCGCCGTCAGCGGCGCGGGTTCTCGCAGATGGTGTGGCGCCCTTTTGTGGTCAGTTGGTGGCGATGCGGCTCTTCCACATGGCCCAGGGTCGCTGATAGTTGGTGTCGCGGCGCCCGGTGATCAGATCGCACTCCTCGGGCGCGAGGAATTTGATCTCCCCGCCCAACGCGATGGCCTGCGCCTGCAGGCGTGCATTGACCTCCGTATAAACCGCCCGGTAGACGGCCGTCATGACGTCGGGGCCGACGCAGACGTTCCCGTGCCCCCGCATTAGCGCCACATTGTTGGCGCTTAAGGCGCTGGCAAGGCCTTGACCGTGCTTGGCGTTCCGGACCAGCAGGTCGGTCATGCCGTCGCAGTCGCGGATTTCGAAATTCGGGACGTCATGCTTGAGGAATGCCGACATGTGGCAGATCGGCTTGAGCTTCACCGTGCTGACGCTGAAGGGAATGACGGTCGGCGAATGACTGTGCACGATCGCATTGACGTCGGGACGGGCCTTGTAGATTTCGCCATGGATATAACGCTCGATGTACATGAGCCGGCGCTGCTGATCGACCGGATTGGAATCGAGGTCGAACTCCATGATGTCTTCGGCAGCGATGATCGCGGGCGATCGCGACCGCGACAGGAGATAGCGATCCGCCGTCGCCGGATGGCGGATGCTGACGTGGCCGTAGCCGTCGAGCACGCCCTGGTCGGCAAGAATGCGGTTGGCGGCGACGAGATCGTCGATGGCGGCGGGATCGGCAGGGCCGGCCGAACGCGGCGCCGAAGTCTGTGTGTTCATTGAGAGCTCGGGATCAGCGTGAGAGGACAGGTCGTAACTTCGGCCGGGACACTAATGGTTCATCGCGCGCATGTCATGTCTCGTGGGGGCACGAGCAACCCGGAGTCACACCGGGCGACAGAGACTTTGAGAGAATGGCGGTAGCCATCGCGCGGGGGCTACTGCATAATGCCAGCAATCCCAAAGGGCCCGGCAGGACTGGCGTTCGCGCGCTGTGAGGTATGAAAATGCCGGGGTGGAGTTCGGCGATGGGGACTTTTGCGGTTCCAATGTGGGTGATCGCGGCGGCATCCGCCATCGTGGTTTTTGCGCTGTTCATGGCGATCCGCCGCGCGGGCGGCGCAGCCCTGATCAGATCGCTGTTCCGGATCGCGATCGTCGCGGCCGTCGTCTATGCGGGTTGGTATTACCTGCAACATCAGTCCGGTCAGGACGAGACGGCCGCGAAGCGTTCGTTCGATGAGCGTTCGGCGGCCCTGACGGCGCGCGCCATTGCGCCGGGGTCGGCACTTGCCTGCCTTGATGAAATGGCCGGCGACGCCGTCGAGGCGGCCTGCGAAAAGCGCGTATTCGGCAGTCCCGAGGCGATCGCGGCGGCCGTGTCCTACATCACTGCGAAGCTTGCGTTGCTGAACGAAAGCTCCCAGCAAGCCAACCGTCCGAGCGGCGCGCTTGCCGCCGAGCTTGCGCCGCTGCGGGCCTCGATCGAGCTCGACCGTTTCGGCGTCGTCGCCCATGTTCTCGAGACGAAGAACGGCTGCACCGCGGACCGGTGCGATGCGCTGGCGCAATTCAAGGACCCGAGCCACCTGCTTGCTAATATGCGCGACCACGTTTTCCAGGACCGCGTCACCAAGTACACGGCGATGTGGAATTCGCCCACGCGGACCGAAACGCCGACGATTGTGATAGGCCCATCAGCGGGCATTCCCACCATTACGCCGGGGCCGGCAACGGTCTCGCCGCGTTATGATTTCCCGTCGGCGAAATCGATCCCGGCGATCAACATCATGGCACCTGAGCCGACGACCCCGCCGCATACGCAGGTGGCCGCGCCGGCCCCCGCAACCGCGAGCGAAACGCCGGTCCCGCCGCGCCGTCCGGCGCAGGCGCGCGCGACCCCGCCGCGTCCCGCGCGTGAACGGCCGGCGCCTGCCGCGCAGCCGGACGTCGATCCGGCCGACGGCACGCTCCCGCGTACTGCATCCCCGCGCTGACGTCACTTTCCGTAAGGCGCAATAGAATAGCGCAACGTATTGCACCGGGGGCCGCGCAACGATGCAATACGCTGCGCTATTGCACCCTGCGATTTCGGATTTATTCCGCGTAGGCCGCACGCTGTCGTGTGCGTCCCAATAGCGTTCTACACGACCCAAGGTGGTCTGGCGGTGGAAAACGCCGTACGCGGCGCTTTCATTTGTCATCGTCCTGATGATATCGCAGACCGATGTTCTCTTCGGTCCTCATCGCCAACCGCGGCGAAATCGCGGTCCGCATCGCGCGCACTGCAAAGCGGCTCGGGATGCGCACGATCGCGGTCTACTCCGAGGCCGACGCGGGGGCGATGCACGTGCGCGTCTGCGACGAAACGGTGTGCATCGGGCCGCCGCCGCCCCGCGACAGCTATCTTGCGATCGACAAGCTGATCGCAGTCGCCCGCCAGACCGGCGCGCAATGCGTGCATCCCGGCTACGGTTTCGTGTCGGAGAACGCGGACTTCGCCGAGGCCTGTGCCGCGGCCGGCATCGTCTTTGTCGGTCCGCCGCCCGCTGCGATCCGGGCCATGGGCCTCAAGGATCGGGCCAAGACGCTGATGGAAAGGGCCGGCGTTCCGGTGGTGCCCGGCTTTCACGGCGAACAGCAAGGCGCGGCGTTTCTCAAGCGCAAGGCCTATGAGATCGGCTACCCCGTTCTCATCAAGGCGGCGGCGGGTGGCGGCGGGCGCGGCATGCGCCGCGTCGACAAGCACGCGGACTTTGAGGCGGCACTCGAAGAGGCGCAGCGCGAGGCCAGCGCGGCCTTCGGCGATGCGCGCGTGTTGGTCGAAAAATATATCGAGGCGCCGCGGCACATCGAATTCCAGATCTTCGCCGATCAGGAAGGAAACACCATCCATCTCAACGAGCGCGACTGTTCGCTGCAGCGGCGTCATCAGAAGGTTATCGAGGAGGCGCCCGCGCCGGGCATGACCGCGGCGTTGCGGGTAGAGATGGGCAAGGCCGCGGTCGCCGCGGCCCGCGCCGTCGGTTACGTCGGTGCCGGCACCATCGAGTTCATTGCCGATGCTTCGGCGGGACTGCACGGGTTCTGGTTCATGGAAATGAACACGCGATTGCAGGTGGAGCATCCGGTCACCGAGGCGATCACCGGGCTCGACCTGGTCGAGTGGCAGTTCCGCATCGCGGCGGGAGAGGCATTGCCGCTGACCCAGAACGCGGTGCCGCTCGTCGGCCATGCCGTCGAGGCGCGCCTCTACGCCGAAGACCCCGACAACGGCTTCCTGCCGTCCTCGGGGCGCATCGCCATGCTGGAACTGCCGAAAGGGGAGGGCATCCGTGTCGATACCGGCTTCGAAGCCGGCGACGTCGTGCCGTCCGACTACGACCCGATGATCGCGAAGGTCATCGCGCGCGCCCCGACGCGCGAAGCGGCGCTCGCGCGGCTCGCCGCGGCGCTCGGCGACACGATCGTGGTGGGTCCACGGGTCAATACACCGCTCCTCAAGGCGCTCGTCGAGCATCCCGATTTCCGCGCCGGACGGTTCGATACCAGCTTCATCCCGCGCCATTACGACGAACTGCTGCGGTTCGATGCGGCGGCCGTGACGCAGGCCGTTGCCCATGGCGTCGCTGCACTCATCGCGAGCGAGCGCGCACGCGTCGACGCGCCGGCCGAGACCCGCGAATGGCAAGACCCGTGGTCGGCGAATGACGGCTTCTCGCTCGGACCGCCGCGCGTGATGGCGCTCGATGTCGCCGTCGACGGCGAACCCTTCCAGGTCGATGTCGCGTGGGGAGCCGGCGGTCCTCGCGTCAGCATCGGCGGCGCTCCGGTCGGCGAGATGTCATCTCCTCCCGACCGGGTCATCACGGTGCCCGATGGCGTCGTCGTCATCGGCAACGGCCGGCAACATCGCGTCGCGTTGATCCGTCACGATACCCTCGATGTCGCGGTGGGCGGCGACGGTACCGTTGTCGCACCGATGAACGGCAAGATCGTCGCCGTGTTGGTGACACCGGGTCAGCAGGTGAAGAAGGGCGCGCGCTTGGCGGTCATGGAAGCCATGAAAATGGAGCACAGCCTGACCGCCCCGATCGATGGCATGGTGATGGAGGTTATCGCGGTGGCGGGCGCCCAGGCGGTCGAAGGGGCACCGCTGGTGCGCATCGAAGCTGCCGCCACACTCTCCGATCAATGAAGGGCAGGTTCGAGTGCTTCACCTCATCAAGCTTTGCGTCGGTTGCGAGTCGGTCAAGGATCTCGAGGACTGGATCAAGGAGAGGCTCAAGGCCGCCGGCGCCAAAGCGAGCGCGCGCAAACGCCAGCGCAATCACACCACCCGCATGGTGCCGAAGCGCGCCGAGGAAATCGTCGCCGGCGGCTCGCTCTACTGGGTGATCCGCGGCCAGATCATGTGCCGCGAGCGCATTCTCGACATCAGCCCGTTCGTCGACAAGGAGGGCGTCGGCCGCTGCCACATCGCGCTCGATTGCAAGCCGGTGCTGGTCGAGCCGCGCCCTTATCGCGCCTTCCAGGGCTGGCGCTATCTCGACGTCAAGGATGCGCCGCGCGATCTCGACCGCGCCGCGCCCGGCGCCCGCAACATGCCGGAAGCCATGCGGCGCGAACTGCGCGATCTCGGCCTGCTGTAAAATAAGGGCCGCCGGATGATCCGGCGGCCCCAATCATTTCATACAGATTGCCGATGCAGCGGCTCGCAGCGTCAGCTCCTGAAATCCATCGCAATCGGCTCGAAG
The DNA here is from genome assembly GCA_963807015.1 of uncultured Alphaproteobacteria bacterium. GTDB lineage: Bacteria > Pseudomonadota > Alphaproteobacteria > Rhizobiales > Xanthobacteraceae > JAJPKK01. Next base: position 23,004 of record CAWEAS010000012.1, on the reverse strand, counting down.
CGGAAGCCGTCGCCGCGCGTCGAGAAATGGCCGAGGCCGGGCCATGCGGTATGATAGATGAGCGACAGCAGCTTCTGCGACGATAGCATGCCCATCGTCCTGACGCGGGTCTCGATCGCCATCTTGCGATCGGTGTCGAACGCATCTTCCATCCGCGGCTTCTCGATGATGATGTCGTGGTGGACGAGATCGCCGCCGACGAACAGCGTCTGGTTTCCCGAGTTGACGATGAAGCCGGTGTGTCCGTAGGTGTGGCCCGGCGTCGCCATGGCCTGCACCCCGGGAATGACCTCCTTGCCGTCCTTGTAGAAGATGATGCGGTCGCGGTTCGGCAGCAGGTTCTTGCGTGCCGCGAGCATCGAGCCCTCGCCCGGCGTGCCCTTGCGCGCCGCCTCGTCGGTCCAATATTCGAGATCGACCTGCGCAATGTAGATCTGCGCGTTCGGGAAGTTGCGGCTGCCGTCCTCGGCGAGGATGCCGCCGATGTGGTCAATGTGGCCATGGGAGGGAATGACGGCGTCGATGTCCTTGGGATCGATGCCGGCCGCCTTCATGTTCTCGACGAGCTTGCCCATGTCCTTGGAGCGCTTGACCGAGCTCATGCCGGTTTCAAACAGCGCGAGCTTGTCGCCCGTATTGATGACGAGCGCATTCTGGTCGAGGAGCACGTTGTCGGAAGCGACGAAGCGATCGGCCATCATCTTCTTGAGTTCGTCGGCGGTCGGACCGAAGAAGGTCTTCTCGACCGGGCCGGTTGCCATCGGTCCATCGGAAATGACCGTCGCCTCGATGGTGCCGACCTTGAATCGGTAGAAGGCCGGGGCAGGCTTGTTCAGCAGGGGCGCCTTGGCGAGAGCCGTGCCGCTCAGAAGACCGGCCGCAGCGGCGGCGCCTGTTCCGGCGAGCAGTCCACGGCGCGACAAAGTCGTCTTGATCATTGTCTATCCTCCCAATGTTGGCTGCAGGGCATTACCACGTTCGCAGCACCGTCAGTTTTACTCCACGCAGATGTTGGAGTCAGCAACTACGCGCGCCTGAAGGGAAGGATCGTCGGCTCGCGCAAGTGAGCCAAAGGCGGACGATCATCGCCGCGGGAACAATCACAGATGGATGACGCGGGCGCGCCCAACCGAACGCGTTCATTCGAATGCGAAGATTCGCTTCCAGTCATTCTTCATGCTGATGACGGTCCAGCCGCTCGTCTTTGCCTCATCGTAGAGTGTCTGAGTGAAGGCGCCGACCTTGGTATCGGGCAGGCCTTGCGCCGGACCATAAGCGTATTCGCGCCGCGAATCGTCATGCAGCACCAGCATCATCAGCCGCGCGCCGGCGCCGGCGCCCGTGTATTCCAGCATCTCCCGGTCGCCATTCGAGTTGCCGAACGCCGCGTGCGGACGGCGGCCGATCATCAGGTGGATGCCCTCGGGCTTGCCGGCTTTGTCGTCGTTCAGCAGCAGCCGCGGTTCCTTGGTCAGGATCGGCTCGCCGTTCTTGTCGTAGCCGAACTGGGTTCCCGCGGCGGTGCCAACCACCTGTTTCGGCGGAATGTCATAGACCCGTTGCGCGTTGGTACGGACGAAGTCCTGGCCGCCGCCGGTCGCGATGTAGGTCTTGTACCCATTCGCGCGGAAATATTGCAGGACCTCGATCATCGGTTGATAGGCGAGTTCGGTGTAGAGGCGATTCCAGCGTGGGTGCTTTGCCGTCTCGAGCCATTTCTTCGCTTCGGCGCTGAACACCTCCGTCGTCATGCCGGTCAGCGTTGCGATCAGAATCTTTTCGAGATCGGGAAGCGCGAGTTTGGCAATCGCCTCTCGATCGCCCGAGAGCACGGTCTTAAACGGCTCGACGTCCCTGAGCTTCGGTGTTTGCGCCACCACCGCCGGGACGCGGTCGAGACAGAAGATCACCTGCGTGTACATGGGGTGCTCGACCCACAGCGTGCCGTCCTGATCGAACGTGGCGATGCGTTCGTCCGGCGGCACGAATTTCGGGCTGGCCGGATCGGTCGTGATGCGCACGAAGTCGAGGATCGCCTGTTTCGCCGCGCCGTCGTTCCAGGAGGACAGCGCAGGCGTCCCCTGCGCCGCGGCTTCGCGGGGACGCAGCACGCCCGGCAATGCCGGAATGAGTGCGAGGCTTGAGACCAGGGCGCGCCGGCTGACGCCGCGCGACGGACCGTCCGACTTCATCTTCGACCTCCGCCTGTTCTTCGCGGGCGCATTGTGCATCTTATCGAAACGGCGAACACGCGAACGGTAAGGATGCTCTTGCCGTTCGCGTCAGCTCCGATGTCTACTGCGCACGTCGTCGATTGCGGCAGCGGAGCCGGGAATGCCCGATATGAGAACAAGCGGGAATGCCGTGCTCCTCAGTCTGGTGAAGGCCAAGCCCATCGTACTTTGGGCTGCGTTCCTGCTGCTGCCGACGCTCGTGTTCGTCGCGATCAACCGAGACGGCATGTTCCAACCGCGCACGTCAATCGAAGGAATGATCACGTCAAAGTCGCTGCAGGTCGGAACGGGCAGCTACGCGCTGATGCGGTTCACGCTCAGCGGGGCCCCGTTCTCCTTCACCGGCTGGATCGGGATGGTCTCCCGCCCCACACCTCATCCAAAATCCACGTATGCCGCGGTGCGCGAAGGCGTGCCTGCCAAGGTGACCGTGCTTGTCCGCGATCTCGAACGGGCGCGCGGTGGTGAGACGGATGCCGTTCCGGCGCTGCTGGTAGAGCAGAATGGCGGCGATGTGTTCATCGCTGGCGAAGCTCTCACTGCGTTCGCTGCCTATCTGCTGATCGCGTTGACCATCATTGAACTCATCGGACTGGTGATTGACGGAAAGAAGATTCGCAAGCGACTTCCGACGCCGCTGCTTCGCCTCTGGAGCGGATACGACCGGCTCGCACATGGTATTGCGAACTTACTGCACCCGACGGACGGTACTTCTCCGCCGGCACGACAGATCGGTCACGCGGCCTATGTCGCCTGGGCGCGGTATGCGATCTTGATCCTCATCCTCATGGCCGCTGTGCTGATCGGGATCATTGTGGTCCCCGTGATCATGGCAATACGCGCGACCAGATGAACCACGTCAGCAAGTTTCGTCTGCTGCCTTTGAAAAACACTAGAAAGGCGGGCGTTTGCCGGGAGGTAGATCGCGCAGTACTTGACCGCGAATGAAGGGATCGCGCTCGTCATAATAAGATCGACCACGAAAGAACGGCGACGTATAGGGCTCCTGGGAATAGGTGCGAGGCTCCGGATAATAGGTGCGAGGGTGTGCGTAATGCCGCACGTATCGGGCTCTCGCGTCCGCCGGCAGACTGCACGCGATGACAGCAAGCGTTGTTCCCGCTAGAACGATGGTCTTCATATCATGCTCCTCTTCTCACGGAGGGAGTGCGGACAAGATAGCATTTCTTGGGGTTCAATCGATATTGATGTTGGTCGGAACTAATCGCCGCGCTGGAGCCAATCGACGCAGATCGATCGTGGGCAGACCGACCTATGTATGTCGTGAAATCGCATGGTGTGAGAAACCTCCGACCCAAGCCCGAGTATGTTCGATCAAGTCCCATGTGATCCTTCAGCCAATTGTTGACTGGATGATCAAAACGATGCCCGAGACGACCGCGAAAATCAGAAGTGCGTCGCGCAGTCGTCCGGCATTGAGCCTTCGGTGTGCCCAGCCGCTGCCAAGCAGGCCCAGAAGCAGTGGCAGCGCGAGTGTCGCGGCGTCACCGAGCTGAACGAGTTCGAGTTTTCCTTGGATCATCAGCGCTGCCACCGAGAATATCTCGCCGAGCAGAAAACACATCGCGATGGTCGCGCGCAGCGTCGGCGCGGGGTGATGCTGATAGACGAGGGCAAGGGGCGGGCCGCCGATTCCGGTCGCTGTCTCCGTCACTCCCGTGATGAAGCCGGCGCCCACGAAGGTCGTGTGGTTCGGCGTGAATTTCGGCGCGAGCTTGGTGGCGAGTGCCGCCAAGATGGTGGTGGCGCCAACCACCAGATTCAATATCGGCGTCGTCACCACGATGAGTATCCAAAGCCCGGCGAATGTGCCGATGAAACGGCCGGCCGTGATCCAGCTCATGCTCGGCACATCGAGATGGTGTCGTTCGCGCCAGGCCACGAACGCATTGAGCGGCAGCATCAGGATGAGGATCGATCCCGGAAGCAGGTCGGGCCGGAAGACCGCCGCGAGCGGGGCCACAACGAGGGCGAAGCCAACCCCAATGGCGCCTTGGATCAGGGCGGCGACAGCCACCGCAAGTGCCATCAGTCCAAGGCCGATCATAGGCGTGTCATTCGCGAAGTGAGAGGACTTTAGCGAAGCCGCAGGTTGCCCCAAAAGAGGTTATGCGGCCCCCATAGCTAACAAGTTGCCACGCATTGTTTTTGCGAGGATTGGCAGTCTATGCTGGCCGAGTTAATGGATAGCAACGGTCTTCACCTTGTCGCGCCTTTTCATCAGCCACTCCAGCAAGGACAACGTTTTCGCCATCGCTTTCAAGCAATGGCTCGGCGCAAACGGATGGGGTGCGGATGACGTATTTCTCGACCTCGACAGCATCGGAGCTGGTGAGCGTTGGAAAGAGGCTCTGAGAAAGGCAAGCGCTCGGTGCGAGGCGGTGGTCTTGCTCGCCTCGCCCCACGCACTTGCCTCCCCTGAATGTATCGCGGAAGTTCGCAAGGCTGAAGATTTCGGTAAGGAGATCATCGTTGTTCTCTTGCACGACTTGCAAGTCGACGACCAACGTCTCAATTCCTATAAAGAACGCCAAATTGTGGATTTGGCGGCGCCTCCCCAATCTCATGTTCAAACCGTCGATTATCGCGGCGAGTGCCTCCTCGTTCGCTTCAATGAGGATGCACTCGCCCGCGTCAAGGATTTCCTGGTCAAACGAGGCATAACTCCGGACAGTTTCGCGTGGCCCCCGGAGGACAGACCAAATGCCGAACCGTTTCCGGGGCTCAGCGCATTTACGGAAGAAGATGCTGGCATCTTTTTCGGTCGCGACGCCGACATCTTGCGCGGCCTCGATAAACTGCGGGTGTTGCGGCGTAACGGTCGTCCAAGGCTTCTCGTCATCCAGGCTGCCTCGGGTGCCGGAAAGTCATCCTACCTGCGCGCCGGGCTCTGGCCGCGACTTGACCGCGATTCGGATTTTGCACCCCTTGCCATCGTTCGGCCGGCTCAGGGCATCTTGACTGGACCTGAGGGACTCGGCCGCAGGCTCGCCCTCCGACTATCGCAGCCCGGCCGCATCGTGAGCCCAGGTGAGATTCATGCGTCCTTGACAGCGCCGGATGCCGCAATTGCCGCCAACACATTCGTCGAGTTGATGACGCAAGCGGCATCGCTTGCGTGTGACGAACGACGCGTTGGCGTGTCTGACGGGCGCTCGCCGGTTCTCGTCATCGGAATAGATCAGGCTGAAGAATTGTTTGCCGCCGACGACGCCGCAGAAAGCGAACGCTTTCTGTCGCTGATCGCAAGCGTTATGCGCCGCTCGCCCCCGGAGTTGCTGTGCCTGTTCACTGTTCGCGCCGATGGAGCCGCACGCCTGTTCCAGGCGATCGACGACGTCAAGTTGGAGGTTCCGGAAACGTTGCCGTTGCTGCCACTGCCGCAAAGCGCCTATCGCGACGTCATCCTGAAGCCGCTCGATGTTCTCGCGCGGCGCGGCAATCGATTGACTCTGAGCCCGCTGCTCGCCGATCGGCTCGTCGCGGATGCGAGCGGCGCCGATGCCCTCCCGCTGCTCGCCTTCACTATCTCGCACCTTTATCGCGAGTTTGGAACGACCGGAAACTTGACGTCCGAGCAGTATGACGTGATCGGCGGGATCTCAGGCGCGATCGACATGGCACTCAAGCGCGCACTCACCAAACCCGCGGACGCGCCAGCCATCCCGACATCCCGGGAAGAGCAACTTGCGGAGTTAAAGGCGGCTTTTATCCCGTGGCTCGCGCGGATCGACCCTGAGACAGGGACGCCAATGCGTCGGGTCGCACAACTCAATGATTTCCCCCAAAGCTCGCGCGCCATGGTCGAGCGGCTCATCAAAGCGAGGCTCCTTGTCGCGGACCGTCGCTCCGGCGCTGATGTCGTCGAGATCGCTCACGAGAGCTTGTTGCGCCAATGGTCGACACTGATGGCCTGGTTGCAGGCCGATGCCGACGATCTGAAGTTGATCGATGGAATTCAGCGTGCGGCGCGCGAGTGGGAGACGAATGGGCGCGATGAGACGTGGCTTGTTCACTCCGGCAGACGACTGGATGAAGCGCAGAGAATCAGCGACGGCAGCGACGTCGGCGCCGTTCTGACGACGACCGAGAGGGCTTACCTCAGGGAATGCTGGTCAAAGGAGCTTGGCGCGCGTCTCGCTGAGCAACGCCGCCTCGCGCGCGAACGCCGAAACCTACGATTGGCGCGCTGGGCGTTAGCCGCACTTTTGGTGGCTGTCATGGCGGCCCTCGGGGGCACGTTGTGGCAATCATATCGAACTTCAAGAAGCGAGGCGGCGGTCTTTGCGAGTGCCGGCGCAACGGCGTCCGAACAAGGCTTTTGCGACCGCTCCCTTCGGTTTGCCGTTGCTGGCCTGCCATCTGATCGTGGGTCGCTCCCAATCGCTTATATTTCGCCCGAATTACAGGGTGATCTCTCACTGTTCATATCTGCGCTAAGGTGCCGCTTCCGCGCCGTTCTGGGCGGACATGGTGACATCGTCACGGCCGCGAAATTTAGTCCCGACGGCAGTCGCATCGTTACTGCATCCGGGGACAACACCGCGCGTCTGTGGGACGCTAGGGCCGGGAAGGTGCTTGTTACGCTCTCCGGCCATAGCAACAAAGTGTGGAATGCGGACTTCAGTCGGGACGGGAGCCACATCGTTACCGCATCGTGGGACGGAACCGCGCGCATCTGGAATGGCATATCAGGTGAGCTGCTTAAGACGCTCTCCGGGCACAGGTCGGTGGTGCTCACCGCAGTGTTCAGCCCGGACGGCAATCGTATTGTCACGACATCCAGTGACGACACGGCGCGTCTATGGGATGTGGCGACAGGATCCGCGCTCGCGGTTCTCATGGGCCATGCCGATACCGTACAGATGGCTGCCTTCAGCCCCGACGGCAACCGGATTGTCACCGCATCCGATGACCACACCGCCCGATTGTGGGATGCAAAAACCGGAGCTCCACTTGCCAATTTGACCGGCCACACGAACTACGTGCTCAGCGCCGCATTCAGCCCGGATGGGACACGTATTGTCACCGCATCGGCGGATATGACCGCGCGATTGTGGAACGCCAACTCCGGTGCCGCAATCGCCACGCTGTCAGGCCATACGCGTTCCGTGGACGGTGCCGCGTTCAGTCCTGACGGTAGCCGCGTGGTTACCGCGTCCAGTGATGGAACGGCGAGGATATGGGATGGCAAAAAAGGTGATCCGTTGTCAGTTCTTGTTGGGCATATGGATTCAGTATTCGACGCAAACTTCAGCTCGGATGGTAGTCGCGTGGTGACCGCTTCAGCCGACAGGACGGCGAGGATGTGGGATGCCCAGAAAGGTGCCGAGTTGGCTCAACTCGTCGGGCACACTGATTCAGTTGTGAGAGCGTCGTTCAGTCCCGACGGGGACCTTATTGCCACTGCATCACGCGACCATACCGCTCGGTTGTGGCGTGCGAGAACAGATACTGCTTTCGTTACGCTATCAGGAGATACCGATAAGGTTGTCGCTGCGGTCTTCAGTCCGGACGGCAGTCGAGTTCTGACCGCCTCGAATGACCAAACAGCGCGACTGTGGGACGCCAAGTCCGGTGCGACGCTCAAGATTTCTCACGGGACACACCAACTGGGTTACGGGAGCGGCTTTTAGTCCCGACGGAAATTCGGCGGTCACGTCATCATTCGATAAAACCGCAAGAGTTTGGGATGCAAAGAGCGGTTCACTTCTCGCCACGCTGAAGGGCCATACCGACTGGCTTTTCAGCGCGCTCTATAGCCCCGACGGAAGTCGAATTGTCACCGCTTCGCGCGATAAAACAGCGCGGTTATGGGATGGGCGGTCTGGAAATCTGCTCGCTGTTCTGTCCGGGCACGAGGGCGGCGTCAACAGCGCTGTCTTCAGCCCGGACGGCACCCGCGTCGCGACCGCATCCGCGGACGGTACCGCGCGACTATGGGATGTTGCATCGGGCGCCACCATTGCCACGCTGTCAGGCCACACCGATCTCATATATGGCGTCTCGTTCAGTCCCAACGGCGACCGAATCGTTACCGCATCCGAGGACAAGACAGCGAAATTGTGGGACGTCCGGACCGGCACCGCGCTCGCCGAGCTGTCAGGTCATACAAAAGAAGTTTTCGCAGCAAATTTCAGTTTGGATGGCGAGCGTGTGGTGACTGCGTCCGCAGATAACACCGCACGGGTATGGGACGCCAAAAGTGGCGACGTAGTTGCTGTCCTTTCGGGACACACGGATGGGGTGCTCCGGGCAGCCTTCAGCGCTGACGGCCATCGCGTCGTCACCGCCTCGGCCGACGGGACCGCGCGATTGTGGGACGCCCAGACCGGGGCGGTACTGTCGATTTTTTCTGGGCACACTAGCCAGGTCGAAAACGCTACGCTGAGCCCGGACGGCGGACGAATCGTTACAGCGTCCCATGACGAGACCGCGCGCATCTGGCAAATCGATTCCATAAGCCTAATGCCCGCTGACCAGCGGCAACGATATATTTGTCGGGACCGCCTGATAGGTGCGCAATCTTTTAGCGACGGTGAAATGGATGATCCAATCCTGCGAGGGCGGGATGACTTGAAAAACCCATGCGATCGTCGTGGTCCTCTCAATCTTGCCTATTACGAGCGGGAAGTTGAGAGTTTGTGGCGAGCCCTTCAGTCGGTATTCGTGCGGATCATTGGCACTTAAAACTCTCGCCGGACATCCGTTTAACGATTCGGCGAAACTGCAAACACCTGTTTGCGATGTGTGGCCGCAGTTCGATCCACGATCCGTTGGCTAGGCATAAGCTGCTGCGCCCGTGGTGCTTGTGAGGAATTTTTAGCTCCGCGCATCGCCGATGCGCCCCGCGTCTACGGTTCAAGCAATGGCGCCAGCGCGAGGTTGGCAAGCGGCGCGACGCCGATCGCGGCGATCATGCGGGCCACTTCAGGATCGTTCATCAGCGCCGCGCCGCGCTTGGCCTCGGGCGACACCGTATCACCGCGGCGCCTTGCGACGACCGCGCGGCCGCAGAGCGCGAGCGCATCATCCGCATCGAGCGCAAGCGCGCGGGAGAAGGCCCGCGCGGCGTCATCGAGATCGTCGGCAAGGATCGCGGCCCAGCCGCGGTTCGCGTGCGGCCGCGACCAGTGCGGGGAGAGCCGCGCCGCGGCATCGTAATCGGCGCGGGCCGCAACGAGATCGCGCCGCGCCGTGTTGACCCGGCCGCGATCGTTGCGAATGTCGGCGTGCTCACCGTCGATTGCGAGGGCGGCATCGAGATCGGTGACCGCACCGTCGTGGTCGCCCTGCGCGTGGCGGGCGAGCGCGCGCATGTGGTGCGCATTGGGATGGCGGGGATCGATCGCGAGCGCCGCGTCGAAGTCCGCAACTGCACCGGCGACATCGGTCTTGAGAAAGCGCGCCATGCCGCGGTCGACGTGCGCCGCCGCGCCGGCCGGGTCAAGATCGATCGCTGCGTCGAAGTCGGCGATGGCCCCATCAATATCGCCGGCCGCGTTGCGCAGGAGACCGCGCAGCCGCCGGTAATCGGCTTTGCCGGGCTCGAGCGCGATGGCGGCGTCATAATCGGCGGCGGCCCGCTGCGGCTCACCCTTGAGTTGCCAGGCGCCGGCGCGTTTGACGTAGATCTGTGCCTGCGCCGGATCGATCCGCAACGCGCGCTCGAAGTGCGCCAGCGCGCCGTCGAGATCGCCGTTGTCGAGGAGTTCGAGCGCGCGTCCGAACGCCGCCGCGGTCATCTTCTGCGCGCTGGTGGTCATTTGCTGCGCATAACATGAGAATCAGTTTCGCAACCAGCTTTCCAACGTCACACGGCCGTGCTATCGACCCCCGCCAATTCCATGGGAGCCGGTTGAGTCGCCGCGGGGTCGCAAAGTCCCGCAGCAGGCCCCATTTATCCGTTGGATCACGCCTGCGGGCGCTAGGAGTTGGACATGGCGGAAACCGTAAACGGTGCCGTACGCGAAGCCTTCACATTCGATGACGTGTTGCTCAAGCCGGGCCTCTCGGATGTCATGCCGTCCGAGGTCGACGTCCGCTCGCGCATCACCCGCGACATTCGCCTCAACCTGCCGATCGTCGCCTCCGCCATGGACACCGTCACGGAAGCGGCGATGGCGATCGCGATGGCGCAGGCCGGCGGCATCGGCGTTATTCATCGCAACATGGACCCGGAAAAGCAGGCAGGCCTCGTCCGCCAGGTGAAGAAGTTCGAGTCCGGCATGGTGGTGAATCCGGTCACCATCAACCCCGAGGCGACACTCGCCGACGCGCTCGCGCTGATGGAGGAGAACCGCATCTCCGGCATCCCCGTGGTGGCCGGCGGCAACGCGCCGGGGCGCCTCGTTGGCATCCTCACTAATCGCGACGTCCGTTTCGCCACCGATCGGCGCCAGAAGGTCGCCGAACTGATGACCAAGGATCGGCTGGTGACGGTGCGGGAGGGCGTCGGCCAGGAGGAGGCGAAGCGGCTCCTCCACCAGCACCGCATCGAAAAGCTGCTCATCGTCGACGAGGACTATCGCTGCGTCGGCCTCATCACCGTGAAGGACATCGAGAAGGCCGTCGCCCATCCCGACGCCTGCAAGGACGAGCAGGGCCGCCTGCGCGTCGCCGCGGCAACCACGGTCGGAGACGAGGGCTACCGGCGGACCGAGCGATTGCTCGCGGCCGGGGTCGATCTCGTCATCGTCGACACCGCCCACGGTCATTCGAGTCGCGTGCTCGATGCGGTGCGGCGGATCAAGCGGCTCTCCAATGCGGTGCAGGTGGTGGCCGGCAATATCGCGACGGCGGAGGGCGCGAAGGCGCTGATCAACGCCGGCGCCGACGCTATCAAGGTCGGCATCGGGCCGGGCTCGATCTGTACAACCCGGATCGTTGCCGGTGTCGGCGTCCCGCAACTCACTGCCATCATGGATGCGGTCGAGGTGGCGCGGCAGTCCGATACGCCGGTGATTGCCGACGGCGGCATCAAATATTCCGGCGACCTTGCGAAGGCGATCGCAGCCGGCGCCGATTGCGTCATGGTGGGCTCGCTGCTCGCCGGCACCGACGAGACGCCCGGCGAGGTGTTTCTCTATCAGGGACGCTCCTACAAGGCCTACCGCGGCATGGGCTCGGTGGGCGCCATGTCGCGCGGCTCAGCGGATCGCTACTTCCAGCAGGACATCAAGGATCACCTTAAGCTCGTGCCGGAAGGCATCGAAGGCCAGGTGCCCTACAAGGGCCCGGTCGCCAACGTCCTGCACCAGCTCGGCGGCGGCCTGCGTGCCGCCATGGGCTACGTCGGCGCCCACGACATCGCGGAGCTGCACCAGAAAGCGCAGTTCGTGCGCATCTCCAGTGCGGGCCTGCGCGAAAGCCACGTCCACGATGTCGTCGTCACCCGCGAGAGCCCGAATTATCCCGGCCGGGCGTAGCCGCGATCCCTCAAGTCTGTGTAAGCTGCCGCGCCACCGCGCTGGGTCCTTTTTCGGAGCCTTGCATTTTCCACGGTGCGCGATGATGCCGTGCCCGAGGCGGTGGCGGCGCACGGATCGCGGGATCGAGGGGCATGTCATGCGCCTTTTCGGAATGACTTTGGTTGTGCTTGCGGGATTGACCTCGGGGGCGCTCGCGGAGGAGGTCAAATATCCCGACTGGTCCGGCCAGTGGGCGAGGGTGGAAAAGGGCCAGCCCCGCTACGATTATTCAAAGCCGGCGGCGCGCGGCCAGGAGGCGCCGCTCACGGCGGAGTATCAGGCGATCTACGCGGCGAGCATCGCCGACCAGAAGCTCGGCGGCCAGGGCCTCGATCCCGGGTTGAAGTGCATCCCCATGGGCATGCCGCGGCAAATGTCCGGCTTCTTTCCCTTCGAATTCGTGATCACGCCCGGCGTGACCTACATGCTGTTTGAATATTCCACCTACACCACGCGCCGCATCTATACCGACGGCCGCGACTGGCCGGCCCAGATCGAGCCGACCTTCGCCGGCTATTCCATCGGCAAATGGATCGATGAGGATCATGATGGCAAATACGACGTGCTCGAAGTCGAGACGCGCGGATTCATGGGACCGCGCGTCTACGATCCGAGCGGCACGCCGCTGCATGAGGACAACGAGAGCGTCTTCAAGGAGCGCTACTATCTCGACAAGGCCGATCCAAGCCAGCTGCGCCTTGAGATGACGACCCATGACCACGCGCTGACGAAGCCGTGGGCGGTCGTGAAGACGTTCCGCCGTTTGCCCAAGGTGGTCTGGACCGAGAACACCTGCACGCTCGGCAACGATCACGTCTACATCGGCAAGGATGATTATCTCCTCAGCGGCGACGGCTATCTGATGCCGGTGAAAAAGGGCCAGCAGCCGCCGGATTTGCGCTACTTCAAGCAGAGCCAGAGGTGACCTTTAATTCCGGGGGTCCGATCCTATCTCCCAGCATCATGCCCCGCGCACGCTGGGCATCCAGTAGCCCCCAGCATCATGGATAAAACGACGGCTGTGCCCTAAATCTGATGTCGGTGGTTACTGGATCGTCCGGTCTACGCCGGGCGATGACGAGATGAATGTGATTGGATGACTCCCGGAGCCCGCTTATCTGCCGCGATCGAGGTGCTGGCCGACATCGACGCCCAGCGCCGTCCGGCCGCGGATGCCCTCAAAGACTGGGGGCTGGCGCATCGCTTCGCGGGCTCCGGCGACCGCGCGGCGATCGGCGGCCTCGTGTTCGACGCGCTGCGACGCAAGAGCTCGGCCGCGTACGTCATGGGCGCGGCGACCCCGCGCGCGATTCTGTTCGGCGCGCTCAAGCTCGAACGCGGTCTCACGGGTGACGCCATCGCGCGGCTTGCCGACGGCGTGCGCCACGCGCCGCCGCCGCCTGACGACGCGGAGACTGCGGCGCTGGCGCGCGCGGCGCTCGACGATGCGCCCGCTCACGTGCGCGGCGATTATCCCGAATGGCTTGATCCCTACTTCGCGGAGGTGTTCGGCGACGAGCGCGCCGCAGAAGGGGCGGCGCTCGCGAGCCGCGCGCCGGTCGATCTCCGCGTCAACACCCTCAAAGGCAGCCGCGAGGAGGCGCAAGCGGCACTCGCTCATCTCGGTGCAACGCCGACGCCGTGGTCGCCCGTCGGCTTGCGCATCACGCTCTCGGCCGAGGCCAAGAGCCCGCCGATCCAGGCCGAGCCCGCCTTCATCGACGGCCTCATCGAAATCCAGGACGAGGGCTCCCAGCTTGCCGCGCTCTTTGCCGGGGCGGAGCCCGGCGAGACCGTGATCGACCTCTGCGCCGGCGGCGGCGGCAAGACGCTGGCGCTCGCGGCTCTCATGGCCAATCGCGGCCGTCTCATCGCGACCGATCGCGACATGCGCCGCCTCGCGGCGATCCATGCGCGGCTCGCGCGCGCGGGCGCTCAAGTGGGCACCCAAGTGGGCGCTTTTCTCGACGTGCGCACCCCGCGCGGCGCCGCTGACATCCTCGCCGATCTCGAAGGCGCGGCCGATCTCCTCCTCATCGATGCGCCGTGCACCGGCATCGGCGCGTGGCGGCGCAATCCCGATGCCAAGTGGCGGGTGCGGCCGGGCGCGCTGGAGCAGCGCATCAAGGCGCAGGACGAATTGCTCGATCGGGCCGCCGGCCTTGTGAAGCCCACGGGCCGCATCGCCTACATCACCTGCTCGCTGCTCGATGAGGAGAACGGCGCGCGGGTTCGCGCCTTCCTCGCGCGCCATCCGGATTTTGCGCTCGCGCCGCCGCAAGAACTCGCGAAACCGCTCGGCGCGCGGGCGGATGCGTTCCGCGCCGCCGCCAAGGTGACAGGGGAGGGCGTGCTGATGACGCCGCGCCGCACCGGAACCGATGGGTTCTTTGTGGCTATGCTGCGTCCCGGGCACAGCGAGCGAGCGTAACGAGCGTCGTCGCTGCCGGTCATCAGGCCGCCTTCGGCTTGTTTACGGTCTCGATGCGATCGAGAATCTTGCCGAGGTCACGCATCGCGATCTGGACGTCGTAGTCGTTCTGCAGGTTGAGCCAAAGCTGCGCAGTGGTGCCGAGTGCCTTGGCGAGGCGAAGCGCAGTATCGGCGGTAATTCCGGTCTGTTCGCTGGCGATTCGCTCGATCCGTGTGCGCGGCAAGCCGCAGGCCTTGGCAAGAGCGCCTGCGGACATCCGCAGCGGAACCAGGAACTCCTCCCGTAGAACCTCACCGGGATGCATGGGCTTGAGCTTCCTGGCCATTGTCCTGTCCTCTTCTAGTGGTAGTCCACGATCTCGACGTCCGCCGGGCCTTCCGCCGTCCAAATTCATGTCAGTGCAAAGAGTAACTCTATTGCCTAATCGGCCGACAGGCGGCATCTTTCTGCCCCCGATTGGAAGGTTCGATGGCGCGTCTCGAAAGACTCACCACCGCCCTGCAGCTTGTCGGCGCCGCGCTTGCGCTTCCCGCCGGCGGCGCCGGCGTCTATTCCGTCTACAACACCTATTTCTCGAGCGATTCGGTTTGCCAGAGCCTGCGCAACAACGCGCTCAACACGCTCGAAAAGAATATTCCGAGCGAGGCGAAGCGCGCCCTGCTGACGGATGATGCCGCCAAGTTCGAAGCCAACTGCGCTGCTACCGATCCGACGGCGAACGCGATTTTCCAGGCGGCGTTACACGATCTCGAACAGCCGCCGGCACGGCCCGCGCGGCGGGCGGCGGCGCCACCGCCGCAGCGTCAGGCCGCAGTCGCCGCGGCACTCCTGACGCCGGCCGAGCCGCCGGCGCGAGGCTTTGCGACGTCACAGGTGCCGCCGCATCCGCCGGCGCAGGCAGCGCCGCGCGCGCCCGCGCAAGGGCAGGGACAAGCGCAAGTGCAGGCGCCGGCGGCACAAGCTCCGCCGCCAGCGTCGATGCGGATGGCGGCGCAAGACCCGTCGATCCCGGCAGCCCCTCCGCACGTGCCAGCTCAAGCAGCTCCGACGAATACAGCACCGATCGCGGCGGCTCCGAACGCCCCAGCTCCGAGTGCCGCCCCGCCTAATCGCGCCGCGCCGCCGCAGGCGACCGCGAGCCTCGCCCCGGGCTTGCCGGCGGACCTCCGCCAGAGCACGCACGGATGGGTCGCCATCCAGACCCACAACAAGGACAAAGTCGTCGACGTGTTCTTCTCCGGCATCTCGATCCAAGGCGGACCACCGCCGGAGCCCGGCGCGGTGTTGACCGCGCTTGCCTGGCGCCCGATCTGGTCGGAGCCGCAGGGGCCTGGGCCGAACGATCCGACCAAGCTCAAGGGCCGCCTCAAGCTCGGCGAATGCGTCCGCATCGTCGCGACCCGCTACGGGGCCGGCCGGCTCTGGGCCGAGGTCGATCCGGTGGCGTGTCCCTGAGCGGCCGGCTTGACGCGGCCGTCGTCGCGCCGCACATACGGTCATGCACGACAAGATTCTCATCATCGATTTCGGCTCGCAGGTCACGCAGCTGATTGCGCGGCGCGTGCGCGAGGAAGGCGTCTACTGCGAGATCGTGCCGTTCCAGCGCGCGCGCGAAGCCTTCGCCGAGATGAAGCCGAGGGCCGTGATCCTCTCCGGCGGCCCGGCGTCCGTGCTCGACGACAACGCGCCGCTGCCGCCGGTCGAGCTTTATCAGGCGGGCGTGCCGGTGCTTGGCATCTGCTATGGCGAGCAGGCGATGGCGCATCAGCTCGGCGGCAAGGTCGAAGGCGGCCATCACCGCGAGTTCGGCCGCGCCGAGGTCGACGTCGCCGCGCCCTCGGCAATCTTCGACGGCGTCTGGCAGGTCGGCGAAAAATATCCGGTGTGGATGAGCCATGGCGATCGCGTGACGCGGCTCCCCGAAGGCTTTCGCGTCGTCGCCACCTCGCCGAACGCGCCGATCGCCATGATCGCCGACGAGGCGCGCAAATTCTACGCCACCCAATTCCACCTCGAAGTGGTGCACACGCCGCACGGCGCCGCTCTGTTGCGCAATTTCGTGCGCAGGATCGCAGGCTGCGCCGGCGACTGGACGATGCGCGCCTACAAGGAGGAGGCGATCGAGAAAATCCGCCGCCAGGTCGGCAAGGGCCGCGTCATCTGCGGCCTCTCCGGCGGCGTCGATTCCGCGGTCGCTGCGGTGCTGATCCACGAAGCGGTGGGCGACCAGCTCACCTGCGTCTTCGTCGACCACGGCCTGCTGCGCCTCGCCGAAGGCGAGAAGGTGGTGCGGCTCTTCCGCGACAGCTACAACATCCCGCTCGTGCACGTAAACGCGCAGCGGCAATTCCTTTCCGCGCTCGATGGCGTCACCGATCCCGAGATGAAGCGCAAGACCATCGGCCGCCTCTTCATCGACGTGTTCGAGGCCGAGGCGAAGAAGGTCGCAAGCGACGGCCGCGCGAAGCCCGAATTTCTCGCCCAGGGCACGCTCTATCCGGACGTGATCGAGAGCGTGTCGTTCACCGGCGGCCCGTCGGTGACCATCAAGTCGCACCATAACGTCGGCGGCCTGCCCGAGCGCATGAACATGAAGCTCGTCGAGCCGCTGCGCGAGCTCTTCAAGGACGAGGTGCGCGCGCTCGGCCGCGAGCTTGGCCTGCCCGAGGCGTTCGTCGGCCGCCATCCGTTTCCGGGGCCGGGCCTCGCGATCCGCTGCCCCGGCGAGATCACCGCCGAGAAGCTCGATATCCTGCGCCTCGCCGACGAGATCTACATCGAGGAAATCCGCCGCGCCGGCCTCTACGACGACATCTGGCAGGCCTTCGCCGTGCTCCTCCCGGTCAAGACCGTCGGCGTCATGGGCGACGGCCGCACCTACGACTACGTCGTCGGCCTGCGCGCCGTCACCTCGACCGACGGCATGACCGCCGACTTCTACCCCTTCGACATGAAGTTCTTAGGCCACGTCGCCACCCGCATCATCAACGAGGTCAAGGGCGTGAACCGGGTGGTGTACGACGTGACCAGCAAGCCGCCGGGGACGATTGAGTGGGAGTGAGAGGGGAATCAGACGAGTCTTCGATGTCTATTAAACCAGCAAAGCGATTAAGCGACGAGCTGCCACCCAAGAGCCGAGTGTTCGATCATTGGAAAGGCGGATTGGGGAGGCTGGGGTTCTCTATCGATTGGGGCGAGCCAGGGTGTTGGGCCTGCGGATTTCACTACGACGCAAAGTACGACATCAAACGGCACAATGTAAGTTTACGCAAAATCCTGGACCGGTGGGATCGGATACCTCTTCAACGCTGCCATATCATTCCGCGTGCCTTGGGGGGGCGCGGATGAGGTAGCCAACCTATTCTTGATGTGTCGAGAGTGTCACGACCGGGCCCCGAACACGAATATTCCGGAAATATTCTTTCAGTGGGCACGCGGTCAAAGCCACTACGGCCGCGAGTTTGCCAAATTGCGAGATGCTTTTGACTCGTTCGGTATCCACGGCACCGCACAAGATGGTTTGTACGAGTTGATGATTTCAAAACGATTCAAGACATGGATTAGCAAAAAATTCGGCTTGCACAGACCGCAATCGAACTATGCCCCTAGGTCATCCCGACTAACTCCCGCAACGTTAGTTGGACTTGCAATTGAATATCAGCGTTCCCGCTAGGCAACGCTGCTAGGCCGCCATTGGTGTATATGCAGCGGCTCGCGAGTTGCCACGTCAGCTCCGCTACTCGGCGTCCGCGATGACGCGCCGCCGATCGGGTCGTTGGGCTAACGATGATGCAAACGACCGGCAATCCCGTCGACCTCATTCGGTGGCTCTACGCCGAGCGATGGTTTGTTCTGGCTTATTTCCGCAACGACTTGGCGGAACCAGCGCAACCGCGGGTGCGCGTCGAAGCGCCGGTGCCAGATCTGCTTGACCTCGATCGGCGGGACAGGAAACGGGGGCTCGATCACCAGCAAATCGCAGGACACGGCAAAGTGGAGCGCCAACGGGCGTGGAATCGTTCCGACGAGATCGGAGGCCGCGATGAGAAACGGTACGGAGATGAAATGGGACGTCTGCAGACCGACTTGGCGCCGTAGACCCTGCGCGGCGAGGCCGAGCTCGACGACATCGCGAACGCGTCCTTCCTGAGCAACCGCAATGTGCTTTGCGGCAAGGTAGTCGTCGAGAGACATGTCCGCGCCGATAGTCGGATGATTTCGACGCACAATGCAGGCCGAGCGGTGACGGAAGAGCAGTTGCTGCTTGAACACCGAGGAAACAAGATCCGGGAAATATCCTACTGCCAGATCGACCTCGGCCAAATCCATAGCAGCGGCGAGATCCGTTGGCTTGGCGACCACGGAGCGGATTTCGAGGTTGGGCGCCTCGGCCGAGAGCCGCCTTAGCAGTCGCGGGAGGAACTCCAACTCGCCGATGTCGGAAAGGCTCAAGGTGAATGCGCCCACTGCACTGGCCGGCTCGAAAGCGGCCGGCGCCAAAACCTCGATACGTATGGTTTTCAAAATCGAGGAGACGACGGGCTGCAGCGCTTGTGCTCGGGCGGTGGGTTGCATCACACCGCCCGCACGGACGAACAGTTCGTCGCCGAGCACCTTACGGAGCTTTGCCAGGGCGGCGCTGACAGTCGGCTGGCTCAGCCGCAGCCGCTGCGCCGTCCGCGTCAGAGTGCCTTCCTCGTATAGCGCATCGAGGACAAGCAAGAGGTTGAGATCCAGGTCTCTGAGTTCCATGTCCTTCCGTCTGGCGGTTCTCAGTCTTGGTATGTGCTGAAGGGCAAATTTGCCGATGGCGGGTATCGGTTATCTTTCAGGAGCGGGCCCAATCCCCGCCGGGTGGATAGTCACTATTTGAAAACTTTGGTCGCCTTCGGCACGCCGGCGCATATGTAGCCCCTGCGTGACCGCGCCATCTCGAGGGTGACATGAGCGAATTTAGCACACCGTAATCCGTGAAGGCGCCACACTGGCACCCACCCCTCGCGTCGTAGGCCGCGGGACACTGTTCCAAAACCACGAAGTGTTCGTCAGGCCCGTCCGGACGTTCCTCGACGCGTAGCCGTGAGCGCCATCACCCTCGCACGGTCGCTCAAAGCTGGAGGCACAATGACTGCGACCAATCCACGCTACACCGCCGGAGCTTCCCGCCGCGACGTAATGGTCGGCAGCGCCGTCGCGGCCGTGGGCACTGCTCTACCAGCGCTCCTCGCGGGGCGGGCGAGCGCGGCAACTTCAACTTCAAACCGAGACAAAGGAACGAACGCCATGAGCAGGATCGCTACCAAAGACGGTGTCCATATCTTTTACAAGGATTGGGGCCACGGTCAGCCGATTGTCTTCCATCACGGCTGGCCTCTGAGCTCCGATGACTGGGATACGCAGATGATGTTCTTCCTCCAGCACGGTTATCGCGTAATCGGGATCGACCGGCGCGGCCATGGGCGCTCAAGCCAGGTGGCGGAAGGGCACGATATGGATCACTACGCCGCCGACGCGGCGGCCGTGGTGGATCACCTGGACCTTCGGAACGCCGTACATATCGGCCATTCGACGGGCGGCGGTGAGGTGGCGCGCTACGTCGCGCGGTACGGCAAGGGGCGCGTTGCTAAGGCGGTGCTGATTTCCGCCGTCACCCCGCTTATGCTGAAAACGCCGGGCAATCCGAACGGCCTCCCCGTCGAGGTATTCGACGGGCTGCGCGCCGGCCTGGCAGCCAACCGGGCGCAATTCTACCGCGACGTCCCGGCGGGCCCGTTTTACGGATTTAATCGTCCTGGCGCGAAGCCGATCGAAGGCGTGATTCAGAACTGGTGGCGCCAGGGCATGATGGGTGGCGCGAATGCCCACTACGATAGCATCAAGGCGTTCTCGGAGACCGATCTCACCGAAGACCTCAAGAGCATCGAGGTGCGGACGCTCGTTATGCAAGGCGACGACGACCAGATCGTCCCCTACAAGGACGCAGCCCTGCCGTCGGCAAAGCTCCTGAAGAACAGCATGCTGAAGATCTATCCCGGCTTTCCCCACGGCATGATGACCACACACGCCGATGTGATCAACCGGGACCTCCTCGCGTTCATCCGCGACTAAAGCCGCAATGATGGTAGGATCCTCCGCTCCGGGGTGGGAATCTTGCTCGCCGCAGACACGTCGTCGCAAGGATCATGATGATGAACAGGCGTACCTTCTCTACCACGATGCTTGCCGCCGGCATCGCCTCGCTGATCGCCACGCGCGGCATGGCCGCGGACTCCGCGCTGCCGAAGGCGCGCAACGTCGTGCTCGTGCACGGGCTGTTCGCCGACGGATCATGCTGGTCCGAGGTGATCGCCCGCCTGCAGGCGGCGGGGTCAACGCCACCGCTGTGCAGAACCCTCTGACGACGCTGCCGGATGCCGTCGCCTCCGCTCAGCGCGTGCTCGAGCGGCAGGATGGCCCGACGGTCCTGGTCGGGCATTCCTTTTCCGGCATGATCGTTACCGAGGCCGGCGTGCATCCGAAGGTCTCGTCCCTGGTCTATGTGGCGGCACGGGCACCGGATGCGGGGAGGACTACACCGCGCTGGCCAAGACCTACCCGATGCCGCCGGCTTCCGCCGGCATCGCTTTCGACGGCGACGAAGGTCGCCTCACCGAGGCAGCCTTTCGACGCGACTTTGCCGGCGACCTGCCCGAAGCCAAGGCCAAGGCGCTTTACGCGGTCCAGGAGCCGTTCCATAAGGCGCTGCTCACCGGCAAGACCACGCAGGCGGCCTGGCGCTCGAAGCCGAGCTTCTATGCGGTCTCCACCGAGGATCGCACGATCAATCCGGATCTGGAGCGCTTCATGGCCAAGCGCATGGGCGCGAAGACGATCGAGGTGAAATCAAGTCATGTCTCGCTGATCTCGCATCCGGAAGAAATCACGAAGCTATCCTGGAAGCCGCCGGGCAGCCTGCCTAACTTCCGCAATATTAATTGGTCTTGCGATTGAATATCGGCGCATCCGCTAGGCTGCCACTGGTGCGGGAAGTGGCACGCTCGTGCGGCCCCGTACGAGTTGCCGTGTGACCTCCGCTACTGGCGTCCGAGGTGACGCGCGGTCGCAAGATCGGCTTCAGGTGGAACTATATCGGGCCCCTGATCGGTATTGGACTGTGCTGCAGCACCCAGCCAAAAACCCAAACGGTTGAGCTCTCCTCAGACCGTTTGACGAATGGTTCGCGGGCGGCAGGGCGAGATCGACCCAATGCATGCCGTGCTGGGCTGCAAACTATGCGATCTGGATCAGCGTGGCCAATTTGTCGCCAGAACGGATCCGGAATTCGTGAAGCCAGCGGCGATCTTGTCTTTCCAGCCGAAGCCCTTGGTCATTACAGCGTGGGAACTTGGATCCATAAAGGCCTTGAACGCGGCCGAAGCACTGCCTGGATAGGTCGGTGCACCAAAGATAATGGCATTTGCAGCTGCAAGATCGTCCCACGCCTCTGGGCGTCCTCGACGGTCAACAGCAATGTTTCCGTATTCTCCACCTGCGAGGCTCCCTCCTCTATGGCCTCGGCTGCCTGGCGGTGTGGCCGTAGCCGCTGTGGTACACAATAGCGATAAAGGTTTTCACGATGGTCCTCCGTTCAGTGAACCGCGGCATCGTCGAGACGCCTCAGCTTGTCGGGGTTGCGCATCACATAGATGCCCACGATTTTGTCCGCAGCGACTTCCAGTGCAGTTGTTTGCAGCACGTCACCCGCTTCGATCGTGATGAAGCCGGGCATGCTGTTTATCGAGGCATAGCGGATCAATTGGGACATGGATTGCGTAAAACTGCGGGTGAGTTCTTCGTGAAGCTCGATGACCTTGTCAAACCCCAGCAATCGGGTGCGGTATCGCCGCACCTTGCCGCCGCCGTCGGCATAAGCGACGACATCAGCGGCCAAGAGTGATTGAAGCTGTTCATATCGCCATCCCGGGAAGCCGTGAAAAACGCGTGCGCGATCTCCAGGCCACGGTCCTTTGGCAGAGGAAAGCGCGGCCGTTCCGCACGAACGTGATCGCGGGCGCGGCTGGCGAGCTGGCGGCAGGCCGCGGGTTCGCGGTTGATGATTCGCCGATCTCCTCGAAGCCGACGCCGAATACGTCGTGAAGCAGGAAGGCAGCACGTTCCAGCGGAGAAGCCGGTCCAGCGCCATCATGAGCGGCAGCGTGATGTCGTCGATGTCTTCGGCAGGGGCCTCGAGATTGGTTCCGGCAACCAGGGACTGATGTAAGTCTCGCGCCGGTGCCGTGCGGATTGCAGGTGGTTCAGACAGAGGCGCGTGACGATTGTGCGCAGAATCGCCTCTGGCTCTTGCACGGTGTCGCGGTCGGCGTTCATCCATCGCAGGACCGTCCCTGAACGATGTCCTCGGCGTCGGCGACGGATCCCAGCATCCGATATGCGACGCGGACCAATGTCTGGCGTAGAGGATCGAATGCTTCGGTTGGCTCTTGCATCTGTCAATTCCTCATTCGACCGGGCTCCGCCGCTGTCGCCCGAGGGCGCCGCGCGCGCTGATGAAGGCTGTGCTCCACTACGGTAACGCGCCTGCGTGGGCACTCTGTCGATATGACAACGTCGATCGCTGCTTTGTGACACGGTGGTGGGATTATCTTTCAGTTAGCGCGGTCACCGAGCGTTGTCGGCACACCACACCATTTTTGGCTTGACAGGCAACCAAATGGTTACCTATAAATCAGGCAACTGATAGGTTACATGTTGTGGGCATGAACGATGACGCCGTGTTTCGGCGCGTTGGCAGACGCAAGCCGCCGGCAGTTGCTGGACTGGCGGCACCGTAACAATGGCCAGACGC
>CAWEAS010000011.1:0-204763 GCA_963807015.1 uncultured Alphaproteobacteria bacterium | reverse complement strand
CGACGAGGCCTACGTCGTTAACGCGACCAACGGCAAATTGATGCCGGCTTACAGGGATCAGGCTCCGCCGGATTTGAGTTATTTCGGGCGATCGCGCAAGTGACGTGCAAGTTAGGCCCGTGACCGCGAACCGCCGAGAGGGCGGCGCCGGTCTGCCAGCGGGAGTAAAGCTGTCTTGGCGTGGCGACATCAGCGGCGATGGAAGCGGCCAAAGGCTATCGTCCTCGCGATCGTCGCGGCGCTGTGCGCGGCACTGCCCATCGACAGGGCCCGGGCGGAAGACTATCCGGCGCGGCCGGTCCGCATTGTGGTCGGCTATGCGGCAGGCGCGTCGGGCGACATCACGGCACGCATTCTGGCGCAGGCGCTGAGCAAGCATTTCAATCGCCAGTTCACGATCGAAAATCGCCCCGGCGCCGGGAGCAATATCGCCACCAGCTATGTGTCGCATGCGGCAGCCGACGGCTATACGCTGCTCCAGGCATCGGTCTCGAACGGCATCATTGCGGCGACCCTGCCCAACCTGGCCTATGATCTCGCTGAGGATTTCGCGCCGATCACGCTGTTTGCGACCCTGCCGAATATTTTGGTCGTGAACGAAGAGATCGGCGTGCACAGCGTCAACGACCTGATTGCAATGGCGCGTATGCGCCCGAATTTCCTGTCGTTCGGCTCGTCCGGCGTCGGCAGCGGCTCGCATTTCTCCGGCGAACTTTTCAACGTCATGGCCGACATCGCCATCCAGCACGTGCCCTATCCGAGCACGGCGCAGGCCGCGACCGATCTGCTGGCTGGCCGCATTCACGTGATGTTCTCGCCGGCGTCTACGGTCCTGCAGTTCGTTGCCGAACGCCGGCTGGTGGCGCTCGCCTCGACCGGCGCGCAGCGTGCCGGCGCCGCCCCGGAACTGCCGACGATCGCCGAAGCCGCGCTGCCGGGTTACGACACATCGAACTGGTATGGCCTGCTGGCTCCGGCCGGCGTACCCCGCGACGTCGTCGTGCGCCTCGCCGAAGCCTGCAACGAAGCGGCCCGATCGCCCGACGTGACGGCACCGCTGGCGCTGCAGGGCTTCGACACCATGCAGGGCAGCCCGGAAGCGTTTGCGGACTTCATCAAGGCCGACATCGCCCGCTGGTCTCGCGTCGCCGCCGCGGCGAGCCTGAAGAAATAGATTGGTTGCCGCTCCGCTATTTGGAAACGCGCGCGGCGGCCTTCAGGATGGCGTCGGTGTCGGTCAGCCAGACCTTATCATCCTTCTTGAGGCGTTCGAGAACGCGCCTCAGCGCGGCTGCTCCATCGGGCGTGCCGATCACGAACGGATGGATTCCGATGACCACCGTGGTCGCCTCCCGCGCGGGATCGGCGCGCGCTTCCCTTGCAAGCTCGAGCACGTAATCAAGCCACAAGGCCTCGATCTCGGCAGGCGACTTCATCCGCGCCAGAAACTGACCCATGTCGACCGTCGGCGTCGGATAGGGCAACAGCAACAGGGCGCCATCGGGCGTCTTCAAGCGTGAAATGAAATCGGAATCCATCTGGTCGAGATTGTAGGTGATGCCCTCGGCGGCCATCGCCTGCATGGTGTCGCCGTTGGAATAGACGCTCGGTGACGACCAGCCGGTGGGCCTGATGCCCGCGGTCGACGCGATTACATCGAGCGTCCGACGGATATAGGCTTTCTGCTCGGCAAGCCCGCGCCCCAGCGGCAGGATGTCGTTACTGTTGTTCATGCCGTGGGCGATGATCGGCGCATTGGGATTGGTGGCGCGGAATTCTTTCCAAACCGAAGGATAGGCGCGAACAAACCCGGCGTTCAGCACGATCGTGAGCGGAACATCCAATTCCTTGAACAACCGGCCGACGCGCAGGTTGCCCAAGGTGATCGCGTATTGGCGGAATGCCTCGTTCACGAGATCGGGGTTGCGGCTCGCGAGGTCCGGACGGAACACCGGGCCCTGGCCGAAGCCGAAGACTTCGACAAAGAGCGCGAAGCTGACGGCGACCTTCCTGCCCTCGGGCCATGAGGCCACCGGGACCGGCTGGCGAGGAAAGCCGGTGACCAGGTCGGTTCCGTCCTGCGCGAGCGCCGCACAGGGCAGGTGAGCGGCGAGCATCAGCCCGGCGGCCAACCCGGTCGCCAGGCTTTTCCGCGTCACCACGTCGAGCGTGGCCCTGAGGTTCACGGTAGGTCCGCCAAACTCTTTGCCCCAGGTCCAGGCGTGATCAGCATCGGCCATTGGTGCGAGCCGAACGGCACTTGCGGCGGCAGCGTCACGGTGATCTTGCGCTTCGCGTCCTCGTCGATGATGGCTTGGCGTGCATCGCCGCCCATCAGTTCGTAGTCCATCAGGTGATAGTTGCCGAAGAACGCGGCGCCCACCGATCGATCGGCGATGATGCGGGTCAGCGAATCCAGCATGTCGTCGGGCGTCGTCGTGAATGACACCGTCTCGATCAACATCAGCCGGTCATTGATGGCCTCCGGCCCGAAGAACTGCGCCAGCACGCTGAAGAGGATGTTGTTCTGGCGGGCGACGTAAATGGTGTTGCTTGCCGCATAGGTCTTGTCCCAATCGGCGCCAAGCATCTGTTTCCATTCGCCGATCACGTTCATCCAGTGGGCAACCTGGGTTTGCGCCGCCCAGGCGATGTTTTTCTTCAACAGCGGCGACTGCTTCTTGGCGAATGCATCGAGCGCAGCGGCGGAGATCGCATTACCCTCGAGGCACGCGTCCATGAAGGCGATATTGTTCTGTAAAATGGCGCGGTTGTTCGCGCGCCAATCATCCCGCATCGCGGTCGCATCAAGGCCGTCGAGCGCGGATCGCATGCGGTCCCGGTACGCGGCGAGTGAGCCGCGCCAGCTCGGATCGTTTGGACTATTCACATAGGGCACCACCACTTCGGCCAGCGCCATGGTGCTATGGCCGACGGATTTCAACAGCTGGTAGACGATCGGCACCTGCGGCGCCTCAAGCGGCGGCATGCCGGGGCGGTAGAGGATGAAGCGACCGCCGGCGCCGGAGAATAATCCGAGAATGAGCGGATGCTGGGCGAGGATGTTCTTTTTGAAGATCTGGCCGGCATCGCCGTAGAGCTCGAACATGGTGGTGTTGAGCTGCAGGACATTTTTGGTGCCGATTTCCGCAGGGCTCGCCGTTTGAACGCCGACGATCTCCTTGAAGTAGGACGGGATCTCCGCCGCGTTCGCAACGTGCGATCCGGCGATGAAAAACGACGCCAGGAACAAGCAAAACGGCGCGCGCGCCCCGCACGTCATCGCTGCAAGCGTTTTCATGACTACCTCCCGATACGAATACGAGCGCGGGCTGCCGTTACCGCGCCAGCGTTCACCTAAAGCAAGCCGCATAATATCGAGGCCAACGCTCCGGGCAGTGAAAACCAGAACCCTGAAGGTCAAACTACTTTCTTCGGTTATGAAAGGATTAACGAAGCGAGTTCCCGGCTAGGGGCTAAATGGTTCTGAATGGCCCTGACCTCAGCGAGAAAGCTGGGTCAATTTCGTTCGTCCGGAATGCGAATGGGATCATCGATGGGATTTGCCGAATTGAACGGCCTGAAAATCTCAGCGCCTTCCGCACGATGTGCGCCGGCTCAGCCAATCGCGTCACCGTTCGCTGCGAACGACGGCGACGCAGGTGATGTCGTCGGACTGCGGCGCGCCCTTCGCGAACTCGGCGACGCGCTTGACGACGTGCTCGACCACGCTGCGCGCAGGCTGCCCGCGCATTTCGAGAAGCGTCTGCTCCAGACGCTCCATGCCGAACAGCGCGGACTGCGCGTTTTCGGCCTCCGGTACGCCGTCGGTATAGAGGAACATCAGGTCGCCCGGTGCGAGCGCGATCGAATGCAGCCGGTAGCTGATGGCATCGACGATCCCGAGCGGAGGACCACTGGTCTGCAAAGGCTCGAATGTGGTCGCACCTTTGCGAAGGAGAAGGGGCGGATTATGCCCGCAGTTGCAATAGCTCATCGCGCCGGACGGCACGTCAAGCACGCCGCAGAATAGCGTTGCGAACATTTCCTCTCGATTGTTGGCGACGAGGAGTTCGTTCGCCGTGTTGACCTCGGCTTGGAGGTCTTCGCCGGAACGGACGACGAGCCGCATCACCGTCTGCGTGATCGCCATGAACAGCGAGGCGGGAACGCCCTTGCCGCACACGTCGCCGATCGTGAACACGATGCGGCTTGCGTCGTCGAGCTTGACGATATCGTAGAGATCGCCGCCGACTTCGCGCGCCGGCACCATGTGAGCAAACGTATCGAGCTTGCCTTCGGCGAAGTCGCTCGGCTGCAGGCTCGGCAGCATTGCCCGCTGAATGGCTGCGGCGCTCGCCATCTCAGCCTCGTGCGCGCGCCTCTGTGCGAGTTGCGCGGCCATGATCCGGTCGGCGACGATAAGGCGATAGCTGATCGTGGCGACGAGCGCCGCGAATGCAGTCAGCAGCGGCTCGACCAGCGGCACCGCCAGCGCGTGCCGAAACGCAAACGTCGCACCCACGGTCCAGAGCGCCGCGATACCGAGGAAGGCGAGCGAAGCTCCCCTCGGCCCGAGCGTCAGCGCGGCGGCGACGGCAAGAGCCGCCAGTATCAACGACGCGATGCCCGTGGTGGTGCGGCTGAACTCGACAAGCGCGTCACCCCGAAGCAGGTTGTTCACCGCCGTCGCCTGGACGTAGACGCCCGATATCGAGTCGCGGACGAAGGTCTGCCCAGCTGTCGGCGTCGCCAGCGCGCAGCGCTCGGCGCGCGCTCCTTCCGGCGCGGCGGCAAAGCGCGCCGAGGTTATCTTGCGGTCCTCGACGTCGAGCACCGTGCCGATGAGCACGACCTTGCCGTCGAAATGACGGCGGAAGAAGTCCTTGTCGTCCTTCTCGACACAAGCGTGCAGGTCGGCGAGCGAAAAGGTCGGGATGTCGCCGGCGCCGCCTGCGAAGTTCAGCGTGATCGTGTCGGCGACGGCGCCTGCATTAGCGACCTTCGCCGACGGCGGCGCACCACTTGCCCGTGTGGCGAGATCGGCCGCCATCGAGGGCACGCGCTCGCCGTCGACGGTGAAGGCGAGCGGCATGCGCCGGATCACGCCATCGGGATCGCTGTAGACGTTGAGTGCGCGGATGTTGCGTCCGAACCCGACCGCGGCGCGCTGGCCGGGCGAGGGCAGCACCGGATTATCCTGATGCTGCACCTCGCCGAGTACGACCTTGCCGGCGCGCGCGCCGAGCGCCAGCGCACGCAGATAGTCGCGGTCGAAGCCGCGCAGGCGGGCGCCCAGGGTTTCATCGCCGAACGGCACCGCTGATTGCTCGATCGAGGTCGGGAATACGACGTCGAAACCAACCACCTTGGCGCCGCCCTCGACGATGGCATTCAGGACGCGGCCGACCTCGGGCGTCCAGGTGACGCTCGGACTGCCTTCAAAGGGCGGGGTCCTGAAGGTTTCTTCGTCGAGCGCGACCACGACCGTGGGCGAGGACGCCGGCGGATGGAGGTCGCCGAACGCGTACCACCTCAGCGTCGTCAGCACGTCGATCGAAAAGCCGCGCAACCCGTCGACGACGGGCGAGGCGGCCACGAGGCCCGCGGCGAGTGCGATCAGAGCGCCGACGGCCGCCGCACGCAGGCGAACGCGATCCATCGACGCTCAGCGGCCGGTCGAAGCTATTGGAAGCGCAGCAAGCGGCTCACGACCGGCGCCGGGCCGGACTTCGCCTTCGCGTCGATCTGGAACGTCATCTTGTGGCTGCCGATGCTGGCATCATAGATCGCGCCGCGGGTGAGACTTACGTTGATCTTGGCGAGATCGTAGAAGCCGGTGGCGGCGACCGTGTCATCGATCTTGATTTCGTGGCGTTCGCCGCGCCGATCGGTTCGCTCGATGAGCAGCGTGCGGTCATTGCTTGCCAGGACCTTCGGGAGTTGGACCAGCGGTGCCCGGGCAAAGAGCGTCGGTTCGATGTCCGAACTCTGAAGCCGGAATGCGCTCGCCGCGCTCTTGCTCGCCTGCTCTTTGCTCAATCGAATCTTGCCGCCGTCGCAGGCGACCTTGGCGCGGACGACCTGGCCGTCTTGGACCTCGCTGCGTTCCGATCCCACGGTGACGGTGCCGCCGGTGATCGTCTCGTGTTCACAGGACTTGAGGTAGCTGAGTACGAGGACGTCGTGGGGCTCGAGCTTGATCACCTGGCTTTTGCCGACGTAGTCCATGAACTCGATGTCGGCAGTGGCGCTTTTCACATCCTCCACCACCGCGGTTGGGACCGAAGGGGCAGGAGGGCGCGCCGACGCGTGAGTCGCAATCGCAAGAACGCCAGCCACGCTGGCCGCGACGAACGTTCTGATCGCCATTCGCTGGTCTCCGTAAGCTGGAAAGCTCTTTCCGATGCACATCTGACAATGTGGGCGAGGAGTCGCATAGTCGACCCGCCCCGTCAAACGGTTCGCGAGAGGCCAGGCGCGCCCGTGCGCCGACATCGGCTGAACTGGAAGCGCCGCGTCGCGCCGCTCGGCGTCCGATCGCTTCGAGGAATCAAAGGCCAAACACAAATAGCATCGTCTGATTGCGCTGATCGCGTAGTTCCGGCGTCAGATTGTTACGCTGCGCGGTGGGCCTGCTCAAACCCGACAGGATGGCGATGAATTGCTTGCCATTCGCCTCAAACGTGATTGGCGGAGCGTTGAACCCAGTGCCCACGTTGATTTTCCACACCTCATCCAACGTGGCGTCATCGTAGGCGGCGACGGTTCCGTCCACATAAGCAGTAAACACCAATCCCCCGGCGGTCGTGACCACGCCGCTGACATTTTGAAAGGCTGAACGCGTTCGAATTTTAACATCGCCCGTGAGTGGATCCGCCACCATCAGATCGGACTCGCTGCGCACGTTCCACTTCCATGAGGGACTGAACAAAAGTCCCTTCTTGACGGCCTCTTGGTCCATCGTGCCTTCGCCGCACGTCGCCAGAGATGCGAAGTACATCAGCCGGGTTTTCCTGCTGTATGAAGGCGGAAAATAGCTGTTGCCACCTATCAGCGCCGGACACATTTCCTTCGTGGGTTCAGCCGGTGTGAAGTTTTGTCGTCCCGAATAGACTTGAACGTCTCTATTGGGATCGTAATCGAGAGGTTTCCCTGTTTTCTGGTCGATTCCTTTAGTCCAGTTGACTTTGGCAACATACTGCTTGGCGAACATCACCTGTCCGTTGGAGCGCTCAAAATTGTAGAAGAAGCCGTTCCGCGCTGCATGGGCAATGATGTGCCGAGGCTGCCCCGCGATCTCGCCATCGATCAGGATATGGGGACCGACCTCATCGTACTCCCACATGTCACCGGGTGTGTACTGGTGGTACCAGTTCATGTTGCCGGTATCGGCGTTCCATGAAATCAGGCTGCTCGTATAGAGATTGTCGCCAGGCCGGAAATAAGGGTTGAACCACGGGACAGGATTGCCGGTGCCCCAGAGAACTTGATTCGTGTCGGGATCATAAGAACCGGTGGCCCACATCGCGCCGCCACCGGTCCGCCAGGCGTTGTTCTTATCTTTCCAGGTCTCGCTGCCAGGTTCGCCGGGTGCCGGGATCACGTATTTCCGCCATGAGATTCTTCCGGTTGCAGCGTCGAGAGCCGCGATCCAATCGCGCGCACCGCCATCCCCGCCGGACGCGGCGACAATGATCTTGTCCTTCACCGCGAGCGGGGCGGCAGTCAGCGTTATCGGGTCCTGGCCGTCATGCATATTTACTTCCCAGGCAACGCGGCCGGTGTCCTTGTTGATCGCAAAGACGCGCGGCGGGAAGCTCGCCACTGAAATCACATAGTTGCCCCATAGCGCGACGCCTCGGTTGGCCAACGCCAACTTTTCTTGTCCGGGGTCCATGCGCCACAAGATGCGGCCGACGTCGCCGGAGCGACCGTCGATCTTGTAGACCACGCCCCACTGATCGACGACGTAGAGGAAGCCGTCCTCCGCAAGCGGCGTCGATTGCATGTTCTCGTATGCGGATGTGCCGCCGATCGCGACCGCATACGCGAGCTTAAGCGACTTCACATTGGTTTTGTTGATGGCGTCGAGCGGCGAATACCGTTGCGCGTCATAAGACCGATGATTCATCAGCCAATTTCCAGGCTCACGGTCGGGATTGGCGAGACGCTCCGGCGTTACGTCGCCAGCGACCACGGGACTAATGGCCGCCCACATGCATCCAACGACAAGCTGTGTTCGGAACGCGCGATATCGGGTGACCATTTGCCTTCACTCCTTATGATGAGCGTCATGAACAATACCATATCAGCCGAACGGCTGTGCATGGGTTTGACTTCAGCAGTTGGCCCTGAACGTCCGTGCGCGGCAAAGTCACACAGCAGCCGCAGGGCGAACTATAAACGGACGTCACGGCGCAAGGCGCAGGCACCGTCCTCGTCTCTCCGTGCCTTGGATACGAGAAAGTGTAATAGCCCGTGTTGATCGACATGTTGCCATGCGCCCGATCCGCTCGGGAGTGCATTGATCTAGCAGGCGCTTTTTTCACGCCCGAGACTCAAAGCGGATCGGTGTCGGTTGGAATTCCGCAACCGATGTCCGACCATCTGCGCTGGCGCGCCACACCGGACTCGACTAGCCTTTCGAAGACAACACGCGAGCGGCGGCTGCCCGATGATCCATATTTCCAGCGGCGACACTCGCCTCGATGCGTTCCTTGCCAATGACTACATGCGCATTCGCGGGATGTCGTCGCGCTTTGCCGCCGCGATCTGCGGATATCTTGTCGCCCAGCAAAGCACCCGCGGCATCAACGCGGACCTCTTGGAGATCGGTACCTTCGAAGGGCGCTTCTTCATCGCCATGGCGTTGCTGCTGCAAACCGGCGAGCACGCCCTCGGCATCGACGTGTTCACCTGGCCAAGCCCCGCGGTCTACGATCATCTGTTGGAGAACTGCGCGGCCGCCGGGCTTGATCGCGCAAGCTATACGGCCTGGAAGGTCGACACCCGCCAAATCACGCCGGCGGACCTGCGCGCCAGGCTGCCGAGCGGGAGCGCGCGCTTCATTCATATCGACGGCGAGCATACGCCCGAGTGCCTGAGTCAGGACCTCGCGCTCGCGGACGCGGTCCTGCACCCGCAGGGCGTGATGGTGCTCGACGACATGCTGCATCCCGGCTACCCGACCCTGATCACGACGGTGCTCGCCTATCTCGAGCGGCATCCCGAGATGCGCGTGATGTGCATTGTCGATCGTGAGAGCATCACGGCGGCGGCGAAGTTCGTCATCAGCCGCGCCGAGTGCGTCGAGACCTATCAGCGCGACTTGATGGAGCGCTTCAAGCCCTTCCACTACCTGCTCGGCGCGAACGTCATGGGCCATTTGGCGCTGGTGCTGACGCCCGATCCGACGCTGCCCAAGGTCGAATAAGAACTAGCCGCGTTTTTGGCGTGTCGGCCGCCGAGCTCGCGACGGGGCAGACGGCAATGTCAAGAGGACACGTCCTTTCGCCCCACGTCAGTGCGTAACAAAGGTGCGGCGAGCTTCGTGAGTTGAGGCATGACTACATATGTCATTGCCAGTACGAGCAGTGCGCTCAGAGTGCCCGTTTGGACAAGGAACGGAAGCATCACCAAGTACGGCGAGAGTAGCCAGAGCGCCAAGCTCACGAGCGGCCAGATGCCAAGCCATGTCACGAACGCCATCCGATGTCGCGAGGGTGGAAGCTGTCCCGATGGCAGGTCGAACCAGGCCTCGAGCCCAGTCAATTCGTTGCGATGCCCGCCAATGGTCAAAGCGTTGATGCGCGCGACGAGCGCTCGCCGTTCGGGCGAGGCGTCCCAGTCGCGCAGTCGCGACTCGTCCGAAAAACGGTACACGACAGAGTACTCGCGCTCGCCGCCGCGCACGGCTCCGCGCAACACGTCACATGCGACCATGCCCGGTTGTTCTGCCGCGATCTGCTTGAGGTCGCGCAATCCGGTTTCAAAGGCCTCCACGTTGGCCACCGGCACGCGGCGGGTGGCGACAACGCCGATCGTCTTATCGGTCAGAACGGTCATGGCCCGGGCAGTAGTGGTTGCCCGCGTTCCCCGACGTTCAATCGCAGGAGCTTGGCATCCTGGACCTCTCCCCGATAAGGGTACCGAAGGCCGCCCGTCGTTGCCACGTAGAGCGATTTGCAATCCTCCGCTCGACGTCCAAATGCGCAAGCGGCACTGCCGACGGCGCCTTCAAGCGGTCCAGCGATCGTCTCGCGCTTGCCGTCGGGATGAAGTCGCAGGACGGTCTGCGCGGGATGCGTCGCGATATAGGCGGCTCCGGATTCGCCGAAGGCGAAATCATCCGCGCGCAGCTTTTCCGCGACCGCTTCCAATGGTCCGGCGGACCCGTCGGCGGCAATCTTTGATCGGACAAGCCGGTCTTGGTCCGTGATCGAAATCCACGCCCAGCCGTCATGCAACTTGATTCCGTTAGCGCCGGGCGTTTGCGCCGACCTCGGGCGCAGGCGATCATCTTGGAGCCATACGCCCCAGCGCTTCTCCTTCTGGTCGATCGCGAGAATGCGCCCCGTGACGCTTTCGCAAACCAGCAAGGTCCGACCGTCGAGGTGCGGCGTGCAGCCGTTCATGAATACTGCGTCGGGAACCTCCACCCACAACTCAGCAGGCTGACCGGAGTGGATGCGCCAGATATAGCCCGGGACCTGTCCCACGACTCCGCCGGTGACCCAGAGTAACCCAGCAGCATCGAACGCGAGCCCTGCCGCTGGCGCTGTCAACCGTGCGAACTCTTCAACCTGACGCGTCCTTGGATCGAATCGGTCGATGCGGCTATGGGAGTGCAAACTCACATACACAGCCCCAGCGGGATCGACGGCCAAGTTCTCGGCAAAATGCCCTCGCGACCAGGAGGCCACGACTTCACTTGCCACAGGCGCCCAGTAACCGCCGTCGTGACCGGGAAACGCGTCGGGCGGATTCGTCGTGTTGTTCATGCAAGCGCTCTCGATCTAGCTCGTTGTTTGTTATGCCCGCATTACCGCTCATTCGCGTTTGCCGCGCGTATATCGGTGGGGACGAACGGGCAGTCGAAGTGCCTTGCATTGCGAACGCCGCCAGGTTCGATTGCCAATGATCTCTGCCTCACCTCACACTACGTTGCCCGGACCGACTGCAGGTATTAAATTCGTTGAATGCCCGACATAAGCGATACCAAACTGCGTAAGCTCGACCTCGGTCTGCTTCTCGTCTTTCAAGAGGTTTATCGACACGGCAATTCGTCGGCAGCCGCCGACCGATTGCGTCTCAGCCAGCCCGCGATTAGCCAAGCGCTCAAGCGACTCGAAGAATTGTTGGAGGAGCCGCTCTTCATTCGCTCGCCCGCCGGCATGCGGCCCACCTCACGGGCGATCGAGATCGCGCCGAAGGTCGATGCGTTATTGGCGCTCGCGAGTGAAACCGTCATGAATCGGTTTGACCCGGCCATCAGCAATCGGCTGTTCAGAATTTCCACCGCCGACTTCGCCGCCTCGCTGCTGACAGCGCCGCTGGTGCGGAGATTCGCCATCAACGCGCCGGCCGCAAAGCTGTCTTTGGGATTTGCCGGTGGGGCCTCGCAGGCCTTTCATTTGCTAAGGACCGGCGGCCTCGATCTTGCCGTCGGTCGCTTTCCCGGTCTGCCGAAGGATTGCGTCGCCTTACGGCTATTTGAGGAGGACTATCAGGTGGTCGCCAGAGTGGGTCACCCGTTGATGCGGGACGGCTTGGACCTCGACGCCTATCTTCGGTGCCAACACATCATCGTGTCGTTCTCAGGAGACCTTACGGGCACGATCGACGGCGACCTTGCGTCGCTCGGCCACACCCGGCACGTCGTCGTCGCCTCCCCGATGTTTCTCAGTGCGTTTGCAGCCGTGTCGACGAGTGATCTGATCGCCACAGCGCCGCGTCGCCTCGCCGCACGGTTCGCAGGCCCGTTTGGCCTTGCAGCGTATGAGCTGCCATTCCCTGCCTCGCCATTTCAGATCGATCTCATCCGCGCGCGGTCCTCTCTGAAGGATCGCGCTTTGGACTGGCTCGCCGAGGAGATTCAAATGGTGCTCGGTGATGAGCACGATCGCGACACGACATCGACCGAACCCCCGACCCCAACGCAGATCGATACCGTCCGTGGCGCGCTTTTGGAGCATGCGTTTCAGAACAGGTTCCTTCGGCGCGATGCATCGTCTGTATGGGATCGCTAGGCTCGACCGCACGATTGCGATCTCGACGAACCGGTGAATCGCAGATATCGTGGATAACGTCTGGTTTCGAAAATAGGTCGTGTTGATATTCGGCTAAAGGCCGCGGTTGCCTTCGAATTCCGGGGGAAAAGGCAAGCTCATGTTTCCGGTGACCCTGGCGCCTGAGAAGGGTGTGGCGAAATTCAAGGGCGAGGTGATCTATTCGATCCGTCCATTGTAGGCGGCTTTCGTCTCAGCCCGTGATCATCCGCATGAGCACGCGATCCTTGCGAATGAAATGATGATAAAGGGCAGCCGCGATATGCAGAGCCGCAAGGCCTGCAATGGCTAGACCGAGCAGTTGGTGGACCACGAAGAGTCGCTCGGAGAATGGTTGGTTTTCAGGCCAGATCGGCGACAGCTCAAACAAGCCGAACACGATGATCGGCGCGCGATAGGCGGAGGTCGCGATCCAGCCGATGAAAGACTGCACGATCAGCAGCACATACAGCGCCCAATGCGTCGCATGCGCGGCGAACTGTTGGAGGGGCGAAATATCATCGGATAACGCCAGCGGCGGGTGGAATATCCGATAGCCCAGCCGAACGATGACCAAGGGGAGGATCACCGCGCCGATGGAGCGATGCAGGTTATAGAGCGCATCCTGCAATGGTCCCGGTGCCATGTTCACCATCACGACGGCGAGCGGAATCGTGGTCAGCACCAGCGCAGCAGTAATCCAGTGGAGCGTGCGTGCCGTCACGCTGTAGGCGGCGACCTTATCGCCCTCAGAAATCCGGTTTCTCGGCGCGCGGAACATCGGTGTCGGTGCGGTCGTAGTAATATTGGCGGACGTTGTCGGCACAGACAACTTCCCCCAGGAAGCCGGGGCCCGGCACATAGGTCAGGGTCGCGGTCCATGGCGTGGTGAAGACGCCCTCGTCTTCGATCGTCAGGTGGGCCTGCAGGAATTTGCCTCGGTGCTTGCTGTAGACGTCGCCGTTCATCAGCCAATTCTCTTTTTTGTTTCTTTCAATCGCGTCCTTCACGTCGTCGAATTCGCGCAGCCGATAGCGTTCGACCACATGCAACGATTTTGTATAGGGCGTGCCGAAAAGGTCGATCATCGCGTAGGGCCGATCGGTCTTGACCCCGACGGTGTCGATCACCAGCGTATCGCCCTCATAATGGCCGACCGAATCCCCGTACCAGGACGGCGTCAGCGGCTCGGGATGGCGATCGTTCAGCCGCACGCGGCGCACATCGGTGCTCGGCGCGGTGTAGATGATCACCACCTCGTCCGGCCGCTGAATGAATTCGACCATGAACTGCTTGTAGACGAACAGCATCGGCATCGGCCAACACTGGTTGGAGGGGTTGCCGTAGACGATGCCGGCAAGCGACAGGTGGCCGAACTTCTTCACGACCTCCGCTGCCCACGGCTGCAAGATCGGGTTGGTATAGTCGCCGACCAGCTGGTCGTAGTCGCTCACGCCTTCGACGCCGGGCGGTAGCGGCGGAACCGCAACCGAGCCGGACGCGTCGCCGGGTCGCTGCGGCCAGCGGGACCGGTTCGTCACCGGGCCGGGACCGGATGCCGGCGGCTCGAACCAGGGAAAGGCCGGATGCATCCAGAGCCCGGAAAAATTCGGAATCGATGTGGCGCTGTTGGTTGGGCCGCTGGCAGGGCCAGCCCCCGATGTTACCGCCTGCCCCAGGGCAGGCGTCGCAATCACCGCTGCCAAAACCACGAATAGAGGGAAATTCCGCCGCCGGCGCATGCTGACCTCCCCATTTGATGGTCATCCATCCGAGTTTACAAAGACGCCCGGATGGATCTGGTTTGAAAAAGATTTTCTCGCAGTCAGTACTCCCGCTGCTCTGACACAATCGGACTGCGTCGCGTCCCGCTCAGAGCTCCGAATTAAAACTACACCTATTTCGCTTGGCTGCGGAAGAGTGGCGTCGCGGCCTTCACCAGCGATTTGATCCGATCGGCATCCGCCGGCGTTGCCGGATTGTAGATCACCATGCCGAGATCGGGCCGGCCGTCGACGGCAAAGGCCGAATATTCGAGCGCGATCATCCCGACGCGCGGGTGCTTCGTAAATTTGGGGACCTCGCCATAGGTGGAGCGGACGTCATTGTCGCGCCACATCGCTGCGAATTCGGGGCTAAGCCGACAAAGATCGTCTACCAATACTTCAACGTTCCTCGCCGCGCCGGCCCGAGCAATGTCCGCCCGGAACGCCGCCACCACAAACCGGGCATCGCTCTCCCAATTTGCCATCGCGTTACGAACGCGGGGATTACAGAAGACCAGGCGCAGGCCATTGCGCTGCTTGGCCGGAATAGTTTCAAAGTCAGCCAGCACCGCGGAGGCTGCGCGATTCCATGCGACGATGTCCCATGTGGAGGTCTTCACATAGGCCGGGCTGAGCGTGAGCGCGTCGAGCACGCGTTGCAGTCGCGGCGTAACGCCCTCGGCGGCTTGATAACGGACTTCGGGCGGCCGGCCGAGACCGAGCAAAAACAGGTGTTCGCGCTCGACGTCTGTCAGCATGAGGGCGCGCGCGATTCGATCGAGCACATCGGCCGAGGGCGCGCCGCCGCGCCCTTGTTCGAGCCACGTATACCAGGTTGCGCTGACGTTGGCGCGCTGAGCCACTTCTTCGCGTCGCAGTCCGGGCGTTCGCCGGCGTGCCGATGGAAAGCCCATCGCCGCCGGATCGAGTTTGGTGCGGCGATCCTTCAGATACGTTCCGAGCAAGTTGTCGGTCGCGAGCGGCATGCTCATCCTGTCAGGTATTATACCAGTATAACATCACGACTTTACCGGGATAACTCGCGAGCCGATATAGCCTCTCGTACGCGTCGCCAACAGTGGCTTGGCCGTCGTAACCAGGAGGAAAATCGTCACGGTGAACATCGATCAGTCTCGGACTTTCACGCTCGGCACCCGCAGCGTGCGGCGGCTCGGCTATGGTGCCATGCAGCTCGCAGGGCCCCACGCCTTCGGGCCGCCTATGGACCGCGCGGCGGCTCTTGCCGTGCTGCGCGCGGCCGTCGCGCGTGGGGTGAACCACATCGATACCAGCGACTTCTATGGTCCGCATGTGACCAACCAGCTGATCCGCGAGGCGCTGCATCCTTATCCCGACGATCTCGTCATCGTCACCAAGATCGGTGCCCGGCGCGGCGACGATGGTTCCTGGCATTCGGCCGTCTCTCCCGCGGAACTGACGCAGGCCGTCCACGACAATCTGCGCAATCTGGGTCTCGATGTCCTCGAGGGGGTCAACCTGCGCAGCACGTTCGGCTTTACGGAACCCGCGGAAGGATCGATCGAACCGTCGCTCACGGTGCTGGCCGAACTCCACCGCAAGGGTTTGGTGCGTCATATCGGGCTGAGCAACGCCACGCCGACACAGATCGCGGAGGGACGCCGCATCTGCGAGATCGTCTGCGTGCAGAACCACTATAATGTCGCGCATCGGGCGGACGACGCCCTGATCGATGACCTTGCCCGCGACGGCATCGCCTATGTGCCGTTCTTTCCGCTCGGCGGATTTCGCCCGCTTCAGTCGTCCGCCTTGTCGGACATCGCTCAGCGCGTTGGCGCCACGCCAAGGCAGGTCGCTCTCGCCTGGCTGCTCCGTCGTGCCCCCAACGTCCTCCTGATTCCCGGCACGTCGTCGCCCGCCCATCTGCGCGAGAACCTGGCGGTTGATGAACTTGTTCTGCCCGACGAGGCGATCGCTCAACTCAACGCGATCGGAAACAAGGCCAGTGCGCAGTAGACTAAGGTGCTGTCGGAGGCATGGCGGCGATATCAGTCGGATCGAGATGATGTGTCGCCACCGCCAGCACCAGGACTGCGAGCAGGCCGATAATCGAGACGGCACTGACGAGCGCAAGTTCCGACCAAGGTACGGCCGATCGCGAGGATTGAGGTCTAGTCGCATCGCTCGACGAACGCGTTGTGATTTCGCTACGCATCGGCATCACACGGGTCTCCATGGCAACGCCCCCAGCAAGATCGCAGCGACATATTAGCTATCGCCGCGCAAGACCGGTGTGAGCGGGGTCACGTTCGAGGACCGCCTCATTCACCCTCGCGGCTGACTTCAATCCGCTGGCTCGTTCCGGATCGTCCCACGGATGTCGTGCGTCGGACCGGGTCGACATATGTCGCTTACGTGACGTAAAGCCGTTGCCGCCGCCTGTTATCATGCGGACAAGAAAACGATCGAAAATGCCAAACCGACGCAAGCCGGGTCTAGTGAAGCAGCTGCGCGTTCTCTAAATAATCAGATGCGCCTGGTGGCGGCGACCGTTCGAGCCGAACCGATTGAGCGTGGACATATTCAGCAGCACCGGAGAGAGCCATGAGGAAAATTCCATTATCCGTGACTGTGATCGGAATGCTTGCTGTGTTGAGTGGCGTTGCCGTTGCGGCGCAGAACCGGTTTGCCCTGACAGTGCCGAACGGCCTGTCATTCTCCGAGATTGAAGGATACGACACCTGGCAGACGGTCGCGGTGAGCGAGACGCAGGGTAGCGTGAAATCTATTCTGGCGAATCCCGCGATGATAAACGCTTACAGGGAAGGTGTGCCGGGCAATGGCAAGCTCTTCCCGGAGGGCTCGAAGATCGTAAAGATCGAGTGGTTCAAAAAAAGAAACGCGGAGTCGCCTTACTTTGTGGAAGTGCCGGACGCGCTGAAAACGGTCTCCTTTATCGTCAAGGACTCCAGGAGATTCCCGAACACTCACGGATGGGCATACGCCCAGTTTGCGTACGACCCGGCGTCCGATAGCTTCAGTCCTTCAGTCACCGGCGCCGAATGCGGGTATGCGTGCCACACGGCCGCGGCCGCCAAGGATTACATTTTCACCGCATATCCCCGAAGATAAGCGGCGACAGTTCGCGACTTGACCGCCGATAGATCATCGGAGTCCTGCAGGCTTTTGTCGCCTGCAGGAGCCCTGTCCTGGTCCGTTGCGCGGTTGCGGTCAGGGGGTCGGCACGTCAGCATCCAGGAATTGGTGCAAACCTGCGGCGTCGATTCGTCATCGCCAAATCCACAAGCCCCGATTTATTTGGCCGGCTTGGTTTCATCCGTTGCGGCTCGGGTCGCTTGGGGCACCGGGGTACTCGCCGGGAGCCAACTGATATCGTGGATGGGTTTTGCAAGGTCCTGGTCAACGTGCGGGGTGATCAGAGTGCGCATCGCAAAGGCCAGCGTCTGAAAATCATCGCGGCAGGTCTTCGCCCGCAACTCCGGCAGCCAATCGTCCTTGACCAAGCCGGCGAACGTCACCGGGTCCGCCCCATAGGCGAGGCACAGTTGATTATAGAAACGCTCCTCGGGCTGAGCGTGGGCGCTGGCAAAGCCGATCGTATACATCTTCGTCAGGCGCTTGCTGCGATCGTCGGACACGTATGCGTGATACGACCAGGCCGAGCCGTTGACGAGCCGGCGCGCCCGCTCCTTGCCGAAGTGCAGCATCATATAGGTGGCGAAATTGTCGGCGGCGTTTTCCTCGTGTCCCATGATCGGCATGTGGAAGATGTCGAACATGGCGTGTCCGGTTTCGTGGGTGACAAGCCAGAAGAACTGGCCGGCGGCCGCGTCTTGCCGGGTGATGCCTTCAGGCGTCGTGTCCTTCGGCAACTTTTTGATGTAATCCGCCACCATGTCGTAGCAGATCGTGACCGTCGACTTGCCGTCTTCCCGGTTGTACCAAGCGTTCACGAAGCCGCATTCCTTGGCCCGGAGCGTCAGGTCCTCGGGCAGAACAAACGGGCCCAGAAGCTCCTTCATGCCCTCGAGCCCGCGCACTTGCTTCAGGAGAGCAGCGGTTTCCTTGAACTCATCGGATTTGGGATCGAGGTATTCGATCTTGACCCGATTGGGGTACGCCTTTGCGGAGGCCGTAGCTGATTGGGACAGGGCCGGCTGCGTCGCGGCCAGCTGCGAGAGCACGAGACCGGCAGTGGCGGCGAAAAATGCCAGGGATTTTTTGGGTAGGCTTTCCATGGGCGACTCCCGCGCTTGTTGCAAACCACCGGAAGCGGCTTCTGCTTCGAGAGCAGGCTTCCAGCTGCTTGGAGAGCTTGAACGTCGTCCGCTCCGGCTCGTGACCTTGCGACGGACGTCGTGCTGTTGCCCTCGAACCCCATCCGGACGCTATATTAAACCGGGAAGCGATGAGTGAACATGGCCAAGAATAATAACATTTTTATCAACTTCGCGTGTTGGACCATGGTCGAACAGCTTACCGTCATTGCTCAGAATCGTCCGCAGGACGTCAAACGGCTCAAGCGCCGTCGCGCCTGGCTGCGCGCTGAGAGGCGCGTTTACCAAGTCGACAGGTCGGACGCGGACAGACCTGTCGCCTTGGCAACGAATGACAGGTCGACATAGCTGTCGACCTTCGTGCCGTAATCTTCCTTCACCCAGCCGAGCTGATAGAGCTCGCGCGCCATCGCCCTGATGTCTTCAATATTGGTCCTGAAATTGTATTTCAGAAAGTCGCGCTCTTGCATCGCAATGACGGGCGCCGGGAGCTGAGAATATTTCGTCTCGAGCTCTATCTGCTTCTCCGGTTTGTCCATGAATGTCTTCATTGCGTCGACATGCGAATTGACGATGCGCTGCACGAGTTCACGCTTCTGCTGGATAAGCTTTTGCGAAACGATAAATCCGACTTCCTGCTTACCGTAACCTTTGCCGAAGAGATGAAGATAGAGCTCGCCGTCGCCCCTGTTGAGGGCAATCGCACCGAATGCCGAAAGCGTCATGATCATGTCGACTTCGGCCGCTTCCAAGGCCCGCGGGTGATTGGGAA
Organism: uncultured Alphaproteobacteria bacterium; assembly: GCA_963807015.1. Lineage (GTDB taxonomy): Bacteria > Pseudomonadota > Alphaproteobacteria > Rhizobiales > Xanthobacteraceae > JAJPKK01. Next base: position 185,679 of record CAWEAS010000011.1, on the reverse strand, counting down.
ATGGAATATTGGCGACTTGCACGTCCTTCTCCGGGTCGAGCCCGATCGACTTCAGATAGATTGACAGCTTTGCATGTTGAAGCGACCCCGTCGGCACGCCGAACGAGAGTAGCTTTCCCGATTTCTTGCGGTCCATTGCAAGCCTGCTCAGAGCGGTGCCGTTGCCGACTTCGACATTCAATCCCTTGCGCATCACAAGGACGTTGTAGCCTCCGCCCCAGCCGCAAATCCAAGAGACGGGAATTCCCTCGCCGATGGCTCTGATGAGGTGCTGCGTCGTCGTGTTGCCGATGTCGAGCTCGCCTTGATCGAGGGCGAGCAGCACGGCCGTGCTGTCGCGAAAATCTTTCACATCGTAGACAAGATCATAGCTCTTGGCGATCTCGGGCAGGCTTGACCGCAACGCTCCGATCGCGCCGATCTGGAGTCCATCCCGCACGGTGTCGGCCGCAAGGGCCGGGAGGATCGCCGGCCCTTGCACCGCGCTTGCGGTTACGAGGCCCGCAGACAATTTTCCGAAAGATCGTCGCGACAGCGTACGCTTGATCATCTTTGGTTCCTTTACTTCGACAACTTGCATGTGCGGATGAGTGATCGCTCAGGCTTGGGCGATCGCGGCTTCTTTCCTGACCGTATCGGTTACCCGGTCCCGCAGCGAGATGAACTCGGGCGATCCTTGAATGCCGTACGAACGCGGACGCGGCAGGCGGACGTCGACGATCTCATGAACGCGGCCTGGATGCGCGGTCATGACGACGGTGCGATCCGACAAGTAGATCGCCTCGTTGATATCGTGGGTGACGAGAACGACCGTCTTCCTGTTGCTCTCCCAAAGGTCGAGCAGAAAGTCCTGCATGATGGAGCGCGTGAGCGCATCAAGCGCGCCGAACGGCTCATCCATCAGGAGAATGCCGGGATCGATCATGAGCACGGCGGCGATCGCCGCGCGTTGCCGCATGCCGCCGGAAAGCTCCGAAGGATAGCGCTTGCGAAATTTCTCGAGACCAACCTTTCGAAGCATCAGATCGACTTTGTCACCGATGACGTCTTTTGCCGTCCTGTTCGCCTTCAACGTCAATCCGAATGCAACGTTTTCTTCGACCGAAAGCCAGGGGAAGAGCGCAGTCTGCTGAAACACCACGCCGCGGTCGGGGCCCGGCTGTCGCACTTCCCGTCCATCAACCAGGATGCGACCCGTGCTCGCCTTCTCGAAACCGGCAACCAAATTCAACAAGGTCGACTTGCCGCAGCCGCTCGCTCCGACGATGGTGACAAATTCGCTGTCTCCGATGTCGAGGTCGACGTTGGAAAGCGCCGTCACGGTTCCGGTGCGGGTGTCGAAGGTCTTGCTGACGTCGGCAAGCTTAATTCTTCCCACTGAAGACCTCCAACTGGTTCCATTGGAGGACTCTGTTGCGAATGGCGACAATAATTAAGTCCGATAAAAACCCGAGCGCGCCGATGCTGATCATCGCGGCAATAACGACGTCGTTGCGATAAAACTGGTATGCGTCGTTCAGAAGGTACCCGAGCCCGCTGCGCACCGCGAGAATTTCGGCGACAACCACGAGAACCCACGCAACGCCCATGCTCAGACGCACGCCGGTCAGGATTGACGGCAGCGACGCGGGCAGAATGACTCTGAGGAGCATTTCGCGCCGGTTGGCGCCCATCATGGTCGCGGCCTTGTGCAAAATCGAATTCATTTGCCGTACGCCGTGCGTCGTATTCACGACGCTGGGATAAAAGGCACCCAGTCCAATCAGGAAGATTGCCGGCGCGTTGCCGATGCCGAAAAAGACCAGCGACAGCGGCACCCAGGCTGTCACGGGTATGTTGCGCGTGAGTTGAACGGTCGGATCGACGGCACGTTCAAAAATACGAGATATCCCGATGAACAGTCCGATAATGATCCCGCTAATGGCACCCCAGGCGAACCCCAGATACACACGCCACAGGCTCGCATCCACGTGGTCAAACCAGGAGCCGGAATAGCGGCCCGCGGCCTTGGTCGTTCCCGTGATCAGATCATACCAGGTGACGATAATGTCCGACGGTGCCGGCAGGACAGACCGGCGATAGCCGCCCCACATCACGGTGAGCTGCCACAAGATCAGGATCGCGGCGGGAAGCAAAAATGGAACGAGCGAATTGAGGATGGAACGCCACGGCAACATCCGCCGCCCGGTCGCGGAACGCGCGACATCAAGCTCGCTCAATTGCTTTGAATCGGACATCGGTTCAGTCAATCGGATGCTCGGTCGGATGCGTCTGCTGTTAGGCCGCGCGCATTGCTGGAACCATCGCGCGAGCGGCAAGGTGGGGAGGAACCCTGCAAGACGAGAGCTCCGCGAGACAAGATTTTGCGAGACAAGATAGCGTACGAGTTGGCGGAAGCCATCGCGCAGGCCGCAGCGTCCGGCTTCGATCTGAAAAGGCCGCTGGCGTTTCGAGGTTTTTCGGCCGAAAGAGTCCTGACACACGGTTTCACAGCGGAGACTCCATGCCCAAGCAGATCATCACCTCGTCCTCGGCGCCGACCACCGGCTTCACGCCGGGCCAGGCAGTCTCGCCGCTCGCACAAGCCATCCGGTTCGGCAACATGCTCTTCGTCTCGGGTCAGGGTTCGCTCGATCCGCGCACCGGCACCGTCGTTGAGGGCGACATCACCGTCCAGACGCGCCAGACGCTCGACAACCTCATGAGGATACTCGAGGCCGCGGGGGCAACGACAAAGAACATCGTCAACATGCGGGTCATTCTCCGCGACACCGCCGATTTCCCGCGCTTCAACGAAACGTTCCGGGAATACATGGCCAGCGAGAAGGTGACCCGCACCTGCGTCGGCGGCACGCCGCACCGTGCCGGCATCAATGTCGAGATCGACTGCATCGCCATGTTCGATTAGCGGCCGAGGTGGCGAGTGTCGAAGCCCCAGCGTCATCGATTGAACGAGGCTTCGACCGCGCCGCGAGGAAAGGCCGCGAACGCAACTGCGCCGGCTGTGCCGCCGTTCAAGACCTATCCGCCTTCGCCATCACGCCTGCGGCAGGCGCGCGCAGTCCCGCTTTCTCAAGACGAGGCAGAACTTCCCGGCCGAATCGATCGAGGCCACCCTCGTAGTCGAGCCACGTCAGCAGGAAGCCATCGACGCCTGCATCGGAGAGGTCGGCGAAAAGGCGGGCGATATGGTCCGCATCTCCGACCAGCGGAAAACCGGCAAATCCGGCCTTCAAGGCGTAAGCGATTTTCTCGGCTGCTTCGGGCGGCATCGATTTGATGTCGATGGCATTGTGCTTGATGATGGTCTGCACCGCCGCGTCGTCGCCGCGCGTGACGATGTAATCGTGGGCGTAGGCCTTCGCTTCCTCAATTGTGTCTCTCAGCACGACGTAAGCCGACATCCAGATTTGGATCTCTTTGCCAAATTTCGTCCGTGCTTCGTTGCGGTAGTCTTCGACCTGCTTCTTGAGAGCTTTCGGCTCCGGGTTGTGCGCCGACACGAAGGCAATGTCGCAGTTCTTTGCCGCAAACTCGCGGCCGCGCGGAGAGCGGCCTGCGTTGAGCAGCACAGGGCGCGCCTGCACGCCATGCGGCTGGCTAAAAGCGCCCTTCAGGTCATAGTTCGTGCCCTTGTAGTCAAAGCTTTTTCGCTCCGACCACAGGCGGTCGAAGACGTGTATCCACTCCTCTGCGAGTTCGAACCGGTCGCTGTGCTCCTTCACCTCATATCCAAAAAGCTGCATGTCCGGAGGATACCATCCGAGGACGAGGTTCATGCCGGCGCGCCCGTTGGAGATGAGATCGACGGTCGCCTCCGCCTTGGCGACGAATACCGGGTGGTTGAGCGTGACATGCACCGTGCTGATGACACCGATACGCTCAGTCACGGCAGCGACGGCTCCGGCCCACGTGAACGTCTCCATCAAATCGCCGCTGTAGTGGTCGTCGCCACCGAACGATTTCCAGTGTGCGGCAGAGACGAAGCCCTCAAACCCTAGCTTTTCGGCTTTTTGCGCCAGCCGGACGTTGGCATCCCACGTGCAATGGAAGCGATCCGGATGAAAGGTAAAGGCCGCGCCGTTGCCGTTGGTGGCGAAGACGCCAAGCTTGATGCGATTTTTGGAATCGCGGATGGGGTTCGATTTGGGGGCCTTCAGTTCGGTCACTGTCGCTCCATCGTCGCGAGATCCTGAGGACACGTTTCCATTCGCTCGATCGCATACAACCGATAGCGAGCACGACCGTCCGCTGCAAAGCCGTTTTTGAGGCGCGGGCGGCGGGATCAGTCGCAACTCAAATCGTCATTCTTGACACTATAGGAATAGTCCTATAATATAGTCATCCAGCTATGGACTGGATTAGTTCGGAGACCGCATTCATGGTTCATAACGCAGGCTTGATCGCCCGATGCGAAGGCTTCCCTCAGATTCGCTGTTTCGGTACGAGTGACAGCGACGCGCATTTGGCCCACGTCGCTGACACCACTGCGGAAATTGGCGAGCCATGCGCCCGGCGATGGGCCAATTTTGGCATTCCCTGATGTTTTCCCTGTTCTCAGGGAAAGATTTGCTGTTTTCGCCCTCTCGGCTGCGGTGCTGCGGGACGGGCGGTGAGACCGCTCGATTGGACGGTTAACAAATCGCAAAAGCATTCGGGAAACATCGATGCAAATTGCGCGCGTCGGCCACACGGGATCGAAAAATTTTAGCGGTATTGATTGCGCCGGGTCGACGTTTTGGAGGGGATATCATGTATCGGTGCATCATTCTCGCCGCTGTCGCGGCGCTTGCCGCCGTGTCGTATGCGCAATCTGCGAAAGCCGTGAGCCTCGGCTATTCGCGTGGCATGGGCTGGGGTCTCGAGCAGATCGACGCTCCGGTGAATTACCAGCGCCTCGGCCTGCCGATGTCGGCTGCGCCGATCTGGTGGACGGCCGAGGCCGACTTCTCGCTCTGACGCCGCGATCTGCGCTGCCGCGCGTCACGTGGCAGCGGCGTACGCCGCCGCCGCACAGTACGGCGCCCCGCTCTAGGCAGCAGCGCTCTACGCTGCGGCGCTCGGGCGCGCCGCGACTTCGGCGTGCCAGCGCAGCACGTTGCGGTGGTCCGCCGGCACGGCGAGCTTTGCCGGCTTCATGAAGTCGACGGCAATCATGGCGGTGATGTCGGCGACGGAAAACTGCGTGCCGGCGATGAACGGACGCGCCGCGAGTTCGCGATCGAGGATCGCCAGGAATTCGAGCACGCGGGGCTTGTTGACCTCGCCCCAGGCCGCGACCTGGGGCACTTCCAGTTCGCGCATCGCCGGGTGAAGATGGCGGAATGCGTGCGAGACCGGCACCAGCAGGTGAAGCTCGGCGCGTCGGTTCCACATTTCCACCACGGCCTGTTCGAGCGCGCTGACGCCGAACAGCGACGGCTCGGGTTGGAGACACTCGAAATAGCGGCAGATCGCGATCGATTCCGTGATCACGGTACCGTCGTCGAGCACCAGCGCGGGCACCCGCTGCAACGGATTGATCGCGGTGAACGCCGCCGATTTCTGTTGGAGCCCGCCGAGATCGACCTGCTCCATCGGCACGGCGATGCTCTTCTCCGCAAGGAATACCCGCACCCGGCGCGGGTTCGGCGCGCGACCGCCGTCATAGAGCTTCATGGGGCGCCTCTCCTTAGCGCTCGCGCGCGGCGAACTACGCGCGATTAACCATAATGGATACATGTTTCGAGGATCATCTAAGCATGCTCTTAATGTTTTTGCGCGACCTTGAAAACCTCTGTAACCGCATGCGTAACGATGAGTCTCGCGACCACCGATCCATTGGCCACGTCCGCCGGACCCGACAAGGCGGCAGCGCGGCACCGGCGGGTCGCGGCGATGCGCGTCCGCGAAGTGCGCGACCGGCTGACATCGACCTCCGGCACGCGGCCGGCGTTCGACTACGAGCTGTTGCGCCAATACGCCAAGAACCGCTTGTCGGGCTCGTTCGGCGTCATCCTCCTCGTCTGCGCGATCGGAGCGATCTCGACCTTCTGGTCGAGCATCGCATGGGCCGGAATTTGGGCCTCGATGGTGCTGACCATCCAGTTCGCCAGCATGCTGGCGAGCCGGGAATTTCTGGCGAAACCGGCAAGCGTGGTGCGGCTGCGGCGGGCGCGCCTCACCTTCATCGTGCTCGACCTGCTGTTCGGCCTTGCCTGGATGATCAACCTCGTCCGTCCTGCGGACGGCACCGCAAACACCGACATCATCAACGTGTTTGTGGTGCTCCTGGTGGTGGCGATCTCCAGCATGCTGGGATCGAGCCTGCCGATCGCGGTGTTCGCCACGACCGCGCCGCTCACGATCGCGATGGCGGTCGGCTACCTTCTCCTCGGCACCGTGCATGGCTACGTGCTGGCAGGGCTCGCGCTGACGGCGCTCGCCTATTTCGGCCTGCTCGCGAACCGACTCTACCAATCGAACCTCGCGACGCTCGAGGCGCGCGCCGAGACCGATGCGCTGATCGGCGAACTCGAGCAGGCGAAGGCGAAATCAGATGAGGCGCGCCGGCATGCCGAGGCCGCGAACATCGCGAAGTCGCGCTTCCTCGCCCAGATGAGCCATGAATTGCGCACGCCGCTTAACGCCATTCTCGGCTTCTCCGAAGTGATGAAGAACGAGCTGTTCGGCGCCCACACCGTGCCGGCGTACAAGGAATATTCCGACGACATCCATAATTCCGGCGTGCATCTGCTCGGACTGATCAACGAGATTCTTGATTTGTCGCGCATCGAAGCCGGCCGCTACGAACTCAACGAGGAAGCGGTTGCGCTGGTGCAGGTCGCCGAGGAGTGCCACCACCTCTTGAAGCTTCGCGCTGCAAACCGCAACATCGTCATCCACGGCCTGTTCGAGGCCGACATGCCGCGGCTATGGGCGGACGAGCGCGCCGCCCGGCAGATCTGTCTCAACCTCCTGTCCAACGCCATCAAATTCACGCCGCAGGGCGGCGAGATCTGGCTCAAGGTCGGCTGGACTGCGGCGGGCGGGCAATATCTCAGCGTCAAGGATACCGGCCCCGGGATTCCGGAGAGCGAGATCCCGATCGTGCTCGACACCTTCGGCCAGGGCTCGAACGCCATCAAATCGGCGGAGCAGGGCGCGGGCCTCGGCCTTCCGATCGTCAAGAGCTTGATCGAGCTTCACGGCGGCACCTTCTCGCTCAAGTCGAGACTGCGCGAAGGCACCGAGGTGATCATCACGTTCCCGCCGGAGCGGGTGATGGCCGCGCTCGAACCGGTGGTGGAAGAAGTCGTGCCGACCATTTTCGATGCGCCGCAGGTCGATCCGGGCACGGAGAAGAAGGGCGCCATCGGCGGATTTCTCGCGTCCATCAACTTCGGCCGCGCGCGCCGCAACCGCGCCGCCGAGCGCACGCGCGGTTAGCCGGCCTTGGCGGCCAGTTGCGGCTGAGCCGCGCCGCAAAGGTCGAAGGCCTGCGCCAGCAGTTCGTAGGAATGCATGCGCGCGCCATGATCATAGATCATGGTTGTGACCATCACCTCGTCGGCCTGCGTTGCCTCGATCAACGGATCGAGCCGCGCGCGCACGGTCGCAACCGCGCCGGTGTAGACGCGCTCCCGGTTCAGCCGAATGCGCTGCAAGTCGATCGGCGTATAGGGATAGGCCGCGGCCTCCTCGGGACTCGCGAGCGCGAGATACTCGCCCTTCTGGCGGCGCACGAAATTGAGATCGATGGTGGTGGCGAGCCGGTCGGCTTCGGCCTCGCTGTCGGCCGCGACCGCGGCAACGCCGAGGATCGCGTACGGGCGATCAAGTGTCGCCGACGGGCGGAATTTGGTGCGGTAGCTCATCATGGCGGCGACCGCATCATGGGTCGCGAAATGATGGGCGAAGGCGAACGGCGCGCCGATCATCGCCGCAAGCTCGGCGCTGTAGCCGCTCGATCCGAGGAGATAGATCGGCGGCAGCGCCACGTCGGCCGGCATCGCGCGCACGTTGCGAAACGGATGGCCGTCCGGATAGCCGTGCCGCTCGATCAGCAACAGCTCCTGGAAGCGTTCGAGAAAATCGTCATCGTCGCGAATGTCCTGGCGCCGCCGCAGCGCGAGCGACGTAACCTGGTCGGTGCCGGGGGCGCGGCCGATGCCGAGGTCGATGCGCCCGGGAAACAACGCCTCCAGCATATGGAAACGCTCGACCACCGTGAGCGGTGCGTGGTTCGGCAGCATCACGCCGCCGGAGCCGACGCGGATGTGCTCGGTCACCGCAGCGATCTGGCCGATCATGATGTCGGGTGCAGAGCTCGCGACCGACGGCAGATTGTGGTGTTCGGCGACCCAATAGCGCGTAAAGCCCAGCCGGTCGGCGAGACGCGCGAGCTCGAGGCTGTTGCGCAGCGATGCTGCCCCCGAACCGCCGCTCGTGACCGGCGACAGGTCAAGGACCGACAGTGCAGGTGTCGGCGGGCTTTTTGGCGGAGTGACGGGCGCGTTCATTTGCCGAGAGATATTACGTCGCAGGTCCGCGCGAAACCCCATCTGCAGCCATGGCGGGACGCATACCTGCTCCTCGATCACTCAAAGCCGCAGGCAGAAAACGTTCAAAGCTTTGTTAATGCGGCAGGCTTAGCGTTCTCCGGTCGATGACCGGAGAAGGGGTATGTTCGCCGATTTTTTGTGGCCGCTGGCGACCAAGCTTGCCACGACGGTGTGGGGCTTCCTGCCGAGCGCCTTGGCGTTTGCGGCGATCTTCACCGTGCTGAGTCTGTTGTCGAGCCAGGCCTGCAATCCGGGACGGCCGTGGTGGCGCAATCCGGGGCTCGCGACGGACATCGGGTACATGGTGGTCATGCCGTTCGTCGCGCCTTACATGCGCATCAGCCTCATGATCGGCGGGGCGGCGCTGCTGTCCGGCGTCATGACCCATCAGCAGATTGCCGACTATATCGAGCAAGGCCGTGGGCCTCTGGCGGGGCTGCCGTTCTGGGCCCAGGTGCCGGTCTACGTCGTGGTGTCGGATTTCCTGCTCTACTGGAATCATCGGATCTTCCACGGCGCGACGTTCTGGCGCTATCACGCCCCTCATCATTCGGCTGAAGAGATCGACTGGACGACCGCCTACCGGTTTCACCCGGTGAACCTGTGGCTCGGTTCGTTTCTCATCGCCGCCGTCATGCTGTTTGTCGGCGTTGCGCCGGCCGTGCTGCTGTTCCTCGTGCCGTTCGACACAACGACCGCGGCCTTCGTGCATTCCAATCTCAAATGGACGCTCGGCCCGCTAAAATACATCGTGGCGACGCCGGTGTTTCATCGCTGGCATCACACCCATTCGGACGAAGGCGGCAACACCAACTTCGGTTCGCTGCTGTCGATCTGGGACGTCCTGTTCGGCACCTTCCGCATGCCCGCCAACGAACTGCCGTCCCGCTACGGGCTCGATGAATCCGGTTACCCGCAGGGCTTCCTCGCCCAGATGGCCCATCCGTTCCGGCAATTGCTGGAACGACCGCAGCGCGCGGCTACTTTGCCGCCGCCTGCGCCCTGATCTGGCGGACCGCCGCTTCTATCTTGATGTCGAGGAGTGCGCGGCCGCGCTCGACGGTCGCGCGCATCGGATCGCCTGAGACGCCGTTCGACTCGAGCGCGAACGGCGCGGTGGCGAACCGGCTGAGGTCGACGCCGGCGGGGTCAACCGCCATCAGTTCCGACGTGTCAGCGATCCCCGCGTGCTGGCCGATCGTGCTTCGGCTTTCGCCCTGGGCGAGGAGATAATTCGTTTCGGCCTCGTCGGCGTAGTAGTCGGAAACGTCGATGACACGGACGCCGTCCTCTGCCCATTCCTTGGAGAGGCGTGCCGCGACCTCAGCCTGCGGCTTCACGCTGCCGCCGTGATCGGCAATGAAGCAGATGGTCTTGAAGCCGCCGGCCTTGAGGCTGCGGGCGATGCCGTCCAGGACCTCAGCGAACGCCTGTTCGCTCACCCCGATCGTCCCGGGGAACCGCAGATGTCCCTCCGGTGGATCGTAGCGGCCCTCGGGCACGTAAGGGATCACCGGCGCCACCAAGGTGTTGCCGAGTTCGGTTGCGATCCGCCGCGCGGCAAAGGCGACGATGCGATCGTGTTTGCCGAGGATCATGTGCGGACCGTTCTGCTCGATCCCGCCGCTCGGCACGATCACCGTCGTGTAGCCGCGGGCGATGGCGCTGCGCACCTCGACCCAGGTCATGTCGGCGATTTCGACCGTGTTGGGCATCGGCGCGGTCAGCGGGCGCTGGGCGTAGGTGAACGCGATGGCCACGCCAATGAGCGCGGCTGCCGCCAGTTTGCGGCCGGAAAAGCTCCGCTGGCGGAACGTCTCGGAGAGCGGAATAGGCATGGCTCCGATTAAACAACGTCAGCCTTGCCACGGTGTTAAATCGGCCCGCTAACCTCGGTCCGAGGTTCGCCAGACCGCGCGTTCGATAAGATGAAGAAGTATTAATCGCGGCAGTTGCAGGAAATGACCTGGAGCAAGGAACCATAGAGGCTGCTGATCGTTTAAACTGCCGGCGGGCACTTTTTTGAAAATTTGGAACAGATTGCCCATGTCGAGTTGCAATGTCGTTTCGTTAACGGGCGCGGCGGTATCAGCGAAGCCCCATACGGTCCTCGTTGTCGAGGATGAAGTTCTGATCAGGCTCATGATTGCCGATCGGCTGCGCGATCACAGCATCGGCGTGGTCGAAGCCTCGAATGCTGCCGAAGCGGTCACCGTCCTGCAAAGTCAAATCCCTGTCGATCTCGTGTTCACCGACGTTCGGATGAACGGCCAGATGAGCGGGATCGCGCTTGCGCACTTGGTCCGCGAGACCCGTCCGGATTTGAAGGTCGTTATCGCCTCAGGCGATCTTACCGTCGACAACGCGATCGACGCTGCCGATGCCTTCTTTCGCAAGCCCTACGATCTCGACCGGGTCGTCAGGCGCATCGAAGAGTTGATGAGCCACGGCTAAAGCGTGAGCAACTCCGAGCCATCCGCACGGGCGCCGGATACCGTGCTCGTGGTCGAAAACGACGTGATCATCCGCGCCGTGATCGCCGATTACCTGCGGGAATGCGGATTCAGGGTGATCGAAGCCGTGAGCGCGGACGAGGCGCTGGTGGTGCTTCGCGAGAAAGAGATCAGGATCGACATCGTCCTCGCCGACGTCAATCTTCCCGGCGCGATGGACGGCTTTGCCGTTTCGCAATGGATCCGCGCCAACCGCCCTGGTGTCGACGTGATCCTCGCGGGCAGCCCGCGGCGGGCCGCCAATGCGGCCGGCGATCTCTGTGAAGAGGGGCCGCATCTGGCGAGACCCTACGACCCCAAATTGGTCCACGACCGCATAATGCGGCTTCTCGCAGCGCGGAAAACTCCGAAGTAACGGACTGCGGCGAGCGGTGCCGTCCCGATTTTTCTGCGGCTCTCCGCTAACTCCCCGGGATCATCCCTGGTATTCTCGCCCGGTCGAGACGTGGAGGGAGCCATGAGACCGCATGTTCGCCGTTTCGCCGCGGGCGTCATTATCGCTGGCGCAGCCGTCGCCGCAGCGGCGAGTGCCGGTGCGGACGACAAGGTCATCAAGATTGGCGCACTGCTGCCGATCTCGGGACCCGGTTCCTATTTCGGCGCGCAGGACAAGCAGGGCATCGAGCTGGCGCTCGAGCAGCTCAATGCGGCGGGCGTCGGCGGCTACAAGCTCGAGGTGAAATACGAGGATTCGGCCTGCAGCCCGTTGCCGGCAACCCAGGCGGCGAAGCGGCTGCTCGAACAATACAAGCCCGACGTGGTGATCGGAGAGGAGTGCTCCGACGCGACGCTCGCCGTCATGCCGCTGATGGAGCAGGCCAAGGTGCCGCTCATCAACGCCGGCTCATCGGCGATCAAGATCACCGAGCCCGGCAATCCCTGGACCTTTCGCATCATGCCGAACGAGGTGATGCAGGGTGTCGACATCGCGACCAACGCCTACAACCGGCTCAATGCGCGCACTGCGGTGCTGCTCTACGAGAACACCAATGCCGGCATCGGCAACGCCAAAGTGTTCAGCGACACTTTCACCAGGCTTGGCGGCAAGATCATCGCCGACATCGGCTTCGGGCGCGACATCAACGATTTCACCGCGATCGCGACGCGCGTCGCGGGCGTCGGCAAGGTCGACGTCATCCCGACCTACACGCTCGAAGGCCAGGGCTTGAAGATTACGCAGGCGCTCGCGCAGGCCGGGGTGACCAAAGGCGGCGGCGGGCAGGCAATCCAGCTCGGCACGATCTGGCTGCCGTTCGGCTTCGAGCAAAAGGCCGGCAAGACGGCGCTCGGCTACATCAGGATCGTGCAATTCGACCCGACTGATCAACGGGCGCAGGTGCACGGTTTCATCGACGCCTTCAAGGCGAAATATCACCAGGACCCGACCCACCTCAACGCTCATGCCTACGACCAGATCGCGCTGATCGCCGATGCGGTGAAGCGCGGGGCTAAGGACGCGCAATCGATCCGCGATGCCCTCGCCGCGACCAAGAACTTCTCCGGCGTGACGGGCAGTGTCGAATTCGACAAGACCAACCAGAACGACAAGATGGACACCGTCCATTACATGGAAACCCTGCCCGATCTGTCGTGGAAGGCGCTGAAGTGGAATTGAACGGCCGATCGTCATGACGATCGTGCTGCAACAGGGCATCAACGGCGTTGTTCTCGGCTGCCTCTACGTGCTGGTGGCGCTCGGGCTCACGCTGATCTACGGCGTGCTGGTGCAGATCAATTTCGCCCACGCCGATATCGTGACGCTCGGCGCATTTGCCGCCTACTTCTTCGTGCACGATTTTGGCGGCGGCTACATCGCGAGCATCGGCATCGCGCTTGCCGTCGGAGCCGCGCTCGGCTGGCTCATGAACGCCGCGATCTTCTCGCCGTTGCAGCGCAAGGGCAGCGAATTGCTGCCGTTGATCGCGACCATCGGCGTGTCCATCGCGCTCGAGAACGCGATGCTCGCCTGGTTCGGACCGATCCCTTACGCGTTCGACTCGCCCTACAGCAACGACGTCATCCGCTTCGGCGGCACCTTCATCACCGTACAGAACCTGCTGATCGTCGCGGTCGCGGCTCTGACCATCGGCCCGCTCTACGCGTTCCTCAAATTCACTTTCCTCGGCAAGGCATTGCGTGCGGTGTCTCAGGACCGCGAAACTGCGGGGCTGATGGGCATCAATCCCGGCCAGGTGGTCATGCTCACGTTCGTGATCGCGTCGGCGCTCGCGGGCATGGCCGGCGCCATGCTCGGTCCCGTCCTGGTGCTGACGCCGTTCGCCGGCACCTCGGTGATCGTCAAGGCCTTCGCGATCGTGATCATCGGCGGCTTCGGCAATGTCGAGGGCACGATCCTCGCCGGCCTGCTGGTCGGGCTGATCGAAAGCTTTACGACCCAATATCTCGGTCCGGGAATGATCGACATCGTCGTCTTCGCCCTGCTGCTGATGATGCTCGCGGTGCGGCCCACCGGTCTGATCGCCGAACGGCGCGACGAGAATGTCTAGCGCCGAACCTGGGAAGCTGGTTTTGGCCCCGCGGCGTTCGGCGCTCGCCCGGCCGACGGCATATCTCCTCGCGGTCGCGGTGATAGCGCTGCTGCCGATCGTCTTTCCCGACACTTACTGGCGAACGAACCTGATCGTCTGCGCGCTCAATGTCATGCTGGCGATCGGCCTTGACTTCACGCTCGGCTACGCCGGGCAGCTTAATCTCGGGCAGTCGGCGTTCTACGGCATCGGAGCCTATGCCTCGACGCTTCTCATCACGAGGCTCGGCGTTCCGTTCTGGTTGGCGTTCGTGGCCGGCGTCGGGTTGGCAGGCTTCGCGGGCATCTTGCTGTCGCTGTTCGCGATGCGGCTGCGCGGCCATTACCTTGCCATTGCGTCGCTTGGCTTTGCCGTCATCACCTACCAGGTGCTGCTCAATTGGATCAGTCTCACCCAGGGACCACTCGGCATCTATGCGATCGCGCCGCCGCCCGCGCTCACGTTGCCGGGGCTGCCGACGATCGATTTTCATAACCTCGCCAATCTGTTTTACCTCGTGGCCGGATTTGCGCTGCTGAGCTATCTCCTGCTCGACCAGCTCATCCGCTCGCCGATCGGCGAGACCCTGACGGCGATTCGCGAAGACGAGGTCTCGGCCGCCTCGCTCGGCATCAACTCCGCCGTCTGGAAGGTGTTCGCGTTCGGCGTCGGTTCGGCGGTTGCAGGAGCGGCAGGCTGCTTTTATGCGAGCTTCGTCGGAACGCTGGTGCCTGACGCGTTCTTCATCACCGAATCTTTCATCATCCTCGCAATGGTGATTGTCGGCGGGACCGGGACGCTGATCGGGCCGGTCTGCGGCGCGATTCTTTTGACCGTCTTGCCCGAATTGCTGCGCGGCATCGGCGATCTGCGCCTCGTGCTCTATGGCGTCGCGATCACGCTCGTCGTCCTGTTCATTCCGGGCGGCATCGTTCAGGCAGTCCGGCTGGCGTTCGCTGCGCGAAAGCCCGTCGTGCGGCAGGAGATCGCGACGTGACTTCCGCGGTCGCCGCCGCCGCCGCGACGAGTGCGCTGCCCGCCGGCGCGCTTCTTCGCGCCGAAGGTCTGCGCAAGAGCTTCGGCGGCGTGCACGCGGTCCGCGATATCTCGTTCGCGATTGAGGCCGGAACCGTGTTCGCCATCATCGGTCCCAACGGCGCCGGCAAGTCGACGCTGCTCAACCTTTTGGGCGGCATCTACCAGCCCGATGCCGGCACGATCGTGTTCGGCGGACGCGACGTCACGAAGCTGCGGCCCCATGAGCGCGCCCGCTGCGGCATTGCCCGCACGTTTCAGAAAATTCGGCTGTTCAAGCAGCTCTCGGCGCTCGAAAACGTCGTGGCCGGTTTTCATGCGCACCACCGCATTCCGCCCTGGCAATACGTCATTCACGGCCCGGCGTTCCGCCACGATCAAGCGCGCTGCCGCGAGGAGGCGGCGCGCCTGTTGTCCTTTATGGGGCTCGCGCTGCGTGCGCAGGTCCAAGCGGGCGCGCTCTCCTATGGCGAACAGCGCATGCTCGAAATTGCGCGCGCGCTCGCGACGGCGCCTCGCCTGCTGATGGTCGACGAGCCGGCAGCTGGGCTGAATGGTGCGGAAGTCGAGATGCTGCTCGATCGCATTGCGACGCTGCGTCGCGACGGCATGACGCTTTGCCTCGTCGAGCACAACATGGACCTCGTGATGAAGGTCGCCGACCGCATCTTGGCGATCAACTACGGGCAATATCTCGCCGAAGGATCGCCTGGTGAAGTGCAAGCTCATCCCGGCGTGATCGAGGCCTATCTCGGCGGCGCGCTGCAATGACCCCGCTTCTCGTTGCGGAACATCTCGATCTTGCCTACGGCGAAGCGGTGGCCTGCCGGGACCTGTCGTTCGAGATTGCCGACGGCGAGATCGTCGCCTTGATCGGCGCGAACGGCGCCGGGAAATCCACGACATTGCGCGCCGTCGCCGGCATTTTGCCGCCGCGCCGCGGGTCGATCCGCTTTCGCGGCACCGATTTGGGGCGGTTGCCGTCGCACGCGCGCGCCAATCTTGGCATCGCCCTCGTCCCCGAGGGGCGGCACGTGTTTCCGTTCCTGACCGTGCGCGAGAACCTTGAACTCGGCGGCTTCAAGCATCGCCGCGACCCCGCCAAGCTGCGATCGCTGATGGAGGGGATCTTTGCGATGTTTCCGCGGTTGCGCGAGCGGACATCGCAGAACGCCGGCACGCTCAGCGGCGGCGAACAGCAAATGCTGGTGCTGGGGCGGGCGATGATGTCGGAGCCACAGTTGCTGTGCCTCGATGAGCCGTCGCTGGGTCTGGCGCCGCTGGTCGTGCAGGACATTTTCCGTACCATCCGTGCGATCAATGGCGCGGGCGTCAGCATTCTCCTCGTCGAGCAGAACGCCCGCTACGCGCTCGAGACCGCAAGCCGCGGGTACGTGCTGCAAAACGGCTCTATCGTTGCAAGCGGCCCATGCGCCGCATTGCGCGAGGACGCGCGCGTGCGCAAAGCCTACCTCGGCGTCGCGGCCCGCGCGCCGGCGTGACGCGAGGCGCGCAGCTATTCCTGTTCGCCTTCGGCTCTCAGCGCGTCAGGCTGCGGCATGGCGATGATATTGTAGCCGCAATCGACGAAATGGATTTCGCCGGTGACCCCGGTCGAAAGGTCGGAGAGGAGATAGAGCCCGGCGCCGCCCAGCTCTTCGAGCGTCACGCCGCGACCGAGCGCCGAGTGGCGCTGCTGGAATGCGAACATGTAGCGCGCATCGTTGATGCCGGCGCCCGCCAGCGTGCGGATCGGTCCGGCCGAGATCGCGTTGACGCGGATGCCCGCGCCGCCGAAATCAACCGCAAGATAACGTACCGAAGCTTCGAGCGCTGCCTTCGCGAGCCCCATGGCATTGTAGTTCGGCATGGCGCGCAGGCCGCCGTTGTAGGTGAGCGTCACCATGGAGCCGCCGCGCGGCATCAGCGCCGCCGCGCGTTTGGCGACCTCGGTGAAGGAGAAGCACGAGATCACCATAGTGCGGATGAAATTCTCCCGCGTGGTGTCGGCGTAGCGGCCCTTGAGCTCGTTCTTGTCGGAATAGCCGATGGCATGGACGACGAAATCGATGCTGCCCCATTTTTCGCCGAGGTTCGCAAAGACTTCGTCGACCGAAGTGATGTCCTCGACATCGCAAGGCAGGATGAGATCCATTCCGACCGATTGGGCGAGCGGTTTGACGCGCTTGGCGAGCGCATCGCCCTGATAGGTGAAGGCGAGCGTTGCCCCATGGGCGGCGAGCGTGCGCGCGATCCCCCAGGCGATCGAGTGATCGTTCGCAACCCCCATCACGAGGCCGCGCTTGTCCTTCATCAGCATCAGGGAACTCCCGGGGATCAGTGGCGGATGTCAGAGATCAAGTACGAAAGCGTTTCCGATAGGTCATCACTTTCGATGTCGTCATCGCCCGGCTTGACCGGGCGATCCAGTAACCACAGCTGCGGAGTACTGGATTGCCCGGTCAAGCCGGGCAATGACAATGGTACAGTCAGTCAAATTAGAAATTTCTTCTCGTCGTTTTCATTTGACGTAGGACGATACCTTATGCTCACGCATCCAGTCGCTTGAACGCGATCGAAGCATTGGTGCCGCCGAAACCGAAGGCGTTGGAGAGCACGCAGCCGAGCGCCACGTTGTCGCGGCGCTCGCGCACGATCGGCATGTCGGCCATCGCGGGATCGAGATTCTTGATGTTGGCGCTCTCGCAGATGAAGCCGTTGTTCATCATCAGCAGCGAGTAGATCGCTTCCTGCACGCCGGACGCCCCGAGCGAATGCCCGGTGAGCGATTTAGTCGCGGCGATCGGCGGGCATTTTGCGCCGAAGACTTCGCGCAATGCCTCGATTTCCTTGATGTCGCCGATCGGAGTCGACGTGGCGTGGGGATTGACGTAGTCGACCGGCGGCTTGACGGTCGACAGGGCCATGCGCATGCAACGCACCGCGCCTTCGCCCGACGGTGCCACCATGTCGTGGCCGTCCGACGTCGCGCCGTAGCCGGCGACTTCGGCATAAATCTTGGCGCCGCGGGCGCGGGCGTGCTCTAGCTCTTCGAGCACCAGCACGCCGGCGCCGCCCGCGATGACGAAGCCGTCGCGGTCGACGTCGTAGGCGCGCGAGGCAGTCTCGGGCGTGGTGTTGAAGCTCGACGACATGGCGCCCATGGCGTCGAACAGCACCGACAGCGTCCAGTCCAGCTCTTCGCAGCCGCCGGCAAAGATCATGTCCTGTTTGCCGCCGGCGATGATCTCGGAGGCGTTGCCGATGCAGTGGTTCGAGGTCGCGCACGCCGATGAGATCGAATAGTTGACGCCCTTGATCTTGAACCAGGTGGCAAGCGTCGCCGACGCCGTCGATGACATCGCCTTCGGCACCGCGAACGGGCCGACGCGCTTCGGCCCCTTGCTGCGGGTCGTGTCGGCGGCCTCGACGATGGTCCGGGTCGAAGGACCGCCGGAGCCCATGATGATGCCGGTGCGCTCGTTCGAAATTTCCGAGGCCTCGAGGCCGGCGTCGCGGAGCGCCTGTTCCATGGCGACGTGGTTCCACGCCGCGCCGCCGCCCAGGAACCGCATGGCGCGGCGATCGACCGCTTCCTGCGGATCGAGCGTCGGGGCGCCGTGAACCTGGCAGCGGAAGCCGAGCTCGGCGTATTTGTCAGCCCGCGAGATGCCGGATTTTGCTTCGCGCAGGCTCGCCAGGACTTCCTGCGTATTGTTGCCGATGGATGAGACAATGCCCATCCCCGTGACCACGACCCGTCTCATTGCTTTTCGCCTCCCGACGCCGCCCGAGGCGATTGCTCAGGGCGCTGCCGGCGCCAGTGCCTCGACATCGCGGAACAGTCCGACTTTGATGTCGAACGCGCGATAGATGATCGAACCATCGGCTGACAACCAGCCGTCGGCAATTCCCAAGACCAGCTTCGAGCGCATGATCCTCTTGATGTCGATGCCGTAGACGACCTTCTTCACGGTCGGCAGCACCTGCCCGGAGAACTTAACCTGCCCGAGGCCAAGCGCGCGGCCCTTTCCTTCGAGCCCCGCCCAACCCATGAAGAACCCGACCAGTTGCCACAGGGCGTCGAGCCCGAGGCAGCCCGGCATCACCGGATCACCTTTGAAATGACAGGAAAAAAACCAGAGGTCCGGCTTCACGTCGAGTTCCGCGCGGGCGAGCCCGCGGCCGTGTTCCCCGCCATGATCGGAGATCTCGCTGATGCGCTCGAACATCAGCATCGGCGGCAACGGCAATTGCGGGCCGCCGAGAAACATCTCGCCGCGCCCGCACGCGAGCAGGTCATCGAATTCAAAGCTGGAGCGACGATTCTGCATTTCCGATACGGGCCTTCAGGAAACGGTGCGGCCTCTCATATGGGGTCCCTCACTAACACACGCCACTCGGCTCGGCAAAGTCGCCGAGGGCGCCTGTCACCTCGCTCCAAAGGAATTAGAATCGCTTGAAGGTAGGCTGTTTTCGGTAGCGCGGGATGCGATCCGCTTGCAACATACGACCGCCATCGATATAATTGCAAATGAAACGATCTCGCTTAACGACCTGAGTGCCCATGGAGTCTTCTCGAATTCGGCGTCGGCCAGGTTTCCTTCACCGGTGGTCCGTTACAGGACCGCAACGGGTGTCCTTGGCATGACGTGCTCGCCTTGCTGCGGGAGCACAAGCTGCGCCCGACCCGTCAGCGCATGGCGTTGGGGTGGCTCCTGTTTGCCAAGGGCGACAGGCACCTGACGGCCGAGATGCTTTATGAAGAGGCGAACCGCGCGAAGATCGCGGTCTCGCTGGCCACGGTCTACAACACCCTCCACCAGTTCACTGATGCTGGTCTGCTGCGGGAGGTGACGGTGAATGGCTCAAAGACCTATTTCGATACCAACGTATCGGATCACCACCACTTCTTCATCGAGACCGAGCACAATCTGGTCGACATTCCGGACGCGACCTCGATCATCGGCGAGTTGCCGCAGATCCCTGACGGCTACGAGGTGAGCCGGGTCGACGTGGTGGTGCGCCTGAAGCCCAAGAAGCGCTGATCGGCGCCGTTCAGTCGACCTTTTCGTTGGGGTAGACCCCCCACAGGCGATCCTGTTCGATCCAACCATCGAATCCATGGCCGGTGAACCGGCACCAACGGCCGTCGCAGTGCTTGACGCCGCCGAGCACGCCCGGCTCGACCCTTGCGCGCACCGCGCTGTCGGCGTCCGCACTTTCGTGGACCGGCACCGGATCGCTTTGCGTCTTTGACTTGGTCACATAGGCCATGCGCTTGCCGGAGAGCAGCGAGTGGTAGACCCAGCCCTCGGTGCCGTCGCGGTCGCGGATGCGCCGCCAATTCTCATATTCGGCGATGATTTCAACCGGCAGGCCAGGGCGGGTGTAGACCCAGGCCACATCCTGGTCCTTGTTCGGGCCGCCGCGAACGTTGACATGGTCGGATTTCAAGCTGACGAAGCGGGGCAGCGGAAGGCCGCTTCCCTCTGCCTGGTCGCTGGCGGCCCTCGCCGGCCCGATTGCAAACATCCCTATGCCGGCGCAGACGTGCACCGCCAGCGCGATCGCCCAAACCAAGCGTCTCGGATCAACTGCCGTCATCACTGTTTGCACGCGCCCCGGGAACCCCGTTGGCCGCTGCGCGGCCCCCATTTGCCACGAAGGCTTTGTCTTGATCAGCCCATCTGATAGAGATGGACCAAACCCTGCCCAGACTTGTCGCCCACGGCCGAAGTGTCGGCGATGATCGTTAAGGAGGGCTGAACGGCCGTACCCATCCGGGACCGCGCGGACCGACCCGAGGCATGAGGCAAGAGCGCAACGGGAGCGTGCGCCCGTAAAGAACATCGGCGCTCAACCGGGGACTGACGAATGGCAACCCGCCGCAAACCGCTGGTCATTGTCACCCGCAAGCTGCCCGACAAGGTCGAGACGCGGATGCGGGAGTTGTTCGACGCCGACCTCAATGTCGACGACAAACCGATGAGCCACGCCGATCTCGTCGCGGCGGTCAAAAAAGCGGAGGTCCTGGTACCGACCGTCACCGACCGGATCGATGCGGCCATGTTGAGCCAAGCCGGCGACCAGCTGCGGCTCATCGCCAATTTCGGCAACGGCGTCGATCACATCGATGTCGCGACCGCGCTTCAGCGGGGAATTACCGTCACGAATACGCCGCGCGTCCTCACCGAGGACACCGCGGACATGACCATGGCGCTCATTCTTGCCGTGCCGCGCCGGCTCGCGGAAGGCGCCGCAGTCATGACCGGCGACAAGGAATGGAACGGCTGGTCGCCAACCTGGATGCTCGGCCACCGCATCGGCGGCAAGCGCCTGGGCATCATCGGCATGGGTCGGATTGGGCAGGCGGTGGCGCGCCGGGCGCGGCCCTTCGGGCTCCAGATCCACTATCACAACCGTCGGCGGCTCCCCGCCAAGATCGAGAGCGAACTCGAAGCGACCTATTGGGAAAGTCTCGACCAGATGCTGGCCCGCATGGACATCATCTCGGTCAATTGCCCGCACACGCCGGCAACCTACCACCTGCTGTCTGCGCGCCGGCTCAAGCTGCTCGGTCCCGAGGCCTATGTGGTGAATACCGCGCGCGGCGAGGTGATCGACGAGAATGCGCTGACTCGCATGATCGAGTCCGGCGCCATCGGCGGCGCCGGCCTCGACGTGTTCGAGCACGAACCGGCGGTCAATCCGAAGCTCGTCCGGCTCGCCCGCGCGGGACGGGTAGTGCTGCTGCCCCACCTTGGCTCGGCGACCATCGAGGGCCGCGCCGAGATGGGCGCCAAGGTCATCATCAACATCCAGACGTTCATGGACGGACACCGGCCTCCAGACCGCGTCCTGCCGTCAATGCTTTGACAAAAGCGTGACGTCGTGGGTACCGAGGTCAGGTCCCAGCTTGGCCGCCTCAGGGTCATCCGTGCCCGCGCCAAGGCAATGCAGTCCGACCCAATGCAATGCAATCCATTGCGCTCCGCCTGCCCGCGTTCAGAAAGACGGTGATTTTTCGCGCCATTCAGCTATAATAATTTTAAGATCGCGACTCATATTGGAGGACTGCGATGCGTCTCGTTGTTCCGGCAATTGTTCTGTGCGTTCTTCTTCCGGCTGGCCTGGCAACTGCTGCCACCAAGCTCACGCCGGCGGAAATCCAATCGACTTTTTTCACGGGTGAACCGTTCACGGCCTCGACCCCCTCCGGCGTCAAATTCAAAATGACCTTTACGGCGGACGGCAAGGCCAAGCGTGCCCCGGCCGGCAAAGGTGGCGCCAGGTCGGACGGCACCTGGCAGCTCGACGACAGTGGCTACTGCACCTCGTGGGGAAAGAACGGCAAGTCCAGTTGCTTCACCGTCGTCTCCGGCGACAAGAACAAATGGTCGGTGATGAAGGGTTCAACCGTCATCGCCACCTGGAGCAAGTGACGCCCGACCGCTGCGATCAGCGCGCCTGTTGAGGGGCGTGTCAGCGGTTTTTCTTTGGTTTGGCATTGCGCAAATGAACGGGCAGGCTGCGATTATTTCGACTCGCTGACCTCCATCAGTCGCACCGGCTCACGCGTGCGCTGATAAATCGCGGATTGTCGGATATTTGCCCGATAGAGGATTGCTCTTTGGTTTTGTATTGCGCAGATCAACAGCCAGGCTGCGGTTCGTTGATATCCGCAGGGTTCAATTCATCGCCTGCGCCGTGGACTGCTCGCGCAAACGATAAATTCGCAGCGCCTTCTGGGCCGTTTCCGGCTTCAGCTTGGCGAAGTTTGACAGCATATCTTCCAGGTCCTTCGGCGCGCACCCTCTCCCGCGCAGGAGGATGATCGACCGCGTTGTCTCCCAGTCAAGCCCGATAGCTTGCTCAGGATAAGGACGAGTTCGCCTCGATCCTGAATCACGCTGCGTTCGATTACGCTGATAGGCAGATCGCACATCAGTGATAACGCGACAATGGTCTCGTGAAGTTTTCCAGCATCGGCAAATTCCTGCAGCTTGGCATCATCAAGCTGATTGGCGCGATGAAGCGATTGGACCAACGCGCTGGCGATTTGATACTCCCGGGACTGCGTCCGCGCCGTTGTCTGAATGCGGTCGGTGACTTCGGCGACGATCTCGCGGATCGCGGTGGCGCGTCGGGGATCGGCCGCTTCCAGTTTCACCCGGACGATCTCGGAAGCCTCGGCGAACAATCGGAGCAAGTGGTGGCGCGGTATGTCGGGGCGCAACCACATGCCGACAGCCAATCGATCGTCGACGCCCGACCGCGTCACGAGTTCCGATGCCGGACTCCGAGAACCGCGTGCCTGGGTTCTTGACGGTGCTCAGGACGACGGCCTGATCGCCCCGCTCGATCAGAACGTCAGTCAACGCGTCGGATAGCGCGTCGCGATCGGAAATTGCGAGAAGATGTCCCTGACCCTTGGTCCTTGCTATCTCGATCAACACATCGTCTTCGAGACGGTTCGATTTCGTCAGCACCGGAGCGGCAACATCGTGGGCATCATCCTGCGCCAGTTTGTGCATCAGGCGTCGCGGCGCATTGGGAACGTCCGCCAGACGTGCTGCCAGCGCGACCCGCGCCGCCGTCTCGATTTCGACGCAGAGGCGTCCCATCACATCGTCGAACAGCTCGACTTCATCTTCGCTGAATTGGCTTGAGTCCAGCAGAAACAGGTCGGTCACGCGCCGCAGCATCTCCGCACGCCGGGCGACGCCGCTTGGCGCGATTGCGGCTTCGAGTTCGTCGATCATGTTTTGCTGGACGGTCACGTGCTGTCCTCGTTCAATCGCAATCATTCAAAAGCGCCTAAGCCGCAGCGCCGGCTCTGTCGACAAAGCTTTCGCTGACGACGGTTTGGCCGGAGGCAAAATCGAGCCGCTCGTTCGGGACAGGAAAACCGAACAAATAGCCTTGCGCCAGCGTCACTCCGATTTCCCGGATGATTTCGAACTGCTTGTCGGTCTCGATGCCTTCGACTGTCGTGATCATGTTCAAGCTGCGGCTGAGGTTGATGACCGCACTGACGATGACCATGCTTTCGGCTTCATCAGTAATATCGGCAACAAAGGAACGATCGATCTTGATCTTGTCGAACGGAAACTGCTTCAAGTAGCTCAATGATGAATAACCGGTGCCGAAATCGTCGAGTGCGATCGAAACGCCGATACTTTTAAGCTGGTGCAGCAGCACGAGGTACTCGGTGTCCCGCTCCAGCAGGACTGTTTCCGTGACCTCGATTTCAAGCCGATGGGGTGCGAGGCCCGAATCGGCCAGCGCACAGAGGATGACGTCGAGCAGATTGCACTTGCGGAACTGCGCGGCCGAGAGGTTGACGGCGATCTTGATATGCGCCGGCCAGCCCGTGGCATCCTTGCACGCCTGATACAGCACCCATTCGCCGAGCGGAATGATCAGGCCCGTCTCTTCAGCGACCGGAATGAAGCGGCCCGGGGATAACAGCCCCTCCTCGGGGTGGCGCCAGCGCACCAGGGCTTCCACACCGGTGACCCGGCGGGTCTCAACCTCGATGATCGGCTGGTAGTGCAACTCAAATTCATCGTGTTCGAGACCGCGGCGCATGTCGGCCTCAAGCCGGAGGCGTTCGTTCGCCGCCGCCATCATCCGGCGATGAAAGAAGCGGTAGGTATTGCGGCCGTTCGACTTCGCCTCGTAAAGCGCGAGATCAGCTTTTTTCAACAGCTCTTCGGCGGCCGTCCCATCGCACGGCGCAAGGGAAATTCCGATGCTGCTGGCGACAAAGATCTTGGAGCTATCGATATCGAACGGCTGGTTGAGAACGTCGACGATCCGATTGGCCAGTCCGAGGGCGTCGTCGTGCTGCGCGCCGGACGCATCGTGAGCGGGATCGCCGGTGCGCTGGCGAGCCTGGAGGATGGCGAACTCGTCGCCGCCGAGCCGTGCCAGCATGTCGGACTTGCCGAGCGTGTCCCGCAGGCGCTGAGACACTCGCTTCAGCAGTTCATCGCCGGCCGCATGGCCCAGCAAATCATTGACCTTCTTGAACCCGTCAAGGTCGAGCATGAAAACGCCGAACGGCGCGGCTTGGTCCGCAAGGCGCGCGGCGGCCTTTTCAAGGCTCTCCTTGAAATATGATCTGTTGGCAAGGCCGGTGAGCGTATCGTGATGCGCCAGAAAAGCAATTCGCGCCGCATGGCGCTGAATGTCGGTGATGTCCTGGTGCATCGTAATCCAGCCATGGTCCGGCATCATCTGCCGCGACACCAGGATGGTGCGTCCGTCGCTCAAAGTGTCCAGTTGCTGGGCCATCGCCGCGACGGCGGCGATGCGATTGTCGATGAACTCCTCGGCCGCATGTCCGGTGCTGTAGAGCCCCGTTGCCGCGCGGCGTTCCATCACTTGCCGCAGCGTCGTTCCCGGCTCGACATCCTCGGCCGACAGCCCGTACATGTGTGCGTATTGTTGATTCGAAACGACGATCCTTTGCTTGTCGTCATACATGCACAGCCCTTGCGACATGTTGGCGATGATCGCATTGATCTGGACCGATTTTCGCAACGCCTCCTGTTCACTGGCACGCAATGCCTGTTCGGCCGCCTTTTGCGCGGAGATGTCGATGCGGTCGCGACGTAGCCGATCGGCTTGTTGGTGTTGCCAAGTTTTGGAACGATGGTGGTGTCGACCCAATAGAGCGACCCGTCCTTTGCTTTGTTGCAAAGTTGTCCGCGCCAAATCTTTCCGTTCGCGATCTGCCGGTACATCTCGCGGAAAGATTCCTTTGAATGGGTATCGGACTTGAGGATGCGATGGTCCTGGCCGATCAGATCCTGACGGGTGTACCCGCTGATCTCGCAGAACATGTCGTTGGCCCAGGTAATCCGGCCTCTGACGTCGGTCGTCGCAAATATCACGGCCTGATCGAGCGCATATTGATGCAGCGCCAACTCCTGCGTTGCGTCGACGACCTTTTCCTCGCTTTTGATCCGTACGGCTTGGCGCATAAAAAACGCCAACAGCGGCAGCATGATCGCTACCAGCACAGTAGCTTCCAAAGCACTTTTGGCGGCGATGCTTCCGATCTCGATGTTCTCGAAAACGGCGTCCGTGCCTAATGTCGAAACGTAAATCGCTATGCACAGCGGCCAGATTGATCGCAAGACACTCATCGGCTTACACGCATCGCTCAAGGCCAATGAGTCTCGCCGATCTGGCGATCGCGCACGCAGATGTTTCATTGAGGGTTGCCCGGGTGATCCTCGCCGGTGCCTGAGCCGAGCCTGCTTGGGCTTCGTTCATGTGCACTTGGCTTCCGAAATGCCACGCGGTTTCCGGATCATCGAGACTTGCCGATAAAATCCATCAAGAATGGCAAGTGGCGACTTAACAATCAAAGGTTGAAGTTTCGCGCGAGGCCGCCACGCGCGTCTCTTCATCCATGCCGACGAAGGCCAAGCGGGATGCGATCGAATGGTCAGTGCTCATCGTATTTTCCTATATTTCGAGCCGCAGGCCTTGAACAAATTCCGAGAGCACGTAAGTGTGGTTAAAGTTGTTCGCGCTCGAAGGAAAGCCAAGCTCCAAACTATCTCCTTGAGCGTTGCAACGGCGAACAACTCTCCTCTCAAAATTGATGCCCGTTAATCGTTAGGCGTTGGGCCGCTCGAATTCGTCTTGAGAGGTCAGCGTCAGGCGTTATAAGGCGCTGACCCTAAGATTTTGTCTGGCGCATTTAACACAGGTTAAGGCAACCGAATGCCGCCAAACTCTTATGAAATGGAAAACGCGGCTGAATATGACCCTTTCAACCGAGCATCTGGCTAGAGACTTCAAATGATGAATAGCCAGTGGCCATGTGCAATGTGCCCGATGCGCGAGACCGGCTTCTGCGGCACCCTGTTGACTGCACCGACTTCGAAATTGCCATTAAAAGAAAAGCCGCAGTGGCAGGAATTTCGACAATTCCGCGTCGGCGATAAGGTGCTTGACGGCGAACCATCGCGGCAAATTTACGTGCTATGCCATGGTTGGGCATTCCGCTACAAAAAGCTGTCCGACGGACGCCGGCAGATTTTTAATTTCCTGCTGTACTTCCCCTATGCGACGACCCGAAAATCGCCGGGAGAGATGACACGGAAGTTGTCGGTGATTCGGTCGCGGAAGAACGCCCAATTGTTCGGGATCGTCGATCTGAGGAACTTCAGGATGGCTCGCCTGAAGTCGCGGAAGGTCGGGTGGTCTCGGTTATGGGTCACGTAGTAATGCATCATGCCCCAACATCGCTCGATGGGATCGAGATGGGGACAGTAAGGTGGCATGAAGTGCAGGACGCATTTGCGCCCCGGTCCTTTCAACCAGTCCCGCACGATGATGGCGTGGTGGTAGCTTGCATTGTCCAAAAAGACATAAATCCGGCGCTTTGCGGGATGCGCAATTTCGATCGCCAGAAGCAATGAAATCAAGCTCGTCCCGGTGGCCTTGGGGACTTCCAGCATCTCGGTCTGGCCGGTTTCCAGATTGATCGCGCCATGAATATTCAGGCTCTGCCGGCCAGTCGTCTGCTCAACTGCGAGCGTCGTGCCTTGCGGCCCCCAACATCCGGCGGGGCGTACTTGATGGGTTGGATGCACGGCATCGACGAACACCACTGATTCATCCGCACCAAGCCCGTTGAGAAGCTTTTCGTAGCCATCGATGAATGCCTGCTGGCGCGCTTCATCGAGATTGCGCGGTATCCTGCGCGGCGTGCAGTATTCGAAGCCCAGCCGATGAAGCAGCGCAATCAGACCGGCGTGGCTGTATCGAAGCCCATAGTTCTTCTCTAGCCAAGCGCCGACGAGGTTCGTGCTGCGGGGCAGGCACTTTGTGACCCAAGTCCTCAGAGCCGTTTGCTGCTCTTCGCTCAACCGGCACGAACTGCCTTCATGGCCAAAATTGCGCAACCCTGCCACACCCTCTTTCTGATACGCGCGAAACCAGCCGCGCACCGTATCATCGTCAAGCAGCAGCGCTCCCGCCACCTTGGTGCAACTCCAGCCCTTGTCCAGCAGAACAATTGCATTGGCTCGCCGCGCCAGACGGTGCTCCGCCAGCCCGTCCCGCGCCAACTCAATCAGCGCTCGCCGCTCATCGGCCGAAAGAAAGCTGCCACGAATCATCAGCCAAGCCAAATCGATCCAAGCCTAGCCGTCAAGCGCCCATTCGAATTCTCAGTGAGTCGAGTATGTCAGGCGATCTTTTTTCTCCGCTCGCGGTCATCGAGGAGAGATGCGTGTTTCCGTCCAAGCCTTGACGGAAGTCAGCGTCAGCGCATTTGATCGCGCGGAGGTGACGGAGCGGCTGGCGGATCATCCACTGCTGTCCCGCGCCGTTCTGAAACCTGCGTCACGAAGCGGCTTTGGAGCGGTCATGACGGTGCTCAGCCAAGGTCAGCGAAAGCGTATGCATTTTACTGCTGCACTGACGAAGGAGCTTCGCGGCGCAATATCATCGCGAGCATAGTTATCCTTTTCCGTTACGGTTGCAGCATAGCGGACGCGACAGGCCTCACGCCGTCACGTCAGTGCATTTCGGCCGCTTCCGCAAGCGGAATATCGTCGATATGTCCGCGCGAGATGCGGTTATTGATCCCACCGAGCTTGAGCGCATCGGTTCGCTTAACTGAGCGCTTTACGAGTTCCGCCGCGCCGAGCGCTGCCGCGCTTTCGCACCGGCTCACGCGTGCGCTGATAAATCGCGGATCGTCGGATCTTGCCCGATAGAGGATTTCGGGGTCCCACGAATAGCTAAGCGTCTCGAAGCGCATCGCGCGCGCGTCAAGCATGACAAGCCGGCCGACCAGGCCCTCGCCGAAGCCGACGATTTCCCGAATGACCTCCAACGCCATCATCGATCCGACGACGCCGGTCAGGGCGCCGAGAATGCCGGCTTCCGCGCAGGCGGGCACCGTGCCGGCAGGAGGCGGCTCCGGAAAGAGGCACCGATAGGTCGGGTTTGGCCGCCCGTTGTGGTCGGTCTCGTGCGCCCGGATGGTGGTGAGGGTACCGTCGAATACCCCGACTGCCGCCGTCACTAACGGCTTCTTCGCGAGATAACAGGCATCGGACACGAGATAGCGGGTGGCGAAATTGTCCGAGCCGTCGGCCACGAGATCGTAGCGTGACACGAGGTCGAGCGCATTCGCCGCCGTCATCCGCATCTGATGCGGCTCGACCGTAACGTGAGGATTGAGGCGATCGACGGCCGCCCCGGCGCTCGCGACCTTGGGTTTGCCGATGTCGCCGGTCGCGTGAATGACCTGACGCTGCAGGTTCGACAGCGACACGACGTCGTCATCGACAACGCCGAGCGTGCCAACGCCCGCCGCCGCGAGATAGAGCAGCGCCGGCGCTCCGAGGCCGCCGGCACCGACCACCAGCACCCTCGCGCGCTTGAGTGCCGCCTGGCCAGGTCCACCGACTTCGCGCAGCACCAGGTGGCGCGCATACCGTTCAAGCTCTTCGGAATTGAGCATTCAGCAATCCTGATGGCGCGGGGCGCCGAGTACCCTATCTTGGCCGGAGTTTAAAGGGAAACCGGGGGCGACAACTCGCCCGATGGCGCTTGGGTTGAGGGCTACCTCTCCTTTTCGGCTCCTATCGGTCACTTCGGTTAGGGTAACGGACTGTCGCCCTCCCGCTGCCTGCGTGGTAATCTCGATTTCGTAAACGGCCATTCACCGGAGACGCCAACGCCTGCGTCAGGTCACACCGAAGAAAGGGTCACTGCGATGAAAGCCAATCTCTTAGCTGGAACGGCATTCGCGGTTGTTGCCATTGCCTATTCCTCGGTATTGCCAAGCGTCACTCTTGGCGCGGAGAATGGGACGCTTCTTGCCGGCAGGGTTGTGTCTTCTACTGGCGAGGCATTGGCCGGGATTCCGATCAGAGCGCATCGCGACAACAGCACCATTACGGTCGCCGTCTACACCGATGCCTCCGGCGAATACTCCTTTCCGGGTTGGTCCGACCTCGCGCCGGGTTCGTATTCGGTCGCAATCGAATTGGCTGATTTCGAGCACACCGCGCGGCCGGTCGCTCTTTCCAAGGACAAAGTTGCGAGAGTTGATTTCGCGCTGAAATCGAAGCCGCTCGCTTACGAGGACGCGACTGCCTCCGAAATCATCGCCGGCCTGCCCGGCACTGATCGGCAAAAAGTTCTGTTTTCCCAGTGCAGCAATTGCCACACCCTGCAATGGGCGTTGCAGGCCGGGCGGACCAAGGAAGAGTGGGTCGCGGTCATCAAGAAGATGGCCGGTCGTGCCGCCGAGCAGGAGACCCCCGGGACCTACGCCTTCGGCCAGAAGCAGTTCATCGAACCGTTGGCTGAGTATCTGACCTCGATCCGTGGCCCGGACTCCTCCGACAGCGTCCCATTCAAGCAACGCCCGCGGCCGACCGATGCGGCCTCCACCAATCTCGTCGTGACCGAGTATGCGCTTCCCAGAGGCGGCGAGCACGAACTCTACATGTTGCGTGGTGATCGGCGGTTCGTCTGGCCGCACGATGTCATCATGAACGACAAGTACGCTTACTACACCGATCACTTCTCCTACGTGCTGGGACGAATCGACATCAAGACCGGCGAAGGCACGGAAATGCCCTTCCCGCTGCCAAAGGGCGCCGGACGCGAAAGCCGCAACATGACCGGCGAGGCCGATACGCGCGCAGGCGCTCCCGGCGGCGGAGCGCATGAATTGCAATTCGATCGCCACGGCAATGTCATTGTCGGAATGGATGGCGGGACCGTCAAATACGATCCGGAGACTGGCCGCTTCATGGGCTGGTCGGCCGGCCGTGCCATGTTTGGGCTCGATGCGGACGGCAATGTCTGGAATTTGCAGCGGAACGGCGATCTGGCGAAGATCGACACCAGCAGCGAAGAGTTGAAACGAACGACCTTCCAGATCCCGAAGAATAAGGGGATCTACGACACCGATACCGATTCCAAGGGTCGGACCCATCTTTATATCTGGCAGGAAGGCAAGATCGGCATCTTCGATCCCAAGACGGTCGAATACACCGAGTATTTGACACCAACCCCCATGTCCGGTCCGCGGCGCGGGCAGATCGACGGACAGGATCGCCTCTGGGCCGCCGAATTTTACGCCGGCCAGCTGGCGATGTTCGATCCCAACAAGAAGGCCATCAAGGAATACCCGCTGGTGAGCGGGACAAAGCCCTACACGGCGCCTTACGCAGAGCCCTATTCCGCGAGCGCCGATGACAAGAACCAGATCGTATGGACGCACGATTTCAGCAGCGGCCGATTGTACCGGATCGACATGAATACCGGGCAATCGACCGAATACCTGACCCCGTCGAATTACGAAGTGCGTGATTTGAAAGTCGATACGGCAGCCCCGCGTCCGACCGTGTGGGTGCCGGCCTATCGTCCGCCATCCAAGCTGGTGAAGATCCAGGTCCGCTGAGGGGATCCTCTTTGGTCGGCGTTATCAGCGGGTACCGGCGGGTCTGTCCCGCCGTTATCCAACGATGAATGTTGGTTCGCCCCCGAAGGACGTCGCAGCGGGGGCGCGCAGATGCGTTCGCAACTTTATATTGCCGACATTTTCCGGTGTGCTGGTCGTCAGCATCACGGACGAACAGGTGAGGCCCATGCTCAAGCGCGAGAGCTTCCCAATCGCCAAAATCTATGTCCCTGTGAAAAGAAGAGCCACACTCAGGCCAGAGGCTGTCCGCGACATCGCCGAGAGCATGCTTGAGATTGGGCAAGAAACCCCGATCCTTGTTCGGCGCGACGAAGATCGATTTGTTCTCGTTGAGGGACTTCATAGGCTGGAGGCTTGCAAAGCTCTCGGCGAGGAGACAATCGTCGGATTTCTGGTGTCGGCCCAGAGCAACCATGAGAAAGCCCCGTCGCCTCACGAACACGAGGCAGACGCCGCTCGCGAGAAGACGGAGCGCCTGAGAAAGCTACGTCTGGCCAAGGAGATGGAAGAGAAGCATCGCGCCACTTCCGATGTGGTCCCTGCGCAGGTCACAAAGAATAAGACAGAAAAGCCGCGTCGATCCGACGACAAGGCCACGAGGACCAAACCCGCGACTTTGGCAGGCTGGTTAGACGCCCGAGAGCGTGATGGCTTTCGTGATTGACGGGCCGCGGTAGGGTTTGACGTGCGATCGAGCACACACGCGGTGCCATCCCAGACGATGTCATGGGGCACGTTCGCGCGTGATCGGCGTAGCGGTATCGTTGGGCTTCGCCGCGTGCGCAGCAGCCGATCTGCGTAGAGACCCGGCTTGGTTATCGCCGGACCGACGGCGTGCGGCCTGATAGCGGCAGCCTTATAATCGCCGAACCGACGTTGTCTTATGAAGCCGGAATTATGAGGTGTTGACCTTGTCGCGGCCGAGTCTGAACGTCCACTCTAAAATTTGGCTGTACGCCTTGGCGCTCGGCTTGGTGTGCACTCCGTCAGCGCATTCCCAGAGCACGTTCTCCCCACTGAACGGCGCATGGACTGGAGGTGGCGTCGTTGTTCTGCGAGGCGGAACCCAAGAGCGGGTCCGCTGCAAGGCCAATTATTTTGTCAACCAGCGTGACAATGCCCACATGAAGCTCCAGCTCGTCTGCGCCAGCGACGCCTACAAGTTCGATCTCAGCGGCAATCTCGTTCAGGACGGAGACACGCTTGCGGGCGACTGGTTCGAGAGCATCCATCGCGTCGGCGGTCGAATCACAGGCCGCATCAAAGGCAACGTGATTGATGCCAGGGTCGAGGGTGACATCGTCACGGCCCTTCTGACGGTGGAGACGAAGGGGAACCGCCAATCGTTCGATCTCGAATCGCCCGGAGCACAAGCGGAGCAAGTTTCCCTCGAACTCCATCGATAAAAAGCCGGAAGCTCCTTGCCGGGGGCCATGCGCAATACGCGCCGTGCTTCCACCGCCGATGCTCGCAGAGATCCGAGCCGGGAGATTTCGCATTCAGCGTCCCCCTTGAGCTGGAGATACCGGTGCAATCCGGCTCGATCTTGCGGTAGGCTCGCCTGGGCATAGTGCTGCAAAAGCGAGGGATCGGCATGACAACGGCAGACGGACGCCGCCATTTGGGGCGGCGCCAGTTTCTCGGCCTCGCGAGTTCGACCGTTGCGCTTGCCGCTGTGCGCCCGGCCCGGTCCGAGGGCTATCCGAACCGCGCGGTGCGCATCATCGTGCCGTTTCAGCCGGGCGGGTCAGTCGATATTCTCGGGCGCATTCTGGTGCAAAAGCTGTCCGATAGTCTTGGCGGGCAGTTCTATGTCGAGAACATTCCGTCCGGCGCCAGCAACGTCGCGAGTGCGACCGGCGCAAAATCGCCGCCGGACGGCAGCACCATCCTGTTCGTCACGTCGAGCTTCGTGATCAACCCGAGCTTCTATCGAAGAATTCAATACGATCCGATCAAGGACTTCACCCCGATCACGCTCACGGCGGTGTCGCCGCATGTGCTGACTGTCAATCTCGATTTGCCGGTGAGGAACGTGAAGGACGTGATCGCGCTGGTGAAGGCCAACCCCGGCAAATTCAGCTACGCCTCGGCCGGGACCGGACAATCGGCGCATCTTGCGGCGGAGCTGTTCAAGCTCGCCTACGGTCTCGATATCGTCCACGTGCCGTTCAATGGCGGGGCGCCCGCCATGGCCTCGATCATCGGCGGCCACACCCAGATGGGCTTCAACGCACTGCCGTCGGCCGCACCTTTCATCAAGGACGGAATGGTGCGCGCGCTCGCGATGACGAGCCGCAAGCGCGATCCGGCGTTTCCGGACGTGCCGACGTTCACGGAGGAGGGCATTCCAAACCAGGAATCATCCTTCTTCATCGGCCTCGTGGCGCCCGCGGGAACGCCGCGCACGATCGTCGATCTTCTCAATCACGAGGTCCGCCGCATCATCGCCATGCAGGACGTGAAGGACGCGCTGTTCCTCAACGGCTACACGGCAGAGACCGACACGCCGGAAGAATTCGCCGCCATGCTCCGCTCGGAGATCGAGCTATGGGCAAAAGTCATCCGCAACTCCAAGATGCAGAAGGTCGAGTGACCCGATCAGGTCGCGTCGCCGCCGCCCGACACGGTCAGAACTTTTCCACCCAGGGGCGTACCTCGATTTCCCAGGTCCATGCGCTGCGATCCTGCTGCAGCAGGTACACGTAGCTTGCCGCGATGGCATCGGGATCGAGAGTGGCGTCGGGACGGTCTGCAGCCTCGGGCCGCCGCGCTGAACGGATGCCGCCATCGACCACGATATGGGCGACGTGAATGCCCTGCGGCTGGAGTTCGCGCGCCATGCTCTGGGCGAGCCCGCGCAGCGCGAACTTGCCCATCGCGAACGGCGCAGATTGCGGATAGCCCTTCACGCTCGCGGACGCCCCGGTGAGGAGGATCACGCCTTCGCCTTTCGGCAGCATCCGGCGGGCAGCCTCTTGCGCCACCAGGAAGCCGCCGAATGCCGTCACCGCCAGTGCCTTTTCCACCTCCGCGGGAACGAGTTCGGCGAGGGGCCCGCGGGTCCGATAGCTCGCGTTGTAGACGACGGCGTAGGGGTCGCCGAGCGCTGCGGCTACATCTGTATAGAGCCGCTTGACCGCATCGGTTTTGGAGGCGTCACAGGCAAAGGTCTTCGCGCCGGTCTCCTTTGCAAGTGAAGCAAGATCATCGACGCTGCGCGCCGCGAGAGCAGTCTTCATGCCGAGTTTGGCGAACTGCCGCGCGATCGATGCCGAGAGGCCGGAGCCGGCGCCGACGATCAGTGCCACTTTGTCCTTGAGGTCAGTCATCGTCCTTCTCCTTCTTGCAGGGTTGCCAAACCAAAAGGCCGTTCTTCGCGCGCTACCCGCGGCCGATGAACGAGCGCATGTTGTTGGGAAGTATCGTCGCTTCGTAGAGGTTCACTTCCGGCGGCAGCGCGGACATCAACACGGCGACTTTCGCCACGTCTTCGGCGGCCATGACGTAATCATCGGGTGTCGCGCCCGGGCCTGCCTCGGTCCGGCCGCGGCGCGCGGTGAACGAGCTGAGCGTGGCGCCGGGATGGATGATCGAGGCCACGATCCCGTATTTGCGGCCATCCATCGTCAACTGGTGCGTCATGCCCTGGATGGCGAACTTGGTCGCCGTATAGGGCAGCGAATCCGGTCGCGGCGTCTTGGCCGAAACGCTGCCCATGTTGATGATGCGCCCGCCCTGCGGCGTCTGGCCCTTCATGATACGGACGGCCTCGCGGCAGCACAGGAACGCAGCCGTGAGGTTGATATCGAGGACCTCGTGCCAATACTTGAGCGAGATGTCCTCGGTGTTGATGTGGGTCGCAACGCCGGCGTTGTTCACGAGGACATCGAGGCGGCCGTAGGTTTTGGTCACCTTGGCGAACAGCGCCGTGACCTGGTCTTCCTGGGTGATGTCGGTCGGCGCAGGAAGTGCGTCGCCGCCGCGCGACCGGATCCCTGCAGCGACCTCGTCCAGCACTTCGGCGCGGCGGGCGACCAAAACGGTCTTTGCACCCTCGGCCGCAAAGGTTTCGGCAATTGCCCGGCCGATCCCGTTGCTTGCGCCGGTGACGACTGCCACCCGGTCCTGCAGTTGCTTGGCCATCCCGTTGATCCTCATCCCGTTTGGCAACGTCGCCACACAGCTCATGTTAGACGCGCACGCGAGCCTTGCGTCATCGAATCACAGTCGCGCTCGCTTGAGTCCGCAGCGCATTCGGCACTACATTGATTTATTGTCGAGGACGCTCGGCGCCAATGGCCGATCAGACATGCTCGATCAAAAGCCGGTGCGTCAGTGACAGGCCATAGGAACCGCGCGCATATAGAGAATGCGCAAGCATGGCCTGAGCATGTCGACACGGGAGGCGACGATGATGATGGCGCGAGCCCTCCTCGCAGGCTTGTTCGGCGTTTTGGGCGCTTTGCATGCGGTTGATGCGGCGCACGCCCAATCGCGGGCCTATCCGACGCGGCCCATCAAATTGATCGTGCCGTTCCCGGCCGGCGGGCCGACGGACGGCATGGCGCGCATCGTCTCCGACCGGCTCGGCGCCGTGCTCGGCCAGAGCATCGTGACCGAAAACCACGGCGGCGGGGCAGGGGGCAGCGTCGGCGCCAAGCTCGTCGCAGCGGCCGACCCGGATGGCTACACCATCTTGCTCACGCCCGGAGGCTCACTGACCAGCGGGCCCGCCGTCCATAAGAACATCGGTTACGACCCGGCCAAAGTGTTCACGCCGGTGGCGCTGCTCGTCGAATCGCCGAACATCATCTCCGTTCATCCGAGCCTGCCTGTGAAATCGCTGGCGGAGCTTGTGGCGTACGCGAAGGCCAATCCGGGGAAGATCAGCTGGGGCTCGCAAGGCTTCGGCACCTCGCCGCACCTGCTCGCCGAAATGTTCAAACTCGAGACCGGCACGAACATCGTCCACGTGCCGTACCGCGGGACGGCGCCGCTGCTCGCCGCCGCTGTTGCAGGCGAGGTCCAGATGGTGGCGGACCCGAGCACCACCAGCCTGCCCTTCATTCAATCGGGACAGCTGCGACCGCTCGCAATCGCGGGGGCAGAGCGCTTTTCGCGATTGCCCGATGTGCCGACGACGACCGAGGCGGGCTATCCCAAACTGCAAGCGCCGTTCTGGCTGGGCGTGGTAGCACCAGCCGGCACGCCGCCCGCCATCATCGACCAGCTCAACGCCGCGTTCCGGGAGAGCCTCGCGCAGCCGGAGGCGCGGGCGCTGCTCGCCAATCTCGGCGCCGACATCAAGATCGGCACGCCGGCCGCGTTCGGCGAGATGCTCACCAAGGAGCGCGCGCAGTGGAATGCCGTTGCAAGGGCGGCGAACATCCGCGTCGAATGAGGCTTCGCGTCCTGCAATGCAGCTATCCATGCTTCTCAGCTGGCTTGCGTCACCTCTGTGCCGCGATATGATTTCTCGAACTTCGCCCAATCTCTCGTCAGATCTCAACAGAATCCGTCGCCATGTTTCGTCGTGACACACCTGCCGAAGCGGGATTCCGCACGGAAATCCGGACATGGCTGGAGGCCAATCTTCCGGCTTCGCTGCGCGGGCGCACGGCGCGTCCGCCACCCGCCGAGCTGATGCCGTGGTATCACACGCTGTCGCGCAAGGGCTGGATCGCGCCGCATTGGCCCAAGCAATACGGCGGCATGGGCGCGTCGCTCAACGAACAGATCATCATGACCGAAGAGCTGGCCCGCATCGGCGCGCCGCATCTGCCGGTCCAAGGTCTCAATCACATCGGGCCCATCCTGACGGAGTTCGGCAGCGCCGAGCAGAAGGCGCGCCACCTGCCGCCCATCATTGCGGGCTCGGTGATCTGGGCCCAGGGCTACTCCGAGCCCGGCGCGGGGTCCGACCTTGCGAGTCTGTCGACCCGCGCGACTCTCACGGGCGATCATTTTGTGGTGCAAGGCCAGAAGATCTGGACCACATGGGGCCATTACTCGGATTGGATGTTCGCGCTGGTCCGCACCGATCCGCAGGCCCAGCCGAGGCATGCCGGGATCAGCTTCCTGCTCATCGACCTGCACAGCCCGGGCATCAGGATCAGGCCGATCAAGACGATCGTCGGCGACGACGAATTCAGCGAAGTGTTCTTCGACGAAGTCGTCGTGCCGGCCGAAAATTTGGTCGGAAAACTGAACGATGGCTGGCGCATCGCGAATGCCCTGTTGGGCCACGAACGTCTCGGCACCTCAAATCCGCAATTCTCTTTGGCGGCGCTGGAGCGCATCAAGACCATGGCGCGCGCGTCGGGGGTCATTGCTGATCCGGCGTTCCAGGATCGCCTTGCCGCGGCGAGCATCAACGTGACGGCGCTCTCCGCGCTGTTCAGCCATGCGGTCGAACTCACCAATCGGGAGCAGAGCCCCGGACCGGAATCGTCGATCATCAAGATCGTCGGATCGGAGCTCCTTCAATCGCTCAATGATCTCATGATCGAAGCCGCGGGCGGCGATGCTTCGCGCGCGGAGCCGATGGCGACGGAGTTCGGTCTGGTCGATATTTCGGGACCGTTTCTTCAATCGCGACGCGCGACGATCTACGGCGGCTCGTCGGAAATTCAGCGCAACGTGCTCGCGCGCCGTGTGCTGAACCTGCCAAGCTGACGGCTGCAATTCATGGACCTGCATCTGACCTCGGAGCAGACGCTGCTGCGCGACAGCGCCGCGAAGTTCGTTGCGGCGGCCGGGCCGAAAGTGGCGCGCGCACTTCGCGAACGCGATCCAA
Source organism: uncultured Alphaproteobacteria bacterium (assembly GCA_963807015.1). Lineage (GTDB taxonomy): Bacteria > Pseudomonadota > Alphaproteobacteria > Rhizobiales > Xanthobacteraceae > JAJPKK01. Next base: position 147,781 of record CAWEAS010000011.1, on the reverse strand, counting down.
GCTTCGATCCGGCGCGGTTGCGCGAGGCCGGCGAACTCGGGTGGCTTGGCATCCTTGTCCCGGAGACCATGAACGGGCCTGGCCTCGGTCTCACCGAACTCGCGTTGGTGCTCGAGCAGGCCGGCCGCGGCCTCGTCTGCGAGCCGATCGGCCTCGCCGCCATCTCGGCCGCCGGATTGGCGTTGGGACGCACGCCGCATCCGATGCTCGATCGCGTCATGTCCGGTGCTGCCGTAGTGGCGCCCGCACTCGAGGAAAGCGGGTATGGCGATGATCCCATGGCCCCGCGCACAAGGATCGCCGGGAAGCGCGGAGCGCCGCGCCTCAGCGGAGAGAAGGTGTCCGTCTGCGCCGACGGCGCCGCGGGCTTTCTCGTCAGCGCCAGCGGGGAGGATGGACCGGCGCTTTGCTATGTCGCCCGGGATGCGCCCGGCCTGACGCTCGCAACTGCGCCAACGGTCGATGGTCGCAAGCTCGCGACTCTCAGGCTCAATGAGACCCCCGCAGACATCATCCGGCCCGAGTCCAACTCGATCAACGCGGTCGATGCGCTCCACAATCTCGCGCTGATCGCGCTATCGGCGGAATTGCTCGGTGTCATGGAGCAGGCGCAGGAGATGACGTTCGACTACCTGCGCATTCGCAAGCAGTTTGGAAAGCTGATTGGCAGCTTCCAGGCGCTCCAGCACCAGGCGGTCAACATCTACATCCGTGTCGAAGCAACGCGCTCGCTGGTCTTTCAGGTGGCGGCCAACAACGATGCTTTCCGCGTCGATCCGGCCATGGCCGTTGCCGTCAAAGCGAAGGCCTCGGAAGACGCGCTCGCGGTCACCAAGGCCTGCATCCAGCTTCACGGCGCCATCGGCTTCACCGACGAGCACGACATCGGGCTTTATCTCAAGCGGGCGATGCTGCTGTCGTCGCTCTTTGGCAACGCCGCGGCGCAGCGGCGCCGCTACATCACGCTCGCCGGCCTCTCGGCCTAGCGCGGCGACCGGACACGGACGCGATTGCGCCCGCACGCAGACCCCGTAACAACGCATGAAACCCAATTGCATGGCAGCTATCGCCCGCGGAGAACACCTTGTCGCTGGTTGCAATTGTGAATACGCTCCCGGCTCGGTCTCGGGCCTAAGTAGGTTCAATGCTTAAAGAAAAAGGCGGCGTGTCGGATGCCGAGCGCGATCTGCTGCGCAGATCGGTACGGGACTTTCTCGCGACCGCTTGGCCAGTCGACAAAGCCGTAGAGGATGCGGGAAACGCCGAGGCCGTCGCCAAGCTGTGGGCGGCGATGGCGCGGCAGGGGCTCACGTCCCTCGGTTCTGATGCGACCGAGGCCGGCGTGCGTGAAATCCTCCTCGTGTTCGAAGAACTGGGGCGCGCCTCTTGCCCGGCTCCGCTGCTCGGTGCGGTGGCGGCCAATCTCGCGCTTGCAGCGCAGCCTTCGGACAATGCGCGCGCCTTGCTCGAAGAGATCCACGAAGGCAAGGCAATCGTTGCGTTGGCACTCGGGGCCTTCGATGGCGACGGCGCCGCCGGCCGAGTGGCGATGCGCGGCAATGCGCTGACGGGAAAAGCGTCATTTGTCGAAGGCGCCGAGGCGGCGACGCATTTTATCGTCCTCACCGAGAATCCGAGTGGCGCCGCCGCGGTCGTCCGCAGTGCGCCAGGTCTCAAGGTGCGCGCCACGCCCGGTCTCGCAGTGCCGCCTCTCTGCGAGCTCACGTTCGAGAATGCGCCGGCAATGTTTCTGGGCGTGCCGTCCGAGGCCCTCGCCGACATAGCCGTGGTGGCAAAGCTTGTGTGCGCCGCGCGCGCGCTCGGCGCCGCGGAGCGCGCCTTCGAGCTCGCGGTCGATCATGCCAAGGTGAGAAAGCAATTCGGCCAGCTCATCGGGCAGTTTCAGGCGGTTCAGCACAAGCTCGCCAACTGCCTGATCAGCCTCGACGGCGCGCGGCTTGCGCTCGAGTCTGCCGCCGAAGCGCGCGACGGCGATAATCCCGACTGGCGGTTTTTCGTTTCGTCAGCGATTGCATTCGCGGGCCCGGCGTTGCGCGCCGTCTCGTTCGAGACGCATCGGGCGCTTGGCGCCATTGGTTATGCCGAGGAGCACGAGGCACCGCGGCATTTCCGGCGCGTGCATGCGGATGTCGCCCGCTTCGGTGGCGTCACGCGCGCCCGCGCTGATGTCGCTGGCTCATTGCTGGGATCGAGCGGGACCAACAGCACGTCCTGCCTCCCGGCGCACGATATGGGATCAGCCGCAACCGCGTTCCGCAACGACGTGCGGGCGTGGCTCGCGAAGAACTGGACCGAGGAGAAGCGGGAAGCCCACCGCCGCAAGCCGTTCAAGGAACGCGGCTGGGACGTCGAGTTTTCGAAGCTGATGGGTCGCGATGGCTGGATCGGGGTCGGCTGGCCGAAGCAGTTCGGCGGTCAAGGCCGCAGTGCCTCCGAACAGATTGCGTTCGTCACCGAGATGGCGAATGCGGGTGCGCCCTGCCAGGCGCACGGCACCGGAGAATCGATCGTCGCGCAGGCGCTGTTTCTGCACGGCACGAAGGAGCAGCAGGAGGAATGGCTGCCCGCGATCCGGCGCGGCGAGCGCAGTTTTGCGCTCGGCTATAGCGAGCCGGAGGCGGGGTCCGATCTTGCGGCGCTGCGAACGCGCGCCGTTCTCGACGGCGACATGTGGATCGTCAATGGTCAAAAGCTATGGTCGACGGGCGCGGACAAGGCGCAGTTCATCTGGCTCGCAGTGCGCACCGATGCCGACGCCAAGAAGCACGCCGGGATCAGCGTTTTGATGGTCGACCTCAGTTCGCCCGGCGTCACGCTGCGGCCGAGCCTCGCCCTCTACGGCAAGACCTTCAGCGCCCAGTTCTACGACAACGTGCGGGTGCCGGCGAAAAATCTGGTCGGCGGTGTCAATAACGGCTGGAAGGTGATAACGGACGCTCTTGCCGCCGAACGCGTGATGATCGGTGCAGGCCGCATGGCCACCATCGAGCGCGCCTTCGAACATCTGGTGCAACATCTGAGGACCGCGGTGGTCGGTGACAAGCTTTTGCGAGACGATCCGGTGATCCGCGATCGTATCGGCGCGCTCGCCGCCGATATCGAAGTTGCGCGTCAGTTTCAGATCCGCAATTCGCGGCTCGTCGAAGACGGCAGGGTCCCGATTCACGAAGCCGCCATGGGCAAAGTGTTTTCAGCCGAGTTGCAGGAGCGCCTCGGCGAGGCGGCCCTTGATATTCTCGGCGCTGGCGGCCTCTTATCCGAAGACTCCGACAGTGCACCCGTTGGCGAGATGGAGCAGGTGCTGCGGCACGCCATCATGGGGATGATCGGCGGCGGCACCAACGAAATTCAACGAAACGTCATTGCCCAGCGCGGGCTGGGTTTGCCCCGTTGAACCAGGAGCAGTTCATGAGCGAAGAGCAAACGGTCACTTACGAGCTGGAAGGAGAGATCGCGCTTGTCGGGTTCAATCGCCCCGACAAGCGCAATTGCTTTAACCCCACCGTCTCGAAGCAGTTGCGTGAGGCCATCGACCGCGCCGGGCAGGAGGCGAAATGCGGCATCATCTTCGGCCACGGCGATAATTTCTGTGCCGGGCTCGATTTGCGCTGGGCGGCGGAGAACTGGAAGACCGGACGCTCCGAGCGGCTCCCGTTCCCGTTCAATCGCAATACGTTTTTCGAAGTGATGGCGCGCGGCAACATTCCGTTCATCGCCGCGCTTCATGGCGCGACGCTGGGCGGCGGGCTCGAAACCGCGGCAGCCGCCCATATTCGCGTCGCGGACGAAACCGCATACTTCGGCCTGCCTGAAGGCACGCGCGGCATCTTCATCGGCGGCGGCGGGTCGGTGCGCGTCGCGCGCCTGCTCGGCTTTGCGCGCATGCAGGACATGATGCTCACCGGCCGCGTGCTCAAGCCCGACGAGGCCGAGCGTTACGGCATCGTGCAGTATGTCGTACCCAAGGGCCAGGCGATGGCCAAGGCGAAGGAACTCGCGGCGAAAATCTGCAAGAACGCGCCGCTGTCGAATTTCGCCATCACCAACAGTCTTCCGCGTCTCCAGGACATGTCCTATGACGACGGCCTGTTCTTCGAGCGCATGGTGGCCGAATACACCCGCAGCCCCGAATCGATCACGCGGCTGAATCAGTTCCTCGACAAATCCGCGCCTCGCGTGCGGCCGGAATGATCGGAATCAAAAGGAGGGCGCATCATGAGCTTGCGTGATCACGCGATCGTCGCCTACGCCGAAACCAAGGTGATGGAGAAGAGCGATCGCGACGTCTGGGTGCTGGCCGGCGAGATCCTCGAAGATCTCCTCGACAAGACCGGGGTCGCCAAGGACGAGATCGACGGTCTTGTCATGGCCGGCCTCACCGGTACCGGCGCGGCCAATCCGTTCTGGGCGCAGACGACCGCCGATGTTCTCGGTCTTGAGGTCGGCTTCTGCGAGCAGGTGCACACCGGCGGCTGCTCTGCGGCGGGCTGCGTCGCGCGCGCGGCGGCGGCGATCGAGTACGGCATGTGCGAGGTCGCGTTTCTGCTGTTCGCCGATACGCATGTGCTGGAGGACCGGACCGACCACAGCCACTCCTTCCGGCGGGAATGGACCGAGCCTTATGGACTGATGGGCCCGCCCGGTGCCTTCGGTCTCTTGAGCCGGCGTTACGAGGCGCTTTATGGCCTCGACTACCGGATGCTCGGCAAGATCGCGGTCACGCAGCGCGATCATGCGCTGCTCAACGAGAATGCCTGCGAAAAGCTGCGCGTGCCGATCACGATCGACGACTACATGAACTCGCGCATGATCGCCGATCCGATCCGGCTGCTCGACTGCGTGATGCGCGCCGACGGCGCCGCCGGCCTGCTGTTGATGAGCCGGAAGCGCGCCAAGGAAAAAGGCCTGACCAAGTGCATCATTCCGATCGGCTACGCCGAGCTTACGAACTTCAAGGGCGGCGAGAACCTCGTCGATGTGACCAAGAGCGGTCACGAGGTCTGCGGGAAAAAGGCGCTCGGCGCTGCCGGCATCGGCATCAAGGACGTCGCGTCATTCCACCCGTATGACGACTTCATCATCGCCATCATGCTGCAGCTCGAGGCGTTCGGATTCTGCAAGTCCGGTGAAGGCGTGCAGTTCATCCGCGATCACGATTTCTCCTACAAGGGCGATCTACCGCTCAACACCGGCGGCGGCCAGATTTCCGCGGGCCAGGCCGCGTGCTCGTCGCACAATCTCGTCGAAGCGGTGCGGCAGCTGCGGGGCGAAGGCGGCAAGCGCCAGGTCAAGAACACCAAGAATGCGCTGGTGACGGGCATCGGCTGGATCAACTACGGACGCAACTGGGGCACGAGCGCAGCCCTGGTGCTGGTCCCGGAATAAGGGGGCACACATGGCAAATCCATCTGCCAATCCATCTGGCGCCAAGGCACTGAACGATACGCTCAGCGTCAAGCGCACCATCAAGCACTTCGATTTCTCCGAGCCCTACTGGGAGGGAACGAAGCAGAAGAAGCTCATCCTTCAGCGCTGCAAGGTGACCGGCAAATACCAGCACTTTCCGCGTCCCGTGAGCATTTTCACGGGCCGGCGGCGCGACATCGAATGGCACGAGGTGTCCGGCAAGGGCGTGGTGTTCTCCTACACCGTCACCCATCGCGGCACGCCGGCGTTTCGCGGCACCGAACCCTATGCGGTCGTCAGCGTCACCCTCGATGTCGGCGTCAACTTCATCGCCGACATCGTCAACTGCACTGCAGACGAGCTGAAGGTCGGCCTCAAGGTGAAGCCTTATTGGCATCCCCTGGGCGACGGCACGCATCTCTTCCTGTTCCAGCCCGACAAGGATGCGGCATGAGCGGACCGGAAGCAGCACGCGGACCGAAAGCGGTCGCACGATTCCTGCGGCCGCGTTCGGTCGCGATTGTCGGGATTTCGCAGCGTCCCGGCAGCGCGGGCCAGGTCATCCTGCAGGCTTTGAAACTCAACAAGTTCCAAGGCGACATTCACCTGGTCGGCCGCAGCCCTGACCCGATCGACGGCCGGACCGTGCTGAAAAGCGCGGACGAACTGCCGGAGGGCGTCGATCTCGCCGTGTTCACGCTGCCGGCCGCCGGCGTGCGCGAAGCGATCGAGACCTGTGCGCGGCGCAAAGTCGGCTCGGCCATGGTGTTTGCGGCGGGGTTCGCCGAGGTCGGCGACAGCGCGACGCAGGACGCGGTCACGGTCACTGCGAGACAGGCCGGGCTTGCCGTCGTCGGCCCCAACTGCCTCGGCATTACCAACAATGTCGACGGAATGATGCTGCACATGCTGTTCGCGCGCGAGGCGCTGCGCGGCGTCGAGGGCGGTGTCGCTTTCGTCGGCCAGAGCGGCGGCCTGCTTGGCCATTTCCAGCGCGCTACCGACGGGCGCGGCATTCCGCTGACCTACGTCATCTCGACCGGCAACGAAGCCGGGCTCGAATCGACCGACTTCCTCGAATTTCTTGCCGAGGACCGTTCGACGCGGGTGATCGCGCTCTATTGCGAGCAGATTCGCCGGCCGCAGGCATTCCTTGCCGCTTGTCGCCGCGCCCGCGCCGCCGGCAAGCCGGTCGTGCTGATGTTTCCGGGGCGCAGCGCAAAGTCGCGCAAGGCCGCGCAGTCGCACACCGGCGCGCTGATCGGCGACTACGCCATCATGCGTACCCAGGTCGAAAATGCGGGCGCCCTCGTCGTCAGCACCATGGACGAGCTGATGGACGTGGTGGAGATACTCGCGCGCTATCCGACGCCGCCCACCAAGGGTCCAGGCATTCTCACGGCCTCGGGAGCGTTCGTCGCGCTCACCGACGATTTTGCCGAAGATATCGATCTCGATATTCCGGAATTGGAGCCCGCGACGCTCAAGCGCGTGAGCGAGGTGCTGCCGTCCTACGGCAACTACGGCAATCCGCTCGATGTCACGGCCGGCTTTTCGCAGGAGGGGCTGCCGGTCGCGGTCAAAACGCTGATCGACGATCCGAACGTCGGCATGCTGTTCATCTCGTTTCCGATCAACAACGGGATGACGGTGAGGAATTTCAGCAAGGGAATGGAAGGCTCCCCCAAGCCGAAAGTGCTGGTCGCGCTTGGTGACACCTGGGCGCTCGCTCCCGATGTCATCGAGGCGGCAAAAGAAGGTCCGGCCGTGTTCTCGCGTTCGTCGGATCGGATGCTGCGCGCCATCGCGCTTTACACCCATTACGGACGGCTGCTGGCGAGGTCACACGCGACGCCGTCAAACGAGCCGTTCGCGGGCCTCCCCAAATTGGGCAATGGCGCCCAGCCCGAGTGGCTCGGCAAGAAGGCGCTCGCCGCCGCGGGCATCAGCGTGCCGGCAGGCGATCTTGCGCGCACGGCCGACGAAGCCGTCGCCGTCGCCAAGCGCGTCGGCTTTCCGGTGGCGCTGAAGGCGCAGGCCGCGGCGCTGTCCCACAAGACCGAGGCCGGCGGCGTGATGCTCAATCTCGCCGATGAAGCGTCGCTGCGCGCGGCGTGGGACACGATGATGGCGGCGGTCAAGCGCGCGGCGCCTGACGTCGTGCTCGACGGCGCGTTGGTCGAGAAGATGTCGCCCAAGGGCATCGAGCTGATGGTCGGCGCCAAGCGCGACCCCGGCTGGGGCGTGGTGCTGATGCTCGGCCTCGGCGGTATCTGGGTCGAGGTGATGGAAGACGTGCATTTCGTGCCGGGAGATGCCGACGAGAAGCGGGTCCTCGAGGGATTGCGGGAATTGCGCGCGGGAAAGCTCCTCGCCGGATTCCGGGGCGCGCCGCCTGCCGATGTCGACGCCGTGGCCCGCGTCGTCATGGCGATCGGCCGGCTGATGCGCACGGTGCCCGAGATCGTTGAGATCGATGTCAATCCATTGGTCGTGCATGCAAAGGGACAGGGAGCAACCGCGCTCGATGCGCTCATCATTCTCGACAAACTGGCGCATTGAAAACGCGCGGACAAGGAGACCCGCGATGCGCGCGTTCTGCATCGGACCGGTAGTTTGGCTCGCGACATTAGGGGCGGTCCAGGCGCAGAACTATCCGACGCGGGAAATCCACGTCGTGGTCGGCCTGCCCGCCGGCAGTGGCGGCGATGTCGTCGCGCGCTTCTATGCCGAAAAGCTCGCGCAGCTCTGCGGCAAGCCGGTCATCGTCGAGAACAAGCCCGGCATGCTCTTTTCGCTCGGCGCCGATGCCGTCGCGCGCGCGCAGCCCGACGGCTACACCTTGCTGATCACGTCGGTCACCTCGTCCCACGCGGCCAATTTGTACGAGTTCAAGAAGCTGCCCTACGACCCCATCAAGGACTTCACGCCGGTCGCGATGCTGCACAAGAGCTACTTTATCCTGATGGTGCGGCCCGAGTCCGGTTGGAAGACCGTCGCGGAGCTCACCGCAGCGATGAAGGTCAAGGGCACCAAAGGCAGCTACGGCTACGGCAGCCCGCCGGCCCTGGCATCGGCCGAACTCTACAAAACCTATGCCGGGCTCGAGACGGTGGGCATTCCCTACCGGACCGCGATGAACTCGCTGTCGGAAATGTTCAGCGGCGAACTTGATTTCCAATTCATCGATGCGACCGCGGGCACGCCGCTCCTCGAGGGCGGCAAGCTCCGCGGCTTGGCGATCACCATCAACGAGCGGGTGCCCGGCGTCGACATTCCAACCATGGCGGAAGCGGCGAATATTCCCGAATTCGACATCGCGCCGGTCTGGGGCGCATTGCTGCCGGCCGGCGCGCCGCCGGCGATCGTTGCCCGCCTCGAATCATGGTTCGCGCAGATTTCGAAGATGGACGCGACCCGCACGTTCCTTGCCAATACCCATGGCGCAGCGTCATTCGGCGATGCCAAGGCCCTTGCCGATTTCATCCCGAAGGAAATCAAGAAGTGGGAGCAGTTGGCAAAGGTCGCGAGGATCGTGCCGCAATGACCTGGAGTTGCAAGTCCGCTATTTTTTGTTCTTGGCTGCCGGGACCTGCGCCAACTCATTCGTGCAGCGTTCGAGGTCGACGAGGTGCTGGCGCAACTGCTCGAACGCGAAGCCGAGCGTGAAGAAACGCTCGACGACGTCGATCGAACAGTCTCTCGTCACTCCCTCCCGGCGCAGCGCGGCAATTTCTGCCGCGTAACTATCGATTTCCGATTCGACGACGGTGAGCGGCGGTGGACCACGACGCGCCCTCAAGGCGTCGCCGCAGGCGCGCAGATGGCTGATCACGACTGAGCCGATGCGGTCAACGTGCGGCAGCAGCCGCTCCTCCAACACCGTCGGAAGTGGGGCGATAACGGATCGGCCGATGATGACGAGGTCGTGACGCAGCCGCAGCAGAGTTCGCAACAACGGTCCAAGATCGGGCTCGGCCGCGAGAAGCGTCATCCTTTCGCGCTTTGCTTCGTCGCCGATCGCTTCCAGTTTCGAGAAGGCCTGCCCGAGGCCGTCCTGGATTTGATGCAGTGCCATGATGTCCAGACCCTGCCTGAATCCGGCGAGAAGATCGTGCAGGGCGCGCGCGATGAGATCGAGCATGTGGGCGGCGCCATCGATCGCCAGTCCGTGGGCGCGCGCCGGGAAGACGAACACCGAAACGAGGAGCGCGACGGCTCCGCCAAGCGCGACCTCGAACACGCGATAGAGGGCCGACTCGATCGGTCCGACCTGGAGAATCGACGGCGCGAGAAGAACCATCACGGCCGTAAAGGGCGCGACTGCGAAGCTCGGCTTGACGGCGGCGAGCAGCGCGAGCGGCGCGATGGCGACCGCCAACACCATCAACAGCATGACTTCGTTGGGATGCGGAATGATGACGGCCACGATGCCGCTATAGGCTGCGCCGCCAACGGTCCCGATGAGGTAATCAACCGTCGCCTTCACCGACCGTCCGACGCTCAACTGGGTGACGATGACCGCGGTCAAAACGGTCCACAGAACGAGCGGGAGATGAAGCAACTCGGAAAGGGCGAAGGTCAGCACCGCCGCGACCGTCACCCGAAAGCATAATCGCAGCTCGACCAAGTGGCGGAGCGCGAGTGAGCGCAGCGACTTCCAGTATGGTGAAACAGAGTTCAAGACGGCCCCAAACTCGCACAATGGCTTAAAAATCGGGCGGCGATTTCGCTTTAGCGCCGCCGCAACGTCGCGACAAGGCTGCCGAGGCAGAAAAGCGGTCTTGTTCCGGCGTCACATTTCCTGTCGCTGCGCGGCGAGGCGTCATATCGAGCAGCCAGACAGATAGAGCGCATTTCGATTTGATGGAACGGCCTTCTCGTTCGTCATGCCCGCGCTTGTCGCCGCTTGTCGCGGGCATCCACGTCTTTATTTCGATATTGGTCGCTGGGCGCTATTGAATTAAGTGGGACCATTTTTTCGATCTTGCGAAACAAAACAGCTATCAATCGTAATCTCCTCCTTTGCAGACTATCCATCCGTCAGGTCGCGCAACGACGATCAGCGCAATATTCGTCGAACGCAGCAAGATCGACCAAGAGAGTTTCCGTTCCTTCACCATATCAGGGTCACCGCGATGGTTCCTCCCGCGACGTTGAGTTCCGCGCGGAGGCCTTTTGCCCACGTGCGGCACGGTTTCACAGACGTGGCAAGAGAGAAAAGGAGAACGACCATGACGTTGAAGATGAAACTCCTGCTGTCGGCAGCCTCCGTTGCTGCAGCTGTGACATGGGGCACGACGATGGCTTCCGCCCAGTGCTCAGATCAGTTTGCTGCGGCGAAGCTGCAGAATAGCCAGCTCGCTCAAGCCGGCCCGCTGGGTGATCCGGATCGGCGTGACCCGCACAGTGATCGGTTCGCCGACAAGGATTCCAATTTCTGGGTTGCCGAGCGGGATCCCGCCAACGCGCGTTTTGCTCAGGCCAATCCGGACGCGCGCGACCCACACAACTCCAGATTCGCCCAAGCAAATCCTGATGCGCGCGATCCGCACGACTCGCGGTTCGCCGACAAGGATTCCAATTTTTGGGTCGCGGAGCGCGATCCCGCGAACGCCCGGTTCGCTCAGGCCAACCCGGATGCACGAGATCCGCACGAGGCGCACTTCGCTCAAGCCAATCCGGACGCCCGCGACCCGCACGACGCTCGGTTCGTCCAGGCAAACCCGGATGCGCGTGATCCGCATGATTCCCGATTTGCGGCCGGCTGCGGGTCGCCATTCTCGGGGCCGTTTCAGAACGGCGGCGGCGGCTGATGACGCTTCTCGCGGCGTGAGCTTGCGGGTGGGCCGTCTAGTTCGGCCCACCTGCTGCCGTTGCGCCGGATCGCAGGCGAGTGCGAAGACAATTGGCCGGTCGATGCGGATGCAAAGCTATTCTTCGATGTCAAACCTCACGCCCTGCGCGAGGGGAAGTTGCGTCCCGAAGTTGATGGTATTCGTGGCGCGACGCATGTACGCCTTCCAAGCGTCCGAGCCCGCCTCACGGCCGCCACCGGTCTCCTTTTCACCGCCAAAGGCACCGCCGATTTCGGCACCTGACGGTCCGATGTTCACGTTGGCAATGCCGCAGTCAGAACCGGTCGCCGACACGAACCGTTCGACCTCGCGCATATCGAGGGTAAAGATCGAGGACGAGAGACCGGCAGTGACTGCGTTGTGCAAGCTGATCGCTTCATCGAGTTCGCGATATCGCATCACGTAGAGGATCGGTGCGAAGGTTTCGCGCAGGACGGGACCAATCTGCTGCGGCATCTCGCAGAGCGCCGGTCGAATATAATAAGCGCTTTCTGGCCCGATCCCTGCGATGCGTTCTCCGCCGTGGGTGTGGCCGCCGGCCTCCTGCGCCTCTTCGACGGCGCGCTGCATGCCCTTATAGGCCTGTTCGTCAATGAGCGGACCAACGAGGGTGTCCGGATCGCGCGGATCGCCAACCTTGACTGCCGCGTATATCGGCAAAAGCCGCCGCACGATACGCTCGTAGATGCTGTCATGAACGAACAATCGCCGCAGCGTCGTGCAGCGCTGGCCCGCCGTACCCATGGCAGCAAATGCAATGGCTCGGACGGCGAGATCGAGGTCCGCGGATGGCGCCACGATGGCGCCGTTGTTGCCGCCCAGCTCGAGGATCGCGCGGGCAAAGCGCGCTGCGAGACGCGGCCCGACGGCACGTCCCATGGCCGTCGATCCCGTCGCCGACACGACGGCGACGCGATGATCATCGACCATGGCTTCACCGACCGCGCGATCTCCGATGAGAATCCCGAATAAGCCGTCGGGCGCATCGCCAAATCGACGCAACGCACGTTCGATAAGCGCGTGCACGGCGAGCGCGCAGAGCGGCGCCTTCTCAGACGGCTTCCATACCACGGGGTCGCCGGAGACGATCGCAAGGGCGGCATTCCATGACCATACCGCCACCGGAAAATTGAACGCTGAAATGACGCCGCAGATGCCCAGCGGATGCCAGGCCTCCATCATCCGGTGATCGACCCGCTCGGTCGCGATGGTGCGGCCGTAAAGCTGGCGCGACAGCCCGACGGCAAAATCGCAGATGTCGATCATCTCCTGGACTTCGCCCTCACCCTCGGAAACGATCTTGCCGGTCTCGAGGGTGACGAGACGGCCGAGATCGGCTTTCGCGGCCCGTAGTTCCTCGGCCAGAATTCGGATCAACTCGCCGCGGCGCGGCGCCGGCACCGAGCGCCAGGTTTCGAAGGCCTGTGCCGCCCGGCTGATCGTATCTCTCGCCTCGCCCACGCTCGTCGCGTGGACATGGACGATGACCTCACCGGTGATGGGGGATGAAGCCGCGAGTCCCTCGCGCGCAAATGCACGATCCGGTGTTCCGAGCCGCGTCAGGATAGCGAGCGCTTCGCGACGAACCGAGTCAGAGGCGTTCATGTTCGCCACGAACCTCCCAACTGTCGAGGTGAGCCGGTGTCCGGCAGGGCATAGACTTTGCCGAAGCGGTTCTCCAGAAAGACCTTCAGGGCAATATCTTCCTGACGAACAAAGCCGCGCTGCGGCAGTGCGCCGGCGCTGAGCAGATCGAGCACAGCGCACATGGCAGCCGCCGTCGTGATCTGAATGGCGCTCAACGTCCGGCCATCGACCTCGCGGCTGTAAATCTTGTTGGCGTAGGTCTCCTGCACCAATTCGCCGTCCTTGTGACCGCTGACGGTGACAAAGATGATGACGACGTCTTGCAAGGTCGTCGGCACCGCATGCTCCAGGAGGTCTTTCAGCACGTTGCGGCGATCGCGCAGGCGCAGGTCGTTGAGGAGCGCACGCATGATGGCAGCATGGCCGGGGTAGCGAATCGTCTTGTAATTGAGCGAGCGCACCTTGCCCTCCAGGGTCTCGCACAGGGTGCCGAGGCCGCCCGAGGTGTTGAACGCCTCGTAGATGACGCCGTCGAGCGAAAACTCTTCCCGTTCTTCCAGCGGCTGAACCTCGCGGCGCATGCCGTTGACGATCGCTTCACAAGGCTCGCAATACTCGTTGATGACACCATCCGTGCTCCACGTCAGATTGTAGTTGAGCACATTCGAAGGATATTGAGGCAACGCTCCAACCCGCAGCCTGACGCTGTCGAGCACCTTGAAACGTTTGGTCATGTCGAAAGCGACAATCGACACAAACCCCGGCGCGAGCCCGCATTGCGGAATGAAGGCGCTGCTCGCATCAACGGCAAGTTCTTTGACACGATGCGCCCTCGCCACGTCCTCCGTCAGGTCGAGGTAATGGGTACCGGCCGCACGCGCCGCTTCCGCGATTCCAGTCGTCAGATAGAAAGGTCCGGCGTTGAGCACCGCGAATTTCCCATTGAGCAAATCGATCAGCTTCGCGCTGTCCTCGACATCCGCAACCGCCGTGCGGAGGGTGCCGGCCCGGTCAAGCCGATCGAACACGTCGGCCGAGCGATCTACCAAGGTCACTTGATAATCGTTCGTCGAGGCAAGCAGGTCAGCGACAGTGGCGCCGATTTTTCCGGCGCCGATGACAACGACGTCCTTCATTGATCCTCCGCCCGGCGAATAGTTCCTCGATCCGCGTGCCCGAATGTTATCGCTTCGTTGCGGCAATCAGCGCATTTGCAACATACCGATGCATCGCCGCCGCCGATAGCAGCACATAGACGCACTCCTTAAGAGCGGAGCGCCTGCAACAATCTTTAACGGTATCGCAAGCCGCCTAAAAAATACGACTGTCGAGAATGCGGTCGCTTGCCGCCAATCGTGCGGAGCCATTCACTTTCAGCTCCGCCAGGGCCGCTGCGAGGTCCGCGGGCGTCCGGGCGGATTGTTCATCCAGCATCCATTGGTATGAGAATGTGTATACGAGGGCGCAGCGCGCGTAGCGCATCTGGGAATAGCGCATCAGGCGCTCGTCGATCGGAACGTCGTCGTTGAGCGCTTCGCGCGCAAGTACGTATCCATCCTCGGCCGCCATGGCCGCACCTTGAGTGAGATGCGGAGGAAATGTATGCGCGGCATCGCCGCCGAGGACGACGCGGCCGCGAAACCACGGCCACGGCAGCAGCATCGGCTCGATCGGGCTGTAGACAATGTCTGAGTTTGCATCGAGTGCGGCCGCAACCTCGGTGACATAGCTGCCGTATCCGGACAGCCGCGCTCTGAATAAATCCGGAAGCTCCTCGCGTTTGAAAACGGCGTTGGGCGCCTCGGCACAGATGTGGAAGACATACATAAGATTATCGCCGAGCGGCATGGCACCCGTTTTGCCGCCGATGCCGATCAAGAACTCCATGCACCGGACGTAGTCTGGACGCGCCACCTGCACGCGCCAACCTCCATAGCCGGAAGGGCGAGGCACAAAGGCAGTGCCAACAAGATGAAGGCGGGTGGTCGAACGTATGCCGTCAAATCCGGCGAGCAGATCGAAAGACTCGCGACGGCCGTCCGAATACGTCACCGTCACGCCGTCTTCCTCGTCGTCGATCTTGGTGACGGTCAGGCCGGTGTGCACGCGTACGCCTGCACGCTCAGCAGCGCTCAGCAGAATCTCGTGCAGGTGCAAACGCGACAAGGCGCAGGTCCCAGGCACCACATCATCGCCCATCAGGAACCTGTGCTCGACAACCAGCCTGCGGTTGGCGTCGAAGATGCACATGCGGTCGTACGCGAACCCGGTCTTCAATATCTCGGGAAGAACTCCGAGCGCATCGTAGACGCGGAGAGCGTTCGCCGGCTGGCCAAGCCCCACCCCCGGCACGTCGAAACCCGGCCGGCGTTCGATCAGGACGACTTCAACGCCTCGTTGCGCGAACGCCGTGGCGGCCGTCAAGCCGCCGATGCCGCCGCCAACCACCAGCACACGTTCAATATCGCTCATGTCGCCCCTGAGCGGCACCTTGTCTGCATGCACCATTTCGGGTTGCCGGCCGCCCCAGTCTCGCGAGCAATTCTATAAAGCCGAATGACGTGGTCCAGCGGAAGTTCGAGGCTCCCAGGAAGCGGATTGATCCGCGTTAACGTGCCGACCGGAATTCTTTGCGGTTGACATCGGCGGCCGACGACTGCTTGTCCACAACGTTCCTGTACGATCTAATCGAGCGGCGGGTACCAACTGCGTTCCACAATCGCGAGGGAGTTCTAATGACAGTTCGATCTTTGACTGCCGGATTGTTGTTCAGTCTTCTTCTACCGGTAGCAGCGCAGAGCCAAACACAACTGCGCGTGACCATTCCTGTCATCGGGATGAACTTCCTGCCGCTATTCGTTGCCGTCGATAAGGGAATATTCGCCAAGGAGGGCATGCAGGTCGAGATCGTCTCAACGTCGGGGGACGGGCCTGATGTCGACGCCCTCATCGCCGGCAGCGTGCAGTTCACGATCTCGACGCCCAATCGGCTGCTGACTAGCTTCGAGCAGGGCAAGCCGTTGCTGGCAATCATGAACATGGCCAACCGCAACGCCATCGACTGCGTCATGAACAAGGCGGTGGCCGCACGGCTCAACATTGCGGAGACGGCTCCGCTCGATCAGAAGCTCAAGGCATTGAAGGGACTGAAAGTCGCGGGCACCAGGCCCGGCGCCTTCACTTATCTTGTGCTCGTCGATTACGCCAAACGCGCCGGCTTGGTCCCCCAGAAGGACCTGCAGATTCTTGGCGTCGGCGGCGGCCCGTCGATGATCGCGGCTATAGAGAACGGAGCAATCGACGTTGCCTGCAACACCAGCCCAAACACCGACCTGATGGTCGAGCGCGGCAAGACCGTCATGTTCACGCACAACTCGCTTGGCGTCGATCCCGCCTACGATGACTTCCTGTTCGAGCTGCTTTACGTCCGTCCCGATTATGCCAAGCAGAATCCGGATATCGTCCGCAAGTTCTGCCGCGCTCTCCTCGCGGCGATCGCCGACATTCGCGACACCCCGACGAAGGATCAGCTTCCGATCCTCCGCGCCCGCTTCTCCGGCATCGCCGACGATATGCTGGTGTCGGTGCTCGACACCCTGAAGCCGATGTTTCGGCGCGACGGCAAGGTCACCCCGGAATCGTTGGCAAAGGCAACGAAGTTCATGATCGATTCGGGCGCCATCACCAGCGCCGTGGCCTGGGACAAGATCGCGACCTACGATTATCTTCCGAACTAGCGAACACCGGATCGTCGGAGATCAACGTGTCGATCAATCGCCGTAATATCCAGCCGGACGCGCTGCATGTGCGCCGCGTCGATAACCGCGTCCTCTATTCGCATGTCGTCAGCGTGGAGCCGAAGCGCCTCATCTTCGTCTCCGGGCAGTTGTCGCGCGACCGACACGGCAACATCGTCGGCAAGGGCGATATGGGGGCTCAACTGCGTCAGGCCCTGGAGAACATCAAGGCCGCGTTGGAGGCCGCGGGCGCGAGACTTGAGGATCTGGTGCGCACGAACACCTATGTCACGGACATCGACGAGTATTTCAAGCATGTCGAGATTCGGATGCAGTATTACTCGCATGCGATGCCGACGAGCACGACGGTCGAGGTCAGAAGGCTCTCTCAGCCGGAGTTGATGGTCGAGATCGACGCCATCGCCGCAGTGGGATGAAGTGGGGCGACGGCCCGCGGCGATGCTCAGCTTAAAAAATGTCAGCAAATCATTCTTAGCGCGCGACCGCATCGTCAAGGCAATCGAATCGATATCGCTCGACATCGCGCCGGGCGAGTTCGTTACGCTCGTGGGGCCGAGCGGTTGCGGCAAGTCGACGATCCTGAATGTCATCTCGGGCCTGATGCTGCCCACCGAAGGCACGGTCGAGATCGACGGCAAGCGCCTCACCGGCGTCACCCGGGAGATCGGCTACGTCACTCAGCAACACAATCTGATGCCCTGGCGTACGTTGATCGACAACGTGGCTTTCCCCCTGCAGGTCGCGGGCGTATCCGCCTCCGAGCGCAACGAGCGCGCCCGCGAGCTGATCAACATGGTGGGCCTTACGGGCTTCGAAGCCGCCTATCCGCATGAACTTTCCGGCGGCATGCGCCAGCGGGCCAACATCATTCGCACGCTGATCTATGCGCCCAAGGTCGTGCTGATGGACGAGCCGTTCGGGCCGCTGGACGCGCAAACGCGCACCGTCTTGCAGGACCAACTGCTCGCGATCTGGAACCGGACCAAGATCACGATCGTGTTCATTACGCATGACCTGCATGAGGCCATCGGACTTGGCGACCGGGTGGTGTTGCTCAGTGCCCGGCCCGGCCGCATCGTCCGCGTCGACAAGGTTGCATTGCCGCGGCCGCGTGACGTCTTTCGCCTGCATGACAACGGCGCGTTCCGCGATCTCTATGATGCGATTTGGGCTGACCTCGAACGCCAGGTCGGTGCGCTCCGCACGGTGCCGGCATCATGACCGCCAAATCCGACGACGCCGAAATCTATCAATCGCAGGCGCAGCGCCAGGCCAAGCGCCGATACCGTCGCGGTGTCGTGCTCGGTCAAATGGCGATCATCGCGATCGTCATCGTGGTGTGGCAGTTCGGCAGCGGCCGACTGTTCGACCCGTTCTTTGTCGGCAGTCCGCTGGGAGTAGCGAAAATATTGCTCAACGATTTTGGCGACGTCGGCTTCTATCGCGATCTCCAGGTGACGGGTTTCGAGATGGCAGGCGGCTTTCTCATCGGCAGCCTCGGCGGGATCGGTCTCGGCGTTCTGTTTGCCCGCTGGCGGTTCGCCGCGGACATCGCCGATCCGTTCTTCAATGCCCTCAACAGCCTGCCGCGAATTGCATTGGCGCCGCTCCTGGTCATCTGGTTTGGCATCGACATGGCATCGAAGGTGGTCCTCGCCGCGACGCTCGTTTTCTTTCTGATGTTCTTCACCACGCTATCGGGGATCCGCAGCGTCGATACCGCCTTGATCGATCTGGCCCGTCTCGTCGGCGCCAACGACCGCCAGATCTTTCGCTATATCATGCTGCCCGGCGCTGCCGCCTGGATCATCAGCGGCCTGAAGATGAGTTTGCCTTACGCGTTGATCGGCGTGATCGTCGGCGAGTTTCTGGTGTCCTCGAGCGGCCTTGGCTACCGCCTCAATTATTACAGCACGTCCTACAACACCAACGGCACCTTCGCGATGCTCCTCGTCATGATGGCGCTGATGATGAGTTTGAACGCGCTGATGAATCTTGTCGCACGCCGCGCACTGGTCTGGCGCGCGACGAGTTCCGAGATGCTGCAGCCGTATTGATCAATAGGTTTTGCCGGAACGGTTCGCTCGATTTGACGCGGTGCTTTCAGCGCTGAACTGGATGGCCTGGCAGAAGACCGCGTGGGATTGGTGAGAGGATATCGACATCGCGCTCCGGCTTGACCTTCAAAACAGGCGGTCGGCCGAAACCCATTGAGATAACCGTACGAGCACTTTTTTCATTTTGGCGCGGGTCCCTTACGCGCTAATGTTATCGTCAGGGAAACGCTAGGGGAGCCTGATCAGCAAGCAGTCGGGCCTCGATAAGGACTCATAATGAATATCTCGGAGCCCTTTATCCACCGTCCGATTGCAACGTCGCTGCTGATGGCGGCGATCGGCTTCGTCGGCCTCGTCTCGATACCGCTTTTGCCGGTCGCGCCGCTGCCGCAGGTCGACTTTCCGACGGTGCAGGTGAACGCGACGCTGCAAGGTGCGAGTGCCGAGACCATGGCGGCATCGGTAGCGTCGCCGCTGGAACGTCAGTTCGGGCAAATTCCCGGCATCACCCAGTTGACCTCGGTGAGCGCGCTCAACGCGACCGCCATCACCATCCAGTTCGAGCTCAATCGCAACATCGATGCTGCCGCCCAGGACGTCCAGGCAGCGATCACGGCGGCGAGCAGGACGCTGCCGCAGACGATGACGTCCCCGCCGAGCTACCGGAAGGTCAACCCCGCCGATTCCCCGATCCTGACGCTTTCCGCCCAGTCCGACACTTTGCCGCTGATCACGGTCGACGACTACGCGGACAATTTCATGGCCCAGCAGCTGTCCCAGGTGCGCGGTGTCGCGCAGGTTCAAATTTGGGGTGAGCAGAAGCCTGCCATTCGTATTCAGGTCGATCCGGCGAGGCTCGCTGCGGCCGGTCTGACGCTGGAAGACGTGCGTCCGATGCTCGTCAACTCGACCACAATCGCTTCCAAGGGGACGGTCAATACTGCCGATACCAGTTTCACCATCGCGGCAAACGATCAGATCATCGATGCGGAGCCGTTCAATGACACGATTGTCGCTTATCGCAATGGCGGCCCGATCCGGGTGCGCGATATCGGTCAGGCAGTCGCCGGTCCGACAGATAACACCATCGGCTCGTTCCAGAACGGCAAACGCGGCGTTCTGCTTGTCGTCTATAAGCAGCCCGGCGCCAACGTCATCGAGACGGTCGATCAAATTAAAGCGCTGCTGCCGCGCCTCATCCGCAACATTCCGCCGGCGATCAAAGTCGAGGTGGTGCAGGACCGTACCAGAACTATTCGCGCTTCCGTGCGAGACGTCGAGTTGACGCTGGCACTGACGATCGTGCTGGTGGTCATGGTCGTATTCCTGTTCCTGCGCAATTTCTGGGCGACGATGATTCCCGGCATTACGGTGCCGCTGGCGCTGCTTGGCGCGTTCGCGATGATGTACGTGCTGGGTTTCAGTCTCGATAATCTTTCCCTCATGGCGCTGACGATTGCCGTCGGCTTCGTCGTCGACGATGCCATCGTGGTCGTGGAGAACATTCACCGCCATGTCGAAGAGGGCGAGGCGCCATTCGAGGCGGCGCTCAACGGCGCCCGCGAAATCGGCTTCACCGTCCTCTCGATCAGCTGCTCATTGGTCGCCGTGTTCATCCCGCTCCTGTTGATGGGCGGCATCATCGGGCGGTTGTTTCGCGAATTCGCCCTCACCGTGACGGCGTCGATTGCAGTGTCCGCGCTGGTGTCGCTGACGCTTGCCCCGATGCTTTGCTCACGCTTCATGCGACCCGAATCGCATCATCACGGCCGTCTCTATCGCGTCGTCGAAGCGGGTTTCGAGGCACTGCTGTCGTTCTATCGATCGACCCTCGATGTCGTGCTGCGGCATCAGGCGATCACGCTCGGTGTTTTCTTCGCCACGATGGTTCTGACCGGGGCGATGATGTACTACACCCCAAAGGGTTTCTTCCCGATCCAGGACATCGACCTGCTCAGCGGCATAGCGGAGGCGTCGCAGGACGTTTCGCCGCAGAAAATGATACGGCTGGAGACCGAAGTCGATCGCACCATTCTCAGTGATCCGGCAGTGCAAGGCGTCGTCACGAGTTTCGGGCCGAGCTTCGGGTCCCCCGCGAACGTCGAACGCTTGAACATCATCCTCAAGCCGCGCGAGGAGCGCGACGTCGATGCCTCGCAGGTCATTGATCGATTGCGTCCGCAACTTGCCAAGATTGTTGGTGTGACGACTTATCTTCAGCCGTCGCAGGACATCACGGTTGGCGGGCGCGTAGCCCGAGCAGCGTTTCAATACACCTTGCAGGATCCCGACATTCAAGAGCTTTCCGAATGGTCGGCGAAGCTGATGACCAAGATGCAGACTCTCCCGGAGATCGCGGATGTGGGGACCGATCTCCTCTCGAGGGCGCCCCAGCTCAAGGTCACCATCAATCGCGATCAGGCCGCGCGTTTCGGAATAACTCCGCAGGCGATCGACGACACGCTCAATGACGCGTTCGGTCAACGTCAGATCACCCAGTACTTCACCCAGCTCAATACCTACTTTCTTATTCTCGAAGTCCTGCCGGATATGGCCGTGAGCCTGGAGTTGCTCGATCACATCTATGTCAAATCGCCGCTGACCGGCGGCACCGTGCCGCTATCGGCGCTGGTGGATTTTGATCGCTATAAGGTCGGGCCGCTGGTGATCAATCATCAGGGGCAATTCCCGGCGGCGACGCTCACCTTCAACCTCAGCGCGGGCGTAGCGCTCGGCGATGCAGTCGACGCAATTACGCGGGCGGCTGCCGAAATCGGTGTGCCCGACTCCGTCATCGGGACGTTCCAGGGCAATGCCCAGGCATTCCAATCGTCATTGTCGAGCGAGCCGGTGCTGATCGCCGCGGCACTTGTCGTCGTCTATATTATTCTGGGGATGTTGTATGAGAGCTTCATCCATCCGTTGACCATCCTGTCGACATTGCCGTCCGCCGGCGTCGGCGCGCTGCTCGCGCTCAACCTCGGACACATGGACCTCTCGGTCATCGGCATCATCGGCATCATTCTGCTGATCGGCATCGTCAAGAAGAACGGCATCATGCTGGTCGATTTCGCCATCGGGGCGGAACGCGATCGGAACATGCCGCCGATTGCCGCGATCCGCGAAGCCTGTCTGCTGCGGTTCCGCCCGATCCTGATGACCACAGCGGCGGCGATGCTGGCGGGCCTTCCAATGATGTTTGGCCACGGCACCGGATCTGAACTGCGAAAGCCTCTAGGCTATTCAATGGTGGGCGGCCTCGCGCTGAGCCAAGTCCTGACGCTCTACACGACGCCGGTCGTCTATCTCTACCTCGCCCGCCTGCAGGCTTGGGTGCGGGGAAGAAAAGCAGGTCGTTCGACTGCGGCACCGGCCGAAGATCTTGGTTCTGCCGCCGCGGAGTGATCCGGAAGGGTCCCGGCGCCACGCGATCGCCGCCAGGAGCCGCCGCCTTCTGCCGCCGTGCTACCAGGGGGTGTGCCTCGGCTCGGACGAACGCCCAATGCGACGCCGCTCAGCGGGCGGCGGCATGCACGATCGTGAAGCGATGCTCTGGACTAACTCCCAGCTTCGGGCTGAAATCCTCAGCGGGCGGGAGGACATTCAGCCATGAATTTCGAACTTGCGAAGTTGCTCAAAGCGGCGGGCTTCCGCCAGCCGACCGGAAACGAGGCACGCTATTTCATAAATGAGTTTCTCATCATTCGGCGGGAGGAGGCCGTCCGGATGTTTTATGCCGACAAAGCGCGACAAGGCTGGCCGGTGAACATCGAGGAAGATCTCGTCTATTACCCGACGCTGAGCGAATTGATCGACGGATGCGGCCAGCCTTTCGAACTGTCGAGCCCGGCGCCCGGCGAGTGGTACGCAAAGAACAAGCTTCTGGATGTCGTCGAGGGGGCGAAGGGCCAATCACCGACGGAAGCTGTGGCGCGGCTATGGCTCGCTCTTCAAAAGAAGCTATGAGCGGTGGTAGACGTCGTCGAGGCGCTGGATGTCGTCCTCGCCGAGGTAGCTGCCGACCTGGACCTCGATCAGCTCCAGGGGAATCTTCCCCGGATTGGCGAGGCGATGGACCGAGCCGATCGGCACATAGACCGACTCGTTCTCATGGACGAGCCGCACCTCCTCGCCGACCGTCACCTCGGCGACGCCGCGCACCACGACCCAATGCTCCGAGCGATGGAAGTGCCGCTGCAACGACAGCCGTCCGCCGGGATTGACGCAGATTCGCTTCACCTGGTAGCGCGAGCCGACGTCGTTCGTCTGATAGAAGCCCCACGGCCGGTAGACCCGCCGATGCTCCAGCGCCTCGGTGCGATTGCGAGTCTTGAGGCGCTCCACCAATTCCTTGACGCGCTCGGCCTGGCGCTTGGCCGTCACCAGGACGGCGTCGGCGGTCGCGACCACGACGACATCCTTGAGGCCGACCACGGTCGTCAGGATCGACTCTTCCGAACGGATCAAACTGCCCGTGGTGTCGATGAGTTCGGCCGGACCCTCGATCACGTTGTTGTCCGCATCGTGCTCCTGGACCTCCCATACCGATTGCCAGCTGCCGACGTCCGACCAGCGAAAATCGACCGGCAGCACGGCGGCATGCGCGGTCCGCTCCATCACCGCGTAGTCGATCGATTTGCGCGGCGCCTCCGAAAACGGACCTTCCGCGAGCCGGAAGAAATCAAGATCGGAGATGATGTTGGCAACGGCCTTCTTGGCCGCAGTGCCGATCGCCGGCTCGAACTGCGCGATCTCGCGCAACATCACGTCGGCGCGGAACATGAAGTTGCCGCTGTTCCAGAGATAGCCTTCGTTCAGGTAGCGGGCCGCGGTCGCCTCTTCCGGCTTCTCGACAAAGGCCTCGACGGCGCGAACGGCTGAGCCGTTCGCCGGCGACTTCGGACGGATGTAGCCGTAGCTTGATGCCGGATAGGTGGGCTTGACGCCGAAGGTCACGATGGCGCCGGCCGCGGCGGCGGGCAGCGCCGCCCGGCAGGCTTCTGCGAAGGCTGCGGCATCGGGAATGAGATGGTCGGCCGCCACCACGATCAGGATCGCACCCGGATCCTGCTTCAGGGCGAATTCCGATGCCGCGGCGATGGCGGCAGCAGAATCGCGGCGTTGCGGCTCAAGGATGATGGTCGCCTTGATGCCGCGCGCGCGCGCCTGCTCGGCGGCGACGAAACGAAAGTCCGAATTGGTGATGATGAGCGGCGGCGCGAACAGCTCATCGCTCGACACCCGCTCCAGCACCTGCTGGAACGTGGTTGTCGGCCCGATCAGCGGCACGAAATGCTTCGGCATCTTCTCGCGCGATATCGGCCACAACCTGGTGCCGGCACCACCGCACAAAACGACCGGAATCACATGCTGGTCAGCCATGAAATCCAAATCCCGACCAGTGCGCAAAGCGACTGGCTCAACCCTGAGGTAACGCGGATTGCAGAATCCTTCAATGACGATAAAGGCGCGAAGGCGAGGCCTTATCAAAAGCAGTCATTCCGGGGCGCCACCGCGCTGCGGAGGCGAGCCCGGAATCCATGAACACGGACTACGGAGTATGGTTTCCGGGCTGCCGAGCTGCGCTCGGTCCCCGGAATGACGCTCCCGGTTGCTAGCTCTTTACCACCTTCCACTCGATGGTCTCGCCGCCGCGGTAGACGATCGCCCGCTCGTCGGGGCCGTCGACCTTCACCTCTTCCGGCGCGACCCACGGCGTCTTTTCGAGCGTGATCGTCTCCGTGTTTACCGGCAGCTTGTAATGGGTCGCGCCATTGATCGACGCGAAGGCCTCGAGCTTGTCGAGCGCGCCCTCCTCCTCGAACACCTTGGCATAGGTCTCGATGGCCACCGGGCTGTTGAACATGCCGGGGATGCCGTTGACGTTGACCTTGCGCGCGTAGGGATGCGGCGCGGAATCCGTGCCGAGGAAATAGCACGACTCGCCCGAAGTCGCGGCCTTGCGCAGCGCGTCGCGGTCGCGCGCGGTCTTGATGACCGGCATGACGTACATGTACGGCTTGAGGCCGGCGCCGAGCCAGTCGGTGCGAGTCAGGATGAGATGATAGGGCGTGATGGTGCCGCCCACTTGCGGCTTGGCGCTGCGCACGTAATCGACGCCCTCCTTGGATGACAGATGTTCGAGGATCATCCGCAGGCCGGGAAACGACTTCGTGAGCGGGATCAGCTTGCGCTCGATGAACACCTTCTCCCGGTCGAAAATATCGACGTCGGGATCGACGACTTCGCCGTGAATGAGGAACGGCATGTCGATCTTCTCCATGCGCTCCAGCACGCGCGTGACGTGCTTGAGGTCGGTCACGCCGGAGGCCGAGTTGGTGGTGGCATTCGCCGGATAAAGCTTGACGCCGGTGAACACTCCCTCGCGAAAGCCGCGCTCGACGTCGTCGGGATTGGTGTCGTCGCGCAGATAGCAGGTCATCAGCGGCGTGAAGGTCGAGCCCGCCGGCCGGGCCGCGAGCGCGCGCTCGCGATAGGCGATGGCGTCGGCCGTGGTCGTGACCGGCGGTATGAGGTTCGGCATCAGGATGGCGCGGCCGAAATGGCGTGCGGTGAACGGCAGGGTCGCCCGCAGCATGGCGCCATCGCGCACATGCGGATGCCAGTCGTCAGGCTTGCGAATGGTGATACGCATCGTCATCAAATGATCCCCTCATACCCGCGAACGCGGGGTACATAGTGTTCCAAGGCAACCGGGCGTCCGGTCACGTCGCAGGCGCCTGTACCAAAATCAATAATTTTTCTAATTTGTGGACAAAAGGCTTCCGGCTTGCTTTGTCCGATCTTATGAGGGGAACAGATCTCTTCCGCTCCAGACGAAGTACTTCCGCAAAATGGAAGCATGGCTCTTTTACATCTAAGAAAACTCAGATAATTCAATTGCTTGACACCGGGCTGCCTGTCCGGATTCTGCGTACCTCGAATAGGCCAGCGGAGGTAATAAATATTAGCCGCGTGGCGTCGCGACCGAGAACGCTGACGGCATGAAACCATAGAAATCGGCGCTGCCGATCAGGTCGCCCCCACCGACGTGATGACGATTTGATCGGCCAGCTTGATGGATCATCGAGCATTGTCGCAAAAAGGAATGATAACGATGGGAAATCCCGTTGAAGAAGTGGAGATGGTTCGAAAATTAGTCGACTTGTTAGCCCTTGATATCAGCAACCCGATCAACCCGAATACGCCTTCGGTCGAGACAGGAATGGATGTCCTGACCAACTTTGGTTCTCGAAAGGTCGGTATTCAGGTCACCGTTTATCATGCTGACGAAGGGGTGGCTGGCCAAAAAGGCTCTCTCCTCAGAAATGAGGAAGAGCGAAAGGCTCGTGAGGCGCTTCGGCAGGACGGCCCTAAAGTCTATGGCTCATGGGCGCCCGCCGACTATGTGCCTCCCCTACGGCACCGGATCCAAGAGAAGATCGCCATTGCAGCTAAACACACGTATCAGGTCGATGAGCTCTGGCTGCTTGTGTGCGCTCAGTATCCTCGCTACGGAGCGACAAGCTCTACGATGATTGCATCTGCGGTGGTCGATATTGGTCACCTGAACAATAATTTTGGCTCCATATTGGCCAACGCCCCATTTGATCGCGTGTTCTTATTTCTTTCTTCCGAGCATGTCGTCTATGACTGGCGGAAGCAGCAAGGATGGCAACTGTTGAAAGATAAGACGCCCGTTGACCAAGCACACATCGAGCACATGAGAGGCCTTGTGTTTGGACATGACAAAGACCGTGCGGATTGGCTTTCTGATCCAGAGGGCATGTCAGAAAGGGCGATCAATGACTGCTTTGCTGAATTTGAGCAACAGCGCAAGCCGCTTGAGTGAGCCTCGGTTCGCAACCTCGATCGAGTCGCTACAAGCAAGACATCTGGGTTTTCGATGCCGCTATACGATTTCCCCCTTTGGGCTGCGGATTTTGTTCGTTTTCCCGCCGCAGGCTTTCATGGTGCCGGCTGGAAGCTCATGGCCGCCGAAGTACCCCCTGTTCAGGGCGGATCGAAGGCTTGGTGGCGCCACTTCCATACGATGCGAAAAAAGTACTCAGAATACAGCGTATATAACGTTTCGAACGGGGCGGGGAAGACTTGGATCGCCCCTCAAATCGTCGCCGAGGCGAAGTCGAGACTCGCAGCACAGAGAGTCTTCCAACTTCTAACGTCAGCTTTGACAATTCTTGATGGCAGCGCCTTGTTTGAGTTAGACGACGCAATCGTCGCGCCGCGAAACAGGAATCAGCTCGAAGACCTGTCCCCGGATGATCTAGGACGACCACAGGGAACCGCCTCAAGAGACGGAGTAGTGTTTGGGTGTCGTTTTAGCGCGGCTCTTTCGAGACGAAAACATCTATCCTACGCCGCGTTCAAGCTGGCTCTCAGCTACAAAGTCGCTTCTGCGCATTGGATGGAGTTTCATCCACGCTACTACCCGAAGAGCTTTGGCATTGTCGACTCTCTATTTGATCATGTTCGAATGGCGTCGGCCATAACGCTTGCTTACTCAGCCATCGAAGAACTTCAATTGGAGCCGCGGCCGATGAACAACAAGCCAATAAAGACAGAAGCTGGATGGGATGAGGCGGCCCGGAGCAATTTGCATACGAGGCTATGCACCGCGGGGGTCGACATAGGCGAGAAAATTGGTTGGGCAAGGCGAGGAAGCTCGACACGCATTCATAAATCAAAGCGCGCTGCGGCGGGTGCAAAGCAACCCTGGACCAAGGGCGTCGTGCGAGATAGGGCCGTCGCCATCGAAGATGCACTGCTCGAAGCCAGTTGGCTGAGAAGCAAATGCACAGCGCACCGATTCCAGAAGGCGACCTCCTCGATATCGATGTACGACGTCGCAAATGTTCAATCGCTGGCTCGGCGGCTGTTGCTAGAGTCCGTTAGACTCTGGAAGCCGCTGCTGGAATTAGCGCGATCGAATGGCCACGCAGCCAAACTAAAGCCCACGTAGAAGTACAGGATGTGATGATGATGACGCCGGACGAGATCCGTCGATTCCTGCGGGACCATGAGGCTTTGCTTGTCCATTTCTCTACACTGATGGCGACCAATCCCAGTCGCTGCTTCCCAGACGACTTACTGAACGCGATGACGCTTCAGAATGTGCCGCTTTCCTTCTCAACAATCCAACGCGGGGACAGCAACCCGATCCTCAATGGTGGTCCGCGGCGGCGCCGAAGGATGCATTGGTCTGCTCGTTGACGTTGGGCCAGAAACTGAGGTGTTGGCCGTCGGTCCAGGTGACCTGGGCAGTTTCACCGACCCGGTGGCGGGGGAGCCTTATTCCGACGGGAAGCCCCCAACCCTGGAGGCATGCGAAGAGAGCATCAGGCTGCGCCAGCCGAGCAACGAGTGGCGCGTCCGCGGCTACGTTCCGATTGGAATATTCGTCCTTTCGCCGCTCTACGCACGGAAGGCATCCGACTTAAACGGGACGCCCGTCTATGCCGACGCCGAAATCCATCCAAATGAGGTATTTACCGCGTTCCACCACATGCGCGTCTTCTCTGCCAATGACACGGAGTTCAAGGAGTACGACCGATCAGCGCGCCGCTGGCACAACGTCGCGTACGACGCGATAATTCCGCCACTTTGATTTGACGTCAAATCCGGGTGACAGCGATCAGGTGTTGCCGGTCGCGCCAATTCTGGCTTGCTCGTGTCCCGGCTTGGCCGACGGCCACCCAGTGGCCGCCCATTTGCGGAAGGGCTTTGATTCGAGGTCCACAGGAAAACCCAATGCCTGCGGAAGAGCTTTGGTTCGCCTCACATCGATCTGCCGTTGCGGCGTCCGTAAATTTGTTCGTTGGGAGAGCTGGGATGAATGGTTTCGTGACGACTCGGGCGCCAGGCATTGGGGATCGCCGCACCTCTGATGATGGCGGTAAGCCGAAACGCAGATGCCGGTGATGCACGGCGTGACCCCCGATAACCTCCCGCCGCCCCCCGCACCGCCCGACGCAGCCGGCCTAGTCGCTGTCGGCCGGCTGCTGCGCCCGCGCTCCATCGCCATTGTCGGCATCTCGCCCGAACCCGGCTCCTTCGGCGCCGCGATGCTCTCGAGCCTGCAAAGCTTCGAGTACCCGGGCGCGATCCACCTCGTGAGCCGCAGCCGCAGCGAGGTGTTCGGTCGCTCCTGCGTGCCCACCGTCGACGATCTGCCGCCGGACGTCGATCTTGCGGTCCTGTGCCTGCCGCGCGGCGGCGTCCACGACGCGGTTGCCGCGTGCGCACGGCGGGGCGTCGGCGGCGCCGTGGTCTACGCCTCGGGCTTTGCCGAGATGGGTGCGGCCGGATTGGCCGAACAGGATGCGATCGTCGAGACCGCACGGCGCTCGGGCGTCGCGCTGCTCGGACCCAATTGCCTCGGCTTTCTCAATCATGTGGACGGCGTCGCCCTTTGCCTGTCGCTGCCGGAGCCGCGCCGCGACAAAAACCCCAGCGTGGGTTTCATCGCCCAGAGCGGCGCGATGATGCTCGCGGCGGCGGATGTGGTCCGCGCCAAGGGCATCGGCTACACCCACATCGTCTCGACCGGCAACGAAGCCGTCGCCGGCGTCGAGGATTTTCTCGCCGAACTGATCGAGGACGCGCCGACGCGCGTCATCACGCTGTTCGTCGAGCAGATCAGGCGGCCGCGCCTCTTCCTCGCGCTCGCCGCGCGGGCGCGCGAGCGGGGCAAGCCGATCGTCATGTTCCATTCTGGCCGCACCTCGGCCTCGCGCGCGGCAACGCTGTCGCACACCGGCGCGCTCGCCGGCGATTTCAAGATGATGGCGGCGCTCTGCACGCATCAAGGGGTGATCCTGGTCGACAGCTTCGATGAGCTGATCGACGTTGCGGCCCTTCTGGTGCGCTTTCCGCAACCGCCGACGGCGGGTGTCGGCGTCGTCACCAATTCCGGCGCGTTCCGCGGCATCACGTTCGATGTCTGCGGCGAGGCCGACCTCGCGGTACCGCCGCTCGCCCAAACGACGCTCGAGCGGGTCGGCAAGGAGATGCCGGGCTTTGCCATGACGGACAATCCGATCGATGTCGGAACCCAGCTCATCCGCACCCCGCAACTCCTCGGCATTGCGGTCGAGGCGATGCAGGACGATGCCGCCATCGGCAGTGTTGTTGCCGCCGTCGTTCTCGGGTCGCGCCAACAGGCGGTCGTGAAGGCGCGTGCCGCTCACGATGTCATGCGCGACGCCAAGAAGCCGGTAGCCTTTGCCGCGATCGGCGGCGACGCCGCGCCGGACGAATTCTTTGCGGTCTTTGCCGATCATCAGGTGCCGATGTTTCGTTCGGCCGAGCGGGCGCTGCGGGCGATGGCGCGGATCACCAACTACGGCCTCGCAATGCGGCGATGGAACGAACGAGCGGCTTCCGGTTGTGACGCGCAAGATGCAGTTCCGGCAGCGCCTCTGCAGGCGCGCGGGACGCTGCCGGAATATCTGGGCAAGCAGTGGCTTGCGGCCGCCGGCATTGCCGTGCCCGACGGAGACCTCGCGTGCACGCTTCCCGAAGCCGAGACGATCGCGACGCGGATCGGCTATCCGGTGGTGCTGAAGGCGCAGGCTGCGGATTTGCCTCACAAGAGCGACGTCGGCGGCGTGATCGTCGGCATTCGCGACTCCGATGCGCTGCGCCAGGCCTGGGACCGCATGCATTCAGCACTCGCCGCGGCGCGACCCGATCTGCGGCTTGATGGCATTCTGGTCGAACGCATGTCCCGCCCGGGGCTCGAATTCATTGTCGGCGCCCGATGCGATCCCGCCTGGGGCCCGGTCATTGCCGTCGGCCTCGGCGGCGTGCTCGTCGAAATTTTGGATGACGTGCGCCTGATGGCCCCGGACGTGACCGAGGCCGAGGTCGTGCGCGAACTTCACCGCCTGCGCGGCGCAAAACTGCTCAAGGGTGTGCGCGGTGCGCCGCCCGCCGATGTCGCCGCGCTCGCCGCGATCGTCGCCAAGGTCGCGGCGCTGATGCGTGCCACGCCCGAGGTGACGGAGATCGATCTCAACCCGGTGATGGTCTATCCGCGAGGGCAGGGCGCCTGCGCGCTCGATGCGCTCGTGGTGGCGACACCGGCAAGCGCATAGGCCTCAACGTGGTAGGGTGGGCAAAGGCGGCCACGGCGTCGCAAATCTTGCACAACGGGGGCTCCGCCGTGCCCACGCGTCGCGCGTCGCGCGGTGCCGGCGGCGGTGGGCACGCGCGGATACGTCCGCGCTTTGCCCACCCTACGGCGCAGAGTTGACATCAAGCGACTGAGCGCGCCGGCGTCGGCGGCAGGTCCGCGAGCTCCGCCTCGTAGGCGGCATCCATGCGCGGCGTGAGGCCGTTCTTGGCGAGGGCCTCGGCGAACGTCCGGCGGATCGCCGGCGTCTCATCGGCGTAATCGATCTGGTCGCCGCCGATGCGGCGGCTGATCCAGGCTTTCGGCACGCCCTGCGCGTTGCGAATCGAAACGACCTCGTGTTTGAAGGCCAAGTAGCGCGCCGGCGTCGTGCCGGTGTTGAAATGCTGATGGAGCCACATGTTGGGCGGCACGATCATCGAGCCGACCTGCCATTCGTAACGGCGCGGCTCGTCGCCCTCGGGCCACATCAGCGAATAGCCCTCGCCGCTCAGGATGATGACGTGAGCGCCCGGCCCGTGGCAGTGCGCCTTCTTGTAGGTGCCGATCGGGAACTGGGAGATGTGGCTGTTCATCGAGCCCTTGGCCATGTTGAAGCGGATGTGGCCGCCGCCGGCGCCGCGCTCCTTCGCCGAGATCAGCGGCAGGTTGACCGCATCGGCGACGAAGTTGGTCTGCAGCAGCAGACCCTTCTGCTCGCCCTTGGCGCTGAAATAATCGGGCTCGCCGTTGAAGCGGTCCTTGAAATCGTGGCTCGTGCCGAACACGAAATCGATGTCCTCATAGAGGTTGATGACCGGCGGCGCGTTGGTGACGGCGACGTAGCGCGCCGGCTCGCGGCCCGAACCATTGAAATGCTGGTGGTGGGTGTTGAGCGGAATCGCGAACAGCGCGCCCGCCTTCCACTCGAAGGTGATGCGGGCACCGGCATCGTTCCACACCGTGGTCGAGCCGCGACCGTCGAGCACGAGGATCATCTCCTCGAACAGCTGGCGCTGCGGCGCGAGCTTGCCGGCCGGCGGGATCTCGCAGACATAGCAGTCGTTCGAGGTGCGCGAGGCTTCGTGGTTGATGAAGACGCCGCGGCCGCCGCGCCGTGCCCACGGCTTCAGCTCGGCGGTGTGCAGGTTCGGCACGTAGTGCGCGCCGATGATGTCGAGGCCCTCGCTGCGCACCCAACGCGTGTAGGGCGTGTCCTTTTCGGTGGCGAATTTCTTAGCGAGTTCCTCCGAAACGATGGCGTTCTTGGCCATTCAACGGCTCCTTGTATGACGGCGGCAACGCTCCTGCATAGCGTCATTCCGGTGCATCGGCAAAGCCCCGCGACGCATTCGTGTAGGACGAGGCAACGGCGCGCCCGCGGGAGCCTCAGCTCCCGTAGGGCTTGATGCTGTCGGCAACGGAATCGGCGATGTGTTCCTTGGAAATGATGCCGATGACGTCGGCGGCGCGGGGCCGACCGGACGCCTTGGTTACGATCGCCATGCTGGCGTGGCGTCGGGACATGCGGGTGACGACGTCGAACATGATGTCGTCCTGGCGCGCGATGGTGAAATCGTGCTGGGCAACGGCGCCGAGCTTCACGCCCTGGTAGCCTGCCTCGATCCCGCGGCGCAGGCTCATGTTGACGCGCAGCACGCCGCAGATGTGGGTGCCGCGGGTCACCACGATGTGCCTCAGCCCGCCGGTCTCGCCATATTTGTTGAGGAAGGCGGCGATATCCGTTTCGGCGGGCAGCACCAGGACGTCGCGCGCCATGACTTCGCTGGCGCGCCGCACCAGGAACATGTTGGCGTGGAGTGCCTTCGGCACGAAATGCCGGCGGCCGACGAGCTTGACGGTGTAGATGTTCTCCTGCGACAGCAGCCGCCGAATTCCGATCGCGAGCGCGACCGCAACGATGAGCGGCATCACGAGATCGTAGTCCCGCGTCATCTCGAAGATCATCGTGACTGCGGTCATGGCGGCGCCGGTGCCGCCGCCGACCATCGCTGCCATGCCGATCATGGCACATCCGGGGACCGTGACTCCGTCGACCGGATGAATGGCATCGACCACGGCGCCGAATGCTCCGCCAACGGTCGCGCCCATGAACAGGGAGGGTGAAAAGATGCCGCCCGATGAGCCTGAGCCGAGGCTGGTCGAGGTCGCAAACAGCTTCGCAACGAACAGCACCACAAGCAGCGCGGGCATCGTCAGGGTGTTGGCGAGGATCGCCTGGACGACCGCATAACCGACGCCTTCGACAAAGTAGTGGCCCGTCGTGATCAGCAAGACGTAGATCAGCGTTCCGAGCATCAGCATGCCGATGACGTGGCGAAGGTGCGGATTGGCGATCCGCTCGAACACGTCCTCGGCCAAGCTCAAGCCGCGAATGAAGGCGGTCGCGGCAATGCCCATCAATGCTCCGAGCAGGGCATAAAGCATCAGCGCCGCCAGCGATGCCGGCCGATCCGACGCCAGCAGTTCCGAGGGCACATCGAACGCAGGCCGCACGCCGAGAAAGATGCGCCCGATGAACGTCGCGCTGCCGGTCGCAAGCGCCACCGGCAGGAAGGTGCGGGCGCTGAGCTCCGGCATCAAGAGTTCGATCGCAAACATCACGCCGCCGATCGGCGTGTTGAAAGTCGCGGCGATGCCGGCGCCGGCGCCGGCGGCGAGCAGCGTGATGCGCTGCCACGGCGCCATCCTGATGACCTGCCCCAGCGATGAGCCGAGCGACGCGCCGATCTGGATGATGGGCCCTTCGCGTCCAACGGCGGCGCCGGTGCCGATCGATATGGCGGAGGCGAGCGACTTGATCACCGCGACGATGGGCCGGATCACGCCCTCGCGGTAGTAGATCGCGTCCATAACTTCCGGGACGCCGTGACCGCGGGCCTCCGGGGCGAAATTCGTCACCAGGAAGGTGACACAGAGCCCGCCGATGACCGGCACCAGGATGATGAAGATTCCCCACGGGCTCGGCGGATCGAACAGATTGGCGTCGTAGACGGTGGAAAACTTGCCGTAGAAGGCAATGTTGTGGATCACGCCGATCAGCATGCGAAAGAACACCGCGCCAAGGCCGGTGACAAGGCCGACCACGACTGCGAGAAGCGACAATCGGACCAGCCCGACGCGATGCGGCAGCAGCTTGAATTTCATGAGGCCTCGTTTTGCGGCGCACAATATAGCGATCAGACTGCCGTGCAATAAAAACAAGACACGACCGGCGCGAGCGCCAGCCTTGCCGGGCGCGGACTTGACGAGGTCACCGCCGCGGCCACAATTGTTGGTGCTCACACATAACGCGCGGCCGCGGGGCCGCCGCAGCCGGTGGCCGTCATGCGAAATGGGAATTCCGAATCAATCGCCAGGCTGGTCGAGCCCGGGCGCGTTCATCGCCGGGTCTATGCGGACCCGGACGTCTTCGAACTCGAGATGGAGCGGATCTTCGGCCGTGCCTGGCTGTTCGTCGGGCACGCGAGCCAGGTGCCTAGCCCGGGCGACTTTTTCACGACCGAGCTTGGCCGCCAGCCGGTGGTAATGACCCGCCATCGCGACGGCACCATCCACGTGCTGTTCAACCGCTGTACCCACCGCGGCGCCAAGGTCGCGAACGAGCGCTGCGGAAATGCGGCACGCCTCACCTGCCTCTATCACGGCTGGAGCTTCGACACCGACGGCAAGCTCGCCGCGGTACCGATCCCGGAAGGCTGCGCCGCCGATTTTCGTCGCGAGGAGTTCGGTCTCGCGTCGGTGCCGCGTGTCGCGCAATACCGCGGCTTCGTCTTTGCAAGCCTCGCCGCGACCGGCGCGAGCTTCGAGGACCAAATCGGCCCGGTGAAATCGAACATCGACGACCTTGTCGATCGCGCGCCCGACGGTGAACTCGCGTTCGATCTCGGCATGCATCGTTACGCCTTCGATGGCAACTGGAAGCTCCAGGTCGAGAACGTGCTCGACAGCTACCACGTGCCGTTCAGCCACGCTTCGACGGTGAACAAGCAGGGCGTGCAGTTCGCCCGCCGCGAAGGCGACAAGGCCGGCACCCAGGTGGTGGAGGCGGACAAGAACCGCACCTCCCGGTCATGGAAGGACCGCCGCAGCTACATCGTCGGCAACGGGCATGGCTGGACCAGCAACACCGAGCTCGACGAGGGCAAGCGCTCGAGCCCGGCGTTCGACGAATACAAGCGGGTGCTGATCGAGAAGGTCGGCGCCGAGCGCGCTAACCACATCCTCACCCCACGACTGCACAACACGCTGATCTATCCGAACGTGTCGATCATGGGGCTCAACATCCATGTGCGGGTGATCAAGCCGATCGCGGTCGACCGCACCGAGATCAACGTCTATCCGGTACGCCTGCTCGGCGCGCCCGACGCCATGAACTTCGGCAATATCCGCCTCCTCAACGTCACCCATTCCGCCGCTTCCTTCGTGCAGACCGACGACATCGAGGCGTTCGTGCGCACTCAGAAGGGATTGCGCAGCCTCGCCACCGATTGGGTCGACATTTCGCGCGGTCTCGGCGACGAGGAGCCCGACCGCGAACTTAACGCGACCCGCGCGGCCGCGGTGCAGGAGATGGCGATGCGCGCGCAATACAAGGCGTGGCTGGGCTACATGCGCGAGGCGGCGTGATGGCTGAGGCCATGGCTTCCGGAGTGACGACGCCGATGGCGGGGCGCGCTGCCGCCGTCAGCCGTGCGGTGTTCGAGGATTTTCTCTTCGCCGAAGCGCGGCTTCTCGACGAGCGGCGTTTCCGCGACTGGATGGCACTGTTCACCGAGGACGGGACCTATTGGGTGCCGGCGGTGCCGGGCCAGGAAAGCCCATTCAACCAGGTCTCGCTGTTCTACGATGACCGCGACCTGATGAAGACGCGGGTCGACCGGCTCGAACATCCGCGCATCCATATCCAGACGCCGCCTTCGCGCACCGCGCACGTGGTCGGCAATGTCATCGTCGAGAAGGCCGACGAGGCCACCGGCGATTACGTGGTCTCATCGACCGTGATCATGGTCGAGTATCGCGACGACAAGCAGCGCTTGTTCGCCGGCCGGCAGACGCATCGCTTGCGCCGCAGCGGCGACACGTTCCGCATCGCGCAGAAACGCGTCGACCTCGTCAATTGCGACGCGGCGTTCGAAGCGATCGCAGTCCCGATTTAGCCAAGAATCCGTAGAACCTGTGGCCCGGATGAGCGCAGCGACGTCCGGGACCGCCAGCGCCCGCTGCAAGTCCGCCCCCGGATGTCGCGGAGCCTGTCATCGGGCCCGCCGAAGGCGGGACCCGTTGGCTCATCCGGGCTA
This sequence comes from uncultured Alphaproteobacteria bacterium, assembly GCA_963807015.1. Lineage (GTDB taxonomy): Bacteria > Pseudomonadota > Alphaproteobacteria > Rhizobiales > Xanthobacteraceae > JAJPKK01. The sequence goes on along the minus strand of CAWEAS010000011.1, from coordinate 111,637 downwards.
CGGATTGGGGCTACATCTACGGATTCATCGCCCCTCGTAGGCGGCCTGCAATTGCGCCAGGTCGATCTTCTTCATGCCGAGCATGGCACGCATGGCGCGCGAGGATTTCGCCGTATCGGGATCGCTCATCATCGCGGGCAGGCTCGTCGGAAAGATCTGCCAGGAGAGGCCGAACTTGTCCTTGAGCCAGCCGCAAGGGCCGATTTCGCCGCCCTCAGAGAGACGGTCGACGTAATAGTCGATCTCCTTTTGCGTCTCGCACGGAATCTGGAAGGAGACCGCCTCGCTGAACTTGAATTGCGGGCCGCCGTTGAGCGCAACAAAGCGCTGACCCTCGATCTCGAACTCGACGACCATCACCGAGCCTGCAGGGCGATGGTGGATTTCGAATCCTTCCTTGCCGTAGTGGCTGACCTTGACGATCCGGCTGTTCTTGAAAACGGAGACGTAGTAGCGCGCCGCATCCTCGGCCTGCGTATCGAACCACAGGCATGGAGCGATCTTTTGCGTGGTCACCATTATTGGCCTCCTCCTCGCCGACGTTCTCGCGTGTTGAGTCCACTTAGGGAGCAGAATTCCATTCGAAGCGTTTTTCTCAGTCATAACCTGGCTCGTCCCGGTCATCCACGTGCGCCGACCTCGCCCGGCTTGCTGCCGACGACGCGGCGCAAGCCCTCGAGTAGCGTTATCGGGTCAAGACGCTCCGCAAGGCGACCGCGTTATTGTGCGCCTCATCATGAGCCGCATAGACGAGCGTCACCGGACCATGTCGGGCAAGCTCGCGGATTTGCGCGATCTGGTCGCGATGCTCGTGAAGTTCCGCGGCGTAACGCCGGCGGAACTCGTCCCAGCGGGCCGCATCGTGCCCAAACCATTTCCGCAATTCGTTGCTGGGCGCGACGTCCTTGAACCAGTGATCGACGGCGGCGGCCTCCTTCTTGAGGCCGCGCGGCCAGAGCCGGTCAACCAGGATGCGCGTGCCATCGTCCGGCGACGGCTCCTCGTAGACCCGCCTGATCTTGATCGCCGTTGCCGGAATCCGTGTCGCCATGCTGCTGGCTTTCGCGGTTGGATTTCAAAAGGCGCTTGCTAGCGAATATAACACTGAACATGCACGTCAGGTTCGACGTGCAACGCGCGCGAATGACGCAGTGGAACCTTTCCGAACAGAAGCCGCTTCGTTGCTATCGCGCTTGAGCCGCAACCCGCGGTCCTGACTTAAGCCGCGCCCGCATCTCATCCGTGATCTGGTCGCAGCGGCCGATGCGAACGTCGTTGTGGCTCAGCGCATATTGCACGAACCCTTCGAGCGCCTTCAGGCGCGAGGGCTGGCCGGTCAGCTGCGGGTGCATCGCGATCATCATCATGCTGCCCGGTTCCGCATGGAGCACGTCGAATTCGCTCTTCCAGGTCGCCATTACCGCCGCCGGATCGCCAAGGCTGCGTCCGCCCAGCACCCCGGGGTGATAGAGATAATAGGCAGCGTCATCCATGACCCACCGCCAACATAGTTCGACGAGGTCGGTCTCTTTCCCGTCGATGGTCAGGAGGTAGGGAGCGTCGCTGTCGGCGAAATTCGACGTATAGCTGAAGCCATATTCCTTGATCAGCTTCAGGGTGGTTGGCGTGACTTCGCCGACCGGCGAGCGATAGCCGCGCGGCGCATATCCGGCGGCGCGCTTGATCGCCTGGAAGCCGCGCTCCATCTCCTCATGCTCCTGCGCCGGCGTGAGCTTGGTGACCCAGGCATGGGTGTAGCTGTGGTGCGCGATCTCGTGGCCATCTTTCAAGAGCGCCTCGACCACCTGCGGGCGTTGCTCGACCACCAGGCCGGGAATGAAGAAGGTGGTGCGGATGTCATAGCGCCGCAGCAGGTCCATGATGCGCCAGACGCCGGTCTTCCAGCCGTAGGCGCCTTGCGACATCAGCACCGGCCGTTCGGCATAGGCGGGATCACGCGCCGTCCACATCGTCTCGGCATCGATATCGAACGTCAGGAACAGCGGGAAACCCGAACTGGCAGAGACGGACATGCCTTCACCTTTCATCATGATTCAGAGAGTGCCGAGATATGACTCCTGCACGCGCGGATCGTGCATCAGTTCGCGGCTCGCGCCGTGCAGCACAATCTCGCCGTTTTCCAGAACGTAGGTTGTATGAGAAAGTGGCAGGGTGCGGTAGGCGTTCTGCTCGACGAGCAGAATGGTGAGGCCGCGCGCGTTGATGTGCTGCAGGGTCGCCAGCATGCGGTCGACCATCATCGGCGCCAAACCGAGGCTCGGCTCGTCGAGCAGCAGCAGGCGCGGCTGGGACATCAATCCCCGGCCGATCGCCAGCATCTGCTGCTGGCCGCCGCTCAGCGCCGCCGCCGGTGCGTGACGCAACGGCAGAAGCTCGGGAAACAGCGCGAACACGTCGTCGCGGCGCGATACCGCGGATCGACCCATGCCGTGGGAATAGGAGCCGAGCAGCAGATTCTCGTCGACCGTCATCGCCGGAAAGAGCTGCCGATGCTCCGGCACCAGTGAGATGCCGCGCTTCACGATGGCGGCCGCGCTCAATCCGGAGATCGTGCGTCCCTCGAACGTGATCGTGCCCGATCGCAGCTTGATGAGCCCGGCAATCGCGTTGAGCGTCGTGGTCTTGCCGGCGCCATTCGCGCCGAGCAGCGTCACGATCTTGCCCTCGGGCACCTCGAGGGAGCAGTCCCGCAAGGCGAGGATGCTGCCGTAGGCAACCGAGAGGCCGCTAACCGTCAGCATGACCTGGCGCCTCGTCGCGATGCGGCTTGCCCAAATAGGCCTCGATGACTTTCGGATCGGCAACGATTTCGCTCGGAAGCCCCTCGGCGATCTTGACGCCGTGATCCAGCACCATGATGCGATCGGACAGATCCAGCACCAGCTTCATGGTATGGGCGATCAGCAGGATCGTCACGTTGTGCCGGTCCCGGATCGTGCGGATGACCCGCGTAAGCGTGGTGATTTCGGAGGAGCTCAGTCCGGCCGATGGCTCGTCGAGCAGGATGAGCTTCGGTTCAAGCACAAGGCAGCGCGCAATCTCGAGAAGGCGTTGGTGTCCGAACGGCAAGCCGCCGGCCCGATCGGCGGCAAGGTGCGCGATGCCGAGAAAATCCAATGCCGCGAATGCGCGGTCCCGCATCGTCCGTTCTTCTTTCATCGCCCACGGCAGCGCCAGTGCCGACGACGCGAGCGGCCAGCGGAAGCGGCTGTGGGCGCCCAGCATGACATTTTCGAGGACCGACAGCTCTTTGAGCACCAGGAGGTTCTGGAAGGTGCGCGCCACGCCAAGGCGGGCGAGATCGTGCGGCGCGAAGGCCAACAGGTTTTTGCCGAAGACACGCGCTTCGCCCTGCTGCGGCCGATAGAGGCGCGTGATCACGTTGAAGAGGCTCGTCTTGCCGGCGCCGTTCGGACCGATGATGGCGAGAAGCTCGCCGTCCTTTGCCTCCATGTTGACGTCCACGAGAACCCGATTGCCGCCGAACGACAGCGAGATGCGTTCGAGGCGCAGAATGGCATCGTCGTTGCGAAGTGCCAGCGCAGCGGTCATCGCTTCATTACCCCGCGCGCCGGCATCAACCGGCCGAGATTCAATCCGACGAGCCCGGCGGGCATCAGGACCAGGAACGCGAGCAGGACGATGCCCGTCAGCACCTCCTTGTATTCGGCGAATGACCGCAGAAATTCAGGCAAGAGCGTCAATATGCACGCGCCGATCAAGGGACCGACAAGCGACCCGATGCCGCCGATCACGTTCATGGCCACATAACTCATCGATACGCCGAACGTGAAGGCGTCGGGATTGACGAAGCCCGAGGCCGCGGCATAGAGGCCGCCGGCAATGCCGCCGTAGAACGCCGAGATCGCAAATGCGATCGTCTTGTAGCGGCTGAGCGAAATACCGACCGATTGCGCCGCAAGCGGGCTTTCGCGGATCGCCATGAAGGCGCGTCCCATCCGGGTCCGGCGTATGCCCCACGACAGCCAAAACAATGCCGCCGCGATGAGGCCGGCCGCGAGCATCAAAACTTCGGACGTGGCGTCAATTCCGAAAAAATCGATTGGCGGGACAGTGATGCCGTTCGGGCCTCGCGTCAGATCGATCCAGTTGATGGCGAGGTACTGCACGGCCTGGCCGAACCCGAACGTCACCATGGCGATATAGAGCGGGCTCAGCCGCAGCGCCGGAATCCCGATCAGGACGCCGACGATGACCGACAGCAGAGCGCCCGCCGGGAGCGCCACTAGGTAGGGCGCGCCCCAATGCATCATCATGAGAGTCGTCGCATAGGCGGAAATGGCGCCGAAGCCGGCGTGCCCGATCGATACCAGGCCAGCAAATCCCATGGCGATATTCACGCCCATGGCGGCGATGGCGTTGATCATCATCATCACTGCGACAAAGCGGATGTAATCGCCGCCCCACGCCATGGTCGCAGTAAACGCGACCGCGACGACCGCCGCCGCAGCCGCCGCTGCAGCACGGCGCCCGGGCGAGACGACACCCAGATGGCCCACGGCGAAAGCGGCGGGTTGGCTCACCTGTCACGCCCGGTCCACGGCCGCGCGGCCAAAGAGACCGGACGGACGCACGAGCAGCAGCAGGATGAGCAGGACGAACACGAGCACATCCTTGTAGGTCGACGTGACGTAGACCCCGATGAGGTTTTCGGCGAGGCCGAGCAACAGGCCGCCGACGACGGAGCCCGGGAGGCTCGAAAAGCCGCCAAGGATTGCAGCGACGAATCCCTTGTTCGCGATGAGACCCATGTCGGGTGTGACGATGACCAGCGGCGCCAGCAGGATGCCGGCGAGCGCAGCCAATCCGCCCGCGATCACCCAGGTCTGGGCAAAGATCGCGGGCACGCTGATGCCGACGATCGCCGCCCCGCGCTTGTTCTGCGCGGTGGCGCGCATCGCCCAACCCATGCTGGTGCGATTGAAGAGAAAGGCAAAGCCGACCAGCGCGAGGGCGGTCACGGCGAGAACCATCAGGTTGAGCGCGGTGAAGCGCACGCCAAACAGCGTCATGCTCTCCATGCTCACGATCGGCGGAAAAATCCCGAGATCGTCGCCATGGAACGCCCGCACGCTGCTGCGAATGATCTGTGCCACTGCGGCCGTCGACAGCAGCACCGTGATGTGCGGCGCCCCGATGAGCGGCCGAAACGCGACGCGCTCGACGAGGAGCGCCAGCATCATGCAGGCGCCCGCCGAAATGAAGATCACCAGCACATACGGCAGATGGAAATCGCGAAAGAGAACGAGAGCCAGCATTGCCCCGATCATCATCATCTCGCCTTGCGCGAAGTTCACCACCTGGGTCGCGCGGTAGATGACGGCAAAACCCAGCGCGGTCAGCGCATAGATGCTGCCAAGGGTGAGGCTGTTGACGAGCAGTTGAGCGAACATGCGGCGGTAGTTTACCGGTCTCTCTCTGACTCTGAAGACGCTCACGATCGATCTGTGCGACGTCATTCCGGGGCGCCGCAAAGCGGCGAGCCCGGAATCCATACTCCTCGGTCCGGGTTTATGGATTCCGGGCTCGCCTTCGCTGCGCTACGGCGCCCCGGAATGACCACCTACCGGTTCACGTCGACCGCTCAAACTCTCACTCCTTCATCATGGGCGCCAGCTACTTCACGATCTTCCATGTCAGCGATTGGTCGACCGCGATGACGGTTGCCTGCTTGCTCCCCTCATGGTCCGTCGGCGTAAACGTGATCGGGAACAGGACCCCCGGATCGTAGTCTTTCATCGAATCCAGCGCCTTGACGAGGGCTGCACGGGTCGGCTCGCCATCGATGCGCCGGAGTGCTTCGGCGAACACCTTGAATACGCCGTAGCCGGCGAGGTCGTAGAGCGAGGGGCGCGCGGCCGGCAAACCGTTCGGATAATGTTTGGTGAGGAGATCGCGATAGTGCGCGATGGGCGCGGCTGTCACGTCGTCTTCGGTATAGGGGAACACCCACGGCGCGGCAAAGCCGACACCGGCGGGGCCGGCGCCCTTGGGAAACAGTGGCGTCGTCGTTCCGCCGCCACCGAACATTTTTGCCTCCAGGCCAAGTTCCTTGGCCTGGCGCACGATGATTCCGGCCTCCGCCGCGAACGACCATACGTAGAGGGCGTCGGGCTTTGCTTCGCGGATGCGCAGCAACTGCGCGCTGAAATCCTGGTCCCCCTGGTTGTAGCGCTCGCTGGCAACGAGAGGGATGTTGGCCTTCTTGAGTTCCGCGGTGACGGTCTCAAGGCCACCGACGCCATAATCATTGCTGGTGTAGATGATGGCGGGCCGCTGGATGTGAATTTCCTTCACGGAATAATTGACGATCCGCTGCGCCTGCACGACCTCATTGGCGTAGATGCGGAACGCCGTCGGCGCGAACGGCACGAACAGGTTCCGGTGCGCCGCGACCGAAGCCAGGAACGGGATCTTCGCGCGGTTGATCAGCGGCATGACGGGCAGAGTGGCCCCGGCATTCGATCCGGCGAGCAACGCAAACACCTGGTCCTGATCGATGAGGCGGCGGACCGCCGACAGCGCTTCTTGCGGGGTCCCGGCGTCGTCGTAGGCGATGAGCCGCAGTTTCCGGCCCTTGATGCCGCCCGCGGCGTTAACCTCGTTGATGCCGATCTGGATGCCGTCGCGTTCGGACGTGCCGATGAGCGCTGTCGAACCGGTCATCGCCGCCCACATTCCAACGACGATCTCGGTCGGGCTCACGCCCGGCTCGGCCATCGCCGCGCCGCCGGCGAGCGTCAGCGACATGACCAGCGATCCGGCGGCAAGGAGCTTCCCGACAGATGATTTGTTGCAACACTGCATGATGAAATCCTCGTTAGCGCATATTTCCTTCGTCATTCCGGGGCGCCCCACCGGGTCCGGCCTTCGGCCGGCCCGATGACAGGCTCCGCGGCGAGCCCGGAATCCATGACCACCGCTGAGGAATATGGATTCCGGACTCGCCTCCGCATCGCTACGGCGCTCCGGAATGACGATACTCCTGTTCATGTTCACCGCTTCAATCAATCTCAGGCCAACGCTGATCCAGCTCGAGATCGGACGACCGTCACGCGCGTGCGCCGCCGTCGTGGAGCAGTTCGCCGGCACCGGAGCCGACGGCCGGCGTCGGCAGCCACCATTCCTCGCCGCGAACCGTCTGGATGTACTCCGGCCAGCGCAGATCGATTGGGGGCGCAAAATCCTTCGGCAGCAGCGGCGCCACCCATTTGTCGCCGCCAACACCTCCGCCGGTGCGCTGGCGAAATTCATCGGTGGCGCGCGCGAGCACATCCGGTCGCGTCAACACATCGATCATGGTCGCGGCAACGGTCTTCGCGCCGACGAAAATCCCGGGATCGATCGCGGCCGGCACGCCGGTGAGCGCATTGTGCGCCCAGGCGGGATAGCCGAATGACGTGTTCGGCGCTTTGAGCACCGGGACGGTCGAATGAATGCGCGTCGTCGGCGCGTGCCACGTGTATTCCACGTAGTCGTCGGCGGCGAAATGCGTTTGCCAGGCCGGCATGGTGGCGCGCAGCCGGCGGTCGTTTTCCTGCGGTTCGATGATCCGCTCGCAATCGTCGATAAACGGACTATCCATCGGCGCAATGCCGAGGTTCTTCTGAATCTCGCGGGCGAAGCTTCGCGCGTCCTCGCTAAACTTCGTCGGCCCGACCAGCTTGAGGTTTTCGAACGCGACATCTGCCAAAGCGTCGTTGGCGAGGCCGACCCGCGTTTTCGTTACCCAGCGCACCGACACACGACAGCCGGTCATCGCGGCGACATGGCGCGCATTGCGCTCCAGCACGCTGTAAATCTGCTGCTGGATGCCGAGTGCCGATGACCGCCACGAATATTGAATCTGGCTGAAGCGCGGGGGCAGGTTGTCCGAGGTCGCGTCGCCGCCCGCGAGAATGAACTCGTTGAGGGTCCACGAACCGGAATGCGGAAACATCGCCTCCTTGGTGTATTTGGTCGTGGTGTACATCAGGCATAGCGCATCGATCGCGCCGGGGCATCGTGCGGTGCCATGCTGGTGAGTATTGGGCGGCAACAGGCTGCGGTCGATCCAGGTTTCCGGATTCACGGTCTCGAACGTGAAGACGGCGCTCCAATAGGCACCGAAATGCACATCGCGCGTGACCGTGCTGAACGCCTTCGGATGATAGATGACGAAGGCATCGCAATTGTCAAAATAGCCCTTGGCGGCATGCACCGGCTTTGAGCCGCAGACTTTTTCAGCCGGCTCGCCGAAAAATTTGAGCGTGCCCTTGATCGCGTATTTCTCCATCGTCGCCTTGACGGCGAGTATCCCGGCCAGCGCGGTGACGCCGAGCGCGGAATGTGGATCGGTATGGCCGGGCGCCCAAGGATGAAGCCCTTTGCGCGGCGCGTGATAGGGAACGGCCTGCTGCGAATTGCCCGGCACCGCATCGTATTCGGCAAAGCTGCCGATCACCGGACCGCCACTTCCCCACGACGCCGCAAAGGCCGTCGGCATTCCGCCGGAGCCGCTCTCGACCTCAAATCCTTCGTTGCGGAGAAGATCGACATACGCGGCAGCAGACCTGTATTCGCGCCATGCCGTCTCGGCGAAATGCCAGATCTTGAGATGCAGATCGGAGAACCGCGCTTTTTGACCATCGACCCAGTTCAGGGCGTAAAGCTTCTGCTCCGGAACATTGCTCATCGTCTGCGGTCCTCAACTCACGATAGCCGTCCGAAACGGATTCGCGGTGGCGCAATCGCGCGTCGATCGACTTTAGGAAATTGACCGACGAGGTCAATCCGCGCGCATCAGGTTCGCGCACGAAGTCATTCCGGGGCGCCGTAGCGAAGCGAAGGCGAGCCCGGAATCCATACTCCGCAGTCCGTGGTCATCGATTCCGGGCTGCCTCGCTACGCTCGGCCCCCGGAATGACCGATGAGAATCGAAATGACTTGAGGAGAAACGAAACGCTCTACGCCTTGCGCAGGCGCTCGATCTGCATCTTGGCGAGGAATGGCACCAGCGGATGCGCGCCCATGGCGACCATGGTTTCGAGATCGAGCGTGACCAGCGCCTTCTGCTGCTCGGGGGTGAGCTTGTAGTCCTTGGCAAATCCCTGCGCGTCGGCGACGAATTTGCCTCGCGCCGCTTCCTCGTGCGCGAGGCGGTGCAGTGCGCTTGTGAGTTCGACAAGCTCGGGCTTGATCGAGGGGTAGTGGGCGTCGTGGCTGCCCGGCGCGCCTGCGGTCCAGCCGAGCGAGGCGTAGTTGTGATGCCAGCTCGGGTCCATCGACACGATGTCCGGCTTGCGTTCGCCGAGCGCGCCGGCGGCACACGCCCAGCACCGCAGCTCGATATTGCCGGTGTCGTCGAGTTCGGCCTCGTCGAGGCCGATCAGCGACTTCAGCTTGCCGGCCGCAAGGTTCGCAAGGAGCTTGTTGTCCCAATCAAGCTCCGGGTTCGAGTAGCGGTTGGTGCCGGGAAAATGCGACATGCCGCCGCTCGCGAGGATCACCGTCTTCAGGCCGAGCGCGCTCACGCTTCGCGCCACCGCCTGGCCGAACGCGTAGCAGCGCTCCGGCGTCGGCTGCGGCGGCAGGTAGGCGTTGACGAAGATCGGCAGCACCGGATCGGTGAGGCCGAGATGGGTCAGCGGAATGCCGATCGCGTAATCGATCCGGGCAGTCGAGGTGAACGCCGGATCGAAATTCTGCCGATAAAGCTCGCGCACCAATTCGAAGCCGATCTCGCTCGGCACCTTCCAATGGAACTTGCGGCCGGCGAACTCGCCGCTCGCTTCGCCGCCGACGTGAATCGTGAACGGCGGGGCGACATTGTGGAAAAACTGCTCGGCATGGTCGTTGGAGAAGATGATCCACAGATCGGGCTTCATCGCCTTGAGCCTCGAGCCGATGTCGCGGGCGACCGCGCGCACCTTCTCGACGTTCGCCTTGTCCTCGGTCTCCGGCATGGTGAAGAACTGAGGCGCATGGGGCAGCATGGCGCCGCCGATCACCGTGGAATGCATGTTCGTGACCTTCCTGTTCGTCGGGAGGTTATAGCACCGCTCACCCTCCCCTGGAGCGAGTTCACCCTCCCCTGGAGGGGGAGGGTCGGACCGCCAAAGGCGGTCCGGGGTGGGGTGACAGCGCTTCCACAAATGCGGTGCAGAATTTGTTGAAGCGCTGTCACCCCCTCCCGCCCGCGCTGGCGCGCGGGCGACCTCCCCCCTCCAGGGGGAGGTGATCGCCCGGGGAAATGAACGTCACACCTTGGAGATTTCGAACATCGAGGGCGCGAACAACTCCTCGAGCGAGAGCTTGCGGTCGACGAGGCCCTGCTCGAACAGATAGCTCGTAAGCGCCTCGAGGTCCTTCTTGTTCTCGTGGATGCCGTAGCGCCAGAAGTCGGTGCCCATGGCGGCCATGGTCTCGCGGGTCTCGGCTTCGAGGAACGGCAGCGTCACCATCAGCGCGTTGACGTCGCAAAGGTCGATCATCGCCAGCGCCTTGGCCTCGCAGAACGCCTTGTAGACGCTGGTCGCGAGCCACGGATATTTCTCGAGCAGCGTCTTGCGGATGCCGACGAGGTGCATGATGGGGAAGAGGCCGGTCTTCTTGAAATAGGCCATCTCCGCCGCGCGCGTATCGGGAAACAGCCGCGCGATGTGGGGCTCGCCGCGCAGGAACGAGGACGGCGCGCGGGCGCTGAAAATCGCGTCAAGCTTGCCCTCGCGCAGCATGCCGTTGAGCGTCTCGTCGGGGCCGATCGGCTGGAGGTCGAGACCGGGGATCGGCTTGAGCGGCGTGCGCTCGCTGCGTCCCGGCTCCTCGATCCCGCCGCTGCGCCAGTGGATGTCGGTCGGCGCGACGCCGTACTCGTGCTGCATCATGCCGCGCATCCAGACCACCGCCGTGATCTGGTATTCCGGCAGCCCGATGCGCTTGCCCCTGAGGTCGGCGGGCGTTTTGATGCCCGCGTCGCGGCGGATGTAAATCCCCGAATGGCGGAAGATGCGCGACACGAAGGCCGGCACCGCCATGTAGGCCGAGGTGCCGCTCGCAACCGTGCGCATGTAGCTTGAGCACGACATCTCGCAGACGTCGAACTCCTGATAGCGGAACGCGCGGAAGAAGATCTCCTCGGGATAGAGCGGCAGGAAGGTGACGTCGCAGCCTTCGACGCGCACCCGCCCGTCGATGATGGGACGCGTGCGGTCATAGTTCCCGCAGGCAATCGTAATCGGAATATTCGCCATCGGTCCTCCCCGGCGCTCACGTGGATGCAGCACATTGGCCGGGCGTCGCGCCAGCCGTCCCGATGACTGACACAACAGGGCGCCCCGCTGCAATGAGAGCCGTTGCGAGACCCGCGCCAATGCAGGCGGGCCATGCCCAAAGCGAGGGCGCAAGGGCGCGCGCGCCTGCCGCAACTCGCGGCTTGCTGCGCGGCGCGCCGTCATCGATACTGCGAGGAGGAGCACCGCATGTATCGCCGCACGATCCCTATTGTCCTCGCCGCCGCATTGTTTGCCGCGGCCTTCGCCGTGCCTGCCGGTGCCGAGGACACGCTGACGCTTGCGGTCGGGCAGCGCGGCAACTGGAATACCGCGGTGTCCGAGATCGGCGAACGCGCCGGCTTCTTCCGCCGCCACGGCCTCAAGCTCGACATCCTCTACACGGCGGGCGGCGGCGAGAGCCAACAGGCGCTGCTTTCCGGGGCAGTCGATATCGGCACCGCGCTCGGCACCATGGGCGTGCTCGGCGCCTACGCCAAGGGCGCGCCGATCCGCATCATCGCCGCCGAGACCACCGGCGGCGCCGACTATTGGTACGCCGCCGAATCCTCACCGATCAAATCGCTCAAGGACGGCAACAGCATTGCGTTCTCGACGTTCGGCGCCTCAACTCACGGTGTCGCGTTGACGTTCATCAAGGAGTACGGGCTCAAGGCGAGGCCGGTCGCGACCGGCGGTTCATCGGCGACGCTCGTCGCGGTGATGACCGGCCAGATCGATATCGGCTGGGCGGCACCGCCGTTCGGGCTCAAGGAGATCGAAGAGCACAAGATCCGGCTGCTTGCCCGCGCCAGCGATCTCCCCGTCGTGCGCGGCCAGACCATCCGCGTGCTGGCGACGCGCGCCGACGTGCTCGACAAGCGCGGAGATGCGATCGCGCGCTACATGGATGCGTATCGCGAAACGGTCGATTACATCTATAGCGACGATCCCAAGGCCATCCTGGCGTTTGCCGAAATCGGCGGCATCTCGCCCGAGATCGCGCGGCGGACACGCGACATGTTCGACCGTCCGCAACTCCAGCCCGACGAGATCAAAGGCCTCGACATCATGATGCCCGAGGCGGTGAAGCTGAAATTTCTGCCCGCGCCGCTAACCGCTGACCAGATTCGCGAACTGATCCAGATCCCGCCGCCCCACTGAGGGGGATGCGCTTCGCCAGCGCTCAGCCTTTCAGGATCGCGCGCAGCCGCTGCGGCGTTATCGGCAGCTGGGTGATCGCGCCGGGCATTCCGAGCGCATCGTCGATGGCGCTCGCGATGGCGGCACCGACCGCGTTGACGCCGGCTTCGCCCGCGCCCTTGAGGCCCAGCGGATTGAGCGGGCTTGGCGCATCCTCGGTGATGATGACGTCGAGCACCGGCACTTCGCGCGCGGTCGGCATCAGATAATCCGCGAACGTGACCGACAGCGGCTCGCCGCGTTCGTCGTAGCCGAACTCCTCGAGGAGCGCGCCGCCGAGGCCCTGCGCGAATCCGCCGGCGATCTGGCCTTCGACCAGCCGCGGATTGACCGCGCGGCCGATATCGTAGGCGACGAGATAGCGCTCGACCGTGACGCCGCCGGTCTCGCGGTCGACGCGAACCACCGCAATATGCACGCCGTAGGGATAGGCCATGTGGTCCGAGTAGAACCAGCCTTCCGCGGCAAGGCCCGGCTCGCGATCGCCGCGCAACGGCGATGACGGGGCGAGTGCCCGGGCGACTTCGGCAAGACTGACCGAAGAGCCGGCGCCATCGCGCGTGATGACGCGTCCGTCGACGATGTCGAGATCGGCCGGGCGCCGCTGCAACAACTGCGCCGCAACGCCAAGCGCCTTGTCGCGCACTTGGGAGGCCGCGATCCGCGTCGCCTCGCCGGTCATCACGGTGACGCGCGAGGCGAACGCACCGACCCCGAACGCGATGCGGTCGGTCTGGCCGTGGGTGACGCGCACACCCTGGTAGTCGACACCCAGCGCGTCGGCACAGATTTGCGCCACCACGGTCTCGACGCCCTGGCCGACCGAGGCCGCGCCGGTCACCACCTCGACCGCGCCGGCCTGATCGACATTGACGACCACCCCGTCGAAAGGGCCAAGGCCGCTCTTCTCCACGAACAGCGCGAGCCCGGCGCCGACTGCCTCGCCGGCGGCGCGGCGCTTGGCGAGGCCGGCCTTCAGGTTCGGCCAATCGATCGCGGCGAGCGCCCGGTCGAGGAGGCGCGCGTAGTCGCCGGAATCCATGACGATGTGGGTGCCGAGCGTCGAGAACGGGCGGGAATACGGGAATTCCGACTTGTCGATGAGGTTGCGGCGGCGCAGCTCGACCGGATCGATGCCGAGACGCGCCGCAATCGCGTCCATCATGCGCTCGCGCGCAAAGGTGGTCTCATACCGGCCGGGCGCCCGATAGGTGCCGCCCGGCGTCTTGTTGGTGAGGCGGATGCGGCCGACCGCGCGATAAGCCGGCACGCGATAGGGTCCCGGCAGCATGGCGGCGGCAAGGTCCGGCACGGTTGCCGCATGGGTGCGCACATAGCCGCCCTGGTCGTGCAGGAAGTCGTCGTCGAGCGCGAGAATGCGGCCGTCGCGGCTGACGGCCGCGCGCATCGCGTGGCGCTGCTGGCGCGAATGGTTGGCGGCGATCAAGTGCTCGCGCCGGTCCTCGATCCATTTCACCGGCACGCCGAGGCGCAGCGCGGCGACGCACACCAGCACGTCCTCGGGATAAAGCTCGCCACGGATGCCGAAGCCGCCGCCCACATGCCCCTCATAAAGGTGGACCGCGGAGGCGGGGCGGCCGAGCATGCGGGCGATGTTGTCGCGGTTCCAGTGCGGCACCTTGGCGGCGCCGTACATCTCGAGGATGTCGCGGGAGGCATCGTAGCGCGCGATGGCACCGCGGGTTTCCATCGGCACACCGGAATGCCGGCCGATGTCGAGCGCAACCTCGACCACCGTGTCGGCAGCGGCTAGGACCGCCTTCACGTCGCCGTAGCCTTTCTCGATGGTCGCGGCTTCGGTCGAGCGGCCGGGCTCGAACTCGCCGGGCGGCGCGTCAGCCGCAAGGATCGCCGGCAGTTCCTCGATGTCGAGCGCGACCAGATCGGCGGCATCCTCGGCGACATAGGGATCGGCCGCGAACACTGCGGCGACCGGCTCGCCCACATAGCGCACCCGGTCGCGCGCCAAAATTGGCTGGCGATAGGCGGTGAGGCTCTCGATGCCGGTCAGGCGAAAGCCGATCGGCGGAATGTCGGCGACATCGGCCGATGTCCACACCGCCGCGACGCCAGCAAGCGCCAGCGCCGCCGAGGCATCGATCGAATTGATGCGGCCATGCGCGACGGGTGAGCGCACAACCCGCATGTGGAGCTGGTGCGGGAACGAGACGTCACCCGCGTATAGCCCGCGGCCCGTGACCAGGGGTCGGTCCTCAAGGCGCGGCACCGATCGTCCGACGAATCCCATCGGCTTACCCGCGGCCGTCATTCCGGGGCACCCCCTCCCTTCCCTCCCCCGCACGCGGGGGAGGGAAGGGAGGGCGCGAGCCCGGAGTCCATAACCCCGGCCAAGGAGTATGGATTCCGGGCTCGCCTTCGCTGCGCTACGACGCCCCGGAATGACGCTATTTCGTTCGTGTGCATGGTCTCACCCGCCGCCTTATCTCGCAGGCTGCGATGCGTCGCGCAACGCCGCGCGGATGCGCTGCGGGGTTGCGGGAATCTCATCGATCGAGACGTTGAAGGGTGCGAGTGCGTCGTTGATCGCGTTGAGGACAGCGGCCGGTGCGCCGATGCTCCCGCCCTCGCCCAAACCCTTGGCCTTGGTGAGGGACGCGTCGGTCAAAGTTTCGAGATGATGAATATCGATCGGCGGCACTTCGCGGGCGGTCGGGAGGAGATAGTCGGCAAAGGTTGCGGTCAGGATATTTCCGGTCTCGTCGTGCAGGATTTCTTCCAGCAAGGCATTGGCGATGCCCTGGGCGACGCCGCCGGCGATCTGCCCTTCGGCGATCATCGGGTTGATGAGGCGCCCCGCATCCTCGGCAACCAGCAGCTTTTCCAGCGTCACCTTTCCGGTTTCCACGTCGACCTCGACGATCGCCACATGGCAGGCGTTCGAGAACGTACCGGCAGGATCGTAGCTTGCGGATTCGCGCAGGCCCGGCGCCAGCTCCTGCCGGAAGCGATGACTCTGGTGGTAGGCAGTGCGCGCGAGCGCCGGCATGGCGATCTCGCGATCGGTGCCGGCGACGCGGGCAACGCCATCGGCAAGCACGATGTCCTCGGCGGCGACTTCAAGGAGATCGCCCGCAACGGCGCGCAGCTTGGCGCTGACCTTACGCGCCGCAAGCAGCGTCGCGCCGCCGGCGATGACGAGCGAGCGGCTCGCAAAGGTGCCGAAGCCGTAGGGCGTGCGGTCGGTATCGCCGTGTACGACCTTGACGTGCGCGGGTGCAATGCCGAGTTCGTCGGCGACGAGTTGGGCGAGGGTGGTGCGCAGGCCTTGCCCGTGAGGCGACGCGCCGATGCGGACCTCGACAAAGCCGGATGGGTCCATGGAAAGTTCCACCGTCTCCCAGCCGGGCGTGATCTCCATGCCGCGGGCCGCGAATGCCGGCGTGCCGTAGCCGGTGCGCTCGGAGAACGTCGCAATGCCAAGTCCGAGGTAGCGTCCGTCGGCGCGGGCGGCTTCCTGGCGGGCGCGGAACGCCACGACGTCGGCGGCTTGCGCCGCCATGTCGAGCGTTTCCACATAGGTCGCTTCGTCGAACACGAGGCCGGTCGGCGAGGTGTGCGGGAATTTGCGGATCAGGTTGCGGCGGCGGATCTCGATCGCGTCGATGCCGAATGCGGCGGCCGCCTTGTCCATCAGCCGTTCCAGCGTGAAGGTGATCACCGGCCGCGACACGCCGCGATAGGGTGCCATCGGACACGTATGGGTTGCAACGCCGCGCGCGCGGCACGCATAGCCGGCCACCGTATAGGGACCGGGCATCTCAGCCATGCCCATCAGCGGCTCGACCGCGCAGGTGATCGGATAGCATGAGTAAGCGCCGATGTTGGCGACGATGTCGGCGTCGAGGGCGAGAAGTCGCGCCTCGGCATCGAAGGCGCCTTCCAGCGTGACGTACTGGTCGCGGCTGTGAAAGCACGCCGTCAGGTTTTCGCGGCGATCCTCGATCCACGCGATCGACGTCTTGAGCTTCCCGGCGAGCCAGGCGACAAGCACGAATTCCGGCCCGAGCGCCATCTTCTGCCCAAAACCGCCGCCGACGTCGGGCGCGATGACGCGCAGGTCCGATTCCGGCATTCCAATCAGATCGGCGACGGCGGTGCGGACCAGATGGGGCATCTGCGTGGAGCAGGTGAGCGTGATGCGATCGCTCGTCCTGTCATAGGCGGCATGCGCTCCGCGCGGCTCCATCGGCGACGCATTTTGGCGGCGGGAGCGCACTTCGATCTTGACGCGGCGAGCCGCGGCCGCCGCCATGGCCTCGAATTGCGGCGACTTGACGCGGCCTTCGACGATGACGTTGCCGGGCGCCATGGCGTGGACGGCCGGCGCGCCGGCCGCGAGTGCCGCCTTGGCATCGACCAGCGGCGCGGTTTCGGAAATCTCGACCGTGACAAGTTCCGCGGCGTCTTCCGCCGCCTCGCGACTGTCGGCGATCACGGCGGCAACAGGCTCGCCGACGAACCGCACGACCTCGGCGGCAAGGATCGGCTGGGCAATCGGGAGATAATTGAATTTATGCAGCATCGGTGCGATCGGACGCAGCGCCGCAACGTCGGCCGCCGTCACCAGCGTGACCCCGTCCGGCGCCAAAATGCGCGTAATGACGCCGGATGCGACGGAACTGCGTACAAACCGTATCCATTTCGCCGCTGCGAGATCGCCGGTGAACCGCCCTTGCCCGGTCACCAGGGCAGGGTCTTCGAGGCGCCGGATCGACCGTCCGACCCAGCCGGACGGTTTGGCGTGAGAGGTCATTGGGATTGCCTATCCGGCTGATTGGTTTTCGCAACTGCGTCCGAAATTAAGGGCTGCAGCGCGGCGCCGTCTGGCCTGGTGCCCATAAATGGGGCTGCCGCGAGACAGGGCGATTTCTGCTGCAGGTTGCCGGCTTCCTTCATGATATCGGTGGCCAGTTCTTGTTTTTTCTATTATATTTATATGCGGGTGGTGGTGCGGGGATTGGCATTTCAACAATCCAATATTTGCTGCGCCAGCAAGAACGGCAAGCGATGTCTGGCTTCGGCTTTGCGCATGCGAAGTGGCTGCCGCTCGTCGTCGCGCTCATTGTGGGCATGACGGCGAATGTCGGCGCGCGGGAATTTCGCGTCGCCGATACCCAGGCTCCTGATTATCCGACCGTCCGCGCGCTGGTGAAATTGGGCGAACTCGTTTCGGCGCGCACCGGCGGACGGCATGGTATTCGCGTTTTTCATTCGCACGAACTCGGAGACGAAAAGGATACGATCGAGCAGACGCTGTTCGGCGCCCTCGAGATGGATCGCGTCAATGTCGCGCCGCTCGGCGCCCTCATGCCGGAAGCCCAAGTGCTGTCGATGCCGTTCCTGTTTACGTCGATCGATCATCTTCACCACGTTATCGACGGCCCCATCGGCGAGGAGATCCTTGCGAGCTTCGAGCGCCACGGATTGATCGGCCTCACCTTCTACGACTCCGGCGCACGCTCAATCTATAACAGCAAACGGTCGATCCACACCGTCGCCGATCTGCTTGGCCTTCGCATTCGCGTCCAGCATTCCGATGTGATGTTCGAAATGGCGCGCGCGCTCGGCGCCATTCCCGTCGACTTGGCCTACGGGCAAGTGGAGATCGGGTTGGCGACGGGCCTGGTCGACGGCGCCGAGAACAACTGGCAATCCTATGTCGGCGCCAACCATTATCGCTTTGCGCCGTTTCTCACCCTCACCGAGCATGCGATGCCGCCCGAGGTGCTGGTGATGTCGCCGCGGGCATGGCGGAGTCTTTCGAACGAGGACCAGGCGATCTTTCGTGCGTCGGCCCGGGAGACAAGCCTCTTCATGCGCGAGCAATGGAACACGCTCGAGAACCGCTCGCGACGGCAGGCCGAAGAGGCCGGTGTCAGCATTTATTCGGATTTCGACCGCAAACCGTTCGAGGACGCAATGGGCGAGGTCTATCGCAAAGCCGGCAAGAACCCGGCGATCGCGATGCTGATCGAGAGGATTCGGCAAGTGAAATAGGCCGACAGGTAAAATAGCTGACAAATGAAATGGGCTAGCGGTTGAGATAGGCTAGAGTGGCGGACCAAGGCAGGTGGCGGAAAGAGGCAATCGAGTAACCGAGTGAAGCGCGCGCGTAGACCAGCAGGCGATCGGCTGACGTGATGGATGGACATCCCTTGATCGCCCTTGACCAGAGCCCCGCGTTCGGGATCGACGACCAGGAGCCGGTGCTCACATCTCGTCGGCGCCTCGAAGCGCTGGTGCGCCGTGTGCCGATCCGCTGGCGCATCGTCTCGATCGCGGTGGTCAACAGCGCCATCGTCATGATCCTGGCCGGGCTGATCTGGAGCGGCGCCAACGTGCTGAGCTCCGCCTGGAACGAGTTGCGCCGCGTGCGCGAATCCGACGCACTGCTGGCCGCGGTCGGCACTGATGCCGGCCGATTGCAGAGCCTCATTCATCAGTACATCAACGAACAGCAGCCGGAGATCTTTGCGGAGATCCTGCGGCGGCGCGAGGCTGTGCTCGGCACCTTGAAGGCGCGCGCCAGCATCGACCCGCTGCTGTCCAACGCGGTGCCGGACCTCACGGCTATCACCGAGCGCTTCCTCACCGGCTTCGAGGACCTGCGGACCCTGCAGGCGACCATCACCCGCACCTACGAAGAGGAGTTGCTGGCCCCGGCGCGTCAGATGTCGGGGCTCTACGGCATTATCGAGAGCGCGACCGGCTCCAAGGATGCGCTGATCTTTCCGGCACTCGACAAATCGCGCGAACGGTTCACGGCGATGCTGGTGGCGGTCAATGCCTATTACCTCTCGCTCGCCCCGGATACGGTCGAGGAGGCGCGCACCAACATCGGCGGGATCGAAAGCGCGATCCCGGTGATGGAGGACCTCGCCGACAATGATCTGCAGCGCTCAGCGCTTCAGGCCCTGCGGCGGCAGGCCGCCATGCTGCACCACGGCCTCGACAACCTGAGCGGGCTGTTCGCGAAGCAGGCGAGCCTGTTGCGGACCGAAATCGACGCCAACCAGGCGGCGATGACGGCGACGATCGATGCCATGTCGTCGCGCATGCGCGAGCGCGAGCAGGACGCCCAGACCGAATTCGACCGCAGCCTCGCCAACATCTACCGCGTGGTGGCGATCGTCGCCGTGTTCTTTCTGTCCGCGATGCTGCTCGGCGCCATCGTGGTGACGCGGAGCATCCGTCGGCCGCTGCTGCGCCTGATGACCTCGATGAACGAGATCACGCTTGGCCAGTACTCGTCGCCAATCCATGGCACGATCGCCAAAGACGAGATCGGCGATATGGCCCGCGCGGTCGAAATCTTCCGCGAGAACGCGATCGCCAAGGATCGCGCGGATGATGATCTGCGGGCCGCCAAGGAACATGCCGAACAGGCGCTCGCGGAACTGCGCGACGCTCAGACGAGCCTGATCGAGGCCGAAAAGCTTGCGGCACTCGGGGGGCTCGTTGCCGGCATCGCCCACGAGGTCAACAATCCCGTCGGCATCAGCCTCACGGTGGCCTCGAGTTTCGCGCGCCGCTGCGAGCAGTTTTCCGAGGAACTCCGCCAGCCTCCCCTGCGGCGCTCGCGGCTCGACGAGTTCATTGCGACGAGCCACGCTGCGGCGAATCAACTGGTCGCCAATCTGCAGCGTGCCGGCGAACTCATCCAGTCCTTCAAGCAAGTCGCGGTCGACCGCAGCCTTGCGGAGCGCCGCAAGTTCGACCTCGCCGAGGCGACCGAACAGATTGTCGCGAGCCTGCGGCCGGCGCTGCGGAAGCTGCCGCTCCTGCTCATCGTCGACGTGCGGCCCGGGATCGCGATGGACAGCTATCCGGGCTCCTACGGGCAGGTGCTGACGAACCTGTTTCTCAACGCCCTCGTCCACGCCTTTCCCGACGAGCAGGCCGGCACGCTGACGCTGCGGGCCCGCGAACTCAACGCCAACGACGTGGAAATCACGGTGACGGACGATGGCGTGGGCATGACCGAAGCGGTCAAGGCGCAAGCGTTCGATCCGTTCTTCACCACGCGGCGCGATCGCGGCGGCACCGGCCTTGGCCTCCACATCGTCTACAACCTCATCACCGGCAGCCTCGGCGGCCGCATCACGGTCGATTCGGCGCCCGGCCGCGGCACCACATTCCGCATTGTCGTTCCGCGGCTGGCCCGCAACGAAACGACGCCAACAACGGATCGCGCAAGTGTCCAATCAGGATGAAATACTGCAGATCGTCGACGATCCCGACGTCACGCCGGAGGTAGGACCGCGCTGGAAGGTCGCGGTCATCGACGACGATCCTGCCGTGCACGACGGCACCAGGTTCGCGCTCGCCGACTATCAGCTCAACGGGCAGCAGCTCGACATCCTGTCGGCGTTCTCGGCGGCGGAAGGGCGCGAAATGCTCGCCCGCAATCCCGACATTGCGGCGGTGCTGCTCGACGTCATCATGGAAACCGACAGTGCCGGTCTCGATCTCGTGCACTACATCCGCAATGCGCTCAAGAACGAGACGGTGCGCGTCATCCTGCGCACCGGCCAGCCCGGCCAGGCGCCGGAGCGTCGCGTCATCGTCGATTACGATATCAACGACTACAAGGCGAAGACGGAGCTCACCGCCGACAAGCTCTTCACCTCGCTGACCGCGGCCCTGCGCAGCTATCAGCAGCTCCAGCGCATGATGGAAACGCGCCGCGGCCTTGAGATCATCATCGACGCCGCGTCCACGCTCTACGATTTCAGGTCGATGCAGCGGCTCGCCGAGGGCGTGCTGACGCAGATCGCCTCGCTCCTGAACGTCGCCTGCGCCGGCATCCTGGTGCTGCGCGACAGCGCTGATGCCGGCGAGCACTTTTCGGTCCTGGCGGGTTCCGGCTGCTACAGCCGGTTCGTCGACGCCGAAGGCTCAACCGGCCTCGACGATGATCTGCGCGACGTCGTGCGCGAGGCGTTCCGCCGCCGCGATCACCAGTTCATGGCGCGCCGCTCGGTGCTCTACATTCGCACCGGCAGCGGCCGCGAACTGGTGGTGCTGCTCGAATCCTCAAAGCAGCTCTCCGACACCGACCGCGCGCTGATCCAGATCTTCTCGAGCCGCCTGTCGGTCGCGTTCGACAATGTCATTCTTTACGAGCAGATCCAGCAGGCCAACGCCCATCTCGAAGACCGGGTGCGCCAGCGCACGCGCGAACTGGAGGCCGCCAATGCCCGCCTCTCCGCCCAGTGGAACCGGCTGCAGCGGGCCAACACCTTCAAGCGCGAGGTGCTCGGTACCGTCGCCCATGATCTGAAGAACCCGCTTGGCGTCATCCTCGGCCGCACCGAGATGCTGACCGAGATGGTGAGCGGAGAGCCCTACTCTCCCGAGAACGTCAAGTCTCAGATCGTCCACATTCGCTCGGCGGCCAACCGGGTGACCGAGATCGTCGACACCTTGATCTCCGACGCCATGGCCGATGCCCACGACATCGCCGTCAAGCGCGAGCCGGTCGATCTCGTCGGGCTGGTGCGCGACCTCGTCGACGCGAACCAACCGCAGGCAACGCGCAAGGACCAGGTGATCACGCTGCGCGCCCCGGCTGCGCTCGCCATGCTGTGCGATTCCGATCGCATGCGCGAAGCGATCGACAACCTCATCAGCAACGCCATCAAGTACAGCCCGCTCGGCGGTCGCATCGAGATGACCGTCGAGGAGCGCGACGGCAAGGCCGTCGTCCGCGTCGCCGACGAGGGCCCCGGCCTGTCGCCGGAAGATAACGCGCGCCTGTTCGGGCGCTTCCAGCGCTTGTCGGCGAAACCGACCGGCGGCGAGACCTCGACGGGCCTCGGCCTCTCCATCGTCAAACGGATCGTCGATCTCCACGGCGGCAGCATCACCGCGGAGCCCGGCTCCGTTGGTACCACCTTCATTATCGCGATCCCCTCCGGATGAACCGCGCGCAGCACATTATTGTCGTCGATGACGAAGCGGCCGCGCGGGATATGATCGGCGACTATCTGCGCATGCACGGCTTCTCGGTATCGCAGTGCGACGGCGGCAAAAGCTTGCGCAACGAACTCGCCAAGGAGCCGGCCGATCTCATCGTGCTCGACCTCAACATGCCCGAAGAAGACGGCCTCTCCATCATCCGCGATCTCAAGCGGACGTCGAATGTCTCGATCATCATGCTGACGGCGACCGCAAGCCCGATCGATCGGGTCGTGGGTCTCGAGCTTGGGGCCGATGACTATCTCGCCAAACCCTGCGAACTGCGTGAACTGCTGGCGCGCGTTCGCTCGGTGCTGCGCCGGTCAGCGCCGGCTGGTGCCGCCGTTCCGGCCACAGCACCCGCAGCCGAGCCGGCCAAGCCGGAGAAGAACCTGGTGCGCTTCGGCACCAAGTGGCTCGACCTCGACGAGCAATTACTCAAAGACGAAGAGGGCAATGCCCATCCGTTGACCGCGTCGGAGTTCAACCTCCTCAAGGCATTCGCCGCCAATCCCCGGCGCGTTCTCACGCGCGAATTGTTGCTGAGGCTCGCGAACGCCCGCGATCGCGATGCTTTCGACCGTGCGGTCGACATCCGGATCATGCGCATCAGGCGCAAGATCGAACCCGACCCGGCGCGTCCAAGCGTCATCCGCACGGTCCGCAGCGGGGGTTACCTGTTCTCGCCCACCGGGGAAAAGTCGCCCCAGGGATAGGCCCGTCCGAGCCCCGCAAGGCCATGGTTCAGGCCTCGGCGATTCGCCCGGCATGGCCAGGAAGCGCAGAAGCGCGTCCGCCTATGTTTTCCGCAGCTTTCCCGGATTTGTTTCGTGGCAGGCGGGCACGACGAAACAATTGGCCCAAATTGGCCGAAATGTTTCTTCGCTGCATTGCGGAATGAAACAATTGGGCCAGCCGCGAAACCATTTTCCCCCGCCCACGTAGAACCAATGAAACAGCAGGCTGTTAGTTAAGAGATCGTGAACGGCGAATGCCGTCACTGGGGGAGGTGGGTATGCAGAACATTGCCGTTGCCGCGCTGAACACGAGCGTGTCGCCGCGCCTGCGTGGTGCCGTGACCGATGAAGCGCTGATGGCCGCGGTGGCCGCCGGTGAACAGGGCGCGATGCAGGTCCTGTACAATCGTCACCGCGTGCGCGTTTTCCGCTTCATCACCCGAATCCTCCGCGATGCCAGCACCGCTGAAGATGTCCTCAGCGAAACTTTCATCGAAGTGTGGCGCAATGCGGCGCGCTTCGAAGGCCGGTCGACCGTCAGCACGTGGATCATGTCGATCGCGCGCCTGAAGGCACTCTCGGTGCGCCGTCGCCGCCAGGACGACGAGCTCGACGAGGAGACCGCTGAGACGATCGCCGACGAGGCGTTCACGCCGGAGGAAGCAATCCTCGACGCCGATCGCAGCGCTCACCTGCGCGAGTGCCTCGACCAGCTGTCGCCCGAGCATCGCGAGATCATCGACCTCGTCTATTATCACGACCAGAGCGTCGACGAGGTCGCCGAGATCATCCAGGTGCCGCGGAACACCGTGAAGACGCGCATGTTCTACGCGCGCAAGCGGCTCGCGACGATGCTGACCGAGTACGGAAGCCGTTTCCACGCGACGAAGGCGGCCTGACACCGTCCCTGCCACGGCAGGGCGGCAGCGGGCCGCTGCCCCTCTGATCCGCAAAAGATCATCCGCAGAAGATCGTCGTATGGCCGCCATCTCTGGCGGCTAATGCATTATCTTGACATCGATTGCCGCGCCGACCACGCTCCCGCGACGGAATCGATGGGAGATCATCTCATGTTTCGCATGCACGGGAAATTGCTCGGTGTCGTGGCGCTCACGACGGCCTTCGTTGCAACAACTCATGGGCAGGAGGTCAAGCAACCGGCGGCCGAAACCGCGAAACCCATCGCAATCACGCCGGTCACGCAGGACATGCTCGACCGTGCCGCCGCGGACAGCAAGAATTTCCTGCACACCAACGGCGACTACACGCAGCAGCGGTTCTATCCCAACAAGCAGATCGGCGTAGGCAACGTCGCCCGCCTGCGGCCGGCCTGGATTTTCCAGACCGAAGTGAAGGAGAGCCTGGAGACCTCGCCGATCGTGGTGAACGGCGTCATGTATGTGACGACCTCGTTCAGCCACGTCTATGCGCTCGACGCCAAGACCGGCGAGGAGCTGTGGCACTTCAAGCCCGCTCTCGGTCCCATCACCACTTACTGCTGCGGCCCCAACAACCGCGGCGTCGAGGTGTACGAGGACAAGGTTTTCGTCGCGACCCTCGATTCCAAGCTCGTCGCGCTGGACGCCAGGACCGGCAAGCCGGTCTGGCAAGTCACCATCGCCGACCCAGAGCTCGGCTACAGCGAGACGATGGCGCCGACCGTGGTGAAGGGCAAAGTGCTCATCGGCACCAACGGCGGCGAATACGGCATCCGCGGCTTCGTCAAAGCATTCGACCTCAACACCGGCCGGCTCTTGTGGACCTTCAACACCGTCCCGGAAAATTCGGTGGGGATGTGGGCCGAGAAGGATGCGACCGGGCGCGACATGCACCGCGACATCCAGGCCGAGAAGGATCAGCTCGCCAAGACCGGCGATCCCTATCAGCGGCTCGGCGGCGGCGTGTGGCAGAACCCCGCGGTCGACCTCGCGACCAACCGCATCTACTTCGTCGTCGGCAATCCCTCGCCCGATCTCGACGGTGCGCAACGTCCGGGCGACAACCTCTATACCGACTCGCTCGTCTCGGTCGATCTTGATACCGGGAACTACGTCTGCCACTTCCAATACATCGCCCACGACGTCTGGGACCTCGACGCCGTCAGTCCGCCGGTGCTGGTCAACGTCAAGGACAAGGCCGGCAAGATCATCCCCGGCGTGCTCCACGCCGGCAAGACCGGGCACATCTACGTCCATGACCGCAAGGATTGCAGCCTGATCCGCTTCTCGGACGCCATGGTGCCGCAGGAAAACATGTGGACCCTGCCGACCCCGCAGGGCGCCCGCATGCTGCCCGGCGCCAACGGCGGTGTCGAATGGTCGCCGATCGCGGTCGATCCGGGTCTTGGGCTCGCCTATGCCATCAACCTGCATCAGCCGATGACCTACACGGTCGAAAGCTCGCCCTATCCCGGCGGCAAGCTGTGGCTCGGCGGCGCCTTCAAGGTCATTCCGACCGAAGCCCAGGCCGGCAACATCACGGCGGTCGATTACAACACCGGCAAGATTCGCTGGCAGGTGAAGACGCCGCAACCGATGATCGGCGGCATTCTCGCGACCGCCGGCGGGCTCGTGTTCACGGGCGAAGGCAATGGCCGCTTCCGCGCCTACGATTTGCGCAACGGCAAGGTGCTGTGGACCTTCAACGCCGGTGCCGGCGTCAACGCGCCGCCCTCCTCCTATTCCGTCGACGGCAAGCAGTACGTCGTGGTGGGCGCCGGCGGCAACGTCCAGATCAACTACAAGCGCGGCGACACGATCATCGCGTTCACCGTGGAATGAGCCTGGCTACCGGCGGACTGCGCAGCGTGAGCAAGGCGAGTAGGGTGCGCAAAGCAAAGCGTGCGCACCACTGTGCCTCGACGGTGTTGGTCGTCGCGCTAACTTTACTGCCGCGCGCCGGCTCTGCGCAGACCATCGAGGAGAAGGCGGCGCAGTGTGCCGCCTGCCACGGCGCGAACGGCATTCCGGCCGACAAGACGTGGCCGGTCATCTGGGGCCAGCACCAAGGCTATCTCTACCTGCAGCTTCGCGACTTCAAGAGTGGCGCCCGCAAGAGCGACGTCATGGGGCCGATCGCCCAGGCCTTCGAGCGCGACGACATGCTGGCCCTCGGCCTCTATTTCTCGCAGAAGGCCTGGCCTGATCTGCAGCAGCCGCGCGCGCCCGCGGCCGTCGCCGCCAAAGCAGTGACCGCGAACAATTCGATCGGATGCACGGGGTGTCACCAGAGCGAATACCAGGGCGAGGGCACGCAACCTCGCCTCGCCGGGCAGAACCGGGCTTACCTCCAGCAATCGATGATGGATTTCCGCACCCGCGCGCGGGGCAATAATCCCGGCATGACGGACCTCATGCTGGCCACCTCGCCCGACGATATCGCGGCCCTCGCTGAATATCTGGCCGGCCGATAGGACCGCGGCCGGCCGCCGTGCCTATTGAGGGCGCGCGACGGCCGCGGCGACCGTGGTTTGCAGATCGCTCACCGAGAACGGCTTGGTCAGCACTCCGCTGATCAGCGATTCGAGGCCGTGGGCGCGCTCGCGCTGATCGGCAAAGCCCGTCATCAACAGGATCACGAGATGCGGGTAATCGCGCGCGGCGGCGAGCGCTAGGGCGATGCCATCCATCACCGGCATCTTGATGTCGGCGAGCAGAAGATCAAACCGTCCGGCCTCGCGCACGAGGACATCGAGCGCCTCGCCGCCGTCCGCGGTTGCAACCGCGTCGTGGCCTTCGGTGCTGAGCGCGCGCTGGATATAGCCGCGCAGCGGCGCCTCGTCTTCGGCAATCAGGATGCGCGCCATTGCAGTCACCGCGACTGATCTGTGAGGTCCGCGCGGTTCAAGAACCGCACCGTGATATCGCTCGCATCGGAAGGCGGAGCTGCCAGCCGCGAACGAAATTCGAGTGTTTGCCCCGGGCCAAGCGAGGCTTCCTCCGGCGGCGCCGTCCACGAGACGAGTTCGGCCCTGGCGGCGTTGCGGAGCGCGAAGCGCAGTCGCGGCACGGCCGCCGTCGATCGGGTCGTGTTTTGAATCTCGCCTTCGACGGTCAGCACCCTGACCCCATTTTGTTCGTCCTTCGCAAAGTGAACATTGGACAGCGCCAAGCCGCGCCAATTGACGGCCAGTCCGATCATGCGAAAGAACGACGCCGTCTGCGGCATCATCCGCACGACATCCGTCCGCCAGATCAGGATCGCCAGGATCAACACGATCTCGACCGCGATGATGATCGGAACCGCTCGCAGTTGGAGGCGGGAGCCGCGCCGGCTGCGGGCGGGCGCGGACCGCCCGGCGGCCACGCTTTCGATATCGCGGCGCGGCGGCGGATCGGCGTCAAGCGCCGGCGCTGCTTTGATCGCCGGCGTTTCCTCGTGTGTCGGCGCGAGCGGCGGAGACGGCGAATTGGGGGCGAAATCGGGAATGCCCCAGTCGCCGGCAGCATCGTCTGCTCGTGGCTCGGCGCTAGGCCGGATCGCCGACTTCAGTGCCGCGCCTGCGATGTCCTCGAACGCTGCGCCTGCGATCTCCTCAAACGCCGCTTCGAACGCGTCGTCCTCGGGCGGCGGCCGCGCTGCGAACCAGATCTCCTGGCACTTCGCACATCGCACCTTGCGCCCGGCGTCGCCGAGAGATTCGGGCTTGACCTCATAAGTGGTCTGGCAGTTGGGGCAGGCGATCAACATGGCCGGAACGAGCTTGGTCCACCGCGAACCATACCGTCAGTCCGTTAACGATTCGGAAACCATCGGGGCGGGAAGCGCCCGCTGCGATCAACCCGTCGCGGCGTCCTTGCGAGTCAGCGCCGCAAAATGGCCCCTGCTCTGCAGCCACGCGAGCAGCAGCAGGCCGGGAATGGCCGCGGCGGCGCAAATGGCAAAGAAAATCGGCCATCCGGTCCTCACCACGATGAAGCCCGCCCCCGCCGACAAGTAAGTTCGACCGATGGCCGAGAGGGCGGTGAGCAGCGCATATTGGGTCGCGGTGTACAGCGGATTTTTGCACAACGCCGAGAGGTAGGCGACAAAGATCACCGTGCCGACCCCGCTGGTGAAGTTTTCCGTCACGATGGCGAAGGTGAGCCAGCCGACGTCGACGCCCACGATGGCCTGCCAGGAGAAGGTGAAGTTCGCGAGCGCCTGGATGATGCCGCCGATCCAGAGACTTGCCGCGAGCGGGCAGGCACGCACGAGCAGTCCGCCGGCAAAGCCGCCGATCAGCGTTGCCGCGAGGCCGACCACCTTGATGATCGACGCATAGACTTCCTTCGAGAAGCCGATATCGAGTACGAACGGCGCCGTCATGACTCCGGCAAGCGCATCGGTCAACTTGAACAGCACCACGAAGGCCAGCGCCGTCGAGGCAATCAGCACCCCTTCGCGGCCGAAGAAATCGCGGAACGAGCCGACCGCTGCCGAGAACAGGCGTTGGTACGAATTGCGCCCCTCGTTGAGCCGCGCCGCCACCGCGGACGTCTCGGGTTCGGTCGCGATGATGGTCGTGATCATCCCAATGACGACCAGCGCGGCCATGACCATGTAGCCGCTGCTCCACGCACCTTGTTTGACGAACCCCAGGAGTTCGAAGCCTTTGACGACGTAGATCGCGCCCGCGGTCGATGCGAGCACGCCGATGCGATAGGCCGCGACGTAGGATGCCATGCCGGCGGCCTGCTCCGACGGTTCGAGGCTCTCGACCCGGAACGTGTCGACGACGATGTCCTGGGTCGCCGACGCGGTCGCGACCATGAGCGCCCCAAGCGCGACGAGCCAGGGATTGGCGGCCGGATCGCAGAAGCCCAGAAACACGATCGCGGCGATCAACAGCAGCTGGCTCAGCACCAGCCAGCCGCGCCGGCGCCCGAACAACTGCGACAGCAGCGGGATGTCCAGCGCATCGACCAGCGGCGCCCAGAGGAATTTGATGGTGTAGGGCGTGCCGACCAGCGCAAACAAGCCGATGATGCGCAGATCGACCTGCTCGTCGCTCATCCACACCTGAAGGGTCGAGCCTGACAGGGCGAGCGGAAGACCCGACGAAAAACCGAGAAACATCACAATCAGGACGCGGCGGCGCAGATAGACGGAGAGCATCTCCGCCCAACTCGGCTTGGCCGAGACTGGCGCGCCGGCGTCCGGCTCGACCGCCGCCGTATCGGGAAACGAGGTCACGGGTGAGGTCCGCTCGCGAGCATCACTCGCCCGCCTGCAGCTTCAGCGGCGGCGCAATCGTCTCCTCGGCGTCGCCGAAATCGAGCTGGTCGATGCGGCCCGCGCGCGCGCCGATCTTTTCGGACGAAATCAGGATCTGCCGCATGTCTTCCCCCGCCTGCCCATGGTGCTGCTGCAGCTTGAGCACGCGCTCCCGCAGCCGGCCCACGTCCCCCATCATGCGGCCAACTTCGGCATGAATGAGGTCGGCGGCCTCCCGCATGCGGGCGTCCTTGAGGATCTGCTGCATGACCGAGATCGCCAGCATCAGGAGCGACGGCGACACGATGACGACGCGGGCACGATAGGCCTTTTGCATCAGGTCATCGAACCCGTCGTAAAGCTCGGCGTAGACGGATTCCGAGGGCACGAACAGCAGCGCCATGTCCTGGGTTTCGCCGGGCAGGAGGTATTTTTCGGCGATATCGGTGATGTGCTTCCACACGTCCTGGCGAATCCGCTGGCAGGCGCGCTGCCGCGCCTCGTCGGTCTTCGCTTCGCGCAGCGCCGTGACGGCCTCGAGCGGGAACTTCGCGTCGATCGCGAGCGGCCGCTGATCGGGGAGGAAGATCACGCAGTCCGGCCGGGTATTGTTCGACAAAGTGTACTGGAATTCGAACAGCCCTTTGGGCAGTCCGTCGGCGATGATCGTCTCCATGCGCGACTGCCCGAAGGCGCCGCGCGCCTGCTTGTTGCCGAGCACATCGCGCAGCGAGGTGACCTGGCCGGACAGCTCGGCGAGATTCTTCTGGGCGTGGTCGATGACGGCGATGCGCTCATGCAAGCTTTGCAGCCGCTGCACCGTCTGCCGCGTGGTCTCCTCCATGGAATGTCCAAGCCGGGTCGAGACCGAATCGAGCCGCTCCGCGACCACGCGGGCAAGCTCGGCCTGGCGGCCGCCCAAACTTTCGCCGAGGGCTTGCAGGCGACCGGCGGTCTCGGCCTGGATGCGGGCAAGCTCGGCCATCCGTTGCTCCACGGCCTCGTTGCGGCGCACCTGCTCGGCAGCCGCGGACGCGCGATCCAGCGCCGCGTGGCGCGAGCCGCGGGCGACCAGCACCAAGATCGTACCCAGCACGACTGCGGCAATTGCACCGAATGCCGCCATCGTCTCGCCGAGGCTGATGCCGACGCCGTTGATGGTCAGGATGGTCTGGCTCATGGAGTCCCTCCGGACCCCTTGTAGCCGAATTCGGCAAGCGCGGCGGATCATTCAACCTTGAGGTTGGCGGCCTTCACGATCGGCCACCATTTCTCGGCCTCGGCCTTCTGCAAGGCGCCGAGCGCCGCGGCGGTCTGCTGCTCCCGCGGCGGGATCTCGAGGCCGAGATCGGCAAGGCGCTGGCGGACGGTGGCATCGGCCAGTGCATCGACCACGGCCGCATTGAGGCGCGCGACCACCGCAGAGGGCGTCGCTTTGGGGACCCAGAGGCCGTTCCATACCGCTGCGTGGAGGCCGGAGAGGCCGAACTCGTCGACGGACGGGATGTCCGGCGCTGAGGCGACCCGCGTTGGCGCCGTGACCGCATAGGCCCGGATGGTGCCGGAGCGCACTTGCGCAAGCGAATTCCACACCTGATCAAACATCATGTCGATCTGGCCCGCGATAAGGTCCTGCAAGGACGGCGCAGCACCGCGATAGGGCACGAATTGCAACTTGGTGCCGGTGATGTTCTCGAACAGGATGCCGGCGACGTGCGGGATCGATCCGATGCCGGGCGTGCCGGCCGCCACCGGCCGCGGGCTTGCCTTGACCCACGCAATCAGCTCGGGGAGCGTCTTTGCCGGAACCCCGGTGCGCGAGACGATCAGGAACGGGTTCGACGGCAACAGCGCGACCGGCTCGAGGTCTTTTAGCAGATCGTATTTGAGCGGGAAGATCGCGCCGTTGATGACGTGGGTCGCGGTGTTGCCGATGCTCACGGTGTAGCCGTCAGGCGGCGCCTGAACGACGCGGCCGACGGCGATGCTGCCGGTCGCGCCCGACACGTTCTCGATGATCAGCGGCTGCCCGAGCGAAACGCGCATCCGGTCGCTGAGCACGCGCAACAGCGCGTCGGTCGGTCCACCGGCGGGGAAGGGCACCACGACGGTGATCGGGCGATCGGGATAGGACTGCGCGCAGAGTGGCGGAGCCGCGAGGATGGCGGCTGTCGTGAATACGGCGATGGCGGCAAAACCTTGCCGCCATCGAATTGTGTCACCGACCCGCCGTCCGTTCGCTCTAGTTAACATCATGATCTTTCTATCAAAATCAAGAAACTGTGGTCACGATGGGAACCAGCACACGACTGTCCCGTTGCCTTTCATGAACCCCGGTCGCGAACGGCGCGACACATTATTGAGAGGCAGATAGCAAAACGGGACGGAGGCTCCCATGCTCGCAACCGCAACGCAATCGACCGAGCCGTCATATTTCAACCTCGTCATGGCGAAGAGCTGTTTTCGCCGCGCCGCCGTCACGCCGCATCCTAAGGCTGGCAGCACCTTGCGCGACCTTGGCCGCGATTATCTCGCAAAGGCCTGGGCGACGCCTGCCACCCGCACTTTCGGATGATTTCGCCATCGTCGTTGTCACGGGCAAGTCCATCGCCCGAACAAGTCCATCGCCCGAAGGGCTTTGTCTCTGCCCAACGCATTTTTCGAATTTGATTGACCATTCACGCCGATCGCCGCGGACCAACGCGTCGACGAGTTCTCGATCAGCCGATTAATCATCGACCCCGCCTCCGCGAGAGACTGCCCTTCCACCGTCACTGGCGGCCGGTGTATCTTCGCAATCACTGCTCGTCGGGAGGGGCGGTGATCATCCGCGGGGACGTCGCGCCGCGATTGTCACGTCGCCGCACTGATTGCCGATCCCCGTCCAAGAGCTACAACACGATCTTGATGGCACGATCGGCGCGTGCGCCGGCCGGCTGACCTCAGGGAGGCGATCTATGCAGTACCGAACCTCAATCTGTGCAATTGCGCTGGCGACTGCGCTTCTCGCGGCGCCGGCCGTTGCCCAGACCGTCGATTTTGGAAAATACCCTGATCTCAAGGGTCAATGGGTTCGCCCGCCCGGCACGCCGAACAACTGGGTGCAGCTTGCGGGTCCGCCTCCGCTTACGCCGGAATATCAGAAGATCTGGGACGAGAGCAAAGCCGACACCAAGGCCGGCGGCCCCGGCAACTGGCCGTCGACCTTCTGCATCCCCGCGGGGATGCCGGCGATGATGAGCTATTACGATCCGGCCGAGATCATCGTCACGCCCGAGACCACATACATTCTCATCAGCCACAACGACAACTCCTACCGACGGATTTATACCGACGGCCGGCAGTTCCCGGAGGAGACCGAGCTTACCTATGCCGGCTACTCGATCGGCAAGTGGCTCGACGAGGATGGCGACGGCAAATACGACGTGCTGGAAGTCGAGACTCGATTCCTCAAGCTGCCGCGCAGCTACGATATTGCGGGCATTCCGTTTCACAGCAACGGCCAGACCGTCATCAAGGAGCGGATCTATCTCGACAAGGCGGACCGCAACGTCCTTTGGGATCAGATCACCGTCATCGACGACGCGCTGACGCGGCCCTACGTCAAGCTGCAGAAGGCCACTCGCAATCCGAACCCGCGTCCGGTCTGGTTCTCGGAAGTCTGCTCCGAGACCAACACGCATGTGCGCATCGAGAATGAGAACTATTTCCGC
This sequence comes from uncultured Alphaproteobacteria bacterium, assembly GCA_963807015.1. Taxonomy (GTDB): domain Bacteria; phylum Pseudomonadota; class Alphaproteobacteria; order Rhizobiales; family Xanthobacteraceae; genus JAJPKK01. The sequence goes on along the minus strand of CAWEAS010000011.1, from coordinate 78,496 downwards.
AGCGCCGATGGCAAGCTGATGCCCTCGAAGAAGGACCAGCAGCCGCCTGATCTGCGCTACTTCAAGAAGGTGCGGCAATCCAACTGATGCGGTTGGGTTCCGCTGCTGCGCGGCGCCTATCTGCCGATACCGCCTGACAGAAACCGTGCCGCCTCGGCGACCGTCGCCTTGGCGGTGTCGCGGTCGACCATGTAATTCGCCTCGCGCATGCGCTCGACCGGAATCGCGCCGACGAGCGGCGTCAGCGCGCGGCGCAGCACCTCGTCGTTCCGGCGGCGCGGCGACATCAGGATTACTGCGTCGTAGGCCGGGATCGCGTGCTTGACGTCGGCCAACACCACGAGATGATCGGCGGCAATGCGGCCGTCGCTCGAGAATGCCGAGATCACGTCGACGGTGCCGTCTTCAAGGGCGCGATACATGAAGGTCGGGCTGAACGATTTCTCTTCGGCAAACGCCAGGCCGTAAGCCATTTTCAGCGCCGACCATTCGGGCCGGCTCAGGAATTCGAGGTCGGCACCGAGCCGCAAGCGCGGCGCGCGCGGCGCGAGGTCCGCGATCGTCTTGATGCCGGCAGCGCGATCTGCACGCATCGCAAGCGTATACGCGTTTTCGAAGCCGAGCGCGCCGAGCACTGTCACCCCGAAGCGTTCGTCGAGGGCGCGCGTCAACTCGGCGAGCATCACCTCGCGCGGCGGCACGTCGGTGCGCCCCAGCACGTTCGTCCACAGTGTGCCCGAGTAATCGACATAGGCATCGATGTCGTTGCCGGCGAGCGCGCGAAAGATCACGGCCGAGCCCAGCCCCTGCTTGATCTCGGCGGTGCGGCCGGTTGCCTCGATCCGCGTCGCCATCAGGTCGGCGAGGATGAACTGCTCACTGAAATTCTTCGCCCCGATGACGTACGCCGCCGAGGGCGAGGACAGCATGGGCACGACCGCAGCCGCGGTCCCGAGCACGAGCGCACCGAGCCCGACGCCGAGCCGCCGGGCGTCGCGGTTGACTGCGGCCGTCTCGATGAGGCCGAGCAGTTGGTCGACGACAAGCGCAAGGATGACCGCGGCGGCGCAGCCGACGAGTACCGAGATCCAATTCTCGGTCTGCAATCCGGAAAAAATGAAATTGCCGAGGCTCGTCTGGCCGATCGTGGTGGAGAGCGTCGCCATGCCGATGGTCCACACCGCGGCGGTGCGGATGCCGGCCATGATCACCGGCGCGGCGAGCGGCAGTTCGACCCGGAAGAGTTTTTGGCGCGCCGTCATGCCGACCCCGTCGGCCGCCTCGATGTAGGCGCGGTCGATGCCCTGCATCGCCGCGACGCCGTTGCGCAGGATCGGCAGCATCGAATAGAGCGCGAGCGCGAGCACCGTCGGCAAAAAGCCGAGCGCCGGCACGGTGAAGCCGAACAGCGCGCCGGTCGCCGCCGAGAGCGCGAGCAGCAGCGGATAGAACAGCGCAAGGAGCGCGAGGCCCGGAATGGTCTGGATCAGGCTCGCGACCGCGAGCACCACGCCGCGCAGCCGCGGCCGGCGTGAGGCCATGATCGCAAGCGGCAGTGCGATGGCGACGCCCACCGCAAGCGCGACCGCGCTCAGCAGCACATGCTGCGCCGTATAGCTCGGCAGGAGCGCGAGCGCCGCCGCGACCCGCTCATCCACGACGGCGTTTCCGGGCGGAAGGCCGCCGCGCCCAAACACCCTCCCCTGGAGGGGAAGGGTCGGAGCGCCGCAGGCGGTCCGGGGTGGGGTGACAGCGCTGCAACGATTTCTGCGCCGCGTGTGCGGAAACGCTGCCACCCCCTCCCGCCCCCGCTGTCGCGCGGGCGACCTCCCCCCTCCAGGGGGAGGTGATGGATTTCCGTGCCATCACTATGCTCGCCGCTGGATGTCTCACGCCCCTTCTCCCCCCAGCCCCTGCGGGGAGGGAGCATGCAGCAGCGCCGCGATGCGCTCTGCTTGCCGGCGCGGCACGGTCATGAGCGTCGCCGCCTCCGCGCCGCCGTGGCCCGCGAGCAGCGCGGCCGGCGTATCGTCGGCGGCGACACGCCCGCGGCTCATCACCACGATGCGGTCGGCGAGCAGCACCGCCTCTTGCACATCATGCGTCACCATCACCGTCGTGATGCCGAGCCGCTCGTGCAGCGCGCGATAGGCCGTCGCGAGCGTGTCGCGGGTGACCGGATCGAGCGCGCCGAACGGCTCGTCCATCAGCATCACATGCGGCCGCGCAGCGAGCGCGCGGGCAACGCCGGCGCGCTGGCGCTCGCCGCCCGAGAGCGCGCGCGGCGGACGCGTCGCATAGTCTTGCGGCAGACCGACGAGGTCGAGCAATTCGGCAACCCGCGCGGCAATATCGCGACGCTCCCAGCCGAGCAGCCGCGGCGTGGTGCCGATGTTTTCGCCGACCGTCATGTGTGGAAAGAGGCCCACCTCCTGGAACACGTAGCCGATGCGACGGCGCAGCGACGGCGCATCGAGGCTCGCAGTCGCGGACCCTTCGAAGTGCACCTCGCCGCTATCCGGCTCGATCAGCCGATTGATGGTCTTAAGCGCGGTGGTCTTGCCGGCACCCGAAGTGCCCACCAGGGCGACGAAGCTGCCGCTTTCGATCGCCAACGACACGTCGTCGAGGGCGAGCCTCTGGCCGCCATCGTGCGACTTCGAGACGTGGATGAGTTCGATGAGCGGGCTCGCGGACATTGCATCGGTGCTCTACGTGAATGCCCACAATAATGGACTTGTCAGGCGTCCGACAGGCTGGCTTATGGACACATGCCCACGCCACTCGATCTGCCGTCCGATCTGCTGCCGATCTTCGAGCAGAGCTATCCGCGCTTTTCCGATAGCGAATACGCGCGCCGCCATGACGGCATTGCGCGTGCCATGGCGGCGGCCGACGTCGACCATGCGCTGATCGTCTCGGCGCAGAACGTCGGCAATGCGACGCGCTGGATGACGAGCTGGCCCGGCACCGCGGAAGCGTTGCTGCTGTTCCGGCCCGGCGAGCCAATGGTGATGTTCGTCGAGTACTACAATCACGTGCCGCTGGCGCGCGAGATCGCCCGCGCCACCGACGTGCGCTGGGGCGAGGAGCGCAGCATCGCGATCGCGATCGAGGAACTGACCCGTCGCGGCGCGCGGCGCGTCGGCGTGATCGGGCCGCTCGCCGGCCCGAAATGGAAGGCGCTGGAGCAAAAGTTCGAGGTCGTCAGCCTCGATGCCGCCTATGTCCGGCTACGGCTCGTCAAATCCGAGGAAGAGATCAAGTGGATGCGCCTCGGCGCCGCGCTGAGCGATGCCGGTATGGCGGCCCTCGTCGCCGGCACGCGCGTCGGCATGACCGAGCACGAGCTCGGCGACATGATCGAGCGCGCCTACGTGCCCCATGGCGGCAGCACCGTGATCCATTTCATCGGCTCGACGCCGATGGCCAATCCGACCGTGCACGTGCCGCGGCAGTTCACGTCGCGGCGCCGCATCGCGGCGGGCGATTTCGTGTTCTGCGAGCTGTCGGCGGCGTGGTGGGATTATTCCGGGCAGGTGCTGCGCGGCTTTACCGTCGAAGCCGAGCCGACGCCGCTCTATCGCGATCTCCACGCGACCGCTGAGGCCGCTTACGCTGCGATCACCGCGGCGATACGCCCCGGCGCGCTGCCGCAAAGCCTGGTCGACGCCTCGGCGGTCATCGAGGAGAACGGCTTTACAACCTGCGACGACCTCGTTCACGGCTATGGCGGCGGCTATTTTCCGCCGATCGTCGGCTCGCGTTCGCGGCCGGCCGGGCCGATGCCGACGTTTCCGCTGGAGGAGAACATGTGCCTTGTCGTCCAGCCCAACGTCGTCACCCGCGACCTTGCGGCGGGCGTCCAGGTCGGCGAGGCTATCCGCGTGACCGCGACCGGGTTCGAGTCGCTGCACCGCTTGCCGCACGGCCTGTTCCGTGCCGGCCAGAAGATTTGAGGGAGCAAAACATGAAATGGGCAGGCGCGCGCGCCTTGCAGTTCGGACGAGGCGGCGTAGTCGCCGTCATTGCCCTTGCCTCGACGCTCGCGCTCCCCGTCCGTGCGCAAGCGCCGGCGAAAGTCTCGGTCGCGTATGTCGGCGTGGTGAGCGACATCGGGCTCTATCTCGCGGAGAAGAAGGGCTACTTCCGCGACGAGGGGCTCGACGTCACGATGTTGCTCATCGACCAGACCAACCGGATGATCCCGACGCTCGGCACCGGCGATCTCGACGTCGGCTCCGGCACCATCGCCGCCGGCCTCTACAACGCCGTCGGCCGCGACATCGGGCTACGCGTGGTCGCCGATAAAGGCTCGGTGCGGGACGGCTACGGCTACGAGGGCTTGCTGGTGCGCAAGGACCTCGTCGACAGCGGCCGCTACAAGGGCTTTTCCGATCTCAAGGGCATGACGATCGCGCTCGGCAGTCTCGGCAGCGGCAACGCCTCGGTGCTCAACGAGGCGCTCAAGCGCGGCGGACTGAAATTCTCCGACGCCAATGTCGTGACCATGCGGTTTCCCCAGCACCTCGTCGCCTATTCCAACAAGGGCATCGACGCGAGCATCACCAACGAGCCGACGATCACCCTCGCCGTCGAGCGGGGCGTCGCCGTCAAGGTCGTCGGCAACGACAAGATCCATCCGAAGTCGCAGACCGCGGTGCTGTTCTACTCCGAGAAGTTCTCCCGCGAGCGGCCGGAAGTCGCGAAGAAATTCATGCGCGCCTACATCCGCGCGGTGCGCGAGTACAATGATGCGCTCATCGACGTGAAGATCGCGGGGCCGAACGCCGACGAGATCATCGCGACGCTGCAGCAGTACACGCCGATCAAGGATCCCGTGCTGCTGCGCAAGATCACGCCCGCCGCGGTCAATCCCGACGGCCGCGTGAACCTCGAGGGCATGAACATGGACCTTGCCTTCTACAAGGAGCAGGGCCTGATCCAGGACCGCAATATCAAGGCCGAGAACATCGTCGACCTGTCCTTCGTCGATGCCGTGGTCAGGGAACTCGGCCCCTACCGGCACAAGGCCGGGCAATGACGTCGCGTAAATGAAGCCGATGAATCAGTCCCCGAACGAAAAGCATTCCTCGACCGACGTGCTGATTGCCGGCGCCGGGCCGGTCGGCCTGGCGCTGGCGTGCGAGCTTGGCCGCTACGGTATCGACTGCGTGCTGATCGAGAAGCGCGACGGCGCGCTCGCCGTCCCCAAGATGAGCGCGGTCTCCGCGCGCAACATGGAGTTCTGCCGCCGCTGGGGCGTCGCCGAAGCGGTGCGCGCGGTCTGGCCGGCCGAGCACCCCGGCGATTTCATCTACGCCGAGACCTTGCGCGGCAACGAGCTTGCGAGGGTGAAGCGTCCCCCGATCGCCGAATGGGGCACGCTCGACTTCACGCCGGAAGGCGGGTGCCAATGTCCGCAGATCTATTTTGACCCGATCCTGGCGCGGCATGCCGCAAGCCTGCCGAGCGTGAAGTTCCGCTATCACACGCGGCTCGACGGCTTCACCCAGGACACCGACGCCGTTCGCGCACGCGTCACTGACCTGGCGACGGGCGCGACGGAACGGATCAACGCGCGCTATCTCGTGGGATGCGACGGCCCGGCAGGCATCGTGCGGGCAACGCTCGGCATCGGCCTCGGCGGCCAAGGCGTGGTCGCGAACAGCGTCAACATCTTCTTCCGCTCGCCCGCGCTCGCGTCGTTCCACGACAAGGGCTGGGCCCGCATCTATCGTCTGATCGACGCGACCGGCTGCTGGTCGGAGCTGATCTCGATCGACGGGCGCGAGTTGTGGCGGCTCACGGTGTTTGACGAGACTGCGGCCGCGCAGGCGCCCGCGGCCGCGCTTGCGCGCATGGCCGGCGGCGATTTCCCCAACGAGATCATCTCGGTCGCCGTCTGGGAGCGGCGCGATTTCGTGGCGGAGCGCTACGGCGAGGGGCGGGTGCTGATCGCCGGCGACGCCGCCCACGAATGCTCGCCGACCGGCGGGCTCGGCATGCACACCGGCCTCGAAGAGGCGACGAACCTCGCGTGGAAGCTTGCCGGCATGATCGAGGGCTGGGGCGGACCGGAACTGATCGCCTCTTACGAAGCCGAACGTAGGCCGGTGGCGCTTGCCAATGTCGCGCTCGCGACCGCAACCTACAACGTGATCCGCGGCATCCCGGGAATCGGCGATCTCTCCCGGCACCTGGAATGGCGCGCCGCGCTTCCCCGCATGTCGCCGACCGAGCAGCAGAAGATGGAGTACGCCTACGATCCCTCACCGATCTGCATCGCGGATGCGGCCGCGCCGCGATCCGCGCGGCCGGGAACGCGCGCGCCCCATGCGTGGCTCGATCGAAGCTTCGGCGAACGCTGCTCGACCCTCGATCTTTTCGGCAAAGGGTTTACGCTGCTGGCGTTCGGCAAGGACGATGCTCGGCTTGAGGCTGCAGCCTTCGCCGAAGCGGCTCGTGCGCGCGGCGTCCCGCTGCATGTCGCCGCGATCGCGGACGATGCTGTCGCGGCGCTCTATGGGAGAATGCTCGTCCTGGTGCGTCCCGATGGCCACGTGGCTTGGCGCGGCGATCACGGGGCGGATGCGGGGACCGTTATCGACCAGGTGCGCGGAGCGGCGTCTGGGGCCGTTCGCCAATCGCTGCGCCTCGCCGGCGCGGCCGCGGAGGTATGAGACATGAGCACGGCAACCGTCAAACCGATCGACACCGGCAAAGCCGCCGCTCCCGATGCCATGCGCGAAGCGTGGCGCCAGGCGAACGTGCGGCCGCTGTGGGAAAATCCGCTCGCCCACAATCAGAAGAAGGGCGCGCCCAAGGCGCATCTCTGGACCTGGAGCGTGCTCGGCCCGCTCATCGCCGATGCCATGACGATCTCGTCGATGGCGGCGATCGAGCGGCGCGTGCTGACGCTTGTTGATCCCGATGCCCAGGGCAACACCGCCGGCACCACCACCAATCTCACCGCCGCGCTGCAAATCCTGATGCCGGGCGAGTCCGCGCGCCCGCATCGCCACTCCATGAATGCCCTGCGCTTCGTCATCGACGGCAGCGGCGCCGCGACCAAGGTCGACGGCCGCGACTGCCCGATGGAGGAGCGCGACCTCGTCATCACGCCGGGCTGGACCTGGCACGAGCACATCCACAAGGGCAGCGCGCCGATCGTCTGGCTCGACGCGCTCGATGCGCCGCTGCACCGCCACCTCGGCACTGACGCGTTCGAGCCCGGTCCGCCCCACGACGTGCCGGACTACGCGGGCGATGCCGCCTTTGCGGTCCCCAACATGGTGCCGGAGTTCGAGGATGGCACGGCGGGTTTCTCGCCGGTGTTCCGCTATCCGTGGGCCGACGCCGCGCGCGCGGTCGCCGTCGCGCCGGTGTGGAAGGACGGCACGCGGCGGGTGCGTTACGCCAATCCGAAGAACGGCGGGCCGGCAATGTCGCTCCTCGACTGCTATCTGGTCGAGGTCGGCGGTGCCGAGACGATCCCCTATCGCACCACCAGCAACGCGGTCTGCTGCGTCGCCGAGGGCAGCGGCACGAGCCGCATCGGCGACGAGACTTTCGCGTGGGGTCCGAAGGACATCTTCACCCTGCCGCACGGCAACTGGATCACCCACCGTGCCGATGGTCGCGCGTGCCTCTTCATGGTCACCGACCGCGACGTCCTCCGCCGCCTCGATCTCCTCAAGGAAGAGCACGGCAACGCCGCGACGTGACGTCCGCGTCGCTCAGCTAAGTTTGACTGCGTGGCCGCCTGCCTTCACGCGATTATCACCGCACATGGCGCGAAGCTCTTCCCTTCTCCCCTCCCCCTTGTGGGGAGGGGTCGGGGGTGGGGGTCGCGAGATGTGGCACTGCGTTGCCATAACCGCTCGACCCCCCACCCCGACCCTCCCCCACAAGGGGGGAGGGAGAAGGCAGCCCGGCTTCTTGCGATAGTCCACATCATCACCCGGCCTCGGCTGCTGCCGTCACCCCGGCCATGGCTGCGACCACCGGTCGGCGCGCGCCACCTCGGCGACGGGGCGGCGGACCACCGGGCCGAAGTTTCCCTGCGGATACCCGATCGGCATCATCGCGAAGGTCTGCACATCGTGGGGAACGTCGAGGATCGCCTTCACTTCGTCCTCGCAGCGGATGTGGTTGGTGGTGATGGTCGTGCCGAGGCCGAGCGCCCGGCAGGCGAGGACGATGTTCTGAACCGCGGGATAGATGCTGGCGCCGCGAATGCGCTCCACGTAGTGCCGCTCCTGCGCATAGAGATCGCGAACATCGGGCGGCAAGGTCTCGGGCGGCGGCAGCACGGGCTGCGACTGGCAAGGAATGAGGATCACGGGCGCGTCTCCCATGTGGTCCCACAGGTAGGCGCCGGCCGACATCATCTTCTGGAACTGCTCCTCGGTGACATGCGGCGGTCGTCCGCGCGCCCGATACATCGCGCTCGCGATATCCGAGGCCTTGCGATAGACGGCGCCCAGGCGCCGGCGCTGTGCTTCATCGCGCACGACCACAAAGGCCCAGTTCTGCGCATTGCCGGCCGACGGCGCGCGGATGGCGGCATCGAGAATCCGCGTGATGACGGCTTCGGGCACCGGATCCGGCTTGAGCTTGCGCAACGCCCGCGCCGTATGGATCGCCTCGAAAACGTCGATGTCAGGCACCGCAGGTTCCCTCTAATCGAAGACCGTTTTGAAATTTGGATGTAACTTATACTCGGCCGGCACGATTCGGAGGTGACGCGCCATTGGCAAACGCGGGTCGCGCGAAGCCGGAACGATGATAGCAAAATTGCGTGCTCCAACTGTGCAAGCCGAATTCTGGAAGGTGAAAGAGAACGGCTTCGCCCATATTGGTGCGTCGGCCGGGGCGACCGGCAAACTGCCACAAAGCATCATCTGATGCCGCATTGGCAAGGCACTAATAAACTTGTGCGGGCTGAAAAATTGTCTTCTCATTAGCAACCCGCTCGGCATAAGCGCGATGATGTAGCCGAACTCCGCGACCATGGCGAGATAGCCGAGACATAGGGCGGCAATAGTATGTCCATCCGTCACGGGCTTTAGTGACGTCGGTACGTCGCCGAAAACAATTTCGCTAATACGGCTATCGTAGAAACGACCCTTCCAACTGTTGCATCCATTCTTGTAGACTTTTGTTCCCTTGTGCACCAAGGGCTTCTTGCAAAGGAGCAAGTTCCCGGCTCTGACGTTGACAGGTGTAGCAGGATTGATCCGCACAGCGTTAGGGTCGCGTCTCAATGCCTGCTGGGGAATCAGATGTTCCAGATCGAAATATTCCTGCGGAAGGAACCGCCCGCAGGCGCAACACATTAGCAGGCGATTTGCTGCGATCTCGGGGATATAGGTCGCCAAGTCGTGCCGCATTTTATGCCATAGCCTGTCGCGGATCGCTGGTGTCACCAAGTCAGACATGTGAGGTGCCATTGTTATGACGTTGCACTTTACAAGTTCATTTCAACTCACCACGCCGTGGGGTAGCCTGCAATACAGGTGGTATGGTTTCTAGAGGTGCCGCCAATTCATTCACAGGCGAAGAGCATGAACATCGAGCAAGAGAAAACGGCATTCATGAAGCTGCTGGACGAAAAGCACCGGGAGCAAGTCTATCAAGACTTTCTCGAAAAACATACGCGATTTATCCCGCGGGAATTTGTGCAGAACCACGGAATTGGCTGTGGTCTTGTTCTGAGGAAGCTATCATTCGGTGCCGATTACAAATCCGATTTTTTCTTCTTTTCCAAAAGCAGTGATGATTGGAATGGCGTACTCATTGAACTTGAGAGACCATCATCACAATTCTTTAAAGGTAATACAAACGAGTTTCATCCTGATTTCGTAAAGGCTCAAGCACAAATCAATCACTGGAAAGCATGGTTTTCATCTGAGCCAAACAAGGCAGGGTTCTTGTCCTCGGTTGCTCCCATGCAGGTACCTCACCACATGGCGCGCAATCCCACGTACTTTAAATACGTCCTCGTATTCGGGCGCAGATCGCAATACGCTGGGAATGATAATCGTCGGCGACTGGTGCTGGCCAGTGAAAGGGAAGACTTCAAGATTATAACGTTTGATAGCCTCGCGGAAGATTTGTCGGGCAAACCCGAGGTGAGCGTAGGGGCGAGACATAATGAGTATATCGACATTTTGACTGACGAAATTACCTATCCAAGTCTTTACAGTTGGATGGAGCCGACGCAACTGCGAGTAAGTAAGAAGCTTCACGAGTTGCTTGAGAAAGGACCACGTTCGAACCATTATGTCTTCGAAAGTGGCCAACAAGTCGAAGCTTTTACATATGCTGCGCCACTTGTACGAGTCAGAGAAGACTAAGCGGCATTTGCGTGAGCCAAACTAAACTTAGTTACCTCCCCTCCAGTGCGGCGTAGGAGCCTTCGGCGTAGACCGGCTTGCCGCCGAGCAACGTCAGGACGGAATGCAATTCGCCGACTTTTTCCGTCGGCACCGTCATGTAGTCGTCCGACAGCACCGCGAGATCAGCGTATTTGCCCGGCTCCAGCGAGCCGCGCTTGTCTTCGTCGAACGTGAACCACGCCGCGTTCGCGGTGTACATGCGCAGCGCTTCCTCGCGCGTCGGCAATTGCTCGGGGCCGCGCATCGGCGTGCCGTCGATGATCTTGCCGTCGAGCAGCCAGCGCAGCGACACGAACGGATTATAGGGCGCGACCTGATCGGAATCGGTGCCGCCGGCGATATGCAGGCCCAGGGCGAGCGCGGACTTGATCGGCGGCGCGCGCCGCGAGCCTTCCGGTCCCAGCACTTTCTGTACGATAATGCCGGAATAGAGCAGCCGATCCTGCACCGCCCAGCCCATGTTCAATGCCTTCATGCGCGCGAGCGTCGCGTCCGAGGCGTTCTCGATGTGTGCGATCTGGAAGCGCAGTGGCGCGATCGGGATCTCCTTGTTCACCGTCTCGAAGCAATCGAGAATCTTTGCGGCGGCGCGATCGCTCGCGGCGTGCTGGTGCACGTTCAGGCCGCGTCCGGCGGCCCAGCGCACCGCCTCGCAGAATTCCTCCCAATCCTTATCGGAAGGATTGTAAGGCAGCCCGACGGTCGAGCCGTCATAAATTCCTTGGGTCAGCAATTCGCCGATGCCGCGGAAGCGCAGCATGTCGTCGCCGAACCCCATCGGCGTCGACCAGGTGAGGGTCTTGAAGTCATCAAGGGTGTGCTGGCTGTTGGATGACGCGTGGAAGCTGACGCGCAGCGTCATCTCGCCCTTCTGCCACAGCTCTTGCACGGCTCGGAAATTTTCCGGCCGCATGCCGCCGCCCGGAAAATCGTTGATCGCGGTCATGCCGAGCCGGTTGAGCTCGCGGAAATATTTGCGCGTGCCGGTGAGTTCGTCGGCATAGGTCGGCCTGGGAATCTTGGCCGTGAAGAAATTGAACGTGCGGTTGACCCCGGTGAACACGCCGGTGAGCTGGCCGGCCGCATCCTTCTCGGCCTTGCCGCCGGGGATTTCGGTGTCCGGCGTCAGCTTCATCAGCTTCACGCCGGCAGGCGTGATCCACGCGGTGTTGTAGAGCCGCTGCACATAGACCGGCCGGTCGGGCGCCGCCTCGACGAGCTCTGCGACGGTCGGGCCGCGCTTTTCGGGAAATTGCAATTCGGTCCAACCGCCGCCGATCTTGATCCAGGCGCCGGGCGGCAGCGTGCGCGATGCCTCGCGGATGAGATCAAGGCCCTTGGCGAGGCTTGGCACGCCAATGAAGCTCAGCTCGACAGAAAACGTGAGGCCGGCACGCAGCGCATGGATGTGGGAATCCATCAGCCCCGGCACGACCGTGCGGCCGCCGAGATCGATGCGGCGCGTGCGCTGATCGGCAAGCTTGAGAATGTCGGCGTTGGCGGCGACGCCGAGGATTTTGCCGTCGCGGATTGCAAGCGCCTCGGCGACCGATGACGCAGCGTCGAGGGTGACGATCTTGCCGTTCAGGAGCACCGTATCGGCAGTCAGTGCTTGCGCGCGCACAGGCGAGCTTGCGAGCGCCATCAGCGAAACAACGGCGAACAACGCCATCGTGTTTTTCATTGCATCCCTCCCGACCGTTCTCGTTGGCTCGTGCACAGCTGTTCTAATCAGGCACAACCTTACCACTCTCGTTGCCCGGCTTGATCGGGCAATCAGGTGACTAGCGCGCTCTTCTCCCCTCCCCCTTGTGGGGAGGGGTCGGGGGTGGGGGTCGCGAGATGAGGCACTTCGTTGCCGTACCTCTCGACCCCCACCCCGACCCGCCCCCACAAGGGGGGAGGGAGAAAAGGCCGGTGGTTGCGCGGTCGCCCGGTCAAGCCGGGCGACGACGGTCTCGAGATTCGGCGGTTATTCGGCCAACGCTCCAGCCAGGAGATCGAGCGCGGCGGCGGTGAAGGCGTGCATGTTCGCGGTTCGGTCGGAGCTGCCGGTCTCGATGGTGATCGCCCGCTCGCGCGCGCCGACGAGGGCGATGCAGCAATGGCCGGCGGCATCGCCGTAGCGGTTGCCGGTCGGTCCGGCGGCGCCGGTTTCCGCGAGCGCCCAGTGCGCGGCGAAGCGCTCGCGGGCGGTGCGCGCCAGCAGCAAGGCATAGGCCTCGGTCGAGGGCCGCATGCCGGCCATGGCGGCCTCCTCGATGCCGAGCAGGATGCGGCGCGAGGCGCGGGTGTAGACCACGGCGCCGCCGAGGAAATAGGCCGACGCTCCGGGGACCGCCAGCAACGCCGCGGAAATGAGACCCCCGGCCGCGCCTTCGGCAACCACAATGGTCTCACCGCGTTTCTTGAGATGCTCCCCTGCGTGCGATGCGCGGGAGAGAAGATCGACTGAGAGTTGCGACATGGGATGTCCTGGTGAGTTAGTGACTTGGCACGTTAGTGACTTAGTGCGTTAGTGACTTAGTGCGTTAGTGACTTGGCACGTTGATCAAGCGGTATTGTCGTCCATCGAAAACGAGCCGGCAAACTGTTAAGAGAAAAGGGCCGTTCGGCCCGAGCAAAGCCGTGAAACCATTGGCACGCTAGAGCCACATCGAGAGGATGCCTGCCCGCGTCATGCAGACTTTGTTGGGCGATATCGGCGCAACCAACGCCAGGTTTGCTCTCCTCACCGACGGCACAATCGGGGCGATCGAATGGTTCACGGTCGCTGAGTACGCGCAGTTTGCCGACGCGCTGTCGACGTTCCTCAAGCGCTCGCCCGATCGATCGTCCGCCAAGGCCGCGGCTCTCGCCATTGCCGGGCCGATCAAGGGTGAGCGGATCACCATGATCAACTGCCCCTGGGTGATCGACGCCGCGGAGCTGCGCGCCAAATTCGGCTTTACCGACATCAAGCTGCTCAACGACTTCGAAGCGACTGCGTTCTCGCTCCCTCTTCTTGCCGGCAAGGACTTGGCCGCCATCGGCGGCGGCGAGCCGATGGCCGACGCGTCGCGCGCCGTGCTCGGGCCGGGCACGGGGCTTGGCGTCGCGGGCCTCGTCGTCGACGCGGGGCGACCGATCGTCGTCGCGAGCGAGGGCGGCCACGTGACCATGGCGGCGACGTCGGCGCGCGAGGAAGCCGTGATCGGCCTGCTGCGCCGGAAATTCGGCCACGTCTCGGCGGAACGCGTGATCTCCGGCGCCGGACTGGAGAACCTCTACCATGCCATCTGCGAACGCGACGGCGCGGACGGCCAGCTCCAACACGCTGCCGACATCACGCGCGCCGCGCTCGACGGAACGTCGAAGACGGCAGTCGCGAGCCTCGACATGTTCTGTGCCATGCTGGGGACGATTGCGGGCAATGTCGCGCTGACATTCGGCGCGCGCGGCGGCGTCTACATTGCCGGCGGCATTGCACCGCGCATTCTCGACTACTTGAAGCGCTCCACGTTCCGCGCCCGGTTCGAGGACAAGGGCCGCTATCGCGACTACCTCGCCGCCATTCCGACGAACGTCATCGTGCACCCGGAAGCAACCATCCTCGGGCTGAAGTCCGTCGTCGAACGCGCCGGGAAATAAATCGCTAAATCGTAAAACTCGTAGGGTGGGCAAAGCGCGGCCATGGCGTCTGATATTCGGTCGGCCGACGTTCCGCGCGTGCCCACGCGCCTCGTGTGCATCGGTGGGCACGCTTCGCTTTGCCCACCCTACCACTTCGATCGTCACGCCATTTGTCCGAACCTCGCCCTGATCGCTTCGATGTCGGCGAGGGTCGGGAGGCCGGCTTCATTGCCGAGATGCTGGATCTTGTGCGCGGCCGCGGCGCGGGCGAAATCGAAATGGGCTTCCCAAGCTTTGGCCGGATCGGCGAGATACGAGTAGACGTAGGCGCCGTGGAAAACGTCGCCCGCGCCGCTGGTGTCGAGGATCCGCTCCGGCGGAACGCGTAGCGCCGGCAATGACCGCACCCCTCCGCGCTCGTCGTACCACAGCAATCCGTTCTCGCCGAGGGTCACGCCGCCGATGCGGCAGCCGCGGCGTTTGAGGTAGTCGAGCATCTGCGGCGGCGACAATCCCATCTGCTCGCACATTCGCTCTGCCACCACGGCGACATCGATGAAGGCGAGCAACGCATCGGTGTTGGCGCGCAGGCCGCCGCCGTCGAGCGAGGTCAGAATTCCCGCATCGCGGCACAGCTTTGCGTAATGGATGGCGGCATCCGGCTGGTGGCCGTCGACGTGCAGCGCGCGGCAGCCGGCAAGGTCGAGTGCCGGAAACGGGTGGAAATGAGCGTCATCGCGGCAGCGCACGATTGCGCGCTTGCCATCCTTCGGCATGATGAAGGACAGCGACGACGTGTGCACACGCCGCGGATGAACGAAAATGCCATATTTCGCAGCCATTTCCAGGAACATGCGGCCCAGCCAATCGTCGGCGATGGTGGTGATCAGGTCGGGCGCGATCGCAAGTTTGGCGCAGCAAAACGCCGCCGTCACCGCGTTGCCGCCGAACGAAATCGCATAAGCCGAGGCGACGTGTTTCTCGTCGCCGGTTGGCACGTGATCGGTGAGAAACGTCACGTCGATATAGGTGTGGCCGATGAAGAGCACTTGCATGGTCAGAGCAGGCTGATCGTTAGAGCGATCATCCAATGATATGAATTTTGATGTGGTCATTCCGGGGCGTCGCCCCGGTGGCGACACCCCGGGGTGACTCACATAAACGATCCGAATGCGACCCGAGTTCCCAACGCCGGCGCTCGGGATTTCCCTTCGCGCGCACGCCCTGCGGCTCCGCGGTTGCGCTTGCGCCGACCCTGCTTGCGCGAGCGGTCGGTTCCACACATCTGAGAGGGTGGGCAGCGCCGGCGGTGGAGAACTTCGACATCGCCGGGCAGCGAAGCTGATATAGTCGGACGCGAGACCTCATCCTCCATCGTCGGCATCGCAGCGATAGCGATTGCGGTCGATGATCGGAGGAGCCGGCGATTTTGCCCTCAAGGGCGGCGATCCGGACCAAACCTGACGGAAGGCAAGACATGGCGGACTTTCTGGGCCTGATGAAGCAGGCGACCGAGCTCAAGAGCAAGATGGAAGCGATGCAGGCCGAACTCGATCACATCGAGGTCGAGGGCGCGGCCGGCGGCGGGATGGTGACGGTGCGGATGTCGGCCAAGGGCGAGCTCAAGGGCGTTTCCATCGACCGCTCGATGATGAAGCCCGAGGAGGCGGAGATCGTCGAGGACCTGATCGTCGCCGCCCATGCCGACGCGCGCCGCAAAGCGGAGGCGACGTTGCAGGACAAGATGAAAGCGCTCACCGGGGGACTGCCGCTGCCGCCGGGCCTGAAGCTCTTCTGAATGACGACCGCTGAATGACGACCGCCGTTGCCGGGCCCGAGATCGAGCGCCTGATCCAGCTCCTTGCCCGCCTGCCCGGCCTCGGGCCGCGCTCGGCGCGGCGCGCCGCCCTCGCGCTCATCAAGAAGCGCGAGCAGCTGATGGCGCCGCTCACGGCCGCGCTCGAAACCGCGATGGCGCGCATCTCGATCTGCAAGCTGTGCGGCAATATCGACAGCCAGAACCCGTGCACGGTCTGCACCGATTTGCGCCGCGATCCGTCGGTGCTCATTGTGGTCGAGGACGTGGCAGATCTCTGGGCGCTGGAGCGCGCCAACGCGGTGAACGCGCGCTATCACGTGCTCGGCGGCACGCTGTCGCCGCTCGACGGTATCGGCCCGCAGGACTTGTCAATCGATGCGCTGGTGACGCGGGCGCACGCGAGCGAGGTCAAGGAAATCATTCTCGCCCTCAATGCCACGGTCGATGGCCAGACCACGGCGCATTACATCACCGACCTCCTCGGCAATGCCGGCGTGAAGGTCACGCGACTTGCCCACGGCGTTCCGGTCGGCGGCGAACTCGATTATCTCGACGAGGGCACGCTCGCCGCCGCCATCAAAAGCCGCACGCCGCTGTAGCCAAGCGAATTGTGAAGCGAACTAGCGCGAATCGGAGAAGCGGCCGCGCTGCGAGTCCGCGGTCCTGCTCTCGTTGTACGTCTTGAAGCCGTTGCCGGTCGCGATCATGTCGCCGCCGCGCAGCGTCGGATCGGACTTGATGTCGATCTGCACGAGGCCGTACGGGTCTTTGCCGTTGCAGGTGCAGCCGGGCACGGTGGCCTTGCGGTAGGCGAAGGCCTGTTCGAGCCGGCTGTAGCGCATTCCGCCCGAAATCGGCCGCCGTCTCGATATCGCCGCCATGGAAAATCTTGGTCTTTGCCGCCGGGCACATGGCGCTGCACATCTGCACCGGCGTCGAGTTGGCGGCCCCGGAGGTGATCGGGTAGTAGCGGCCGTCGCACAGGCGCACGCAGAACGCCCGCCCGCCGCTCGTGAAGCCTTCGTTCGAGGGTTCGTCCCGCGACACGCCGTCGGCGCGCGGATCGAAAAAAGCAAACGGCGACGAGGTCCAATTCTTTCCGCCGCCGAACAGAAAATCGAAGATGCCGCCCGCTTGCGCGGACGTTGCGAACGCGCAGAGCATCGCGCCTGCTAAAATCGCAGCCGAAAGACGGGAAATCCTGTGAGAGCAATCACATATCGCGAATTTCGTCATCGCATTCCCCCGTCAGCATCAACGAAATCTCGCTTGTTAGTCGCGCCACCCCCCGAAAAGGTTCAAACGCCGAATTGGTTCCCGCAAAAATCGGACGCGAACCTGCATCCGCGGCGACGGCTTGCGTGCTATTTGGCGCACAGGCGCCGGTCGCGCGGCAGGTTGGAACGCCAAGGATCGGGCGTGGCTCGGGATATGAACGCAGGAGGCGAAAGCGATGTCGAGGCGAGAACCGTTCTGGTCCGCAGGCGCGCGCGCATTGCACGCGGCGTCGCGCGGCGCCTGCCTCGCGCTGCTTGTCGTCGGCTCCGGCCCGAGCCACGCCGCCGAGCAGGCGTGCGGTGAACCCGCGACGCTGCGCTTCAACATCGTCGACAAGATTACGCGAAGTGAAATCGGCTTTACCGAAGGGCTGGAGGTCCGCGACGGTCGACTCTACGAAAGCACCGGCAGCGTCGATAGCAAAAGCGGAATCAATGTCATTTCGTTCGACGGCAAAGTGACCCGCCTCGTTGATCTCGGCACCAGCGTATTCGGCGAAGGCTTGACCATCCTCAACGATCAAATCTTCCAGCTCACCTGGCAGGAGCACAAGGTATTCGTCTATGACCGCGCCGGCCACCTCAAGCGCGAGATGCACAATCCGCGCGAAGGCTGGGGGATGACGAATGACGGAACGAACTTGATCTTCAGCGACGGCAGTCCGTCGTTCTATTACGCCGACCCGGAGACCTTTGCGATCCGCAAGTCAGTGGAGATCAGGACCAACCAACCAGGCGCGATCCACGACCTTAATGAACTCGAACTCGTGGACGGCCAACTTTACGGAAATATCTGGGAGACCCGCACCATCGTGCGAATCGATCCCGCAACCGGATGCATCAATGGGCGGGCCGATCTGAGCGCGCTCTGGGAGGCGACAGATCCCGAAGAGAGGGGTGCGATCAACCCGCGGGACGCCGTCCTCAACGGCATCGCCTATGACCGCAAGACCGGCCTGTTCTACCTGACCGGCAAGCTCTGGAAGACGATGTTCTCGGGGCGCTTCACGGAAGAGCGGCGCTGATCAAGCGGAACAGGCACGATTGATCGTTGCCTTCCCGGTAGAGCGTTAGCTGCGCTCCACCGCTTGGGCGGCCGTATCGAGCGCGGCGGCAATAAGCTCCGCTGCGGCTTGGTCGAGCGGCCCTCGCTTCAATCGAAGGCGCAGCGCGAACTTCAGGTTTTCGAAGCCCCTCCTGACGGGCGCAGGCGTTTCTTCGCGGCCGCCTTCGCCCGCCGGTTCCATGCGGGCGAGCAGCGCATCGATTGCGGCGCGGTTCGCGGTGATGAACGCTTCGCCCTCAGGCGTGATCCGGTAACGCTTGCGGCCGGCGCCCTCGCTTTCGACGGCGGTGTAGCCCATGTCCTCAAGCCAGGAGAGGGTCGGATAAATGACCCCGGGGCTGGGGCTATAGCTGCCGCTCATGCGTTCCTCGATCGCCTTCATCAGTTCGTAGCCGTGACGCGGCTGCTCGGCGATCATGGCGAGAACCAAAAGGCGCAGCTCGCCGTAATCGAACAGCCTGCCGCCATGTCGTTCGCCGTGATGATGTCGGTGAAGTCTCCCGCGGCCGTGATCTCTGATCTCGTCGTCGGAATGACGATGGTGATGGGGATGGTGTCTGTGATGATGATCTTTCATGACGTCGATATAGATCACGATATATCTAAAGTCAAGATATATCGAAATCGAAGGATCCGCGACGCGAACCCTGACCGGCCCCTTCGACGAGAACAAACGCTCAAGTCCGGCACGACGGACGAATGTGGGTCAACGACCTAGGCTTCGTGAGGCCGCACGAGTAACCTATTCGGCCAGTGCGACTTGAGGGAGGGAAGCCATGCCGCGACGATTGACCCCGCTGGTGGTCGGTGCCTGTGCAAACGCCATGGTGGCGGCACTGGCTTGGGCGCAGAGCGCGCCTGAAGTCACCTTGACGCGCCTCGACTGCGGCACCTCGAGAGCCGCCGCCGCGCCCGACACCGGATTGAATTTCTCCGACACGTTCGGAACCAACATTCCGAAGATTCAACTCGTCTTTAGTTGCTATCTCATCAAGCACGGCAATGACTACATGGTGTGGGATACCGGCTTTGGCATGAACGCCGGCCCCGTTGCGCCGAAGACCAGCCTTGTCGATCTGCTGGCGCAGGTGAACGTCAAGCCCGAGCAGGTCAAGTACCTCGGCCTCAGCCACTATCACGGCGACCACGTCGGTCAGGCGGGCTCGTTTCCGAAGGCGACGCTCCTGATCGGCAAGGGCGATTGGGACATTCTCAGCGGCCCGAAGCTGCCGCCATCAGTTCGTCGCCCACCGGGCGACGTCGTCAATCCCGAGCCGTTTGCAAGTTGGATCAGCGGCGGCGGCAATGTCGAACCCTTGCTGGTGGACAAGGATGTGTTCGGCGACGGCACCGTGATCATGCTGAACACGCCCGGCCATACGCCGGGCCATCACGTCCTGCTGGTCAAGCTGCCAAGGACAGGCAACGTGCTGCTCAGCGGCGATCTCGCGCACTTCCGCGAAAACTATGAGAACAACGTCGTGCCTGGTTTCAATGCCAATCGCGCCGAGACCCTGGCGTCGATCGATCGCGTCAAGCAGATCGCGGCAAACCTGAAGGCAACCGTCATCATACAACACGATCCGCGCGACGTTGAGAAACTGCCGGCGTTTCCTGCGGCCGCGCAATAGTCGCAATCAGCGAACGCGGTCGCTCGCTGACAGCCGGTAGTTTGCGAGCCGCAATCAAGGCGCTTGGGTTCCACCTCCAAGGACCTTGGATTGCGGCAGCGGTCCGCACTGCTCCGTGAGCGATACGGTCAGTCGCCGTCCTGGTCTTGTTTCGATTCGAGTTGTTGCGCCAACTCAAGCAGTCGTCGCCACGTCGCGCTCATCTCCTCGTATACCGCCTTGGTACCAGGATCAGGCGCTCGTTCGGCGAGCTCAGCGCAGGCTTCAGCCTGCGCGCGAAAGAATTCATCCTTCGACTGCAATCAATTCCGACGCCCCCGCTGGAATTAGATCGTGCAAAAGAACTGCGCTCGAAAGCTCTACCGGAATCATTCAGAGCATTCACTGCCGCCCAACTATAGGAAAATCGAATAGCATCTTGCCCGTGACGAGCCCGACAACGCTAGAAGGCGATCGCCTTGCGCGGCGCCCCGATGTGAGGAAACCCCCATGCGTGCACAACTTCCGACTTCGCTGTTCGCCGCCTTGGTTCTCGCGACGAGCGCTTCGGCCCAACAGCCGGCGCCAACCCCGCGGACCTTCATGAACAACAAGGAGATCATGGGCCTCATCGAGAAGGCAAAGGCTGACCGCAAGGGCGATGTACCGCTGGTTGCAGAGCCGATCCTTGCACTCGCGCCCTATCGCGCGCAGCTCGAATATCGCCCGGGCATTTCGCCGGCAGCCGTTCACGAGAAAGATGCCGAGTTGATGGTCGTGCTCGAGGGCACGGGCGACATCGTGACCGGCGGCAAGCTCGTCAACGAGAAGCGCACGAACGCAAATAACTTGAGCGGCTCGTCGATCGCCGACGGCAACTCGCAGGCCGTCGTGAAAGGCGACATGCTGATCGTGCCGGCCAACACGCCTCACCAGGTCATTCCCACCGGTGGAGCGCCGATCGTCCTGATGACGAAGCACGTTCCTTATCCGCCGACGAATTGGCCTCCGGCGAATTGAGGTGATGCCGATCGGGGATGCTCGTCCCTGATCAATTCAAGAATTCGACCGGAGCGATCGGCTGACGTCGATCGCCGAGCGAAAATGCGGGCTGATCGGCCAGCCAATCCGGTGGTCATGGCGTACGTTGATGGGCTGGTTCGTCTCCCTGCGTGGCGTCCATTTCTGCTGAATCATTCCACCATGAACTTATTCCAGGCCGGCGTTCGTATGATGTGATCGAGATAGGTAAACGTTCCGCGCTCCATGACCTCTGTCGCAGCGGTCATCACGCCGGTCATGGCCGCGCGAAACAGCGAGGTCGCCACGCTGATTTGCTTGACGCCAGCTTCGGTCAGTTCGGCGACCGTAAAGGATTTGCCGGGGATTCCGGCCATGAAGTTCACCGGCTTCGTCACAGCACTACAGACTGCACGCACCGCTTCGAGGTTCGGCAGACCGGGAGCCATCAGCACGTCCGCGCCGGCGGCTTCGAACGCCTGCAGGCGGCGGATGACGTCGGCGAGATCGGTGTTGCCGTGAAGGAAGCTCTCCGTCCGCGCCGTCAGGACGAAAGGAAAGCCGGCCGAGCGCGCGGCTTGTGCGGCCGCAGCAACCCGCTCTGCGGCAAAGTCGGCATCGTACAAGGGCCTTGTCGAATCTCGCGTTGCATCTTCGATCGACGCACCGGCGAGGCCGATTTGGGCCGCCAAAGCAATCGTGTGGGCGGCGTCCTCCGGTTGGTCGGCAAAGCAGTTTTCAAGGTCGGCGGATACCGGAAGATCGACGGCGTCGACAATCGCCTTGGCATGAGCCAGCGCTTCCTCCCGCGTCACTTGGCCATCCACCCGGCCCAACACGCCGGCTTCCGCGCCGGACGATGTCGCCAACGCGGGGAAGCCCAGTCCCGTAAGGAGTTTCGCCGAGCCCGCATCCCAGGCATTTGCGATCACGAAGCTTCCGCTGCCCGCGTGCAGTCCGCGGAAGGTCTCGGCCTTCTGAGCGGTCGTTTGCCGTTTACTCATGATGTGATCCTTTCGGGGGTTGGAGATCGGCGCGCTCGCTTTGGCGCGAGGCGCGCCGATTCGGCGTCAGGTCAGTTGGCGATCGCGGAGCAAAGGGCATCCGATCCTTTTGATACGCTGCGGGCGGCAATGCGCTGGCTCGCAAGTTCCGAAACAACGAGGGCGAGAGCAAGGAGAATGGCCGCGACGAAGCCCAGTTCATGACCGTTGAAGGCACGCAGTCCTGCCGCCCCGAGGATGCCCGCCGTCGTCACGCCGAGATAGGTGCCCGACGTGTTGAGGCCGACCACCACAGGTGCGATCGACGGAGCCAGGGTGACGAGGCGATGCTGCTGCGGAACGAGGATGCCCCAGCCGCACGCGCCCCACACCGCAATTGCCAGAGCCGCTGTGTAAACGTTGGCTCCGCTCCAAGGGGTGAGCGCAATATCAACGATCATCGTCGCCAACATCGCGATGATGACCCTGCGCGAGCCGATCGAGTCGATCAGACGGCCGGCGAGCAGGTTGGATACGGTTCCTGCAAGGCCCCACATCACGAGGAGACCGCCGATCATCGTGGCGTCGCCGCCAATCGCGCGGTCAAATACCACCGCGAAATAGGTATAGGGGATAAATATCCCGCTCATCGCAATCAGCGTGGTCGCGAGCGTCAATCCGATGCGAGCATCGGCGAGGGGGGCAAGGCGCTGGCGCAGAGTGATCGCCGGACCGAGAGGGATTTCCGGCAGGAAGGCCCACACCCCAAGGAACGATGCAGCTCCAAGAGCGGAAACGAAGGCCATCGTCCAACGCCAATCGGCGAGAGCGCCGATCACGGCGCCCGTCGGAGAGCCAAGGGCAGTGGCGGTCGTCAGCCCCGCGACGATGACGGCGAGCGCAAAGCCGCGTCGCTCGGGTTTTGCCAGCATGGCGCCCGCGCCCATGGCGGTCGGGGAGAACGTCGCCGCGCCGATGCCCGCGATCACGCGCGTCAGGAGCGCAGCGCTGAAGGTCGGCGAGAACGCCGTCGCGAGATTGGCAACGACGAACAGGGAGAGCCCGGCGAGCAAGAGGCGCTTGCGAGGTACCGATGCGGCAAGCGCGGCGATGGTCGGCGCCAACAGCGCATAGGTGATTGCATAGACCGTCGTCATCTGCCCGGCCGCGCCGATGCTGACGTCGAACGCCCGTGAGATTTCCGGCAACACGCCGGCGATGACGAAACTGTCGGTCCCCAGTGCGAACGTGCCGAGAGCCAGTGCGAGCAGGCGCTTGTCCATGATGTGACTCCTCAAGAATGCGGCTTGCATATCGGTTGCGTCATGAAACCTATCTGAATAGGTTTTATCATGCAACTGTTTTTTGTTGCATGATGAAACCGAAAATGCTAAAGCAATTTGCGATGGAGGGTCAGGGAGATAGGAGGCTGCCATGCAGCGAAAAAGCTTCTCGGACATGAACTGTTCGATCGCTCGCGCATTGGATCAGGTCGGGGAGTGGTGGAGTTTGCTGATCGTGCGGGAGTGCACGCAGGGCTCAACTCGCTTCGCCGAATTCCAGAGTGCGCTCGGCATCGCCAAGAACATCCTGGCCAACCGGCTCGAGCGGCTGACGCAGCTTGGCATCCTGGAGCGCTACCCGCTCGACGAGCGCGCGAACGCCGACGGATATCGGCTGACGAAGAAGGGAGAGGAACTTTATCCGATCCTGGTCGCGCTCATGCAATGGGGCGATCGATGGGCAACGCCTAGCAAGAAGCCGTCGGTCGCCCTGGTTGACAACGCCACCGGCCGTTCGGTTGAGGCGATCAAAGTGCGCGGCAAGGATGGCCGACCGCTGTCGTTTCGAGATGTCCGTTTCGCAGAAGGACCCGGAGCGACGTCCACCACGCGGACCGTCATCGAAAACCGCAATCGGCGGGTACTGGGATCATGAACTCCGGTTTTGGCGCTGGGCAAGGGTTCCCGACCGGCCCCGTCCTGCTAAGATTGTCATCATTCGAGCGATCAACGACAAATGCTCTCACCACTCAACCGCTGCCGAAGGGAGGCCCCATGCGCACATCACGACGAAACGACAGTCCGGTCCATGAGGTGGCCGGAAACGGCCTGCTTCACCGCCGTGCCCTGCTCGGCCGCGGCATCATGGTGGCCGGAGCGATGAGCGCAGGCGCAGCCGGAGCTTTGACTGGCGCCGCCGCGGAAACCTTGACCGAGGCGCCTTGGAGTCTCGAGCCTGGCGACGGAACGCCACCTTATGGCCACCCCTCGCGCTTCGAAAAGAACGTGGTCCGCACCGTCGACAATGCAAAGAACGAGCCGAGCGGCTCGCGCGCGCGGACGCCGCATCATCTGCTCAAGGGCACGATCACGCCGAACGGCCTCCACTTTACGATCATGCACGCCGGCATTCCCGACATCGATCCTTTCCAGCACAAGCTTCTGATCCACGGCATGGTCAAGCAGCCGCTGGTGTTCGATCTCGACTCGCTTTCGCGTTATCGCATGGTGACGCGCGTCGGATTTTTGGAATGCGGCGGCAACAGCGCACCGCTGTTCTCCAACGAACCGATCCAGGCCAACGTGCAAGCGCTCCATGGTCTGGCATCCTGCGCCGAATGGGCCGGCGTACCGCTCGCGACGCTGCTCGAGGAAGCAGGCGTCCAACCGGACGCCAAGTGGATCATCGCCGAGGGGGCCGACGCGCCGCACCTCACGCGCAGCGTACCGCTGGCCAAAGTCATGGATGACGCCATGGTCGCCATGTACCAAAACGGCGAGCGCATCCAGCCAGGCCAAGGCTATCCGATGCGGCTCTATTTGCCTGGCTACGAAGGCAACATGAATGTGAAGTTCCTGCGCCGCATCCAGGTCACCAACCAGCCGGGCATGACTTTCTTCGAGTCAAAAATCTACTCGGATCCGTTGCCCGACGGCAAAGACACCCAGTTCTACTTCGTGCAGGAGGTGAAGTCGTTCATCACCGCGCCGTCACCGGGGCTCGGGCTCAAAGAGCCGGGCGTTTACGAGATCTCGGGCGTCGCCTATTCCGGCAATGGGCGAATTGCAAAAGTTCTCGTCTCGGCCGACGGCGGCAAGAGTTGGGGGGAAGCCGCGCTCGACGAGCCGCGATTGCCCAAGGCCTTCACCCGATTCAGTATGGCGTGGCACTGGGACGGCGGACCCGCCGTCCTGCAGAGCCGTGCGTGGGACGAGGGCGGCAACGCGCAGCCGACCCGCGAGCAGTTCGTGGCAAAACGCGGACAGACCTCGAAGCCGCCGTCGGTGCTCGGGTTCCCCGGCCACCATTTCAACGCCATCACGAGCTGGGCGGTCAGCCCCAAGGGCGAGGTGCGGCATGTCTATGCGTAAACGCGCGACCGCGACCTGCGCGCTGATCTTCGCGATCTGCGCCGGTGCGGCCCTCGCCGAGACCCCGCACCTCGGCAAGCCGATCAGTCAGGCAGATCTCGCCGAATGGGACATCAACATTCTCCCCGATGGGAGCAATCTCCCTCCGGGCAGCGGCAAGGCCGCGGACGGCGTCAAGATATTCGCCGAGAAATGCGCGCTCTGTCATGGCGACAATGGCCAGGGCGGCCGTGCCGCGCGGCTGATCGGCGGTCCCCCGAAGGCGAGCCTCGACGGCGGCAAGACGATCGCGAACTACTGGCCCTATGCGACCACGCTGTTCGACTTCATCCGCCGGGCGATGCCGTTCACCCAGCCGCGTTCGCTCACTGACCAGGAGGTCTATTCGCTCGTCGCCTTTCTCCTCGCGCAAAACAAACTGATCGGTGAAAACGACGAAATGAATGCGACCACGCTCCCGAAGGTGCGTATGCCAAATCGCGATAATTTCGTCGTCCGGTTTCCCGATCGAATCTGACGAGAGAACGCTCACGCAAAGGCGTCCTGATTCGCGATCGCTCATAAGGACGGAATTCGGCGGGACGGCCCTGACCCCGGAAAGTTCGTGGGGCAAAAAACGCTGCGGGCAGCTCCGAGGCACATCGTGCTTAGGTGCGCCAAGTACGCCATTCCCGTGATCACCCGCACAACTCTGGCGCCCGGCGTGATCTGACCCAGTTTTGCAACCTCGACGACCTCGGCAGCGGGCAGCGAACATTGATGTGCATCAATGAGTGAACGCAGTGAACCTCGATATGGCATGCCCCAGCAACCGCTGGGGGCGCCTTGGTGCAGCAACTCGGGAAATATCAGAAGATTGTCGAGCGTTTCGACGACGTCGTGCGCGCGAACTTGGGAACGATCACAAGGGTGGACCATCTCGCGGCCGCGGCCTGCATCAGTCCGCGGACCCTTCTGCGGGCGTTTCGCGTGGTTTGCGGCACGACGCCGTTCCGCTACCTGCGGGAGGTTCGTTTGGATGAGGCGCGGCATCTGCTGTCATCGGTTGGGACGCCCGGCAGCGTAACCGAGATTGCGGCGCGATGCGGGTTTCGCTGCCTTGATAGCTTTTCCGCAGGGTACAAGGCATCGTTTGGGGAACGACCCTCCGAGACAAGACAGCGCGCCAATGACCACCCCCGGCGGTCCGCTGTGAGCGAACGAAAATCGTGAGCCCGATTGCGATTTCGCTGGGGACCTTCGTCTTATGCAGATTTCAAGTGCGCCGCTCGCGAATGCTCTCGCCCCGCTTCCCTGAACATCCGTTGCCGGCGTTTCGATAAAGCGTACCATTCGTCGCGACGCGGATCGATCACAACCCGCGATGCTTTGGCGCCGGCGGGGTTCCAGCCAATTATCACCTTGTCAGGAAATACCCGACATTATGATCCGGGTGTGCGCGAAAAACTATTTAACCTCGCTGCGTAATGATTGCTTCCGCGAAGATCGGAAGCTTCGTGTCGGAACGAACGATGAGCCGCGTTGATATCCGATCCGATCAGTTGTGTGCTGGGGACATTTCTATGGCGAGTGGCGACCACCAATACACTCTTATGTTGGCCGAGAAGGCGCTGGAGAAGATCAGAGCGCTCTCTCTGCCCGCCGATCCTTCCGGATACGAGCTTTGGTACTCGTATGCGGCGGGCTGGCATCCGGAGATGAATCGGCGGATCAACCGTGTGCTCGAAGAAAACGGATCGCTCCCGTTGAGCGAACTTGGCGACATATACGACGAGTACCTCTCGTCCTCGCGCCTCAACGCCCGGGTCGACTGCACGGTCACCGAAATATCCGGCGAGATCGACTCGATTGTCGGGATGCTCGGCGAATTTGTGGTGTCGACAGCCCGGGACCGCAACGATTGCGCACAGGCATCTCAACGGTTGAGCCAGCCGACCGATCAAGATTCCATTCGCGCGATTGCCGATGCACTGGTTCGATCATTGCGAGCGGTGGAGAACCGTCACGCCGCTCTTGAACAGCGCCTGACGGCAGCAAAGCTCGAAATGGAGACGCTGCATAAATCGCTTGCAACCTCGATGGTTGAAGCGAACCGCGACGCGATCACCGGGCTCAGCAACCGCCGGAGCTTCGATAAGGCGATCGAAGAAGCGTGCGGCCGGGCCGATTCGGGTTCCTTCACTTTTTGCTTGTTGATGGTCGACATCGACCACTTCAAGAGCTTCAACGATCGCTTCGGTCACCTCGTCGGCGACAGCGTTTTGACGCTTGTCGCCTCGTCGCTCAAGCAGACCATCAAGGGCCAGGACATCGTCGCGCGGTTTGGCGGCGAGGAGTTTGCCGTGATCCTTCCCGACACGACATTGCAAAATGCGGTCAAACTGTCGGACCAGATTCGCGAACGCATAGCGGGCCGCGAACTTCGCAAGCGCTCAACCGGTGAGAGTCTTGGCCGGATTACGGTATCGATTGGCGTCGCCTCGCACAGCTTCGGTGAACGGCCACGCCAGATCATCGAACGTGCTGATTCCTGCCTCTACGAGGCCAAGCGCGCCGGCCGAAACTGCACAAGGCACGACGTCACGCTTCTGGGCATGCAAGGCGATGCCGCGTAATCTGTTGACCGTTCCCACGAGACAGTCCAAGCAGAGGCCTTGTTGCCGAAGCTCTCGAGTGCCGAGCGAACGGAACCAGAGGGGAGAAGCTGAACGGCGCACCTCGAGATTTGAGCGCAAAACGAGATGTCCTGCATTGTGCTCCGGTCAGAAGCCCCGTCGCGCAATCTTAATTATCGACCTGAAAACGTTTCGCGAATCGATTGCATTCGACCCTCGGTCGAATTTGCCGTCATTCCTTTGCCCTCCGGGCACGGACCAACGGAATTGTCCTGGATCTCACCGGTCACTTTGTCGAACCTCACTTGCCGACACTGACCGTGCTCGCGGGTAATGATGGCGCCGGACCCGTTTACCGCCTGAGAGCGATCGAAGCGTCCGCTGGCCGCGCCGCTTGCGGATGGAGCGTTGAGACGATCGCCGAGCAGATAAAGCGCCGCTGCCGAGAACGCTGCCATAATCCCGAGCGCGAACATCCAGTCCCGGAGTTTGCTTGATCTACGCATTCATTCATGACCCTACGGCGATCGCTTTTGGTACCGCATCACTGCTTAATACTCGCTTAGATAAGCTGACGGAGCCCATTACCGGGGTGGGCGATGATCTCCCGACCGCCCGCACGATATTCGATTTTGATTCTGGACTTAGCCGTCTTTGCATCGCCGGCCTCCAGTGTGAGATTTCGTTTTATGAGCAGACCCGCAGTTTCAGGACTTATACCAAGCGGCAAAATCATTGACTCGTCATGCCCGCGCTTGTCGATGGACGAGCCCGGCCATGACGAAGCGGTCACGAGTTCTGCAGTTGGTATTAGACTCTCGTCAGTATCAGCGTCGGCGCCAGCTTCCACAAAAGCGCTGACATCCTGACAGTTGAGGCGGCTTTCTTCTTTCGCCAACTGGCGACCCGACTCAGCCTTTCACCTTCGCAAATGAGGCCGACCGGTCGATGATCTCGGCGTTGCCCTTGCGGCGTTCCGAGCCGGTGTAATTGATGCCCCTGGTCCGCCGCCGATCCGGCCCGAAGTAACGCTTCGATTTGATGAAGGAGCGCGGATTGATCACGATGTTGAGGATCCTCTGGTAAAGCGCTTTCGGTGAGAACGGCTTCGCCAGGAATTCGGTGACGCCGGCATCGCGGGCCTCGATAACCCGGCTTTTTTCGGTGTATCCCGTCAGCATGATGATGGGCACGAATGGATTCGGATTGGAGCCGGGTTGCCGGATCACGCCTGTCAATTCAAGTCCCCCGAAGACCGGCATCACCCAGTCGGCAATGATGATGTCAGGGGCATAGTGCAGAAAAGCCTCAAGGCCCGCGGCGCCGTCTTCTGCTTCGTAGACATGGCGAGAGCCAAACCCGTGCAGAACGGTGCGCACGATGCGTCGCATCGGCGCACTATCGTCGATGACGACAAAAGTGAGAGCACCAAAATCGATTCGGACCATTGCGGCTGTGACCGTCAGGCGATGTGGCGCGGTAAGAGCCCACTCGCTGCGCGCCCGCCCAAGTCAGCTCGAACCGCGAGCGTCTCATGTCGCGTCGCCCTTTATTCAGGCGAGGGGTTAAGGAATTTGCGACACGCGATGTCAGGAAATGCCCTACGGTTCGGCGCGAATGACCGCGCCAATCTGAGGTCGGCCAGTCTGACCCGGTTGATTTCGGCAGTGCTGCGCGAAGGGCGGGAGCCAGCAACCGATCTCGCCAATGCTCCCCCGGTACGCAGAACTTCCCCCCGCGCGTTGCCGGATCGGCGCTTGTGCCCCCGCCGCTCGGAAGTTCGTCACGCAATCCGGCAGCCCGAAGGTTGACGCATGGCGAAACCTTGGTTGTTCACAGCGTGTGGGGAAGTCTTTGAGCGTCGCTCGCGGGAGCGCGCTGTTTGTCGGTATCACTCTGCCTTGACGCTCTTCGACAAGCTGTTAATCGCGTCGGCACACTCGATAATCACGGCGGCGAACTGGTTCTTAGCCAGGCGTTGAACGTTTCGCTCGTACATC
The DNA here is from genome assembly GCA_963807015.1 of uncultured Alphaproteobacteria bacterium. Lineage (GTDB taxonomy): Bacteria > Pseudomonadota > Alphaproteobacteria > Rhizobiales > Xanthobacteraceae > JAJPKK01. The sequence goes on along the minus strand of CAWEAS010000011.1, from coordinate 48,717 downwards.
TCGTCAACGATTTTGCGCCACGCCCGTCCCAGGAGCCGCTTCGCTTTCTGAGCGGTTCCGAGACGGAGCCTCTCCAAGCGCAACGTCAACAGGCGCTCGAATTGAGCGCGGCTCATTCCATCATACACGTGAAAACAATGCCCCAGCCGTCAATAGGTACGACGGTAGGCTACGATCCAGCGCCAAACAACATGACCGCCTGCGGTTCATCGTCGCCCTTCCGTCACACGCGGAAGCTGCTATTTTGAGTTCCGGACCTCCTAGCCGGCATCAAATCAGTCGCTTCCTGTGATCCCCTGCGCATGGAGTGCGTCGCGTGCTTCTGAATGATGAAGATATTGCCTTCGTTTACGCGAGGGCGTGCAAGGCGTGGTATGGCGCTAAGGCCCCCAAGGTCGTTGCAGACCAGATCAAAAAACTTCGAAAACGTGGTGATGAGGCCGGTGTGGAAGCGTGGACGCGGGTTGCGTCAGAGTTGCCGCATCACCGCGAGCCGGGACATCGCGAAAGCAGCGAGCTGTATCGATAGTCTGATGCCGCGAACCGATGCCCGACCTTGCCGGCATCGCCATGAGACATCGCTACCCCGGCAGACTGAATGGCACCGGAGCGTGCTCCTGGCCGCCATCGAGGATCACCGGTGTGCTCTCGGTGTGATCAGCTCCCTCGTGCAACCAGGCTTGGCGAGGTCGCCATCGATGCACGTAGCCGCAAAGGTCACATTGCAGCGGAACCGCCACGTTCGGCAACGAAGTGAAAATCACCGACCTCGTGGTAAGGCCGGTCCATACCGGCATCCCGCGCCGAGGACACCGGATCATGATCCGCATCATAAACCACCCGCTTCCCACAGAGAACTAGGTGATTCCCGCGGGGGTTGTCATCTATCTGTCACATGCTCTCCACTAAGATTTTGACCGTACCAATCCTCCAGTCGCGGCCCCGGTCCTCGTAGCTCCCCCGCGCGAGGCCGGGGCTTTCTTCTTCAGCGCCGTGGCAGCGCGCACGGAATGAGAATGAGGATGCCGTTCGCGGCGATGAGCGGCATGCGTCGGATCTTCGCGCCGATCGGCCCGGCCCGCCGCCCCTTTGCCAGTGCAAAGCCCGAGCCTCCGGCCGCCGCCAGGGCCGGAATGAGCAGCAGAAAGCCCCACGGTATTGCCGTCGTCACGACGGCATGTGACGCGAACAACTCGCTGGCGGCTGTCGAGAGCCAGAAGGTCGCGATCGTGAGCAGCACGAGGGCACCGGCGACCGGATGGATGATCTTGGTCATGGTGTTCTGCGACTCCTGCACGGCGAGCTACGCGACGCAGATGCCGGGCACTGCGACCTTCTGGAACAGGTGCGGGGACGCGACAGCGGAGGATGGATAGGCCGAAAGTTTTGCCCTGAACTCCGGATGCGTGAACGCGGCCCGGAAGTCGGCGTTCGTTTCCCATACGGCGTAGTTCAAGTAGGTCGGGTTTTCGCCGATCGCGCGGTGAAGCTGGGTGGAGATGAAGCCCGGCTGGCGCTTCATGAAGGCGGCATCGTCCGCCCAGACTTTGAGAAAGGTCCCTTCGTCCGCCTGATCCAGCGTAAACACGTTCACCAGCACGACGGGACCGGCTTCGATCGCGATCTGGCGCTCGATCGGGAAGGCGGGGTCGAGAGGGCGCAGCAGCGACATGAAGGGCTCCCTTCCATTTGGTTGTATGATGTCGATATGGTATGATGCATACATACTAATTGACACCATAATGTCAATAGCGATCTATGGTGACGAATGAAAAAGACCAGACGAACGCCGGCGGGCGAAGCCCTGACCGACCTCATGCTTGACCTGTTCAGGACGGCGAGCCTGCTGTTGACGGCCGGCGATCGGCTGGTCGCGCCGCTTGGACTGACAAGCGCACGCTGGCAGATGCTTGGCGCGATTATCGCCGCCGAACGGCCGCTGCCGGCGGCGTGGCTCGCGCGCGCGCTAGGCGCCAATCGTCAAAACGTGCAGCGGATCATCAATGACCTGCACAAAGAGGGTCTCGTCGCATTCGAGGTCAATCCTCATCACCGCCGCGCCCAACTCATCGTGCTGACCGAGAAGGGCAGGCGGACCTTCGAGGCCGCGATGGAACTACAGGCCCCTTGGGTCAACGGCCTCGCTGATGGGCTGTCGGTCAAAGACATCGACACGGTTCGTCGCGTGGTCACCGCGCTGCGCGGACAACTCGAAGGCAATGGCGAACCCGAAGAACGCGCCTAACCGCCGGCGCACCCTGCGTCGGTTTCACCCGGAATGCTGACCTTCGTTGATCGTTGATCGCGAGCCCTAAAGGCTCATCGGGTGTCGCTCGGAACACAAAAAGCGACTTACTGACGTTTGACAGAAGCTTTCTTCGACGAGCGGACCAACAAGGCCTCGCCAAAGAAATTCAGCCGTGGGCGATCACCAGGCAGTCTGGCGCCGCGAGTCATCCGCGCTTTTGAAACCGCTTGGCCAAATCAAACAGAGGCTACTGCCAGGCGCGGTTGTCCACGGTGTTCTCGTAGGTGGCGCCGGGCGGCACCAGGCCCCAGCTCAGCGTCCAGTTGTAGTTGTCGTCGAAGCGTTCCCGCGTATAGGGCGTCGGCGGGGCGTTGAGGATACGCGACAGTTTGAGGTCTTTGAGACCGATCATGCCGCCGGCCTCCTCGACGATATAGTGCGCATACTTTTCCGGGCTCTTCTGGATGGCCTCGGCGGCGCGCGCCTCGGCGCGGAACATCTTGGCGAGGGTCGGACCATCCATCTCGTCGCCGGCGGCCTCGCTCCGCGTCGAGTGGGACTCCATGATGACGCGCGCGCCCTTGGCTTCGGCGGCGCTGATCCAGGGCTCTTGCAGGCTCGCGGCCTTCACCTTGCCGGACATCACCGCCTCCATACGCTGACGGTGCGTGCCGTGGTTCGCGATCTTGATCTCGTCGCGCTTGATAAATCCTTCCACCATCTTGAGCATGGTGAAGTGCGAGCCGTTGAACTGACTTACCGCGATCGGCACGTTCTTGAGCTGCTCCGGTTCGTAGATGCCGGACCGTGGATCAACCACGATGGCAAAGCTCGACATCGCGGAGCCGAGCGCCACGATCTTGGCGGGCCGCAGGTTCTTTTCCTGGATCGTCTCCACCGCCCGTTTCATGATGCCCCATTCGCACATGCGGAACTGGTCGCACTGGCCCCGGTCGTAGGTCGCCTCCAGGCCGCGCTTGAAGATGTCGTCCTTGAGCGCGCGGTCGTCGGAATTGTGCTGACCGCTCCCGGGCGTGACCATGACGTCGACTTCGAGACCCTCGTCGCGGAAGAAGCCCTCGTCGCGCGCGACCAGCAGCGGCAGGTCGTGGACCGCGTTCATCATCGAGGCTTTGACTTTTTTAAGCGAGGCCATGGCATCCTCCCAAATATTATTGCTAGGGCGCTTTTGCCGCCGGCGTCATTATTCGGATTCGTCCGGACGTCTGTCAATCTTGCGAGGAAATCCACCAAGCTCGATTGTGGCCGCGCACTTCACGAAATGCTCCTGATCGCACGAGACCGCTGTGCCCGTCCGCGGCAGGACCCCAGCAACGGGTCAAACCCGGTGTCACCCTGCACCCGGCTTACCAATTTCACTCGCCGTCGTGGCAGTTGCGAAGATGAGTGGGCACCCACGCGTAGCAAAAGGCGAACATTTATGGTTCATTACGCAGGCCAAACTTCGGCCGGGGTTGGCTGCGGTCGAGCCAGCAAACGCCGATGATCCGTGAGTTCACGCGAACAAGGAACATGGCGATGAGACAATTGATTTCGGCGGTGATCGGCGTAGCCGGCCTTGTTGCTGGCGCGGCGCCCGCGGTGTCGCACCATTCGGCGGCGATGTTCGAACCCGAAAAGATCGTGACCGTCAGCGGCACCGTGAAATCGTTCGAATACACAAATCCGCATTCGTGGCTTTACGTGCTGGTGCGCGACGAATCCGGCGCCGAAACGTTGTGGGGCTTCGAGGCGGAAGGCCCAAGTGCGCTGATGCGCGCCGGAATCAGGGCAAACGCGCTGCAGCCGGGCGACAAGGTCACGGTGCGAACCCGCCCGTTGCGCGACGGCCGCCCGGCGGGCGCCTGGGTCTCGGTGACGAAGTCCGACGGCACAGTGCTCAATCCCCGCCCGGGCGTCGTGCCGGCATCGGCACCGGCGAACTGAACGCGCCGAGCGCTGACGCCCGCGCGCCGCGCGCGGCGGATCGGGCTCGGTAAAATCACTCTGCGCGTCGCGCCAACAATCGGGAGGAATGCATGAGGTACGGTCGCGGTGCTGTGTTCGCTCTGCCGCTCGTCGCCGCAATGCTGTCGCCCGCGAACGCCCAGCAGAAGGGGGTGGCGCCGTTCGGGCTAAGTCAGCCGGAGCGCATGAAGGTCGTGGCGAGGCTGCCCAACTGGTCGGGTCTCTGGAATCCGGTGGGCGGACTCATCTTCGACCCCAGCACGGCGGATCCCAAGGGCAACAATGCGCAGCAACCCGGCGACCGCGAGCACCCGCCCTACAATGCTGAGTGGGAAGCCAAGTACAAGGACAAGCTGGACCACACGCTTGCCGGCTATTTTACGGACCCCATCACCAACTGCCTACCCCACGGCATGCCGCGCCTGATGGGCGGGATCCCGGGTCCGCTGGAGTTCGTCGTGACGCCCGAGGTGACATGGATCGTCTGGGAATACGGCCCTCAGTTGCGCCGTATCTACACCGACGGGCGCGGCCATCTCCCGGTCGGGGAGCGCTTCGATTCATGGACCGGGCACTCGATCGGTCATTGGGAGGACGACACCCTTGTCGTCGATACGGTGAGCATGCGCGGCGATACCCCGTTCGATCGCACCGGCGCGCCCCACAGCAACCAAGTGCATCTTGTCGAGCGGATGCGTCTCGTCGACAACGACACGTTCGAGAACGATATGACAATCGAGGACCCGCTGGCGTTTACCAAGCCATGGCGTGTCAACCGCCACTACCGGCGTATCCCGTCAGACACTTTCGTAAGTGACGTGGTTTGCCTGGAGACCCAGCACAGCCCAATCGTGAATGGCCAGACCCAGTTCCTGCTGCCCAATGATCCGCCTGGATACGTGGTCGGCCCGATGCCGATGGCGCCGAAGAAGTAGCGATACCCGCCAAAGGCGCGGGCGCGCAGGCGGTTGTGATAAGGCCCGACGGCCTTGGTTCAAAAAGAGGGAGGTTATCATGTTCGAGCGCGGCTCAGGTTCGATGATATCGCTCGCCATCGCAGCGGCTGCCGCCGGCGCCGTGTTTTCAATTTCCGTGACGACAACTTCGGCTCAGGCCCCGGCGACGTCCGCTGCTGCGCCGGCCTCGGCCCCGGTGTTGAAAACGCCCTGGGGTGAGCCAGACCTTCAAGGAATTTGGACCGAGGAATTCGATACGGCGCTGCAGCGGGCGCCCGCCTATGCGAACCAGGAATTTTATACGCCGGCGCAGCGGGAGGAACTGGACAAACAGCGGGGAGCGCATTTCGGCGACGACCCGCGGCAGGCGCGCGGGACCGCGACTGACGTCGGCGGCGCCTACAACACCGCGTTTTTGACGATCAAGCACACCGGCCCGCGGACATCGATGATCGTCGATCCGCCCAATGGCCGGGTGCCGCCGCAGACGCCTGAGGCGCAACGGGCTGTTGCGGCCGATCGGGAGTTTCGCCTCGCCCTCCTGCAGGCGACGGACGCGTGCAAGAACCATGAGCCTGCGTGCGCCGGCGGCAAGTACGATCCGACGCCCTCGCCGCGATTTACAGAAACGCCGCCACGCTACCACACGGGTAACTTTGCGCGTCTCAATCGCGCGGACGGTCCCGAGGACGACGGATTGGCCGACCGCTGCCTGCACAGCGGCCTGCCCGAGTTCGGAAGCTTGTTCGGCGGCAGCTTCCGCCGGATCGTGCAGACGCCCGGCGGCATCGCGATATTCTACGATATGAATCAAGGTCAGGGCTTTCAGCGCAACATCGTCATGGACGGGCGGCCCCATCTGCCGGCCGGCATCCATCAATGGTACGGCGATTCGCGTGGCCACTGGGAAGGCAATACGCTCGTCATCGACGTGACGAACTTCTCTCCGAAGACCGATGTTTTCGGGTCGCGCGAAAACCTGCATCTCGTCGAGCGCTGGACGCGCACGGGGCCCGAATCGCTTGAGTACGAGGTCAAGATCGAAGATCCAACGGTGTGGACGCGGTCGTGGACCGTCAAGCAGGAGTTCGGCAGGCAAAGCGACGAGCAGAACCGCATCTACTACGAGCCCCGCTGCATCGAAGGAAATTTCGGCTTGCCGGGGCTGCTGCGCGGACGGCGGGTGGAAGAGCGCGCGTTCGCGGAGGGACGTGGTCCCGATCCGCGAACCAAGGACAGCGTCGGCATCGTGCTGTCCACCGCAACAGATCCGCTGAACTGATCAGCCCGGTCGTAGGGAACGCCGATCCTGCTCGCGTTTTAGGCCGCCCCAATTGGCGGCCCTTCCCTAAAGGCGTTCGAAACCGTTTGTTTCTGTCGTCAAGCCTCGCAGCGCGACGCCGTTCGCTGACGCACCGTCCTCGATTGGCGCGGAGGCCTCGCGATCGGCTGCGATCGCCAAAATGATCCGCCGCAACCCGAAGACCGGCTAATCTGGATTTAACGTCTGGTCGAGCGTCCGCTTCCCTTCAAGACCGAGCAGCCGGCCGGCACGCCACTAATTTCGTCTGATCTGCCATTGTAAGCCGAAATCAACCGCGAGCCGGTGCACTTCCGGGATGGGCCGATTTTGTTGTAAAAAACGGCGCCGCTACCACGGCGCTGAGTTGATCAGAACTCCTTCAACAAACCACGCATCCAGACCGCCAAGCCCCAGATTGGCATAAGAAGCAAAGGTCCGACAAAAGGAAGTCCCCCGAAAAAAGCTAGACTGGTGTAAAATGCCCTCCTTGCACCGTTCCCGTCATCTTGTCCCTCAACGAATGCGTAATTGTTTGTCGGCTGGGCGCGTTGATAATAAACGGCGACGCGCTGACCGGTTCGCAGCTCCGGACACGAAATTCCATCTATGAAGTGCTCACGCCCATCAAATGACGCGCCCTCAATACGAAAAACATAATCAATATGACCATGGTTGGGACAGTCGAGATGCGACACGACACCCGCCGTCTTTCCAGGATCCTGTAAAATATGCAATAGCGCCATAGAGTTTTGATTTGACCCGTCTGGATCATCAAAGCCCCTGACACGCCAATGCACGCCAAAAAGATTTGCCATTTAGGAACGGCCGCCAACTTGCCCGAGTTCGCGCCCATCGTCGTCTCCTTCTCGCGCGGAGAGGCCGATACATTGCATCAAAACTCTCACTCCCGAAATGCCCCTAGATAACCTCGAACATTCGAGGCCGCGCCAGCAGCCTACGAAACTAACGGGACGCACATCGGGATCGGCCCCGGTGCCTTGAAGTTTTCCGGCCTCGCTGGGATCGCGCCACTCTTCGTAGTTTCTTGATCCGATTGAACGTTGATGTCAGCTTCAACCGTCACCGTGGCGGTCGGGAATTTCACCGTATATCGAATTGTATCGATACCGGTAAAGGTCCGTCGTGGAAGATACATGAGTTCGATGCCGGACATCGTTCGGCCTAAGCATCCGGCCGCACCTCCATAGAGCTTGCGAACAGTCACGCTGCTCGTCCGCACGCAAACGAACCCGCTCATTGGTGGAACATCAAGATAAACTTCAGGCGCTTCTTTCGCGGCGCAATTCATATCAAAACGAGCGTATCCGCGAATTCTAACCTCGTTCGGACTTTTCGTTGCCATTGTCAGATGCTCGGCGCGGCTGGGTGTCGATCCCATCAGCATCGTCGAGAGGCCGACGGCGGCTGCGGGCACTATCATGCCAAGGATAGATCGAATGTTCATATTGATCTCCCGACTGACGCCCAACGGAACTGCTTTAACGAAAGAGCCCACATTTGGCCGTCTCATCTTCCGCACGTCGCGCCTTCGTTGTTAGTCGTGTTCTCGGTCGAGAGGTTCAATCGCCTGGTTCGCTTTCCGGATGAACTCGTACAGAGGTGGCTACCGTGGTCTGCTGCGGATCAATCGCTTCGCAGCGATCGCGGGGCGAGCGCAGCCGCATCAAGCCGAGGAGCGGACCTGCGCAGTGCCAATGGTCCGCCCCGGAATTGCGCTTTGCGCGATAGGACTATTATGCTATATATAGGACTATATCGCAAGGAGATTCCAATGACGATGCACATCATCAGCGTCAGCAAATATCTGCTCCCGCCGTGCTTCGCTGTTCCGGGCAGCACGGTTCCCTCAGCACGGCGGACGGGTTGTCTCGCAAGTTTTTGCGATAACAGACGATTTCGCCGCGGCATGCGAAAAGCGAAGCCCGATTTTTGAGTTTCCCTGTTATTTTCCCTGTTCTCAGGGAAAAACCGGCCGGATTCAGGCCTCATTTCGAGCCCGCGCAGCGGCAAAACCGAAGTTGTCGCAATGGCTTGCGCTCCCCGCGCCGATGCCGCGACAGCGCACGCTGGACCTGACGCTGGACCTGAAGCTGGACCTGGCGATGAAATTTGGTTAACAAATCGTTGGGGTGTGCGGCGGCATCCGCCAATCAAGATCAATAATGGAAGCCGCCGTGGGTAACGGGGACAGGCAATGGCGGCGTTCGGGCGCGGCGCGGCGGCGTGGCTCGGCAAGTTGGCATATGCGGCGGTCGTTCTGGCGGGATGCGCCCTTGCGGGGTGCACCACCGACGGATCGCCGCTTCTCGCGGTCGGAGGGCGGAGCACCGCTACCGTCGCGTTCGAGTCGATCGACGGGCCGCCCGAAACGGTGTTCCGCCGGCTCGTCCTTCAGCTCAATCAGGAAGCCAACGCCCGCCAAATTTCCGTGGTCTCGCGAGACTCGCCGGCGCAGTACCGCATTCGCGCTTATGTGGCGGCGCACAGCCAAGGCAAGCGCTCGACGCTCACCTGGGTGTGGGACATCTATAATGTCGATCGCCAGCGCATGATGCGGCTTGCGGGCGAGGTGCCGGCAGGCTCCGACCGCAACGCCTGGAATACGGCGGACGATCAGGTGATCGGCGGCATGGCGCGTGACGGCATGGAGCGGCTCGTGGCCTATCTTGCCTCGCCCAACCAGCCCGGCGAGCCCGCCGCGCCGCCCGACCAGGTCAATCCGAACGTCGCGTTTGCGCCGGCCGACAGCGGCGCCTTCGCGTTCGCGGCCCCCTCGCGTTGATTTGCCGGCGCGCGCGCCCGACTACGACCCGTAAATCATCTGCAAATTCCGGCGGGACAACGAATTGTCTCGTATTGCCAGCGGCATGGCCTAGTTGATATGACCGCGGCGCCGGAACGTGTTGGGCAGGGTCCGGTACTGGATGCGTCGGTGGCGACAGCGCGAATGCCCTGACATCCCGGTACGGCCGCACCTGCGGGCGATCGGTCAGGAGGCGTAATGGCGGCGGGGACGAACGCAGCGATCAAGCTCGTTGCCGGCAACTCCAATCCTCGCCTCGCCGAGGCGATCGCGGCGCGGCTGCGCGTCCCGCTCGCCAAGGCCGTGGTCCGCCGCTTTGCCGACATGGAGATCTTCGTCGAGATCCTCGAGAACGTCCGCGGCGCCGATGTCTTCGTGATCCAGTCGACCTCCTATCCGGCGAACGACCACCTGATGGAGCTGTTGATCATCATCGACGCGCTGCGCCGCGCTTCGGCGCGCCGTATCACCGCGGTGGTGCCGTATTTCGGCTACGCCCGCCAGGACCGCAAACCGGGGCCGCGAACGCCGATCTCCGCCAAGCTCGTCGCCAACATCATCAGTCACGCCGGCGCCGACCGCGTGCTGACGCTCGACCTGCACGCCGGACAGATTCAAGGCTTCTTCGACATCCCGACCGACAATCTCTACGCCGCCCCGGTGATGGTGCGCGACATCAAGGAGCGGTTCGATCTCTCCAAGCTCATGGTGGTGTCGCCCGACGTCGGCGGCGTCGTGCGCGCCCGCGGCCTTGCCAAGCGGATCGGCGCGCCGCTCGCGATCATCGACAAGCGGCGCGAGCGCGCCGGCGAATCCGAAGTCATGAACGTGATCGGCGAGGTCGACGGACGCACCTGCATTCTCGTCGACGACATCGTCGATTCCGGCGGCACATTGGTCAATGCCGCCGAAGCCCTTCTCGGTCACGGTGCGACAGAGGTCTTCGCCTACATCACGCATGGGGTGCTGTCGGGCGGCGCGGTCGCGCGCACGACGGCGTCGCATCTCAAGGAGTTGGTGATCACCGACTCGATCCAGCCGACGGAAGCGGTCCGCGTCGCCGCCAATATTCGCGTGCTGTCGATCGCAAGCCTGATCGGGGACGCCATCGGCCGAACGGCCGCAGAGGAGTTGGTGTCGAGCCTCTTCGACGACTGACGCGGCTCGGACGCGCCGTCATTCCGGGGCGCCGCAGCGAATTGCGCTACCGCTGCAAACCCGAAAATGTTATAGTTACAAGCACTTAAACCCTGGCAAAACCCAGGCAAACCCGATAAAACTCGGCTATTCCTGACCATTTCTTGGAGCTTCACTTGCGTACAATCAGAGATGCCAACCTTAGCACGCCCAAGGCCCGCGAGCGCCTCGCGGTTGGCCACAAGCCGCACTGGCGGACCTTGATCGCGGGCACCCTCCACCTTGGCTACCGCCGCCGCCATCGCGACGTCGCGGGGACCTGGATCGTTCGCCGCTACATCCCCGACGCGCCCAAGAGCCAAGCCTATCGTGTCGCCACGCTGGGCGTTGCCGATGACCTTGGCAATAACGGCGCGATGACCTTCGCCGATGCCCAACGGGCCGCATACGATGCCGCGAAGTTCTCGTGCGTGCATCGGCTGGGATGACGGCTGCGGAAGCCCTGGCCGATTATGTCGCCTATCTGCGAGCCCACTGCGCGACTGGCAACGAGATCGAAGGTCGCGTCCGCAAGCACATCCTGCCGACGCTGGGCGCCATTCGCGTTTCCGATCTGACGAAACAGCACATTGAACAGTGGCAACAGAACATGGTCGCTGTTGGCGATGACGAGACGGTGCGCAAATCGAAGGTCACGGCCAACAAGATGCTCCAAGCTTTACGTGCAGCGCTTAACCGCGTCCCCAAAATCAGTGAGAAGCCGTGGCGCGAAGTTAAACAATTTCGGAAGGTCAATGCCGCACGTCCGCGATATTGCGAAATCGATGATGCCCGCAAACTGCTTGATGCCGCTGCACCTGACTTTCACTTGCTGTTGCAAGCCGGGCTACACACTGGCGCACGCTACAGCGAATTGGCTCGCGCCAAGGTTCAGGATTTCAAAGATGGTAACCTGCATATTCCAATGTCGAAATCAGGCGCAGTGCGCGACATTATCCTAACCACTGAAGGCCGCGCATTCTTTGCTGGCCTTTGCGCTGGCAAAAAACGAGACGATCTGATCTTCATCAAGGACAATGGCGAGCCCTGGCGCAAGAGCAATCAACGCGAACCGATGATTGCAACGTGCAACGCAGCAGGCCTCGATTACATCAATTTCCATAACGCTACGCGACACACCCGGGCATCGTTATCGGTCATGAACGGCATGCCGCTGACGGTAGTCGCTAAGAACCTTGGCCACGCCGATCTGCGGCAAACGACGCGACACTATGTGCACCTGTCGCCCGATTACGTTGACAAAGCCATTGAGCGCAGTGCCCCGCGCTACGGAATCGGTGGGCCATTGAAACGCGCTGGGTAGCGTCCAGCTATCCGCCGGCAGGTAGGGTGCGTGCTGGCGGCTCAGAGGAGCTACTCGCAAGCGCCCGGGTCCCGCATCGATCGAAGGACGCCAAAGGGTTTTAGATTACAGTAACTTTATAGTTTGCTCGCGCGCACCTGAAACCAGCCCCATAAATTATCGGCATACCCCTTGCCGCCCGCCGTCCCGCCCGCTATATCTCGGGCTGGAAGTCCGAAAGTATCGAACCCGCTCGCGGCCAGTTCGGCAATTGCGCGAACCGCCAAGCGAGCACAAGCCCTAAAAATTTAGCCAGCGCGGCAAGCCGCGCCACGCCCGACGCGCGCCGACTCGCAACGGTCACGCGCCGTAGCGCGCAACCGAGGTTCGATATGCCATGACTGACATAGCCCTAGACGCGCCTTCCGCTGAGCGCGTCACTTTCAGCATTGACGAGTTCTGCGAGCGCAACGGCATCTCGCTTTTCACTTATTACAAGATGCAAAAGCAAGGTGTTGGCCCGCGCGAAATTCGTTTCGGCAGCATCGTCAAAATCAGCAAAGCGGAAGAGGCTGACTGGCATCGCCGCATGTCGCAGCCCAGCAAGGCTAATACCCTGCTCAAAAAGAAGCTAAGCGCTCATGCCAAGCGCGCAAGCAAAGCCGCCATCGCATCGCCGAAGCATATCCGCCACATGAAGCAGCGGGGGCGGCGATGAGCGAGACCATCAACGGCAGCACCCAAGTTGCTACGAAAAGCAAAACTACAGCGCTCAAAAAGCTCAATGAAAAGGAACTCATTTCCAAGATCAAAAAACGGGTTGCTCTCGCCCTAACCTCAGAGCGCCAAGCAATTGAGCATTGGGTTCATGCTGGGACGATGCTCATTGAGTTGAAGAGTCGCAAGCCTAAGGGGCCGTGGGGCGACTACGTTCGCAAACACTTCGACCTTGGGCAGTCGCGGGCCGATGAGTTGATCCGCATCGCGAAGGGCCAAACGACGGTCGCGGAAGTGCGGAGCAACAAAGCTGAGCGGATGCGGGCAAGCCGCGCTGCTCAGGGCGAAAAGTCAGCGCCACGTGGCGCTGAGTTGCCTAAAACCGAGATCGTCGATCTCGGTCCCACTGAGTATTCCGAGCTCAAGGCCGCGCCCGAAATCGCCGATTCCGCGACGACGGCAACGCCTACGGAGGTCGCTGATGCGTCACCTTCGGCGGTGGACCCTGGCCAAGCGCCGATCGATTTGACGAATGGGCGGGCTGCGCCCGAAGGCACTTCGAAGCCAAACGGGCGCTCAAAGGGCCGAAAAGCCGCGCCGACTGACGACGCGCGGACCGACGATGAGCCCGCGCCGACGTTGGGTCACACCGCGATCACCAGCGTTCAGCAAGCGATCATGTTCTTCAAGTCGTTGCACGCGACCACTGAATTTCGGTCGCTGCTGAAGCTCGCCGAAGAAAGCAAAGAGACCGCCGACTTCAAGGCGCTCGCGGACGCGATCACGGCTTTCAACGACGATTGTCTTTGCGCGATCACGACGGAGTTGGACCGCCGATCGACAACGGTGCACTGACGATGGCGATCAAACTCCTCCCCCGCGACCATGTGTTCGCGGGGCTACCGGCGCGCGCCGCTGGCACGCTCCTGGTAGACCCACCGTGGGACCACAAAACCTACACGCCGCACATCATCGGCAGTCGCGACGCACGGCGACATTTCAAGGTGATGAGCCTCGCCGCTACTGCCGCGCTGCCGCTCGCCGATATCGCCGCGCCCGACTGTCATCTCTGGTGTTGGACCACGGCGCAACACTTTCTGCACGCGATCGACATGATCGAGGCTTGGGGCTGGCGCTATAGCAGCATCGGTCTCACGTCGCTGAAGCTCCGCAAAAATTGCGCGGTGCTCACGTCGGAGTCCGACCTGCGCCTAGGCCAGGGCCACACCACGCGGAAGGGCACCGAGATTTGCATTCTCGCCCGCCGTGGCAGCCCGCGACGGCTGAGCGGCGGTGTCCGCGAAGTGATCGTTGCTCCGATTAGGGAGTACGGCCGCAAGCCCGATGAAGCTTACGAGCGCATCGAGAGCTACGCCGCTGGCCCGTATGTCGAGCTATTCGCCCGCGCAAGCTGGCCTCGCTGGCTTTCGTGGGGCGATGAGGCGGGCAAGTTCGACGTGGAGGGTTCGCCATGCGCGACCGCAAGCAAGCGCTGAAACGCAAGCGGAGGCGCTCCGCCGACCGCCTCCTGAGCATTCCGCGAACAGTCGATCGGGTTTGGGCGACTTCGTTTCACGAAGCTGGCCACGCCGTCGCTATGTATTTGACCAGCGACGATCGTGGAGTCGATCCCGACAATTCGATCGATAGCATCGTCCTGCATCCAGAAATCATGCATCTACAGGCGGGCAAATCAAACGTGTTGTCCCTTAGACATATCGGCACGTGCTACAGCGGCAATTTCTTGCCTTTAGACCTTGAGCTTGAAGCTGGCTGGCGTCCTGATGACGATACTGATCCCGATCTTGTGCCGCCAGAATATCGCGACGCTTATATGAAGTCACAGCGCGAATACAATTACCATTGGACACAAGCACTCCGTTTGATGTCAAAGCAAACCCTAGACCGTTGGTTGCTTTCGGAGTTTATTGTATTCGTCGCTGGCGCGATGGCAGAAGCAACATTCTGGCGGACTTTTAGAATTATATGGAATAGAGGTGGCTGTAGTCACGATCAACATTTAGTGCTGAAATATGGAGATTATGCCAACAAATCTATCAAGGAAATTTGTGAATTTGAGCGCAACGCAATCAAGCGCTGCCGCAAATTGTTTTCCCATCCAGCCGTGAGAATAGCTATCTCAGCCGTTGCATTTAAGGTTATCCAAAATGGCATAGGCGAAACACCAGGAGATCGTATTATTAAAATCATCAAGAAATACGCAAATATGCCAACGATGACGACAGCTACGAAAACAATCAAACTTCTCGACTGTCCAGAAGTCAGGATATTGCGTGACGAGTGGTTTGAAGAAAAAAGAAAGGCCGAACTAGCAGCGCCCGCCCATGTCCGTGAGGCACGCCAACTCCGACGCATGGCCGGTTTGAAATCTGATTAGAGTGGAGTACAAAGAAACCCCCGCGCGGTGCGGCAACCGGGCGGGGGCGATTAACTCGAACCCAAGGAAGCGAGAATGACCGTGCGAAGATCAATCCACACGCACAGGAGGTCCAAGCCGTGCGCGAAGACAAAAATAGCAGCCCGCGCCGACCGGCGCAAGTCCCTGATTTAAAGCTAGTTGTCGGCCAGGGGGGTATTTCTACTCCCGAATGGGACGCGTACCTCGCCAGCGTCGGCGCCGTCAAAGTCGCCCTGCGACGCGGAGTTGTCAGGATCGAGCACAAGCAATCCGACACCGGCCGCACCTACTATTCTGAGCCCGCCGTGATCCGCGCAAACCGCGTGGGCAAGGTCGATATCTACTACGGCGATGCTGACGCCGCTAAGATCGCACTACCGAACGCCGACCAGCAAAGAGCAATTGAAACTGAGTTCGCCGCGATCAAATTCCCAGTGCCGCTGATCACGTCTCTAAATAATGCCGAGCAACAGCGCCGCCAATTGAACATCCCAACCGCGAAGATCGAGCCCGCCAACGAACACGGCTTTGTCCACCGCAAACAGTGGTGGTTTCCGATCGTGGAGGATGCGTCACGTGACCGAGTGCTCTATTGCATCCAGCGTATTGACAAACCAGATGGCTCAAAAATCTATGTGCCCTGGACCTTTTACAGCGACAACGAATGGCATCGCGGTGAGCCAGATATTCCGCCCGTCGAGGGCTATGATCCTGAAAAATACAACGACGTTAAGACTAAGAATGAAGAACAAGAACGACGCTTCCTAAAGCCATTCTGGAAACCGCTGATCAAACGCAATCTACCGATCATGGTTCACGAGGGCCAAAAGACCGCCGAATATATTGACTGGCTGGTGAATGATTCAAGTGCTGCCGCACAAATGGCCCGCGACCGTCATCCCTATATTGATATCCTGAAGCAGTACGAGCATTGGGGTATCGCTGGGGGCGCCAAGGCGTTGCAGTATGCGGACTACGATGAGCTAATCGATTACATGACCCGACTCGATTGGGGAATTGCTGTCTACGTTGCCGACCGTGACCGTGCTGGTGAGAGTGCGGTAACAATCGTCTCAAAGCACTACGGCAAGTCACTCGATTACGTTCGCTTCGATGACGACTTTGCATATGGCTTTGATCTGGCTGATCCGCTGCCAGTCAAATTCTATAATAGCGATGGGCGGTTCAAGGGCCAATCTTTCAGGAGTTATTTCCGGCCCGCAACGTTCATCACTGAGGAAATTATATCGGACGATGCAGATGAAGCCCCAACATATAAGGTGCGTCGCGAGTTCATTGAGGAATGGGTATCAATCAGCAAACCGTCACTGTTCGCCCATAAGCGGTTTCCAACAATACTGTTAAATCAGACTGAATTGAACGCCAGATTACGTCCCTTCATGCATATAAAAATTAACATCGCGCAGTACCTTACTATCTTTGAGGAAATCAAGGTTGACGTGCCAACGTTCAATCCATCAACAAAATCCGGCATCACACATAATATGCGCGGTGAGCTTGCATTCAATACCCACGTGCCATCCAACATTCAGCCTATCAATGGTGATCCCAAGCCGTTTCTAGATTACCTTACACATCTGATTCCACAGAAGTCTGATCGATATGAGGTTATGAGGTTTGTTGCAACATTCATCGATCGCCCTGAAATCAAGATGGGTTACGGTTTGCTATTGTGTAGTGAGACACAGGGAGTCGGAAAGACCACGCTAGGCCAAGACATTCTGGCACCCATCGCTGGTTATCAGAACGTCAGCTATCCGTCAGAGAGTGATATCACCAATTCGCACTTCACTGCCTGGAAGGCCAATTGCCGCTTGATCGTAGTTGAAGAAATCTATGCCGGTCAAAGCTCACTCGCATACAATAGACTGAAGACATTAATTACCGATGCCATGATCCACGTCGATCGCAAATTTGAACAGCCATACGATCAGGACAATTTTACTGCCGTCATTGCGTCATCAAATTCACTGCGGGCGTTGAAGCTTCCTGATGGGGATCGGCGATGGCTGGTGCCAAAGGTAATTGAGGTATGCAAACCAATTGAATTTTGGCAAGACCTGCACCGATGGCTGAAAGGTGAGGGTTTGGGTATCATCAAAAATTGGGCGCACCAGTGGCTATTAGAAGATGAGAGCCGAGTGATACGCCCCGGTCAACACGCGCCGACCACCGCCGCCAAGAATAAAATGGTGGAAGCTGGCTGGTCACACGGACAGCAGTCAGCCGCAGACTTATTGGAGTATCTGAAAAAGCAGTCTGTCAAATTAGACCGCCAAATCATTATTGTCAAACGCCATCCGGAACTGCCCCCTTTGCGTCATGAAGAACTGCCCCCACCTTTGGGTTCATGATGTCGGTTGAAGGTTAGTTCCGCCGGTTGCTGGACGGAGGGAGGCGGAGCCGACCGGAGGCCCGTCGCCGACAGGCGGCTTGATGAGGCCACTCTTTCGCTTGGCGCGGAGCCGGTAGCTGTCGCCGCGGATGGTCAGCACGTGGCTGTGGTGCAAGAGGCGGTCGAGGATTGCGGTCGCGACCACCGGGTCGGCGAACACCATGCCCCATTCGGCGACGCTGCGGTTCGAGGTGATCAGCATGGCGCCGGTTTCGTAGCGCCGGCTGACCAGTTGGAAGAACAGATGCGCCGCGTCGGGCTCCAGCGGTAGGTAGCCGAGTTCGTCGACGATCAGCAGCTTCGGCTTCGACAGCGCCAACAGTTTCTCGTCCAGGCGCCGCTCACTGTGCGCCTTGGCGAGGCCGGCGACCAGCGTCGTCGCCGTTGTGAACTGCACCGTGTATCCTGCCAGGATCGCCTCTCGCCCGAGCGCGATCGACAAGTGCGTCTTGCCGACGCCTGGTGGGCCGAGCAGCAGCACGTTCTCGCCATTGGCAATCCACCGTGACGCAGCCAGATCGCGGATCTGTTTCGGATCGATCGACGGCTGTGCTTCGAAGTCGAAGCCCGCAAGCTCCTTCACGGCCGGGAAGTGCGCGAGTTTCAGGGCCATCTCGATGCGGCGGTGATCCTTGCGGGTGATCTCACGCTCGCACAGCAGGATCAGCGTCTCACGCGCCGACAGGTTCGTACGCGCCGCCTCGTCGAGCAGGCTGTCAAGCTGGTCGCGGATACCGAAGAGCTGCAATCGCGCCAGCATGGCATCGAGCGGATCGGTCAGTGCTTCGGTCGCTTTCTTTGCGCGTGCCATCAGAAGCTCCCTCCGATCGCCGCTTCGTATTCGGCAAGAGGACGCAACAACGAGGGCGACAGAGACGACGCCGATACCGTCGGTGCCGCGCTCTGTGGTCGGCAGACAGCGCCATCGCGACCGGCAACACCCTCGAGGTGGGCGGAATTGACGATCCGCAGACGGCGACCCTCCGATTGCTTGTGGACTGCAACCTCGCATGTGCCATGACGGATGCGCACTTCGCCGGCCGCGACCGTCACTGCCACACGTTCGCCGATCAGCTGCCACGGCACCGAGTAGCTGTTCGTGTCGATCTCGACAGCGCAATCGTTGCCAACGACGCGGGTCAGCTCGCGCAATAATCCGAATGACGGCCGCCCGCCGAGCGGCTTTAACCGGTGCGCCTCGTCACGCTCGAACCGGGCGATCGGCGCCTCGCCAGTCGTGCCGTGGATACGCATGTTCGCCACCCCATGCTCCCACTTGGCGAGATGCGCCTCGAATGCTTCCCAGCTCGCGAAGGAATGCCCCGCGATCGCGTTCTTCTTCACGTAGCCGACGCCGCTTTCCGTCTTGCCCTTCGTGCGCGCCCGATAAGGCGCGCAGGCGCGAGGACGAAAGCCCCAATGCTTCGCAAACGCGATAAGCTTGTCATTGAACTGAATCGATCGGCTCACCGCGTCGTGGCGCACAACGAGCGCACGCGGATTGTCCATCAGCACTTCCTCCGGAACGCCGCCGAAGGTCGTGAACGCGCTCTCGAGCCCCGCGAACCAGTGCTCCTGCTTCTCGGCCCGGAACGCACGCACGTGCAGCCGTCGCGAATGCCCGAGCGTCGCCACGAACACGAACGCTTTGATCTTCGCGCCGCCGATCTCCACCAGACGCTCGCCGAAGTCGATCTGCAGCTGTCGGCCCGGTGGCGTCTCGAACCGCGTCGTCGCCAGCGCCTCGGCCTTCAGCGCCTGACGATAGGGCCGCACGGCGCGTTGTAGTGTTCGCCGGCTGACCGCTACGCCTTTCTCGGCCAACAGATCCTGGCGCACCACATCCGCATTGCCGCGATGCCGGACGAACCTCTCGCGCAGCCAATCTTCATGACCGTCGAGCCTCTTCGGTCGCATCGGCGACTTGAACGGCTTCGCGCCGCCCGCCGCAACATAGTCCTTCACCGTGTGATGGCTGCAGCCCAGCTGCCGCGCGATCCGCTTCACACCCCACCCGCACGCCCTCAGGCGTAACATCTCCGCCACGTCGTCCGGCGTCTTCATCATCTGCCCCCGTGGATCACTCCACGATGGGCTTTCCGTGATTCGCTCCTCGTTCATTTGCTCTCTCCTCAGCTATCCAAGGAGGGGGCAATTCCTCATGACGCCGAGGGGGCAATTTTCCATGGCGCGCGACAATTATTACAGATGAAGCCGTAATCGCATATCTGAGAGAGTATATTTATGAGTGGAAAAACATTGATAAGATTGAGCGACCATTGACGATTAGAAAGGTCGCGAAGCACATGGGGTGGCATCAGTCCAAGGACCGATTGTTCCATCGGAGCGACTTGATCAAGGCGTACCGACTCTCGACCCATGCAATAGACGAAAGGCTTTCGGTCGGAGTTTTGACGCTAAATGGAACTTTGGTGATCCTCGATCGTGACGACTTAAACGTGAACTTCCCTGAAATTACAAACAAGAACGCGCAAAAAAACAGGCAAAAACCGATAACCCGTTGAAATCATGTGACTTCCAATTTCCAATTTTTACTCCACTTCTACTGTACTGGTTTTTGGGAGTAGTAGTAGTGGTGAAATAGGGTGATAGGGAAACGGGGTAAAAACTGGAATTTGGAAGTTCCTAAAACGCATGGCTCGCTGGGCCGCGAGTTGGCGCCGCGATTGACCTTCGCCGATCGCTGGCGCACCTATATTAGAGTGCAGACACCAAGGAATGAGATACGAGCTAGTCAACCTCAGCAATAATCGAACGATAATAGTTAGACGAACTAGTAGTCTTGCGGCGTCAATATAAGGAATTCGTCTATTGATGCTGATTGAGCTTAGGATACTCATACAAAATGCGTCGAAGGAAACGAGTTACGTTAATGGTTCCTTCTGAGACCCCCGCTCCTTAAGCGCGGGTCGCGCCGCGCGCGGCGGTTCACTAGAGTATCAACTTTTAATTGCACGTACGACGACTGCAATTACGTGAAAGGGCGATGAACAATTTTCTCACGATCTATGCGGCGTCGGAAGCTCTGGAGCGGGACCGCCGCAGCGTGAAGATCGCTTTGCGCTGCGTTCCCGGTGAACAGATCGATGCGCAAGGTCGAACCCGCTGGCGGCTCTCGACAATAGTCGCGGCGCTGACGAAGTACGACCAACAAATCGCGGAGCGCGCTGGCAATGGCGGCCGTCCGCTTCCCGTCGAACCGCCTTACGATTTCGGGCTTGGCGGAAGTTGAACAGGCCGGCCATGAACTCGACGCTCTCATGAAGCGCCTTCGCCGGGAGCCCGACGTTTCGAAGCGTCGTGCAATAGTTGAAGGGGGCGCCGGCAAGCTCGTCGGTGCCCTCAAGGACACGATGGATGTTGCCAATAGAACACTGGCTCCTCATGAGCGCCCCCTCGTCGAGGCGTACTGCGACGGCATCATGGGCGGAGTGATCGGCGAATTGTTGAGACTATTAAAATGGACGCTCGTGCTTGACGAAGATCTGCCAAAGAAGCCGGAGCGTTCAAACCGTGAAACGCGGAGGCGACCATGAGCCTTTATGCATCGAAGCGTAGCGGCACGAAGGCCAGATGCACGCTTCATTACGTCTACCAGGACGCGGCTTTTCGCTTCTTTGATTTATCCGAAGCCGAGCAGGTGGCACAGAGGCGTTTCGGAATATCGCCCTCGCGGGTTGCAAGGTCTTCCACCTCTGCCACGACTTCGGGCTTCTTCGCCGCTAAGGTAGTGAGACGTTTGGCAAGTTGTACACGCGTCATCGCCATCATAGCGCCGCGCGCTCCTTCGAAACCGCAATTCACAGCTGCCAACGCCTGACCAAACCGTAGCGCCGCAAGAAGCCGCGGCTTCTGAAGCGTGGCGACAATTCTTGCCCCCGTCGTCCCGAGGCGATGAATCATGCCGGCGCTGCACCAGTCGCCCGCACCTGCGCCGTCGAGAAATCGCGGTGTATGGAATGCTGGGAGATCGCTCCAGTGCCCGCGCCAGCGAAGCCTCAACCCTTCCTCGGCGCACGTCTCGACAATGACCTTAGGACTCTGCGCCTCGCGAATGTCTCGCATATGACCGAGCCGGTCATGCGAGAATTTAAGAATGTGGCATAGATCGACCGCGCGCTGGAATTGACGCTCATCCCCAATCGTGGACGGCTCGAACACGATAAGCGCGCCCTTCTCCTTCGCCCAGGTGGCAACGCGAAGCGCCGCCGGAGAGACGCGGTCCATATAGAGCGTCTTCGGTATGACCGATGACTCAATGACTTCAGTGGCCTGCGTCAGCGTGGAGGCACGGTAGCGCGGCAACCATCCTCCGCATTCTGGGCATGCCAGCGAAAAACGATGGACCCGCTTACCTTTGGCGTCCTCGACGAAGCGCTGGATGACGATCGGCGTTTGTATCGAACGCTCTTGGGAGAGAAATTCGTTCCGCACGCCGAGCGCGTCGAAATCCTTTCGGATCACGCGCGCTGCCCAATCGGGACCTATGCGCACGACAGGGAAAGTCTTCCATCCCAGCCATGCAAGGATTGCCATGACATTCCCGCAGGAGCCGCCGGCCGCCACAAATTCCTCGGAGCTACCCTCAACAATGTCCGCGGCAACGAAACCCACACCGATGCAGGCCGGATCGTTCGTCACAGGCCGAAGGGCCAGATCCACGCGTATCATTGTTCCCAGTCCCCCCGAATCCAGAGCGAATACAATTCCATCGTGGTATCCACACTATCAACCGGCTCGCCATAAGTAACCGATTCGACGTAGGGGATGCCAACATTTACCCTGTCTGGACCACCCGCGTTCGCACGGTGATCATAACAAGCGAGTAAGGCCCCGACGGAAAGAAGCTTGCTCGACAAGGGCGAGACGAAAACCTTGCAACCACCGAGTTCGCGTAAGGCATCGCGGTAGCGGTCGATCGCGCCGTACAGTTGGCGATACGCTTCGAAGGGATTGTACTCCGACGCGTACAGGATGTTGGCGGGCTCGACGTGGAAGTCATCGAACAAGAGTTGACGGTACTCCTCGATCAGTCGGTCGCCCCGGCGGGGATCGCGGCTCGGAAAGGGAATCGTCGGGCAGATTTCGTCGGGGTCAAGCTCAGCGCGGATGCGTTCCAGGCGCGCAGCCTGGCCCTCGCCGAGCACCGGGAACCATACGCGCGGGACATTCGCTGAACTCTCGGATGTCAGTTGGCCCGAGAAGCCGACCAGCGACGTCACGGTGTCACTCAAGCTCCCGGAGGTATGCCCGCGGTCGGCGGAGACACTCTCGGCAACTACGACGTGCAAGTTGATTGATGGCCCGTCCTTATGACCAATCTCGTCAAGGAGGGCGATGAGCTGTGCAATGGCGGTCAGCGCGACCGTCCGAGGCATCGCACTGATGTCGACAATTACGTCAGTGTACTGCGCCAGTTCTTCTCGCCGTGAGACAGCAGTGCGGGTGTTGCGTGAGGTGACGTAGCTATTGCCGGCACCACGCATTTTGATTTCGATCTCGGGCAGGCTCGCGTCGAAAATCCTCCTGAACGCCGCGACGTTCGCCTCGATGCGCTTCTGCGTATTCTCGGCTTCTGGCTGGCCGTTGCTATACCGCAAAATCCAGCCATGCAATGTCCCGACTTTGCCGAGCGTGAGGATGCGCCCTGGCGCGGCGGTCGCCCGCGTGTCGAAGCCGCGCCCGATGAGGAAGAGCACTTTGCGCTCGCCGTCCTTCAACAGGTTCGTCCAGAAGGAATCGAAATCTGGCCCGGCGTGTAGCTCGTAAGGGTCCCACCGCATTTTGCGCTCGCCCTTAGACAAAAGATTTCTCCGAGACAGCGACGCGACCCTTGGCCAGCCAGTCCGTTAGTTCCTTCAGTGACTTCTTGCGCCATCCTCCGTATCCAAGCGGCAAGTCAAAATGCGCGCAGAGCAAGCGATTCAAATTGAAGATGATGAGGCTCTCGCCCTTGTTCTTGTGATCGAGTGTCGGTTCGAGGAGATTTTGGGATACAAGTGCCGCCAGCATTGCTCTCAATTCGCCAAACATATTAGCCGCTCCGGTGTCACCGATAAGCCGTGTGCGGTCCTGCATTGTGATCCCAAAACCCGTCACGCCAGGTGGATAGGGCGCGCTCGCCCGGTAAGTCTGGTTCTGGCAGAAGGCGCCCACAGCCTCCAGGAAACGCCGTGCTTCATACCCACGCGGCACACGCCGCGGAATACCCTCCCAGCGCCTTTCGGCGGCGCGCTTTAAGATGGCGTGCTGGCGTTCGGCGCTCAGGCTCGAATCGCCACCCCGCCGCCCCGCCGATTTCGCGGCGAGTTCCTCGAACAGATCGCCTGCCAACTCGACGAATTGGTCGACGTTTGATGACGAAAGCATGGCGAGTTTCTGGCGCCCGAAGTAGATCGGTGCTTTCACGTCGCGCGACAGGAAAACCTCCGCTGCGGCGCGCACGGCCGAATTTTCCTTGTCACTCAGGTCGTCCTCAGTGAGCGCGTCGAAGTCGAATGCCCTCTGCGCCCTAGCCAGGTCCCGCTCGATGAGGATTTCCAGCTCGCGCCAGGCAAGCGCGCGGTTGCGGGGACCGCCGGAGACCGCGCGCCGTTGCGCGAGCCATTGTTTATAGCGCTGATGATGTCCCACACGCGCCACGAGCCGACGTTCAATCTCCGCAGACTGCGTTTCGAACACTCCGTCCCAGATCACGGGATCAAGGTCCTCGGCCAAGGCTGGGAAGAAGCTGCGGCCTTCGAAGCCATCCGCTTCGTGCGCACGAAGATCGGCAATCTGGTCGACAAACTTCACATAAGCGACTCCGCGCTTGCGCCAACGTCGCTCAAGGCGGATTTCACCATCATAGTCGCGGTCTTCGAGCGCACCCTCTGCGAGCAAGTCCTCTGCAGGGAGGGCCTCCAGCCGCTCCGCAATCCAGATGCCGCACGACGCGCGCGCATTGGTCAGCGTTTCCCTTAGCCAGCCGCTCTGTTCGTCACTGAGGAACTGGAGATCATCGAGGAGCAGAACACGCTTTAACTCAATGGGCCCGACAGCATCCGCAAGCTTCGCCGTCGAAAGCCAGTGCAAGGCCTCAAGACCAGACACCGGGCGAGGCAGAGGTTTTCCTTCACCGCCGAGGTCGTCAAGGACATCGAAGACGCCATCCTCTATTTGCGACGCCCACTTGTGCAATTCCTCACCCGTCGCTTCCACGGGTAAGGTTGATCCATCCACGGGCTCCCAACTCGCCTTCAACTGCCCGAGGTCATCCGGGTACGACTTCTCTGATCGTTCGAGAAGCGCGCGCAGGGTCGCAAGCACGATCCGTGCATTGATGAGCGCACGAAAAACGCCTTTCGCACGGCCGCTAGATTCGCCGATCTCGTCGAGGTCACGGTACTCGTTCGTGAACCCGATCATGACGCCGAGGATTGCGAGACCGTCGGCCGTGATCGCGCCCACTTTCATGAGCGCCTCGCGTGTCGGCCGCACGTCCTGGTCATCCTGTAGCCGGAAGATCTTCTTGAGAGGACCAGGTGTCAGCAGGCGGAGCAAAGTTGTCTTGCCGCCGCCTGGCGCGCTGCGCAGGAAAACAACGCCCGCCCACGGTTCGTCAGCATCGTTCAGCAGATCGAGTGCGCTAGCTGCAAACAGGCGCACGAACTGCTCGTCGCGTACTGAGCGTTTCGAGGCGCGAAGCCGAAAAGGATTCCGCATATCAACCGCCCCGCTTGTGACGACTTACGCGCGGGAAAAGTCCTGTGAACGTGTGCGCATATTCTCCCCGGAGCAGGAAGATCGAATTGTTGGGCGTATTGTGGGCAAAGACAAGCGGCAGCCGGCACTCGGCGTAGCCAAGGCGAGAGGAAGTTCCGCCCACTTCGCTGTGCTCATCATCTGCGTCCTTGTCGAAATACCGGTCGTTGTTCGCGAGCGCCAAAATCTTGGCATCTTCTACGTCGTCGAGGCGAGCCTGCGGCGGCAGCGAGTGTATGACTTCCAGCCGGACCGAGCCTTTCGGGAATTGAAACTTCTTCAGGTTGTCCCGGATGTGTCGGGCGGCTTGGTCGGACGCAACATAGATACAGACGAGGATGTCCAAGCCTTCCTTCCCGACAATTTGGTGCAGCGCGCTATCGGATTGCGCAAGCTTGTCGAGTATGCGCGGAATCTTGCCCGCCCGCTGCGTTCCCTCCTGCCGGATATAGGAGGTGCCGCTCGCCGTGAAATCGTCGAGCAGGCATACAGTGTGGAAACAGGACTCCGCCTCCGTCGGCTCCCGTTTCAACTGCGCGCGCAAGGCATCGGCCAGCTTCTTTCCCATAGATGCGGCCTTTTCATCAGAAATATCGTAGGCGTGCCAGAGCTGCTCATTGCTGATCTCTGGATGCGCCCGCCGAAAAACGTCAGTCTGCGCGCCATCGCTCAATCCGAGGAACAACGTCTGGCGCAACACCAAGGAGTATGCCCAACTCGCGACAATATGCTTGCACCGCGATGGGCTAACCCGAAGTGCCGTGGCGGCTTTTCTGATCAGCCCCGGGCGTATCGCGGTCGGGAAAGCAAGCTCGACGAGATGCCGCATCTCCGGTGTCGAGATGAAGATGATGCGACTGCGCACAAAGTTATACGCAGTTCGCCGTTCATCAATGGTCTCGAACTGCCGAAGCCACAGCGCGAGGCTTTCAATGAAGCGCCGACCCGGCGCATATTGCTGATATTCATCATACTTATATCGTGCAAGGTCCTGAAGGATCGGCCGTTCGCGCGCCTTTTCTTCGTCCGACCAGTTCATCACCTTGGCCAGGAGAGCTTCTGCCAGCTCATCCCTCATTTGATCCACCCTCAGTCAAAATTAATAAAGCCTGCTCCCTGCTTCCAATTGAGTCGATCAAAATAATAGAGTGTAGCCTGGAGACCAAGGATGCCTCGCGGTGAAAGTCCCCAGCAGTTCTCTGTGCTGGAACTCACTTCATCCACACTAAGCCCGTAGGGATCATCCAGCAAATCGGCATCGTTGCCGGGCCAGCGCCCCTTGTCCCCCATGCGAAGAACTGGCGCATCATGTGCCGCACCCGCCCGGCGCCGGATTGCATCGACCACCGCGGTTTTGCGGGCATTACCAAATGTCACATCTATCGAATGGCTCGAACAACTGACCGTTGCGCCAATACCAGCGTGTTCGACAATGGCTGCGGCTGCTCGGACGGAAACTACCGGCTCTTCGAGATACGGCAGCGAGATCGTGATTTGATTCCGGTTCGAACGGAATTTGCAGGCTGAAAAGTGCCGTGATGACCGAAGAATACCTTCTAGCCTCGAAATCTCAGCGCTAGGATCGCTCGGCTGCGGTGAGCCATCCTTTAGCGAGCGTATGACAGCCCCGTTGTAAAAACCTATGACGATGTTATCCCAGAATTCTTCCCGGACCGCAGCCCTGACACGTTCGGCGGCCGATCCACCGCGACCCGTCGCAATACCGATGATGGCGCCTTGCCGCAAGAACCTGTTGAGCCCATCGGCGATTGACTTAGAGAGGGGTTCGAACCGCGCGTGCGGTTCGCAAAGTGTGCCGTCGTAATCAAAAACAAATCCAGTGAACCGCGATCGATTGAGCCGATCAATGCCGTTCTGGCAAAGCGTGCGGAGCTCAGTTAGCTGATCCGAGGTCTTTAATCCGGCGGCCATTTCCTTTCGCCACACGGCCGTCTCAGTCAGCTCGCCCTGCCGGGCTTTGCGCCGCTTGGAAGGGGCGAGATGATAAAGTTTGCGACCAAACTCCGGGACGCCAGGTTTGGCCGGATCAATGTCACGCAAGTGACCCGCTGCTGCCGCGAGATACAGGCTAACGAGAAGGCCCGACAGGGCCTGCTCATCTTTCTGTCCGCAAAAATCCACCCGCACTGTTGGAACGACTTCAGGAATTAGCTCCAATGTCCGGGTCGCCAAAGATTCTTGTTCGTCACCGACCAATGCAATGATACCGGTTTCACCGTGCCTTTTCGCAAACCAATGATGCCGGCCGTGCCCGAAGTTACGGAGATCTGTCCCGTGCACATTTCCCAGCGCGGCTTCGACGAAGCGGGATTCGACATCGATTGCCGCCGGCTTCAACGACGACGAATAGAGAATACTGGTCGTCGGTGGGACGAGGGCATGCGCGGCATAAGAAATGATATCGTCCAGCGAAACGCTCGTGGTGTGCGCCATGAAATCGGCGAGTGAGGGAGGAAGCGCAGCCCGATCGCCGATAAGCGCGCGGTACGCTCGGAGCAAGAAGAGGCATGAGCCGAGCAACGAGCCGACCGCAAGGAATCCGTCCTCGAAGCGGTCTGACGACGCCGAGATCACCTTGGTATACCGGTAGCGCGAGGCAAGCTCGTGCAAAGGAGAACCATCGCGCATGACGAGGCCCAGCAATGGCTTTGCCTCGCGTTGCGCGGCTTCATCGAAGGCTGCGCAGATATCCTTGTTGCGGCCACTGGCGCTGAAGCACATCACGGCGGCGTCGCGCACCGGTAGGGTTATGTATTCGAGCGGCGTCGAGGCACTTGCCAGCCGACCCGTATTTATCTGGTGAAGGAACGCGGCAAAGCTCGCAACGGAAAAGGACCCGCCTGACCCTACCATGATGGCCGAGCGCGCCGCGGCTGCTTCGAGAGCCATGCGGAGTGGCTCGACATCCAAGCGTAAAGCCACATTGTAGGTCTCGTGGAGATTGGCCAACTCTTTTAGGTAGCGTGCGGTCACAATATCCTCACCAAAGGTCCTTCCGTATAGGAATGCACTTGCGTGAAATCACCAAGAGTCGAACCAAGCTACGGCTGCGGGCGGCAGCTGAGAAGCCCAGCTTGACACAAGAACAAAAAGAGAACAAGAGATGGATTGCCGCCCAGTTGCCGACCGACCGCGAGCGTCGTGCTAAGTCCATTGGGTCTCGCGTTCAAGAGGAAGAAGCAGTTTGCAACAGGATTCACTAAAACTATGAGCGGTATTTAGCGCTCGCTCGTGCTGAAGCCCTTGCCGGCAATGCGGTCGGGGCAGAGAACTACTACCAGCACGCCGAACATTATTTTAGGTCGATGTCCTCGGACTGACCCAGGGGTGATATCGGAGACTTTGCAGCGGTGGCCTGCCGCGGTCACGGCATTCCGCGTGACACGACTCTCCCCAGGAACCGCCGCAAGGGCTCGAGGCTCTAAATCGAGCAGAGCTGGCCGTTCATCGAGGTCTGACCTCTGCGCAAAATCACGGCCTGTTTGCTTGAGCCTACCGCTCTTCTGGTACTAGATTTGATTTAAGAGCTTGGCCAAAATTGGCCGACTACATTGCGACTCATCTGAGAATTTCTGGGTGAAGCCCGCAATGCGTAACCAACGCGGGACACGGCCACGATGTTAAAGAGAGCGATGTTTGTGGCATTGCTGTGCGTTGGGTCGGCGCTGCATAGCGGCGACATCGTGCATGCTCAAGCCCGCGCCTATCCTAGCCGACCGATCAAAATGATCGTGCCGTTCCCGGCCGGCGGTCCCACCGACGGAATGGCGCGGATTATCTCGGATCGGCTCGGTGCTGTACTCGGTCAGAGCATCGTTATCGAGAACCACGGCGGAGGAGCAGGTGGCAGCGTCGGTGCCAAGCTCGTCGGCGGCCGATCCGGACGGTTATATGATCCTGATGACTCCCGGAGGGGCGCTGACGAGCGGCCCCGCGGTGCATAAGAACATCGGCTACGACCCTGCCGAGGTGTTTACGCCTGTCGGTCTGCTCATCGAGACACCGCTCATCATTTGCGTGCACCCTGATCTGCCGGTGAAATCGCTGGCCGAACTCGTGGCCTACGTCAAGGCCAATCCCGGCAAGATCAGTTGGGGTTCGCAGGGCTACGGCACCTCGCCGCATCTGCTGGCCGAAATGTTCAAGCTCGAAACCGGCGTCAATATAGTGCACGTGCCCTGTCGCGGGACGGCGCCGATGCTCGCCGCCATTTTGGCCGGGGAGGTCCATGTGGTCGCCGACGCCAGCACTACTAGCCTGCCGCACCTACAATCCGGAAGCTGCGCTCATTGGCAATCGCCGGCGCCGAACGCTTCTCCCAATTGCCCGACGTACCGACGATGCCAGAGGTCGACTATCCTAAGCTCCAGGCGCCGTTTTGGCTGGCGTGGGACGCTGCTCACTTCGACGGCCTGCGGGCCCTGCGGCAGGAGCCGTCGACGAGTAAGACTGCGATCCGGAACTCCAAACTCCGGATGTCCAACGTGAGGACAGCGTCTCTGGACTGAAGCTCGGTCCTCGCCAGCGATACCGATGACTGGCGGTTTTGCTTTTACGGTGCTCGCCGGCTTAGGACCGCGTGGACGACGAGGGCCACGTCAGCAACCTTTGCCTTGTAGGCAGCAGGCGGAAGCGCCGCTTCAAATCCACCGGTGCGGTGGCCCCGCATTCGTTCCACCACGACCCCAAGGCGCGCTAACGGCGCCTTCAGCGCCTCCGCTAACTTATCTGCAGTCCAGCCACCTCCACCTTCGAATTCGTCCGTGACAACAAACTTCATTGTCGTTGCTCTCATTGGCTGACGTGCGTCAGAAGAGATAAGCCCCACCTCTCGGACATGGTTCCTTAGCGAACCGTGAATCCTCGTCATCGCGGCGTGCAAAGCACTGGCCGGCAGCTTGCCCCGACGTGACGGCACCACCGAACAACGTTGTCCCACTCCACAACAAGGCAATTGCGACAAGCCCGATTGTAGGCGTCGACGGCAAGTTAAAGTTATCGATGCCAGCGAAGACACCAACGGCCTCCGTGGTACTGTGTCAGTGTTCGATCGCCTGAATTCAAACCGGTCATTGATGGTGTTCTCGCTCGGAAACGGCAGAAACCGCCGCCGACCTTGCTTCCCTTCGACGGCGACGGCACTGTGTGTGGAGCCCGCAAAACAATCGGTAATAAAACCGCTCTGATCGTTCTGGTCCAGAAAACTCACGAGGACACTTTTGTGCGACAAACACCGAACGTCTCGGGGTGAATAATCTCGGCGTCCGATGGACGAGCGTTGGACAGCCGGCGTGCGCACGTGTGAAGACTGGCAAATTCCGCTGCGCCGATCCGTAAGGCAGCTGACAATTTGACCTGATATTTTAGTGACGAAGCGCCGCACGGTCCGGTATGGTGGTCAGTCAGGATTGAGGTTTGACTTGGGCCAAGACTCGGAAAACGCTGCCCTACAATGCTGATAGTGAACTTTAGCGGAGGCTCCCATGAGCGACCCAGAGAAGGATGCATTTCGAAGAAAGCTCGATGACCTTGCGGACCGCTTGGGCGCCCGGATCGACGAATTGAGAAAACGTGGGGCGTTCTCCGATATCCACGAGGCGCTATTGCATCGGATTCGCGAGAAAAATGAGGATCTGAAAAATAAAGTAGCGAAGGCCGAAGGCAACGGCACGATAAGGGAGCTGATGAAGGCGGAATTTGAACGGGACTTTTCCTCGCTGTCCGATGACTTCTTGCAGTTCGAAGAAAGACTTGATGCGGAATCAATGAAGCACCGAGGATGAGCAAGTCGGAGGACGTAGCTTGCTCGATCGCGCGCCGTGCTTTTCCTTGGCGAACGACTCAAGAGGAGAACGACACAATATATGGTGCCCAGCATCGATAGCCTCGGCGGCGGGTCGCGGATGAAAACGTTTAATGCTCCGCTAGCGCATCTGCCGACCATCGTCGCTTTATGCGGAAAGTTTGCGCATTACTCTGACGAGAGTTTCGACGCCGCTTAATGCGTCATGAAGCTGCATATAGGAGATTTTGATAAAAGGTGCTGCGTCATGCCGCCAAAGGTCAATTCACCCAGGTGACTATGTCCATTGCGCCGGTCACCGGTAAGTCGATGTCCTCTTCATGAGCGAGATGCAACAATTCAGCCGGTTCCGATTCGTCATCCTTCGAGAAAAATTCGGGAGGAACTTTTGATTTTATGGCGTTTCAGATGACGCGCTACGTCGTCGACGTGCTGCTGCGCGGTCTCTTCTTCGTCGGCACTACAGATTTCGACAATCGATACCCGGTTCGCCGTGGCTAGGAATGGAAGCGCATCTCGGACGGCGCGGCGCCCGTCACGTGTATCCTTCCAACCAATGAGAATGTGGTCTGCCATCAAGCCGCTGATTTCATCGGGTACCAGCACAACGGGTCGGCCGAGCCTTGTAATTGCGCCGGCCGGATGGAGCGATCTGTAGGGGGCCGGCAACGGGCCTATTCTCCCGATCAACACCAGATCGGCGCTCCGGGAGTCACACGACAGCGCGTCGATAGGGAAATCTACGGCCGTTCGCCACTCGAGCCGTCGGTGCTTGGCGCCCGCGTTGGCGTGCGGTAGGAGCTCGGATATTTTCACGCGCTGAAAGGACACGTCGCGAACCTGCCGGTCGTGCAGGCTTTGCTAAACACGTTCAAGGGCCAAGAATACCTTGGGCTTTACCCCTATGTGGATTTCACCCTCGCAGAGGGTAACAAAAAATAAATTATGCCAATTGCTCCTACAACGCGTGTGCGCATTTTAATTCATGGGTTGCTTAACAGGCGAAAATCGAGAAGCGGAACCAACTCATTTCGTTAGTTGCTAACAGCGCGCCTGGAGCGGCCGATCAGGGCTTATGTGAGCTGAGGCTTGTCAAGAGCGCCGTCAATCCCGGCCGGCATCTCCAGTGAGCGCGGTAGATTGACAGCATGATCGCCGGAACACAGCGATGTGCCTCGGAGCAGACATTCGAATGCCGGGGTCTCGGTCATGGCCAACCTACCTTGGTTCAATCTGGTACCTCTCTCATCGCTCTGTATTTGCCCCAAGCGCGCCACCGCGCACCGCCGCGATCGCTTCGTGGAGTGTCGTGAAGATCCGCGTCTCGCCGACAGCTTCCGTGATGTGGTGCCGGTCCATGTCGGAGCGAAGGTACGGACTGACCCGTGCGAAGACGACGCCGACCTTTTGCGCCTGATCATCGAGCAGATCGCGTATCGATTGCGCGGCGGAGTAGTCTATATCCGTGATCGCGGCTGCGTCGATGATGAACCAGCGCACCGGTGTCGGCGCGCGCTTCACCAGGGCGCGTACCTCGTCCGCGAAGTGGTCAGCATTCGCATAGAACAAATCCGAGCCGCAACGATAGACAATGAGCCCTGGTTCGGTCTCCTTGCCCGGTGTCGCGGGCACCGGCACCCACCGCCCGGTTGCACCCGGCACAAGCATCATCGTGTGTGGGCTATAGCTGTGGCGAACGTGCCTGAACAGCGACAGGGCGATTGCCAGCAGGATGCCTTGCTCCACGCCGATCGCGACGACAGCTGCCGCGGTGACGACGGCGAGATAAAATTCGCCCGGACTTTCGCGGCGAATGTCGCGCAGGCCCGTCACATCGACCATCCCGAACGCGATCGCGAATACGATGCTGGCCAACACGCAGCGCGGCAAATATTGGAGCGGCCCCGTCAGGGCGAGCAACACCAGCAGCACGATCCCTGCAAACGTCAGTTGTGCGACCTGGCTGCGCGCGCCCGCGCGATCCGCCATGGCGGTCTGCGTCGGGCTGCCGTTGACCACGAACGTCCCGCTTGCCGCGGCGGCCGCATTCGCGACCGACAGCCCGAGGATATCCGCGTCCGCGTCGACGCGCTCATGATAACGCAGCGCGAATATGCGCGATGTCGCGGCGCTTTGCGAGATAATCATCACGAAGCATGAAGCAGCCACCGGCAGTAACGCCAGAGCTTCGCTCCAGGTCACGTTGGGGAACCCGATGGACGGCAGGCCCGCGGGGACCGGACCGATGACCGCTATGCCTCGTTCGGCGAAGCCAAACGCCGCGCTCGCCGCGATCGTTCCAACGACCGCGAGCATCGAAAGCGGCCATCGCGGGGCAAGGCGATTGCCGAGCAGGATGCTGCCCGTCACGAGGGCGGACAGCGCCAATGTCAGGAGATCGGATTGCGGCAAGCCCTGTAAGATCTCCCACGCCTGAACCAGCGTGCTGTGCGAGTCCACCGCGATGCCGAGCATGTCGCTCAGCATCGCTATGCCGACCTGAAACCCGACACCGGTGAGAAATCCCACCAGCACCGTCCGCGAGAGGAAGTCCGCGAGGAAACCCAGCCTGAAGATCCTGGCTACCAGCAGGAAGCCGGCGGTCAGCAGCGCCACCATCCCGACCAGCGCCATGTAGTGCTCGCTGGCGGGTGTCGCCATGCGCGATAGCGGGCTGGAGAAGATCGCCGCCGTGGCCGAGTCGGCCGCCACCACCAGATGGCGGGAGGAGCCGAAGACCGCGAACGCTACGAGCGGCAGCAGCACGGTGTAAAGCCCAGTGACCACCGGTGTGCCGGCAATGCGGGCATAACCCAGCACCTGCGGAATGTTTATCGACGCAAGCGTCACACCCGCGAGAGCGTCGCGCACCGCCGTGCTGCGACTGAAAGGCCGAAGGCCCTCAAAAAGGCTCAACCGTATCGCCATCCGTTAGTTCATAGAACTCAGTTGACCGAGCCCGCAAGCGGTCATGAACACCTGGCTCGCAGTCGTCCTCGATCCGATGCTGGCCGTCCATGCCTCTCTGGCTCCTCAGTTGAAGTCAGTTACGCAGAGCGTGCTCGATGCTGCGCGCGAGGACGCGGACGTTCGCCGCCTGATGACTGTGCCCGGCATCGGATCGATCACCGCCCTTGCTTTTAAGGCAGCTCTTGACGACCCGAAGACGCTTCTCGTCATCGTCCAAGGTCGGTCCCAACCTCGGACTGACGCTACGATATATCAATCGGACAACAACGAATGGTTCGGCAGCATCGGCCAGACCCACGACCCGCTCCTGGGGTGGCAGTCAATCAGGTTGATCGGTGTTTTCGCAAAGACTGGCGGCTACGCCCAACCTCTGCCCAGTGAGGAGACGTACCAATGAAATCAGCACCTCGATGGAACATCGGCACAACCGCCCTAGAACAAGCCAACACGTCGCGCTGTACCTTCGTCACATCGCCGCCGGCGCCTTGAGCGGTCCGGCCGTGTTGGCTGCCGCTTCCACCGCGCGGGCTGCAAACGATAGGAGCCCGCACACCTGCGTGCTCGGCGAATTCGAGGTCTTGTCGGGGCAAGAGGCTCGCGCTCTCCAGCTGATGCAGACCATGACGGAGGCAGTGCGCCGCGAGCCGGGATGTATCCTCTTCCCGCCCCCAACTCTAGGGGAAACCGAGAAGGAGAGACCCATATCGCAGGGCATTCAAGAAAGCCCCAACCGCTTCTTGGCCAAAAGGGGCGCGGCGGTTGGATCGAAAATCCGATACGCGAGTAGTTTCACCCGGTCATTCACGAGGAACCAGGCCAGAGCATAGCCCCATACAAACGCCGCCCAGCCCCAGCCGAGCGGAGTCATGAACACGCCATACACCGCAATCAGAGTCGCGACCGCCTGCGTGCCGAGCACCGCGCCCCACAAGATCCGCGCCGGGCGTATGGACCAGAACGGGCCGCGCGTGCGCGTCAGGAAAATCGTCAGATGTCCGGCCACGGACAGCTTCAGGTACATCAGCGTCTGGATGTGAGCGCGATCGAGGTGAAATACGCGCTCGCCAAGATAAAACAGGCCAAACGCAGAAATGACCCCGATGACGCCCAGCACCGTGGCGATGCCCAGCACCACCGGCATGTTCCAGGCCTCGGGCTGATCCTTGTAATGAACGTTGTCATAGGCAATGGACAGAATGGCGCCGTCGTTGAGTAAGGCGAGCATCACGATCATCACCGCCGTCAACGGATAAAAGTTGAAGACCAGGATCGCCATCGTCATGAACAACAGCACGCGTAGCGTCTCGGCGATGCGATAGATCGCGTAGCTGTTCATCCGCTGGAAGATGCGGCGGCTTTCCTTGATCCCGTCGATTATCACCGACAGGCCGGGCGTCATCAGCACTATGGCCGCAGCCGCGCGCGCCGCATCCGTGGCGCTCGAAACAGCGATGCCGCAATCGGCCTTCTTCAGCGCCGGAACGTCGTTCACCCCGTCACCCGTCATGCCGACGATGTGGCCGCGCTTCTGAAGGACATCCACGATGTGGAATTTGTGCTCGGGAAACACCTGGGCGAAGCCGTCAGCGTTCTCAATGGACTCGGCTAACTGCGCCGTCTCTTGATGCTTGGTATCGCCGAACCCGCTGGCATCGAGGATGTTTGTGCCCATCCCCAGTTTCTTGGCGGTTTCCCGGGCAATGGCCAGCGCATCGCCGGTCACCATCTTGACTTTCACGCCCATCTGCCGCGCGGTCGCTATGGTTGCCTTGGCATCCTCCCGTGGTGGATCGAACAGGGGCAGCACACCAAGAAACTGCCATTTGCCGTCTCCGTCGGCCCGCGCCACGCCCAAGGCGCGAAAGCCGCGAGCTGCGAATTCGTTGACCGCCTTATCGACGGCGGCCTTCACCTCTCCGGCATTGGCCGCCAACGCCAAGATCACCTGCGGCGCGCCTTTGGTTACTTTGAACACCTTTCCGTCGGTGCCCGTGACGTTGGCCTCAGTGCGTTTATGCACCGGGTCGAACGGCTGGAAATGAGTTACCTTGTAGACTTTCAAGGCTTGATCGTTTTTCAGACCGCTCAGAACGGCTAGGTCAATGGTGTCGTTATTGTCCGCGCGCGACGCCAACGCGGCATTGAGGATGACTTGCTCGGCGGGGATCTTGTTCACGCTGAACGGATCGCCGAGCGTTAGCTTGTTCTGGGTGAGGGTGCCGGTCTTGTCGGCGCATAGGACGTCCACGCCCGCCAATTCCTCGATTGCCACCAACCGGGTGACAATCGCCTTTTTCTTGGCCAGCAGGCGCGCGCCGACCGCCATCGTCACCGACAGCACGGTAGGCATTGCCACAGGGATAGCGGCCACGGTCAGCACCAAGGCGAACTGCAACGTGGTGAGGATCGGATCGCCGCGGAAGATCGCGAAGGCAATAATCGTCGCCACCAGAACCACCGCAAGAATGATCAGGTAATTGCCGATTTTGAGCACCGCGCGTTGAAAGTGGCTGACGGTTTGCGCGCCCTGCACCAGTTCCGCGGTCTTGCCGAAGTAAGTATTTGCACCAGTGGCATAGACCAGTGCGCCGATTTCGCCCTGACGAACGATCGAGCCAGAAAACACTGCCTCGCCGGATTTGCGCGTGGCGGGCAACGACTCCCCTGTCAGCGCAGACTGATCCACTTCTACCGGGTCGCCCTCCAGCAAGCGCGCATCCGCCGGCACGATGTCACCCATACGGACGCGGATGACGTCGCCTGGCACCAACTCACGCGCCGCCGGGGTGACCCACTTGCCATCGCGTTTCACCCTGGCCTTGATCGCCAGAGTGGCCTTCAGGGCAGCAATGGCATTGCCCGCCTGGTGTTCCTCCCAGAATCCAACCACGGCGTTGGCCAGGAGCAGAAGGAGGATGATGCCAAAGTCAGGCCAATGCCGGGCCACCGCCGATAGGATCACCGCCACTTCGATCATCCACGGGATGGGTCCCCAAAAATAGCTGAGGAATTTCAGCAACTCATTTGTCTTCTTTTCTGTAATCTCGTTTGGCCCATATTGGGTTAGCCGTTTCTGCGCCTCCGCCTGAGTGAGGCCGTCCGGCGACGAACCCAATTTTTTCTCCACTTCCGCGAGAGGCAGCGATTTCAAATCGTCCTTCGCATTGGGCTTCGACCCCGGCTTGGTTGTTGGAGCCTTGGACTGGGCGGCATTGGCTTTCATGGCGAGTGTTCCTTTTGCCTCAGCGCAGGCGTCAGGTTCAGATATTCGGCGCCCGGTAGACGTTTGATGCAATCCGCATGCTGGTCCAGCCCGACAAAAACAGCCCCAAAAATTAAGAATCCTCGCTGCGCTCAAACATTACGGGTGCGGCGAATTCTTAAGCCGAAAGAGTCGAAATGCCCGCTCACCGTTGAAATCTAGAACGCGAAGATCATCGGATTCCTGCAGGTCCTGCATGGCAACCTGATCTCTCCTGCGCCAGCGCGAGGGGCACCTCGTAGGCGATCAACTTCTCGATGCCCTTTGCTTGAAGTTTCTTGATGAGCGCCGGATCGGTAAACGAGGCATGCGATGTTACGATCACAAGCGGCCCGCTCCCAGTAATCAGTACAGCAGCCTTCATGGTAGACCTTATTTGCATGTATTAGCTAAAAGCTTCGCGTGTCAGAAAATTGGTCTCGAAACTCCTTGTTCGCCTGTTAAAACCGACGCTCAAAGTTTGGCGTACTTAATGTGGCGACTTTCATTGATGGCCTCGCTCAGGGCAAACGAGCGCCAGCGTATGCTGCGCGATCATCAGTTCCTCGTTGGTGGGGATGACCCAGACCGACACGCCGCTGTCCGGCGCGGAAATGCGCGGTCCGCCGGACCTGTTCGCCTGCTCGTCCAGCTTCACGCCGAGCCACGCCAGCTTGGCGCACAGCGCCGCGCGGACCGGGGCGGAGTGCTCGCCGATGCCGGCGGTGAATACAAAGGCATCGAGCCCGCCGAGCACCGCCGCGTAGGCGCCCGCATACTTGGTCATCGCGTAGACGAAATAACCCACCGCCGCGACCGCGCGCGGATCCGTACTCTCCTGCAACACCCGCATGTCGCCGCTGATGCCGGACAGGCCGAGCAGGCCAGCCCGCTCATACAGCATCTTCTCCAGCGACGCGTCGTCGAATAGTTTGCGGCGGAGCAAATAGAACAGCGCGCCCGGCGGCACGTCGCCCGAGCGCGTCGCCATGGGCAGGCCGGACACGCCAGCGAAGCCCATTGTGGTGTCGACGCTGCGCCCGTCCAGCATGGCGCACATGCTGGCGCCGCCGCCGAGATGCGCGGCGATTACCCGCCGCGCCTGCGGTTCGAACTTCGGCACCTGCCGGCTGATGTAGTCGTAGGAAATGCCGTGGTAGCCCCAATGGCGCACACCGGCATCGTGCACGTCCCGGGGCAGCGCGTAGATCTGCGCCACATCCGGCATCGTCCGATGGAACGAGCTGTCAAAACAAGCCACCTGGGGCAGGCCGGGGAACGCCTCCGCCAGCGCACGGGCTCCCAGCACGTTGTAAGGTTGGTGCGACGGCTCCATGAACACAAGCGAAGCGAGATAGTCCAGCACGTCGCTTTCTATGCGCACCGGCCCCTCGTAGCGGGTGCCACCGAGCACGACACGGTGGCCGGCGGCCATCACCTTCCGGTCACCAAGATTGGCTTCCAGCCAGGTGATGACGAAGTGCAGCGCTGTCTTGTGGTCGATTGCGCGGTCTTTGCCCCATTCATGCACGCCCAATAGCTTGTCGGCAGCGTTCTTGACGACAAAGTGGGGATCACTTTCCATACTGTCGATCTGGCCACGGCAGAGCAGCGGCAGCGCTCGGGTCGCGTCCACCGCATACGCGCCGAACTTCAGGCTGGTGGAGCCCGCATTGACCACGACGATGACCTCGGTCATGGCCGATTACTCCGCGGTTTCGGGCAGCAGGATGGCGGGATCGCGAGCCAGCGCATTGGCGTAGAGCACGGCGGCGGCCGCCGAAAAGCGGCGCGCGGCGGCGGTGTCGGCGCGGCTCGTCAGGATCACCGGCACTCGCGCACCGACCACGAGGCCCGCGACCTGCGCATCGGCCATGAAAGCGAGGTTCTTGTAGACCATATTGCCGGCCTCGATGTTCGGCACGATCAGTACATCGGCGAGGCCCGCGATCGGCGATGAGATATGCTTGATCCGCGCGGCTTCGACGTCCACTGCGGCGTCGAGATCCAGCGGTCCGTCGACGATCCCGCCGACGACCTGCCCTCGATCAGCCATCTTGGCCAGAATCGCCCCGTCGAGCGTGGCCGGCATTTTCGTACGTACCATCTCGACCGCGGCCAGCACGGCCACTTTCGGCAGGTCGGTGCCGAGCGCGCGTGCGAAACCGATTGCGTTCTGGCAGATGTCGCGCTTCTGGTCGGTGTCGGGAGCAATATTCAGTGCGACGTCGCTGATGACGAAACGGCGCGCATAAGTTGGTACCGACATCATCGCGCAGTGGCTGATCAATCGTCCGATGCGCAGTTTCGCTTCCTTCTGCATGACCGCGTGCAAGAGCACGTCGGTGTGCAGGCTGCCCTTCATCAGTGCCGCGACCTCACCGGCGCCGGCGGCCGTCGCAGCCTTCAGCGCCGAGTCCTCAGGGGCGTCCGCTGGCACGATCCGGCACTTGCCGATATCCAGGCGCGCATGATCCGCGATCTGCCGGATCTCGTCCTCGGGACCGAACAGTACGGGCAGGATCAGCCCCGCCGCGGCGGCCTCCACTGCGCCGGCCAGCGCATCGGCGCTGCACGGGTGCACCACACCTGTCAGCATCGGCCTGAGATCTCGGCAGCGTTCGACAAGTCCCTCGAGCCGATGCTCCGCCACGTGGCGTTGCTGCCGCGTCGTCGGCGCCAGAACTTCCAGGATCGCGGTCGCGACGACGTGACCGGCCGGGTCGGTGCACTGACCGTCCAGCACGACGATCCCTTGATCCGACCGCTTCTCCCGCACGACGAGACGCGCTGTCATCGCCACGCCGATCGGCAATGCACCCTTGATCTGGACCGAAACTGCGCGGATCGAGGTCCCGGGGCCCGGCAGGGCCGCACCAACGAGCGCGGTCAGGATAGCCGTGACGATGCCGGCAGCCCCCTGACTCTCGCCGGGGCCGGTAAGCATGTCCACTTCACCGAAGGTGGCGGCCCAGGCCCGCACGTCACCGGCTTGCAACATGCGCTGAACAGACGCGGCGTCGCCGGGAGCGATCTCATTGAAAGTTTTGTTCACGATGGTCTGCATCGCTGCGTATAGGTCCAACAGGCGGCGTGATCGAGCGGCTTCCGCTCAGTGCGACGCCGCGGAGCGCCGTGCGGTAGTCTCGGCGGAGGCTGGGCCGGACGTTACAAGAGCCACCGTCTTCTCAATCGGCGCGGCCAGCACCTGCGATAGTCGTGCCAAACGATCGCGCTCGGGAGCACGCGGGGGACCGGCCGCGCCGACGATCGCGTGCACCTGCTTCAGCATCTCCTTCCGCACATCCCCGTCGGGTACCAGGGATGCAAGCGCTTCCACCGCCCGCTCCCGCTCGAGCTGCAGCAGGAAGGCTTGGTCTCGCACCAGCGCCTTGAACGCGGCGAGCGATAGATGCATGAGCTTCTCGCGGGCGACGTTCAACGCGAGTGCGGAGCGCTGGTCGATCATCCGCTCCGCCGCGATGACGTACAGCACTGCGCGAGTCAGCGCTTCGTCGAATCCGCCGGTTCGTAGCTTCGCCCCATATGCGTCCGCCTGGGCCTTTCGTGCTGCCAGCTTCTCGGGCGACGTGCCGGGGAACGGCCGTACGTCGCTGTCGTTGTTGAGGCCGAGGAACGCCTGTACGAATGGCGAGCCATAAAAGCCGAAGAACACCTGCTCGGCCAGTTGGTCACGCGCCACACGATAGGCGTCCAGGGCGGCCGTGATCTGCTCCGAGATCTGCGCCTGCAGTGCGAGTAACGGATTGTCAGCCGCCGCCGGCCTACGTGCCGCTGCCACGCCGGCAGCCAGTTGTTGCACGCCCTTCATCCACGGGTTGCGATCAGCGAAGATCGTATAGCTGAGCCGCAGCGGGTCCAGGGCTTGCGTCAAATCCGCCGCCGGCTGGTTGGCGAGCGCGCGCACCAAGGGCTGCATCAAGGTTCGGTAGATCGAAAGGTTCACCTCCGACAAGCGGGCCACCGCCGCGAAGGCGCGATCGTCATCGGGGCTGTTGCGGCCGACCGCGCGGATGTCGTCGAGCGAGCGAGCCTCGAAGCGGGCGATCCAGTCGCCAGTGACGAAGCCGCCCGTGGGCACGTCCGCCGGCCGGGGCGAAATGACCATCTCATAGAGGCCGGGCGACAGGCAGTCGATGACGTCCATCAGCTGCACGAACTCCTCGTCCTGCTTCGCACCGACCTTGGCGGAGACGAAGAGGGCGAGATGCCCGATCTTGTGGTTCAAGGAGTACACGATCGTGCGGCCGGTGGCGCGGATGTCGTCGACGTCCCGATACAGATCGAGGATCCAGCCGAGTGTCTGCGGCGGCGGACTGATGTTGTCTTCCGTAGAGGTGAACACGATGATCGGCGAGGTGATGTTGCGGACATCGAAGGTCGTGCCGTCATGCGACTGCAGCTGGTTGCGGGTCAGCTTGTCGCCGATGAAGAGGTTGTCCACCAGGAACTGCAGCTCGTCGCCATTCAGTTGGATGAAGTCGCCCCACCACTTCTCAAATTTTAGGAAGCGCTCCGCTCCGGTGTCGATGTCGGCATAGACCTCATACTGTTTACCCCACAGCCAATTGGCCGGGCTCAGGACGTCGAAATTCAGGATCAGCCCGGTGCCGTCGAACTTCCCATTGCCGAGGTCGCTGGTCATTGCGGTGAGCCAACTGCCGCCGAGCAGGCCTCCAGAATATCGCATCGGGTTCTTGCCGTGCACGCCCTGCCAGTAGGACATTGGGGAGCCAGCGACCAAGCATGGGCCGAACAGGTCGGGCCGCAGCATGGCCACCATCAGCGTCTGATAGCCGGCCTGGCAGTTGCCAATGGCAAACGGACGCGGCGCATCGGGGTGGAGTTCGACCACCCGTTCGAAGAACTTCACCTGTCCCTCAACAACGTCCAGGAATTGCTGGCCCGGCGCCGGCATCGCTCCGAAGCCTATAAAGTATACCGGATGGCCGGCGTTCAGAGCGTCGCCGATCTCGCTCTCTGCCTTGAAGCCGCCGATGCCCGGACCCTGGCCGGCCCGCGGGTCCACAACCACGACCGGCCGCTTGCGTCGGTCGGTCGCCACTCCCGGTAGCGGCACGATACGCGAGAGCGCGTAGTTGATGGGCCGTGGCAGCGAGCGGCCGGTCATCAGCACTTCATGATCGAAGCGCAGCACGGTTGCCATCGGCCGTGATGTAATCTCGATCTCTTGGTTGCCACGCTGCCGCAGCAGCTCGAGGAAGAGAACACTGCGCTGGAACGCGTCGACTAGGTACTCTGGCCAGCTTGTCATGAAATTGCTGGAAGCCGCGACGGAGGCCTTCGGGAAAGTGGGCCGCTCGAGACCAAGAGGACCTGTTGCCGAGGCGGGTGTCATCTTGATTTCCTAAAGAGAGACTTTCCCGTCTCCATTTTGGCTGCCCAATTCAAGCCGTAGGGACGAGATGATCCGCCGGCCCTGCCGTTTTCGCGCCCGTATGCACATCAAGACGCGAGGGATTGGCCGTACCGAGGATCGTCTTTGCGCGAGCCACTTCGTCTGCTGCGCCGTGAGCCATCACCAAAAAGCTGTCGGCTTTCACGGCGGTCTCGTACTG
Source organism: uncultured Alphaproteobacteria bacterium (assembly GCA_963807015.1). Classification (GTDB taxonomy): domain Bacteria; phylum Pseudomonadota; class Alphaproteobacteria; order Rhizobiales; family Xanthobacteraceae; genus JAJPKK01. The sequence goes on along the minus strand of CAWEAS010000011.1, from coordinate 5,988 downwards.
GACCACGCTGTCCTTCGGTATGCCAATGCTATAGAGCGCCGCACCGAGCGCACTTAACCCGCCAACCACGATAGCATTTTCGATGCCGTAGATCGCCATGGAGGCCAGATAGCCAAGCACGACGACGTGCCCCACAACAGGAATTGTCATGAACAGCCCGCCCAAGAACAAGCCCCAGAAGCCGCCCCAAAACGCACCCCGCGTCCCCCAAAACTTCATTCGATCACCGACGTTATAAAAGCCGACCACCTTTTCTTCACTCTGGTATCCCTTACCGACTACGCTGAGGTTCTTCATCGCAAAGCCTGCAGCGGCGAGCTTTTTCACGGCTGATTCTGCTGCATTGTGATCAGCGAAAACGGCGACGACTGTGTCAGCTTTTTCCATTTGATCCTCCTTCAGGGCGTTTCATGACAACAGAAGATAATTGCGCCCACATTTCACCGTGACGGTATCTTTCGTCAGCGCCTTCTCGGCGCTAAGGACGCCGCGCAACTTGCCCGCCGTCTTCAGCGCGGCTGCAGCCATGATTGTGGCCATCACAACGTTGATCAGGACCTCTCACGTTAATCATCGGCCTAAGGCATTTCTGAGCAATATTGATCACCACGCGCGCCTCTGTTGCGCTTAATGCCTCTACCTCCCGGGGGGCCTCGCCGATTGATCATAGGCGTGAGTTCCTGGCCATGATGCTGGGGCGCGATGGACCGGCGTCACAGCTGCGGCAGGCACCTGCAACGAGCCGTCCTCGTCCGCAACAAACGTGGCAACGTCACGATCATCTGATCGCCGCGGCCTGATAAAGCGCTCGTGCGAGTGCTACGGCGTTTCCAAGAGGGAATTCGATCGTCCCCTCAGCGACCGCGCCACCTGCAAAGTCCGATATCAGACGTAAGTGAATTCGGATCATGGCGTCGCGAGGTTGGTAGGAATTGAGGGTGGCGTAGTCTCCGGGGTGGTACACCTCGACTCATCTGACGTTGGAGCGTCAGATGGGAGACCACGCCATGACGATCACTACCACGAAGCCTGATTCTTCGCAGCTGGCAGCCGAGATGGCTGTTGATCTCTTCGACAACTGGTTTGATCCGCTCGAGACCGAAGTGCGCGCTCGGGCGCGCGAGTTAATCGAAGAGCTGATCCGCGGCGAACTCGGCACAGTGCTTGGCCGGCCCTAGGGCTGGCAAGCGGACAACCTCGCCAGCGACCGCGTGTGTTCGGCGGACGCGAATTGTTCTTTTTCGTCGCCGGAATAGCCACGTAAATGCCCGAAATCCCCCGCCGTCCAGCGCTCACCCGGGATCTTCGTATCACTTCCGTACTCTGTAATCATTCCCGGCAATGTACCTACTTTAACGCGTTCGCCATCCCTCAAGAGAATCTCGGACAGCACTCCAGTGGCCGATGCGGGCACTTCGATGGTCGTGGCATCAATTTCGATCTCAACCAACGGTTCATTGAGGCTGACTGGATCTCGAGGAGGTCATGACGTGCAGCGGCGTCTACTGGTTCGAGACCCCAGTCGTCGAGGATGAGCAACTACACACCGCCGAACATCCGCAGGATACGGGCCTATCGGCCGTCGCCGCGGGCAAGGGCGCGAATTCGTTACGAGCGACTCGATTCCTTGGCGTCGAGCGCCCCTACTTTTGGCCCCACAACCTTTGCCACCAGAAGCGAATCTGAGCGTTCTTACTCGACCGCAAGGCCTCAGAGCCGCATTTCGGGCACTGAAATCTCACGACGACCCTATCTTGCCAAGATAAGAATGGATGGCGCTCCTTCGCGTCCATCGGTACATCAACATCTGGGACATCAAACGATTTCCGTGGATCGAGCGATTGTAGGAACCCCGCGCCACCTGCTTAATGCCCATGCGGTTACAAACGAGGATTCGACTTCCGCCAGTGTCGATCAGCTTACGACGCTTGAGACTCTGAAGTGCCCCAGTGACACCTTTTCCATCGCGACACCTGTCTTATAGGCAATCATGAGAACACCACCGCAAATCGGGTGTCTTGAGTTTTATCGCCTCGACCAATCTGCAATTCGCCGCCGATCTGTTTGTCTAGCGACCGGATGATTTTCATTCCCAGACCTTTGCGGACAGCTGGATCGAATCCCTCCTGCAAATCCGGGCCATCATTGGACACCGACAGCGCGTAGCCTTTTTCGGGATTGGGTTTCAGGGTGACCGTGATCCGGCCTGCACCGCATTTGGCGGCGTTCGTGATCAGTTCGTTGGCAATGAAGCCCAGCGGGATGGCGGTGACAGCTGGCAGCTTGATTTCAATCCCCTCGACCGCGATGATCTGCTCCCGACGCTCCGCGCACAGCATCATGGAGAAGTCGCGACAAAGCTCTTCAAGCTATTGCTTGAGTCCAAACGTTTGTACGCCATCCAATGAGTGTAGATGGTGATGGATGCGCCCAATTTTGGCAATGCGTTCGGCTGCGGCGGCCAATTGTGAAGCGACCTCAGCATTCGTTGATGCCCGGCTTTGCAGCGAAAGCAGGCTTACGGTCATTTGCAGGCCGTTCAACAGCCGATGATCGGATTCCTGACTCAAAAGCGTCTGGTGTTGGATCAGTTCGTCTTTTTGACAAAGAAGAGCCTCTTTCCGGGCGAGAGCCTCTCGCAGCCCGGTTTCCGTGCACTTCTGTTTTATCAGCTCGCGTTCGTATCTCGCGACTGCGCGACGCTCGGAGCTTGTGAATATAATGTTCGAAAATGATCCGCCGCCTTCGTAGTCCGCCAAAACTGAAGAGACACCGTGAACGAGGGACTTTTGGGCGCCATTCAAGGCAACGGCAATCGCAAATCTGACTAATGCCGGTAGGGACTTCGAACCCGTTTTCTTCATGATCGAGGCGCGATGGGTTTCGACCGTGCGTTGGCTGATGCCGAGGTCCGCAGCGATGTTCTTATTGGGATGGCCAGCCAGCATTAGCTCCATGATCTCGCGCTCTCGCCGGGTGAGTCTCGCGAGGTGAGTCGCCGCATCCTCTCGCTCGCCGAGAAGCTTACTAACTCGGTGTTTGATGAAGCAGGCCTTGTTCTCGGGCAAGAACCTCTCTGGGCATGATTTCGATTCGCCTGCGGTCTACCACCTCACGATTGTAGCTCGCGATCATACGGCGCTCGCGACTTTGAAAATTGACATTCGGCGGCGAAATTGCGCTGGACGGCGAATTTTTGATGATCGTCATTTCTGAAGCGCAGGCGCAAGACGCATATTCTACGCCCGCGTTCTCTACCTCGGCGCTGCGGCCCCTATGGCGCCGCTGGCGATCTTGTCACCAAGTCTCATCGACCGCGCGCGTGGACGAATTGCTTTTGAACAACTGATCAATATTGGACAAACTCGGCGCCGAGCGTGCGCCAGCTTAGCGTCGAATCGTAGTAGTTCAATGGAGGATCAGCACGTCATGTCCCACAATCGCATTCGACTCGGTCTATCCGCGGTCGCTCTCGCTGGCCTCATCGGCGTTGGAGCCGCCTCCGCGCAAACGCCGTCCTCTCCGCCGGCGGCAAAGTCATCGTCAACATCTGCCGCGCCGACCTCTGCATCTTCCACGGCGTCGGATGTCGAGAAGTGGACGACCGATGAGTGGGAAGCCGCGAAGACAAAGTGGTCGAGCGAGAACACCAAATGGGGCGACTGCGAGAAGCAGGCCGCCGACCAGAAGCTTACGGGCCGGCCGAGTTGGGTTTTCATCTACAAATGCATGTTTTGACCGAAAAGGCGTGCCAACAATCTGCACACACAGCAGGCGTAAGCGCGCCGGGCTGATGTCGACCGGATATCGATTTCTGCGCGCAGTGCAACCGGTCAGACGCGCGATGCTTCTGGACTTCGCCTTTGTGAAGGAGAGGGTTCAGACCTGCCGGTGGCCGCGTTGAGAGAAGCCCCGCACATTAGGGAGTATCTTATATGACGAACAAACCCACAGTTCCTGAGAGCACTAAAAAGCAAGCCGACGTTTCCCATCCCGGTATGATGGGTGATGGCACCGAAGAGCAAAACCTCGATGAGCGCGGCAACCCTGCGGCGCGTATCAAAAAGGATGAGGTGGATTCCGCCTTCGGCAAACAGACACCCAAGAAGTAGCTCCGAAGCGTTACAAGACGCCCCATCATGGGACGGGTACACGACAACAACGATGCAAGCCCGTCCTCGCTGACCGGCCTTGCATCGGGTCTACAGCGGGCGGTCGCACCGCAAGTGCTTGAATGCAGCGAGTGAATGCGTCAGCAGGCTTGCGTTATCCAGAGCGCGAGGTCGCAGTCGTATTTAGCGCTGGCGTTTTAATTTGCAGCGAGCATTCAATCAAGCGTTGCCAAGCAGAGTGTCACGCCGAGCGTGCTTCGGAGGGTCTCTCCGAAGGCACCGCTACATTGACGGTCATGCCGAGATACTTGCCGGTCCCTCCGACAAAACTGCCGGCGACCGGGACCGCCTGGCTGATGTCTCGGGTGACAGCAACGCGTATCAAGTTACCCCGTTCGCGGTCCCATGTGTCGGGTCGTATGCGATCCAGCCGGCGCCCGGCAACTAAATCTCCGCCCATGCATGCGTGGTGCCGGCCCCGATTGAAGTGGTGTCGCCGTTGTCGGTAGACCGATTGTGAAGATATCCCGTCACGATGCGTGCTCCGAAGCCAAGGCAGCGCGCCGCTTCGATCAATAGCAAGGCAAGGTCGCGGCACGAGCCCCAACCGCGGTTGAGCGTTTCAGCCGGGGTCTGTGTCCCCTCGGTTTCCCGGCTCTGATACGAGATCCATGACTTGACGCCGGCGTTTAAATCGGCGAGCAGCGCCATTGTATCGGTCCGATTGCCGCGCACTAAGGCGCGAGCCCACGCCCCTGGTCGACCGGACGGATTCGGGTGGTGGCGCTCAAGCATTCGACCGAAGTCGATGCGATCGTCTGCGGAATAGATGAACGGATAGGTTGCCGCCTCCGGAGCGATCTCTGACCTTGGCCGCTCCTCCACATAGGTTTCCAGCTGCAGCCCGCTTTCGATTCGTAGTTCGGTAGCAGGTTCGGCGAACGAGGCGATCGCGACCGAATTGCCGAACAAGTCGTAAATCCACCGCACCGAGAAATTCAGACTTGTTCGAATGAGACTAAGATCATGGCTGTCGCGCGGACGCAGCATCAGCCGGTGATCGCCGAGCCGAACCGGTCGCCGGTAACGATAGACCGTCGTATGTCGCGCATTCAGGATGGTCATGGGCCTGTCCCGTCGAGCGTGCTAAAAAACGTGATTTCGAGGATGGACAGACCTGGGTGCGATCGTCATCTATCGCATAATATCTCTCGCATCTCACACCCGACTCGTGGGTCCCGGCAACTTTGACCAGTCGAGACCCAATTCTTCGCACGCACGGCGAATGATGCGTGGATCAAGAATTTGGTGCGGGCCGCCGAGCGGAACCTCCGTCTTTCGCCCCTGTCGATGAACCGTAATATGTGCATGCCCAGTACCGCGCTGCTCCTGCTCAGTATCGAAGCGGCAACCATGCTCCGCCAGCCATTTCCGAAACGTCGCGCTCTCCATCGAATTTCTCCTGTGAATTTCTCCTGTTGCCGTCGCCCAGCTAGCGGACAGTCTACCATCCTGCTCCTGCCGCTGTCGTAGCCTTTGGCGATCGTTTCGGCTTCGAAGATGATTGTCAGACCGGTCCCGCCAAAAGTGAAGAACGAAAACAACGCCGTCTTCTCTGCGCGCTGCGACAATCTCACCATCTGCCTCGTCCTCTAACCAGTCTGAGAATGATCAGAAGCAGAATGGCGCCGATAGTGGCGGCGATGATTTCGGCCACGATACCGGAGCCAAGATGGATTCCGATCTTGGGCAATAACCAATCGCCGATAAAGGCGCCGATGATGCCGATGCAGAGATCCGCTACGAGACCAAAGCCGGTGCCTCTCACGATCTGGCCTGCAAGCCAACCCGCGATCAATCCGATCAACAAAATGAC
>CAWEAS010000010.1:0-95129 GCA_963807015.1 uncultured Alphaproteobacteria bacterium | reverse complement strand
ATTTAAGCGCAGTTACCCCTCGATCCACTCGAAGAACATTTCGCGGTGCTGGGTTTGGCCGCGCCACGGCCGCGGCGGCGGCATCAGCACGAGCCGCTTCCCCTCGAAGCGAACGTGCCGCACCTGATCGCCGCCGACACGGCTTGGATCAGACGAGTCATCGACATGGGTGACGAGAGTAGTCCCATCGAACCGGTAATTGCCGCAATAGGACATGTATTCGCGCGCTTCGCTCTCGGGCATGGCTGGCCGACCATCGCACAGCACCGCCATCATGCGACCGTCGGCGGCAAAGACCACGAGACCCATCGCCTTCGGGCCATAGGGCGGGTCCATCGGCGCGCCGCTGTCATTCTTTGCCCGCGTCATGACGAGGCGCCAAGTGCCGACAACGCTGCGACCTGCACCACGCGCTATTTCGCTATCTTTGTCTTGGGTGTCGGTCACGGTGCTCCGCTCATTCGATCTTGAGGCCGAGGCGGTGGATCACCGGAGCCCACTTGGCGGTCTCGCGGGCGATGTCCGCTGCATATTCCTCAGGGGTTGATGAGAGCGGCTCGCCGCCCTGGGCGGCAATACGTTTGCGCGTGTTTTCGCCCCCCATGATCACGCGCAATTCGCTATTGAGCCGATCGATGATCGGACGCGGCGTGCCCGCGGGCGCCATCAGTCCATACCGAACCGCGGCCTCGAATCCCGCCAGCCCGGATTCCGCGACGGTCGGAACCTCGGGTAGCAAGGGCGAGCGCTTTGCCCCGGCGACTGCGAGGACGCGCAGGCTGCCGGCCTCGATATTGCCGAGCGCCGGCGCGAGCGTATTGAACGCGAGCGGAATGTGGCCGCCCAGGAGGTCGTTGGTGAGAGGTCCCGTTCCCTTGTAGGTGACGATGGTGATGTCGAGGCCCGTCATGGCGCGGAACATCTCGGCGGCGAGATGATTCTCTGTGCCGGCCGGCGGCGTGCCGGCATCGAGTTTGCCGTCACGGCGAGCGATTGCGATGAGGTCGGCGACTGTGCGGGCGGGAAACGAGGGGTGCGCCATGATCACGATCGGCGCCACGGCGACGAGGCCGATCGGAACGAAGTCGCGGTTCACGTCGTAGCCGGGTTCGGCATAGAGCGTCGGGTTGACCGTGGTAGTGCCGCTCGTGCTCATGACGATGGTATAGCCGTCGGGCGTGGCGCGAGCGGCCGCGCGTGTCCCGATCACGCCGGCAGCGCCGCCGCGGTTATCGATGACAACCTGCTGCCCGAGGGACGCGGTGAGCCGTTCGGCGACGATGCGGCCCATGGCGTCGACGCCGCCGCCGGCTGGGAACGGCACAATGAGCGTGACCGGACGGGCTGGATAATGTTCCTGCGCCGCCACAGGTGCCGTGCCGACGACGGTGGCGGCAAGAGCCGCTGCAAGTCCCTTCACAAGGCCCCCTCGGATCGATCTGGTGAAGGTGTTGTCCATTGCGAGGCTGCTTCAGGGCAGTGCGGAGCGCTATAGTTTGGAGCACCACCGTAGCCGGGAACGGTGTCTTCGCCTACCGCGGCGAGTACGGCACGGCGTTCGTTTTTGGTTTCACTTGAGGGCAAATCGCTTTATTCTCTGCGAGCCAGGGCTTTCCGGGGGGCCATCCGCGTTGGGGACGTGCTCTCTGCCGGTATTGCCAGATAGCGACGGAGAACCGGGATGAGAATCTTCCTTGTCGCGACGGTGGTCGCAGCAATGATCACACCCGCGTATGCGCAGTATGCGCCGATGGGTACGGGCAACGGTAAGGCGACCGGCGCTCAGCCGCCAAGGCCGCAGCAGGCGACCGTCGATCCGGAACAGAAAAAGCGGGACGACAAGGCCTTCAACGATGCCGTGAAGCGCATTCCCGGACCCGATAAGAAATACGATCCATGGGGAACCGTCCGCAACGCCGGCGACAAATAGCGTTTCGAACCTCGTAGAGCGAACTGCCGTTTCCTTCGAAAGGAATATGCAAAAGGGGAGAGGCGAGATGCGATTGATCGTTGCGGCTGCGCTTGTCGCGGCGCTGGCAGTGCCGTCATACGCACAGTTCGATGGACTCGATATCGGCCCAAGCGGCGGTATTGTTAAGCCGCGCGGCGAGGATCCTACGAAGAAAAATGAAGCCGAAAAAGCTTATAAGGACGGCGTCAATAAGATACCGACGCCTGCGGCGAAGAAGGTCGACCCGTGGGGGACGGTTCGAGACACCGGAAACGGCAAAGCCGCCAATAAGTGACACGTATTGATGATCGAGGGGAGAAGCGGAGCATGAAACCGGTCCTTGCCGCTGCGATGATCCTGGTGCTGGGGGCGCCCGCATTTGCCCAGTACGGCGCGATCAATGGGCCCGGCACTGCGTCGAGCGTTGGAAAGCAAAACGCCCCGAAAGAGCAGGTCGACGACCCGATCAAGAAAAAGCAGGACGAAAAGGCCTTCCGCGACGGCGTCAGTCGGATTCCTGATCCCGAAAAGAAATACGACCCGTGGGGAAACCTCCGCTCTGGGGGAAGATGATCGCACCCTTCGCCGCAATCGGATCGGAGATGGCGGTGTAGCAGGTTCGGCGCGCGCGACCGCAGCGTTGCTTCACCCTTCAGTCGTGATGTGCGAACCGTGCGAATTTGCACGGGTCATTTCATTGTTGCCCTCCTGACAATCCGATCGGCACTCGCTATATGACTGCCGCGCCCGGCACCGTCCGGGCTTTCGGCGTTGGACGCTGCTTGGGAATTCACTAAGGGAAAGCAATGACCGGGACGACACGATCGAGCGCCGGCCTCGACCCGAGACGACGCCGATTGCTCTATCGGCTGTGGCATCGGGGCACCCGGGAAATGGATTTGCTGATGGGCCGCTTCGCCGACGCCACGATCAGCGATTTGACGGAAGCCGAACTCGCTGAACTCGAACACCTCGCCGAGGTTCCCGACAGGGAGCTCTATGCTTGGCTCACCGGCGGAGATCCCGTGCCGCCCGATTACGATCTCGCAATATTCCGGCGGTTGCGCAGCTTCCACGCATCGGGTCCGACCCCATGAGCCTCGCGCACGTTCGATCGCGCTCGCCGGCGCGATCTCCGGCTGAGGCGCTGGAGGCTGGCCGGCCCCTCACCCTCGCCAATGTCGCCGACGGTGCCGAAGGCCTCGTGCTCGCCGATCTGGCGCGGGCGGTTGCGGCGAAGCCGAACGCACCGGCAACGAGCCTCCTGGTCGTGTGCCGCGACGGTGCCCGCATGGCGCAGCTTTCGCGGGCACTCGCTTTCTTCGCGCCGGACATCAGCGTGCTCGAATTTCCGGCGTGGGATTGCCAGCCCTACGACCGCGCTTCGCCGCATCCCGCCATCGTGGCGCAGCGCATGACGACGCTGTCACGGCTGTCGCGGCTCAAAGGGACCGAGAGGCCTTCCGCGCTGCTGACGACCGTCAACGCCGTCGTCCAGAGGGTCCCTGCGAAGGGCCTCGTGCAAGGACAGGCGCTGTCGGCCGCCCCGGGCAACATGATCGCCATGGACGGCATCGTGCGCTGGCTCGAGCTCAACGGCTATACGCGCGCCTCGACCGTGCGCGAAGCCGGCGAATATGCGCTGCGCGGCGGCATCCTCGACCTCTATCCGCCGGGCGTGCATGACCCGGTACGGCTTGATTTCTTCGGCGACACCTTGGAGTCGATCCGCACCTTCGATCCCGAAAGCCAGCGCAGCATCGACCAGATGCGCGCGCTCGATCTCGTTCCCGTCGCCGAATTCCAACTCACGACCGAGACCATCCGCCGCTTCCGCACGGGGTACGTGCAGAACTTCGGCGCGACAACACCGGACGATCTGCTCTATGCGGCGATCAGCGAAGGCCGTCGCTATCCGGGCATGGAGCATTGGCTGCCGCTGTTTCACGTCGGGCTCGACTCGCTGTTCGATTACGTTGCCGGCTCGCCAATCGTCGTCGAGCCGCTGGCCGAGGAGGCGGCCCACGAACGCTTCACCCAGATTGCGGATTATTACGAAGCGCGCCGTCAGGTCTTCTCACAACGACAAGGAACGCCCTCGGCGGTGCCGTACCATCCGCTGCCGCCGGATCGGCTCTATCTCGCCGAAAACGAATGGCGCGAGCGGCTCGATGGCACTGCGCTCGTGCGGCTCGCGCATTTCGCGGCACCCGAAGGCGCCGCCGCGACCATCGACGCCGGGACCCGCGCCGGTCGCAACTTTGCTCCCGAGCGGACGACGCCCGACGCCAATGTGTTCGATGCGGTCAAGGACCATGTGAACGCGCTGCAATCGGCCGGCAAGCGCGTCGTGATTGCATTGTGGAGCGAGGGGGCGCGCGATCGCATGTCCCACGTGCTCGCCGACCATGCGCTCCTCAATCTCATCGACGTCGCGGATTGGCCGCAGGCGCGGGCACGGCCGGCGTTCGAGATCGCGCTCGCAGTCCTAGGCCTCGAAGCCGGGTTCGAGACAGACCATCTTGCCGTGATCGGCGAGCAGGACATCCTCGGTGACCGCCTGGTGCGACCACGCCGCGCCAGCAAGCGAGCCGAGAATTTCATTGCCGAGGCAACGTCGCTCGCGGCGGGTGATCTCGTCGTTCACGTCGATCACGGCATCGGCCGGTTCATCGGCCTCAAGACCATCGAGGCCGCCGGCGCCCCCCACGATTGTCTCGAAATTCACTACGCCGGCAACGACAAGCTATTCCTCCCGGTCGAGAACATCGAGCTCCTCTCGCGCTACGGCTCCGAGGAGATGAACGTCGAGCTGGATCGGCTCGGCGGTGCCGCGTGGCAGGCGCGCAAGGCTCGGATGAAGAGCCGCATCCGCGAGATGGCGGCCGGGCTGATCAAGATCGCGGCTGAGCGCCACCTGCGCGAAGCGCCGCGGCTCGTGCCCGGACACGGCTCCTACGACGAGTTCTGCGCCGGCTTTCCTTATGAGGAGACCGAGGACCAGGGCAACGCCATAACGGCGGTGCTCGACGATCTCGCCTCGGGTCGGCCGATGGATCGCCTCATTTGCGGCGATGTCGGCTTCGGCAAGACTGAGGTCGCGCTGCGGGCGGCGTTCGTCTCCGCCATGGGGGGCAAACAGGTCGCCGTCGTGGTGCCGACTACGCTCTTGGCGCGGCAGCACTTCAAGACGTTCTCCGAACGCTTCCGCGCGTTTCCGATCAAGGTTGCGCAGGCCTCGCGCCTTGTCGCGCCCGCCGAACTCGCCAAGGTCAAGGCAGGGCTCACGGACGGCACCGTCGACATCGTCGTCGGCACCCACGCTCTGCTTGGCAAGTCCATCAAGTTTCGCGACCTGGGTCTCCTGGTCGTGGACGAGGAGCAGCATTTCGGTGTTTCCCACAAGGAGCGCCTCAAGACGTTGCGCGCCGAGGTTCACGTTCTCACGCTGACGGCGACGCCGATCCCGCGCACCCTTCAATTGGCGCTCACCGGCGTGCGCGAACTTTCGATCATTGCGTCGCCGCCCGTCGATCGCCTCGCCGTGCGCACTTCGGTGTCGCCGTTCGATCAGCTCATCGTGCGCGAGGCGCTGCTGCGCGAGCGCTTCCGCGGCGGTCAGTCGTTCTACGTGTGCCCGCGCATCGAGCAGCTGGCGGAGGCCAAAGCCTTCCTAGACAGCAGCGTGCCGGAGGTGCGCGTGGCGGTCGCCCATGGCCAGATGCCGTCGGCGGTGCTCGAAGACGTGATGTCGGCGTTCTACGACGGCAAATTCGATGTGCTGCTGTCGACGACCATCATTGAATCCGGCCTTGATATTCCGACCGCCAACACGCTCGTCGTCAACCGCGCCGACATGTTCGGACTTGCCCAGCTCTACCAGCTCCGTGGCCGCGTCGGCCGCTCCAAGACCCGCGCCTTCGCCTTGCTGACATTGCCGGTCGGCCGCCGTCTCACGGCGCAAGCGGAACGCCGGCTCAAGGTGCTGCAATCTCTCGACACGCTGGGCGCCGGCTTCCAACTCGCCTCCCACGACCTCGACATCCGCGGCGCCGGAAATCTGCTCGGCGAGGAGCAGTCGGGTCACATCAAGGAGGTCGGCTTCGAGCTCTACCAGCAGATGCTGGAGGAGGCGGTGGCAAGCCTCAAAGCCGGCATCGCCGAACCGATCTCGGACCGCTGGTCACCGCAGATCACGATCGGCACGCCGGTGCTGATCCCCGAGGAATACGTCGCCGATCTGCCGGTGCGCCTCAATCTTTATCGCCGGCTCGCGGACCTCGAGGACGAGCGCGACATCGACGCCTTCGGTGCCGAAGTCGTCGACCGTTTCGGCCCGATGCCTGTCGAAGTGAAGCACCTTCTCGCGCTGGTCGTGGTCAAGGCACTGTGCCGGCGTGCCAATGTCGCAAAGATCGAGGCGGGGCCGAAGGGTGCGGTGATGTCGTTCCGCGATGACCGCTTCGCCAATCCCGAGGGACTCATCGCCTACATCCGCGACCAGGGGCGTGACGCCCGGGTACGGCCCGACATGAAGGTCGTCTTCTTTGCCGACTGGGATACGCCGGCGCAGCGGCTCAAGGGGACGACGCAAATCCTGCGTGCACTGGTCGGCATCGCTGAGCGCGCCAAGGCGGCGTGATCATGAGAGCCTTCTCATGAAAATCCACCCGCGTGACGTTAACCAGGTTGCCGGACCATGCACGTGTTTCGATTGGTGTTTCGCCTGGAGGCCTATGCATCGTCATCGCCCGGCTTGACCGGGCGATCCGCTAACCACTAGCGGCGGAGTACTGGATTGCCCGGTCAAAGCCGGGCAATGACATTAGCGGCGTCGCTCGTGATGTTTCATTGTGGGACGTGGCGGCCCGCGCAATTCGGCAGGTGACGCTAAAGCAATTTCGCCTTAGGGCTGGATGCGCAGAGGCTTTTGTGTTGCGCTGCGATCCGATATTAATCCGCCAGTTTTCTCGAAGCCCCGATCCGAATTGCAGCGGCCGGCCCTTGACCCGCCGCGCATAATGCCTTGAATTTGCCTGTAGGGGGCCGAAAGCGGCGTGAGCGAAAGCAGGGTGTCGATGGCAGGGCAGCCGGATGATAAGCACTGGTTCGTTTCGCTCAACGGCAAACGATATGGCCCCTTTACATTTTCCGCCCTGACCGAGGCGGCTTCGCGCGGCGTTATCACTCCCGATACGGTGGTCTGGCGGCTCGGATGGGTCAGATGGCATCGTGCCGGTAGCGTGCCGGGATTGATCGATAAGGTTTCGGCGAAGGTTGAGCAGCCGGCGGCGAGCCCCGAAGCGGGGAGGCAGAGCGGCACGGTTCAGGCCAAACTGCCCGAAGCGCCCACGCCGATCGTCGAGCGTCCCGCGGAGCGTCCGAGTGCGCGTGTCCAGCCGACATCGACCGGCGCGCGCGTCGAGGACGATGATGATCGGCAGCCGGATGAGGAAGATTACGGCAAACGGCGCCGGCGGATCCTCGAGAAATATCGTGCGGCTGACGAAGATGACGATGAGTTTCGCGAGACCGAACGCGATGAACGTGACGAGGAGGAAGAGGAGGAGGCTCCCCGACGGACCACCCGAGATCGCCGGCCTGTCTCGGTGCGGCCAACGCCGGCTCGCGAGGAGGATGACGACGAAGAAGAGGAGATAGTCGAGCGACGCGCCACCACCGTGCGGACGCGCCGCGTGGCAGAACCGACCGCGCTCGCCGACGAGGAGGATGCCGACGAAGGCGAGGAAACCGAACGCGAGAAGGATCGTCGAAGAAGCACGCTGAAGAGGCGCCAAGGACAGCGCGCGGCCTCTCTTGGCAGAGGCCTCAGAGATGACGGCGTAGACGACCGCGTCGAGGACCACGACGAAGACGAGGATGATCGCGACGCCGGAGATCGTGACGACGAGGAGGAATTGCAGCCCGTGCTGCGCCGGCCGCCGTCGCGCGACGGGCGCAGCAGGACACCAAACCTCAGGTTGGTGCGGCCATCTGACGATGAAACCGATACCGAAGATGAAACGGCTCCTGATCGGAGCGCCGTACCCGTCATCAAGATGGAGCGTCGGGTGCCGACCGGCCCGATCCCCGACTTGCCCCCGCAACTTCGCGGTAATGCGGACACGAATAAGACGACGCAAAAGCGCGGCGGCGGCTTCCTTGGCCTTGTCAAACGCACCATCATCACGTTCCTGGTAATCGTGCTGCTTGGTGCCATCGGCTACGGCACCTATTGGAGCGGGATCGTTCCGAAGTTGTGGCATCTCCGGCAGGACACTGCACCGAAGTCGCAGGAAGCGCCGTCGGCGGGGGTGATGTCGCCTGCCTCGCTCCCAACGACGCCGATTACGGACAGCGGCTTGCCGCGCGATGTTGCGACATTGCCGGCGGTTGCGACGCTTGCACAGAATGATCCGGCGGCCTTCAAACGTTTCGTTGCCCGCTTCACCGCGGCCGCCGTCAATGTGCCAGACGACGCGATCCTTTCCGTTGCCCGCAATGCATTGCGCAAGAGCCTCAAGAAGCTCCTCGCCAACGCGCCTCCCGATGTCCTGCTTGATATCACCGATATTTATTTGACCTATATGAAGACGTTGCAATCAAGCAACGCGGAAAGCTGCGTCGCGCTGAGCGACGAGAGCAAGGGCGCCAAATTGACCGCGAACCTTGCCAAAGACTTTCCGATGCTTTTCGTCCGCGATATGACCACGCTGGACAGGATCGCCGCGACGGATCCCAAGGCAGTCGCCGCGGCACCGACGGCCGAAGAGGCGCGGCCGCTGATCCAGTCGGTGTTCAACGCCTTGAGCAATCTGCCGGTACAGCGTGATCTGTTGCAACGAGAGAAGCTCGCGCCGCAGGAATTTTCGGCGTATTGCGATCTCGTGGTGGCGTTCTACGGGGCAGTACTGGCGTTGCCAGAGGCCGACAAGGTCAAACTTCTGCGGTACCTCTATGCGACTGCCGCCGCGGACGACGACGATCCGCCGAAATAACGACGCGCATCGACGCCATCTCGGGCCTTGGGCCACATGCGGCGCGCGAGCGCTCGCTGTCATTCCCGCATTGCTGCTGATCGCGACGAGTTCAGCCCCGGCATATGCGCACGGCGGCGGCGGCGATGTGGCAGGCGGATTGGTCGGTGGCTTTCTGCATCCCCTGACCGGAGCCGATCACGTTGCTGCCATGGTCGCGGTTGGCCTGTGGGGAGCGCTCCTCGGTGCACCGGCGCTCTGGCTCTTGCCGGTCGCGTTTCCGTTGGTGATGGCGGCGGGAGGCGTGCTCGGGATCGCAGGCGTGCCGTTGCCGCGCACCGAGATTGGAATTGCGGTTTCCGCCATTGTGCTGGGGCTCATGGTTATGTTTGCCGTGCGCGCACCTCTCGTGGTCGCAGTGGGCATCGTCGCGGTGTTTGCGATTTTCCACGGCTACGCCCATGGCGCGGAGCTTCCGCCCGGTGCCGATGCCATTGCGTTCTCGACAGGATTCGTGATCGCGACCGGCCTTCTCCATCTAGCGGGAATCGGATTGGGCTACGCCGGCATCGAGTTGGCGGCACGATGGCCGGTGGGACGCGCTGCCGTACGGCTCGCCGGCGCTGCGATTGCCGTGGCGGGCGTGATCTTTCTCCGTGCCGCGCTCTGATTTTGCCGGTCGAGGTTTGTCGTCGCGTCGTGGGAGCTGAGACGAATAGCAACCTGGGACAGCGGAATGGACACGAGAGATTCGATGGAGGTTACGTTGCCGTCGTTTGGATTGACGTCACTTAGCGTGTTCGCCTCGCACTGTTTCCCGATCGTGCTTGCTAGGAAGAACGCGATCGTCGCGATTGCCGCCGTGCTGTCTGCCATGGCGCCGCTGTTTGCACTCGCGAAGCCGACCTATGGGCGCGGCTGAGGCGCCCGGCGCGTGGGGGCAGCGGCACAGGCGTTTCTCGCGGGGCTGCTACATCCGCTGCTGTTGCCGGCTCATGCGCTGGCTCTGATCGGGCTTGCCGCACTCGCCGGCAGCGCCAAATGGCGTTCGTGGAGCATAGCGACGTTCGCGATTAGCCTCGTTGCCAGCCTCGTGGCCGTCGCCGGTGGCGTCGGCGAAACGCCGGCGACTGATGTGATGCTGGCGGCTGCGGCCATCTGCGGACTTGCAACAGCGGCCTTGCCGCACGTTCCGGCGTGGATTGCGGTGGTATCGGCGGCTGTCGTCGGTGTCGCGATCGGCCTCGATTCGCCGCCCGAAGTCATTTCGCTCCGCGATGCCGCGCTGATGCTCGCCGGCGTTGGCTGCGGCGGCATCCTGGCGTTTGCGTTCCTGGCTGCGATTGCTGCGGGGGCCGCGCGGCTGTGGCAGGGCGTCCCGCTGCGTGTCGCCGGTTCATGGATTGCCGCGATTGCCGTTCTCGTTCTGGCGGTGCGTCTTGGTTCGTAGGTGCGCGGCCAAAGAGCGAGCGGTATTGATATCGGCGATGCAGGTCATCGGTTCGGACTTTCTGCCGCGGCGCCCGACACCTTGGTGTTCTTGACCAATGTCACACGGTTCTGGCCATTGACCCGCGCGTAGCCCACTTGATCCATGAGCTTGCGCACGAGAAAAATTCCAAGGCCGCCGATCTCGCGATCTTCGATCGACTGCGAGACGTCCGGATCCGCTCGCTTGAACGGATCGAACGGCTTGCCGTTATCGACGAATTCTATCAACAGCCGTTCGTCATCGAGTTTCAACGTGACCTTGAGCAGAGGAGCAACGGGGCCGCGCTCCCCAGCGGCCTGGTCGAAGCCGTAGCTGATGGTGTTGGTAAGAAGCTCGTCGAGCGCGAGGTTGACGTGGCCGATCACGATCTCCGGCAGCTTGTTGCGGCCGCCGAAAGCTTCCACTTCCTCGGCCACGCGGCGGATTTCCGACAAGTCGCTTCGCAGCTCGATAACCAGTTGATCCTGCATCAGCGCCGTGTCCGGGGGCCTGAGGGAAAAAGGGCATATCAATCCCGCATGGCAACCACAATGCGGGTTTGACGCCACGGGAATCCGCCTAAAATGCAATAAGTTGCCGGGAGGGGTCATGGACGAGTCGACCGCGAAGTCAAAATCCTGGATCGGGGCGCTCCTCGCAAACCCGCAGGAAGCCGAGGTCAAGAAGAAGCCGGCGACGCTGATTTATGGCCTCGATGAGGCGCCGCCCATGGCGGTCACCTGGATCAGTGCGGTCCAGCATGTGGCTGTCATTGCAATCTTCATGGTCTATCCGCTGATCATCGCCCGGGAGGCGGGAATATCCGCGGATGAGACCGCGAACGTGCTGCAGCTCGGCTTCGTCGTGCTCGCCATCGGCACGTTTCTCCAAACCTTGCCGCGCGGACCGATCGGCAGCCGTTTTCTCGCACCCTCGATCTTTACCGGAATCTACCTCGCGCCGACCGTGCTCGCGGTAAAGGTCGGCGGCCTGCCGCTGGCATGGGGTATGACCATTTTTGCCGGCGTCGTCGAGATCCTGCTGTCGCGGCCTTGGAGCCGGCTGCGTCCGTTCATTCCGCCGGAGTCCGCCGGGCTCGTCGTCTTCCTCGTGGGTGTCAACATCGGGATCGCATCGCTCCGTCTGCTCTTGGAGGACAATGCTGCCGGAACACTTGGCGCTGCCGACGGCACGGTCGCGCTCAGTTCGCTCGGCGTGATGGTTGGGCTCAACATCTGGAACAAGGGTCGCCTGAAGCTCTTCTGCATCCTGATCGGCATGGTGATCGGCTATTTCGCCTCAGGTGCGGTCGGGCTCTTGACCCTCGCCGATCTGCAGCGGGCGGTAGAGCGGCCGCTCATCGTCATCCCGACCCTCTCGCATCTTTCCTACGCGTTCGACTGGTCGCTGGTGATCCCGTTTGCCGTCAGCGGGCTCGCCTCGGCCATGAGTTCGACCGCGGTGGTGACGACTTATCAGCAACTCACGGACGCCGAGTGGGTCCGGCCGGACATGAAGTCGATCGGTGGCGGCGTGCTGGGGGACGGCATTGCCAACACGGTCGCCGGTCTGTTCGGCACTTATGGTCTGAGCATCTCGACCGCCAATGTCGGCCTGGTCGCGGCGACCAGCGTCGCAAGCCGCGTGATCGCGTTTGCCATCGCCGTGCTGCTCGTCGTCGCGGCGGTGCAGCCGTCGCTGATCGGTATTCTCACCATCATGCCGCGCCCGGTGATGGCGTCGGCTCTGCTGTTCACTGCGGTCTTCATCATGATCGGCGGCGTGCAGATGATCTCGACCCGCGTGCTCGATGGCCGCCGCACGCTCGTGGTCGGCATGGGCATGATGGCGTTCATCATGGTCTCGGTCTTCCCGAACGCCTTTACGAGCGTGCCCGGATGGGCTCAGCCGCTCGTGACATCACCGCTGGTGCTCGCGACGCTCCTGGCGCTCGCTCTCAACCTGCTGTTCCGGATCGGGATCCGCCGCAGAGTGGAGACGAGCATCGATCCCGCCGCGCCCGACGCGAAGGAGATTTCGAACTTCATCGAACGGTGCGCCGGCATGTGGGGCGCCCGGCGCGACGTCATCAACCGGGTCGAGTTCGCCGTCCAGCAGGCAGTCGAGACCATCATCGACACCTGCGAGGTCAAGGGTCCACTTAAACTCGATGTGAGCTTCGACGAATTCGTCATCGATGCGGTCGTCACCTATACCGGCGCATCGCTCGAGTTTCCCAACCGGCCGCCATCAAGCGAAGAGGTCATGGAAACCGAGGACGGCCATCGTCGCCTCGCCGGCTTCCTCATCCGCCGCTACGCCGACCGCATCACCTCCACCCAGAGCGGCGGCCAAACGATCGTCCGCCTGCACTTCGACCATTGAACTTCGATCGGTAGGGTGGGCAAAGCGCGGCGCGCCACGCGTGCCCACGTGCGGCCTCACAGCGTGGGTACGGCGGAACGCACTCCGTGCCACACGCGCGCCGCTTTCGGCCGCCTTTGCCCACCCTACGAAGCTTCCTGCGGTCGATGCTAGGTGCGCACGTCGCCCTACGGCGAGGACAACTGCGCGACGGCATCGTCGTAGGATGGGCAGATATCGAGGATCGAGCTGAAGCCGCTGATCTCGAATACCTCGTTGATTTGGCGGTTGAGCGAGCACAGCGCGAGGCGACCGCCCCCGGCCTTCATGCGTTTGGCGGCGATCAGCACGATGCGTAGGCCGGCGCTGCTGATATATTGCAGCTTGGAGAAATCGAGCAGCAGTTTTCGCGTGCCCTTGTCGATGGTGCCGATGAGTTCCGTCTCGAAGGCCGGAGCGCTGGCGCCGTCGAGCCGGCCCTCAGGGCGAACCACGCAAATGTCCTCAGCCATCGCACCACTGTCCGCTGAAAAAGGGAACTCTCCCGGCCGCCGCCCGGCCAATATACCATCTGCAGGATCTGCGAAACGGCGAGACTATTGAGGCCGCGCGTTGGGCGATTTGGTCCGGTCGCGGGCTGGCCATTGCTCGCTCACCTCCGGCAGCGGCGTTTCCTTGCCTGTGATGCGTTGCGGCGTGATGGCATAGAGCGTGATGTCGCCGAGCCGCGGATAGAACTGCTTCGGCCGTCCGGAGTCCGGTTTGCCATACTTCGCCATCAGCGCATCGAAGAAGCGCCGTTTCGTGGCCTCGTCTTCCACGACGCGGATGGTGCCGAACACGATGACGCTCTTGAACGCGACGGAGGAGTCGCACTCGAAACGGCCGTAATCGAACACCTCGCCCGGTTCATCGATCTCGAAGCAGACGCGCGCATTATGGTCGATATTGGTGCGGAAGTGGCCGTGCACCGCCGCGTTGTGGACCAGCACTTCGCCGTCAGCCCACACATAGAGAAGGGGCACGCAATAGGGCCAGCCGTCCGCCCCGATGGTCGCAATCCGACCGCAGAAGCCGTGCGTCAGTACTTCATGGGCGCGCGCCTCGCTCATCTCCTTGTCCTTGCGGCGCAGTTGCGGCGGGGCGCTCATGAATGTCTCCCAAATCGCAATATTTCAATTGATGAGGGGCGGTAGCCGTTTGCGCGTCCAGCCGGTCGCATGATCGTAAGCGTATGCGAGTTGTAGGAGCGCGAACTCGGCGTGGTTCGCGCCGACGATCTGGATTCCCATCGGCAAGCCCGCGGCATTGAAGCCCGCTGGCACCGCGAGCGCCGGAAGCCCCGCCATGGTGACCGGGATCACGCCCTTCTGCCAGTCATGGTAGGTCTCCATGGCCGTGCCCGCGATCTCCTTCGGCCAATGAATGTTGGCGTCGAACGGGAACAACTGTGCCGTCGGCAGGACGAGATAATCGTAGGTCTCGAAGAAGCGCCGCGTCGCCTGGTACCATTCGGTGCGCACCGCCGATGCCGCCGTGATGTCCATGGCGGAAAGCTTGAGCGCACTCTCCACCTCGAAGATCGCTTCGGGCTTGAGAAGCGCGCGCCGCGTGGGGTCCTTGTAGTGAGCGAGCAGGGGCCCCGCGGTCTGCCATGCCCGCAGCGGCAGGAACGCGCGCCACAGCGCTTCCATGGAAAAGTCCGGCGACGCCTCTTCGACCACGCAGCCCAGCGTCTCGAATGTCTTGAGCGCCGCCTTGCAAAGCTCAAGGACACCCGGCTCGTAAGGCAGATAGCCCTTGAAGTCGCCGGCCCACGCGACGCGCGTGCCTTTGAAATTGCGGTCGAGCGGCGCGTTGAACTGTGCGCCATCCTCTGTCATCGACAGCGGCACCCGCGCGTCATAACCCGCCTGCACGGCGAGCAACATGGCGAGGTCCGGCACGTTGCGCGCCATCGGGCCGAGCACGCCCATGGTCGGCATGAAGGCGTCGCGGCCGTCGGCCGGCACACGCCCGATGCTGGTGCGAAAGCCGAACACGTTGTTCCAGCCCGCAGGATTGCGCAGGCTGCCGGCATAATCGCTGCCGTCGGCGATCGGCAGCATCCGCAGCGCAAGCGAAACGGCGGCCCCGCCGCTGCTGCCGCCAGCCGAGCGCGACTGGTCGTAGGCGTTGCGGGTGATGCCATAGACATTGTTGAAGGTGTTCGAGCCGAGACCGAACTCCGGCGTGTTGGTCTTGCCGATGAAGATCGCGCCGGCCGCGCGCAGGCGCGCCACCATGGCGCTGTCTGCCGCCGGAACATTGTCCTTGAAGATCGGCGAACCCTGGGTCGTGCGAATGCCTTTGACCGGCGCGAGGTCCTTTACGGCTTGCGGAAAGCCGTGGAGCGCTCCGATTGCCTCGCCTCGCGCCAGCGCGGCGTCACGCTCGCGCGCCTGCGCCAGCAGGCCGGTGCGGTCCTGCAACGCCACGATGGCGTTGACCTTGGGATTGAGGGCGTCGATGTGATCGAGGTAGGCCGTCATCACCTCGACGCATGAGACCTTCTTCGAACGGACGGCGGCCGCAAGCGGGCCGGCATCCATCATCACGATTTCAGAGGGCATGGAACTCCTCGGAGCGCGGGCGTCCCGCCCGCAACTTATCGTCTTTCAGAATTCTTCTTTCAGAAAGTCGACGTGAAAGAAACAGCGGGCGGGCCGCCCGCTGTCCGTTACGCGGTCGCGACCTCGGCGGCGGCGCGCTTGTCGTGCTCGGCGGCCGCCCGTGCGATGGCATCGGCGAGATACTCGGGAGACTGTGCGCCCGATACCGCGAACGTCCCGCCGAAGATGAAGCACGGCACGCCTTCGATCCCGGCATTCTTGGCGTTCTCGGCCTCGGTCGACACGCGCACCACATCCTCGTCGCCGGCGAGGCGTTGGCGCACGGCGTCGGCGTCCATGCCGCAGTCGCGCGCGGCCCCGACCAGCACCTCAGTGTCAGTGAGGTCCGCACCTTCGGTGAAGTAAAGCTCCATCAGGCGCTGCTTCATACGTGCGGCGTTGCCGCTCTCGCCGGCCCACAGGATCAGGCGGTGGCAGTCGAGCGTATTGGGCTGACGAGCGATGCCGTCCAGGTTGTAGGTAAGGCCCTCGTCGCGCGCCAACGCGACGATGCGCTGTGCGTTCGTCTTGTAGCGCTCGACCGAGCCGAACTTGGTGGTGAGGTATTCCTCGCGGCTGATGCCGCCGCGCGGCACCCACGGATTGAGGAAGTATGGCCGGTAGCGAACCGAAACCGGAATCGAAGGCTGCAATGCGATCGCCTTTTCCAGCCGGCGCTTGCCGATGAAGCACCACGGACAGACGACATCGGAAACCATATCAACTTGCAGAACGGGGGCGCGCATGCTGGCGGGGTCTGCGGGCATCGGCTTACTCCTTGCCGCTATGATCTTGGGAGATTGGCGCTTTACAGCGGAAAATCAACCGCCGATCGCGGCTATTCCGCGGCGACCGTCGTGGTTTCCGACACGCGGGCGAGGAGCGACTCAGGCGTATCGGTCGCCTTCAATGCGGCGAGCGTCACCATGGGCCGCAGCGGGCCGTCTTCAAGCGTGCGGTCGAGCACGGTGTGGCGCATTACGCTCGCGATGCGGCGCGTGACGATGTGCGCCTGATGGAGCCCTGAGCCGGCAAACACCACGACGATGGTGCCATCCTCTTCCTGGCGGGCAAAGTCGGCATTGCGGATCAGGCGGCTCGCGAGCCGCGCCACGTCGGTGCGGGTGCGGCGGGCGAGGCCGGCCGGAAAGGCAAACCGCGCCATCGACATTGGGGTACCGTGCTGATGCGCATCGCGCACAGCCTTCGGCAAATCGCGCTTGAACGCGGCAGCCGTGAGAAGACCGGTCTGTGGATCGATCATGCCGCGGGCGTCGAGCGTCGCGGCATGGCGGCGCAGCCGCGACGAGAACGCGTGCACACGCACCATCGGCAGCATGTGGGCGACGATGTCTTCGGGTTCCCCGTCCACGGGCTCGAGGCACGCAATGCGTGCGCGGTCGATGCCGGGCGGAAGTTCGCAGGCGACGGCCACAGGCAGGTCGCGAAAGCGGGAGTCGGAGATGAGGGCGGTCAGGAAGGCCGAGACCGTGCTCTGGCCGAAGCCTTCGCCGATGATGATACCGTCGATGTCGCGGTTATTGAGATGATGGGCGGCGGTCTCGACCGACAGCGCGCCGATCAGTCCGACCCGCTCGCCGACCGCGGTCGACAGCGCGGGATAGGTCCGGCCGCGCCCGGTAACCATCACGGTCGCTTCATCGAGCGGATCGGTCGCCGGTAGATCGGGAACCTCGGCGCCGTTGCCGCGCAGGGTGTCGATTCGGCGCAGCACCGTCGCATGCAGCAGGCGCACGCGGAGCGCCGCGCCAAGCCGGGCGACGATCTGCTCGCTTGGCGCGTCCGCCTTGATCGGCAGCACGTCGAGAATCGTCGCACCGCACTCGGCGGCGCGCGCCACGACCGGCATGAACGGCGCCGGCACGGCGTCGATCGCGTCCATAAGGGTGTCGGCGACGCTCTGGACCGGCACGACATCAGCATCGGCAAACAGGACGGCGGCAGGTTCGACGCGGGTGATGGCGTCCGCTGCCTCGGCGAGCGTGCTCTCGACCACCGGGAATGCGCCGGCCGCCGAGAGGGCGGTCACGATCTTGCGGTCAAGTCGGTCGGATATGACGAGAATCGGGCCGGGCAGAGACATGTTTGCTCGATGGGCTCCCACAAGAGCCGCACGCTAAGCGAACGCTGTTAACGCCTCGTCAACGTTCACGGCCCACTCGCCTTTCCTCAAGAGAAGTCGGACTGCCGAAGGCAGTCCGGGATGGGCCGATTGCACTTCCGCAAGGTGTAGCGCTGCAGTTGGGGGCGTCGCCATCGCGAGCTGCGCCCTGCCACCAGAACCGAGGCTGGTGGCAGGCTCGCTCCCTTCTCAAGCGAAGTGAGGCGGCGTCAGTTGCGCTTCTGCTCGTAGGTCGGCGCGAGGCGCGAGTGCAGGAAATCCCCGGCGGTCACCGGATTGTATTTGGGCGCGCGCCCGGGCGCGAGGCAGGTCGGCAGGCAAGCGACCTCGACGTCCGGATTGGGGTCGAGGAAGAACGCCACCGAATAGCGGTCCCGGCCCGGCGGGCTCTCGACCTTGTGCGGCGTCGACACATAGACGTCGTTCGTCCAGCGCATCAGGCAATCGCCGATGTTGCAGACGAAAGCGCCGGGGATGACAGGCGCCTTGATCCATTCGCCGGAGCGATGGCGCACCATCAGGCCGCCGACCTCGTCGGTCGCGAGTAGGGTCACGTTGCCATAATCGGTGTGGACGCCGGCGCCCAACTGCCCTTCGAGGACCTGGGGCGGCGCCGGCGGATAGTGGAGGAGGCGGAGCGTCGCCATCGGTCGATCGAACGTTCTTGCGAAATAATCCGGCGGGAGGTCGAGGTCGATGGCAAACGCACGATGCAAGGTGCGGCCAAGATCCCAACACGCGTCGAAATACGCGAGCATGACGGTGCGGAAATCCGCGACCTCCGGCCAGACATTGCGGCCGCGGAACGGCTTGCCGGCGATGATCTCGGGATCGTCCGCCGCGAGTTCGAGCCCGATGTTAAACGCCTCCTTGATGTCCGAAGGCTTCTTCGGATCGAGCGCCTCATTGCCAAGTTTGATCCAGCCGCGGTTGCCCGACGGCCCGGAGAACGCGGCGCGTTGTTTCTCGGCAAGCGGAAGGCCGAAGAATTTCTGCGACATCGAAAAGACGCGGGTGACAAGCCCGGCCGCGATGCCGTGGTTCGTCACATAGAAGAAGCCGGTCTCCCGGCAGGCGTGCCCGATGGCGCGGGCGACCTCGTCAGGGTCGCTGCCGTCGATCAGCGCGCCGACGTCGATGACAGGTATTTTCATCTCTCGAATGATGTCTTGCATGAGGTTCACCACGGTTTTGCGAACTGCGATGGCAAAAGCCGTGCCGCTTTTTGGACGGCCATTGCACTCGCCGCTGCGACGCCAATGCCGGAACCCGTGGCATAAGCCTTGCAGTCCTGGGCCTCGCGAACGCGTTGGCGTTCGAAGTCGTAGGGAGAGGTTCTGATGACGCTGATCAAATTGTCACGCCGCGAATTGCTGGAAGGCCTTGGTGCCGGACTGGTGGTCGCGGGCTCAGGCGCGCGGGTCGCGCTCGCCGCCGATATCATGATCGGCATCGTATACGTGGGTCCGAAGGACGATTTCGGGTGGAATCAAGCACATGCGGTCGCCGTCAAGGCCTTGAAGACGCTGCCGGGCGTGAAGACCGTCGAGGAAGAAAACGTCCCGGAAACCGACGCTTGCGCCAAATCCATGGAGTCCATGGTCAATCTGGACAACGCGAACATCATCCTGGGGACCTCGTTCGGCTATTTTGACCCGTTCATGGTCGATCTGGCTAAAAAATATGCAAAGGTCGAATGGCGTCATGCTGCGCCGCTGTGGAGTGCCGAAAAACATCCCAAAAACCTGGGCAGCTACTTCGGTTACCTCAATCAGGCCCATTACGTGGACGGCGTCGCGGCCGGCCTCGCAACCAAGTCGAACAAGCTCGGTTTCGTCGCGGCAAAGCCGATTGCCTCGGTGCTGAGCAACATCAACTCCTTCATGCTCGGCGCAAAGTCGACGAATCCGAAGGCCGTGGTGCAGGTCATCTTCACCGGCGACTGGTCGCTCCCGGTCCGCGAAGCGGAGGCCGTCAATGCCCTGGTCGACGCCGGCAACGACGTCATCACCTGCCACGTCGACGGACCGAAGGTCGTGATCGAAACCGCCGAGAAACGCGGCGCCAAGACCTGCGGTCACAATTCGGACCAGAGCCCGCTCGCGCCCAAGGGTTTCGTCACCGGCGCCGAGTACAAGTGGGAGACCATCTACAAGAGCTACGCCACCGATCTCGCGAGCGGCAAGAAGCTACCCAACATGGTCGCCGGCGGCTACGAGAAGGACATGGTCCGGAACTCGCCGTTCGGCGCCGGCGCCACCGAATCGGGACGCAAAGCGGCGTTGGCCGCGATCGAAGGATTGCGCAAGGGCAAGCCGATCTACGTTGGTCCCCTCAAGGACAACAAGACCGGCAAAGTCGTCATCGACAAGAGCTACGACAATCTCGACCCGTACCTCGACCAGATGAACTATCTGCTCGAAGGCGTCGTCGGCTCGATCACCTGAGCAGTCGCCCGATCGCTGCGGCGCCGCGCCCTTAGGGGCGCGGCGTTCCCTGCGTACGCGCGGTGTCCCGCGCGTCGCAATCCATCACGCAAAAATCAAGCGAGCCATGGCGAACGTATCTGAACCGCTCAATCCTGCGCTGCTCGGCTCCGTCAGTGTCCGAAGCGATCTCTGGGTTCGCATCCGCCGCGGCGCCGAATACATCGCGATCCCGTTATTTGCGATCGCAGTGTCCTCGCTGCTGTTTTCGATTTTTCTGCTGGCACTGGGCAAATCGCCCATCGAATTTTTCGAGCTCGTCGAACGCGGCGGATTTGGCACCGCGTTTTCGATCCAGAATACCTTGCAACGCTCGGCGCCGCTGATTCTCACCGCGCTTGCGGTCGCGATCCCGGCGCGCATCGGTCTCATCATGATCGGCGGCGAAGGCGCGCTCGTGCTGGGCGGCTTCGTCTCGGCGATCGTCGCCATTCCGTTCGTCGTCGGCCACGCCTCACCGTGGATCACGCTGATCGTGATGTGCGTGCTCGGCACGCTCACCGGCGCCGTCTGGTTCGGCATCGCCGGCTATCTGCGCTATGCGCGCGGCGTCAACGAGACGATCTCGTCGCTGCTCCTCTATTACATTGGCATCGCGATCATGAACTTCTTCGTCGAAGGTTCGTTGCGCGATCTCACCAATCCGAACAAGCCCTCGACGATGCCGATCGGCGAGGACTACATGGTTGGCAAGATTCCCGGCACTGACATCCAATGGGGACTCGCGGCCGGCATTATCGTCGCCATCGTTCTCTATATCCTGATGTCCCGCACCACCTTCGGCTTCGCCGTGCGGATCACCGGCGGCAACCCGCGGGCAGCGCTGGCGCAGGGCCTGCCGGTCGGCAAGCTCATCGTCCTTTGCACGATGATCGCGGGCGCCTGCGCGGGTCTTGCGGGCTTCTACGAAGTCGCCGCGATCCAGGGGCGCGCCAACGCGTCACTTGCGGCGGGCTACGGCTTCACCGGCATTCTGATCGCGTTTCTCGCGCGCCAGAATCCGCTGGCCATCATTCCCATCGCTATCATGTTCGGTGGCATCGTTGCCTCCGGCGGGCTCGTGCAGCGGCGCATGGATCTGCCCGATGCGACCGTGCTGGTGCTGCAGGGTCTCGTCTTCCTGGTGCTGTTGATCTCGGAAACGCTCTATGGGCGCTTCAAGATCTTCCAGGTCGGCGGCACCGTCGATCGCACGTGAGGCCCCGGCGATGACCGACAATCCCTTTGTCATCGTCCTGTTCGCCATCATCGGCGGCGCGTTGCGCGTGTCGACGCCCTTCATGTTCGTCGCGCTCGGCGAATGCCTGACGGAAAAATCCGGCCGGGTGAATCTCGGCCTCGAAGGCACGCTGGTGCTCGGGGCAATGACGGCCTACGCCACCTCCTACCACACCGGCTCGCCGTGGCTCGGCGTGCTCGCGGCCGGCGGCGCCGGCATCTGCCTCGGCGCCATCCACGGCTATGTCTGCAAGCTCCCCAAGGTCAACGACATCGCGATCGGCATCGCCATGATGCTGTTCGGGACCGGCATCGCGTTCTTCTTCGGCAAGGCTTACATCCAGCCGTCAGCCCCACGACTGAGCGCGATGTTCTCGATCGGCGATTTATTCGGCGCCAACCAGCAGATCACGACCGCGCTGCAGATCAACGGCTTGCTGATCGTCGGCGTGATCGTCGCCATCGTCATGACCTGGGCCTTCGCCAACACCAAGTGGGGCCTGATCGTGCGGATGACCGGCGACAGCGCAGCGTCCGCCCGCGCCATGGGCGTCTCGGTCGATCTGGTGCGGTTCATTTCGACCTCGATCGGCGGGTTCCTCGCGGGCGTCGGCGGCGCCTTCCTATCGCTCTATTACCCCGGCTCGTGGAACCAGGGACTGTCGTCAGGCCAGGGCCTGATGGCGGTGGCTCTCGTCATCTTTGCGCGGTGGAAGCCGATGCAATGCGTCGTCGCTGCGCTGCTGTTCGGTGCGGCCGGCGCCATCGGGCCGGCGCTGCAATCGATCGGCATCACCCAGGGCTACTACTTCTTCAACGCCGCGCCCTACATCCTCACGCTCCTGATCATGATCATGTCTGCGGGATCGAAGCAGGCGATGCGCGAGGTGCCCGGCGAATTGAGCATCACCAAGTGATGAGGGCGAACGCATGAGCGGTCTCGGTGGATTGAACAAGACGCCGAACGGCGTCGTCATCGGCCTCGTCCAGCTTCAGCTTCCGGCGGTGGCAACGCCGGAGGACTTGGCGCGCCAGACCCGGCGGATCGTCGACATGGTTCGCAAGGCGCGGCGCAACATGCCGACCATGGACCTCGTCGTATTCCCCGAATACGCCCTCCACGGCCTTTCGATGGACACCAACCCGGCGATCATGTGCTCGCTTGATGGGCCCGAGGTCGCGGCGTTCCGGCAGGCCTGCGTCGACAACAAGATCTGGGGCTGCTTCTCCATCATGGAGCAGAACCCCGGCGCTAACCCGTTCAACTCAGGCCTCATCATCGACGACGTCGGCGCGATCAAGCTCTATTATCGCAAGATGCATCCGTGGGTGCCGGTCGAGCCGTGGGAGCCGGGCGACATCGGCGTTCCGGTCATCACCGGGCCACGAGGCGCGAAGATCGGCCTTATCATTTGCCACGATGGCATGTTTCCCGAGATGGCGCGCGAGTGTGCCTACAAGGGCGCGGAGATCATGATCCGCACCGCAGGCTACACGGCACCGATCCGCGACGCCTGGCGCTTCACCAACCAATCGAATGCGTTCTGCAATCTGATGGTCACAGCCAATGTCTGCATGTGCGGTTCGGACGGTACGTTCAATTCCATGGGTGAAGGCATGATCGTCAATTTCGACGGCTCAATCCTCGCTCACGGCACCGGCGGGCGCGCTGATGAGATCATCACCGCGGAAGTGCGGCCTGATCTGGTGCGCGAGGCGCGCGCGCACTGGTCGGTCGAAAACAACATCTATCAGTTCGGCCATCGCGGCTTTACCGCCGTCGCGGGCGGCGCCGGCGATTGCCCTTACACCTACATGCAGGACCTTGTCGCGGGACGTTACCGTCTGCCGTGGGAAGATACGGTGCAGTCCGTCGACGGGACGTCATGTGGATTTGCGAGGCCGGTGCGCCGCTACGGCGAACGCCTCGACCGCGCCGCGGAGTGACCAGCGGAGTTACCATGAGCACGATTCCGGCCGATCCCTATCCGTGGCCGTTCGATGGCGATCTGACGCCGCAGAACACCGCGCTGATCATCATCGACATGCAGACCGACTTCTGCGGCAAGGGCGGGTATGTCGACAAGATGGGCTATGACCTGTCGCTCACCCGCGCCCCGATCGAACCGATCCGCTCGGTGCTCGCGAAGGCGAGGGCAGGGGGCTATCACGTCTTCCATACGCGGGAAGGCCATCGTCCCGATCTGAGCGACTTGCCGGACAACAAGCGCTGGCGCTCGCGGCGGATCGGCGCCGGCATCGGCGACCCCGGGCCGTGCGGCCGCATCCTGGTGCGCGGCGAGGCCGGATGGGACATCATCCCCGACCTCTATCCGGAGGCCGGCGAGCCGATCATCGATAAGCCGGGCAAGGGATCATTCTGCGCCACCGATCTCGAGTTGATGCTGCACACACGCGGCATCCGCAACCTCATGCTCAGCGGCATCACCACGGACGTGTGCGTACATACCACCATGCGCGAAGCCAACGACCGCGGCTTCGAGTGCCTGTTGCTGGAAGACTGCTGCGGCGCGACCGACTATTCCAATCATCTGGCGGCCATTGCCATGGTGAAAATGCAGGGCGGCGTCTTCGGCGCCGTTGCCACCTCAAAAGCATGCGTGGAGAATCTGCCGTGAGCGCCGCCGAGGAATTGTCACCGCCTGCGATGAGCAGCATCCGCGCGCCGTCGCTCGAAACCATCGGCATGACCAAGATTTTCGGTCCGCTGGTCGCGCTCGATGACGTGTCGATCTCGGTCGAGGCCGGCACATTTCATGCGCTGCTCGGCGAGAACGGCGCCGGCAAATCGACGCTCGTCAAATGCATCATGGGTTTCTATTCGCAGGACAAAGGCCAGGTGAAGCTCGATGGCGAGGCGGTCACGATCCGCAATCCGCGCGACGCCCGCGCGCTCGGCATCGGCATGGTGTACCAGCACTTTACCCTGGTGCCGTCGCTCACGGGCGCGGAGA
This sequence comes from uncultured Alphaproteobacteria bacterium, assembly GCA_963807015.1. Classification (GTDB taxonomy): domain Bacteria; phylum Pseudomonadota; class Alphaproteobacteria; order Rhizobiales; family Xanthobacteraceae; genus JAJPKK01. The sequence continues at coordinate 70,893 of CAWEAS010000010.1, read as the reverse complement.
ACCTTGTCATCAGCCGCGCCGACGCCCCCACTGTCATCGACTGGAAGAAGGAAATGCGGGGGCTCGAGGCGTTCCTCGACCGCATGCCGTTCCGGGTGCCGCTCGACGTCCAGGTGTCGACGCTTGCGGCCGGCGAGAAGCAGAAGCTCGAAATCCTCAAGCTCCTTTATCTCGACCAGCGCCTCCTCATTCTCGACGAGCCGACCTCGGTGCTCACCCCGGCCGAGGCCGACGAGATGCTCGGCCTCCTCAAGGGCATGGCCGCGCGCAAGGAAATCACCGTCATCATGATCACCCACAAATTCCGCGAGGTGCTGGCTTTCGCGGACGGGGTGACCGTGTTGCGGCGGGGCAAGAGGGTTGGCGGGGGACGCGTCGCCGATCTCACCACCGACGCCATGGCGCGCATGATGATCGGCGACACGACGATCCGCGAGCGCGCGGTGCGCGCCGACCGGCCGCCGGGCCCGGTAACGCTGGAACTCGCTGCGCTCTATGCCGATGATGATGACGGCCTGCCGGCGCTCGAAAAGGTCAACCTCAAGGTCCACGCCGGCGAAATCGTCGGCATCGCCGGCGTGTCCGGCAACGGTCAGTCCCAGCTGGTCGAGGTGCTGTCCGGCCAGCGGCCGCTCAGCGACGGCCGAATCCTGATCAAGAATGAAGGCTTCGAGCCGACGCGGGACCGCTTCTATAAGCTCAAGGTCTTCGGACTGCCTGAGGAGCCGCTCAAGAATGCCACGGTTCCGAAGATGACGGTCGCGGAGAACATGGCGTTCCGCACCTTCGACCGGCCGCCGACCACGAAGCTCGGCTGGTGGCTTTCGCCCGCCCCGATGCGCGCCAAGGCGCGCGAACTCATCGCGCGCTATCGGGTGAAGACATCCTCGCCCGAGGCCGCCATCTCCGACCTGTCGGGCGGCAACGTGCAGCGGGCCGTGCTCGCGCGCGAGCTGTCGGGCGACGTCGACGTGCTCATCGTCGCCAACCCGTGCTTCGGACTCGATTTCGCTTCCGTCGCCGAGATTCGCTCGCAGATCATGGAGCAGCGCAATCGCGGCGCGGCCGTGCTCCTCGTGTCCGAGGACCTTGACGAAATTCTTGAACTTGCCGACGTTGTCGCCGTGATGTCCGAAGGCACCATCAATTATGTCGCGCCGGTGGGCGAGACCGATCGCGCCACCATCGGCAAACATATGGCCGGCCATTGATGCCTGAAGAGCGTTTCATGCAGCGCGCGATCGATCTCGCGCTGGAGCGCATGCGCGCGAACAAGGGCGGCCCGTTCGGCGCGGTGATCGTGCGCAACAGCGAGATCGTCGCGGAAGGCTGGAACGAGGTGACCTCGACCAACGATCCGACCGCGCATGCGGAGGTGGTCGCGATTCGCCGCGCCTGCGCAAAGCTGGCGACGTTCAATTTGTCGGACTGCGATATTTACGCGAGCTGCGAACCCTGTCCGATGTGCCTCGGCGCAATCTACTGGGCGCGGTTTCGCGCACTCTATTTTGCCAACACGCGCGACGAAGCTGCCGCGATCGGCTTTGACGACGATTTCATCTATCGCGAAATTCCGCTGCCGCCGGCCGAACGCAGCATCCCCGGCATCACGCTGCGGACACCGACATCGGACGTGCCGTTCGCCGAGTGGGCCGCCAAGCCGGACAAGATCCGATATTGAACTGAGGGTGTGCTCCCATCAGTAGGGTGTGCGAAGCACGGCGCTAGCGGCGCGTGCCGACCGGCGACGCCGAATGGTGGGCACGGCGAGCGAATCTTCGCGTCCGATGCACGTTTGTGCAACGCGCCTTTGCCCCGCCTACGAGACGGGCGCTCCCGATAAGCCACGGCCATCACTTCGGCGGGTTCTGGAGCGTCCGCGAAGTTGCCTGAGCGCGGACCGGGCGGCGCGCCCAATATCGTTTGACCGCATATTGCCGCGGGTCCGGCTCCCAGCGCGGGAAACACTCTTCGCAATAGCTGGGATGAGGATAAGACGGCATCACCTGCGCCGGATAACCTCCACCCGCCAATGACGGCGACGCGACGAAGACGATCGCTACAAACGTTGAGACGAGCAGACACGGCTTCATGGGCGGGGCTCCGCAAGTTGCGAGAACGACGCGTTGACGTTTCGCGGATCGCGACGGCGGACATCATACGATGCTCCGCCTGGGTCTCCAACAAACTAGGCCAGAATGCCCCATCCGTTAAGCTGACGGACGTTCCCAAAACGATCATGCCCGGCGCAAGGCCGGGCATGATGCAGAGAACGTTAGGCCATCAATCGGGCGAGACTCACTTGAAGTGGTACGTGGTGCCCAGATAGACGGTGCTCTCGATCGAAGTGCCGGGTGCGCAACCAAGAGTGCCGGGCTGCGTGCAGCCGACGCTAGCGAAGTCGCCGTTGTTATGGTCGGTGCCGAACTTGTTATACCAGTAGCGCCAGCCCACGTAGCCTTCCCAGATGCCAGCCTTGTTCCACCACAGCTTGCTGATATCGAGCACGATACGGTTGTCTTCGAAGACTTCGGTCTTGGTCTCGTTGGTATCGACGTTCCATACCGTCAGACCAAGCGTAGCCTGATGCTGATAGTTGATGCCGCTGCCCTTCGGGAAGGTGACGCCGGTGAAGCTATTCCACGTCAGCGGCAAGTACGGGAAGAAGGTCAGGGGCTCGGAGACCGCGAGCTCCAGACGGGGAGCCCAGTTGAACGACCGGTCGCCGGTGAAGCACGCGCCAGCACCGGTGCAGCCGACGAATTGACCGATGTTGGTTTCCATGAACGAGTTGTAGTTCCATTCCTTCTGGGCCAACACGCCGAGGTTGACCGTACCGGGCAGGTTCAGCGTGAAGCTCAGACCGAGGTCGAGCTTTCTGACCTCAGGAGAGAGTTGGTTGTTCTCGCTGTTCGCGTCGCCGCCCCACTCAAAGGCCACGTCCTTGGTCAGCCATGTGCTGAACCATTTCGTTCCAGAGAGCGAATTGAAGCTCAATGTGCTGCGGGCGAATCCGTAGAATTCGACTGCGCCCGAAGCGCCGTTCAGGCCCCGAATGGGGTCATGCGAGTCTGATTTGATCGCAGCGATGTCGAAGAAGTCCGTGCCGTATTTCCACACGTCGAAGTGCGTGGCTTCGAATTGGAACTTGCTGAACGAATTGCTGCTGCAGTTTGCATTTCCGAAGATAGCCGTTCCGCACCAGCCGGAGGGCACAGGACCGGCGCCGACGCCCGGGTCGGTCGCATTCGCGTACCACGTGAAGCTGACGGAGTTGTCGTTCACGATAAAGAACGGCGTGGGTGCGGGCGCAGGTGCCTTATAGGCCCCGAGGTCCGCCGCGAAAGCGGCGCCTGCAAGCGCGCTGGTTGCCAAGGCCACCCCTGCCACCCTGGCAAATACTGACATCATTCTGGTCGACATTTTCGATCCCCCGAGACGTGGGCCGCGAGCGGCGGCCTCACATGAACGTTACTCTGGCGAGAGACCTGACCGAGATGAAGCCCTTTTTTTAACCACGCAGCGACGCAAAAATCGGAACAACGATACAGATCCTCAGTTTACGGGACCAAAATCGACCTTCGACCTTCGATAGCCTCGGAGATGCCACAGTAGAAAACACTTGTTTTGGAATAACTTACAGCATCTGGTTTGCGACCCAGAGGACGGCCCAAGGTTGTGTGCATCTTTCGATGCTGAGAGTGCCTGATAAATTTGCGGGGAACTGGCAGGCGCGAGTTTGTCAGGGAATGTGACAAAAGCGCAACATTTTTAAGGGTTTCCCCACAGTGAGGAAATTCGCTCAGACGCGCATGTTTGCGTTATTCGGCTCAAATTCGAATCGCGTCCTGAAACATATTCTCGCGGCAATGCGGAATCGCCTGCTTCATTTCGTTAGAAACGATGATGTCGGGCAAGTCCGGCGAGCGGTGCGCTTGATCGGCGCGGTGACGTTTCCTTCCTTTCGTTCCGCGGAAAATTCGTCGATCATGCTGCTTCGGATAGAGGTGGCGAGAGCAACGAGAGTATGCGTTCTCACATTCAGTTTCTGCGCCGGGGTGAGGTGGTGCGGCTTGCGAACACTGCGCCCCATCTGACTTTGTTGGACTACCTCCGACTGATTGAGGGCGCGACCGGCACCAAGGAAGGATGTGCGGAAGGCGATTGCGGTGCCTGCACCATCGTGCTGCGGCGCCGAGTCGGTGATCGCCTCGTCTATGCCCCGGTCAATGCCTGCATCGTATTGGCCGGGCAGGCGGACGGCGCCGATCTCATCAGCGTAGACGACCTCGCCTCCAATGGTGCGCTGCACCCTGTCCAGCAGGCGATGGTCGATCTCCACGGATCGCAATGCGGCTTCTGCACCCCCGGCTTCGTCATGTCGCTGTTCGCCCTTTTCCACGCGCCGGACCGGCACGCTACAACCCGCGACGACGTGAACACGTGGATTGCCGGCAATCTGTGCCGCTGCACCGGGTACCGGCCGATTGTCGATGCCGGCCTTGCCGCTTGCGCCGCCGCCACCGCGGACCATTTTACCGAAGAGGAGCCTGCAGTCGCCAGCGCACTCGCGGCGCTCGACGACGATGCCGACCTGATGAGCGGATCGCCGGATCGGTTTTTCGCGGCACCCGCAAGCATTTCGTCGCTCGCCGCTCTCTACGTGAAACACCCGGATGCGGTGCTGGTCGGCGGCGCGACCGATGTCGGCCTGTGGATAACTAAGCAGATGCGCGATTTGCGCAAGATCATCTGGCTGGGCAGGGTCAAGGGGCTCGATCACATCGATGATGGCACCGAGGCCGTGACATTTGGGGCGACGGTCACCCACGAGGCGGCGCTGCCTTACCTTGCGGCGATCGATCCCGACCTCGGCGAGTTGATGCGGCGCTTTGCCAGCAAGCAGGTGCGCAACGTCGGTACCGTCTGCGGCAACATCGCCAATGGCTCGCCCATCGGCGACACGCCGCCGGCGCTGATCGCGCTCGGTGCGACCCTGACGCTGCAGTGCGGCGACGCGCTTCGCGAAATGCCGCTTGAGGATTTCTTCATCGCCTACGGCAAGCAGCGGCGCGATCCCGGCGAGTTCGTGCGGGCGGTGCGTGTGCCCAAGCTTGCGCCGGACACACGCTTTCGCTGCTACAAGATTTCGAAGCGCTTCGACCAGGATATTTCCGCGGTCATGGGCGCGTTCTGCGTGCGCCTTGCGGGTTCGCGCATCGTCGAGGCGCGCATCGCCTTCGGCGGCATGGCCGCGACGCCGAAGCGCGCCAAGGCGGCGGAGGTGGCGCTCGCCGGTGCCGACCTCGCCGATTCGCAAGCCGTCGCCGCGGCGTCCCAACGCCTCGGCGATGACTTCAAACCGATCGATGACATGCGCGCGAGTGCCGCCTATCGCCTTGAGGTCGCGCGCGCGCTCGTCAGGAAAGCGCTCGCCGAAATCGCCGGCGCTTCGTCGCAGACAACGCGCGTCGTCGGCTGGCGGGAGGTGGAACGTGCCGCCGGTCACTGAACGCGTGCCCGACGAGACCGTCGCTCCCGATCACACGCTGCGTGTGGTCGGCGTATCGACGCGCCACGATTCCGCGCCCCGCCACGTCTCCGGCAGCGCCGTCTATGTGGACGATCTGCGCGAGCCGGCGGGCACGCTCCATATCGCCGTCGGCGGCTCCCCCGCGGCGCGCGGGCGCGTCGTGAAACTCGACCTCGATGCCGTGCGCGCGGCGCCGGGGGTGGTCGCCGTGCTCACGGCCAAGGATGTTCCCGGCAAGAACGACGTCAGTCCGGTGATGGGCGACGACCCAATGTTCGCCGACGGCGAGGTGGAATTCCACGGGCAGGTGTTGTTTGCCGTCGCCGCTGAAACGCGCGATCAGGCCCGGCGCGCCGTGCGCCTCGCCAAGGTCGAGATCGCGGCGGAAACGCCGCTGGTGTCGGTCGATGACGCGCTCAAGGCCGATTGCCACATCCTGCCGGAGTACGTCTTCCAGAAGGGTGATTGCGCCGGCGCGCTCGCGTCCGCCGAACGCCACATCGAGGGCATGGTCCGGATCGGCGGCCAGGAGCATTTCTATCTCGAAGGCCAGGTGTCGCTCGCCATTCCCGGCGAGGACGACATGATGATCCACGCCTCGACCCAGCATCCGAGCGAGTTGCAGCACATCGTCGCCCACGCGCTCAAGCTCCCGAACGCGGCGGTGACGATCGAGGTACGCCGGATGGGCGGCGCGTTCGGCGGCAAGGAGAGCCAGGCCGCGCAATGGGCAGCGATTGCGGCGGTCGCGGCGCGAGTCACGGGACGGCCATGCAAGATCAGGCTCGACCGCGACGACGACATGGCGATGACCGGCAAGCGCCATGATTTCCGGGCCGATTATCGCGTGGGCTTCGACAACGACGGCCGGCTTCAGGGCGTCGATCTCGCGCTGGCCTCGCGCTGCGGCTATTCCGCCGACCTCTCAGCCGCGATCAACGATCGCGCCATGTTCCACGCCGACAATGCCTATTATCTGCCGGCGGCGCACATCCTGAGCAAGCGGATGAAGACTCACACCGTGTCGAACACGGCGTTCCGGGGATTCGGCGGCCCTCAGGGCATGGTCGCCATCGAACGGCTGCTCGACGACATCGCCCGCACCCTCGACATCGATCCGCTCGACGTGCGCAAGCGCAACTTCTATGGCGGCCCCGGCCGGGACATGACGCCCTACGGGATGCAGATCACCGACAACGTCATGCCGGAGATGATCGATCAACTGGAGGCAAGCTCGGATTATCGTGCGCGGCGCGCGACGATTGCGGCCTTCAATCGCGACAGCCGTTTCCTCAAGCGGGGCATTGCGATGACGCCGATCAAGTTCGGCATCTCGTTCACCACGACCTTCCTCAACCAGGCGGGCGCGCTCGTCCACGTCTATCAGGATGGCTCGGTGCACCTGAACCATGGCGGCACCGAGATGGGGCAGGGGCTCTTCATCAAGATCGCCCAGGTGGTCGCGGAGGAATTCGGCATCGACCTCGACAAGGTCAAGATCACTGCCACCACGACCGCGAAGGTACCCAACACCTCGGCGACAGCGGCTTCCTCCGGCTCCGATCTCAACGGCATGGCCGCGCGCGCGGCAGCGGCGGCGATCAAGGGACGGCTCATCGATTTTGCGTCGGAAAAGTGGGAGGTGCCGCCCGATCGCATCAAGTTTCTCGATAATCAGGTGCTGATCTCGAACTGGTCGATCTCGTTTCCGGACCTCGTCAAGGAGGCCTACCTCGCCCGCGTCTCGCTGTCCTCGACCGGCTTTTACAAGACGCCGGAAATTCATTGGGACGCCAAGAAAGCGACCGGACGGCCGTTCTATTATTTCTCCTACGGCGCCGCCTGCTCCGAAGTCGTGGTCGATATCACGACCGGCGAGATGAAGGTGCAGCGGGTCGACATCCTTCACGACGTCGGCCACTCGCTCAATCCGTCGATCGATATCGGCCAGATCGAGGGCGGGTTCGTCCAGGGCATGGGCTGGCTCACCAGCGAGGAACTCGTCTATGACGCCAACGGCCGCCTGCTGACCCACGCCCCCTCGACCTACAAGATTCCCTGCGCGTCCGACGTGCCGGCCGATTTCCGCGTGGCCCTCTTCAAGGGCGAGAACCGCGAGCCGACGATCTATCGCTCGAAGGCGGTCGGGGAGCCGCCGCTGATGCTGGCCATCTCGGTCTTCGAGGCCATCGCCGACGCAATCGCAAGCCTCAAGCCCGGGCGGCCGGTGCCGCTTCATGCGCCTGCGACCCCGGAATTGATCTTGCATGCCGTAGGGGCAATGGCGCACCATTGAGAACGCAATGGTCCGGGTCTGGCCCACGATCGAACGGTTCATAACCGAGCATGGCGCGGCTGTGTTGGTGACCCTTTCGGAGTTGCACGGCTCGAGCCCGCGCGAAGTCGGCGCCCGCATGATCGTGCGCCCCGATGGGCGTTTCAGCGGCACCATCGGCGGCGGCGCGCTGGAGTGGCTCGCACTCGCCGAAGCGCAACAGATGATGGCGGGCGAGGGCGCGACATTCCGCAAGCTGAACAAAGCGTTAGGTCCCGAGCTCGGGCAATGCTGCGGCGGGCGGGTAACGGTGACGCTGGAGCGCTTCAGCGGGGGTGATCTCGAAAAAGTTGCCCCGTTTGCGGTCGCCGAACGGGCCGGCGAGTTGATCACCGTTGCGGAGCCGGGCAATCCGGCCTCGCGGCGCATGGCCGGCAAGGACGTCGCTGCGCCGGCGGCGGGCTATGGGCGCCTTGCGGACGGCCGCCTCGCGGAGCGGTTCGGCAACGATGCGACGCCGCTCTATCTCTTCGGTGCCGGCCATGTCGGTCAGGGTCTTGTCCTGGCGCTGGCACCGCTGCCGTTTGTAGTCAGCTGGATCGATCCGCGGCCGCATGCCTTTCCAACCCATGTTCCCGGCAATGTGACCTGCCACAACGGGGGCGATCCGGTGCGATTCATCGATCGCGCGCCCGATGCGGCCTTCATTGCCGTGATGACCCACAGCCATGCTCTTGATCTCGACATCGTGGCCGCAGCACTGCTGGCCCGAAGGTTTCCCTATGTGGGCCTGATCGGCAGCGCGACCAAGCGGGCGCGGTTCGTCAGCCGGCTGCGCCAGATCGGCCTTGCGGACGACGACATTGCGCACCTCGTTTGTCCGATCGGCCTGACCGCGATCAAGGACAAGGCTCCCGCCGCGATCGCCGCCTCGATCGCAGCTCAGCTCTTGATCATGCGCGACGCCGCTGCCGCGGCGAAGTCCACGCCCGCGGACGCGACCGAGCGTCCTCGTGGGGCCAAACATGCTTGATCCCACGCCCCAGCCGAAGGCCGGACGTGAACCGCTCCTGTCGGCCATCCACATCACCAAGAAATTCGGCACCTTCGCCGCCAACGACTCGATCGATCTAGATCTCTACCCGGCGGAGACGCACGCGCTGCTTGGCGAGAACGGCGCCGGCAAGTCCACATTGGTGAAGATCATCTACGGCCTGTTGCAGCCGACGTCGGGCGATATTGCCTGGATGGGCAATAAGGTGGTGCTTTCCGGTCCGTCGGCGGCGCGCTCGCTCGGCATCGGGATGGTGTTCCAGCATTTCTCGCTGTTCGAGAATTTGACCGTGGCCGAAAACGTGGCGCTTGGCCTCTCCGGCCAAGAGCCTTTCGCTGCGATGTCGAAGCGGCTCGCCGAGCTTTCCCGCGACTACGGTCTTCCGCTCGAGCCCGGCCGCGAAGTGTGGCGACTGTCGGTCGGCGAGCGGCAGCGCATCGAGATCGTGCGGGCGCTGATGCAGAATCCGAAGCTCCTCATCCTTGATGAGCCGACGTCCGTGCTCACGCCGCAGGAAACCGACCAGCTGTTCATCACGCTGCGGAGGCTCAAGAGCGAAGGTCGCGCGATCCTTTACATTTCCCACAAGCTCGACGAGGTGAAGGCGCTGTGCGACACCGCGACCATCCTGCGCGGCGGCAAGAAGGTCGCGACCTGCGATCCGCGCCAAGAGACGGCCGCGTCGCTGGCACGCATGATGGTGGGCGCCGATATCGGCGAGGTGCGCGCCGAGAGCGGACGCAAGCAAGGGCCGGTGCGGCTGCGGGTCCACGACCTCACCCTTGAGCCGGACGATCCGCACGGTGTGCAGCTCAGGCAGATTTCGCTCGACGTCCACAGCGGAGAAATCGTGGGAATTGCCGGGGTCTCCGGCAATGGCCAGGACGAACTGTTCTCCGCGATCTCGGGCGAGCGTCTTTCGCGCCACGCCGACAACATCGTCGTCGATGGCCGCCCGGTCGGGCGCGCCTCGATCACCGAACGGCGCAAGCTCGGCGTTGCCTTCGTACCCGAGGAACGGCTCGGCCACGGCACCGCGCCGCGGATGAAACTGTCCGACAATGCGCTGCTCACCGGCCATGCCGCCGCCGGCATGGTGCATCACGGCTTCATCGATCGCGGCGCGACGCTCGCCGTCGTCGACAACACCACCAAGGCCTTCGACGTGCGCAAGGCCAAGCGCGACCCTGAGGCCGTGAGCCTTTCGGGCGGCAATCTGCAGAAGTTCGTGGTGGGTCGGGAAATCCTGCGCCGACCGGGCGTGCTGGTCGTTGCGCAGCCGACCTGGGGCGTCGATGCCGGCGCCGCCGCTACGATACGCCAGGCGCTGATCGATCTTGCCGCGGGCGGCGCGGCGGTGCTCGTCATCAGCCAGGATCTCGACGAGATCGAGGAGATCGCCGACCGCATCGCCGTGATCTTCCACGGCTCGCTGTCCGAGCCGATGGAAGCCGCAAAGGCCAATCGCGAGACCCTCGGGCTGTTGATGGGCGGCAGCAAGGGCAAAGCCGGCGCCGGGCAGGGGATCGAGCAAGGGAGCGTGAGCCATGCAGCTGGTGCTTGAGCGCCGCGCCGAACGCTCCACCACCATCGCGATCGCCTCGCCGCTGATCGCGATCGGGCTCACGCTCGTGACGATGGCGATCCTGTTCGCGGTGCTGGGCAAGAACCCGCTGACCGCGCTTGAAGTCTATTTCATCGAGCCGCTGACCGACAGCTATTCGCTGGTCGAGCTCGTGGTGAAGGCGACGCCGCTCGTCATGATCGCGGTCGGTTTGTCGCTCTGCTACATCGCCAATGTGTGGAATATCGGCGCCGAAGGCCAGTTCCTTGTCGGCGCCGTCTGCGGTTCGTGGCTCGCGGTCACGACCCAGGGCACCGATGCAGGAATATGGGTGTTGCCGGCGATGCTGGTATTGGGCGCGATCGGCGGCGCGCTCTATGGGCTGATTCCGGCGCTGTGCAAGATCTACTTCGGGGCGAGCGAGATTCTGACGAGCCTGATGCTGGTCTACGTCGCCGATCTCGGCCTCGACTATCTGGTGCGCGGACCCTGGCGCGATCCCAACGGCTTCAACTTTCCGACCACCGCCGAATTCGATCCGGTCGCGACGGTGCCGATCCTGGCCGAGGGCACGCGCCTCCATCTCGGCTCGGTGCTGGCGCTGATCGTCGTCATGGTCGCGACGGTGCTGCTCGGCCGCACCATCAAGGGCTTCGAGATCAGAGTGGTTGGCGCCGCGCCGCGCGCCGCGCGATTCGCCGGCTTCGACGCCAACCGGCTCATCATCCTGACCTTCATGATTTCAGGCGCGCTCGCGGGCCTTGCCGGTATCATCGAGGTCGCGGGACCGGTCGGCCACCTGCAGCCGAACTTCTCGCCCGGCTACGGCTTCACCGCGATCATCGTGGCGTTCCTCGGCCGGCTCAATCCGGTCGGCATCCTCATTGCCGGCCTCTTCCTGGCGCTCACTTTCATCGGCGGCGAGCAGGCGCAGATTTCCATCAAGGTGCCGCTCGATCTCACCAAGGTTTTCCAGGGTATTTTGCTGTTCTACGTGCTTGCGTGCAATTCGATGATCCTCTACCGCATTCGCCTGGTATCGTCCCGCCTCGGAGCTGCCGTCGATGGAAATGCTTGAGCCGATCATCCTCTCGGTGATCGCCGCCTCGACGCCGCTGCTCCTCGCCGCGTCCGGGGAGCTTGTCGCCGAGCGCTCGGGCGTCCTCAACCTCGGGATCGAGGGCATGATGATCATGGGCGCCGCTTGCGGCTTCGGCGGCGCCTATTTCACCCACTACTACACCGGGTCATTCGCGGGATCGGTGGTCGTCGGCGCGCTCGCCGGCATGATCGCCGGGGTGTTCATGTCGGCGATTTTCGCCGTCCTGACCCTGGGGCTTGCGGTCAACCAGGTCGCGGCGGGCCTTGCGCTCACGATCTTCGGCGTCGGCCTGTCGGGCCTCATCGGCGCCGGCTTTGTCGGCGAGCGCGTCGAGACCGCGCCGCATCTCGATATTCCCGGGCTCACGAGCATTCCGTTCGTGGGCAAGATCCTGTTCGGCCAGGACGGCTTCGTCTATCTGTCGATCGCGCTTGTGATCGGCATCTGGTGGTTTCTCTACCGCACCCGCGCCGGGCTGATCCTGCGCGCGGTTGGCGACAACCACGTCTCGGCTCATGCGCTCGGCTATCCGGTGCTGCGCATTCGTTTCCTCGCGGTCTTGTTCGGTGGCGCCTGTGCGGGACTTGCCGGCGCCTATCTGCCGCTCGCCTATACGCCGTTCTTCATTCCCGGAATGACGGCGGGACGCGGCTGGATCGCGCTCGCGCTCGTCGTCTTCGCATCGTGGCTGCCGGGCCGGGTGGTGATCGGTGCCTATCTGTTCGGCGCCGTCACGATCTCCCAGCTTCACGTGCAGGCGTTGGGATTGCCCATTCCACCCCAGTTCATGTCATCCTTGCCGTATCTCGCGACCATCCTGGTACTGATTGTGATATCGCGAGGCCGCGGTCTTGCCGGGTCCGCGGCGCCCGCGTCATTAGGTCTGGTGTTCGTGCCGGACCGCTGAGCAGCCAAGGATGCGCGCGGGCGGGCGCCCGCATCCGTGCAACCAAATCCTCCCCGCTATAAACCGGAGTTTGATATGAGATTACCCGTCATTGCTACCGCTGCTGCCACGGCCGCGGCCGCCGCGTTCGGGTTTGCAGCCATGTTTCCGGGCACCATTCCCGACGCCAAGAGTGCGGAGGGCAAGCTCAAGGTCGGGTTCATCTACCTCGGACCGGTGGGCGATTTCGGCTGGACCTACCAGCACGAAGTCGGTCGCCAGGGCCTCGTCAAGGACATGGGCGACAAGATCGACACGACCTATCTGGAAAACGTGCCGGAAGGTCCCGACGCTGAGCGCTCCATCGAACAACTCGTGCGCGCCGGCAACAGGCTGATCTTCACGACCTCGTTCGGCTACATGGACCCGACGATCAAGGTCGCCAAGAAGTACCCGAAGGTGAATTTCGAGCACGCGACCGGCTACAAGCGCGAGAAGAACGTCGCGACCTATTCCGGCCGGTTCTACGAGGGCCGCTACATCCAGGGCCAGATCGCCGCCAAGATGTCGAAGTCCGGCGTGCTCGGCTACATCGTGTCGTTCCCGATTCCGGAAGTGGTCTCGGGCATCAACGCCACCATGCTGGGCGCCCAGTCGATCAATCCTGACATCAAGGTGAAGATCATCTGGGTCAATACTTGGTTCGATCCGGGCAAGGAAGCCGATGCTGCCAAGGCTCTGCTCGACCAGGGCGCCGACGTCATCATGCAGCACACCGACAGTCCGGCTGCGATGCAGATCGCGGCCTCGCGCAACGCCTACGCGTTCGGCCAGGACTCCGACATGATCAAGTTCGGCCCCAAGGCGCAGCTCACCGCGATCGTCGACAACTGGGCTCCGTACTACGACGACCGCGTCAAGCTCGAGCTCGGCAACAAGTGGACCTCGACCGACACCTGGGGCGGCCTCAAGTCGAAGCTCGTCGTGATGGCGCCCTACACCAACATGCCCGACGACGTGAAGAAGATGGCGATGGACACCGAGGCCGCGATCGTCGCCGGCACGCTCCATCCCTTCAAGTGCCCGGTCGTCGCCCAGGACGGCAAGACCGTCGAGTGCAAGGGCGGCACCCACCTCGACGACGGCCAGATCCTTGGCATGAACTTCTACGTGAAGGGCGTGGACGACAAGCTTCCCGGCAAGTGATCGTCGACGGTTGATCGTCGCTCACTTCGTCGCTTGCCGATCGCTACCATGGCCGGGCACACGCCCGGCCGTGTGCGTTAGAGGACCCCCAAAAGATGGCCACCGACCGACCATCTCTTGAATTACTGGGGGCTGAGTTCGGCCGTAAGCACCAGCGGCACGTCGTCCAGCCGGCCCGAGTCTTGCCGGTCGTTTTGATCCAATGCCTTGCGGAGCCATTTGCGCAACTCGGCCGCATTCGGCCGCGACGCGCGCCAGGCCAGATGGCCGTCGGGACGCAGGAGAATGATTTCGGCAGTCCCGGGGCGATAGGTAGCGGCGACCGACCCGCGATCATCCTGCAGCGGAGTGTCGACTCCCGCGGCGTCGCGCGAGGGCATGGCCGTGCCGCACGGCAAGATACGGATGACGCGGACGTCTTTGCCCAGTCGGGAGCGGGCCGTGGCCGCGCAATCCCGCCCTGCCGCGCTGTCGGCACCGAACAGGAGCAGCGCCCAGCCCGAGAGATCTCCTCGGCGAGTGTAGTCGGCTTCCCATCGGGGAAAGTCAGGCACACTGCGTTGGCGCCTCTGTCGCCGGCGATCGGCTTCGACGACATAATGCGGCCGAGGCGAGACAGCACGGTCGTTGTCGCGAGCGGCCCGCCGGCATAGCCGACATTCAGCTGCGAGGCCTTGGCCGCCATCTTGCGCTGTACTGCCGGAATCCGCATGGCCGGCAGAAACGCAAAGTCGCGTATCAGCCTTTTGGTCAGCGTGCTGCCCAGCACCATGTTCGTGTTCGTCGTTGTCGTGGCGAGGACATCAGCCGCGACGGGCGCCGCTCCGCCTCATAGGTGTCGAGAAGCCGGTCGTCCGCCCGGCCTTGTGCGACCATCGCGAGCTTCCAGCCGAGATTGTAGGCGTCGCCGAGGCCCGTGTTCATTCCTTGTCCGCCGAACGGGCTGTGAATGTGGGCGGCATCGCCGGCGATAAGGGTGCGCCCGCTCCGATAGGTCGAAGCCAGACGGCGATGAAAGCGGAACACGGATTTCCAGGTCATTTCGCCGATGCGCGTCGTCGTGTCGCCGAGCCGTTCCTTGAAGCACCTGTAAAGCAGGTCACGCGCTGCTTCCTCGGAGGGCGAACCGTTCTGCTCCACCCTGAGGTCGAGTTCGGCCGGCAGTTCGGCCATGATGCGCCAGATGTTTCCGGGAAGCGGGATCGCCGCGAGCACGCCGTCGCGATGGAGCCACACGACGGATTCGTTTGCAGAGTGCTGCCAGTCGAGCCGCACGTCGGCCAAAATGAACCGTTCAGCGAACGCCGCTCCGTCAAACGCGATTCCGGCGAGCTTGCGCACCGCACTGTGGGCGCCGTCACAACCTACCAGCCAGTCCGCGCTCAGAAGGGATTCACCGTCCTTCGATCGTAGCGTCGCGTCGATCGCGGTATCCCTGTTCTCGACGGCGACGAGTTCAGTTCCCCACGTGGTTTGGCAGCCGAGCGTCGCCAGCCGCGCCCGCAACCGCGCCTCGATCTCAGCCTGCCCGATCACAAGAAGGCCAGGAGTGACGCCGTCGGATCGACCGCCCACCTCGATGCGGGTCAGCCGCCGCTCTCCAACGCAGATATTGATCGCGAGGGCATGCACGGCCTCTTCGGGCAGATCTCCGAGCGCACCAAGGCGTGCAAGGATTTCGCTGCCGCGCGGATGCAATCCGAGCGCGCGCGAGGTCGTTGCGGGTGCCGCGGCCTTGTCGATGATCGCCACATCGATGCCCCGACTCCGCAGATCGCATGCGAGTGCAAGACCGGTCGGACCGGCGCCGACAATGAGCACGTTCGTTCGCCGCGCGCGGACCTGGCTCATGACAATCCCCTTCGAAATGCCTGACTTGCCCTGTGTGGGTCACAGCTGGGGAGCGTCAGGTTCAAGGGGCGGGAGGCGCGCTTTGACCTCTGCCGATTACGCGCGAGGACACTGGCAAGCGCATCGCACTCAATCTCGTCGACTTACGGTGATCGCATCTATCCTTCTTTGCTAACGCAAATGGGGACGTCATCCTGAGGAGCATCGCGGAGCGATGCGTCTCGAGGGATGGCAGCAGGCGTAACGGAGCAAGCGGCATCCTTCGAGGCTCGCTTCGCTCGCGCCTCAGGATAACGTCGCTATTGAGGGTGAGTCAGCGCGCCCTGCGCGCCTATGCGGCGATGCGCTTGATCAGGGCGGAGGCGTCGCGGCGCAGCTTCTCGATGTCGACGCCCGGGATCGTGCCGTTCTCGACGACGATGCGGCCGCCGACCATCAGCAGCCTGAGGTCGGCGGCGCCGGCGCCGGCGACCGGTCCGATCAGCGGGTCGTGCAGGCCGAAGTAGCGCGGGCTCGACAGGTTGAAGATCGCGATGTCGGCGAGCTTGCCAGGCGCGAGCACGCCGATGTCGTCAAAGCCGAGTACGCGGGCGCCGTTGACGGTGGCCCAGCGCACGACTTCCTCGACGGTCGTGGCGCTCGCGCCCTTCGCGGCGCGATGCGTATGCCACGCCGAGTTCATCTCGCTGATCATGTCGGCGGATTCGTTCGACGCCGCGCCGTCGACGGCGAGTGAGACGAGCCCGCCTCGCAGCGCCATCTTGTCAGCCGGCGCGATCCCCGAGCCAAGCCGGCAGTTGGATTGCGGACAGTGCGCCATCCCGGTGCCGGTCTCGACCAGAACCGCCAGTTCCTCATCGTCGACGTGGACGAGATGAGCGAACCACACGTCGGGTCCGAGCCAGTCGTGTTCGGCGATCCAGTGCACCGGCTTCTTGCCGAACGTGTCGAGGCAGAACTGCACGTAATCGTAGGTCTCGGAGAGATGGCTGTGCAGCTTGAGGCCGAGGCGGCGCGCGGCCGCGGCGATGACCTTCAGTTCTTCGGGCTTCACCGACCACGGCGGCGTCGTCGGCGCGAAGGCGACCCGGCGCATGCTGTCGGGCGACGGATCGTGAAAGCGCTGGGCGCAGGCCGCGATCGACTTGATCATGTCGTCGAGCGGCTCGACCGGGATCGGCACGGCTTCATGGCCGTCGACCGGTCGGGCCACAGTGCCGCCGCCGCGGCAGAAGACGAGACGCAGCCCGAGATCGCGCGCCACCTCGAAGATCACGTCCGCCGGATCAAAGCGATAGGTGTCGGAGAAGACGTAATGGTGGTCGGCCGCCGTTGTCGTGCCGGACAGCAGGAGCTCGACAAGCCCGATGCGGGCCGCAATGTAGAGCCCTTCCTCGTCGACCTTGCGCCAATAGCCGTGCGGCACCGAGCGCAGCCAACCCATCAGCGGCAGGTTGATGCCGGAGCGCACACCCTTCAGCACGCTCTGGAACAGGTGATGATGCGTCGAGACAAGCCCCGGATAGATGACGCAGCCGGTTGCATCGATGACGCGCTCGCCGGGAGCCGGCGACAGCGCGCCGATTTCGGCAATGCGGCCATCGGTGATGCGGATCGCGCCGGTCGCGCGCATGGCATCGCCCGGCAGGCCGGTGAAAATCCCGTCCGCGCCGCGGATCAACATCGAGGTCACGTTTCCGCTCCGACTTCGCTTTCGTGCCAGTGCCCGAGCGCGAGGCGGGACAGGCCGACCATGGCGACGAACATCCCAACTCCCGCGAGCGTGATCAGCAACAGGGCCGCGAACATCAGCGGGATGTCAAGCTGGAACCCGGCCTGCAGGATCTCGTAAGCGAGCCCGGAACTCCGGCCGCCGGTGCCGGCGACGAATTCCGCGACCACGGCGCCGATGAGCGAGAGCCCGCTCGAGATGCGCAGCCCGCCGAAGAAGTACGGGGCCGCGCTCGGAATGCGCAGGCGCACCAGCGTCTGCAGGCGGCCGGCGCGGTTCATGCGGAACAGGTTGAGGAGGCCGGGATCGACGCTGCGCAGACCGATGGTGGTGTTGGAAATGATGGGAAAGATCGCGACCACGGTTGCGCACACGGTGAGCGCGAAATGCGTATCCTTGACCAGGATGATGATCAGCGGCGCGATCGCGACGATCGGGGTGACCTGGAGCAACACCGCATAGGGGAAGAGGCTCTTCTCGATGATGCGGCTTTGCACGAACAGGAACGCGATCAATGTCCCGAGCACGATCGCGGCCGCAAACGCCTCCAGCGCGACGCCGAGGGTTCGACCCAGCGCGCCCATGAGCGTCGGCCAGTTGGCGGCGAGCGAGCGTGCGATGTCGGTCGGTTTGGGCAGGAGAAAGATCGGCACGTCGAACGCGCGGCACGCAATCTCCCAGAACGCCAGCAGCGCAACGCCAACCACGAGCGGCGCGAATACCGACAACGCCGTTTCGGACTTCATCGTCATGCGGCGGAGGCCTTGGCGAGGAGGCCCGAGAGGTTGCGACAATATTCGGCGAAGCGCGCGGAGTTGCGGAAGCCTTCGGCACGCGGCTGCGGCTCCTCGATGGCGAGCTCGGCGAATACGCGCCCGGGATGGGTCGCCATCACCACCACGCGCGACGAGAGGAATACGGCTTCGTAGATCGAATGGGTGACGAACACCGTCGTGAGCTTGCGCTCGAAGGCAAGCTTGACGAGATCGTCGTCGAGCCGGTTGCGGGTGAACTCGTCGAGCGCGCCGAATGGCTCGTCCATGAGCAGAAGCTCCGGATCGACGACGAGGCTGCGGGCAATCGAGACGCGCATCTTCATGCCGCCGGACAGTTGCCGCGGATAATGCCGGGCGAATTTCTTGAGGCCGACGCGGTCGAGCGCCGCGAGCGAACGCTCGCTGCCCGCTCCCTTGGCGCCGCCGGCAAGGTCAAGCGGCAGGCGCACATTGGTCTCGACGCGCGCCCATGGCATTAGCGTCGGGTCCTGGAAGACGAAAGCCACCTGCCGGCCCTTGGCGACAACCTGGTCGTAACCGCCGCGCCACCACAGCACGCGCCCGTCCGACGGCTCGAGCAGGTTCGCCATCAGCTTGAGGAGGGTGGTCTTGCCGCAGCCAGACGGACCTATGAGCGTGACGAACTCGCCTTGGGCGATGGTCAGCGAGACCGGCGCAAGCGCGCGTGTTCCGTCGGCGAAGATCTTCTCCGCCGACAGCACTTCGACGGCCGGCACGGCCTCGTTGGGCGCCAGCACCGCCGTCCTCACATCGACAATTTCAGCCCTTTGACGAAGCGGTCGGTGAAGGCCGCACGCCAATCGACCTCGGGCTTGAGCAGGCCGCCCGCGACCGCGAAATCGTAGGTCGCCTTCCAGCGCGCCTCGGTCATGATGCCGATGCCCATGGTTGCGGCATCGCCGCCATCGACCGCCTTGAGGTCCTTGAGTTGCTCGATGGCGAAGGCGATCTGCGCGTCGGTCATCTTCGGATCGGCGACCTTGATGAGGACGTTGGCCGGTCCGGGATTTTTCATGTAGTCGCGCCAGCCCTCGAGCGTCGCCTTGACGAAACGTGCGGCGACATCCGGCCGCTTCTCGACGAAGGCCTTGGTCGTGACCATGGTGGTGCCGTAGGGCGGATAGCCGTCCTTCGCGAACAGGAAGAATTTCACCGCGTGTCCTGCCTCCTTGGCAGCGAACGGCTCCGACGACGGGTAGGCCTGCTGCACCGCGTTGGGGTCGGCAAAGAACGGCTGCAGGTTGAAGGTGTAGGGTCGCGTCTGCTCGTCGGAATAGCCGTATTTCGCTTTGAACCACGGCCACCAGGTCACGCGGCCTGACGAAGCTACCAGGATGGTCTTGCCCTTGAGATCGGCAAGGCTGTTGACGTCCGGATGGGTCATCATGCCTTGCAGGTCGAATTGAAACGAGGTCGCAATGGTGGTGACCGGAAAGCCCTGTTCCAGCCCTTTCAGCACCTGAAGATCGTAGCCCATGACGACATCGGCTTCGCCCGCGAGCAGAAGCTGCATCACGTTGATCTGCGGGCCGCCCATCTTGATGGTGACGTCGAGCCCGGCCTTGTCGTAGAGGCCGGTCGCCTTGGCCTCGTAGAAGCCGCCGTGCTCAGCCTGGGCGAACCAGTTGGTGAGGAAGGTGACCTTCTCTGCGGCATGTGCCGCCTGCGCGAATGCGAGCGCGCCGACGGCGGCGGCGCAGCAAAGAAATCGCCTCGTAAACAATGCGGTTGGCATGTGAACACCTCCTGGTTGGCATCATGCCCGTCAAGCAAGGGTGATACCAACCGGGAGGCAGGTCAATGTGCCAAAGCAGCTATCCACGCCGCACACGCAATCGCGCGCCGGTGCCAAACCGGCGCGCGGCAATTGCAGCGGCTCACTCCGCCGGATGGGCGAGCGCCTCCTTGGTCGGCGGTGCCATCTCGATCGTAGCAAGCTCCGGATAGCGGCTGAGGCCGTAGATGAAGGCCGCCACGACGAGATAGGCGACCGCGACCGTCGGCGGGACGAGCGGTATGCCGATCGCCTCACCATGCATGAAGCCGAAGTAGGTGAGGACTGCGCCGGCAAGGGCGAACGCCGACGCTTTGGCGAACTGCCGGTCGATCACGAATGTCCCGATCGCGCCGAGCACGAGCCCGGTCACGATCGAACCGCCGCCGAGCAATTTCAGGCCGTCGTAGAGCACGCCTTGGCCGGCGAGCTTGTCGAGACCGACTGCGGCGGCGCTTGTGCCCGCCGCGCCGAGCGCGCCGTCGAGCATGGTTTTGGCCCACGCCGCGAGATGCGGCATCAGTGCAAGCACGATCGCCGGCGCGTGCTTGGCGGGCGTGGTCTGGAACGCCTGTGCGCCGATCAGCATGCCGATGTAGAGCAGGATCGGGGAAATCGCGACCACGGGGATCAAGGCCAGCAGCACGGCAATGACCCCGAACCAGGCGAGGATGATCACCATGATGCCGGTCGCGGCGGAATAGCCGATGCGGCCACCCATCGCCTTCCAGCCGGGATGGCCGATGTAGACGGCGTTGATGAACGGGTTGCCCATGAGGCAGCCGATCAGGCTGACGACGCCGTCCGCGGTCAGCACCCGCGTCGTCGGATAGGCGTCGCCTGCGGCTTCCGCGCTCTCGACATTGTCCATGGCCTCGACGAGGTCATAGATGCCGAACGGGATTGCGGTGACGAGGATGATGCCGAGATATTCGAAGCCCGAAAACACGGTGTTGAAGGCCGGGATCGGCAGCGAGAAGCCGAAGCCCGAGATGGCCTTGCCAAGCCCGTCGAGGCTCAGCCCGCCGTAGCCGAGATTGAAGAGGTTCGACCCCCAGGCGATGATCATGCCGACAATAATGGCGACAAGGCCCGCTGGGATGCCCTTCGGATATTTCACGCCGCCGAACCAGCTCACCATGATGATGGCAAAGCAGGTGAGGCCGATCACCGGCGTCATGTACATGTCGAGCGCGGGCTTCATCGAGATGAAGGTGATGGAGACCCCGGCGAGCGTGCCGAGCAGGGCGGCGCGCGGCGTGATGGCGCGGACATACGGCGCGATGAAGCCGCCGATCATCAGGATGAAGCTCTGGAAGAACACCCAGACGAGGCCGGCCTGCCAGCCTTTTTCCGGATTGCCTGTGCTGAGCGCGATCGGCAGCATGATCACGAAGACGACGATGAACATGTGGGGCACGCTGATGCCCGAGGGCAGCGCGCAGACATCGCTGCGGCCCGTCTTCTTCGCCAGCTGATAGGCGAGGAAGGCGTAGTACATCGTGCTCAGGCACATCATCAGGCCGACCGCCGGCAAGATGCGCCCGAACACCAGCGAGTCCGGCATCTTGATCACGAAGCGCAGCAGCGCCGTCAGCGTCAGCATGTTGACGAGAATGTTGGTGCCAAATCCGAAGAAGGCGTTCCAGTCGCCGGACGTCCACAGCTTGGGTTTGAAAGCGGCATCGGCCATAGCAATCTCCCGTAGCGCGCAGATAAGGGTCTTCCCGCCGGGGAAGCGGGCGCCTGCGAGATCCGTTTGCCGGGAATTACGGACCTGCAGACACCCGCCCCCTGGAGGGAAGATTGGTGCTGGGAGGTTTGAGGACGCCGCGACGAATGCGGCCTGTCCTCTCCTCCCGAAATCTCTTTCGGTACATGTCGATCGACGTCGTCGATCTATGTTTTGGCGATCGGTCTGATGCCGATCTAACTCCAGCGCAATCGGCCGGAGGGACTGCCGCTTTGCTCCCCGCATCAGCGGCAGCGAAACCTTACGATTTATTGTCTCGCAAAGAGCGTGCCAGTTTTCGACGATACTGTTCGCTTCGGTTGCTGCAGCGACCGCGACGAGAAAATGCCGGTCCCGCGGGCTTAAATGAAATTGCGTGAGCCGAACGTTCGTTCGCAGCCTCCACACGGCCGCGGCACCGCGCGCATTAATGAGGCGCGGTAGTCAAGAAACAGTCACGAAAAATGAGCATGGCCTGAGCCTATTAGAGCATCCTCACGTTGACTGGAATCGGGACGGGATTCCCCTGGCCGCGGTTCTGTGATTCATGGGCTTCCAGCTTTTGATGGCTGGGGGATTCGATGAGCTGGCGAAGGGGACAGTCTTATTCGCAGGATTTGCGCGAACGTGTGCTGGCTGCGGTCGACGCTGGCACGCCGGTTTACCAGGCCGCGCCGTTGTTTCGGGTCAGCGTGTCGTACATCTACAAAGCCTTGGGCCGGCGACGTGCCACCGGCGAGACCACTGCTCGGCCGCAACGGTGTCATCTGGCATGGAAACTTGAGCCGCATCATCAGGCGATCCGCGACCAGGTCTCATCGCAGCCCGATGCGACACTTGATGAATTGCGTGCCTGGGTGTTGACGAAGCACGGCATCTCGGTGAGCCAAGGCGGCATGTGGAATACGTTGCATCGGCTTGGGTTGACGCTCAAAAAAAGACGCATCACGCGGCCGAACAGGCGCGCCCCGACATTGCCGAAGCCCGCGCGACGTGGCGGCGAGAGCAGCCGGCTATGAATGCAGCCCGCCTCGTCTTCATCGACGAGACCTGGGCGACCACCAACATGACACGGCGCTACGGCAGAGCACGCCGCGGCGAGCGGCTTGTCATCACGCCAGCGATTCCCCACGGCCGACTGGAAGACATCAACTTCGTTGCCGCCCTGGCGTCAGAACGAGATAACCGCTCCGCTTATCGACGGCGCTATGAAAGACAAAGGTCGCCGGCTCAAGGAAGCGATCGAAGCGAGTGGCGCCAGCCAATACCGCGCGGCTTGCGCACCGTCGCTTCGCAAACCCTGTGAGAAATGTCTTGCGTCAACGGTGCGCACGCGCGGACACGTCCGCGCTTTGAACACTCTACGGACGGACGACGGCAAGCTACGCCGCGGTCGCCATCTCGAGGCCGTCGAGGAGGGCGCGCGAGGAGGCGACCGAGCCGAAGATGCCGCCCTGTGCCTTGACCATCTTCAATCCCATCTCGTGGAATTCCGGAAAATAGGACGCGCAGCAGTCGGACATGGCAATACAGCGATAGCCACGATCGTTGGCCTCGCGAATCGTCGTGTTGACGCACACTTCGGTCGTTACCCCGCACACGAATAATGTGTCGATGCTGCGGTTGCGCAGCATCAGGTCGAGGTCGGTCTGGTAGAACGCGCCTTTGCCTGGCTTGTCGATCACCGGCTCGCCGGCCATCGGATAAAGCTCCGGGATGATGTCGTGGCCGGGCTCGCCGCGCACCAGGATGCGCCCCATCGGGCCAGGCGCGCCGATACGGGTCGACGGCTCGCCGCGCAGCACCTTGTGCGGCGGCGCGTCGGTGAGATCGGGCCGGTGGCCCTCGCGGGTGTGAATGACAAGGAGGCTGTCTTTGCGGAAGGCGGCGAGCACCGCGCGGCACGGCTCGACCGCTGCCTTGAGCCGCGACACATCATTGCCCAGCGCCTCGCCGAAACCGCCGGGCTCCAGAAAGTCGCGCTGCATGTCGATGATGACGAGCGCGGCACGGGAGAGATCGACGCTGAGCGGGCTCGGTTCGGCAATGATGTTGATGGTCGCCATGCTGACCTCCTGCGGCACGGGCGCGGCTTGATATCCGCACGAATTTTCCGCCGCTTTTAGTTGAACGAAATTCGCAAGATTTATGCCAGGGGCGACGCGACGATTGTCGCCGTCGGTCCGCCTGCGCTGATGCCTAAATTGTGCGCAGGCATCGCCGGATCGCAGGCAAGACCCATGAAGCAGGCTCTTGGGCCCGCTGCCGCATCGCCAAACTGGCCTGCAAATCCAAAGCGTTAGTGAATCGGTTCGCGACGGGAACGGCGCTGGCACGACCTTTGCGGAACATGGCCGGATCGTGGCCCGCGTGCTGCGAGCGCCATTGTGGGAGGCGAACACATGAAGCGTCGTGACTTTCTCAAATCCGTCTCAGTGCTCGCCGCAGGCAGTGCCTTGCCGGCGGCACCGGCCGTGTTCTCCCCGGCCAAAGCGCAGGCTCGCCAGGAAACCCTCCTGATCGTTTCCGAAAGCGGACCCAACAATCTCGATATCCACGGCATCGGCACCAACGTGCCCGGCTACGAAGTGTCGTGGAATTGTTACGACCGCCTCATCAGCCACGAGATGAAGACCGGCGAGAACGGCACGCCCTACTACGACAAAGACAAGTTCAAGATGGAGCTCGCCGACGACATGAAGGTCGGCGACATGTCCGTCACCTTCACGCTGAAGAAGAACGCGGTCTTCCAGGACGGCACCCCGGTGACCGCCAAGGACGTGAAGTGGTCATTCGACCGCGCCGTCACGGTCGGCGGCTTTCCGACCTTCCAGATGGGCGCCGGCTCGCTGGAAAAGCCCGAGCAGTTCGTGGTCGTCGACGATCACACGTTCCGCGTCGATTTCCTGCGCAAGGATCGTCTCACGGTACCGGACCTCGCCGTCATCGTGCCCTGCATTCTCAATTCGGAACTCGTGAAGAAGCACGTCACCGAAAAGGATCCGTGGGGCCTCGAATGGACCAAGCAGAACACCGCCGGCAGCGGCGCCTACCGCGTCGCCAATTGGACGCCCGGCACCGAGGTCGTCTACGAGCGCAATGACAAGTGGACCGGCGGCCCGCTGCCGAAAGTGCGCCGCATCGTGTGGCGCATCGTGCCGTCCTCCGGCAATCGCCGTGCACTGCTCGAGCGGGGCGACGCCGATATCTCCTACGATCTGCCCAACAAGGATTTCGCCGAGCTCAAGAATCTCGGCAAGCTCTCGATCATCTCGACGCCGTACAGCAACGGCATCCAGTACATCGGCATGAACGTGAAGAACCCGCCGTTCGATAATCTCAAGGTGCGCCAGGCGGTCGGTTACGCGCTGCCGTACCAGAAGATCATGGACGCGGTACTGTTCGGGCTCGCGAAGCCGATGTACGGCGCGCCCGCGGATACCAAAACGGCGGTGGCCTGGCCGCAACCCGACAAATATTACACCGACATCGCCAAGGCGAAGCAGCTCATGGCGGAGGCGGGCCACCCCAACGGCTTCGAGACCACGATCTCATTCGATCTCGGATTTGCCGGGATCAACGAGCCGCTATGCGTGCTCACCCAGGAGAGTCTTGCCCAGATCGGCATCAAGACCACGATCAACAAGATACCGGGCGCGAACTGGCGAACCGAGCTCAACAAGAAGTCGCTGCCGCTCTACACCAACGTCTTTTCCGGCTGGCTCGACTATCCGGAGTATTTCTTCATCTGGTGCTATCACGGCCAGAATTCCGTCTTTAACACCATGAGTTACCAGTCGAAGGAAATGGATGGCTTTATCGACGGCGCCCGCGCCGCTGCCGCCGTCGGCGATACCACGAAGTACGATAAGGACGTGAAGGGCTTCGTCGATCTCGCCTTCGCGGATGTGCCGCGATTGCCGATGTTCCAGCCCTATGTCAACGTGGCCATGCAAAAGAATGTCACTGGCTATCAATATTGGTTCCACCGCCGCCTCGACTACCGCGCGCTCGCGAAAGGGTAGGGCAATGCGACAGCGTAGGGTGGGCAAAGGCGGCCGAGGCGCTTGGTATCTTGACGCGACATTCCTTCCGCCGTGCCCACCGGCGGCGCTCATGGTGGGCACGGCGCGAGAGGTCACGCACACAACCGGCATTGTGCCCTGCGCCTTTGCCCACCCTACGAGTACATCTTCATGTTGAGGCAAATCGGCAACCGTCTTGCGACCGTGATCCCGAGCTTGATCGGGGTCATCATCGTGACGTTCCTGCTTACGCGCGTGCTGCCGGGCGACACCGCGGCCTATTTCGCGGGGCCGGCGGCTACCCCGCAGGCGATCGAGGAGGTGCGCAAGCAACTCGGCCTCGACAAATCGCTGCCCGAGCAATTCGTCCGCTACGTCACGGACCTCGTCCACGGCGATTTTGGCAAGTCGCTCACCACCGGGCAGTCGGTGACCGCTGACATCGCGGCGCGGTTGCCGGCCTCGGCGGAGCTCACGCTGTGCGGCCTCATCGTCGCAATGCTGATCGCGGTGCCGCTCGGGATCGTTGCGGCGGTCAAACAGGGCTCATTCATCGACCACGCCTGTCGCGTCGTCGCGACCGCCGGCGTGTCGTTGCCGGTGTTCTTCACCGGCCTGCTGCTCGCCTACGTCTTCTACTACAAGCTCGGCTGGGCCGCCGAACCGATCGGGCGGCTGAGTTTTCTTTATTCGCCGCCACCGACCATTACCGGATTCTATCTGATCGACAGTCTGCTCGCCGGCGACCTCGAGGTGTTTCGTGCCGCGGCGGCCCAACTCGTGCTGCCAGTCGCAACGCTTGCGATCTTTTCGCTCGCGCCGATCACCCGGATGACCCGCGCTTCGATGCTGTCGGTGCTTGCCTCCGATTTCGTGCGCACGGCGCGCGCCGGCGGTCTGCCGTCGCGCACGGTCATTCTGACCTACGCGTTCCGCAATGCCATGCTGCCGGTCATCACCACGCTCGGCATGGTGTTCTCCTTCCTCCTCGGCGCCAACGTGCTGGTGGAAAAGGTGTTTGCCTGGCCGGGCATCGGCTCTTACGCGGTGGAAGCGCTGATCACGTCGGATTTTGCGCCGGTGCAGGGCTTCGTGCTCACCATGGCCGTCCTTTACGTGCTGCTCAATTTGATGATCGACCTCCTCTATGGCGTCATCGATCCGCGCATGAGGGTTGAGGGATGACGATCGAGACGACGGTGGACGGAACGCAATCGGCAGCCGCCCCGGCGCAATCGACCGCCGTGCGCCGGCAGTCGTCGGTCTTCCGCCACGCCCTCTATGTCATCAGCGAAAACCCCGTCACCGGGCTGGCGTTCGGCCTGTTCATCCTCATCGTTCTCTGCGCGATCTTGGGCCCGCTGATCGTGCCCTACGATCCGCAGGCGAGCGACACCGTCGCCGCTTTTGAAGCGCCGTCGTGGCGCCACTGGTTCGGCACCGACCAACTCGGTCGCGACATCCTCAGCCGCGTCGTGGTCGCGACCCAGCTCGACCTTGCCATTGCCGTGTTTTCGGTGGCGCTGGTGTTCCTGCTCGGCGGCGTTTCCGGCGTGATGGCCGGCTTCTACGGCGGCTGGACCGACCGCATCGTCGGCCGGCTCGCCGACACCATCATGGCGTTTCCGCTGTTCGTGCTCGCCATGGGCATCGTGGCGGCGCTTGGCAACACCGTGACCAATATCGTGATCGCGACCGCGATCATCAATTTCCCGCTCTATGCCCGCGTTGCCCGGGCCGAAGCCAATGTGCGGCGCGACGCCGGCTTCGTGCAGGCGGCGCGGCTCTGCGGCAATAGCGAAATGCGCATTGTGCTGACGCAGATCCTGCCCAACGTCATGCCGATCATGGTGGTGCAGATGTCGCTGACCATGGGCTACGCCATTCTCAATGCTGCAGGCCTCTCTTTTATCGGCCTCGGCGTGCGTCCGCCGACCGCCGAATGGGGGATCATGGTGGCGGAAGGCGCCGCCGACATGGTGTCGGGCAAGTGGTGGATCGCGTTCTTCCCGGGCGCCGCACTGATGGTTGCGGTGTTCTGCTTCAACCTCCTCGGCGACGGCCTGCGCGAC
Organism: uncultured Alphaproteobacteria bacterium; assembly: GCA_963807015.1. Lineage (GTDB taxonomy): Bacteria > Pseudomonadota > Alphaproteobacteria > Rhizobiales > Xanthobacteraceae > JAJPKK01. The sequence continues at coordinate 43,290 of CAWEAS010000010.1, read as the reverse complement.
ATCGTCGACCCCCAGCGCCGCACGTGATCCGGTCTCTCATGCGTAGGGTGGGCAAAGGCGGCCGAGGTGATTCATTTGGCGATCTGAAATCGGGTCCGCCGTGCCCACGTCGTTTGCTCCAACCGCGTGGGCACGGCGGACCGAATGCCTGCACAAGAACGGAAGTGCCTCGGCCGCCTTTGCCCACCTTACGCGTTGCCGCCGCGATATGATGGAGTCCGTGCCATGGACTTGAGTGAACCTCGCATGAACAGCCGGACCCGCAACGCGACGCTCGTCTCCGATGTGCCGCTGCTGCGCGTGCAAGATCTGACCGTCGAATTCGCGACGCGGCGCGGCCCGGTGCGAGCGGTCCAGCACATCGACATTTCTGTCGCCAAAGGCGAGACGCTCGGTATCGTCGGCGAGTCGGGCTCCGGCAAGTCGGTGACGTCCTACGCGGTGATGCGCATTCTTGATCGTGCCGGCCACATTGCCGGCGGATCGATCCTTTTCAGCGGCGTCGACGTGGGCAAGGCGAGCGAAGCCGAGATGCGCGACCTGCGCGGGCGGGAAATGTCGATGATTTTCCAAAACCCGCGCGCCGCCCTCAACCCCATCCGCAAGGTCGGCCGGCAGATCGAGGATATTCTCCTCAATCACGTCCAGGCCTCGCGGAGCGAGGTGAAGGAGAAGGCGATCGACGCACTGCGCCGCGTGCGCATCTCCAATCCCGAGGAGCGCTACCACGCTTATCCGTTCGAGCTGTCCGGCGGCATGTGTCAGCGCATTGTCATCGCGCTCGCGCTGGCGTGCCGGCCGCAACTTCTCATCGCCGACGAGCCGACCACGGGTCTCGACGTCACCACCCAGAAGGCGGTGATGGACCTTGTCGTCGAGCTGACGCGCGAGCGCGGCATGTCGACGATCCTGATCACTCACGATCTCGGTCTCGCCGCCACCTATTGCGACCGCGTCGTGGTGATGGAGAAGGGCAGCGTGGTCGAGACCGCGCCCTCGCGCCAGATTTTCGCGGCGCCCGCACACGCTTACACCCGCAAGCTGATGCGCGCGACCCCACGCCCCGGCGTCACGTTGCGCGACCTCTTGCCGGCGGAGGAGGGGACTGCTGCCTCTTCTCCCTCCCCCCATAGCCCGTCAAAGACGGGCGTGGACGCCCTTATGTCGGGGGAGGGTCGGGGGTCGGGAGATCAGGTCACCGCGGTGCCTCATTTGCCGACCCCCACCCCCGACCCCTCCCCGCAAGGGGGAGGGGAGAAGAGGGAGGGTGCGGCGCTGCTCGCGGTCGAAAATCTCGTCAAGGAGTACCCGCGCGGGGCGCTGTCGGGCTCGCTCGCAAAGCTGTTCGGCCGCAAGGAGGGACCGCAACCGTTCCGCGCGGTCGGCGGCATCAGCTTTGCGGTCAATCGCGGCGAAAGCGTCGGCCTCGTCGGCGAATCCGGCTGCGGCAAGTCAACCACCTCGATGATGGTGATGCGGCTCATCGACAAGACCTCGGGCAGCATCCGTTTCGGCGGCGAAGACATCGGCGCGATTGCCGCCAAGGAGTTCGCGACCCTGCCGATGCGCAAACGCATCCAGATGGTGTTCCAAGATCCGACCGATAGCCTCAATCCGCGCTTCACCGCGGCGCGCGCCATCGCCGATCCGCTGATGCGGCTCGGCGGCGTCAGAGGCGGCGATGCCTTGCGGGCGCGCTGCGAGGAACTCGCGAAAGAAGTAGGCCTGCCGGTCGAATTGCTCGACCGCTTTCCGCATCAGCTCTCCGGCGGCCAGAAGGCCCGCGTCGGCATCGCGCGCGCGATTGCGCTACGGCCGGAGCTCGTCATCCTCGACGAGCCGACGGCAGCCCTTGACGTGTCGGTGCAGGCCGTCGTCCTCAACCTGCTGCAGGACCTCAAGCTCAGGCTCGGGATGAGCTATCTGTTCGTCTCGCACGACCTCCACGTGGTCCGCCTGCTCTGCGACCGCGTCATTGTCATGCGGTCAGGCCAGATCGTGGAGCAGGGATCGAGCGAACAAGTGCTCGACGCGCCGCAGACCGCGTATACGCGCGAACTCATCGACGCCATTCCGCATCCTCCGGTTCACTGAAGCGCCGGCGGGCGGCACGACCCTACTTGGCTGCCTACGTGGCCGCCACGTGACAGCGCATTAACGCGCTTTGTGCATAGTCACACAATTGAGACATGAAATCGTAATGGTAGCGCCTGCGATTCGATGACAGCGCGGCCGCGCGCGGCCGAGACAAAGCACGATGCGGGTTCTGATAGCGACTGATGCTTGGCATCCCCAGGTCAATGGTGTTGTCCGAACCTTGACCTCGTTGGCGCGCAGCGCGAAGAGCCTCGGCGTCGAGATCGAGTTCCTCTCGCCCGACGGCTTCCCGAGCGTTCCGCTGCCGACCTATCCCGATATCCGGCTGGCGTTGGCGTCGAGCCGACAAATCGCACAACGCATCGACCAACATCGGCCCGACGCAATCCACATCGCGACTGAAGGCCCGATCGGCCACCGCACGCGCGCCTATTGTCTCAAGCGCGGCTTACCGTTCACGACGAGCTACACAACGCGGTTCCCCGAATATATTGCGGCGCGCTCGCCGGTTCCTTCCGCGTGGATTTACGGCATTCTGCGCCGGTTTCACGCGGCGGCGGCCGTGACCATGGTGGCGACGCCCTCGCTCATGTCCGAGCTGCGCCAGCGTGGATTCTCCAATCTCGGCATGTGGACCCGCGGCGTCGACACCAAGCTGTTCCATCCCGACCGCGCTATCGAACTGCCGTTTCCGCGCCCTATATTCGTGTATGTCGGGCGCGTCGCCGTCGAGAAGAACCTCGAAGCCTTTCTCTCGCTCGATCTGCCCGGGACGAAGGCGATCATCGGTTCTGGTCCGCAAGAGGCGGAACTTCGTCAGCGCTTTCCGGACGCCAAGTTTCTTGGCCTCATCGAAAACGAGCGGCTTGCCGCGCACCTCGCCTCGACCGACGTTTTCGTGTTTCCAAGCCTCACCGATACCTTCGGCGTTGTTCAGCTCGAAGCACTGGCGAGCGGCGTTCCGATCGCGGCCTTCCCCGTCACCGGACCGAAGGACGTGATCGGCAACAATCCGGTCGGCGTCATGAGCGACGATCTGCGGGCGGCGTGTCTTGCCGCGCTCCACGTCTCGCGCGGCGCGTGCCGGGCCTTCGCACTCACATGCTCATGGGAGGTGAGCGCGCGGCAGTTCATCGGCCATCTGCGGAACATGGCCGCGAATGGGAATGCACGGAACCTTCGATGCGAGGAGGACGTGCGGGAGGGAGCGATTCATGACCGACTTGTTGCGCAATAGTCTCGACAAAGAAACCATCACCAAAGCCTATGCGCGATGGGCGCCGGTCTATGATCTCGTTTTCGGCGCGGTATTCGAGCGCGGCCGCATGGCCGCAATCGAAGCCGCCGAACGCATCGGCGGCCGAATTCTCGAGGTCGGCGTCGGCACCGGCATTTCGCTGCCCGACTATTCCCGCACCAATCATATCTGCGGCGTCGACATTTCGGAGCCGATGCTGGTCAAGGCCCGCGAACGCGTCACCGAGCTCGGCCTGACCCATGTCGAGGGGCTGTGGGTCATGGACGCCGAGCACCTGGCTTTCCCCGATGCATCGTTCGACGTGGTGGTGGCGCAGTACGTCATCACCACGGTTCCGAACCCCGAGGCGACGCTCGACGAATTCGCCCGCGTGCTCAAACCGGGCGGCGAGATCGTGCTGGTGAGCCGCGTCGGCGCGGAAGCCGGCATGCGGCGTGCGCTCGAAAAATGGTTTGCTCCGGCGGCGCGCAAGCTCGGCTGGCGCACGGAATTCTCATTTCAGCGCTACGCGCAATGGGCCGCGCGCACCGCCGGCATGCGGCTCGCAGAGCGCCGCGCGATGCCGCCGTTCGGGCACTTCGCGCTCATCCGCTTTGCCAAAGAAGGCGACGCGAAGCACGGCGACGCGCCGGGAAGGCAAGCGGATCAGCCCTTCATTCGCGCTGCAGGCTGACTGCGACGCCCGCTTCCGAACCTGCCGTTCCGCAACGGCAATTTACCATGTCACAAGTCGTTCATCGAATCGCCATAGCAAGAGCGGATGTCCGCTAGACGGGGAGAGATCATGTCCGGCTTCCGCGAAGCTCTGCGAGTGCAGCGTTGGGATGACCATCGCTACTATCATCACAGCCGCATCAATCAGTCTCTCCATCTCGTCAGCGCCATCAGCTTCCTGTTCGCGTACGTGATGGTGCTGAAGGACCCGGCGATTTCCGCCCTCGTTGGTTGGCTCGTCGCCATGACCAGCCGGCAGGTCGGGCATTTTTTCTTCGAGCCGCGCGACTACGATCAGGTCAATCACGCGAGCCACGATTACAAGGAAGAGATCAAGGTCGGCTACAACCTGCGGCGCAAAGTGGTACTGCTGTCGATCTGGGCGCTGTCGCCGGTCCCGCTCTACTTCGATCCGACCTATTTCGGCCTATTCACGCCGCACACCGGGACGGCCGAGTTCGTGCGTCATGTGGCGCAGATCTGGCTCGCCGTCGGCGCCGGCGGTCTCTTGTTCCGCACCGTGCACCTGTTCTTCCTCAAGGACGTGCAGACCGGGCTCGTCTGGGCGACGAAAATCCTCACTGACCCGTTCCACGACATCAAGCTCTACGCCGCGGCGCCGCTTCATTTGCTGCGCGGCGAGCTGATCGATCCGAACCACGGCAAGGTCGAGTTCGACGAGGAAGAAGCCGAAGAAGCGCCGCACGCGAGCTGATGGTTCGCTTCGAACATTCTCTGACTGTCATCGCCCGGCTTGACCGGGCGATCCAGTAATCCCAGCGCTTCAATTGGGTCACGGCATCTTTCAACCGCAAGTCCGGTGGTTACTGGATGCCCGCTTTCGCGGGCATGACGGTGCGGATTGCAATTGCACTATCGGGAACCGAAGATTGGTCGCGGGGAAATTACGTCCGCGCCGCGGGTTCGCGATGTCCGCGCAGCGCGGCGAGACGTTGCGCAATTATCTCTCTGAGAATCGTACGCTTGATCGACTTGTTCGTGGTCGCCGGCGCGGACCACCACCAGCCGTCCTGTTCCATCGCGCGGGCGGCGGCGGCGAAACGATCGACAACGGCATCAAAGTCGGCGTCGGTATAGTTGAGGCTGAAGATCAGCCGGCCGGTCCCGATCCAGCTCAGCGCCAAGCCTTGCGCGCGCAGGTAATATTGCAGCATCCAGTTGTAACGCGAGGGGCGCGTGTAGCAGACGGTCCAGATCGACGAGAGATTGACAACTTGGACCGGCAGCTTCTCGTCCTGCAGGCGCCGATTGAGCCGCGCCGCCCGCGCATTCCAGCGCTCGTCGAGGCGGCAGTAAAGGTCGCGGACTTGTGGCGTATCGAGAAGCTGCAGGAACTCGTTCATTGCGCCCATCACGACGGGATGGGAGTTGAAGGTTCCGCGGGCAAAGCAGATGTCGGCCGGCCGGTCGTCGCGAAACCGCTTCATCAGATCGCGGCGGCCGCACACGACGCCGATCGGGAAGCCGCCGCCGACGGTTTTGCCATAGGTGACGAGATCGGCCCGCACGCCGAAATATTCCTGCGCACCGCCGAGCGCGAGGCGAAAGCCGACGAAGATCTCGTCGAAGATCAGGACGATGTTGCGCTCGGTGCACACCGCGCGCAGCCGCTTCAACCAATCGGCATAGGCTTCCCGGTCGAAGTCGGCATGCCGTCCGCTGTCCACCAGCGAGGAATCCGACGGCGCCGATCCGTTCGGATGCAGCGCCTGCAGCGGATTGACGAGCACGCAGGCGATGTTGTGGCGCGTGCGCAAGACGTGCAGGGCGTCTTCGGATTGATCCTTGAGGGTATAGGTTTCCCGCGCCGGCACCGGATTGCCGATACCCGGCTGCACGTCGCCCCACCAGCCGTGATAGGCGCCGCAGAAGCGGACCAGGTGCGAGCGCCCGGTGTGGTAACGCGCAAGCCGCACCGCCTGCATCACCGCCTCGGTGCCGGACATGTGGAACGACACTTCATCATGCCCGGAGATCGCGGTCAGGCGCTTGACGTTATCCGCGACCACCGGATGGTAGGGACCGAGCACGGGACCGAGCTCGCGGACGCGCGCGAGGCCGCGCTCCATGGTACCCTTGTAGATGTCGTAGCCGAGGAGATTGACGCCATACGATCCGGTGAGATCGTAGAAGCGGTTGCCGTCAAGATCGGTGACGGTGACGCCTTCGGAGGACTGCACGAAGCTGCCGATCTTCAGGTGCTCGCGCACGAAGCGGCTGTACTGGAACGGCACCCGATAGGCTTCGGTGAACTGCAGGTCCGAGATGGCGTCGACCACCTCCGCCGTGCGCCGGTTGGTCTCGCGAAAGCGCGTCTCGAACAGCGCCGCGAGCCGCGTGAAACCGTCGCGCCGTCGCGCGGCGACGTCGGCCGGCGCGCCATCGGACGAGAAGAAGTGCGCCTCGTCGTATTCGTAGAACGGCACCAGGGAGGCGACGCGCCGGGCGAGTCGCGCGTGGCCGGCGAGCGAACCGTGCTTGGCTTTGGAGAGTTCCAGGCGTCGCTTCAACGTCAGCGCCGAGGCCGCGAGCGCCGTCGCGCCAAGCCCGTAGAACGCCAGTGCGGTGCCGCCGAGTTCCATCGAATCAGGGTTTAATTCCCAGAGTTTACGGCATCATGACGCTGCGATCCAAAATCCTGCGGCTGGTCGATCAGGAAGACCTCAATTTCCTGGTGACGAATCGCATCCCGCGCCGTTTCGCAACGCAGTTCATCGGCTGGTTCAGCAAGATCGAGCAGCCGGTGATCCGCGATCTTTCGATCGGCCTGTGGCGCTTCTTTTCCGGCCTCGATCTCAGCGAAGCGAAGAAATCGCAATTCAAGAGCATGCACGATTGCTTTGTGCGCGAACTCAAGGACGGCGCACGGCCGATCGACCGCGACGACAAGGTTCTTGTCAGTCCGTGCGATGCCATTATCGGCGCGTGCGGCGCCGTCGCCGGCACCACCCTCTATCAGATCAAGGGCTTCCCCTACGAACTTGGCGATCTCCTGTGCGACCCCGACATGGTCGCGGCGCATCGCGACGCGCACTACGTCACGCTGCGGCTGACATCGAGCATGTATCACCGCTTCCACGCGCCGCACGGCTGCCGCGTCGAGCACGTCACCTACATTTCCGGCGACACCTGGAACGTCAATCCGATCGCGCTGCGGCGGATCGAAAACCTGTTCTGCAAGAACGAGCGCGCGATCGTGAAAACGCGCCTCGCCGCCACTGGCGATCTCGTGACCCTGGTGCCGGTCGCCGCCATCCTCGTCGCCAGCATCCGCCTCCATTTCCTCGATATCCTGCTCAGCCTCAACCATCGCGGACCGAACGTCATCGCCTGCGATGCTTCTTTCCGGAAGGGTGAGGAAATGGGCTGGTTCGAGCACGGATCGACCATCATCGTCTTCGCCCCGAGAACGTTCGCGCTGTGCGACAACGTGAAGGAGGGCGCCCGCATCCGCATGGGCGAGCCGCTGATGCGCCTGCCGTGAACCACGTTATTCCGGGGCGCCGCAGCGGAGCAAAGGCGAGCCCGGAATCCATACGCCGCGGCGGAAGTTAGTTCGACCCGACCCGGCGCTAAACACACCACAGGCATCAGACTTCAGTGCGCGGACTCGGCAATCCGCTCGCTCTCCTGCCAGAGGCGCTGCCCCACGGCGTCGTCCTGCGCTTCCGCTGTCAGCTTGCCGTGCTGGCGCTTGTAGAAGAATTCGCCGCTGATGTTTGCAACCTCGGGCGAGGCCGCGAGGTAGACAAGCGTGTCCGCGCCGACCTCCGCAGACTTCGCGAACACGAGCTTTCCGAATTTCATGCCGAACCCGAGAAGGCCGCCGGCCTCACTGCCGAGACGCGTCGCGACGAAACCGGGGCTGAAGCTGTTCACCGTCACGCCGCGTCCCGCGAGCCGCCGCGCGAGTTCGCTGGTGAACAGAATGTTGCAGAGCTTCGAGGTGCCGTAAACGTCGAACGGCCGATATGATTTCGCCGCTTGCAGGTCATCGAAGTCGAGATGTCCGTGACGGTGCGCATTCGACGCGGTGTTGATGATGCGTGCCGGTGCGCTCGCCAGGAGGCGATCCAACAAACCGGCCGTCAGCACGAAATACGCCATGTGGTTGAGAGCAAAGGTGCGCTCGAGGCCATCCTCGGTAATCGTGCGCCTCGAGAACATCGCGCCCGCGTTGTTGATGAGCGCATCGATGCGCGGCTCGCCAGCAGCGATCTGGGTAGCGACCCGCTTGGCGTCGGCAAGGCGAGACAATTCCGCATAATGAATGACGTGCGGAACGCCTGGCGTCGCGGCCCGGAGTTCGGCGAGGAGCGCGTCGCCGCGCACCCGGTCGCGCGCGACGATCACGAGCCGCGCGCCCAGCCGGGCGAGCCGCAGCGCTGCGATCTTTCCGATACCGGATGTCGCCCCGGTAATGACGACGACTTTGCCTTGAATGATCAACTCGCAGGTTCTCAGGATGTGCCGACCCGCGCGGGTCGATGAACGCTCCCAGCGAATCCGGCAGGCACTCTGTGTACCGTTTTTGACGCTCGAATGACACGCCCGCCGAAGCCCGACGGCGCTCTCGACGCCGCGCCGCTGCAATCAAAATGTCGCACGAGTCGGCTAGCGCTTCTCTGATAGAATCCGCAACGTCGCGGATGCGCAGGGAAGCGCGGGCTAATGATCGGCGAACTGGTAATCGGCACCGCCGCCGTGACCGCAGGCGGCCTCACCTATGCGCACCAACGGCGCGCGCAGCTTTATCGCAAGCTTGAAGCGCGGATCGCCGGCGTCGCGCGTGCGCAGTCGCCGGACCTGCGGCCGCTGCTCAAAAGCGAGGTGCCGTCATTCGCCGACAATCTCGCGGTTGTGACCGACCTGTTGCCGCCCGAGGTGTTTGCCGACATCAAGCTAGAAGCCGAGCGTCTCGTCGCGCCGGAGCGAAGCTTCGTGCCGACCCACAAGAAGGGCGGCACCGTCGCCTACGAGACCCTGATCGCGTCGGCGCCCGCAATCGTTGCGTTCTATCACAGCGCTGATTTCCGGGCCTTCATCTCGCGGGTCGTCGGCGTGCGGGTTCAACCGACGCCGATTCATGACCAGAGTTCGCTGTCGCTCCTGTTCTACACCGAGCCGGGCGATCATATCGGCTGGCACTTCGACCACAATTTCTATCGCGGGCGGCACTTCACGATCCTGATCGCGCTTGTCAATGAAGGCCGCGCGCCGGGCGGGCTCAGCCACGCGCAACTCGAAGTGCGCCCCGGCGAGCGGGAAATGGCGGTGAGCACAGCGCCGAACACCTGCGTGATCTTCGAGGGCGCCCGCGTGCGCCACAAGGTGACGCCGATCCACGCCCGCGAGCGCCGCCTCATGCTGAGCATGACCTATTGCGCCGACCCCCGCGCTTACTGGTGGCAAGGCATTTCGCGCCGCTTCAAGGACACCGCGTTTTACGGCGTGCGCGCATTGTGGACGTGAGGGACGGCGGCGGGCGCGCGAGCCGCAGCGGTGACTGATCTAGAGACCGTAGCCCGGATGAGCGAAGCGATATCCGGGATGGCGCTTCAAAAGGGATGGGTCGTCCCCGGATATCGCGAACGCGCGCGTTCGCTCATCCGGGCTACACACGCTTTGCTAGACCCCCGGGAACGACTTTGCTGCAACTCAGTGCCTCGCCGTGTGGCCCTGCACGTCGGCTGCATCATGCGCTAAGCTCTCCGACAATTCGCGTTAAACAAGACCCTGGGAGGAAAACATGACTCGCATGCGCCAGCTTGCGCTGACGGCACTCGCCGCAACCTCGATCCTCGGCGGCTATTCGGTAAGCGCTGGCGCGCAGACCGCGCAAGCCTTCGTGCCGGTCACTGACCAAACTCTCGCGAACCCTGATCCGGCCGACTGGCTCATGATCAACCGCACGTTCGACGAGCAGCGCTTCAGCCCGCTGTCGCAGATCAATACCGGCAATGTCGCCCAGCTTCGCATGGCATGGGCGCGCGGACTGCCGAACGGCACGCAGGAATCGACCCCCATCGTCTATCGCGGGATCATGTATCTCTATTCGCCGGGCGCCGGCATCGAGGCAGTCGACGCCACGAACGGCGACCAGATCTGGGAGTATCGCCGGACCTATCCGTCAGGCGTCGTCCCGACCGCCGCGCGCAACAAGAGCCTCGGCATTTTCGAAGACATGATCTATTTCGCGGCGCCGGACGGCTATCTGCTGGGGCTCGATGCGAAGACCGGCAATTTGCGCTGGGAGACCAAGGTCGACGACGGCGGCCAGACCGCAGGCGGCGTACTTGTTGCCGACGGCAAGGTCATCACGAACCGCACCTGCCAGCAGGCCAAGCGCGAAAACTGTTTCATCGCGGCTCACGATGCCAAGACCGGCAAGGAGGTCTGGCGGTTCTATGTGACGGCGGCGCCCGGCGAGCCCGGCGGCGACAGCTGGGGCAACACGCCGGTCGACCAGCGGGCGGCCGGACCCTGGGGCTTGCCCGGATCCTACGATCCGAAGCGCAAGGTGCTCTACTGGAGCGTCGCCAACCCCAATCCCTACACACGTCTGTCGCGCCACGGCAGCGCCGATGCCGTCTCGCTCACCGCGCCCGCCGATCTCTACAGCAATTCGACGATCGCCCTCGACGTCAACACCGGCAAGCTCGTCTGGTATTACCAGGAGCTGCCGGGCGACGACTGGGATGCCGACCACAACCACGAGCGCATCCTGGTGCATACCCGCGTCGCGCCCGACCCGAAGCACGTGAAGTGGATCAGCTCGAGCCTGCGGCCGGGCGAGGAGCACGACATCGTCGTGTCGGTCGCCGAGGGCGGCGGCATGTTCGCGCTGGAGCAGGCGACCGGCGAATTCCTGTGGGCGCGGCCGTTCCCTTACGACGACCCCAACATCAACATGAACGACATCGATCTCAAGACCGGACAGACCAAGGTCAATGCTTCGAAATTATTCCGTAAGGATGGCGACACCATCCTCGGCTGCTATCACAACACGCGCGGTCTTTGGGCAATTGCCTATCATCCGGGCAAGAACTCGCTATACGTGCCGTTCCAGGACCAGTGCCTGACCATGACGGCGAACATGAAGCACCCGACCGGCTGGGGACCGCGCGCGGGCGTGATGCGTCCCGGCTCCGATCCGAACAAGTACATGAACATCGGCAAGATCGACCTCGCCACCGGCGAGCTGCGCGTTCTGTACTCGCAGCCCCAGGCGAGCGCCGGCTCGGCCCTCGTCACCGCGGGCGACCTTGTTTTCTGGGGCGACCAGAACCGCCGCTTCCGCGCTTTTGACGCGGAAACCGGCAAGGTGCTGTGGGAGTCGGTCGTGGGCGGCATGGTCATGAACAGCACCATCAGCTACGCCGTGAACGGCAAGCAGTACGTCATGATATTCACGGGCGAGGGGCAGTCGGTCACCGCCGGCCCGCTCGGCCTCACGCGGCACACGATGCCGCGCGCGGTGCGCGGTCACAACTCGATCTTCGCATTCGCCTTGCCGTAACGGCGATTTCGATTCTATGACTCACGACTGAAACCGGTAGGGTGGGCAAAGGCGGCCCGAACCTCTCCGTTTTCCGCGATCGCATGTTCCGCCGTGCCTACGCGGATCGGTGGGCACGGCGGAATTGACGCGTTGTTGTTTGCAACGAGCAGAATGGCCGCCTTTGCCCACCCTACGTCGCTCATCGCGGATCGGAGACCTGGATGGCTGACCTCGACGATTACATCACGGCATCGGCGCGCTTACTCGCGCTGCCGGTTGAGCCGGCCTGGTATCCGATGGTTCGCGCCAACCTCGAGGCCACGTTCCGCCTTGCCGCCGTCGTCGCCGAGTTCAAGCTTCCGGACGACGCCGAACCTGCGCCGGTGTTCCGCGCATGATCGATCTGGCGGAGGCCGCGGCGCTCGACATTGCCGCGGCGGTGGAGAAGGGCGAGGTCACCGCAACAGCCGTGGTCGAGGCGGCGCTCGGTCGTATCGAGCGCAAGAATCCGGCGCTCAATGCGTTCACCGACGTGACTGCCGCGCGCGCGCGCCACCGTGCTGCTGCGCTCGATGCCCGCCGTGCCCAGGGGGAGAGGCTCGGGCCTTTGGCGGGCGTGCCGTTCGCCGTCAAAAACCTATTCGATGTCACCGGCCTGCCGACGCGTGCGGGCTCGAAGATCAACCGCGAGCTGCCGCCGGCGACCCACGACTCGCCGCTGATCGAGCGGCTCGAAGCCGCGGGCGCCGTGTTAGTCGGCGCGCTCAACATGGGCGAATACGCCTACGATTTCACCGGCGAGAACGCCCATGACGGGCCGTCGCGCAATCCGCACGACCTTGCGCGCATGACTGGCGGTTCGTCGGGCGGCTCCGGCTCGGCTGTGGCGGGGCGGCTCGTGCCGCTCGCGCTCGGCTCGGACACCAACGGCTCGATCCGGGTGCCGTCATCGCTCTGCGGCCTGTTCGGCCTCAAGCCGACCTACGGGCGGCTGTCGCGCGCCCGCAGCTTTCCGTTTGTGACGAGCTTCGATCACGTCGGTCCGCTCGGCCGCACCGCTGCCGATCTCGCGGCCGCCTACGATGCCATGCAGGGGCCGGACCCCGAGGATCCGGTGTGCGCGCAGCGCGCCGCGGAGCCCGTCGCGCCGCTGCTTGCAAAGAAGCTCGAGGGGCTACGCATCGCCGTTGCGGGCGGCTATTTCAGCACCGGCCACTCGGTGGCCGGCCGCGCGGCGGTCGCGGCCGTTGCCAAAGCGCTGGGCGCATCGCGCGAGATCGAATGGCCGGAGGCCGCCCGCGCGCGCGCCGCGGCCTATGTCATCACCGCCGCCGAAGGCGCCTGTCTCCATATCGATAGCTTGCGCACGCGGCCGCAAGACTACGACCCCGCGGTGCGCGATCGGCTGATCGCCGGCTGCATGATCCCGGCAAGCGCCGTCGAGCAAGCGCAGAAATTCCGCCGCTGGTATCGCGGGCGCGTGCTCGAAGTCTTCAACGAAGTCGATGTGGTGCTCGCACCGGCGACGCCGTGCACGGCGCCCCTGATCGGCCAAGACACGTTCGTGCACGACGGCAAGGAGATGCCGGTGCGCGCGAATCTCGGCATCTACACCCAGCCGATCTCCTTCATCGGGCTGCCGGTGGTCGCGGTGCCGGTGCCGCTCTCGCCACTGCCGATGGGGGTGCAGATCATCGCCGCGCCATGGCGCGAGGATGTCGCCTTGCGCGTCGCCTTTGCGCTCGAACAATTGGGCGCGGTCGCGGCGCCACAGCCATCTGCATAAAGTGGGCGCATCCGGAACCCTTTTTGGTTACACGTTACGTCCGCCATCGCCGCCATCCGTCATCGTCCGGCTTGACCGGGCGATCCAGTAACCACCGGCTGCGGAGTACTGGATTGCCCGGTCAAGCCGGGCAATGACGACCGCGAGAGGCCACGGAAACTCAAGGATATCGACAACCTATGGAAATCGATTTGCCGGATGTGGTCGCCGAAGTAAAAGCGGTCTTCGATCGCTACGAGCGCGCGCTCGTCACCAACGACGTCGAAACGCTCGATGGATTGTTCCGCGATGACCCTCGCACCATCAGGTTTGGCGGCACGGAAAATCTGTTCGGCTACGGCGAGATCAGGGCCTTCCGCGCCGGACGCTCACCGGTCGGCCTGGCGCGCACCTTGTCCAACACCGTAATCACCACCTACGGCCGGGATTTTGCAGTCGCCTCGACGCTCTTCCACCGTGCGACCATGCCCGGCAAGGTCGGCCGCCAGATGCAAACCTGGATGCGTTTCCCCGAAGGCTGGCGCGTCGTCGCTGCCCACGTCAGCGCCATCGACGAGTGATGAGCCGATAATATCAAGACGCGGAGACAAGCGTTTAGCTTCCTACAGGAAATTGAGTTGACAGACCGTCATGTAAGCTTATAATAGTCCTATGTCAAGTTTAGAGATCGGGACCCCACATTTTGTCTTTCCCTGTTATTTTCCCTGTTCTCAGGGAAAAATACCCTGGTCAGGGGGCAGCGCGTTCGCTGTTATTTACCCTGCTTACGTGTAGGATTTTCCCTGTTCTCGGGACAAGAGTCGGCACCTCATCCGGCCTGGGCCATGAAATTGCGCCAGCCGCCGAAGCTCGAGATGTCGCGCGCGCCTTTGACCGCTTCGGCCTCGACCAGGAAGCCCTTCACGGTGCTGCCGTCGGCCAACCGGAGCGAGCCGATCGACAGCGGCTCAGGGACTGCCGCGGTGAAACGCCCGAAGGCGTCCGCGGTCATCGCCCAGACTTCGATCGCGACGGCGCTGCCGGCGCCACGGCCGACGCGCAGCAGGCCGGGCTTGGGCGGGCTCGTGCCCGGCAGCGCGTAGAGCCGATAGTCCGGTGCGGTCGCGGTCGCCGCGACAAAGGCTGCGCCGTGCTGACGCAGTTCGTGATTGAGCGGCATCCCCGAGAGATGCGCGCCGACGACCGCGAGCGCGATCAGGTCGCCGGATGGCGCGGGCAGCGGCGCGAGCGCCGGCTGCTTGCAACCGAGTGCGCCGAGCGGCAGCGCGGTGTCGGCATGGAAGCGCCGGCCGATGGCGGCAAGGAGCCCATCATTTCCGCCGGGCGCGAGCAGGGTGATGCCGAACGGCACACCGCCATCGTGGAGCGCGGCGGGGACCGCAAGGGCGCACAGGTCTTGGAGATTGACGAAGTTCGTATAGGTGCCGAGCCGCGAATTGAGCTGGATCGGATCGGCGACAATCTGATCGACCGTGTAGAGGGTCGGCGCGGTCGGCAGCGCCAGCGCATCGATCTTCTCGAACATGAGTTGCACGACGCGGCGCAGATGCTCGAGCTGGTGAAACGCCGTGAACGCATCGACCGCGGAAATTCGCGCACCGCCGGTGAGGATTTCCCGCGTCACCGGGTGCATGGTCTGCGGCGCCGAGGCGATGAAATTGCGGGTCGCGAGGTAGCGCTCGGCGAGCCACGGCCCTTCGTAGAGGAGCCGGGCCGTTTCGTAGAGCGGCTCGATGTTGATCTCGACGACGGTGGCACCAAGCCGCGTCAGGCGATCGAGCGCGGCGTCATAGTCGACCGCCGAGCGGCGGTCGCCGAAGAACAGGCGCTGCCCCGCTTGCGGCACGCCGATCTTGAGATGCGGCGGCAGCGGACTTGGATTGCACAACGGCCGGCGGCGCGAATAGGGGTCGGCGGGGTCGAAGCCCGCCAACACCGCGAGCAACGTCGAGCAGTCATCGGTCGTATGGGCGAAGACCGAGATGCAATCGAGTGATTGGCACGCCGGAACGGTGCCGGCGTTCGAGATCAGGCCGAGGCTCGGCTTGAGGCCGACGATGTTGTTGAACAGCGCCGGCATCCGGCCGGAGCCTGCGGTGTCGGTGCCGAGCGATGCCGGCACGATGCCGGTCGCGACCGCGACCGCCGAGCCCGAGCTTGATCCTCCCGGGATGAGTTTCGGATTGAGCGGGTTGCGCGGCGTGCCGTAAGGCGAGCGCACGCCGACCAGACCGGTCGCGAACTGGTCGAGGTTGGTCTTGCCGATGACGATAGCGCCGGCCGCGCGCAGGCGCGCCACCGACGTGGCGTCGATGCTCGGCCGATACGAGAAGTCCGGACACGCGGCCGTGGTCGGCAGACCGCGCACATCGATGTTGTCCTTGATCGCGATCGGAATGCCGTAGAGCGGCAGGTCGCGTGGGCCGGTGGTGAGCCTCTCGGCTTCGGCGAGCGCATCTTTCTCATCGCGTAGCGAGATGAAGATCGCGGGATCGTCGAGCGCGCGAATGCGGGCGTAGCTGCGCGCAACGATGTCCGGCGGGGTCGCTTTCCCCGCGCGGTAGGTGTTCAGAATCTCGGCGACTGTTTCGATCTCGCGCTCGGCCACGAAGAGGCTCCCACCGGTCCTCGTACTCTATTGCAGCGCGGTAGCGAAGGGGAAACCGGGAGATTTTTGGTTGATGGAGCTGCCCAAAAATTGATCTGGCGCGACCTTGCAGCGCAAAGAACGACACAACAAAACGTAGGGTGGGCAAAGGCGGCCCCGACCTCTCCCGGCTTTATCGTCAGCAAATTCCGCCGTGCCCACGCGGATAGGCGCAATGGTGGGCACGGCGGAATTTTCGCATCGTTCTTTACAACGGGCACCGTGGCCGCCTTTGCCCACCCTACCAATGGCGGCCGGCGTGACAGGCCTCTTCCGCGTGCGGGCCGGCTCTGCTAACCGCAAGGCCTTACGGGAGCAGGCATGGCCGTAACACGCCGACCGTTGGTCGCAGGCAATTGGAAAATGAACGGGCTCAGGGCGTCGGTCGCCGAGCTCGCCAAGATCGTTGCCGGTGCGCCCGCGCTGCGGGGCAAGGCCGATCTCATGATCTGTCCGCCGGCAACACTCGTCATGGAGTTCGTCAGGGCGGCGGGTGGCGCCGTCGCCATCGGCGCCCAGGATTGCCACCCCGCGCCGAGCGGCGCCTTCACCGGGGACATCGCCGCCGAGATGATCGCCGATCTCGGCGCGACGGCCGTCATCGTCGGCCATTCAGAGCGCCGCACGCTCCATCACGAGACCGATGCCGAGGTACGGCGCAAGGCGCAGGCCGCCTGGCGCGCCGGCCTCACCGCGATCCTGTGCGTCGGGGAGACCAATGAGGAACGCACCGCCGGGCGCGCGCTCGACGTCGTCGGCCATCAGCTTGCCGATTCCGTTCCCGACGGGGCCACGGCCGCGCGCCTCATCATCGCCTACGAGCCGGTCTGGGCGATCGGCACCGGCCGCACGCCGACGGCCTTCGATGTCGCCGAGGTGCACGGCTTCATTCGCGACCAGCTGCGGACGCGCTTCGGCGGGGCAGGGGAGGGGATGCGCCTCCTCTACGGCGGCTCGGTGAAACCCGCGAACGCGCGCGAGCTTGTGTCCGTTGCCAATGTGGATGGCGCGCTTGTCGGCGGCGCGAGCCTCAAGGCCGAGGAATTTCTGGCGATCGCCGGCGCATATCTCTGAACCCGAGCGGCCGACGTACACCAGGGGAGGACGCGATGAGGCTCACGACGGCCGTTGTTCTTATGTTCACGGCGATGGGTGCGACGGCGCAGGCCGCGGACATCAAGATCCTGTGCTCGAACGGCTTCCAGGCGGTCATGCGCGAACTTGGGCCGCAATACGGGCAAGCGAGCGGCAACCGTCTCGTCATACGCTACGGACTTGCCGGCCCGCTCGCGAAAGACATCGAGAACGGCGAGGGCTTTGACCTTGCGATCCTCGCGCCGCCGCAGGTCGATGCGCTCATTCTGGCGAACAAGATCACGGCGCACTCCCGCGTGATCCTCGCGCGCTCCCCCATCGGCGTCATGGTGAAGAGCGGCGCGCCGAAGCCCGACATCTCGACGCTCGATGCCTTCAAGCGCACGCTGCTCGCGGCGAAGTCGATCGCCTATGCACCCCAGGGGCAGAGCGGTATCTACCTCGTCGGCGTGTTCGAGCGCCTGGGGATTGCAGGTGCGCTCAAGGACAAGCTCGTGCCGATTGCAAGCGGGCCGCTCACCGGCGAGACGGTTGCAAAGGGCGGTGCCGAGATCGGCATGACGCCGATCGGCGAACTGCTCGCGGTCAAGGGCGTCGACCTCGTCGGCCCGTTACCCGCCGACATCCGCCATGACATCATCCAGACCGCCGGCGTCGGCACGGCGGCATCGCAGGCTGCCGCGGCGCGCGACTTCCTGAATTTCCTCAGAGCCCCGGCCAACACGCATATCATTGTTGAAAAAGGCATGGAGCCGGGCTGAGATTTTCATTGTACATAGACACCCGCAGGCCCCACTCAAGTCGGCACCGCTGCGCGGGTCACCTGTAACGACAAGCGATTTGGGAGTGAAACGAGAATGCGCGTGAGAATGATGCTGCAGGCCGGCGCCGTTGCGCTGATGGCGACAGTCGGAGTTCGCGCCGCCGACGCGGCGGACGCTGCACACGGCAAGGAATTGTTTGCGACCTGCCAAGCCTGCCATACCGATCAGGCCGACGCCATCGGACCAAGTCTGCGCGGCGTATTCGGCCGCAAGGCGGCCTCGCTTGAGGACTTTCGCTATTCCAATCCGATGAAGCGCGCGAATCTCGTGTGGAGTGCCGCGAACCTTCACGCTTACCTCATCGATCCACAGGCCAAGGTGCCGGGCAATCGCATGCCGTTCGGCGGCGTCTCAAGCTCTACCGACGCTGACGACATCGTCGCGTTCCTGCAAACCTACAAATAGGTTCAGCGGGGCGCGCGCGCCCTTTCCGCGATCGCTTTCGGCAAAGCCGGCGTGCCCGGCGCGCCGTCGCGTCCAAAGCGCACATAGAGCGTCGCCGCAGCGGCGATGAAAACCGGCACGGCCGCCGCGGTGAAGATCGCGAGGCCCGACCAGTGCTGGGCCAGCATGGCGCCGCCCAGCAAGGGGCCGAATACCGAGGCGACCCGCCCGGCGCCGAGCGCCCAGCCGACGCCGGTCGCCCGCATCTCGGTCGAGTAAAGCATCGAGGCGAGCGCGTTGATGCCGCCCTGGCCGCCGATCACGAACAGGCCGGCGCAAAATACGCCGACGGCCGCAAGCGTCGCGTCGCCGCTCCACAACCCGGTGAGCAGGATCGAAATGCCGGCCGCGATGTAGTTTGCCGACAGCACGCGGGTCGCGCCGTAACGGTCCATGAAATAGCCGAGCGCGAGCGGCGAGATGATGCCGCCGAGCGAAAACAGCGCAGCGATCGCGCCCGCGGCCTTGAGGTCGACGCCGGCGAATACGCGCAGGAATGTCGGCATCCATGACGCGATCAGTGTGAGCACGAACAGGTTCATGGCATAGCTCAGCCACAGCAGAACGGTCGTGGCGGCACGCCCTTGCTGAAACAGGGCGATGACCGGCATCGCGCCGGTCTTCTCCTCCTGCACGGTGAAGCCGGTGGTGCCGGCCAGATCGACGGCGGGATCGATACGCTTCAGCGTTTCGGCGACCTCGCGGTCGCGGTTACCGGCAAGCACCATGAAGCGGATGGATTCAGGAAGCAGCGGAAAGAGGATCGCGACCGCTACGAGCGGCGCAAGTCCACCCATGTAGAACGCGGCGCGCCAGCCGTAATGGGCGGCGAGTGCCGATGCAATCGAGCCGCCGCCACCGGCGCCGATCGTGTAGCCCATGAACAGGATGATGACGAGAATCGGCCGGCTGCGGTGCGAGCAATATTCCGACGTTGTCGCGACGAGGTTCGGCACGACGGCGCCGAAGAAGAACGAGGCGAGAAAGCGCAGCGCCGAAAGCTGTCCGACCGAGGTCGCAAACGTGCCCAACAGTGTGATGACGCCAAGCAGTGCCGTGCAGATGATGATGAGGTTGCGACGGCCGAACCGGTCGGCGAAGGGGGAGATTGCGTAGGCACCGACGCCGAGCCCGATGGTCTGGAAGACGAAGATCGACGTCACCGCGGGTAGCGGCACGCCGAAATCGGTGGCGATGGCGGGGACCACGTAGCCGACCACGAACACGTCGTAGCCGTCGAGCGTCATCACCAGCGTGCACAGCACGAAAACGAGGATGCGATAGGAGCCGAAGGTCGGCCGATCGAGGAAGGCGCTGACGTCAAAGACCATGGACGGGCCTGCCCGCTCCGATGCGCTCACCATGCTTCCTCCCGCCATTCGATTTTGTGCTTGCGGCTATATCGAGATGAGCGAGGCGCCGCAACCGGCTCAACTCGCGAGCAAACCCGCGTCCAAGCGAACCGGTTGCCTGCCGTCGGCGGTACGCTCGCCTGACCACCAGAAACGCGATGCAAGCCGCCAGCGGCGTTCCGGCCCACTTTTTCGAGCCGTCAGGGCCCAGAATGAGCCCCGCGCAAGGGCTTCGCGCCGGAGGGAAGCTTCCGCCGCGACGATGCAAGTGCTGGAAATGCTCGGTGGGATCGTGTATGGAGCCGCCCGGCTCCCTATATTCCTGGCACTTGCCGGCCGCGCACGGCGGTGCAACGGCCTGGGACCACGAGAGAATTTGAAATGAAAAGTGTCGTCATCGTCATCCACCTCATGATCGTGCTGGCCATGATTGGGGTCGTGATGCTGCAGAAATCGGAAGGCGGCGGTCTCGGCATGGGCGGAGGCGGCGGTTTCATGACGAGCCGCGGCACCGCGAACGTGCTGACGCGTACGACGGCAATTCTCGCGCTGTGCTTCTTCCTGACGAGCCTGCTGCTGTCGGTACTGGCGGGATACGACCGCAAGCCGCGTTCGATCCTGCCTGGCTCGGGCGGCTCAGCACCGATTTCCGCGCCGGGCGGCCCGCTGGCGCCGCTGGACACCGGACCGCTCGGGCCGCCGCCCGCGTCCGGAGGCGGCGCGCCGCCGGCGGCACCCGCACCCGCCGCCCCGGCCGCTCCCGCAGAAGGCGGCGCGCCGCAGGTGCCACGATCGCAGTAACGCTGACGGCTTGCTCAGGTCACTCCGGTTTGATGCCGGCCGCCTTGATGATGGGCCACCACCGCTCGATTTCGGCGCGCTGAAGGGTGCCAAGCGCCTGCGGGGTCTGGTCTTCGCGGCGCGGAACATCGAGCCCGAGGCCCGCAAACCGCTGGACGACGACCGGGTCAGCGAGACCATCCATCAACGCGGCACTCAGCTTTTGGATGATCTCGGGCGGCGTCGCCCGTGGAGCCCAGATCCCGTACCAGGTCGACATGTAGAAGCCTGGCAGGCCCGCTTCGTCCACGGTCGGCACATCCGGCGCGGCCGGCAGGCGTTCTTTCGACGTGACGGCGAAGGCTTTGATCTTGCCGCCGAGGTAAGGCAGCGAGTTCGAGGCGACGTCGACCATCACGTCGATCTGCCCGGCCATCACGTCCTGCAGCGCAGGCGCCGCGCCGCGATATGGTACCAACGGAAAATGCGTCCCGGTGAGTTTCTGGAACAGGATCGCGCCCATGTGGGTGGTCGCGCCGACGCCGGCCGTGCCGCCCGAGACCTTGCCCTCGTTCGCCTTTATCCAGGCAATGAACTGCCGGAGGTCCTTCGCCGGGTTGGCGACATTGGCGACGATCAGGTGCGGATTGCTTGAGATCATCCCGACCGGTTCGAAGTCCTTCACGACGTCGTAGGGCAGATTGTAGATGCCGCCATTGAGGACATGGGTGCCGAGAAATCCAAGCGCGAGGGTATAGCCGTCTGGCGCGGCACGGGCGACGCGCCCTGCGCCGACGGTACCGGCCGCTCCGGTGACATTTTCCACGATGACCGGCTGGCCGAGAGGTCCCTTCATGCGCTCGCCCATGACCCGCGCGAGCGTGTCGAGCGGCCCGCCCGCGGCGAGCGGTACGACTATTGTGATCGGACGCGACGGGTAGGGCTCGGCCGCTGCCGGCGCAGCGACGCTGCCGCTCCACGCCCCGAGCGCCGCGAGGAGAACGGCCGCCCTGATAATCGTCATGGTCCCTCCGGTGATGTGGGTGCCCGGCAATCGATCGCGGCAGGCTACATCATTTCACGGCGGGGGTGGCACAACCTCCGGCATCTTTCCGGAGCGCCGCGCGAGAGAAGATTTGCTCGACCCAGCCGAAGGGGAGGCAAGACTGGCCCCAATAAATCTGCGCAGCAGCCCAGCGCTAGCGCGATTGCGGGCGAAACCTCACATAAGCCTCGTAAACGTTTGATTCGTCTTCAACAAATCTCCGATATCAAGACCGTGGACAGAGCATCGATGCGGCCACAAAGCCTCTCGCGGAATCGGCGGCGGCGAGATAGAAGTTGAGTCCCATGGCGCGGTTCATCTTCATCACCGGCGGCGTGGTCTCATCGCTTGGCAAGGGTTTGGCATCGGCGGCGCTCGGCGCTCTGCTGCAAGCGCGCGGCTATTCGGTGCGCCTGCGCAAGCTCGATCCCTATCTCAACGTCGATCCCGGCACCATGTCGCCGTATCAGCACGGCGAAGTGTTCGTCACTGACGACGGCGCCGAGACCGATCTCGATCTCGGCCACTACGAGCGCTTCACCGGGCGCCCCGCGACCCGCAAGGACAACATCACGACCGGCCGCATCTATCAGGACATTCTCGCCAAGGAGCGCCGCGGCGATTATCTCGGCGCGACTATCCAGGTCATCCCTCACGTCACCAACGCCATCAAGGATTTCATCCGCGACGGCAGCGACGATTTCGATTTCGTGCTGGTCGAGATTGGCGGCACCGTCGGCGATATCGAGGGCTTGCCGTTCTTCGAAGCAATCCGGCAGATGGGCAACGAATTGCCGCGGCACAGCGCGGTCTACATCCACCTGACGCTGCTGCCGTTCATCCCGTCGGCGGGCGAACTCAAGACCAAGCCGACCCAGCACTCGGTCAAGGAGCTGCGCTCGATCGGCATCCAGCCCGATATCCTGCTGTGCCGCACCGATCGGCCGATCCCGAGGGACGAGCGACGCAAACTCGCGCTGTTCTGCAACGTGCGCGAATCCGCGGTTATCGAAGCGCGCGATGTCGACAACATTTACGCCGTGCCCGAGGCTTACCATGCCGCGGGTCTCGACGGCGAGGTGCTGAATGCTTTCGGGATCACTTCTCCCGATCCCGACCTGTCCCGTTGGCGGCTGATCAACGAGCGCATCCGCAATCCGGAAGGCGCGGTCACCATCGCGGTGGTCGGCAAGTACACCGGGCTCAAGGACGCCTACAAATCCTTGATTGAGGCGCTCTCGCACGGCGGTATCGCCAACAAGGTCAAGGTCGACGTCGACTGGATCGAGAGCGAGGTGTTCGAGCGCGAAGACCCGACGCCATTCCTGGAACACGTGAACGGCATTCTGGTGCCCGGCGGTTTCGGTCAGCGCGGCGCCGAAGGAAAGATCCGCGCGGCGCGGTTTGCCCGCGAACGAAAGGTCCCATATTTCGGCATCTGCTTCGGCATGCAAATGGCGGTGATCGAGGCGACGCGGAATCTCGTCGGCATAGCCGATGCCAATTCTACGGAGTTCGGCCCCACGTCGCAGCCCGTCGTCGGCCTCATGACCGAATGGCTCAAGGGCAATGAGCTCGAAAAGCGCGCGTCCTCTGGCGATCTCGGTGGCACGATGCGTCTCGGCGCCTATCCGGCGCTGCTCGACCGCGGCAGCCGCGTCGCCGAGATCTATCACGCCAGCGAAATCTCCGAGCGCCATCGCCACCGCTACGAGGTCAATACCGGCTACAAGGGGCGGCTCGAACAACACGGAATGCGTTTCTCCGGCATGTCGCCTGACGGGCTTTTGCCGGAGATCATCGAATATGCCGACCACCCGTGGTTCATCGGCGTCCAGTTCCATCCCGAGCTGAAATCGCGTCCGTTTGAGCCGCACCCGCTGTTTGCCTCGTTCATCGAGGCCGCCGTAGTGCAGAGCCGCCTGGTATAAGGCACGAGGGCGCGCATTGCGCGGTAGGCGGTGGCGCGCGGAGCTTGTCGTCGGGCCGGACGAAGGCCGGACCCGGTGGCTTTGCCCACCCTACGATTCCCCTATGATTAAGCCGCGGTGGCGGACTGGCGTTACGCCTCATATCTCCAAGAAACGAAGGAGATACGTCGATGGCCATCACCTTGAACCACACCATCGTGCCGGCGCGCGACAAGGAGGCCTCCGCGCGGTTCTTCGCGCGCATCTTCGGCTTGTGTTACGAGGCGCCGCACGGGCACTTTGCGCCGGTGCACGTCAACGAAAGTCTGACATTGCTGTTCGATCAGGAATTGGATGTGCCGAGCCACCACTACGCTTTCCATGTCGGCGATGCGGAATTCGACGCGATCCTGTCGCGTATCCGCGAAGCGGGCCTCGCCTACGGCAGCGCGCCGTGGAGCCTCACCGACGGCAAGCTCAATAACTCGAATGGCGGTCGCGGGGTCTACTTCAAGGACCCGGACGGGCACATCATGGAGCTGATGACCGTGCCTCAGTAATCACGACGCGACTGGCAGCCCCGTCTCGCGCCTCTGTCGGCGAGCATTAGTCGAAGTGCCTGAGGTCCGGGCGAGCCTGCCCCTTGCGAACCGGCATCAGCAGGCCGTCGGCGCCGACAAGATAATCTTCCTTGCCGACCTGCACATGCTGATTGTCATCCACGCAATTGTTCTGGAACCAGATCGGATTTCGGGTGCGCTGATAGTTTCGGGTAATGGTCCACGGCCGCGTCAGCGCGTGGTCGTAGGTGGTGATGTCGGCGTGAAGGATGTTGGGATCGGCGCGATCAAGGTAGAACCGCTCCTTGAATGACACCTGATCATCTTTGTGAAACGGCAGTCCGCTGCCGTCATACGAGTGGGGGCCTCGGACAAAGCGCGTCTCGGCCTCGAGTACGTCATAGCGCCCGTCACCATCCTCATCGATCCAGCGGCCGATCGAATAGCCAAGAAAATTCGGCTCCTGATCCTTGGGCCAATCGCGCCCATCGGTGAAGATGCGCCGCGGCGTCGATCCGTCGAATAGCAGGTAAGTGGCGTTTGGCGTGATGACGATCTCAAATGGGAAAACTGCGTTCATCACGCGGGGCATTCCGGCCGGGTAGCAGCGGTAGAGTGGATCGTTGCCCTGGCCGCCGTTCGCCTGGTCCGCCATGCTCGCCTCCCATACGGCCTGATATTCGGGAGTAAGGGGCGGCTCTTGTGCGCGGCCGCCTCGTTTCGACGGATCCCATTGAATGCCGACGCCGCGCGGCCGGCTCCATTGGGCCTGCATGTCGGGATATTTGGATTCGTCGAACGCCTGCGCGGCGACCGAAAGTGCGAGCGTCACGGCGAGGATGATTGCCGGCATCGCGTTGCGTTTCAGCATGATTGCGCTCCCATCAGGAACTTTTGCTTCGTAGGGCTCGATCAAATGTAGCCCGGACGTCCCGGCTACTCCAGGAGCAGTCGGATATGGAAGGGTTGCTGCCCACTTCCGACTGTTGACCGCGACCGCCCCCGCCGCCATGGTCGGTCAGGATTCTCAGTATGAACGTTCACGACAGCCTTTCGCCAAACCCGATCGTCGCCGCCGGCGCTGTGCGCTTTGGCAACGCGCTGCCGCTGGCGCTGATCGCGGGACCGTGCGTGCTCGAAAGCCGCGCTCATGCTTTCGACATGGCTGGTGCGCTCAAGGAGATTACGGCGCGTCTCGGCATCGGCTTCGTCTACAAGACGTCGTTCGACAAGGCGAACCGCACGAGCGCTGGAAGCGCGCGCGGCGTCGGGCTCGACGAAGCGCTGCCGGTGTTTGCGGAGTTGCGCGCGAAGCTCGGCGTACCGGTCCTCACTGACGTGCACGAAAGCAGCCAATGCGCCGCGGTCGCGGCCGCTGTCGACGTGCTGCAGATCCCCGCGTTTCTGTGCCGGCAGACCGATCTTCTCGCAGCCGCAGCGCGCACCGGCCGCGTCGTCAATGTGAAGAAAGGCCAGTTCCTCGCGCCATGGGACATGACCAACGTGGTGGCGAAGATCACCGGCGCGGGCAATGCCAATGTGCTCGTCACCGAGCGCGGTGCGTCCTTCGGATACAACACGCTCGTCTCCGACATGCGTGCGCTGCCGATCCTCGCGCGCACCGGCGCGCCTGTGATCTTCGATGCCACCCATTCGGTGCAGCAGCCGGGCGGTCGCGGCACGGCGTCGGGCGGCGAGCGCGAATTCGTGCCGGTGCTCGCTCGCGCCGCTGTCGCCGTCGGCGTCGCCGGCGTGTTCATCGAAACACACCAGGACCCGGATCGCGCTCCGTCAGACGGCCCCAATATGGTGCCGCTCAAAGACATGCAGAGCTTGCTCGAACGGCTGATCGCGTTCGATCGCATCGCGAAGGCGACGTTTGAGCCTTCTTCTGCCCGTCGCGGGGGAGCATAGCGTGGCGGACGCTGCGGCGAATCCGCGTCGTGCAGAGGCTTCCCTCCCAGTTCCTTCCCCGCAAGCGGGGCAGGAGCCGGTTTCGACGATCGTCAATGCGGACGAACGAGCGGCGCCTCACCTCGAAAGCACCGCGTCGCAGCGGGCGGAAATGTCGGCGGCGGCGCGGCGCGTGCTCGCCATCATGGCGCTCGGCAATTTCGCGTCGAGCCTCTTCATGCGGGCGATCGACCCGATGATCCCGCAGGTCGCCCACGACCTTGCGACAGACCCGTCGACCGTTGCGCTCCTCACCACGGCCTTCGCGCTGCCCTATGCCGCGCTGCAGCCGGTGCTTGGGCCGCTCGCCGACATGATGGGCAAGACGCGGCTGATGACGATCTGCCTCGGCATTCTCGTACTCAATGGTTTCGTCGGCGCGGTGGCGCCAAACTTCACGGTGCTGATGGCGAGCCGCATCGTGACCGGTGTCGCAGCAGGCGGTATTTTCCCGACCGCGCTCGCGGTCGCCGGCGACCTCGTGCCGGTCCAAGGGCGTCAGGTCGCGATCAGCCGGCTGCTGGCCGCCGGCATGCTCGGCAATCTCCTCGGCACGCCGATGGCCGGCATTCTCGGCGACCTCATCGGCTGGCGCTTCGTCCTCGCCGTGATCGGAGCCTTATGCCTCCTGACATTTTTGACCGCGGTGATCGGATTTCGCGGGATGCCGGCGCGTCCGACCACGCCGATGAGCTTGGCCGCCGCCATCAAGGGATATCAGACGATCTTCAGCAATCCGCAGGCCAAATTTTGCTTCGGTGCGGTTCTGCTCGAAGGCACGTTCATCATGGGCGTATTCCCTTATGTGGCGCTGCTGTTGCGGGAGGGCGGCGAACCGCGCGCGGCGATCGCCGGACTCGTGCTCGCCGGCTTTGCGCTCGGCGGCGTGTTTTATTCAGCGAGCGTCTCGCGCCTGCTGCCGCGCATCGGCGAGCGCGGCCTGATCCTTACCGGCGCCGCGTTCATGAGCCTTGGCATGCTGGCACTGGCGCTGCGCGCACCGTGGCAGGTCGAATTCGTCCAGTTCCTGTTCGTAGGCTGCGGGTTCTACATGATGCATGGCGTCATCCAGATCTACGCGACCGAACTCGCGCCGGCGGCGCGCGGGTCCGCGGCTGCGATCCACTCCGGCTTTTTCTGCCTCGGCCTTGCGATTGGCCCAATTTATTTCGGCTTCGGCCTTGCCCATGCCGGCTTGGCGCCGACGGTCGCCATCTCTGCGGCCGTGATTTTCACCACGGGCTATATCAGTTCACGGGCGTTGCGGCGGACCCGGCATTCGTAGAGGCTTCGCAGAGCGCGGCCTGAATGGCGCGTTCATCCCCGTCCGCGATAGGTTTGGACACCCTGATCAGGCACCCAGACCCCGGCCGGTAGCCGGCCGTATTGCCAGAACACGTCGATCGGCATGCCTCCGCGCGGATGGAAATAGCCGCCGATGCGCAGCCAGCGCGGTTTCAGATGATCGGTGATGCGCTTGCCGATCGCGACTGTGCATTCTTCGTGAAAGCCGGAGTGGTTACGGAAGCTGTTGAGGAAAAGCTTCAGCGACTTCGATTCGATGAGAAAGCGTTTCGGCACGTAGTCGATCACCATGATGGCGAAGTCCGGCTGGCCGGTCACCGGGCACATGATCGTGAATTCCGGGAACGTGAACCGCGCGACGTAGTTTGTGCTTGGATGCGGGTTCGGCACGCGATCGAGCACGGCCTGCGCCGGAGAGGCCGGGATTTTGCTCGGTTTGCCAAGATGAACCAGTGCCTTTGCCATGGGGCTTTCAGCTAGCCTCTATCAGCGCGGGTCGCAAGTTTGCCGATCCCGGCGTCACCCACGCCGGCGTCTCAACAGATATGAATAGCCATCGCAGCGATTTCGCTGACTAAAGCGGGCCGTCTATGTACAATCGCCAAAATCGCTAGCGCGGCACGCAACGCGCCGTTTGAACTGGGAGGCAACCATGCGCACGATCATTCTCGCCGCGGCACTCGCGGCACTGTCGACGGCGGCGGCGAGCGCTCATGCTCATCTCGATCGCGCGACTCCTGCGGTAAACAGCGTCATTACCGATGCGCCATCCGAGGTACACCTGTGGTTCTCGGAGGCGCTGGAACCGCGCTTCTCCAAGGCGGAGTTGCGGTCGACGAGCGGTGCGGTCGTCGCAACTGGCGGCGCCGATCCCGCCGACCGCAAGGCGCTCGTCGTGCCGGTCAGCGGCCTCAAGCCCGGCAAATACAAGGTGATCTGGCGGGTGATTTCGACCGATACCCATCGCAGCGAAGGCGACTTCTCGTTCGAGATCAAGCCTTGATGGGGCTCGAAGTCGACGCGGTCTTCTGGCGATTTCTGGAATTCACCGCGCTCACTGTGCTGTTTGGCGCAGTGCTGTTCCGCTTCCAGGCGATCGATGAGCAGCATATGTCGCCGTCGGCGCTTGCGGCGTTGGATCGCTGGCTATGGCGTCTCGCGACGGCTTGCGCGGTTGTTGCACTGGCGTCGTCGCTCGGATGGCTCGTCGCGACGGCGAGCAACATGATCGGCGATCTTGCCGGGGCGCTTAGAGTTTCTGGACTTCGGACAGTCCTGACCGAGACGAGGTTCGGGCTCGTCTGGGAGTGGCGGATCGCGATCCTCGTGGTGCTGATTGTGATGCTTGTTCTCGCCCGCTTCGGACAGACGCCCAATCCGGCGCGAGCGAGTGTGGCGGTGCTCTCGGGCTTCGCGCTTGCGACCCTCTCCGGCGTCGGCCACGCCGTCACGAATAGCGGCACGGCCGGCATCGTGCACCAGTTCGCCGACGCCGTGCATCTGTTCGCCGCGGCGGCCTGGCTTGGCGGGCTTGTGGTGTTGCTGCGGCTCTTCGCGTCGACGGATCTCGCCACGGTCGGACTTCATGCGCTGCCGCGATTTTCGACCATGGCGGTAATCGCGGTCGCGCTCGTGGTATTGAGCGGCATCGTCAATGCCGTGCTCCTTCTCGACAGCCCGGCGGCGTTGATCGCCACCACTTATGGCCGCCTTCTCGTTGCGAAGATCACCCTCGTTCTCGGGATGATCGCGCTCGGCGCCGTCAACCGGCAGGTGCTGATGCCGCGGATCGCGGAAAGTTCCGGGGCGAAGGGCGCCAGCGGGCTGGTCCGCAGCGTTGCGATTGAGATCGCGCTCGGCCTTGCGGTGCTGGCAATCGTTGGCGCGCTTGGAACCGTCTCGCCCGAGCATTGACCGGGCGCCTTTGCGGCATCACATCGATCCTGTAGAAGCGGGCAACCACCGGGAGCCTTGCATGACTGCCATTGTTGATATCATCGGCCGCGAAATTCTCGACAGCCGCGGCAATCCAACCATCGAGGTCGACGTTGTTCTCGACGATGGCAGCCAAGGTCGCGCGGCGGTTCCCTCAGGTGCATCGACCGGCGCCCATGAGGCCGTGGAACTGCGCGACGGCGACAAGACCCGTTACCTCGGCAAGGGCGTGCGCAAGGCGGTCGATGCCGTCAACAGCGAGATATTCGACGCCATCGGCGGCATGGACGCCGAAGATCAGGTCAAGATCGACGAGACCATGATCGCGCTCGACGGCACGCCCAACAAGGGGCGGCTTGGCGCGAACGCGATCCTCGGCGTGTCGCTCGCGACCGCAAAGGCCGCCGCAGCGGCCCGCGACTTGCCGCTCTACCGCTACGTCGGCGGCGTCGCGGCGCGACTCCTGCCAGTGCCGATGATGAACATCATCAACGGTGGGGTGCATGCCGACAATCCGATCGACTTCCAGGAATTCATGATCATGCCGGTCGGCGCGGAGAATTTCGCCGAGTCCCTGCGTTTTGGCGTCGAGGTGTACCAGACCTTGAAGAAGGCGTTGCACGATGCCGGATACAACACCAACGTCGGCGACGAAGGCGGTTTCGCGCCGAACCTGCCGTCGGCCGATGCGGCTCTCGGCTTCGTGACCAAGGCGATCGAGGCGGCCGGGTATCGTCCGGGCGAAGACATTGTGCTGGCGCTCGATCCGGCGGCAAGCGAGTTCTTTAAGAACGGTGCCTATCATTATGAGGGCGAAGGCAAAGTTCGATCCGTTGACGAGCAGGTAAAGTACCTTGCAGGTCTCGTCGGCCGCTATCCCATTGTCTCCGTTGAGGATGGCATGGCCGAGGATGACTTCGACGGCTGGAAGGCACTGACCGACGCCATCGGATCGAAATGCCAGTTGGTTGGCGACGATATCTTCGTGACAAACGTCCGGCAGCTCGCCGATGGCATCAAGCGCGGACTCGGCAACGCCATCCTAATCAAGGTCAACCAGATCGGGACGCTCACCGAGACGCTCGCGACCGTGGAGATGGCGCACAAGGCGGGCTACGGCGCCGTGATGTCCCATCGCTCCGGCGAAACCGAGGATGCGACCATCGCGGATCTCGCAGTCGCCACCAATTGCGGGCAGATCAAGACGGGCGCTCTTGCGCGCTCTGACCGCACTGCAAAATACAATCAGTTACTTCGCATCGAGGAGGAACTGGGGCCGCAGGCCCAGTTCGGCGGCAGGGCGGCAGTGAAGCAACTCGGTACGAAATGACGAGGATCGGCGCGCAGCGCCGGCGTTAATCCCGCGTTAACTTCGCCGCCGCACACATCCAGCATGGTCATTCGGCCGCGGATTCGCTCGTTCCTGATGGCGCTCGCCCTCTATTGCTTGGCAGGGCTGTTCATCGGCTATTTCGGCATCAATGCCTATACCGGCAATCACGGCCTCAAGGCGAAGCAAGGCCTCGATCAGCAGATTGCCGACCTTGCCCGCGAACTTGACGGCATCAAAGCCGAGCGGGCTCGGTGGGAGCGCCGGGTCGCGCTGTTGAAGTCTGACCAGCTCGATCCCGACATGCTCGATGAGCGGGCACGTCTGCTGCTCGAATATGCGGATCCTCGTGACGTCACGATGATGGTCAAGCAACGCCCATCTGCTCCGCGGTAATTGGGAAAGCGCGCGCCGAACGCTTCCGCCGCCTCTGGATTTCAGCTATTGGGATGAACAAATCCCGCTGACCAGGGACCAAGTTCCGAGGACGTAGATGGCGCTCGCCAAAACCCCGTCAAACAAGCAGAACAAGCCCGCCCCACCTCCGAATGCCCCGGCCGAACAAGGCAATGGGGGGGCCCCTCCGGTCCCGGATCTCGGCAAGGACACCGAACTCAAGGCCTACCGCGACATGTTGCTGATCCGCCGCTTCGAGGAGAAGGCAGGTCAGATGTACGGCATGGGGCTGATCGGCGGCTTCTGCCACCTCTACATAGGGCAAGAAGCCGTGGTCGTCGGCATGCAGATTACTCTCAAGCCCGGCGACCAGATCATCACCGGGTACCGCGACCACGGCCACATGCTTGCGGCCGGCATGGACCCCAAGGGCGTCATGGCAGAGCTGACCGGACGCCGCGGCGGCTACTCGAAGGGCAAAGGCGGCTCCATGCACATGTTCAGCAAGGAGAAAAGCTTCTATGGCGGGCACGGCATCGTCGCTGCCCAGGTGCCGCTCGGCACCGGACTCGCGTTCGCCAATCGTTACCGCAAAAACGACAACGTGTGCCTGACCTATTTCGGTGATGGCGCGGCGAACCAGGGCCAAGTCTACGAGAGTTTCAACATGGCCGAGCTGTGGAAGCTGCCGGTCGTGTACATCATCGAGAACAACCGCTACGCCATGGGCACCGCAGTGACGCGGGCCTCCGCGCAGACCAATTTTGCGAAGCGCGGCGTGTCGTTCAACATTCCGGGCGAACAGGTCGACGGCATGGACGTGCGCGCCGTCAAGGCCGCCGGCGAGAAGGCCGTGCAGTGGTGCCGCGATGGCAACGGCCCGATCATCCTGGAAATGATGACATACCGCTATCGCGGTCATTCCATGTCGGACCCGGCAAAGTATCGCACCCGCGAAGAAGTCGAGAAGGTCCGCACTGAGCACGACCCGATCGAGCAGGTGCGTGCCCGACTCATCGCCACCAAGCGCTCGAGTGAAGATCGGCTCAAGGCGGTCGATGCCGAGGTCCGCAAGATCGTCAACGAGGCCTCCGAATTCGCCACTCATGACGCCGAGCCCGATCCGTCCGAATTGTGGACCGACGTCGTACGCTGATCCGAATCTCCGATTTCGAGACCTTCCATGCCGATCCAGGTTCTGATGCCCGCCCTCTCGCCGACCATGGAGAAGGGCAACCTCGCCAAGTGGCTCAAAGGGGAGGGTGATCGGATCAAGTCGGGCGATATCATCGCCGAGATCGAGACCGACAAAGCCACCATGGAAGTAGAGGCGACGGACGAAGGCACGCTAGGCAAGATCCTGGTGCCGGAAGGCACCGCCGACGTCGCGGTCAACACGCCGATCGCGATGATCCTGTCCGACGGAGAGGACGCCGCCGCCTTGAAATCTGCAGCACCTGCGCCGCAGGCGAAGGCCGCAGAGTCAGCTCCTCCGGCCGCGGCCGAGGCAAAGGCCCCGGCTACACCGGCTCCCTCCCCCGCAGCGCCGCCACATCCGCGCGCGCCCGGTGAACAAGCACTTGAGCCTGAAGTACCTGAAGGCACCGAGATGGTGACCATGACGGTTCGCGAAGCCTTGCGCGATGCCATGGCGGAGGAGATGCGCCGTGATGGCGACGTGTTCGTCATGGGGGAGGAAGTCGCCGAGTACCAAGGGGCGTACAAGGTCACCCAAGGGCTGCTGCAGGAATTCGGCGCGCGCCGGGTGATCGATACGCCGATCACCGAGCACGGCTTCGCCGGCCTGGGCGTCGGCGCGGGGCTCGCGGGCCTCAAGCCCATCGTCGAGTTCATGACGTTCAATTTCGCCATGCAGGCGATGGACCAGCTCATCAATTCGGCGGCGAAAACGCTTTACATGTCCGGCGGCCAGATGGGTTGCTCGATCGTGTTTCGCGGTCCCAACGGCCCGGCCGCGCGGGTCGCCGCCCAGCACAGCCAGGATTTCACGCCGTGGTATTCCCACGTGCCGGGACTGACGGTCATTGCGCCTTATACGGCGGCTGATGCCAAGGGCTTGCTGAAATCGGCGATCCGCTATCCCAATCCGGTCGTGTTCCTGGAAAACGAAATCCTCTATGGCCATTCGTTCCAGGTGCCGAAGCTCGACGATTTCCTCATTCCGATCGGCAAAGCCCGCATCGCGCGGCCGGGCGAGCACGTGACCATCGTCGCGTGGTCAATGGCCGTGTCCTATGCGTTGAAGGCGGCCGAGGAGCTGGAGAAAGAGAACATCAGCGCCGAGATCATCGACCTGCGCACCATTCGTCCGATGGATACGGAGACGCTGGTGCGCTCGGTCCAAAAGACGGGACGCTGCGTCGTGGTGGAGGAGGGCTGGCAACAGTCGGGCGTCGGTGCCGAAATTGCGGCACGCCTGATGGAGCACGCCTTTGATTATCTCGATGCATCGATTGCGCGCGTCTCCGGCAAGGACGTGCCGATGCCTTATGCGGCAAATCTCGAGAAGCTCGCGCTGCCGTCCGTCGCCGAAGTCGTCGCGGCCGCCAAAGCGGTTTGCTACCGGTGACGCGCGTGGCCCGTTCGTTCGAGGTCTATGACGAGCTGCCGCTGCCAAGCGAAGCGCTGGCGCAGGGCGGCGTCGAAATGCTGCGCGCGGGCGTGGTCGAGGACGAGCTCTTCATCACGGCACGCCGCGTCTTTGACGATCCAACGCAATGGGGCGGGCTCCTCGCCGAGGTTGCGCAACGGCTTGCGATTCTGTACGCGACGGAAACGGACGTCGAGCCACAGGAGGTGGCGGCGCTTATCAAGCGCGGCTTTGATGCCTCGCTCACCGCGCTTTATGAAGCGCCTGCGAGCCGCCGCAAGGCAGCAGCAAAGCGCGTCGCGCCGCGGGTGCGTGGGCGCACCAAACGCAAACCCGCACGCGCGCAGGCGCGCGCCAAATCGTGAGGCGGGCCGATGCCGATCAACATACTCATGCCCGCGTTGTCGCCCACCATGGAGAAGGGCAATCTCGCCAAGTGGCTGAAAAAGGAGGGCGACAAGGTCAAAGCCGGTGACATCCTCGCCGAGATCGAGACCGACAAGGCGACGATGGAATACGAGGCGATCGATGAGGGCACGATCGCGAAAATCCTCGTGCCGGAAGGCACGGCCGATGTTGCCGTCAATCAGCCGATCGCGGTGCTGGCCGCCGAAGGCGAGGACGTGAGGGCTGCCGCGTCAGCGGCGCCGACAGCAGCGGCCGCCGCTGAGAAGTCCCCGCCGAGCCCTCCTCCGGCCGCTGCTGCGTCTACGTCGGCACCCGCATCCGCTGCTCCAACTCCGCCGCCGGTTGCGTCCGCGCCACGGGCCTCTGCGAGCGCATCTCCGGCACCCGCTTCCGCACCCGCCACGAACGGACATGCGGGTCGCGTGTTCGCCTCGCCGCTCGCCCGGCGCCTGGCCAAGACGGCCGGCATCGACATCGGCCGCATCAGCGGGTCCGGCCCGCACGGCCGCGTCATCGCGCGCGATGTGGAGACGGCGAAGTCAGGCGGCGTTGCTTTGCGAGCACCCGTAGCCGCCGCACCAGGCATCGCACCGCCAATGGCTCCCTCGGACGACAAGATCCGCGCGCTGTTCGAGCCCGGCTCCTACGAGGTCGTGCCCCACGACAATATGCGGAAAATCATCGCGCAACGCCTCGTGCAGGCCAAGCAGACGATCCCGCATTTCTATCTCACCGTCACCTGCACGATCGACAAGCTTCTGGCCGCGCGTGAGGATATCAACGTCACGGCCCCGAAGGGTGCGGACGGCAAGCCGGCCTACAAGCTTTCGGTCAACGATTTCGTCATCAAGGCGCTGGCGCTTGCGCTGATCAAGGTGCCCGACGCGAACGTCACCTGGACGGAATCCGGCATGCTCAAGCACAAGCACGCCGATATCGGCGTCGCGGTCGCAATTCCGGGCGGCCTGATCACGCCGGTGATCCGCAAAGCCGACACCAAATCGCTCGGCACGATCTCGAGCGAGATGAAGGATTTTGCGGCGCGCGCCCGGGCGCGACGCCTCAAGCCCGAGGAATATCAGGGGGGCACCTCCGCGGTCTCCAATCTCGGCATGTACGGAATCGATGAGTTCGCCGCGGTGATCAATCCGCCGCACGCGACCATCCTGGCCATCGGCGCCGGCGAGGAGCGGCCCGTTGTGCGCGATGGCAAGATCGTCGTCGCGACTCAGATGAAGGCCACCCTCTCGACCGATCACCGGGCCGTCGACGGCGCGCTTGGCGCCCAACTCATGGCGGCATTCAAAACCTTCATCGAAAATCCGACCGCAATGCTGCTGTGACAGCGGCGGCTCGCAACGACGTGGTTCGTACGGGTGGGCAAAGCAAGGCGCGCCCACCATCTTCTACCTCGCGTGAGCCGTCGCTCCGCGCGTGAACCCAGGCGGAGACCCTCGTGGCGGAATCCTTCGACATCATCATCATCGGGTCCGGGCCGGGCGGCTACGTAACGGCGATCCGTGCGGCGCAGCTTGGATTCAAGACTGCGATTGTCGAACGCGCGTATCTCGGCGGCATCTGTCTCAACTGGGGCTGCATCCCGACCAAGGCGCTGCTGCGGTCGGCGGAAATCTTTCACTACATGCAGCACGCCAAGGACTATGGGCTGTCTGCCGACAACGTCGGCTACGACGCCG
The DNA here is from genome assembly GCA_963807015.1 of uncultured Alphaproteobacteria bacterium. GTDB lineage: Bacteria > Pseudomonadota > Alphaproteobacteria > Rhizobiales > Xanthobacteraceae > JAJPKK01. Next base: position 7,621 of record CAWEAS010000010.1, on the reverse strand, counting down.
GTGCCGTGGTGAAGCGCTCGCGCGCGGTCTCGAAGCGCCTCAATGACGGCGTCGGCTTCCTGATGCGCAAGAGCAAGGTTTCAGTCATCTGGGGCGAAGCCGCAATCGATGCGCCGGGCAAGATCACGGTCAAGGCCAGCAAGGCGGAGGCGCCCAGAGGCGCGCTTGGACCGGGCTCCTATGAGGCAAAACACATCATCCTTGCGACGGGGGCGCGCCCGCGCGTGCTGCCGGGCCTCGAGCCTGACGGCAAGCTGATCTGGACGTATTTCGAAGCCATGGTGCCGGAGCGGGTGCCGAAGTCGCTGCTCGTGGTTGGCTCGGGCGCGATCGGTATCGAGTTCGCATCGTTCTTCCGCACGCTTGGCGCGGACGTCACCGTGGTCGAAGTGCTGCCGCAGATCCTGCCAGTCGAGGATGCCGAGATCGCCGCCCTTGCGCGCAAGGCGTTCGAAAAACAGGGCATCAAGATCATGACCGGCGCCAAGGTGACGAAGCTCGACAAGAAGGGCGACGGCGTCACGGCCGCGATCGATGATGGCAAAGGCGGCACGCAGTCGATTACGGTCGAACGCGTCATTTCCGCCGTTGGTGTGGTCGGCAACACCGAAAACCTCGGCCTGGAAAAGCTCGGCGTGAAGATCGAGCGCGGCACCATTGCGATTGACGGCTTCTGCCGCACCAACGTGCCCGGCATCTACGCCATCGGCGACGTCGCAGGCCCGCCGATGCTCGCCCACAAGGCTGAGCACGAAGGCGTGGTCTGCGTCGAGGCGATCAGAGGCCTCAAGCCCCATCCGATGGACAAACTGAAGATACCGGGCTGCACCTACTGCTCGCCCCAAGTCGCTTCCGTGGGTCTCACCGAGGCCGCCTGCAAGGAGAAGAAGATTGACATCCGTGTCGGACGGTTTCCGTTCGTGGGCAACGGCAAGGCGATCGCCCTCGGCGAAGACCAGGGCCTCGTGAAGGTGATCTTCGACAAGTCGACCGGTCAACTGCTCGGCGCGCATATGATCGGCGCCGAGGTGACCGAACTGATCCAGGGCTACGTCATCGCGATGAATCTCGAGACCACCGAGGAAGAGCTCATGCACACCATCTTCCCGCATCCGACCTTGTCGGAAATGATGAAGGAGGCGGTGCTCGATGCTTACGGTCAGGTGCTGAATATCTAAGCCTCTCAGAGGCTTGCGGCGCCGACGGGGCATACGTAGATAAGTCGGGCGAAAGGACGTTCCATGGTCGTTGTGCTCGATACCGTCAACGGGCCGCAGGCGCGACCGCGCCACCCCGAGAAGGCCCATCGCGCCGACGCGCCGCTCCTGAGGAAACCGCACTGGATCAGGGTCAAGGCGCCAGTCTCACCGGGCTATGTAGCCACGCGCGACATTGTTCGCACGCACGGTCTCCACACTGTCTGCGAAGAGGCGGGCTGTCCGAACATCGGCGAGTGTTGGGAGAAGAAGCACGCCACCTTCATGATCATGGGTGACACCTGCACCCGCGCCTGTGCGTTCTGCAACGTCAAGACCGGCTTGCCGGTCGCGCTCGATCCCGATGAGCCCGAGCATGTCGCCGAGGCAACGGCAAAGCTTGGCCTCGCCCACGTTGTCATCACCTCGGTCGATCGCGACGATCTCGCCGACGGCGGCGCCGCGCATTTTGCCGCGGTGATTCATGCGATCCGGGGGCGTTGCCCGGCGACAACCATCGAGGTGCTGACGCCGGACTTCTTGCGCAGAGACGGCGCCGCCGAAATCGTCGTCGCGGCGCGGCCGGATGTCTTCAACCACAATCTGGAAACCGTGCCCGCGCGTTATCTCACCGTGCGGCCGGGAGCTCGCTATTTCCATTCGTTGCGGTTGCTGCAGCGAGCAAAGGAGATCGACGGAGAACTCTTCACCAAGTCCGGCATCATGGTCGGGCTCGGCGAGAGCCGCCACGAAGTTCTGCAGGTGATGGATGACCTGCGCGCAGCGGATGTGGACTTTCTCACCATCGGGCAGTACCTGCAGCCGAGCCGCAAGCATCATCCCATCGACCGCTTCATCACGCCGGACGAATTCAAAGCCTACGAGACCATTGCCTATGCGAAGGGATTCCTCATGGTGTCGTCATCGCCGCTGACGCGCTCTTCGCACCATGCCGGTGAAGATTTCGCGCGCCTGCGTGCCGCCCGCGCCGCCGCCGTGCGCCGGTAGTCAGCGGCGACACCAACGCCAATGATGTGATCCCTGAGGAACAACAGCGAAACTGATGCCGCAATTCTCGACCCGGCGCCGCGTACATCATCCGGCCTCGCAAATGTTCGGCCTCGTGGCCGACGTCGAGCGCTATCCGGAGTTCGTGCCACTGTGTCGCGCCATGCGGGTGCTTCGCCGCACCAACGTCAACGGCCGCGAGGTGGTGATTGCCAAGATGGAGGTCGCCTACAAGCTCATTTGGGAATCCTTCACGAGCCGCGTGACACTCGATCGCGACGGGCTCGATATTCAGGTCGAATATCTCGATGGTCCATTCAGCCGCATGGAGAATCGATGGCGTTTCCACCCGGTCGGCGATGCCGGGCAGAGTGCGGGTTCGCAAGTTGATGTCACGAGCCGCGCGGTTCCGGAACGAGCAAGCGGGGAGAACGCCGCCTGCGACGTGGAATTCTTCATCGCATACGAGTTCAAGAGCCGCGCCCTCTCGATGCTGATGGGAACGATGTTCGACGTCGCGTTCCGTCGATTCGCCAGTGCCTTCGAGCATCGCGCCGACGTCGTATTCGGCAAAGCCACTTAAGTTCTTGTTGGCCTGAGATTTTGATTCCGGTCAATCACGCGTCGCGTCTCGTCATGTAGTTCACCGAGGTATGGAGGTGCTGCCGTGACCTTTGCGACAGTGATGGTTCATGCCGATGTCGACCCACTATCGGAGCAATCGCGCGATCGCGTGCGGCTTGCCGCTAGGCTTGCGGAGCGTTTCGATGCGTTCCTGATAGGTGTTACGGCAAGCGTCCTGCCGCCGTATCCCGCGGAAGGCTTCTACTTCGTGACGAAGGACGTCGTCGAAGAGGAGCGGCACGACATCACCGAGACCCATAAGCAAGCTGAAGCAGCATTTCGCGCATCCGTCGGTGCCGGCGGCGCGAAAGCCGAATGGCGATCGGGAATAGACCTTCCGGAGACCTACGTGGTTTCTGAGGCTCGCTCCGCCGATCTCGTGGTCGTCGGCCGCGGCCCGCAGCGGATGGAGGTTGGCCGTGCGCTCGATGCGGGGGCGACGGTGCTGCGGATCGGCCGCCCTGTCCTGATCGTTCCACCGGGCGTTGACGATTTGAAGCTCGATCGAACTCATTGTCGGGTGGAAGGATACCCGGGAGGCGCGGCGCGCGCTGCGCGATGCGCTGCCGTTGCTGCGCAAAGCGAAAACGGTAACGGTCGTTGAGGTCTGCGATGACGGACTTGAAGGGCAGGGCCGTCGCCATATCGAGGATGTCGCAGCCTATCTTGGTAAACATCGGATAGCGGTCGCATCCGCACTCGCGCCTTTGGTCAAAGACGAAATCGCCGCCGATCTCATCAGCATTGCGAATGCTGAAGGCGGCGATCTGGTCGTTACCGGTGCCTATGGCCACAGCCGGCTTGGCGAATGGTTCTTTGGCGGCGTCACGCGCGATCTGCTCGCCTCGAGCCCCATTTGCTGCCTGATGTCGAGTTGAGCGACGCCGGGGATGTGAAGTTAGCTAATCCGCGGATTGCCTCTAAGCATTTTATGCCGGGCGCCAAAACCATCTCTCTTGAGGGAGATCAATGCCGGCCAAGGCGGCGATCCCTAAAGACTGACGCTGAGCTAGGCTTATTCAAGGATCCCCTGATGGACGATCCGGTGACTTCGCAGACACAAAAGTCAGGTCAACTGGTGCAATTCCCGACGACGCCGACGCCGCGCAAAAGTGGCAAAGCGTATCAGCTGTATTGGATCCTCGCGGGTGTAATTGCCGTTGTCCTCGCGACAGGGATCATCTGGTGGAAGCTTGGCGCTGGAACCACCATCCACTACGCGACCGTCCCGGCTTCGCGGGGAGCGGTGACGCGCGCGGTGACCGCCACGGGAACCGTAAACCCCGAGCTCAACATTCTCGTCGGGACCTATGTGTCGGGTGTCATTCAGTCGCTCTATTGCGACTACAACACGCAAGTGAAGAAGGGGCAGATCTGCGCCAAAATCGACCCGCGGCCCTACCAGACCCTAGTCGATCAGAACAAAGCAAATCTTGACGTGGCCAAGGCGCAGCTCCTGAAGGATCAGGCGAACCTCGAATACACGAAGGCCAACTACCAGCGCAATCAGACGCTCATCAAGACCAACGCCGTCTCGCAGGACGTGCTCGACCTCTCCAAGAGCGCCTACGATCAGTCCCAGGCGCAGATCGCCTTCGACCAGGCAACAATCAGCCAGCGCCAAGCCGAGCTCGACGCTGCACAAGTCAATCTTGACTACACCAACATCGTTTCTCCGGTCGACGGCACGGTGGTGTCGCGCAACGTCACCATGGGGCAGACGGTAGCCGCCAGCTTTCAGACACCGACGCTGTTCGTGATTGCGACGGACCTCAAGAAAATGGAGGTCGATACCAATGTCAGCGAAAGCGACATCGGCAATCTAAAGGAAGGAAATCCGGCAACGTTTACGGTGGACGCCTTCCCGAAGCGCACCTTTAAAGGCGTCGTCAGTCAGGTGCGCCAATCGCCCCAGACCGTGCAGAACGTGGTGACGTTCGATGTCGTGGTCAGCGTCGACAACTCGGACCTCGATCTCAAGCCAGGCATGACCGCGGCGACGCGCATCATTGCCGAGCAGCGGACGGACGTGCTCCGCGTTCCGAGCCAGGCCTTGCGCTACGTGCCGGGCGGCATCGCCGCGCGCGGGGGCGTGCCTGTGTTGCCCGGGAGCGCGCCGACCCAGATCTGGGTGCTGCGCGACGGCCGCCCCGTAGCCGTACCGGTTGAGCTCGGCCTCGATGATGACTCGTACGTGGAGATCACCGCCGGAAATTTGAATCCGGGCGACCAGGTGATCGTGTCAGAGCAGAGCCAGGCTTCGGGCCGCGCCTTGCCTCAGCCCCGCTTCTAAGGCCGAGGTCCGCAATGGCGGAGCCCGTCATCCAAATCGAGGACGCCACACGGCGCTACCGCGTCGGCGATGTCGATGTGCATGCCCTGCGCGGCGTCAGCCTTACCGTCGAGCGCGGCGAATTTGTCGCCATCATGGGCTCGTCCGGCTCCGGCAAATCGACATTGATGGCGATACTGGGCTGCCTCGATCGTCCCACCAGCGGGCGCTACCTGTTCGAAGGCATCGACGTGGCCGGGCTTTCGGAGCCCGAGCTTGCGCACCTGCGCAGCGAGCGACTGGGCTTCGTGTTCCAGAGCTTCAACCTGCTCGCGCGCACGAGTGCCATCGAGAATGTCGCCCTTCCGCTGTTCTATTCGACCTCCGCGCAGGCAAACGGCTCGACGCGCTTCGAACGGGCGCGCGCCGCACTGCAACTCCTGGGCCTCGGCGACCGCGAGCGCAACACGCCCGGCCAGCTTTCCGGCGGCCAGCAGCAGCGCGTTGCGATTGCCCGCGCCCTCATCAATGCCCCGGGAGTGCTGCTGGCGGACGAGCCGACCGGCAATCTCGATACCCGCACGTCGCACGAGATCATGGCCACCCTGCAGTCGCTCAATCGCGAGCAGGGCGTGACGATCATTGTCGTCACGCACGAATCCGACATTGCCGCGTACGCCGATCGCACGGTAACGATGCGCGACGGCGAGATCATCTCCGACCAGCGGACGAGATGGCCCGCCGCCGGTCGTCCCGAAACCCGAGGCCAGCCGGGCGCCGCCGGAACGCTGTTTGAGGCTGCGGCGCCGGCCGGCGCAGGCGCCGTCCCAAGCGCTTACTGGTCTTTTGCCACCATGATCATGGCGGCGGCTGCCCAGGCGATCTTCCGCAACAAGATGCGCTCTGCGCTCACGATGCTCGGCGTATTCATTGGCGTCGCAGCGCTGATTGCAATGGTTGCGGTGGGGCAGGGGGCAAACGAAGCGGTGCGCAAACAGATCGAAAGCCTTGGTACGAACCTGCTTGTCATCCTCCCCGGCGCCACCACCACAGGCGGCGTGCGGGCAGGCTTCGGGAGTGCCTCGACGCTGACGCTGGCCGACGTCCAGGCGATTCGGCGCGAGGCTCCCGCCGTCGGAAGCATAAGCTATCTGATCCGGCAACTCGGGCAGGTTCAGTACGGCAATCAGAATTGGAGCACCAATATCCAGGGTGTCAGCGTCAATTATCCGCCGGCCACCAACTGGAAAATCGTCGCCGGCCAGGGCATTTCGCGCGACGATGAAACCAAGGCGGCGTTGGTCGTCGTGCTCGGCCAGACGGTTTATCGGCAGTTGTTCGGCGCAAACGTCAATCCGCTTGGTGCGGAGATCGAGGTCAAGGGCGTTCCTTTGCGCGTCATCGGCGTTCTCGGCTCCAAGGGCCAATCGAGCTATGGAACCGACCAGGACGACCTCGTGATGATTCCGTTCACGACGGCCGAGCGCAAAGTGATCGGCGTCGCCGCACCGAGCCAACAGCAGCAGCCGCTGAACTGGATTTATCCGCCGGCGCCCAATCCTTACAATCTGCAGCCGCGCCTGACCGGATACGTCAATCAGGTATATGTTCAGGCCGCGAGCCCCGCGGACGTGCCCCTTGCCATCACCCAGGCCACCGCGATCCTTGTCCGCCGCCACCATATCCGGCCCGGTGACGTCAACGATTTTTCGGTGCGCAACCTCAGTCAGATCGCGGAAACAGCCGAAGGCTCGAGTTCGGGTCATGGCGATTTTGCTTGCCGCCGTCGCCTCGATCTCGCTCCTCGTCGGCGGCATCGGGATCATGAACATTCTCCTGGTGTCGGTGACAGAGCGCACGCGCGAAATCGGTTTGCGGATGGCGATCGGTGCCCGCCGCGCGCACGTCCTGTTTCAGTTTCTTGCCGAAGCCGTTTTCCTGAGCGTGAGCGGCGGGGTTGGCGGGATCATCGTCGGCGTGCTGCTGTCCGTTTCGATTTCGATGATCACCGGCTGGCCAGCGCCGATATCCATTGCGGCGATTGCCGGCGGATTTCTGTTCGCGGCAGCGGTCGGGATCTTTTTCGGTTTCTATCCCGCGCGAAAGGCGGCGCGGCTCGATCCGATCGACGCACTGAGATACGAGTAAGGCTGGATATTCACGCTGCGCGGTTGGTCGCGCTGATGCGCGGGCTCATGTCGAGTTCGAGAACGCCCGGCACCATGATGACCGCCTGCGGTCGATTGCCGTTCTCGAATAGAGCGAACTTGAGGGCTTCCGTGCGGTTCACAAACAGGCCGCCATGGAGACCGTTTTGTTCCTGGACGACCCAGTTGCCGCAGCGGTTCTTGCCGATCAGAAAGAGCGAAGGTTGCGAGCCACGATATGGGGGAGGCTCGTCGTTAACCATTTGCATGTTTCGATTCTCCTTCAAGATTGTATGTGCGTGGGCGCTGCCGCGGTGGGATGCAGCCCCTTGCCGAGGTCTCACAACTGGCGTCGAGCCAATCTCGTGAAAATG
>CAWEAS010000009.1:0-330848 GCA_963807015.1 uncultured Alphaproteobacteria bacterium | reverse complement strand
AGCAGGCTGCTGAAATTCGCGCTGAAAGGCCGGTATCTGACCGCTTGAACTGGTTCGTCTGTACATTTGAGGATGGGATCGTCGCTGGTCGGCGTTGGGATTGTGTTTTTCGGTCAGCATCAGGCGGCAGCTTCGATGAGTTTAGGCAATCGGATCAGATTGTAGCCGGCCATCGTCAGGGTGAATTTGAAGCCAAGCTTGTTGGCACCACGAAGCATTGGCCGGGCAAACCCGCCGATCATCTTGGCCCAGCCAAACGGTTCCTCGATGCGCTTCCTTTTCTGCTGGCTCACCGCGTAGCCGGAATGCCGGGTCGTCCGGACGTCAATCGCGGAGCGCCGCCCGGCGGTGTTCTGGGCGATGTGCGGCGTTACGTTGAGCGCTCGCAGGTCGGCCACAAAGGCTGCGGCATCGTAACCCTTGTCGGCGCCCAGCGTGATGCGCCGCGCTCCAGGCGAATAGCGCACGATCATCGCTTCCGCCGCGGTGCGCTCGGCGGTTCCAGTGGCCGCAGTCAACGCGGTCGCGACAATGAGCCCGCTGCGATTCTCCATCAGTGCATGTCCCATGAAACTCAGTTTGGCTTCTTTGCCGTGTCCCTTGCGATAGAGCTTGGCCTCCGGATCCGTCGTCGAGGCATGCGTCGCGTTGGCGGGCTTCTCGCCATGGAAATCGCGCTCGCCGTTGCGGCCCGGCCCAGGCGGATCGCTCGAACCATCCTTCGCCTTGAAGCTTTTCATCGAGGCCCAGGCCGCAATCTGCGTGCCATCCACCGAGAAGTGTTCGTCGGACAACAATCCGCGCAGCTTCTTGTGGTTCACGAGTTCGGCCAGGAACTTCTTCGCAACGTCGGCCTCAAGCAGCCGATCACGGTTCTTGGTGAACACCGTCGGCACCCACACCGGATCATCCACGCCGAGCCCGACGAACCAGCGGTACAGCAAATTGTAGTCCAGTTGCTCGATCAGCTGCCGCTCCGAACGGATCGTATAGAAGGCCTGCAACAAAAGCGCCCGCAGCAACCGTTCAGGCGCAATCGATGGCCGACCGCTATCTGCATAAATCTTGGCGAACTCGCTATCGAGCGCAGCCAGCACTTCGTTCACGACCTCACGGACCAGACGCAACGGATGCTTTGCAGGAACCCTTTTCTCAAGGTCCACATAGGAAAACAGCTCACCAGTCCGCGTATCCCAGCCCCGCATCGAAGCCTCCAGCAATTCGCCGCAAGGGAATCATAATCGCCAAGGCTTGTCAGATGACGTTTTTCAGCAGCCTGTTAAATCTTCAGCCAGCCCCAGAACGTCGTGAGGTCGTCAAGCGACACGGCCTTGGTGACGTAGGCCCAATAGAACAGGCCGAAGATCACGAGAGATACCAGCGTCGTCCATCCAGCCTTGGCTTTGAGGCCGTGCACCGTCGGCGCGCCGGGGTCCGTGCCGGGGATGAACTCGCCTTGCTCGTGCTGGGAGTGGATACCGAACGGCAGCACGGCAAAGAACACCAACCACCACATGATGAAATAAATCGCCAGCATGCTGGTCCAAGGCACCGATCACCTCATGCCTGTTCGAGTTCCACGAGGGTGCCGAGAAAATCCTTCGGGTGCAGAAACAGCACGGGCTTGCCGTGGGCGCCGATTTTAGGTTGCCCGTCTCCAAGCACGCGTGCTCCCTCGGCCTTGAGACGGTCGCGGGCGGCAATGATGTTGTCGACCTCGTAACACAGGTGATGGATGCCGCCGTCAGGATTGCGTTCCAAAAACTTCGCGATCGGCGAATTGTCGCCCAGCGGTTCCAGCAACTCGATTTTCGCGTTCGGCAACGTAATGAACACCGTCGTTACGCCGTGCGTCGGCTGCGGCACGCTCGCCGAGACTTCCGCACCCAGCGTATCGCGATAGAGCTTCGCAGCCGATGCAATGTCGCGCACTGCAATCGCCACGTGGTTGAGCCTGCCGATCATAGTCGATGCCTCAGGTCGGCGCTCCGGCTGCGCGCCCGTGTTAGGCCGCGATCATACCGTCACGACATGCACGACGCATATCGGTTTCTTGCCCCACTTCGCTGCGACCGCAGCGCGCACGCCGCGGCGGATGGCATCGGCGACGGAGTTGGGATCGCGGCGACGCGGCCGCGGCAGATTGTCCAGCGTCTCGATGACGGCGTTGAGGGCGACATCCGAAAACAAACGGCCGTCGATCGCGTGCAGCGGAACCCCGATCAGTTCGACCTCCGGATCGCCGACAAGAGTGCCCGCGGTGTCGAGCGCCATCGCAACGGATACAATTCCAACAAAGCTGAGACGCCGGCGGTCGGCGACGGTGCGTTCCTCGCCCTCGATGATCAGCCGACCGTCCTTGTAAAGGCGCCCTTGGGGCACCTCATCAACGATGCCGGGAGAACCTGGTGCAAGCCGCACGACATCGCCATTCGCGCAGATGACCGTCGCGAGCACGCCCGCTTTGCGGGCGACCGCCGCATGCTCGGCGAGATGCAACGGCTCGCCATGGACCGGTACGACCATCTTCGGCTTGACCCATCCCAGCAGGTCCTCGAGCTCATCGCGTCGAGGATGGCCGGACACGTGCACGAGATGGGTGCGATCGGTGATCACCTCGATTCCTTGAGAGACGAGGCCATTGATCACCCGGCCGACCGCCCTCTCGTTTCCGGGAATCGTGCGCGACGAAAAGATCATCCGGTCTCCGCGGGAAAGCGTCACGTCGGGGTGCTCGTCGAGCGCGATGCGGGCGAGCGCCGCGCGCGGCTCACCCTGGCTGCCGGTGCACAGCGCCACCACCTTGTCCGGCGGCAGATAGCCGTAGGCATCGGTGCCGCGAAAATCCTGGACGCCCTCGAGATAGCCTGTCTCGCGCGCAACCTGAACGATGCGGTCCATGGCGCGGCCCACCACAACCACTTCGCGATCGCAGGCGCGCGCGGCAGCGGCGACCGCATGGATGCGCGCCACATTGGAGGCAAAGGTCGTCACCGCGACGCGCCGGGGCGCCGCCGCGATCAGTTCTTTGAGCGAGGCGGCGACATCGGTCTCCGACAGCGACCGACCCTCGCGGACAGCGTTGGTCGAATCCCCGATCACAGCGAGACAGCCGGCCTCGCCGAGCGCGCGAAGCTTGGCGGCGTCGGTCGGCGGCCCAATGATCGGAGTCGGGTCGAGTTTCCAGTCGCCGGTGTGGAGCACAGCGCCCAGCGGCGTGCGAATGATCAGCGCATTCGATTCCGGGATCGAGTGCGCGACCGATACAAACTCGACGTCGAATGGCGGAAGCTTGATGCGGCCGCCGTTCGGCACGATCGTCACGGGGATATCCGGCGCGCCTGGCTCCGACTGGCGCTTCGCCGTGAGGAGTGCCGCCGTGAACGGCGTCGCGTAGAGCGGGACCTTAAGGCGCGGCCAGAGGTCGATCAGCGCGCCATAATGATCCTCATGGGCATGGGTGAGGACGAGACCGACAAGATTGCGCCGCTCTTCCGCAAGAAAGCGGATGTCGGGCATGATGAGGTCGATGCCGGGCAAGTCCGGACCGGCGAAGGCAATACCGAGATCGATAGCAAGCCAAGCCTTGTGACGCTGCGACCCGAAGCCGTAGAGCGACAGGTTCATGCCGATCTCGCCCGTACCGCCGAGCGGCACGAAGACAAGTTCCTCGTTCGGGGCCATCATCTCGGCAACACTTCACCGTGCAAGGCGCTCCCGGCAATGTGCGCCGACCTCTGCGGGAGCGGAAATACCTCTCCCGCGGCAATTGCTTCAAGGCTGCCGTCCTTGAGCCGCAGCAGCAGCCGGCCGGCGCCGTCGATCGCCTCGAAAGTACCGGCTGTTTCACGCTCGGTCAGACGCACGCGGACGGGTTGGCCGAGGCCATCGGCGCGGTCGAGCCATGCGGCGCGGATCGCCGCGAAGCCCGCACCCCGATTCCACTGCGCAAGCCGCGCCGCAACGGCAGCCGCAAGCCGCTCAAACAACTCTGACGCTTCGACCGCGGCGCCCTCGGCGGCAAAATCCGTCGCCGGATAGGAGGTCATCGCCGGGTGGTGACGGCAATTGACACCGATGCCGACCGCAACGGCCAAGGGGGTGCCCTCCCCTTCGATCAGGATACCCGCGATCTTGCGTCCGCGGCACAGCATGTCGTTTGGCCATTTGAGACGGACGGGTGCGTCCGGATCGCATGCCGCTACAGCGTCATGCAGCGCGACACCCGCGACAAAGCCGAGCTGCGGCGCCGCGGCCGGCGGCGCGGGATCGATCAACAACAGCGTCGCGAAGAGATTGCCGGGCGGCGACACCCAGGCAAAGCCGCGCCGACCGCGCCCCGCCGTCTGCTGCCGCGCCACGATCCAAAGCGGCCCGCGCTCGCCGGCTGCGGCACGCCGCAGCGCTTCGGCGTTGGTCGAATCCACAGTTTCGAGAATCACCTTCTGCGCCAAGCCCACCATCTCCGGCACAGTAGCCCGGATGGCGCAGAGCGCAATCCGGGAAGCGCTAGAACAGGGACTTCGCGGCAGCGGCGGCGGCGTCGACCAGCGGGCTCGGAAAGACGCAAAACAGGATCACGAACAGCCCGGAGAGGGCGAGCACCACGCGCAGGCCCCCGGCCATCGGGTCGAATGCTGGCGCCGGGTCGTCGAAGTACATGACCTTGACGATCATCAGATAGTAGTAGGCGCCGATCACGCTCGTGAGCACGCCGAGCACGGCGAGGGTGAAGAGCCCGGCGTTGATCGCAGCGAGGAACACGTAGAATTTCGCAAAGAAGCCAGCGAGCGGCGGCACCCCAGCCATGGAGAACAACAGCATGGCAAAGAAGAACGCAAGCATCGGCCGCGTGCGGGCAAGGCCCGCGAGATCGGCGATCTCCTCGCACGGCTGATCGGCCCGGCGCATCGCGATGATGCAGGCGAAGGTCCCAAGCGTCATGGCGACGTAGATCGCCATGTAGACGAGCACGCCTTGAATGCCTTCGCTGGTCCCCGCCGCAAGCCCGATCAGCGCGAAACCCATATGGCCGATGGACGAATAGGCCATCAGCCGCTTGATGTTGCGCTGGCCGATGGCGGCAAACGAGCCGAGCGCCATGGACGCGATCGCGACGAAAACAATGATCTGCTGCCATTGCGACGCGATGCCCGGAAAGGCCGTGATCGACACCCGCATGAACACCGCAATTGCCGCGACCTTCGGAGCCGCCGCAAAGAACGCGGTGATTGGCGTCGGCGCGCCCTGATAGACGTCGGGCGTCCACATATGAAACGGCACCGCCGAGACCTTGAAACAGAGGCCCGCGAACAGCAGCACAAGACCGAACGTGAGCCCGAGGCCGCCGTTGCCGGCGACCTGGGCGATCGCGGCGAAATTGATCGTGCCGGTAAAACCGTAGATCAACGAGCAGCCGTAGAGCAGCATGCCCGACGACAGCGCACCTAGGACGAAATATTTCAGGCCCGCCTCGGTCGAGCGCGCGTTATCGCGGTCGAACGCCGCCACGACGTAGAGGCACAGGCTCATCAGCTCGAGGCTGAGATAGAGCGCGATCAGGTCGCCCGCGGAAATCAGCATGAACATGCCGGCGGTCGAGAGCAGGATCAGCACCGGGTATTCGAACTTGTGCTGCTCCGCTGCTTTGAGGAAGTCACCGGACAGCGTCAGCGCGCCGATCGACCCGATCACGGTCACTATCTTGAGGAAGCGCGCAAAGCCATCGACGACGAAGCTGCCGCCGAAACCGACGATCTTCTCGGATTCCGGATAGACGACGGCGAAGCCGGCGACGACCAGCAGAATGATCGCAAGTCCCATCGCGACGTTCGTAAAGCGGTTGTCGCGCCAGGCCCCCATCAGGAGGATGATCATCGCGCCGACCGCAAGGATCACTTCCGGCAGGATGGGATAGGTTTGGAGGACTTCGTTCATGGTGCGATTCGCTTCGCCTCATCAAGGGCCGCCGACTTCGCGGTCCCGATCGCCTGATGGTAGTTGTCGATCAAAGCGGCGACGGAGGCCTGCGACACATCGAGGACGGTCTTCGGGTAGAACCCGAAGAACAGCGTGAGCGCGACGAGCGGTGCCAGCGTCGCCATCTCCCGTCCGTCAAGATCGAAGATACCAGCGAGCGAGGGCTTCTCCAGCCGCCCGAAAATGACCTTGCGATAAAGCCACAGCGCATAGGCTGCCGACAGGATGACGCCGAGCGTGGCGATGAAAACCACCAGCGGATTTACGCGGAACGTGCCGATCAGCGACAGGAATTCACCGACAAAGCCTGACGTCCCTGGCAAGCCGACATTCGCCAGGGTGAACACCATGAATGCCGCCGCATAGAGCGGCATCCGGTTGACGAGGCCGCCATATGCGGCAATCTCGCGGGTGTGCATGCGGTCGTAGACGACGCCGACGCAGAGGAACAGCGCGCCCGACACGATGCCATGCGACACCATCTGGAAGATGCCGCCCGCTACGCCCTGCATCGTGACCGCGAAAATGCCCATGGTCACGAAGCCCATGTGGGCGACCGAGGAATAGGCGATCAGCTTCTTCATGTCCTCCTGCACCAGCGCGACCAGCGAGGTGTAGACGATGGCGATCACAGACAGCGCAAAGATCAACGGCGCGAAATCCTGGGATGCCGCCGGAAACATCGGCAGCGAGAAGCGCAGGAAGCCGTAGCCGCCCATTTTCAGAAGAATTGCCGCAAGGATCACCGAGCCCGCCGTCGGTGCCTCCACATGCGCGTCCGGCAGCCAGGTGTGAACCGGCCACATCGGCATCTTGACCGCGAACGAGGCGAAGAACGCAAGCCATGCCCACGTCTGCAGGGTGCGCGGGAACGCATGGTGCATGAGCATCGGGATATCGGTCGTACCGCCATCCCAGTACATCGCCATGATGGCGAGCAGCATCAGCACCGAGCCGAGGAAGGTGTAGAGGAAGAACTTGAAGCTGGCGTAGACGCGCCGCGGGCCGCCCCATACCCCGATGATGATGAACATCGGGATCAGGCCGCCCTCGAAGAACAGGTAGAACAAGGTGAGGTCGAGGGCACAGAAAGTGCCGACCATCAGCGTCTCGAGCACCAGGAACGCGATCATGTATTCGGAGACGCGGGTCTGAATTGGCCGCCAGCTCGCGATGATGCAGAGCGGCATCAGCGCCGTCGTGAGGATCACGAACGGCAGCGAAATGCCGTCGACACCCATGTGATAGGTGATCGTGCCGGCGAGCCACGGCTTGTGCTCGACGAACTGAAATTCCGATGACCCCGGATCGAACCGCCACCACAGCATCAACGAGATGCCGAAGGTAATGAGCGTCGTCCACATCGCGACCCAGCGGGCGTTGCGCGCCATGGCGGCGTCCTCGGCCCGGAACATCATCAAGAAGACGATGAAGAACGCGCCGAGGAGCGGCAGGAAGGTGGTGACGGAAAGGATCGGCCAGCTGGCCATCAGTGGCCTCCCGTCGCAAACATGAACCAGGTGATGAACGCGGCAACGCCGATCAGCATCGCGAAGGCGTAGTGGTACATGTAGCCGGTCTGCAGCCGCACCACGTTGCGGGTGACGTCGAGCACGCGGGCGGAGACACCGTCGGGACCGAGGCCGTCGATGATCATGCCGTCGCCGCCCTTCCACAGCAGCCGCCCAAGCCAGAGCGTCGGCCGCACAATGATGACGTCGTAGATCTCGTCGAAATACCACTTGTTGAGCAGGAACTGATAAAGGACCGGCTGTTGGCGGGCGAGCTCGACCGGAATATCCGGCCGCAGAATGTAGAACAGCCAGGCGACGGCAAAGCCGAGCGCCATCATCACCGTCGGGAGCGACGACACGAGGAAGCTTCCCTCGTGATGCATCTCCTCCAGGATGTTGTTGTTGCCGTCGCCAAGCTTGATCGAGTTCGCCGAAGAAACTCTCGACGCCGTGGCCGGCGAAAATGTCGGCGAACGGATAGCCCGCGAGGACCGACCCCAGCGCCAGCACGAACAGCGGAATCAGCATGGTCGCCGGACTCTCGCGAGCGGCATCATAGTGGGCTTGGTCGTGGGGGCGGCCATGGAACGTCTTGAAGATGAGCCGCCAGGAATAGAACGCGGTCAGCGCGGCGGCGCCGAGCGTCATCATGTAGCCGTAGAGCGCAGCGGGATTCTTGCTGGCGTAAGCGGCCTCGATGATGAAGTCCTTGGAAAAATAACCGGAGAACAGGGGGAAACCCGTCAGCGCCAGCGTGCCGATCACCATCATGATGTACGTGAACGGGATCTTGGTGCGCAGGCCGCCCATGGCCCTGATGTCCTGCTCGTGGTGCATCGCGGTAATCACCGAGCCCGAGCCGAGGAACAGCAGCGCCTTGAAGAAGGCATGGGTGAAGAGGTGATACATGCCGACCGAATAGGCGCCGACGCCCATCGCGACGAACATGTAGCCGAGCTGCGAGCAGGTCGAATAGGCAATGATCCGCTTGATATCGTTCTGCACAAGGCCGACGGTCGCGGCGAACATCGCGGTCGTCGCGCCGACGGCCGTCACCACGGTCTGGGCGTCGGGCGACAGCGCGAACAACGGCGATAGCCGGGCCACCATGAACACGCCGGCGGTCACCATGGTCGCAGCATGGATCAATGCCGACACCGGCGTCGGGCCCTCCATGGCGTCCGGCAACCAGGTGTGCAGCAGGAACTGCGCCGACTTGCCCATGGCGCCCATGAACAGCAGCAGGCAGATCAGCGTCAGGGCGTCGAAATCCCAGCGCAGCAGGTGAATGGTCTTGCCGACGAGCGTGGGCGCCTGAGCGAACACGGTGCCGAAGTCGACCGCGCCGGTCATCATAAACACGGCGAAGATGCCGAGCGCGAACCCGAAATCGCCGATGCGGTTGACGACGAAGGCCTTGATCGCGGCGGCGTTTGCCGACGGCTTGTGATACCAAAAGCCGATCAAGAGGTAGCTCGCGAGGCCGACGCCCTCCCAGCCGAAGAACAGCTGGACAAGATTGTCCGACGTCACCAGCGCCAGCATGGCGAAGGTGAACAGCGACAGATAGCAGAAGAACCGCGGCCGGTAAGGATCCTCGTTCATATAGCCGATCGAATAGAGATGAACGAGCGCCGATACCGTCGTCACCACGACGAGCATCACGGCGGTCAGCGCATCGACGCGCACCGCCCAGTCGACCTTGAGATCGCCGGAGACGATGAACGGCAGCACCTGTTCGCGCACCTCCTGGTGACCGAACCCGATGCGAACGAAGGCGATCCACGACAGCACCATGGAGATGAACAGGAACGTCGTGGTGATGAGCTCGGCGCCGCGCGAACCGGCGGCCGCAGGTTCGTGGGGGTGCTCCTCAGCATGCGGATCGGCTGCGACGACGGCGCTTGCGTCGGTCGCGGCATGAGCATGCTCGGGCGTCGTCCCGACGATGTGATTCTCCGAGCCCTCCGCCGATCCGCCCGGGAAGCGCGTGTGAGCTCCGACCAGCGTGATGATCGCGGCGAGGATGGCGCCGAGCGCCGGCAGAAAGACGATCGTCTGATACATCTCAGCCCTTCATCAGATTGACGTCTTCGACGGCAATCGTGCCGCGGTTGCGGTAGAAAACGACGAGGATCGCAAGCCCGATCGCCGCCTCTGCCGCCGCGACGGTGAGCACGAACAGAGCAAAGACCTGTCCCACGAGATCGCCGAGACGCGCGGAGAACGCAACGAAATTGATGTTCACCGCGAGCAGGATCAGCTCGACCGACATGAGAATGATGATGACGTTCTTGCGGTTGAGAAAGATGCCGAAGATCCCGAGCGTGAACAGGATCGCCGAAACGACGAGATAGTGACCAACACTGATGATCATGCAGACCTCGTCAATCGAACCGTGCAAAAACGGCCGCGCCTTGCGCGGCTCCTCAGGATGACGGCCCATGTGTGGGCATACAGCAATCGACGCACGCTAAATCCCCTGCCCCGGCTGCACCTTGCGGACTTCGATCGCAGTCTCGCGGGTGCGCGCGACCTGCTCGGCGATGTTCTGGCGACGCACCCGCGGCCGGTGGCGGAGCGTGAGCACGATCGCGCCGATCATCGCGACCAGGAGCACAAGCCCGGCGGCCTGGAAGTAGTAGATGTAGCGCGTGTAGAGCACGAGGCCGAGCGCCGCCGTGTTCGATGTGCTTTCCAGCGGCGGGATCGGCGTCGCCAGCACCTTCGTCGCATCGGGAGCCACTGCCCAGGTCCCGAGCACGAGCAGCAGCTCCACCAGAAACACGACGCCGACAAGCCCGCCCACGGGGAGATAATTGAGGAAGCCTTCGCGAAGCTCGGTGAAGTCGACATCGAGCATCATGACGACGAACAGGAACAGCACCGCGACCGCGCCGACGTAGACGATGATGAGGATCATCGCCAGAAACTCCGCGCCAGCGAGCACGAACAGGCCGGCGGCATTGACGAAAGCGAGGATCAGGAACAACACCGAGTGCACGGGATTCTTCGAGGCGATCACCATGACGGCGGACGCCACGCAGATCGCAGCAAAGAGATAGAAGAAGATGGCGCCGATGATCATCGCGGAGCGCCTCGCGGGCTATGATCCTTCGAGACGCCGGCCTGCGGTAGGCTCGTCAGTATGCAGTCATCACATCGGGAAGGGGCGGTTCTCATCGCGTCACCGGTAGGGCGCGTCGAGCGCGATGTTTTTGGCAATCTCGCGTTCCCAGCGGTCACCGTTGGCGAGCAAGCGCTCCTTATCATAGTAGAGCTCCTCGCGCGTTTCGGTGGCGAACTCGAAATTCGGGCCCTCGACGATGGCGTCCACCGGACAGGCCTCTTGGCAGAGGCCGCAATAGATGCATTTTACCATGTCGATGTCGTAGCGCGTCGTGCGACGGGTGCCGTCATTGCGGCGCGGTCCGGCTTCGATGGTGATCGCCTGCGCCGGGCAGATCGCCTCGCAGAGCTTGCAGGCGATGCAGCGCTCCTCGCCGTTCGGGTAGCGGCGCAGCGCGTGCTCGCCCCGAAAGCGTGGCGAGATCGGCCCCTTCTCGAAGGGATAGTTCAACGTCGCCTTCGGCTTGAAGAAATAGCGCATGCTGAGCGCGATGGCGCCGACGAATTCCTTGAGGAACAGCGCTTTTGCGGCCCGGTCGAGACTCATCGGAGTGTCCTCATTGTGGGGCGAGCCCCCCGAACTGGAGCACCGCCGCGACGATCGCCACCATGGCCAGCGACAGCGGCAGGAACACTTTCCAGCCGAGCCGCATCAATTGATCGTAGCGGTAGCGCGGCACGAATGCCTTCACCAGGGCGAACATGAAGAAGATGAACGATGCTTTGAGCACGAACCAGATGATGCCTGGCACCCATGTGAACGGCGCAACCGGGAACGGCGGCAGCCATCCGCCGAGAAACAGGATCGTGCCCATGGCGCACATGGTGGTGATCGCCACGTACTCGGCGAGCATGAAGAGCATGTACGGCGTCGATCCATACTCGACCATGTAACCGGCAACGAGCTCGGACTCCGCCTCGACCAGGTCGAACGGCGGCCGGTTGGTCTCGGCGAGCGCCGAGATGAAGAAGACGATGAACATCGGGAACAGCCAGAGCCAGTACCAGGCAAAGAGACCCCAGCTCGATCGCTGCGCTTCGACGATGGCGGTGAGATTGAGCGATCCGACGCACAACAGCACGGTGATCAGCACGAAGCCGATCGAGACCTCGTAGGACACCATCTGCGCCGCCGAGCGCAGCGCTGCCAGGAACGGATATTTCGAGTTCGACGCCCAGCCGCCCATGATGACGCCGTACACCATCAGCGAGGACACCGCGAAGAGATAGAGAATGCCGACATTGATGTTGGCGATCACCCAGCCGGCGTCGACCGGGATCACCGCCCAGGCGGCGAGCGCCAGCACGCAGGACACGAGCGGCGCCAAGAGGAACACGCCCTTGTTCGCTCCGGCCGGGATGACCGGCTCCTTGAACACGAACTTGAGGAGATCGGCGAAGCTCTGAAACAGGCCGAACGGCCCGACCACGTTGGGACCGCGCCTGATCTGCACCGCGGCCCAGATCTTGCGGTCGGCAAGCAGGATGTAGGCGACCGCGACCAGCAGAACGACGAGCATCACCAAGCTCTCGATCACGATGATGAGGAACGGCCAGAGATAGTTGGTCCAGAATTCGGCCATGTCCTACTCCGCCGCCGTCGCGAGCGCGCGCTCGGCGATCGCCGAGCACTCGGCCATGACGGCCGAAGCGCGCGCGATCGGGTTGGTGAAATAGAAGTCCTCGATCGGCGACCGGAACACCGTCTTGTTGTCCATGGTGCCGCCGAGCGCCGCAAGCTTACGCACGTCCTCCGGACTGCCGGGCGTGATCGCATCGAGCGCGGCGAGATGGGGATGGGACTTGAAGATCGCCGCGCGCAGTTGTGCGAGCGAATCATAAGGCAATCGGCTGCCGAGGGTCTCGGACAGCGCCCGCAGGATCGCCCAATCCTCGCGCGCATCCCCGGGCGGGAACGCGGCGCGCCCCGTCATCTGCACGCGGCCTTCGGTGTTGACGTAAAGGCCCGACTTTTCGGTGTAGGCGGCCCCCGGCAAGATCACGTCGGCACGATGAGCGCCGCGATCGCCATGGGTGCCGATGTAGACCACGAACGGCCCGGGCTCGACTTCGATCTCGTCGGCGCCGAGGAGGAAAAGGACGTCGACCCCGCCATTCGCCATGGCGGCGGCGGCAAGACCGCGCTCGCCCGGCACGAAGCCGATGTCGAGACCGCCGACGCGCGCTGCTGCCGTGTGCAGGACCGAGAAGCCGTTCCAGCCGTCGACGATCGCCCCGGTCGACAGCGCGGCCTTGGCGACCGCCGCCAGCACGGCGGCGCCGTCCGGCCGCGCCAGCGCGCCCTGTCCGACGAGCCATATCTGGCGCTGAAGTTTTGCCGGCTGGTGGTCGACGAATTGGGCGAGCGTCTCCGGCCCGGCGCCGAGATAGGCGTAATCGTAGGTCAGGTCGGCGCGCTCGCCGATGACGCCAATCTTGAGCGGGCTCGCGCGCCAGCGCTTGCGGATGCGCGCGTTGAGCACCGGCGCCTCGCGGCGCGGATTGGCGCCGATGATCATCAGGCCGTCGGCCTGGTCGATGCCGGCAATGGTGGCATTGAAGAGGTAGCTCGCCCGGCCAAAGCGCGGATCGAGCGCCGTGCCGTCCTGGCGGCAATCGATGTTGGTCGAACCGAGCCGCGCCAGCAGGTCTTTCAGCGCGTACATCTCCTCGACCGCGGCGAGATCGCCCGCGATCGCGCCGATCTTCTCTTTCTTGGTCGATTTGAGCTTGGCGGCAATGGTACGGAACGCCTCCGGCCAGCTTGCCGGCCGCAGCGTGCCGCCTTCACGGACGTAGGGCTTGTCGAGGCGCTGCACCCGCAGTCCGTCGACGACGTGGCGGGTCTTGTCGGAAATCCACTCCTCGTTCACGTCCTCATTGGTGCGCGGCAGGATGCGCATCACTTCGCGGCCGCGGGTATCGACCCGAATGGCGCAGCCGACCGCGTCGTTGACATCGATCGATTCACTCTTGCCGAGTTCCCAGGGCCGCGCCGCGAACGCGTAGGGCTTCGAGGTCAGCGCGCCGACCGGGCAGAGGTCGACCACGTTGCCTTGCAGCTCCGACACCATCGCCTGCTCGAGGTAGGTCGTGATCTCCATGTCCTCGCCGCGACCAATGGCGCCGAGCTCCGGCACGCCGGCGACCTCTGTCGCGAAACGCACGCAACGGGTGCACTGGATGCAGCGGTTCATCGAGGTCTTGACGAGGGCGCCAAGATACTTGTCCTCGACCGCGCGCTTGTTCTCCTGGAAGCGCGAGTGGTCGACGCCATAGGCCATCGCCTGGTCCTGCAGGTCGCATTCGCCGCCTTGGTCACAGATCGGACAGTCGAGCGGGTGATTGATGAGCAGGAACTCCATCACCCCTTCGCGTGCTTTGCGCACCATCGGCGATTGGGTCTTGACCGTTGGCGGCTCGCCCTTCGGTCCCGGCCGGCAGTCGCGCACACCCCAGGCGCAGCTCGCGACCGGTTTCGGCGAGCCGATCAGCTCGACCAGGCACATGCGGCAGTTGCCCGCGATCGACAGCCGCTCGTGAAAGCAGAAGCGCGGGATTTCCGCACCGGCCGCTTCGCACGCCTGGAGCAGCGTGTACTCCGGCGGAACATCCACTTCCCTGCCGTCAACGACGATTTTGGTCATTTGCCGGCTCCGTTCGGCTTCGACGCGCGCGGAATAAATGTACCGGCGATGAACGCCACGACGCCGATCCACCACACGATCGGCTGGTAGACCGGGCCCCAGACGTGATGCGCCTGCATCTGCGACTGGAAGAACCGGCATTCATCGATCGTGGTGGCAAGGCAGGCGATCTTGAGATCGAGCATGTGAAGCGGACCGGCCCACTGCGCATAGAACAAAAACCACCACACGAACGCGACCGCCATGACCGCAAGCCCGGCCCGCGCGAGCCAGGTGCTCCAGTGCAAGGATCGGAATGCCGCGGCGGCCATTGTCTCACGCCTTCGTCCCTATTCCGCCGCCACGCGCACCGGTTCGGGATGCGGGTTTGCCGCGTATTCGTCGATACGCCGCTCGATCTCGGGGCGGAAGTGGCGCAGCAGTCCTTGTACCGGCCACGCGGCACCGTCGCCGAACGCGCAAATGGTGTGACCTTCGATCTGATGGGTGACCTCCATCAGCATGTCGATCTCGCGCTTTTGGGCGCGGCCTTCGGCCATGCGGGTCAAGACGCGCCACATCCACCCCATGCCCTCGCGGCACGGTGTGCACTGGCCGCAGCTTTCGTGCTTGTAGAAGTACGAGATGCGGGCCATGGCGCGGATGATATCCGTCGACTTGTCCATGACGATGACGGCCGCCGTACCGAGCGCCGACTTGACCTCGCGCGTGCCGTCGAAATCCATCGGCAGCGGCACGCATTGCGATGCCGGCACGATCGGCATTGAGGAGCCGCCGGGAATCACCGCGAGCAGGTTGTCCCAGCCGCCGCGCACGCCGCCGGCGTGCTTTTCGATGAGCTCGCGCAACGGAATGCCCATGGCTTCTTCGACGTTGCACGGCTGGTTCACGTGGCCGGAAATGCAGAACACCTTGGTGCCGGTGTTGTTGGGCCGACCGATGCCGGCAAACCACGCGGCGCCGCGACGCATGATGTCCGGCACCACGGCAATCGATTCCACGTTGTTGACCGTGGTCGGACAGCCGTAGAGGCCCATGTTGGCCGGGAACGGCGGCTTGAGCCGCGGCATGCCCTTCTTGCCTTCCAGGCTTTCGAGCAGCGCCGTCTCCTCGCCGCAGATGTAGGCGCCGGCGCCGTGATGGACGACGACGTCGAAGTCCCAGCCGTGGATATTGTTCTTGCCGATGAGCTTGGCTTCGTAGGCCTCCTCGACCGCGTTTTCGAGGTGCTCGCGCTCACGGATGAATTCGCCGCGGACATAGATGAAGGCGGTGTGCGCCCCCATGGCAAAGCTCGCGATCAAACATCCCTCGACGAGGAGATGCGGATCGTGCCGCATGATGTCGCGATCTTTGCAGGTGCCGGGCTCGGATTCGTCGGCATTGACCACGAGGTAGTGCGGCCGCTCGCCGATCTCCTTCGGCATGAACGACCATTTGAGGCCGGTCGGGAAGCCAGCGCCGCCGCGGCCGCGCAGGCCGGAGGCCTTGACGTCGTTGATGATACCGTCGCGACCCTTCTCTAGGATCGCCTTGGTCCCGTCCCAGGCGCCGCGCGCCCGCGCGCCTTTAAGCCGCCAATCGTAGCGGCCGTAGAGATTCTTGAAGATACGATCCTTGTCGTCGAGCATCGGTTACGCCTTGCCTGATCGATTGGACGAGCCGGCGGCGAGCAGCGTCGTGTCGCCGCCGAACGGCGCCGAGAACTGGCGGCCGTTCTGCGGGCCGGGCTTCGGGGTTTCGCCGCGCGCGAGCGCGTCGAGCACGCGCTCAAAACTTTCCGGCGTCAGGTCCTCGTAGGTATCGCGGCCGATCAGCACCATCGGCGCGTTGACGCACGCGCCAAGGCACTCGACTTCTTCCCAGGAAAAATCGCCATCAGCAGAAATGTGAAACTGGTCGTGGTGAATGCGCCGTTCGCACACTTTGCGGATTTCTTCTGCACCGCGCAGCAGGCACGGCGTCGTGCCACACCACTGGACATGGCCCTTGCGACCGACTGGCGAGAGCAGAAACATGGTGTAGAAGGTCGCGACCTCGAGCACGCGGATATGCGCCATCCCGAGCATCTCGGACACGTATTCGATCGCTTTCTTCGGCAGCCAGCCGCCCGCCTGCTCCTGGGCGCGCCACAGCAGCGGGATGACTGCCGAGGCCTGCCGGCCTTCCGGATATTTGGCGATCTGACGCTTCGCCCATGCGAGATTTTCCGCCGTGAAGGCGAAGCTCGCGGGCTGCTGATCGTCAGGCGCAAGACGGCGAACGGCCATGACTCACTGACCTTCGAAGCGAGAGTGCGGTTGCACGCGGATCGGCGTGATCGCGTTCATCGATCGACCTCGCCGAACACGATGTCGATCGAGCCGAGGATCGCCGAGATATCCGCGAGCAGGTGGCCACGACAAAGGAAATCCATCGCCTGCAGGTGGGCGAAGCCGGGCGCGCGGATCTTGCAGCGGTACGGCTTGTTGGTGCCGTCGGCGACGAGGTAGACGCCGAACTCGCCCTTCGGCGCCTCGACCGCGGCGTAGACCTCGCCGGCGGGCACGTGAAACCCTTCGGTGTAGAGCTTGAAGTGGTGGATCAGCGCTTCCATCGAGCGCTTCATCTCGGCGCGCCGCGGCGGCACGATCTTGTGGTCGGCGACGGCGACCGGCCCTTGCCCTTCCGGCTCGCGCAGCTTCGTGATGCACTGCTTCATGATGCGCACCGACTGACGCATCTCCTCCATGCGGATGCAGTAGCGGTCGTAGCAATCGCCGTTCTTGCCGACCGGAATGTCGAAATCCATTTCGGCGTAGCACTCGTAGGGCTGCGCCTTGCGCAAATCCCACGCTGCGCCGGAGCCGCGGACCATGACGCCCGAAAAACCCCAGGCCCAGGCGTCGGCGAGCTTTACGACGCCGATGTCGACGTTGCGCTGTTTGAAGATGCGATTGTCGGTCAGCAGTTCCTCGAGGTCATCGCAAATTTTCAGACACGGATCGCAGAACTTCTCGATGTCGTCGATGAGCTGCGGCGGCAGATCCTGATGCACTCCGCCAACGCGGAAATACGCCGCGTGCATCCGGCTGCCGGACGCGCGCTCGTAGAAGACCATCAGCTTTTCGCGCTCCTCGAAGCCCCACAGCGGCGGCGTGAGCGCGCCGACATCCATGGCCTGCGTCGTGACGTTGAGGAGATGCGACAACAGCCGCCCGATCTCGGCGAAGAGCACGCGGATGAGCTGGGCGCGGCGCGGAATCGTCAGCCCGAGCAGCTTCTCCGCGGCGAGGCAGAACGCGTGCTCCTGGTTCATCGGTGCGACATAGTCGAGCCGATCGAAATAAGGGATCGCCTGCTGATAGGTCTTGTATTCGATGAGCTTCTCGGTGCCGCGGTGAAGGAGCCCGATATGCGGATCGACGCGCTCGACCACTTCGCCGTCAAGCTCGAGCACAAGGCGCAGCACGCCGTGCGCCGCAGGGTGCTGCGGCCCAAAATTGATCGTGAAGTTGCGGACCGCGGCCTCGGTCATGGTGCGTGCTCGATTGAACCTGGCGAGTAGGGAATAGCGAATAGCGAATAGTGAGCGTCGCGGTTAGTCGCTGACCGCCGGCGTTGAATAGATCGAATTAGAGAACGCGACATTCGCTCTACTGACTCCCTTTCTCATCGCCGGGCAGTGGGTAGTCGGGGCCTTCCCACGGCGACAGGAAATCGAAGTTGCGGAACTCCTGCGCGAGCCGCACTTGGTCGTAGACGACCCGCTTTTGCTCATCGTCCCACCGCACTTCGACAAATCCGGTGAGCGGGAAATCCTTGCGCAGCGGAAAGCCGTCAAACCCATAGTCGGTGAGGATGCGGCGCAGATCGGGATGGTCGGTGAACACCACGCCGTAGAGGTCGTAGACCTCGCGTTCGAACCAGTTCGCGCCCAGAAAAACAGCGGTCGCGGAGGCAACGGGTTCGTCCTCGCCAACCTCGATCTTGACGCGGACGCGCTGGTTCCGTGTCGGCGACAACAAGTGGTAGACGATGTCGAAGCGGCGCTCGCGCTCCGGCCAGTCCACCGCCGTGACGTCGATGAAGGAGATGAAAGCAAAATCGTCGCGCAACAGCGTCAGCGCGCGGATGATATCGGCGGCATTGACGGTGACGGCCAGTTCGCCGCCGGCGACGGCGGAGTGCGCTCCCGGGAGCGCAGCAGCAAAAGCCTGGCCGAGCGTGTCGAGCGTCTCGTTGGTCATGTCATCACCGCGCTCGATCGATTATCGCTCAATCGTCCCGATCCGCCTGATCTTCTTCTGCAGCAGTAGGACGCCGTAGAGCAGAGCTTCCGCGGTCGGCGGACAGCCGGGAACGTAGATGTCCACCGGGACGATGCGGTCGCAGCCGCGCACCACCGCGTAGGAATAATGGTAGTAGCCGCCGCCATTGGCGCAGGAGCCCATGGAGATGACGTAACGCGGCTCGGGCATCTGGTCGTAGACCTTGCGCAGCGCCGGGGCCATCTTGTTGGTCAGCGTGCCCGCGACGATCATGACGTCGGACTGGCGCGGCGAAGCGCGCGGGGCAAAGCCGAACCGTTCCGCGTCATAGCGCGGCATCGACATCTGCATCATCTCGACCGCGCAGCAGGCAAGCCCGAAGGTCATCCACATCAACGAACCGGTGCGGGCCCAGACGATGAGGTCGTCGGCAGCGGTGACGAGAAAGCCCTTGTCGGCAAGTTCGTTATTGAGGCCGACATAGAAGGCGTCGTCCGAGCCGACCGGAAGCCCGGTGCGCGGATCGAGAAGCCCGGTCGCCGCGGGGGCGACGCTTGGCGTGCTCAATCCCATTCAAGCGCTCCCTTCTTCCACTCATAGATAAATCCGATGGTCAGTACCGCAAGGAAAACCATCATCGACCAGAAGCCAAAGGCGCCCAATTTGCCGAACGCCACCGCCCACGGGAACAGGAACGACACTTCCAGATCGAAGATGATGAACAGGATCGCGACGAGATAGAAACGCACGTCGAATTTCATCCGCGCGTCATCGAAGGCGTTGAAGCCGCACTCGTAGGCGGACAGCTTTTCCGGATCGGGTTGCTGGTAGGCCACGATGAACGGCGCGATCAGCAGGGCGAGGCCGATTACAAGCGCGATGCCGATGAAAACGACCAGCGGAAAGTATTCCTGCAACAGCGCGTTCATCATCGCCTCGCGGGGTGGAATGTGCCGGGTGGACATGCTGCGGCATGCCCAGTCCCTGCCCGGCGGCCCGGTGCTGCCGACACAATCACATGCGCTGCGGCAAGGACGGACGGAGCCTTAGCGCAGTGCACCATGAGGCGCAAGTCGGCGTTGGCCGCATGCTCCCGCCGACCACAAAAACCGTGCGCCGACGGCTCCAACGTAGAGCCAAGACTTGGTTTCCGTCGCGCTATGATGGCCATCACCGATTCGGGGCACGCGCGGGGGGCAATCTTTTCAGATGCAGAACAGCTCAAAGCCGCAAATTGCACCGGACGTCCTTGCCGCGTACCGGCTGCATGCGGCAGACCGAAAGCAGGAGGCCGAGGCCGGCTATCGCGCTGCCCTCGCGCTGCGGCCCGCTGATCTCGAAGCGCTGGCGCTGCTCGGACAACTCTGCCGCGAACGCGGCGCGCTCGGCGATGCACTTGAACTCTATGCGGTCATGATGCGCGCCTCGCCCGCCTCCCCTGAACCCGCCTCCAATCACGCCGTCGTGCTGACTGAACTCGGACGGCCGGAAGAAGCTCTGGCAAGCCTCGACCGCGCGCTCGCGTGCAAGCCCGATTTCGTGGCGGGACATTATAATCGCGGCAACGCTCTGTTTGCCCTCGGCCGCCACGGCGAGGCGCTTGCGAGTTTCGAGGGCACGCTTGCGCTCGATCCCAATCACGTCAATGCCCGGTACAATCGCGGAAACACGCTGCGGGAATTGCGCCGCCACGAGGAGGCGCTCGCGGCCTACGCCGACGCGCTCGCTCTCGCGCCCGACCGAGCGGACATCCACGTCAACGTCGCCCTCACCTTGCTCCGGCTCGGCCGGCTCGCCGAGGGCTTTGCCGAATATGAATGGCGCCTGCAGCCGATGTCCCTTCCCGGCGCACCGTGGCGGGGCGGTACAGACGTGGCGGGCAAGACCATCTTCCTCTTTGCCGAGCAGGGGCTCGGCGACACGCTGCAATTCATCCGCTATGCCCCCTTGCTCGCGGCGCGCGGCGCGCGCGTGATCGCCGCGGTGCCAGCGGCGCTTAAGCCTCTGATGGCGACGATGCCCGGCGTGACTGCGGTCTCCGCAGGTGACCGTCAGCCGTCTTTCGACCTGCATTGCCCGATGATGAGCCTGCCGCTCGCGTTCGGCACGACGCTCGGGACCATTCCGACTGCAATGCCCTATCTCGCGGCATCGCCGGAGCGGATCGAGCATTGGCGCGGACGCTTGCCGCCGGGCGCGGGTCTCCGGGTCGGCCTGATCTGGGCCGGCAATCCGGGTTTTGCCGCCGATCGCGATCGCTCGATGCCGTTCGCAGCGCTTGCGCCGCTCGTCGCGAAGCGCGGGGTGAGTTTCGTGGCTCTGCAGCGCGATCTGCCGCCGCGCGACGCTGATGCGTTCGCGGCTGCGAGCCTCGTCAATCTCGCACCGGAGTTCCGCGACTTCGCCGATGCGGCCGCCGTCATCTCGCTGGTCGATCTCGTCATCGCGGTCGACACCGCGTTCGTGCATCTCGCCGGCGCGCTCGGGAAACCCGTGTGGGTGATGTTGCCGCACTCGCCCGATTACCGCTGGATGCTCGATCGCGCGGACAGCCCCTGGTATCCCTCCGCGCGGCTCTTTCGCCAGCCGCGGCGCGGCGGGTGGGACGCGGTGGTCGCCGCAGTCGGCGCCGCCCTCGACGAAGAGATCGAATCCGGGCCCGCCGCCCGCCGCGCGCTGTTTGCCGCAGGAGATTATGCTGGGGCGCTCGCCGCCGCCGATCGCGCCGTCGACGCCGCGCCGGCGGATGCCGCCGCCCTCAACGACCGCGGCACAGCGCTCGCCGAACTTGGCCGCCATGATGAAGCCCACACGGCGTTCGGCCGCGCGATCGGGCTCAAGCCCGGGTTCAGCGCGGCCATCTTCAACCAGGGACTGATCGATCTCACCCGCGGCGACTATGCCGCCGGCTGGCCGAAATATGAGGAGCGTTTTGCCGCCAACGAAAAGCCATGCCCCGTCAGCGGCCCGCGCTGGACAGGCGTCGAACCTGTAGACGGCAAGACGGTGCTGGTCATGGCCGAACAGGGCTTTGGCGACACCTTTCAGTTCGTCCGCTATGTGCCGCTTCTCGCGGCCCGCGGCGCGAATGTCGTTCTTGCGGTTCCCCCTCCACTCGCGCCGGCCTTGGCGGCACTCGAAGGATCACCGCAAATCGTGCAGCTCGGCGACGCAGTTCCGCGCCACGATTACGCGTTGCCCCTCTTGAGCCTGCCGCATGTCTTCAAGACGACCCTCGACACGATTCCGGCACGCGTGCCCTACCTCGCGGCCGACGCCGAGCGCCTCGCCTACTGGCGCGAGCGGCTACCGCAGGGTCCGCGCATCGGCCTTGCCTGGTCGGGAACATCGAGCGCACCGTGGGCCGGCGCGCGCTCGATTGCCCTCAACGGCCTCGCCCCGATCCTGACCAATCGCTCTTATCGCTTCGTCAGTCTGCAGCGCCATCTCCGGCCCGCCGACGCTACCGCCCTGTCGCAATGGCCAGGTCTCGTTCATTTCAGCGACGCGCTGGGCGATTTCGCCGACACCGCGGCGATCATCGCGTCGGTGGATCTTGTCATCAGCATCGATACCGCTGTCGCTCATCTCGCCGGGGCGATGGCGCGGCCGCTGTGGGTGATGCTCCCGCACGTTGCCGATTTCCGGTGGCTCCTCAATCGCACCGACAGCCCGTGGTACCCGACCGCGAAGCTATTTCGCCAATCAACACAAGGCGATTGGCCCGACGTTATTGCCCGCGTGGCGCAGGAATTGTCGATCCACGCGCGCCAACCCAGATGCCGTCATTCCGGGTCCCCGTAGCGAAGCGGGAGGCGAGCCCGGAATCCATAACCACTGACTGGGGAGTATGGCTTCCGGGCTCGCCGCTTTGCGGCGCCCCGGAATGGCGGGCCGCGTGCCCTGTGTCACCCCTGACCTGAGCCACTTGCGACGGGGGCTATGTGAGCCGACCCTTGGGCTGTATAACGCCGCCTCCTTCATTCGCCCGCCGTCCCGCACTCACGAAAGGCCCGACGATGAACGAGATGACCACCCTGACCGGCCAGGAGCACTGGACCAGCAAGGGCGATGTGAAGCTTTTCCTGTGGAACAAATGCGCGGTCGATCCGGCGAAGGCGCGCGGCACCATCCTGTTCGTCCACGGCTCATCGATGGCATCGCAGCCGACGTTTGATCTCTTCGTGCCGGGCCGGCCGCACTCCTCGGCCATGGAGTTCTTCGCCCATCGCGGTTACGACACCTGGTCGGTAGACATGGAAGGTTACGGCCGCTCCACCAAGACCCGCGACAACAACGCCCCGATCGCCTACGGCGCCGACGATTGCTTCGCGGCCGCTACCTACATCCGCAAACTGCGTGGCGCGAAGCCCCTCCTGGTCTATGGCATTTCGTCGGGCGCGCTCCGGGCGGCCCTGTTCGCGCAGAACCATCCCGATCTCGTCGGCCGCCTTGCCCTTGATGCCTTCGTATGGACCGGCAAGCACAGTCCGACGCTCGCGGAACGATCGAAGAAGCTCCCCGAATTTCGCGCCAAGAACCGGCGGCCGATCGATCGCGCCTTCGTCCACTCGATCTTCAACCGCGATCATCCGGGCTCGGCCGAGAATAAAGTCGTCGAAGCTTTTGCCGACGCCATTCTCGCGCTCGACGACTCGATTCCGAACGGCAATTACGTCGACATGTGCGCCAACCTGCCGGTGTGCGATCCGGGCAAGATCAAGGCGGCGACCCTCATCATGCGCGGCCAATGGGATGGCATTGCAAGCTTCGATGACCTCATCGAGTTCTTCAAACTGCTGCCCAATCCGGATAAGCAATTTGCCGTGATGCCGGGGGTCTCGCACGCAAGCTTCCAGGGCAAGAACTACGAGCTGTGCCTGCACATCCTGTCGAGCTTCTTTGCTCAGCCGGAGCCCGTCTACCGCGGATGACGTGGCAGCTGCATAGGCAAGACAAATTACTTGCATCTCAAGCATCTTCGTGCCGGAAAATCCTGCAACGATCTGACATCATGCGTTAAGAGACTCGCCTGCGGCAGTTGGCGCGCCAATCCGACGGCGGCATTTGGAGGCCTGACGTGCAACTCGAACATCCGCGCGAGGAAGTGACGGCCAATGCGCCGCGCGGATTCCCGCTGGCGCTGGGCACCGAGCGGTTCGGCCTCCTCACGCTCCGCCATCCGCTGATCGGCGCCGCCGTGTTCGTTGCACTCGCAATCGCCGCGGCGTTCGGCGTGCTGCGGATCAAGGCCGACGACTCGTTGAGCCAGTTGTTCCGATCCAATACGCCTGAGTTCCAGCAATACGAGGAGGTCACGCACCGATTTCCGTCGAGCGAGTATGACGTGCTGGTCGTGGTCGAAGGCGCGACGCTGCTCGAGCGTGACCATCTGATGAAGCTGCGCGACATCGTCACCGACCTGCAGCTCATTGACGGCACCCGCGGCATCATCTCGCTGTTCTCGGCGCGCGAGCCGCCGGAGCGCGGCGGGAGCATTCCGGAGCCATTGTTTCCGGAGGAATTGCCGCAGGGCGCCGCTTACGACGCGCTCATCAACAAGGTGATGAACAACGAGATCATCCGCGGCAAGCTGTTGTCGCTCGACGGTCAGCTGGCTCTGATCGTGTTGGCGCTCGACCCGGAAGCGGTCTCGACCGACCTTGCGAAGGTGGTGGGCGAAGTCCGCAAGACGGTTCGCGAAGACATCGCCGGCACCGGTCTCAAGGGCGAATTGTCCGGCGTTCCGGTGATGCAGCTCGACATTCGTAACGCCATGGAGCGCGACCGCATCGTCTACAATGCGCTCGGCTTCGTCGCCGGCTGCCTCATCGCCATCGTGTTCTACCGGCGGGTCTCGTTCATGCTGATCGCGGCCGCGCCGCCGCTCACCGCGATCCTGCTGTCGCTCGGTGCGCTCGGCTGGCTCGATTTCCGCCTCAACATATTCCTGAACGTGATGACGCCGCTGATCATGGTGATCAGCTTCTCCGACAGCATGCAGCTGACATTTCTCGCACGCGATCGGCTGATTGCGGGCTACAGCAAGGCCGAGGCGTTCCGCGCCGCGATCCTGATCGCAGGCCCCGCCTGCGTGCTGACCCACGCCACCGCCGGGCTTTCGTTCTTCTCGCTGTTGTTTGCCAACTCCGATCTCATCCGCACCTTCGGCGAGGCCGGCATCATCGCGACCGTGGTGGCGCTCATTACCGTGCTTACTCTCGTGCCGCTGCTAGGTATGCTGCTGGTGCGCGGTGAGCCGAACTACCTGCCGGTTGCCACCGTCGGGACGATCGTGCTTGCGCTCGTCGTCATCCTCGCGCGGGCGCAGGCGATTCTTGAGGATCATGACGGATCGCTGCTCGGCATTCTGCAAATGAGCGGCGAGGCGCTGCGGGAGTCGCTGTCCGACCTCGTCAAGGATTTCACGTCGATTGCCGCCGTTGTCGTCGCGCTCGCGGTTCTCCTGGTGCATGGCGAATCGGACTATGGGGCCCGGGTCAAACGGGCGGACTCTGCGGTCGACCTGCTGCGCCGTTTCTGCGGCTTCATCGCTCACCGCATGGTGTCGCGCCCCGGCCTCTATACCCTCATCGCGGCGCTTGTGATCACCGGTCTCGGCATCGTCTATCTCAATCTGCAGCCGCGCTATCGGCTCGCCGATCTCGTGCCCGACAAAGAGCAGGCAGTGCAGGCGAGCGGCCAGCTCGACCTCAAGCTCACCGGGGCGAACCCGCTCGACATCCTGATCGAGTTTCCGGCCGGCAAATCGCTGTACGATCCACAGTCGCTCGCGATGATTGCGCAGGTTCATGCGATCATGGAGACCCAAGCCGGTATCGGCAATGTGTGGTCGCTCGAGACACTACGTCGCTGGCTCGCGGAGAAGCTCGGCAAGAACGACGCCGCAACCCTCAAGCAATATGTCGACGCGCTGCCGCCCTACCTGGTGCGCCGATTCATCTCCGGCGGCGAGGATGCGGTGGTGATTTCGGGACGAGTTCCCGACGCCGACGCCAGCAAACTGCTGCCGATCATCCAGAGCCTCGACGCGCGGCTTGCTCAGCTACGCGAGGCCAATCCGGGGTATCAAATATCGGTCACGGGCCTGTCGGCGATCGCGGCGCGCAACAGCGCCGAGATGATCAAGAAGCTCAATTTGGGCCTGACCATCGAGATCGTATTCGTCGCAGCCTTCATCGGGCTCGCCTTCCGCTCGTTCGTCGTGATGCTGGCGGTGATCCTGCCCGGGATATTCCCGGTGCTGATGTCAGGCGATATCCTCTATGTCCTGGGCGACGGCCTGCAGTTTGCGAGCATCGTCGCGCTTACGGTGTCGTTCGGCCTAGCGTTGAGCGCGACCATCCACTTTCTCAACCGCCTGCGGCTCGAAGAACGCCCGGGCGAAGATCCGGGCAGAGCCGTCGAGCGCGCCACCGTGCTGGTCGGTCCTGCACTGATCCTCACCTCGGTGGTACTGGCATGCGGGCTTGCCGCGACGGTCTTTTCCAATCTGCCGTCGCTGCGGCTGTTCGGCTGGCTCAGTGCTTTCGCGATGATCGCCGCGCTGGTCGCCGATCTCCTGATCCTGCGGCCGACCATCATGTTCCTGCGCCGCGCCATCGGCCACCGGTAGCCGTCGCAGTCTAAGCAAGCAGACGGATCCCCGTAGGGTGGGCAAAGGCGGCCGAGACCGCGCGCGCAAGGAACAAGCTGTGGTCCGCCGTGCCCACGCCGCAAAGCCGCACGTGGGCACGCGCGGACACGTCCGCGCTTTGCCCACCCTACCGACTTTTCGCGCTGGTTTGCGAAAGCTCAATGCTTGTCGAGGGAGATGTCGACTTCGGGGACCTCGGAGCCGGGCGTCAGCAACACGATCGATTGCTTGTTGCCGTTCGTGGTCATGGTGAGGTTCACCACATAGCCAAGGGCCTGGGCGGTCGCTTCGACTTCACGGCCGCTGTCCTTGGAGTGTCCCTGAATCGGGCCGAAGACCTGACGCGTCGTCTCCGTCCATTGGCCGGAAATCGAACCACCCTGATAGGACACGGTCGCGGTGAGATCGAAATTGTAGCTGTCGCTCGCGCAGCGCAGTTTCAATCGCAGGCTCGTGGCGGCGGCACGCTCATACGACGAGCGACAGCGGATGCGTTCATTGCCGCCGTCGGCCTTCTTGATCACGCCGGTCCCGGTCCACGATCCGATCAAAGCCGCAAACGGCCCGGGGTCAGGCGCGCTCGTGGCGGCACGCGATTGCAAGCCGGCGAAGACAGCCGCGATCGCAGCCGTCGCCAACACCGACGCTAAACCGCGCTTCGACCGCGTGGACTGAAGCAGCATCCCGACCCCCGTCGCGAGAGCAAGAGCCGCATCACGCCTCTCCTCTCGAATGATCTGTTGGTAACAGCGGGCGCGCCATTCGTCCATTGCTTGCCGGTCGTACCACGATACGGATTGCCGAACGGACGGACGCCCCTTCTTGGCGAGGGTTTAGTCGCACGTCGCTCGCAGCAGGTTCATCGGGCTTTGGCGTCCGGGCAGAAAAAAGCCCGCGACAAGCACAGCTCATCGCGGGCGAGGGAGTTCTAAAGTGTGACGATCAGCGGCTCGCCGCTTTCACCTTCTCCGGATGCAGAAGGAGCTTCTGAATGCGCCAATTGAGAATTTCGGCGACGAAGATCGTGTTCTCCGACGGGCAGGCGATCTGGTGTACCCAACCGAATTGCTTGAGCTGCTTGCCGGACTCGCCGAGCACGCCAAGCACCTTGCCGTCGAGGCTCAGCTTGTAGATGCGGCCCGGGTAGGAATCCGCCACGTAGAGCACCTGGTTCGGCGCCGGCGTAATGCAGACCGCCCACGGCGCACCGGGGCAGAATGTGCCACCCTCGGTGTCGCACTTCGACACGTCAGGCTTGTTGCCGATGGCCGGCTTGGTGTTGGCGTCGTAGGGCACGTCGATCTTGATGATGTGTTGCAGCTTGCCCTCGCCATCGAACACCTGGACGCGACGGTTGGCGCGGTCGGCCGCGTAGATATTGCC
Source organism: uncultured Alphaproteobacteria bacterium (assembly GCA_963807015.1). Classification (GTDB taxonomy): domain Bacteria; phylum Pseudomonadota; class Alphaproteobacteria; order Rhizobiales; family Xanthobacteraceae; genus JAJPKK01. The sequence continues at coordinate 303,289 of CAWEAS010000009.1, read as the reverse complement.
CTTGGCGTCAGAAGCGATGGAGTGCACGGTGTTGAACTGACCGGGCTCCTTGCCCTTCGAGCCCCACTGCATCAGCCAGTTGCCGTTCTTGTCGACTTTGGCGACGCGCGAATTGATGTAGCCGTCGCTGATGTAGGCGTTGCCCTCCGGATCCCAGGCAACATCGGTCGGCTGGCGGAAGCGGCCGTCGACCGCGGGCAGCGGCGGATTCGGGCGCTCCAGCGGATGGGCATCGGCGTCGGAGGATTCCGACTTGCGGCCGAACACCAGCATCACCTTGCCGTCCTTGTTGTTGAACTTGATGATCATGTCCGAGCCCTTGTCGGTGGCCCAGATGTTGTCATCCCTGTCGATGCGCACGGTGTGGGCGAACGACCAGGCGTAAAGATTGCGCCCGATCTCGCGCACGAAGCTGCCATCGGGCGTGAATTCGAGGAGCTGCGATGCGGCGTTGCCATAGGCCGGCCCGGTGCTCGAGCCGCTGCGCGAGAAGACGAAGACATGGCCCTTGGAATTGACCGCGACGCCGGCAGCTTCGCCGAGATTCATGTCGCCCGGCAGCTTGAGGAAATTCGGCACCGAATCGTAAGGGATTTGCGGAACTGCCTCCTGCGCCATGGCCGGCATCGCCACCGGCGCGGCGAGCGCGACCGCAAGGCCCATCATCCAACGATGCATCATGTTGAGTGTCCTCCTCCTTATGACGACTGTTGTCGCCCTTGGTTGGCTGCTGCCGCGACCTTCGCAACTGAAATCCGGGGCGGACGTGCGAACAGGTTCGGCATGAAGGTTGGCAAGATCATGGTAGCCGTTCCGCGGCGGATTTAACAGCCGTGTTTCCGGCGAACTGACCTGCCTTTCGCTCGCGCGACCCGTCTGATATCTGGGCTGCCTGACGATTAGGAATTTCCTGCATGGCCAAGACCTACCGCATCGCCGTGATCCCGGGCGACGGCATCGGCAAGGAAGTGGTGCCGGAAGGCGTGCGCGCGCTTGAACAGGCGGCGAAGAAGCACGGCTTCGCGTTGCAGTTCGACTGGTTCGACTTCGCGAGCGTCGACTACTACGAAAAGCATGGCCGGATGATGCCGGAGGATTGGAAGGCCCAGATCGGTTCCCACGACGCCATCTTCTTCGGCGCCGTCGGCTGGCCGGCCAAGGTCCCGGACCACGTCTCGCTGTGGGGCTCACTGGTGACGTGGCGGCGCGAGTTCGACCAATACGTCAATCTGCGGCCGGTGCGGCTGATGCCGGGCGTCGCCTGCCCGCTGGCAAATCGCAAAGCGGGCGACATCGATTTCTACGTGGTGCGCGAGAACACCGAAGGCGAATATTCCAACGTCGGCGGCCGCATGTTCGCCGGCACCGAGCGCGAATTCGTGGTGCAGGAAACCTACATGACGCGGATCGGCGTCGACCGGGTGGCGAAGTTCGCCTTCGAACTTGCCCGGTCGCGGCCGAAGAAGCACCTCACCTCGGCGACGAAGTCGAACGGCATCTCGATCACGATGCCGTACTGGGACGAACGGGTCGAAGCGGTGGCGAAGCACTTCCCGGACGTGCGCTGGGACAAGTTCCACATCGACATCCTCACCGCGAATTTCGTGCTGCATCCCGACTGGTTCGACGTCGTGGTCGGCTCGAACCTGTTCGGGGATATCCTGTCGGACCTGGGCCCCGCCTGCACTGGCACCATCGGCATTGCGCCGAGCGGCAACATCAACCCGGAAGGCAAACACCCTTCCGTGTTCGAACCGGTGCACGGCTCAGCCCCCGACATCGCCGGACAGGGCATCGCCAATCCCATCGGCCAGATCTGGTCTGCCGCGATGATGCTCGACCACCTCGGCGAAAAAGGCGCGGGCCGCGCCATCGTCGACGCAATCGAGCGCGTGCTCGGCGAACGGACGCTGCGCACGCGCGATCTCGGCGGCAACGCCGACACTGTCGCCTGCGGCAAGGCCGTGGCCGACGCGATCGCCTCGTAGCCCGGATGGAGCGGAGCGAAATCCGGGGCGCCCCTCGCAATCGACAGACCGTTCCCGGATTTCGCTCCGCTCCATCCGGGGTACGATCCCGTTAGAATGAAATTTTGACCAGGAGACTTCATCGTGGCCAACAAAGACCTGCGCAACTGGATCGATGAGGTCGCGGCTGCGGGCGAACTGAAGATCATCCGCGGCGCGGAGCCGCGCGAGGAGATCGGCGGCATCGTCGACATCTATCAGCGACGGATGGGCAACCCCGCCGTGATGTTCGACGAGGTGCCCGGCTTCGCCAAGGGTCATCGCGTGCTCGCCAATATTCTCACCTCGGTGCCGCGCATCAACATCGCGCTCGGCCTGCCGCCTTCCGGCTCCGAGATGGAGCTGATCCGCTGGTGGCGCGATTACATGCGCGCCGCGAAGTATATCAAGCCCAAGGAAGTCAACGGCGGTCCGCTGCTCGACAATGTGAGCGAAGGCAAGGCGGTCGACATCGGCCGTATCCCGACGCCGGTTTGGCACGAGCATGACGGCGGCGCCTTCATCGGCACGGCTTGCATGGTGGTGATGAAGGACCCGGACTCCGGCTGGGTCAATTACGGTGCCTACCGGGTCCAGAGCCAGGCGCCGGACGTCGCGACCGTGATGATGTCGCCCGGCAAGCACGGGCGTATCATCATGGGGAAGTACCACGCCCGCAACGAGCCCTGCCCGGTCGCCGTCGTGGTCGGCATGCATCCGGCGCTGTTCATGCTGGCGGGGCTGGAGATCCCTTACGGCAAGAGCGAATTCGAGGCGGCCGGCGGCATCCTCGGCGAGCCGGTCGAGGTCTTCAATATGCCGAAGACCGGATTGCCGGTGCCCGCCAACGCCGAGATCGCGTTCGAAGGCTTCATCCATCCGGGCGATGAAATCCAGGAAGGCCCGCTCGGTGAATGGACAGGCTATTACGCCGGCGGCACGCGCCCGGAGCCCGCGATCCGCATCGCCACCCTGATGCATCGCGACGATCCGATCCTGCTCGGCGCAATTCCGGCGGTGCCACCCAACGACAACACCTTTTATCTCGGCACCTATCGCTGCGGCGCCGTCTGGAACCAGCTCGAGGCCGCCGGCGTCCCGGAGATCAAGGGCGTGTGGGCACACGAAGCGGGCGGCAGCCGCTTCTGGCTCACGGTTTCGATCAAGCAGCTTTATGGTGGGCATTCCAAGCAAGCGGGCTTTGTCGCGTCACAGTGCCATGCGGGGGCTTACGCCAATCGCTGGACCATCGTCGTCGACGACGACATCGATCCGACCAATGTCAACGATGTGATCTGGGCGATGTGCACGCGCTGCGACCCGCGCGAGGACGTCGACATCGTTCGCGGCTGCTGGAGCACCCACCTCGATCCGATGTGCTATGACGGCGATACCGACCGGCGCAATTCCCGCGTCGTCATCGACGCATGCAAGCCGTTTGCGCGGCGCGACAGCTTTCCCGTGGTGGCACGATCGAGCCGCGAGCTCGACGCCCGCATCAAAGCGAAATGGGCGGCACACCTGCCAGAGTTTTGACGGCGGGCGGCCCGAATGACAGCTGCGCCGCGGTGATCCGGCTCTGGATCAGATCGCAAGTTGCTACCCACTTCAGCAGAGCTAGCGCGGCATGACCCCGCGGCTACCCCGCGGCTGGCAGTCGTTGACAGTTGCGTCCAAAATGCGCAAATAATTGCGCATAGGTAGAGGCTTTCGTTGCCCAAACCGACACTGGACACAAACCGGAGCACGGTTGTTGCGCGGCTTGAACGAGAGGGCTGGATAGTTCGGCACGGAGGGAACCACGACGTCTTCAAGCATCCGGCAAGACCTGGGCGCATCGTTGTACCGCGTCATCGCCTGCTTTCCTTCGGCGTGGCGCGGGCGATCGCGAAGTCGGCAGGTTGGCTTGATTGAGGGAAGGAACTGCTATGGCGTACGTTGCATTGGTGGACGGCAAGGCGGGCGCCTACGGAGTGACCGTGCCCGATCTCCCTGGGTGTACGTCGGCGGGTAGCACGACTGACGAAGCGCTCCGAAATGCGGTCGAAGCCGTGCGGCTCTGGGCCGAGGACGCAATTGCGGACGGCGAGGAACTTCCGGTTCCGCGATCGGCCGAAGTGCTGCGCGCCGACCCCGAGGTCGCTGAGGCAATTGCCGAAGGGGCGGCGTTGGCAATCGTGCCTTTGCTGATTGACTCAGGCCGCCCGGCCAAGGCTAATCTGTCGATCGATGCTGGCCTTCTTGCAGCCATTGACGAGGCTGCTGCAGCTCGCGGCTTAACGCGGTCGGCATTCCTCGCGGGAGCTGCACGCGAGAAAATCGAAAGCGGCCGCTGAACACAGGGGCCCAACCGCAAACCTGATTCCCATTCCATCCGCATCATCACGCTGCAAGTAATATAATTCGGACCGTACGACCTTTCCCGTGGTGGCGCGCTCAAGCCGCGAGCTCGACGCTCGCATCAAAAGCAAAATGGGCGGCGGATTTGCCGAGCCTCACCGGCCGGATTAGGGCGGATTGAAGTGGAAATTCACCCCGGCGCGTATAATATTCGAGGTTAGGCCAAAGGTGGTCGTGATCCTACCGGGGAGCGTAGTCGAGCCGAAATCAACGTATAAATACTCTGCCTTAACAGTCCAGCTGTGCGTTAGTGCGGCCTCAACGCCGCCGCCGATCGTCGCACCAAGAGTCGCGCCAGAAGTGCTGGAGTAGTTGCCATGCACGGTAAGGTCGGTGACCGCCAATCCGCCCGCCAAATACACTAACACAGGCGCTTCTGGCGCCCAGCCAATGCGGCCCCGCGTCAGGAACAACCAGTCGGTATTGAAAGACTGTATATTAACAAAATTCCCATTGCCGTGCGCGTTGAGGAGTCCGCCATCAACTTCCGGCCCAAGGATCAAGCTGCGGTACTGCCAATTGTAGCCCAATTGGCCCGATGCTGAGAAAGCGGATAAAAAGCCGTTTGGGCTACAACTGGGCAACGGAGAATTGCCGCAGGTGCCCGCAGGGACAGGCGATAGACGTGCGCTTGGCCGGTATATATCCCCGCCGATCGTCCCTCCAATATAGATCCCATCCCACGAATAGGATTGCGCGTGTACCGGAGCGCCAGCGCAAAACAACGCCACAAACGCAACAGCCACGACGCGAGACAACAGTCTCGCCATCTCACCCCCCACGCACGAACCCCACCGGTCCGGACCCCACCGGACGAAATTGCGTCAATATTCGGTTAATCCCGTGGCCAAGACAAGCGGATTCTACCCCTATCGGACCACCTGTCGGCCGAGTAGGGATCGTTCACAGTAGCCCGCATGATCGAAGCGATATGCGGGGGCCCACGGTCAGCGATGAGGAGATGTTTAGCCCCGGATGTCGCGGAGCCTATCATCGGGCCCGCCAGAGGCGGGACCCGTTGGCTCATCCGGGCTACAACTCCTCGCTTGTCCCCCGCTTGGCCGCCGCCAGCGCATCGACGATGCGACGCGGGGTCAGCGGCGTTTCGTTGAAATTTGCGCCCAACGCGCGGAACGCGTCGGCGACGGCGTTGGCAATGGCGGCGGGCGGCGCAATGGCGCCCCCTCCCCGACGCCCTTGACCCCATGTTCGGTGGCGCGCGCCGGCGTCACCGCGTGGGCGATGCGGATCGTCGGCATTTCGGGCGCGCTGGGCAACAAATAGTCAGCGAATGACGTCGCCAGCGGCTGGCCGCTGCCGTCATAAGGAATCTCCTCATAGAGCGCAGTGCCGATGCCCTGCGCGACGCCGCCCAGGATCTGGCCATCGACAATCATCGGATTGATCATCGTGCCGCAGTCTTCGGCGATGACATAGTCGAGGATTTCCACGTGCCCAGTGTCCGGTTCGACCGCGACCACGGCCGCATGCGTGCCGTAGGAGAACACCCCGCCGGTCTCGGTTGGCTCGTAAGTCGCGGTGACATCGAGCAGCGGTTCCATGCCCGAGGGCAGCAGTTCCTGCCGCACATTGGCGGCATAGGCGATCTCGCCGAGTTCGACCGACGCGTTGGGGCCGTGCACGGCGCCCATCGCAAGACGCGTTACGGCGACATCGGCCTGCAGCAGGTGAGCACCGATGCGCCGTATCTTGTCTGCAAGTCCGCGCGACGCGCGCGCCACCGCGCCGCCGGCGAATACGATGGAGCGGGACGCGAACGTGCCGAAACCGAATGGACCCACGGCGGTGTCGCCGTAGCGCAGCGTGATCCTCTCGGGATCGATCCCAAGCTCATGGGCCGCGATCTGCGCGAGCGAGGTCTCGTGGCCCTGGCCGTGGTTGTGCGTGCCGACAAAGATGATCACCGAGCCGTCGGGCAGCATGCGCGCGGTCGCCGATTTGTAGCCGGGCACGACGCGGGACTTGCGCTTGATCCATTCGACCTGACCGTGGCCGCTCTGCTCGGTGTAGAACGCAAAGCCTACGCCGATCGCGCGGCCATCGGGCTCGCCGGCGGCCTGGCGGCGGCGTAGCGCCGCGAGATCGACCATTTGGGCTGCGCTATCGAGCGAGGCGGGATAGTCGCCGGTGTCGAGCATCATGCCGCCGGCCGTCCGATATGGCAGCTGCCTTGCCGTGACGATATTGCGGCGGCGAAGATCGATCGCCTCCATCCGCAGTTCGCGCGCCATCTCGTCAACGAGGCGTTCGAGCGCAAAGCAGGCGCCCGGCCGCGCCACCGCGCGATAAGGTCCGAGCGGTGCCTTGTTGGTCGCGACCGTCCAGGTGTTGATCCGCATCGCGCCCATGCAATAGGGCCCCGGCAGATTGCGCGCGGCCATGCTGGCGTCCATGAAACCGCCCGTCGGCCACAGCGCGTAGGCGCCGGCGTCGATATAGAGGTCGCCTTCGATGCCGAGCAGGCGGCCCGAGGCGTCCGCGGACAGCGTGAGATCGTAGGCGTGCTCGCGCGAATGCACCGAGGAGATGAGATGCTCGCGGCGATCCTCGATCCAGCGCACCGGCCGCCGCAGCTTCAGCGCGATCGCCGCTACTGCTATGTCCTCCGGCATCAGGCGGTTCTTGCCGCCGAAGCCGCCGCCAACGTCGGGCGCGATGATGCGAAGCTTGTGTTCGGGCAGCGACAGCGCTTTGGCGAGGCCGATCCGGATCACGTGCGGACCCTGGCTCGATAGATAGATCACCAGTTCGTCGTTGCGCGCATCCCAATACGCCAGCGCGCCGCGGCACTCCATCGATGCGGTCGCCTGCCGATGGGTGCGGAATTGCCGCCGCAGTCGTAGCGGCGCCGATGCCAGGGCCGCGACATCGCCCTCCTGCATGGTCGCGGTAATGTAGGCGTTGTCGGGCCAGTTATCGAACAGGCGCGGACTGCCAGGGCGCATGGCGGCGACGCAATTGGTGACGGCCGGCAGTTCGTCGATATCGAGCACGACGCGCGTCGCGAGATCCTCCGCCGCAGCGCGGCTTGATGCGACGCAGGCGGCAACGGTCTGGCCGACATAGCGCACGCGATCATCGGCCAGCGGCGGATAGGGACTTGCGCGGAATGCGGCAAGTTCGGGCCCCGCCTCAGGAGTCGTGATCGCACCGAGGTCGGCGAGGGTGAATACGTTGTCGCGAGACTCTTCGGGCTTTCCGATCCGCCGCAAGCGCCCATGCGCCACGGGGCTGCGCACGAAAGCGACGTCGAGAAGGCCCGCCATCCGGATGTCGTCGACGAAGGCACCTGCGCCCCTCAGATAGCGCGCGTCTTCCTTGCGCAGCAGACGCGCGCCAATCCAGCTTTCGGACGGGGAATGCTCCATTACGGCGGTGGCAGGCGGACCAAGGCGGGCACAAGGGGTTTATCGGACCTCGGACAGCCCTACCCGCCGCGCGCTCGAAAGCAAGGCGCACGCTCGCGCTACGCTTGACTGTGCGTCACGCCGTAACGCGGGGCGGGGCGCTATGGATCGACAACAGGTTGGCGAGCGCGATCACCACGACCGCGATGCCGACCGACACGTCGACCCGCATGGCGGTGACGGCGGTGTGATGGAAGTTCATCGCCCACGGCGCGATCAGCACCGCCAGACCGAGCACGACGCTCGCCCATTCCTGCCAGTCGGCATAGGCGATGATCGCCCAGACCGAGACAAAGCCGATGAGAATGCCGCCGGCCCATGCGCTTCGGCTCGCGACCGTCACGCCAGTGAAATTGAAGATCCACGGCGACGCGAACAGGAACGCCGCGAGCACCAGCTTCGCGACGTCGAACCACGCCTCATTATGCCATTTGTGTTTCATGGTTCGCTCCTCGTTTCTCTAGGTTGTTTGAGCGAATTCTCACTTGAAGGGGGTGGGGACGGGTTGGCGCCCGTCCCCTGGGGTTTGCCGCCGGGCTGGGGGCACTCATGCCGGAGAGATACGGCACGTCCGGCGGCACCCCATTGCTGTCACGCCTTGCCCAGCGGAACCGCGACGAACCGCGTGCCGTCGGCAGTCTTCATTCGCAGCAGCACGGTTTGCTTGCCGTCCTTTTCGGCCGCGACGAGCTGATCGCGGACGTCTTCCGGCTTTGACACGGACTTGCCGCCGACATCGAGGATGACGTCGCCCGTACGCACGCCGTGCTCGGCTGCCGGCCCATTGGGGTCGACGCCGGTAACGGCGACGCCCTCTTGGCCTGCACCCTGGACATCGGCGGCCGGCGCGACAGTCACGCCAAGACGTGGCGTATTGTCGGCTTTGCCGTGCTCCTCGCTGCCGGTGTTGCTGGCCTGGTGCTCGGTCGGAAGCGTGCCGAGCGTCATCGACACGTTCTTCTCTGCACCGTCGTGGAGAACAGCGAGCTGAACGTTGCCGCCGGGCGCCATGGCGGCGATGCGGCGCGCGAGTTCGCGAGAGCCCTTCACGTCCTTGCCGTCGACCTGCGTGATGACGTCACCGGATTTGATGCCTGCTTTGGCAGCGGGACCGTCGGCGGTGGCTTCGTCGACCAGTGCGCCTTCGACCTTCTTCATCCCGAGGCTGTCGGCGATCTCAGGCGTGACCGGCTGGATGCGGACGCCGATATAGCCGCGCGTCACGTGGCCGTGCTCCTTGAGCTGCGCGACGATCGACTTCGCCGTATCGGCGGGGATGTCGAATCCGATGCCGACGGAACCGCCGGACGGCGAGAAGATCGCGGTGTTGACGCCGATGACATTGCCATTGATGTCGAACGCCGGGCCGCCGGAATTGCCGCGGTTGATCGGGGCATCGATCTGGATGAAGTCGTCATAGGGGCCGGAGCCGATGTCGCGGCCGCGTGCCGAGACGACTCCCGCCGTCACCGTGCCGCCGAGACCGAACGGATTGCCGACCGCGATCACCCAGTCGCCGATGCGCGGCTCATGCTCCGCCCAGTTGACGTAGACGAAGTTCTTGCCCTCGACTTTTTCGACCTTGATGAGCGCGAGGTCGGTCTGCGGGTCGGTGCCGACCACCTTGGCCGACAGGGTGTGGCCATCATCCGTGACCACCTTCACGTCGGTGGCGTGATCGACCACGTGGTTGTTGGTGACCGCATAGCCGTCCGGCGAGATGAAGAAGCCGGATCCTTCAGCCGCCATATGCCGCGGCGGCTGCCGCGGGGCATCCTGCTGTCCGAATTGGCGGAAGAAGCGGTCGAGCGGCGAGCCTTGCTGCGGCTGCGGACCCTCATCGTTGTTCTGTTCGAGCTTCGCCACCTCCTTGCCGGGAAGCTCCACCCGCACCGAAATGACGGCAGGTTTCACGCGCGCTACGAGGTCAGCAAAGCCGCTCGGCTGCGGCGCGGCTTCGGTCGTCGCCGCGTGTGCGGGTTGAACGAATGTCGGACGATAGAAGCTGACGCCCCCAGCAGTAATTGCGATGCCGAGTGCCGCGGCCGATGCCAACAAGGTTGCACGACGCGCCAACGGTCGCCCACCTTGGTTATCCAGCGTTGCCATGATCTTCTCCATTTGAGTTCTGATTTCTGGGCTTCCTGCCCTTCAACTCTCCGCCGCCCAAACCACGCAGCGGACGTGACTCTGGAATAATCTTCGGACCTTACGGACGCCTGTCCCGGTGATGAATATTTCTTAAGGCTGCTGCGGCAGCACATCCCGGTAGCGGCAAATTTCGCCGTGATTTCAGGACGCTGCTGAAAAGGTCGATCGATATGCGGTGGTTCGACGCAGAGCTTGCGCGCGAACGGGGACCGCCTCTTGCGCATTCAACCGGCGTGAGCTGTTTCGCGGGCCGCGCCGGCCGTTTGCCGGCGCGCATAGCGGTTTATGGAACCGAGAAGCGCCATGGCAACGCAACCCGACGACGATCGTCTTTTCGATCATCTCCACCCGCTGATCTATGCGGCGATGGTGGGGCTCGCTGCGTGGCTTCTGATATCGGCGTGGGTGTTCTTCGACGGGACCGGCTACATCAGTCTGGCACTCGCGATGGTCAGCGTTCTCTTCATCATGGCCATCGGGATTCCATTCATGTTGTCGCGCGCGGCGCCGCACCTGGATCAAGAGGCGCCGCCTGACGCCGCGACAACAGACGGGGACACCGAAAGCGAGACCGGCCCCGCGGCCGAGAGTTTCGGTGATTGGATTCACGGCGACCTCGATTCCTGGACCGGGCGTTGCCGGTCGCGGACCGCTGCAGTCGAAATTCTGCTGCCGATCGCTGCGGTCGCGTTCGGCATGACGGCATTTGGCATCGTGTTCCTGGTCGCGCACGCGACGTTTCACGCCGGCGCCTAATTACCGCCCTGCGTCAGTGAAAAATCAGGCTTTCCGGAATCGGCCGATGACGCTGCGGTGCACCATTGCGAGCCTAGACGGGGCCTTTTTTGATGAAATTTTATTCATCTTGACGTATATCAACGGAAATATATTCGCTTTTCCGATTATGGCGCAGTATTTGCTAAAGTGGATCGGTTTATAATTTCAAGGGTGGCAATTCCAATGGCGGACGGAAGGCAGGACACGATCGTGATGGCAAATCGCGCCAAACCGGCGAAGCCGAGGCGCGGTGTCGCGATCCTGACCGTGTTTGTCGCGGTCGCGGCAGTCGGTGGCGGCTACTATTGGTTGCATCACCCCGGCGGCGAGAAGAGAGCGGCGCCCGTCCGCAAGATCCCGATCAGCGTGGCGACGGCGAGCCGGCAGGATGTGCCAATCTATGTCAGCGGGCTTGGCACCGTTCAGGCGCTGAACACCGTTCCGATCCATTCCCAGGTCGACGGCAAGCTCGTCGAGATCGCGTTCACCGAGGGACAACACGTCAAGAAGGGCGACCTGCTCGCCAAGATCGATCCTCGGCTGTTCCAGGCCGCCTACGACCAGGCGGTCGGCAAGAAGGGTATGGATGAAGCTAACCTGATCTCCGCGGAAAAGGACTTGGCGCGGGCCAAGAACCTGGTTGCGAAGAGCTTCGAGACGCAGCAGGTCTTCGACCAGCAGCAAGCCAAGGTCGACGCGCTCAAGGCGTCGATCAAGGCCGACGAGGCAGCCATCGAAAGCGCCGCGACGCAGCTTGATTACACGATCATCACCTCGCCGATCGACGGCCGCGCCGGCATCCGCCAGATCGACATCGGCAACATCATCCACGCCAACGACGCAATGCCGCTGGTGGTACTGACCCAGGTCCAGCCGACCACGGTGCTGTTCACCTTGCCGGAAATTCAGCTCGAGCCCTTGCGTGAAGCCATGGCGCGCGGCCCTGTCACGATTGCGGCATTCGACCAGAATAACGTCAAGCAGCTCGGCACCGGCAAGCTGATGCTGATCGACGCGCTCATTGATCAGACGACGGCGACACTTAAGCTCAAGGCCCTCTTTCCGAACTCCGACGAGCGGCTGTGGCCCGGCGAATTCGTCAACGCACGCGTGTTACTGAACACCGAGATGAACGCGCTCACCGTGCCGACCGCCGCCGTGCAGCGCGGCCCGAACGGGATGTTCGTCTGGGCGATCGGCAGTGACGAAAAAGCCGCGATGCGGCCGATCAAGATGGGTCCCCCATCCGATGATGTAGCCATCGTAACGTCGGGCGTCAAAGACGGGGATCGGGTCGTTATCGAAGGCTACTACAAACTGCAACCGGGCTCCCTCGTGGCGATCCAGCCGCCGACGCAGCGCGCTGCTCAAAATACGGCGAGCGAGGAGCGCGCGCAGTGAATATCTCCGAACCGTTTATCCGCCGGCCTGTCGCGACGGCGCTGATGATGGCGGCGCTTGCGTTCGCCGGCCTGGTCTCGTTCCCGTTCCTGCCGGTGGCGCCGCTGCCGCAAGTGGACTTCCCGACCATCCAGGTGTCGGCCGGTCTTCCCGGTGGCAGCCCTGAAACCATGGCGGCGTCGGTCGCTGCCCCACTCGAGCGCCAGTTCGGGCAGATCGCCGGCGTCACCCAGATGACGTCGGTGAGCGTGCTCGGCTTCACGACGATCGTCTTGCAGTTCGATCTCAACCGCAACATCGATGGCGCGGCGCAGGATGTCCAGGCCGCCATCACCGCGGCCGGCAAGCAGCTTCCCACCAACCTCTTCCCGCCGCCGAACTACAAGAAGGTCAATCCGGCCGACTCGCCCATCCTCATCCTTTCGGCAAGTTCCGAAGTCTTGCCGATCACCACTGTCGACGACTACGCCGACAACGTTTTGTCGCAGCAGATGTCGCAGGTGCCCGGCGTCGCCCAGGTGATTATCGCCGGCGAACAAAAGCCGGCGATCCGGGTTCAGGTCGATCCCGCCAAGCTCTCAGCCACCGGCCTGACGCTCGAAGACGTGCGGATGGCCTTGATGACGACCACGACGACGGCCGCGAAGGGAACGCTCAACGGCGGTATTCAGAGCTTCACGATCGCGGCGAACGACCAGATCATGAAGCCGTCGGAATACAACGACGTCATCTTCGCCTACCGCAACGGTGCTCCGGTGCGGATCAGGGACATCGGCCAAGCGGTCGAAGCGCCGACCGACGTGACGATCCGCGCCTACGACAACCAGAAACGCGCGGTCCTGCTGATCGTCTACAAGCAGCCGGGCGCCAACGTCATCGACACCGTCGACCAGATCAAGGCGCGGCTGCCGCTGCTCACCGCCACCATCCCGCCGAGCATCCACGTCAACACCATTCTCGATCGGACGATCACCATCCGCGCGTCGGTCGCCGACGTGGAATTCACGCTGGCGCTCACCGTCGTGCTGGTGGTGCTGGTGATTCTGATGTTCATCCGGAATTTCTGGGTGACATTGATTCCGACTGTGACGGTGCCGCTCGCCTTGTTCGGCTCTTGCGCGGCCATGTACCTGTTGGGTTTCAGCCTCGACAACCTGTCGCTGATGGCGCTCACCATCGCGGTCGGTTTCGTGGTCGACGACGCCATCGTGGTGGTGGAGAACATCTTCCGCCACGTCGAGGAAGGCGAGTCGCCGTTCGAGGCCGCGGTTGCCGGCGCCAGCGAAATCGGCTTCACCGTGGTGTCGATCAGCGTGTCGCTGATCGCCGTGTTCATTCCGCTGCTGCTGATGGGCGGCATCATTGGCCGCCTGTTCCGCGAATTCGCCCTTACAGTGACCGCATCGATCGTCGTTTCCGCCATCGTGTCGCTGACGCTGGCCCCGATGATGGCGGCGCGCTTCATGCGGCGTCCGACTCATGAGCATGGCCGCGTCTACCTCGCCTTCGAATGGTTGTTCGACAGTCTGCTCGCCGGCTACCGACGGACCCTCGACATCGCGCTGCGCCACCAGTTCTTCACCCTCATGGTGTTCTTCTGCACGATGGCGCTGACGGTGGTGATGTTCCTGGCAATCCCGAAGGGCTTCTTCCCGATCCAGGACACCGGTCAGCTATTCGGCCTCACCGAAGCCGCGCAGGACGTGTCACCGGCCGAGATGATGCGCCTTCAGGAACAGCTTGGCGCCATCGTCGCGCAGGATCCGGACATCGAGGCGTTCGGCTCCAACATGGGTAACGGCGGCGGCGCCAACACCCCGAACACCGGACGCATCTTCGCCACACTGAAGCCCCGCGAAGAGCGCGACGCGTCCGCATCCCAGATCATCGACCGGCTGCGCCCGAAATTCGCCGCCGTGAAGGGCGCAACCGTATTCCTGCAGATCCCGCAGGACATCACGGTGGGCGGCCGTCTGTCGCGCGGTCAATTCCAGTACACGCTGCAGGACGTCAACATCGCCGAGCTGGCCGAATGGTCGACCAAAATGCTCGCCAAGATGAAGACCCTGCCCCAGCTCGCGGACGTCTCGACCGACCTTCTCAACAGCGCGCCGCAGCTGACGTTGAAGATCAATCGCGATCAGGCGTCGCGGTTCGGCATCACGCCGCAGTTGATCGACGACACCCTCAATGACGCCTTCGGCCAGCGCCAGGTGACGCAGTACTACACCCAGATCAACACCTACTGGGTGGTTCTGGAGGTCAAGCCGGAGCTGCAGGGCCTGCCATCGACGCTCGATCGCATCTATGTGAAATCGCCGCTGACCGGCGCTGCGGTGCCGCTGTCGACGTTGGTCACGGCCGATACCGCCAAGATCGGCCCCCTGGTGGTCAATCACCAGAGCCAATTCCCGGCGGTGACGCTGTCGTTCAACTTGCCGGCGGGCGTTGCCCTCGGCGAGGCCGTGGATGCTATCGAGGGCGCCGCGCGCGAACTCAACAGGCCATCGACGATCATCGCCACGTTCCAGGGCAATGCCCAGGCCTTCCAAACGTCGCTGGCGAGCGAGCCGGCCCTGATCGCGGCGGCGCTCGTCGTCGTCTACATCATCCTGGGCATGCTCTATGAGAGCTTCATCCACCCGCTCACCATTCTGTCGACCCTGCCATCGGCGGGCGTCGGAGCGTTGCTTGCGCTTTACCTCGGCGGGCTCGATCTCTCGGTCATCGGCATCATCGGCATCATCCTGCTGATCGGCATCGTCAAGAAAAACGGCATAATGCTGGTGGACTTCGCGATCGCAGCGGAGCGCGATGAACGCCTCGCTCCGATCGACGCGATCCGACAAGCCTGCTTGTTGCGCTTCCGCCCAATCATGATGACGACCGCGGCGGCAATGCTCGCCGGCCTGCCGCTGATGCTCGGCACCGGCACCGGCTCGGAGATGCGCCAGCCGCTCGGCTACGCCATGGTCGGCGGCCTCATACTCAGCCAGGCGCTCACGCTCTACACGACGCCCGTCGTCTATCTCTACCTCGATCGTCTGCAGACCTGGCTCGGCGGCGGCAAGAAGCACGAAGCTCCGCGCGAGGAAGCCATCGAGGCAGAGGCCGCCGAGTAGCCGACACGCCACTCGAACGTGGTCTGCCTGTGTCTCGTCGCCCGGATGAGCGAAGCGATATCCGGGACGGCGTAGGCGGGCGCCATTCGATCTGAGGTGACGCGCCACCCGCGTCACCATTTCGCGTGGCCCTCCCCTTCCGCCACTCGCTGCAATCATATAAATTTTTGTTTATGGCTGCCGCGAGGATCTGCCGATCTCCTCGCCTCGACATAGGCGGCAAAATGCCCGCGGCTGACAATATTTATTGAAAAAACAAATCAGAAATTTGCCGGGCGTAATCACTCGGCACGACGGAGGAAATGATGGGACGCAGCACCTTCAGCCTGCTCGCCGCAGGCGCCCTCAGCGCATTTGCGAGCGCCAGCCCTTCGGTAGCCGCGGAAAACCCGATCCGCATCGGCGTCAATACCGCGATCCAGCAACAGGTCGGCCGCGACACCATCGATGCCGTGCGCATGGCGATCGACGAGGTCAACGCGAAAGGCGGCGTCCTCGGCCGCAAGCTGGAAATGATCGTGGCCGACGAGGGGGAAGCGGCAACCGACGGCCCCAAGGTCGGCATTGCGGCGGTCAACAAGCTGACCGGCGATGATCACGTCAACGTGCTGATCGGAGGCTACAATTCCGGCGTGACCCTCGGCGAACTGCCGCACATGGCGCGCGCCAAGACCATCTTCATCAATATCGGATCTGCGTCGCCGGCGATCCAGGAGAAGGTCAAGACCGATTACGATCACTACAAATACATTTTCCGCGTTAATCCGATCAACTCCGCGCGGCAGGCCAATTCCCTGCTGGATTTCGTCTCCGGCAAGCTCAAAGGCGAACTTGGGCTGAAGCGGATCGCGATCATCGGCGAGAACGCCAAATGGGTGCAGGACATCCTGCCGCCGCTCAAGAAAGGCGCCGCGAGCGCCGACTCGAAGTGCCGCTTGCCGAGTACTTCGACGTGCAGACCGCCGATTTCTCCCCGATCTTCGCGAAGGTGAAAGACGCTGGCGCCCAGTACCTCATCCTCATCGTGTCGCATGGCGCATCCGATGTCCTCATTAAGCAGTGGTATGACGCCAAGGTCCCGGTTCCGATCGGCGGCATCGACGTGAAGGGCATGGATGCCAATTTCTTCGACCGGGTCGGCGGGAAATCGATCGCCGAGGTGTCGGCTAACTTCGTCGTGCGTGCGCCCCTCACCCCGACCACCGTTGCGTGGTGGGATGGTTTCGTGAAGCTCTACGGCCGTCCGCCGGTCTATAGCGCGCCGGGCGCCTATGACGCGGTCCATATTTATGCCGATGCGGTTCAGCGCGCCGGCAGCACCGACACCGACAAGGTCATCAAGGAGCTGGAAAAGACCGATTATGTCGCGTGCGCGGCCGCGTCCAGTTCGATGCGACGCACGACGTCAAGGACGGCCCGGGCTTCGTCAACGAGCTGTTCGTGCAATGGCAGGCGAACGGCGAACGCGTCGTCGTGTGGCCAAAGGCGCTCGTCACGGGCAAGATGATCAACCCACCCTGGCTCGCCCAGAACTGATCCTGTGGCGGGGATCGACCCGCCGGCCGGACCGAGCCGGGCCGCGCAAGTTCATGCGCCAGGCTCGGCCCGCAACGAACAAGGGCCAGGCGCGTGATCCAGATCCTCGTCTACGGCGCGGTGATCAGTGCGATCTACGCCCTGCTCGCCGTCGATTCACGCTCATCTTCGGCGTCGCGCGTATTCTTAACCTCGCGCACGGCTCGTTTTATGCGCTCGGCGCCTACGCCGTGTACACGCTGACCGCCAACGCCCATTTGCCGCTCTGGCTCGCCGCAATCGCTGCCGTCCTGCTGGTGGCCGCCTTCGGCATAGTGGTCGAGCGAGTGCTGGTGCGTCCGCTCCGCAAGTCGATGCTGGCCGTTCTGCTGATCACGCTCGCGGTCGCGCTCATGGTCGAGCAGGTCCTGCTGCTGGTGTTCGGTTCGGAGGCGCGCAACGTGCCGTCGATCGTCGACGTGACCTACCACTTCCTCGGGGTCGACATCAGCGGTCAGCACCTGCTGGCGCTTGCAGGCGCCATCGTGATTCTCGTCGGCCTATGGCTTTTCCTGCAATTCACGCGGATCGGCAGCGCGATCCTTGCCGTCTCTCAGGACGCTGAAGCCGCGCAATACATCGAATACATGGGCATCCCATCCGATCGCATCTATTCGATCGTAATGGGTTTATCGGCTGGCATTGCCGTCGCGGCCGGTGTGCTGGTCGCGCCGTTCCAGACCGTCATTCCCAGCATGGGCCTGCTGCCCCTGGTCGAGGCTTTTTGCCATCGTCGTCGTGGGGGGCTCGGTCCCTCCCGGCAGCATCGTCGGTGCGCTGCTGCTCGGCTACGTCGAAACTATCATCGCCTTCAAGATTTCATCGAGTGGTCGCAGATCGTATCGGTCGCGGCCGGGCTGATCACGCTGGTGCTGCGCCCCGCCGGCTTCCTCGGCCGGCGCGCGGCCTTCTGATCCCATGAGCGAGATGACGCAAGTCTCGTCGACGCGGCTGAAAATCAAGATTCCGAACGTCGATTGGATCGCCGCCGCCGCTGGCGGTGGCGTCCTTGCCGCGGTCCCGCTCATCTCCGCTTCGAGCTACATCATCGGCATCATGACGGTCGCGCTCTGCTACGGCATGTGGGCCGCGAGCTGGGACTTCATGTCGGGGCTCACCGGACGGGAGAACTTCGGCCACGCGTTGTTCATCGGCGCCGGCGCCTATACCGCGGGCTTTCTCAACGTCAATTTCGGGGTCGCGCCGTGGTGGAGTCTTCTCGCCGCGCCGCCTGTCGCCGTGCTGTTCAGCATCGTGATCGGCCTGCCGACGCTGCGCCTCAAAGGACCCTACTTCGCCCTCGCCATGCTGTCGGGCGCTGCGGTCATGCAGCAGCTCACGATCATTTTTTCGACCTACACCGGCGGGCAGGACGGTTTGAACGGCCTCGACCCAATTCTCAATTCTCCACTCGCCTACTACTACCTGACGCTCGGATTTCTGGTCGCGGCGACCCTACTGCTCAAGCTCCTCGCCAACTCGTCATGGGGCATCATCCTGCGCGCCATTCGCGGCGACGAGGCGACCTGCCAGGCCGCCGGCATCGATGTCACGTTCTACAAGATGGCCTCGCTGATGATTTCAGCCGCCGTTGCGGGCCTCGGAGGCGCGCTCTACGCCCATTACCAGCTCCAGGTCGGCCCCGACCTCTTCGCCGTCGTCCTGTCGATCAACATTATCATCATGGTCTACGTGGGCGGCATCGGCTCGATCTACGGACCCGTCGGCGGCGCCATCTTCCTCAACGTGCTGACGGAAGCGTTGCGCGGGGTCAGCGAATATCGCCTGTGGGTCTATACGCTCGTGCTCATCGTCATCCTGTTCCTGCTGCCGCAAGGGCTGATCGCCCCGCTGTGGCGGCGCATCCGGGCGGTGTTCGCATGAGTGCGTTGCTCGCCGTCGAGGACCTCAACAAGCGTTTCGGCGGTCTACATGCCGTGAAGAATGTGTCGCTTTTCCTGATGGCGGGCACGATCACCGGCATTCTCGGGCCGAACGGCGCGGGAAAGACCACGCTCTTCAATCTGCTCACCGGATTTCTCCGCCCGGACGATGGTCGTGTGACGTTCGACGGCCAATCGCTTACCGGACTAGCACCGCACCGGATCGTCAATCGCGGGCTCGCCCGCACTTTCCAGCTCGCGAGGCCGTTCGTCGACATGAGCGTCGCCGAGAATATCGAAGTGGCCTGCCTTGCACCCCGCGTGAGCCATTCGGGGCGGCCGCGCGAGCGGGCACTCGCTCTCGCCGAACAGGTCGGGCTTGGCGACAAAGCGGAACCGGACGTCGAGTCTTGCCCTATGGCGACCTCCGACGCCTGGAGATCGCGCGTGCGCTTGCGACCGCGCCGAAGCTGCTGCTCCTCGACGAGCCGTTCGCCGGGCTCGGCGCCGGCGAAGTCGAGCGGCTCGCCGAATTGATCCGCGCGCTGCACAAAAGCGAGCACCTGACGATCCTGATCATCGAGCACAAGCTGCGCGAGTTCATGCAGGTCGTGCAGGAGATCATCGCCATGGATTTCGGCGAGATCATCGCCCGCGGCGCGCCCGCCGAGATCGTGCGCCACCCGCGCGTGGTCGAGGCCTATCTCGGCACCGCGGAGATCGATCTTGACCTGCAACAGGCGGGAGCCGGCCGTGGCGCTGCTTGAAGTTGAAAACCTCGTTGTCCATTACGGCAAGGCACTCGCGCTCGACGGGTTATCCTTGCGCGTTGATCGCGGTGAGCTGGTCGGCGTCCTCGGGCCGAACGGCGCCGGCAAGACCACCCTTCTGAAGGCGATCTCGCGCACCGTGCCCCCCTCTTCCGGACGCGTGACATTCGACAGGCGGTCGCTGGAGCGCCTGCCGGCGCATCAGGTCGTTGGCCGCGGCATCTGCCATTGCCCCGAGGGTCGCCGCTTGTTTCCCGAACTGAGCGTGACCAAGAATTTGATGCTCGGCGCCTACCTGCGCAACGACAAGGACGGCATCGCCCACGATTTCGAGAAAGTCTACGCCCTGTTTCCGATCCTCAAGGAGCGCGGTCATCAGCCGGCCGGCACATTGTCGGGCGGACAGCAGCAGATGCTTGCGGTCGGGCGCGCACTGATGGGGCGTCCGACGCTTCTCCTGCTCGATGAACCGTCGGTCGGCATCGCGCATCGTCTCAAGGTCGAGATATTCCAGGGGATCCGCGCCGTCCAGCAGGCGGGGGTCGCCGTGCTGCTCGTCGAACAGGACGCGCGCTCCGCACTCGCCGTCGCCGAGCGCGTCTACGTGCTGGAGCACGGCCGCATCGCCGTGAAGGCGCTGCCCGGGAACTTTCCGCCGACGATGATATCCGGCGCGTCTATCTTGGGCTTTAGCCTTCTTGAGCCGTAGGCTTCCGAGACCGCGTCGTTCCGGAGTACAACTCTTCGTCATGGACGAAGGCAGCGGATGAACAGCAAGACTTTTCGGGCTCTCTCGGCCCCGGTTGGGCTCACGGTCATCGCCGTGTCGGCATCGCTCGCCGCGGCGCAGCCGATTACGGTCGGCGTCACCAACACCATGAGCGATGCGCCGATCTTCATCGCCGACCGCAAGGGCTTCTTTCGCGACGAAAGGCTCGACGTTACCGTGACGAGCTTCCGCTCCGCGTCCGACATGGTGGCACCGCTCGGTGCGGGGCACATCGCTGCCGGCGCCGGCTCGGCATCGGCCGGGCTCTACAACGCGGTCGCCCGCGGCATCAAGATCAAGATCGTGGCCGACAAGGCCTCCTCGCCGCCGGGCTACGGCGCGACCAAAATTCTGGTCCGCAAGGACCTCGTCGCAAGCGGACGTTACCGCGATCTCCCGGACCTCAAGGGCATGCGGTTTGCGATGAACGCCCCCGGCGTCAGCAACACCTCGACCCTCAACACGCTGCTCAAGTCGATCGGGCTTCGCTATGCCGATGTGCAGACTATCGACATGCCGCTGCCCGATCATGTCGCCGCGCTCAAGAACAAGTCGGTCGATGCGTCGGCCTCGGTCGAGCCTGCGGCAGCGATCACGGTGAAGAACGACGACGCCGTCGTTGTTCGCTCTGACGACGAAATTCTGCCCTACCATCAGATCGCGGTGCTGCTCTACGCGGAGGATTTTGCCGTCCGCCATCCCGATGGCGCCCGCCGCTTCATGCGCGCCTATATCCGCGCGGTCCGCTTTTACAATGGCGCGCTCAAGGACGGCCGCCTCGACGGGCCGAATGCCGACGAGGTCATCGCCATTCTCTCGGAAAGCACGCCCATCAAGGCGCGCGACATCTACAAGGCGGTGACGCCTACCGGTATCAATCCCGACGGGAAAGTGAACGCGCAGAGCCTCGCCTACGATCTCGCATTCTACACCGACCAAAAGCTGATCAACGGCAAGCTCGACCTCGGCGCCGTCATCGACATGACCTTCGTCGAAGCGGCATTGAAGGAGCTCGGGCCTTACAAGCCATAAGGCCATTGGCTCGGTAGGATGGGCAAAGCGCGGACGCATCCGCGCGTCGCCCACGCGGAGGGATGCCGCTCTTACGAGTTCTCGTCGGAAAGGGTTACTGATCGCCCGGTCAAGCCGGGCGATGACAACTTTGAGAGCGCGTGCGTGTCCACGCGTCTCACGTGGGCATCGCTTGCGCTTTGCCCACCCTCCCCTGCTGACCGTTACGCGCGTCCCCGCGTTGACGGCGGGTGGGCGCGATGGAACACTGCCTCACCCCACATGATGGAGGATTTCAGTGCAGGCCCGCGGCGCATCGATGCATGAGCGCATGCGCATGTATGGCGCGAATGCGCTGCAGATCGGACTGTTCGGCGCGAACTGCTCGTCCGGACGCTCGGCGACCATGGTCCCCGAGCGCTGGTCGGCAACTGGGCGCGACTACCTGCGCTTGGCGCAGATCGCCGACGAGGCGGGCATCGATTTCATGCTGCCGATCGGCGCGCTGGAAGGGCTACGGCGGCGACACCGATTTTCAGGGCGCGACGCTCGAGACGATCACCTGGGCGACCGGGCTGCTCGCGGCGACCGAAGCGCATCACCGTCTTCGGCACCGTGCACGCGCCGCTGTTCCACCCGCTGATCGCGGCGAAGCAGATGGTCACCGCCGACCACGTCGGCCACGGCCGCTTCGGCCTCAATATCGTCGTGCGGCTGGAACGAGGGCGAGTTCGAGATGTTCGGCGTCGACGCAGAGCGACCACGCGGCGCGCTACGCGCAGGGCCAGGAGTGGATCGACGTGATGCGCTCGCGTGGACGCGGGACGACTTCGACTTCGACGGCGCGTTCTTCCACCTGAAGGGCGTGCGCGAGAAGCCCAAACCCTACGGCGGGACGCGGCCGCTGATCATGAACGCCGGCTCGTCAGCCGACGGCCGCGCGTTCGCGCTGCGCAACTGCGACGCGTTCTTCACCAGCGACCGCGTTCGCGGACCTCGCTCGCCGACAATGCGACGAAAGTTCGCGAGATCAAGGACGAGGCAAAAAGCTACGGCCGCGAGATCGAGGTCTATACCGTCGGCCAAGTGATCTGTCGGCCGACCCAGCAGGAGGCCGACGACTATCACCGCCACGCCATCATCGACAACGCCGACTGGGGCGCCGTCGAGGCGATGATGACATTGCGCAACATCACGCGCGAGAACCATTCGGCCGAGGAGTATGAAGCGCGTCGGCGCTACTTCGCCGGGAACGCCATCGGCGGCTACCCGTTTGTCGGCTCACCCGACCGCGTGGCGCAGGAGCTGGCGGCGATCAGCGAAGCCGGCATCCGCGGGATTGCGCTGTCATTCGTGAATTATCTCGACGAGGTACCGTATTTTGCCGCCGAGGTGCTGCCGCGCCTCGCGCGGCTTGGGCTTCGCGCGCCGCACTGATCGCAGGTCACGGCAAGCACGCAGGGAAAAGGAACAAACGCAATGCAGGTGATTTCGGGCGGACTGGTGGTGACGGCAGATGCCGCGCGAGGAGAAATGCGCGACATCGTGGTCGATGGCGATATCATTGCCGACATCGTCGCGCCCGGCACGGCGACGAACGCCAACGCCGAGGTATTGGACGCACGCCGCCGCCTCGTCATTCCGGGCCTCATCAATGCACATACCCACAGCCACGGAGGACTCTCCAAAGGCGTCGGAGACCTGATGGGCTGGGGCAGCTCCTCAATGCCGCAGTCTGGATCGGCGGGTCCCGTACGACCGACGACAAGCGCCTCTCCGCCCTCATCAACGCCGTCGAATTGGTCGAGAAGGGTACGACTGCCTGCTACGACCTGATGTTCGAGTTTCCCGCGCCGACCGTCGACGGCATGGAGGCAGTGGCCAGCGCCTATGCTACCGTCGGGATGCGCGCGGTGATCGCGCCGATGGTCGCCGACCTCACCTTCTATCAAACGATCCCCGGCCTCCTCGACGCCCTGCCCGAAGAATTGCGTGCATGGGCGGGCGGACTGCGCATGGGCAGCACCGACAAAAACCTCGACGCGTTGCGGCATCTCGCAAAGACGTGGTCGCATCCCGCCGACCAACTGCGGCTCGCCATCGCCCCCACGATACCGCAGCACTGCACCCGCGACTTCATGATCGGCTGCCGCGACATCGCGCGCGAACATGGCCTCGCCATGCAGACCCACGTGAGCGAGTCGAAATACCAGTCGGCGTCTTCGTTCCAGTTCACCGGGCTGTCGATGACCGAGACCATGGATGCTTGCGGCATCGTCGGCCCATGGTTCTCGGCGGCCCACGCTGTTTGGCTCAACGAAAAGGACATGGCGCTCCTTGGCAGCAAGGGCGCCCAGGTATCCCACAATGCCGGCGCCAATCTGCGGCTCGGGTCCGGCATCGCCGCAGTGCGCGACTACGTCCGCCATGGCATCACCGTCGGCATCGGCACCGACGGGTCGGCCTCATCGGACAATCAGAACATGTTCGAAGCGATGCGCTTTGCGGCCTATGTGTCACGCATCCGCGGCCTGCCGCCCGATGAATGGGTCTCGACGCGGGAAGTGTTCCGCATGGCGACCGAAGGTTCGGCGCGCGTCCTCGGCATGCAGGACCTCATCGGCCGCATTGCCAAGGGCTATAAGGCCGACCTCGTCCTTCTCGATCTCGACAACGTCAATTACATGCCGCTCAACGATGCCACGAACCAGATCGTGGCAACCGAGGACGCGACCGCTGTCGACAAGGTGCTGATCGGCGGCAAGCTCGTGGTCTCGGACGGGCGCGCGATCGGCGTCGATCGCCATGCGCTCGCTCATCAGGCACAGCAGGCGATGGAGCGCCTTGTCGGGCTTAATGCCAATGCGCGATGTTTTGCGGAGCGGATCGACCCGCTGATCGCGAACTTCTGCAGCGGATTAGCCGACGATGCCGCCATGCACGCGCTGCGTCGCGATTTCCCGCCGCCCGGCCGCTGCTCCTGCGGCAAGACGCATTGAAGGTTGCAATTCAAATTGGCGGAGGCCCCCGCAAACGTCATGGCCGGGCTTGTCGGTTCGACAAGCCCGGCCACCTCGACGAACAGAGCACTGACGCGTGGAGTGGCAAGAGCGCAAGCTGTGCCCATTCTATCGAGATCGCCGGGACGAGCCCGGCGACGACGCGGTACGCCGCATCAATGGGCGCGCGCTGTGCTGGCCTGAGTCTGGAGATACGTCCGAATTTCGCGAACAGCATTCCTGCTCGCTTGCCGAAATGGTGTGCAAGCCCTTGCTCGCCGCGTACTGATCGACGAACTGATCGAATGCGACCTTGAGGTCGACGCCGCCGTCGGACGTGCCTTTCGGGCGAGCCATCGCGACGCGCTGGCTGGCGAGCCAGTCCGCGGCGGGCTTGAACCGCGTCCATCCCGGAATATCGGCGGCGATGTTGATCTCGTTCCACTTGGGATGGCGCGCGCCGTCGTGGAAGCGGTCGATCTTGCCGAAGAACTCGCGCACGAACTTCGCAATCCTGTTGTAGCGCGCTGAGTTCTCCTGCCAGCCGTAAGCCACCAGCAAGGCGCGGTTGGCGAAGGTCGGCACCGTCGCCCCTTGAGGTATCAGCGCCGGATATTGCTCATGGGTAAGTTCCGCCGGGATATAGTCGGACAGGATCTGTTGCGCCGCCGGACCTGAGACCGTGCGCTCGTCGAAGGCGAGGAAGTGCACGCCGTCTTCCTTCCGAAGCTTGGCAAGCGCAGCCTGGGGCGCGCCGGTGAGGATGATCATGGCGGCAAGATCGCCATCGATGACCTTCTTGAGGGCGACATCGTTGTCGTAGTAGGAGCGCTCGACGTCGAGCTTGAGCGTGTTGAACACGATGTCTGCGGTTACCTCGGTCTGGCTGTCCTTGAGGTTGAAGTTCACCTTCTTGCCGCGCAGATCCTCGTACGTTCTGATGTTGTTGCGCGCAATCACCTGAAATTCGGAATTGTAGAGCTTGGTGATGTACTGCACGCGCTGCTCGATGTTCGCGTAAAGCACCGGATCGCGCTTCTTGAGAAGCCGCAGATTGTCCTCGTCGACGACGCCCATGTCGGCATTCTTGAGGAACAGCACGTCATTGAGGTTCTGCAGGCCCCCGACCCCTAGCATCGGCAGTACGCGGATGCCGTCGGGCCGCAGATCGTTCACGACGTTGCGAATGTCCTCGGCGAATCGCGCGCATGTGCACGACAGCCCCGAGACGACGATGGTGACGGCGATGTCGTTGGTCTCGCGCTTTTTCTCTTCGTAGTTCGATACCGCCGTCGCCGCGGCCTGGCGCGACGCCGCCGATTGGCGAGACGCGCTCTGCGCTCCCGCCAGCTGCAGCGACGTCGCGAGGAAGAGGCAGATTGTCACGGAAAGTAGTCGGGTCGCAGAGTTGATGTTACGCATTACGCATCCCCATCCCCATTTCTCAGCCGCGTTCAAACTCGACGGCGAATGTGACCCAATTCTGAGTGCGGCTTGGTGTTTTGACGGCGCGTCGCACGCGATGCATTTCGCGAAGATTGTCGCGCGCCGACAAGTCGTTCGCTCGCATCACATAGGCGTTGCGTCAGCGCTGCAGCCGCTGCTTTCGACGCCGCCAGTCATCGCTTCGCCGCAAAGTGTGCGCGACGCGCTCACGCACATTGGTGCCCTGGTGCGGGGACGGCGCCGCAGATTATGCTCAGCCGATGTCGGACCATTCGCTGACGCGCTTATCGGCGGTCGAACTCGCGGCGTTGATCCGCGCGCGCAAAGTGAGTCCCGTCGAGGTGCTCGATTCCACCTTGCGGTAATCGCGCGGCTCAATCCGAGGCTCAATGCCGTTGTTACTCTCGCGGAAGAGCGCGCCCGCGAGGAGGCGCATGCCGCCGAAGCGGCGGTCATGCGAGGCGCGCCGCTCGGCCCGCTGCATGGGCTTCCATTCGCGGTCAAGGATGTCACGCAAACGGCCGGCATCCGCACCACGTTCGGCTCACCGCTCTTTCGCGATCATGTGCCGCTCGAGGATGCGGAGGTCGTGCGACGCCTCAGGGCCGCCGGCGGTATCATGCTCGGCAAAACCAATACGCCGGAGTTTGCGACGGGCGCCGCGACGGTGAATGCGATATTTGGCGCGACCCGCAATCCGTGGAATCCGGCGCTCAGCCCCGCGGGCTCTTCGGGCGGTTCGGCGGCCGCGGTCGCGACCGGCATGGTGCCGCTCGCCCAGGGCACCGACTTTGGCGCCTCTATCCGCGTACCGGCCGCGTTCTGCGGCATCGTCGGTATCAGGCCGACGCCGGGCCTCATTCCCAATCACCCGATGCCGCTCGCCTGGGATCCTGGCCAGGTGCACGGGCCGCTCGCGCGCAGCGCCGAGGATGCGTCCCTGATGTTGGACGCCATGGTGGGCTTCAGCCGGCTATCGCCCATCTCGGTAGCGCCACCGTGGGACAGCGCTCACACGGTCGTCGCAGGCGCCACGAATGCGCGCGGACTGCGCATTGCCTACGCGTCCGATATCGCCGGTATCGGGGTCGATAGCGAGGTCGAAGCGATCTGCCGCACAGCCGCGCTGAGGCTTGTCGATGCCGGCGCGCAGGTCGAAGTCGTGGCCTTCGACGCTTCCGATGGCCGAGCGCCTTACCATACGTGGCGCGGCACCTGGATGGTCGGCCAGCAATTCGAAAATCTCGCGCAGATCGAGGCGTTCGGCGAAAACCTCAGGAGCAACGTCAAGCAAGGACTGAAGGTAACCGCGCACGACCTCGCCGCGGCTGAACAGGCGCGCTTGAGAGTGTTTCATCGGTTCCGCGAACTGTTCGAGCGCTTTGAGCTGCTGTTGACGCCGGCCGCGCCAGTGAAGCCATTCCCGATCGAGCAGAACTTTCCCGACGCGATCGGCAACAGGAAACTCGAAAGCTACATCGATTGGCTCGCGCCCGCCTTCCTCGTGACGCTCGTCAGTTTGCCGGCCGCGAGCGTCCCCGCCGGATTGACCAGCCGACGGACTGCCGATCGGGTTGCAGATCGTCGCGCCACGCTTTGAGGAGCCGCGGATTCTGTTGGTGGCGAAACTCGTTCAGCAAGCGAATCCGATCGGTTGGCCACCGGCCTAACCGCGCTCCGCTAAGATTTTGAATGAAGCCGGACGCCAGGAGATCGGCACACCTAGCAGTGATCACACTTGGCGGTAGAATGATGCCCCAAAAGCAAAGCGCAACGCCGGCGAACCGGCGTTGCGCTCTTCCCCACCCCACAGCCACCTGCTGCATTAACCCCGTGCGATCCGATGCGCCGCTTAAGAGGAATTCCCCAAGTCCTCACGACCACCGAAGCATGAACGACTTCTTACCAGAGTCGCTCCAATTGTTCGCATGAAATTGAAGCTGGCACTCAAGATTTTTTTGCAGTGTGTCGAAAACAACACGCTTAAAACGACTCGCAGAACGGCGGCGTACCGCCCGTCGTGCAATACTGCGTCGTCGTCGTCGCGCCCGTCGTGCTGCCGTTGTTAGTGATGCTGTAAAGGCTATCAAGATTCCAATTGTTGGGATCCTCCTGACGGTGGCGTGCGATCAGTGGCTTGTCGTTTGGACCGAAGTAGAACTTCACGCCACCCCAGACGCCATTGATATCGCTCTCGAAGAAGCGAGCTTCGACGAACGCCGATCCGAGGATGCCGGGCGCAACCGGTAGCGCCATCTCGCCGCCGAGCGCAATCCCGTTCCTGCCGCCGAGATACCGATGGCCGATGTAAGCGGAGGTATCTTCGCCGAGATAATATTTGAAGTTGATCTCGTCGAAGAAGCGGGTCTGAACGCTAAACGTGTTGAAGATAGTCGAGGTGGTTGTGGTCGCTAAGCCGAATCCGTTGACGCCCGTGATAGCGCTGGTCGATGCCACTGTCGCGGAGTTGCCGAATTCTACGCCGACGATGCCTTGCAGGGTGAAGTGGCCCCAGTAGTATTCGCCTTCCGCGGCGATACGTCCCGCATTCACCCCGCCGTTGGCGTCCCAGAAGGTTTCGCTGCCGTAAATGCCGAAGAGGGCGACGTTCGGATCGCGCCAGAACAAGTGACCGCCGACGACGCCGAATGTGTTTGAGCCGAAATTTCCGACACTGCCGTCGATCTGCACGCCATAGGGTATGCCGACCGGCGCCGTCAGGCTGCCGTTGACGCCATAGAGACTGCGGTTCGCAAGCGAGCCGCCGAAACCTTCGAACTTTTCATTGATGGCATCGACCGCTGGCCAAACCGGGGGCATCGCGGGGAGAACGGGATAAGGAGTGAGATCGGCAGCGGTCGCGATACTCGACGCGAGCGTCGCGCCCAGAATGCCGGCAAGGATCACTACGGACCGCGCAGTCGATCTGCCCAACATCTTTACCCCCTGTCACGCCATGCTGCATGATGCAGCTCACGCGACCTAAGCAGTCTGTTGGCGCGGCAGCGCCCACCGCTCGTGTCACCTTATAGCAGGAAGTGCCGCGGCCGACGCGGATCGCCGAGGCAGACGATTCAGTTTTCCATCGGCTGTGACAAAAACATCACGTTGCTGGGGATAATTGTGCGCGCGGCCACGCGGGAAATTTTGGGAACCAAGTTTTAAGATTGGCGGGAGCGACGGGACTCGAACCCGCGGCCTTTGCCGTGACAGGGCAACGCTCTAACCAACTGAGCTACGCCCCCCGCAATCCGCGCCTCAAGGCGCAGCAATCGAGCATCAGATACGATCGGGTCGGATTGAAGTCAACGGCCATCATCCTTTCGATGAAGGACAATCCAACGGGGTTGTAATAAGCGAAGAGAGCCCGGTTTGTTGGGGAAAACCGTCGATTCGGCCGTCCGTGGGCATCGAAACTGGCTGGAATCGGCCATTTCTTTAGGTCAGAAAGCAGAATCCCCACAAGAATCAGGCGTTTTTTGCATTCATCATATGGTCAAACCCCGCGAGAATCGCTTATGTGTCCCCGGTATCCGCCGAGCACCGGCGTAGTTAGCCCCAAGAGGAGGAGCTTTCGATGGCAAAAGCCGCGCAGACGACCGTTACCCTGAAGCATCTCGCCGCCGCCCTGGCCGGCACCCACGAAATGCCGAAGAAGCAATCGGAAGCCGTTTTGAACGACCTGGTCGGCATGGTCGTGAAGCACCTCAAGAAGGGCGACCGCATCCGCATCGGCGGCCTCGGCATCCTGGTCGTGCGCAAGCGCGCCGCCCGCATGGGCCGCAATCCGGCGACCGGCGAACCGATCAAGATCAAAGCGAGCAAGAAGGTGGCCTTCCGCGCCGCCAAGGAGCTCAAGGAAGCCGTCTGATTTCCGATCGAAGGGGGAGTGCGGCGCGGGCTGCCTGGATGACCTCCAGGCAGCCCGAGCTTTTTATGCCCGCCTCTCGCGCACGCCGGCGCGTTCGAGGCGAGGGATGACCTCGTCGCAGAAGTACGGCAATTCGTCCGCGAAGTTGACGAACGAGATGCCGGCGCCGCGCAGACCTGCGCGGCTGAGGTCGGCGAGCTTTCGCGCGACGGTGTCGGGGTCGCCGACGATCGGCACGCCGCCCATGCCGTTCGCGTAGTTGGTGCGCTCCTGGCGGAACTGCTCTTCGCCGACGGTCTCCCGGCTGATGTTCTTCTTGGCGAGGATGAGATCGACCGCGGACCAGTCGGCATTCTCCACGATACAGTGGCGGTAATATTCCTCGGCCTCCTTTGCGGTCGGGCGGCAGGTCACGACGCCGACGGTGTAGACATCGATCTCGCGACCGTAGCGCGCCGCTTCCGCCTTGATGTCGTGCACGCGCGTCGCGGTCTCCTCGACGGAGGTCCGCGAAGCTTGCGTAAAGAACGCATCGCAATTGCGCAGCGCAAAGGTGCGCCCAGTCGGCGAGGCGCCGGCGTTCATGATGAGCGGCCGCGTTCCGCCGAACGGCTTCGGCTTGGCGCGCACGCCGGCGAGTGTAAGGAACTTCCCTTCGAAGCTGAACTCGTCCTCGGGACCCCAGGCGCGTTTCACCGCGTCGATCCACTCCTGGGCATAATCATAGCGCTGCTCGTGGTCGCGCTGCTTGACCCCGAACATCTCGAACTCGTCCTCGTTCCAGCCGACGACAAGATTGAGGCCGAACCGCCCTTCACCGATGTGATCGGCGGTGACGAATTCCTTCGCGGCGATCAGCGGATTGAAGAGCGGCGCGTGCACCGTCCCAAACACTGTGATGCGCTCGGTCGTCGCGAGTAAACCCGACGCCCAGGTGACGGTCTCGAACGTCGCGCCCTGGTAGTCGGTGACGCCGCCGTAGCCCTTCCAGCGCGCGATCGGCAGCATGAAATCGATGCCCGCGGCATCGGCCATGCGGGCAAGGTGCAAATTATCGGGCCAGCTTCCGGACCACCGCTCGGGCACCAGCGTGACGGCACGGCCCGAGGAACAATTCGCGCCGAATAGCCCGATCTTCAGCGCGTTCGCGTTGTACATGGCCACGCGACCCTGCATGGCCTCGGAAGGCGCAAGCACGACAGTCCTCTCATTTTCCGGTTGAGGCGAGCAGCGCGTCGCCGCAACATGATCGGGGCCGCCATGGTAGCAAGAAACGCGGCCGGGAGGGCAGCATGAATCCGCTGCGGGTCATCCGCGCCTTGATCCTGATCATGGTCGTCGTGACGGCCTGCGATGTTGACGTCCTCTTCGTTGGGTCTTGCGCCAATGCGCAAACCCGCGCTGAGACCTATCCGAGCCGCGCCATCCGCCTGGTCGTGCCGTTCCCGCCGGGCGGCCCAGCTGACATCATCGCCCGCATCCTCGGGCAGAAGATGACCGAGGACTGGGGCCAAGCGGTCATCGTGGAAAACCGCCCCGGCGCGAACACGGTCATCGGTGCCCAGGTCGTGGCGAAGGCGGCGCCTGACGGCTACACGCTGCTGATACCGATCGACTCGACGCTGGTGATGAACCAGTTTCTCTATCGCAATCCGCCCTACGATCCGTTCGCCGATTTCACACCGATCACCACCATCACCAAGACGGTTTCGGTCGTTGCCGTGCGTGCTGCCGACGGACCGAAAACCGTGGCAGAGCTGATCGCGCGAGCGAAAGCCTCCCCGGGCAAGCTCAACTACGGCGCGGGCACCATCACGGCGCAACTGATGGGCCATCTGTTCCACAAGGCCGCCGGTCTCGACATCGTCTACGTGCCGTTCAAGGGGACTGCGGAAACGACCCAGGGTCTTCTCTCCGGCAACGTCGACGTCATCTATGCGGCGACGCTCATCGTCGATCCGCTGATCGAAGCAGGCGAGCTGCGTGCGCTTGCAAAGCTCGACCGGCGCACGCCAGCAGTGCTGGGCGATCTGCCGACGCTCGCCGAAGCCGCGAACCTTCCCGATCTCGACGACATATCGGTCTGGCTCGGTCTCGTCGGTCCGGCCGGCATGCCGACGTCGATTGTCGACAAACTCGCCCGTAAGGTTGCCGACATCATGAACAATCCGGTCGTGGTCGCGCGCCTGGAGCGGGCTGGCAGCTACCCGATGACGATGTCGCCTGCGGAATTCGCAGCCTTCATGCATAAGGAAGCGGCGCGCTGGGCGAAGGTCTTCAAGGAGCTCAACCTGCGCTACGATTGAGACCGCCACCGCGGCTATGACGGCGACGACGGACCCGGCGCGCGCTTGGCGATCGCATCCTCCGAATGGATGAAGGCGAGCAGCATATCGTTGAAATGCATCTTGCTCAGTTCCGCCGGCGGTTGCGTCAGGCGGGGATCTTCAAGGGCAAGCGGGCTGATGAATTCCAGCCCATGCTGCTTCAAGGCGTAGCGCCACTCGCGCTCGACCCAGCTCGATTGCGCGGCGTTGCGCGACCAGAACAGAAAGAAGCCGTCGCTGGTGTCGATCTCATGGTAGATCGCCCGCTCCCAGTCCTGGCCGCTGCGCAGATTGACGACATCGAGGAACACATCCATGCCGGTCGCCTGAATGCCCTGGACCCGTCGCAGCACTTCCGCGCGATCCTGACTGGCGTACGACGCAAATGCGCGGGCGATGCGCTGGACCCGCGCTTTCAGCGGTTCGGGCGGTGCTTCGACCTTTGCCATGGGCGACGTGACCGCGAGATCGAAAGCGATGCTCGCAAATGGCAGCTGGCCCTTCATCAGCTTCGCGATCCCCGGATAG
Source organism: uncultured Alphaproteobacteria bacterium (assembly GCA_963807015.1). GTDB lineage: Bacteria > Pseudomonadota > Alphaproteobacteria > Rhizobiales > Xanthobacteraceae > JAJPKK01. Next base: position 270,825 of record CAWEAS010000009.1, on the reverse strand, counting down.
ACGCCGGGCGCGAGCGACGCGGGCGCCTTCACGATGAAGCTCACGTTGCGGATGTCGCCGTCCCAGCCGAGCATTTCCATGGGATCGGGGACTTCGAAATCCGGCAGCTTCAACAGCACCGTGATCACCGTATCCCGCTCGAGATTGATATGGGACCTGTTGCCGCGCTCGATCATGCGACCTCCGCGCGTCGCTTCCGCCAGCATCTCGGCGCCCCTGCCGCTCGGCGCGACCCACACTTCGACAACGAAGTTGCGGCCCGGCTCGATCAGCTTCGGAGCGACCACGGAGAAATCTGCGAGGAGACGCGACGGCACCGACAGTGTCGCCGTCGGGGCCGTGCTGGAGGCCGTCGGTGATGCCGGCACCGATAGCGCGACGGTCGGCGCTTCCGCCGCAGTAGGTGATGCCGGAACCGAAATCGCGGTGGTCGGTGCCGACGCTTCCGCGGGCGGAGCTGACGGCGTGCCTACCGGCGCCAAGACTGTCGGCGCAGTCCAGGCCTCGGTTACCTGCCGCGGTACGGGCACGGACACGGCCGCGCTGACTGCGGTCCATGCGGCGGCGCTCGCCGGACTGGCAGCCGGGCCGACGTTCACACGGGTGCTTTCGTCCTGAAGCAGCGCCAAGGCTTCTTCCGCAGAGGCAGGACGATCCTCCGGCCTCGCGGCCATCAGCCGCGATGCCAACTCAGAGACATCCGCGCCAAGGATGCGCGCGGCCTCTTCGATCACCGTGCCGAGAGCAAACAAATCTGCGCGCGCGCTGACGGCTTCGCCGGCGAGAACCTCCGGCGCGCAAAAATGCGGATTGCCGAGGATCAGCCGGCGCTTCGGATCTCGCGGATCGGGCAGATCGAACTGCGGCGCGGGATCGACCACATAGACCGCGGAGAATTTCGCCCACGGATCCGCCAGGACGTTGCCGGGACTGATGTCGCCGTGAACGAAGCCGCGCGTATGGAGTTCCGCCAGAGCCGACAGGCCGCCCGTGAGCAATAGGCGCAGGAACCGGTTCGGCTCAGCGATCGGTTGGCGATCGCGGTCGAGGAGCGTGCGCAGCGACGGACTGCCGATCCATTCGGTGATGAGGTAAATGAGGCCGCCGTCTCGACCACAGTCGAGAATTGTCGGCGCGCCGCGGAATTTCTCGCGTGCAAGACGACGCCAAAGGGCGACGTGCGCCTCCACGATCTTCGCGGCGACGAGGTCGCTTGAGGCACGTCCGATCTTGATGAAGACCGAGCGATCGAGAGCTTTGTCGATGGCACGATACGCCTCGAAATAGGTGCCGACGTTGAGCAGTTGAACGCATTCGAAGCGGCCCGCAAGGATCGTCAGCATCGTGCCCGTCTAGCGATCAGGTAGCGCCACAGCATTGGTGCGCCGGTGTCCCAGGATTCAACAAGTGCAGAATTCTAACAGCCGCAGGCGCTGCGGTGCGTAAAGAAATGCTCGCCGAAGGTGATATCATGACGTCCGGGAGAAGACGCATGAGTAGATTTCTGCGACGGGTCGCATTCGCCGCCGCTTGCGCGATTGCGCTGGCCGGCAGCGCAAATGCCCAGGACAGTGCGGTGCCGATGCCTGCACCGGCTCCAGCCAAGGAAGCGATCGCAACGCTCGCCGACACGCGCCTGTTCTACTGGGATACGGGCGGCGACGGCGTCCCGATCGTGCTGCTTCATCCGGCAACGGGCAGTGCGTTGATCTGGGCTTATCAGCAGCCGGCCTTCGCCAAGGCGGGCTACCGCGTGATCGGCTATTCGCGGCGCTCCTACTTCGGCTCCGATCCCCTCGCCGCCGACCGCCCCGGCATCGCGTCGGAAGACCTCAACGCCCTGGTGGATTTTCTCGACATAGGCAATTTCCACGCGGTTGGCTCGGCGGCTGGCGGCGGCGTCGCTGCGGATTACGCTGTCTCTCACCCGGACCGGTTGCTGAGCCTCGTGATCAACAGTAACCCAGCCGGACTTGCCGAGGGGCCGATCGTGAGCCTCTACGACAGCCTGCGGCCCAAAGGCTTCAACGACATGCCGGCCGATTTCCGGGAGCTCGGGCCGTCCTACCGCGCCGCCAATCCCCAGGGCGTGAAGCTATGGCTCGACCTCGAGCACAAGGCGGTCACGAGCACGCCGTTCCGGCAAAAGGCCGCGAACATGATCAGCGCGGCGACACTGCGGCAACTGCAAGTGCCGACGCTCCTCATCACCGGCGACGCAGACCTCTACTCGCCGCCGGCGCTGATCCGGATGATCGCAGCCGAAATTCCGCACAGCGAGGTAATGATCATTCGCGAGGCCGGACACTCCTCCTATTGGGAGCAGCCGGAGGCATTCAATCGCTCCGTGCTCGAATTCCTGGCACGCCACTCGAAATGAAATTCGCGGACGGGGAGCGTCGATGATGAGACGAATGGCAACCCTCACCTTTTGCCTGCTCGCCTTGGTTGGCCTGGTGGCCGGCGAAGCAGCCGCGCAAGAATCATCGGATGCTGCAAGTTTCCCCAATCGCTCTCTCAAAATCATCGTGCCGTTTCCGGCCGGCGGCCCGTCCGACGTGCTGTCACGCCTGATCGGGCGCAAGCTCAACGAGAGCTGGGGTCAAGCGGTGGTGATCGAGAATCGCCCGGGCGCCAACACGGTGATCGGGGCGCAGATCGTCGCCAAGGCACCGGCGGATGGCTACACGCTGCTGATGGCGATCAATTCGACGCTGGTCATGAACCAGTTCATGTACCGCACGCCGCCCTACGATCCGATCAACGATTTCGCGCCGGTGACGCTCGTTGCCAAGACCATGCAGTTGCTGATGGTCAATGCCGTAAGCGAAACGAAAAGCGTTGCCGAACTGATTGCGAGGGCGAAGGCCGCGCCCGGCAAGCTCAACTACGGCGCCGGCGCCCTCACGACCAAACTTACCGGGTTCCTGTTCAATCGGGCGGCAGGCGTCACGACGACCTTGGTGCCTTACAACGGCAGCGCCGATGTGACCCAGGCGCTGCTCACGCGCAGCGTCGATTTTGCCTTCGACGGTCCGTCCGCAGCGCTCGCCAGCATCGAGGCCGGCCGCTTTCGCGTGCTGGCGAAATTCGATCCCCGCCCCTTCCCGCCGCTGCCAGGCCTGCCGACCATCACCGCCGATCTGCCGAGCTTCGACGAGATCACGGTGTGGCTCGGCCTTGTCGCGCCACGCGGCACGCCGGCGCCGATCGTCGACAAGCTCTACCGCGAGGTCGCGCGCGCCCTCTCCGATCCCACTGTCGTTGCCACCGCGGACGCCGCGGGGCTTTATCCGGCCACCATGGCGCCGGCCGAATTCTCAGCCTTCATCAGGCGCGAGGCCGGCCGCTGGTCGAAGGTCCTGCCGGAAACCGGCATGCGTTTCGATTAGGCGAGCGATGCGGCCAAAGTCCTTCGAGCCCGCTACGACGCGCGACGCGGTGCGAAGCGCCGCTTCGGGGGACGCCGTGCGGAAATGCGCGGGGTCGGCGACGGGAAGCCCAACGTCTCGCTGACCAATTGCCCGAAGGCCAGGAAATCGGGCTTGCGCGGCGAGGTGCGTCGCCACGCGAGCCCGATCGTGCGGCCCGGCTCGGGGTCCGAGAAGCGCAACAGCTTGACCCGCTCGTCGCGCACCTCGACATCGACCGCGATCTTCGGCACCAGCGTGAGGCCGTAGCCGTTCGCCACCATCTGCATCACGGTGGCAAGGCTCGTCGCGCCGAGCCCCATCGCAGCGCCCCGCGTCGCACCCGTGCAATACGCGAGCGCCTGGTCGCGCAGGCAGTGCCCCTCCTCCAGCAGGATGAGTTTCGATTGATCGATCCCGTCCGGGCTGACGCGCACGGAGACGCGACGCGCATCGGTTGCCGGCACCGCGAGCACGAAGGCGTCATCGAACAGCCGCATCGTCTCGATGTCGGCTTCATTGATCGGCAAGGCCAGCATGATGGCATCAAGGGCGCCGCGGCCGAGTTCGTCGAGAAGAAACTTGGTCTGGGTCTCCCGCAGTTCGAGCCGCAATTCGGGAAAATTGCTCTGCAACGTCGGCAGGATCTTCGGCAGCACATAGGGAGCGAGCGACGGAATGATCCCAAGGTTGAGGCGACCGGAGAGCACACGGCCTCGATGCTGGGCAAAGTCCACGAGATCGCGGGTCGCAACCAGCACGCGGTCGGCGCGGCGCGCGACCTCGGCGCCGAGATCGGTGAGCACGATGTCGCCGGGCCGGCGCTCGACCAATTCGGCGCCAAGCTCCTTCTCCAGATCGCGGATTTGCATGGACAGCGCCGGCTGAGTGACGGCGCAGGCTTCCGCGGCCCTGCCGAAATGCCGATGTTCGGCAAGCGCCGCCAAATAGCGCAATTGTCTCAAGGTTATCATGAGCCATAAGATATGCTGATTGCAACACCCAAACAACACGATTTGGCCTTATCAAGCCGTCCCGTCGGTAATCACCGATTTTCGATCGAACGCCGCGTGTCGGCCTCGACGGTTCAGCGGGTACCGATTCCGCTTTTCGCGGCCAGGGCGCGCGAGTGGGATTGAAGCAGGAGAGATGGAACTCTAGGATCACCCCCGTCAGGCGGGGAGAATTCCGTCTCGATCTCAAATTGAGAAAGTCCGAACGGGAGAAACACAAATGGACAAGACGATGCGTCACGTGTTGCTGGCGACGGCAGCGCTGATGGGCTTCACCTGCAGTGCGCTCGCCCAACAGGCGCCGCCGCAGTTTCCCAACATGAGCTTCTTCGTCACCAGCGCCGGGTCCGGCAAAGGCGGCGATCTCGGCGGCATCAGCGGCGCCGATGCTCACTGCCAGACCTTGGCGATGGCGGCCGGCGCCGGCAACAAAGTCTGGCGGGCTTATTTGTCGACGGCGGAAACGCCGCAGGCCAAGGGCATCAACGCCCGCGACCGCATCGGCAAAGGGCCGTGGCAGAATGCCAAGGGCGTGGTCGTCGCCACCAGCGTCGACGACCTGCATAGCGCAAACAATAAGCTAAGCCGGGAGAACTCCCTGACCGAGCGCGGCACGATCATCGCCGGCTTCGGCTATGCGCCGAACTGGCACGACATCGTCACCGGCTCGACCGCCGAGGGCACCGCCTACCCGGGCAACATGAACCTGACCTGCGGCAACTGGACGAGCTCGGAATTCGGCAAGACCGTAGTGGGCCATGTCGACCGCCGCGGCGGCGCCGACAATGAATTCCAGCGCTCATGGAATGCGGCGCACATGTCTCGCGCCTGCGGCCAGGCCGACCTTGTCGCGACCGGCGGCAACGGGCTGTTCTACTGCTTCGCGCAATAACAGGTTCGTCGCCGGCCTCAACGGCTGCCTCAAATGTGAAAGCGCGCCGCGGGTCTGCCGCGGCGCGCTTTTTCTTTTTCGGGAGGCCCGTGACTTACAGCACCGGCTTCTCGGCCGTGGTGTCCTGGGTCGCAACGGTCACCCCGAGCTTTGCGAACGCTTTGGCGATTTCCGCATTCAGGGTGTTGGCGGCCGCGATGTCGGCTTCGCCGCCATCCTTGTCGCCCTTCCTGAGTTTCGCGATGCCGCGGCCGTAGAGCGCTCCCGCATTCTTCGGAGCCGCCCGCAACACGGCGTCATAGTCCGCGATCGCGCGTTCGACCTCATTGCCGCGCAGCATAAGCAGGCCGCGATTTTCCAGCGCGGCGTTCAACTTCGGATCAAGCCGCAATGCCTCGTTGCAGTCGGTGAGCGCCGTCGTCGAGGCAGAACCCGCCAGAACATGCGTGTAGCAGCGATCGTTCCATGCCGTGGCGTTGTGCTTTTGCAGGCGGATCACCTGGTCGAAGTCCGCGAGCGCGTGATCGAACTCGCCCTTGAACCGATAGGCCCGGCCGCGGACTTGGAACACGACGGCGTTCATCGGCTCAAGCACGGTTGCCTGGTTGTAATCCGCCATGGCCGCGTCGCGGTTGCCCTTTTCCCAATAAGCATTGCCACGGTTGTTGTAAGCAGACCCGAATGTCGGGCTGAGGTTGATCGCTTCGTTGAAGTCGGCGATGGCCTGATCGTAGTCGCGCAGGCTATGCCGGGCGAGACCGCGGCCGTTGAGGGCGACGGCGTAGTTCGGCACAAGCTTGAGCGCCTGGTCGAAGTCCTCGACGGCGCGACCGTTGTCACCCTTCATCCGGTACGCAAAGCCGCGGTTGGTGAAGGCAACGGCGATGGCCGTTTGGGTTTCCTGGCCGGACTGGATGAGCGCGGTGCAGGCACCGATCCGCAGGTCGGCTGACGCGTTTTCGAAGCCCGCACACTGGTTGCGATTGACGAGGGCCGTATCCGTCGCCGGCTTGGGCGGCGCGGGCTTCGGCGGCTCGACTTTCGCGACCGCTGCCTTCGGGATGCTCATGCCGGTGTTGAGATCGGCCGCGACCGCCTTGAGCGAGTCCGCAATCGCCGCTTCGGTCTCAGGAGCGCACACCTGTCCGGCGACGCGGGATTCGAACTCCCGCCGGATTTTCAACGTGCGGTTCTCGATCCGATACTCGGACGTGTAGGTGAACTGCGGCTTCTCGATCTTGGCCCCCTTGGGCGCCGACGGCAGCGGCAGGCCATCCGCAAACGTCACCTCGATGTCCTCGATCTGGCGACCCGCCGAGCAGACGAACGGCACGGTTCGGGTGGGCAAGCGGTTGCCGAACAGCCCTTCGCCTGGACGCGACAGCAGGTCCAAGCCGTGCGGGATGGCAACCAACGCGCCCGGCGTCACGTTCAGCTTGTTGTTGAGGGTGAACTTGCCGCGCAGGGTGTATTCCTGGGCGCCATCGACCAGGGTGCCGACGTCATAGAGACCCTTGCCGGGGTTGTGGAAGTTCTGGAGGATACGCTCCGCGGCGGACTCGAGCCCGACGCTTTGCAACTGTGTTGCCACTCCACGCAGTTCGATGGCAGTCGCGCCGGTCGCGATATCCGAAGTCTCGCCGGTGACGACGCCGTCGGCGGCGACATTGATCCGCGTGCGGTTGGTTGCCACCTGCTCCGCCGCCTGCATCACCGGCGTGCGGGCGAGGTGGGCGCCTTCGGCCGAGGCATGCAGCACCGGCTTGTCGTAGGATTGCCGCGGCAGCACGCCGAACGCCGCGAGCCCCGCCGTCGGATCGTCGTACACGCCGAACTCCGGCAGGTAGATCATGGCGTGATTGAAATAACCCGGCGCCACCGTCTCCGGCAGCGTGTAGACGTCGCCCAGATTGATCAGGACCTGCTCGCTCGCGATGCCCTTTGCCGCGAGCAGCGCGGCCATCAGGATCGCATGGTCCTTGCAGTCGCCGAACTTGTTCTTGACGATCGTAGCGGGATCGTTGGCGATCACGCGGCCGGTGCCGAGATAGACACCGACATAGCGGATGTTCTGCTTGACCCAGCGATCGATCGCTTCCGCCTGGGCGCGGCGATCTTCGATGCCGTTGGTGATCTGCTCGGCGAGCTTGGCAATGTCGCTGGTCGGCGCTGCCTTGTCCGCGATCGCCGACCAATAGCTTGCACCGAGTTGCTCATAGTTGTCGAAGGTGGTGATGACGATGCGCGGGTCGCGGTCGAATAGCGAGGTCGCATTGGCCTCCAGCATCGTCCGGCGACCCGGATGATAGGCGATGACGTGACGCGTGGTGGTCTCGTCGGTGGTCACCTTGTGCGCCATCCGCTCGCCATAGACCCCGACATGCAGCGCGAGCTCCTTCGGCGCGATGATGACGGTCGTCGAGTTGGTCACCGGCAAGTTCAACGGATACACATTGAGGCCGTTGAAGTGGCCGAAGTAGACCCCACCCGTCTCGACCCGGCGCGAGATCAGCACCAGCGTGTCGCCGACGGCGACGTCGCGAAAGAGCACGGTCTTGACCTTGGCATCGCGCATATAGACGGCGGCGAGGCCGGTGGCAGCATCGCGGGTCAGGATGCTCGCCGGATCAACAGGGACCTTGGTGCCGTCGGGCTTCTCGGTATAGGCCTCGATCTCGAGGGTCTGCATGCCTTCGATGTATTGCAGGGATTGCTGGCCTTCCGCCTGGACGGCGCCGGGGCCCAGAATCTTGATGCGGCGGGTCTCGACGGTCTCTGCCGTGCGGTCCGCATTGACGGTAATCACCGAGTTGATTCCGACGGTCGCGGCGGTGGCGTTCTGATTGGCCGGCTGGGCCGCGGCGGGGGCCGGAGCCGGGCTTTGCGCCCAGGCAGATGTCGGTCCAAGCAAGGCGAGGGAAGAAACTACGGCCAACAGGGCGAGAGCAACGCGGTGTTGCCCGGCGTTTTGACGTCCCGATGTCATTGGAGGCTCCTGACCAAGGATCTTGGCGGCCGACCGCCCCCATCCTGGGGCGCCGCTTCGATTGTTAGTTCCGGGAGCCTGACGGCGGGTTCAAATCTTGGACCGGGGGGATGAGGTCGGCGCCGACGCGCGGCTCGGGGGCCGACACGGGAGAAAAAGGGCTGGACATCAGCGCTGTGGTGGGCGGTGACGGACTCGAACCGCCGACACCCTGCGTGTAAAGCAGATGCTCTACCAGCTGAGCTAACCGCCCTCGCCCACGGTGTAGCCCTCCCCCGGCCCCAAGATCAAGCGGCGCGAGTGCACGAAAAAAGGGGCACGAAAAAAGTGCACGAAAACCGGCGCATGAAAAAAGGCGGCGCCGTGCGGCGCCGCCTTTCAACAATCGTTCCGTCCGCGAGGGTCAGTGCGCCGTCAGGTTCGACGCCGCCTCGTCCTCGACTTCAACCGCGGCCGCTTCCGGCGCCGGTTTGACGGTGCCCTCTTCCCACTCGATCGGCACCGGCACGCGGGTGAGCGCCTTGGCGAGCACCTCGTCCATCCGGGTGACCGGGATGATTTCGAGCCCGCCTTTGACCGACTCGGGGATGTCGACCAGGTCTTTGGCATTCTCTTCCGGGATCACCACGGTCTTCATGCCGCCGCGCAGGGCCGCCAGCAGCTTCTCCTTCAAGCCGCCGATCGGCAGCACGCGGCCGCGCAACGTGATCTCGCCGGTCATCGCGACGTCACGGCGCACCGGGATGCCGGTCATCACCGAGACGATGGCGGTCACCATGGCGACGCCCGCCGACGGTCCGTCCTTCGGGGTTGCGCCCTCCGGGACGTGGACGTGGATATCGCGCCGGTCGAACAGCGGCGGCTCGATGCCGAAGGCAATGGCGCGCGAGCGCACGTAAGACGCGGCCGCCGAGATCGATTCCTTCATCACGTCCCGCAGATTGCCGGTGACGGTCATGCGGCCCTTGCCGGGCATCATGACGCCTTCGATGGTCAGCAGCTCGCCGCCGACGTCGGTCCACGCGAGCCCGGTGACGACGCCGATCTGATCCTCGGCCTCAACCTCGCCGTAGCGGTGCTTGGGCACGCCGAGGTAATCGCTGAGATTCTCGACGGTGACCTTCACCGACTTCTTCTTCGAGGTCATCAGCTCTTTCACCGCCTTGCGGGCGAGCGTCGACAGCTCGCGCTCAAGATTGCGCACGCCCGCTTCGCGGGTGTAGCGGCGGATCAGGAGCAGCACCGCATTGTCCTCGATCGACCATTCCTTGGGGTCGAGGCCGTGCTTGGCGACCGCGTTCGGAATGAGGTGGCGGCGCGCAATCTCGACCTTCTCGTCCTCGGTGTAGCCGGCGATGCGGATGATCTCCATGCGGTCCATCAGGGGCGGCGGAATGTTGAGCGTGTTCGCCGTGGTGATGAACATCACGTTGGAAAGATCGTAATCGACCTCGAGGTAGTGATCGTTGAAGGCGCTGTTCTGTTCGGGATCGAGCACCTCCAGCAACGCCGACGACGGATCGCCGCGGAAATCCGAGCCCATCTTGTCGACTTCGTCGAGCAGGAAGAGCGGATTTGCGGTCTTGGCCTTGCGCATCGACTGGATGATCTTGCCGGGCATCGAGCCGATATAGGTGCGCCGATGGCCGCGGATCTCGGCCTCGTCGCGCACGCCGCCGAGCGACACCCGCACGAACTCGCGGCCGGTCGCCTTGGCGATCGACTTGCCGAGCGAGGTCTTGCCGACGCCGGGCGGACCGACGAGGCACAGGATCGGACCGGTCAGTTTGTTGGCGCGGCTCTGCACCGCGAGATATTCGACGATGCGCTCCTTGACCTTGTCGAGACCATAGTGATCGTGATCGAGGATCTCCTCCGCATGGTGGAGGTCCTTCTTGATCTTCGAGCGCTTGCCCCACGGGATCGACAGCAGCCAGTCGAGATAGTTGCGCACGACGGTGGCTTCCGCCGACATCGGCGACATTTGGCGCAGCTTCTTGAGCTCGTGGGTGGCCTTGTCGCGGGCCTCTTTGGAGAGCCGCGTCTTCTTGATCTTGTCCTCGATCTCGGCGAGTTCGTCGCGACCTTCCTCGTCGCCGAGCTCCTTCTGGATCGCCTTCATCTGCTCGTTGAGGTAGTACTCGCGCTGGGTCTTCTCCATCTGGCGCTTGACCCGCGTGCGGATGCGCTTCTCTACCTGGAGAACCGAGATCTCACTCTCCATCAGCCCGAGAACCCGCTCCAGCCGCTCGGCGACCGAAGGCGTCTCGAGGATCGCCTGCTTGTCGGGAATCTTGATCTGCAGGTGCGACGCGACCGTGTCGGCGAGCTTGGCGTAGTCCTCGATCTGATGGACGACCCCGACCACCTCGGGCGACACTTTCTTATTGAGCTTCACGTAGCCTTCGAACTCGTTGATAACCGAGCGGGCCATGGCCTCGGCTTCGACCTTCTCGCCGAGTTGGTCGACAGACACGCTCGCTTCCGCCTCGTAGAATTCGGTGCGTTCGGTGTACTTGATGACGCGCGCGCGCTCGACGCCCTCGACCAGCACCTTCACGGTGCCGTCAGGCAATTTCAGCAGCTGGAGCACGCTCGCGAGCGTTCCGACTTCGTAGATCGCGCTCGTCGCCGGATCATCGTCGGAGGCATTCTTCTGCGTCGCGAGCAGGATGAACATATCGGCGCGCATCACTTCCTCGAGCGCGCGGATCGACTTCTCGCGCCCGACGAACAGCGGGACGATCATGTGGGGGAACACGACGATGTCGCGCAACGGCAACACCGGATAGGAACGCACCTCGCCCGGTTGCGGCAAGAACTCGCGGCTTTGTTGGGGTAGTCATGACCCGTGTCCTTTTCTTCCCTGCCCCTCCGCCCCTGCCCGCTTACGCAGCACAGTCGCGGAGTGCTTGATGCCGGGTGGGAGTGTTTGAGCTTGCCGCCTGCCGGCGACACCGAGACCCTACCCGAACTCGTCGTGGACGCCTGCACTCGAACTTCGGCGCTCTATCGCGATAAGTGGCGACGGCGCCGGCCCGTTTCAAGCAACTGCTCCACACCCGTTCCGCGGCCAGGGTCAGCGAACGCGCGTCCCTCCAGACGGGAGGCATCGCATGACTCGGGCGGCGACCGCCGCACGGCGGCGCCGGAAACTTTCCATAGCAGATTCGCGGCGGGATCAGGCGCTCGCTCCAGCGTCGCTGGCGCGATCGGCGTAGATGTAGAGCGGACGAGCAGTGCCTTCCACAACTTCCTTGGAAATCACCACCTCCTCGACGCCTTCGAGGCTCGGCAGGTCGAACATGGTGTCGAGCAGAATGCTCTCCATGATCGAGCGCAGGCCGCGCGCGCCGGTCTTGCGCTCGATCGCCTTGCGGGCGATCGCTCCGAGCGCTTCCTCGGCGAGGCTGAGGTCGATGTTCTCCATCTCGAACAGCCGCTGATACTGCTTGACCAGGGCGTTCTTCGGTTCGAGCAGGATGCGCTTGAGCGCCGGCTCGTCGAGATCCTCCAGCGTCGCCACGACCGGCAAGCGGCCGACGAACTCGGGGATCAGGCCATACCTCAAGAGGTCTTCCGGCTCGACGTCGCGGAAGATCTCGCCGGCCTTGCGGTCCTCGGGAGCCGCCACCTTTGCGCCGAATCCGATCGAGGTCGCGCGGCCCCTCGCGGAAATGATCTTGTCCAGCCCGGAGAAGGCGCCGCCGCACACGAACAGAATGTTGGTCGTGTCGACCTGCAGGAACTCCTGCTGCGGATGCTTGCGACCGCCCTGCGGAGGCACCGATGCGACCGTGCCCTCCATGATCTTGAGCAGCGCCTGCTGGACGCCCTCGCCCGACACGTCGCGGGTGATGGAGGGGTTGTCGGATTTGCGACTGATCTTGTCGATTTCGTCGATGTAGACGATGCCGCGCTGCGCGCGCTCGACATTGTAGTCGGCCGACTGCAGCAGCTTGAGGATGATGTTCTCGACGTCCTCGCCGACATAGCCGGCTTCGGTCAGCGTCGTCGCGTCGGCCATCGTGAACGGCACGTCGAGGATGCGCGCCAGCGTCTGCGCGAGCAGCGTCTTGCCGGAGCCCGTCGGGCCGATCAGCAGGATGTTCGACTTCGCAAGCTCGACGTCGTTGTGCTTGGTCTGATGATTGAGCCGCTTGTAGTGATTGTGAACCGCGACCGAGAGCACCTTCTTCGCGTGGTCCTGGCCGATGACGTAATCGTCAAGGACCTTGCGAATCTCCTTCGGAGTCGGAATCCCGTCGCGCGACTTCACCAGCGAGGACTTGTTCTCCTCGCGAATGATATCCATGCAGAGCTCGACGCACTCGTCGCAGATGAACACCGTCGGCCCGGCGATGAGCTTGCGCACCTCGTGCTGGCTCTTGCCGCAAAACGAGCAATAGAGGGTATTTTTGGAATCGCTGCTGCCGACTTTGCTCATTCCTCTAGCTCCGCTGAACCCAACCTTACGCTCCTGCGAACGGACATCTCACTCCCAGCTTGCCTAATGCTCGGTTTCACCGCTTAGGCCATGGCCAAACGTTCTCACCCAAGTACTAACGAAGCACGCTAGCAACCATATAATCAACATTTCATTAATTATGAATGCCCTATGTCACTCTGAAACCACACGGGACCGCAATTGTCGCGGCCATTGTGGCGAAACCGCAGCACCTCAACGCGCGCGACGCTCTTTCGATGCGTCGCGGTATCCCAACGCCGGACCCGATAACGAGGCAAAAGCCGGGCCAGAATTCGCATTCCGCACAATGCAGGATTGGGCTTCGCGAGGCGGAATCTGGCCACCCGAACGCGTGGCGATCACCTAACGGACGCCGGTGATTTAGACCTTTTCGAGCTTCTCGGGGGTCTCGACACGCTTCTCGATCACCTTGTCGATAAGGCCGAACTGCTTTGCACCATCGGCGGTAAAAAACTGATCGCGCTCCAGCGCGTCCTCAATGGCCTTGATGGGCTGCCCGGTATGCTTGACGTAGATTTCGTTGAGGCGCTTGCGAACGCTCAGGATCTCCTGAGCGTGGATCATGATGTCCGAGGCCTGGCCCTGAAATCCACCCGATGGCTGGTGCACCATCACCCGGGCGTTGGGCAGCGCGAAGCGCAGATCCTTGGCGCCCGAGGCCAGCAGCAGTGATCCCATCGACGCCGCCTGGCCGACGCACAAGGTCGATACCGCCGGGCGAACGAACTGCATCGTGTCGTAGATCGCGAGTCCCGACGTCACCACCCCGCCCGGCGAGTTGATGTACATCGAGATTTCTTTCTTCGGATTCTCGGCCTCGAGAAACAGCAGCTGGGCGATGATCAGCGCCGACATCCCGTCCTCGACCGGACCGGTGATGAAAATGATTCGCTCCTTCAGCAGCCGCGAATAGATGTCGTAGGCGCGCTCACCACGGTTGGTCTGCTCGACCACCATGGGAACGAGGTAGTTGTTCAACGTGTCGACGGGGTCTCGCATTGGGGGGCTCTCAATCAGGCTTGGTCGCATATATGTGCTGGCGGCGCCGCAGCAAGGGATTAGGAAATCACAGGGTGGAGACCGGGACCCCGACAAGAACCGGAGAAAGCGCGCGACGCAAGCACCGCTAGTGTCGTATGTGCCGCCATCCCAAGTTCGTCACCAAGTCCGTCATCGCCCGGCTTGACCGGGCGATCCAGTAACCCCGATCCTGCGATTGGGCAAAGCATATTTCCAATCGAGAGTCCGGTGGTTACTGGATGCGCGCTTTCGCGGGCATGATGCTAGGGTCGATGGACGTTCTTTTCCGTTATCCGCCGGCCGGGAGGTCGGTCTCGTCCTCTTTGAAGAGCTCCTCCTTCGTCACCTTCTTCTCAGTGACCTCGGCGAGTTCGAGAACGAAATCGACCACCTTCTCCTCGTAGATCGGTGCGCGAATCGACGCGAGCGCGTTGGGATTCTTCTGGTAGGCCTCCCACAGCTCCCGCTCGCGGCCGGGGTACTGGCGGACGCGCTCGATCAGCGCGCGCGACACTTCCTCGTCGGTCACCTTGATACCGTTCCTGTCGCCGATCTCGGCAAGCACCAGACCGAGCCGCACCCGACGGTCGGCGATATTGCGATATTCGGCGCGGGCCTTTTCTTCGGTCGTGCCTTCATCCTCGAAAGTGCGATTCTGCGCCTTGAGGTCGCCTTTGACGGTCTCCCACACATTGTCGAATTCCTGCTCGACCAACGTCGGCGGAGCTTCGAACTTATGGAGGACGTCGAGCCGGTCGAGAAGGAGCCGTTTGATCTTCTGGCGGCTCGCCCCGGTGTGGTCCTGCGTGATCCGGTCCTTCACCGCCTGGCGCAGCTTCTCGAGCGATTCGAGCCCAAGCGAGGTCGCGAACGCGTCGTCGAGGGTGATCGGATTGGGAGCTTCGACGGCTTTCGCCGTCGTCGCGAAAGACGCCTTCTTGCCGGCGAGCTTCTCAACGCCATAGCCTTCCGGAAAGGTCGCATCGATGGTCCGGCTTTCGCCGGCGTTGATCCCGACGAGCTGATCCTCGAATCCGGGAAGGAACGAGTTCGAGCCGATGACCACCGGCACCTCGTCCGCGGTACCACCCTCGAAGGCCTCGCCGTCGATCGTGCCCGCGAACGAGATCACGACGCGGTCACTCTGCTCGGCCGCACCGGTCTTGGGTGTGAACGTGCGGTTCTGCTCACCGAGCCGGTTGAGCGCCTCTTCGACCTCCTCGTCGCTGACATCGGCGACAAGGCGCTCGAGCTTGACGTCCTTGAAATTGGCGAGCGTGATCGGCGGCACCACTTCCACCGCGATGGTGTAGGACAGGTCCGCCTTGCCATCGATCACCCCGTCGATCGCCCCCTGGTCCTCGGGAAACGTGATCTTGGGGTCCATGGCGAGCTTCAAGCCGCGATCGGTCACGATCTTCGAATTGGTCTCGCGCACGATCTGTTCGATCGTTTCCGCCATCACGCCGCGGCCGATGACCTTCTTGAGATGGGAGACCGGCACTTTGCCGGGGCGGAAGCCGCGGAGCTTCACCTGGTCCTTCATCTGGATCAGGCGGTCGTTGACACGCGTTTCCAGGTCGGCGGCCGGCACCACGACGTGAAATTCCCGCCGCAGGCCTTCGTTGGTGGTTTCGGTGACTTGCATCGCCTCGTGACTCATTATTATCGGCGGGACCGCCACCCCTGAGGGCAGTGCCACCTTGTCCAAAGCGGGCATGGTGCGGGCGGAGGGACTTGAACCCCCACGACTTTCGTCACTGGAACCTAAATCCAGCGCGTCTACCAGTTCCGCCACGCCCGCTTGAGGGTTCCGGGGCCGGTCCGCCGAGCGGCGCGGCTTATATCACGGCCCGCCGCGTCGGCGCATCAGAAAAAAATGGGCTGGGACGGTAATGGGACAACGATGTGCGGGGGCACTGGGACAATGGTGTGCCGGCGGAGGCAAGAATACCCGGTCGCGAGCCGCCCGGAGGCGGGTCAATCAGCCGCCGGACCGGGTCTCGGCAATGACCTGCAGCGGCACGACGACGACACCCCCGCCCGATACGCGCTTGGTCAGTTCGGTGTACTTCGAAAAGTAGTCGCGCTGCTGCAACGTCTTGATGGCCTCGTCATCGGCAGCCGTTGCCATATGAAAGTAGTCAGCACCGTCGCGCGCCTTGAGGCAGCGATAGGTGATTTTCCCGCTCAGGGCCGGGTCGGCATCGAGCGCGGCGATGAAAGCGGCAATCTCCCGGTGCCACTCCGCCTCCGATCCGTTCTCCAATCGGTATTTGATCATGAATTGCTTCATCTCGTTCTCCGCTGCATCCGTTGCGTTGGCCGTCGCCGCTCACACCTTCGGAACAGGCTGCTCACCCCGAAAAACTGCGGCATTTCGTGCCGCGAATTCGTCGAAGCGGGTCGGACGCAATCCGAAGACGCACTCGAGCGTGTCCCAGACCTGACTCTCCTTGCCCCGTCGCCGTTCGGCGAAAAGCTCCGCGAGCGCGTCGGCCATGTACGGCGGCAACCCGGCATCGAGCTGGGCCTGTTTGGCCGCCTCCGGCGGCACATTGACATAGCGTATGCTCCAGCCAGTCGCCGCGGACAATTTCGACGCGACTTCCGTCATGGTCAAAGCCTCAGGTCCCGTGAGCGGATAAGTCTTACCTTCATGGCCATCGCTCGTCAGGACGATGGCAGCAACCTCGGCGAGGTCGCCGATGTCGATCGACGCAATCCGGGCCTCTTCCATCGGAAGGAAGATCGCGCGTTTGCCGACAATTGACGGCACCTGGCGGAAGTACGAGGTGATGAACTCTCCTGCCCGAAGATGGGTGTAAGCCATCCCGGATGCCTCCAGGCGCTTCTCGGCCTCGCCATGCATGCGCGCAAAGCGGAACGGGGAATCAAGCTCAGGCATGATTCCCGACAGCTTGACGACGTGTTTTACGCCCGCTTTGGCGGCAGCATCGATAAAAAGGGACTGCACCTCCAACATCGCTGGGTCCGCTGACGAAATGAGTGCGGCGCGGTCGACGCCACGCAACGCCGGGCCGAGCGACTCTGGGCGCGCCATATCGCCTTCAACAATCTCGACGCCTGGCAATCGCGCAAGCGAAGCCGCCTTCGCGACGTTGCGCGCCATCGCTCGGACCGGAACGCCGCGAGCGGACAGCCGTCGAACCAGCTCGCGCCCGTTCAATCCCGTTGATCCCGTCACGAGAATCATTGACCGCTCCCGATCTCGGCGGACGCGAAGTGCATGCGAGGCCGATAGGCTACTCAGAGGCTCCGTCCGCGATTGCAGTCCATCTAGGATTCGAAGAAGCGCTTTTGCAAGTATGGACAAAAATGATACTATGTGGGCCTTGAGATTGCGTTGGTATCGGAGGCGCGGATGCCTGCTCGAAAAGCGAAAGTCACGACCAGTCCGGCGATTCCGAAACCGAACGGCGGCTGCGGCTGCCCCGTCGCCGAATTCCAGCGGATCATCAGCGGCAAGTACAAGCTGCGCATCCTGTGGGACCTGCAGGACGGACCGCGCCGCTACAGCGAAATCAGAAGCGGCCTGTTGCGCGGCACTATCGGCACCCGCGAAATCGCGCCGCGCGTGCTCAGCCGGGAGCTCAAGGCGCTCGGCGACAGCGGCCTGATCGCGCGCAAGGATTTTGGTGTCGTTCCGCCCAAGGTCGAATACCGCCTGACCCCGCGTGGCCGCAGCTTCATTCCGATCATCGCCGCCATCCGCAAATGGGGAAGCCGTAATCTCGGCCGGCCCGCGAACGGCGGCGATACGAGCCCGCGACAGCTCGCCGCGATGGGCGCCCGATCTCTCCCAGCATAAGGCGTGTTGCCGATCCGCGCCGCGGTGCTACCCTTCGGCCGGCACGAGAGGCGGTCATGGCGCTCGATTTGCAAACCCGACGTACGCGCGATTTCTCGGTCGTTCCGACCGGCGCCGCGCTTGGCGCTGAAATCCGGGCGGGCGATCTCAGGGCGATCGACGACACGACATTCGGTCGCATATGCGACGCCTGGCACGCGCATGCCGTCGTGCTGTTTCGCGATCAGGCACTGAGCGATCTCGATCTGATCACCTTCAGCCGCCGCCTGGGAGACCTCGATATTGCGCCAATCCAGGAGAACGGCCGCCGCTTCGTCGACGGCATGCCGGAAATCTACATCGTCTCCAACGTCAAGGTGAACGGCGAGGCCATCGGCAGTCTCGGCGATGGCGAGGCTACCTGGCACACCGACATGTCGTATCTGCCGCTGCCGCCGAAGGCGAGCCTCCTCTATTCCATCGAGATTCCGCCGACGGGCGGCAACACCTCCTTCTGCAGCATGTACGCGATCTACGAGGCGCTGCCCGCCGCGCTGAAATCGCGCATCGAGGGCCTCAAGATCAAGCACGACGGCACTTACAACAGCGGCGGCTATGTGCGGGCGGGCGTGAACCCGACCGACGATCCACGCACCTCCCCGGGCACGCTCCACCCTCTCGTCTGCACTCATCCCGCGACGGGGCGGCACATGCTTTATCTCGGTCGCCGGCGCAATGCCTACATCGCGGGTTTGGAGCCCGCAGCCTCCGAGACGTTGCTTGATGAGCTGTGGAGCTACGCTGTCCGCCCGGAATTTGCCTGGGAGCATGTGTGGCGCGTCGGCGACCTCGTGCTGTGGGACAACCGCTGCACCATGCACCGGCGCGACGCTTTCGATCCGCATTCGCGACGGATCATGCATCGCACCCAGGTCAAGGGCGATGCCGCGCCGGCATGACCGGACCGAGCCGGCGTGACGGGACCGCGGGCGTCCCGCCCGCCTCTTATCCGACAAAGAGCGCGCGAGACGCGCGCGGTCCGCCAGTGATAGGTTCAACCCGGAACGACGGAGAGAGGAATGCAGGGACCGCGGCGACGCGACGTGCTGGCGCTCGGGGCCGCCGCGCTATGCGCCCGCCCTGCCCTCGCCGAGGGCCGAAAATATCCCGACCGCCCGATCAAGCTGGTCGTGCCGTTCGTTCCGGGCGGCGTCAACGACATCGTGGCGCGTCTATGGGCCGACCGGGTCAAGCAATCGCTAGGCGCGGTGTTCATCGAGAATCAGGGCGGCGCCGGCGGTGCCGTCGGCGCGAACGCAGTCGCCCATGCGCAGGGCGACGGCTACACCATCCTCCTAGGGGGCGGCGGTTCGCTGGTGCTGAGCCCGATCGCCATGTCGAAGCCGCTCTACGATCCCGTCAAGGATTTCGAGCCGATCGCGATCCTCGCCTTCAGTGCGCTCGCGATTGCGGTGACGCCCGACCTGCCGGTGCATACCGTGAGCGAACTCATCGCCTACGACAAGGCCCATCCGGGCAGCCTGCTCTATGGCTCGGCGGGCACCGGCACGATGACCCATCTCGGCGCGGAGCTCTTCAAGTCACTCGCCGGGGTGCCTGACATCGTCCACGTTCCCTACAAAGGTTCGGGCGCCTCGATCACCGACGTCATCAGCGGCCAGCTGCCGATGATCATCGCCAACGTGACCGGGCAGGTGCTCGAACTCAACCGGTCCGGCAAGCTGCGGTTGATCGCAGTTCTCAGCCCGGAGCGCCTTGTCGCCGATCCGTCGATCCCGACCGCGCTCGAATCCGGGTTGCAAGGCGCGATCGCGGCAAACTTCACCGGCCTGTTCGCGCCCGCCAAGACGCCGCTGCCGATCGTCGAGCAGGTCGCGGCTGCGACCCGCGACGCCATGGACAGCGAAGACGTGCGCCGAAATCTGATCGAGCAAGGGCTCGACCCCGTGCGCGATACGACGCCGGAGAAGACGCAGCGCTTTCTCGCCGAGGATATCGCCCGCTGGACGCCCATCGCCCGCGCCATCGGCCTCAAATTCAATTGAATCGCGTAGGTCAAGGACGATTTGAGCGTCGATCTTCGGAACGCTTCTTGCCTGCGTACCGGTGCATCGTGTTCAGTGCATCTTAGTGGAGGGAGTATCTTGATGATGAGCAACAACAGGATCCGGATTGCGCTGCTTGCCGGAAGCATCGCCGGCGCGGGTGCGCTGTCGCCGCCCGCAGCATCGGCGGCCGAGTACACGCTGATGCCGAGCCCGCAGACCGTGCATGTCGGTTTCTTTAGCGCCGCGCAGAAGCCGGTGCTGACGGTCAACTCGGGCGACATCGTCACCATCGAGACCGTGGCCGGCGTGCCGTCGGCCGATGTCGACGCCTCGGGCGTGGTGCCGCCGAACGCCGTGCCGGAGTATGCGCGCGTGATCGAGAAGGAGGTCACGAACCGCGGACCGGGCCCGCACATCCTGACCGGTCCGGTCGCTGTCAACGGCGCATCAACCGGCGACGTTCTGGAGGTGCGTATCCTCGATATCGATCTTGCGGTTCCCTACGGCTTCAACACGCAGCGCCCCTACACCGGCGCCCTGCCGGAGGAATTCACGCGCTACTTCATGCGCATCATTCCCATCAACCGCACGACGAAGACCGCCGAGGTGGTGCCCGGCGTCGTCGTGCCGCTGCGGCCGTTCTTCGGGACCATCGGCGTCGCTCCCCTGCCCTCTATGGGCCGCATCAGCAGCGGGCCGCCCGGCGTGCATACCGGCAACGTCGACAACAAGTACCTCGTGGCGGGGACGACGCTCTATATGCCGGTCTATGCCCCTGGCGCGCTGTTCTCGGTCGGCGATTCCCATGCCGCCCAGGGTGACGGCGAGGTCGATCTCACCGCGATCGAGACCGGCTTGCGCGGCAAATTCCAGTTCATCGTGCGCAAGGACATGAAGCTCACGTGGCCGCGCGCCGAAACACCGACCCATTGGATCGTGATGGGCATCAATCCGAACCTGGAAGAGGCCATGAAGATGGCGGTGCGCGAAACCATCGGCTTCATCACCGAGCGCTTCCCGAAGATTTCGCGCGAGGAGGCCTACATGATCGCGAGCGTCGCCGTCGACTACCACGTCACGCAAGTGGTGGACGGCAGCAAAGGCATCCACGGCATGATCCCGAAGGCGATCTTCACCACGCAATGACGTAAAGGCGCGCACACCCGCTTTCCGGATGGAGCGCGCAATTCGCGCCATCCGGGACGGACGCGGCCTCGTCTGTGGGGCCGTGCACTAGGACCTGCCATGACGGTGGGTGCTTCGGTATCGCTCTGTCTTCCGGGAGGGCGCCGTCATGGCCAAGATGGGCCACCGTTTTGAAATTGTCATTCTCAGCTTCGCGGTCGTCGGGCTGGTTGGATCCGCGTTTCTCCGCATTTTCATTTTCCAGACCTTCAGCACACCGAGCGCGGCAATGATGCCGACCCTGCTCGTCGGCGACATCTTTGTCGCTTCGAAATACGCCTATGGGTATGGACGGTATTCGCTCCCGGGCATGTCCCTCTCCGGGCGCATTCTCGCCGCCGATCCACAGCGTGGCGACGTCGTGGTGTTTCGTGGGCCGAAGGACACCTCGATAACTTATGTTAAACGTGTCGTGGGGTTCCCGGGCGAGCACGTCCAGATGGTCGACGGCGTCTTGAACATCAATGGCGCGCCAATCAAACACGAGCGAACCGAAGATTTCATCGATACCGAAAAAGGTGGGCAGGTCCGTATCCGGCACTGGCGGGAGACTCTGCCGAACGGCGTTTCGTACGCGACGCTCGACCTCCAGGATAACAGCTTCCTCGACAACACCCCGATTTTCGAGGTTCCGCCGGGTCACTACTTCGTCCTTGGCGACAATCTCGATAATTCGACGGACAGTCGGGTCCTGGCGACCTTCGGCTACGTGCCAGCCGAAAATATCCTGGGGCGGGCGGAGTTCATCCTGCTTTCCCTCGGCCAGGGGAGCGCGGCCCTGCGTCTCGATCGCTTCGGCAAGCCGGTACGCTGAACTTCACGGTTGCCGCGACGACGGCGGCGGCGATGTCGGTCGATTAACCGCGAGATGCAGCAGGCAATTCCGGCTTCATGAGGAGCGCGCATTGCGGTATCATCCGTCCGTAGTCTGCGTTATAATTCTGAAAATATAACGATCAGGGAGGATGAACATGGGCAGCGGCCTTTCGCGACGGCGCATGCTTGCCATGTCGGCAGCAGCAGGCGCGTTCGCAGCGAGTGGCTTCGGTGCAGCCGCGCAAGGAGCGAAGCGCATCGAGCAGTTCGATCGGGCGCTCGACAAGATCATTTCGACCAACGAGCCGATCGTCGAGATTGGCCGCGGCTTCGGCGGGCCGCTCGGACCGACGGAAGGTCCGCTGTGGTGGAAGGAAGGCGCCTACCTGCTGTTCAGCGACATCCACGCCAGCAAGCGCATGAAATACACTCCTGGCCAGGGCATCACGGTATTCCAGGAAAACACCCATCAGGCCAATGGCCTCACCCGCGATCAGCAGGGCCGGCTTCTCGCTTGCGAGCACGAGACCCGCCGCGTCACCCGCCAGGAACTCGACGGCAGCCTCACCGTGCTTGCCAACAGCTTCCAGGGCCGCCGCCTCAACCGGCCCAATGACGTGATCGTCAAATCCGACGGCTCGATCTACTTCACCGATCCATGGAGCAATCCGCTGCCGCAGGAGCAGTGGGATCTCACCTTCAACGGGGTTTATCGCCTGAGCCCCGACCTCGGCACGCTGACGCTGATCCTCGACGACATGCTGTTCCCCAACGGGATCGCTTTCTCGCCCGATGAGCGCCTGCTCTATGTCAACGATCTGCGGCGCGGTCATATCCGCGTCTTCGAGGTGGCGGCGAACGGCACGCTCGCCAAGCAAACCGATCGCGTGTTCGCCGACCTTACCGGTCCCGACCCCGGCGTGCCCGACGGCATGAAGGTCGATACTGCCGGCAACGTCTACTGCGGCGGCTCCGGCGGCATCTACATCCTCGATCCGACCGGCAAGAAGCTCGGCCGCATCGTCCATGGCGAGAACGCCACCACCAACATCGGCTTCGGCGGCAACGATTGGAAGACACTGTTCTTTACGACGCGCAACACGGTCGGTTCGGTGAACCTGAAGGTGCCCGGCATCCCGGTGCCGGTCCCAAAAAAGGTGTAACGCGGCCGTAACCGTGGGTTGAGATGCGTCACGCGGATTGAGATCAGACCGTGGGCGGCGCGTATGGGCGGCGCGGCGCTAACCTTTGTTCGACGCGTGTGCGCGCGGTGCAGCGGATAGGCCCGGAATATTGTTGCAGTGGCGCGAACAAACCCGATATCTTGGCGCGAAGCTAGAAGATTGAGGCGCGCACATCGACCTCGGCCTTCGGGGTGTCAACCGAATAATATCAAGAACCAACGATTCAAATCGCAAGAAGACTGAAGGGGAAACGAAATCATGAAGACGCGATTCGCAGCCGCACTGGCTGTTTCAGGAATCATCGCTGGCGGAGGAACTGCTCTTGCGCACCATTCCTTCGCGATGTTTGACGCCCAGCACCCGATGGAAATCTCAGGAACCGTGAAGGAGTTCCGGTTCGTGAGCCCGCACACCATCCTGACCGTGACGGTCAAGGACAAAGAAGGCGTCGCCAAGGACTGGATCCTTGAAGGCGGAGCACCGGGCATGCTGGTCCGCGACGGGGTGAACTCGAAGAGCCTGCAGCCGGGTGACGAGATCACCGTGACGATCAATCCGTTGCACAGCGGCGCGGACGGTGGCTCGTATCAGCCGGGCCTGGTCAAGTTCAAGGATGGACGGCCGCTGATCACGCCGCACTGAGCGACGGACCTAAGGGCCGATTCGGCCTTTACAGCAGACGCGAACAATAAGCAGCGAAGTCGGCTTGCGCCGATTTCGATCAAGATAACGCAAAGGTCATGGTCGCCGTCCGTGACCGCATGGGAGGAGTACAAATGTCGTTACGGAGCATGATCGGATCGGTCGCGCTTGCCACCGCCGTTATCATCGGACCCGCCGCAGCCCAGCAACCCTTCGACGAAAGCAAGTACCCGGCATTTGCCGGGCAGTGGCACCGCGTCGGTCCGCTGGGCGCATACGACAACACCAAGCCGCCGGCGCGCGGCCAGCAGGCGCCCTACACTCCCGAATATCAAGCGATCTTCGAGGCGAACCTCGCGGAGGTCGCGCTAGGCAAATCCGGCGAGGATCCGGTCCACACCTGCATTCCGGAAGGCATGCCGCGGGCAATGACCCTCGTCTTGCCGATGGAATTCGTGATTACGCCGAAAACCACCTACATCCTGATGGAATACCTCAGCATGTTGCGCCGCATCTACACCGACGGGCGCGACTTCCCCAAGGACGACGAACCATCCTGGATGGGATACTCCATCGGCAAGTGGCTCGATGAAGATGGCGACGGCCGCTACGACGTGTTCGAGGTGGAGACGCGCAATCTCAAGCTCCCGCGCACCTTCGATCCCAGCGGTCTGCCGGTGCACCGCGACGGCCAGATGGTGATCAAGGAACGCTTCTATCTCGACAAGAGCAATCCCGACATTCTCTACGACCAGATCACCACCTACGACCACTCGCTGACGAAGCCGTGGACCATCGTGCGCACCATGCGTCGCGGGAAGAATCCGATCTGGGTCGAGTCCATTTGCGCCGAGGGCAATGTCCACGTCGAGATCGCCCACGAGCAGTACATGCTGGACGCCGATGGCCTGTTGGCCCCGATGTGGAAAGGCCAACCGGCACCGGACATGAAGAATTTCGCTCCGCAAAAGAAGTCAGAAAAATAACAGATATAAAAACAGGTTGAGGCGTTCGTCGTGGCCGGGCTCGTCCCGGCCACTTCGATTCTTGAGCCGCCGGCGCCGCTACGCCCTCGGCAATCCCTCGACGATGTATTGGCGCGACTTCGTCTCGCGCTCGCGCACGACGCAGATTTTCTTGTACGCCGGCGACTCGCGCCACGCCCGCGCCTTCTCGATCGAATCGAACTCGCTGATGACGATGCGCCCCTTCGGCGGATCACCCTCGACGCTGATGGTTTTGCCGCCGCGCACGAGATACCTGCCGCCGAACGGATCGACCGTCGCCTGCACGTGAGCGGCGTAGTCGCGCAGAAACACTTCCATGTCGCCGGTGACGTCGACCTCGGTGATGATGTAGGCCTTGGGGGTAGTGTTGGCCATCACTCCCGTGACCACGGCACCGAGCGCGATGCCGGCGACGGCCGCAATGACGACGGCGTAATAGACGTGCATGACGATCTCCCCAATTCGTTCAGACGATGGGAGGATCATAGCGCGTCGCTCGACGGCTTGTCTTAGCGCGGATCGCTGATGCGGCCCTGGAACAAGATCGCGCCGGTCGTGTCGTCGACGAGGTAGAACAGGAACGGATGGTCGACCTTGAACGCCTCGGGCTGAACCGGTGCGGCTGACGCCATCACCATGCCGACGCCCGTTGCGGCGGCGGCTTCGGTCGACTCTTCGTTCACGTCGATGACCGCGCGATGGGCGATCTCGCCGATATAGAGTGCTCCCGGCGGCAGCGGTTTTGCCGTCATGCCGGAAAAATCCGCGACCTTGTCGTCGAATGCCTTGCGCATGCCGGCCGCCCGGAATGCCGACACAAGGTCGGCCTTGTACTCCGTCTTGAAGCGCGGCAGCGCAAGCGCCACCGGCTTGCCCGATTGTCCGTTGCGAAGGGCCGAGAAGAGTTCAGTCAGTTCGTTCGCCCCGAGCCGCCGCGCGACGGCATCGACGCCGCCGACATCGTCAGGCAGCACGACAATGAAACCAAGTTCAGCGACCTGGTAAGGCAAGCGGATGGCGCGATAGCCACCGCGCGACACCAGCGCATAGTTGCCGCGCTGGTTCATCATGCGAACCTGCACGTCCTGTGTCGGCGTGAGATGGAAGCTCTCGTCGGCCGTGCGGCTCGGATTGAAGGTCGACGCCCAGCGCGCCTTGAAATAGACCGCGTTGAGCAGGATCGCCGCCGGCGTCGCCTCAAGCTGATCGAACAGCTTGGGGATCCGCCCTTCGGTGTGGCGGCTCACCCAGCTGTTGACATCGTCAAGGTTGGCGCTGCGGAAAACGTCGGCACCGTAGCGTGTCTTGAGCGTGTCGGCGTAATCGGCCGAGATGATGTCGCCGTCCTTGCTGAGCATCAGCCCGTTGGCGACGAGAAGCTTCGCCGATTTTGGTGGCGCGCCGTCACCAACGCAGCGACCACCCTGAGGCTGCATGCCGAACGTACACTTCCCGTCGCGGCTCGGCGCGCCATCGCATTTCCCGTTCTTGAGCGCCGTATTGGGCGGACAGGTCGGCGGCTCGGCGCTGTGGTCGTAGCCCCCGAGGATCGCCATCATCTCGGCATTGGCCGTGTCGATCGCCTCGTTCGCCATCCGCTCCGACATGACGCGCGCCATCTCGCTCGCGGTGTCGCCGCGCGCGCCGACGAGCGCCATCGACATGGCGGTGCCGATCGAATAGGGCGAGAACACGACGTTGCCCGGCGTCGCCGCGAGGGTGGTGAAAAGCTGCTGCGCCGTGGTGTTGTAGGCCTTGGCAAGGAGCGTCACGCGCGCCTCCACCGCGATGTTGAGTTGCGCCGCGGCGCGTTGCGGCGCCGTGAGGCCGGCGAGGGCGAGCGATCCGAGCAAGGCCGGTAACGCGACGACAATCGCGCGCCTGCAGCCCGATAGGTTCCTCGGCATCGTCTCTCCTCCCGCGATCTTTCGCGCTCTCCGCCGCGCACTCCACAGCATACAACACTTCGACGGAGTTAAGGCCGCCGCAGCCGCTATTTCGGCCATATCGTTACCGGGACACGCGCTGCCGACGCGAGCCGTGGCGGTCACCGAACCGTGAAAATACACCTCTATCCGCCCCCTGCCCTGCGCGCCGCCGCTTTTGTGACGTGAATCACATCTATGTGCGCCGCACTCGTTTATTGATTGATCGTTGCGGCCGGGGCAGCGGGACTAGAGGAGGCCAGTTCATGCCGATGCGCGGAGAAATCACCCCGCGGCCGCTGCCACCCCGGAATCGCGAACTTGGAGAGCCGTGGCGTTCGCTGATCGCCTTGAGCGGGAATCCGGTGTTTGTGGCCGTTTGCGCGGCGGCGCTGGCGGGATTGCTGGCGACAGTTCTGCTGCAACTAACGCTGCTGCATAGCGACGTTGTCGAGATGCTTGCGGCGCCGTTTCGCTGATCGCGCTTGATCCGAGGTTGGCGACGCGCGGCGGGTGAAGCTGCGCATCCTGCTGACGTGGCCTATCCCTTCCCGACCGCTCCCGTTACGCTTCGGCGCCATGCGAACGAGGCGCGATCTGCTGGTCGGCTCTTGCGGTGCCATCGCGGCACTTGCCGCGAAGGCGCGCGCCGAGATTGCACCCGACGGCTTCACGGTGCTGCGCGCCGCTCGGCTTGCCGGAGCGAGCCAACCCGGTGCGCTCGCGTTTGCAGGCGCGGTGCCGCGACCCATCATCCGCGTTCGTCGCGGCGAAGAGATCAAGGTGCGCCTCATCAATGCCCTTGAAGAACCGACCGCCATTCACTGGCACGGCGTGCGCGTACCGGACGCGATGGACGGCGCGCCGCCGCTGACGCCCGCGATCGCGCCTGGCGCGAGCTTCGACTACCGTTTCGTCGCGCCTGACGCCGGCACTTTTCTCTACCGCGCGAGCTTCGCCGGCCAACAGGAGCGCGGGCTTTACGGCGCGCTCATCGTTGCCGAACCTCAACCGCCGACAGTCGATCGCGACGAGGTGCTGATCTTCGCCGATGTGGCCCTGTCTAAGACAACTGGCGAAACGGTCCGTGCCACTGTCAACGGCGCGCCCCGTACCGATATCGCCGTGCGCCAGAACGAGCGGCTGCGCCTGCGTTTCGTCAATGCCTCACCGGCGCAGCCGATGCGTGCGCGCATTCCCGGTCACCGCGTGATCGTGATGGCACTCGACGGTGAGCCCGCCGAGCCATTCTCGTCCCGCGACAGCGCGCTCGTGCTGGCGCCGGGCGGGCGCGCCGATGTGTTCGTCGACGCGACCGCGGCACCGGGCACCGTCGCGCCGATCGAATTCGCGCACCACGGCGGCGCCGATGCCCTTGTGCGGCTCGTCTATGAAAACGGCAACGCGGCGCGCGCGACGCCGCTTGGCGAACCCTCCCCGCTCCCTGCCAATCCGCTGCCGAGCCGGATTGATCTCGCCCGCGCACTGCGCGTCACGGTGCCGGTCCTGCCCGCGGCCGCAAGCGCCGAGCCGCAGCGCCTGTTCGCCGTCGAGCGCGGCCGCAGCGTCGTGATGGCGCTCGCGGGCGGCACGTCGGCAGCAACCGTGCACGTGCATGGCCATCATTTCCGCCTGCTCGACCGCCTCGACGACGGCTGGAAGCCCTATTGGCTCGATACGATGATCGTGTTTCCCGGCGAGACCGAGCGCATCGCTTTCGTTGCGGATAATCCGGGCCGCTGGCTCGTTGAACAGCGCGCACTCGAAGGCAGTACGAGCGCCGCAGCCTGGTTTGCGGTGAGTTGAGGTGCGCCTCAGTCGCGCAGCAGGTCGGCAAAGAGCCGCCGATAGACCTCCGGAAGGCGCGGCGCGAGATCTTCGGAAATCATTCCCGGTCCGGCGGCAGTCGCAGCCTCACCGTGAATCCAGACCGCCGCGGCGGCCGCCTCGAAGGGCGGCATGCCTTGCGCGAGAAGACCGGTGATGAGGCCGGTCAGCACGTCGCCCGAACCCGCAGTCGCAAGCCAGGGCGGGGCGTTGGCGTTGATCGCCGCCCGGCCATCCGGTGACGCGATGACGGTGTCCGCGCCCTTGTAGACAACGACCGCTCCCGAGCGGCCGGACGCCGCCCGCGCCGCCAGCAGCTTCGAGGCCGATGAGGCCGGAATCTGCTCCATGGTTTTGCCGAACAGCTTGGCGAATTCGCCGGCATGCGGGGTGAGCACGCCATTGCGATTCTGCGCGAGCGCCGCAAAGAGCGTGTCGGCGTGGTCGGCGAAGCTCACCAGGGCGTCGGCGTCGACAACGACCGATCGCTCGCCCGCGAGCGCCATCAAGGTCATGTCGCGGGTGCGCAACGTCACCCCTGCCCCCGGGCCGATCCCGACCGCGTTGAAGCGCGGATCCTTGAGGAAATGCTCCAATTCGACCGCGGCCTCGACCGGCCGCACCATGACCGCGAGCGAGCTCGCCGCATTGACCGAGAGCGCATCGCGCGGCGAGGCGATGGTGACCAGCCCCGCGCCGGCACGCAGCGCCCCCATCGCGGCAAGCCGCGCCGCGCCGGTATACGCGAGCGCGCCGGACACCACGACGGCGTGGCCGCGATTGTATTTGTGCCCGTCCATGGCCGGCACCGGAAACTGCGATCCCCACAGCGCCGGGCTGTTTTCGAAGGCGAGCGGCTTGATGCGAGGAAGGACCTCGGCGCCGATCCCGATCTGCGCGACCTCGAGTGCCCCGCAATGCATGCGGCCGGGCAGCAAGAGGTGACCCGGCTTCTTGCGAAAGAACGTGACCGTTCGCGTCGCGCGTACGGCCGCGCCGCCCATGATAGCGCCGGTGGTGCCGCTGATGCCGCTCGGCAGATCGATCGCGACAATCGGACACGACGCCTTGTTCATCGCGTCGATCGCCAGAAGCGGCGCGCCCGTCACCGGGCGATCAAGCCCGGCGCCCAGCAGCGCATCGATGATGAGCGTCGCTCCGGTGAAATCGGGAGCGTCGCCGGCCGGGGTCGACCACTGACCCCATCGCTGCGCCGCTTCGGCGGCATCGCCTTTGATGTTCTCGGCGGCGCCGACCACCACGACCTCGACGGTGAAGCCGGCCTCGCGCAGATGGCGCGCGGCGACGAACCCATCGCCGCCATTGTTGCCGGTCCCGGCGATGACCACGACGTTGCCGCCTGGCGGATAGCGCCCGATCACCGCCCTGGCCACCGCGGCGCCCGCGGCCTCCATCAGCGACTCGCCGGACACGCCGGAGGCGATGGTGGCACGATCGGCCTCCCCCATCTCGGCATTGGTGAGCAGTTCGAACATCGCTTCGCTGTATACTTGGTTCCGGTTCAGCGCGGCAACGCAAGCGCCCCCGCGCGGCTGAGCCGGTCTGGTCTCTCCGCCCTGGCACCCATCTACCTCGGCAGCGATGACAAGCGTGCCACGGACCGTTGCCGGAATAGCCTAAGCCAAGCGAAGCGCTTCATCTAACATCAGAATTGGCAGATCTGCGAAGCAGCGATGGCCATTGCGTATCCTTTAGGCATGTTGTTTAATTCTTGACCATCACCCTACTGGGCACCGCTCGACCCTCGCTTGAGAGCCGGCTTAGTGACTTGAAAAAGGCAGCTTTTTCCTCGCCGCGCGCCGGTTGGCACGGACCCTGCTAACCAGCGACGCGGCTGTCCATTCGTGCGCGTGGGGCCGACAGAAACTGTCTGACGGGCGGGAGCCAGGGACGGACGCCACATGAAGAAGATCGAAGCAATCATCAAGCCCTTCAAGCTCGATGAGGTGAAGGAGGCCCTGCAGGAGGTGGGGCTTCAAGGCATCACCGTCACCGAAGCCAAGGGCTTTGGCCGCCAGAAGGGGCACACCGAGCTCTATCGCGGCGCCGAATACGTCGTGGATTTCCTGCCAAAAGTGAAGATCGAGATCGTGCTGGGCGACGAGATGGTCGACAAGGCGGTCGACGCAATTCGCCGTGCGGCGCAGACCGGGCGGATTGGCGATGGTAAGATTTTCGTCTCCAAGATAGAGGAAGCGATCCGGATACGGACCGGAGAATCCGGACTGGACGCAATCTAACCGCCGCCGGGGCAGCGTCGTCGCGATGAGCGATGCGTGAGAAAGGGGAATGAGTTCTATGACGACCGCGAAAGACGTCCTTAAATTGATCAAGGACAACGACGTAAAGTACGCGGATTTCCGCTTCACCGATCCTCGAGGGAAGTGGCAGCACGTCACCTTCGACATTTCCATGATCGAAGAGGACACCTTCTCCGAAGGCCAGATGTTCGATGGTTCGTCGATCGCCGGATGGAAGGCGATCCACGAGTCCGACATGTGCCTGATGCCCGACCCGGCCTCGGCTACGATCGATCCATTCTTTGCCGAAACCACCTTGGTGCTGGTCTGCGACGTCCTCGAACCAACGACCGGCGAGCCCTACAACCGCGATCCGCGCGGTATCGCCAAGAAGGCCGAAGCGATGGTCAAGTCGATGGGCGTCGGCGACACCATCTATTTCGGCCCGGAAGCCGAGTTCTTCGTCTTCGACGACGTGCGCTATTCGGCAACGCCCTACAATACCGGCTTCAGAGTCGATCAACTCGAACTGCCGATCAACTCCGACACCGAATACGAGGGCGGCAATCTCGGACACCGCATCCGCGTCAAGGCCGGTTACTTCCCGGTGCCGCCGCAGGAACTCGGTGCAGGACATGCGCTCCGAGATGCTCGCCGCCATGGCCAAGATGGGCGTGAAAGTCGAGAAGCATCACCACGAAGTGGCGTCTGCCCAGCATGAACTTGGCGTCAAGTTCAGCCCGATGGTGCAGATGGCGGACCACCTGCAGATCTACAAGTACTGCATCCAGCAGGTGGCCAACATTTACGGCAAGACGGCCACCTTCATGCCGAAGCCGGTCTACGGCGACAACGGCTCCGGCATGCACTGCCACCAGTCGATCTGGAAGGACGGCAAGCCGGTATTCGCCGGCAACAAATATGCGGACCTGTCAGACACCTGCCTGCAGTATATCGCCGGCATCATCAAGCACGCAAAGGCGATCAACGCCTTCACCAATCCGACGACAAATTCCTACAAGCGCCTGGTGCCGGGCTTCGAGGCGCCGGTATTGCTCGCCTACTCGGCGCGCAATCGCTCGGCCTCGTGCCGTATCCCGTGGACCAATTCGCCCAAGGCCAAGCGCGTCGAGGTGCGCTTCCCCGACCCGCTCGCCAATCCGTATATGGGCTTTGCCGCCATGCTGATGGCCGGCCTGGATGGCATCAAGAACAAGCTCGATCCCGGCCCGGCCATGGACAAGGACCTTTACGACCTGCCGCCGGCGGAGCTAAAGCAAATTCCGACGGTGTGCGGCTCGCTACGCGAGGCGCTGGAAAGCCTCGACAAGGATCGCGCTTTCCTCAAGGCCGGTGGCGTGTTCGATGACGACTTCATCGACAGCTACATTGAGCTCAAGATGGGCGAAGTGATTCGCTTCGAGCACACGCCGCACCCGGTCGAATACGAGATGTATTATTCGTCCTGATCGTGGGTTTGAGTTCCTCCCAGGATCGCTAGACGATCCCAACTCCTGGCGCCCCGGTTGGGCGCCGTTTTTCTCCGCTGAGCCACTTGGCGGGATCCGCCTGCATCGCTTTCTTGGGGCAGCCTCAAGAAAGCAGCATCGCGTGGGCGATCAAAACACGAGCCGCCACGGCAGCGAGAGCCGCGGCGGCCATCACGCGGACGGCGAGGCGCAGTCCGGCGACCTCCCGCAAACCCAATACATCGATATGGTGCGGCGAGCCTCCGGGAGGGGTGCGCGAGGACGCGAACGCTTTCGCCACTGCGACGCCGGCACGATCGAGGGCCGCTTCAAGCGTACTCAGCTGACCATTGAAACGCGATACACGACGCGACTGGATCATGACCTGATCATAGAGCCGCCATGGTAAACACGCGGTTGCCATCGCCCCTCTGGAACAGGAGATTGCCCGTGATCGCCGTGATCTTTGAAGTGCGGCCGAAACCGGACCGCCGGCAGGAGTATCTCGATATTGCAGCGTCGCTTCGGCCGCTGCTTGCCGAGATCGACGGCTTCATCTCGGTCGAGCGGTTCGAGAGCCTGACCGAGCCCGGCAAGATCCTATCGCTGTCGTTCTTCCGTGACGAAGCGGCACTCGCGGCATGGCGCAATATCGCGGCGCATCGCCGCGCACAGCAACGCGGCCGCAGCGAGATTTTCGCCGACTACCGCCTGCGCATCGCAGGCGTCATCCGCGACTACGGCATGAACGAGCGCACCGCAGCGCCTGCCGATAGCGTTGCCGCACACGGGTGACGTCCGTCATTGCCGGGGCGTCGCAGCAAAGCGAAGGCAAGCCCGGAATCCATGACCACGGACTGCGAAGCATGGATCCCGGGCTGCCGAGCTGGCTCGGCCCCCCCGGGATGATGACGAAGAAGAGGAATCAGCGCTTCGAGAACTGGAACGACCGGCGGGCCTTGGCGCGGCCGTACTTCTTGCGCTCGACCACGCGGCTGTCGCGGGTGAGGAAGCCGCCGCGCTTGAGGACGCTGCGCAGCTCCGGCTCGAAGTTCGTGAGCGCCTTGGAGAGCCCGTGGCGCACGGCGCCCGCCTGGCCGGACAGGCCGCCGCCGGAAACACGGCAGATCACGTCGTACTGGCCGTTGCGGTTCGACACCGCGAGCGGCTGCGATATCAGCATGCGCAGCACCGGGCGCGCGAAATAGACTTCGATCTCGCGGTCATTGACGGTGATCTTGCCTGCGCCGCGCTTGATCCAGACGCGCGCGACCGCATCCTTGCGCTTGCCGGTCGCGTAGGCGCGCCCCTGCTTGTCGAGCTTCTGCACGTATTTCGGTGCTTCAGGCGCCGCGGGCTTCAAGGCCGACAGTTGATCGAGCGACTGTATGGTCTCGGCCATGGTTTAAGCGCTCCTTGCGTTCTTGCGGTTCATCGACGCGATGTCGAGGGGTTCGGGGTTTTGTGCGGCGTGGGGATGTTCGGCGCCCTTGTAAACGCGCAGATTGCCGAGCTGGCGCCGGCCCAGCGGACCGCGCGGCAGCATGCGCTCCACCGCCTTCTCGACGATGCGCTCGGGAAAACGTCCCTCGAGAATGAACTTCGCGGTCCGCTCCTTGATGCCGCCGATGTAGCCCGTGTGGTGATGGTAGATCTTCCGTTCCACCTTGCGCCCGGTCAGCACTACCTTTTCGGCATTGATGACGATGACGTTGTCGCCACAGTCCACATGGGGGGTGTAGGTTGGTTTGTGCTTGCCGCGCAGCCGCATGGCGATGATGGTTGCAAGTCGGCCCACCACGAGGCCCTTGCCATCGATCATCACCCACTTTTTGTCGACGTCGGCAGGCTTCGCCGAATAGGTCTTCATGGGTCCGGTCCTTTTCGCCGTGGCGACCGCGGCGCGATCACAACGGGCGCATCATAGGGCGCATCAGCGGCGCCCGTTCTCCAACGCTTGGACTTGACCTGTCATGTCCGCAAAAACGGACATCCAGCAACCTCAAGATTGTCGGGAGAGCTCACGGGAGCGGCCGGCGGTTACTGGTTCGCCCGGTCAAGCCGGGCGAAGACGACCAAGGGAGGCGTCGCGGGGTAAGTAGCGAACGCGTCGCTCCAGGTCAACACCGGCATGTCGATTTTCTTCACGTAATACCAGATAGTTATAATTATGGTATTATATTGCCATCGTCCATCTCACAGCTGTGGAATGGAATATGTCGAGGTGACATGGGCGATGATATCGGGTGATTCAAGCGACCGGATCGCCACCTCCCCCACTGCCAAGCGCTTGCCAAGCTTCATCAATTTCGCCTCGGCCAGAAGATCGGCCGGCGCCGGCTTGCGGAGGAAATTGATGCTGAGATTGGTAGTGACCGCGAGCGGCACCGGGCCGATGGCCGCCAGCACCGCGATGTACATGGCGAAGTCTGCGACCGCCATGATGGTCGGGCCGGAAATGGTTCCGCCGGGGCGAAGGAAGGATTCCTTATAGGCCTGGCGTATGATCGCGCCGCCGTGCCAGAGTTCGACAATCGACAGGCCGCTGTCGGCGTTGAACACCTGGGGAAATTCCCGGGCGAGAAAAGCCTCGAGTTCGCTGACCGTGAGCGCCGGCGCGTGTGTCTGTTCCGCCTCTTGCATGACGCCGTGCTCCCCAAGCGAATCCGATCCGGCATGCTAACGTAGTCGGAAGGCGCCGACGCCCGATTCGAACAGTGCCGATCGCAACCGCGCGGCGCGCCGAGGAGCGCGACAAAGACGAGGAGACCGTGACCGCAGCCCCTGCCCTCTCGATGCCGGAGCCGCTTCTCCGCCATGAGCAGGCGGACGATGTCGCGCTCATCACGCTCGCGCGGCCAGCCTCGCGCAACAGCCTGTCGCTTGCGATGCTCGATGCCATCATCGAGGCGCTCGCAGCGATCGGCGAAGATCGGTCGGTGCGCGCGGTGATCATCGCGGCCGAAGGTCCGGCGTTCTCAGCCGGGCATGACTTGAAAGAGGTCACCGCCCATCGTGCCGACGCGGATGGCGGCCACGCGTTCTATATGAGCCTCTTCGAGCGCTGCAGCACGATGATGCAGGCGATCGTGCATTTGCCCCAGCCGGTCATAGCGTGCGTGCAGGGGGCCGCGACCGCTGCAGGCTGTCAGCTCGTCGCGAGTTGCGATCTCGCCGTTGCTTCGGCAGCGGCAACGTTTGCCACACCCGGCGTCAACATCGGGCTGTTCTGCTCCTCGCCGATGGTGGCCGTGTCGCGCAACGTCGCGCGCAAGCACGCGATGGAGATGCTCCTCACCGGCGATGCGATCTCGGCCGCGGACGCTCGGCGCATCGGCCTCGTCAACCGCGTCGTCGAACCTGGAGAGGAACGCGCCGAGACACTGCGACTTGCGCGGCGCATCACATCACGCTCGGCCGACGCGATCCGGATCGGCAAGCGCGCATTCTACACGCAACAGGAGATGCCGCTTGCCCAAGCGTATGACTACGCAAGCCGAATCATGGTGGAAAACATGTTGATCGGCGACGCAAAGGAGGGCATTGCTGCTTTCCTCGCGAAGAGACCGCCCAAGTGGGGAACTGGGGGAACTTAGACTGGGGGAACAGAGAGAGCGGTATTTCTCTACTTCGTTTCCAGCAAATATCGATCGCAATTAAAATCAACAGGAGGCCTCATGGTTCATCGCATCGTGCTCGCAGCCGCTCTTCTCGCCGCCGGGGCGACGTATTCCGCGCACGCGCAGACTGCAGAACAGCGGCAGGCTTGCACCAACGACGCGACGACCTTTTGTGGTGATGCAATTCCGGACCGCGAGCGCGTCTATCAGTGCCTGGTGCGCAGGGTGAATTTGATCAGTCCAGCGTGCCGCAAGGTCATCACCGAGTTGCGCCGCCGCCCGCGCTGAGTCTCGTCCGCGTTACGGCGCCGCACGCGATGAACCACGATCGCTACGACGACGCCTACATCCGCGGCATCCTCAATACGGTGAAGACCGTCGCCGTCGTCGGCGTCTCGGCGAACACGAGTTGGCCGAGCTACTTCGTATTCAAATATCTGCTTGAACGCGGCTACCGCATGATCCCGGTCAACCCGGGACTTGCGGGGCAGGAACTGCTTGGGCAACGGGTCTACGCGAAGCTCGCCGACATCCCCGAGCCGGTCGACATGGTCGACATCTTTCGCGCCTCGCAATATGCGCAGTCGATCGTCGACGAAGTGCTGACGATGAAACCACGGCCGAAAGTAGTGTGGATGCAACTCGGCGTCCGTGACGACACGGCCGCTGCGCGCGCGGAAGCGCAAGGCATCAAGGTGGTCATGAACCGCTGTCCGAAGATCGAATACGGGCGGCTGTCGTCCGAGATCTCCTGGATGGGCGTCAACACCCACACGCTGAGTTCGCAGAAACCGCAGCTGGCCGGTCGCGGCATCCAGCGCCTGTCGCTTGGCAAGGACCGCACGACAGGGAGCAGCTGACGGAGTATTGATTGGGCTTCACTTTCCTCTAGCGCGGGGAAACTCATGCCTGATCGACCGCCCGGATTTGCCACCCTCGCCGTGCACGCCGGCGCCAAGCCGGACCCGACCACCGGCGCACGCGCGACGCCGATCTACCAGACGACGTCGTTCGTTTTCGAGGATGTGGATCACGCTGCATCGCTGTTCGGCCTGCAGGCGTTCGGCAACATCTATACCCGCATCGGCAATCCGACGAACGCGGTGCTCGAGGAGCGCGTCGCCGCGCTCGAGGGCGGCACCGCGGGACTCGCAGTCGCTTCCGGGCATGCCGCGCAAGTGCTGGTGATGCATGCGCTGCTGACGCCCGGCGATGAGTTCGTGGCCTCGAAGCAGCTCTATGGCGGATCGATCAACCAATTCAACCATTCGTTCAAGAATTTCGGATGGCAGGTGGTGTGGGCGGACGCGAATGATCTCGCGAGCTTCGAGCGCGCCGTCACGCCCAAGACGAAGGCGATTTTCATCGAGTTGATCGCGAACCCCGGCGGCATCATCACCGACATCGAGGCGATCGCCAACATCGCGCGGCGCGCCGGCGTCCCGCTCATCGTCGACAACACGCTGGCGACGCCCTACCTCTGCAAGCCGCTCGCATACGGTGCCGACATCGTGGTCCATTCGCTGACGAAGTTCCTCGGCGGTCATGGCAACTCCATCGGCGGCCTGATCGTCGACGGCGGATCCTTCAATTGGTCGCGCAACGACCGCTATCCGATGCTGAGCAAGCCGCGGCCGGAATATCACGGCATCGTACTTCACGAGACGTTCGGCAATTTCGCCTTCGCCATTGCCTGCCGCGTGTTGGGCCTGCGCGATATCGGGCCGGCGCTCTCGCCGTTCAACGCCTTCCTCATCCTCACCGGCATCGAGACGCTGCCGCTGCGCATGCAGCGTCACTGCGACAATGCCGCGACGGTCGCGGCCTGGCTCGCCGCGCATGACATGGTCGCGTGGGTGAGTTATCCGGGACTTCCCAGCGATCGCTATCACAGCCTTGCGAAGAAATACGTGCCGAAGGGCGCCGGCGCCGTCTTCACCTTCGGCCTCAAGGGCGGGTATGACGCCGGCATCAAGCTCGTCTCCAACGTCAACCTGTTCTCGCATCTCGCCAACATCGGCGACACGCGGTCGCTGATCATTCACCCGGCGTCAACAACGCACCGCCAGCTTTCGGACGAACAGAAGGTGCGGGCCGGCGCCGGCCCCGACGTCGTGCGGCTGTCGATCGGCATCGAAGATGCCGCCGACATCATCACCGATCTCGATCAGGCCCTGGCCGCGACCTGACAGCAGCGCAGCGAGGTGCTCGTAGCCCGAATGAGTAGTAGCCCGGATGAGCGCAGCGACATCCGGGAACAACCTCTCGTACAATTGCACTGCCCTTCCCGCATGTCGCTTCGCTCATGCGGGCTACAAATACGTAGGGTGGGCAAAGCGAAGCGTGCCCACCACGGCGGCGAACGGTGGGCACGGTGCGCGAAGAGCGCGCCTTTGCCCACCCTACCATTGTGAGAGGCGCGTCAGGAGAAGAAGCCCTTGATGGTACCCCAGATGCTGTGCTGCGGCGCGGCGGCAGCGCCTGCGGCCGGCGCAGCGCCAGAGGCCGCAGCCGTACCAGCCGCGACCTGCGATTTCTTCACGACGTCGGCGGTCATTTCCTTGAACAGGCTCATCTTGGCGAGCGTCGCCGGTCCCGCAAGGCCGTCAGCATCGAGGCCGTTCTTGCTCTGGAACTCACGCACGGCCTTGGCGGTGTTGGCGCCATATTGGCCGTCCGCCGCAATGCCCAGCGCCTGTTGCAGCTTCTTCACGGAGTCGCCTACGGTGCCGGGCGCGAGCAGAATAAGCTCATAGATGCCCATCTGAGCGAACGTGTCGGGGCCTGCGATGCCGTCGACTTTGAGGTTATGTTTGGCCTGATAGTCCCGCAGCGCCTGTTCGGTCCCGGGACCAAACTGGCCATCGGCGTTGACGCCAAGCTTCTGCTGCAAAACCTTCACCGGCTCGCCTGAGAGTCCACGCTTCAAAATAGACATGTGTCTCACTCCTCCTCGTTAAAAATCGCTTTGAACACGGACAAGCGCCGCGTCGCGGAACTACACTGATGGTGTGACGTTGTTCGGACGCGGCGCGCCGTTACGCCGGTCCGGCTTGCTCCTCGAGCGTACCGTGCGGGCTCATGTGATCGACGGCCGCCGGCAGGTGCTGCGAGAGCTGCGCCAGCACCTGGTCGAGCGGAATGCCCAACGAGGCCGCGAGCTGGCGCACGTTGTCGTCGCCCAATGCTTTGCGAAGCTGATCGGCCGTGATCGGCAAGTTCTTACCGTCGCCGAGCCAGGAAGCGACCTGTGGCCCAAGCCCGGATTTCTGCAACTGCTCCAGCAGCCCGCCAACGCTGCCGAGATCGGTCTTGCCAAGCACCTGGGACAGAACGTTCGGCAATACCTGCGTTTCGACCTGCTGGGCTATCCCATTCAACGCATTGCCTAAGAGATCGCGGAACACGCTCATGACGCTCTCCTCATGCCGCTCTCCCCAGCCCGGCACCTGCCCCGCGATCGCTTCATATCACGCGTGCCGCTCCGTTGCCAGCAAAGGCCGGGGCCGCAACGGCACTGCGCGCGCCGCATGAAGCGTCGCTGCCGTGAGCACAACGAGCGCCATCGCCTGATGCGCGAGCGCGAGGTCGAGCGGGGCGCTCTGCAGCAGCGCGACGATGCCGATCGCCGCTTGGACAATGACCGCGACGCAAAGAAACCCGGCCGTCAGCGCAAGCGAACGGGCGCCGGCCGTCCGCATCACATCGACGAAATGAAGGAGTGCGAGCACAACGATCGCATAGGCGAGCATGCGGTGGTCGAACTGAGCTGTGAGCGCATTTTCGAAAAAGTTTCGCCATGCCGGCGCAATGAAGAAAAGGTCCGCCGTGCGAGGAACGATGCTTCCATCGATGAGCGGCCAGGTGTTGTAGATCAAACCGGCGTGCAAGCCCGCCACCAATGCGCCGAGATAAATCTGCGCCAGCACGATGACGACAAGCGCCGCGGCACTCACCGCAAGGCGGCGCGACGGCTGCGGTCGCACACCGCTCATCACACGGTCGGCGGTCCAGACCAGCGCGGCATAAATCGTGCACGCCAGCGTCAGATGAAACGCTAGGCGATATTGCGAGACGCTGACGCGTTCGGTGAGGCCGGACGCGACCATCCACCAGCCGACCGCGCCCTGCACCGCGCCGAGACCGAAGATGCCGGCCAGCGCGAGCGCGAGACGCCGATCCACCCATCCACGCCACAGGAACCAGAGGAACGGCACCAGAAACACGACGCCGATGAGGCGACCGAGCAGGCGATGGCTCCATTCCCACCAATAGATGGTCTTGAACTCATCGAGGCTCATCCCGCGATTGATCTGCTGATATTGCGGGATGGTCTTGTATTGATCGAAGGCCGCCCGCCAATCAGCGTCGCTGAGCGGCGGCACCGTCCCTGTCACCGGCTGCCATTCGACGATCGAGAGGCCCGACTGGGTGAGCCGGGTCGCGCCGCCGACCAGCACCATGGCGAACACGAGAGCCGCGACGCACCACAGCCACACGCCGACAAGACGCGGCGCGGATTGTCGTGCAGGGGCGACGTAAAGGTGCGGGGCGGCGACGTTTGCGGCGTCCACTGGCGCGGCCTTCCAAGGCGGACAACGTGAGGAACGCGTCCCTATAGACCGTTCGCGCCGCCACAAGCAACAGCACCAAACCGCTCACATCGCGGCGATCCCTTAGCTGTCAACCTCGACGCATCAGGAATGCTGAAGCCGCAGGCCTTGCTCGGCGCGATAGGCCGAAACGAGGCGCATCGGCACGGCAAAGAGAAGCAGCGTGCGCGCGATGCCAAGCCAGGCGACGGCGCGCGTCGCGTCAAAATAGCGCAACTGAATCCGCAGCCGGTCAAACAGCTGCCGCCGGCGTCGCGTCATCGATACGCCCGACATCGAGATGCTGTAATCGAGCAGACACTCCGGCAGATTGGCAAATTCGAACTGCGTCGCCATCCGGCGCAAAAGTTCGTAATCCTCGGCCGCCGGAAATTCGCTCGAATAGACTCCGCTCACGCGCAAGGCGTCGGTGCGGACCATCCAGGTCGGATGAATGACGCAATTGTTCAGAAACAAGGCGGTGCGGATTTCCTGTGCATCGCAAGGCGGGCGCCCCTGGAAAATGACCTTCCGCGTGTTCTCCTCGACGTAGCGCGCCCAACTGCCCACCAGCGCGACGGACGGATGAGAGTTGAGAAACGCCACCTGCTTCGCCAGACGCCCGGGCAGACACACGTCGTCGGCATCCATCATGGCGATATATTTGTACGGCTTGTCGAGCAGGAGCTTCAGTCCGAAATTCTTGGCGCCGGCGACACCGAGATTGCGCGGCGCGCGGACGATCTCGATGCGGGCGTCGGTCTGCGTGAGAAACTCGCTGAGTGGAACTTTACTGAAATCGTCGACGATCAGCAGGTCGAACGGTTCCGTCTCACGCATCAGGCTCTCGATCGCCTTGCCGATCGTTTTCTCGGCATTATAGGCAGTCATGAGCACGGCAAGTTCCGCCGGCATTTAAATCTCCGCCAACTATTCGGTTGCTTGCCAAATCGACAGTAACCATCGCCTATTTATCATGGCGACCGGCTGGACAAAGCTCAATCCGCCAAATACCAATGAATTGTTGATTTTTATTTGCGACGATGTCGGAAACTCGCGTTAACCATTTGGAAATGGCGCAATCGGCATGAACACCGCTGTAAGGCGAAGCGGGACGCACGAAGGCGCGCCGAATTTCATGTCAGGCAACGCGGTTACGCGAGTTCGAACTGTTCGATGATTTCGCTGCCGCGGAACCGCTGTGGCGAGGCCTTAAATCAACGGCGCCCCTCGCCACGCCCTATCAGCGCTTCGAATGGATCAGTCGCTGGTACACCCATGTCGGCAAACCATCCGGCGCCGAGCTGCTGCTGGTCGCCGGGATTGACTGCCATGACGCGCCTGCGCTGGTTGCCGCCTTTGTCGTGGAACGATGCCTCGGTTGTCGCATCGCGCGATATTGCGGTGGCCGTCATGCAAATTTGAATATGCCGATGGTGCGGCGTGATGTGGCCGCGGAGCTCACGCCAACGCGCACCGCCGAGCTGCTCAATTCGATCGCCAAGGCACGGCAGATCGATCTGTTCGCGCTCCTCGGCCAGCCGCCGGTGTGGCGTGGCGTCGACAACCCGTTTGCGGCGCTCCCGCATCGGCTGTCGCCCGATGACGTCCACAACGGCACGATCGACCCCCACGACCCGTCAACGCTGCCGAAGCTGCCCAGCGGGATGCGCAAGAAGAAGCGCAAATTGATGAAGCTCGATGGCTTCCACTATTGCGTCGCAAAGACCTCAACGGATGTCGATCGTATCCTCGGCGCGTTCTGGCCGCAGAAGGCGGAACGGTTCCAGCGCCAAGGCATCCGCAACGTCTTCGCCGATCCCGGCGTCAAATCGTTCATTCGTGCCGCTTGTCTCGACGGGCTCGACAAAGGCCGCCCTGCCATTGAACTGCATGCACTTGAGGGCGGCGGCGAAGTTCTTGCCATCGTCGGCGGCGTCGATGACGGCAAGCATTTCTCGGTGATGTTCAATTCCATCACGTCGAGCGATCAAGCGCGACAATCGCCCGGCATCATCCTGATGACAGAAATCATCGCCGACTGTACGCGCCGCGGCGTGAAAAGCTTCGATCTCGGCGCGGGCCTTGCGCCATACAAGGCCTATTTCTGTTCGGGATCGGAAGGACGGCGCGACGTCTTCATCCCATTCTCGTTGCGCGGCCGGATCGCGGCGACGGCCTGCTCAACGATCGACGGGATGCATCGCGCTTTCAAGACGAATGCCCTCTTGATGAAAGTGCTTCAGGGCGTACGCCGCTTGACCACCGCCGGCCACCACGCCGCATAGTGCAACGTCACGCCGCCGCTTGGCCGTGCGGCACGGCTCCCGACGCAAATCCGCTCGCCATCACCGCAATATCGGCAAACCCCGCCGCGGTCAGCATTTGCACGGCATTGGTCGTATCGGCGGGAGCATTTTCCGAGACCATCAGCACGGCGCGCGGCGCCAACGCCGCGAGCTGGAAGCAGCTTGGGCCGATTGCGCCGGCGTCGATCACCACATGATCATAGGCCCGCGACAGCGCTTCGAGCGTGACTGCAAAGGGCCGCGAATTGAGGAGCGCCTGCGGCGGCACATCGCTGCGTCCATGACGGACGATGTGAAGCCGCGAGAGCTTGTCGCGGCTCACGATCTCGCCGAACGAGGCCTTGCCGCTGATCACGTCCGTCAGACCAGGGCCGTCGGGCATCGCTGCGACGACGTCGAGCACCGGCGCCGGGTAGACGAGCCCGACCAGCACGGCTTTCGAATTGAGTGCGAGGGCCCGCGCGAGCGTCAGCGCCGAGAGCGTCGTTGGGAGCTCGCTCCGGGCGGCAAACAGCGCGACGCCACGGCCGATGTCGGCGTTTCCTTGCAAACGCTCCGCGATCTCGCGGACGGCCGAAAGGGAGACGCCCAGCAGCGGGTGTGGCGCGGACGCGTTTACGGCCGGCGCGGCGGGCGGCGGAACGGCATGCATGTCGTTGGCCGCCGCCGAACCCGGCGGTAAATCGGCGGCAATGGGATCGCGCATCAGGGTCTCGGGGACATCCATGCGCTCCAGGACCAGCGGCTCGATACGGGCGGACGGCGCCGTCGCGCGCAGCAATTCCTGGGTCGTCACGAACCCGGCGCACAGGACGAAGGTGATCAGCGTCGCCACCATGACGATCGGGACCTTCTTCGGGAAGGCCGGCGTGTTCGACACGATCGCAGCCGAAATGACCCTGGCGTCAGGCGGCGCCGTGGCAATGCTGTCGCGAGCGGTCGTTTCGCGATATTTCGCGAGATAGGATTCAAGGAGATCG
Organism: uncultured Alphaproteobacteria bacterium; assembly: GCA_963807015.1. Taxonomy (GTDB): domain Bacteria; phylum Pseudomonadota; class Alphaproteobacteria; order Rhizobiales; family Xanthobacteraceae; genus JAJPKK01. The sequence goes on along the minus strand of CAWEAS010000009.1, from coordinate 227,318 downwards.
CGTTGCGCCTTGGCCTCGCGCTCGAGCGCGCGGTACCGCAGATCCTGCTCGCCCGTCGTGGCGGCTTGCCGCTTAAGCGAATCGAGATTGGCGCTTAGCGCATCGACCCGCGCCGTCGCGATACGGGCGTCGTTCTCAAGGCCGCGGGCAATCTTCTCTGCCTCTCCCCGGATCTGCTTGTCGAGATCGGCAATCTGCGCCCGCAGTTCCTTGATGCGCGGGTGATTGTCGAGAAGCGTCGAGGATTGCTCGGCAAGCTGGGCACGCAGCGTCACCCGCTGTTCCGACAGGCGCCGGATCAATTCCGAATTCATCACGTCGGCGGCCTCGATCGGTTCGCCGCGGCGCAACAGGTCGCGGATGATGCGGGCGCGCGTCTCGGCGTCGGCTTTCTGCGCACGCGCAGCGCCGAGCTGCGTGTTGAGTTCGCCAAGCTGCTGGCTGCTCAACGTCGTGTTGTTGGTGCCGACAAGGAGGTTGGTGTTGGCACGGAACTCCTCGGCTTTGGCCTCGGCGTCGGCAACCTTGCGGCGCAACTTCTCGATCTCGCTCGCGAGCCACTCGCCGGCGCCGCGCGATTGCTCCTGGCGGGCAATCTGCTGGCGGCGCAGATAATCGTCAGCGATTGCATTGGTGATGCGCGCTGCCAGAACCGGATCGGCAGATTGGAACTCGATGACGATGACGCGCGACTTGTCGATCGCGTAAGCCGTGAGCCTGTCGTTCCACGACTCCAGTACGCGCTCCTCGGGCGTCATCGCGAGAAGATCGCGCGAAATGCCCAACATCGTGAGCACCTGCCGCAGCATCGAGCGCGGGCGAAGCGCCGGATCGAATTCCGGCAGTTCGTTGAGCTTCAGCTCACCGATGACGTCGAGCGCGAGCTGGCGCGACAGGACGATCTGCACCTGGTTGGTGAGCGTCTCGGCATCGGCGGGGCCGCGGTCCTGGTTTGCCGCCTTGTCGGCATCCGGACGCAGGAACACGTTCTCGCGTCCGTCATAGACGATGCGCGCCTCGGACTTGTAGCGCGGCGTGAGCACGTTGACGACGATGCCGGAGATGAGCGTTGCCGCAAGCGTCGGCCAGATGATCCAATGCTTCCGACGCCACAGGGCAGCGCCAAGCGAGCGCAGGTCGAGGTCCTCGCCCGTCGACTCCTCAGCTCCTGACCTCGCCATGTCTCACTACTCCGCGCCAGATACTCAATTGGAAACGATTATGGTTGCCGGGGGGTTAATTTCGCCCGCGACAGGCCGCCGCGCGGCCATGCACCGCCGTTCGGCCGTTTACTACGCCGTTAACGACGTATTGCACAATTGCCGGGTACTCTTAGACTTAACGGCGCGTCGGCCCGGCGAAACCCACAAATGTCCTCGATACCACCCGCATCGACGAGGGCGCGCGACGAGGACGCATCATCGGCCGACCGGACGAATCTCAAGATCGTCCACGTCGTCCGTGCCCCGATTGGCGGCATTTTCCGGCATATCGTCGATTTGGCCGGTGCCCAGACCAAGGCGGGGCACGAGGTCGGCATCGTCTGCGATTCCTCGACCGGCGGGCGCTTCGAAGACGACATCATCGCCAAGGCTGCGGAAACCCTCGCCCTCGGTGCGACCCGGTTTCCCATGCGGCGAAGCATTTCGCTGACCGACCTCGCGAGCGCGCGCCGTGTGCTCGGCCATCTGAGCAAGCTCGATCCCGACGTGATTCACTGCCACGGCGCCAAGGGCGGCGCCTATGGACGATTGATCGCCGCCTTTCTCGGCCGCCGCCGTCCGATTGCCTGCCTTTACGCGCCGCATGGCGGCACGTTGCACTACGATGAAACCAGCCTCGAGGGGATCGTCTACTTTCGCCTGGAACGATTCTTGGAGCGCATGACTGACGCGCTCGTCCATGTGAGCGGTTACGAAGCGGAAACTTACCGTCGCAAGGTCGGCACGCCCCGCTGCCAGGCGGCAGTCATTCGCAACGGCCTGCGCGAGGAGGAGTTCGTTCCCGTCGTGCCGCGCGAAGACGCCCGCGACCTCCTCTTCCTCGGCATGATGCGCGACCTCAAGGGCACGGACGTTTTCCTCGATGCCGTAGCGCGGCTTGATCAGCGGTACCATCGCAAAGCGACGGCCCACGTTATCGGCCAAGCCGAGGAGCCCGATCGTTACCGCGAGCAGGCGCGCAGCCTCGGCATTGCCGACCGCGTCGCCTTCGGCGAGCCGATGCCGGCACGGGACGCGTTTGCGCTGGCCCACACGATCGTGGTGCCGTCGCGTGCCGAATCGATGCCCTATGTGGTGTTGGAGGCGATCGCCGCCGGTATGCCGATCATTGCGACGCGCGTCGGGGGCATCCCCGAAATTTTTGGCCCGGCCGCGGACGAACTCGTGGCCCCGGGCGACCCCGGCGCTCTCGCTCAAGCAATTGACGATATGCTCGCGAATCCGGGTCGCATGAGCAGGGCCGCAGTTGCGCGTCGCGAGTGGCTGAAACCGCGCTTTCACATCGAGACCATGCAGAGCCAGGTCGAGACCCTTTACCGCGAGATTCTGGCGCGCAAGCGCGCCGGGCGATGAGCCGAGGCCCCTCCCCTGGCGCATCCCGCTACGCGCGCTCTCGCGCGTTCCGTCTTGACCGATGCCCGAGCCCGTCAGACATTTCACACACAAGATGTTGACTGGAGACCGCGATGGCCGCCTACGATCCGAATAACGTCTTTGCAAAGATCCTGCGCGGCGAGTTGCCGGCCCACAAAGTCTACGAGGACGATCGCGCCTTCGCGTTTCTCGACATCATGCCGCGCTCGCCGGGCCACACTCTCGTGATCCCGAAGGCGCCGGCGCGCAACATCCTTGATGTTGCGCCGGACGATCTCGCTCATGTCATGAAGGTCGCCCAGAAGATCGCCAAGGCGGGCATGACGGTTTTCAACGCAGACGGCGTCACCGTTCAGCAATTCTCCGAATCTGCCGGCGGACAGGTCGTGTTTCACCTCCACGTCCACGTCATGCCGCGCGTCGCGGGCATCGCGCTCAAGCCGCCCGCGAGTGTGAAGGAAGACGCTGCCGTCCTGTCCGATCAGGCGCTCAAGCTAGCGGCGGCGCTCAAGAACGATTGAAGCGTCTGCGGGTGAAGGCTGGGCCCATTTGCGCTCAGGGCAACGCCCAGATGCCGGCCAAGATCGACAACGTACCGACAATGACGCCGGCGAAGACCGAGCCGCGCAGAAGAAAGTATGCCGCCATCCCAAGGGCGACGGCACCAAGACGCACCTTGAGCGATACGTCGGCGAGCGCGCCGGGCGCGAAGATGACGATCTTGGCGACCACGCCCGTCAGAATCGCGGTTGCGACCGCGCGCACCCAGACGATCCACTCGGAGGTCTCGTCGAGGCGACGCGAAGCGAAGATGCCGAGCATGCGCCAGATCTCGTTCGGCAGGAAGCCCGCGAGCACGAGCACGATATAGGGCGCGAGATCGCCGAAAACGCTCATCGTTTCCGCTTCCGCAGCCAATGAACGCCGTAGGCCACGCTGCCGCCGACGAGACCCGTCCATAACAGATCGAGGCCGACCTGCTCATAGGCAAGCAGGGGCGCGAGCACGAGCCCGATGCCGTAGGCAATGCGGTCCGAGAGCAGGTGCGCGTTGCGCAATGCCGAGGTGAAGAAGGACATCGGCGTCAGGAACAGCATCGCGGCGACGAGCGGCGCCGGCAAAACCTCGGCGAGGTAGGAGCCCGCGATCGCTCCCGCGATGGCAGCCGCCATCAGCCCGACTGCGAGGCCGTTGGCAAAGGCGATGCGGTTTTCGCGCGGCACCGTCGGGGCAAGCCGCAGCGATTCGATCCACATGCTCACCGCGGTGAAGTGCGCGGGAAGAACGAGATCGCGGAAGCGGCTGCGCCGCGTCTGCAGAACGGGCATCAGAGCCATCACCATCGGCAAGAGGCGCAGCGCGCTCAGTCCCACCGCGAGCGCGGCCGCGACCGGCGTGCCGCCCGCGCCGAGTGACGTGATGAGAATGACCTGCGCGGGAGCCGCCCATACGATGACGGTCGAGAGCACCGTCCAGCCGACCGAGAAGCCGAGATCATGGGCAAGCGCGCCGATGCTGGTGTAGCTGCCGATCAGCACGATCAGGAACACCGAGCGCGACGCGGCCTTGAGCCCGTCCGCGAAGGCGGCGGCGCTGCTTTTGACGGCACGGTTCGGCGGAGAGGACACGGGGTTATGCGGAGCCGACGTCGGATGAAGAGAAGGCTTCCGTCTCTCCCACAGCGCGTAGCCGATGGCAAATAGCCGCCGTGGTCGTGGCGTTCAGAGTGAATGAAAAGCGCACCATGCGGATGGAGCACCATTCATCATACCGATTGACCGGCAATGACAGCGGGGCGCATTATCGTCACTGTACGATGCCTTCGCTTGCCGGACCGTTAGGTTCGCGGGCGCCCTCGAGCGACCGGCGGACGCGACGTCATCAATTGGATGACATCAGTTGATTGAACGATCACCGGGCGCGGAGCGACCAAGTGCTGACGCACCGAGACAAGCAATTGGACTGGCCGACGCCGCGGTTTTGCCGGAGCAATGAGATGAAGCGGCTGGCGATAGTCTCGCTCGGGCTTTTCCTCGGTCTGACGCTGTTTCGAGCGATCCTTCCCGCGTCGGCGCAGGGCGATGACGGCGCGATATGCCGTACGAGCTTTGGCGATACGGCCCTCGCGGCATGCGAACGCGCGATCGCGAGCGGCCGTTACAAGGATACGGAACTCGCCAACTTTCACAACCGGCGCGGCGTCGAACTTGAAAAGAAGAGCGACTACGCTGCCGCCCTCCCCGAATATAGCGAGGCAATCCAACTCGACCCGAACTGGGCCGTTCCGCTGACCAATCGCGGGTTCATCTATCGGCGCAATCGCGACTACGATCGGGCGATCGCGGACTTTTCGGCCGCGATGAAAATCAATCCGAAATATGTGAATCCGGTCAACGGTCGCGGGTTGGTCCGAATTGATAAAGGCGAAATCGACGCCGGTCTCACGGATCTCAACGCGGCGATCAAGATCGATCCCCGGTACGCCGCCGCCTACGGCAACCGTGGCTACGCCTACCGGCTTAAGAATGACTTTGATCGCGCTATCGCGGAATATGACACGGCCATCGGGCTCGATGGCAAAAACCCGAACTGGTACCGCGACCGCGGCCTCTCATGGCGCGGCAAAGGCGATCTCGACCGCGCCATTAAGGATTTCGATGAGGCGCTACGCTTCGATGGCCGGCTCGTCGCCGCCTGGCTCGATCGCGGTGCGACTTACGAGCGCAAGGACGAATTTGACGTCGCGATCGACAATTTCACCACGGCGATCCGCCTCAGCCCGAATTCCGCCCTCGCCTACGTGGACCGCGCTCGCGTTTACCTGGACAAGGGCGACTTCGAGTTCGCGATCGCGGACGCCGAGCAAGCGGTAAAACTGAGCCCGAACAGCAGCAATGCGGTCAATATGCGCGGCTTGGCATTGAAGCTGAGCGGTCAACTCGACCGTGCCCTCCCCGATTTCGACGAGGCCATCCGTCTCACGCCGAAGTTCGCGGCGCCTTACGGCAATCGGGGCGATGTCTACCGCCAGAAGGGTGATCTCGACCGTGCCATCGCTGATTTGAGCGAAGGTATTCGTCTTGATCCAAAGTTCATCAATGCTCTCACCAATCGCGGGCTCGCCTACGACGCCAAGGGCGAGATCGAACTGGCGAAAGCGGATTTCATGTCCGCCCTCTCCTTCCCCACCGCAAGGAACATCCGCGGGCGGGAAGCGATGGAAACCGCGCGCTCGCGGCTCGCCGCGTTGGCGCCCGACGCGCGCGTGGCCAACGCTGCCGCGGCCCCCGATCCGTCGCCAAAGCCTGGCGCGGTGCCTGCAGCCGAACGGCGGGTCGCCCTGGTGATCGGAAACAGCTCCTACCGTTTCGTCCCGCAACTGCCGAACGCCACCCGCGATGCCGATGCCATCGCAACGGCACTCCGCGGCGTCGGCTTCGAGATCGTCGAACTGGAAAGCGATCTCTCGCGGGAGAAAATGGTCGACGCGTTGCGCGGCTTCTCGCGGCTCGCCGAGAAGGCCGACTGGGCGCTTGTCTACTACGCCGGCCACGGCATCGAGATGAACGGCGCCAATTATCTCATTCCGGTCGATGCCCGGCTCGAGACCGACCGCGATCTCCAGTTCGAGGCGCTGCCGCTCGATCAATTGCTGGCAACGGTCGAGGGGGCGCGCAAGCTGCGCATCATCCTGCTCGACGCCTGCCGGGAGAACCCGTTCGGGCGGATGCGCCGCACGGTGGCGACGCGCTCGATCGGGCGGGGGCTTGCGCGCATCGAGCCTGACGGCGGCACGCTCGTCGCCTACGCCGCGAAGCACGGCGAGGTCGCCCTCGACGGCGACGGCGCAAACAGCCCGTTCGTCTCGGCCATCGTCAAGCGAATCGGCACGCCCGGTGTCGAGATCAACAAGCTGTTCCGGCAGGTCCGCGACGACGTGCTCGCCGCGACCGACCACAAACAGGAGCCGTTCGTTTACGGCTCGCTGCCGGGCGAGGATTTCTATTTCAGCCCGCCGCTTGCAAAAAACCGGCGCTGAGGGCGCCGGCTTTTCTGAACACGCAGGGTGGACAAAGGCGCGTCGCGCCTTTGTCACTACACCCGCTCGAGCGGGATCTTCGGCACCGAGCCGCGGCTCGGTGGCGAACCGCCGCCGTCGCCACGCGGGCCGCCGGGCGGCTTGGGCCGGCGCGGTCCATTGTTCGGCGGACGCCGCTTAGCCTTCGGGCGGACCGGGGGAATCTTCTCCGGCTTCGGAGTCACTGGCCCGTCGAGGAACTCGAATGCCAGCTTGTCCTCGGCAGGCTGACCCTCGGTTGCCTCGGTCTTGACGACGATCACCTTGACGTGGCCGCCGTCCTTGAGCTTGCCGAACAGCACTTCATCGGCGAGCGGCTTCTTGATGTGCTCCTGGATCACGCGGGCCATCGGCCGCGCGCCCATCAGCTCGTCATAGCCACGCTCGATGAGCCACTTGGTGGCCTCCTCGGACAGCTCGATGGTGACATCGCGCTCGTCGAGTTGGGCTTCGAGCTGCAGCACGAACTTCTCGACCACCATGGCGATGATTTCCGGCGTCAGGTGGTTGAAGGTGATGATCGAATTGAGCCGGTTACGGAACTCCGGCGCAAACAGGCGATTGATCGCCTCCACGTCGTCGCCCTCGCGCTTGTTGCGGGTGAAGCCGTAGGCCGCCTTGGCAAGATCGGACGCGCCCGCATTCGTCGTCATGATCAGGATGACGTTGCGGAAATCGACCTGCTTGCCGTTGTGGTCGGTCAGCTTGCCGTGATCCATGATCTGCAGCAGCACGTTGAACAGATCCGGATGCGCCTTCTCGATTTCATCGAGCAGCAGCACGCAATGCGGATGCTGATCGACCCCGTCGGTCAGGAGACCGCCCTGGTCGAAGCCGACATAGCCGGGCGGCGCGCCGATCAGCCGGGAAACGGTGTGGCGCTCCATGTATTCCGACATGTCGAAGCGGATGAGTTCGACGCCGAGCGTCGCCGCCAACTGCTTTGCCACTTCGGTCTTGCCAACGCCGGTCGGACCGGAGAACAGGTAGCAGCCGATCGGCTTTTCCGGTTCGCGCAGGCCGGCGCGGGCGAGCTTGATCGACGCGGCGAGCGCTTCGATCGGCTTGTCCTGGCCGTAGACCACGCGCTTCAAGGTCGCTTCGAGATGCGCCAGCACTTCGGCGTCATCCTTCGACACCGTCTTCGGCGGGATCCGCGCCATGGTGGCGATCGTGGTTTCGATCTCCTTGAGGCCGATCGTCTTCTTGCGCCGGCTTTCCGGCAGCAGCATCTGGGCCGCGCCTGACTCGTCGATCACGTCGATCGCCTTGTCCGGCAGTTTGCGGTCATGGATGTAGCGCGCCGACAGTTCGACGGCCGCCTTGATCGCTTCGTTGGTGTAGCGGAGCTTGTGATAGTCCTCGAAATAGGGCTTGAGCCCTTTCATGATTTCGATGGCATCCGGCACGCTCGGCTCGTTGACGTCGATCTTCTGGAACCGGCGCACCAAGGCGCGGTCCTTCTCGAAGTACTGCCGATATTCCTTGTAGGTCGTCGAGCCGATGCAGCGCACCGTGCCGGCGGCAAGCGCCGGCTTGAGCAAGTTCGATGCATCCATGGCGCCGCCCGAGGTCGCGCCGGCGCCGATCACGGTGTGGATTTCATCGATGAACATGATCGCGCCGGGATAGGCCTCGATCTCCTTGATCACCTGCTTCAGTCGCTCTTCGAAATCGCCGCGATAGCGCGTGCCGGCGAGCAGCGTGCCCATGTCGAGCGCAAACACCGTCGCGTTCTTGAGCACGTCGGGGACTTCGCCATGGACAATGCGGCGCGCGAGGCCCTCGGCGATGGCGGTCTTGCCGACGCCCGGATCGCCGACGAACAGCGGATTGTTCTTCTGGCGCCGGCACAGCACCTGGATGGTGCGGCTGATCTCCTGGTCGCGGCCGATCAGGGGATCGATCTTGCCGTCGCGTGCCTTCTTGTTGAGGTTGATGCAGTAATTCTCGAGCGCGTCGCCCTTCTTCTTGGGCTCGTCGCCGGACTTCTGCTCGGCCTCTTCGTCGACGCCGCGGGTCGGCCGCGCCTCGGTGAGGCCGGGACGCTTGGCGATGCCGTGGCTGATGTAGTTGACCGCGTCGTAGCGGGTCATTTCCTGCTCCTGCAGGAAATAGGCGGCGTGGCTTTCGCGCTCGGCAAAGATCGCGACCAATACGTTGGCGCCCGTCACCTCTTCGCGGCCGGACGACTGAACGTGAATGACGGCGCGCTGGATCACGCGCTGGAAGCCGGCTGTCGGCTTGGAATCCTCGGCACCATCGGTGACGAGATTCTCGAGTTCGGATTCGACGTAAGCGACGAGGTTGCGGCGCAGCTTGTCGAGATCGACATTGCACGCCCGCATGACGGCAGCGGCGTCCTGATCGTCCACGAGCGCCAGCAGGAGATGCTCCAGCGTGGCGTATTCATGATGACGCTCGTTGGCGAGCGCCAGGGCCCTGTGGAGCGATTGCTCGAGGCTGCGCGAGAACGTTGGCATCAGGATCTCTTCTTCGTTGGTTGCACTGGCAGCGTGGCATCCCCCTAGGGAATTCAGTTTCTGGTCACCGCGTTCCTTGTCGGACCTGCAGTTTTACACTTGCTCAAGTAGTCATCGCACCATTCAATTACAGCCGGTTCAGGGCACCGCCGGGCAAGCTCTCACTTTTTCTCCATGACGCATTGCAAAGGATGCTGATGTTTGCGCGCAAAGTCCATGACCTGCGTCACTTTGGTTTCGGCAACCTCGTAAGTGAAGATGCCGCATTCGCCGATGCCGTGATGATGGACGTGAAGCATGATGCGCGTCGCGCTCTCGCGGTCCTTGTTGAAGAAACGTTCAAGAACGTGAACCACGAACTCCATCGGCGTGTAGTCGTCGTTGAGCAACAGCACGCGGTACAAGCTCGGCTTCTTCGTCTGCGGCTTGGTCTTGGTGATGACCGCCGTGCCCGGCCCGCTCGGCTCGTTGCGCCGCTTGCGGTCGTCATCGGCCGCGCGCGGCTCAAGGCCGGGCCGGCCTTCCGACGGAATTGAATTGAGCGTCCTGGTCATAGAGCAAGGTAGGCTTTCAGCGTTCGATTGGCGGCAAGCATGCCGCAAACTCGCGCGTCGGTGTAGTTAAAAGTGAGGGCTCCCGCCCGCCCAAATAAGTACGGTACGGAGCTTGCGCCAGCACCGCCGTCGCGCGATATGGGACGTGAAACGAATTGATCGCGACGACTCGCGCGCTGTTGATTGATCGCAGGCATGAGCCTCGGCCGAAAGCTGTCGTCCCTTGACCGATCAGACGATCGTTCAAGTTCCGACCGGTCCCGTCGCGCCGCATGACAGCAGTGGCCTCGCGCTGACTTCACTATCTCCAAGCCCGGTTTGGAGCAAATTCAAGGCCAGAAACTCGTTCGAGCCTCACGTGTCGGCGCCGAGTCCGATCGCGAATTGCGCGACCGGGACGCGCTTTTTCCGGCAGTGAGCGACGCACGAAAAAACCCGCCTGGCATCCCGGGCGGGTTACTTGCAGAACCGGTTACTTGCACACGAGAAGTCAGCAGACAGCGGCGCGTCAGCAATCCGACGCGCCTGTCGCGTCTCCCCGAAGAGCCTGTCCTTACTTCGTGACGACGGTCTTGCCGACGTAATTCTCGAACGGCTTGTAGCTCTCCTTGGCGAGATCGGCGTAAAGCTCGCCCATCTTGGTCGCCTGAGCCACGAAGCCCTCGTAGGCGGTCTTCGCATAGGCGGTCTGAATCTCGATCGCCTTATCGAAGGACTTGGCACCGAGCAGCTTCTCCAACGCCGCCGAGCCTTCCTCGAACGACTTCTTCGAGTAGTCGGCCGTCTCGGCGGCAATCGCCTGGACGCCCTTCGACACCTGGCCCCAGACCCTCATGGTCGCGTCCATGTTGTCCTTGCCGTACTTCTGCATGTCATCGAAATTCTTGAGCATGGTGGTCTCCCAACAGCCATATTCGGCCGTAATCTCGGCCGATTGGTTTATCCGATTGGCCGTCGCCGCCTATTTATGCCGCAGCGCACAAAAAGTCAACGCTGATTTTGCACCGCAAAAAGATAAGGCGTGCCGGCCCTGGTTAATAAGTTGGCAACCCTGGAATCTTAGCCTGAGGGGAATGCCATGGTGCCGCCCCCTTTTGTGTTCAGGATTAGCCTCGTCCGTGTGCTGAGTTTTGCATCAGGGCCCGCGGGCCCGCATGACCAAGACGAGGAAAGCCAAGACTAGGGAAATCTTGGTAGGCTCAGGCCTCGGACATGGGGAGTCCGGCGATAGCCGGATGGGAATTGGGGGAGACAGAGTTGACCGGCCAATCACCGATCTTGCGCGGAAGGCGCGGCGTTGCCGTTGGCTTCCTAGCAGCTCTCGCCGTCGTCAGTTTTGCCGCCAGCGAGGCCGATGCGCGCCGTTATGCTCGGCATGGCGCGCAAATCGAGAGCGACGGTCCGCCCTCTTCCGCGATCGTCGTCGATGCCAACAGCGGCGAAGTCCTCCATTCCAGCAAGGCCGACGAGCTGCGCCATCCGGCGTCGCTCACGAAGATCATGACGCTCTACCTGCTGTTCGAGCGCCTTGATGCCGGCAAGCTCAAGCTCGATACGCCGCTCTCCGTTTCTGAACACGCGGCCGACCAGGCGCCGACCAAGCTCGGTCTGAGGCCCGAGCAGACCATCGTTGTCGAAGATGCCATCAAGGGGCTGGTGACGCGATCCGCCAATGATGCCGCGGTCGTCATTGCCGAGGCCATTGCCGGCGATGAGCGCAGCTTCGCCGAGATGATGACCCGCAAGGCCCATGCGCTCGGAATGGGCCGCACCGTCTATCGCAATGCCTCAGGCTTGCCGAGCGACGAGCAGGTGACCACCGCGCGCGACCAAGCCACCCTCGGCCGCGCCATCCAGGAGCGGTTCCCCCGCTACTACACGTATTTCTCCACCGTCAGCTTCAACTATCACGGCCAGTCGATCCGCAATCACAACCAGCTGCTCGGCCGGGTCGAAGGCGTCGACGGGATCAAGACCGGCTATACCCAGGCCTCGGGATACAATCTCGTGACCTCCCTCAGGCGCGGCAACAAGCATCTCGTTGCCGTCGTGCTCGGCGGTTCGTCGGCGGGCTCTCGCGACGCCAAGATGCGCAACCTGATCGACGAATACATCCAGGTCGCATCTTCAAAGAAGACGGCGCCTGCGATCGCGGAAGCGCCGGTTGTGCGTGAGACGGTCACCGCACAGGCCCGTCCGGCTGAGGTGCGTCCATCCGAGAACCGGCAAGCCGAGAAGAAATCGGCCGAGACAAAGACGGCGGACGCCCGTGCACCCTCGGCGCCCGCCGCCGCCAAAGATGCGCGCGCCGCGGGCCGGCCCAACCCGGCGGCCGTCTATGCCGTGGCTTCCTACTCGCAGCCGATACCGTGGCCGAGCGCAAACGCTCCAGGGGCGGCACCCGCTGCTGCTGCGCCAACGGCTGCAGCTGCGCCGGTAGCAGCGCCGGCTCCGACGCCGCCGATCGCGGCAGCGCCGGCTGTCACGGCGGCTCCGCCGGCGGTCGCACCTGCCCCGGCTCCGCCTCCGCCAGTGGTCGCGGTTGCGCCCGCTCCGACACCACCTCCGGCGCCTGCTGCTCCTGCAAGCCGCTTAACGGCAGCGGCGGTCGCTGCGCCGCAAAACCAGCGGACGGCTGAACCGGCAAGCGAGCCCCTCAGGCCGATCCCGGTCAAGACCGTGAAAGTGAAGCTCGCGCCGACGCGGACGGCTTCGATCGATACGCCGCCGCCGGTCAAGACCGTCGTCGACGAGCCGGCGCCCGTACGGGCTCCCGAACGCGCAGCGGCGAACGTTGCACCGGCCGCTCCGGCGCCGCAGCGGAAGGCCGTCGTCGATGAACCGGCGCCGCCTGCATCGACCCGAACCACAGAATTCCCGATTGCAGCCGTCCCGGTACCGGCCCCGACGTCGACGCCCACGCAGAAGTTCACCGCCGCAGCTCCTGTGCCTGCCGATGAAGAACCAGCCGCCGAGGTTGCCCCACCCACCCGCTCCGCCGCACTGGCGAACGCGCCCACGGAAGCTCCGGCGCTGCGAACCTCGCAACCGGAACATGCCGTCCTGCGGACTTCGCAGACCGATAACACCGTTGCCCATTCCGGTTGGATCATCCAGGTCGGCGCTTACGACAGCGAATCGGACGCCAAGCAGCGCCTGAGCATGGTGCAGGCCCATGCCGCCACCATGCTGTCGCACGCCGATCCGTTTACCGAGCCGGTGGTGAAGGGAGACAAGACCCTCTACCGCGCCCGTTTCGCCGGATTGCAAAAGGACCAGGCCGAGGCGGTATGCAAGCAACTAAAACGTAACGATATCGATTGTATGACTATCAGGAACTGATGGCCGCCTGAGCCACGGACGTAAAATATCGGTGAGGCATCAACCAAACAGGAGCATGTAGCGTTTAAGACGTGAGATGAGGATGCACAAATCTCCTCGCCACGTGCGTGTTAGGAGTTAGCGATGGCGTCGAAGCAGCACATCCTTCGCTTCATTGACGCGAGCAGCGAGATACGTCGACCCCCCCTGGTCGGGATGCAGTTTCTTCATGAGCCCGCGGTGAGCCCGCCCGATTTCCTCCGTGCTCGCTCCCGGTTGAAGGCCAAGGATCTTGTAAGCCTCCTCCTCCGTCATTTTGCCGGACCGCGCCGCGCCAGCCTGCCCCGTTGCCGAGTTCGTCTTGAACGTTCTCACGCCATCGGGGATGCCGGCGGTCAAGATACGCGGCCAGTAGGTCGCGGCTTTCGGTATCGAACTCGCCAAGCAGCCCGGTCAGCACCGACAGTTCGAGCTGATCGAGGTTTGCGCCCGCGTATCGTCCGGCGATGATCGTTCCGGTCATGGCGCCGCTGTCGTGGTTGAGTTCGACCTCGAGGAAGTTCGAGCGCACGCGCGAAACCTGGCCGGAACTTCTCCGGCCGAGATGAAGCCAGTTCGTCGCGCTGTGCGGCCACCAGCCCAAGAGACCGAGGCCGGCAGCCCCAAGCGGCATCGCGATCGAGAGCTGTCCGCGCGAGCCCAGGAAGGCGGCGCCCGCGAGCGCGAGAATGCCTCCCGCGGTGCGCCCGACCTTGATCATCTTCTTCGGATCGGCGTTGGCAAAGGCCTTCAGCAGCCACAGTGCGAACACCACCGCGATGACGGCGATGAACAGGGTCGGCATTGCTATCTCATCTGCTCCAGAAGCCGCGTCGCGCCGGCCTGACGCCGCGCCGACAAGTCGGCGAGCGCCTTCATGCCGCCCGCCGCGAACGCCGCGACCGCGCGCAACAGCTCACGCAGTTCATCGGCGGCGCCGGCATTGAAGCGACAATAGGCGCCGCGCGACAGGCGGGCAATTTCCCGGAACGCCTGCTCGGCGGCAGGATCACCACCCTCCTGAAATACGAACGCCGGCATACCGAGAAGCCCGAGTTCGCCCGCCCGGGCGCACAGGTCGTCGACCGATTCTTCCATGGCATCGCCGACGTAGACGAGCGCCTGCACCTTGGCAGCTTCGGTCTCGCGCCGCGCATGAGCGAGGATTTTGCGAATCTGGGTGTGACCCCCACGACAGTCGATCTTCTCCATCAGCGCCGCGAGCGCCTTGGGTTCGGTGACCCATTTCGACGACCGGCATTCGGAGAGGCCGCGGAAATAGACGAGTTGGACATCAAGCCCGCCGATCGCCTGCGCTTCCTGGAACATCTCGGCCTGCAGCTTGCAGGCGGTATCCCAGGTCGGCTGGCGGCTCATGGTGGCGTCGAGCGCGAAGATGAGGCGGCCGCGCGCACCGGACGGCGCAGTACGCACCGTCGAGCGGACCTTTTCCAAGAACGCATCGATCTCCGAGCGTGACGATTGCTCCGGTACGCCTTGTCCGGTCGGTGCCGGCGTGCGTTCATCCGGTGGGGTGGACATCTCGAGCCTCATCGATCGGCCGCTTGGCCGCACTCATATTAGCGCATGTGGCCTTGGCGTCGACTTGGCGCAATGGGCGTCGGGGTTCAGGGGCGTGCGCGGGCCTTGAAGACATCGCGCTGCATGGTCGGCAGGTTCAGGCTCACAACGAGCGCCCGGACCTCCTCCTGCGCGGCGACATGGGACAGGCTCGGACGTGTCCCGAGCACGTCGGCGTCGATGGGGTCGAGCGCAGTGACGCCGCGGGGGAAGAACTCGCGATAGATGGCGCGTTCGGCAAATCCTTCGACGCAGCGGAAATCGAAAATTTCCGCCATGGCGTCGAGGGCTTCGCCGACAATCTGCCGGTGGCGCGCGGCCGCCGCGGTAAGGCGATTGCGCACCACGATCCAATCGGTCGGCGTAGCGTCGATCTCGCGGCGTTGACGGCGTGCCTCGCGCACCATCTCGGCATAATGCCCGCCGCCCGTGAACTTCAACGTCACCGGATCGACGGTCGCGAGCACGTCGAGATCGAGGGTGCTATCGTTGAGCGGCGTGATCAACGTGTCGGCCATGGAATGGGCGAACCTGCCGAGATAGGTGTCGGCGCCCGGCGTATCGATGATGATGAAATCAAACGTAGAACTCGACGGCCGCCACCGCCGCGGAAAAATCCGCAAGCTCGCTCGCCTCGTTTTCGTCGATGCGCAGGCTGTCGCCCGGTGTCACGCGATGATGCGCGGGCAGTTCAAGATAAAGCCGCGCATGCTTCGACCACTCGCGGCGCCGTTCGATGTAATGGGTGAAGCTCGACTGGCGGCCATCAAGATCGATCGTCGCCACGTGATACTGGGCCTGCATCAGCGCGACCGCGACGTGCATGGCCAGCGTCGATTTTCCCGATCCGCCCTTCTCGTTGCCGATGACGATAACGTGGGCGGAGGACTTCGCCTCTGCATCCGCGCCGTTTACGCCAGTTGCCATACCGCCTCCGGCCCAATTCCTGTGGGCCTCAGCCGGCAGGGTCAAGGATAACGCGCTCCTGGCAGCGATTCATCATGAATCCGTGGCGCCGGCGACAGGCCTTTGTTAGGTTCCCGGCCCCGCTGGCTCTGGCGGACGACCGCGGCGTGCCCGCGGATCTCATCAGCTTCTTCAAGAGGACAAACATGGCGCGCCGCCCGTCGATTGTACGAACGATCGCGGCGCTCGATCGGGCCACCGCCAAGTTGCGCGCCGCGGGCGGCCGCATCGCGCTCGTGCCGACCATGGGGGCGCTGCATGCGGGACATCTCGCGCTGGTGCGCCAGGCAAAGCGCCGCGCCGACCGCGTCGTGGTGTCGATTTTCGTCAACCCGACGCAGTTCGCTGCGCATGAGGATCTCGCGAGCTATCCGCGCACGTTCGAGACCGATATCGCCGCCCTCGGCGACGCCAAGGTCGATCTCGTTTGGGCGCCGTCCGCCGACGTGATGTACCCGGAAGGATTCGCCACAAGCGTGATCGTCAAAGGCCCCGCCATGGCCGATCTCGAGGATCGCTTCCGCCCGCATTTCTTCGGTGGCGTCGCAACGGTGGTCGGGAAATTGTTCGCGCAGTGCCGGCCGGACTTCGCCATGTTCGGCGAGAAGGACTACCAGCAACTCAAAACCGTGACCCGCATGGCCGCCGATCTCGACCTGAAGGTAAAGGTGATCGGCATACCGACGGTTCGCGAGAAGGATGGTCTCGCCCTCTCCTCGCGCAATGTCTATCTGTCGCCGGCCGAGCGCGCCGCGGCACCGACGCTTTATCGCGCGCTGACAGATTCGGCGACGCGAATCTCGGCGGGCGAGCCGATCGTGCAAGTGATGAGCGAGGGCGCGATCGCAATCGAGGAGGCAGGCTTTGCCCTCGATTATTTCGAGGCGCGCCACGCCGAGACGCTCGCCCGCATCGAGACCTACGGCATGGCGCCGCTTCGCCTCCTCGTCGCCGCGCGGATCGGCAAGACCCGGCTGATCGACAACGTTGCAGTGCCATAGGCTCGTAGTACGTAGGGTCCGCGCGTTGCCACCCTACGGACTGCGGACTGGGCGGCCCCGCTACGTCTCCAATCGCGCGCGCAAATCCTTGAAGCCCTGCACGAAGCGCGCGAGCGTGTCCGAGATGGCGCCGCGCGGCAGCATCACCTCGATCAGCGAGAACATGCCGCGACGCTTGGCGGCGTCCGCCAGCGCATCGGCGAGCGCGCCGCGCGTCGCGACACGCACGCCGTGGCCGCCGAGCGGCCCGGCCATGTCGGCGAAATGCCAGTCGCTCAAGTTGTTGAACTGCGCTTCCGGCTGGAAAGCGCGCAGCATCTCCCAGCTCGCGTTGTTGAACAGCACGACAATCGGATCGAGGCCGTAGCGGCGGCAGTTGCCGAGTTCGAAACCGGTCATCTGGAACGCGCCGTCGCCGACCAGGATCAGCGGCCTCACCTTGCCGCTTGCGGCGAGCCCAATTCCCGCCGGCACGCCGAAGCCCATGCCCGAATAGTAGCCGGGCGCCACCAGCGCGGTGTGCTCGATCTCCATCGCGGTAAACAAGCAGTCGCCGATGTCGCTCGCGATCATCATCGGCCCATGGGCCGCGAACAGATCGTTGATCGCGCAGGCGATGTCTGACGGAGCGATCGGCTCGCCGTCGTGCGGCAGCCCGCGGCGGAATGGCGGGGCCTGTTCGATTTTGCGGGCGCGGCGGCGCGGCGCGGGTGCGTCGGCCGCAACCGCGGCAATGATTGCGTCCAGGGGAATGCCCGCATAGGCGTGGTGGCCGATCATGACGGTGCGGTCGATCGCAAGCATCGTGCGACGCGGATCGAGCCGGCGCCGCGACAGCGCGAAGTTGGTGTCTGAGAGGATGACGCCGAGCAGCAGCGCAGCGTCCGCCTCCTCCACAAGCTTCGTTATGGCCGGCTCGCCGGCGGCGCCGAGATATGTGCCCGCAACGACGTCGTTATGTGTCGCGAGAAGGCCGCGCCCCATGAAGGTCGTCACGACCGGCGCGTTGAGGCGCCGCGCGAGATCAGCCACCGCGTCCTCGACGCCGTAGCGGCGCACTTCGACGTCGACCACGATCACCGGCCGCTTGGCCGCACGCATCCGCTCCGTGATTTCGACCGCGCATTCGGCAAGCGCGTCGGGATCGACCGGGCTCTTCGGCAAGCGTTTGACGGGCGCGACCTCCGCACCCACCATGTCGCGCGGCATTTCGATATAGACCGGCAGCGAACGCTCGAGTGCCGAACGCAAGACGCGCGCGATCTCCGCTGGTGCGGTCGCGGCATCGGTGAGAAACGCCTGGTCGCAGGTGATTTCGCGGAAGATCGCGGCCTGGCTGTCGACCGTGCGCGCCTGGTGATGCAACAAGAGCCCGCTCATGCGCTCGCGCGCCCCTGGCGCGCCGGAAATAACGACGACCGGCGAGCGCTCCGCATACGCACCCGCGACCGCATTGACGAGATTGAGCGCGCCCGCCCCGTAGGTGACGACGGCGACGCCGATCGCGCCGTGATAGCGCGCGGCCGCATCCGCCGCGAAGCCCACCGCCGGCTCATGGCTCAAGGTGAAATACGGAAGGATGCCGCTCTCTTCAACGACCTTGAAGAAGGGCAGCACAAAATCGCCGGGGATGCCGAAGATTTCGCGCGCGCCATGCTCCTTCAACGCGGCGAGCAACGCCTGGGCAAGATGTGGAATGGCACCCTCCCCTCACCGGCCCGTCGGGCTCAAGCTATTCTGAGTCACGCCGAGTCCCTGCCGCGTCATGGTCGCGCTCGTCGTCGCTCGTCGCTGCCATCCACGCCTTACTTTGGCTGCAAGACGTGGATGCCCGCGACAAGCGATTAGTCGACAAGCGCGGGCATGACGAGGCGGCTATGCCTTTATTCATGCACGCTGCAGCCGCTCGATCGACGGACGCTCACCGCTCGCCTTGCCGCTGATCGGCGGGCGGGGCCATTTGGCGACGCCCGGCTCGATGCCGAAAGTATAGTCGAGCGAATACCACGGGCCTTTGACATCGGGCGCGGGCGCCGACTCCTGGTCGTGGCGCACATAATGGCCGATCAGCGCGCGCGTCACGCCGAACTGAGAATCGGTTTCGAGGTTCGGATCGTCGTCGCTGTAGACCTGCGAGACGTGGGTCTTGAAGCCGGGCTTGTAGATCAGAAAATGCAGATGCGCCGGACGCATGTTGGCGCGACCCTGGGCACGCAGCAGGTCGCCCACCGGTCCATCTACCGGGATCGGATAGCCAGCCGGCTTGATGCTGCGGAACGAGATGTGGCCGTCCGCGTCGGAGATGAATTTGCCGCGCAGGTTCCAGTCGGCCTGTACGGGATCCTGATTTTCGTAAAGGCCTTCGGTCGAGGAATGCCAGATGTCGACCTCGGCGCCGGCAACAGGCTTGCCCGCCTGATCCTTGATCCACGCGTTGACGAAGATCGGCTCCCCAGGTGTCGGCGAACGCACGATCGACGCGCCATTCTCCATGCGCGGCGAATCCGGCCGCCAGAACGGTCCGAGCAGGTTAGCGGTCGTCTCGGTTGCGCCATTGTTGCCGTTGTTGAGGAGGCAGACGAGGCTCGAGAATCCGAGCGTGCCGGACATCAGGACGACCTCGTTGTGCGTGTCGGTGGTGCGCCTGCCGAGTTCGGCGATATAGGCGGCCGCAGCTTGAAACTCGGGCTCCGTCAACTTCACCTCGCGGGCGAAGGCGTGCAGGTGGCGCACCAGCGCGGACATGACTTCCCGGAAGCGCGGGTCCGGCGCGCGAGCAATCTCGGCCAGCACGGCCGGTGTCACCTCTTCCTGATTGCGAATGATCATTGGCTTCTCCGATTTCCGATCGTTTGGCGTTATGGCGGGATCGGAGGGAGCATAGCACCGGTTGAATTTCCGCCAAATCGGCGCAAAGTGACCCGAACGCTCTCCCCTCCCGCCGACCGCGGCGGGGAGGACACTCAGAGAGAAACTGGAGGAATTTCCGTGTCCACTGCCGCCGCCGAGAACGTCGCCCCCTCCGCGCACGTCGATGCGCGCGAGGCCATGGAACGGCTCAATGCCGAAGCCGGCAAGTTCAACATCTGGCTGCGCACCCAGGCGAATGCGCCGGCGCAGCAGCCATGGTTCCGTGACACCGGCATCGAGGTGGGCGGCAAGCTCGCGGCCGGCCGCGTCGGGGCAAACCAGATCAAGACTGCGCCGCATCGCTGGCGCTGGAACGAGATCGGGCCTTACCTCGACCGCATCGCCGAGATCGCCCGCACCTCCGACGTTCCCCCGATCGAATTCGCCGAGCGCCAGCAGTTCCTGTTGACGAATCCGGGCCTGGGCGGCCGTCTCCAGGTCACCAATACGATCCGCTGCGCCGTATCGATCTACAACCCCGGCGATGTCGCCCCGGTGCACGTCCACACGCCAAATGCAAGCCGCACTATCCTGTCGGACAACGGCGGCTACACCGTCGTCGAGGGCGAGCGCTGCGAGGCCGGCCGCGGCGACCTCATTTTGACCCCGCACGGCACCTGGCACGACCATGGCAATGACGGCGCGACCCCGGTGGTGTGGGCCGACGTGCTCGATTTCCCCTTGATGGAGTTCCTCGACTGCGTGTGGCTTGACGACGAATTCCACGGCGAGCGCGCCGGCAACACCCGCGCCCAGGCGCCGAAGCAGGGCGACGGCTACTCGCAGCGGCTCTACGGCGCGGGCGGCATGCTGCCGGGATTCGTGTCCCACCAGCGCGGCTTCGGCGCGCAGGCGACACCGATGATCCATTATCGCGGCGCCGAAATCCGCAAGACCCTTGCCGGCCTCGCCAAGGAGGCGGGTGACCCCCACGAGGGCATCACCGTCAAGTTCGTCAATCCCGTGAACGGGGCGCCGGTGTTCCCGACGCTTGCCTACAGCGCGCAATTGCTGCGCCCCGGCGAGGAGACCCGCCTCAAGCGCGAGACCGCGAGCACGATGTACATCGCGATCGAAGGCAGCGGCGCAACCGAGATCGCCGGCAAGCGGTTCGATTGGGAGCGCAACGATATCTTCGTCGTCCCGAACTTCCTGTGGCGCCGCCACCTCAACACCGGGACGAAGGATGCCGTGCTTTACGCCGTCTCCGATGCGCCGCTGATGGAGAAGGTCGGGCAATACCGCGCCCAGGGCCGCAGCAAGGACGGCACCGTCGAGAACCTGGTGGCGTAGGAGGCCATCGCAATGACAAAGCTGCTCGAACAGGCAATCACGACCGTGCGCGACCTCCCCGAAGAGGACCAGGAGGCGATCGCAGCCGTCATGCTGTCCATGGCCGGGATTGATGCGCCCGTCGTCCGGCTCGATCAGGAGACAAAAGCTGCAATCCGAGAAGGAGTGGCACAAGCCAAACGCGGCGAATTCGTGCCGGACGAGGTCGTGGCCGAATCCGACAAACGTCATGGCGTATGAGGGTTCGGTATACGCGGCGCGCCTTTGCCGATCGCGAGGAGATTTTTGAGTACATCGAAAAGCGCAATCCTGACAGCGCTCGCGCGGTTAAAGCCGATATCGTCAAGGCGATCCGCCGTTTGGAGCAATTCCCGCGCTCAGCCCCGGCAACCGATGAGCCAGGTATCTTTGAACTCGTCGTGCCGCGGCGCCCCTACAAGGTCTATTATCGCGTCGAGAACAGCGAGGTGTGGATCGTCCACATACGCGACGCCCGACGAAAGCCGTGGCAAGGCGCAGGATAGCGGCCTCGGTCCTGCCGAGAAATCTTTATGTCCGCAGGCGGCGTCTCTCTGAAGCAGGGCATCCCATGACTGACGTCATTCGGATCGGCGATGTCGCGGTTCAGCGCATCGTCGAGCAAGAGACGACATTCCTCCCGGCGCTGGAAGTGCTTCCGGCGCTGACGCCGGAGTTGCTTGCCGAAAACCGCCATTGGCTGGAGCCCACGGCACTCGACCCGAACGGCCACCTCATACTGTGCTTCCAATCCTACATCCTGCGCACGCCTCATCATGTCATCCTGATCGACAGTTGCATCGGCAATCATAAGCCGCGGCCCAACCGGCCGAAATGGCACATGAAGACCGACGCGGCCTATATGACCGCGCTCGCTGCCGCGGGGCTTCGGGTCGAAGACATCGATTTCGTGATGTGCACCCATTTGCATGCCGACCATGTCGGCTGGAATACCCGGCTCGACAACGGGCGCTGGGTCCCGACGTTTCCGAATGCGCGGTACGTGTTCGCGGCGAACGAGTACGCCCACTGGATTCGCGTCAATGCCAAGGCGCCGGTGGCGCCGTTCAATGACAGCGTCCTGCCCGTCGTGGAGGCGAACCGCGCAGAGTTGGTGCAGAGCGACCACCAGATCGGCGACCTCGTGCACCTGCTGCCGACGCCGGGGCACACGCCCGGTCATGTGGCGATCGCGTTTGGACGCGACGGCGCGGACGGCGTCTTCAGCGGCGACCTCATTCACACGCCGCTGCAAACGCGCTACCCGGAATTGTCGGTCGCGTTCGATGTCGACCCTGCCCAGGCGGCGGTGACGCGACGCGGATTCCTCGAGCGCTGCTGCGACACGAGGACCCTGTTCTGTCCCGCCCATTTTCCGTCGCCCTCCTGGGGTCGGATCAAGCGCTGGGACAACGGGTTCCGATGCGAGCCTGCGGCGCCCGATAGCTGACGCTCGCGCAAGCGAGGGCGATCCGCCGATCGTGATCGGCCGAACCGCGGCAATGCTGTACGATGCATTGGGGATTCCCGGATCGTGCCGGCGATCGCAGGCGTTTCATCCTGGGGGCGTTCTACGGAGAGGCACGATGCCCGCCACGCGCTATCACAAGACCCGCATCGGCAATCATGTCCTCAAGCCAGAGACGCTGATGCTGGGCTACGGCTACGATCCGGCGCTCTCGGAGGGCTCTGCCAAGCCGCCGGTGTTTCTCACCTCGACATTCGTGTTCCGTACCGCCGAGGACGGCCGAGACTTTTTCGATTACACGGCCGGGCGGCGCGAACCGCCGGCGGATGGAACGTCGGGCCTCGTCTACTCGCGTTTCAACCATCCCAATCTGGAGATCGTCGAGGATCGGCTTGCCGTTTACGAAGGCGCCGAGCAGGGTCTCGTCTTCTCGTCAGGGATGGCGGCGATCGCAACCTCGATCCTGGCCTGCGTCCGGCCCGGGCAGGCGATCCTGCACAGCCGGCCGCTTTACGGCGGCACCGAGGTGCTGATCGATACGACGCTGACGCCGTTCGGCATTGCCGCCGAATCCTTCGCGGATGGGCTGAGCGAAAGCGAGGTCCGAACCGCGGCCGAGCGCGCCATGGCGCATGGGCGCGTCGCGATGATCTTTATCGAGACGCCGTCCAATCCCTTGAACACCCTCGTCGATATCGCGTTGATGCGTCGCATCGCCGATGAGATCGGCAAGCGGCAGGGATCGCCCCCGATCATCGGCTGCGACAACACGCTGCTCGGGCCGGTGTTCCAGTCGCCGCTCAAGCACGGTGCAGATCTCTCGATCTATTCGCTGACGAAATATGTCGGCGGTCACAGCGATCTCATCGGCGGTGCCGTCATGGGTTCGCGGGCCCAACTCAAGCCCATTCGCGCACTGCGCGGCGCGATCGGCACGCAGCTCGATCCGCATTCGTGCTGGATGCTGAGCCGGTCATTGGAAACGGTGGCGCTGCGCATGGAGCGCTCAGCCGCCAATGCGAAGACGGTGGCTCTGTTCCTGTCGGAACACCCGCAGGTCGCGCGCGTGCACTTTCCGCCGCTGCTGCCGCCTGGCGATCCGACACGCCTGCTCATGGAGCGCCAGTCCACATCGGCCGGCTCGACCTTCTCGTTCGAGGTCAAAGGCGGCCAAGCGGAGGCCTTTGCGTTCCTCAACCGGCTGGAGGTGTTCAAGCTCGCCGTGAGCCTCGGCGGCACCGAATCCCTGATCTGCCATCCGGCGACAACCGTCCATTCCGGGCTGAGCGAAGCAGCGCGGCGCGAGATCGGAATCACGCCGGCCCTAATCCGGGTGTCAGTCGGGATTGAAAATCCGGACGACCTTATCGCCGACATTGTCCAGGCATTCGCAACTGCGTCGGTGGCGAGTGCGAGTGCCCGATGACGAGGCAAAGAACAAAGGAGACCTCAATGAACGATCGACTGCGCTACCCGTCGCGCCGCGGCATCCTCGCCGCGGCCGCGTGTACCGGGATCGTGTTGGCGACCACTGACGGCTTCGCCCAAAGTCTCGCGCCGACGCCCGCTTGTCACGATGGCGACGAGCCAACCCTGACCGAGACGGAAGGCCCGTTTTTCAAGCCGCGGTCACCCCAGCGCAACGACCTGCGCGAGCCCGGCCTGCCGGGGCGGCCAGTCGAGCTTTCCGGCCGCATCCTGACGCGCGCATGCCGCCCCGTTGCCGGCGCGATCGTCGATCTCTGGCAAGCCGACGACGCCGGTGAATACGACAACAAAGGCTTCCGCCTGCGCGGCCACGTCGTCACCGATTCTGAGGGCCGCTACACCTTCCGCACCATCGTGCCCGGCCTTTATCCCGGCCGCACGCGGCACTTCCATGCCAAGATCCAAGCACCGAAAGCGCCGCTGCTCACCACGCAATTCTACTTTCCCGACGAGCCGCGCAACCGCACCGATGCATTCTTCCATCGCGAACTGGTCATGCAGGTCGCGTCCGCCGAGGATGCCCTGCGGGCGCGGTTCGATGTGGTGCTGGCGATGCGGTAGGGCTCACGGCCTCCAGCCGGGCGGCGCACCGTGCCGCTCGATCGCGGCGACGATTTCCCGGTGACGGCGCTGATCCCGTTTCATGCTCACGGAAACGACCGCGTGCAGCGACGGCAGGAGCAACAGCGGATGGAAGATGAGGCCGAAGACCAGGCACAGCACGAGCAGGACCAGGTTGAAGACGGCCGAGAACGGCTGCCCGTTGAGCAGGAGGCCCAACGGAGGAAGAAAGGCTGCGACGAGGTAGATCATCCGAAGGCACCTCGCTTCAGGTCGCCGGAACTCCGCACCGCAGAATGTAGATCGCGGATTCGCCGGCGCAATAGCGACCGGAATCGCCCGCCGGGTGCGATGTTCCGCGGATATCATGGCGACACTTGGTCTCGCCCGTCCCTGCGGGTTTCGCGGCGGTATCCGTCGCGCTGGAAATGGTCCGAGTCGGCGTCTATGACTGACGCAGATGCCCGCCCCAGAAACAACTCCGCACCATGGACCGTGAGCGCCTTGTCCCGCTGATCGTCGCGGTGGCCCTGTTCATGGAGAACATGGACTCGACCGTCATCGCGACGTCGCTGCCGGCCATCGCCGCCGACATCGGCTCGAGCCCGCTGGAGCTCAAGCTCGCGATCACCACCTACCTGCTGGCGCTCGCCATTTTCATTCCGGCGAGCGGCTGGATGGCCGACCGCTTCGGCGCGCGCACGATCTTCCGCACCGCGATCGCCATATTCCTGGTCGGCTCGATCGGCTGCGCGCTCTCGGACTCGCTCGTCAATTTCGTGATAGCGCGTTTCATCCAAGGCGCGGGCGGGGCCATGATGTCGCCGGTCGGGCGGCTGGTGCTGGTGCGCACCGTCGACCGCCGCAAGCTCCTCGACGCCATGGCGCTGCTCACCATGCCGGCGCTGGTCGGACCGATCCTCGGCCCCGCGCTCGGCGGTTTCATCACCACCTACGCGACCTGGCACTGGATCTTCCTCATCAACATCCCGATCGGCCTCGTCGGCATCGTCCTGGTGAGCGTATTCTTCGAGAATGTCCGGGCCGAAAACCCCGATCGATTCGATCTTGTAGGGCTTGCCCTCATCGGGTTTGGCGTGGGCGGCATCGCCTTCGGCCTCACCGTCACCGGCATCAACGTGGTGCCAAGCTATGTCGCGCTGCTCCTCGTCGTCGGCGGCGCAGCGGCCACACTCGTCTATGTGCTGCGTTCGCGCGGCATGCCGTCGCCCGTGATCGATCTCACGCTGTTCAAGCTGCCGACGTTCCGCGCCGGGGTCGCCGGCGGCTTCCTGTTTCGCATCGGCGCCGGGGCGCTGCCGTTCCTGTTGCCGCTTCTGATGCAACTCGGCTTCGGCATGACGCCGTTCCAGTCGGGGCTCATCACGCTGTCGTCGGCAGTCGGCGCCATGCTGATGAAGTGGGCAGTGCCGCGCATCCTGCGGCGGGTCGGGTTCCGCGCCGCTCTCACCTGGAACGGCGCCATCGCCGCGGCGATGCTCGCGGCATGCGCCGCGTTTACGATCACGACGCCGGTGCCGCTGATGGTCGCGGTGCTGCTGACGGGCGGCTTTTTCCGCTCGCTGCAGTTCACAAGCGTCAATGCCATCTCGTTTGCGGAGATCGATGCCGCCCGCACGAGCCGCGCCACGGCTCTCATCGCGGTCGCCCAGCAACTCTCCCAATCGGTCGGCGTCGCGACCGGCGCTCTCGCCGTCGAAACCGTGCTGCATTTCAAGGGCACGACCAAGCTCGTCGCCGAGGATTTCCCGCCGGCGTTCCTCTTGGTGGCCTTGATCTCGGCAAGCTCGGTCCTGCTGTTCTCGCGGCTGCCCGCCGACGCCGGCGCCGACATGGCCGCGCGCGAAGCCCGCGACCACAAGGCGGCGTAAGGACTGCGGCTACGCAGAGGCGGCGAGGCGATCGAGCGCGGCGCCGGCAATCACATAATTCTTCGCGTCGACGACATCGACGAAACCAAGCCGCTCGTAGAGAGCGGCGGCGCGGTTGCCGGCACGCATGGTCAGTTCGACCATGACGCTTTGGCGCGCTTTGGCGAAAGCGGCGACGCGCGCAAGCAATGCCGTGCCGACGCCTTGGCCGCGAAAGCTCGCCTCGACGCAGAGATCGAGCAGCGCCACCGCCGGGCCGATCCAGCCCGGAAAATAGCGTTCGCTGCAGATGGCAATACCGATGATTCGGCTTTCGTGGTCGGCGACGTAGATTGTGAAGCGCGCGTTTGGACCAAAGCCATCGCGCTCCCAGTCCCCTGCCTCGGCGTTCACCGTGTAAGCGATGTCGTCGCTGACGGCGAGTTCGAGCTTAAGCTGCATGATGCCGGGAATGTCAGCGACAAGCGCGTCACGGACCGTGGACGTCAGAGAAGAGCCGGCCGGCATGGGCAAAGCCTGCGGCCCGCCATGCCGGCCAGCCGATCCGCGAATGCTGCGCGCCCCGCAAATAACCTGATCGATAATGGTTAATAAATCGTTACCGATAGCAGGAGGGCCGATTCGCCTACGTATCGGGACGAAACCCCGTCGCCAGCACGTAAAGCTCCGCCGAATCGGCGCGGCTCGCGGACGGCTTGACGTGACGAACGACGGCAAAATCGCGCTTGAGCGCCGCAAGAAGCTCACCCTCGGTGCCGCCCTGGAGCACCTTGCACAGGAACGCCCCGCCCGGCCGCAGCACCTCGCGGGCAAACTCGGCGGCCGCTTCTGCAAGCGCCATGATCTTGAGATGATCGGTCTTGCGGTGGCCGGTCGCGTTGGCCGCCATGTCGGACAAAACGACATCGGCTGGCCCACCGAGCAGTGCTTTGAGTCGACCCGGCGCCGAGGGATCAAGAAAATCGAGCTTGAGAAAATCAACGCCCGCGATCCCAGGCATGTCGAGGAGATCGATGGCGACGACCTTTCCTGCCTTCCCCTCCCCTGCCCCACTGTCGGCGCCGACGCGTTTCGCGGCGATCTGGCTCCAGCCGCCGGGCGCCGCGCCGAGATCGGCCACCCTGCCGCCCGGCTTGAACAGGCGGTACTTGTCGTCGATCTCGGCAAGCTTGTAGGCCGCGCGCGAACGCAGTCCTTCCCGCTTTGCTTGCGCCACAAAAGGATCGTTGAGCTGGCGCTCGAGCCACCGCCGCGAGGCCGGGGTACGGCTCTTGCTGCTCTTGACCCGGACCTTGAGATCGCGTCCGCCGCGACCGGGAGGCGCCGTCATATGGTCGCGCCCGAATGCGTCCAGACGCCGTCCTCGCGCATGAGCTTGACAAGAATGCCCTCGCGCAGGCCGCGGTCGGCGACGCGCAGCCGCGGCACCGGAAACGCACGGCGGATCGCTTCGAGGATGGCGCAGCCGGCGAGCACGAGGTCGGCGCGCTCGGAGCCGATGCAGGCATTAGCAACGCGCTCTTCATAGGTCATCGCGATCAGCTCGTCGATCACCGTGGTCACCTGGTTATCGCTCAGCCAGCAGCCGTCGACCTGGCGGCGGTCGTAACGCGGCAGTCGCAGATGAATGCCGGCAATGGTGGTGACGGTGCCGGACGTACCCAGCATGTGCATGCCATCGAGATCGCCGCTGTGGGCAGTGGTGAACGGCGCGACATGCGCCGCCACTTCCGCGACCATCGCCTCGAACAACGCGCGGTCGACTTTGACGCCGCCATGGCGCTCCGCAAGCGTCACGACGCCGAGCGGCAACGACACCCAACCCTCCATCACCGGCTTCGGCGGGCCACGTAGGACCGGCTCCGACTGCGACAGCCGCACAAGCTCGGACGAACCGCCGCCGATGTCGAACAGCAGCACCCCGCGCGCTAGCGGATCCATGAGTGGCGTGCAGCCCGTGGCGGCGAGTTCGGCCTCCGTCTCGCGGTCGACGATTTCAAGCTCGATGCCGACCTTGGTGCGGATCACATCGAGGAATTCGGCACCATTGGCCGCGGCACGGCAAGCCTCGGTCGCGATGAGGCGTGAGCGCGTCACGCCGCGATTGCGCATCTTATCGCGGCAGATGCTGAGCGCCCCGACGGCCCGAGCGATCGCGGCATCCGAGAGGCGCCCGGTCGCCGACACGCCCTCGCCGAGCCGGATGATGCGCGAAAAGGCGTCGACGACGCGGAAGCCGTCCCCGGTCGGTCGCGCGATCAGGAGGCGACAGTTGTTGGTGCCGAGATCGAGGGCAGCATAGGTCTGCCGGCCGCCCCAATGGTAGGGCCGCCTCGGACGGAGATGGTGGCCGCGTCCCCGGTGAATTCGGTTATCGGCATGCGACCGATATGGCGCGGGGTCGAGGCCGCCGGCTTCCCGGCCCTCGTCGTTCATCTAATGCCCTTCCACCGCGCCGAAGTCTGCTCCCAGGCGACTCCACGGCTGCGGCACGTAACCATCGTATCGGCCGGAGTGTAACAGCGTTCGCGGCCACGCGCCAACCGTATCGGGAAATCGTTGCGCGGTATGGCGCCCCTAGCGTGACAGGAAGGCACCAGTGAAGCATAGATGGCGCGGGCGATGGCAATCGGTTGAGGCAAGCGATGCGCACGCAGGTCGGGATCGTGGGCGCGGGGCCGGCTGGGCTCTTCCTGTCACACATACTGCAGCGCGCCGGCATCGATTGCGTCGTGCTTGAAGCGCGCAGCCGCGACTATATCGAGAAGCGCGTGCGCGCCGGCGTGCTCGAACAGGGCACGGTCGATCTCATCGAGGAGCTGGGACTTGGCGCGCGCATGCGCCGCGAATGCATGGTCGACAAGGCCCTCGATATCCGCTTCGAGCAGGGCAACATTCACGTCGACCTGCCGGGCCTCTCGGGCGGCAAGGTCGTGCACATCTACGGGCAACAGGAGGTGGTCAAGGATCTGGTTGCGGCGCGCCTTGCGGTGGCTGATCCGCTTCTGTTCGAGGCCGAGGTTATCGCGTTGCGCGACCTCGACAGCACCAAGCCGTCGATCCGCTATCGCCTCGATGGCGAGGAGCGCGAATTGCAGTGCGATCTGATTGCGGGATGCGATGGCTTTCACGGCGTGTGCCGTACGGCCGTGCCGGAAGGCGTGCTGACGACCTACGATCGTCTGTTCCCGTTCGGTTGGCTCGGCATCCTGTCGGAATCGCCGCCGATCCGCGAGATGACCTATTGCAATCACGAACACGGCTTTGCCTTGTTCAGCCGTCGCTCGCCCCATGTGTCACGGCTCTACATCCAGTGCACGCCGGACGAGGATCTCGACCTGTGGCCCGATGCGCGCATCTGGGACGAACTGCACCTGCGGCTTGGCGACAAGGATCGCAGCGAGCTAGTCGAGGGGCATATCTTTCAGAAGGGCGTCACGCCGGTGCGCTCGACGGTGGTCGCGCCCATGCGGTACGGCGCGCTCTACCTCGCCGGCGACGCGGCCCACATCGTGCCGCCGACGGGAGCGAAAGGGCTCAACCTCGCAGTCGCCGACGTCCGCGTCCTCGCCCGCGCCATGACCGAGTTTTTTCGCACCGGCAGCACCGAGCGCCTCGAGCGCTACTCGGCCACCTGCCTCAAGCGGGTGTGGAAGACCGTGCGCTATTCGAACTACATGACGAACCTGCTGCACCGGTTTCCGAACCAGACGCCGTTCGAACGCCAGCTGCAGCTTGCCGAGCTTGCTTATGTGCTCGGCTCGAAGACCGCGACCGCCGTGATCGCGGAGAACTATGTCGGCCTGCCGTTCGAGGACGACTGACGTGCCATCAGGCTAATGGAGACCTTCGGTGAAAGTCTGAGGGTTTCCGGCAAATGCAATCCGCTCTAAATTCCCGCGTCCGGCACAGCTGCCGCCTGTCCCGGCGCCTTTCATCACGGAGTACCTGATGCCGCAGCGTCCCGAAGCCATTGTCGAAAACAAGAAGCGCCCTTTCACCGGTGCGGAGTTTCTGGAATCGTTGCGCGACGGACGCGAAGTCTACATCTACGGTGACCGGGTGCCGGACGTCACGACCCACGCGGCGTTCCGCAACTCGGCGGCGTCCATCGCCGAGCTTTACGACGCGCTGCACGACGAGAAAACGAAGGACGTACTGACGGCGCCAACCGACACCGGCTCCGGCGGCTACACCCAGAAATTCTTCAAGGCCGCCCGATCGCGCGAGGATGTCGTTGCCCAGCGCGATGCGATCGCGGCGTGGGCGCGCATCAGTTACGGCTGGATGGGCCGCAGCCCAGACTACAAGGCCGCGTTCCTCAACACCCTCGGCGCCAACGCCGACTTCTACGGCAAGTTCGCCGATAACGCCCGCGCCTGGCACAAGCGCGCCCAGGAGGCGGTGCTCTTCCTCAACCACGCTCTCGTCAATCCGCCGATCGATCGCGACAAGCCGGTCGAACAGGTGAAGGACGTCTACATTTCGATCCAAAAGGAGACCGATGCCGGCATTTACGTCTCCGGCGCCAAGGTGGTCGCCACCAACTCGGCGCTGACCCACTACAATTTCCTCGGCCAGAACATGGGCCAGGAGATCAATGACCCAAGCATGGTGGTGATGTTCATCGCGCCGATGGACACGCCGGGAATCAAGCTGATCTGCCGCCCCTCTTATGAGTTTGCAGCGGCCGCGACCGGTTCGCCGTGGGACTATCCGCTGACATCCCGCTTCGACGAGAACGACGCCATCTTCGTGTTCGACAATGCGTTCATCCCCTGGGAGAACGTCATGATCCATCGCGACGTGGAACGGCTGAAGATGTTCTATCCGCGCTCCGGATTCTTCCAGGGCTTCACGTTGCAAGGCTGCACGCGGCTGGCAGTAAAGCTCGATTTCATCGCAGGCCTTCTCTACAAGGCCGCGCGCGCGACCGGCGTCGAAGCGTTCCGCGGCGTGCAGGCGCAGATCGGCGAGGTGATCGGCTGGCGCAACATGTTCTGGTCGCTCTCGGACGCCATGGCCTACAATCCGGAGCCTTGGGTCAGCGGTGCGGTGCTGCCCAACAGCCGCGCCTCGAGCACGTACCGGTTGTTCATGACCGAGGCCTATCCGGCCGTGCGTTCCATCATCGAAAAGGTAGTTGCGTCGGGCCTCATCTATCTGCCGTCGCACGCGCGCGACTTCAAGAATCCGGCGATCGACAAATACCTCGCCCGCTACGTGCGCGGTTCCAACGGCATCGATTATAAGGAACGCATCAAGATCATGAAGCTGTTGTGGGACGCGGTCGGCAGCGAGTTCGGTGCGCGGCACGAACTTTATGAGATGAACTATTCCGGCAGCCACGAACTGGTGCGCGTGTTTGCGCTTCAGCAGGCCCAATTCAATGGCTCGCTCAAGGAGATGGAAGCCCTCGCCGAACGCTGCATGGCAGATTACGACGAGAACGGCTGGCTTAACCCGAGCTACCACGACGGCTCGGACATTTCGGTGCTCAGGCCGAAGTAACCGGTCGGCGCGGTCGCGCACGCGCTTATCGGATCATTCCGGGCCTTCCCAAAGCGCGCCGCGGAATAACGCGGTAGACTGAGGGTGACCACATCGGCTCAAAAGGCGCGAACGATGCATGCGCAAACCATCAACGGAACGCGCCATACGTTCGACGACATCCGAGACCTCCTAGCCAAGGCCTCACCGCTGCGCTCCGGCGATTGCCTCGCGGGCATCGCCGCGGAAAGTGCGGCGCACCGCGTCGCCGCCCAGATGGCGCTCGCGGATGTTCCGCTGAAGACTTTTCTAAGTGAGGTGGTGGTCCCCTACGACGATGATGAAGTCACGCGGCTGATTATCGATAGCCACGACGCCGCGGCATTCGCGCCGATCGGCCACCTCACCGTCGGCGGCTTTCGCGACTGGCTCTTGTCCGATGACGCGACGACCCAGACTCTCAGCGCCTTGGCGCCGGGTCTCACGCCTGAAATGGCGGCCGCGGTCGCCAAGATTTCGCGCAACCAGGACCTCGTCGTCATTGCCGCCAAATGCAAGGTTGTCTCCAGGTTTCGCAATACGCTGGGTCTTCCGGGCCGCCTGTCCTCCCGCATCCAGCCCAACCATCCCGTCGATGATCCGAAGGGCGTGCTGGCAAGCACCATCGATGGGCTCCTTCTCGGGAACGGCGACGCCGTCATCGGGATCAATCCTGCCTCCGACAGTCCCGAGCGCTGCTACGAATTACTCTCCCTGATCGACGACCTGCGGCATCGGCTCGATGTGCCGACGCAGTCGTGCGTTCTGACGCACGTCACGACCACCCTCTCCCTCGCCAATCGCCGCGCGCCCGTCGACCTCGTCTTTCAGTCGATCGCGGGCACCGAGGCCGCCAATCGCAGCTTCGGCATCGACCTCGCGCTGTTGCGCGAAGCCCGGGAAGCGTCCCTCGCGTTGGGGCGGGGCTCGGTCGGCGACAACGTGATGTACTTCGAGACCGGACAGGGCAGCGCCCTCTCCGCCGGCGCCCATCACGGCTGCGATCAGCAAACGCTGGAGGCGCGCGCGTATGCGGTGGCACGCGCGTTCCGGCCGTTGCTCATCAACACGGTGGTGGGTTTCATCGGTCCCGAATATTTGTTCGACGGCAAGCAGATCATCCGTGCCGGACTCGAAGACCATTTCTGCGGCAAGCTGCTCGGGCTGCCGATGGGCTGCGATATCTGTTACACCAACCACGCCGAGGCGGATCAGGACGACATGGATACGCTCCTCATCCTCCTGGCGCAGGCCGGCGTCACTTATGTAATGGGCGTCCCTGGCGCCGACGACATCATGCTCAGCTATCAGAGCACCTCGTACCATGACGTCCTTGCCGTGCGGCAACTGCTTGGGCTCGCGCCGGCGCCGGAATTTGCCGAGTGGCTCGCGGCGAACGGGCTGATGAATGACAAAGGCCTCGTGCGGCCCGATGCACTGCCCCCGCGCTTCGTCCCATTGCTGAGCTGAGGTGTCCGTGTCAATTCCTTCGCGAGACGTTGACGCTCGTTGGCAGAGGTTACGGGCCGCAACGCCGGCGCGCATCTGCCTCGCGAGGTCCGGCTCATCGATTGCGACCCAAGACCACCTCGCATTTCAACTCGATCACGCGAGGGCCAGGGACGCCGTCAACGCCTCGATCAATACGGCTTCGCTCGCAGAAGGCCTTGCCAGCCGCGGCCTCGAATGCATCCGCCTGCAAAGCGCAGCAACTGACCGGAGAACCTATCTCGCGCGCCCCGACCTCGGCCGCCGCCTCGATGATTGCTCGCGAGATCGCCTCAAGGACGCCCCCGGCGGATATGATCTGCTGTTCGTCCTTGCCGACGGCCTTTCCGCGCGCGCGGTTACCTCTCACGCCCTGCCCGTCCTTGATCTCGCGGTGCCGGAATTTGCCCGCCTCGGCTGGAAGATCGGACCCGTCGTCCTGGTTGACCAAGGCCGTGTCGCCATCGGCGACGAGATCGGCCAGGCACTGCGCACCGCGCTTGTCGCCGTGCTGATCGGCGAAAGGCCGGGGCTCACGTCGTCCGACGGTCTCGGAATTTACCTCACCTGGGCCCCGGTGATCGGCCGCACTGATGCCGAGCGCAACTGTCTTTCCAATATCCGCCCCGAGGGACTGCCATATGCCGACGCAGTCGGCCGGCTGCTCTACCTCGCAACGGAAGCGAAGCGTCGCCAGTGCACGGGAATTGCGTTGAAGGATGAGTCTTCGTCGCTGTCGTTGTCATTCGACAACGACACTCCATAGCGCTCACATGGCCGTCTTCGGCGGCATCAGGCTGACGTGGGCCGCGGCAATGCGCCAGCCGTCCTCGGTGCGCACCCAGACGTGGCTCTGCCGCCCCGTGAGTTTGGAGCCTTTCCGCTGGAATTCGGTATTTGCCGTGGCCATGTCGCGGCCGTAGCTCACGATCACCGTATTGCGGAGTTCGCGCATCAGATTGATCGGTGAGCGTCCGTTGCGGAACGCCTTGATGGCGTCATAACCATAAAGGTTCTCGGCAATGCCGAAGCGCAGCGTCTGCGGGTTGTTCCAGAACAGTTCGTCGAGCGCCGCCACGTCATTTTCGACGAGCGCGCGCTCATAGCGCCCGAACGCTTCGGTGACTTCGGCAACGACGTCCGGAATGTTGATTTCGATCATTCATCTCCTCCGGCAATGGGGGCACGCGCCCATGGTCGGCCAACGCGGCGCGCGGCGCCGCGTCTTCAGCCCTGGCTGAGGTCGATTTTTCAGCAGCGACGTGGCGTCTATTTCGCCTTGCCGATTACGCCTTCGACATACCAATCGAAGTTCCCCATCTTGTCGCCGCCCCGAGACTTACCGTCCTTGATGCGAACGACGCCGGCGTTGTCGGTCACCGGACCGGTGAACGGATTGTAGCCCTTGCCGATACGATCGGCCGCAGCGGTTACGAGCGCGCGCACGTCGGCGGGCACCGCGCTGCCGAACGGCGCGACGACCATCATTCCCTCGCCGAGGCCTTGCCGCACCATGGCCGGCTTGAACGTTCCCGCGATCACGTTCTTCGCCGTGGCCGTCATGAACGGACCCCAATTGAATCCGAGACCTGTCAGCCAGCCCTTCGGCGCGAGAGCTTGCGCCTCAATCGACTGGAAGCCGATCGAGTAAGCCGAACGGCCATCCGCCACCTGCAAGATGGTGGCGGGCGAATCGACGTGCATGGTCACGACGTCGGCGCCCTGATCGACCAAGGCATTGGCGGCGGCGGCTTCCTTGGCCTTGTCGGACCAGCCGCCGGTCACCACCACGCGTGTCTTCACATTGGGATTGACGGAGCGCGCACCCAGTTCGAACGCATTGACGTTGCCGTTCGCAAACCCGATCGGCACGCCGACCACGAAGCCGAGCGTGTTCGACTTCGTCATTTTGCCGGCCGCCACGCCCATCGGGTACCAGGCGGCCTGGGTCGCGCCGAAGAAGTTGCCGAAGTTTGGCGCCTGCATCCAGCCGCCGGCGTGCTCGAAGACGACATCCGGATGAGCTTTGGCAAGATTGAAGGCGAACTGCTGATGGCCGAAGCTCGTCGCGAAAATGAGCTTCGCACCCTGCTGGATCATGCCTTCCATGATCCGCTCGGATTCGGCGGTCTCGGGCACGTTCTCGGCTTCGATCAGTTTCAAGCCGGGAATGTTCTTCTTCATTTGCTCCAGGCCGTCCTTCATGGCCCGGTTGTACCCGTAGTCGTTGACGCTGCCGACGTAGATCGCGCCAACCGTCAGTGGTGGCTTGTCTTGCGCGGCGACCGGACCGGTGGCCCACGCGATCACCACCGCGCATGCGCTTGCGAAAACCGACAACCGTATCATCGTGGTCTCCCTTCATTGCTCTGCTCTCCCCCGCCGGCGAGGATCGCTGGAGCGTGCGAACGAGCGGCTATTCCACACCCACAAAGGTTCGGCCGAGCGCCGCCGGCGCGGCCGATTGGCTGCTCCATCCCCACAGGACGAGGACGAGCAAAGTCAGCAGATAGGGGATCATGTTCATGACGAACGGTGAGACGTCAGCGCCGGCAGCCTGGAGCTGCAGCTGCAAAGCCTCGGCACCTCCGAACAGGACGGCGCCGGCGATCGCCCAGAGCGGATTCCATTTGGCGAAAATGACGAGCGCGATGGCAATGAAGCCGCGTCCGCCCGTCATTCCGTCCGCCCAAGTGAGCGTGATCGCGATCGAGAGATGGGCACCGGCGATGCCGCCAAGCGCGCCGGCAAGTCCTAGCGCCTGATAGCGCAACAAGTCCGGGCGATGGCCGGCAGCGTAAGCGACGGCCGGGCTCTCGCCGACCGCCCGTAGCATTAGCCCCCAGCGCGTGCGGAACAGCAGCAGCCAGATGACGATCGCAGTCGGCGCCGCGAGCCAGACCATGACGTCGTAGCTGAGGAGTCTCGCCGCAATGCCAAAATCGGCGATGCCGGGCCATCGAAGATGTGGCAAGCCATTGACGAGAGCACCCACGAACGGGCGCCCAATCAGGGCACTCAGGCCAAAGCCGAAGAACATGAGGCTGAGGCCGGCGGCGAGCTGGTTGGCCCGGCACGCGACCACGAGATAGGCGAAGACGAGGTTTGCGGCCGCGCCTGCAAGCGCCGCGGCGGCGAGCCCGCCATAAGGGTTGCCGGTGATGACCGTGGCGGCAAAGCCGGACGCCGCGCCAATCAGCATGATCCCTTCGAGGCCGAGATTGACGATGCCGGCACGCTCGCCTATGATTTCGCCGAGGGTGGCATAGAGAAGCGATGTCGCCGATACGATCGCGCTCGCGAGAACGCCGATAAGGAGCGCCGTGTTCATCGCGCGACGCTCCCGGCAGGCCGCCGCCCGAGGACGATGAAGAGGATGATGGCCATCAGGATATTGACGACCGCGTAAGGCAGTCCTTGCGTGATCTGCAGGATATCGCCGACGGAACTGATGACGGCGAACAGGAACGCCATGGCGATGATGCCCGCGGCGCTGTTCTTCGCGAGCCAGGCAACCAGGAAGCCGATAAAGCCGTAGCCAGGCGAAAGCTCGGATACGAGGCGCCCCTGGATCGCCGCAACTTCCGCCATCCCGGCAAGCCCCGCGGCACCGCCGGCGACGAACATCACGACGAGGATGTAGCGAAACACTGGAATACCGAGACGCCGCGCCGCCTCGGGATTGCCGCCGATCGCCTGCATGTCGAGACCGAAGCGCGTGCGCGACAATACGAACCAATAGAGCGCGAGGCAGCCGAGACCGAAGAGCAGGCCGGCATGAACCCGTGAATGGAAGAAGGTCGGCAGCCGCGCCGCATCCGCGAAGGCCGGAGACTGAGGGTAGGACGAGCTTTCCGGACTGCGCCACGGGCCAAAGATGAAATAGCTCACGATCAGCGGCGCGATGTAATTGAGGAGCAGCGTCGAGATGGTCTCGTTGACGAGTTGCAGCGCCCGTAGCATCGCCGGAATGAGCGCCCACACGCCGCCACCGATGAAACCCAATATGACGACGGTGGGCAGCAGCACGAACGCCGGCTGATCCGCGAAAGCGAGCGCGCCGGCGGTCGCGAGCCATCCGCCCATATAGAGCTGGCCCTCACCGCCCACATTGATGAGGCCGATGCGTGCCGGCAGCGCGACCGCGACCGCGGTGAGAAGCAGCGGACTGCTGCGCACCACGAGTTCCGAGAAGCCGTAGGCGTTGCCGAAGACGTACCGGATGGTATCGACATAGGCCCTGAGCGGATCCTTGCCGGCAATCGCAAGCAGCGCTGCGAAGACCGCAAGCGCCGCGATCGCAGCAAGTGCAACACGCGACGTCGCGGTGCGACCTGCCGCAAAGCGCCAGAACATTGCAGCGCTACGCTGCATGCGCTCGCGCCCCGACCATGAGCGGACCGACGCTGTCGGCGCGAAAATCCTCCGGCCCAAACTCACCTGCGATCGCGCCGTGATAAAGCACCAGCAGCCGATCGCTGACGGCGAACAGCTCATCGAGATCTTCCGACACGACCAGCACGCCGGTGCCGCCGTCTCGCGCATCGCGCAGCAGCGCGCGAACGGCGAGCGCGCTTCGCGCATCAAGACCGCGGGTCGGATAGAGCGCGACGATCAGCTTCGGATCATGGGCCAATTCACGCACCAGGACGGCACGTTGCACATTCCCGCCGGAGAGCGTTGCGATCGGCGCATCGAACCGCGGGCGCGCAAACCCGAGCCGCGCGAACGTGCGCTGCATGTCGGCGTCCAGCCGATGCCAGTCGATCCCCCACCCGGCGCGATAGCGCGCGCCGGTGCCGAGCGCGAGATTTTGCCGGACCGACAGGCCCGGTACACACGCGAGCGCCAGCGGATCATCGGGGATTGCGGCGACGCCCTTGTCCCGCACCGTGGCAATGGACCAACGCGAGGCCTCTTCGCCCCATAGTCGCTTCATGCCGGTGTGCGGCTGGCGAACGCCCAGGATGAGATCGGCAAGCTCCCGCTGCCCGTTGCCGGAGACGCCCGCTATTCCCACCATCTCTCCGCTACGGATCGTCATCGAGAGATCGCGAAGGGCGGTCTCGCCGGCCCTGACGACCGTCGAAACCGACGCCAGTTCGAGCGCAATCGGTCCGTCGTGGCCGGCCGCGCGCGTCGCTGCCGGCGCCGCGATTGCCCCGCCGAACATCAGCTCCAGCAATTTTTCTTCGCTCGCCTCGTCCCGATGGAGCAGGCCCACGATGCGGCCCTGCCGCATGACGGCAACCCGGTCGGCGCACGCGAGGACTTCCCGCAGTTTGTGGCTGATCAGCACAATGCCGTAGCCCTCGGCCCGCAGTTCGGCGATGGTTTCGAACAGCCCCTCGCTTTCCTGGGGGGCCAGGACCTTGGTCGGCTCGTCGAGGATCAGCACGCGAGCATCGGCGAGGAGCTGCTTGAGGATTTCCACCTTCTGCTGGTCGCCGACCGCAAGCTGGCGTACCGGCAGCCATGGATCGACCTTGAGCCGGAAGCGATCAGCGTAACGCCGCATCCGCGCAAGGATTTCGGTGCGGCGCGGCACCAGCGGCAGATGGCGCAGAAACAACGCAATATTTTCGTACACGCTCAGCGCCGGTATCAGCGTGAAGGTTTGAAACACCATGCCGATGCCGTAGTCACGCGCTTCACGCGGCGCCGAAATGGTGATGGCTGCACCGCAGCGCCGGATTTCCCCGGCGTCGGCGGTGTAATAGCCATAGAGGATCTTCGCGAGAGTGCTCTTGCCGGCGCCGTTTTCGCCGAGCAGCGCCACCACCTCGCCGGCACGGACATCGAAGTGCGCAATATCGTTGGCAACGAGGCTGCCAAATCGCTTGACTATGCCGCGCGCTTCGAGGAGCGGCGCTCCGGGCACTGGCAGCCCCTTTTCGCTCCTCAAACTCTCGTGCGCTATCGGCATGTATCTTGCTTGGTCATAGTGGCGACAGCTCTTCATTCCTGGTGGGCATGATGCGCAGCCGTCTCAATCGCTCCCCTGGGAGCACGTCCTTGATCCGACAGCGCAAATCCTTTGCGCCGCGGGCGCAACGCCGATGCGGCCGCTATCTCGAAGGTTCGATCACCTGCGGCGAGCCGGCGAATCGAGCCGCATCCCGAGGCGAAACGCGCGACCAATGATGCCGAAATCGAACCGGCTAGAGAAATGACAAAGCAATATGGATGTCATAGCTGAGCGGAATTTGGCTGAGCGGAATTTGGCAGAACGGAATCCGGCTGAACGGAATCTGCCTGAACGGAATTTGCGGTCGGTCGACCTCAACCTGCTGGTCGTGTTCGACGCGCTGATGTCGGAGCGCAACGTGACGCGCGCCGCTGCTCGCAACGGGCTCAGTCAGCCTGCGGTGAGCAAGGCCCTCAACCGACTGCGTTTCATGTTCGATGATCCGCTGTTCGTCCGCCGCGATCGCGCCATGGAACCGACGGCCCGCGCCATCGAGCTTGCCGGGCCGATCCACGGCGCCCTCGCCGACATTTCGCGCACGCTGACGCTGCCGGCCGCGTTCGATCCGGCGACGATCCGGGCGAACGTGAAGATCGCGACCATCGACCTTTACCACACCGATTTGCTGCCGGCGCTGGTCCGTCATCTGCGACGCCACGCCCCTGGCGTCGATCTCCAGGTGCGCGCCAATGACTGTTCGCGTCTTTCCGAGCAGCTCGCCTCGGGGGAGATCGACATCGCATTTGCGCCGCTCGGCGCCCAAGCCAAGGAGCTTGCGGCCGAGCCGCTGTGGAGCGACCGCCTCGTGATGATGGTCGGTCATGACAATCCGCTGCGCGAGCCGGTCTCGATCGAAGCCTACGCAGCCGCAAGCCACCTCGTCGATGCGGGCCATGTCCAGGTCGCGCAGGATGGCGTCGCCACAAGCATCGTCGATGCCATTCTGCGGGCCCGCGGCCTGCGCCGTCGCATCGTGCTGGTGTTGCCCAACTCGGCAGGCATCCCGTTCGTGGTCGCGGCCACCGATCTGGTCGCGACCCTGCCGAGCCGCATCGTCAAGGGTCTTGCGCCGGTCCCGAGTGTCCGGGTGCTTGCTCCGCCCTTTCCTGAAGTCGAAGTCAGCCTGCACATGTTCTGGCATCGCCGTGCCGATGCCGATCCCCAGCAGGTCTGGCTGCGCGCCGCGATCCGCGCGATCGCCGCCGGACTTTGAGACGCACGTCGCCGGCGCGTTTCCGATGACGGACTTCGTACGCGCCGCCACTGCTTCGTCCGCGTCGGCGCAAGCGTCGATCGCCGTCATTAACCTGATTGGTAAGCCGCGCCGCGACGCCGCACACTCCGGCACCCGATTAACTTCAAACTGAACAAAACTGGTGTTACCGTGCGGCGCCCTTCGCCTGGTGAGATACGATGGACGACGAGCCCCGAAAGCACACGGTTCACAGCAGCAAAAACCTGCTGGACGATTTTTTCAAAGTCGACGAACTCGTTATTTCTCATCAGAAAGCGGATCACAGCTGGAGTGAACAGAAGCGCACGCTCATTTTCGAGCGCGGCGATGCTGCCGCGGTGCTGCTTTATAATTCCGATACCGATCATGTCGTGCTGGTCCGGCAATTCCGCGCGCCCACCCTCGGCAAGGGTCTTGGCGGGCGGATCGGTCCGGGCGATGGCTGGACGATCGAAGCGATTGCCGGGATGGTGCCTCACACCGAAACGCCCGGGGAAACCGCCGTTCGCGAGACGCAGGAAGAGACCGGCTACGTCATCGCGAAGGACGATCTCGCACCGATTGCGACCTATTTCTCCTCCCCCGGCGGCGCGACCGAACGAATCTTCCTGTTCTTTGCCGAGGTGACAGGCCCTGACCGGACCCAACGCGATGGCGGGATCGGCGTCGAGGACACCGAAATCATGCACGTGTCCGCCGAGAAGGTCTTCGAATGGCTCGACAACAACCAGATCGAAGACTCAAAACTCGCGATCGGGGTCGGCTGGCTCCGCGAACACCTTGCCAAGAAAAGGGCTGTACGTAACCGACGGCGCCGCGAGCCACTGACGAGCGAGACCATCCACTATGGGCTGACTGCCAATCCCAGCCTGATGATCGGGTACAAGACCGGGTCCATCGAGAACGTCAAAGGGGTCGACATCTGGGTCAACTCCGAAAATGAAGACATGATCATGGACCGGTTCACCGGCAGGTCGATCTCCGCGACGATCCGCTGGCTCGGAGCCGAGAAGGACGTCGACGACAATGCGACCGAAGACACCATCGCCAATGCGCTGAACCGCGCGCTCCAGCACGTCCAGCATGTGAAGATCGGAACGGTCATTGAGACAACGGCAGGCGAACTCGAGAGGAACGGCGTCAAACGCCTCTATCATGTCGCGACCGTGAGGGGCGAAGGTCCGGGGCACGGCTTTCGCGCCGAGCTTCCCGACCTTGGTCGATGCGTGCGAAACGTCCTGCAGCGCATCGACCGCAAGAACCGCCACCCATGGACCCGCTTGAGGTCCACGTTGTCGCAGCGATCGATCAAAAGGTCGGTCCTGTTTCCAATGATCGGAGCCGGCGACGGCGGTCTCGAGCTTGACGACGTTGCGTCAGAATTGATCCGCGCCGCGCTCGATTTCTTCCAGCAACACGACGATACGGAGGTCAGGCAAGTCTATTTTCTCGCCTTCACCAAGCGACATAAGGATGCCTGCGAGAAGGCGCTTGCATCATACGGCGGTCTCCTGAAGCGGTTGCCGTGATGCAGCACGTGCCTCCGTCCGCCGTTTCGCGAATGGTGTTGAAGACGTGGTTCTGGCGACCGCTGAGCCGCATTACGCGGTCGTTTCATCTGCTACCGCCGGTCGGCATTCTCATCATCTTTCTGTTGTTGATCACGTCGGGACAGGTGCGCGAGCTCTACCTGTTCTATCTCGAGGCCACTCCCCCGCTCCCGATCGCTTTTGCCTTCGTCACGTTTGCGCTCGTCAGCGCGACGCTGTTCGTGTCGCATTTCTGGCTGAACCCGGTGCAGCGTGACATCGTTCACGCCAATCCCGCCGAGGTGCCCGGCATTGCCGAATACTCGGGACTGCGCCGGTTCATGGCATGCGCGCTGGCGTTTCTGCCGTGGCTCGGACTCGGGGCAGGACTTTGGCTTGCCCGCAGCAAGATGATCGCTCTGAACGAAACACTTGCCGAGATGGCGCAGCCGTTCATGAAAGTGCCGTCGGCGCGAGGCGATCCGGTGATCAAGCCGAGCGTCGACGCGATCTCGGCAGCGCTTGGCGATCTGCAAACGAAGGCGCTTGCGACCGCCGTCCTCGCGGTCGTGGTCGGCGTGGTGGTCACGTATCTGTTGGACCTCGTTCCGAGAAGCGCCGGGCGAACCACTGCGTTCGGTCGGATGTGGCGCAAATTGATGATTGCGGTCCTGTATGTCGGATCGCTTGGCCGCCCGGATACCTTTCGAAAATCCGTCGCGTATTACCGCATCCCGTGGCGTATCCGAGAAGACAAGATCGTCGGGTTGACCTGCTGGGTGGCGCTTCTCGCCGCGCTGCTGATCGGCGCTGTCAGCATTCCCCAGTACCTTGCGGAGCCGATCGATTTCTATCGACGCCTTGGACCATTCGCGACGATGGCAATCGGCATCGTGTTCTTTTATTCGCTCGCCGCGTTGCTCGCCTATCTGTCACGAGAAGCAAGATGGCAGTCCGCTGGATTCCCGGTCCTCGCCGTCGCCGTCATCCTCACCGTCGTGTGCGTCTACGCCGGCGTTCCGACCGCCACGATCGCTCTCGGCGGATGCATCGCAGTCCTCATCCTTGCCGTCCTCACCATCGTTCTGCGCCTCGAACGTCCGATGACGGTGCTTCTGTGCGTGATGGGCGTCCTCGCTTTCGCAATCTTGCGCCGCGAGCACTACCTCGTCGCCCAGAACGAGCCCATCGAGGTGAGGACCGGCGTGTCCGCGGTTGCCGACAAGCAAAATCCGCAGGTACGGAATATCGATCTCGCCGAAAAGTTCAAAACCTGGCTCGACAGTCGCGGCGACAGATCGAAATGGGCCGGACGGCCTTACCCGGTCTTTATCGTTGCAGTCGAGAGCGGCGGCATCTATGCGGCCACGGCCGCGGCCACGCTGCTTGCGCGCCTGCAGGATCGCTGCCCTGCCTTCGCCCAGCACGTGTTTGCGATCAGCGCCGTATCGGGCGGCTCGATCGGCGCAACGCTGTTCCAATCCCACCTTCATTCGCTGAAAGAGCAACTGCAGGATTCGACCTGCGACCCGTCGCAATTTGCGAATGGACCGATCGAACGGACCATGTCGAAGATCATCCTCGACGATCACTTCTCGCCGATCGTCGGATCGATTGTGCCCGACTTGATCGGTCAGTCGTGGGATCGTGCCCAGGGACTGCAGCAAAGTCTGAGCCAATCGATAACGCGCTACGACAAGACGGCTGCCGAGATCATCGGCAAGCCATACGAGGACGACTGGTCGGCGACCGGCGCTGCCCCGGCCTTGATCCTCAATTCGACATGGGCGGAGCAGGGTCTGCGGGTTGCCTATGCGCCTTTCGTGCTGAGCGGGGAGTACCCGGTCTATTCGTTCTTCGACTGCAAAATCCTGGGCGACGGCGCCAAGGGCACGCCGTTGATCAACGCAGCCGTAACCAGCGCGCGGTTTCCCGGCATTCTGCCGCCCTTTTCGGTGCTGCGAAGGACCGCAAAGCCCGCGCCGGACGACTCTCGCGGATGCTACATGCCGCCATCGACGGCGACAGCCGCCGCCGCAAACGGCGACGCCGAGGATACGGCGAAGCGGTGGAATTTCGTCGATGGGGCCTATTCGGACCCGATCGGTGCGGCGACCGCCCTCGACATTCTTGAAGTCCTCGAAAGCCTGAACCGGACCGACGTCGATCTCCAACTCATACTTCTGACGGGGGCACCTCCCCTGCCCAACTACGACAGCGTCAACGGCACCGCGTTTCGCGATCTGATCGCGCCGGTCAATGCGGTCTTGAACGTCAGAAGCCAGCTTGCCAACCAGTCCGTCGAGCGCGCCGTGAATTACTTCAAAAGCAAGCCCGGCGCGTCGCCCGCCGACGATCCCGAAGCGCTGCCGCCGCAACTCAAGCTGATACGCCTTCCAGACGAGACATTCGGGCTCTCGCTCGGCTGGAAGATTTCGCACGTCACCCTCGAACTCGTATCCGCGATCCTTGGCCGTGCCGACATTTGCATCGACGACGCCAACACGATGCTGGCGAACGCCGAGCAGGATCTCCAACAAGGAAAGCCGGCCCTGAACGACGAGCGTAAGCGCGACCTGTTGGACGCCATCAAATTCTTCAACAGCAACAGCTGCACGCTTCGCAACATCGAAA
This sequence comes from uncultured Alphaproteobacteria bacterium, assembly GCA_963807015.1. Classification (GTDB taxonomy): domain Bacteria; phylum Pseudomonadota; class Alphaproteobacteria; order Rhizobiales; family Xanthobacteraceae; genus JAJPKK01. The sequence continues at coordinate 182,686 of CAWEAS010000009.1, read as the reverse complement.
AGACTCTGACCGCGCGCTAGCAGCACCCGCTGGCGCGGTGAAGTGCCATCCCGCGTCGTCGCCGGGCATGTCCCGCGGCCGCGCCGAGGTCGTCGGCGCGGCGCGCTGTGCCAAGCGGCATATCTCACCGGAATGCGAACCGCACGCCGCCGAAGAAGGTGCGCGGCATGCCGGCGTAGATTGAGCCGGTGCCGGTCACGGCGAGCACGCTCGCGGGATTTTGCACGCCCGCCAGCGTGATGGAATCGGTGATGTTGTTGGCGGAGGCCACGTAGGTCTGGTTGAAGACGTTCTTCACCTCGACGTAAGTGCGCATCGACTTGAGGTAGTCGCTCGGCAGTTCGTTGTCGTAATGCACGTTGAGATTGACGATCTCGTAGCCAGGAGCCTTCAGCAGGTTGGCGTTCTCCATGTAAAAAGAGTCCTGCCACTGCACCTCGGCGAAGGCGCCGACCCCTTGCCACGGCCCGGATGGTTGGTCGTAGCCGAGACGCGCCGTCAATTCGTTCGGCGACACGCCGGGAATCTTATTGCCCGCACGATTGAAGAACGCCGTCGCGCCATGGGCCGCGGTGCCGGTGCTGAGCTGCTCGACGTACTGGGTATAGATCTGATCGTCATAGGTATAGGCAGTCACGAACCGCCAGCCCGGAAGCGGTCGCCAATCGACCGCGACTTCGACGCCCCGATGCTCGGATGCGGGAACGTTGAAGGTATAATTCTGGAGCCCGGCGCCCGGCGATTGCGTGACCATCTCGTCGCGAAAGAACTCGTAGAATCCGGTCACGCTCACTTTCACGGTCTTCACCGGCGTCCAATCGACACCGAGATCGAAGCCGAGATTCTTCTGCGTCTTGAGCTGCGAGTTATTGCCGGAAACGCCTTGCGGCGTTGTCGTCAGGTTGCTGATTTGCGGCGTGCCGTACCCGGTGCCGACCCGGCCGCGAAACAGCCACGCGTCGTCTGCCCGATAGAGCACGCCCGCTTCCGGCGCCCAGTTCAGGTAGTCGCCGCGCACATCGAAAGGATTGGGGGTTGCCACTCCGGCGGGCGAATACAACTCGAGCACGTTGGTGGCGAGAATCCTCGTGCGCTCGACGCCGGCCGCCGTCACGAAGGTCCACTTGTCGGAGAGCTTCACCTCTTCCCGAGCGCGGGCGCCGAAATTCTCCTGATAGCCGCCGTCGTAGTAGGACGACAGCTTGCCGAGCGACGCGCTGCCGCCGGGCACCACGTTGTAGGTGAAATTGCTGAGCCGCTCTTCGTTGAAGAACACCTGGCCGAAATGAGTGGTGTCGAGACCGAGCAGCGACCCTTTCCTGGTGATGTCGGTCATGAGATTGAACGCCGGCGTATCGCCGATCGCGGACGTCGTGCCGGTCGGCTGGTTGATGTTCTTGTCGTCGAAGACGAACTGGGTACGCCACATCGTGTCCTTGTCGAAATCGTGCTCCCAGCGGGTACCGATGATCGTGCGGGTATCGTGGCGGCCGAGCCCTGCCTGCTCGGCGGATTGCGCGAGCGCCGGCGGCGAGAAGCCGTTGATGTCGAGCGCGACGGTCGCACAGCCGGGCGTCGCCACGAGAGCACTGGTGCATCCTTTCTGGAACGGGTTCTGTTGGAACTGGCCGAGCGACAGCCGAATCGGCAGCTCGGTGCCGACGTAATTGTTGATGATCTTTGCCGTGACCCGGTCATCGGGCGAGGTCGCGACGGTGCCGAGAAAATTCACCGTTTGGGTGCTGTATTCGCTGTTGGCGATGAAGCCGCCGCCCCGCACGTCGCTCGCAAACAGCGAGTATTCCGCCGTGGGGCTCGCCCGCCCGAGCGTGAGGTAGTTGTTGAAATAGCCGAACCCGCCGGCGTCGCTGCCGATCTCGAAGCCGTTGATCTCGTGGCCGCTTCGCGTGTGGAAGTTGAGGGCGCCGCCGGTCGCATAATTGCCGAACATCGCCGACGACGGGCCGCGGTACACGTCGACACTGCTGTAGGCATGGGGGTCGATGAGGTCGGACCGCGACAGTCCGTCGGGCTGCGTGACCGGAAAGCCGTCCTCCTCGACGACGATGTTGCGGATGCCGAAGCCGTTGCGCGCATTCGACCCGCGAATGGAAATCCCGACGTCGCGCGGGCCGTTGCCCTGCTTCACCGTTAAGCCGGGGCTGTCGAGCAGGAGGTCCGCGGCGGAGAACACCGGCGACTGGGTAAAGCGATCGCGCTCGAGGGTCGTGACGGTCTGCCCGCCCGCCTGCGCTGGAATGCTCGTGGTCCCGCCGGGCCCGGCCGGGGTCTGCGACGGCGCATTGGTCGGCGGCGAAGGAGACGCCGCGCGACGCGCCGGCGCGGCGCGGGCGGGCGCGGGCCGGGCTGCCGTGCGCCGCGGCGGCGGCCTGCTCGCCTCGACGTTAATCTGCGGCACCTGAACGGCGCCAGGCGGGGGACTTTCCGGCGCGGCGGCGGATGGCACGACGGGTGGCGGCACGGGCGTCCTGCCCGTTGCCGGGTCGGGATTCGCCGGCGCCGACGACGGGTTGGACGGAGGCGGACTTTGCGCTGCCAGCGGGACCATTGCGACGGCGACAAAGGCGCTCGCAAGCGGCAAGCCGCGCAAGACGAGACGGACTGCCGCGGTCATACCGGCCACGGCGTTTGGAAAGCAAGGCACGAACATAGGGAATCCTCAAGCCGACGGCAGTTGCCGCGGTCCACGGATGATCGACAGGAGCCCGGTCGCGCGTCAGCGCGACGGTCGCACCAATGACCGGATCGGACTCGATGAAGTGGAAAGACAGATCAGCCGAATACGGCTGCGTCGACCGGAGGTCCGCGTGCGTGATGCACAATCGGAAGCGTGTCGACAGCCGCGCGTTCGTCGCGTGGCCGCAACACGTCCGAAATCATTTTCGAAACAATGATCGAACAATCAAAATGGACGGCCGGAAGTGCGTCGACGCCGTGCGCCGCGGTACAGAGCGGACAATGCGCGTCGAGCTGCGGCGCCTTCGTTCCGTCCGGAGCCACGGCATCCGTGACACCCGTCGGATTGTGCTGACAGAGAATGAGGAGATCGCGCAGCGAAAGCTCATCGCTCCCGCCGACGAGCGCGCCCCCAAGGCCGCTGATCAGCACCTGGAGCACCAGCACGTAGGCGGACGCCGCGGCAATCAACGGCCGCAGGTACGTGCGATCTCTCCAGAATTGCGACACGAATAGCTCCCCCACTCACCCCATACCACCAACGGCGAAGGCGTGGAAGAACGTCAGTACAAGAAAGCGCTCAGGCGATGCGAGCGCGCAACATCAACACTCAAAACCGCGGCACGAACCCCTGCGCCGCTGCTTCGATGCGGCCGGCGAATGGCGCGCCGACATGGCCCGGCAACGTGAGCGCGCCGGTTGCGGCGCAGAGCTCAAGCACTTTGCGGCGGCTCGCGCGCGCTTCCTCGGCGTCGGAGTTCTTCGGAAAATTCCAATGCGGGTAATAGACTTGAAGGAGGTGGTGGAAGACGTCGCCGATGAAGAGCGCGTGCGCGCGACCGCTGTCGAGCTTGAACACCACGTGGCCCGCGGAATGGCCGGGCGCCGGCAGGATTTCTAGATAATCATTGAGGCGATGCGGGCCGGTTACGAGATCGGCGCGCCCGCCCTCGACGATGGGTAGTACGCATTCGCGAAACGTGCCGAACTCGACCGGCTCGGTGTTGGCGGGATCGGCGTCGAGCTTGCGGTAGTACTCGAAGTCGGGCTTCGAGATGACATAGCGCGCGTTCGGAAACGTCGGCACCCACCGGCCGTCTGAGAGAAGCGTGTTCCAGCCGACGTGATCGTGGTGCAGGTGCGTGCACATGACGTAGTCGATGTCCTGGGGCCGAGCGCCCGCCGCCGCGAGGCGTTCGAGATAAGGCGTGTTGAGCATGTTCCAGAACGGCCGCGCCGGGCGCGACTTGTTGTTGCCGCAGCAGCAATCGATCAGGATTTTGGTTTTGCCGATCGTGAGCAGCCAGCTGTGCACACTGAGCTTGATGAAGCCGGTCGCCGCATCGAAATGGTTCGGCGCGAGCCAGCTCGCATGCGCGGCACGGATCTCATCGGTGAATTCGGGAAAAATGTCCGTGGCGCGATAGACCGCGAGATAAGTTTCCTCGATGCGGGTAATCGTTGCCGCGCCGACCTTGAACTCCGACATTGTCCCCTCGACTTTCTCGTTAGCCGATCATCGACAGAGCGTGCATTGGATGAGTGTTGTCGTTCCGGGGCGCCGTAGCGAAGCGGAGGCGAGCCCGGAATCCATAACCACGGCTAGGAGTATGGATTCCGGGCTGCCAAGCTGCGCTCGGCCCCCGGAATGACGCCCTCGTTCAGCAGCATCGCGCTGTCGCGGCTGCATAGCACGTCTCATCGCGAGGCGTTTCACGCCGCACGCATTTTTCCTGGCGAGGCCGGAGCAGGAATGGGATGATGCCGGCAACCCAGGAGCGCGCATGGACTTCGGCATTCTGTTCACGTCCCATCCCAACACCGACCTCGAACCCTATCCGCATCGCGCCGTGCACGCGCGGGTCACCCGCGAGATCCTGCGCGCCGACGAACTGGGCTTCGACTATGCGTGGCTCGCCGAGCATCACTTCAGCAACGAATACGGCATCATGCCGGACGTCTTCGTCTACGCCGGCTATCTCGCGGGGCTGACGAAGAAGATCAAGATCGGGACCGCGGTCGTCACGCTACCGCTCGCCAATCCGCTGCGGGTCGCCGAAAACGCGGCGTTCGTCGACATCCTCAGCAACGGTCGGTTCGTGCTCGGGCTCGGCTCAGGCTATCGCAAGTACGAGTTCGACGGCTTCGGCATCGATTTCGAGGGCCGGCGCGACATCCAGGAGGAAGCGCTGCCGCTGCTCATGGATCTGTTGACGAAGAAGCGCACCGTCCACCGCGGCGCCCATTTCAATTTCAAGGTCGACGGCAGTTACGAGCTCTTTCCCCATGCGCTGCAGGAGCCGCATCCGCCGGTTTTTCTCGCGGGTGCAACGGAACGCTCGATCGCGGTCGCCGGCCGGATGGGTTTCGGCCTGATGCTGTCGAGCTGGACGCCGTTCGCGGAACTCGGTCGGCAGACGGCGAAATATCGCGCGCATCTCGAGGAGACGCCGGCGGCGCTGCGCGCCAATCCGGCGCGCGGGCTGATCGACATCGCACGCCTCGTCTATGTGGCCGAGACCGATGCCGCGGCACGCCGCGACAGCGAGGACGGCATCCTGCGCCACCTCTCGCATTTCTCGAGCGGCCACACCTCCGGCTATCTCGGCACCGTGCAGGAGAAGACCGTCGGCAACCGCACCGGCTACGACGCGCTCGCGCACGACATCATCCTGCACGGTTCGCCGGCGACGGTCGCCGACAAGATCGCGACGCTGCGCGACATGACGGGCGCAACCTCCATCATGGTGCATTACCCGCCGTGGTATGGCATCGAGAAGGCGCTCGCGTCGCTGGAGTTGTTCGCGACCGAGGTTGCGCCGAAGCTGCGGTCGGACGCAAAGCAATCCGCGGGACGGATCAGCGCAGCGTAAGTCCGCCGCCGTACACAACGCCTTCGAAAACGCGTCCCGCTCGCGCCTTGTGACGGCGCAACACGCTTCGCTATTGCGCCCGCGTTAAGGATTTCAAAGGCTCGGCCGAATTGCAGCCTTCGCACAGACAATGCGCCCCATGAGCGGCGTGCAATGGCAGGTGACGGCGGTGCGCCGCCATGTCACAATAGAATCAAGTCCCCGAATTTTGGGTCGCAACGGCAGGTGGCGCGGCCCCCTTGAACGGGAGACTACGGAGGAATTCTGCATGAAAATTTCCAAGCGATATTACTTGAGTACGGCGGCGGCCATTGGCGCGCTTGCCCTTGCGGCGCTGCCGCTGCGCGCGGTTGCGCAGGAAGTCGCGATCGACAGCGACGATATCGGCGGTGTCGTCACGGGACCGAACGGACCCGAAGCCGGCGTGTGGGTCATTGCCGAGACGGCTGATCTTCCTACGCGCTTCGCGCGCATGGTCGTCACCGATGATCGCGGCCGCTACGTCGTGCCGGACCTGCCGAAAGGCAAATACAACGTCTGGGTACGCGGCTACGGCCTCGTCGACTCAGCGAAGGTCGTGACCGAGCCCGGCAAGCATCTCGATCTCAAGGCAGTTGTGGCGCCCGATGCCGCGGCGGCCGCGCAATATTATCCGGCGATCTACTGGTATTCGATGATGAAGATCCCGGACAAGAGCCAGTTCGGTCCTAACGGCCCGATGCCGCCCGGGGTCACGCAAGAGACCTACCTTGTCACGCTCAAGAACCGCGCCTGCGTCGGCTGCCACCAGCTGGGCCAGCTCTCCACACGCACGATTCCGGCTGCACTTGGCACCTTCAAATCCGGCGAAGAGGCCTGGATGCGCCGCATCCAATCGGGCCAGGCAGCGGAGTTGATGATCAATCCGTTGTCGGGAGACCTGGCCGGCGAGCCGTTCAAGTATCTCGGCGACTGGACCGACCGCGTTGCTCATGGCGAATTGCCGCATGCCAAGCCGGAGCGCCCGCAGGGCGTCGAGCGCAACATCGTGGTGACGACCTGGGATTGGGGCGATCCGCAGCACTATCTGCACGACCTCATTGCGTCGGATCGGCGTAACCCGACGGTCAATGCTTATGGTCCGCTGTTCGGCTCCACCGAATACGCAACCGACAATCTACCGATCCTCAATCCGGTCACCAACACCCCGTCGACCTTCCATGCGCCGGTGCGTGACAAGGACATGCCGGAGTCGCTTGGCCCGGGCCACGCGGCGATGAAGACGCCGTTCGCGGCGTCGGCCTATTGGGGCATGCAGAAGGTGTGGGACTCCAAGGTCAACAACCACAACTCCATGATCGACCAGGCCGGTCGCGTGTGGCTCGCGGCAGCGATCCGTGCGGCCGACAACCCGGACTTCTGCAAGAAGGGCTCCGATCATCCGTCGGCCAAGCTCTTCCCGATCGAAAAAAACGTCCGCCAGATCGGCATGCTCGATCCGAAGACGATGAACTACTCGTTCATCGACACCTGCTTCGGCACCCATCACCTGCAGTTCGGCTATGACAAGGACAACACGGTGTGGGCGAGCGGCGGCGGACAGGTGCTCGGCTGGGTCAATACCAAGATCTGGGACGAGACCCATGATGCCGCCAAGGCGCAGGGATGGACGGCGTTCGTCCTCGACACCAACGGCAACGGCAAGCGCGACGACTATGTCGAGCCCAACCAGCCGGTCGACCCGGCCAAGGACAAGCGCATCAACGGCGGCTTCTATGCCGTGATGCCGAGCCCGATCGACAATTCGATCTGGGGAACCGTCGGCGTGTTTGGGGGCAAAGGCGCCGTGGTCCGCGTCGTGCCGGGATCGAACCCGCCGGCGACTGCGCTGTCGGAAATCTACAACGTGCCGGAGCCGGGCTTCGGTCCGCGCGGCGGCGATATCGACAGCAAGGGCGTGGTGTGGGTTTCGCTCGGCAGCGGCCATCTCGGCAGCTTCGACCGCAGCCTGTGCAAAGGCCCGCTCAACGGTCCGACGGCGACCGGCGATCATTGTCCGGAAGGCTGGAAGTTCTACAAGTATCCCGGCCCGGGCTTTGAAGGCATCGGCGACAACAGCGCCGAGGCGAGCTACTACTCGTGGGTCGACCAGCACAACACCTTCGGGCTCGGCAACGACGTCCCGATGTCGACCGGCAACCTCAACGACGGCCTGATCGCCCTCAAGGACGGCAAGATGGTCACGCTGCGGGTGCCCTATCCGCTCGGCTTCTACGCCAAGGGATTTGACGGCCGCATCGACGATCCCAACGCCGGCTGGAAGGGCCGCGGCTTGTGGACCACAAGCGGCGACCGCACCCCGTGGCTCAAGGAAGGCGGCAAGGGGCGCGAGCCGATGGTCGTGCACTTCCAGATCCGCCCCGATCCGCTCGCGCACTGAGCCGATCGATCAAGGCTGCGACGAACACGGCCCCGCCCGGACCTCCGGGCGGGGCTTTTCGTTTGCGTGATTGGTATTTCACCTGGTCATTCCGGGGCGCCGCAGCGAAGCGAAGGCGAGCCCGGAATCCATGAACACAGGCTGCGGAGTATGGATTCCGGGCTCGCCGCTTCACGTCGCGACGCCCGCAAGGACCGGCGGCGGATTGCCGCTCTCGTCCATCGGATCTCCTGGGCGTATGATGCGAACCGAAGACGCTGCTTGACGCCACGCAAATAAATACGACGCGGTCGGCTCCATCGGCCTCGCATCGAAAAACATGAGGAACGCCCATGGCCAGCTTGCAGATGAGCCGGTTCGGCCGGCTATTCCGTCGCGCGATGATCGCGATATGCGCCCTCCCCTTCCCCCTCCTCCTCGCCTCGGGACCGCTCGCCGCCAAGGACGGCTTGCCGCACGTCACCATCGCGGTCGGCGGCGCAAGCTGCTTGTGTTATGTGCCGGTCGTGCTCGCCGGACAATTGGGTGAATTCGAGGAGGCCGGCGTCGATGTCGCGCTGGTGAATTTCCGCGGCGGCTCGCAAGCGCTGGCCGCGGTGATGGGCGGGAGCGCCGACGTGGTGATGGGCTATTTCGATCACTGCATCATTCTTGCCGCCCAGAAGCAAAGCCTTCAGGCATTCGTCACCTTCGACCGCTTTCCGGGGCTGGTGCTCGTGGTGGCGCCGAGCCGCACCCACACGATCAACTCGGTCAAAGATCTGGCCGGCAAGATCGTCGGCGTTACCGCGCCGGGATCGTCGACGGATTTCTTCTTGAAATACCTGCTGCGCAAGAGCGGCATTGACGCCGATTCCGTCTCGGTGACCGGCATCGGCCTCGACGCCAGCGCGGTCGTAGCGCAGGAGCAGGGCCAGATCGACGCGGCCGTGATGAATGATCCTTCCGTGACCGTGCTCGAGCGCAAGTACAAGGATTTGAAAATCCTCAGCGACACCCGAAGCGAAAAGGACACGCTCGCCGTCTATGGCGCCGATTATCCCTCGGGGGTGCTCTACGCACGAACCGAGTGGATCGCGAAACACGAGGCGGAAACCCAAAGGATCGCCAGCGCGGTCGTCGCGACGTTGCGCTGGATCCACGCGCATGATGCTGAAGCGATCATGGCCAAGATGCCGCCCGAAATCGTCGGGTCCGACAAAGCGACCTATCTCGCGGCCCTGCGCAAGACCATGCCGATGTATTCCGAAACCGGCATGATGGACCCGAACGGCGCACGCGCCGTGGTCACCGCGCTCAGCCAGTCGGTGCCGGCGGTCGCCGGCACGCCGATCGATGTCGCCACGACCTACACCAACCGCTTCGTCGAGCACGCCAACGGGACGGTCGGCGCCGCGCGATGAAGAATCGTAGGGTGGGCAAAGGCGGCCGTGGCGACGGAGTTCCGGCACCGACACGGAGCCGCCGTGCCCACGTCTGACGGAGTGAAACTCGCGGCATGATCCGCGTGGGCACGCGCGAACTTCGTCCGCGCTTTGCCCACCCTACGCGGCCGCTTTGCCCATCCTACCCCGCCGCCACTTCACCGCGTTCGATCCGAAAGGCGCGGGTCATCAGGTCGGCGACGTGGACCTCGTTCGATTCCGCAATCAGAATCGAGAGCCCCTCGCCCTTGAGGCTCGCCATCACCTCGCCGAGGCGCCGCGCGAGCGCCGGCGCGAGACCCTCGAACGGTTCGTCCAGCAGCAGCAGGCGACGGCCGGCCATCAGGGCACGGGCGAGCGCCACCATCTTCTGCTGCCCGCCGGACAGTTCGAGCGAGTGCCGGCCACGAAACTGCGCCATCTCCGGCATGACGGAAAAAATCCAGTCGAGCCGCGCCTCGACGCCATCGACAGCCGTGGTCCAGGTCGGCAGGCGAATGTTCTCCTCGACGGTGAACGCCGGCACGAGGCGCCGGTCCTCCGGCATGTACCCGATGCCGCGCGCGACCCGCGCGTGGGGAGGCGCCGCCAACAGGTCGACATCGTCGAGCGTGACGATGCCGCTCGCCGCGATTGCGCCCATCAGCGCGCGCAGCAGCGTCGTCTTGCCGGCGCCGTTCCGCCCGATCAGCCCGCAGAACTCCCCGGTCGCGACCGCGAGCGAGGCGCCGCGGATGATCGGCACCGGCCCGATCGCGACGCTGAGGTTCTCGACCCTAAGCATGGCCGCGGCCGCCGCCCGGCCCGGTGCCGCTGATGAGGGTCTGGACGCGCGGATCGGCGAGCGCCGCGCCGGGCGAGCCGTCGGCGATGACCGTACCGTCGTAGAACGCGAGCACGCGATCGGCGAAGCGCGCCACGATCTCCATGTCGTGCTCGACGAACAGCACCGTCAGATCGCGCCTCTTGAGCGCCGCCATCACCACCTCCATGACTGAGAACTTTTCCGCAATCGAGATGCCGCTCGTCGGCTCGTCGAGCAGAAGCACGCGCGGCGCGCCGACCACCGCCATCGCGATATCGAGGAGCTTGCGGATGCCTTGCGGCAGCGTCGCCGCACGCACGCGCGCGTAGTCGGCGATGCGGAACAACTCCATCGCCTCGGCGGCGGCATTGCGCGTCTCCTCCCGATCGAGGCGCGCGAAGGCCCGCACGATGATGCCGCCGTTACCGTGAGCGACTGCCGCTGCTGCCCGCATGTTGTCGGCGACGGTGAGCGAGGGAAAAATTTGCGCGACCTGGAATGACCGCGACACGCCGAGCCGCGTAATCTCGCGCGATGGGCGGCCGGTGATGTCGCGGTCCTCGAACAGGATGGTGCCGGCAGTCGGCCGCAGGTGACCGGTAATCATGTTGATGAAGGTGGTCTTGCCGGCGCCGTTCGCGCCGATGATGCCGACGGTCTGGCGCGGCGGCACATCGAGGGTGATGTCGCGCGCCGCCACGATTGAGCCGAAGCTCTTGCCGAGACCGCGCACGGAGAGCGCCGCCGTCATTTGCCGGCCTCGCGTCTGAAGCGCGTGCCGAGCGAACCGAGCCCCTCGGGGAGGAAGAGGATCGTCAGCAGCAGCACGGTGCCGAGCGCCATCTGCCAGGTGTCGGGCAGGACATCGAGCGCGATCGAGCGCACCAGTTCGAAGAAGAACGAGCCGATGAACACCGCCGCGATCGATTGCGCGCCCGCGAGAATGGTCACGAACACGAAGCCGCCCGACGTGGTCCAATAGGCCATGTTGGGATCGACATGGCCGACCGCGAGCGCCGCGAGCGCGCCGCCGATGCCGGCGAGAATGCCCGAGATGACGAGCTCCAGGTGAATGAGCCGGTCGACCGAAATGCCGAGATATTCAAGCCGGATCTCATTGTCGCGGGCGGGCGCCGCGAGCGCACCCGCAACCGTTCGAAAGAACAATGCCACCGCCCATGATGCGGCGGCGCAGAAGCCGAGCACCAGCCAGAACAGGGCAAGGTTGAGTGCCCGGCCTTCAGGGCGAAAGCCGAAGAAACTCCCGGCCTCGACATGAAAGCCGTCGGTCGAGCCGAGTACCTCGGTCTTCACCAGTACGCCGTAGAGGATCATCGACATCGCAAGGCTCAGCATCGCGAAATAGATTTCGCGATAGCGCGCGAGGAGATATCCGATCAGCCAGGCAAAAATGCCCGCCGCGACGGCGCCGGCAGCGACGACCAGGAAGACGTCGCGCACGGGGGTGAAACGGCCGAGCAGCGCGACCGCGTAAGCGCCGACGGCATAGAACAGCGCCTGCCCGAACGGCACGAGACCGTTGCGCCACAAAATCACAAGGCCGAGCACCACAAGGGCGTTGGCGAATGCAACGGTTGCAAGCGAGACGAGCCACGCCGGCAACGCCGGGGCCACCGCGGCAACCACCACAAACGCGCCCACTCCGAGAACGTCGGCGCGGCGCATGTCAGATCTTTCGCGGCGTTGCCTGCGAGATCAGGCCATAGGGGCGGAAGACGAGGACGAGCGCCATGACGGCGTAGATCACGAACAGCTCAAGCTGCGGCAGGAGATGGACCGCGGCGGCCCGCACGAAGCCGACGATGAGCGCGCCGATCATCGCCCCTTCGATCGACCCCATGCCGCCGATCGCCACCACCGCGAAGGCGAGCACGATGATCTCGACGCCGATGCCCTGGGTCACCGAAATTTTCGGCGCCATCATCGCGCCGCCCAATGCGCCCAGCATCGCGCCAATGACGAAGGTTGCCGTGTAGATCGTCTTGACGTTGACGCCGAAGGCCGCCGCCGTCTCGCGATCGAAGATCACGACAGCGAGCAGGCGGCCGTAGCGGGTGAAGTTGAGCGCCCAATATCCGAAGGCCGCGAGCAGCGCCGCGATGGCGACGAGGCCGATGTCGTAATTCGAGAGGATCAGCCCGCCGAGTTCGATGTTGCCCGCGGCGACCATCGGCTGGTAGGCCCCGTAGCTGCGCGGGCCCCAGATCAAGGTGATGACGTCCTCCAGGATCAGGAACACGGCATAGGTGACGAGTACGATCACGACCTCGTCGCGGCCATAGACGAAGCGCAGGATGCCGCGCTCAAGGATGAAGCCGATGACGGCGCCGATCGCCATCGCGAGCGCGATCATCAGGAGAAAGCCGAACGCATCTTCGATGCCGAGATCGACATAGATGCCGACCGCCGTCGCCGCGCCATAGGCGCCGAAGGCGTAAAACGAACCATGGGTGACGTTGAGGATCTTCATCACCCCGCAGATCAACGACAGTCCGGCTGCCACGAGAAAGAGATAGGCCGCGTAGACGAGACCGTCGGTCACGATGGCAAACGCGGTCAGCACGTGGGCTCCCTTCCCCGCGTCGGGGAGAGCCCCGACAAAGCCTGCGTTTCTTCGTCCCCCGTCAACGGGGCGAAGCCGGCAATTATTGCGTCATTTTGGTAACCATAACACGGAATCTCCGGGCCAAACCTTGTGTGACAATGAGATGCGCCGGCAGCGGCCAATTGCCGCCGCTTCCGCCGGCGCCCGCCATCAGATCGCCATCGGGAAAGCCAATATCGCTGCGCCATGATGAACGTGCACGCGCCAACGCTGTTCGTGCCGCCGCGGCCGGAGCCCGCCTCCGAGCGGATCGGCTGGTTCGGCTTCCTCCGCGCCCTTCGCACCAATGCGCTCGCCGGATGGTCGAAGGCCGCCTACGAGGAGGATGTGCTCTCAGGCTCCGCGTTCGGCCGCCGGCGATTTCTGCTCAACGCGCCCGATGCCATCCATCATGTGTTGGTGGACAACACCGCCAACTATCGGCGGACCGCGGCGACGATCCGCATTCTGCGTCCGATCATCGGCGATGGCCTGCTGCTGAGCGAAGGCGAGGATTGGCGCCACCAGCGCCGTACCATTGCGCCGGCGCTTTCCCCGCGTGTGGTGCCGATCCTCGCGCGCCACATCGCGAGCGCCACCGCGGAAACGATCACCCGCCTCACCGCTTCGAGCGACAAGCCGGTCGATATTCTGGGGACGGTCCAGTTCCTCGCGCTCGAAATCGCCGCGCGCTCCATGTTCTCGCTGGAGATGACCCAGCACGGCGCCGCCATGCGCAAGATGATCGCGGATTTCGCTACCCGTTTGGGCCAGCCCTATTTCCTCGACCTCATGCTCCCGGTCGCAATCCCGACGTTGCGCGATCTCGCCCGCGCCCGGTTTCGCAAGCGCTGGATCGGCTTGATGGACGCGATCATCGACGCGCGCCTCGCGTCGCCACCGGCGGAGAAGCCGCGCGATCTCTTCGACATGCTGCTCGCCGCGCGCGACCCCGAAACCGGCGCCGCGTTCTCGCGAGCGCAGCTGCGCGACCAGATGGCGACCATGATCGTCGCCGGCCACGAGACCACGGCGCTGACGCTGTTCTGGTCGATGTATCTCCTCGCTTCGGCGCCAGACGTGCAGGCGCGCGTCGCCGACGAAGTGCGCGGTCTCGATCTCGGCCCCGAGGGCGCCGCCGGCGCGCTGTCGCGCCTCGTCTACACTCGCGCCGTCGTCAACGAGGCGCTGCGGCTTTATCCGCCGGCATTCGCCATCGCCCGCCTGGCGAACGGACCGGACCAGGCCGGCGACACTGCCATCCCGAAGGGATCGCTGGTGATGATCGCGCCATGGGTGCTGCACCGGCATCGCAAGCTGTGGACGAACCCCGACGCTTTCGATCCGTCGCGCTTCCTCGGCGAGGAGCCGCACCGCTTCGCCTTCATGCCGTTCGGCGCCGGCCCGCGCGTGTGCGTCGGCGCGCAGCTTGCGTTGACCGAAGCGGTGCTGGTGCTCGCGGCAATGATCCAGCGCTTCGACGTCGCGCTTGCGGACGACGAGCCGGTGCTGCCGGCCGCCGTCATCGTGACGCACCCGAACCGCCCCGCCCCGTTCCGGCTGACGCAACGCGCGTGAGCGCAGCGCGATCTCATCTCAGCGTAGTCATTCCGGGGAGCCGCAGCGAAGCGGAGGCGGCCCGGACTCCATGATCACCGACTGCGGAGTGTGGATTCCGGGCTGCCTCGCTGCGCTCGGCCCCCGGAATGACCGATCCAGCGACTGTAGCCCGGATGAGCGAAGCGATATCCGGGGCGGCGCTTCATCAGAGGATAGGCCATCCCCGGATATCGCGAACGCGCGCGTTCGCTCATCCGGGCTACAGCGCTCGTTGGGCTACACCTGCCGGTTCACCACTGCTTCTGCAAGCCGACCCGGGCGGCGCCGCCGACGAGATCGTGGCCGAACCGCACGCCGCCCTCGACAAAAGCCCGATAGCCGCCGCCGAAATAGAAATCGACCTTCGGGATAACTTCGCCGCGGATCTGGCCGGCATCGGTCGGAGTCAGCGGCAGTCCCGGGTTGGTGATGATCGCCGTGCCCTGGGCAATGGCGTTCTCGTAGATCAGCGTAGTGAGGCTTGGCACCACGACCGTGCCGTAGAGATCGATCACCGTCCCGAAGCGTGCACCACCCTGCACCCGCAGCGTTGTCGCGTCCTGCAAACCATTCGCCGCCGCTGAACCGTCGAACAGCGTGCGGGTGAGCATGTAGCCCATCGTCGGCTCGACGAAGGAAACCTGGCCGACGCGGAACTTGTAATTGATGTTCTCGGCCACGCCCGGCACCGTCACGCGCAAGTTCGCATTGGGCGCGGTGCCGCCAAAACCTTCGGCGAGGTCCAGGAAATCGCCCTTGCCGATAACGTCGGTCGAAAATCCGCCCCATGCCCACATGGCGTAAGCACCGACGCCGGGCCCGTTCATCTGGACCTGCGCCGGAATGGTGCTGAAGGAGGCATTCGTCTGCATCCAGCTGCCGAACACGCCGGTGACAAGATAATCGCCCGGCGCGAACACATTCCACCAGCGGTGATCGAAGCCGGAGTTGATGCCGTAACTATTGATGGTCCGCGGCAGGTCGGTGGCGTTGAGCGCCCCGCGATGCTCCCAATCGCCGATCCCTTTGGTCCAGAACGACCACGTCGGCGGCAGGATCGGCGGCGCCCGGTAGATCGGCTCCTTGTAGTATGGCTGCGCGAGCGGATTATTGTTCGCCGGGCTCGGCGCATACGCCAGGGCTTTTCCGAACGCACTGCCGTCTGCACTGCGCGTCAGATATTCGAGCGCCGCGACCGGATCGACGAGGCCGGCCCCGGTCTGGAAGGCCTTGTCGTTCGGCAGGATGACTTTGGCGGTGCGCGTCAGCGCCGTGCGCACCTGCGCCGGTGTCAGTGTCGGGTAGCGTTCGAGCAGCAGCGCGACCACGCCCGAGACATTCGCGGCTGCGACCGACGTGCCCGTCGTGAACCCGTATCCATCGCCCACCGACGGCACCAGCACATCGACGCCCGGCGCCGTGAGCGCGATGTACTTGCCGCGGTTTGCGCCGGTAAACGGCCGGTCGTCGCTGTCGCTCGCCGTTACCGCGATGACATGAGGATCGGCGCCGGGAAACATCGGCGCCGCGCGCGGGCCGCCATTGCCGGCGGCCGCGATCAGGATGAGGTTCTTGTCGTAGGCCGCGGTGAGCAAGCGCTCCAGCATCGGATCGCGCGGTCCGGCGAAGCTCATATTGATGATGCGCGCGCCGGTGCTGGCGGCGTGATCTAATCCCTTGAGGATCTGCTCGCTCGAGCCGTTGACGCCCGTGGTGCCCTCAACGAACGCCTTGATCCCGATGATGTTCGCGGCGGGCGCTATGCCGAGCAGACGCATGTGCGCGGCGACTGCTCCGGCCATGTTGGTGCCGTGGGTCTGCGGGCTGCTTGGTGTCGCCGTCGCGTCGTAGCGTTCCCTGACGGCGCCGCGCAGGTCGGGATTGGCTTCATCGATTTCGGAATCGACGACGGCGACGGATACATTGCGCCCGGTCGCGAGCCGGTGTGCGGCCACGAGGTGCAGCTTGTCGATGACGAACTGCGCCGGATCGCCCGCCGGCAGGGGCGCACCCGGCGCGAGGCTACCGGCCGGCGTGTTTTGCGCGACCTTCATGTTCGGCGCGACCGCGATCGGCATGTCGCGCGCGAGAATGAACAGATAGTTCGGCTGCGCCGACGCGATGATCTGGTCGCTCTCCAGCGACCGGATGATGGCGCGGATGTCGCCACCGGCCGGGAAGCTGAGCCGATAGAGGGTGCGCCCCACAAGCGGAAGCGGCTGCGCCGAGATGACCGTCAGCCCGAGCTGCTGAAAGATCTGCGTCAACTGGGCTGGCGTGACTGTGTTGACCACCTGCAGCAGCACTTCGTTCGGAATGAATTGCGTTTCGCCCGGCGGCGGCACGCCGCTGTAGAGCTGCTCGTTCGAAGTGCGGCCGTTGCCCGGGCCGGGCGACGGTCCCGTCGTCACCGGCGGACCCGGGTTGAACGGCAACTCGCCGGGGCGCGGCCCCGGCGTGACCGGATTGGTCTGAAACGTCGTGGTCGGATTTGGAATCGTGTTGCCGCCGTTGCGGGTGCCGGGCCCGGTGCCATTGACCGGCGGCGGCACGTACACGCCTACAGGCGGATAGCCCGGATAGCCGGGGTTCTGAAACTGATCGCGATAGCCCTGCAGAATTCCTTCGATGGAGCCGAACGTCGCCTGCTGCTGATTCGACGTGAGTTGCCCGACGGCTTGGCTCGCGCCCATCGTTTCGGTGTTGCCGCACCTCGAATCCGAGAACGGCGTGCAGGAATAGACGGGCGGGCAATTATAGGGACATTGCGCCAGCGCGCTGCCGATCAGGCATGGCAACGCCGCCAAACCCGCGACCAGGCTCAACACCCGATGTCGACGCGCAACCCGTGCCATTTTCACGACGCCGACCCCCTCAGCGTTTCGCGAGCGCATCGAACGTAGAGTATATGGCAGGCCTTGTCTGTTGCCGGCACGCAACACGACACGACCGAATTTCCGAGACTTTACCGCGACAATTGCCGGCTCGTAGGGCGGATTAGATTAGGCGAAGCCGTAATCCGCCGTCCTCGCGCGGCACCTGCCACATCCGGGAGGCCCCGCGCAGCGGCGCAATACGCTGCGCTATTCTAATCCGCCCTACACGCGCGTTTACCGGTGCCCTACTACTTCCGTCCGGCGAGCTGGCGGCCCTTGTCGAGGGCAGCGAAGCTGCGCACCGGCGCGGCCATCAGGAAGGTGTAGCCCTCGCCCAGGATGCGCTCGACGTTGGTCGCGTCCACATGGGGATGGCCGACCGCGACCTTGTTCTCCTTGCAGGTTTTGACGATGTAGGCCATCGCGTCGAGCACCTGCGGGTGCTCGTACTGGCGCGGGAAGCCCAGCTCCTGCGAAAGGTCCCCCTCCCCGATCAGCACCAGGCCGATCCCCGGCACCTTCTTGAGGATGTCGGCGAGGTTGGCGATGCCCTGGGTATCCTCGATCATCAGCATGCAGAGGATTTCGCCTTTAGGATCGAGCGGCCACACGTCGGCCTTGCTGTAATACTCCTGCTGGGTCAGGCCCCAGTAGCGCACCGCCGTGGTCGGGCCGTCGCCGCGGATGCCGGCGGGCTCGTAACGGGGCGCGGTCTTAAGCCGCGGATAGCGGCAGGCGGCGACCGCATTCTGCGCCTGATCAACGGTCGAGATGTGCGGCCACAGCACGCCGTAGACGCCGAGGTCGAGCGCCTGCTTCGCGAGCCACTGGTTATGCTCGCCGCCGTTCGGCGGAATGCGCACCATCGGGGTGACGGAAGGCGCGAGCGTACCGCCCTGCACGATCTGGCGACGATTGAGCATGTACTGCATGGCGTCGCGCAGCGCCCGCGCATCCCAGAAGT
This sequence comes from uncultured Alphaproteobacteria bacterium, assembly GCA_963807015.1. Classification (GTDB taxonomy): domain Bacteria; phylum Pseudomonadota; class Alphaproteobacteria; order Rhizobiales; family Xanthobacteraceae; genus JAJPKK01. The sequence goes on along the minus strand of CAWEAS010000009.1, from coordinate 164,424 downwards.
TATGCTCCATCTCGTAGACGATGCCGTCGAACTTCGAGGTGCTCATGGCGATGGCAGTCTCGATCTCGGCTTGGGCGAAGGATGTGAAGGCGGTTTTTCCCTCCTCCCACGCACGGATCACATTGTTCAGGCGCGGCAGCTCAGCCATTCATCCTCTCCCGGATCGCTCGTTTCGCGGCGAACATAGGGAGCAAGCATACGGGCGCGCAATCTGAATTTTGCGAAGCCCTAACGATATGATTGCCTTATATAACGCGGTCATTCCGGGGCGGCGGCGAAGCGGAGGCGAGCCCGGAATCCATAACCACGGACCCAGGAGTATAGATTCCGGGCTGCCTCGCCGCGCTCGGCCCCCGAAATGACTATTTCGCTCAGTCAGGTTCTGTGGAAACGACCGGCCCAATGTCCGCGCAAGCCTTGAGTATTACGCGCGCTCCGGCGAAAAATGCGGCAATTGGAAGACTGGTGGCGCCGGTGCAAAAGGTGACGTGACGGACGCCGCGTGGAACGCTATACAGCGGAACCGAAGGCCACTCCCCACCACAACGAAGTTTCCAACGATGTATCTCGATATCTTCCTCATCGCGGTGATGCTGATATCTGGAATGCTTGCAATGGTGCGCGGATTGATCCGCGAGGTGCTGTCGATTGCGGGCTGGGGGGCCGCGGCAGTGGCCGCGCTTCTCGCCTATACGAAACTGCTGCCGCTCGCGAAGGCCTATTTCAGCACCTGGAATGACTACCTCGTCACCATCGGCACGGTGGCGTCGGCATTCCTCCTCACCCTCATCGTGGTGTCGATCATTACCGTGCGCATCTCGGACAAGATCCTCGACAGCCGGATCGGCGCCCTCGACCGCACGCTTGGGTTTCTGTTCGGTCTCGCGCGGGGCCTCGTTATCGTCGTGGTTGCCTTTATGTTCTTCGATTGGCTTGTGCCGGCCAAATCGCAACCTACATGGATAACGAATGCCCGATCGCTCAATGTCCTGAAGAAGGTCGGCGACGATATCATGGCGATGTCACCTGACATCGAGGCATGGTACGCGAAGTACAAGAAGCAGCGCGGCGAAAGCGAACCTCCGGCATAGGTCGCATCGGCAGGGTCGCTGCCATGCGATAGCGCTGTGGGCGGAGGCGCTTGCGAGCGCCTCGGCATCTTGCGATTTGCGCTGTTTCGCGACGATACTGTGACAGTAGCATCAAGGGAATCACTGCAATCCTCGGGATTGCGGGTTACGTGATTCGCCGGAAGGCTCGACGGAGCGACGATGGAAAGCCGACAGGGACGCTTCGACAGCCCGGACGAGGAACTCCAGGATCAGCACATCCGCCAGTCGTCCCCACCCCCGCAGGCGGGCAATGGCATTCGCGATGATGACCTCGACCTCGATAGCGACCGGCTGCGCGAAGAATGCGGCGTGTTCGGCATCTATGGTCATCCCGATGCTGCGGCCATCACCGCGCTCGGCCTCCATGCGCTCCAGCATCGCGGCCAGGAGGCCGCCGGCATCGTGAGCTATGACGGCCGCCGGTTCCATTCGGAGCGCCGGCTCGGCCTTGTCGGCGACACCTTCTCCCGTCGCGAGATCATCGACCGGCTGCCCGGCTCGCTTGCGATCGGCCACGTGCGTTATTCCACGACCGGCGAGACCGTGCTGCGCAACGTCCAGCCGTTGTTCTGCGAGCTTGACGCCGGCGGCTTCGCCGTCGGCCACAACGGCAACCTCACCAATGGCCGGACACTGATTCGCCAGCTCGTGCGCGACGGCGCCATCATGCAATCGACGACCGACACCGAGGTCATCCTGCATCTTGTTGCCCGCTCGCAGCACACCCGCTTCATCGACCGCTTCATCGATGCGCTGCGCCAGCTTGAGGGCTCCTACTCGCTCGCGGCGCTCACCAACAAGAAGCTCGTCGCGGCCCGCGACCCGCTGGGCATCCGTCCGCTGGTGCTCGGCGAACTCGACGGCTGTCCGATCGTCACGTCGGAGACCTGCGCGCTCGACATCATCCGCGCCCGCTACGTGCGCGACGTCGACAACGGCGAGATCGTGGTGTTTTCGGAGACCGGCGCGCAATCGATCAAGCCGTTCCCGCCGATGCGACCGCGCCCCTGCATCTTCGAATACATCTATTTCGCCCGTCCGGATTCGGTCGTCGGCGGCCGCAGCGTCTATCAGATCCGGCGTCGCATGGGCATCGAGCTTGCGGGCGAAGCGCCAGCCGCGGCCGATGTGGTGGTGCCGGTGCCCGACAGCGGCGTGCCCGCCGCGATCGGTTACTCCCAGGCCGCCGGCATCCCCTACGAGCTCGGCATCATCCGCAATCACTATGTCGGACGCACCTTCATCGAGCCGACCCAGTCGATCCGCGAACTTGGCGTGCGGCTCAAGCACAACGCCAACCGTTCGGTTGTCGCCGGCAAGCGCATCGTCCTCATCGACGACAGCCTGGTGCGCGGCACTACGTCGGTGAAGATCGTGCGCATGATGCGCGAGGCCGGCGCGAAGGAGGTGCATTTCCGCATCGCTTCGCCGCCGATCACGCATCCGGATTTCTACGGCATCGATACGCCGGAGCGTGACAAGCTGCTCGCGGCGACCCACTCGGTCGAGGAGATTCGCGAAGTCATCGATGCCGATTTCGATCGCCTTCCTGTCGGTGGACGGCATCTACCGCGCAATGGGCGAAGAGCGGCGCGACCCGGCGCGCCCGCAATTCACCGACCATTGCTTCACCGGCGAATACCCAACCTCCCTCACCGACCGCAGCGCCGACTCCCTGTCGCCGCGGCAGCTCTCCCTTCTGGCAGAGGCAAGTTGAGTCCTTCGCTTGCCGGCCGCATTGCGCTCGTCACCGGCGCCTCGCGCGGCATCGGGGCGGCGACCGCGCTTCGGCTTGGCAAGGCCGGCGCGCACGTGGTCGCGGTTGCGCGCACGGTCGGCGGACTTGAAGAACTGGACGATGCGATCCGCGCAGCCGGCGGCAGCACCACGCTGGTGCCGCTCGACGTGACCGATTTTGCGGGACTCGGCCGGCTCGCCATGGCCCTCAACGAGCGCTACGCGCGGCTCGACGTTCTTGTCGGCAATGCCGGCCTCGCGGGGCCGTCCTCGCCGCTCGATCACATCACGCTTGCCGACTGGGAAGAGGTGATGAAGGTCAACGTCACGGCAAACTGGCAGCTCATCTGCGCCACCGACGCGCTGCTGCGCCGCTCCGACGCCGGCCGCGCCGTGTTCATCACATCCGGCGCCGCCCACAACATGCGCGCCTACCGCGGAATCTATTCGACCTCGAAAGCCGCGCTCGAAGCCATGGTCCGTACCTACGCGGCGGAGACCGAACGCACGGCGGTGCGCGTCAATCTCTTCAACCCCGGCCCGACCCGCACCCGCATGCGCGCCCAGGTCATGCCCGGCGAAGACCCGATGACCCTGCCGCCGCCCGAAGCGGTGGCGGAGAAGATCATCGAGCTATGCGTCCCGGAATTCACCGCGCACGGGCAACTCTACGATTTCCCGACCCGCAAGCTGCTGACGTTTCGCAAGCCGGAATGACCGCTGCCCGTAGCCCGACTGAACTTCAACTTATTACTTCCTTCCCTTCGCCCTGCCCTTCTTCGCGTACGGGTTCGCCTTCTCGCGTAGCGTCAGGCGGATCGGGATGCCGGGCAGATCGAAAGCGTCGCGCAAGCTGTTGACGAGATAGCGCCGGTAGTCGTCCGGCACGGCGTCGGCGCGCGTGCAGAACAGGACGAAGCTCGGCGGGCGCGCCTTGGGCTGGGTGATGTAGTTTAGCTTGAGGCGGCGGCCGGAGACCGCCGGCGGCGGGTGAGCCGCGATGGTCGCTTCGAGCCAGCGGTTGAGCGGATTGGTCGCGACGCGGCGATTCCAGGCTTCATGGATGTCGACCACCGCCTGCATCAGGCGATCGAGACCTTGGCCGGTGAGGCCGGACACCGCAACCGTCGGCACGCCCTTGACCTGGGGGAGCCAGTGGTCGGCCTCGCGCCGCAGGTTTGCTGCTGCGCCGGGCGCGTCGTCCCTGAGGTCCCATTTGTTGATTCCGAGCACCAGCGCGCGGCCTTCGCGCTCGATGAGGTCGGCGATGCGCAGATCCTGTTCCTCGAAAGCCGCCGTCGCGTCGATGAGCAGGATCACGACTTCGGCAAACCGGATCGCTTCGAGCGCATCGGCAACGGACAGCTTTTCGAGCTTGTCCTCGACTTTGGAGCGGCGGCGCAGGCCGGCGGTGTCGTGGACGAGAAAGCGGTGCCCTTTCCATGTGAGCGGCACCGCGATGGCATCGCGCGTAATGCCGGCCTCGGGGCCGGTCAGCAGACGTTCCTCGCCGAGCAGGCGATTGATGAGCGTCGATTTGCCCGCATTCGGGCGGCCGACCACGGCGATGCGGATCGGCTTTTCCGGCGAGGGCGCCTCGGCCTCGCCGGCAGCGATCTCGTCCTCGTCGAGCGCGGTTTCCTCCGGTAACGCAACGCGCAGAGCATCGTAGAGATCGGCGAGGCCCTCGCCGTGTTCGGCGGAGATTGCAACCGGATCGCCGAGCCCGAGGTCGAAGGCCTCGTAGGCCCCCGCAAGGCCGGCGCGACCTTCGCTTTTGTTGGCGATCAGAATGGTCGGCTTGCCGGATCGCCGCGTAAGGTCGGCAAACATGCGGTCAGCGGGCGTCACGCCCGCGCGCGCATCGACCATAAAGAAGATCGCGTCGGCCCCTGCGATGGCGGCCTCGGTCTGCGCGCGCATGCGGGCGGTGAGGCTTTCTGCGCGGGCCTCCTCGAGACCCGCGGTATCGATGATGGTGAACGAAAGATCGCCGAGCCGCGCGGCGCCTTCCCGCCGATCGCGGGTGACGCCGGGGGTGTCATCGACCAGCGCAAGCCGGCGGCCGGCAAGCCGATTGAACAGGGTCGATTTGCCGACGTTCGGCCGGCCGACAATCGCAACGGTGGGGCGCATGGCGGGAATATAGGTGTCGGCGCCGCGAATGGCGCAATTTTCGGAGCTGGACTGCGTCCGAACGTCCGACCGAAATAGCGGATCAACCAATCGGCGGCGAGACTACCGCGTCGCGGGCGCGCCGCCGGGCCAAGCGGGTTGCGGTTGCGCAGCGGCTTGGGGCTGCTGCGCCGGCCAAGCTGGAGGCCCGCCGGCCGCCGGCGGCGGCGCTGCGGGCGCGGCCCCAGGTGCCGGACTTGCATTGGCGGCGGCGGAAGTCGCCGGAGGCTTCGCCGCGGTGCGTTGCGAAGGCGGCTTCGCCGCCGTCTGCTGCGGTTTGGGTTTGGGCTTCGGCTTCGTGGTCTCCGCTGCTGCCGCCTCGGCGGCTGCTTTGGCCGGATCGACCGGCCCTGATTTCGGGCTGTTGATAACCTTTGACGAGCTCGGCCGGCACGCCGGACGTCGCTCCCGGAACGCCCTCCGGAAACACCGGCTTGCGCTCACCGGAAAGCTTCTTTTTGGTGTCGAACAGTTCGAGAGTCTCGAACTTGTCCACCATGTCGCTGCAAGCGGACATGAGCGGTGCGACCACGATCACCGCCGCTGCAAATATCAGGCGCCCCCCTCGCTGCATTTTCAGGTCTTTCCGACGGCAGGCAGGAGCGCCGCGAGCACGTCCAGCCGGGACCGCAGGCCCGGCGGCGCCTCCGGGTCGTTCTTGGCGGCATCAAGCCACTTGCGCGCGGCCGCAAGATCGCCGTTGCGCCATGCCGACAGCGCCAGCATCTCGCGCGCGGAATGGCGGAAGGGGTTCGTCGACTGCGTCAGAGGCTCCAGCCGCTGCGTCATCTCGTCGAGCTTTGCGGTATCGACCAGTAGGAACGCCGCGCGGATCGCGGCAAGGTCGCCGACCAGCGGATGAGCGGCATATTCTTTGGCGATCGCGTCATAGGCCGCAACCGCCGCCTTGGGATCCTTCTCAGCGATCTCGGCTGCGTCGCGCAAGCGCGCGAGCTGGCGATAACCGGCGGTGCCGTCAGCGGCAAGCTTGGCAAATCCCGCCGCGGCCTCCTCATGCTTGCCTTGGTCGGCGAGTTGGCTTGCGGCGTCAAAGGCGGCGCCCGCCGTCGCGGCGAGCTTTCCTTGATACCATTCATAGCCGCGCCAGCCGGCAACGCCGGCAACGATCAGGAACGCGACGACAGCGATGTAGTTGCCGTACTTCTCCCACAGCTTCTTGAGCTGTTCTCGGCGTACTTCCTCGTCGACTTCAGTGAAGATGTCAGACACGAAATCTCTCCGCCTTGCGGCGCGCGACCACGGGAAATAGTGCCATCGAATTGGCCCCCCATAAAGGCCGCGCGATCATGCTAATCCGGTCTATCCCCGAACGCCACACCCGCACAAAAACATCAGGCCGATCAACCCCCTCGGCACATCCCCTTTATGCCGGGGGCTTTAGGCTAATGATGCGGCAACGGCGTGGCAAAACAAAGCCGGTTGGGGGCCCTGCGACCTTCGGTCTTCGGACAATTCATGCGTGCCGGGCGTGTTCACGGCTTCTTCTTGAGCGCGTAGACGTTGTCCGGACCGGGAAAGCGGCGGCTTCGCACCTCCCCGGCATAGGCCGATACCGCGGCCTCGATCGAGGGGCCAAGGGTCGTATAGCGCTTCACGAATTTGGGCACCCAGGGTGACAGGCCAAGCATATCCTCCAATACCAGGACCTGACCGTCGCAGACGGAACTCGCACCGATCCCGATCGTGGGAATCGCAATCTCGCGCGTGATTTCGGCGGCCAACGGCTCCGCCAGCGCTTCGAGCACAACCGAAAACGCCCCGGCTTCGGCCACCGCCCGCGCATCAGCCCTGATCGGCCCCCATTCCGCGGTGTCCCGCCCCTGGGCGCGGAAGCCGCCGAGCGCGTTGACCGATTGCGGGGTCAGGCCCACATGGGCCATCACCGGTACGCCGCGCTCCGTGAGAAAGCGGATGGTCTCGGCCATGCGCTGGCCGCCCTCAAGCTTGATCGCGCCGCACCCGGTTTCCTTGAGAACGCGCGCCGCCGCCATGAAGGCCTGCTCCTTCGAGGCTTCGTAGGAGCCGAACGGCAGATCGACCACGACGAGGCAGCGCTTCGAGCCGCGCATGACCGCGTGGCCCTGCAGGATCATCATGTCGAGGGTCACGGGGATCGTGGTCTCGAGGCCGTGCATCACCATGCCGAGCGAATCACCGACCAGGATCACGTCGCAGTGGCGATCGACGATCCGGGCGGTGTGGGCATGGTAGGACGTGAGCATCACGATCGGCTCGCCGGCCTTGCGGGCAAGAATGTCCGGCGCCGTCAGACGCTTTTGAGTTTCACCGGGAGTCGCGTGAACCGACATGCTTCACCCAAACGCGGCCCTGCCGAATACTGGCAAGCCGATCAAGGGATGGAACCACAGGCCGAGTAGCAGATAGAAGATGGTGCCGACGACAAGGGCGACAAGGTCGTTCCGGCGCCCGCCCATCGGAATCGGCGGCGCCCCCGGATCGCTGCGGCGTTTCAGCGTGATGCGGTCATAGACAGCCCAGGCGAGAATCGAGCCGAACAGGATGATGCCACCGAGATCGCCGTTGGCGAGCAGATGCGCAAACGCCCACAGCTTGACGCTCACCAGCATCGGGTGCTTGAGCACGCGCTTGATGTCACCGGGAAAATAAGCCGCCCAGAAACAGATCGCAGCCGGCCACATCAGCGCCTGCGTGATGTAACGCATAAAGTTCGGCGGCGACCAGACGTGGATCTCGCCGGTGGTGCGGTACATGCTGAAACCTGCACCGATGACGATGAGGCCGGCGATCGTCACCACCGCAAACAGCCCCTTGTACGGCCATTCTCCCATCTGCTTGACCGCGGCATCGCGCTGCGGCCGCATCGTTACAAAGACATGCGGTCCGAGGAAGAGGACCAGTCCGATCACCATCACCAGGAGGCCCATCGCCACTCCTCCGCTCGGCCCAAAAACGGGCGCAGTAGAGGCGAAGGCGAGCGCCGAAGCAAGCGGGGGCGGACGGCGGCAAGACGGCGGCATACCGACCATGCTGGCTCCTTTGCACCGATGTCCAACATTGATCTCCCTCATCGACCGTCTTTAATGTCGCTGACATGAGCCCATTCACCACACTTCGCGCGCTCTTCGTCATCGCGTCTTTTTTTGCCGGGTGTACGCTTGCCCATGCACAGGATTGGCCGACCCGGCCGGTGAAGATTCTGATCCCGTTCGGCCCGGGATCGACGCCTGATCTTGTCGGCCGCATCATCGCCGAGCGGCTGCAGCAGAAGCTCGGTCAACCTTTCGTCGTCGAGGACAAGCCGGGCGCGAGCGGCAATCTCGGCACCGAGGCGATCGCCAGGGCCGAGCCCGACGGCTACACCCTCGGCATCAGCATCGCCGGTCCGCTTGCGGTCAACGCGCTCTTGTTCAGCAAGCTGCCCTACGACCCGCGCAAGGATTTCACCTACATCACGCTGCTGGTGACGCAGCCGAGTGTGCTTGTCGTCAACGCGGGCCTTGGCGTCGAGACGGTGCCGCAACTCGTCGGGCTTCTGAAGAAGAGCCCAGGCAAGTTCAATTTCGGCTCGATCGGCAACGGCTCCATATCGCATCTCGCAATGGCGGCGATTGCGCTCGCGAGCGGAACCGAGATCGTGCACATCCCCTACACGAGTTCGCCCCAGGCGGTGACCGCATTGCTGCGCGGCGAGGTGCAAATCGCCTGCCTGCCGGCCGGCGGCGTCGCGTCGCAACTCGCGTCAGGCGAAATCCGCGTTCTCGCGGTGACGACGGCCGAGCGCTCCGCCCTGTTTCCGGGGATCCCGACGCTGAAGGAGAGCGGCATCGACGTCGAGGTCGATACCTGGATGGGCCTCGTCGGCCCGGCCCACTTGCCGGATGCGATCGCCGCTCGTGTCGCAAACGAGGTTGCCAGCGTCATCACCGCAGCCGATGTCCGCGACAAGCTCGTCACGCAATTCATGGAGCCGATCCCGTCGACGCCGGCCGCGTTCCGCGCCCGCATCAATGCGGACCTCGCCCGCTGGGCGCCCGTGATTCGGGCGGCAAACATCAGGGTGAATTAAAAGCGTTTTTCAATCTGCTGCATGTTGGTCGTCGCGGCCGCGACGAGCGCGGCCACGAATCGGTGTGCGGACCTCTAAAGCGCCGTCACAGTCCGAAGACGAACAGCATCGTCTGATTGCGCATGTCGCGCAGTTCCGGGGTCAGGCCGAGCCTTGCCTTGGAGAATTGGCTCAGCCCCGACAGGATCGCGACGTACTGCTTGCCGCCCGCCTCGAAGGTCATCGGCGGGGCGTTGAAGCCGTTGCCGACATTAATCTTCCACAACGGCTCGAGGGTCGTGTCGTCATAGGCGATGAATGTTCCGTCGCCGATCCCGGTGAACAGCAGGCCGCCCGCGGTCGTAAGCGCGGCGCTGAAGTTCGGATAGGTCGAGCGGACCTTGTTCTTGATTTCGCCGGTGAAGGGATCGGCGAGGATGATTTCCGACTCGGTTCGCGCCACAGCGGTAAAGCGGCCGCCCAGCATGGCCCCGCCGGCGTTCTTGAGCTGGTCCGGCGTCACCGTCGCTTCGATGCAGGTCGGTCGCGACGGGATGTAGATCATCTTGGTCTTGGGGCTGTAGGACGCCGACCAGTAATTGTTGCCACCCTCCTGCGACGGGCAAAGCTTCTTGGTGGGGTCGGAGAGCGTCATGCCCTGCATGCCCGAATAAAGCTGAATGTCCTTCTTCGGATCGTAATCGAGCGGCCGGCCGGTCTTCTGATCGATACCCTTCGTCCAGGTGATGTTGTCCATGTAGGGCTTCGCCAGCACGGTCTGTCCGTTGGCGCGCTCGAACAAATAGAGGAAGCCGTTGCGGCCCGAATGGGTGATGAGCTTGTGCGGCTGGCCGTTGAGCACGCCGTCGATCAGGATGTGCGTGCCGGCTTCGTCGTAGTCCCACATGTCACCGGGCGTGTACTGGTGATACCAGTTCATCTTGCCGGTGTCGGGGTCCCACGAAATCAGGCTGTCGGTGTAGAGGTTGTCGCCGGGCCGATAATACGCATTCAACATCGGCACCGGATTGCCGGTGCCCCACAGCACCTGGTTGGTGGCGACGTCATATGAACCGGTGACCCACATGGCGGCGCCGCCGGTCTGCCATGCGTTGTTGTGATCCTTCCAGGTCTCGGACCCAGGCTCGCCGGGAGCCGGCACCGTATATTGCCGCCACACCTGCTTGCCGGTCGCGCCGTCGAGCGCGGCAATGAAATCGCGTACGCCGCGGTCGCCGCCGGCGGCGCCGATGATGATCTTGTCCTTCACCGGCAAAGGCGCGGCGGTGAGTTGCAGGTCGGGCTGGCCGTCGCCGAGATTGGTCTCCCAAACGACCTTGCCGGTGTCCTTGTTGGTGGCGATGACGCGCGCCGGATAGCTGGCCACGCTGATGACTAAATTGCCCCACAGCGCGGCGCCGCGATTGGACAGCGGCAGCTTCTCCTGCCCGGGATCCATGCGCCACACGATGCGGCCGACATCGCCCGAGCGGCCGTCGATCTTGTAGAGTACGCCCCATTGATCGACGACGTAGAGGAAGCCGTCTTCCGCCAATGGCGTCGAACTCGAGGTTCTCGTTGATCGCGGTGCCGCCGATCGCAACCGAGTAGGCGAACTTCAGCGACTTCACATTGGCTTTGTTGATCTTGTCGAGCGGCGAGTAGCGCTGCGCGTCATAGGTGCGGTGATTCAAGAGCCAGTTCTGCGGTTCGCGATCGGCGTTGACGAGTTCGATCCGCGGTGACGTCGGCGGCGAGCGCCGCACTTGCCACGCCAAGAGTCGCCAAGCCAAGAGTCGCCAAGCCAAGAGTCGCCAAGCCAAGAACTGTGCTCGCGAGCAGCGCCGCGACGGCGCCATGACCTCGATTCATGCGTTTCCTCCACCTGCATTTTTTTAACGAGCTAACACATCGGCCAGATCGATGCCACGGCTTGTTCGAGACCGGTACGCCGAATGAGCGAAGTCGCGCGGTCTTGCGCTTCCTCGTAGAGATCGTGTTCGTTGAGCGTCAGCACTTTGCCGCCGTGCATGAGAATCTTGCCATCAACGATGACGGTGTCGGCGCACCCGCCGTGCGCGCAATAGACGAGGTTCGCAATCGGATTGTGAACGGGTTGCCACTCGGGCCGCATGATGTCGAGCAGCGTGACGTCGGCTTTCTTGCCGACTTCGAGCGAGCCGAGATCCCGATCCCAATGCATGCACCGGGCGCCGTTGATCGTCAGCATCTCGACCGCCGTCTCGGGGCGCAGTACCTTCGGATCGAGGCGGGCTTCATGCAGGCCGCCGACGATGAGAAACGCCTGGCGGATCGCATCGAGATAGTTGCTCGACATGGCCGAATCCGATCCCAGCGACAAGGCAAGACCAAGTTCAAGCATCTCCGGCGTCTTGCCGTGGCTGATGTTGCCCATGGCCTGGTGCATGGAGGCGCTCGGCGCGAGCGAAATCTTCACGTCCCGCTTCTGCAGCATGTGCAGTTCTTTCGCATCCACCCAACCCATGTGGAGCAGCAGCATCTTTGGCCCGAGCAATCCTAGTTTTTCGAGCCGGGCGATGTCGCCCATGCCGTACTTCAAATGCGAGGCGACGGTTTCGTCGCGATTCTCGCAGGCGTGACCGATGATGCCGACGCCGCGCTTCTCGGCGAGCTTCCCCATTCGCCGCAGCAGTTCATCCGACATCGCGACCGGCACGCGGATCGAGAACCACGCCTTCAAGCGCCCATCGAGTGCGCCTTCGAACTCGGCGACCATGTCGTCAGCGCGATCGAGCGCCTCGTCGGTTGGCTCGAAGAAGCCTTTGGGAAGATTGCCCATCGTCGTTTGGCCCATGTCGAACACCGTGCGCGCAATCATGCCGCGCATGCCGCTCTCTTTGACGGCCTGGGCCGTCTCGGCGCTGAAGTAACTGCCGGGATCGGCAAAGCACGTGGTGCCGGCGCGGATCATCTCAAGCTGAGCAAGCCGCGCCGCGCAAAGCGCATCGCCTTTGTCCATGTGCGCCTCGACCGGCCACAGGCGGCGGAACAGCCGCTCCGGTCCCGAATAAGCTTCGTCGCCGCAACTGCGCCCGAGCTGCTGGGAATTGTGAACGTGGGTATCGAAGACCCCAGGCAGCGCGAGCTTGCCGCGTCCGTCGATCACCTCGTCGCCGGGATTGATCGGGAATTCATGTGTCTTCCCGATGGCGACGATGCGGTCGTTTTGAATGACCAGCGCGCCGTCGCGGATTATCCGGCGCGTCGGATCAACGGTGACGAGGTAGTCGATGTTGACGATGACAAGTCGAGGCATAGGCGACGAAGCTCCAAGTGTTCCCGGCAACTGCCCTCAGAGGCAATCTCGACAGAGCGACGATCTAGGCGCAATGTTCGCTTGCCCGCAACACCGGCCCGATTGAAGCAACGCGCCGCAAGAGCCCCGGCCTCATCGCTGAGCGATGTTATTGCGCATCGCTTGAAGACGCTTCGGAGAACTCCATGAAAGTTCCGCGCCGTCGATTTCTGCAGCTGGCAGCCGGTGCTTCGGCATTTCCACTTTGTCGCGTCGCGAGAGCCGACACCTATCCGTCACGGCCGGTGCACCTGCTCGTCGGCTATGCTGCCGGCGGCGTCAACGACGTGGTGGCGCGGCTCACCGGGCAAATGGTCTCCGACCGGCTTGGCCAGCAATTCATTATCGAAGATCGCCCCGGTGCAGGCAGCAACCTCGCCACCGAAGCGGTCGTGCGCGCAGCTCCCGACGGCTACACTTTGCTCGAGGCTTCGACCTCGAATGCGTGGAACGCGACAATCTATCAAAACCTCAGGTTCGATTTCATCCGCGACATCGCACCGGTCGCGAGTACGGTCAAAACCTACAATGTGATGATCGTCAATTCCGCATTTCCGGCGAATTCCGTTCCCGAGTTCATCGCCTATGCCAAGGCCAACCCGGGCAAGATCAATATGGGGTCGGCCGGTTCGGGAAGCTCACCGCATCTCTACGGCGAGCTCTTCAAGGCGATGGCTGGAGTCGACATGGTAACGGTGCATTATCGCGGCGACGGCCCTGCGATACCCGAACTCATCGCCGGGCGGATCCAGGTCATGTTCGGTTCCGTGGTGACCTGGATCGAACAAATCAAGGCGGGCAAAGTGCGCGCATTGGCGGTGACCAGCGCAACGCGGACGCAACTGTTGCCGGACCTTCCGCCGATCGGCGAATTCGTGCCCGGCTACGAGGGCATCGGCTGGCAAGGAATTGGGGCACCAAAAGGCACGCCAGCGGAAATCATCGACAAACTCAACGGCGCGATCAATGCCGGGCTTGCCGATCCCAAATTCAAGTCGCGCTTCAATGAGCTGGGCGCGGAGACATTTACCGGCTCGCCCGCTGATTTCGGCAAGTTCGTCGCCGACTATACCGAGACATGGGCAAAGGTCATCCGCGCGGCGGGCGTCAAGGCCGAATAATTCCGGCAATGGAGGACATGATGGAGCGACGCACTGCCTTGGGCGTGCGCCCGGTGACCATGCGGGCTCTTCTCGTTCTGGCAACTATTGCAGCATTTGGTTGTGGCGCACTGGGCAGTGCATCGCACGCAGCGACCGCTGCACTGACGAACATTGTTCGTGCGCCCGCCGGCGATCTGCAGGGACTCGCTGTCGACGGCGTCGGCGAATTCCTGGGAATTCCCTATGCCGCGCCACCGGTCGGCGATCTGCGCTGGCAGGCCCCGCGGGATGCCGCCCGGTGGCCGGAGACTTTGCAGGCGACGAAGTTCGCCAACACCTGCGTCCAGCCGCAGCGCGGCGTTTTCGCGGCGCCGAGCAATACCGAAGACTGTCTTTATCTCAACGTCTTCACGCCGGAGACCGAAGCGAATCCGGCCGCGCGACAACCGGTCATGGTTTGGTTCCACGGTGGCGGCCTCTTCAGCGGCGAGAGTAGCGATTACGACGGCAGCAAACTCGCTCGCCGCGGCAATGTCATCGTCGTCACGACGAATTACCGCGTGGGCGCGCTCGGGTTCTTCTCGCACCCGGCAATCAACGCGGAAGGCCATCCGTTCGCGAATTACGGCATCATGGATCAGCAGGCCGCGCTGCGGTGGGTCCAGCGCAACATCGCGGCGTTCGGCGGCGATCCCGGCAACGTGACGATCTTCGGACAGTCGGGCGGCGGCACCAGCGTCATGGCGAATCTGGTCTCGCCGCTGTCGAAGGGCCTGTTCCATCGCGCGATCAACCAGAGCGGCACGCGGATTGGCGTAACGCCGCCAGCGAAGATGCTCAAGCTCGGCGAGGAATTCGCCGCCGCAGCCGGATGCGGCGATCAGACCGCGAAATGCCTACGCTCGCTGACGGTGCAGCAGATCCTCGATCACCAGGCGCGGATCCTTGCGGTGGTGCCGGATTTTCCCACCGTCGACGGCACGGTCATTTCGCATCAGGCGCTCGAAGCCTTCCGTATGGGGCTCTTCAACCAGGTGCCGATCATGACGGGGCTCGTCGCCGAGGAGCAGGCTTACTTTCTCTCCGAGCCGAACACGGGCAAGGTGCTCACGGCGGACGAGTTCAACACCTATGCCGCCTCCTTCGGCGCCGCGCACAAACAACGGCTCCTCGCCAAATATCCGCTTGCGGACTACCCGAGCCCCAGCCTCGCTGAAATCGCGATGGCGCAGGGCTTCAAGGCCTGCACGGCGCGGCTGCTCGATCAGCAATGGGCGAAATATGTTCCGGTCTACGTCTATCAATTCGAGGACCGCACGGCGCCCTCGTATTTTCGGGCCGTCAGTTACCCGATGCGGGCCTACCATACGGCGGAGTTGCAATACCTGTTTCCGCTCTTTCACGGCGGACAGGGCACGCCGCATCCGTTGAACCAAGCCCAGGAGAAACTGTCGGACCTGCTGGTCGACTACTGGACGACGTTCGCGCGTTACGGCACGCCGGACCATTCTCTCGATCGCACGCTGCCGTCGTGGCCCAGATATTCGGTCGAGACGGACAATGTTCTGGCGCTCGATATTTCAGGGCCGAAGCCCGTGGGTGGCTATGGCAGGGCCAACGATTGCGATCTGTGGGACGCGATCCTGTAGGATCAGTGAGCGCTTTTGGTCTCCCCCAGAAGCGTTCAGCGCACGCGCAAGATGGGAGGACGCCGCAAAACCGCATCCTCCCGGACCAACCACAGAGTCCTTGAAGCGAACACCGCCCTGCCCCGCCGACCTCAAAACGCGCGCGCTACTTCACCACCTGACCGCGGATTTCGCCGCCCCTGTTCGCTTCGGTGTGGATGTTGAAGTACAGCTTCCCGGCCATCAGATCGGCGGCCTGAGCGTCAGTCAGCGTCGCCGTTCCTTTGATCGGGCTCGCGACACTTCCCTGAACCGGAATGAGGACAGGCGCATTCTTGCCGGGGTCCGCCGGCCCGTGGAAATGGGCCATCGTGGCGTTGCCGCTGAGACCGGAATAGTTCGCCGTATATGACAGCTGCTTTGAGGCCGTGTCGTACGTGGCTTCCAACGTGCCGGTCGCGGCGCTCGGATTGGGAGGAACCTCCTCAGACGACTTGAGATTGACCTTGTACGTGATCGTCTCGGCTGACGCGATCGAAGGCATCGCGAGCAGCGCCAAGACCGAAACTGCCGCGAGCGTCATCCTTGAACCTATCGCAAACATCGTTTCCTCCATTCTCGTCGGACTATGGAATCTCGCACACGCCCATCGCTCGTCCAGTCACTTATTCTTGTCACGCAAAAAGCAGCAGCGCGTTCGCTATCGACTGAACCGAGCCGCGAAATAGTCCCCCAAGGCCATGTCCGGCAATCATAACGATCGTCGACTTCGCCGATTGCGGATGCGGCTTGTTCCATTGCCCCTTGAGGGCTCCCTCTGACCTCCTTCACCACTTTACTCGAACAGCAGCAGACCGTGACTGCCGGCCACAGCGCCCAACACGGTGATCAGACTGAGGAGCAGCAAGGCTCGGTGCAGCCATTCGACAAGGCTGAAGGTTGCCTCTGGCTTTGCTTGGGCTCGCGCGAGCAGCCAGCGGTGCAATACCAACGGCTCGGCGACGAAAAGCATCAGTATAAAGACTAGCCAAATACCGACCATGGCATCCATCCACCAACACGCACCATGCCGGAAGCGATCCCAAAGATTGAACCGATAGACCATGTAGAATCCGGTCAGCCCCACGACGACCGTCGAAATGCGTGCCTGAAACGCGAACCGCTGCTCGATCTCATCGAAAAACTGAACGCGCTCGCTTGGCGCCTTGAGCCGACGAACGGCCGGCAGCAACACTGTTGTCACGAACGCCACGCCGCCGATCCACAGCACCACAAAAACAACGTGAAGGGCTCGTGCTAGCGTGACGTCATCCATCGTTTCCTCTTTCGATCCTCTCCTCAGCCCGTGCCTGCGGCTCCGGCGCACGCGACGCTCCCTCGAGAACTTCCACCTTGAGCGCCAGCGTGCCGCCGAGCCAGATCGCATGCTCGGTGTGGTCGGCAAAAGGATTTCCGGTTCCCGGATGCACCAAAATCGTCAAGCCGGCGCGGTTGAGCATGAGCCACGGCAAGAACGAGCCAAACAACGCGCATGGGAACGCAATCTGATACATCGACTGCAGATGCGGACCGACGAGTTCGTCGTGCCATCGCCCCAGGGTCGCCTCCGGGAAGGCCGCACCAACGGCATCGCGCAAGCTGGCGGCCTTCGCTCGCGTCGAGGCCGGGTCGTAATAGACGTGGGCGTGATAGTGTTTGATGATCGACGGATCGCGCGGCGAAGGTGCGATCGCAGTGACCGCCAAATCGGGCTGCATCGAGAACTCCCATGAGGTGGCCCAAAAGGGGCGTTCAGCCGTTCAGCATTGACGGCCATTTTCGCCGGCAATTCGAGGGACTGCCATGGCCGTTCTTATGGCCATGCCCCAATGACAAGGTTTGCGGGATGAGCACCCTCGCCTCCAAGGCATTGCTTTACGGGCTTCGCCGCAGAGCTTTGCACGCTTCGGGCTTTATCGCACGCGGTGAAGCAAGAGCCGGCGGAACCTGGATTAAAATCGCGTCGTGATGTCCGTCAGCCACTGAGGCGAGGCGTCGACCAGCGCCGTCTCGATCGACTTGTCGGCTCCGGTGACGACAAGCGCGCCGATTGCAATAAACAAAATCCCGAGCCCGGCTTTCATGCCTTGACCTGCGGCCGCGAGCCGGCCGCGCCATCGCAACATGGTCTCGCGCGAGAGCAGTCCAAACGCCAGCAGCGGCAGCGCAGCGCCGAGGCCGAAGACGAACATGATCGCGGCGACCTGGCCGAGATCGCGGCCCTGCGCCGCCAGGACCGACGCGGCCCCAAGCGTCGGACCGACGCAGGGGCTCCACACCGCGCCGAGGATCGCGCCGACCCAAAACTGGCCCGACAGACCGTTCCCGTGATGACCGTCGAACCGCTGACCGATCCACGTCATCATCGGTCCGCCCGCCGTCGCCAGCCGCGCGGCCACACGCGGCAGAACGAGCACGAGGCCTACGGCGATCATCAGGACCGCCGCGATGTAACGAAAGAGGTCGGCATCAAGGCCGATAGAAAAGCCGATCGTGGCGACGAACAGACCGATGGTGACGAAAGACAGCGCGAGCCCGACCGCGAGCGCGACCGGGCCCCACTTTTGCTCCGATGCCGCTGCCCCGAGAACGATCGGGATAACCGGCAGCACGCACGGGGATAAAATCGACAGCATGCCGGCCATGAAGGCCAGCACGATGCTTCCCATCGTCAACAAGTGAGGTCTCTTACAGAACCTTGTTCAGCAGCGCGGCAATCGAGGTCGCGTTGGAGTCGCCGACCGAGCGGCCTTCCTCCTTCTCGCCCTTGAACGAGATGAGGGTCGATTGCTTCTGTGCGCCAAAGCGGCGGACGAGGTCCTTCTGGCTGTCGAAGTCGATGGTGAAATAGACGAGATCCTTGAACTTCGGCTCGGCCATCAGCTCGCTGAGGATCGGCTTCTGCGCCTTGCAGATCGGGCACCACGTTGCGTGAATGGCAATGAAGATCGGCTTGCCGGCCTTCTGCGCAGCCGCGAAAGCCGCATCATCGAACGGCAGCGTCGTGGTGGCGTTTGCCGGCGCCACGACAATCGTACCGGCAGCGATAGCACTAAGAATGACTGAGCGACGTGACAGCATTTGAAGGGGCCCTCCGCCATTTATGAAGACCGGCGGAGTATCACGAAGACGATTCGGGCTCAATGAGGTCTGCTTCATCCTCACGCTTGTGTGATCGTATATAGTCTCCCGACAAAGCAGAATTGCCAAACTTTGGTTCCGCATGTGAATCGTGCCGTTCCTCTCGCGCGATCACCGAAGGCCGTCGCAATGCCTCTACCGCGAGAAAGAGAAAGACCGCAAAGGTCAGCAGATGCACGATCCCCTAAATCACCGTCGTCCGGCCGGTGCCTGGGCAATTACTCCAAGGGGTCTGCAGGCTCGAATTGGTATAATCTCGAAACGCTGGCCGCGATCGCCCGCTTGGGATTGCGAATAGGTCGCAGGCGTAGCGCTTGTTGGGCCCGCCCCGATTGCGCACTCGGATATCCAAACAATGACGAAGGAGCAGTTCAACGCGCTGAGGTTCTGGGCGATGACCTTCTCGACCTCTTATGCGGTGCGGCCGGGCATAGCGACCTGGCCGCTGTTCCGATACACGCCAGAACAAAGAAAGCGGTTGTGCGCGATCGGCCGAAGCGTGTCGACGGGCGCCCGGCTCATTTGGGTCGCCGTCTTCGCGTTGATCTGGGCACTCCTTGGCTTCATCGTCGCCATGATTCCGCTGGTGCCGCTCATTGCGACGCCACTCAGGCCGCCGCTAAGCGAAGTCGTGGTGGTGGCATTGCCCATTGCCATCGGCCTTAACCTGCTCGCCGCCTGGGTGATCGGCGCCGTAGCGGCGACGTGGATAGCCGGTCGCCTCACTGCGGGGCTGATCCTGCCGCCCACTGTGAGTCCCGAGAATGGGGATACGGAATTGCTCGCACATATTCAGCGCCAGATCAGGCGCGGGCTCCTGTTTTGGCTCGTTGCCGCCGCGGCGCCCCTCTTGCTCAGTCTCGCCATCCGGAGCGGATGACCGGCCTCGGAACCCGGTTTGATTGACATCAATTTCGCCTCGCGGATTCAGCGATATGAAACACTGTGCTGCGCACAATGATAAGCGGTGGCATTGCTGCCACTGCCGCCCATGAGCCGGCCCATCGTGTCCGGGGGGCGCGCCGCGAATAGGCAAGACGGATTTGGCAATAGGAGTTCTCGCATGATGTGCACCTCCCGCATGGCGAAGATCATGTTTTCGATCGCAGCAGTGTTCATCGGTGCCGCAACTGCTCTTGCGCAGGACGGGGCGCCACGAGGCAAGATCACGGTCACGAACAACCCTTCGCTGTTTCTCGACACCTGGCAGGTCATGCAAGATCTGAAAGTCGCTCAGGAGCTTCAGGCGTTCCTCGCCCCGCTGCGCCTGCCGCGGGACCTCAACATCGACATCACGGATTGCGGCGCCAAGGATGTTCCCTTCGTTTCCGGCCAGCCGGTCAAGATCTGCAATGAATTGATTCGCGACATCGAGGAAACGGCAAAGAAGATTTCCCCCAACGACCAGGATGACCAAGCCAGACTGATCATCGGCGCATTTATCCAGACCGCACTCCACAAGACCGCCTATGGCGTCCTCGACGTCCTGCAAGTTCCCGTCTGGGGTCGCGAACATGACGCTGCCGATCGTCTCGCCGCATTGATCATGGTGCAGTTCGGCGAGGACATCGAACGGGTGACGATGTCCGCCACGCTGGATCTGTTCAAGTGGTCATCGGATCCAAAAAACTCCGGCAAGACCTGGACCGGTTCGGCCTTTGCCGATCGGGGGTCGCCGGAGGCGCAGCGCTACTTCAATTATCTCTGCATCGCTGTCGCCGCCGATTACCCGAATTTCGGCGGCGCGATCGAGCAGGGAATCATTCCCCCGAAGCGTGCGGAGTCGTGCCTTGCCGAATATCGGCAGATCGTTGACGCCTTCAACCTGCGGATCATGCCCTACGTCGATGCCGACGCGGTGGTGAAGGTGAGAGCGACGCAATGGCTCGGCTGGGTCCCGGAAAAATGACAGCCGACACCCGAGCGACGCCGTCAGCCCGCTAACTCGATTGCGACAGGGATTTTCGTCATGAAGAGCTCGACACACACTGCAATGCTGATCTTCGCGATGGGCTGCGCGACCGCGCTCATCGCTCCGGGTTTGGCCCAGGTATCTGCGGAATTCAGCAACGACAAGATCGTGCTTTACGAGCACGACAAGGGCGACCGGGGTTACTGGAAGTATACGCTGCCGGACCCGAACAGTTCCGACAAGGCGAAGCAGACGTTTCAGCCGATCGATAAAAGCCGCGTCGCAACTCGCGAAGCGATGATGAAGCGCCGCGTCCTGGAAGAGTACGCCGAATTTCTCTCGCCGCTGCGCCTGCCGCGCACTTACCGCATCTTCGCGAGCGATTGTTCCGGCGGAAATGCGGAAAGTCCTTATTATGACTCCTCACAACTCCACCGCTGGATGAACATGTGCTACTCGTTCGTGACGTTTGCCGATAAAGCCGCGGACTACCTCGTCCAAAATCAGGCAAAGCTGAAGCTTTGGACTCCGGTCTCCAAGGACCAGTTGGTGGCCGGGCTGTTTGCGGCCACCGTATTGCACGAATCCGGTCACGCGCTGTTCGATCAGCTAACCGTTCCCGTGTTCGGACGTGAGGAAGACGCGGCCGATCAGATTGCCACGTTTGTCGCGTTGCAGTTCGGCACCGACACGGCGCGAACGATCGTCAAGGGTTTTGCATATTTCTGGGCCTATGAGATGAAGTTCGGGGCAGACCCCGGCGGCCACACCATGGATCCCAAGGACCCCAAATATCCGAAGGACCCCGACCAGCAATGCAACCTCGACGCCTTCTGCTCGTTCTCGGACGTGCACGGCACCGCCAGTCAGCGCATGTACAACACCCTTTGCATCGCCTACGGCGGCAACCGGGCGGCGTTTCAGGATTTCGTCAATTCCAAGTGGCTGCCGCCGGAGCGCACCAAGAACTGCGAAGCCGAATATCGCCAAGCCTACAACGCGTTCGCCAAGACCATCTATCCGTTCATCGACCAGGCGAAGATGGAGAAGGTCATGAAGCGGGCTTGGTTTCAGCCAAAGGAAATAAAGGAAAAATAACGCGCAGCCCGGCCCGGCCCTGACCTGTCAAGGCGCTCCGATCGTAACACCGTCCCCGATCAGAAATCCGGCTTCTCCGCGGTCGGGACTGCGGAGTAGGTTCCGGGGTGCCAATGTGGATTTTCAGCGCAGACAAGTTCGAGCCCTTCGTTGATGGCTCGCCGTAACGTGACGGTCGCCGACCAAGGCATCGTGAAAGCGCCGGCATCCTCAACGGTGACCTCGATCTGCAGTCCCTTGCCCTTATACTTGGGATCGGCCGGCGATCCGTTATCGGGATTTGGGAACTGGAAATGCTCTTTGGCGTCGCGCGCGATCGCGGCCATCGTGGCCTCGTAATCGATCAGCCGATAGCGTTCCACCACGTGCAGCGCCGCTGTGAACGGCGTGCCAAACCAGTCGACCATCGAATAGGGGCCGATCTTGATCGCGACGGTGTCGACCACGAGCGTGTCGCCGTCATAGCGGCCGACGGAATCGCCGTACCATGATGGCTTCACCTGCGCAGGGTGAGCCTCGTTGAGACGCACCTGGCGGAATTGATGGTCGTAGGGATAAAGGATCGTGACCTTTGTCGGGCCGCTGCAGGATCTGCATTCCGTAGTTCGCGAAGACGAACGGCACCTGCTCGGGCCAACACTGGCTCCGCGGCGTCGGATAGCCCTTCCCCGCCAACGAAAGCTCGCCGAGCTTTTTCACGACGTCCGCCGCCCAAGGCTGCAAGATCGGGTTGGCGTAATCACCGACCAACTCGGCGCCGTTGCTCACGCCGGCTTGCGGTCCCGTGGGCAGGCGGGACCTGTTCGTCACCGGGCCAGGTCCCGACAGCGGCAGCTCAAGGCCGTTCAAGGACGAATGGTTCCAGGCGCCGGAGATATCCGGGATGGCCGCTGTCTGCCCCGCGGCAGGGCCGGCGGCGCTCCCGCTCAATGCCACAAGCAACAGGAGATCCCCCCGCGCCCTCATGCCGCCCTCTCGTGCCTGCCCTGCGCGCACTGCGCGTGCATACACTATGCCAGGAGATAGTACTCGGTCGGTTCTCGACGTAAAAAGCGGAAGGTGCCACGTAGAATAGCCGACGCAGTCCACTTGCAATCCGCGGTCGGTCGCCGCGATAGGATCAGATGATCATCAAAAGATGCCTGTTTCTTGCCGCCTGGCTCGCCGTAGCGGCGCTGTGGCTTGGGTCGGCCTCGTCCGCGCAGACGTGGCCGCAGCGTACCGTCAAACTGGTGGTGCCGCTCGGGCCGGCCAGCGGCGCGGACGTCACCGCGCGACTGCTCGCCGATCATCTGTCGAGGCGATGGGGACAGGCTGTCATTGTCGAGAACCGGCCGGGCGCCGACGGCATTGTCGGGCTCACGGCGTTTCTCGCCCAGTCCGACGACCACCTGCTGCTGTTCACGCCGACCGGGACTTTCACCGCACATCCCTATTTGCACGACAAGCTGAGCTACAACCCGGATGCGCTGGTGCCGATTGCCCGGGTGACGAATACCATCATCGCCATCACCGTGCCGGCGTCCTTGCAGGTGAAGTCCGTCGCCGAACTCGACAGCCTCCTGCGGGCACAGCCCGGCCGCTACCACTGGGCGAGCGTGACCGGGGCGACCGATATCGTGTTCTCAGGATTTCTCAAGAACGCCGGTCTCGACATGATCAGGGTGCCCTATCGGGACGCGGTGACGCCGGTCAACGATTTGAGCGAGGGCCGCATCGAAGTGTTTCTGTCGGCGCTCGCGACTGTGCTGCCGCAGGTCACGGGCGGCAAAATCAAAATCCTGGCGCTGACCAATCGTGAACCGGCGCCGAGCCTGCCGGAAGTGCCAACGACTTTGCAGATCGGCTACCCCGCCCTGCAATTCGACGGCCTCGTCGGCCTGTTTGCGACGGCCGGTTTGCCGCTCGACATCCGCGAGCGTATTGCCGCCGACGTGCGCGCCATCGTCGCCGAGCCTGCGGTGGCAGCTCGAATTGCCGCAACCGGGCAGATCGTATCTCCTGGCTCCCCGAGCGAGTTTGCGGCTGAGATCGCGCGACAACGCGCCGCCTTCGCCGCGATCGGAAAAACCCTAGGCACGGCGTTGAACGCTGATAAACCACGTTGAGGCACTCTTCCCCATCGACACCGAACGGACACTCCCGATGCTCACCCGCGAACACAACGAACTGATCACGCGGACCGGCCCCGGAACCCCCATGGGCAATCTGCTGCGCCGCTATTGGCTTCCGCTCCTTCATACGGCGGAATTGCCGCACAACGACTGCCCGCCGGTGCGCGTCAAAGTTTTGTCGGAGCGCCTGCTGGCATGGCGCGACTCCGCGGGGCGCCTCGCGCTGATGGACGAATTCTGCGCCCATCGCGGCGTGTCACTATGGTTCGGCCGCAACGAAGAGAACGGGCTGCGGTGCCCCTATCACGGTTGGAAATACGACGCGGCCGGCCAATGCATCGATGTGCCGTCGGAGCCGGAGGAGAGCGGCTTCTGCAAGAAGATCAAGCTGAAATCCTATCCGCTGATCGAGCGCGGCGGCGTGCTGTGGGCCTATATGGGGCCGCCGGAGTTGACCCCGCCCCCGCCCGCCTTCGAGTGGACCGCCCTCCCCGCGGCGCACACCTATTTCAGCAAGCGCTGGCAGGAAACCAATTACCTGCAGGCCATGGAAGGCGGCATCGATTCGAGCCACGTGTCGTTTCTCCACAGCGGCGACCTGCATCGCGATCCGCTTCACCGCAATACCAAGGGCGCGCAGTATCAGATGGATCGCAAGCCCAAGTTCGAGGTGATCGAATCGCCGGGTGGCCTCTTCATCGGCGCGCGGCGCAACGCCGAGCCGGGGCATTATTATTGGCGCATCACCCAGTGGATCATGCCCTGGTACACCATGGTGCCGCCCTATGGTGACAATGCGCTCAACGCACACGCCTGGGTGCCGATCGACGACGAAAATTGTTTCACCTGGACCTTCACCTACCACCCGACGCGGCCGTTGAGCGCAGCCGAACTCGACACCATGCGCACGGGCGGCGGCATTCATGTGGAAATGATCCCCGGCACGTTCCGGCCGATCATCAACAAGGACAACGACTACATGATCGACCGTACCGCCCAGAAGGAGGGCCGCACCTACAGCGGGGTCAAAGGCATCGCCATGCAGGATGCTTCGGTGCAGGAAAGCATGGGACCGATCGTCGATCGCACCAAGGAGAACCTCGTCTCCACCGACAATGCCATCATCATGGCGCGCCATCGCCTGCGCCGCGCGGCCCAGGCCTTGCCCGGCGGCGCGAACCCGCCGGGCCTCACGCCGGAGAGCCAGCGCGTGCGATCCGCGACCTTCGTGCTGCCGGTCGACGTGCCGTTTGCGGATGCGAAGCGCGAGGATTTGACGGTCCGCCACGGCGTTCCGCACACCTCGATCTGAGCGCAACATGACCGGCGAACTCGATCCTCGGGCCGCCGGCGCGCGCCGGCTCAAAGACAAGGTGTGCGTCGTCACCGGCGCGGGACAGGGCATCGGCCGCGCGACCGCACGCCGTCTCGGCGAAGAAGGCGGCAAGATCGTTGTCGCCGACCGCGTCGACACAGGCGCGAGCGAAGCCGTCGAGGAACTGCGATCGCACGGCGTCGAAGCAATCAAGGTGCTGGTCGACCTGAGCTCGTTCGCGGGCGCGCACGAGCTCATGACCGCTGCCACGACGGCGTTCGGACGCATCGACGTGCTCGTCAACAATGTCGGCGGCACCATCTGGATCAAGCCCTATCACCTCTACACGGAGGATGAAGTCAAACGCGAGCTCGAACGCTCGCTCTATCCGACGCTGTGGTGCTGCCTCGCGGTCCTGCCGATCATGATGGCGCAGCAGTCGGGCGCCATCGTCAACCTGGGCTCGCAATCGCCCCGCGGCCTTTACCGCCTGCCCTATGCGGCGAGCAAAGGCGGCATCGCCGCGATGACCAGGGTGCTGGCGATGGAATACGGCCGTTACGGCGTCCGCGTGAATACGGTGGCGCCGGGCGGCACCGAGATCGCGGACCGCGTCACGCCGCGGCAGTTCATCGGGCCCGGCGTGATGGCCGAGGACGATCCCTTGGCGGAGCAATACCGCCGCGAGATGGCGGAAGACATCCGCAGCCAGCAGGCGCTGCGCCGACGCGGCCTGCCGGAAGAACAAGCCGCCGCCGTCGCCTTCCTCGCCTGCGACGACGCCAGCTTCATCACCGGCCAGGTCATCAATTGCAGCGGCGGCCAGTCGTGACTTGAGCCGCTATGTCTCATCGAAATTGTCTTCGTGAATCTCGTCCGGGTGGATTGTCGTGCCGGACCTTACGCTGGTGCTGCCAAGGAAGAGGCTCTGGAGCGCGGGAACCACTACCAGCAACAAGATCGGCCCGATAAACATGCCACCGACAATCACGGTCGCGAGCGGTCGCTGAACCTGGCTTCCGATGTCGGTCGACATCGCGGCGGGGAGCAAGCCGATGCAAGCCGAAAGCGCCATCATGAGAATCGGGCGCATCTGTTGCTCGACGGCACGAGACATGGCCTCCATGACCGTCAAGCCGCTTCCCGCGATCTGATTGTTGTAGCCGTTGATGATGAGAATCCCGCTCATCACGGAGACGCCGAAGAGCGAGATGAAGCCAATCGCAGCTGAAATGCTGAACTCGAGGCCGGTGACGTAAAGCGCGATGATGCCGCCGCCCACCGCGAACGGAATACCGAGCAATGCCATCAAGCTGTCGCGCAGCGAGTTGAACAGGCCATAGAGCAGCACCATGATGAGAACAAGCGTGATCGGGACGATGACCGTCAGCCGCCGCGTCGCTTGTTGCAGCCCCTCGAACTCGCCGGCCCACTCGATGTGGTACCCGGTCGGGAGGGTCACATTCTTTGCAATCCGCTCCTTGCCCTCCGCGACCACGCTGGAGAGGTCACGACCGCGCACGCTGAACTTGATCGGGATGAACCGCTGATTGCGTTCGCGAAAGATGTAGGACGCGCCGGTATCGAGCGTGATGGTGGCGAGTTCCCGTAGCGGTATGTAGGCATTTCCCCCGGCGACTTGAACGCCGATTTTAAGATCTTGAACAGCGGCGATGCTGCCGCGGAATTCGGGCGCCAGCCTTACCGTGACCGGAAATTGCCGATCGGCTTCCAGCAAGTTGGTGGCAATCGTGCCGCCCAACGCCGCTTGCACAACGGCGTTAACATCATTGACGCTCAGCCCATACCGTGCGGCTCGGGCGCGGTCTACTTTGATGTTCAGGTTCGGCTGTCCGAGAACGCGGAAAATACCGAGGTCGGCGGCACCTTTGACTTGCGACATTTCATGCATCGCCTCGACCGCAAGACGTTCGAGGATCGCAAGGTCCGGGCCGACGATCTTGATGGAATTAGCGCCCTTCACGCCGGAGAGGCCTTCCTCCACATTGTCTTGGATATACTGCGAGAAGTTGAAGTCGATGCCGACGAGTTCCTTGGCAAATTCGGCTTGCAATTCTTCGACCAGCTTTTCCTTCGTCATGCCCGCCGGCCACTCGCCGAACGGTTTCAGCGGCACGAAAAACTCCGCATTGAAAAACCCGGCTGCGTCGCTCCCGTTATCGGGACGGCCGTGCTGGGACACGACTGTGATGACTTCAGGATAGCGATTAAGGATTTCGCGAACCCTCTGCACGATCGGCATTCCGGCTTCGAGCGAAATGGTCGGTGGCATCGAAGCCCTGATCCAAAGGTTGCCCTCCTCCAGCGCCGGCAGGAACTCGCTGCCGAGACGCGTTGCCACGAATCCGCTCGCAAGGATAAAAGCCGAACCGATGGCGATCGTGATGGCGCGATTTCGCAGTGACCACCACAGCACCGGTGTGTAGACCGATCGAATCGCCCGGACGACAAGGGTTTCCACCTCGCTGACGTGCTGCGGGAGGAGCAGTGACGCAAGGCACGGCGTCACCGTGAATGTCGCAATGAGCGCGCCCACCAGTGCGTAGCCGTACGTTCGCGCCATCGGGCTGAAGATCTGTCCCTCGACGCCTTGCATCGTGAACAAGGGGATGAAGGCGGCGACAATGATCGCGGTGGAGAAGAACACCGCCTTGTCGATCTGCAACGCGCTGATCAGAATCAGCCGCAATCGCTCGTTCCAGGTCTCCGACGCGCCTGCGGCTATGGTGCGGGTCGGATCGGTGCCCCAGCGTTCTTCGGCGAGCTGATTGAGCAGTTGCGCCTTGCCCTCCGCCGGCAGCTGAAAATTGCGATAGATGTTCTCGACGAGAATGACCGCGGCATCGACAATGATGCCGAAGTCGACGGCACCCACCGAGAGCAGATTGGCGTCCTCATTGCGGATGACAAGGATGATGATGCTGAAGAACAAAGCGAACGGGATATTGACGCCGACGATGATCGCGCTGCGCAGGTCGCCGAGGAAAATCCATTGGATCAGGAAGATTAGAATGCAGCCAAACGCGAGATTGTGGAGCACCGTGCGCGTCGTGACGTTGACGAGCGTCGTGCGGTCGTAGAACGGCACCAGCTTCACGCCGGGCGGCAAGCTCCCGTCGCTGTTGATCTTCTCGATCTCTGCCTTGACGCGCGCCACCACGTCGTTGGTGTGCAGCGTCCGGTTCATGATGACGATGGCGGCGACCACGTCATCCTGGTCGTCACGCCCGGCTTTTCCTAAGCGGGGCACATTGCCGACATAGACTTTGGCGACATCCTTCACGAACAGCGGAACGCCGTTGGCCTGAAACAGCAGCACGTTCTCGATGTCTTCGACCTTATACCCCTGTGTCAGATCGGCAGCCCCGCCGGCATCCATCAAGCCGACGCCGCGCACGTTCACGGATTGCTGGCCGACGTTGATCGTGCGCCCTCCGACATTGATGTTGGCATTGCCGAGCGCGCTGATCACCTGCGGCAGAGTTACGTTGTAGGCATCGAGCTTGTGCAGATCGACTTCGACCTCGTATTCCTTGGTCGTCCCTCCCCACGTGTTGACCTGGACGACGCCGGGCACCGTCAGCAGCCGGCGTTGCAGGACCCAATCCTGCACCGTGCGGAGGTTGGTCAGTCCAAAGTGCGGCGGCCCGACGACCTGATAACGGAAGATTTCGCCGACGAGGCTTGTGCCCTGGATTTGCGCCGTGACGTTATTGGGCAGGGTGACGTTCTGCTGAAGATTGTTTTGCGTCTGCGTCAGCGCGAAGTAGTAGTCGACCCCGTACTGGAAGACGACGCGAACAAACGACAGCCCGTAGAATGACGTCGAGCGTATCACGTCGACGCCCGGTGTCGCGGCAAGACCGACTTCGAGGGGGATGGTGTAGTAGCGCTCCATCTCCTCTGCCGAGAGGCCGGCGGACTGCGCGGTGATTTCGAGAATGACCGGTGCCGGATTGGGATAGGCCTCGATGTTGAGTCGGGCGAAGGCTGCCAGTCCGGCGCCGACGAACACCAGCAAGCCCAGCAGCACGATGGGGCGCCGCGTCAACCCAAACGTCAGCAGCCCTTTTAGCAAAGGCGCGCCCCCCTAAGGTTCTTCTTTTCCTGGGTGACGATACGTTGAAGGCCGAGTGACGACAATCTGCGTTGGAGTTGCAGATTGCCTGAACTTCTCGCGTGACGGGATTCGGCTGCGGCTGCGGGAAATTTGCAAGGCAGATCGTCTGCGGCTTTGCACGATGCCAGCATGCTTTGCGCTTCCGGGTCTACCGGGCTGTACCGAAAATCGCTACCGTGAGCGGCGCCTCGGGTTCATCGCTTCAAAGTGACTGCAAGGACAGGGACACGTTCATGCGCGACCGGCACTCGATCTCCGCGACGTTGCTTGCCATTGCCGCCGCGATCTCCTTGTTTGCCGCACCGGCCGCGGCTCAGGCTCCCACCAGTTCGCCCCCAGCCCCATCGCTGAAAACGCCGTGGGGGGAGCCGGACCTGCAGGGCATCTGGACGGACGAATTCGACACGCCGTTTCAGCGCCCAGCGAAGTACGCAAATCAGGAATTTTTCACCGACGCGCAGCGGGCCGAGCTGGACAAGGAGCGCACCGATCTCTTGAACCGGCGCGCAAACGACCGCGAACTCGCTGGCGCCTATAACCTCGCCGTGTTCCTCTCGACGAAGCACACCGGCCCGCGCACGTCGCGGATTGTCGATCCGCCCAACGGCCGCATCCCGCCGCTGACGCCGTCGGCGCAGGCCGCAGCCGCGGCCGATCGGGCCTATCGCCTTGCCCTGCTGCGCGCGACCGACACTTGCAAGAAGGAGCTTCCGCAGTGCCGGGGCGGAGCCTACGATCCCCTGCCCTCGCCGCGACGTGCCGAACCGCCGCCGCGCTATCTGGGCGGGAACTTCGTTCGCATCAATCGCTACGACGGTCCCGAAGACGGCTCGCTGTCGGACCGCTGCCTGACCCTTGGGCTACCGGAATTCGGCACCGCGTTCGGCGGCAGCTTCCGGCGCATCGTGCAGACCCCGGGCGGCATCACGATGGTCTACGACGTCGGCCAGGGCGAAAGCTGGCAGCGCAACATCGTGATGAACGGCAGCCCGCATCTGCCCGCCAGCATCCGCCAATGGTACGGCGATTCGCGCGGCCATTGGGAGGGCGACACCCTCGTCATCGACGTCACGAACTTCAGTCCGAAGACCGACTACCTGGGCTCGCGCGAAAATCTCCACCTGATCGAGCGCTGGACGCGGACCGGCCCGAACACCCTCGCCTACGAGGTCACCATCGAAGACCCGACGGTGTGGAGGCGGCCCTGGACGGCGAAGCAGGAGTTCACCAAGCAGAGCGACCGGGAGAACCGGTTCTATTACGAGCCGCGCTGCGTCGAAGGAAACTCCTCGGTGGCGGCAATTCTGCTCTCCGCGCGCCGGGCAGACCGCGCCTTCGCCGAGGGCCGTAGCCCCGATCCGGCAACAAGCGACAATGTGAGCATCCTCGTCGATATCGACACGTCAGTGGTGCGCGAGTAGCGGCGCTGTCACCACTCGGCGTCCGTTCCCGTTTGTTGCTGCCGCGAACCGCAGGTGACTCCATTCTTTGAAGCAAGACCGCCGCGTTGCAGCGCGGAGCAGGAGAGGCTTGCGACTCGTCGCGGCTTACTGACCCTATCTTGCGAATTTCCGTTTTTCCTCTGCGAGCTCAAGGCTCCACAGCCGGGCGAGTTTGAGCCAAGTCGCTCTAGCCTTCGCATCTCGCGTGCATTCGGCCATCCGCAGACAATCCTCCACGGAGACGCGACAATCATCTTCGTACCGCATGACAAGTCTCCGGCCTTAACGGATCGACAATCATTTGCCGTCCGTTAGTGCCGCGCCCGGCCTCGGTCGTTCATCGCGTGCCGCTGTGATTTGTTCCAGGAGGCTGTTGTGTAACGGCCATCACAGAATGGCCGAATACACCGCCAGATGCCTTCAACCCGCGCCGACGAAAAAGTGCAGACAGCCCCTTTGAGATTTTCGCCGAGCTGGAACTCGCTGATCGCCCTATCTGAAATTGCCAGCACGAGGTCCGGCTCGGCACATACCACCGTGCCGAACCTCGTGCGCTGACATCAGCGATCGCGCCGGTTCGCGAGTTCTTGCATCATCTTCTTGATCGCCTCCGGAGAGATGCTCGACTCCCCGAGATCGATGGTGACGTTGCCGAGCTTGCCCGTGAAGGCGAACGGCACCTGGTAGTCCTTGTCGTCCACCGGCGTGCCGGTATCGAGGCCGACGTCGAACGTCTCGTCCCAGGCCCAGATCAACGGCTGGGTCTTCGGCAGCGAATGCTGAGCCACCTGGCGGCCGTCGACGGAGAGCGTGCCGGTGCCGCCGCGCGCGAGCGGCTCCCCGCGTGCCTCCATCTTCCAATCGAAGACGATGGTGTGCTTGCCCGGCGGCAATGCATCGGCGCCTTGCCATTTCGGCCGCTCGATGTCGAGCAGATTGTAGGTGAAGGTCGGCTTGCCGTCCTTGAGGTAGAGGCCATAGCCGGAGAATCGACCGCCCTGCGTCACCAGCACGCCGTTGGCGCCGCCCTGCGGCACCTCGATCTCAGCGGAGATGCGATAGGAGCGGTTGAGGATCGAGGGCGCGACGGCGAATTGCGTCGAGGTCATCGGCGCGGTGTAGACGAAATGGGTGCGCCCCGCCGCAGGCCCCGGCCGCTCGACCGTAAGGACGGGAAGCTGCGAGTTGTTCAACGGGAAGACCTGATTGCGGGTCGCTTCCATGATCCAGAGTTCCTGCATCATGCGCAGCCGCTCCGGCTCCTTGGCGGCAAGATCATTTGTTTGCGTCGGATCGTCGGCGAGATTGAAAAGCTCCCACTTGTAGCCGTTCATGACGTCGACCGGAGGTTTTCCCCTGATGCCTTCCCACGGGGTCACCGCCGGCACGGTGTTCGCCATCCAGCCGTCGTGGTAGATCGCGCGATTGCCGAAGATTTCGAAATACTGGGTGGTGCGCGTCGAAGGCGCGTTGGCGTTGGCCTTGTCCCACGAGTAGACCATGCTGACGCCGTCATAGGGCCGCTGCGCGATGCCGTTCACCATGGTGGGTTGCGGGATGCCGATCGCCTCGAGGATCGTCGGCGCGACGTCGATGACATGATGGAACTGGTTGCGGATGCCGCCCTTGTCGGTGATCCGCTTCGGCCAACTCACCACCATGCCGGTGCGCGTGCCGCCGAGGTGTGATGCGACCTGCTTGATCCAGCGATAGGGCGTGTCCATCGCGAACGCCCACGGCACCGCGAAGTGGTTGTAGGTCTGGTCGGTGCCCCACGCCGGGATCAGCGGCAGCATCTGCTCGACCGTGTAAACGAAGCCGTTGAAGTAGCCGACTTCGTTCGGCGTGCCGTTCATCGAGCCTTCGCCGCTCATGCCGTTGTCGCCGGCGACGAAGACGATCAGCGTGTTGTCGGTCTGCCCGAGATTCTCGATCGTTTCGATCACGCGACCGATCTCGTGGTCGCTATACGCCATGTACGCGGCCCAGATATCGATCTGACGGATATAGAGCCGCTTCTGGTCTGCGGTGAGCGAGTCCCACTTGGGCAGGAAGTCCGGCCAGTCCGGCAGCTTCGCATTCGCCGGAATCACACCGAGGCGCTTCTGGTTGGCGAAGATGCGCTCGCGCACCTTTTCCCAACCGTCGTCGAAGAGATGCATCGCGCTGATGCTGTCGACCCACTCCTTAGTCGGATGATGCGGCGCGTGCGTGGCGCCCGGCGCGTAGTGGATGAACCACGGGCGGTTCGGATTGGTCGCGGTCTGCGAGTTGATGTATTCGATGGCGTCGTCGGCCATCGCGGTGACCAAATTCCAACCGGGCTTGCCGTTGTACGGGTGGATCGGCGTCGTGTTGCGGAACAGATTGCCCGGCTGCCATTGGCTCGTGTCGCCGCCGACAAAGCCATAAAAGTAATCGTAGCCCAAGCCGACGGGCCAACTGTCGAAAGGCCCGGCCGGAGTTGCCGTCCAGATCGGCACATTGTGGTCCTTGCCGAACCAGGCAGTGGCGTAACCGTTCTGCTTCAGCGTCATTGCCACGTGGGCGCTTTCGGGACCAGTGACGGTGTCATAGCCCGGGTACCCGACCGCACCTTCCGCAACGTCGCCGTAGCCGACGGCATGGTGATTGCGCCCGGTCAGCAGCGCGGCGCGCGTCGGCGAGCACAGCGCCGTGTTGTGCATCTGGGTGTAGCGCAGGCCGCTCTGAGCCAGCTTTTCGAGCGTCGGCGTGGGCACGACGCCGCCGAAGACGGAGTTCGAGCCGTAGCCCGCATCGTCGATCAAAATCAGCAGCACGTTGGGCGCATCCTTCGGCGGCGCGATGGTGGACGGCCAACCCGGCTTGCTGTCGATCAGGTTCGGATTGATGACGCCATTAAAGGACGGCGTTGGGATCGGCAGGACACGTGAGTCGGGAAACTCGCGCGTCCCCGGCGCGCCGGGTGCACCCTGGAACTGCTGGGCTTCCGCCGGCAGGTCACTGAACAACGCTCCGCCGACAAACAGGAAACTCATTGCCACGCGAGAGATTCTCATAGGCTTTCTCTCCCTGATCGACCCGAAAGAACGAGGCGAAGCGGGTGTTGCCATCGTCGGGCCCGCGAAGGCGCCGCGCCCTTTCATCAAGAGTTGGTTCGGTCGCAAATTCACCGGCACGCCCCGCCAGTTTCGCTCACGACTGTATCAAAGAGGAGTTCCTTAGCGCTGCCGATCACGGCGCCTTTTGATTTGAGTCAATAATTTCTGACGTGTGATCCGCGGATCACCGTCTCCTGATTTGCAGATATCGATCGCGAAATTGCCAACTAGTTAAATCTCAACCGGCGGAAGCGTAATGCAGCGGAGCCCTGCTCAACTCGTTTCCCGCCGCTATCGCCTTTTGTAGGAGTCGCACAAGCTCCTTGGCTTCTTGATTTGTCAGGCCGCGCAGCATGACCCGCTGCGCCGCCTCGACCGCTGGAGTGACGCTGCGCAAGGTCCGTCGTCCGGCATCTGTCAGGGTCAATTCGCGAGCTCGCCTGTCCCGGCTGCTTTCCTGCCGCTTCATCAGGCCTTTCAGGACCAACCGGTCGGCCACCCCCGCGATGGTCGTTCGATCCAAGGCAATCAAACCTGCGAGGGTGATTTGATCGATCGCGGGGTTGGCGCCAACGGCTGCAAGCGCCGCGTATTGAACGGGTGTGAGGTCGTGACCCGCCGTCTCCACCTCGGACAGAAACACCGCAACCGCAATCTGCTGGAAGCGGCGCGCCAGATGTCCCGGCATTTCATTGGCTGGATTTACCGGACTCCTCCCTCGAGCGCGTTGACACAGTATACTGATGATCAGTATACTGATCAATAGGAGGAGCGTCATGCAGTTCCATCTCGATGGCTTTGAGCCGGGTGATCCGGAGATATTCGATCCGGCGGAGCGCTATCCGGCCTCCGGCGCGCAGGGTTCGGTTCCTCTAGAGGTCGATGTGCTGATCGTCGGCTGCGGGCCAGCGGGTCTGACGCTTGCGGCACAATTGGCTGCGTTTCCCGACATCAAGACTTGTATCGTGGAGCAGAAGCCCGGTCGCATGTTGCGCGGCCAAGCCGACGGCATCGCATGCCGGACCATGGAAATGTTCGATGCCTTCGGCTTCAGCGAGCGTGTTCTGAAAGAGGCTTGCTGGATCAATGAGACGACGTTCTGGAAGCCGGATGAGACGCAGCCCGCGAACATCGTCCGCAGCGGCTTTGTCCAGGACGTCGAGGAGGGATTATCGGAATTCCCCCATGTCGTTCTGAATCAGGCGCGTGTGCACGATTTTTTTCTCGATGCGATGCGCAGATCCGCGTCGAAACTCGAACCGTACTATGCACGGCGGGTCGTTGCGGTTCACCCCGCGTCGGGCAGCCCCGAAGGCTCGGAGCGTGCCACCATCACCCTCGAGCGACTTGATCCCGCGCATAACGGAGAGACGGAGACGATCAGGGCTCGCTACGTCGTCGGCTGCGACGGCGCGCGTAGCGTCGTGCGCACATCGATCGGACGCGAGCTTCGTGGCGATTCCGCCAACCATGCCTGGGGGGTCATGGACGTGCTCGCAGTCACCGATTTCCCGGACATCCGCTGCAAGTGCCTGATCCAGTCGGCAAATGAAGGCACCATGCTCATCATTCCGCGTGAAGGCGGCTACCTCTGCCGCCTCTACGTTGAAATCACAAAGCTCGACGTCGGCGAGCGGATCGCAAATCGCAACATCACGCTTGAGGAGCTGATCGCGAAGGCCCAGCGGATTTTTCGTCCTTACAAGCTTGAAGCCAAAGAGGTGCCCTGGTGGTCGGTTTATGAAATCGGTCAAAGGGTGACGGACAAGTTCGATGACGTGCCGCAGGAAGAAGTCGCGTCGCGGCTGCCGAGCGTGTTTATCGCCGGCGACGCCTGCCACACCCACAGTCCAAAGGCAGGGCAAGGCATGAACGTCTCCATGCAAGATGCGTTTAATCTCGGATGGAAGCTCGCGTCCGTGCTCCGGAAACGCTGCCCGCCCTCGCTGCTGCACACCTATTCCGCGGAACGACGGGCGATTGCCAAGGAACTGATTGATTTCGACCGTGAATGGGCCGCCCTGCTCGCATCTTCGAATGACGACGGCGGCGCGCCCGACCCCCACGAGACCCAGAGTTATTTCGTCAGGCACGGCCGGTACACCGCGGGAACGGCGACGCACTACGGGTCGTCGCTGCTGACCGGCGAGCGCACCCACCAGCATCTGGCCAACGGCTTCGTCGTTGGGCAGCGCTTTCACTCGGCGCCGGTCATCCGCCTCGCAGATGCCAGACCCGTCCACCTTGGCCACGTCGCCGAAGCGGATGGGCGCTTCCGGATATACATCTTTGCCGGATCGGGCGATCCGGCCGGCGCCGGCTCCAAGGTTCGACAGCTGTGCAATTTCCTCGCGGAGGCCGACGAGTCTCCCATCTGCAAGTACACGCGCCCCGAGGAAGACATTGATGCGGTCATCGATGTGCGCGCCGTCTTCCAGCAAGCACATCGCGAGCTAGCCATCGCAGGCATGCCGGCGCTGCTGCTGCCCCGCAAGGGACGTTACGGCCTTCGCGACTACGAGAAGATGTTCTGCGCCGACATCAAGGGCGGCAACGACATCTTCGAGATGCGCGGTATCGATCGGAAGACGGGATGCATGGTCGTGGTGCGACCTGATCAGTACGTCGCTCAGGTCTTGCCACTCGATGGGTACCAGCAATTGGCTTCGTACTTCGATCGCTTCATGCTGCCCCAGAGCGGCGTCGGCGCGAACCGGGCAACCGAGCACGCGGCGGCTTGAGCCGCCTGTCGCCGAGCGCTCGATTGCATCAGCGGTCCTGAAAGTTCGCTTAGTCGTAGAACGCGGGAGCCAACTTCCGCTTAATTCCGCTGGTGTAATCGTGCTGGATCCACAGCTCGGCGTGGTTCTGCTTCACGAAATCCTCGATCATCGCGCGGCTTTTCGCGGTCTGCTCCTTGTCGGTATCGAACGAGGGAATCTTCTTGTACGTGATCTCTTCCGGGTAGTGATAGAGATCGCCCGACAGCAGGACGTTCCCGGTTTTGGCGAGCTTGAGAAACAGCGCCTGGTGTCCGGGAGTGTGACCCGGCGCGAACTTGATGACCACGGTGCCGTCGCCGAACACGTCATGATCCTCGCCGTTCAGCACGATCGTTTTAGCGTTGGCGAGCCCCTCGAAAAATTTCGGGTCCGGCACGCCACCCATCACCGGCGGTCCAGGCGGCCGTGGGGCCAGGATCCGATCCCGATCGCCCTTCTGTACGATCCAGGTAGAACCGGCAAACAGACTGGCGTTGGCGACGTGGTCGATATGATAGTGAGACATCGCCATGTAGGTGATGTTGGCCGGCGTGTAGCCGATTGCGGCGAGTTGGGGGAGCAACGGGCGATCGGCCGAAAAGGCGTTGAACTTCTGCGGCGAGACGCCATCCTTGAAGGCGCTGTCGGCAATTTGGCCGGTATCCCACATCAGGCTTCCCCGCGGATGAACGATCAGGAAGCAGGGGGTGACCATCCTCGTATCGGCCATTTCGCTCGGCTTCATTCCGAATGGGTCAGCGTTAGGGGGCGTGATGATGCCGCAGTCGAAAACATAGAGTTGCAGCGATTGCGGCGGCTGCGGCGTCTGTTGAGCGTTGGCCGGCGGCAACCCAAACGCCAGCGACACAGCTGCCGCTAGGATGGCGGACGCGAAACGAATTGACATGCATTCCTCCCAAACAAGCCCGTTTCCCTAAACGGGCGCTGGCCGAGGCGGCACCCGACGGGAACCCCTCGGCTTGTACCGTCTCGGCGGCGCGCAATCTAAGACATACTCTGCGTACTGTCAGCCTTCGCCTGTCGGAACGGATGGTCCGCCAACAAACGGAACTCCGCGAGGCCGCCAGCGGACGGCCTTCTTGTTCCATCGCCGGCAAAAACGATGTCTGCAGAGGCTCCGGCACTTCGATGACCGACTTAGGTCGGTCGAGATCTCAGTCGTAGAACGCGGGAGCCATCTTCCGCTTAATTCCGCTGGTGTAATCGTGCTGGATCCACAACTGCGCGTGGTTCTGCTTCACGAAGTCCTCGATCATCGCGCGGCTTTTCGCGGTCTGCTCCTTGTCGGTGTCGAAGGAGGGAATCTTCTTGTACGTGATCTCTTCCGGATAGTGATAGAGATCGCCCGACAACAGCACGTTCCCGGTTTTGGCGAGCTTGAGGAACAGCGCCTGGTGCCCCGGCGTGTGACCCGGCGTGGACTTGATGACCACGGTGCCATCGCCAAACACATCATGATCCTCGCCGTTCAGCACAATCGTTTTGGCGTTGGCGAGGCCCTCGAAAAATTTCGGATCCGGCACGCGGCCCATTGCCGGCGGCGGGTTCGGCCGCGGCGCGAGGATCGGGTCACGGTCGCCCTTCTGCACGATCCAGGTGGACCCGGCGAACAGGCTGGCGTTGGCGACGTGATCCGTATGGTAATGGGAGAGCGCCATATAGGTAATGTTGGCCGGGGTGTAGCCGAGCGCGGCGAGTTGCGGGAGCAGCGGGCGATCGACCGTGAAGGCATTGAGCTTCTGGGGTGTGCCGCCATCCTTGAAAGCGCTGTCGGGAATTTCGCCGGTATCCCACATCAGGCTTCCGCGCGGGTGAACGATCAGGAAGCAGGGCGTGACCATCCTTGTCTCGGCCATGTCGCTCGGCTTGATGCCGTAGGGATCGACATTGGCCGGGGTGATGATCCCGCAGTCGAGGACATAGAGACGCAGCGATTGCGGAGGCTGCGGCTTCTGTTGGGCGCTGGCCGGCGGCAAACCGAAAGCCAGAGAGACAGCCGCCGCCAGGATGGCGGGCGCGAAACGAATCGACATGCATTCCTCCCGGAACAAGCCCGTTTCTAAACGGGCGCTGGCCGTGGCGAGCAGCCGACGGGAGCCCACCAACTCTTGCCGCCTCGGCGGCTCACAATCTAGGACATGCGTTGCGCGCTGTCAGCCGTATCGGCGTTGCGGCAGATGTCCGCCAGACGGACCTCGAAGGACCGCCGAGGCTACGCCGGCCGAGCTGCGAGAGATCGGCATCGAATTCGTCTTCGGGATCGGCGAGACGGTTTCGGACCATGCGCGCGAAACCGTCAGGAAACGCCTCGGTGCGCGCCTCGCCGGCATCTATTCGTGCCAGGAGATAGGTTTCATCGCCACCGAATGCCCGGCGACACCGCATTATCATCTGGTCGCCGAAAACGCCGTCGTCGACATCGTCGGAGATGACGGGCGTCCCGTTGCGCCGGGTGAACTTGGTCGCGTCGTGGTGACAGGACTGTATAACTACGCGATGCCCTTTATTCGCTATGCGATTGGCGATGTCGCTGCCTGGGCGAGCGCGCCATGTCCGTGCGGGCGCGGTTTGCCGTTGATCGCCCAGGTGGAAGGCCGGACCCGCAGCGCTTTCGTTTTTGCGGACGGACGGCGCGTGTGGCCACGTCTGCAGGAGGCGCGAAACATCCAGGCTTTGGTATCGTCCCGCGAGTTCCAGATGGTACAGCTCGATCGTCAACGCATTGAGCTGCGCTACGTGCCGGACGGGTCTGGGCGCGCGCCCGATGCCGACGGTCTCGCCGCCTTCGCGCGCGAAAAGCTCCACCCGTCCGCCGAGATCATTCTGGTGCCGCTGGAAACGATGCCGCGTGGGCCGGGCGGAAAGTTCGAACAATTCATCTCGCAGGTGCCCATCGATGGATCGTGATCGCCTCGAAGCATTAAATTCGGTGGCCTTGCCGGACTTGGGCGGGCGACCTACAACGCAGATGCCTACAGACCTTGGGAGAACATCATGAAGCGAGAATGGTGCGCCAGAGGGTCGATCGTTTGCGGGCTCGCGCTTGCCGCAGCCATTGCGGCTCCCGCCTTTGCGGCCGACGAAATCCCGGACATCCGGGGCAAGTGGGTGGGAAAAACCCACACGATCGTCGCCGGCATGCCCCTTCATTGGCCCTCGAACAGAGGAACCTTCGACAAGCCGGGGCTGTTCGAGAAGGACATCGAAATCGATATCACGGGGCAGACCGACACCCGTTTCTGGGGCAACCAGATCTTCACGGGCAACGGCGAGAGGACTCAGGAGCCGATGATCGGCGAGCTCACTGGCGCCAACAATCGCACCATCATCCTCGTCGACACCGATGGCTACCTCAACGGCCAGCTCATCGACAACGATACGATTTCGTTCTGCTACACCCAGGCGGGCGGCAAGACCGAAACGAGCGTCGTGAGCTGCACGCAGATCAAGCGCGCACGCTGAGGGCGGCCGATCGCATTCGAGCTGAGGCGGGCGAATTGTCCACGCCCGGCGGGGCCGAGGTCGAAGCTTAGTTGCAAGTCTCCTTTCGGCCCGCCGCGAAGGTGCGCGAGCTGGCCGCCGACTTGCGCTCACGGTGGGAGACCCGACGAGCCCGTCGCAAATGATCAGTCTGAGACTGCGCACCTTGGCGCTTGATCTCGACGCACAATGCAAGCTTGCGATCGCGTCGATCTTCCAACGTTTTGCGAGAAGCGCGAACACAACGACAGAAAAGCCACCTCGATCAGATCGAAAGCTTTTCTCGCCACGCCAATCTCGGCCTTACGCCGCGGCGGCGGTCGCCTTCACGTCTTTCACGTCGGTGAAGATCACGCCGGGCGCGCGCTCGCGCGTGTAGTCGAGGTAGAACTGGCTGCGCGCAAGGTGGACGAGGTCGCCGTCGAGGTCTTCGGCGATGCCGGAGCGGTTCGCCTCCGCGAACTGGTCGAGCGTCTTGCGGTCGGCGGCCGAAATCCAACGCGCGAGCGCGAATTCGCTGGTGTCGAACTCGACCGGCAGGCCGTATTCGGTGGCAAGACGGTCGCGCAGCACGTCGAGCTGCAGCGCGCCGACGACGCCGACAAGCGCCGGCGAGCCGTCGACCGGCCGGAACACCTGGACAACCCCCTCTTCCGCCATTTCCTGCAGCGCCTGCTTGAGTTTCTTCGCCTTCATGGCGTCGGCGAGCCGCACGCGACGGATGATTTCCGGCGCGAAACTCGGCACGCCGACGAAGTTGAGCGCCTCGCCTTCGGTGAGCGTATCGCCGATGCGCAGGCTGCCGTGGTTCGGAATGCCGACCACGTCGCCGGCATAGGCGTCGTCGGCGATGGCGCGGTCCTGGGCGAAGAAGAACTGCGGCGCGTGCAGGCCGATGGTCTTGCCGCTGCGCACGTGCTTCGCCTTCATACCGCGCGTGAGCTTGCCGGAGACGAGCCGCGCGAAGGCGATGCGGTCGCGGTGGTTCGGATCCATGTTGGCCTGGATCTTGAACACGAACGCCGTCATCGCGTCTTCATCCGCGGCGACCCGGCGGGCGTCGGCATCCTGCGGGCGCGGCGCCGGAGCGTAGGCAGCAAACGCATCGAGGAGATCGCGGACACCGAAATTCTTCAGCGCCGAGCCGAAGAAGACCGGCGTCAGATGACCCTCGCGGAACGCGTCATGGTCGAAGCGCCGACAGGCGTCGCGCACCAGCGCGAACTCCTCGGCGAGCGCCGCGGCATCGAGATTAGGATTGAGCGCGGCGATCGCGGCGGCGTCCATGGGAACGGCATCCGCCGGAGCGGCTTTGCCCGCAGGTCCGCCATCCATCAGCCGCACCGCACCGGTTTCGACATCGAGCGTGCCCATGAAGTCGCGGCCGCGGCCGATCGGCCAGGTCATCGGCGCGGTATCGAGCGCAAGCGTCTTCTCGATCTCGTCGAGCAGGTCGAACGGGTCGCGGCTCTCGCGGTCCATCTTGTTGATGAAGGTGATGATCGGGATGTCGCGCAGGCGGCACACCTCGAACAGCTTGCGCGTGCGTGCCTCGATGCCCTTGGCGGCGTCGATCACCATCACGGCGGAATCGACCGCCGTCAGCGTGCGATAGGTGTCTTCGGAAAAGTCCTCGTGGCCGGGCGTATCGAGCAGGTTGAAGACGCGGCCGTCATATTCGAACGTCATTACCGAGGTGACGACGGAAATGCCGCGCTCGCGCTCGATCTTCATCCAGTCGGAGCGGGTGTTGCGGCGCTCGCCCTTGGCCCGCACCTGGCCGGCGAGATTGATCGCGCCGCCGAACAGCAGGAGCTTTTCGGTGAGCGTGGTCTTGCCCGCGTCCGGGTGGGAAATGATGGCAAAGGTGCGGCGGCGCGCAACTTCGGCTGCCAGCGGGGATGCAACGACGGCCTCCGCCGCGACTGCGCCTAATGGTTTATTCATCGGATACCTAGTTCACGGGCCGCGGATGTCGCAGATCGCTTGCCCGAAATCAAGGCAAGCCCAAAATCCATAGTTCCGGGATGCGTCGGCCCCGGAACCTATTTAGGGATCAAGGGTTGACGGGGCAATCGATTGAACCCGGGAGATGACCCATGTCAGACCCTCGCTACACCGATCCCAGGTATTCCGACCCCCGCAGGCCGGTCGAGCCCAATGCCCCGCGTCGGCGTATCGACATCGAAGATGGTTCAGGCGCGATGTGGGGCTGGGTGGCAGCCATTGCCGCCATCGTCGTCGTGATCGCACTGATGATCGGTTACCACCGGATGGGTTCCGAATCCGCGTCGAACCGGCCGGTCAATCCGCCGACCACGACCGGTGCTGCTCCGCCTGCACCCGCTCCGGCAACGCCGTTGCCGGCGCATCCGGCGGTCCCGCCTCCTCCGCCGACCGTTCAGCCGACCCCGACACCAGCCGCTCCGCCTGCGCCGACCGACACTCCGCACTAACCGTCGGATCAGGCCGCGGCGCACCAGCGGCCCAGCGCGAACGCCGAAGCCCCCGCTTCGGCGTTCGTGTTTTTGGCGCAGCGACGCTGCGCTAACCCACCGGCCGCCTCACACCGGCAGGTTGTCGTGCTTCTTCGCCGGCATCTCGACCTTCTTCTCGCGCAGCATGGCGAGCGCGCGGGTCAGTCGCCGCCGCGTGGCGCGCGGCATGATCACTTCGTCGATGTAGCCGCGCTCGGCCGCGACGAACGGCGACAGGAAGCGGTCCTCGTATTCCTTGGTGCGCGCCGCGATCTTCTCCGGGTCGCCGAGGTCGGCGCGAAAGATGATCTCGACCGCACCCTTCGCGCCCATCACCGCGATCTGCGCCGACGGCCAGGCATAGTTGATGTCGCCACCGACATGCTTTGACGCCATCACGTCGTAGGCGCCGCCGAAGGCTTTGCGGGTGATGACGGTAACGAGCGGCACCGTGCATTGGCTGTAGGCGAACAGGAGCTTGGCGCCGTGCTTGATGAGGCCGCCGTATTCCTGCGCGGTGCCCGGCAAAAATCCCGGCACGTCCACGAACGTGATGATGGGGATTTCGAAGGCATCGCAAAACCGCACGAAACGCGCGGCCTTGCGGCTGGCGTCGGAATCGAGAACGCCCGCGAGCACCATCGGCTGGTTGGCGACAAACCCCACGGTGCGGCCCGCGAGCCTACCAAACCCGGTGACGATGTTGCGCGCAAAGGCCTGGCTGATCTCGAAGAAGTCGCCCTCGTCGACGACCTTCAGGATCAGCTCCTTGATGTCGTAGGGCTTGTTCGGGTTGTCCGGCACCAACGTGTCGAGCGAGGGATCCTCGCGCTCGATGTTGTCGAAGGACGGCCATTCCGGCGGCCCCGCAAGCGCGTTCGAGGGCAGGAAGTCGAGGAGGCGCCGCATCTGTAGCAGGCACTCCACGTCGTTCTCGTAGGCGCCGTCGGCGACCGAGGATTTCGTGGTGTGGACCGACGCGCCGCCGAGTTCTTCGGCGGTGACGACCTCGTTGGTCACGGTCTTCACCACGTCGGGACCGGTGACGAACATGTAGCTCGTGTCCTTCACCATGAAGATGAAGTCGGTCATCGCCGGCGAATAGACGTCGCCGCCGGCACACGGCCCCATGATGACGGAAATCTGCGGGATGACGCCGGAGGCAATCACGTTGCGCTTGAACACTTCGCCGTAACCGCCGAGCGCCGCCACGCCTTCCTGGATGCGCGCGCCGCCGGCATCGAACAAGCCGATGATCGGCGCGCGCGCCTTCATCGCCATGTCCTGGATCTTGATGATCTTCTGCGCGTGGGTCTCCGACAGCGATCCCCCGAACACCGTGAAGTCCTTGGCGAAGGCGAACACCGTGCGCCCGTTCACGGTGCCCCAACCGGTGACGACGCCGTCGCCGGAGATCTTCGACTTATCCATGTCGAAATCGGTGGCGCGGTGTTCGACGAACATGTCGAACTCCTCGAACGACCCCTTGTCCATCAACAGTTCGAGCCGCTCGCGCGCGGTGAGCTTGCCGCGCTTGTGCTGGGCCTCGATGCGCCGCTCGCCGCCGCCCGTGCGCGCGCTTGCGCGGCGGGCTTCGAGGTCCGCCCGGATGTCCTTCATGGCAGTCGCTCCGCCGCGTGATCCCAAAGTTGGGACCTTCGCGTTCGGCTCTACCATGGCATAGTGGGCGGCGGAACTGCGGGCTTTGACACGTCACTGTATGCGCTTCGCGACCAGGGCGCAGCGCGAACCACCGGCGAGACGAGTTATTCCGGGCGCGGTAGCGAAGCGGAGGCGAACCCGGAATCCATAACCACAGCCGAGGAGTATGGATTCCGAACTGCCGCGCGGCGCGCGGCCCGACCAGCGAGCGACCGTATTGGAAAACGTTACAGCGGGGTCAACAGGACATCCCACGGCCCGGCCTGCATCGCGGCCGACCGCCAGCGGATTTTACCCTTGCGATGACAAATAGTTGGCCGGGCTACTGGATGTTCTTGTTGATGTAGCTTGAGCCCCAGATCACCACAACCCAGATGGCCGCGAAGATACCAACGCCAATGAGCAATTCCATTTGCTTCCTCTTGTGCCGCAGCGGCAGAGAGAAAGGCCGCGGCGAGGTGGTGCATATCGCGGCAGCGGTCCGGGGGCAATAGCGCCGGCTGCGCGAATTCCGCGCGAACGTTGCGCCCCTGCCCTGCGCTCAGCATCCGCCGACCGCCCCCTGATTTAGGGAACGGCCGCGCGGTCCGATCGGCGCGTCATTCGCCGCGATAGGTCACGCGATAGACGACGCCGTTGCCGTCATCAGTGAACAGCATCGAGCCATCCTTGGCAAAGGCGACATCCACGGGCCGCCCCCAGACGGTGTCGTCGCCGGCGACGAATCCGGTGACGAAATCCTGATACTCGCCGGTCGGCTTGCCGTCCTTGAACGGCAGGCGGACGATCTTGTAGCCCGTGCGCGTCGCGCGATTCCACGAGCCGTGGAGTGCCACGAATGCATCGCCCTTCCACGCTGCAGGAAAATTGTTGCCGTCGTCGAAGGCGAGGCCGAGCGGCGCCGAATGCGGCTGCAGCAGCACATCCGGCACGATCACCTTGTCGGCGAGATCGGGCCGCGGGCTCCCCGCCGCCCGATTGTCCGCGTGATCGCCGATGTAGAACCACGGCCAGCCGTAGAACCCGCCGGGCTTCACCGACGTGACATAGTCGGGTGGCAGGTTGTCGCCGAGGAGATCGCGCTCGTTCACCGCG
Source organism: uncultured Alphaproteobacteria bacterium (assembly GCA_963807015.1). Lineage (GTDB taxonomy): Bacteria > Pseudomonadota > Alphaproteobacteria > Rhizobiales > Xanthobacteraceae > JAJPKK01. Next base: position 119,502 of record CAWEAS010000009.1, on the reverse strand, counting down.
CAGTAAAGCGTGCCGGTGCCCGGCTGAACCGCGAGGCCCGAGCAATTGCGAAGGCCGCCCGCAAACACGCGCCGGTTCTTGCCGTCGGCATCGAAGGCGAGCACATCGGCGCGCCAATCTTCCGAGCCCCAGCCCGAGCCTACGGCGCGGCTTTGCTGAAAGGACACGAGGTCCGGCTTCGGCCCCATGTTATCGGCAACGTTCGACCCTGAGCCGACCGCGACGTAGAGCGTCTTGCCGTCCGGGGAGAAGGCGATGTCGCGCGTCCAGTGGCCGCCGCCGATGGGAATATCGGAAATGACGACCTCGGGCGGGCCCGACGGGCCCATGTCGCCCGCGCGATAGGGATAGCGGATGACGCGACCGGCCTCGCCTACATACATCCATTGCGGATCGCTGGCGTTGGGCCCAAAGGCAATGCCGTACGGGCTTTCGAGGCCGGAGGCGTAGGTCTCGACCCGCTCCGGCTTGTCGGCACCCGGTTTCATGCGGATCACGACGATGACGCCTTCCGGCCGGCTGCGCGCGAGGAAGATGTCGCCGTTCGGCGCAACGCGCAGCACGCGCGCGCCCTGCTGTCCGGTCAGGAGCGGCGCGACCGAAAATCCCGGCATGGTCTGCAGCACCGCATTGGCGGGCTTCGCAATCACGCGCGAGCGGTTCGCGGTCGATGCCGTTTCATTGGGCGCGCCGAGCGCGGCGGGCGTGATCTTGCGCATCACGCCGGGCGCATCGGTGCGCCAATCGCCGAATGCGGCCTGGCCGGTGCGAACTTCGTCAGCCGCGAACGCAGCCGCAACCCCGAGCGCCGCAATTGAAACCGACGCGGCCATCAAACCATAGCGCATGTAAATGTCTCCGAATTCCGAGCCGCTAGCGCCTGCGACGTGCGCGCGCGGTTGGCGGGAATCATCGCGAAGGCGCACGCGCGGGTCAAATCACGGTCCGCTGATCGCTGGTCCCCATTCATCATGTGTCCTCGAGGGTGCCAAATGATGTGCCGTCATTCCGGGGCGCCGTAGCGAAGCGCAGGCGAGCCCGGAATCCGTGAACACCGACCGAGGAGCATGGATTCCGGGCTCGCCCTTGCGGGCGCCCCGGAATGACCCATTGAAGATGCCGGCGGCGTTCGGTGTGCCTGATGACCGGTTGGAGATCCCGGCTGCGTTCAGTGCGCCTGATGACCGGTTGGAGATGCTGCGCGCTGCGCGGCCGCGTCACTGCACGCCGACGACCACCGTGCCGATCACCATGCCACCGCTCGTCATGGTCGAGACCCTGAAGCTGTCGGGTCCGCGATAGGCGCGGTTCGGGGTGTAGCTGTAGGATGACGGCCCGGTGACCTTGAGCTTGCCATGTTGCGGCGGCGCGACGATCCGCAACGTGTCGCCGCGCAAGCTGCCCGCGCAGGTCTCGTTACCGAGGACCATCAATTGCGCGGGAGTGCCGCCCCCCGCCGCGGTCCAGCCCGTTCCGAGGCTGAAGGCGCAGGCATCCACGCGCCCATCAAACGCGACGGTCGCCGCCGTCGCCAAGATCGCAAGCCCAACCGCCCGCATCAGTCGCTCCCTCGGTGCAGGTCGGCGTCGAATCATTCGGTTCGCGAATCGCCGATCCGAACCGATCCATAGCGTAAGGACCGAACGGACCGAAGGTAGCGCGGTCAAACAAATGGATAAAACGCGTAGCCCGGATGGAGCGCAGCGTAATCCGGGGAGTGCCGTGCCAATCGGCAAAGGCTCTCCCGGATTTCGCTTTCGCTCCATCCGGGCTACCAGCGATGTCGCGTATTACAGCGTGAAGACGTAGACCATCGAGCAGGCGTTGGCCAACTTGAGCTCGGTCGGCTTGACGCCGAGCCAATGCGGGCCGACCGCGACCGCGATGTACTGCTTGCCGTTGACCGAATAGCTCATCGGCGGGGCCATCACGCCGCAGCCGGTGTCGAAGCGCCACAGCTCCTTCATCGACTTGCCGTCATAGGCGACGACTGCCCCTTCCCACAGGCCGGTGAAGACGAGATTGCCGCCGGTCGCGAGCAGTCCGGCCCAGTTCGGCAGGTCGGTGCGCGCCGCCGCCTTGGTGTCGCCGGTCACGGGGTCGAGCGCCTTGACGCTGCCCGTTGTCTGCTTCGTCACCTTGTTGCCGCCGCCGGTGAAGCGGTCGCGCGGCTTCACGGTGCCGCCCTGGTCGGCGAAGTCGGGCTGCACCGTGCCCTCGATCTGGTTGCAGCCCTCCGATGACGGAATGTAGATGAGGCCGAGCTCCGGATTGTAGGCGCCCGGCTCCCAATTCTTGCCCCCCGACACCGCCGGACAGCGCGTGCCCAGCGGATTGGTGCGCGTGGCCGTCGTGCCGGCGATGTAGGTCTGCACGTCCTTGCTCGGATCGTAGTCGAGCGGACGGCCGGTCTTGGGATCGAGGCCCTTCGTCCAGTTCAACTCGTCGACATATTGCTTGCCGGCGATGAAGGCGCCGTTGGTGCGGTCGAGCGCGTAGTAGAAGCCGTTGCGGGCGCCGTGCACCACCATCTTGCGGGTCTCGCCATTGACCTTGGCGTCGATGATCTGGTGCTCGGAAATCTCGTCATAGTCGTAGGGATCGTTCGGCGTGTACTGGAAGCCCCACTTGATCTTGCCGTTGGTGGGATCGACGGCGAGCACGCTCGCCGCCCACTTGTTGTCGCCCGGCCGATATTCGGCGTCGTAGTCGGGGCCGGCATTGCCGATGCCCTGGTAGATGGTCTCGGTGTCCTTGTCATAGGTCGCGGTCACCCACACCGATGCGCCGCCGTGCTGCCAATGGTCCTTGCCGTCCTTCCAGGTCTCGTTCCCGGGCTCGCCTTTGCCCGGGATCGTATAAGTGCGCCACACCTGCTTGCCGGTGTTGAGGTCGGTCGCATCGATCCAGCCGCGGATGCCGTATTCGCCGCCGGCCGAGCCGACGATCGCGAGATCGCGGATGACGAGCGGCGCCGCGGTCACGGTCTCGCCAACCCCGGGCTCCGCGACCTTGCGCTCCCACAGGAGTTCGCCGGTCGCGCGGTTGAGCGCGAACAGGCGGCCGTCGAGGGCAACCGAGATCACTTTGTCCTTCCACAGTGCGACGCCGCGATTGTTGACGCCGCAGCAGGCGACGTCACCCGCCCAGACGCGGTCGACGCCGGGATCGAATTTCCACTTGATCGCGCCCTTCTTGCCGCTGGTCACATCGACCGCATAGACCGAGCCCCAGCCGTCGGTGACGTACATCATGCCGTCATCGACGAGCGGCGTTGCCTCGAGGTTGCCCTGGGCGTGGCGGCCGCCGGCCTGCAGGCCGCCGAGCCCGATGGTGAAAGCGAGCCGCAGGTTGCCGACGTTATTGCTGTTGATCTGCTTGAGCGCGGAGAAACGATGGCCCTGATAGTTCTGGTGATGCAGCAGCCAGTTCTGCGGCTCCTTGTCGACGTTGAGCGCGCGCTCGAACGTCATGTCGGCGGCGTAAGCGCCGACCGACGCGACCGTCGACAGCAGAAGAGCCGTTGCAGCAATTCGAGAACCAGTGGTCATCTTGAAGCACCTCCCATCGCGCCCGGGGTGGCGGGCGCCATGGCCGGAGGCTAGCGTCAGGCATCGATGTTGTCACTGGCGTCAGGGTTGCGATGCGTGCAGACCCTGATGTCCGTAGGGCGGAATGGCGAAGCGCATTCCGCCGCCGCACCCGCGATCGCGGCTCATCGGCGCAATACGCTTCGCTATTGCGCCCTACGGCTATTGGCTACGGCTATGGCGCGCTGCCGCCTGTGCTAAGTTGAGTCGCGACACCAGAGACTCCGGCGGACGAGCCTCACATCATGGCCGAGCTGAAGCTGCGAATGACCGACGGTTCCGTGCTGGCATTGCCGGCGTCGCTCAACGTGATCACGACCTACGTCATCCTGGAGCAGGAAGCCTGGTTCGAGAAGGAGCCGGCTTTCGTGCGGCAGTGGCTCAAGCCCGGCATGATCGCGATTGACATCGGTGCGAACTACGGCGTCTACAGCATACCGATGGCGCGCCGCGTCGACCCCGGCCGCGTGTTCGCCTACGAGCCGGCGAGCGAGCCGCGCGGCTTTCTCGAGAAGAGCCGCGCCCTCAACCGGCTGACGAACCTCGACGTGTTCGGAGCGGCGATGTCCGATGCCCCGCGCCAGGGCCACCTGGTGCTCGGGACATCGAGCGAATTGAATTATCTCGCCAGCGATGCGGGCGCGGGCGGCGAGACCGTGACGATCACCTGCCTCGATGCCGAGAATGAATTGCGCGCCTGGGACAACGTCGATTTCATCAAGATCGACGCCGAGGGCGAAGAGGAGCGCATCATCGCCGGCGGGGAGAGGTTCTTCACGCGCCATTCGCCGCTGGTGATGTTCGAGACCAGAGCCGGCGGAAAGGAGAACACCAACCTGCGCGCGGCTTTCCTCGCCCGCGGCTACAATATCTATCGCCTGCTTCCCGGCGCGCCGATGCTCGTTCCGATGGCCGACGACGAGCCCGCCGAAGTCTTCGAGCTCAACCTGTTCGCGGCCAAACCGGATCGCGCCGCGGCGCTGGCGCACGATGATCTCCTGGTTCAAAGCGTCGTGCCGTTTACGATCGATGACGCGGCGCGCGCCCGCGCGCTCGATCTCTTGCGATCGCAGCCGTGCGCCTCGGCCTTCCCCAATCTGCTGATGCCGGATGTCGCGATCGATCCCGTCTACCGCGACGCGCTTGCGGCCTATGCGGTCTGGCGTTCGCCGGACAATGCTCCCGCCAAGCGGCATGGCGCCCTCAGCTATGCGCTCGGGGCTCTCATCAGCCTATGCCAGCGCGACGCAAGTCCGCCGCGGCTGTCGACGGCAGCGCGCGTCGCCTGGGAGGCGGGCCGGCGCATCATCTGCCTCGAAGCACTGCGCGGCTTTGTCGTTGCCTCGAAGGGTGGCGACTCCCGCCTCAACGAACCGTTCTGGCCACCGGGGCCGCGCTTCGATGCGATTGCCCCGGGCCCGCGAGCGATGGAATGGCTCGCAGTCTCGGTGTTCGAACAGTTGGAGAGCGCTGCGGGCTTCTCGTCCCTCTACGGCAACTTTGGCATCGATCGCACCTGGCTCGGCGGCAGCGACTTCGCCTCGCGCGAAATGACGCGGCGCGACGTGCTCTGCCGGGCGCGCGCCGGCCAGCGCGTCGAAGTGCCGGCGCGGCTTCGCGCCGAGGCTCCCGACAACCTCAACGCGCAAGTCTGGCGCGACGGCCTCGTGCCGAACACGTACGTGCGGTGAATGGTTACACCGCGCTGCTGTCGAACATGAGGAGGTCGGCGCCGCCGGTCGCGAAATTCGGAAGGTCTCCCGCGGCGGCCTGTCCTTGCGGGCTTCCAAGGGCGCTTTTGATCGCGGCCATGTCGTCGAAGCGCAGCGTCGCGACGAGGTGGACGCCCGATGCGCCGGCGGGACTGGCGACGGCACCGCGGCTCACCTCATATGACCTCAGGCCGGGAATCTTCTTCGCGATCGGCACGTGCGTTTCGAAATAGTATTTGTCGAACGCCGCGGTATCCTTCGGAGTCTTGTAGAGCACGACAAGATAAGCCATGTGAGCGCTCCCGGATGTCGTCGCTGCAACATTGCGCGACGACAAAGAGTGGCGAAGTTCGCTCCACCGCGCAATCGCGGTCACGGCTTGCAGGCAAAGAGTCGCAACAGGCGCGGCGCGTAGGGTGGGCAAAGCGCGGACGCAGTCCGTGCGTGCCCACGCGCCTCAGTCACAACGGTGGGCACGGCGGTTCCAACGCAATTCAAAAAAATGCAGCGCCTCGGCCGCCTTTGCCCACCCTACGAAGTGTCTCGTGGTCGCAGCGTCAGCGCACCTGCCCGGACATGCGCAAGATGAACAGCAGCACCTCGGCCACCGCCTTGTAGAGATCGACCGGAATCTCCTCGCCGATCTCGACGTCGGCGAGCGCCGCGGCGAGGCCCGGATTGCTTTGCAGCGGAACGCCATGCGCCTTGGCGGTTGCGATGATACGCTCGCCGACGGCACCGCGGCCGCTTGCAACGACACGGGGCGCGGCGGCATCCCGTTTCTCGTACTGCAAGGCGACCGCGAGCGGGCGACGGTCCGTCATGACGCGCAATCCAGGAAATGGCCGGCAGGCGCTGCCGCCGCCGCCGGCTGTCGCGGCGTGCCGTCGCGCACCACGAGGTCGCCGGCATCAAGCTCGGCTGCGCGCAGCGCTTGCGCAAGTTGGCCCGCGCCGGCGCGCAGCCGCGCGGCGCCGTCGGCCTGCTCCGCCCACAACGTGACCGCGGCGCGCGCGCCGCGCAGCGAGATCTGCGCATGCACCGGACCGAGCGGATCAAGATTTATGGAAAAGCGCGCGCGCCAGATCGGCGCAACGCCATCGATCGGCCGCGCCGACCGGCCGTCGCGCGAAATTTCGAATTGGGCGACCTGGGTGCCCTGGGGCGTTGCGAACGGCACTTCGAAATTCCAGCGCGGACCATCGTCGCCGCGCGACGCCATCGCGCTTGGCGGGGGCAGCGACGCGGCTTGCAGCAAGGTCTGCCGTGAGAGCGCCGCATCGGCTGCCGCCATCAGGATGCGGGCCGCCTGATGCGGGGGCGTCGCACCGTCGATCGAGGCGACCGCCGATGGCTGAGCCGACAGCGCCGCGCCGCGGAACGGCGGCGGCGGCGCGGTCGGCATCGCCGCCAAGGCATGCGGCGCGCTATCCGATGGCGCCGCCGCCGTTGCGTCGGAAGGTGTTGCCGACGCCGCAGCGGGCGCGGTGATATCCGCGGACGCGGGATTATCCGCGAGGCCGACCTCAGTTGCGACGGTGTCCGGCATCACGAGGGCATTTGCCCTTGTGACCGCCGCTGTCGCGGGCGGAGCCGGGGCGTCCTCGGCCGCCACCGCCATGGCGACGACATTGCGAAAGACCGTCAGCGCAGCTTTGAGGTCGGTCACGTCCGCGGCGGTTGTCGCAGTTGACGGCGTTGCCGGGGGAGACGCGGCATCAGCCTCGCTTGCGGCGGTTGGAACGGCGTCCTGTGTCGATTGATTGCGGGCCAGATCGGACTCAAGGAACAGGCCCGAGTTCATGAAGGCCTGCTTCACGTCCTCGACGCCAAGATTTTCGTCGAGCTGCGGACGCAGCGATAGAATGCGCGCCGCAGCCCGCAGTACCGGCTCGGGCAGCGTCGCAACGTTCACTGCCGCCGCCAACTCGGCATAGAGCGGCGCAAGGCTGTTTTGAGTAACGGCGGCGCCGCGCACGGCTTCCGTCAGCGCCACCGCCGGCTGAGCGGCCGGCGGCGGCGGCGATAACGCCGATGGCTGCGAGGTCACAGCAGCCGCCGAGACCTGCGGTGCCGCCGCACCCGATGCGGCCGTTGCTCCGACCGTCCCGACGGGCGCTTCGCCCGCCGCCGATGCCGCCCCTTGCGATGCCGCGCCTTGCGCCGCGGAAGCAGACGCACCCGCGGCCCCTGCCCCGGCCGTCGCGGAGTTTGCCGGCAGTTCGCCGACGAAGTGGAGCGTCACGGTGTTGCCGGCGTTCTGCACGGCAAGCTGGACCGTGGCGCCGAGCGCGAGCGGCACTTCGGTCGCCGCCTCGATCACGGCATTGCCGACCGCAAGCTGAACCTGCCCGTTCTCGAGCAGCGCCAGCACCCGCGCCGCGATGGTTGTTCCCGGAACGAGATTGGCGAGCGGGGTCGAAGCCGCCGTCCGGCTGGCGGCCGCCGCTTCGAACGCGGCCAGATCGAATTGGGCGAGCGGAATGCGCACGAAGTCGTCCTCGAGTTGCCGCGCGGTTCGCAAACGCCCGGGAAGTTTACGGGCCGAGATTTAACCGAGCGTTAACCTCGTCAGCCGGTCCGGCCTGTTGGTGCGTCCAATTCGCCGAAAGTGTTGTCCGTTCGCATCAGGATGGATGCCTCAGGCATTGATGACGACGTCATCGAATATCATGACCTGCACGGGCGTCGGGAAGAAGCCATTGCATGGATTGTTGATCTGCGGGCAGTTGGAGATCAGGCAGAGCACGTCCATCTCGGCGGTCAGTTCGACATAACTGCCCGGCTTGGAGACGCCGTCGACGACGGTGAAGTCGCCGGACGGATCGATTGGGACATTCATGAAGAAGTTCAGGTTCGGCACGATGTCGCGCTTCGTGAGGCCGTGTTTCGCGGCTTCGACGATGAAATTCTCGCGGCATGCATGCTCGTATTTCGTATGATGGCCGAAGCGCACCGTGTTGCTCTCGCAGGAGCACGCCCCTGCAGAGGTGTCGTGAAGACCGCAGGTGTCCGCGGTGACGCGCAACATGGTACGTCCCATGTTGGAGATGAGGCGCGTGCCGATGCCCACATAGGCCGCGCCTTGCGAACGCAACGTATCCTGCCCGCTGTAGCGCTCCTGGGGTTGGTCGGCGCAGTAGAACAGGGTGTCGACTGCCTGCTGGCCGCAGGTGTCGACGATGCGCAAGGTTTGTCCCTTGCGAATGATGGCGGACCACGGCGTGCGGGCGGGAATTTCGGCGTCGAGGATCACGCGCCGCGACGTGGCGTCGGAAGGCGTGGCGTCGGAAAGCGTCCCCATGGTCCTTACTCCATCGTCGCTTGCGCGAGAAACAAGGCATTGTTCTCGAACGCCCGTGCGGCTTCCGCGCTTGCCGCGCGGCAGATGTCGCCGCTGTCCGGCTTCGTGCGGTAGCGGACGATCTCGACCGGCCCGGGCGCGTAGGCTGGCGATGAATTGAGCGGATGTGGGCAGTTGGAGAGCGCGACCAGGAGGTCCATTTCAGCGCGCAGGTCGACGAAATCGCCCGCCTGCCGCCCGCTCGCGTCCCATCTGAAACGGCCGTCGCCGTCGACGCTGACCGGCGCAAAGAAACTCACGCAAGGATGGACGTCGCGGACGCTCAGCCCCAGCTTTCCTGCGGCAAGGATGAAATTGTCGCGGGTGTTGCGATAGGAACCGCTGCCAAAGCGGGCGACGTCCGCCGCCGTTGATCCGCCCACCAGCGTGTCGTGCGCGCCGCTGGTGTCCTCGATGATCCCGAGCAGCACGCGACCCATGTCGGACAGGATCATACGACCTTTGCGAAGGCTCGCCGCCCATTGGACTTTCACGGTGTCGGCATGATTGAGCCGCTCGCTGGTGTCCGCGCGACTCCACACTTGGATGCTGACGCACGACGTGCCGTTGGTATTGATGATCCGCAGCGCGTCGCCGCGGTCGAGCCGGGTCGTCCAATACCAGCCGCCAGGAACATGCTCGCGGTGAATGATCGAAGTTGCCGCGATGGGCGCACCGTCGCGCGACGTCGGCGGGGGCAGCGCCTGTGGCGCCTGGCCCTGTCCTGCGGCCTTTAATTCCTCGTACCGCTTCCTGTGGGTAGCAATTTCCGCTTGCTGGGCGGCAGTCGGAGGACGCGGAGAAGACGAGGCGTCGAGTTCGGGCATCACGTGTCCCTCTTGTAACGAGTTACAAAAAGGGATTGGCGACCATCGCGCGGCCAATCCCCTGGCCAACGACGTCCCGGGCTTTTGTCCCGCCGTGCACCTGCGAGGATGTCTCTCCCGCAAGCGGCCGCTCTCGGACCAGCGCTCGGGCGATCCGAGCCGGAACCCTAGCAACCAACTCGCGAAGTCATGAGCAAGAGGCATGCCAAGCCCGCGCGGCATAGAGGCCTCGACGCGCCGTCAGCCAACGTATCGCCATCGTGCTGACGGGATTATTCCTCGGGCTCGGTCGTGAACAAGAGCGGGTAACCCTTGCTGCGGCCCGCATCGGTCGCCCGCGTCGCCTTGGTTTCGGCGATGTCCCTGGCATAGACCGCAACCACACAGACGCCGCGCCGGTGGGCCGTTATCATCACGCGATGGGCCTGATCCTCGCTCATGCGGAATTCGCCCTTGAGCACGGTGACGACGAATTCCCGCGGCGTGTAATCGTCGTTGACGAGAATGACCTTGTGAAGGCGCGGCCGTTCCGTCTTCAGTTCGATCTTGGTGCGCGGCTTGTTTTTGATGTTGCTCATCGCGGCCTCTGTGCGTGTATGGTCCTCCCGGCGGCGGCGGTTTCAATAGCGGAAATCCTCGAGCGTCAGCAACGGGAACGCGCTCAGGATGTGAGGCGCGGTCGTCGACGGCGCGGTGTGCAGATACGAGCGGTCGAGCGCCGCAAGCTTCGTCACCCCGAGGAGACCGAGACAGCGCAGCACCTCGTCCTCGATGATCTCCAGCATGCGCACCACCGCCGCCTCCCCACCCGCCGCAAGCGCGTAGCACTGCAGGCGGCCTAGGCCGACAAGGTTGGCGCCGGCCGCCACCGCCTTGACGATGTCGGTACCGCGCGCGAATCCGCCATCGATCATGATGCCGGCGCGTCCGCCCACGGCCTCGACGATTTCCGGCAGCACATCCATCGCGCCCCGGCCATGATCGAGCTGACGGCCGCCATGGTTCGAGACGTAGATCCAATCGACGCCGTGATCGAGGGCGATCTTGGCGTCCTCCTCGGTCGCGATGCCCTTGAGTACCAGTGGAACGTCGAATTTTTCCTTGATGCGGCGCACGGTGCGCCAATCGAGCGCTGCCTGGAATTCGCGCCCGCCGGCGCGGCGACGGCCGGCAACGATGTGGCGCTTGGCGATGTCGCGCTCGCGACGGCTGTAGATCGCCGTATCGATGGTGAGGCAGAACGCGGCGTAGCCATAGGCGATCGCGCGCATCACGTAATCGTCGACCCAGGCCTCATCGCCGCGGACGTAAAGCTGGAAGATGCGCGTCGCGGCGGTCGCCGCCTCCGCGACCTTTTCGAGGCCCGGGTCGCAAACCGAGCTCAGCATATGCGGCACGCCGAAGGTGTGCGCAGCCCGCACCGAGGATGCGGCGGCGCCATCGTGAAAGCTCTCCAGCGAGCCGACCGGCGCCAGCATCACGGGAAGCCGCAGCACCCGCCCGAATGCGCTCGTCGACGCATCCACGTGGCCGACGTCACGCAGCACGCGCGGGCGAAAGGCGAGGCTGTCGAGCGCGAGGCGATTGCGCCGCAGCGTCGTCTCGGTCTCGGCGGCGCCGACGATATAGTCCCAGTCGTTCTGGTTGAGGTTCTGGCGCGCCTTGCGGACGATCTCGTGCAACGCCTGGAAATCAGGCGGGGCCTCGGCGAGGCGCTGGGCGGCGGCTTGTTCGGGATTGCGATCTTGCATCTGGACCAACGTTTCCGCGTCTTTGCGTCGTTATAGCCTCGTAAGGTGGGCAAAGGCGCGTGCTTGCGCGCCATGCCCACGCCGCGAGGTCGAACGTGGGCACGCGCGGACTTAGTCCGCGCTTTGCCCACCCTACCGATCTATCGTCAATTGCAAACCTGCAGGGGCGGACCCCGCTCCACCTTTATCACTCCCGCGAGCGACCATGCGAGCCTTCTGGTGGCGGATGAATGCCCGCCATGACCAAGTGGCCCATCTCGCTCCGTGACTTTCCCATCCAACGAGACTGATATTCATAACTCTCGCCGCCAATTTCTCGATCGATATTGGGGGCACCCCTGATGAAGAGGACGAACATGATCAATCGCCGCGTTCTGCTCTCATCTTTGGCTCTCCTGCCAGCCTTGCAGCCGCCGGTCGCTCTCGCCCAGCAAACCAGACGGGGCGCCAATGTCGCCTTTTCGTTTGCGGTGTACGGTGACTCGCGATCGATGATGTACCTCCCATACAAACCGGATCAACGGGAGGAAGCAATCAAGCTGATGACCGACATGTTTGAGCTGGTGCTTCCGGAAAAGGTCGCGGAGGAAGTCGTCAGGAGGGACGTGAAGCTCATCTATGACCCGGCTACCGATGAACTCGTGCAGATCGTCATGCCGTTCGAGAGCAGGAGCGAAGTAAGCACGTTGACGCTTGATAAGGGCTGGGTCACGGAAGCATCGGTGGAAGACGTGAAGCTGCTTCCCGGCGTCCATCGCACGATGTTTCGATTGCAGGGCGGCGAGTGGGTCGCCCGCGAGGTCGTGAAAGATATCCGGAGCGGCCGGGCCAAGTTCATACTGAATACCGGAGACATGGTTTGGTGGGGCAGGCAAGGCCCTAAGCCATCTGACAACCCATACTGGAGGCTGGTTTACGAAGATGTATTGAAGCACCTGCCGGCGCCAGACCGACAAATGCGCGCCGCCGGTATGCCCGGTCGTATCTTCCCCGCCGTCGGCAATCATGAGGTGTGGGACGACTCCGACGTCCAGGGTCTGTTGCAGGCTTTTCCATACCTGAAGCAGTTCGGGATTTCCGACAAAAGGCTCATCTACAAATTCGATTTCAACGGCGCTCGTTTCATCTTCCTGTGGACCGGCAAATACGACTATCGCTCGCCATCGTCGTGGGATGCCGATCGGCCTCAGTTCGAAGCGCAGATGAAGGAATTGAAGACGTGGTTGGACGAGGCCAAGGCTATGGGCATTCGTAAGGTCTTCATCAGCTTCCACGCCCCGGCCTTCTGCCGTTCCGGCATGGGTCCTATCCCCGAACCGCAAAACCCCCATAAGGTCATCGCGTCATATGCGAAGGACCTCGAATTGGTCGTGTTCAACGGGCACGTTCATACCACCGAGCTGTATGAGGTGGACGGCGTGAAGTACCTGCTGTTGGGAGGCGGCGGCGCAGAACAGGACCCAATTCTTCCGGGTCGCACAGCGATAAAGGTACCCGCAGGCTATCCGCCTGACCTTTATTGGAAGGGCGAACCGCCGAAGGAGGAGTACAACTACCTGCTCGTTGATGTTCAACCCGGACGAAAGACGAAGTTCACATTGAACCGTTTCCGACCGTGGTCGGCTGAACCGTTCGCGACCGTCGAAGTGTTCAAGTAAATCCGCTGCTGCACGGGGGCAATGTCGGCTCATGGCTCCGCCGTTGCCGACTTGCGTAGTGGACAAAGCGATAGCGGCCGGTGCTTTTTCAAGAGGCAATCGCTAGCTTATGATTGGACGGCGTCGGCCAGCGACGTTCAGCCGGCGCGGCACAGCACTTAGGAAGAGGGAGTAGCACCCAGAAGAGGAGACGACCATGTCGAGCACAATCGTGAATCTCATCATTCAACTTGTTGCGGGCATTATCGGCGGAAACGCTGCAGGGAAGTCCCTCAAAGACTACGATCTCGGCCCCATCGGCAACTCGATCGCAGGCGCGATCGGCGGCGCCGGCGGTGGTCAGCTTCTCCAGGTTCTGATTCCAGCGCTTGCCGGTGCCGGCGGCAACGTCGACGTCGGCAGCGTCATCGGTCAACTGGTCGGCGGCGGCGTGAGCGGCGCGATCCTGACCGTGATCGCGGGCCTCGTGAAAAACGCGATGGCCGGCAAGTAGAGTAGTTTCCTCTTCTTTTCGGCGGCCGACCGGCGCCAAAAGCCGCGCGCTGTTGGCGCCGAAACCGTCGTTGCTGTTCGAACGGTTATTGGCGAAGCGCTCGCATCGCGTCGCGACCGATGCTTGCGAGCGCGAATCTGCCTCGCACCACCGGGCCGACCGAATGCCGGCCCGGTGCGTCCCCTCCCCGTCCGCGAAATCTAGCCGCGGGCAATCACCGAGCTGCGCGGGGCCCGCTCGACTGACGACCCCATGAAGCTCTGCACGATGCTGCTCAAGGCACAGCCGGTCAGCATTGCGGTCGTTCCGAGCACCAGCAGCGCGACCAACGTCAATAAGCCGGCATCTATGTTGATAACTGCCAGAATGCCGAGCACGACCGCGGCAAGTCCCGCGAATGCTTGCAAGCCTGCCGATCCGGACGCGATCTCGCCGGCGAGAAGTTCGCTCCACACGCGCCGATCAGTCACGTCACGTGTCACGTAACTGGCGCGGCGCAGCACATGCAGCCTCCAGATCGCACCGCTGCTGACGATGAATGCGCTGCCGAAGGCAATGGCCGCTATCGCGGTCAATTCAACGGCCGCAATTCCGATCAGAGCGAGAACGCCAAGCACGATCCCCGCTGCTCCGACCAGGAACAGCGCTGCCACGCCACCGCCGCTGAACTGTTCAGTCGGGACGATGGCGGTCTCGCGGGGATAGATGATGTGGCCGTATTCGGTCAGCACCGTCCCGCCTTGGACCAGCAATGCCGCGCCGAAAACGATCGTCGCAATGGCGACCATCATGTTGGCATGGACGCCGGCAAGGCCGACGATGGCGAGAACGATGGTCGCTATTCCGCCGATGGCATCGGCAAAGCCGCCGTAGTTCATTTCACTTTGAATAGATTCTGTCATGGTCAGAGCCATGGTTGTTCTCCTTCTATGTGATTGAAAGGGGATCAGCCGATCGTCGGGAGGCGGCGCTGAGCCGATCCAACGATAGCGGGGGCCGAAGTGAGCGCTAAGGTCAGCGCTATCTGCTGAGGTAAGTCATTGGAATTTGGTGAGGTTCCAGGTCGCGACGATTTGCGCTGCCAGAGTTGCATGGGGCCAGAAAGCCTGGGGTCGCTGTTGGCGAAGATTGCATTGCAATGCAGCGAGCCTGGACAGCGATTTTAAGAACCTATGCGCGTTCGAAGGAGGAAACGATGCCCGCCCTGCGACCCGCCGCCACGGCTGATACGGATGTCGATCTCGAGCGGATGCCGCTCGATCGCGTGCTGACACAGCTCGGCGCCAAACCGGACCAGGGGCTGAGCAGCGCCGCGGCGCAAGAGCGCCTGGCGAAGTATGGGCCGAATGCGCTCGTCGAGAAGGAGGAGAGCCTCGCCCGCAAGCTGATCGGCCATTTCACCGGCCCGCTCGCCTACCTGATCGAGGCGGCCGCGATCATCTCCGCCATCATCGGGCACTGGGGTGACTTTGCCGTCATCACCGCGCTGTTATTCTTCAACGCCGCACTTGAATTCTGGCAGGACCGCAAGGCATCGAATGCGCTCGCCGCCCTGAGAAAGGGGCTCGCTCCCGAAGCGACGGTGATGCGCGACGGCAAGTGGCAGACCGTGGAAGCCGCGACCCTCGTGCCCGGCGACATCGTGAAGATCAGGCTCGGCGTCATCGTCCCCGCCGACCTGAGATTGATCGGCGGCGACTACGTCTCGATCGATCAGGCGGCGCTGACCGGCGAGTCCCTGCCCGTCAGCAAGAAGGCCGGCGACGCGGCCTATTCCGGCAGCGTGGTCAAGCAGGGCGAGATGCAAGGCGTCGTCATCGCGACGGGGGCGAACACGTTCTTCGGCCGCACCGCCAAGCTCGTAGCGAGTGCCGGCGCCGTCAGCCACGCGCAGAAGGCGATGTTCGAGATCGGCAACTTCCTGATCATCGTCGCGGTCGTGCTCGCGATGATCATGGTCGCGGTCAAGGTCTACCACGACATCGTCATCAGCGATGATTGGGGGCTGGAAAGCGCGCTCGGCATCCTGCAGTTCGTGCTGGTGCTGCTGGTCGCATCGATTCCGGTGGCGATGCCGGCGGTGTTCTCCATCACGATGGCGCTCGGCGCGCTCGCGCTGTCGAAGCAGAAGGCGATCGTCTCCAAACTGTCGGCCATCGAGGAGATGGCCGGCGTCGACATTCTATGCTCGGACAAGACCGGGACCTTGACCAAGAACGAGCTGACGCTCGCCGCGCCGATCCTGTTCTCCGCGAGCAGCGCCCAGGATTGCATCCTCGCCGCCGCGCTCGCCTCGAAAATCGAGGATCGCGACGCGATCGACACCGCAGTGATTGCCGCGTTGAAGGATCAAGGCGCGCTCAAGCGTTACAAGCAGATCAATTTCACGCCGTTCGATCCGGTGACGAAGCGCACGGCCGCGACCGTCAGCGATGCCGCCGGCAAGACAATCATCGTCACCAAGGGCGCGCCGCAGGTCATCGTCGACCTCACCAAGCCGCCGGCCGATATCGCCCAACGCGTGAAGTCTGCCGTGGACGAACTCGCCGCCAAAGGTTCGCGCGCGCTCGGCGTCGCCCGCTCCGAGGATTCGGGGCACACCTGGTCGGTGCTCGGCATCCTGCCGATGTTCGATCCGCCGCGCGACGACTCGAAAGAAACCATCGAGCTCGCGAACCAAAAGGGCGTGCGCGTGAAAATGGTGACCGGCGACGACACCGCGATCGCCATCGAGACGGCGCGGCAGCTCGGCATGGGCACCCATATCATTCCGGCGGCCGAGGCGTTTCCCAAGGACATGGACCCCAACAACGTGCCGCCGGCGATTGCCGAGGCGATCGAGCGCGCCGACGGCTTCGCCCGCGTCTTCCCCGAGCACAAATACGCGATCGTCAAGGCGCTGCAGGCGCGCGGCCATCTCGTCGCGATGACCGGCGATGGCGTCAACGATGCGCCGGCGCTCAAGCAGGCCGACTGCGGCACCGCCGTCTCAGGGGCGACCGATGCGGCGCGCAGTGCGGCGGCCCTGGTCCTGACCGCGCCCGGCCTCTCGGTGATCAACAACGCCATCGACGAAGCGCGGCGCATTTTCGGGCGGATCACGACCTACACGATCTATCGCGTGGCGCTGACGATGGACATCATGTTCGTGGTGGTGCTGTCCACCATCTTTCTCAATTTCGTGCCGCTGACCGCGATCATGATCGTTCTGATGTCGCTCCTCGACGACGTCCCGATCATGACCATCGCCTACGACAACACCCCCGTCAGCAAGACGCCGATCCGCTGGCAGATGCCGCGCCTGCTCGGCGTCTCGGTCGTGCTCGGCCTGTTCTCGATCGTCGAGACCTTCGGCCTGTTGTGGATCGGCATCCGCGTCCTGACGCATCAGCACCTGCAGGACGTGTTCGGCCTCGCGACCGAAGGGCAGCTGCAGACCGTGATGTTCCTCCAGCTCGTGGCCGGCGGCCATCTGCTGCTGTTCATCACCCGCACGGAACGCTGGTTCTTCCTGCCGCCCTTCCCGGCGTCACCGTTGCTCATCGCGATCATCCTGACCCAGGTGCTGGCGGTACTGATGTGCGGATTCGGCTGGTTCGTTCCGGCGATCCCATGGAACCTGATCGGGTGGGTGTGGGTCTACAACATCGCATGGATGTTCGTCCTTGGCGGCATTCGGCTGCTGACGGAGCGCATCGCGAGCCATCGAACGGCTCACCAGGCGCGCAGCGTCGATCTCGTCAATCAGTCGCTGCGGGCGCCAGCGGCTTCGTAGCAGGAGGATCACGATGGACTATCGGAAAAAATTCGTTGTCGAACCCGAGGCCAAAGTTCGCCTGGCGAAAATCGATCCTTCCTACACGGGCGAGCACGAGACCCACGACAAGGCGCTCGGAGATATCCAGAAGAACGTCGAGCGCATGGAAAAGCTGCAGTACCTGCTCTACGCAGACGGACACCAATCGCTGCTCGTCGTCTTGCAGGCGCTCGACGCCGCCGGCAAGGACGGCGTGATCCGTCACGTGTTCAGCGGCGTCAATCCGCAAGGGACATCCGTCTACGGCTTCAAGCAGCCGACCCCGGTGGAGGCCGCGCACGATTTTCTGTGGCGCGCCCATCGCCGCACGCCCGGCAAGGGCGAGATCGCCATCTTCAACCGCTCGCATTACGAGGATGTGCTCGTGGTGCGCGTGCACAAGCTCGTGGCGCAATCGGTATGGTCGAAGCGCTACGACATGATCAACGATTTCGAGAAGATGCTGACGGCGAACGGCACGCAGGTCCTGAAGTTCTATCTCCACATCAGCCCCGAGGAGCAGCTCGCTCGCTTCGCGCAGCGGCTCGACGATCCGTCGCGGCAATGGAAGATCAGCGAAAGCGATTACTCCGAACGCGAGCTTTGGCCGCAGTACGTGGAAGCATTCGAAGACGCCATGTCGTTGACGAGCACGAAGCGCGCGCCCTGGTACATCATCCCGGCAAACCACAAATGGTTCCGCAACCTCGCGGTGTCGCAGATCATCGCCGACACCATGGACGACATGGGATTGAAACTGCCGCCGACGCACGTGGGCCTCGCCGATATCCGCCGCAAATATCACGCCGCCAAAAAAGAGGAAAAGAACGACAAGCCGCGCGCGACCGCGAAGGAGACGAACAAGGTCAAGTGACCGCACTACAGGAATGTTCTGGTTAGTTGCTCTGCGAAGCACTCCCACCGTCATGCCGCGCTTCAAGCGAAAGCGGGGCATCCAGTAACTACCGGCGCTGCTATTTCGGAGAAGTCGTGCCTATTTGGGCTTGCGGTGGCTACTGGATCGCCCGGTCAAGCCGGGAGATGACGAGACCATGCGCGGAGGGCGTCCCTTGCTCCTCATGCCGTCCCTTCCCGGCAGCACCGTGACCTTCACCGACAGCAGCGCCTCGACGAGATCGTCCGGGCGAAGGTCGCCATACATGAACGGCTTGAGGCGGTCATTGATGCGCAGCAGAGCAAAGCCGTAGGTGCTCGACATGTACGTAATGGTCGCGGCCTTCACGGCCTTGTCGCCGACATTGCCGAGAGTGGCGGCAACCATGTCTTCGAACACCTGGTAGCTCTCGCCGCCGGCTTCGAGCAGCCCCGGATCGAGCGGTCCGGCCGCGGCGCTGAAGAGATCGGACACGAACATCAGCCGGTACAGTTGCGGCCGCGCGGACGCAAACGCGAGGTAGGCGCGGCCGGCGGCCTGAAGCCGCGCTCGCGCAGTCCGGCCCGCGGCGGCGCGGTGGCCCGCCGTCAGCTGCCTGAAGCCGTCGGCGGCGAGCGCGGACAAGAGCGCGCGGCGATCGGCGAAATGCCGGTAGGGCGCGGCGCGGGAGACGCCGAGCGAAGCGGCGAGTTCGCGCAGCGACAAATTCTCGTAGCCGCTGCGTTCGATCTCCGCCGCCGCTGCCTTGAGAAGCGCGGCGCGCAGATCGCCGTGGTGATAGGTCGAATCGCGGCTCATCAAATTGATGTTGACACAGCTCACATTGAGGCGCAATGTGAGCACTGTCAACATTATCACGAGGAGGCCATCATGAACGTTGCGATGCGTGCGCTCGGGGCAATGCTCGTTGCGGCGTCGGCACTCGTTGCGGTTCCGGTCCTTGCGGCGACGCCGGCATCCGCCGTCGGCTTCGAGCACGTCATGATGCCCGATCCCGACGGCCCGCCCATCGAGACCGGCATCTGGTATCCGAGCGACGCTCCCGCCGCGACGCAGCCGCTCGGCCTCTTCCAGCAGACCGTCGCGGCCGGCGGCCCGGTCGCCGGCCGCGGCCTGCCGCTCATCGTGATGTCCCACGGCACCGGCGGGTCATTCGAGGGCCACTACGACACCGCGCTCGCGCTCGCCGCGGCGGGCTTCGTCGTCGCCGCCGTCACCCATACCGGCGACAATTATCGCGACAACAGCCAGATGACCCACCTCGACAATCGGCCGCGCCACATCAAGCTCCTGATCGACTACATGCTGACGACGTGGCGCGGACATGAGGCGATCGATGCCGGCCGCATCGGCATGTTCGGCTTTTCCGCCGGCGGATTTACGACGCTGGTCGCGATCGGCGGCGTGCCGGACCTGTCGCAGACCGGCGCCTACTGCGAAGCCCATCCGGACGAATGGGCGTGCCGCACCATCGGTCCGAGCCGCACCGCCGAAATGTCGACGCCGCGCGCGCTCAAGTGGGTGCATGATCCGCGCATCAAGGCCGCCGTCGCCGCAGCGCCCGCGGTCGGCTATTCGTTCTCGGCGGCGGGCCTTGCCGGCATCTCCGTGCCGCTCCAGCTATGGCGCGGCGACAGCGACGAGATCCTGCCCCACCCGCGCCACGCCCAGCACATCTACGAGTCGCTGCGGGTCAAGCCCGACTACCGCGTGGTGCCGAACGCCGGCCACTTCGCGTTCCTCGCGCCCTGCTCGAGCGCGCTCGCGACCCTCGTGCCGGACATCTGCCGCGATCCCGCGGGTTTCGACCGCACCGCCTTTCACACCGAGTTCAATGCCGCGATCGTCGCCTTCTTCAAGGCCCATCTGCAGCCGCATTCGTGATCTCGGAGCGGGAAAAACGAGGATCGCGACGCAAACTCTTGCGCTGCCATCTGGCAGGCCGTGAGCGGCGGTGATAACTCAGCGCGTCCAGCGCGTAGCGCACACCGCCGCAAGAGGAATCGATGGCCGCTAAGAAGACCGCCGGGAAATCGGCCAAAAGAACCGCCCAACAGGCCGCACGGAAATCGTCGCGAAAATCCGCGCCAAAGCCCCTGCCCTACCGCTTGCCGGCCCTGACCGAAGACACCCTCGACGAGCCCCAGCGCGCGCTCCTCGCATCGATGCGCGCCGGGCCGCGCGGCGGGCGGGTCAAGCTCGGCGGACCGTTCGGCGTCTACATGCACGCGCCGCCGTATGGCGAACTCACCCAGCAACTCGGCGCCTTCGTGCGCTTCAAGACCTCGATCCCGCCGCGGCTGTCGGAGTTCGCGATCCTCTGCATCGGGCGCTTCTGGCGCGCGCAGTATGAATGGCACGCCCATGCGCCGATCGCCGAGACGGAGGGCGTGAAGGCGGCGACGATCCGCGACATCAAGGCCGGCCGCACGCCGCGCACGGCGGCGAAAGACGAACGCGCGATCTGGGATTTCGTCGAGGAGCTGCACAAGCGGCACCGCGTCAGCGATCGCAATTACCGGCGCGCTCACGACGTCCTTGGCGATCGCGGCATGGTCGAGCTCGTCGGCATCCTCGGCTATTACACCACCGTGTCGATGGTGCTGAACGTCTTCAACGTGCCGCTGCCGGAAGGCGCCTCGCCCTATTTCCCCGAGCCGAAATGAGCCGCGCGGCGAACGGCACGAGAAGGTCATTCCGGGGGCCCGCAAGGGCAACCCGGAATCCATAACCTCGGTCCGTGGTCATGGATTCCGGGCTCGCCCTTGCGGGCGCCCCGGAATGACCGGCCAAGAACCTGGGACAGCACCCCCGGCTCAACGCGCTCTCAGTGATGCATGCCCGGCATGTTGTGCATGTCGTGGGCCGCGGGCGCGGTCGCGCCGACCGACTCGACCGCGAACTCGACGTTCACCGTCCCCGCCTTTTCGAACGTCAGCGACGCCTGAAAGGGCTTGCCCTGCTCGATCGGCTGCTTGAGCCCCATGATCATCAGGTGGAACAACTCCGGCTTGAGGGTGACGGTCTCGCCGGGCTTGATTTCGAGGCCGGCTGCGAGCGGCCGCATCTTCATCACGCCGTTGTCCATGCTCATCTCATGGACTTCGACCTTGCCGGCGACCGGTGTCGACGCGCCGGTCAGCCGGTCCGGCGTCGTGCCGTTGTTCTTGATGGTCATGTAGCCGGCCGCGACCGTTGAGCCCTTAGGCACCGCCCGCGACCACGGATTGTCGATTTCGAGGGCGCCCACCTTGTAGTCATTGGCGAACGCTGCGCCGGCGGAGAGGGCGATCAGGCTCGCGACGAGAATCGGGATTGTTTTCATGAGAAGCCTCACGGAATTCGGGATGACCGGCATGACGCCGGCGATGTGATGAAATGAGTGGCGCTCAGGCGACCGGCGGTGCACGCGACGGCGGCACGAGGCCGCGCCTGGAGGGCAGCGCAGCCTCGACATAATGGTGATGCGTGCCCAATGATGAGAACGGCCACGTCGGCGGCGATCCGCCTGACCCTGCGGCAAGGTCGGCTGCTGCACCGCACAACAGCGGGCAGCATCCGCAATCGGAACTGGAATGCGGCGCTAACGGCACGCTCGCGGCGCCGCACAGATTTGTGCCCGCCGCCGGCAGCACAAATCCCGAGAGCGCCGCCTGCAGCGCAATGGCGTAGGCAGCGGCAAGAGCAATCAGGCGGCGGCGCGGAATGATCACGGCGTCGTCATGATAGCGCCGGACAGGCTCTGCCGTCCACGCAGGGACTTTTCCGGGTCATGGAACTTTTGGAGCACGAGGCGCATTTATTGAGCAAAAATACCGCAACCCCGTCACAAGCCCATCGCCCTCCTCGCGCGAAACGTGCTAAGGTGTGTGTTGTGGGGTAAATGCCCATGGGCTTGCGGGCGCCCTCTCGAGACCACGATGAAATCACAAGAGACACCAAGGGACGAAGAACGAGGCCGGGTCGTCATGTTCCGGCCGCGGGTGCCACAAGCCCGCAACGATAATGTGCGGCGGCTTGATCCGCGGCGCTCCCCGGTCGAAGGTCTCGGCAAATACACGGAAGGCGACGAGGACAATTATCGCCATCGGATGGTGAACAATATCCTCGCCTTCGTAGTGCTGGTCGCCATCGTCTATTGCGGGGTCTGGCTCGCCAATACCATGGCCGACATGCGCCGCAACCAGGATTGCGTCCTGTCCGGCCGCACTAACTGCGCCCCGATCCCCACCGGCGACCGCCGCTGAAACCTCCGTCCGTCATGCCCGCGAAAGCGGGCATTCAGTAACCCCTGGGCTATCGATCGGCGCCGTGCTGCGCCCAATTTCAAAATTCGTGGCTACTGGATCGCCCGGTCGGAGCCGGGCGATGACGGCGTGAGAAATTTTGGGCGATGACGCCGCGTAAATTCGGCGGCCAAATACGAAATCGCCGGGGCGTGCCCCGGCGATCCGCATTGCGAGTCTGTCCGTTCGATCAGGAGCGGGTGAACGAGCGGTAGAACTGCAGGGTGAAGTTCTTCGCCGCGTTGTCGTCCACGGCCCATTTCGCGTCGAGGTCCTTGAGCGGACGCATGGCGACGACCTCGTCCACCGACTTGCCTTCCTGGAACAGCTTCTGCAGCCGGTCGCGCGCCGTCGTGAGCATGTCGCGGAATTCGGCGACGTCGGCCTTATGCGCAAGCCCGCCGTGCCCGGGAACGATCTTGGTGTCGTTGTTGGCGAGCTCGTAATAGGCGGTGTTGGCGCGAAGCATGCCGCGGATATCGCCGCCGTTGGCGAAGTCGACGGTTTGGTAATGCTTGGTGTTGTTGAAGGTGTCGCCGGTGCACAGCACGTTGGCGTCGGGGAAGTAGACGTAGGTGTCGCCGTCGGTGTGCGCGTTATAGACGTGGGTGAGGATCGCCTTGCGGCCGCCGACGGTGATCTCCTTGGTGCCGCCGTAATAGGTGTCGGTCGGCAGCGCATCGGGGCTCGCGACGGGCGGCGTCTTGGCGCCGGTCACGCCGTTGACGGTGCCGCCCATCAGGCGCAGGCGGATGTTGTCCTCGGCGACGATGGTGGCGCCGTCCTTTTTGAACAGCGCGTTGCCGCCGGTGTGGTCGCCGTGGAAGTGCGTGTTGATTACGTACTTCACCGGCAGCGTCGAGACCTTCTGGATCGCGGCTTTGAACTTGTCGTAGGCCGGCGCGAAATTGGCGTCGACCACAATGATACCGTCGGTACCGACCGCGAAGGTGATGTTACCGCCGACGCCGGTCGACAGCATGTAGGTGTTGTGGCCGAGGTCCGTCGTCTTCACCTCGACCTTGGACCAATCGACATTCTGCTGTGCCATTGCCGGACCGGCCAGGAACGCGGCCGAAGCGGCAAGGACAGCCAGGGTGGTTTTACGCATGTGGTGGTTCTCCTCCGTTGGCGCGGGCCGGCGATTTGCCTGGCGATCGATCCCCCGGCGGCACTCTCGGCCGCTGCAGCACAGACCGCCGCGCGGCGGGCACCATGCCCCTTTCCCGCTGCACCGGCAACCCCGCGCCCGCACGTCGCCTTTGAGCAAAGTCTTGATACAGGCCTGTGAAGACGCGGCATCGGGCGCCTGCCGCAAGCCTATGATTATGGCAGAATTCGGGCACAGCCATCTTGCAATTGCCCTTATTATTGGTGAACACTAAGGGTGTGAATAGGGGATTCACCTTGGGGCTGAATGGGGTGGGGCACTTAACCCTGCACTAACCTTCCGGGACTATCACTCCAATCGCTCAAATTGTTGCGATTGGCTGCCATGAGGTATGGCCTCAAGGCTCGGGAAGGACGGGTCCCAAGCGCAGTAAACGGGTTGGGGGAATAATGAGATCTATCCGCGCTCACGCGGCCGATCGCACGACCGGCTGCATTATTTCCGTCGCCATGGCGGTCAGCGGCATCGTAGTTTTTGTAGTCGCGGAGGTGCTTGCGCATTCAGGCCCGTACACCGCTTCGGAACAGAGTGATTGGGTGCTCGAAGAGTCCGATGCGACGTCGACGGTGACGATCGTTCGTGAAGCGCCGCCGGTCGAGCCGGAGTCCTATCGTTTGGCCTCGATCGAGCCGACGGCACCGGTTCAAACGGCCTCCATGGAGGTGCCGGTGCTGCGACCCGCTGTGGCGGAGCCGATCCCGGCGAAATCCACCGAACGTGCCACACAGTTTGCCGTGGCCGAGGTAGCTCCTGACGAGCCCGCGGAGGGCACTGCTCCGCAGCGGGGATTCACCCTCGCCTCCGTCGAGACGAAGCCCGTTGTGCTTGCTGAATTCGAAGCCCGCGGCCGATCCGGTTACGTTCGGCGCGCGTTGGAGCATCACCATCCCCTATTGGAACGAGGTTCGCACCGTCGCCATCTCGCGGGAGGCGACGAAGCTCGCGCCCGTCGACAACGTCGCCGAGGCCGTCCGTCGCCGCCCCGAGGGCGTCATGGAGGTCGTCGACCGCTATCTGTGGGAAGTCTACGAGCGCCAGCCCGTCAAGAAAGACGGCACCGGCGATTTCAGCTGGAAAGACCCGGCCGCAGCCAAGAAGCGCGGCATGACGCTCGAAGAATACGTCATCGGCGGCATGGACCCCGATTTCCGCGAGATGCTCTATCACGCCGGCCAGGCCATGGACGCGAACGGCATCAAGTGGTCGATGCTGAGCGCCTTCCGCGACGATTACCGCCAGTCCCTCGCCTCGGGCTTCAAGGCCCATGGCGGCAACTCGCTGCACGGCGGCAGCACCGCGACCGGCGGCTACGGCCACGGCCGCGCGATCGACATCACGACGGCTGAGGGCGAGTCCTCGGTCGTATGGCACTGGATCGATGTGCATGGCGGGACCTATGGCCTGAGCCGCCCGATGCCGGGCGCCGACCCGGCCCACATCCAGCCGCGCGCAACCTGGCATAACGTCGCCCAGCATCTGCGTGAGAATCGCGTCCGGCTCGCCGGAGGCGATCCGGCCACGGCCGCCATGCCGGAGCCGGAGGCGCGCAAGACCAAGGTTGCTGGCCGCTCGAGCCGCAATCGGTCGAACTAGCGTTCCGACTTTGACATTTCCACCCACCGTCCACGGTCATGCCCCGCTTCAAGCGGGGCATCCAGTACCCGCCGACCTGTCGGTTCTGGCGACGCCGTACCCTGTTTTCCGTGAACAGTGGTTATTGGATCGCCCGGTCAAGCCGGGCGACGACGGGTTAATGGAGTGGCATGTTGGAAACGTCATGTTAGAGGCGTGCGGGCACCGTCGCGCCTCTCGCAACCATATCGAGAATTCGACCGCAGGCCGCCATTGCACTTGCGGATAGGCTTCGCTATATCGACCGCGATCTCAGGTGGGCTTTCGGACGGCGTCCCTGCGGGCCGGCGCCGCTATCGCGGATGGGGCGAAAGACGCCATTTGCCAGGATGTTAATCAATGTCTTCCACGTTCGACACGGTTGCCAATATCATTGCCGAAACGTGCGACATCCCCCGCGATAACATCAAGCCGGAGAGCCACGCTATCAACGATCTCGGCATCGACAGCCTGGACTTCCTGGACATTGCCTTCGCCATCGACAAGGCGTTCGGGATCAAGCTCCCGCTCGAGCAGTGGACCCAGGAGGTCAATGACGGCAAGGCGACCACCGAGCAGTATTTCGTGCTCGGCAATCTGTGTGAACGCATCGACGGCCTGGTCGCTGCAAAGGGGGCGTAATCCCCTGCCATGCGGCTCGAATATTTTCAGTTGATCGACCGCATCGTCGAACTCGATCTCGACGGCAAACGCATCCGGGCGCAGGCGCTGGTCCCCGAAACGAGCACGATCTTCGAGGGACACTTCCCGGGCCATCCGCTCATGCCCGGCGTCCTGCTCATCGAATCCATGGCGCAGACCTCGGGCTGGCTCATCATCGGCGCCACCGGCTTTGAACGCATGCCGTTCCTGGCGGCCGTAAAGGAGGCAAAGCTGCGCACCTTCGTTTCGCCCGGCCAGGAGCTGTCGCTCACCGCCGATCTCGTGCACGAGGGATCGGGCTTCGCGGTGACAAGTGCCGCCGTCGCAGTCGACGGCAAGACGGTAGCGTCGAGCGAGATCACCTTCCGCGTGATGGCGTTTCCCGATCCGAAATTTCGCACCAGCATGACCGAAGTCGCGACCCGGATCGGTTTCCCGTTGCAGGCGACGGCCCATGGCTGATCCCGCAGGGTCCACGCCCGGCAAGGATCATCCGCCGGGCAGCCAGCGCGAGTGCTGGATCACCGGCGTCGGCATGCTCTCCTGCCTCGGTGAAGGCCCCGAGGCCCACTGGCAGGCGCTCGACGACGGCAAGACCAATGTCGACACCAAGACCTTCGCGCCGTTCATCGTCCATCCGCTGCCTTCGATGAGCTTCGACGCGCAGATCCCCAAGAAGGGTGATCAGCGCCAGATGGAGCCGTGGCAGCGCATCGGCGTCTACGCCGCGGGCCTCGCGCTCGACAGCGCCGGCGTCAAAGGCAAGACCGACATCCTCGGCCGCATGGACATGATCGTGGCGGCCGGTGGCGGCGAGCGCGATCTTGCGGTCGACAGTGCGATCCTCACCGGCAAGCCGAAATCCGAGAACGCCGAGCTTTTCCTCAACGAACGGCTGATGAACGACCTGCGGCCGACGTTGTTCCTGGCGCAGCTTTCGAACCTTCTCGCCGGCAACATTTCGATCGTGCACGGCGTCACCGGTTCTTCGCGTACGTTCATGGGCGAAGAGTCCGCAGGTGTCGACGCGGTGCGCATCGCGCTCGCGCGGATCGCCGGCGGCACGAGCGATATTGCGCTTGTCGGCGGCGCCGCGAACGGCGAGCGCAAGGAAATGCTGATGCTCTACGAGTTCGGCGGCTTCACGCTCAAAGGCGCGTTTGCGCCGGTGTGGGAGCGGGACGCCAATCCGGGCTTTGCCCTTGCCTCGATGGGCGCGTTCCTGGTGCTCGAAAGCGCCGCGCACGCGCGCGCCCGCGGTGCCAAGCCTTTTGCCCGCCTTGCCGGGCTTGCCCACGCCTATTCCGACCGCAAGCCGGGCGCTGTGACCACGACGCTCGAGTCCCTGTGGAAGACACTCACGCCCACGGCACCCGCCGACGCAACGGCGGTGATCTCGGGCGCGACCGGCGTTGCCCCGGCGACCGCGGAGGAACGCGCCTTTCTCGATGCGCACCCGGAGCTTGCGATCCGTGCCACCGGCAATCAGCTGGGCCACGGCGTCGAGCCGCAATTCGCCATGAATATTGCCCTTGCATCCCTCGCCGTCAGCCGCGAAAAGTTATTTGCATCGCAGGACCGCAGCGAGCGGGCGATGGATGGCGCGCTGAAAGCCGCGCTCGTCACCGGCGTCGGTCACTGGCGCGGCGAAGGCCTCGCCCTGGTCGTCCCGGCGGAGACGTAAGTCGGGTAAGCTGAATGCGAACGGGGTCGGCGTTCGGCAATGATCACCTCCCCCTGGAGGGGGGAGATCGCCGCGCGTTAACGCGGCGGGAGGGGGTGACAGCAGTGCCCCGCTCTCGGCGCTGCATGTGCTGCACCGCCGTCACCCCATCCTGGACCGCCGACGCGGTCCGACCCTCCCCCTCAAGGGGAGGGCGTAAACAAAGGGAGGCGTAGCAATGCGCGACAAGATGGGACGTCCGATTGTCGTCGTCACTGGAAGCGGCATCGTCACGTCGCTCGGCGCCGGCAAGGTCGATAACTGGAAGCGCCTCACCGCAGGCGAATCCGGGATCCGCGCCATCTCGCGATTCCCGACCGACAGCTTGAAGACCAAGATCGCCGGCACCGTCGATTTCGTGCCGGTCGAGCCGCTGTCGGCGCCAGAGCTGTCCGAGCGCCTCGCCGAGATCGCGATCGAAGAAGCGATCTCGGAATCTGCGATCGGCGGTCGCGGCCGCTTTCCGGGCCCGTTGTTTCTCGCCGTTGCGCCGATCGAAATCGAGTGGCCGCAGCGCGAGGCGCTCGCCAAGGCGTCGGGCGCGAACCAGGACGTGAGCTATGACGACCTGCTGCGCGCCGCGGCCACCGGCCGGTTCCGCGACTATCACAGGCGCTTCCTGTTCGGCTCCGTCGGCGAAGGCCTCGCGGCCAAGTTCGGCACCGAGGGCGCGCCGATTTCGCTCTCGACCGCCTGTGCCTCCGGCGCGAGCGCGATCCAACTCGGCATCGAAGCAATCCGGCGCGGCGAGACCGACGCTGCGCTCTGCGTTGCGACTGACGGCTCGGTGACACCGGAAAGTTTGATCCGGTTTTCGCTCCTGTCCGCATTGTCGATGCACAACGAACCGCCGCAGGCCGCGGCGAAGCCGTTCGCGAAGAACCGCGACGGCTTCGTCATGGCCGAAGGCGCCGGCGCGCTGGTGCTGGAGAGCTACGAGGCGGCGCTCGCGCGCGGCGCGCGCATCCGCGGCGTCATCGCCGGCTGCGGCGAGCTTGCCGACAGCTTCCACCGCACCCGTTCGAGCCCGGACGGCAAGCCGATCATCGGCTGCATGAACAACGCCATCGCCGACGCCTCGCTGACGCCGGCGGACATCGACTACATCAATGCCCACGGCACCGGCACGCCCGAGAATGACAAGATGGAGTATCTCGGCGTCTCCGCGGTGCTCGGGCCGCGCGTCAAGGACGTGCCGATCTCGTCCAACAAGTCGATGATCGGCCATACGCTCTCGGCCGCCGGCGCGGTCGAGGCGATCATTACCTTGATGACGCTCGACGAACAGCGCATTCCGCCGACCATCAACTACGAGGTCCCGGACCCTGCGATTCCGATCGACGTCGTGCCCAATGTCGCGCGCGACGCCCGCATGCGTAACGCCATCTCGAACTCGTTCGGATTCGGCGGGCAGAACGTGTCGCTGGTGCTGGCGCGGGAGCCGGCGTGACGGCGGCTGCCGCCGGCCGGCGGCGCGTTCTCGTTACCGGCGGCGGACGCGGCCTTGGCGCCGCGATCGTCGCGGCGCTCGCGGAAGCGGGCCACGACGTGACCTTGACCTTCCGCTCCGCGGCCGGCGAGGCCGAGGCGGCCTGCGCCGCGCTCGCCAAGGCGCATCCCGGGCAGAACTTTGCGGCGCGTCACGTCGATCTCGCGGACAAGACGGCGGTCGAAAACTTCGCGAGCGAGCTCGAGAAGGACGCGCCGTTCTCGGGCTTCGTCCACAATGCGGGCCACACCTACGATACGCTCGCGATGATGATGGATCAGGCCAAGGCCGAAGTCGCGATGCAGGTGAACTACTGGTCGTTCACGCGCCTCGTCAACGCGCTGGCGCGCCCGATGATGCGCGCCAAGGACGGCCGCGTCGTCGTGATCGGCTCGGTCACTGCGCTGCAGGCGAACCAGGGCAACGCCGCCTACGCGGCCTCGAAGGCCGCCCTCCTCGCCTATGTGCGCACGCTCGCGATCGAGGTCGCGCGCAACGGCGTCACCGTGAACTACGTCGCGCCGGGCTTCATCGACACCGCGATGCTTGCGCCCTACGCCAAGTTTCGCGACACCATCGAGGCGCAGATCCCGGCGCGGCGCTTTGCGGCGCCCGCGGAGATCGCGTCGGTCGTCGCCTTCCTGCTGTCGCCCGGCGCGTCCTACGTGACCGGCGCCACGTTGACGGTCGACGGCGGCCTCTCCGCCGCCATCGGCATCCACCGCTGAGTGAAATCCATGCGCGCGCTGACCCTTGTTGCCGACCGCAAGCTGGTGCTGACCGAGGCGACGGACCCGCCGGCGCCGGGGCCCGGCGAAGTGCAGATCCGCGTCAAGGCGGTCGGCGTCAATCACATCGACCTGTGGGGCTATCGCGGTATGGCGTTCGCCAAGCGCAAGATGCCGCTGGTGGTGGGCGCGGAAGCGGCCGGCGAGGTTGCCGCGGCCGGCCCCGGCGTCGCGCTCGCGCCGGGCGATCCGGTGGTGATGTACGGGGCGCTGACCTGCGGCACCTGCAAGGCCTGCCGCCAAGGCCGCGATAATCTCTGCGAGAACGTCGGCGGCATCATGGGCTTCCACGTCGACGGCTTTGCCCGCGATCTCGTCAACATGCCGGAGCGGCTCGTCATCAAGGCACCGCCGGGCCTGGCGATGCGCGACGCCGCCTGCGCCCCGATCGCCTTCGCGACCGTCGAGCACATGCTGTTCGACAACGCGAAGCTCGAACCCGGCGAGAGCGTGCTGGTGCACGCCGGCGGCTCGGGCATCGGCACCGCCGCGATCAAGATGGCGAAGGCGATCGGCGCGACCGTCTTCACCACGGTCGGCGACGATGCCAAGGCCGAGAAGGCGAAGGCCCTTGGCGCCGATCACGTCATCAACTACCGGCAGGATCGCTTCGAGCACGTGGTGCGCAAGCTCACCGGCAAGAAGGGCGTCGACGTGGTGTTCGAGCACACCGGCGCCGAAACCTTCAACGGCTCGCTGCTCTCGCTCAAGCGCGGCGGCCGCCTCGTCACCTGCGGGGCGACGTCCGGCCCGACGGTGACCTTCAACCTGATGCAGCTCTTCCAGCAGCAATACCGCATCATCGGCTCGTTCGGCGCTGCGATGAAGAACATCCGCACCGTGCTCGGCAAGATGGCGGGCGGGCTCACGCCGGTGATCGACACCGAGGTCGAGCTTGCCGATTTCGAGCGCGGCCTCGCGCGCCTCGAAACCCGCGCCGTGTTCGGCAAGGTGATCGTCCATTTCTGAGACGCCGGCCGTGAAGCTCTGGATGCATAAGATGAGGGGCCTCGTCGTTCCGGGGCGCCGTAGCGCAGCGAAGGCGAGCCCGGAATCCATACGCCTCGGCAGCGATTGCTTGGGCAGCGATTATGGATTCCGGGCTGCCTCGCTGCGCTCGGCCCCCGGAATGACGGTTGAAATCACCCATCATTCGCGATCGTTGCGCTGAGCCATGGCCGCGAATTGGAAAGCGCTCCGCCGCCGGGCCTCTGCTCGGCTCACGTCGGCCGCCGATGCGGTTGCCGGCTGGCTCATCACGCTTCTCCTCGCCGTCATCCATAGCTGCGACCGCAATCGCATCACGAACTTCGCGGCAGCGCTGATGCGCCGGGTCGGGCCGTGGTTGCCGGAGCACCGGATCGGCCGCGCCAATCTCGTTGCGGCGTTTCCGGAGAAGTCGCCGGAAGAGATCGAAACGATCCTGCGCGGCGCGTGGGACAATCTCGGCCGCGTCGGTGCCGAGATCGCGCACCTCGACGACATCTGCTCGGGCGATCCTTACAAGCGCACGTTCATCGACTACACGCCGGAAAACATCGAGCGCTTCCTCCACGTGAAGAACGACGGCAAGCCCGCCGTCGTGTTCGCCGCCCATCTCGCCAACTGGGAACTGCCCGCCGTCATCGCCGCGAGCGACGGGCTCGATGCCGTCGTGCTCTACCGTCGTCCCAATCTCGGCGCCATCGCCGACGCCGTCATCGCTATGCGCCGCGGCCTGATGGGCGAGATGGTGGCGTCGAGCCTGGGCGCACCGGTCGCGCTCGCCCGCGCGCTGGAGCAAGGCAAGCATGTCGCGATGCTGGTCGACCAGCACTACACCCGCGGCGTCGAGATCACGTTCTTCGGCCGCAAGTGCCTCGCCAATCCGCTGATCGCGATGCTGGCGCGCGAGGCCGAATGCCCGATCTACGGCACCCGCGTGATCCGCCTTCCCGGCAACCGCTTCGCCGGCGAGATCAGCCCGGAAGTTCAGCCGGTGCGCGACACCGCCGGCCGCATCGACGTGCGCGGCACCATGCAGGCGATCACCAACGTGGTGGAAAGCTGGGTGCGCGAGCATCCAGAGCAATGGCTATGGATGCACCGCCGCTGGCGGTGAGCGCACTCAACTCACCTTGAAGGTCGGATTGATGCCTTCGCCGCGGGGCACGCAATAGACGTCGATGTGCTTGATGCGGAGCAAGGCGTGCGCGTTGGCACGGCACACGTCCTCGGTCGGAAAGGTCATGGGGGGCGAGAAAAAGCCGAGCCCTGACAAGATGACGATGGCCCACATGCCGGCCTCCTGACGTCCGGAACGCGACCCCCTCCACGTCGCCCCTCACCCGGAAAGATGGCGACGGCCCGCGGCCTCCGCCAGTGGCCCTTTGGCGAAGTCGAGATCGTTAATTTTCCAAGGCCGGCGCGTCAGCCCGCGCTCTCGAGCGTGATGACGATGTTGCCCCACCGGTCGATCGCGGCGGCGGCGCCGGGCGGCACGAAGGTGGTGGCGTTCGGCTCCTCGATCACGGCGGGACCATCGACCGTGGTGCCGGCCGCAAGCCCCGGGCGCCATAGGATGCGCGCTTCGAGCGGGCGCTGCGGGTCGTCGAAGATGATGGGGCGGCGCTGCTCCGGCGTCGCGGCTTCCGGCGCGAAGGCGTCGCGCAGCCAGGCGCCGATGGCGTCGTTCATGCGCGGCACCGTCACCACGAGCCGCAGGTTGACGATCTCGATCGATTGATCGGGCGCCGCGTGGCCGTGGCGGCGCTGATGCTGCTCGTCGAAGCGGCGCCGCGTCGCCTCGGCGCCCTCGCCCACATCGCCCGGGCCGTCGACGGGGATCGCGATGGTGTGCTCCTGGCCGCGGTAGCGCAGGTCGGCGGCAAACGCGAAGCGCCCGCCGGCGAGCCCTTCGCGCGCGAGCGCCGCCTCCCCTGCCCCGCGCAAGTCGGCGAAGGCCTGGGTCGCCGCGGCGCGGTCGAGCCGCGCAAGTTCGCCGATCAGCGTGCGCACGAAATCCTGCCGCCACTCCGCCATCAGCATGCCGAGCGCCGAGAAATTGCCCGGCAACCGCGGCACGATCACCTTCGGGATCGCGATCTCGCGCGCGATCGCCGCCGCATGGAGCGCGCCCGCGCCGCCGAACGCGATGATCGCGGTATCGCGCGGATCGATGCCGCGATCGACCGACACCGCGCGCACCGCCAGCGCCATCGCGCCGTCGGTGATCGCCGCGATGCCGTAGGCCGCCGTCGCCGCATCGAGATTGAGCCGTCGTCCCACCGCGTCCATGATCGCCGCGTCCGCGGCGGCGCGATCGAGCGTCATGCCGCCGCCGAGAAAGCGCGCGCCGTTGAGCCGGCCCAGTACCAGATCGGCATCGGTCACCGTCGGCGCCTTGCCGCCGCGGCCATAGCAGGCCGGACCCGGATCGGCGCCGGCCGAAACCGGCCCCACATGCAGCGCGCCGGTGTCGTCGCACCACGCAATCGAGCCGCCGCCCGCGCCGACCTCGACAATGTCGACGACGGGCAGCTGCATCGGCTGGCCGGTGTAGAGGTCGCCGATCACGTAGCCTTCTTCGATCGGCAGCACGCCACCCGCGATCAGCGAGGTCTTCGCCGTGGTGCCGCCCATGTCGAAGCCGATCGCGCGCTCGATGCCGAGAAGCTTTGCGAGGTGCGCCGCTCCGATCATGCCGGCGACCGGCCCCGATTCCATCATCGCGACCGGCATCCGCCGCGCCTCGTCGATCGACATGGTGCCGCCGTTCGAGCGCATGATGGCGATGTTGCCGGCAAAGCTGCCCTCGCGGGCAAACCCTTCGAAGCGGGCGAGATAGCGCGCGACCCGGGGGCCGACGAAGGCGTTGAGCGCCGTCGTCGACGTGCGTTCGTATTCGCGATAGGCGCGCAAAATTTCGTGGCTCGCGGTGACGAAGACGTTGGGCGCGTGGCGTCGCAAAATCTCGGCCGCCAGGATCTCGTGGGCGGGGTTAGCGTAGGAGTGCAGGAAGCAGATCGCGACCGCTTCGATGCCGAGCCCGTCAAGCCGCCGCGCCAGCGCCTCGACCTCGCCGGTGGCGAGCGGCACCAGCACATCGCCGGCGGCGTTCATGCGTTCGGCAAGCTCGAAGGTGAGGTCGCGCGACACCAGCGGCCGCGGCCGATGGAAATCGAGGTTGAACGCGTCCGGCCGATTGCCGCGTCCGAGCGCATAGACATCGCGAAAGCCCGCGGTGGTCACGAGCGCGGTCTTCGCGCCACTCTTCTCCAGCACGGTGTTGATGGCGATGGTCGAGCCGTGCAGCAGCTCGGCGACCTCGGCCACGTCGCAGCCCGCGAGCTTCAGCGCGGTCGCCGCGCCGACGGTCGGGTCGGCCGGCACCGTGAGCGTCTTCGCGGTGAGGATCGCCCCGTCGCGATAGCCGACGAGATCGGTAAACGTGCCGCCGATGTCGATGCCGACGAGGCTCATGACCGACCCCGGACAGCACCCGTAGGGTGGGCAAAGGCGGCCATGACATCGCGAGCTTCGCACGACGGTCGTTCCGCCGTGCCCACCGCAGCGCCTCGACATCGCACAAAGCCGGTAGGGTGGGCAAAGGCGGCCACGACGTTGGGGATTTCGGGCACAGCGGCTCTTCCGCCGTGCCCACCATTAGCGCCGCCGTGGGCACGGCGGACCGACTGCCGCGCGACACTTGCAACGCCGGGGCCGCCTTTGCCCACCCTACGAATCGCATTCATGGGGAGCTAAAACCTGACCGGCACGAACTTGTCGGTGTAGAGTGCCTTCGCCTCCGGCACCATCGGCAGGGTTCCGAGCTCCTTGAGCGAGGCGCGGATGACGTCGAGCGCCTGCAAGTCCCAGGCGCCGTCGAGCGAGAAGCCCGGCATCTGCGCATCGTAGATGCGCGCGACGATACTCCGCCGCACCGCGAGCGTGCGCGTCTCGGAATCGATCGTGGTATCGCGGTTCGCCTTCATGAACGCGACAGTGCGAAACCAGGCGGCGAGGAAGCGTTGCAGCAGCGCCGGCCGCTTCGCGACCACGTCGTCGGTCGAGAAGATGACGTGGGTGTAGAAGTGCTTCACCACATCGCCGAACAGCAGCAGATTGCGGGTGCGGCCCTCTTCCTCGAGCTCGTAGCCGTTGGCAGCCTCGAGCACGGCGCCGTCGAGTTCGCCGCGCTCCATGGCGGCGAGACGCGCCTGCATGGTGCCGAGCGCCACCACCGTAATGCCGTCGGAGCCCCAGCCCTGCTGGCGCGAAAGTTCGCGCACCAGCCAGTCGGTGAGCGAACCCGCCGTGGTGACGCCGATGCGCTTGCCCTTGAGGTCGGCCACCGCCTTGACCGGCGACTTCACCGAGACCAGCAGGGCAAGGTTCGCCGGCGGCCCGTACATGGCGGCAATGCCGATCGACGGCGCGCCCTTGACGCGGAAGCCCAGCCCCGGCCCCGAGCCAAGCCCGACGTCGACGCTGCCGGCCGCCAGCGCCTGTTGCAGCTGCGCATCGCCGCGGAAGCTCGACACCGTGACGTCGAGCCCCTCCTTCGCAAAGATGCCGGCATCGATCCCGACCTCCGTCGCGCCGAATGCGAACGAGTTCGGCACCGCCTTGCCCAGCCGGATCGCATCGAGCGCGAAAGCGGGCGTCGCGAGATGAAGCACGCACGCCGCAATTAGCGCGATGAGTTCCGACTTCAACGCAAGCTTGAGCGACATTTTACCGGCCGTCATCGTCCGCGAAAGCGAAAGCGGACGATCCAGTAACCACCGCGCTAGCGAAAGACAACAAGCGCCCGGGACTACTGGATGCCCCGCTTCCGCGGGGCATGACGAACCGAATAACCGCACCATCGGGCTCATTTCTCCCCGCTTGGGGGCACGGGCGGGCGGCCCTGATAGGAGTGGCTGTAGACCGGCACGGTTTTCTCGCGCAGCCCGCGCAGATACTGCAGCGTCTGTTCGTTCGTCATGTACTTCGTCATGTCGAACTTGTCGTGGTGGACCATGTCGGCGAGCGGGCGTCGCACGCCCTCTTTCGGCGGCACCGCGGGATAGCCGATCGGCATGATGAGCGAGAACGTCAGCAGATCCGGCACGCCGAGCACGCGCTTGAACGGTTCCTGGATGTGGATCGTGACATGCTGGCTGCCGAGCCCGAGCGCGCCCGCCGCGAGATGCATCAGCATCGCGGTGTTCGCAAGCCCGTCGGTCAGATGCGACTGGTCGCGGCCGAAGGTGTGGGCGCCCTGCACCGTCGCCCATTGCCGCCGGCCGTCGCCGAGGATGACGATCAGCACCGGCGCGATCGAGAAGCCGACGCCGGTGCGGTACTTCGTCAGCGCCTCGTCGTGGGTCATCTGGAACGACGGATGGCGCAGCTTGAAGTCACGCTGCTGCTCCATCCAGTAGATGAAGTCGTTGTTCTCCTCGGAGTAGACCCGGAACAGCTCTTTCTTGATGGCTGGATCCTTGACGACGATGAAGTCCCACGGCTGGCCGTTGGCGCCGGACATCGCCCAGCGCCCGACCTCGAGAATTTGCGTCACGTACTCGTCCGGGATCGGATCGGGCTTGAGATTGCGGACGCTGACGCGCGTTTTGACGAGTTCGAGGAGCGTGTCGTAGTCGCCCGTGAAATTACGTTGGTCCATCGGTGTTCCTCATCTTCACCTCCCCTGTCTTCTCCCTCCCCCCTTGCGGGGGAGGGTCGGGGTGGGGGGTCGGGAGGTCATGGCGCAGACGGAGCCACACTTCTCGACCCCCACCCCCGACCCCTCCCCACAAGGGGGAGGGGAGAAAATTGACAGCGGCGCATCAAATGCAGCGCCGAGATTGTTGCACGGCTGTCCCCCCTCCCGCGCCCGCCCTTCGGGCGTTCGCG
Organism: uncultured Alphaproteobacteria bacterium; assembly: GCA_963807015.1. GTDB lineage: Bacteria > Pseudomonadota > Alphaproteobacteria > Rhizobiales > Xanthobacteraceae > JAJPKK01. The sequence goes on along the minus strand of CAWEAS010000009.1, from coordinate 82,827 downwards.
CCCCCCCCTCCAGGGGGAGGTGAAGTCACTTCTGCGTCTGTTTGAAGTAGCGCAAGTCGGGCGGGGCCTGTCCCTTCTTGGTCGGCATCAGGTAGCCGTCGCCGCTCACCATGTAGCCTTCCTTGCCGATCTGGACGTGCGCGTTCTCCTCGTTGCACAGGTCTTCGTGAAACTCGATCTTGCCGGCAACGCGCTCGTAATGCTTCGTCACCGTCCACGGGTGAGTGAGCGCGTGATCTTCGACGGTGATTACGTTGAGAAGCACGTTCGGATTTGCCTTGTCGAGCGACAGGCGCTCCTTGATGACGGACTCGTTGTCGAAATGCAGCGGAATGCCGCTGTCGTCATAGATGCGCGGTCCTTTGAAATTGCGGGTTTCGATCTCGAGGGCGTCGTAGCGGCCGTCGCCATTGGTATCGAGCCATTTCCCGATCGAATATCCCGCATAGGACGGCTCGCCGTCCTTCGGGAATTGACGGCCGTCGGTATAGACCCAGCGCGGAATGTTGTTGTCGTAAACGATCATCGTCATTTCCGGCAGGATGAAGAGGCCGAACGGGCGCACGATGGTCGCCATCCGCGGCATGCCGTTGCTGCGGCAGGTGACGCGGGTATCGCCGCCCTGCCCGCCCGCGCGCTGATCCGCAACGCTCGCCTCCCAGATTGCCCGGTATTCCGGCGTCAGCGGCGGGTTCTGACCAAGTGCGGGCGGCTTCGTTTCATCCCAGACGATGCCGATCCCGGCTGCCCGGCGCCACTGTCCCTTGAAGTCCGGATATTTCGATTCATCGAACGCGGCGGCTGCGGACATCGTCAGCACCGCCGCGCCGGCGATCACCGCCGACACGATCGAAGCGCGCATCGCTTGCATGCAAGTCCTCCTCGGAGTTTCCTTAAAGCCGCGCGCCCGCGCACGGCCGTTTGTTCGCTTTGTTGTGGCGCGAAGATACACCGATTGCACGCGCGCGCGGAAGGGCGGCGAGCCTGATCGGAATGCCTGAACGCCGGTGCTAGTCGTGGGTCGGGACGGAGGCGCTCTGCGCCGAAAGGCGGTCGAGCGTCGTCGACAGCGCCGTCGCAAATGAATCGAGATCGAAATTCTGCGGATCGTCGTGCCCGCCGCGAATCTCGCTGTCGATCACCGCGTGGAAGGCGGGGATCAACCATTCGCCGGCACGCACGCTCGCTACGATATAGAGCAGTGCCAGGCGATCATATTGTGCCGGCGAGAAGCCCGGATCGGGCGCGTTGATGTCGTTGTAGCGGCGATACTCCGGCGCCGGCCGCCGCGGCTGCGTCAACTCGACGTGCACGAACAGCCCCTTCAGCGCGAGGCCGAACTTGAGGCCGCGTTCGAACTTCGTCGCCCGCCACGGCGTGCTGAAATCGTGGCCGATGTAGATGTTGCCGGAGCGGTTGACGAAGGCGTGAGCGACCTCGGCTTTGTCCGAGCAGCGAAACCGCTCCAGGTTGTTGATCCGCAAATTGACGTCGAGATCGGGCGGGAACGTGCCGAGTTCGCGGCGCGCTGGTGTCGTGAATCACGAAATAGCGCGCCATCGGCGATTGCAGGTCGTTGTCCCGCGCCCGCGACAGCGGATTCGCAAGGCTCTCCTCGATGGCGTGGTCGAGCCCGGCCTCGGCGATGTAGGTGCTTAGCATCGCCCGGTGCGGCAACAACTCGGCGCGGCCGACGCGCTCGGCAAACACCTTGGGCAAGCTGTCGCGCGGCGGTCCGACCTTCGCCATGCGTTCGACCGGACGAACCAGGCACGCCGCCTGCGTCACCGGATCGCCGGCGAAGCTCAGCTTCTCCGCATCGAAGCTGCATACGCCCATGGTGGTCAGATTGATCGCAGGCAGCGCGTAGCGCGGCGCGCAGGCGCCGGCGATCGCGTCAAACGGCGCGAGGCACATCAGCGTGCCGACCAAGGCAACTCTCGCCAAGCCGAGGCGATGGCTCGCCGTCCTCACCGCGACATCCACCATTGCCGATGCCCGTCAATCATCTGGCCGCGATAACGTGCGTCCCGGGACCCGAATGCTGCATCGAAATCTGCACCCCTGCCGCCGGTTTCCAGGTAACGGCCGCAATGACATACCACCCTGCCTGAACATGCAATGAACAATTCCGCAATGCACCAAATTGTCTGCGCCGCTGATGATCAGGCACAGCGACTTCGCGATTTATTTAAAAAAATCAGCAAGTAGCGCGGTTCTCCGGAAGTCATGCTTTGAGTTCACGGGCCATGACTTCGCGTGCGCGATCGCGTCGCGACAGGTCCCGGAATTAGGCCACTCGGACCAGATGATCGGACTGAAAATTGATTCGAAAAAAGGTGCCGCGTATCGCGGCGCACACGCGCCGCGATAAAGATCAAGCCATTCGAAACGAAGCCGGCGTTACGGAGCCGGCGGGGTTGCAGGGGCGGCTGGCGCGGCGCCCGGCGCACCCGGCGGCAAGGTCGGCTGCGCACCGCCGCCGCGACCGAGCTCAGTGCCGTCCGGAAGCTTGACCGACATGAACTGACCGCCATTGCTGCCGTCACGGAGCGGATGGATGGTCACCGAGACCGGCATGCCGGGCGTCAGCGTCTTGGGCTTCCACCCCGAGCGGACGAGCGCGCTCGGACCATTGAGCTCGATCGCCCAATCCTCCGCCTTGCCCTCCTTAGCCGTCGTGAGCATGATCCAGGCGTGGGGATTGGTCCACTGGAATTCCTTGACCGAACCCTGAATGGTCATGGTCTTGGTCGCGTCGAACATCGCGAAGGAATGATGGGCAACGGCAGGCATCGCAAAAGCTGCCACGGCGAGACCGCCGAGCCCCAGCACCTTAAGCTTCATGGTCGTCTCCAACATTTTTTGCCGACTATTCGGCTTGTAGTTGTCTCAACAGTAAGAGCAGAGCGCGTGCCGGTCAATTGCATGAAGGAAAATCGAGCGCCATCAACGCGGTAGGACGATACGGCGCACCGTAGGAAACTTGGCAGAAATTTGCCGGATTTTTCCTATTGCCACGAGGAGACGATTTGCCGACCCGTTTACGAATACGGTTCGCGCGCGAACCGGTCCGAGCCGTCATCGTCCGGCTTGACCGGACGATCCAGTAACCACCTGAATCTGAATGTGACACAGCGTGTTTCTGACCGCTTGCTCGGTGGTTACTGGATGCCCCGCTTGAAGCGGGGCATGACGACGGAGTTGAGGGGCGTCATCGCAACAAAATAACGATCCGGCTTGACGATCGGATGATTAGTCCTATAATTTAGGCAATAAACGATACGACGCTCGGCCTTGGATGACCGCGGGGCGGGATAGCGTCGCTCGAAACAAAAATGCGGCGGTGGCGACGGCGAATGGAGCGGCAAGCCATGCGGTTTCGGAAGGCCGAAAATATGTTTTCCCTGTTATTTTCCCTGTTCTGAGGGAAAAATCGGGGTGCCGGATTTGCGAAATGGGGGTCCATTTTCGCTGTTTTCACAGACTCGTTTCGCTGATGCCCCGCTCCGCGGGGACCTTGGCAAGCCTTGAGTCCCGCAATCTGGTCATGGCTCCGGACTGAACTCTCCCTCAGCCGGCGCCGCCGCGCGCCGCCCTGATGGCGCGCCAGATCACCTCGGGCGTTGCCGGCATCTCGACGTGACGGATGCCGAATTCCGAGAGCGCGTCGACGAGCGCATTGGCGATCGCCGGCATCGCGCCGACCGTGCCCGCCTCGCCGGCGCCCTTCACGCCGAGCGGATTGGTCTTGGTCGGCACCGGATTGCTCTTCACCGCGACCGCGGTGAGATCGCCCGCGCGCGGCATCGCGTAGTCCATGAACGAGCCGGTGAGGAGTTCGCCGCTTTCGGCATCAAAGCGGATATCCTCGCGCAGGATCTGGCCCGCACCCTGGGCGACGCCGCCGACGATCTGGCCATGGAGCAGCAGCGGGTTGAGCACGGTGCCGACATCGTCGACGACGCTGTAGCGCTGGAGCGCGACCTCGCCCGTCTCCGGGTCGATCTCAAGCTCGCAGACATGGGCGCCGTTCGGAAAGTTCTCGACCTCGCCGCGGTAGACCGCGGTCACGACGAGGCCAAGCTCGAGATCGGGCGGCACCGCGGCTGGATTGACGGCAAGCTTCGCCACTTCCTTCATGGTGAGCGTCTCGTTCGTCGCCGGACTTGAGAACACGCCCGCGTCGAAGTTCACCGGCGATCCGTTGGCTTTGAGCACATGGGCGGCAATCCTGCGCGCCTTCTCGATCACCTTCTTGGCCGCGGCATCGACGGCGGAGCCACCGAGCGTCGCCGACCGCGAGCCGCCGGTCCCCTCCCCCATGAACACCTGGTCGGTGTCGCCCTGCAGGTACTGGATGTCGGCAGGATCAATCCCGAGCCGGTCGCAGACGATCTGCTTGAACACCGTCTCGTGGCCCTGGCCCTGGTTGATGGCCCCGGTCAGCAGCGTCACCGTGCCCGAGCGGTCGAACCTGATCTCCGCGCCCTCGTAGCTCGGCGCACCGGCCCGCTCGATGGTGTTCGACATGCCGAGGCCGCGCAGCTTGCCGCGCGCCCGCGATTCCTCGCGCCGCGCCGCAAAGCCGTCGACGTCGGCGAGGCGCAGCACCATGTCGAGGTTCTTCGCGAACTCGCCGCTGTCGTACGTGAAGGTGAGGCCGGTTTTGAACGGCATCGCCTCGGGCGGGATCGCGTTGCGCCGTCGCAGCTCCGCCGGATCGATGCCGGTCTCATCGGCGGCGAGATCGACCATGCGCTCGATGACGTAGGCCGCTTCGGGCCGGCCGTTGCCGCGATAGGGCCGCACCGGGTTGGTGTTGGTGAACACCGCGGTGACGTCGACGTGAATTGCCGGCGTGCGGTAGACGCCGGCGAGCGAACCGAGATTGCCGAGAAACGCCGGCGTCGCGGTCTGCAGGTAGGCGCCCAGCGCGGCGACGCTCTTCACCCGCAGCGCGAGGAAGGTGCCGTCGGCGTCGAGCGCCAGCTCCGCATCGGTGACGTTGTCGCGCGCCTGGGCGTCGGAGAGGAATGCCTCCGAGCGCGTGCTCATCCACTTCACCGGCCGGCCGAGGAGCTTGGAGGCCAGCAGCACCAGCGCGACCTCGTTGTAGACCGCGGACTTCATGCCGAACGCGCCGCCGATGTCGGGGGCGATGACGCGGATCTTCGCCTCCGGCACCTTGAGCACGCCGGAGAGCTCGGTGCGGAACGGATGCGCGCGCTGCAGCGTCGTGTAGACGGTGTAGCGGCCGTCGGCCGGATTGTAGTCGCCGATGCTGCCGCGCGGCTCCATCGAGGCGGTGGTGACGCGATTGATGACGAAGTGCTGGCGCACCACGTGAGCGGCGCGGGCAAAGGCGGCATCGGCCGCGGCCTTGTCGCCATCCACATGCACGAATGAAATGTTGTTCGGGCAATCGTCGAACACGAGCGGCGCACCCGGCGCGACGGCGTCCGCGGTCGACACGATCGCCGGCAGCGGTTCGTATTCGACCGCGATCACCTCGGCCGCATCGGCTGCCTGGGCGGAGGTCTCCGCGACGACGAAAGCAACGCAATCGCCGACCCATCGCGCCCGGTCCGACACGAGGCCAGGATAGTGCGGCCGATACATCGGGCTGCCGTCGCGGCGCTTGAGACCGCCCGGCACGGGAAGGTCGCCCCAGCCCGAGGCGCGCCAGTCCGCTCCGGTCAGGACCGCGAGCACGCCCGGCGCGGCGCGGGCGGCGGCCGCATCGATCGCGCGGATTTTGGCGTGGGCATAAGGCGAGCGCAGCACATGGCCGAACGCCATGCGCGACAGCACGATGTCATCCACATAGCGCCCGCCGCCCCGCACCAAGCGCGGATCTTCGAACCGCGATACCGGCTGACCGATTCCAAACTTCTGCACTGCGCCGTTCCCCTCGTTGAAGCCGGCGCGATGTTACATTCCTCGTTCGGATTGGCCAGACCGTAGGGTGGGCAAAGCGCGGACGTGTCCGCGCGTGCCCACGCGTCTCGCCTGCGAACGGTGGGCACGCTTCGCTTTGCCCACCCTACAGATCGCGGCCGGCGAGCTAATCCACCTTGCCGAGCAGGCGGCGCGCTTCTTCGAGGGAGACGAGCGCGGCCCGCAATCGTTCGAGATCGCCGTTGGCGAGGCTCTTCGCGGCCGAGGCTTGCGCCGGCGGCGGCGCGGGCTTTGCGGGCGCGCGCGCGCCGTTCATCGGCTTTGGCGGTACCGCGGGCGACGCGGCGCGTTCAACCGCCGCGCCATTGGTCTCGGCGTCGTAGGTCTCGGCGCCGTTGGTCTCGGGCGCGGTCTGCGCCGGCTCGACATCGCCGTCGGGCTCAACCTCGTCGTGCGGCGAGCGCGGCGGCAGCGCCACCTCGCGCCCCTGCCCGACCGACTGCACCGCGCGCACGCCCTGCTCGCGCAGGATGCGCTGCACGCCGCGGATGGTGTAGCCGTCACCGTAGAGGAGGTGGCGGATGCCGCGCAGCAGGTCGACATCTTCGGGCCGGTAGAACCGCCGGCCGCCGCCGCGCTTCATCGGCTTGATGTGGGGGAAGCGCGTCTCCCAGAACCGCAGCACGTGCTGAGGCAGATTGAGCTCATCTGCCACCTCGCTGATGGTCCGGTACGCTTCGGGCGCCTTGTTCAAAGCCGCCTCTTCATCCGCTGCGCGTGGTCGCCCGAAACACCCGCGGCGTTCCGGACCGCTTATTCGCTGCCGTTCTTCGAATCTGCGTTGATGCGCTGCTTGAGAATCGCCGACGGCTTGAACACCATAACCCGCCGTGGCGAGATTGGCACTTCAGTCCCTGTCTTGGGATTACGGCCGATTCGTTGGCCTTTTTTGCGCACCACGAACGAGCCGAACGACGACAATTTTACGGTTTCGCCGCGTTCTAGGCAGTCGGTGATCTCCTTCAAGACCAGTTCCACCAGCGCTGCGGACTCGGTCCGCGACAATCCCACCTTTTGGTATACCGCCTCGCAAAGGTGGGCCCTCGTAACTGTCTTTTCGGACATCGTCAGCCCCGATGCACCAATATCTACTTATGGTTCAAGGATATGGAGTTGATTACCGCCGGTCAATTAGGGTCTCGGCCAAAGATTTCGGAACGCTTGCGGCAGCCCTTGACGCGTCGGAAAGAGACTGCATGCGATACTCAAAACCCGCACCACTTACCAGCGCAAAAGCACGGCGCCCCAGGTGAACCCACCACCCATCGCTTCGAGCAGAACGAGGTCGCCGGCCTTAATCCGGCCGTCATTGGCCGCGACCGAGAGGGCCAGCGGAATCGACGCGGCAGAGGTGTTCGCGTGTCGGTCCACCGTGACGACGATCTTCTCCGGCGCAATGCCGAGCTTGCGTGCCGAGCCGTCGATGATTCGCTTGTTGGCCTGGTGCGGAACGAACCAATCGACGTCCGCAGCGCTGTAGCCGGTCGCCGCAAAAGCGTCCTCGACCACATCGGTGATCATCGCCACCGCATGCTTGAAGACTTCGCGACCCTCCATGCGCAGGTGTCCGACTGTGCCGGTCGATGAGGGGCCGCCGTCCACATAGAGCTTGGTCTTGTGACGGCCGTCGGAGCGCAGGTGAGCGGAGAGGATGCCGCGATCTTCGCGGCTGCCGGACTGGGGCACGGCGTCAAGCACAACCGCACCGGCGCCGTCGCCGAACAGGACGCAGGTGGTGCGGTCGCTCCAGTCGAGGATGCGCGAGAAGGTCTCCGCGCCGATGACGAGCGCCCGCTTGAAGCCGCTGGTCTTGAGAAGACTGTCCGCGGTTGTGAGCGCGAACACGAATCCCGAGCACACCGCCTGCACATCGAAGGCCGCGCCGGCGGTGATGCCGAGCTCGGCCTGCACCGTGACGGCGGTGGCCGGAAACGTATTGTCGGGTGTCGCAGTGCCGAGCACGATGAGATCGATACTCGACGCGTCCACGCCGCTCGCCTTCAGCGCGGCGCGCGCCGCCGCCAGCGCGAGATCGGACGTCTTCTCACCCGGCGCAGCGATATGGCGCTCGTGAATGCCGGTGCGTTGTACGATCCATTCGTCGGATGTATCGACCTTGCGCGCGAGGTCGGCGTTGGTGAGGACCTGCCGCGGCAGATAACCGCCGCAGCCGAGAACGACCGAGCGGGTGACCGTCACGAGGAGGCACCCGCTGCAGCAGCCGCAACGCCCGTCTGCGACGTGGAGAGCATTTGGAAAATCCGGCCGCGCAACTCGTAGCGCACCATGCCGTAGCCGAGATCAACCGCCGCCGCGAAGCCTTCGGGGTTGGTCCCGCCATGGCTCTTGATGACGATACCGTTGAGCCCGAGGAAAACGCCGCCGTTGACTTTGCCCGGATCCATCTTGTCCTTTATCGCAGCGAACGCATTGCGGGCGAACAGATAACCGATCCTGGCGAACAGGCTCCGGCTCATGGCACCGCGCAGGTATTCGGCGATTTGTTTGGCCGTTCCTTCGGCAGTTTTCAAGGCGATATTGCCCGCGAACCCCTCGGTGACGACGACGTCCACGGTCCCCCGGCCGATGTCGTCCCCTTCCACGAAGCCGACATAATCGAGATCGGCGCGGTCGGCCTCGCGCAAGATCCGGCCGGCCTCGCGCACCTCTTCCAGGCCCTTCACCTCCTCGACCCCGATGTTGAGAAGACCGATGGTCGGCCGGTCGAGATCGAACAGCACCCGCGCCATCGCGCCGCCCATGACGGCGAAGTCGACAAGGTTGCGAGCGTCGGCGCCGATGGTCGCCCCGAGGTCGAGGACGATCGATGTGCCGCGCAGCGTCGGCCACAACGCAGCGATCGCCGGCCGCTCGATCCCCGCCATGGTCTTGAGATGGAATTTCGCCATGGCCATGAGCGCGCCGGTGTTGCCGGCGGACACGACCGCATCGGCATCGCCGCGTTTCACCGCGTCGATCGCCATCCACATGGAAGATTTCCAGCGGCCGTGACGCAGCGCCTGGCTCGGCTTGTCGTCCATCTTCACCGCGACGTCGGTGTGGACGATGCGCGATGCCGCGGCCAGCGCTGGTCGGCCGGCGAGCAGCGGCTCGATGGCGCGCCGGTCGCCGACGATGACAAACTCCGTATCGGGGTGCCGGTCGAGCGAGATGGCGGCGCCCGCCACTACGACCGGGGGCCCGTAGTCGCCTCCCATGGCGTCGAGCGCGATTCGTACCTTTTGTGGCATCGATCGACCTTGGCGGACAGTGCTTGGATTCCGTTCCGCCGAAGCCCCCAGGCGGCGGCGCGACCATACTCCGGCGGCGGGACGAAACGAAAGGGGGATCAGAGCGCGCGGTTCCCCGAGGTCAGCCGTCGGGTGTCAGGCACCCCGACAGGGTAATGCGCACACCACAGAAACCCGATCAGTGCTTCAGGCGGCCAAGCGCGGCAAACGGGCCGGCCTCGTCATCGTTCTCCGACGGCGGCGCGAATACGGCGCCGGGCTTTTTCGGATAAGGATCGATGCCCAGCAGCAGAAATTCAATCAGGACCGCGCCGATATCGGCAACTCCAGCGACCAATGCCTCCGGCGATTCGGTAGCCACCGGCTCGTCGTTGCCGTCAACGGCGGCGGCCGGGGCAGCACCACCGCCGGGCGCGAACGTGACGTCGAAGGTCTCCTCGACATCGTTTTCCACCGGATCGAGCGTAATGACGCAGGTCTGTCCGACCTTCGCCGACACGGTACCGGTGGCGCGCAGGCCGTCGCCATGATGGGAAATGTCGACCGTCGCCTCAAGGCGCGCGATACCGCGCAGGTCGGCGAGTGCGGCAACCGCGGCGCGGACCGACTCGTCCGCAACGAGCGTGAGATGAAGCCCGGTTGCCGGCACGTCCGCAACGCGGACCGGCACATGCCAAGCGTGGCCGCGGGTGTTCATAGGGACCTTTCTTTGTCCGGCGTCTTGTTGTCGGGCGTCTTATTGCCTGGCGTCTGTCCGTCCGGTTTCATGGCGCCGTCAGCCAAAATGGCAACCGGATCGGCAAATGCAAGCGTTTCGGGCGCGGTGATGGGATCGATCGTCGCAAGCTTGGCCGCCGACGCTCGCACGTAAGCGGCAAGGCGCTGCGCCCGTAGTCCGGTCTCGCCGGAGAACACGTTCCGGGCGATGGCGGCCGTGAGCACCGCCTCGTCGTCGTCTGCCAGCGCGGCGTCGTAGGCCTGCTGCCGGCCATAGAAGGCCTCGCCGAGCCGTTGCATCTGCTTTGGGACCGAGAGGTCGCCGACGCCCATCTCGCGGAGATTGTTGTCCATATCCTGGCAGAACGTGTCGAACAGGCCCTGCCCCAGTTCACGGGCAAGTCGATCAGATTGCGCTTGCCCGGTGGCAAGTCGTAGCCGTCCCAGCACCAGCACCAGATGGAGCACCACCAGGTCGAATCGCCCGTCAACCGTGTCGGGGACCCCGAATCCGGCATAAAATACCGGCAATCGCGCCTGCGCCACGATGCCGCCATAGAGCGCGTCGATGGTTGGTGCCAAGGGACGCTGGAAGATGCGGAAAATCATGGGGTTCCTGGTGGACGGCCGCCGGTTGAATTGAGAGCCGTTGTGTTTCGGGGGTACGCAGGGTAGGTCATAGGGGACCCGAGGGCGTAACGGGGATGCCGGGGTTGAAGCGGGGCAGCATACATCTGGGACGGAGCAGGTGCGGTCGGCGATCTCTCGTCGGGGCGCTCGCTGTTTGCTTTGCGGCATTCGCTGGCGGCTGCACCCAGGTCTATCAACATGGCTACATGCTCCAGCAAGGGGCGCTGGAGCAGGTTCCGATCGGCGCGACGCAGGAGCAGGTCCTGATCGTGCTTGGGACACCGTCCACGGTCGCCACCATCAGCGGTGAAGTGTTCTATTACATCTCGCAGCAGTCGAAGCAGACTTCGTTCATGCCGCAGTCGGAGTCCGATCGGCGCGTTATTGCCGTGTATTTCGACAAGGGCCGCCGGGTCGAGCGGCTTGCCAATTACGGCATCAAGGACGGCAAGATCTTCGATTACGTGAGCCGGACAATTCCGACCGGCGGCGTCGAGCAGAACACGCTCGGCCTCGTGTTCCACATGTTCAAGTCAAGCTGACGGCCAAGCAGACGCCGAAGCATCGTAGGGTGCGCAAAGCCTGTCATCGGGCCGGCCGAAGGCCGGACCCGTTGGCTTTGCGTACCTTACCAGAACTGATCAACCCGCCAGGATCGCGAGCAGCAGGAGCGCGACGATGTTGGTGATCTTGATCATCGGGTTGACCGCCGGTCCCGCTGTGTCCTTGTAAGGATCGCCGACGGTGTCGCCGGTGACGGCGGCCTTGTGGGCGTCCGAGCCTTTGCCGCCGAAGTGGCCATCTTCGATGTACTTCTTGGCGTTGTCCCAGGCGCCGCCGCCGGAGGTCATGGAGATCGCGACGAACAGGCCGGTGACGATGACGCCAAGCAGCATGGCGCCCACCGCCGAGAACGCCGCGGTCTTGCCCGCAGCCCCGCCGCCGGCGATGAAGTAGATCGCGAAATAGACCACGATCGGCGACAGCACCGGCAATAGCGACGGCACGATCATCTCCTTGATCGCAGCGCGGGTGAGGAGGTCGACGGCGCGGCCATAGTCGGGCTTGTCGGTGCCCTTCATGATGCCCGGCTTTTCGCGGAACTGGCGGCGCACTTCCTCGACGATGGCGCTGGCGGCACGTCCCACCGCGGTCATGCCAAGCGCGCCGAAGAGATACGGCAACAAGCCGCCAAACAGGAGGCCCACCACCACGTACGGGTTGCTGAGCGAGAAGTCGAGCTGCACACCCTCGAAGTATTTGTGCTCCCCCGGGTGGGCGATGAAATAGGCGAGGTCCTGGCTGTAGGCTGCGAACAGCACCAGTGCGCCGAGGCCGGCCGAGCCGATGGCGTAGCCTTTGGTGACGGCCTTGGTGGTGTTGCCGACCGCGTCGAGAGCATCGGTCGACTTGCGCACCTCTTTCGGCAGGCCCGCCATTTCGGCAATGCCGCCCGCGTTGTCGGTCACGGGACCAAAGGCATCGAGCGCCACGATCATGCCGGCGAGCGCCAACATCGTCGTGACCGCGATGGCGATGCCGAACAGTCCCGCCTGCGCATAGGTGACGAGGATGCCGGCAATGATCACGATCGCCGGCAGCGCCGTCGAACTCGAGCGAGATCGCAAGGCCCTGGATGACGTTGGTGCCGTGGCCGGTGACCGAGGCCTTCGCGATCGACTGGACCGGGCGGAACTCCGTGCCGGTGTAGTACTCGGTGATCCAGATGATAAGGCCGGTCACCGCAAGCCCGACGATGCCGCAGATGAAGAGCGACATCCCGGTGTATTTCACGCCAGGCAGGCTGCCGAACCCAACCAGGAGGTAGATCACGATCGCGAGCCCGATGAGCGAGAGCACGCCGGTCGCGATCAGGCCGCGATAGAGCGCGCCCATGATCGACTGGCTCGCCGGCAGCTTGACGAAGAACGTGCCGATGATCGACGTGATGATGCAGACGCCGCCGATCGCGAGCGGGAGCGTCATCATCTGGAACAGGATCGGCGTATCGCCGAAGAAGATCGCCGCCAGCACCATGGTGGCGACCGTCGTCACCGCATAGGTCTCGAACAGGTCGGCGGCCATGCCGGCGCAGTCGCCGACGTTGTCGCCGACGTTGTCGGCGATGGTCGCGGGATTGCGCGGATCGTCTTCCGGGATGCCGGCTTCGACCTTGCCGACCAGATCGCCGCCGACGTCGGCGCCCTTGGTGAAGATCCCGCCGCCGAGACGGGCGAAGATCGAGATCAGCGAGGCTCCGAAGCCGAGCGCCACCATGGCGTTGATCACGGTGCGGTCGTTGGCCGCGAGATGGAGCGTGCCGGTGAGGAACCCGAAATACATGGTGACGCCGATCAGCGCGAGACCGGCGACCAGCAAGCCGGTAATGGCGCCGGCCCGGAACGCCAGTTCAAGGCCGCCGGCGAGCGATCCGATCGCCGCCTGGGCCGTGCGCACATTCGCCCGCACCGAGACATTCATGCCGATGAAGCCGGTGAGGCCGGACAGGATCGCGCCGATGGCGAAGCCGACGCCGACGAGCCAGCCGAGGAAATAACCGACGATCAGGAAGATCACGACGCCGACAATGGCGATGGTGGTATATTGCCGCTTGAGATAGGCCTGCGCGCCCTCGCGCACAGCCGCGGAAATCTCCTGCATCTTGGCGCTGCCGGCATCGGCCTTCATGACCCACTGGGTCGCCCATATTGCATAAACGATCGCCAACGCCCCGCAGAGGACGATGATCCACAACGCTGTCATCGAATTGACCCCGGTTAAGAATTAGCCCCGGCATGGGCGGGGCGCCGATTTCGGCGGAACGTTTAGCGTGCGTCCCCACGGATGTCGATACCGGCCGGGCATCAAAGGGATTTTACGGTTAGGCACCCTGTGGGCGACCGCGCAATGTGGCCCCCGCCCCTTTCCGTCGACCTGCCGGAGGATCAGGCCGGCCCGGCCGGCTGGGCCGCCATCTTGTCCGGCAGGCCGTGCAGGAAGAGCGCGACGAGCCCGATCGCGAGGACCATGAGGCCGCCCTCGACCACCGTGCTGGAAAGCTGCCCGGTCTGCACGAGCCCGGGGAAGAAATCGATGCCGGCGTGGGCCAGGAGCGCGAGCGCGAGCCATCGCAGTTGCCGCCGCTCGACTGCGCGCCACACCAGGAGCGAAAGGCCTATTTGAATGAGCAGCGCAGCCAGCCGTTCAAGAGTTGCAATCATCGAAGTGAGAACCGAGAGCCGCGCGAGGCTTCCGTACAGTTGCGCGAGGACATCCGGGCCAAGGACCGGCTTGAAGGTCGCGTCGAATGTGCCGGCATTGATCATGAGCGCGAACACGAAGGCGTTCAGCAGTCCGAGACTGCCGACCATGATGGATTCCATGCCGCCATGCCCGATGCCGTACGCCACCGCGGTTCCCGGGTTCCCGGTCGGGCGCACCAGGAAGCGCATGCCGAGATAGCGGGCTGTCTCCTCGAACAGCGCCGCGGCGCAGCACCCGTAGAGCGCCATCCACATGGGGTGAGTCTTGAGGAACTCCGCTGTGTCGGGATTGGCCTTCAACACGTAGAAATGCAGCAGCCGCTCCAGGACGAGAGCGGACAGAAAGAACATGCCCGCGCCGATCCAGATGTTGCGCGCCGCAAGCGTCATCCGCTTCCGGCAAACGGCGTAGACAACGATGGGCCAAGCGGCCGACAGGGCGGCAGCCGCACCCACGCTCGCGACCACGGAGGACGGAATCATGACTAATTCCTCGGCGCTTCTGCGCGCGCCTAGCTCTTTATCGCGAGCTTGCCCTGGACGAGGCTCATCAGCGCGCTCACGAATCGCCCCTTCTTGAGAAAGACGGCGGCGCGCGCGGCGTAGGCGGCTTCGAACTTCCGTTCGAAGCCGATGGCGCTGTCGTAGTCGTCAATCGCCCGGTCGTAATCGCCGGTCTTGTCGTAGGCGGCGGCACGATTGCGGAGCGACGCTGCCAGTTTCGGATTGAGTTCGATGGCGCGAGTGAAATTGGCGATGGCCTGGGCATAATCGCCCTTCGCAGCATAGGCATTGCCGCGATTATTGAATGCGTTGATATCCTTCGGCGCCCGCGTCAGGACTTCGCCGAAGTCCGCGACGGCGCGATCGAAATCGCGCTTGTCCTGGTATGCAAGGCCGCGATTGCTGTAGGCCACCCAGGACTTCGGATCGAGCTTGATGGCCTGGTCAAATTCCGCGATGGCCCGGTCGAGATCGCCCTTCTTCTTGTAGACATTGCCCAGGTTGTTGTGGGGCGCCGAGAACTTTGCGTCGAGCGCTATCGCCTTCTCGTAGTCGACGACGGCACGATCAAGATCGTCCTTGTCAGCATAGGACATGCCGCGAAGGTTGTGCGCAAACGCATATTTGGGCGAGAGTTCGATCGCGCGATCGAGATCGGCAATCGCTTCATCAAGGGTGCGCTTGCTGTAACGGCTTAAACCACGATTTGCGTAGGCGACGGCGCTTTTGGGGTCGATTGCGATCGCGGCGGTGAAGTCGCCAATCGCGTGGTCGAACTCGGATTTGTTCTTGTAGGCATTGCCGCGGCTGATGAATGCCGCCGCGTTCTTCGCATCGAGCGCGATGGCTTGGGTGAAATCCGCAACGGCGAGGTCATTGTCGCCCTTGCCGAGGTAGAGCGTACCGCGCGCATTGAGGGCAGCCACGCTCGCGGGAACAAGCTTGAGCGCGTCGTCGAAATCAGCCAGAGCGCGCGTCTTGTCGCCTTTGGCGACGTAAGCTTCCCCGCGGTTCACCAGGCCTTTGGCCCGATCTTCTGGCGTCGTCTCCTCGTCATCTACGACAGCCGTGCAAGCGGCAATCCGCGCCTCGGGCGCTTTGGCGCTTTTGCAGGCCGCCCAGTCCGCGTCCGCGGCAAAGCTCGGCGTCGCCGCGCACAGGCAGGCGGCTATCGCGGCGATCGGCAGGGTCGGTTTCATGTTCGCATCTCCGATGGCGGTGCGAGATTCTTCGTTTCGGTGTCAGGAACAGATCTTCTTCAGCGCCGCGAACTCTTGCGACGTCAGCAGCTCTTTGTGGACCTCGGGCGGCGCAATACGCGCAAGATTGGCAGAGCGGCGCTTTGGCTCGGCATGATCGAGCAGGAAATGCGGGGGCAAGTCGCTCTCTTTGACCCCGCGCTCCAGCAGATAACCGTTCGCGCGCGGGTCACCGCCGACCTTGCTCATCAGCGCCCCGCCGAAAGCGTCGGCTGCGTCCTCAACGCCGCGCGAATAGGACAACCGCATCACCTGGTTTGCGGCATTGGAGGCGGCATCCCCGCCGGCAAAGTGGCCGAGCATCTTGCCGAATACCATCGACGCCGCGCCGCGCTCGATCACGCCCTTGGCGCCGTCGTGGTGGGCGATATGACCCATCTCATGAGCCAGCACGCCCGCGACTTCATCGACGGACGCGGCCTTCTGAAGATACGCCTCATAGAAATAGATGCGGCCGCCCGGCACAGCGATGGCGTTGAGCACGGGCGACTTGACGACGGCGACGTGGATCGGCTGCTGCAGATCAGCGGCCTTCTCCAGCGTGCCGACGAGCTTGTTGAAGGCGGCGAGCCCTTCCTGCTGTCCGGGCTTGCCGCCGCATTCGAGCGGGGCCATCTGCGTCGCGGTTCGCGCGCCGAGCTGCATTTCGTAGGCGAGCGGAACGTGGGCGACAGCGCCGTCGGCGACAAGGGGCACGCCCCAGACAACGCCGGCAACGAGCACGGCCGCTGCGGCAAGGCTCCACGATGCGCCCTTCGTCCGTGTGCGCAGCGTCGCCACATCCTCCGGCATTCCGATGCGCCGCCGCAACTCGGCGACGAGCGCTGCGTCGCGAAGCTCGAGGCGGGCCGCGACTTTGCTGTTGGCAATCCCAAGTCGGAGTACGCTCTTCGGCGCCATCGTCGAGGAAATATGAGCAAGCGGCCATGTCGAGAGCACGGGGCCGTTGGGAACGCTGATTTCGATCGCATCCGTTCCGAGCATCACCGCGACGGCGTGGCGCGCATTGGTGAACCCGTCGAAGAAAATCCCGCAGCCGAATTTGGTCTCGGTCCCGGGCGTCACATTGCGCATCGTGTCGGACATGACGGACCTCTCAGATGACATTGGCGCCGAACAGCACGTCGGACATTCCTTCGCCGAACGCCGAGCATGAGGCTTCGCGCGCATTGACGTTTTCGAGCGTCGAAAGTCCGCGGATCGTGATCGACCGCGTGGCGGCCTGCCACAACTTGAACGTGACCAGGATGTGTTCGAGAACCGAAGCGCCAAGCAGGATGATGACGAAGCTCGCGAGACCGGACGCCCAGTCGGCGGTAGCGCGGCGCGCGGCCGATGTTCCGATGCTGTAGGCCGTCGCCGTATCGGTCACCAATCCGATCGCGACCGGCACCACGATCACCAGCGCAGCAAGGCAGAGGACGTATTTGCCGTAGGCGCGATAAAGGCTGCCGACGCGCAGGTCGGAGTGTGCTGTGGCGTCGCCAAGTTGCAGGCCGGCCAGCCACCACTGCAGTTCGATCGCCTTGAACGCCGGATAGAGGATGACACCGAGCAGGATCGAGAGAGCCACGCCACCGAATGCCAAAGCGCCGCCAACGTCGAAGTTGCGGGTCTTGATCAGCGCGCCAACGATGGCGTCGCCCGGATTAAGTTTCAGCGCCGCCGCTATCCCCGGCCAGTCGAGCACCGCAATGGCGGCGGCAAATCCGACGACGATCGGCACCACGATGGCGAGCCAGATCAGGATGCCGCGGCAGAACAGTCGCCCTCCCCGTCCGGCGAATTGTCCGCCGATGTCGCCATAGAAGGTGTGGCGCATCTTGTAGCGCTCGAGGCTCGCGAGCGCCCACGGGTAGGTCAATCCGAGCGTGCCGATGTTGGCGATGAGCCAGAGCAGTTCACGCGACGTATAGACGAGGGCCGAACCGGTCTGGCGAAACCGGATGCCCCGCAGCACCGTCCGGGACAGGCGGTAGCGGCGGGCCTGGTAGATCGCGCAGTAAGTAAGGATCAGCAGGAACAGCGGCCCCACCCCGACGGTCGCGCGGTTCACGGCGGGAGATACGAACGAACTGAAGTAGACGACGGCATAGATCGGGACGAGGAGGCCGAGCGCCATCAGGTAGCCGCGCAGCAACTCGCCGGCCGAGCCGGTGTATTCCAGGCTCTCGCCGTCGACTGTGGTGTGCGCCCACAGGTAGCGGCGCATGTCGGTGAAGAGCCAGAACCGGTAGAAGCCGAGGGTCAGGGCCTGCACCAACGTGCCCCAGATGGTCAGGCGCGAAAACGCGCCGCGGTCGCCGACAAACTCCACGCGATCGACCGGTCCGGACGCCGCGGCCGTCGTAGAAGCCGCAGGCTCGGAAATCCCTAGCTGCCACGGCTCGGCAAGGGCGACGACGCTCACTGAAAGCTCCTGAGAATAGGCCCGATGGGGCCGGGTAGCGCCATTACGTGTTGTTTTGTCAGCCGAACCGGCAAAAGGTTCAGGATGGCGGCGGCAAAAACGCGCAACCGATCAGTGGATTAATCGCAGTGAATGGGCGGGTCGGCCGGCTGCCGTCTGGAGGGGATGCAAGACGCCGCAACCCTTGATTGGCGGAGTCAGGGCTTCTCGAACTTCAATACGCTGGGATGGCGGACCGCAATCGAGCGTGCCTCGGCGACCGAGCGGGCGCCAACCTGACCGAGCGCGGCCTTGAGCTCGTCGGTCAGGAGATCGATTACGTGAGCGGGCCCGGCCTCGCCGAGCGCGCCGACTCCCCATAGGAAAGCTTTGCCCGCCATGGCAGCGCCCGCGCCCAACGCGAGCGCGCGAGCGATGTCGACGCCGGAACGGACGCCTGAATCCATCAGCACCGTCGCGCGGCTGCCGACCGTCGCCGCGATCGCCGGCAGCACATCGATTGGCGGCGGCAAAGCGTCGATCTGACGTCCGCCATGGTTCGAGACCACGATGCCATCGACGCCGAGCGCGACCGCCTGTTCGGCATCCTGCGGATGCAGAATGCCTTTCACCACCAACGGGCGCTTCCAGCGGTCGCGATAGCGTGCGACTTCATCCCAGGTGAAAGCGCCGGCCATGAAGTTGCGGGCGAACATTGCCGCTTCCGCAAGCGTCGCGTTCTTGCCGACGTAGGGCAGCAGGTTGGAAAACCGCGGATGGCCGTTCTTCCACAGGGACCACAGCCAACCGGGCGACGCCGCGATCTCAAGCGCCATGCCAAGATCGGGCCGGAACGGAGTCGTGATGCCGCTCGCAACCTCGCGCGGGCGCGTGGTGCGCACGGGCACGTCGAGCGTCAGCATCAATACGTGGACGCCTGCCGCGTCGGCGCGCTTGGCGAGGTCGAAGCCAACCGCATGATCGTCTTTGGCAAAGCGGTAGAGCTGAAACCACAGCACGTCCGGCGCGATCTTCGCCGCATCCTCGATGGTCATGCCGGCAACCGTGCCCAGCGTATAGGGAATGCGGGCGCGCTGCGCCGCAGCCGCGAGATAACGATCGGCGCCGGGCCACACGATCGCTGGCCCGCCCATGGGCGCGATCCCGAAAGGCGCCGCATAGCGGCGGCCGAACAACTCGATGTCGATCGGCGGCAGTTGGGTGGTGCGGCCGTAGCGCGGGATGAGTTCGACCGCATCAAGGGCACGCCAGTTGCGCTCGATGCCGTCGCCCGCGCCGGCGCCGCCATCGAGATATTCGTAGGCGAAGCGCGGGATGCCATGTGCGGCGCGCCGGCGCAGGTACGCGATGGTCGGAAAGCGCCGCTTGAGTTTCGCCTTACCGGCCGGCCCGGTCGCGCCTGCGCCGAGGGAGTGGGTGACCTTGGTAACGTCGTGCATCGCGGCTATCAGCCTCAGAAGTGACTATACGAGGGCTTCGCAAACTTGAGCACGCGGCCGTCGGCAGCGCGAAAGGTCGCTGCCGGTGGGCCTGCGGCGACAACACCGATCCTTGTAACCGGCACTCCCACCGATTTGCATTCGGTCTCGAAATCCGCGAGGCGTGCGGGCGGCAGGGTTGCAATGATCTCGAAATCATCGCCCCCGGTCAGGATCGTCTCGATCAGGCTGGGATCGGCGGCGAGCTCCGCGCGCGCGGCATCCGACAGCGGCACATCGGCGATTGCGACCTCGGCGGCCACGCCTGAGACGCGGCACAGCTTGGACAGA
Source organism: uncultured Alphaproteobacteria bacterium (assembly GCA_963807015.1). Classification (GTDB taxonomy): domain Bacteria; phylum Pseudomonadota; class Alphaproteobacteria; order Rhizobiales; family Xanthobacteraceae; genus JAJPKK01. The sequence continues at coordinate 63,063 of CAWEAS010000009.1, read as the reverse complement.
TCGCCGGCCAAACCGTCGGACACGTCCATGGCCGCGGTTGCGTGGCGGCGCAGGGCCTCGGCAATTGCCGTGCGCGGCTGGGGTAACAGGTAGCGCGAGAGAAGATGCGCGCGCATCGCGGCGTCGAGGGCGCGCGCGCCCTCCTCTCCCCTGCCCTGCCGCAACGCCAGTCCGAGCGCGGCGTCGCCGATAGTGCCGGTCGCGACGATGACATCGCCTGGCCGCGCACCCTTCCGCCGCACCATCGTGCCATGCGGCAGCGTACCGAGTGCGGCGATATGAACCGTGATCGCACCGGGGCTCTTGTCGGTGTCGCCGCCGAGCAGCGGACAGCGATAATCCACGGCGTCCTCGCCGAGGCCGCGCGCAAAATCCTCAAGCCAGGCGGCCGCGAAACCCGCCGGCAAGGCGATCGAGAGCAGAAAGCCCGCCGGCGTCGCCCCTTTGGCAGCGAGATCAGAGAGATTGATGCGCAGCGCCTTCTTTGCGACCGCATCGGCGGGATCGTCGGGAAAGAAATGCACGCCGCCGATGACGCCGTCGGTTGTGAGCACCAGATCGCATCCTGGCGGCGGCGTGATTGCGGCCGCATCATCGGCAAGGTCGAATGCGCCCGGATGCGTCGCCAGCGGGCGGAAATATTTTGCGATCAGGCGATCTTCGCCTGAGCCTTCGCCTTCCAAAGATTCTCCGCCATTACGATTCATTATGTCTCGCCGCAATGCATTGCGCGTCGGTGCCCGTTCAGCCCTTCGCTGACTAGCGTAGCATGGCGTCGAGGGTATAGGTCATGGACCTTGGTGTGTGCCGCGCGTGCGACGCGCGAACCGTCATCGCGGATGTCGCGACAAACGCCGCGCGTTCCACTGATCCATGTATGAGAAGGGGCTGAGCCATGTCGGCTCGAATTTTAAACAAGATCGCCTGCAGAACCTACGCCATCCTATTTAGCATCGTTGGCGTGCTCATCATCATCGGCGGGGCAGGCCTTCTCTATCTGGGTATCGCGGGATTTCCGTCGACGGTCCCGTCGGAGACGCTGGCCCGGATCGACATGGAGGAGTTCAAGAAATTCGCACCCGTCGCCGGGGCATTTTCCTTGATCATCGGGCTCGTGGTAGCGGGACTTGGCATTCTCGCCTGGTTTCGATTCGTGTCCGCGATCGCGGGTCTCTTCGTCCTATGGGCGGTGCTTTGTGCCGGCGATTTCACCAATCCCGGCGGCTCGCTCGGCGGCCATATCTTCTGGGGCATCACGACGATTCTGCTGGCGCTCGGATTGATTGCAGCGGTCATAACCCGGCGCACATCCCATACGGTGCAACCCGCGGCGTGACGCAACGACGGATCGTCAATCATCACGTAGGGTGGGCAAAGCGCGGACTTGTCCGCGCGTGCCCACCATGTGCCGCGGAACGTGGGCACGCTTCGCTTTGCCCACCCTACGCGATCCGAGGTAATCCGTTCTTATTCGAACTCCGCCGGGCGCGCGACGCGAGCGAGGCGGTCGAGCACCGCATTGACCATCCCAGTTTCGCTCGCATCGACGAAGGCGTGAGCAACGTCGACGTATTCGGACACGATCACCCGCGACGGAATGTCGAGCCGCTTCGCGAGTTCCCAGGCGCCGGCGCGCAACACGGACCGCAGGATCGCCTCGATGCGCTTGAGCGGCCACGTGGCTTCGAGCGCGGCATCGATCCGCGGATCAAGCTCGCGCTGCATGTCGAGGACACCGGAGACGATCTCGCGAAAGAACGCCGCCTCGGCCGGAAGATATTGCTCGCCTTCGACCTCGCGGCCGAGCCAGTGGCTTTCGAACTGCGCCAGAATTTCGTTGAGGCCGGTGCCCGCCATCTCCATCTGATAGAGCGCCTGCACGGCCGCGAGCCGCGCCGCGCCGCGGCGGTTTGCCTTGCGAGGGCTTTGGGCGGGACGAGCCATCACCGTTTGCGGGATTTGGTTTCGGGCGTGGCAAGGCGCCGCTTGAGGCCGAGGAGCGCAAGCGCGGCCCTGGCTGCCGTGCCGCCTTTGTCGCCCTTGTCGAGGGCCGCGCGTGCCATCGCCTGCGCTGCGGCATCGACGGTGAGGATGCCGTTGCCGATAGGCATCGCGCGTGCGAGCGCGATATCCATCAGGGCCCGCGCGGACTCGCCGGCGACGATGTCGTAGTGGCTAGTCTCGCCGCGAATGACGCAGCCCAGCGCGACCACGCCGTCATAGCCGCCGCGGCCGCGCGCCGCGTCGAGCGCAATCGCGATGGCCTGGGGAATTTCCAGCGCGCCCGGTACGGTGACGACATCGCAGTCCACGCCCGCCGCATCGAGTGCGCGTCGCGCGCCGGCCATGAGCGTGTCGGCGATCTCGCCGTAGTAGTCGGATTCGACAATGAGAATGCGCGCGCCCTTGAAGGACGCGTCGTCTGTTTCTTTCCGCCTGCGCGCTTCGACCATGGAATGCTTCCGGCAACCGCGCCGTCACTACCAAGGCGCATGGCGCCAGCGCAAGCTTTGCTTTGTCTCGCGATATCGGCTGGCTTTGGGACGTTCGACCGCACCCAGCCTCGTCGTGCAAGCTGGGCGACGACAGTCGGTGACAAGGACACCGCACAGGAAGCGACAAAGCGACCGCGAAATTCCTCGGCGCGCGTCTTCAGTGCTTGTGTTCGCTTGGGCCGAGTTCGCGCACGGCTTCCTCGGCGAAGGAATTGTCGATCAGGCGATCGACGGCGACGCGGCCATCTACAAGGCCGCGCTCCTTGAAGAAGGCGAGATCGTTGGCGAGGCTTGCCGCATTGACCTTGCCGTCCGGATCGACGGCGAAGGCCGTCATTGCGGCATAGGTCGCGGGATCCTTGATCGCGGTGTATTCGGTCAGGATCGCAATGATTTCGCGCGCCCCCGGTCCGTCCAGCCGGCCATTCTTCAAGGCGGCATTGTACTCGCGCATCGCACGCAGATAGGCGTTCATGAATTTCTGCGCCACGGCGCGCCGGCCGGCGAAGCCGTCCGCGTAGAGCACCACCGCGGTCTGCTGGCCGGGATAGATGGTCTGCGAACTCGCCCGCACCGCGAGACCATCCCGGATCGTGCGCGTGAGCGTCGGCTCGTTGGCGACGCCGCCATCGATGCCCTTGTTGCGAAAGGCAACGACCTGCTCCGGAAAGCCCATGTAGACGACGTTCACGTCCGAATACTTGAGCCCGCCCTTCTTGAGCGCTTCGTTGAGGGAGGATTCCGAGCCGGCGCCCTGCGAGGCTGTCGCGATCGTCATGCCCTTAAGGTCGGCGAGGGTCTTGAATCGCCCGCTGTCGACGAGGTCCTTGCGGACCAACAAGGTCGAAAACTCGTAGCCGTCGCGGACGGAGCCTTTGTCGGCAACGATGCGGATGCGAATGCCGCGCTCGACCGCATTGTAGAGTCCCGCCGACACCGTGCCGCCGCCGACGTCGAGTTCGCCGGTGCCGAGCGGCGCGATCATCTTTGCTGCCGACGCGAACCCGGTCATGGTCACGGCAATGCCGGCCTCGCGGAAGTAGCCCTTCTTGTCGGCAATGAAAAAGCCAACGTCGGTCGCCGTGTTGGCGATGCCGACACGTACCTCCGTCGGCGCCGCATTTTGCGCGACAGCCGGGCCTTGCAGCGCAATTGCCAAGGCAACGACGGCCAGCGCAACGAAGCCATCCTTACGATAAGCCGCAAACCCGTGTAGTGTGCCCAGGTTCGTGCGAAGTCTCGTGCCAAGTCTCGTGCGAAGTCTCATGGGGAACCGACGCCGACCTGTGACCGCGTTGTCGTGGTTATCTCGTACATAACATCAGCCAATGCGCAAGCTGACCGATGACCGTCCATGACACCGCGAGTACCGCCACGCCACGTGGCACTGCGTTTGAAGTGTTCGTCGCGTTCCTGCGGCTCGGGCTGACGTCGTTCGGCGGGCCGGTCGCCCATCTCGGCTATTTTCGCCAGGACATCGTCGAGCGCCGGCGCTGGCTCGACGAGCGCAGCTACCTCGATCTCGTCGCGCTGTGCCAGTTCCTGCCCGGCCCGGCCTCGAGCGAAGTCGGGATCGGCATCGGCTTGACGCGCGCCGGCTTTGCCGGGGCTTTTGCCGCCTGGCTCGGCTTCACGATGCCGTCCGCGATCGCACTGGTGCTGTTCGCGCTCGGCGTCGAGCGGTTCGGCGATCTTGCCGGCTCCGGCTGGCTGCACGGCCTCAAGATCGCAGCGGTCGCCGTGGTGGCGCAGGCGGTGTGGGGCATGGCAAGCACGATGGCGACCGGCCGGGTGCGCGCGAGCCTTGCGGTCATAGCCGCAGCAATCGTGCTGTTCATGCCGACGACGCCCGGCCAGCTCGGCGCGATCGCACTCGGCGCCGTTGCCGGGCTTCTGCTGTTGCGCGGCGAGCGGCCGGCGACGGAAACGGCGTTCGGCGCACAGTTCGGTCATACGGCGGCGGTGGTGTGCCTCACCATATTCTTCGCGCTGCTCATCGGTTTGCCGCTCCTCGCTGCGGCCGTCCCGAGCCAAGGGCTCGCCATGTTCAATGCGTTTTACCGCGCCGGCTCGCTGGTGTTCGGCGGCGGCCACGTGGTGTTGCCGCTGCTTCAGGCCGCGGTGGTGCCGCCCGGGTGGGTGACGAATGACACCTTTCTCGCGGGCTACGGCGCCGCGCAGGCGGTGCCGGGTCCCCTCTTCACCTTCTCGGCCTATCTCGGGGCCGTGATGAACCAACCGCCGAACGGTATCGTCGGCGCCGCCATCTGCCTGATCGCGATCTTCCTCCCATCGTTCCTGCTCGTCATCGGCACGCTGCCGTTCTGGCAGATGCTGCGCAACCGGCTGGGCGCACAGGCGGCACTTGACGGCGTCAACGCCGCGGTCGTCGGCCTGTTGCTCGCGGCGCTCTACAACCCGGTCTGGCAGAGCGCCGTGACGGCACCGCGCGATTTCGCCCTCGCGCTTGGCGCCTTCCTGCTGCTCGCCGTCTGGAAGACGCCGCCCTGGCTCGTTGTCGTGCTGTGCGCCCTCGGCGGGGCGGCGCTCGCCGCGCTGACCTGAGCCACGGTGAGTGGGATGCGCGCTAGATTTCGTCTGTCAAATCGCCAAAGGGAGGCATCCATGAAATCCGCCATCATCGCCGTCGCAAGCGCGGCCTTCGTCGCATCCGCGCTTCTCGCCAGCGCGCAAGAAGCGAAAGAGCCCTACGCTCCGGGCCTTGGCGAGTTCATGACGGCTACGCAACTGCGTCACGCCAAGTTGTGGTTCGCCGGTCAGGCCAAGAACTGGGATCTCGCCGCCTACGAGGTCGACGAACTCAAGGAAGGGCTGACCGATGCGGCCAAGCAATTCCCGACCCATGACGGCATTCCCGTCGGTGACATGATCAAGTCGATCGCCCTGCCGGCACTCGAGGAGATGGACAAGGCGGTCGAAACCAAGAACAGCGCCAAGTTCGCCGCCGCCTTCGACGGTCTCACCAAGGCGTGCAATACCTGTCACGCCAGTGCGAAAAAAGAATTCATCCGAATTCAACGCCCCACCGCGCCGCCTCTCACCAACCAGAATTTCGCGCCGGCGAAGTGAGGGACGAGTCGTAGCCCGGATGGAGCCAACGGGTCCCGCCGCTGGCGAGCCCGATGACAGGCTCCGCGCAATCCGGGACCGCCTCTCCAGGGTGGCAAAGCCGTCCCGGATTACGGGACCGCGGCAGCCGCGGCCCCTTCATCCAGGCTACGTGCTGCCCCCTACGCCAGCGCCTTCTTCACGCGATCCGGGGTCATCGGGGTTTCGCGCAGGCGCACACCGGTGAGGTCGGCGACGGCGTTGGCGATCGCGGGGCCGACGAGCGGCGTTGCCATCTGGCCGACGCCGGTCGGATGGTTGTCGGTCGGCACGACCTCGACGAACATCTGCGGGATCTCGTTCATGCGCGGCACATGATAGTCGTAGAAGTTCAACTCCTGGACCGCGCCGTCATCGATGGTGATGCGCTCATAGAGCGCGAATCCCAGGCCGTAGACGATGCTGCTTTCGGTCTGGGCGACGATGTTGTCGGGCTGAACGGCAATGCCCGGGTCGAGCGCCGTCCAGACCCGCGGCACGCGCAGCCGCCCCGAACCGCGGTCGAGCGCGACTTCGGCGACCAGCGCGATCTGCGTGCCCGAATAGTTCATGTAGGTGAAGCCGAGCGCGGTGCCGTCACGCTTGCGGCCCCAGTCCGCCATCCGGGCGACGGTATCGATGATGTGCACCGCGCGCGGATTGGTCTGCATCAGATCGCGCCGGAACGTCGCCGGATCGACCGCGCGCTTGCGCGCAAGTTCGTCCATGAACAATTCGATCGCGAAGATGTTGGTGAGATGCGCAATGCCGCGCAGGCTCGAGGTGCGAAGCCCGCTCTCCTGCACGACTGCTTCGGCAAGGCGGTTCGGCACGCCGTAATAGGCGGCATCGAGGCCGTTGAAAGCGATGCCGTCGCGGCCCTTCAACCGCTCAAAGCGCACCGGATCCTGGAACGCCGTCACCTCGTCGCAGGCCTTGCGATGATGGAACGCAATCAGCTTGCCCGACGCATCGAAGCCGGCGCGCAGATAGTGCGCCGACAGCGGGTTGAAGCGCCCGTTGTGGACGTCGTCTTCGCGTGTCCACAACACCTTGACCGGCTTCTTCACGGCATTCGACAGCACCACCGCGTCGTGGACATATTCCTCGTCGCGATGACCGCGCCGGCCAAAGCCGCCGCCCATCAGCATGTCGTGGTAGACGATCTTGTCGGGCTTGATGCCCAAGGCATCGGATGCAACCGTGACCGCGATCGTCTTCGACTGCACGCCACACCACAGTTCGCAGGCATCGCCGCTGGGCGACACCGCGGCAACGGCATTGAGTGGCTCCATCTGGGCGTGATAGACGAGGTCGTTGCGATACTCGCTCTCGACGACGGTTGCGGCGGTCTTCATGGCGGAGAGCGCGTCACCTTCCTTCGCCCACAGCTTGGTCGGCTGCGACAGGTCGCGTGCCGCGGCGGCGAACTTGACCAGCGCCTTCTCGCTGTTGAAGCCCCAGGCCTTGCCGGCGTGGGTCCAGGCGACCTTGAGCGCGTCCTTCGCCTCGAACGCCGCCCACGGGGTCTCAGCGATGACGCCGACACCATAAGGCAGCGGCACAATCTTCAGCACGCCCTTGACCGTCTTCGCCTTGACGTCGTCGATCTTATCCGGGCCTGCGCCTTCCACAGGCGCGCGCAGGATCGCGCCGTAGAGCATGCCGGGCACCTGGACGTCGATCGAGTATTGCGCGCTGCCGTTCACCTTCTGCGGCAGTTCGACCCGCATCACATCCTTGCCGATGAGGCGGAACTGATCGGGCCGCTTGAGCTCGCTTTCCGTGACCTCAGGCGCCGTCGTGGGAACTTCGGCGAACGCGACGATCTCGCCGTAGGACAGACGCCGCCCCGACTTCTCGTGAATGACGACGTTCGGACCGGTGGTCAGCTCCGCGACCGGAACGTTCCAGTGCTTGCCGGCATTCGCCAGCAGGACCTTGCGAACCTGCGCGCCGAACAGTCGCAGTTCCTTGTAGTAGCCGGTCACGGCATTGCTGCCGGCGGTGTACATGTAGCCGAACACCGGATTCTTGTAGAGCTCATCGTTCGGCGGGGCGACGACGATGCGCACCTTGGCCCAGTCGGCATCAAGCTCGTCGGCGAGAATCAGGGGCAACGAGGTCAGCGACCCCTGCCCCATCTCCGCCGCCGGCGACATGATGGCGACGGTACCGTCGGTCCCGATCGTCACCCACGGGCTCAAGGCGACTTCGCTCGGCGCGGCATGCGCGGTGCCGAGCCGCTCGCCCGCGGCAACGGCGAAGGTGAAGCCGGCGGCGCCGACCATGAAGCCGCGCCGGGTGATTTCGGTGCTGCGAATGTGGAGGGTCATGGCTCACGCCTCCTTCGCAGCGCGCTCGACGGCGCGGACAATGCGTTGATAGGTGCCGCAGCGACAGATGTTGGTGCTCATGTGCTCCACGATCTCGCCGTGCGACGGATGCGGATTGTGCGCCAGCAGATCGGCGGCGCTCATGATCTGGCCCGACTGACAGTAGCCGCATTGCGGCACCCGTTCGGCGAGCCATGCCTTCTGCACCGGATGCGAGGAATCCGACGACAAACCTTCGATCGTGGTCACCGATTTGCCGGCAACCTGCGACACCTGGGTCTGGCAGGAGAACGCGCGCTTGCCGTCCACATGCACCATGCAGGCGCCGCACAAACCGGTGCCGCAGCCGAACTTGGTGCCGGTCAGTTTGAGTTCCTCGCGGATCACCCACAACAACGGAATATGCGACGGCACCTCGGAGCGCACCGCCTTGCCGTTGACCTTGAATTCGTATGCCATTTTTATCCTCCGCAGCTTCCATTCACGACGTGAGGCAGATGCCGTCACCCGCCCATCCATATGACGCAATCACCGCGGGCCGACTGACGGCAGTCTAAGCTTTTCCGGCTGAAATTGGGAGGCTGGCGGAAGCGAGGGTCAGCCTCCTCGCAGCGCGCGTTCCTGGGCGAAGGGGCGGCCTTCAGAGCGTTGGCACAATCGGCAAACTCAAATACGCTCACACAATCTCATCACCGCCTGCGGACTTGAGCCTCGCCATGCGCTCACGCAATTTGATGAGGTCAGTCTCCGGAAGATGATCGATGCAGCTTACGACGACCCGCCCTGCACGTTCGATGACGATGCTGCGAAGCTTGGGATCGGGTATCGAACCCGCAATGTCATTGAAAGCGCGCAGCAAGCGCAGGCTCACGGCGACATCCGAGGCTGCATAATGACGGATCTGCTCGAACGCCGTGTCGAGCAACCCGTTGAAATCGATCCATGGAACGACAAGCCGCAGCACATGCGGCGGATCATAGAAGAAGGAAGGCGGCGGGATCCGGTTGATCCAGCGAATCAGAATGCGGCTCAACTGGTCGATGCAGCTGATCGCGGTGCTCGGATCGTTGACTGCCGGCGAAATTGCGCGCAGCGCTATGTCGACGATCTGAATGATGCCGAATTCGACGTCCTGCTGCATCGTGCGCGCAGGACCGATGTCGAACGCGGCAAGCAGTTCTGCCTTTCGCTCCGGCGATATGCGATCGCCGTGCGTCACCTTCATGAGCGGGACGCCTTCCGGAACGAAGTGGCCGACCCGCCGCAGCAGGCGGATCCGGACGTGATAGGCCTTGGCGAGTGCGAGGAGCGAATCGATATCGACAAAGCGGATGTACCCGGAGGTCTCGCTTAGAATTGCGACTTCGCCCTCGAGCGAAACCTCTGGAACAGGCTCTGCGATCTCAAACGCTCCGCGGCGACGCGGCATCACTTCGTCGATGATCAGCTCGGTCTCCCGCGCGATCCGGTCGACGATATGGTTGACGCTGATCGAATGGGAAATGTGGTTGATGAAGAACACCAGCCACGCGACGCAACCCAAAGCCAGCAGCATGGCGCCGGCGACCGTTGCCACCGGCACGAAAGGCTGCGGGATCGAGCGGACCGCCGGCAGTGCGCCAATGCAGTAAGAGAACGTGCCGAGGAACACGCCGAGCGTCCACTGCGTGCTGCGATCGCGCACGAAGCTGATGAGAATCCGCGGCGAAAACTGCGTCGAAGCGAGAGTAAAAGTCATCAGCAGGATTGCGAAAACGATCGACACCACCGTCATGATCGAGGTCGCGATACTGGAGAGAATCGCCTGCGCTGCTTGGGGATCCTGATGCGACGGGAAGAGGACTTCGGGAACCCAGGCGCTGATAACGGGAAACGCCTCTTCCACCGACGAAAGCACGGCCCCCGCGAGCCCAAGTGCCACCGCGATGAGGAGAGGACGGACCAGAAATCCGCCGCGCAACGCGTACGTCGCCGACGCAATTAGAACGGCGAGCCGCTGGTTCATCGTGAGCCGCCTCCCCGCTCGGGAACAGGCACAATGGCAAGCCCGGCCAGCGCTCGCCTGCCGCCTCGATCACAGCTTCGGGATATGCGCGTCGTCGATCACTTTCGCCCACTTGGCGATGTCGGCCTTCAACCGTGCCGCCATCTCCTCCGGCGAGCCCGCCTGTGCCTCGAGGCCGAGATCGAACATGCGCTGCTTGATGTCAGGCAACGCCACCACCGCGCGCACCGCGGCATTGAGTTTGACGATGATGTCCGGCGGCGTGCCGGCCTTGGCGAACAGCGCATTCCACGATCGCACTTCGTAACCCGGCACGCCCGCTTCGGCGACGGTCGGCACGTTGGGCGAGAACACCGCCCGGCGTTCGGCGGACGTCGCGACGAGATGCATCTTGCCGTCGTCGATCGCCGCTTTCATGGTCGCGTAATATTCGACGGCGAGCTGGATATCATTGCGCAACAGCGCCACGACCACGTCCGGCGTGGTGCGATACGGAATGAGAGTGACCTCGATCTTCGCACTCGAGCGCAACAGCTCGGCACCGAGATTCTGAGTGCTGCCGACGTTGACGGTGCCGATATTGAGCTGGCCGGGCTTTGCCCGTGCCTCCTTGAGGAAATCGCCCAGTGTCGCAAACGGCCCGGCCGCGCTCGTCGTTAAGGTGAGGTCGAAAACGCTCACCGCGGAGATCGGCGAGAAATCCTTGATCGGATCGAACGGCAGGCTCTTGAACAGCGGCACGCTGATGGCCGTGCCGTTGGTAAAGACCGCGAGCGTGTAACCGTCGGCAGGGGCAGAAAGCACCGAGCGCGCCGCCGAGATGCCGCCGGCACCTGGCTGGTTGTCGATGATAAAGCGCTCCTTCAACTGCTCGCCGAGCTTTTCCCCGATCAACCGCGTGGTGATGTCAGCCGTCCCGCCCGCCGCGAACGGCAATACGATCCGTACCGGCCGGGTGGGATAGTCCTGCGCGCGAACCGGAACGTTTCCGGTGATGACGAGCGTTGCCCACGCGAAGCCAAGCAGCAGTTTGTGCAAACACAGGGGAGACCACTCGCTTAGCTTTAGGATCATGCCCCGCGCCCCTCATCCCATCCCGCCAAAGCAACCGCGTAGCGATGGGCTGCCGTGCAGAGTTCGTCGGCTGCGCCTTCGTCATCCACGGCGCGGGCGAGCACCATGCCGCCGACACAAAGGGCGACAACGGCGAGAGCGCGCTGCCGATCGCTGCCGTTGCCGCCTTCCTCGGCTTCGCTCTCCTCGAACGGACCCAGGTTGGCGGCGAAGACCCCCGTCATCATTTCCATCACTTGGCGATAGGCGCGCTTGGCGGCTTCACCGCTACGCGCCACATCGGTCGCAAGGCCGATGATGGGGCAACTGCCCTCGACGTCATCGAGATGCGCGCGAGAGAGATACGCATCGACGATCGCGCGTGCCATGGCCTGGCCTTGCTGGCGCTCGGCGAGCGCCCTGCGTTGCCAGGCGGCGTGCTGCCCTCCGTTGACGAAATGCATGATCGCTTCGGCATACAGCTCTTCTTTGCTGTCGAAATAGCTGTAGAACCCGCCACGCGTGAGGCCCGCGCCCGCCATGATCTCGTCGATCGAAATGGCCGCGAGTCCGTTGCGGTTGAACAGCCGGCGCGCGCTGTCGAGGATGCGAGTGCGCGTTTCGACGCGATGCTCGGGGGCGTAAGGCATCGGGGCTTACTCCAATCGGTGACAGACGTATTACGTCGATTCAAAATATGTTCTTGATCATATTTTGCCTGCAGCCAAGGCTGTTCCGGTGCATTCTCACCTCGAGGACGATGTCCATGGCAAATCCCTTTGTGCATGTTGAACTTAACACCTCCGATATCGCGAAAGCGAAATCATTCTATGGCGCGCTGTTCGGCTGGACGCTGCAAGATGTCCCGATGGGCAGCCAAAGCTACACCATGATCAACGTCGGCCAGGGGACCGGAGGCGGCATGCAGCCACATCCGGTGAAGGGCGCCCCCTCAGCCTGGCTCGCCTATGTCAACGTCGATGACATCAAGACGGCAACCGAGAAGGCGCGGCAGCTTGGCGCACAAGTGATGCGCGAGCCGATGGAAGTCATGGGCGCGGGCTGGCTGTCGATCATCATCGATCCCACCGGCGCGGCGCTCGGCCTGTGGCAAGGGAGCGCGGCATGAGCGCGGTCCCCATCATCACCGCACTTTACGGCGCCATCATCGGGTTGCTGGCGGTGGTGCTCACCGTCAACGTCATCCGCAATCGCGTGGGCCTCAAGATCAACGACGGCGATGGCGGCAGTGAGCCGATGCGCATGGCGATCCGCGCCCACGCCAACTTCGCCCAGCACGCACCGCTCGCGCTGCTGTTGATCGGCTTCGCCGAAGCGATGGGAACCTCGAAGATCATCATCCACGTGCTCGGCGCGGCGCTCGTGCTGGCGCGACTCCTCAGCGCGTGGGGCCTGTCGAGCGCCGAAGGACCGACCTTCGGGCGGCAGTCCGGCGCGGGCTTGACAGTTCTCGTCACAGCCGCAGCATCGATCATCATCCTCGTCCGCGAAGCGGGGCTGATGTAACAAAGTCGCCCCCGGATATCGGGTCCGCGAGAGCGGACCCTCATCCGGGCTACTAGCTCTGAGGACGAAATGCTTCGTCCACCTACCCCGCAAGCACCGCCTTGACGCGCTCCGGCGACAGCGGCAGGTCGCGCAATCGCTTGCCGGTCGCGTGTGCGAACGCATTGGCGATGGCGGCGACGGCCGGACCCTGCGCGCCTTCGCCGGAGCCGAGCGGCCGTTCGTTGGGGCGGTCGATCAGCTCGACCTCGACCTTCGGCACTTCCGGCATGGTGAGGATCGGATAGCCAAGCCAGTCCCGCGAGGTGATGCCGGCGCGGTCAAACTTGACCTCCTCGTGCAGCGTCCAGCTGGTCGATTGGATGATGCCGCCTTCCATCTGATTGGCGAGGCCGTCGGGATTGATGATCTGGCCGGAATCGACGGCCGCCCATGCGCGCGGCACCGAGACGCGGCCGCTCGCGCGATCGACTTCGACCTGGGCGACGACAGCGACATAGGTCGCGAGGTTTTTGTACTTGGCAAAGCCGATGCCGCGCCCGCGGCCGTCGCCGCCGGTTGCATGCGGGTTCCAGGCCGCCTTTCTCGCGACCGCTTCGATCACCGCACGCGCGCGGGGATCCTTCATGTGGGCAAGGCGGAACGAGACCGGATCGGCCCCGGCCGCAAGCGCCAGTTCGTCCATGAAGGACTCGATCGCGAACACGTTCGCGTAAGCGCCGAGCGTACGCAGCGCGGAGACGCGGATCGGCATGGCCTTGATGAAGTGGTGCACTACCCGCTGGCGCGGAAACTCGTAGAGCGGAACAGCGTTGCGGTCGCCGCCGCCGGCCGGCTGCGGCAGGATGTGGGGCGGCGCCGGCTGCTGCGGCTCGGCGAGGTACCAGCTCGCGAGGAGATTATCGCCGCCGGGCTCGCTCGGCCGCGTCGAGTGGGTATTGGTCCACACATCGTAATTCCAATCGGCGATGCGGCCGTCAGCCGCGAGCGCGGCCTTCGCCTTCATCACCATGGCGGGCCCGAACGGCTCCCAACCGAACTCGTCGCCGCGCATCCATTGCAAGCGCACGGGCCGGCCGTCGGGGGCGCCGCGCGCGAGCAGCGCCGCGTCGAGAGCGACGTCATCCGCACCGTTGTGGCCGTAGCAGCCGGAGCCCTCGTTGTGAATGCAGTGGATCTTCTCCGCCGGCAATTTCAGCGCCATGACGAGATTGCCGCGCAGCGGAAACACACCCTGGCTGTGGTTCCAGACCGTCATCTTGCCGTCGCGGAACTGGGCGACCGCGCAGGACGGGCCGATGGAGGCGTGAGCCATGTACGGCTTGCGGTAGGTCGCCTCGATGATCTTGCCCTCCCCTTGGACGCCCCCTTGCGCGCCGTCGGGCAGAGGTCTCTGCTTGTCGCTGATGACGTGCGGGTCGTCAGGCAGAGCCAGCAGGTGATCGTAGATCGAGGCCTGGTCAGGCAGCGCAGGACCCGGCGTCCACTTGGCGCTCTTGCCAAGCGCGACGCTTGCCTTGATCGCCTGCTCTTCTCGCTCGGCGATGATGCCGAGGAAGCTGCCGTCGCGCACGATGCCGACAACGCCGGGCATCGCCTTGATCGCGGCTTCGTCAATCGAGACGAGCTTCGCCCCATAGTTCGGCGGACGCACGACGCGGCCGTGCAGCATGCCGGGAAGCCGCAGATCCTGCACATAGGCAACGCCGCCCGTCACCTTGCGCGGGATGTCAAAGCGCGCGATCGGTTGGCCGACGATCCGATGGGCGGCCGGCGACTTGGGTTTGACGTTGGGATCAACCTCGCGATGAAGGTTGATGCTGCCGGCAAGCTCGCCATAGGTCACCTTGCGGCCATCAGGCGCGCTGATGACCCCGTCCGCGACGGTCAGCTTGCCGCTATCGACGCCAAGACGTTTCGCCGCAGCATCGACGAGTACCGCGCGGGCGTCGGCGCCGGCAAGACGCAGCGCGACCCCGCCGTATTCGATCGACTGGCTGCCGGAGGTTATCCCCTCATTGGGCGTCTTCTCGGTGTCGCCGGAGATCATACGCACGCGCGCAAGCGGCAGGTCGAGCTCTTCCGCCGCGATCTGCGCGAGCGCTGTGACGATGCCCTGGCCCAGCTCGACCTTGCCGGTGCAAACGGTTGCGCCACCGTCCGCCTCGACGCGGATCCAGGCATCGAGCATCGGATTGTTGGCGAGGCTGCCCGGCAGCTTCGCGCCTTGCGCGGACGCAAACTTCGGATCGAGCGTGAAAGCGATGACGAGGCCGCCCACGCCCGCGGCAAACTGGCGACGTGTGATGATCGCGTTCATCACGTCCTCCCCACGGTCTGAGATGCTTTGAGTACGGCGCGGATGATGCGACCGTGGGTACCGCAGCGGCAGAGGTTGCCGGCGAGGCCCTCGCGCACCTGCGCTTCGCTCGGATGCGGGTTGGTATCGAGGAGCGCCTTCGCCGACATGATCATGCCGTTGATGCAGTAGCCGCATTGGGCCGCCTGCCCGTCCATGAAAGCCTGCTGCAGCGGGTGCGGCTTCTCGATCGTACCGAGACCCTCGAGAGTCGTAATCTCGGACTCGCCCAGCGACCCGACCTCGGTGATGCACGAGCGCACCGGCTTGCCGTCAACGAGCACCGTGCAGGCGCCGCACTGCGCGAGGCCGCAGCCGAATTTGGCGCCATTCAATTCCAGATCGTTGCGCAGCACGTAGAGCAACGGCGTGTCCGGTTCCGCCGGCACGCTGACGCGCTTGCCGTTCACTTTGAGGCTGACCGTCATACGAGTCTCCTTGTGACGCAGAACCATATAGTACCCGTCGCAGGCCTCGCTACTGATACTTCCGGCCAAGGACAATTTGCGCCACAGCGCCCCACACTCACGCGGACAACGGCGCCATTATCACGCGGACAACGACCCATGATCGCTCCCCGACAAATGGCGCGATTGCCGGACTTTCCGGACGCGCCATAAAATGCTTTGCTGCGATCCGAGGTACCGTGGGGGAGACACATGCGTATCTTGATCGCGCTGGCTTCGATCTTGGTGCTGAGCGTCGCGGCGAGTGCTCAGAGCCGAAACGGCGCCTGCTCGGACGACGACACCAGTCCGAAGTGCATGGCGGAGAGCAGTGCCAAAAGCCGAACCGGTTCGGCTTCATCGGCACGGCGGATGCGAGTCGCGAGGGCCAGGGCGGCCTGGCCGCGGCATTACGGTTATTACGGTCCGCCCCGTGTCTACTACAGCCCCCACTGCCTCGAGGGTATCACCAACGGTCTTCTCGGGGCCTGTCCCCTCTGTTATCCGCTGTTCGCGACGGTGCAGCTCGATCAATGCTACGGGCAATGACGATGAGCCGCCAGACGATCTGACAGAGCATCGCCTCGGAGTGATCAGCGGCGTCCGGAATATTCCGTGAATATTCCATCCGGTCGGTCGTTCGGATATGCTCGAAAAAGTCCGTTCACCGAGTATAATCGGCCACGCGTAACCAGCCTGCCAATGCCGCCGCGCTGATATGAAGCGGCTCCTGGTTACGCCTATGAGCTGGAGGGAACCCAATGCGCACCCGTTTATCCATTTTGACCGCGGCCGTTTTGGCCGCCTCCTGTTTTGTCTTGCCCGAGGCGGCGCTTGCCCAGGCGCAGGCCGCGCTTGTCGGCCAGGTTTCGTCCGCCAAGGAAGGCACCATGGAAGGCGTTGTCGTCAGCGCCAAGCGTACGGGCGGCACTGTCACCGTAAGCGTCGTTACCGACGCTACCGGACACTACAGCTTCCCCGCTGCGCGTCTCGAATCCGGCCAGTACGCCCTGACGATTCGCGCCATCGGCTATGAGATTGACGGTCCGAAGAACACCGAGGTCGCGGCCGGCAAGGCGACGACCGCCGACATCACGCTGCGTCCGACGAAGAAACTGCCGTTGCAGCTCACCAATGCCGAGTGGCTTGCAAGTTTCCCAGGCACCGATGACCAGAAGAAGCTGACGCTCGGCTGCATCAGCTGTCACGATCTCGACCGCATCGCGCGCTCGCAGCACAGCGCTGACGAGTTCATGCAGCTGTTCGATCGCATGGCGGGATATTATCCGGGCGCGACGCCCGAATATCCGCAACGCCTCGTGGGCAATGCGCGCCGCCAGGTCGGCCAGGGACCGAATGCGCGCGCGCTCGCCGAATTCTATTCCTCGGTCAACTTGAGCGAGGACGAGACCTGGACTTATCCGCTCAAGACGCTGCCGCGGCCCACCGGGCGGGCGACGCACGTCATCGTCACCGAGTACGATCTGCCGCGCAAACAGATCCAGCCCCACGACGTCGTGCTCGATGGCGACGGCATGGTGTGGTTCTCCCATTTCGGCGAGATGTATCTCGGCAAGATGGACCCGAAGACCGGACAGGTCTGGCAATATCCGGTGCCGGTCATCAAGACGGGCTTCCCGACCGGAACGCTCGATCTTGAAATGACCAGGAGCGGCGACATCTGGCTGTCGCTGATGTATCAGGGCGGCGTCGCGCGCTTCAACAAGAAGACCGAGACGTTCGACACGTGGTCGGTGCCGCAGGAGTGGCAGACCGATGCCACCCAGCAGGCCTTCGTCTCGCCGAATTTCTCGGACGTCGACGGCAAGGTGTGGGTAAAGAACTCGGACCGCGCCCAGATCCTGCGCCTCGATCCCAAGACCGGCCAGTGGGAGAATTTCGGCTCGTTCAAGGACCCGAAGAGCGGCAAGGGCATCCAGGCCTACGGCATCCCTGTCGATACGGAGAACAACCTCTATCTCCTCGACTTCGCCTCCAGCGGCGTCGGCAAGATCGACAAGACCGGTAAGCTCGTCGGCTACTATCCGGGCAAGATCGCCATGTCGCGGCCGCGCCGCGGACGGATCGATGACCAAGGCAATCTCTGGTACGCCGAGTACGGCGGCAATGCCATCGGCGTACTCGATCTGAAAAACGAAACCGTGAAGGAATGGACGGTGCCGACGGCATGGGCCGAGCCTTACGACGCGGTGCGCGACAAGAACGGCGAAGTTTGGACCGGCTCGATGTTGAGCGACCGCGTTTCCCGGCTCGATCCCAAGACCGGCGAGTTCGTCGAATATCTGCTGCCGCGCTCCACCAACATCCGGCGCGTTTATGTCGACAACTCAACGACGCCCGTGACGTTCTGGACCGGCAGCAATCACGGTGCTTCGATCGTCAAGGTCGAGCCGCTGGATTGAGGACGCTGTGAAGCGGCGCTTCACCTCTCCAACGCCGCGGAGAGGTGAAGCTCACTTCGCCTCAATGGGACGTGAACTTCACGAACGCATGCGGCGCACGCTGGAGCGGATCCAGTCGTCGTTAGGGCTGAGCCGCAGCGCCGCCTCGTAATCGTCGAGCGCGCCATTGCGCTCGCCGAGCCGCTCGCGCGCGTAGCCGCGCCACACCACCGCGCCGACGATGCCGGGACGCACCGCGAGCGCCGCGGTCATATCTCGAATAGCCGTGGCGAAGTCGCTCGTTCTGATGCTGGCATAGCCGCGACCGAAATAAGCGGAGAAGCGGTCGATGCTGCTTGGAACGCCGAGCGCAATGGCGCGATCGTAATCCGCAACGGCCTCCGCATAGCGGCCGAGTTGCAGGTAGGCCTCCGCGCGCGATAACACGGGAATGCTGTCGTTTGGCGCCAACCGAATGGCCTCGCCGTATTGAGCAACGGCCTTCTCGTAAGCGCCCATGCGCAAGAATGCCCGCGCCGCGCCGTAGTTGAACATCGCCTCGGTCGGTGCGAGCCGCGAGCCGGCCAGGAAATCGTGCATCGCGTCCCGATACCGGCGCTGCCGCATATAGAAATAACCGCGGTCCGAGTAGGCCAGCGGGTTCTGCGGCCTGACCGCAACCAAGGCGTCGAAGTCGGCTTGCGCCCGTTCGAAATCCTCGAGTTGTTCGTGCACCGAAGCACGGCTCAGGAGAACCGTGCGGAGCTTGGCTGCCCGCTCGACGGTCTCCTCCTCCTCCGGCTCCTTCATCCGCGGACCGACTTTGCCCTGCGTTGGCTTGGTCAAATCGATCGTATTCAACTCGAGCGTCTGGGCCTGGGCGTGCGACGGGAGAGGCAGGAGCGTGGCGACAGCAACGGCCAAGCAACCAAGGACACGCGAAGCGAGGTGATGCATTTGCGATATTCCAACACGCGACGCAGCGGAAACTGGCACGCGGCAGATGAGAAAATCGCTGCGGCGCGAGCATCAATGAAATGCAGTTGCGAGCGTTTATTCCGACGGATGATTAACCATCCCGCGGTCACACTTCGACCCGCATCGATGCAGAGCGATCGCGATGAGATCTGTGGTCGGGCGCGCTGTCCAATCTCCGCAAGAAGCGTCCGAGATACGCCATCCGCCGCCGAATGCAGGGCCAAACCATTGACTTTCCGTGGTTCGCGCCTATGTTCCAGCGCAAGGCGACGTCCAAAAAACGATCATCGTTCGCCTCCTCCGTGCTCAAGCGCGAATTGCGTAATAATCCCGCAAAGGTGCGGTGGCACGTTGCGGAGAGTTCGGGGGATCAAATTTGAGGTTTCATGGCATTTTCTGATCTCGGCTTGTCCGACAAGGTTCTCGCGGCGGTCGCGTCTGCCGGCTACACCACTCCGACCCCGATCCAAGAACAAGCGATCCCCCACGTGCTCGCGCGGCGAGACGTGCTCGGTATCGCCCAGACCGGTACCGGCAAAACCGCGGCCTTCGTGCTGCCGATGCTTACCAAGCTCGAACAAGGTCGAGCGCGTGCACGCATGCCGCGGACGCTGATCCTTGAGCCGACCCGCGAACTTGCGGCCCAAGTCGAGGAAAGCTTCGGTAAATACGGCGTCAACCACAAGCTTACCGTCGCGCTCCTGATCGGCGGCGTCTCGTTCGACGACCAGGATGCGAAACTCGTGCGCGGTGTCGACGTATTGATCGCAACGCCCGGCCGTCTGCTCGATCATTTCGAACGCGGCCGGCTGCTTCTATCCGGCGTCGAGCTTCTCGTCATCGACGAGGCCGACCGTATGCTCGACATGGGCTTCATTCCGGACATCGAGCGCATCTGCAAGCTCGTGCCATTTACCCGCCAGACGCTGTTCTTCACCGCAACGATGCCGGCGGAGATCAGGCGAATTACTGAACAGTTCCTCCACAATCCGGTGCGCGTCGAGGTCTCCCGCCCTGCCAGCACGGTGTCCACGACCACACAGAACCTCGTGAAGACTGGGCGCGAACCGCACGAAAAGCGCGACACACTTCGCCGACTGATCCGCAGTGCGGTCGGACTCAAGAACGCGATCATCTTCTGCAACCGCAAGCGCGAAGTGGCGACGCTTCATCGCTCACTTCTGCGACATGGCTTTTCTGCAGTCGCGCTCCATGGTGACATGGACCAACTCGCACGTATGGCCGCGCTTGAGCAATTCCGCAAGAATGAGGTCACGTTGCTCGTCGCATCCGACGTTGCCGCCCGTGGCCTCGATATCCCCGACGTCAGTCACGTCTTCAACTTCGACGTGCCGCACCATCCCGACGACTACGTTCATCGCATCGGCCGCACCGGCCGCGCCGGACGCAGCGGCGCCGCGTTCACGATCGTCGCGCCGGCGGACACCAAGGCCGTAGCGCTGATCGAGAAGTTGATCGGGCAAACGATCGCTTATACCGGTGCGCCGGCAGCGAACGAGGAGCCGGCGCCGGCGGCAGCCGTGCGGCATCCGCATCGCCGCGCGAAACGTTCCGATGCAGAGCACGGGGATAAGAAGCACGGGGATAAGAAGAGCCCCGCGCCTCCCGCGCACGACAAGAAAGTGGCTCGCATCGAAGAGGTTCGACCGCGACGGGCGCCGTCGCGCGGACGCGATGACGAGGGCGATGCAGGACATTTGCCTGCGTTCCTGTTGCGGCCCGTTCGCCTCAAAGCCTGACCGCTGCGCAATTCTTCCATGGGTTTTCCTGAATCTGTGGAAACCCTTCATGCAGCGACAATCCGCCGCCACAGCAGCAACGGTTCCTGACGTTCAGTGCGCGTGCGCATGACACGTCGCTTGAGCGTGGCCGCGCGTGCGCGTCAATGCGTCGACCGCACCAACGTACCTTCGGCTGGAGCCGCGCGAATCGATATTTCTCCTGCGAGTTCTTCCGGAGGTGCCTCTCAGCGCGTCGCTGCGGCCTCGCGGCAGATCACGATTGAGTGAGAGGCGTTAATGCTCGTCCAGACTGCCGTCAAACGGCTACGTCGTCACAACGTCATAAAAATAGGTAAATGGCACCTATATGCATTGCAACACAAAGGAATTTGGTGACATTAAAATCCGATATAATGTTAACACAGAATCCGGCGTTAAATCCTTATAAATTCGTTATTTTCAGCCCCGGAGAATTTGAGCCGCGCCTCTTGTGCGTCGCAATAGTCAAGGTACACAGACGCGGTGGCATACGCACATCAAAAGGGGTTTCAAATGAATACAAAGATTCTCACGGCAGTGATCGGCGCGGCTTTGCTCGCGGTTTCCGTTCTGTCGACGCTTGCTCCGGCTTCCGCCCAGGTCCGCGGCTACGGCCAGGGATATTCGGCGCCGTATGGCGGTGAAGATTCTCGCGATCGGCACGACAATCGCGGCGGTGGCTTTGGCGGCGGCAACGGTTAATCACGCCGAAACGCGATCTAATCAAAAGCACCCGGGCTCGCCCCGGGTGTTTTTTTATGAGTGGAATTCTTCTCGGCGTAAGGCCGGTTCGCTGACACCTGAGCGTCGGCGCACGCGAGTGTCGGTCGGCTCCGTCGTTATGCGCTCGATACCGTTGAGTCGCCGTCCTGTTTCGCCGGTGTGATCGCGACCGACTCGCCGCAGCCACAGGCTCCCGTTTGGTTGGGATTGTTGAACACGAAGCTCGCGGACAGTTTGTCGATCCGATAATCCATCTCGGTGCCGAGCAGGAACAGTACGGCCTTCGGATCGATCAGCAGGCGCACGCCCTTGTCCTCGACCACCTCATCGCGAGGGTCGACGGCCTCCGCGTATTCCATGGTGTAGGACATCCCGGCGCAGCCCGCGTTCTTCACGCCGACGCGAATCCCGGCGATCGGCCGTTCGGCGTTTTCCATGATATCCTTGATGCGGCTCGCGGCGGCATCGGACAGACGCATCACCTGCGGTCTTGGCCTCGCAGTGGCCATCTCTTTCTCCTTCCGGTTCGGATTTAAGGTCCGAAGGACACGATAAAGATAATCATCTCACCACATGTTCAACACCACGCGGGCCTCGTCGGACATCCGGCTCGGCTCCCACGGCGGATCCCACACCACGTTGACCGTCACCGGGCCGACGCCGGGCACGCTCGCCACGGCATTCTCGACCATGCTCGGCAATTCCTGGGCCGACGGACAATTCGGCGTCGTCAACGTCATGTCGACGGCAACGGCCCGGTCATCGGCAATGTCGATCTTGTAGATCAGGCCTAGTTCGTAGATGTCGGCCGGGATCTCGGGATCGTAGACCGATTTCAGCGCGGTGATGATCTCATCTGTGAGCCGCGCGGTTTCGTCCGTCGCCACGGCGCCGTCCGTGCTCGCGGGCGCGGCCGCATCCGCGACAGCCGGTGCCGCTTCGTCGGGCGCTCCGGGCGCTGTCGCAGGGTTATGCTCGTCGATCTTCATGCGAACAGATCCTGTGCTTTCCTCAAAGCCGCCACCAGGCCGTCGACCTCCTCGCGGGTATTGTAAAGCGCAAACGAGGCCCGGCACGTCGCGGTGGTGCCGAACCGCGCGAGAAGCGGCATGACGCAATGGGTGCCGGCGCGCACCGCGACGCCGGCGCGGTCGATCACCGTCGCGACATCGTGCGGATGCGCCCCCTTCATCTCGAAGGAGATGATCGCTCCCTTGTTCTTGGCAGTGCCGATGATCCGCAGCGAGTTGATCTCGCGCAGACGCTCGGTGGCATACGACAGCAGCTCCGCTTCGTGGGCGTGGATCGGGGCGCGGCCAATCGAATTGACGTAGTCGATGGCAGCCCCGAGCCCGATCGCCTGAACGATCGGCGGCGTCCCGGCCTCGAACTTGTACGGCGGGTCGCCGTAGCTGACGCGATCCTCGGACACCTCGCGGATCATTTCGCCGCCGCCGTTGAACGGCGGCATCGCGGCGAGATGGGCGTACTTGCCGTACAGCACACCGATGCCCGACGGGCCATAAATCTTATGGCCTGTGACGGCATAAAAATCGCAGTCGATATCGCTCACGTCGACGTCGAGATGAACCGCGCCCTGGGCACCGTCCACGAGCACCGGAATGCCGCGGACGTGGCAGATCCGCACCACCTCCTTCACCGGCACCACGGTGCCGAGGACGTTCGACATGTGGGTAATCGCCACCATCTTGGTGCGCGGAGACAAAAGCTTCTCGAATTCGTCGAGCAGGAAATTGCCATCGTCATCGACCGGCGCCCACTTGATGACAGCGCCTTGGCGTTCGCGCAGGAAGTGCCAGGGCACGATGTTGGAGTGGTGCTCCATGATGGAGAGCACGATCTCGTCACCGGCTTTCACCCGTTCGCGCGCGAAGGTGTAGGCGACGAGATTGATCGCCTCGGTGGCGTTGCGGGTAAAGATGATCTCCTCAGGCCGTGAGGCCTTGAGGAAGCTACGCACCTTCTCGCGCGCGCCCTCGTAGCCCTCGGTCGCCGCGTTGGCGAGATAGTGCAGGCCGCGATGGACGTTGGCGTATTCCGACGTGTAGGCTTGCTGGATGCGGTCGAGCACCGCCTGGGGCTTTTGCGCCGAGGCCGCGTTGTCGAGATAGATGAGCGGCTTGCCATAGACCTCCATGGCAAGAATCGGGAAATCCTTGCGCACCCTCGCAACGTCGTAGCTGCCGTTGGCGAGCGCAGGGTGCATGCCAGTCATGTCCGCCCCGCGAGCCATTGCAGCGTCGCCTCCATGAGCGCATCGCGCAGACCTTCGTGCGGCATGGTCTCGATCGCCTCGGCGACGAACGACTGGATCAGCAATGTCTCGGCCTGCTTTTCCGGGATGCCGCGCGCCATCAGATAGAATTTTAGATTGTCGTCGAGCGCGCCCGAGGTAGCGCCATGGCCGCACTGCACGTCGTCGGCAAAGATCTCGAGCTCCGGCTTGTTGTCGGCTTCCGCCTCCTCCGACAGGAGGAGCGCGCGCGTCATCATCCGCGCATCAGTTTTCTGTGCGCCGGGGCGCACCACGATCTTGCCCTGGAAGATGCCCTGGCTCGCGCCGTCGAGAACCGATTTGTAGAGCTCGCGACTCGTACAGCCGGCGACCGCATGGTCGAGCATGAGCGAAGTGTCGGCATGCTGACGGCCAGTGATCAGGCTCGCGCCATTGAGGCCAAGCTTTGCCCCAGGCCCGGCGCATTTCACGAATAGCTGGTTGCGCACAATGTTGCCGCCCGTGAGGAAGCCGAGGTCGTTGACTTCGGCGCGCGCGCCAATCGTCGCGCTCAGCGTGCCGAGATAGAGCGCATCCCGTCCTTCGCGGATGGCGTTGACGCGGTTGAGCTTGGCCCCGTCACCGACCGTAAGGTCGAGAGCCGAGTTGACCTGGTAGGAGCCGCCATCCGGTCCCTCATGGCTTTCGATGAGGGTCAGGCTCGCGCCCGCCCCAATGGTCACGACCGAGCGCAAGAACACTGCCGCCGGCGTGTCGGAGCCGTAGGCAAAGACGAGATGCAGCGGACGGGCAATGTGTGCCCCGTTCGCGACCTCGACGATCGCGCCATCGCCCATGAAAGCCGTGTTGAGGGCATAGGCGACGTCGGCTTCGGCGGGATTACCGTCGGCAAAGCGCGGCAAGCGGGCATTGCTTCCGAGCGCCGCGGCGAGAGACATAATTCGGAGACCCGACTCAAGTGCGTTGAGATCGGACAGCTCCGGAACAAACGCGCCGTCGATGAAGACGATACGCCGCGGCGCGATCTCGGCGAAAAGCCCGCCTGCATTCGCTCCGCGCGCCTTTGCAGTAGCGTCCGGCGGACTGGCGAGCGGCTTCGCATCGCGCATCAAGGCGCGCAGGTCCGTGTACTTCCACTCCTCCACATGCCGCTGCGGGAGTCCCTTAGCCTCGAAACGGCGGAACGCGGCCTCCCGCTGGGCGGCGACCGCGTTGTCCGGGAACTTCGAGCGCAAGGTGGCAAAAGCCTCGGCGAGGCCCGTCTCGGCCGCTGTTTTGAGCGTGGTGATCTCGGCCGCCATGGCGTCAGGCCGCCTCGTCCTGGTATTGCGCGTAACCGTTGGCTTCGAGCTCGAGCGCGAGCTCCTTGCCGCCGGTGCGCACGATCCGGCCGCGCGACAGCACGTGGACGATGTCGGGCACGATGTGGTCGAGCAGCCGCTGGTAGTGGGTGATGACGATCATGGCGCGGCTCGGCGCGCGTAGCCGGTTGACGCCATCGGCCACGATCTTCAGGGCATCGATGTCGAGCCCGGAATCGGTCTCGTCGAGCACCGCGAGCTTGGGTTCGAGCAGTGCCATCTGGAGAATCTCGTTGCGCTTCTTCTCGCCGCCGGAGAAGCCGACATTGACCGGACGGCGCAGCATCTCCGCATCGATCGACAACTTGCCTGCCTGTTCGCGCACGCGCTTCATGAACTCCGGCGCCGTCAGCTCCGGCTCGCCGCGGGACTTGCGCTGGGCGTTGAGCGCCGTGCGCAGGAAATTGAAGGTGGTGACGCCGGGAATCTCCACCGGGTATTGGAAGGCGAGAAAGATGCCGCGCGCGGCGCGCTCGTCGGGGCCGAGCGCGAGCAAATCCTCGCCCTCGAACAGCACCTCGCCGCCCGTCACCTGATAGCCGGGCTTGCCCGACAACACGTGAGCGAGCGTCGATTTGCCGGAGCCATTGGGACCCATGATGGCATGCACTTCGCCAGGATTCACGACGAGATCGAGGCCCCTGAGAATCTCACGGTCGTCAACACGGACCTGAAGGTTTTTAATGTTAAGCAGCGCCACTTCGACCTCGTCACAAACTTCTTTGAATTTCGCCTCTAAGATTGGATGCGCGATCATTAGCGCGCCTTCTCCGCGCCGTCGGGCTCAAAGCCCAGACGACCTGCGCGTCAGCCGACCGACCCTTCAAGACTGATCGAAATCAGCTTCTGCGCCTCGACCGCGAACTCCATCGGCAACTGCTGGAGCACATCGCGCACGAAACCATTGACGACAAGCGCTATCGCCTCCTCTTGGGAGAGGCCGCGCTGCATGCAGTAAAACAGCATCTCCTCGGAGATTTTCGAGGTCGTCGCCTCGTGCTCGAACACCGCGGCGGGGTTCTTCGATTCGATGTACGGCACGGTGTGGGCGCCGCAATGCTCGCCGATCAGGAGCGAGTCGCAATTGGTGAAGTTGCGCGCGCCGACCGCGCGGCGACCGGCCGACACCAGTCCGCGATAGGTGTTGTTCGAGCGCCCGGCGGCGATGCCCTTGGAGATGATCCGGCTTGTGGTGTTGCGGCCGAGATGGATCATCTTGGTGCCGGAATCGACCTGCTGGCGACCGTTCGAGATCGCGATCGAGTAGAACTCGCCGCGCGCTCCATCACCGCGCAGGATGCAGCTCGGATATTTCCAGGTGATCGCCGAACCGGTCTCGACCTGGGTCCAGGAAATCTTCGCATTCCGGCCGCGGCAATCGCCGCGCTTGGTCACGAAGTTGAAGATGCCGCCGCGACCTTGCGAAGTCGCCCGGATACCAATTCTGGACCGTGGAATATTTGATCTCGGCGTCGTCGAGGGCGATAAGCTCGACCACGGCGGCGTGAAGCTGGTTCTCGTCGCGCCGCGGGGCCGTGCAGCCTTCGAGATAACTCACATAGGCGCCCTTGTCCGCGATGATGAGCGTGCGCTCGAACTGCCCGGTATTGCGTTCGTTGATCCGGAAATAGGTCGACAGCTCCATCGGGCAGCGCACGCCCGGCGGCACGTAGACGAACGAGCCATCGGAGAACACTGCCGAGTTGAGGCTGGCGAAGAAATTGTCCGATACCGGCACGACGGAGCCGAGATATTTCCGCACCAGGTCGGGATGCTCGCGGATCGCCTCCGAGATCGGCATGAAGATCACGCCGGCCTTCTTCAGCTCCGCTTTGAACGTCGTGGCAACGGACACCGAGTCGAACACCGCGTCGACGGCGACCCGTCCGCCTACACTCTTCGGCGCTTCATCTCCGTCCAGCGTGCCGCCATCCGGCCGCACGACGCCCGCCAGCATCTCCTGCTCGCGCAGCGGAATGCCGAGTTTCTCGTACGTCTTGAGGATTTCCGGATCGATCTCGTCGAGCGACTTCGGCGCCGCGTTCTGCTTGGGCGCGGAGTAGAAGTAGATGTCCTGGTAGTTGATCGGCGGATAGTCGACCCGCGCCCACGTGGGCTCGCGCATGGTGAGCCAGTGCCGGTAGGCGAACAGGCGCCATTCCAGCATCCAGTCAGGCTCTTGTTTCTTGGCCGAGATGAAGCGGACGGTATCTTCGGAAAGGCCCTTCGGCGCCTTTTCGGACTCGATCTGCGTCTCAAACCCGTACTTATACTGGTCGACGTCGATCAGGCGCACCTTCTCGACGGTCTCTTGTACGGCCGGCATCTTGTTCCCTCCGCTGCGGTTTCAAGGACCGCGGGTTGGATATGGTGGCTAATCCGGCTGCGGCGATCAACCTTCGTGGAACCTGGTGATTAACCTCATTAGGCGGCAATGCCGCCACGCTCCTTAGATAGGCCGGAAAGCAATTTCGTCCAAGCCTCCAGGAACAGATCGATCTCATTTTCGCTGGTTGTCGGGCCGATGCTGAGACGGATGGCCCCCGCTACGAGCTTCTCCGACACACCCATGGCTATGAGCACATGGGAGGGCGTCACTTTGCCCGACGAGCAGGCCGAGCCGGAGGATACGGCGAAGCCGTCGAGATCAAGGTTGATGAGCGCGGTCTCGGCCCGCATTCCAGGCACCGCAAACAAGCTCGTGTTCGGCAATCGCTCGACCCGGCGGCCAAACACCACCGTTGGCCCTCCGGCAAGGCCCTTTTCAAGCCGATCGCGGAGGAACCGCATGCGTTCCGCATCGCCTTCCAGGGTCAGCATCGCCGAGGCAGCCGCAGCGCCAAAGCCTGCGATGCCGGCGACGTCTTCGGTTCCGGCCCTGCCGCCGCGCTCCTGACCGCCACCGCGCAGCAGGGGCTCGGCCAAGTGGAGTGTGGCCGAGCGCTTGATCAATGCGCCGACGCCTTGCGGTCCGCCTAGCTTGTGCGCCGAAATCGTTAGAAGATCGGCTTCCATATCATTGATATTACACGGAATTCTTCCGGCAGCCTGAATCGCGTCGACATGCAGGAGCCCGCCGGCGGCATGGACCATGTCTGCAGCGGCCCGGACCGGCTGGATCACCCCGGTCTCGTTATTGGCGGCCATAAACGAAACGAGCGGCGGTTGCTTGCCCTGCCATTTCAACTCGTTGAGGCGACGTTCCAAGGCTGCGAGATCGATGGTGCCATCGGCCGTTGCACCGAATTCTTCAACCTGGCTCGCAGGAAACCTGCCGCCGCTGCGCACGGAGGGGTGCTCGATCGCTGACACCAGCAGGCGATCGAAGCGGAATTTGTCCTGGGATTTGTCAGGCGAGCCCTCGATCGCCGGCGTCAGCGCGAGCATGTTGGCTTCGGTTCCGCCCGAAGTGAACACCACATTGCGCGGTTCGGCACCGACCAACGCTGCAACCCGTTCGCGCGCCTGTTCGACGGTGCGTCGCGCAGCGCGGCCCTCGCGGTGAACGGAGGACGGATTGCCGATTTCGTCCATCGCCGCAATCATCGCGACGCGCGCTTCCGGCCGCAACGGCGCGGTCGCATTCCAATCGAGGTAGGTTCGTTCGGTCATGACAACCCCGACGCCAGCCTATCAGGCTACCCCACGAAGTTCTTGCTTTTTATCCTCCCAATCGTGCAAGAGATTGGGCGCCATGCCAGCCCACATGTCCCGGCCCCGGCGGCGCTCGCCTAGCACGCCCGACAAAATCGAGTGGATTTAGACAGTTACGCGCGCCTCTTGGAGGCGTCAAGCAGAGGCGTCAAGCGCACTGTGCAAAGCTACGCAGTGCCATGAGCCGGAATCGCCGCCATCGAGGTTTGTGACCATGCCCGAGATCATTTTCACCGGTTCAGCCGGCCGGATAGAAGGCCGCTACCATCCGTCCCGCATCAAGAACGCGCCGATCGCGATCGTGCTTCATCCGCACCCGCAGTTCGGCGGAACGATGAACCATCCGATCGTCTATCAGCTCTACTACGCCTTCGCGCACCGCAATTTCTCGGTGCTGCGGTTCAACTTCCGCGGCGTCGGACGCAGCCAAGGCTCGTTCGATCATGGCCAGGGCGAACTCGCCGATGCTGCCGCCGCGCTCGACTGGGCGCAGTCGATCAATCCGGAAGCCCGCGGCTGCTGGATTGCCGGCTTCTCGTTCGGCGCCTGGATCGGCATGCAACTGTTGATGCGACGGCCTGAAATCGAAGGCTTCATCTCGATCGCACCACCGGCCAATCTCTACGACTTTTCCTTCCTTGCGCCCTGCCCGTCGTCGGGCCTGATCATCCATGGCGAAAAGGATGCGGTCGTGCCGCATAAGGACGTGACCGGCCTCGTCGAGAAGCTGAAGACCCAGAAAGGCATTACCATCGAGCAGCGCGTCGTGCCTGCCGCCAACCACTTTTTTGACGGCAAGATCGATGCACTGATGGCGCAGATCGTGAGCTATCTCGACAAGCGTCTCGAGGGTGGAGGCGAAGCTCGCCCTGAAGTGCGCGGACGCCGCACCGGATAACCGGACCGCGGGCATCCCGCCCGCATTTTTTTCAACCGGCGACGCAGCCCGCCGGCGGGCGCGCCCGCGCTCCGCTTACGCAAACTCCATGATCACGGCGTCGACGGCGAGGCTGTCACCCTTCTTGGCGTAGACCGCCTTGACCGTGCCGTCGCGCTCGGCGCGCAACACGTTTTCCATTTTCATCGCCTCGACGATGGCGAGCGTTTCGCCGGCCTTGACCTCTTGTCCCGGTGTCACGGCGATCTGCACCACCAGTCCCGGCATCGGGCACAGCAGCTTCTTGCCGGTATCGGCCACGGTTTTGATGGGCATCAGGCGGGCGGCAGCGGATTCGCTTTCGGTGAAGACGTAAGCCTTCGCTTCGATGCCGCGGTGGAACAGCAGGAAGCCGTTGAGGATCGGCCGCACCTGCACGGCGGCAGGTTCCCCGTCGATAGTGCCGTGCCACACCGGATCGCCCGGCTTCCACGACGATGTGAGCAGCGTCAGCGGCCCCTCCCCCGCCTCGCCGAGGAACCGCACGCCGATCCCCCGGGGTTCGCGCGCCACCACCAGGCGGAGTTCGCTGCCGCCAAGCCACACCGAACGCAGCCGCTCGCGCACGACTGCCCGCCCTCCCATCTGACCGGAGATGCGGCGCTTGCGCTCGCCCAGCACATGATCGACGAAGGCGGCGACCGCAGCGATCGCGCGCGCGTTGGCGCCCGTGGGAAGAGCCGAGGTGAAGCCGTCGGGAAATTCCTCGGCAATGAATCCGGTCGAAAGATGCCCGCTGCGCCAGCGCGGATGCTGCATCAACGCTGCCAGAAACGGGATGTTGTGGCGGATGCCGTCGACGTAGAAGGCGTCGAGCGAGCGCGCCTGGGCGGCGATCGCGCCGTCCCGCGTCGGCGCGTGGGTGACGAGCTTCGCGATCATCGGATCGTAGTAGATCGAGATTTCGCCGCCTTCGTAGACGCCGGTGTCATTGCGCACCGTGACGCCGGCCTCGGTCATCTCCGCCGGTGGGCGATATTTCACGAGCCGCCCGGTCGAGGGCAGGAAATTGCGGTAGGGATCTTCCGCGTAGATGCGGGCCTCTACCGCCCAGCCGGAGAGCTTCACGTCCGCTTGGGTGATGGCGAGCTTCTCGCCGGCAGCAACGCGGATCATCTGCTCGACGAGATCGATGCCGGTAACGAGTTCGGTCACCGGATGCTCGACCTGGAGGCGAGTGTTCATCTCCAGGAAGTAGAAGCTCCGATCCTGCCCGGCGACGAATTCCACCGTTCCGGCGGAGTCGTAGCCGACAGCCTTGGCAAGCGCGACCGCCTGGCTGCCCATCTTCCCGCGGGTCGCGGCATCGAGAAGCGGACTCGGCGCTTCCTCGATCACCTTCTGATTGCGGCGCTGGATCGAACATTCACGCTCGCCGAGATAAACGACGTTGCCATGCTTGTCCCCGAGCACCTGGATTTCGACGTGGCGCGGGTCGACGATGAACTTCTCGATGAACACCCGATCGTCGCCGAACGAGGACTTGGCCTCCGATCTTGCCCGCGCAAGACCCTCGCCGACCTCACTGGACGAATGGGCGATGCGCATGCCCTTGCCGCCGCCCCCGGCGGAGGCCTTGATCATCACCGGGTAGCCGATCGCCTCGGCGATATCGATCGCCTGCTTCTCGTTGTCGACGACGCCGAGATGGCCCGGGACGGTCGACACTTTCGCGGCCGCCGCAGCCTTCTTGCTTTCGATCTTGTCGCCCATGGCGGCGATCGCCCGGGCATTGGGACCAATGAAAACGATGCCGGCAGCGGCGAGCGCCGCGGCAAAGGCTTCGCGCTCGGATAGAAAACCGTAGCCGGGATGCACCGCCTCGGCGCCGCTCTGCCGGCAGGCAGCCACGATCTTGCCGATGACGAGGTAGCTTTCAGCGGCAGGCGGCGGCCCAATGTGGATCGCGCTGTCCGCCATCTGCACATGCAGAGCGTCGCGGTCGGCGTCGGAATAGACCGCAACGGTCTCGATGCCGAGGCGCCGCGCGGTCTTGATGATGCGGCACGCGATCTCGCCTCGATTGGCGATCAGAATCCGCTTGAACATCGAAACCCCCGACGCGGCGAACCGGCATTGCCGGCTTTGCGGCGAACGGGGGGAAATGTCAATTCAACGTTGGGGAAGAGCCGACGCGGCGACGGGGAGAAACGGTCGCGGATACTGCCTTGCGACCTCGTCTGAAACTTGCCGGCCGAAGCAACGGCCGGCAGCCTATGGCCGCTTACTGAAGGCGTCGATGGTCCTGGTGCACGTGGGAGACGATCCAGACAAGGATCTCGTGGTCGACGTCCTCATCCCAGATGTGCTCGGCTTTGGATGCGATTGCCATTGCCGGAGGAAGCATGTCCCCGATGGATGGCAGCGGCCGGCCGTACGGGCGGCCTTGACCGTTGATTGCTCTCTGCGCAAGCGCAGTGACGTCTTTCCTGTCCATGTTTGTTATCCCCCGCCCTGCAGACGCATAAAGGCCAGGATTTACCTCTGGCTTAACGCCGTCCCTGGTCTGTTGGTTGCGTGGGGTGGTCGAAAGGTTCAAATGTTCTGGAGGTAAATTTTCAATTTTTTGGTGACCAAGCCGGCTGCGTGCCGACCCGGGATCGGATCATTGTTCGGCGCAGCGCCTCACGCGGCAAGCAATTGCTGATCCGTTGGGCAAGTCCTGTCGCCCGCCGCGATGCAAAGCTGCCATGTGCGCAGCAGGACCGCAGCAGAATATTTCGCGGGAACAGCAGCTTAAGACACGCGATGCTCCGGTCGCCGCGGTTGGCAGAGCGCCTATTCTTTCACGGGGGAGCCGTCATCTCGCCGCGGTTTCAATGGTTTGATTGCGACCTTCGAAGCGATATATGTCCGCAATCCCGATCGACCCGGAACCCGTGATCGGATCATAAGGCGGAGGATTTGTTATGACTTTTCAGATTGGCGACACC
Organism: uncultured Alphaproteobacteria bacterium; assembly: GCA_963807015.1. GTDB lineage: Bacteria > Pseudomonadota > Alphaproteobacteria > Rhizobiales > Xanthobacteraceae > JAJPKK01. Next base: position 30,708 of record CAWEAS010000009.1, on the reverse strand, counting down.
GCGCCCGATTTCGAAGCCGACACCACCGAGGGCCACATCCGCTTCCATGATTGGATCGGCAACTCGTGGGTCGTGCTGTTCTCGCATCCGAAGGACTTCACGCCGGTCTGCACCACCGAACTCGGCACCATGGCGCGGCTGAAGCCCGAATTCGACAAGCGCAACGTCAAGATCGTCGGCCTGTCGGTCGACCCGATCACGAGCCACAGCAAGTGGGCGGCCGACATCAAGGAAACCCAGGGCTTTGCCCCGAACTACCCGCTGATCGGCGACACCGACCTCAAGATCGCCAAGGCCTGGGGCATGCTGCCGGCGGCAGCGTCGGGTGACGCATCGCAGCGCACAGCGGCGGACAATCAGACCGTCCGCAACGTCTTCATTGTTGGACCGGACAAGAAGATCAAGCTGATCCTGGTCTATCCCATGACCACCGGACGCAACTTTGACGAGGTTCTGCGGGTGATCGACTCCCTGCAGTTGACCGCGAAGCACAAGGTCGCCACGCCGGCGAACTGGAAGCCGGGCGAGGACGTGATCATCGCCGGCTCGGTGAGCGACGAGGAAGCCAAGAAGGTCTATCCGCAAGGCTGGAAGGCACCCCGTCCCTATCTCCGGATTGTGCCGCAGCCGCACTGACAAGCGGACCGACGATGCTACAAAGAGCGCGGCCGTCATGGCCGCGCTTTTGTTATGGGAACACCGCGGGGACGTGAGCGCAGCCATGGAGACCGACGATACCGAGACCGCCCGGCGGCTGCAGGTGATCGCCGACATGCAGCCGCCGTTCGCACGGCTGCTCGGGGTTAAGGTCGTGGAGGTCGGACGCGATCGCGTCGTGGCTGAGCTTGTCGTTCGCGACGATCTGCTCAACCGCAACGGCGCGCTGCATGGCGGTTGCGTGATGGCGTTCGCCGACAACCTCGGCGGGACCGCGACCTTCCTCAATTTGCCGGAGGGCGCCGGCACGACGACCATCGAAAGCAAGTCGAACTTCATCGCCGGCGTCGCCCGCGGCGACACCATCCGCGGCGAATGCACGCCGATCCATCGCGGCCGCACCACCATGGTCTGGCAGACCCGCATCACCCGGGGCGACGGCAAGCTCGCCGCCGTCGTGACGCAGACGCAGCTCATCACGCCGCGCCGCAGTTGATCGCACTCAGCCAAGCCCGTCCGAGGATCACGTCGTAGGGTGGGCAAAGCGAAGCGTGCCCACCGGACGTAACCGAGACGCGTGGGCACGCGCGGACTTCGTCCGCACTTTTACCCACCCTGCCGCTCCGTCGAATTGTGCGCTCCCCCCGTTCCCTGCGGACGGGATCGGACTACAATGTCCTCCAATGCGATCATGCGCAGGGAGGAAATGATGGAAGACAAAGTGCGCCCGGACTCCGAACAGGTTGCGGGCAATGGGCTTCTGCATCGCCGGATGTTTCTCGCCGGCAGCGTTGCGGCGGCGAGCGCCGGCGCGCTGGTGGAAGAAGTGAAGGCGGACCCGCTCCCGATCGAGCCGTGGATGAAGACCCCGGGCTCGCCATTCGTGGGATACGGCCAGCCGTCGAAATACGAGGAGAAAGTCGCCCGCACCTGGGCCTCAGCGCCCGGCACCACCGGCACCGGCTCCTCGCGCACGCCGCATCAGTTGCTCGCCGGCATGATCACGCCGAGCGGGCTCCACTACGAGCGTCACCACAGCGGCATCCCCGACATCAATCCGGACACCCACCGCCTGCTCATCCATGGCCTCGTCAAGCGGCCGCTGGTGTTCACCCTCGATGACCTCGGCCGCTACCCGATGGAGTTGCGCATCGCGTTCGTCGAGTGCGCCGGCAACAGCGGCGCCATGTTCGGCAAACAACCGGTGCAGGCCAACGTACAAGCGATCCATGGGCTGCTGTCGTGCCAGGAATGGACAGGCATCAAGCTTTCGGTGCTGCTCCAGGAGGCAGGCATTGATCCTGCGGCCAAGTGGGTGCTCGCGGAAGGCGCCGATGCCTCCGGCATGAGCCGCAGTTTCCCGATCGAGAAGGCACTCGATGACGCGATGATCGCGCTCTACCAGAACGGCGAGCGGGTCCGGCCCTCGAACGGCTATCCGGTGCGTCTGCTGCTCCCCGGCTTCGAGGGCAACATGAATGTGAAATGGCTCCGGCGCATCAAGCTGACCGAGGGCCCGACCATGACCAAGGACGAGACCTCCAAATACACGGTGCTGCTGCCGACCGGAAAGGCGCTGCAGTTCGTGTTCCCGATGGAAGCGAAGTCGGTGATCACCCACCCCTCCCCCGGCCTCACCTTGCGTGGACCTGGGCTGTACGAGATCTCCGGCCTCGCATGGTCAGGCTACGGCAAGATCGCCAAGGTCGAGGTGTCTGCCGACGGCGGCAAGAGTTGGGGCGCCGCGGCGCTTCAGGAACCGGTGCTGCCGAAAGCGCTGACCCGCTTCCGCATGGCGTGGCAATGGGACGGCGGCCCCGCCGTGCTGCAAAGCCGCTCGACCGACGAGACCGGCTACGTGCAGCCCAACCGCGCGCAGCTCATTGCCTTGCGCGGCGATCGCGGCAACTACCACAACAACATGATCACCCAGTGGCAGGTGTCGGATAAGGGCGAGGTGAAGCATGTTTATGCGTAACGCCCTTATGCGTGACACCGCAGTTGCTGCCCTGCTCGCGCTTGGCTTGGGCCTGAGCTTTGGCTCAAGCGCATTCGCCCAGAGCCCCAACCTCGGCAAGGCGATCTCGCCACAGGACCTCGCCACCTGGGACATCAGCATTCCGCCCGATGGCTCCGGACTGCCGCCGGGCAGCGGCACCGTGAAGGCCGGCGAAGCGGTGTTCATGGCGAAATGCCAACCCTGTCACAATGAAAAAGGGGCCGGCCAGCCGAACGACCGGCTTGTCGGCGGCCAAGGCTCGCTCCCGGGCGACAAGCCTCCGATCAAGACCGTCGGCAGCTACTGGCCCTATGCCACGACGCTGTTCGACTATGTGCGGCGCGCCATGCCGCTCAATAACTCGAAGTCGCTTAGCAATGACGAGGTCTACGCGGCCGTCGCCTATCTCCTCAATCTCAATGGCGTCATCCCGGAGACCGAAACCGTCGACGCGCAAGCGTTGCCGAAGGTGAAGATGCCAAACCGCGAGGGCTTCGTCGTCTTCCACCGCGGAGAGTAGCGCTGTAGTCGTAGCCCGGATGAGCGAAGCGACATCCGGGGCGGCGCCTCCTCAATTGCAATGCCGCCCCGGGTGTCGCTTCGCTCACCCGGGCTACTGGCCCCGGCTATCGGCCACACCGAGCGCAGCGATAATCCGCGACACGATTTCGGCGGGACGCGGCTCGACCGAAATCGTGATCGGATGCTCGTCCGAGCTAGGTTCTTCCAGCGCCTCGAACTGGCTGTGCAGCAGGCGCTTTGGCATGAAGTGGCCATGACGGGCGGCCATGCGCCGGCCGATCAGATCCTCCGAGCCCTTGAGATAGACAAGACGCACATCGGCGCGGTCGCCGATGATCACATGCCGGTAGCTTCGCTTCAGGGCCGAACATCCCATCACTGCGTGCTCGCCCGCGGCGCGGCGCTCGTCGATCCATGCGGCCACTCTGGCAAGCCACGGCCAGCGATCATCATCCGTCAGCGGAATGCCGGCATGCATCTTGTCGACGTTGGCCGTGGGATGAAACCAGTCGGCATCGGCGAACTCCCATTGCAGGCGCCCCGCAAGCAATGCACCCACGGTCGTCTTGCCTGAGCTCGACACGCCCATGACGACGATGACCGAAGGAACCGGGCCGTTCGCCACACCTCACCTCCAACTCATGGTGACGATCGTCCTATCGTCGCGGCTCGGCGTAGCCGGTGTCGGAAGCCTGGGAACAGGCGGCACGATCGACGAACCAGAACAGACGGCCGGCCGGCCGAACACCAAGCGCCGGCGGGCTATCGTCGCCGCCGAGAGCGCGCGCCAGGATGTCTCGCTTCGATTGACCTGCGACGAGGAATGCCGCGAGCGCGCTGCTGTTCAGGATCGGGTAGGTCAAGGTAATGCGAGTGTGGCCCGGCCCACCGGTTACGGCAGCGGCCCAACGCTGGCTTTCCTTCAGGACAGGATTGCCGGGAAAGAGCGAAGCCGTGTGCCCGTCTTCGCCAAGCCCGAGCAGCATGACGCCGAACAACGGTTGGTTGGCGTCGATCAACGCTGCACCGTAGAAGCGTTGCAACGTTTGCTCGTAGTCCGCGGCCGCTTCCTCCGGCGTGACACCCTCGGTCGAGATCGGATGAATGTTGGCGCGCGCGATCGGCGCCCGCGAGAACAGCGCGGTCTCCACCATGCGGAAATTGCTGTCGGGATGGTCGTGCGGCACAAAACGCTCATCACCGAAGAACCAATGGATGCGGTCCCATGGCATGCGCGCTGCGATGGGATTCTCGGCCAGCATCTCGTAGAGCCGGCGCGGCGTCGACCCGCCGGACAGGCAAACCGCGAATTTGCCGCTCGCCGCATTTGCGGCGTCGCAGAGCCACTCCGCCGCCCGGCGCGCCAGCGTCTCGGCGTCGGCGAAAACGCGAACCTTTCCGTTCACTCGCGACGGAGTTCCCGCTACGCTTACATGTGCTGGCGTGGATTGCGCGGCCCCAGTCGGTGTCATCGATGCGGCCCATTGATCGGTCGCCATGTTCGGCCGTCTTGGGTGAGGAGTTCAGTGGCGGCGGCCGGGCCGTCGCTTCCCGCCGGGTAGAAATCGACCGGAGGATCGCCGGGGGTTTTCCCGCTCCACGCATCAAGAATGGGCTGCACCACGCCCCATCCCGTCTCGATGTTGTCGGCGCGCTGGAACAGCATCGGGTCGCCCATCATGGCGTCGTAGATCAGCGTTTCGTAGCCAGTGCTGGGCGACACCCGGAAATAGTCCTTGTACAGAAAATTCATGTGCACGCGTTCGAGCCGCACCGATGGCCCCGGTACCTTGGCGTTGAATTCGAGTGCTATGCCCTCGTCAGGCTGGATGCGCAGCACCATCCAGTCGGCGGCAATCCTGTCGACCGGCGTATCGCGGAAGAGCAAGTATGGCGCCGGCTTGAACCGGATCGCGATTTCGGTGGTGCGGCGCGAGAGGCGTTTGCCAGTCCGCAGATAGAACGGGACACCGGCCCAGCGCCAGTTGTCCAGCATCAGCCGCATCGCGACAAATGTCTCTGTGGTCGAACCTTGGGCGACGCGCGGTTCGTCGCGATAAGCGGGGAGCGGTCCATTGCCGGCCTGCCCGGCATCATACTGACCACGCACGACGTGACGCTCGACATCAGCCGGCGACAACGGATGAACCGCGCGCAGCACGTCGTCCTTCTTGCTGCGGACCTCGTCGGCATCGAACGAGATCGGCGGCTCCATCGCCGTCATCGCCATGAGCTGAAAGAGATGATTGGGCACCATGTCCCGCAGCGCGCCAGTGTGATCGTAGAAGTTCGCGCGCTGCTCGACGCCCACCGTCTCGGCGACGGTGATCTGGATATGGTCGATGTGATCGCGATCCCACATCGGCTCGAAGAAGCCGTTGGCAAACCGAAACGCCAGAATGTTCTGGACCGTCTCTTTGCCGAGAAAATGATCGATGCGGTAAATCTGGCTTTCGTCGAGCACACTCAGGATTTCGGTATTAAGCCGCCGCGCCGACGCGAGATCGCTGCCGAACGGCTTTTCGATGATCACGCGGCGCCAGAAGCCGCCCTCGTGCAGCAGCCCGGCGTTGCCCAGGTGACGCACGATCGGGCCGAACAGTTCGGGCACGATCGCGAGATAAAAAAGGACGTTGCCGCCGGTGTCGCCGCGCAGATGCTCGAGGCGCGCGCCGAGCTCGTTGTAGATCGCAACATCGCGCACATCGCCGGCGAGATAGTCGGCCCGCCGGGTCAGCCGCTTCAACACCGCGTCGTCGATGGAATGATGCTGCGCGAATCCCTTCGCGGCTTCCGCGATTTCATCACGAAACTGATCGGCGCTTTTCTCGGTCCGTCCAATGCCGAGGATAGCGAAGCGGTCCGGCAGCAGGCCCCAGCACGACAGATTATAGAGCGCCGGCACCAGCAGCCGCTGCATCAAATCGCCGCCAGCGCCGAAGACGACGACCGTGCACGGCGGCGCAGGTTTGGCCCCGCCGGCCTGCTCGCCGGCGCACCAGGGTCGTGCCTCGTCCTGCGCGTTCAGGAGCCGCTCCTTGGTTCGCCGCTTCTGGATTCGATGTGCCCGCCGAACCCCTTGCGCATTGCGGAGAGGAGTTTGTCAGCGAATGCGTTCTGCTCGCGCGAGCGGAAGCGCGCATAAAGGGCGGCGGAAATCACCGGCGCCGGCACCGCTTCCTCGATGGCGGCCATCACCGTCCAGCGCCCTTCCCCGGAATCCTCGACCACGCCGGTAAATCCTTCGAGCTTGTCATCGGCTGCCAGCGCCGAGGCGGTGAGGTCGAGCAGCCACGAGGAAATCACGCTGCCGCGGCGCCACACCTCGGCGATGTCGGCGACGTTCAGATCATAGCGTTCGTCGTCCGGACGGCCGTTTGCCTTCGCCTGGTGGAGGATCGCGAACCCTTCGGCGTAGGCCTGCATCAGGCCGTACTCGATGCCGTTGTGGATCATCTTGACGAAATGGCCGGCGCCGCTCGGGCCGCAATGCACGTAGCCCTGCTCGGCGCGCCGATCACGCCCGTCGCGGCCCGGGGTGCGGGCAATATTGCCGATGCCCGGTGCCAGCGCCGCAAAAATCGGATCGAGCCGGTCGACCGCGGCCTTGTCGCCGCCGATCATCATGCAGTAGCCGCGCTCGATGCCCCAGACGCCGCCGCTCGTGCCGACATCGAGATAATGAATGCCCTTGGCCTTGAGCATGCGCGCGCGACGGACATCGTCCTTGTAGAAAGAATTGCCGCCGTCGATGATGACGTCGCCGGCCGCCATGTGCTGGCCCAGCTCCGCGACGGCATTTTCCGTCGCCTCGCCGGCCGGCAGCATCACCCAGACGGCGCGCGGCGCCTTCAGCTTGCCGGCGAAATCGCCGAGACCTGTCGCGGCTGTTGCCCCTTCCTTGGTGAGGTCGCGGATCGCGTCGGCGCTGCGGTCATAGACAACGCATTGATGGCTTGCGCGCATCAGCCGCCGCACGATGTTGCCGCCCATCCGGCCGAGGCCCACCATACCAAGCTGCATGCGCGAAACTCCTTCGCTCCACTGAGGCGATGCGTTCAACTCAATGCGCGGCGCGTCGCCTCTGCGAGCACTGACAATCCGGCTTCGACGTCGCGACCTAGATGTACCCGCAATGCGCGGCGTCCGCGCTCGGCCAAAACGTGGAAATCGCCCCGCGCCTGCGCAGCCTTGACGACGCCGAAGGTCGCCTTGTGGCCGGGTATGGGGAGATCGGCCGCGTCATCCGCGGTGATCTGCAGGAAGACACCGCTCGGCGGCCCGCCTTTGTACGCCTGGCCGGTCGAGTGCAGGAACCGCGGACCGAAGCCGACGCAGGTCGCCACATGAAAATCGTCGCGCAGTGCTGTGCGCATGCCTTGCAGCGCCTCGATGTGGGGCTTGCTGCGCTCGATATACGCGAGCAACGCGGCGTAATCGCCCGGCTTGATGCGGGAGAGATGCGCCTTCAGCCAGCTGTCGAGCGAGGAGTTGGCGCCGGCGCGGCGCAAAGCCTGGGCGTTCGTCTCGTCGGTGTAGATCGCGATGTCGTTCCCGCGGAACACCGGCGTTTCCGCAGGCAGTGCGCCGGTCTTCTCGAAGGCCGCGGTCAAGTCGCGCGTTGCAACCTTGCTTGCCTCGACATCAGGCTGATCGAACGGATCGATCCCGATCACCGAACCGGCGACGGCGGTCGCCATCTCCCACCGGAAAAACTCCTGGACGATCTCCATCGTGTCGTGCAGATCGATCCGCACCACCGGGTGTCCCCTGTTTGCCAGTGCATCGACCGCGGCGTCCTGGCTCGCAATGCCGCCTTGAAGCCGCAGCTGGATGAACAGGCGATCGTTGCCGTAGACACCAGGCGCACCCAACGGCTCGCCATCGACCGGGATAAGGCCCTTGCCGTTCTTTCCTGTGGATTCCGCAATGAGCTGCTCTGCCCAGGCGCCGAAGTCCGCGATCTCCGGCGACGTGATGATCGTCACCTTGTCGCGTCCCTCTGCCGCGGCACGTCCCATGGCGAGGCCGAGTTGAACCCCTGGGTTTGCGGCCGGCGGCACGTCATCGCCGCAGCTTCGCACCATCATCCGCGCCCGGTCGAGAAACTGCGCGACGTCAAGGCCGATTGCTGCAGCGGGCACAAGGCCGAATTTCGACAGCACCGAATAGCGGCCGCCGATGCTCGGATTGCCGAAGAAGATGTGGCGGAAGCCGTCTCGTTCCGCGGTCTTCTGCAGCGAGGAGTTCGGATCGGTGACGGCGGAGAAGCGGCGGCCGGCTTCGCCTTTGCCGACGGTTTCCGCTACGCGCGCGAAGAAATAATCCTTGAAGATATTCGGCTCGAGCGTGCTGCCGGATTTGCTGGATACGATGAAGAGAGTCGACGCAAGGTCGATCCTCTTCTCGATCGCGCGCACCTGCTGCGGGTCGGTCGAATCGAGAACATGCAGCTTGGGGAAGCCCGGCTTCGAGCCGAACGTCAGCGCAAGCACCTCCGGGCCGAGGCTCGAGCCGCCCATGCCGAGCAGCACTGCGTCGCGGAATTTCGCTGCGCGAACATCCTCGGCAAATGCCTTGAGCTTGCCGATGTCCGCGAGCTCAGCATCGACCACATCCAGCCAGCCGAGCCACTTCGCTTCGTCATGTCCGGTCCATAGCTTGGCGTCCCCCCCCCACAGCCGCCGGATGTTGCCGGCCGCGCGCCAGCTGTCCGCGGCGGCGTCAACGTCCTTGCCCAGCGCATCACCGAGCATCAGCTTCTGCGTGCCGATCCGCGTGCCAAGCGCCTCGGCGCGCTTGCGCGCGACCGCGCCGAGAAGCTTGTCGAACGCGTCGGCAAAGAGCCGCACGCCGTCGACGACGAGGCTCGCCGTCACCTCGTCGAGCGAGATGCCGGCAGCGGCGAGCGCGGCCAATTCGGCTTCCGCCTCGCCTACCCGGTCCTCGATCGTGGCGCGCGCGCGGCCATGGTCGCGAAACGCATCCATCGTCTTGACCGGCATGGTATTGACCGTGTGCAGCCCGATCAGCGTCTCGACGTAAAGCACATCGCTGTAGGTGGGGTCCTTGGTGCCAGTGCTCGCCCACAGGAGGCGCTGCACCCGCGCCCCTTTGACGGCGAGGCGGTCCCAGCGCGCACCGGAAAATATGCGCGTGAAACTGCGATAGGCGAGCTTTGCGTTCGCAATGGCGGTTTTGCCGCGCAACGCTTCGAGTTTCATTCGCTGCGCGGGATCGCGGGCTGCGGCAGCCGCTTTGGTGAGCTTGGCATCGACTGCGGTGTCGATGCGGCTCACGAAAAAGCTTGCAACGCTCGCGACGCGCCCGACGTCGCCGCCGTTCGCCGCGAAATGCTCCAGCCCCGCAAGATAGGCCTCCGCCACCTCTTCGTAGACTTTTTGCGCGAACAATAACGTGATGTTGATGTTGATGCCCTCACCGATGAGCTGCCGGATCGCCGGCAGCCCCGCCGGCGTCCCTGGCACCTTCACCATCAGGTTCGGCCGATCGACCGCGCGCCGCAGCCGTCGTGCCTCCGCGATCGTCGCCGCCGTGTCGTTCGCGAGATAAGGTGAGACTTCGAGGCTCACAAACCCGTCCGCGCCCTGGGTGCGGTCGAACACCGTTTTGAGATCATCGGCGGCGTGCCGGATGTCCTCGATCGCCAAGCCTTCGTAGATGGAGCTGATGGTTTCGGCGCCCGACGCCGCGGCCGCGCGCAGCTTGTCCTCGTACTCGCTCGATTCACCGATGGCTTTCTCGAAAATCGACGGATTGGACGTGACGCCGCTGAGCCCATCTTGCGCGATCAGCTGGCGGAGCCCGCCCTTGCGCAGAAAATCACGTGCGAGAAAATCGAGCCAGACCGCTTGACCGTGCTCGTTGAGCGCCTGCAATGAATTCATGCAGCCTTCCATTTCGCAATTTGGGCCTTGGCGAGGTCGGCGACGTCGCCGGGGGTGAAGCCGAAGGTCTTCATGAGGTCAGCGGCGGGTGCCGATGCACCGAATCCCTTCATGCCGATTATAGCGCCCTCGGCGCCCACATAGCGCTCCCAGCCGAGCGGACTCGCGGCCTCGACCGACACCCGCGCCCGGACCGGGGGCGGCAGCACCTCGTCGCGATAGGCGCGGTCCTGCCGCTCGAACAATTCCCACGACGGCATGCTCACGACGCGCGCCCTGACCCCCGCCGCCGCCAGCAGATCGCGTGCCTTGACGCAGACCGCGACCTCGCTGCCGGTGGCCATCAGGATAACGTCGGGCGGACCGTCTTTGCCATCAGCCAAGATGTAGGCACCGCGCGAAACACCAGACGCCGGCGCAAGCTGCGTGCGGTCGAACGTCGGCACCGCCTGGCGGGTCAGCACAAGGCAGACGGGATGGGTCGTCAGCCCCATCACGACCTTCCAGCTTTCCACCACTTCTCCGGCGTCGGCCGGCCGCAAGACAATGAGGCCCGGGATCGCGCGCAAGCCCACCAACTGCTCGACCGGCTGGTGGGTCGGCCCGTCCTGGCCCAATCCGATCGAGTCGTGGGTAAAGATGTAGATGGTCGGCAGGCCCATCATGGCGGCGAGCCGGATCGACGGCTTCATGTAGTCGGAGAAGATCAGGAAGGTCCCGCCGAACGGCCGCAATCCGCACACGGCGAGCCCGTTGAGCACGGCTCCCATGGCATGCTCCCGCACGCCGAAATGAACATTGCGCCCGACATCCGGCCCGGCCTCGAAATCACCGGAGCCCTTCACCACCGCCTTGGTGGAGGCCGCGAGATCCGCGTTGCCGCCGATCATCAACGGCGCGTGTTCGGCGATGGCGGCGAGCACGCGCCCCGACGCTTCCCGCGTCGCGAGCCCTTTGGCGTCCGGCTCGAAGCGCGGCAGGTCGGCATCCCAGCCGGCCGGCCCGGCGCGCCCTTCAAGCGCGGCAAGCGTCGATCCGAGGTCGGGAAATTGGCGGCGGTAGCGATCGCTGACCGCCATCCATTCCTTGCTCAGCCGCTCGCCGCGCTTGCCGATCCCGTTGCGGAAATGCTCGTAAACGCCGTCCGGCACCAGGAATTTCGCATCCGCCGGCCAGCCGTAGGCGCGCTTGGCGAGGCGTACCTCCTCTTCGCCCAAAGGTTCGCCGTGTGCTGCGCTCGTGTCCTGTTTGTGGGGGGCACCGTACGCAATGTGGCTGTCGACAATAATGAATGTGGGCCGATCGTTGGTGCGGCGGAAATCGACCAGTGCGCGTTCGATGGCCGCGGTGTCGTTTGCATCCGTGACATGCACGACATTCCAGCGGTAGCCGCGGAAACGGGTCGCGATATCTTCGGTAAACGCGATATCGGTCTTGCCGTCGATGGTGATGTGATTGTTGTCGTAGATCCAGCAGAGGTTGGACAGGCACAGGTGCCCGGCGAGCGAGGCGGCTTCGCTGGCAACGCCCTCCATCATGTCGCCGTCGCTGCATAGGACGTAAACGTCGTAATCGAATAGCTTGAGGCCATCGCGATTGAAATAATTTGCAAGCCAGCGCTGCGCCATCGCCATGCCGACGCTGTTGCCGCACCCCTGCCCCAGCGGACCGGTCGTGATTTCGACGCCGGTCGTATGACCGTACTCGGGATGCCCGGGACAACGGCTGCCGAGCTGGCGAAACGCCTTGATGTCATCGAGCGTGACCGCCGCGCGCTCAGACTTTCCATCGCCCTGCCCCCTGTCACCATCCTTGACGCCGGCGAGGTGGAGGATGGCGTAGAGCAGCATCGACGCGTGCCCGTTCGATAGGACGAAACGGTCGCGATTAGGCCAGTTCGGCGTGTCGGGATCGTAACGGAGGACCCGCTGCCACAGCGTGTACGCAACGGGTGCGAGCGCCATCGGCGTTCCGGGATGCCCCGAGTTCGCTTTTTGCACGGCGTCCATGGCAAGGGTGCGGATAGTGTTGATCGCGACGCGATCGAGGTCGCCTTGGGGCGTGCGAACAGATTTTCCGAAATTGCGGTCGGTTGCCGAGAACGTCTTGGCTTCCATGAGGTTCTCTCGCTCGGTTGCTGTGTTTGGCCGCTGCCTGCGCCCGCCGGCAAACCGCAAGCCGATACAATCGGCGCATAGATTAGACTTAACGCGACGTGGTGACGAAGGTTCCGGGTGCCCGGAGGATGCGGCCGGGAGCCATTCCCGACGTATCATGCCCGCGCGTAGCCCGCATGAGCGCAGCGATATGCGGGGTGTTCATCGCCACATCGTTCGCCTGCCGAATTGATCCGCTGTACCCGGATGTCGCTGCGCTCATCCGGGCTACGGCAGGAGGCGGGCCGGCTTATCAACGCATCCCGGCAAACGGGTCGCTTGCGTACTGCGACAAGCCGCGCATGGAGGACTTCATCGATGGCGGCGTCTTCATCGCCGGCTTGTTATCAGCCGAGTCTTTGCCTGGCACCGGGATCGCGTAGGTCAGGATGGTCTTCGCGACCAGCCGATCGGAACCGGGGGTGAGGCCGTAGCCGACGCCGAAATCCACGTCGATGACGCCGACTTTGAAGTCAGCGACGGCAAACAACTGGTGCTGCTGCTGCTGGAATGACTGAAAACCGCCGATCGGCCCGAGGTCAGTGTAGTACTCCAAGGCCAGGAACGTGTCTTCGGCAAGCTTGCGTGCCAACCGCGCGGCTGGCGCGAAATCAGCTTCACCATATTTCCCGAACCCGGCATCGACGATCGGATTGACGATGAATTCCCACTGCGGATTTCGCCAGCCAATGATCGGGCGGATTTCCATCGCAAAGCGCGTCTGCGAGAACGGCGGCGTCGTGTAATCGTATTCAAAGTTGATGCCGTAGAAGAAGTTCTTCTTCTCCGCATCAGGTGTGACGAACAAGGTTCGCACCTTGGCCGCGTTGGAGAGAAAGCGACCATCGCCGTCGACTGCCCACGGAATGTAGAAGCCGAACTCGAACCACTTGGTGACGCCATAGGCGAATTCAGGCGTGGCGTTGAGCGCGTGGTTAGGCACAAGGCCGCCCGGAAAATCCGGCTCCTTGCGTCCGTCGAACGTGTAGTTGAAGTGATGCTGAATGGTCCACTGGCCGACTTCCGCGATCTCGGCGTTGTAGACCTGGATTTCGTCAACGGCGCGGGCCGGCTGCGGGGCGAGCAAAAGGGCCGCCATCACCCCGGCCAACGCCGACGAAGCGCGCCAGCGAGACGACTGCCCGTGCATCTTTCCCCCGCTGCCCCAAAACACTCCCGAAGCCACTCATATCTACTTTTTAGAATGATTCCAAATTAAAATGGCGCTATGCGCCTCGCGGTGATCACTCTGCCGCAGTCGTACGGGCCGACCTCGCATCGAGTGCGCCGTCCTCGGCAACGCTGCCGCCGACCCATCGATGCCGCCGGCTCTCAAGCACAATATCGAGGTCGCGCTCCGAGAATGTGACGAGGTCGCTGTGGCCGAACCCGCGTGAATAGTCGAGTACCGAGAAAATCTCCGGCGCGATCCGCAACAGAACGACCCCTGCGGACGGCGGCTGCGGGGCGATGCGCTCCAGATCGCCGCCGCGCAGCACCGGCGGCGGCAAATCCGCATATTCGGGATAACGGCTGAGCCGCAGCCGACTGACATGGTCGAACTCGACCGGATCGGTCGCCTCGCACGCCCTGCCGGCGAGCGAAAGACCCTTGATGTCCAACGGATGCGCGGCGTCGCCGCCGATCGCAATCGATACGCGAGGATCGCGCTTGATATTCATGTACTTCTGGGAATTGCGTGCCACGAAACAATACAGCAAGAACCCGTCGTTGACGTAGCCCACCGTCGTCGCCTGGGGCCAGCCGTCGGAGCGGTTGGTGGCGAGCGTCATCACGCGATGCGCGTTGAGCAGCTTGAGGATCAAATCCTTTTTCGTTCTCATCAAACGGCTATCGCCCTCGGCTGCTATCCATTTTAGAGACGAACGCGCACAGGCGCGCCCTGCTTATCGATCAATGGCCGGCCTGTGCGCCGGCGTTCGCTCAAGCCGCAATCAGCGCCGGCCTGCTGTCGTTCTCCAGGACGAGCGTTGCCGCCGCGGTGTTGGAGATCGGAATATGATAGTTGCGGTGCACTTGCCGCACGTCGCCCGGCAACGCGCCGCGCATCGCCATCCAGTTGAGAAATTCAACGCCCTGGGCACCGGCCAGCTTGACCCAATCATGGATCGAATAGCGAGTCAGCGACTCTGGATCGTTCACGATATTATCGAGGCAAAGCTGGTCGAATTCCTTGTTGATGAATCCGGCGCGCTGGCCGTCGAGCTGGTGCGACAGCCCGCCGGTGCCGAGGATCATGACGCGCAGATCAGCCTCATAAGATTGGATCGCCCGTCCGACCGAGCGGCCGAGCTTGAGGCATCGCGCCAATGACGGCAGCGGATGCTGCACGGTGTTGATCGAAATCGGCACGATCTTGATCGGCCATTTCTCGCCCGGCCACATCAGCGCCATCGGAATCGTGATCGCGTGGTCGATCAGCATTTCCTGGCACGTGGTGATGTCGAATTCGTCAGCGACGAGAGCATTGATCAGATGCCATGACAGGTCGGGATCGCCTGCGATCGGCCGCGACACCGGAATGCCCCATCCCTCATCCTCGCTGCGATACTCCTTCGCCGCACCGATCGCGAAGGTCGGCAGTTTGTCGAGAAAGAAGTTGAGCCCGTGATCGTTGGAGAAGACGATCGCAACATCGGGCTTTTCCCGCGCCAGCCAATAATGGACGAAATCAAATCCCTGGAAGAACGGCTTCCAATAGGGATCGTTCTGCTTCTTCTCCGCGATCGCCTTGCCGATCGCGGGTACGTGTGTCGATGCGATGCCGCCGATGATTCTCGCCATTTCTACCTCCCCTCGGCGACGAGCATTTCCTTGAACTCGTCGACGCTCATTCCGGTCTGCTGCGCGCCGATGTCCTGGACGTTGAGGCCGAAAATTCCGGCGAGCTTCGCGAGGTAATAGACGTTGCCGCCGGCCTCGATCATCCCGAGAACGCTGCGGCTGCGCACCGCCTCGCGCTGTTCGTCATTGAGGCCGAACCGGCGGCAATAGGCGTCCTCGTCCTTGAGGAACGCGGCACGGTTCTCGGCCTTGTTGAACGAGAAACACATGCGGTTGAGAGCCAAGCCCTTCTGCGCTTGCGCGCCATCGAACATGGTGGTGCCAGGAATGTCCTGTGTCATGGCAGCCGGCATGGCGGCGTTTCCCTTCTTGCTGTGATCCCGCTTTCTGTGATCCCGCTCAAACGCTCGCCAGCGCCTCGCCCGGGCGAACGGTCAGCGCCTCCTTGGCAGCCTCCTTGAAAGGACGATCGGGCGGCAGGATCACCGAGGCGGAACGTACACGTTGATGCGCCAGCTCGACGCCCGGCGGCGTCGTGCCCTTTTCCACGAGGTCCTTTGCCGCCCGCATCAGGCGATGGCGCGCCATGATGATCCCGTTGTCGGTGGAGACGAGGTTCTCCTTGGTGCGATCGACGATCGGGCCCATGCTTTCCTGTAGCGAGCCGTCCTGGATCGCGATGCCTTCGATGCCGCTGTAGCTGTCGCCGCGCTTCTGCGCCTCGCGGTCCATCAGGTAGTCGTTGTCCTTGTTGGCTAGCGGGCGATAGGTGCCCGGGACGAATTTGCAATGCACGCCCTTGCCGTCGTTCATGGCGTGACGTTCGGCGTCGGTAATCTTCCGCGTCGGGTGGTAGTCGTAGCTCCACGCCCAGCAATTCTCGTCGTCGATCGGGATCCAGAAATGGCCGTGCACGGTGTGCCCGCCGCGCGGCGCGATCATGGTGAAGGACGGCATCACCCATTGGGTGATACGCCAGTAGTAGTTGCCGTTCTCGGCATTGCGCCGCGCGCCGATGTAGAGGCCGCCGGCACTTTCGTGCACTTCGAAAACCGGCCGCGCGTCATTGAGATTGTACTGATTGCCCTTTGCGCCCTTGAACAACGGATCAGTGGTGATGTTGCCGCGATGCAGGAACGAGACGTGGCTTGAATCGATGCCGCCCTCCATGGCCTGAAGCCAATTGCATTCCTGCATCCGCTTCGACACGAAGCGTTGTGCATCGGGCACCATCGCGAATTCCCACTCGGGCAACGGCGGCTGCTGTTCGGGCGGACCGAGATACGCCCACAGCACGCCGCCGCGTTCGACCAGCGGATACGACTTGAGCTTGATCTTCTTGGCGAAGCCGCTTTCGTCGGGTTCGGACGGAACCTCGACGCACTGGCCGTTCACGTCGAATTTCCAGCCGTGATAGGGACAGCGCAGGCCGCATTCCTCGTTCCGCCCAAACCATAGCGACGCGCCGCGGTGGGGGCAGAATTCATCGATCAGGCCCAACCGGCCCTTGCTGTCGCGGAAGGCGACCAGGCGCTCCGACAGCACCTTCACGCGCACCGGCGGACAATCGTTCTCAGGCAACTCTTCGGCGAACAGAACCGGTGTCCAATAGCACCGGAACAGGCGTCCCATCGGGGTACCCGGACCGGTTTGTGTGACGAGTTCGTTCTGCTCCCTCCGCAACATGCGTGCTCTCCCAGGCTCAACAGTTTCTCGCGCAACTATCAGCCCTGGCCGGCCGGCGGGTCTTTGATTTAGATCAACTGCGGCCCGCTCCCTATGCAAAGCGCGCATCAAACCGCAGCGGAGTGGCGCTTCTTGCCATCGCGCAAATAGGCGTCGAACACCGCTGCGACCAAACGGACATAAGGGCGGCCGGCCTCGGTGACGACGACGCGCCCGCCGTCGTAATGAACTACCCCGGCGTTCCGCAAATCATCGAGCGCGTCGAGTTCGTCGGAAAAGCTGATGTGTTCCGCAACATCAGCGAGGTCGACGGCAAGATCGCACATCAGCCGCTCGATAATGCGAGCGCGTATTCGATCGTCGTCCGACAATCCAATGCCCTTGGTCACGGCGAAATGTCCGGCGGTGACCGCGCGCGCGTAGGAACCGACATCCGGCGCGTTCTGGACATAGCCCTGCGGCAAGCGGCCGATCGAGGAAGCGCCGATACCGATGAGCGCATCCGCGCGATCGGTCGTATAGCCCTGGAAGTTGCGGTGCAGTTGCCCGCCTCGCGTGGCCTCCAACAACTCGTCGCCGGCGGCCGCGAAATGATCGAGGCCGATTTTGACAAATCCGCGCGCCTCGAGCGTCGCGGTCGCCGCATCCATCTGCGCGATGCGCTCCTCCGCTCCCGCGAGCGTCGACTCCTCGATCAGCCGCTGATGCGTCTTGAACCAAGGCACGTGGGCATATCCGAATAGCGCGAGGCGCGAGGGCGCAAGCGACGCCGCAAGCTCTGCGGTCCGTTTCACATCATCGACCGTCTGATGCGGCAGGCCGTACATCAGGTCGAAATTGATTTCCTCGATACCGGCGTCCCGCAGCGCGCCGGTGGCACGCGCCACCTGGTCGAACGATTGGATCCGGCCGATCGCCTGCTGCACGTGCGGGGAAAAATCCTGCGCGCCCAAGCTCGCGCGGGTAACACCGATGCGAGCGAGCGCCAGCGCCAAGCTCGGCGTGAGCGAGCGTGGATCGAGTTCGATCGCGTGCTCATGGAGCGAGCTGAGATCGAACGTCGCAGCGAGCCGTTCGACGATGCGCCCGATTGCTGCGCTCCCGAGGATCGAGGGCGTGCCGCCGCCCCAGTGCACATGCACAACCCGGCGATTGCGGACCACCGTCGCCAACAAGTCGATCTCGGTTTCCAGGAGGCGCGCATAGTCTTCGACGGGGGCGCGCCGACGGACGGCCTTGGTATTGCAGCCGCAATAGTGACACAGCTCCGTACAGAACGGCACGTGCAGATAGAGCGACAGCGACGCCTCGCGCGGCAGCTCGCCCAGCCACCCCAAATAGGTCTCTCGTCCGACTGATTCCGAAAAATGCGGAGCCGTCGGATACGACGTGTAACGCGGAACGCGGCGTTCGGCGAGCGCGAGCTTCATGTTCATGGGCGTATTTCTGACAGGGTGGCGGCTCGAAGCTTTGATCCGGCTCAAAACGACGTTCCGCCGAAGCCGCCGCGATCAGCGCGGAAGCAACTTCAACGGAGGCATCGGCGAGCCCGTCCGCGCTTTGATCTGGATCAAAGTCGCACCGGACCGTTTCTAAGCCTCTGCCTCATCGGTGGCCTTTGGCCGCTCCTCGCCAACGTGCCCTTCGAAACATGCAGAAGAACCCCAGATGAGTAAGCCTTCGGCCAGCGGCATTGTCGTTTCGCCGGGACATCCCCATGGTTGGCGCCGCTTCGCCTATTCGACGAACCACAAGGACATCGGAACGATGTACCTGGTGTTCGCCATCCTGGCCGGCGTGATCGGCGGCGCGCTGTCGATCGGCATGCGGCTGGAATTGGCGCATCCTGGGGTCCAGTTCTTTACCAACCCGCACACCTTCAACGTCTTTGTTACGGCGCACGGCCTGATCATGGTGTTCTTCATGATCATGCCGGCGCTGATCGGCGGCTTCGGCAACTGGTTTGTCCCGCTGATGATCGGTGCGCCGGATATGGCGTTTCCGCGCATGAACAACATCTCGTTCTGGCTGCTGCCCGCCGCGATTTCACTTCTGGTGATGTCGATGTTCGTCGAGGGCCCACCGGGCTCGAACGGCGTCGGCGCAGGCTGGACGATCTACACGCCCCTGTCCTCCACCACCGGGCATCCCGGTCCGGCGGTGGATTTCGCCATCCTCGCGCTTCACCTCGCCGGCGCATCGTCGGTCCTCGGGTCGATCAACTTCATCACCACGATTTTCAACATGCGCGCGCCCGGCATGACCCTGCACAAGATGCCGCTGTTCGTGTGGTCGATCCTGGTGACGGTCTTCCTGCTGCTGCTGTCGCTGCCGGTTCTCGCCGGCGGCATCACCATGCTGCTGACCGACCGCAATTTCGGCACCACCTTCTTCGATCCGCAGGGCGGCGGCGATCCGGTGCTGTTCCAGCACCTGTTCTGGTTCTTCGGCCATCCCGAAGTCTACGTGCTCATCCTGCCGGCGTTC
Organism: uncultured Alphaproteobacteria bacterium; assembly: GCA_963807015.1. GTDB lineage: Bacteria > Pseudomonadota > Alphaproteobacteria > Rhizobiales > Xanthobacteraceae > JAJPKK01. The sequence continues at coordinate 11,488 of CAWEAS010000009.1, read as the reverse complement.
GGCGTCGTCAGCCAGATCGTCGCCACCTTCAGCCGCAAGCCGGTGTTCGGTTATCTCGGCATGGCCTATGCGATGGTCGCCATCGGCGTGATCGGCTTCATCGTGTGGGCGCACCACATGTACACGGTCGGCATGTCGTCGGGCGTGCAGGCCTACTTCGTCGCGGCCACCATGGTCATTGCGGTCCCGACGGGCGTGAAGATCTTCTCGTGGATCGCGACCATGTGGGGTGGCGCCATCGAGTTCCGCACGCCGATGGTATGGGCTATCGGATTCATCTTCATGTTCACGGTCGGCGGCGTCACCGGCGTGGTCCTTGCCAACGCCGCCGTCGATCGCGTCCTTCAGGACACCTATTACGTGGTGGCGCACTTCCACTACACGATGTCGATCGGCGCTACCTTCGGCATCTTTGCGGCCTGGTACTACTGGTTTCCGAAGATTACCGGCTACACCTATTCGGAATTCCTCGGAAAACTGCATTTCTGGATCGCATTCATCGGCGCCAACATGATCTTCTTCCCGCAGCACTTCCTCGGCCTTGCCGGGATGCCGCGCCGATATGTCGATTATCCTGACGCGTATGCCGGATGGAATTACATCTCGTCCCTCGGCAGCTATGTGTTTGCGATCGGCTTGGTCATCTTCTTCTTCACTTTCGTTCAAGCCTTTGCCCGCAAGCAGAGGGCGGCCGCAAATCCTTGGGGTGCGGGCGCGACCACACTGGAATGGACGCTGCCCTCGCCTCCCCCCTTCCATCAGTTCGAGCGCCTGCCGGTGATCAAGTAACGGTCATGAAGGTGAGCCCGGAAAGGCGCCGGTCGTAGCGCCAGCCTGCGCACGGTGACCTCACGACGAAAGCGAAAAGGTGCGCACGCTGCGTTTTGTGCGCCCTACCGGCTAAGGAAACAAAAAAAGGTGCGCACGCGCGAGTCCGCGCTTTGCGCACCTAACGAACCCCTGCCGGCAGGTGGCGCCGGGGTTCGCGCCGCCCTCAGGCGGCGAGGTTGCCGAACTTCTTCAGGTTCTGCTTTTGCTTCTCGTTGCGCGGCGCGAGCTTGAACAGCCGCGCCGCCGTCCCGCCGAGAATGTTGTGCTTGGCCCTCTCCGACAGGAACGGCAAGTCGTAGATGGTCGACGGCAGATCGAAATCCCAGTGCGGATAGTCCGACGCGTAGAGCAGCCGGTTTTCCGCATCCATCATGCGGAACGTGACCTTCATCGCCTCCATGTCCTGGATCTCGATCGGCTGGGTCGAGTAATACATCTCGCGCATGTATTCGCTCGGCTTCTTTTTCAGCGACGGGCACTCGGACGGACGCATCATGTACTCGTGGTCAAGCCGCTGCATCAGGAATGGAATCCACGCGAGACCAGCTTCGATCCAGATCACCGGCAGCTTCGGGAAGCGCTCGGGAATGCCGTTCGTCACCCAGTTGGTGCAATGGAGAATGTTGTAGAAGGAGAAGCCGAGGGCGTGCACCGCGAGGAAGCGGTTACAGCCGCGGAATACGTTCTCGTTCCAATTGAAGGCGGAGTGGAACGATAACACGAGACCACGCTCCTCGATGGCGCGGTAGACTTTCATCAGCGTGTTGTCGTGGATCGGAATGGTCCGGACCGTCGTCACCATGAAGCCGCCGACGCCTTTGCGGTGGCCGAACGTCTCGACATGGCGGAGCGCCGCGTCCGGATCGGAGACCGGCAGGCTCAGCATCGAGAACATGCGGCCGCCCGATTCCGGCAGCACCTTCTCGGTGACCCAGCGATTATAGGCCCAGCATAGTTCGACCTCCATTTCCTTCTGCGGATGAAGGCCGATGTTGAGCATGCCGGTGGGAAACAGGCAGGAGTAGTCCACCGACATGGCGTCCATCCATCGATGGCCGAGCTGGATGTCGCGCTTGTGGTCGGAATGATCCGTCTTCTCGGACGAACGCAGCGGATAGCGCGTCACGCGCCCGCCCATGTCCTGATAGCCGACCTGTGTCGGCATGATCGTGCCGCGCCCGCCCTTCATCGTGTTGGCGGTCGCAAGCTGCTTGAGGACATCGTTCTCCATGAACGGCAGAATGTCCTTGAAATGCTCGTTCTCGTAATGATGGGCGTCGACATCGACGATCAGCATGTCGTCGAGCTTGCGCTGGTGGGCCTGCTGGGCGGCATGCGCCAGCAGGCGGCTGGTGTTCAGTTCTTCAACGGCAACGCGGCGGCCGCGGTCCGATTGGAGATCCATTTATCTTCTCCCTGTGGTGTTGGGTCGTCGCGATGACATCCGTTTGCCGGCCTGCGCGGCGCCGGCAAGCGCTGTTGCTGTCAATTAGGTGAGCGATCCGGCCGAGCGGCGAGCCACGGGGTGAGCTCAGGTGACGACATAGAGGTCGTCCTCCTTCTGAATCACGTTGTATTTGCGAAGCTTGAGCTTGCGATCAGAGATGCATTCGCCGGTCTTGAGGTCGTACTCGTAGCCATGCCAGGGGCAGACGATGTTCACGTCATCCGCCGAGAAGAACAGGCCGCGGGATGTGCGATCCGGCATGATCCTCTCTTCGACCTTCGCGATGATCATTCCCTCGCAGGCCGGTCCGCCCTGGTGAACGCAATAATTGCTGTAGGCGTAAAATTGTCCGCCTTCGCGAAAGACGCCGATCTCGGTATCGCCCACAAAGGCGATGCGCCGTTCGCCATCCTTGAACTCAGATGCCTTGCCAACGAACTTTTCGGCCATGCCATGACCTCCCATGTTTTTGGTTGTTCGTCCGACCGGTCAGGGAATCACGCGGTCAGGCAAAACGTTCTTCGAACGCGGAGGGCCAAGTTCACTTTGATCTAAATCAAGGACCGAAAACGCGGGTAGCAACTTGCCAGCGCCGCTCCAAGCGCTTAAGTTTCATTTGTAACTGTTTCCCGAGCAATGCCGTTGCGCCGCGAGGTGGCACCATGAGATCCGACGCTGGATGCCAAGTTCTGGCTCCGATCGACAGCGCGGAGGCCAAGGCGGCGCGATCGAAATTCGCGCGCCCTCAAGCACAGGTCACCAATTCCGTGCCGGCCTTGGAGGCTGGATGCGAAGCTGAGGGTCAGCGGCGGCGCCTCTCCCAGCATGTCCATCTGTTTCGCGAGGGCGACCCGGCGGTCCAGGTCTATCAGATCGTCGAGGGCGCGGTGATGCTCTACAAGCTACTGCCCGATGGGCGTCGCTCGATCGTCGAGGTACTCATCGCGGCAGGCGATGTCTTCGGCATTTCATCCCTGCCGATCCATGACTGTTCCGCCGAGACGCTCGTTGCGGGCGAGGTCATCGCCTACGACCGCACCGCCGTGGAGCGATCCCCGGAGCTGTCGCGCCGCATCGTCGCGCGGCTTCACGCCCAGTTCTGCGCCATGCATGACCACGCCCTTCTGCTCAGCCGCAAAACCGCGCTCGAGCGCGTGACGAGCTTCATCATGCACTGCATTCCCGGCCGCGGCAGCTTCGGATGCTCGGGCCCGCGCGGCGACGACGATTCAGCGCTCATCCGGCTCGGCATGACGCGCGAGGAAATGGCGGATTACCTCGGCCTCACCTTCGAGACCGTCTCTCGTGTCTTTTCCGAACTGCGGCGCCGGGGCGCGGTTTCGGTCGATTCGCACGGACGGATTTGCGTGAAGGACGTCTGCCGCATGTGCGAGCTGACCGGCGCGCACTGACTAAAGTCCGGTCGTAACGCGTAGGGTGGGCAAAGCGAAGCGTGCCCACCGCAGCGCCGCAACTCGCGGCAACACCGAACGTGGGCACGGCGGAAGTGTCGGCATCGCAAAAACTGCGATGCCTCGGCCGCCTTTGCCCACCCTACCTACTGACTGACGATCGACGCACTTTCAACCATGCGCCCGCGAAAGCGGCGTCCAAAGCCGTCGCTGTTACGCGCCGCCCTGCACCATCGTGAAGCCCGTCATGCGGGCGAGATAGATGATGCCGACCCACATCATGATCGAAAGCGCGCCGGCGAACTTGGCCGAGAGCGGCGTCTCGCCCTTATCCCATTGTGCGACGTTTCGCGCGGTGATCCAGTGGAAGGCCAGCATGTTCACGCCGGCGAAGGCCATGACCAAAAACTTGATACGGAAATCCGCGTTCTCGTAATACCCGACGGGCCGGCTCACGATAAGAAATCCGCCGCTCAACGCAGCGAGTCCAAACGCGCTCCAGGTCCACGGCAAGAGTTCGCGCGCCATCGCGGTATAGGGCCGGCTCGTCGAAGCGAACCCAAGCAGCCGCAGATCGATGATGGCGACCGTTCCGAACACGATCGATATGGCGAAGACGTGCACCACCTCGAGCGCGGGGAAGGCCCATGACAACTCGGCAATCCACTGCGATATTGGTGTTTCACCGAGCCAGTTCAGAAAATTCATCAGCGCTTGCACCGCGACCTCCCACTCTTCATTTGCGGCCGTGTCCGGCCGTCAAATCAACGGCTCAATGCACGACCGTGTAGGCAATCCACCGGCCGTAAACGATGACTGCACCCCACGCGAGCAGCGCCACGATGGCGAGCACGCTCGCAGTCCGATGGCCGCTCGCATCGTCGCTCCACACATCGGCGTGGCGGCGCACGGAGACCGCGAACGCAAACGTCAGCGCCAGCGCCAGCGCGAGAAAGAGCATCTTCGCTTGGAATTCGAAGCTCGGCAGCGATCGGCCTGGTTCGCCGATGATGAGCACGGCCCCGGTCAGCGCCAGCACGACGACGCCATAGAAGATCCACGGGACGAAGCGGTGTGCCGTCTGCGCCATCGTCTGGGCCTTGCTGACGCCCAGGATGCGAAACTCGATCATGACCACCGACGTGAACACCATCGCGACGCAGACGATGTGAATGGTCTGCATGACGGGAATGAGCCACAGCGTCTTCTGGATCGCCATGCTCGCCGAGGTGCCGGCAAGCCAATGGGCAAAGCTCGTCATCGCGTCCCCTCCCCGGCAAACGAAGGCCTTGCTGCGAGCACCCGGCGTGGCGGGTGAACCTCGATGCCGTTTATTAGTTGCGATTGCGACTATCGAAGGAGTACGCCCGGCGATCCTTGATCTGGATCAAAACCACGGCGCAATTGCTTAAGGACCAGCCGATCGTAGCGCGGAGCTTCGCGTGGTGGGGCTTATCAATTGCCCAAATGCGATCGCGCTAGCGCGGTGTGGTGTAACCCAACATCTCGCGCAGGCGCTGGCCTTCCGAAGGGAGGAGCTTGCGGCCGACCCAGCCGTCCGGGATCAGCTCCGCATGGCGCGGGCTGATGAAATGCCCGCCCTCGATTTCAGACGCCCGGCCCAAACCTTTGATGACTGCAAGCGTGCGCGCATGGGCGAGCGATGACGCCTCCGTACCCATGACGTAGACGCCGCCATCAGCAAACGACAGCCACCACATGAGCCAACCCTTCGCAGCGGTCGAGCCAAAGCTTCGCCGTTCGAGAAATCGAATCGTTTCGCAAGTCGGCCCGCATCAATCAGCCCGCAACAGATCGGGCTCCCGGCCGCAGGAGCATAAAACGATTCTGATGAGTTTTCTCGACGCGGCCAGCTAAAGCTTCGCGTGTAGTGCCGCAAAGAGGAGATGGACTGCCACCGCGGCCGCTAATAGGGCGGCGCTTTCCGCGCGCGTTGCATCTTGGCGGCTTCGGTCCACCAAAACAGATCATCGGCGAAGCGCGGAAACGCGCGATCGAGAAACGCTCCGGATTGGCCGATAGGCTTGCCTTCCGCCGACAGCGCCTCCGCAATCGGTCCGACGGTGAGTGTGCTCGAAATCACGATCATGCCCATCTCGGACAAGGTTCCATGCCAATGGAGGGCCGAGCGCGCGCCGGCGATCCGGCCCGCCGAATAGCTCGCGATGGCGGCGGGTCGCCAAAACCATTCCTCAAGGAAATGATCGGTCAGATTTTTCAAGCCAGGCTGCACACCCCAATTGTATTCGCCGGTCACGAACACGAAGGCATCAGCAGCCTTGATCTTGGTCGCTAGCGTCTCCAAGGCCTCGGGCGCTGAACCGGGCTTATACTCCTTGTACATCCGATCAAGCATGGGCAGCCCGACGGCCTTGGCATCGATGAACTCGACATCGCCGCCCCGCCCTCGCAGACCCGCCACAACATAGTCCGCGAGACGAATGCCCATGCGGTCGGAACGATAGGAGCCATAGAAGACGAGGATGCGGGGAGCCATGTCGGTAACTCCTCTTCGATACGCCGTCCGATCTCAAAAAAGTCAGTTCAGCGATCTCCGGCAGCGAATTGAACGAGCGTCGGAGGATGGCGCGCTCGGAGAGATTCGAACTCCCGACCCTCAGATTCGAAGTCTGATGCTCTATCCAGCTGAGCTACGAGCGCTTTTGGGCAAGATGACCTGACCGATTCGCGCGGCAGATCGAGCCCACAACCATCATACCGCAAGTGCGGGCCGCCGTTCCACTGTGTTGCGCCAGCCGCCGGCATGCACGCCATGCCGCGGCCCGGCTTGCGCTCCTGCCGCGATCCTCGCAAATATGCCGCGCGACCATCCGCCCGAGGAAACTCCATGTCGAATGCCGATGTTCTCGATACGCGCTTTCGCTCGGCGCTGCGCCGCATGGCTGAGCAAGGGCGGCTGCGCGCATATGATCCGCCGGCCAATCCGCGGCTTGAGATCGCCTCGATCATGAAGGGTTTCGATGACGAAGATGCCGCGATCCTGTTCGACAAGGTCGTAGGCTTCGACATGGCGGTGATCGGCAATTTCCTTTCCAACCGCGGCAACTGTGAAGCCGCGTTCGGCTGCGACTTTCGCGACATCCGCGAGTTCATCGCCCGCGCCATCGGTTCGCCGCAGCCGCCGACGACCGTCGAGCGGGCGCCGGCGCACGAAGCGGTGCATCGCGACGGCTTCGACATCACGACGGCGCTGCCGGTGCTCACCCACACGGCGGAGGATGCCGGGCGCTTCATCACCGCGGGGGTCGTCATCGCCCGCGATCCCGACAGCGGCGTCTACAACGCCTCCTATCATCGCCTGCAACTTCTCGGACCGAAGCGCACCGCGATCAGGCTCGACTTCGGCCGCCATCTGCGGCTTGCCTGGGAGCGCGCCAAGGTGAAAGGCCAGCATCTGCCGATCGCGGTGTGCATCGGCACTGACATCGCTTTACAATACACCGCCGCCACCATGGGCTCGCAGATGCCGGAGAATGCCGACGAGATCGCGGTCGCGGGCGGGCTGTGCGGCCGCCCGCTGCCGGTAGTGCGCGCGGTGTCGCAGGACCTGCTCGTGCCCGCCGAGACCGAGATCGTGCTCGAAGGCGTGATCCGCTGCGACGAGACCATCACCGAGGGTCCGTTCGGCGAGTTCATCGGCTATCTCGCGCAGGCCGAGGAGATGCCGATCGTCGACATCACCGCCCTCACCCATCGCCGCCGCCCGATCTACCACGCCATCAATGGCTACGGCCGCGAGACCATCATGCTGCGCAAGTACGTGCTGGAGGCGAGCCTCTTGAAGGTGCTGCGCGCCGCGGTGCCGATCGTGACCGATGCCGAGATGACCGCGGGCGGGCTGCACCGCTTCCACGCCGTGCTGCAGATCAAGCGCACCTCGCCGGCGCATGATGGCCTGCAGCGCAATGCGATCCTCGCGGCATTCGGTGCGCTCAAGGACCTCGACATGGTGATCGTGGTCGACCACGACATCGACATCCGCGACCCGCGCGATGTCGAGTACGCGCTCGCGACCCGCATGGAGGCCTCGCGCGACCTCATCGTCATTCCGGAGGCGCGCGGGCACGAATATGTGCGCAGCGGCAATCAGGGCATCATCGCCAAGCTCGGGATCGACGCCACCGTGCCGTTCGCCGAGCAGTCGCGCTTCTCGCGCTACGCCTTCGCGCCGACCGGCGCCACCGGGGAGAATTTCTCGCACGACGCGAAGCGGATTTCCGCTGTGCTGGATATGTGAAGCGCGATTCCATCATCTGTCGTCGCCCGGCTCGACCGGGCGACCCAGAACCACCGACGTCCAAAGTCGGCACGGCCGGCGTTCATGCGGATTGGCCGGGGGTTACTGGATGCCCGCGTTCGCGGGCATGACATCGAAGGAGCTTAGGCATTAGAAACGGAACACAAGAGCAGGAGCAGTCGTGATGGACGTGCGGGCGGCGGTGGCAACGGCGGCGGGCAAGCCGCTGGAGGTGACGACGGTCAGGCTCGACGGGCCCAAAGCCGGCGAGGTGTTGGTCGAGATCAAGGCGACCGGCATCTGCCACACCGACGAGTTCACGCTGTCGGGCGCCGATCCCGAGGGCTTGTTCCCGGCGATCCTCGGCCACGAGGGCGCGGGCGTCGTCGTCGAGGTCGGGCCGAACGTCACGTCGGTGAAGAAGGGCGACCACGTCATCCCGCTCTACACACCGGAGTGCCGGCAGTGCCCGTCGTGCCTGTCGCGCAAGACCAACCTCTGCACCGCGATCCGCGCGACCCAGGGCAAGGGCGTGATGCCCGACGGCACCTCGCGCTTCTCGCTCGGCGGCAAGCCGGTGCACCATTACATGGGCACGTCGACGTTCGCGAACTTCACGGTGCTGCCGGAGATCGCGGTCGCGAAGATCCGCGAGGACGCGCCGTTCGACAAAGTCTGCTACATCGGCTGCGGCGTCACCACCGGCATCGGCGCGGTCATCAACACCGCCAAGGTCGAACCCGGCGCCAAGTGCGTCGTGTTCGGTCTCGGCGGCATCGGCCTCAACGTCATCCAGGGACTGCGGCTCGCCGGCGCCGACATGATCATCGGCGTCGATCTCAACCCCGCGAAGAAAGCGTGGGGCGAGCGCTTCGGCATGACGCACTTCGTCAACCCGAAGGAGATCGGCGGCGAACTCGTGCCGTATCTCGTCGACCTGACGAAGCGCGGCGCCGACCAGATCGGCGGCGCCGACTACACCTTCGACTGCACCGGCAACGTCACCGTGATGCGCCAGGCGCTCGAAGCCTGCCATCGCGGCTGGGGCGAGAGCATCATCATCGGCGTCGCCGGCGCCGGCCAGGAGATCGCGACGCGGCCGTTCCAGCTCGTCACCGGCCGGGTGTGGCGCGGCACCGCGTTCGGCGGCGCGCGCGGCCGCACCGACGTGCCGAAGATCGTCGACTGGTACATGGACGGCAAGATCGAGATCGACCCGATGATCACCCACACCCTGCCGCTCGCCGACATCAACGAGGCGTTCGACCTGATGCACGCCGGCGAGTTCGATCCGCAGCGTCGTGTTGTTCTGACCGTGCGCCAGGACAAGCCGACGACCGACATGCTAAACGAACCGTTACTGCCGGCTCTGCAATTGCGGGGACCGCGCGCACGCGACCCTAACCGCCGACCGCGAAATCGCGGTCGCGCCGCCCCGCCTTATCCGAACAGCAGGATTTGATCCGTATTGTTCGAAAGTTCACGATGGATTGTCGCGCCCATGTTCGGCTTGTGGAAAGACTGGTGTGATGTCGCCGTGCTCGGCCTCGAAGCCCAGAGCGTGATCGCGATGCGCCTCGTCACGATCGCCGGCGGCGGCCCCGCCGCCGCCGCGGAATGCAGGCGCATGGTCGAAGAGAAATTCATCGCCGTTGCCGCCGCCCAAGCCGCGGCACTCAGCGCGCTCGCCGGCGGCCAGAGCGTGGACGCCGCCTCGCGCCTTGCGCTCGCCCCCATCAAGCGGCGGGTGCATGCCAATCACGAGCGCCTCTCGCGCGGATGGCCTTGAGCCGCATTGCCTCAACGCGCCGATTGATACCCATAACACACTGTTGCAAAAGCGTAAATTGGCGATTCGCGGCGCGGCGGCGCTGCCGCTTTTCCCTGAGAACAGGGAAAATATCAGGGAAAATCCCTTTTTCGGGGCATCGGGACGCCTCTCCCGACAAATCTGGTTTTCAGTTGCAGTGACTTACGGGCGTTTCCCTGCCCGCCTGAACAGCGAAGCTTGACTTGGCAATCAGGGAAGCGGGCTGGTTCGGTTGGTTTCACGCATCACCGCTCGTCATTTCATCTTTGCCTATATTATAGGACTATACCTATAGTGTCAAACGGCGGGTTTGAATGCGCGCTCCGAAGATATACATTTCGGTGAGCGTATATCATGGGAGACTGCAATGCAGGTCGCGAAGTGGGGCAACAGCCTGGCCGTCCGCCTGCCGGCCGCGGTGGTCGAGGCGCTGGGACTCAAGGAAGGCGACGAGATCGAAATCCAAGTTGCCGATGCGCGGCTATTCGGTGTCGCTCGCAAACCGGGCCGGGAGGAATTTCTGAAGCAGCTGCGCGCCTTCCGTGGGCGTCTTCCTCCCGATTTCAAGTTCGATCGGGACGAAGCAAATGCCCGGTGATTTCTTCGACACCAATATTCTCATCTACCTCGCCTCCGGCGATCAAGTGAAGGCGGATCAGGTTGAGGCAAGCCTTAGAACCGGCGGCGCGATCAGCGTACAGGTGCTCAACGAACTTACTAATGTTGCTCGCAGCAAGATGCGTCTCTCCTGGCCGGACACGCATGCGTTTTTATCAGCGATCCGAAGCCTGGTGACCGTCAGTCCCGTAACTGTCGAGACTCACGAAACAGGACTCACGCTGGCCGAACGCTACAATCTGTCGATCTACGACGCGATGATCGTTGCTTCGGCGCTCCTCGCCGGCTGCGACGTTCTATGGTCCGAGGACATGCAAGACGGAATGGCGATCGAAAATCGATTGCGCATCATCAATCCCTTTCGCGCACCAGGCTGAACCGCAAAGGCACCTGTAATCTGCCCGTCTCCCCATACCGCGCCAACGCGCCGCCACGATGCGACCTCTGGGATCGCGTTTTATTGACAGCATCGATCGAAATGTGTTGTATTGGGGCAACATCGCGGGACCAAAGGCTCTGCCACCCCAGCCGCATGATCTAGATCAAGTCCGCAGCCGTCTCGGCCTGCGATCCCCGGCTTGCAGCGTCCGTCGCGAGGCGTGCGCGCAGTCGGGGGATATCATGATCAATTCTGAAATTCGCGTATGGCTTGGCTGTCTCGTCATCCTGGCAGGGCCGCTGGCCGGTACGGCGCTCAGCGCCGACATGACCGTTCCGGTCTACAAGGCGCAGCCGGTTCATCGATGACTGGAGCCCGTGGCAGCTTCGCGTACGCGCGCTCGGCGTGCTGCCCGATTCGTCGGGAAGCACCGTCAACGTGCAGGGGGTGACGGCATTTTCAACGCCGAACGCGGGTCTCGCTATCGGCAGCTCGGTCGTACCCGAGCTCGACGTCAGCTACTTCTTCTCGCGCAACATCTCGGCCGAACTCATCCTCGGCGTGACGCCGCACAACATCACCGGCACCGGATCGCTCAACGGCCTCAATGTCGGTCGGACCTGGCTGCTGCCGCCGACGCTGAGACTCCAATACCACTTCACGAGCTTGGACGGCCCGTTTCAGCCCTATATTGGCGTCGGCGCGAACTACA
>CAWEAS010000008.1:0-963480 GCA_963807015.1 uncultured Alphaproteobacteria bacterium | reverse complement strand
AAAGGCGAAACGCTCGGCATTGTCGGCGAGTCAGGCTGCGGTAAATCCACGTTCGCGCGTCTGATCATGCAGATCATCGCGGCCGACGCAGGCGAAATCCTGTTCGATGGCGAAGCGATCGGTCCAGCTCTCGATCTCGCCGAGCTTCCGCCGCGAGGTCCAGATGGTGTTTCAGGACAGCGATGCCTCGCTCAACCCGCGCCTCACCGTCGAGGAGACCGTCGCGTTCGGGCCGCGGGTCCATGGACTGACGCGCAGCGCCGCGATCGCGCGCGCCCACGATCTGATCGCACGGGTCGGCCTCGATCCCGCCGATTTGCCGGCCGCGCTATCCGCACGAATTGTCTGGCGGTCAGCGGCAGCGCGTCAACATCGCGCGAGCACTCGCCGTTCAGCCACGCCTCTCATTCTCGACGAGGCGGTTTCCGCGCTCGACAAATCGATCGAAGCGCAGGTGCTCAATCTCCTGCTCGACCTCAAGGCCGAATTCGGGCTCACCTACATTTTCATCTCCCACGACCTCAACGTGGTGCGCTGTCATGTCGAACCGCGTCGCGGTGATGTACCTCGGGAAAGATCGCGGAGCTTGGAACGTCCGAGACGATCCTCGACGCGCCCCGTCATCCCTATACGATGGCGCTGCTCGCCTCGATGCCGTCGATGGACCCCGACCATCGCACCGAGGAAGCGCCGCTCGCGGGCGATCCGCCTAACCCGATCGATCCGCCGCCCGGATGCCGGTTTCACGCGCGCTGTCGCTACGCGGCGCTGGCCTGCGTACGTTCCGAGCCGGTGCTCGCCGACGTATCCGAGGGCCACCGTGTTGCCTGCCTGATGACCATACCCGGCTCCGGCCATCCGTTGGCGCGCAAGGTTACGGAGGCGGCGTGACCGGCGCACTCGTCGATGTGACCAGTCTGACCGTCGATTTTGGCGACGGTCCAGCGGCAACGCGCGCCGTTGCCGGTGTCGATCTCATACTCGAGGCAGGCGAGGCTTTGGTTCTGCTCGGCGAGTCTGGATCGGGTAAGACTGTGACGCTGCGCGCGCTGATGCGGCTTTTGCCGTCACGCGCGCGGATCGGTGGCAAGATCGCCGTCGACGGCGGAACGTGCTGACGCTTGGGAGGCGGGAGCTCAGCGATTTCCGCGGCAAGACAGTGGCGATGATCTTTCAGGAGCCGGGACTGGCGCTCGACCCGGTGTACCGATCGGCGATCAGATCACCGAGGCCATCGTGCGCCACGATGGCGTCTCGCGCCGCGTCGCCCGTGCTCGCGTGCTGGAGTTGTTCGAGCGCGTTCGAATTCCCTCGCCAGCGCAGCGGCTCGACAATTTTCCTCACGAGATGTCGGGCGGCATGCGTCAGCGGGCCATGATCGCCCTTGCGCTCGCGTGCCGGCCGAAGGTACTCCTCGCGGACGAACCGACGACTGCGCTCGACGCGACCGTACAAATCCAGATTCTGTTGTTGCTGCGCGAGCTGCAGCGCGAACTCGGCCTCGTCGTGATCTTCGTCACTCACGACATCGGCGTCGCGACCGAAATCGCCGACCGCATTGCCGTCATGTATGCCGGCCGGATCGTAGAGACGGGGACCTGCGGCGACGTTATTCGACAGACCGGCGCATCCTTACACGAAGGGTCTGTTGGCCCGTCGGCGTGTCGGCCACGCACTTGCTAATGGCGAGCGCTTGTCGGCGATCCCCGGTTCGCCGCCAGACTTGACGAATTTGCCGCCCGGCTGCACGTTCGCGCCGCGCTGCAAGGAGACGCAAGCGGTCTGCATGCGGGCGATCCCGCCGGAAATCTCAGTCGGTGAAACGCACCGCACGCGCTGTATTCTCGCGGTGCCAGCTGCCGCCGGATAGTCGCCTCGCCCGCCCTACGTGCCGCGGGGCTTGGCGCGTCGGGTCGCGGGTGCGGCGGCGGGTCGTCGGGCGAGGGTGGCGCGGGTAGCGGCCGCGCATCTCCGATTTGACGGCGGCGTAGCTGCCGCGCCAGAAATTCGGCAGGTCGCGCGTCACCTGCACCGGACGGTGCGCCGGCGACAGCAACTCGATGACGAGGGCATGCGGCCGCCGGCGATCGTGGGGTGGCGGTTGAGGCCGAACAACTCCTGCACCCGGATTGCAAGCTTCGGGCCTTCCTCGGCGGTGTAGTCGATCGGCACGTGCGAGCCTGACGGCGCGTCGAAATGGGTCGGCGCTTCGGCGTCGAGCCGGCGGCGCAAAGCGTGCGGCAGCAAGGCATGCAGCGCCGCCTCGAACTCCGCCGCGGTTACCTGAGCGAGCGCGGTCTTGCCGAACAGCAGCGGCACCAGCCACGCGGCGGCGCTTGAGGCGAGGCCGGCGTCGGAGAGGTCCGGCCATTCCTCGCCCTCGGCGCGGCGCAGGAACGCGACGCGGTCGCGCCACTGGGCGAGCGCCTTGGTCCAGGGCAGCCGATCGAGCCCGGCCTTGACGATGGCTCGGCGAGGGTTGTTGCGGCTGCTTCGCTCGCTTCGACCGGCAGCGGTTGTTCGCCGAGCGCGATTGCGCCGAGCCGCCGCGAGCGCCGACCGCGCAACGCGAGCGTTTTCGGATCGCAGGTGATCTCCTCGGCTGTGACGATGCGGTCCGCGAACCGCGCTTCGATGTCGACGAGGTCGATTGCGGCGGCGAGCGTGATCCGGCTCTGCGCCGCGCTGCCGACAAGCTCGGCGACCGCGAGATAAGGCTCGCGCGCGAGCGGCGAGGCCGGATCGACCGCGGCGCCGCGGCCATTGGCGAGCAGGAACGCGCCGGTCGCCGCGCCGCGGTTCTTGGCGATGCGCTCCGGATAGGCGAGCGCAAGGATCGCGCCCGTCGACACCGCACCCTCCCCTGGAGGGGAGGGTCGGACCGCCGAAGGCGGTCCCTTTCTGCTCCCCGTGGGGTGAAGGCGCAACAGATGCGATGCTCGAAATTGTCGCACCGCTGTCACCCCCTCCCGGACCGCCACCCGACCTCCCCCTCGAGGGGGAGGTTGAAGATGCGGCGGCCACCTCCGCCCAGCGGCGGGCCATGCGGCGCGCTTCCTCGGCACGTGGGGCGCGGTCGCGGGCCAGCGCATCGAGACGGTGGCGGAGATCGACGTCGGTGCCGCCGAGGCTGCGCTCGGAGATGATTGCGGCAATCTCGGCGGCGCGCCGGCCGGCGCCTTCGCGGCCGGCGTCGACCACCATGCGGGCGAGCCGCGGCGGCAACGGCATGCGGTTGAGCAATTTGCCTTCCGCGGTGATGCGGCCCGCGGTGTCGATGGCGCCGAGATCGGCGAGGAGGGTCCGCGCCTCGCTGAGTGCGGCCGCCGGCGGCGGATCGAGAAAAACGAGCGTGCCGGGATCGCTGACGCCCCATTGGGCAAGGTCGAGCACGAACGAGGAGAGATCGGCCGCGAGAATTTCCGGTTGTGCGAACGCCTCGAGCGAGGCGGTCTGCGGCTCGTCCCATAGCCGGTAGCACGCGCCCGGTTCGGTGCGCCCCGCGCGGCCGCGGCGCTGGTCGGCGGCGGCGCGCGATACCCGCACGGTCTCAAGGCGCGTTACGCCGACGTCCGGTTCATAGCGCGGCACGCGCGCGAGGCCGGAATCGATGACCGCGCGCACGCCTTCGATGGTGATCGAGGTCTCGGCGATCGAGGTCGCCAGCACCACCTTGCGGCGCCCCGCCGGCGCCGGCGCAATGGCGCGATCCTGCACGGCAGCGTCGAGCGCGCCGAACAGGGTTACCACGTCGACCGCAGGATCGGTCACGCGCTCCTTGACGAACGTCTCCGCGCGCCGAATCTCGGCGGCGCCTGGCAGGAACGCGAGGATCGAGCCCGGCTCGGCGCGCAACGCCCGCAGCACGGCGTCTGCGACCGCGGCCTCGATCGGCTTGCCCGGATCGCGGCCGAGATATCGTGTCTCGACCGGAAAGGCGCGGCCTTCGCTCGCGATCACCGGCGCGTCGCCCAGCGCCTTCGCGATGCGCGCGCCGTCAATCGTCGCCGACATCACGACGAGGCGCAAATCCTCGCGCAGTCCCTGCTGGGCGTCGCGCGCGAGCGCAAGGCCGAGATCGGCGTCGAGCGAGCGCTCGTGAAATTCGTCGAACAGCACCGCGCCGATCCCATCGAGCGACGGGTCGTCGAGGATGAGCCCGGTGAACACGCCTTCGGTCACGACCTCGATGCGCGTGCGCCGCGACACCTTGGTGCCGAACCGCACCCGGTAGCCGACCGTGTCGCCGACAGCTTCGCCGAGGCTTTTCGCCATGAATTCGGCAGCGGCGCGCGCCGCGAGCCGGCGCGGTTCCAGCACCAGGATTTTCTTTTCCCGCGCCCAGGGTTCCGCGGCGAGCGCCAGCGGCACCCGTGTGGTCTTGCCGGCGCCGGGCGGAGCGACCAGCACCGCGGTCGTGCGCTCGGCGAGCGTCGCCGTGAGTTCCGGCAGCGCGGCGTCGATCGGAAGCGGCAGCGCGAACGAAACCATCGCCGGTTAACCACGTTTGCAGCGAGTTTGCCGCCAGCGCCCGCTGTCCATTTTTCGCACAGGTCCTTGCGCCATTTCTTGCACTGAACGCTTTGCTTGCACCGCTTCGTCCCAAAACGGGAAACACCATGGCTTCCACGTACAACGCCCGCACCGGACGCGTCGACTGGGTGGATTACGCCAAGGGCTTCTGCATCATCATGGTGGTGATGATGCACTCGACGCTCGGCGTCGAAGAGGCGGCCGGGCGCGAAGGCTTCATGCATGTGCTGGTGGCGTTTGCAAAGCCGTTCCGCATGCCCGATTTCTTCCTGATCTCCGGCCTGTTCCTGGCGCAGGTGATCGACCGCGACTGGCGCACCTATCTCGACCGCAAGGTCATGCACTTCGCGTATTTCTACGTGCTGTGGGTGACGCTGCAGTTTGCGGTCAAGGCGCCGTACTTCGCGTCCCAGCACGGCTGGGGCTACGTCGCCGAGCAATACGCGCTCGCCTTCATCGATCCGTTCGGCACGCTGTGGTTCATCTACCTTCTGCCGATCTTTTTCGTCGTCGCCAAGGCCACGCGCTCGGCGCCGCCCTGGTTGATCTGGCTCGCGGCGGCAGCGCTGCAGACGGCCCACATCGAGACCGGCTGGACCGCGATCGACGAGTTCGCCGGTCGGCTGGTGTTCTTCTATACGGGCTACATCGTCGCGCCGCGCGTCTTTGCCCTGGCAGCGGCAGTGCAGGCGCGCCCGCTCGTCGGGATCCTCGGTCTCGTCCTGTGGGCGGTGCTCAACGGCACGCTGGTCTACCTCGGGTTCTCCGAACTGCCGCTCGTCTCCCTGGCGCTCGGGCTTGTCGGCGCCTGCGCCGTCGTGAGCGTCTCCGCGCTGATGGCGAAGGCGAAACTGTTCGAAGCCGTCCGTTATTGCGGACAGCATTCGATCGTCATCTATCTCGCGTTCTTCCTGCCGATGGCGGTGACGCGGACGCTCCTCCTCAAGACCGGCCTCATCGCCGATGTCGGCGTGATGGCGCTCATCATCACCACGGCCGGCGTCATCGGCGCGCTCGTCATGTGGTGGGCCGTGCGCAATACCCGCCTCGGCTTCCTGTTCGAGCGGCCGGACTTCTTCCGCATCGCGCCGCGCCCCGGCATCGCGACGCAGCCGGCGGAGTAAGTTTGCTCTTCCCGTCAGATTGATTGACTGGTCATTCCGGGGCGCCGCAAAGCGGCGAGCCCGGAATGACCAACTCTTCAGTTGCGGGGCTAAGCCGCGTCAGCCTCCGCGAATATCAAAGCCCGCTGAGGTGATGAGGCTCATGATGTGGGCGTGCGACTGCTCCGTCAGGCGACGGATCCGGCCGTAATCGACGCCGACGAGCTTGCCGGCGCGCTTCTTCACCGTGCCGTTGACCAGCACGTAGCTGACATTTGCGGCCTGCGAGCGCAGCACGAAGCTTGCGACCGGATCGGTGTTCGGGATCAGCGTGATGTCGTCGAGATCGGCGATGGTGATGTCGGCGCGTTTGCCGACCGAGAGCGTGCCGGTTCGGAAGCTGAGGCCCAAAGCGTTCGCGCCTTCGGCGGTCGCGAAGCTCAAGACGTCGCGGACCGGGATGAGCTTCGGCCGGCCGCCCTCGCGCCGCGCCCGGTCCGCCTCGAGTTGATGGTCGGAGAGGATCAGCGCGCGCATCTGCATCAACAGGTCCGACGGCATCCGCGTCTCGTTGTCGACCGAGAACGACGGCCGCAGGCCGTAGCGCAGCCAGCGCTGCGCGCTCGGAAAGCCGTGGCCCGACATCATCTCGGTCGCGGCCGAGGTCGAGATGGTGCCGCCGCTGTCGGCGATCATCTTGAGCTCGTCGTCGGTCGATTCATTGCCGACCGTGTGCACATAGGTGATGTCGGGTCCGAGCAGGCCGGCGGTGTTGAGCGCGGCGACCGTGCCCGCCTTGACCACATGCATGGTGATGCGCAGGCCGAGCTCGCGCGCGAGCTTGATGTCATGCTCTGCGTTGCGCGCGGCAATCGCGAGCGTGACGAGTTGGTCGCCCGAATTGAAATATTGCTTCTGTACGCGGCGGATGTCGGCGGCGCGCTTCTTGTCGGCGTCCGGCGTGTCGTTGCCGGGCATCGCCGAGGCGCCATAGGCGAACACGCCGCGGATGCCGGCCTCGTTCAGGCCGCGGATCGCAGCGTCAGCATGCGCTGGCGAATTCATTATGTGCGACCAATCGAGCAGCGTCGTGATGCCCGTGGTGAGCGCCCCGAGCGCGCCGAGGAGGTTGCCGATATAGACGTCCTCCGGGCGGTAATGCGGCCCAAGCGTGCCGAAGAACAGCTTGATGTAAACGGCGAGGTCGCCCTCGGAGATCATCGAGCGCGTCACCGTTTCCCAGGTGTGACGGTGGGTGTCGATGAGGCCGGGCAGCACGATCTTGTCGCGCGCGTCGATGACTTCGGCATCGGACGCCTGCAAATTCTTGCCGACCGCGGCGATCGTCACACCCTCGACGAGAACATCGCCGCCGGCGATCTCGCCGATGCCGCTGTCGAGGCTCACGACATGACCGCCCTTGATGAGAATCCGCCGCCGCCCCGTCTCCAGGGCGGCCGCTCCGCCGCCGACCCGCGCGTCGGCCGCATCGGTGAGGGACGGCAGCACGGACGCCGCCGCCAATCCCTGTAGTATCGCCCTCCGGCCGATCTCCATTGCCATCGCCTCCCGCTGTTCTTGGGAAGCTATTACATCGGTTTCATCGGGTCGAGCGACGCAGCGGCGCAGGGCGAGAGATATCGACGTTTCACCGGCAGATTTGACCGTTGTCGGTGAAGGCGGGTCGCATTGGCCCCGACGCCTTTGCGGATCGTCCGCACCCATCGCGAGCACGATCGCTCCTGCGTCTCGCGCAGCGACAAATCCTGTCGTGCTGCATCAACAGATGAGTGTCGATCTCGCGCTGCACCATCCTCTCATCCTTGACGAATGCATCGCGTGACGGCAGCATCGCGACTTTCCATCGGGAGGAGGTTGCAATGGCAAAGTCCAAGCGAGGCCTCGACGGACGTCACCGCGACAAGACCGGTCGCATCGAGCGCAAGCACGGCAACACCAAGATCGGGTCCTTGCGCAAGGAATACGGCGAGCACTTCGCCCAGGGCCGCCGCAGCGACATGATGCTGAAGACCTTGCTCAAGGAAACCGACAGCGCCTCGCTCCACGACTATCTCCGCCATCACCACAAGTGATCGCGCCACGCGCGCGACGGCGCGGCGACGATGATTAGGCAGGGTCGATAGCGTGTAGGCGCGCTGCAAAAGTGTCGTGCGCGTTCGAAGTGCTGTTCAGATTTAAAACAAAAATGGTGCTGCCGGACAGGATTGAACTGTCGACCTCTCCCTTACCAAGGCGATTTATATCCTCGGTTAAGATGTTGCCGATAGGTCTGTTTTGGCTTCGTCTGCCCCTGTCTCCCCGAGATTTCCCCCAGGGAGCCTGTCGATGGTGTGTTTGTGCTCATCGACATTGGTGTGGGCATAGCGCAGCACCATACGCTCGGACTTCCAGCCACCCAGGTGCTTGAGCGCGCCGATGTCGCGGTTCTCCCGGTAATGCCAGGTCGCCCAGGTGTGGCGGCAATCATGAGGATGAAAATCGCTGATCCCAGCACGGCGGCAGGCGCCCGCGAAGGCGGTTTTGATGCGCGTCCCGGCGGAATGATCGTCGGGCCGCCGGGGACGCGTGTAAGGGCGTCCGTCGGGGCGGCGGAACACATCGCCGTCGCGATGCGGCAAATTGGCGAGCGCCACCCTGACGCGCTGATGCAGCGGCACGCCGCGGGCCTCGCCGTTTTTGGTCTTGGCGAAGATCACGTGCCCCCGGGTGAGATCGACTGCGTTCCAGTCCAGCCAGAGCGCCTCACCGGCGCGTGCACCGGTGTAGAGCATGAAGATCAGCAGGGGACGCAGATGATGGGAGCTGGCAGCAATCAGTCGATCGGCTTCCTCGGTGGTGAGCCATCGCACCCGTTCGGGCGAGGAGCTTGGGCGCTCCAGCAGCACGGGCGAGCACCAACCACGCTTGGCCGCGTGTCTCAGCACCGCTGAACAGGGAGTGAAAAACTGGCGGTTGCGCGTCGGCCCCGAGGCATTCGGAAAAAGCTTGCGGGCACCGCGGTCGATCGCGTCCTGGTCGACCTTGACAAGCGGCGTGGTGCCGAAATGTTTGATGACTTTCTCCAGGAACCGCTTGCTGCCGCCGCCTTCAAGGTAGCTCAGGGCGGCCTCCGCGAATGTCGCGGTAGCACGGCGGCCGTAGACTGACTCGGCGAGGATTTCGGCCTCGCGCTTGGCGCGGATTTCCTCCGCGGCACGCTTGTCAGCAATGCCAGTGCTTTCCTCAACGCGAATTCCGCGGAGGGTGCCGCGGATGACCCAGTTGGGCGACTTCGGACGACGGACGAGTTTGAGGGGCATGGCAGAACCTCGTAAAGACGCTGGCAATCCGCGGCACTGAAGATGATCACGCGCCCGAACTTGCGGCCGATATCGTGCTTCCGCGCCGCCTGGAGAACCATCGCTTCGCTCACCGGAAAGACCTTGCCGTTGGCGATGTCGCAGGCCCGCCTGTAGTTCGGCCACCCCGGCGAGACAGAGTTCCCCGGGACGTGATCCGTGTTTCCTTTCTCAGTCGCGCCGACCAATTCGTCAGACGCGACACTCGGATGGATGCCTTCCGCATCCCAATTGAGCACCGAACCGCTCATCGCCCAGGCCTTCCCGACTCCTACACCGCTGCCCCGGACAGAGTCGGGGCCTCCTTCGATCATTGGCGGTTTCCCGCGGAGGTCAGAGTGATGAGTCAGGACGGCAAGTGTCGTGGCGCGCCCTATCGGCATTTGCTCAATCGGGAGATCACGTCCGCGACTGCCAAGCTGGGTAAAAACGACAGCCTCCAGTCACGACAACTAAATCATTTTCAGAGCCCACCGTCAACAAGAACCGCTGATTGCGAGGGTTTTTTGGATGTTCGGTTGGCAGTGTCGAAAGTGCCACACCCCACGTCAGTTCCGAGTATGACATTGTCGTACTCTGTGCTATAAAGGTTTGAAGGGAAGAGAACCATATGCGTACAAGTAAGCCGATCAGTGTCACCCTGGGGCCTCAACAGAGGAGCTTGGAGCGACGGCTCGAGTCCGGCGAATACGACAGTGCCAGCGAGGTTCTGCGCCACGCGCTGCGCGCGCTCGATCGCGAGGACGCGGTTCTGGATGAAGCCCTGCGGGAAAAGGTCCGGGCCGCCATGGCCGATCGCCGGCCGAGCGTGCCTGCGGGCGAGGTGTTCAAGCGCCTGCGCGCGCACCACAGCCGGCAGGTGAAGGCCGCAAAGCGTGGCGCTTAAGGTCTTTTTCCGACCGCAGGGAGAGGCCGATCTGTTCGCCCTGTATGACTACATCGCCCGCCAGGCCGGTACGGTCGTTGCGGGCAACTATATCGAGCGCATTGAGGCAGCCTGCATGGCCCTCGCCAAGTTTCCTCGGCGCGGGACCCGTCGCGACGACATCCTGCCCGGATTGCGGACAATCGGCTTCGAGCGCCGGGCCACGATTGCGTTCCGGGTGCTGAAGACCCGGATCGAAATCGTCACTATTGCCTACGGTGGCCGGGATTTTGAAACCGCTTTACGCGAGGGTGAGTAGAGGTCGCGGGCTCACCAGGCCTCCGGGACTAAGCAACGCGGAGGAGGACTGCCTTAGCGGCTCAAGAAGTGATGGCAGGCAACGTCAAAGTGGGAGCGGCATATTTTTGCCGGTCTCGGTCAGCCCGATGCCGATACTCTCTTTTTCCGAAGGCACCGATTTTTTGGAAATCTACCGGATCACCAATGACCGCAAGCTCACCCAAGCGCAGGCTGGTAAGCTTACGGACATCACACAGCACCGGAGGTGTCTCGAATGTCCAAAGGCGATTTCCGGCAATACTCTGTTGAACGGCCGATGGGTTTACTCACCGGTTTTGACCGGAATGTCGAGATTGTCGTAAGGCCGCATAAGAAGGCGCGCAAGGCGGAACGGATTACGTTCAGTCGGCTTCCGGTGTAAGTAGAGCGTGACTCAACAGGCTGAAGGATGAACTCCGGGAGGAACCGGGCGATGCCAGATACTGTCAAAGAGCTTGGAACGCGGGCAACTGCCCTAGCAGGCTGCTGAAATTCAGTTGGCGTGAACGGCTGTGATCGCGTCAGGTCGTTCGGCGAATTGTTCGGCAGAGCGATTTTGATCCGGCTTAGATCACGCGGCCGCGATGAGTTTTGGCAATCTGATGAGATTGTAGCTGGCCATCGTCAGGGTGAACTTGAAGTTGAGCTTTCTCGCCCCTCGCAGCATTGGCCGGGCAAAGCCGCCGATGGTCTTGGCCCAGCCGAATGGTTCCTCGATGCGCTTCCTCTTTTGCTGGCTGACCGCATAACCAGGATGGCGCGTGGTCCGAGCGTCGATCGCAGAGCGGCGCCCGCTGATGTTCTGGGCGATATGCGGCGTCACGTTGAGTGCGCGCAGATCGGCCACGAATGCGGCAGCGTCGTATCCCTTATCGGCGCCGAGCGTGATGCGCTGTGCCCCAGGCGAATAGCGTACGATCATCTCTTCGGCCGCCGTGCGCTCGGCGCTGCCACCGGCCTGCGTCAACGCCGCGGCGACGACAAGACCGCTGCGGTTCTCCATCAGCGCATGTCCAAGGAAGCTCAGCTTGGCTTCCTTGCCTGACCCTTTACGATAAAGCTTCGCCTCCGGGTCCGTGGTTGAGGCATGGGTGGCGTTGGCGGGCTTCTCGCCATGGAAGTCGCGCTCGCCGTTGCGGCCCGGCCCAGGCGGCTCGCTCGAACCATCCTTCGCCTTGAAGCTTTTCATCGACGCCCATGCCGCGATCTGCGTGCCGTCGACCGAGAAGTGTTCATCGGACAGCAATCCACGCAGCTTCTTGTGGTTCATGAGTTCGGCCAAGAACTTCCTGGCGACGTCTGCCTCCAGCAGCCGATCGCGGTTCTTCGTGAATACGGTTGGCACCCACACCGGATCATCCACGCCGAGCCCAACAAACCAGCGATACAGCAGGTTATAATCCAGCTGCTCCATGAGCTGCCGCTCCGACCGGATCGTGTAAAACGCCTGCAGTAAAAGTGCCCGCAGCAGACGCTCAGGTGCAATCGACGGCCGGCCGCTATCGGCATAGACTTTGGCGAACTCGCCATCGAGCGTCGCTAGCACCTCGTTCACGACCTCCCGAACCAGGCGCAACGGATGTTTTGCAGGTACCCGCTTCTCAAGGTCAACGTAGGAAAATAGCTCACCCGTTCGTGTATCCGAGCCTCGCATCAAAGCCTCCTGCGATCCGCAAGTCAGGAATCATATTCGCAGGGACTTGTCAGAGGCCTTTTTCAGCAGCCTGCTAGAGCAACGTGCCAACACATTAGAAACTACCAAGTCCGATAAGACCGAGGTTGCTGATTTGGCGAAGCGGACATCTGCTTTGGAGACCAAATTCGCGATAGCCATAGCCGTCGCAATCGTATTTGGGCTCGGCGGCGCTGGAATCGGGGCTCTTCTACTACGGGCCTACGACGATATCGCCGCCCTCAACAAGCAAGCAGATGATTTCAAAACGACAATCGGATCTCAATGAGACACTGCCATCCAGCAAATAGTCGAAGCCGCGAAGTCGCTGAGATTTTCTCCCCTGAGTGCGGCAACCACCGTAACACCTAAAAACGCAGCCGATGCCGGCTTGAACGCATTGCAATGCCCGCCCGGCGAAGTGCTGACCGAAATTAATCTCACCCTGGGTGGGACTTGCAACAGACAGTGCCAGGACGACGGTCGCCCGATAAAATTAAACGGGATTTCCGGGAAATGTCAAAAACTGATCCTGACCGAGATCAAGGCAGACACAACGGCACCTACCAAGTGAGCCTGCAAGGTTCGCTTAATTGCGCCAGTTTTACGTGATCTCGGCGAGCGGCCGGCCTACTGCCGGCGGTGATCACGCCGAGGATGCCGGCGCGACGTACAGGCGTGGAAACCACCGATCGATAATCCCGACCGGGAAGCCGAGCCGGACGGGGTCTCGTGGTCCCTCCGATGCAAGGTATCCCTGGTTGATAAGCGTGTTGAGCACCGTTCGGGCTTGCCGGGTCTCGTAGCCCGTAATCTCGGCCGCGCGGCCCCGGGCGAATTCGCCCGCGACCACGGCTTCGCGCAACAGCGGCCAGGAGCCTCGGGGCAGTCGTTTGGCGCGGGTTTCCTCTTCGCACCAGATTTCGATGCGGCGAAGCAGTTCGGCCGGCTCCAGCAGGTTTTCCATGAACACGACTTGGTCGACACAGGTCCCAAGGAAGAAGTGGCAGAACTCGTTGAGACCGGCTTGGGTGAGATTGCCGCGCCCATCAAGGTCGCCGCGGCGCGGTTCGTCGGCTGCCGCCAGCAGCTTTTTGTACTGATCGACCTGCCGGGCGAGGCCGCGCGAAACCGCCCACAATTCCGAGCCGATCCCCAGCTCACGCAGCCAGGCATGGGAGAACAACCGGGCGACGCGGCCGTTGCCGTCAAGGAACGGGTGAATCCACAACAGCCGGTGGTGCGAAGCGGCGACCCCAATCACCTTTCGCAGCTTGGACAGATGCGAGCTGTTGTAAGCCTCTGCAAACCGGGTGAGGAAGGCGGGGATGTCCTCCGGATCAATCGGGACGTGGCGGCCGACTTTGACGTGGCCCGTGCGCAGTTCACCCGGCACGACCTGGAGCTTTTCGCCGGATTCGGGATTCTCGACCCACAGCAGTTCGTCGGGAAGCCGCCGGCAGAACTCGCGATGGACCCAGAGGATGAATTCGGTGGAGACTGTCGGGGACGGCGCTTCGCCCCGATCGATCATCCGCTGCACTTCGATGTGGGCGCGGGCCTCCAGCTGGAGGTTCCGGCGTTCCGGCTCCTGGGCATAGTCATTGTGGAGCGCCCGGTCGATGTCGACCGGGAAAGTGTGGTGGCCCTCGATGAGATTGGAGTAGTAGCAGTTCATCGAGCGCACCAGGTTGCCGATCCCGGCCGCCAGGGTCGGGTGGACCCGTCCGGCGAGGGCATTGGCCCTGGCCACCAGGTCCGTTGCAAGGTCCTCCAGGTCCTGCCGCTCTTCCGGGAGCAAGGGCTCCATTGCCGAGACTGCTGTCATTTTTGCCGCTTTCCTTGCCGCTGAAAATGTAGCATATCCAACACATTATGCCATCGTTAGTGCTTAAATTTGCCGCTTCTTTTGCCGCTTGTGGCTGTCTCCTAACCTGAGCTAGCCCTGACGGCCTATGGGGCACGATTCGCCGCCGACCGGTCAAAAGCTGACGCCCCTGAAAAGGCCGAGGGACTCAAGAGGCGACTCGCTTATTATTCGAGTCAGCTAGGATGATGAGTTCGGGGCGGGCTATGCCAAAGAATATCATCATATTCTCGGACGGCACCGGCCAAGCCGGCGGCATCACGTTCGACGAAGTGCGGACCAATGTCTACAAACTGTACCGGGCCTGCCGGGTCGGGCCGGACACAACGATTGATCCGTCGGAGCAGGTTGCGTTCTATGACCCCGGGCTGGGTTCGCCGGCCGGCGGCAGTCAGATCAAGGTCAAATGGGCGCGCTCCATTTACAATCTGGCGAGCATGGCCACCGGGTTGGGCATCACCGCCAATATCATCGACTGCTATGCGGCGCTGATCCGGCTGTACCGGGAAGGCGATCGTGTCTTTCTCATCGGATTCAGCCGCGGTGCCTACACCGTCCGATCAGTGGGCGGGGTCATGTCCTTCTGCGGCATCCCCCGACACCTTCCCGGCGGAGGGTCGCTGCCGATGGATCTCAAGGGATCACGACGGCTTGCCCGGCATGCTGTGAAGGACGTTTATCAATTCTGCTCGTCCTACAACGAAAACAAAGTTGGGAAGTATCTTCGGTTCATGTTGGCAACTCGCCAAGCGATTGCAGCCAAATTTAGGATGGAGCACGGTAGCTCCGTGGTGGTCGACGGTGAGGAAAAGGCCAATGTGTTCCCGTATTTGATCGGGGTCTTCGACACCGTTGCGGCCCTCGGCCATCGCGGCCTGAGCTTGATTGTCGTGGCGGCGGTGGTTGCCTCGCCCTTCCTTATGAGCTTCCTTGTTTCGCTGCTGTCATATCTGCCGAATTTCCCTTTCTTAGGAGCATTTTTTGTCGGGCTGACCTTCTGGAAAGTATTTTATGTAGTGGCACCTATCCTGATTGCCGGCGCGGTTCTGTTGTATCTCAGGAATTATCTCAAATGGGCTCCCGCTCTGCCGGGCTATCGTTTCTTCGAATGGCTGGCCACAATCCACTTCGCGCGTGCCAAGCATCACTTTTATGACCTGACCTTGAACGTCAACGTTGGCTACGCCAAGCACGCCATATCGATCGACGAGAACCGCGCCGACTTCCAGCGGGTCGGCTGGGTGCCCACGGCGGAAAAGCAGGACACAAGAGATGCCGGCGGCAACTTATATTTCGAGCAGGTCTGGTTTCCGGGGGTCCATGCCGATGTCGGCGGCGGTTACGAGGAGAACGAATCGCGGCTCTCCGATGTGAGCCTCAACTGGATGCTGGCGGCAGCGTCGATGATCCCGAACGGATTGAAACACGATGCTTCAGTGCTTTGCCTGCATCCCGATGCCGGCGGCCCGCAGCACAATGAACAGAAGGGCACATGGTGGAAATTCGGCGCACGGAGGCTGCCGAGTACCGACGCTGTCATGCACAAATCGGTGTACCACCGCTTTGCGGCCGGACCCGTGACGGTATTCGATGCGATCGCTTATTATCGGCCGCAAAACGTGAACGCTCATGTCGACTTCGTTCAATATTTCGACCCCGAGGTGTCGGATCCTCAACCTGCTGACCCGCCCCGGTGCATAGCGTCCGATATCGAATCCCTATGGAACAAGCAGCGCGAGGCCGAGACATCGACAACGTCGGCGACCAGGGCGGTGATCTGAGGTCGGGCCATGCGAAAAAGACCTTCAAGGTCCCGAATCCTTTTTACTTCATTCCTTGAGAAACTGACTGTTTAGTCACTCCCCGAAATACCGGCAGCGAACCCGCGAGAGCCGAGCAGCCCGTCAATATATTGCCTCGCTCCAGCATGCATAGCCTCACGCGTGCGGCCGTCGATAACCTTCGAGCCGCTCTGCCCCATCAAGGCGTAGAGGTGGCGATCGTTCGTCGTCACATTGGCTGTCCAGCTGGCGCTGGTCAGTGGCGGCTCCTGCCAGGAGATGACGAAGCCGCGGTAGTCTTCGGTCTTATTTTTGATCCGCATCCATGAATCTCTTGAGGCAGCTCTTTCCAGCAATCGTAGGGCGTTACCGTGCTAATCCCGGGCGCTCCTCAAATTCGAAGTTGGCGCTTCATTGGTCAGGTTCAGGCCTTTTTTCTTGCCTTTACCCTTGGCGATTTCTCTTTTCGCTCGACAATCGAGTGAGGCCTCATGAGCGTTTCGCAGGCGAGTACCAATTGCCGACCATATTGAAATGCCGCCTCCTTGACGGCGGCTTCGGTGACGACCGTGAACATGAGAAGCGCATGTACCAGCGTGAAAGCCAGAGCGGCCAGCCAAAGATACCAGCGCTCTCCCGGCATCTGGTGCAGGTAAATTCCGACCAGCATGGCCGCCGAGAACAGGGCAACAAGGCCGCTTATCATCAGGGATACTTTTCTGATGCCCAATAAATTACGCCAAAACCCGTAATGAATGTTTTCTTCCTGGATGAAGTCCTAAATCCCTTTTGTTCCTGACGTGCTCACGAAGCCAGTTTCCGGCACTTTCATAAAACGCATCAGCTTTCTGCGGATCGCATTTCTCCGCGGCAGCTATAGGGGCTTTTGTGCCAATCTGCCCCTCCAGGAAGGCGTGATAACGAGATTTCGAGTGCTCATCAAAGGTATCGTCTTGATGCCGCATGACGATGACGGAAGGTTTGCCGCCCCACTTTCGATAGAGTCCTGCCTCAAGGCGTTTGCCCATACGCCGAGCGAATGCACCGAGAGCAAAGAATCCGACGCCGAACGCCAACGCCGCGAGAGCATGAGAAATGCTGACTTTGCTCCATGGAACGATTGCCGCAAGCAAGGCTGCCAAGGGCAGCAAAGCTATCAGGGCGGGGTAAACGCGCGCTCGTCGGGAGTAGGCGTCAAACAGCTTCAGGAGGTCCGTCACTCCTCGACCTCCTCCGCGAACGCGTGGGGCTGTGATGCAGACCATCCATCGCGCTCGGGCATATCGTGATAGTGCCGCTTAGCTTGGCCTTTCGTGGTGTGAACCGGATATCCGCGGCGGAGGAACGCGTTCTGGACCTTCTTACGCGGATGGTCCTCGTCATCCTTGGCAGCCGAGCAAAAGGCGGTGCCGCGCGCCTTCTCGGTGCTGCCGGAAAGCGGTTGGCCGAGCCAGCGGTCCAGCACGGACGGCGTCACGTTTCGTCGGCTGCCATGATGGGGGACCTGGACGAACCGAAGCCCAGGCACAGTAACGCCGATCGCCTCGGCGTAAGCCGCGGCCTCGTTGAGTCCATCGGGACCGGCGTCGCCGGTCAGGAGTGCCATCCTGCCGTCAAAGATTCCGATTTGGATGACGCTGCTTTCGTTTGACGCCGAGGTGGGCTCCGGATTGTCGGATAGTGTCTCGCCCGTCCAGGTTTCCTTCACCCACTTCACCGCGGCCTTGATGAGGGTTTCGAAAATTGACTTGGGCGCCGCGTCCTTGGCGGCGGGGGTTTTGTCGAACTGAGGGACCAGGCCGAGGTAGCGCTCACGCGACGGGGCAAGAACTTGAAACGCGCCGATCTGCGTGCCCTGAAAAACCTCGTAGATCGGAATGGACCTTGCCTCCGCCGCTTCCTCCAGCGCCACCAGCGCCGGGTAAAGCTCACGCAGGTGCTCCCGAAGACCTTCGGCGGTCCAACCGTATTTGAAATGATGGACGATTTCGTCGGCGTAAAGCCAGGGACGATTCATCCACAACGCCCCCACGTCGTAAGTCTCCACCACCTTAAGGAGCCCACCGGCGTGATCATTGTCGGCATGCGTCAGCACGACGTTCTCGATGCGTTGTGGCGAGCCGTAATAGTTTTCAATGTGCCCGATGATGACGTCGCCGCAATCCTTGAAGCCCCCATCGACGACGTGGATGCGATAGCCGGTGGCCGCAGAACCGTACCTAATGCAGATGGCGTCGCCGCTGCTGGAATTGTCGCCGACGGGCAGGAAATCGATTTCGTATCCCATGATTCCTTCCCCCAACCATTAGCGCCGACCGCGGCCAGCTTTGTTGTGGGCGGGCCGGGCGAGGCTGTACTGCTCGCCCGCCTTAGGCGCCGGCGGCAGACGCTCGCCCTTAACCACCGTGCGCTCCTGGCCGGTGTGGCCGCCCCGCGGGCCACGGATTTCGTATTCGCCGGAGCGCGGAGCGATCTCCCCCGGCTTGTAGGTCTTAGTCATGGTTGTGTCTCTCTCTCTATTGCAACTGGTTCAGCCGCCATGGCCGACATCGTATAGATATATCTTACGGCCGCGCTTGCGCCCCGTCAACCCGCCTGGTACGCTGCCGTTCGCAACTGTGGACGGGGTGACGGCGTTCTAGCGCCGCCACCCCGTTGCAACTCGTGGAAGGGGGACTGTTGGGAATGAGCCTGGGCGCTCGGCTTAAAGAGCTAAGAATAAAGAAAAATCAATCACTTCAGCAAGTAGCTGACGCCGTGGGAGCGTCGAAGGCGCACATCTGGGACATCGAGAGAGGAGCCAGCAAGAACCCGACGATGGATTTGCTCAACAAGCTCGCCGACCATTTCGAGACATCGGTATCGTACCTGGTGGGTGAGCAGCCCGCTGATGAGGAAATCCAGGATGTCGTCGCCCTTTATCGGGAGTTGAAGCAGCTGTCCGAGAAAGATCGCGAGACGATCCGGATCATTATGGAGCGGTTCAAGAAGAAGGGCGGCCCCTGATGGCACTCTCGCGAATGGACCTCGACGGCAGCGGCGCTGGGTCGCCCGAGGGCCTAGTGGCCCGGATTCTTAAGGCGGTACCAAATCTCCCCGTTCCCGTCCCGATCGAGCGGATTTGCGCGGAACTGGATATTTCTGAAATCAAGCCGCTGGAAATGGCTGGCTATGAAGGCGGACTGATCACCGACACAAGTCGCAGCGAAGGTGTCATCCTTGTCAACAAGGATAGCCACCCGTACCGTCGGCGCTTCACCATCGGGCACGAGCTTGGACATTTTCTTATTCCCACGCATATGCCCGACGCGCAAGGGCGCTTCCTATGCTCACGCGATGACATGCAGTTGCTGACGGCCAGCGAAAGCGATCGCCGGGGCCGCATGGAAGTCGAAGCAAACAGGTTTGCTTCCCTGCTGCTTATTCCGCCGCCGATGCTCCGGGTGTCGCTTCGCGGCAGCTCTCCCGACCTCCAGCACATGATTGGCCTCGCGGCAAACTACCAAGTCAGCAAGCTGGCGATGTCGCGGGCCTACGCGGAAGGTCACCCCGAGCCGTCGGCCATTGTGGTCACCCGGCACGGGAAAATCCTATGGTCGTACCGCGACCGCGTGCGGTTTCCCTTTATTCAGCCGAAGACCGGCGACCCGGTGCCCAAGAACTCTTTGTATCAGCGGGGCAAGCACGTGCCGAACGTGGCAAGCGGTGTGGAAGAGTGCCTTCCCGACAACTGGATCGAAGTCAAACGCGGAGAAACTGCGCCCGTCCTGCTTGAGCAAATTTATATTCAGCGCGATGGTTATGCCCTCATCCTCTTGCAATTGCAGAAGCGCGACGAAGAAGACGAGGAAGAGGAGCGCGACCTCGAACGCAGTTGGTCGCCGCATTTTCGTCGATGACGGTTGCGACGCTTGACCGCCGACATCGTCCCCAAAGCCGATTCTGTGTGGCAATCGAACCGGTGACCGGCGTGGTGGTGCGGCATTTCACCGAGGGCCTTGCCGTTCAGTTCAGGCAAATTCAGAGCCACGAGCTGATTGAAAGCTTCGTGACCCGCCGCCTGGCAGAACGCCGCCTCCAGCCTTTTGGTCCTGAAGGATCCCCTCGTTCCCAGACGAACAAACCCGCCAGAGGATTTTCCACGTGCGTTTCACGGCCATCCCGTTGCACTCCTGTGAATCCACGCGGCCGGAGCGGTCGGGGAGTTAGTCCCGCAGCGCGGTCGCGCAAGGCATCCAACCGTCTCCCGTAAACGGGTCCCTCGGCCGGACCCTCCGTTGCACTCCCGCTCGTAACTGCGGGCCTCAGGCACTCCCGACCGGCCGCGAGTGGTTCGCAGCCGGAGAAACCAACGGGAGAACCAACATGAAACCCTCGAAGAAACCCTCGCACGAAGTGTTCGTGGTGAGCCAGAGCGGCTACTGGACGAAAGTCGGCGCCGCGTGGCCCGCGAAGGACGAAGGCCTCAGCGTCCAGCTGACCACATTGCCGCTGGATGGCCGCCTGGTCATCCGCAAGGTGACCGACGCGGCTCCGGCCGACCGGGAGGTGGGGCAATGAGCCCCACCGCCACCCGGCGGTTCCGGGTCCTGATCGAAGAGCGCACGACCTGGGAAATCATCGTCGAGGCGACCGATGCCAATGCCGCCGAGGAAAACGCCCTCGACATCTTGGTGAATGTCGGCGTGGAGCACTTCACCCATAAGGATGGATCGATTGGGATGGTTCTCAGCGAGGAGGTGCCATCATGAGCACCAACTGCGACCGCGCCATTTGGGCACGAGATGCCGTGCAGGCCTTCCAGGACGCCAAGGGCGAACCGGATTTCACCGGTCTGTGCGGCGAAGACCAGGCCGATGCCATCTCCGATCTGATTGCCGATCTCGGCCACTTGGCGGACAGGCTCGAGGTGAGCTTCGTCAAACTGGTCGAGCAGGCCGTCGGCAACTGGAGCGCCGAGCGCCGCCACCTTGATGACAATCACCTCGACAGCGACCATGTCAGCATCGTGATCAACGGGGAGGTTCAGCCATGAGCCTCTCCAACACCGTCATCCACGGCGACTGCGTCAACGCCATGGCCGGCATGGCTCCGGCATCGGTGGATTTCATCCTGACCGATCCGCCGTATTGCGTCCGCTACCGCGACCGCAGCGGGCGCAGCATCGCCAACGACAACAACACCGCCTGGCTGGAGCCGGCGTTCGCGCAGATGTACCGGGTGCTCAAACCCGGTTCGTTCGCGGTGAGCTTCTACGGCTGGAACAAGGTCCACTGGTTCGCCCAGGCGTGGACCGCCGCGGGCTTCCGCATGGTGGGACACATCGTCTTCCGCAAGGACTACGACTTGTCGGTGAGCTTCTTCCGCCACCAGCACGAGCAGGCCTACCTGCTGGCCAAGGGCGAGGTGGACTTACCGCAGCTCAAACTGCCGGACGTGATCGACTTCGATTACACCGCCAACCGCTTCCATCCGACCCAGAAGCCGGTGTCGGCGTTGCGGCCACTGGTCAAGGCATTCTGCAAGCCCGACGGCGTGGTGCTCGACCCGTTCTGCGGGTCGGGCTCGACGCTGGTGGCGGCGCGGGACTTGGGCCGGGGCTTCATCGGCATCGAGCTGGACCGGCGCCACCATGAGACCGCGTCGCGGCGGGTGACCGGATAACACCGGTCCCTTGCTCCAAAAGCGCCGGTTTGTCGGACAACCGGCGCTTTTGCTTGACGTATACCCAGCGCGCCCGTCAGCTTTCGGGGTGAACGTCCGGGCGATTCCGCCCGGCGGTCGCATCTCAACTTTTTCCACCAATCGAATGCTGCCGGTCCGTGCTCGCGCACGGCCGCCAGCCTATGGAGAAACTCATGGCACGAACCAAAAGCGAGCCGGGCCGACGGCCGGACTTCGATGTGTTCATTGTCGACGGCGATAAGGACGACAAGGATGACAAGGCCTTCTGGTACCGCGTCGGGGCCGCCTGGAGTCACGAAGACCAGGATGGCTATTCGCTCAGCCTGGTCGCGGTACCGCTGAAGGGCCGCCTCGTGTTGCGGAGACCCAAGCCCGCGACGGAGCGGGAGTCCGGCGATGACCAGCGCGGCTGAGCGCGAGCTCATCCGCGACCTCAACGACACGTTCCGCCGCAGTTTCTGCGGCGGGCGTGTCCTGGTCACGGCGGGCGTGGCGACGTTGTCGGATGAACAGAAGGGCGCTGTCATCCGGGCGGTACGCGACTTCACCGCCTTCGATGCCGACAACAACCCCCACGGCGAGCACGACTTCGGCTCATTCGATCACGACGGGGCAAGCTACTTCTGGAAAATCGAGTGCTACGATGCCGAAGGCGTCTACGGCTCCGAAAATCCGGCCGACCCGTCGCAGACAACCCGCGTACTCACCATCATGCGTGCGGATGAATACTAAAACGGCTTAGCCGGGCTTTTGAACAAAGAGCCCGGCTTTCTTGCTGCCGTGAACGCGGGAAACCAACACGACGGGTTCAATTGAGATTGGCGCCATCGCCTAAAACCTGACGCATGGCTTCCGCCTCGGCTGGTTCGCGGCAGAAAACCGCGGTCCATGGAGCGCGGCGCGTCAGCTTGTCCTGGACTATCTGGGCGAGAAGCGACACGCCTTTGATCGGATGGTAGCCCCAACCATCCTCACTGTTCGTGTCCGGGTAGACGGCGAACACCAGTTCGGCCTCCGCGAAGAGCTTTTTCAATATCCTGGTCTGCTTTTTGGCAGAACCTTTGAAGAGCTGTCGCGTTCTTTCCGCTTCCTCCAAGATTTCACGCTTATCCATGATGAAGCTTCCCTCCTCTCACCGTGATCAGCATCGGACTGCTGTTTCTATAGGTATCGAGTAAAATGAGGCCCTCGGCGGCCGCGCGCTGACGCGCGCGGCCGTTCGGGCCTCGGGCTTTCCTTGATGTTCATGGAGATACCCCGGGCGCGACGCCGAGCCGGTCGGGGCGGCGCCGCGCGCATGCCGGATTGCGTATTCCCGGGGCATGCGGCGGCGCCCGTCGCGGCCGTGCCAACCAACCGGGAGACGCACACATGACCAAAGGCCACGACACCGAACCCGCAGCGAGCGCGGTTCCCTACACCGTGACCATCACCCTCGACGCCAACCCCATCAGCCTGCGCGACGCCCGCGAATGGCTCGAGGAGTACGAAGTGCTCCCGGTGCCGCGCCGCAACGACCACGTGCTTGCCAAGTTCATCCGGGCAACGCTCAGCACCAACGCGGAATGGGACGGCGTGTTCATCCGCATCGGCCGGCTGACCTGCCGGCGCGCCGATGATGCCGGCGACGGCGACGAGGCCCCATCCATCGCCCATGCAACGCTCGCCGTCATCGCGCATGCGATGGTCCTGGTGCTGGTGCTCGCACTCGCGGCGGTGATGGTCGCCAAGGCCGTCTGCCACTTCGGCTGGCTGCCCTGCGATGGGTGCCACGCCGTTGACGGGCTGGGCCATCCGCATGCCCTGCAAGGCTGAGAAGGCGGTGTCGTGGCTGGTTTGGCGCATGTCGGCCGTTGTCAGGAACGGTCGCCTTGGCGGCATCATCTGACCTTGTGTTTCTATAGAAATAAATGGAAATGCATCCGGTCATGGCGGCCCTCAATCTTCCGCCTCGGGCGCGACGTGCGGCTGCAAATAGCGCAATTCCCCGGCGACGCTGTCCCGCATGATGCACCAGCCGCGCCGGAGCATGACCGGCTCAAGCCCGGCATCGCGGCGGAGGTCCTCGATCGTGCCGAGCACCATGGACGCGACCAGGTTGCTCGCCACCCGGAAGCACACACGGGTCGGCAGGTTGGCGCTGAACGAACTGTCCATGGCGTCGGTGGTCGGCTTCTGGGTCGCCGCCACGATGACGATGCCGGCGCCGCGGCTGCGGGCGGCCAAGCGGTTCAGATCGTCCAGCAGGCGCATCCTCACCGCCTTTTCAGCGGGGGCGAGCTGAATCTCCGAATATTCATCGATCACGACGACGATGCGCGATCCGGCCCAGTTGCGCTGGCGACGCTCGCGCAGCTCCAGCAGGCGGCGCTGCATCAGCTCGAACAGCTCGCCGACCACGCGGATCAGGTCGGGGAATTCCCAGATGATGTGCACGTGGTCGCCCCGGCCCTCGTAATGGCAGAACTCCACGCCGCATTTGAAATCGATCAGGTAGAGGCGCTCGACATCGGCGCGCCGCACGAGTTGGCTGATGAGCTGGTGCAGGAAAACCGACTTGCCGAATCCCGTGGTCCCGGCGACGAGCGTATGGGTCAACGCCGGAAGCTGCCGCCGCACCACCTCGCCGGTGAAAATGTCGGTGCCGAGAATGATCCCATGGTGCGGCGGCGGCGCCGGAGGCGTCGGCGAACCGAGTACAATCATCCCCTTCTGCATGTCACTCGCTCATGAAACTGATCCGGTGCCGCTCTACCGGCTGCTCCTCCAGGACCAGCGGGATACGCTCCGGCAGGGACAAAGGGATGGCCGACTGCTGGATCGCATTTGCCGGCGCCTGCCTCACCACCACGCTGCCAGGCGGCGCACCAATCACCGTGCCGACCTCGATCGCGACCGGGCCGCGCCAGAGCTGCTCCAGATACTCACGATGCTGTTCGAACTGGCGGGTGGTGAGCGGCGCCTCGGCGCCGGCGCGATAACACGCCACGCCGAGCGCAAAGTTGCACCACCGCAGCTCGGGATAAACCGCCCGCTGGTCCCGGCCCTCGATCTTGCAGACCGGTCCGACCGCCGCCTGCATCATCGC
The DNA here is from genome assembly GCA_963807015.1 of uncultured Alphaproteobacteria bacterium. Classification (GTDB taxonomy): domain Bacteria; phylum Pseudomonadota; class Alphaproteobacteria; order Rhizobiales; family Xanthobacteraceae; genus JAJPKK01. The sequence goes on along the minus strand of CAWEAS010000008.1, from coordinate 939,188 downwards.
GGTCGTTGCCGTCAGCAGCAGCCGGCCCATGCCGCCATAATCGCTGCGGTACTGAAAAATCGCCCGCAGCAGCGCGCTGGCCTTGTCCTTCTCGTAGTCACTCCAGTTCCAGCTGCGCTCGGCGCTCTCGCGCAGCGCCACGGTTTCGCAGACGCCGTTTTCGTCAGCGTCAAACGGCTTCAGCGCCACGCCGCCGACATAGACGGTGAGTTCCATCTAGTTGCTCCGCAGCCACCGGTAGAAGTGCCCGACCGGATCGCGATCGCGCGCTTCAATGCGTGCTTGCCGTCGGGATTCTTCCTGGTCCCTGACACCAGGGGTGCTCGGCGGCGGCGTGAACTGTTCCGTTGGCCGCCAAACCGGCGGCGGATCGACCCAGGCGTGATAATTCCACTTCGTCAGGCGTTGCCTCTGACGGGCCTGCGCAAGGTCCGCCTCGGCCTGCCGCAACTCTGCCTCCAGGCGCGACAAGCGGCTCTCGATCAGGGCAAGCACCGCCATCACCGCCAGCGCGAGTACCAGCCAGATATCGTAACAACTCATCTGCAAACCCCCTCAATGCGAGGAGCTGGGGTTTTCAGGAAACGCGGTGATTTCGACCGATCACCGCCTCGCCATCTTGGTGAGAAGAGCCAGGTGGAATTGCAAACTCTTGTCTTCCGGATCCCCCTCCTGCCTCCGGCGCCGGCGTTCCTGCGACTCGCGTTCGCGGTCGTCTTTCATTTCTGACTTCGATCGTTGCATTTCCGACTTCAACCGTTGCCGCCACTCACGGATCGCGGCGTACCGCCGGTACAACGCGAACCCCACGACGACATCGATCAAGACGGACATCGGCAGTGCATGCTGCGATTGCAGAAGTTGCTCAAGCATGGCGGTGTCCTTGGGATTTTCACGGGACGCTACCGGCGCCGGCCGGTTAGGGTCGGCGCCGGGCAGTGGTCGCCTCAGACCTTGGCGGCGGCGCGCGGCTGGACCGGAGCTGAGCCGGGAGCCGGGCCGTCGGAGCGTGGCGCAGGATTCTCGACGCGCAGGTAGATGGTCTTATCTTTGGCGGTTGCCCGCACCTGCAACTTGACTTCCTGGCCGACGCGGTGGGCCGACCCGTCATCACCATCGGGCAGGCTGATTTCGATGAACTTGAGCGCCTCATCGTCCAGTTTTTCCGAGAACTGCAACCTCGTGAGTTTGGTTGGGTAGCGCTCGCCGGGCTTGAGCCATTCGCTCTTGCGGAGCCCCGCGATCCTGCCTTCGAAAAAGAGAGGCATGGTGGATTCCTTTGTGGTTTGGGATGTTCATGCGTGTGATTCATTCGTTTCTGATCATACTGCCGACATGGTCGCCCTCCCTGGTTGGTGGTTGCCACTCGGCGTGCGGGATGCGCACGTAGTCGCGCAGGCCCGCTTGCCAGCGATAGAATTCGCGGCCGAGGTAGACGGCGTCGTCCGGCACCACATCGGGCCCACTCAGGTCGGCGTTGTCCGCATCGACATCGGTGTGGCCCAGCTCGCGCGATACTTCGCGCAGCGCGCCGGACATGCCGGTCAGGCGGCGGCCGTGCAGGGCGTCGCATAATGTCTTGAGAACCTGGGGATCGACCGGCAACGGCTCGCCGTTCTCGTCGAACTCGACGAGATCGCTCGGCTCGGTGACGTATTTGGTGACCTCGGCGAGGCTCTTTCTGCCGATGTCGCCGAGCGGCCCGCCGCCGACGCCGTCCAGCGCGCGGACATCGACGACCGGGTCGTAATCGAGCCGGGCCGCTTTGCGCCAAAGTGCGGTCCACTCACCCTTTTTTTGGTCGATGTAGAGCCGGCTTGATTTGCGGAAATATGCAGGACCGACAAAGAGGAGCACGTGCATGTGGACGTGCCACAGGGTGGTTTCGGCGTTACGGGTGGTCTCGATGGTGCGGTACCAGGCGACAACCGCGCGCTTGAACCGCGTGGAACGGGTCATGCGGCGCCAGGATTCCATGTAATTGTCCAAGGCGACCGACAATTCATCGTCGGGGACGGATTGCTTGGTGAAAGTCCCAAGCAATGCCTGGTGCTTCGGACGCTTTCGCATCCAGGCATCCGTCAACTGAATGAGTTGAATGCAGCGCTTGCGGCTCCTGGCGCGCTCGCACAGGAAGCACAGGCGGACGCGGCACCAGCTGCATCGCACCAGGCGGCGCTCGACTTCCTCGCTGTCACCGATGCGGTAGCAGGCGAACTCAAGGTATTCGCCGCACTCGCGCATGCGGGCGGCTTTTTCGCTGTACCAGCCACCCAGGGATTCAAATGCCGTTGCGATCGCCAGCGAGCCCCGTTTCGGGGCGGTCGGCAGCCACGCAGGGTCATCGCGATCGACATCGAAAAGATTGAGCCATTCGGAAGAAGCGGTTTCACTCATGGCCGCTCCCGCCGAAGACTTTAAAAACCGACGCCTTTAGGCGATGCTGTTCCGATTCCGGCGGCCTCGGTTGCTTAGAACGGCCCACCGGTGCTTCTAATGCCCACTCAACCGTCTCCGTGCGCACAAACGATCGCGTCCCGTACCGGGCCCATTTTTTCATATTGAAATCCCTTCCCCGAGGACCGCGGGCAGCCGATACCGTTGCTTGCGCGCGAACGCTGCAGCAGGCAGCCAACGCCAAATAGAGCGGGAACCGTTCAGCCTATTGCTGAATCAGTGCACGCACCCATCCTCAGAAAACTCGTACGGTTGGCCTGCGAAGAAACCCGCGCGTTCCGTCGGGTTTGTCGGGGAGGTGTCCGATTTTGTGGCGGCTGGCTTCGGGACCCCGACAACTTCCGCCCCGCCCCCCGAGTGGGATAGCGAGCGGTCCGCACGTACGGTTCGAAAAGCAAACGATGGCCGCGTAATATTTCGCAGCAGGGAAATTAGGCTAGTCATGCCTGACTCCGAGGTCCGCTTAGGTCGACCCTCAAAGTCGCTTGTGCGTCCGCAGTCAGCGGAGTATGACCGCGATGCCATCGACGAGCGAATGTCGATGGCACTCCGAGGATCGGACGCGGCGCGAAGTTTGCACGCTTCGCCGCGTCCGATTTGCTTTTTAGCAAAAGATTGACGAAGCGTCCATCCTAATCAGATCGTATGCATAGTTCAGAAATATGTAGATCATCATGTCTATTGTATGCGGATATGATTACTACGTAAAAACCTATTATATCGTATTAAAAATAAGGAACATAAAAAGAACAATAAGTAATTGAACGTATAGACAGCGATCACGCATCGGAACTTCTGAAGTATTGGACTAAATCGTGGTCCTTATGGGTGACAGAGATGCGCTCTAGCTCAGTCACATCTTCAAGAAAATCTTCGTAAGCATGCGCCTCCAACTCCCCGCGCACATAATTCCAAATTACACCTTGATTGTAGCGGAAAGAGATAGGGTAGTAGACGACGCGCGCGAGCCTTTCATCAAGCACCATCGAGTAGGTGTTGAAACGGCGATGCCCAATCACCTTGAAGACGTTGTCTCTTGCCGCTTCCGCCGCGATGTCCCATGCGCCGCTGCAAAGCTTCTGAACGGCGTACCTGATGTCGTGAATTTGACGGTTCTCACCGTCGATGATCTCTGTCTTGCCACTGAGCTCGGCAATGAATTTAATGATGGGACTTTTCGGATGAAGCAACAAGATGCGCGTGTGTAGACGGTTAGTCATTCGGAGTCTGAGAGCTTCGCAATGCCTGTGATTATCGATCCAGCGCCTCATGTCGTTAAACACCAATACTAGTCTTTCGGCCTTGAGAAGCATTTCACTGTAATCGTGATTAGCCGCGGGCACCGTGAATTGTGCTGCGGGAGGCCTACCTGTTCGAATGACGTCGAGCGCTTCACGCACCACTTCCGTTCGAGACCTAACACCCCGGAGCTTCTGGTATTCGTCGATGAACTCCAAATCCGCGTCCGACAGTGAAACAGAGATGGGCTGAACTGCCATTGTCCCTCCGAGTAGGCGCCATCGTGCCGCCCGGGTTTAGGTTGGAATTTGGTGTGGCCGTCCCCGGTAACATGAAGGTATCGTTTCAGGCTGCGAGGTCAATCGGCTGATCGATGGGTGTTGCGAGCGTCTGCCATCCATCGACCTTGCGCATGTTGATCTGGCCTGAGGCAAGCAATGCCCAGAACAGCATGGCTGCGGTGTCTGCAGACGGCAGCACGGTCTGCGTCTTGATCCTTCGTTTGAACTCCTCGTGCAGCCGCTCGATCGCGTTGGTCGTGCGCGCGTTGCGCCATTGGCTTGGCGGCAGCCGAGTGAAGGCGAACAGACGCTCACCGGCTTCCTCCAGGCTGTCGGCGACGGCGCGGTGCTTGAGCCGCCATTTGCGGATGAAGGCTTTGCGACGGACTTCGATCTCCTCTGGGGTCGCCGCGTAGATCATGTCGGTATAATCGGCAGTCACTTCGTCGTGCAGGCGCTCGGGCGCGTGGGCGAGCAGGTTTCTATGCTTGTGAACCGTGCATCTCTGGGCCGGCACGCCGTCCCACACTGCGGCAATCGCCTTGTCGAGCCCCGGCGCACCGTCGACGATGAGGAATTCGGGCCGTCGCAACCCACGCTGGATGAGATCATCGAGGACGGTGCGCCAGGCCTCAGTGCTCTCGCCGCCCATGCTCTTGATCGCGAGCAGCACCTTCTGGCCGTCCTCGCGCACACCGAGAACGACGAGCAGCGAGATGGAAGTCGCTTTGCGGTCGAGCCGCACGCGCACCACGGTGCCATCCAGGATCAGCCGCACGATCGGTTCATCGGCAAGCGAGCGGGCGCTCCACGCGTCCCAGTCGCTCTTTACCTTGCGCCAGACCCGGCTCACCGTATCCTTGCCGACCGCGCCGCCAAACAGGGAGGCGAGCGCGCGGCGCACCCGGCGTGTGTTGGTGCCGGCCAGGTAGGCGCCCGCGATTAGCGCGTCGGCAACAAGCGTGCGCCGCTGATAGGCCCGCAGTGCCTTGCTCTTCCACTCCGTCGTCTTGCCATCAGGGATGTTCAGCCTGGCGCGCGGCACCTCGATCTCCACTTGCCCGAAACTTCCCAGCAGCGATCGCGACCGGTGGCCGTGGCGGTGACCGGTGGCAGCGACCGCGCCCTCCGCTTCGCCACTCGACGGCTTCTCATGGCGAGCGTAGCGCGGCCGCGACAGCGCCATGTCGAGTTCACTCTCGAGCATGGCATGGATAAAGTCACGCACCCGATCCCGCAGGCCAGCTTCGATCGGATCAAACCAGTTGTCGAAAAGGTGGACAGCCGTCTCGGCTGCAGGCTGCGAAAGCTCAAGCTTCGTGGTAATGCTCGTCATGGCGTGGTCTCCTGTCCGGCGCTTCAACGCCGGATGATTCGAGGTTGAACACCCCGGAGACTACGCCACACTCAATTCCTACCAACCCCGCGACGGCATCGGCGCCATCGGACTTCCGATTAGACCGTTAAAGCGAATCCGTACAGACGAAAGCTGCCTCGACTTACGGAAGTGGGGTGTATGCGAGCGTGCAAGAACGCATACACCCCTGGCAAGCCCCGCCCCTCAGAGAAAGCGGGGACTGCCATTGGCAAAAGGCAAGGAAGATGGATGGATGGCCTAAAGTAGTCGAAATATATAATTAGACAATACTTGATAAGTTAAATTTTTTGCTAACGATTTCCTGGGTCTTCCGACGTTTATCGTACAAATTCTTGACACATTACTGTAACTTTACTGCAAAAAGCAGGAAGAGCACAGAAAAAATCGCAGCAAGCGAAGCAAGCATAACAGCGCACTGATACATTCCCTTCGGGAACATAGGTGCGCGCGACACAGCCGCGCGGAAGTCCAACAACGAAAATGACCAGGTGTGGCGAGCTTTCACTTCCATGTGCAGGTAATCCAGCGCTCGAAGGGACACTCGGCGCTGAAGGCGGCAGCCTACCGGGCAGGTGAACGGCTGAAGGACGAACGGACCGGGGAGGTCCACGACTTTTCGCGGCGGCGCGGGGTCGTCCATTCCGAGATTCTGCTGCCGCCGGGTGCGGCGGGATTCCTGGGTGACCGCCAGAAACTGTGGTCGCATGTCGAGAGGATCGAGCACCGCGTCGACGCCCAGCTCGCCCGTGAAATCAATCTCGCCCTTCCGCATGAGCTGAGTCCCGACCAGCGGCGCGAAACGCTTTTAAACTTCGTCCGGCAGGCTTTCGTGAGCCACGGCATGGTCGCGGATATCGCCGTTCATGCGCCCGTGCCGGAGCGCGGCGACCATCCCCACAATCATCACGCCCACATCATGCTGACCATGCGCCAGGCGACCGGGAGCGGCTTGCGGCGCGTCAAGACCCGGGAGTTCAATTCACGTGAGTTCATCGCTGGTGCCCGTGCGTTGTGGAGTGCATATCAGAACCAAGCCTTGCAGCGGTTCGGGCACGCGGCCCGCGTGGACCACCGGACGCTTCAGGCGCAGCGGCGCGAGGCGGTTCGGCGTGGTGACCGCGAGGCCGCCGCCCGGCTCAACCGCACGCCGGAAATCCATATCGGTCCGAAGGGCCGCCAGGCGCTGCGGCGCGGACGCGTCGTGGTCAGCCGGGATCGGGAAGTGGGGGCACCCGTCCGGCGCGATTTTGCCGGTCGCCGGCAGTCATCACGGCCGGTGCGCGACGAGCGGGTTGTTGCGAGGCCGGTCCGGCGGGTGCGCCGCTACAGTGAGACCGATCGCGGTTCGCGCGCGGCCTTCAACCTCGCCATCATTCTGCGCAATGCCGAGCGGGCGCGGCGGGCGGTCGACTGCAGGCGGCGGCGCTACGTGCAGCTCCGGCGGTTGCGGCCGCGGCCGGAGTTCGGGCCGGGGAAAGGTTTGCGGGTTGATGCGATGTCACTGCCGCGGCCCGGCCTTCGGGCATTGCTGCGCCGGATTGAACGGGCAATCGGGATGTGGGGCGCCATCCACGGTGAACGGGCAGGCCGGCTGTCGGATGTGCGGACGCGATACCTGCGCGTTGACCGGCCCGGCCGCCGACTGGCGGTGCGCGGACGGGTGCGCGTGCGGCGCCGGATTATCGGCCCGCCAAATGTCCCATTGCCCCTTCCAGTGAGGCTCCGTCCAGTACCGGACCTTCTTCGCCCGGATGGGATAACGGACCTGCCGGGGCATCAGGATCAGCGCCCGGGTGGAGGGAAGCCGCATGATTTCTGACGGGTCGATGAGATAGCGGCCGCTCTCGCTCACGCCCTGGCTGTGCTGGTGGCGGACAGTCTCGGCGCTGGACTCCGACTCGCCGGCCGTGCGGCTGAGGATGGTGGTCTGGCCGATCGAATCCGCGAGCATGCGCGCGGTTTCCACATCTGACACGCCGAAGGCGATCTTGCAGGCGGCGTTGGCGATGATCGAGCGGGCCTTGGGATAAGTCTTCTCCAATTGATCCAAATCCTGAAAGACCATGACCATGCGCATGTAGGCGGCGAGCCAGCCGACGCCGTCCTCGATCGGTTGCAGCCGCCCGAGGGCGGCGGCCTCGTCGAGCATCAGCAGGGTTTTGCATTTGGGCTTGGCGTTCTTGGCGCGGGTCATGGCGATGAGCGCGCAGCCGACCATCACGCGCAGAAATCCGCGGTACAGGTTGAGCTTCATCTCGGGAACCATGAGATAGATGGTGCCGGTGCGGCGGTTGAGGTCCTCGAACCGGAAATCCGACCGGCACGAAATCATCCCCGCCGGCTTGTCGGCCGACCACAGGCCGGTGGCCTTGTCCATGGTGGACTTGATCGACTTCATTTCGTCGGTCTGGTTCATCGCGAGGATGGTCATCGCATCCTCGCGCAGGCTGATGGGGCCGAGCGCCGCGGCATCGTTCAAGGTGGCTTCCAGTCCGGCCCAGTCCTGCGCGGCGAGGGCGCGCACCTGCGCCAGCGTGCGCAGGTCGCGGTCATTGCTGTGCTTGTGGCAGACGTAGAGGATGAGGATGCCGAGCAGGGTGCGGGCCTTTTCGTCCCAGTGCTCGCCGTCGGCGGTCGGAGTAATCATCAGGTCGGCGAGCTGTTTGGCATCGTCGGCCTCGTGCACGGTGCCGACCTGGACCATGTCGAGAGGGTTGAACGCGCTCGACTGCTCGGGCTCCAGGACGTTCAGGGTCCACACCGGTCCCCTCGCCGCGCGCGAGCGCGCCGTCACCGCATGGTTCTCGCCCTTGATGTCGATGACGATCATCGACCCGCGGTAGGCCAGCAGGTTGGGAATGACGACGGAATACCCCTTCCCCGTGCGGGTCGGCGCGAACAGCAGCACGAAGCCCTCCTGCCGGAAGCGCAGGAACCGGAACCAGAGCTTGCCGATGATGATGCCGCGGCCGCCCCAGGCGTTGCCGCGGATGATTTCCCAGAGCGTGGCCCAGCGGGCCGAGCCGTGGGTTATCGAGGCGGTGCTCACCAGCTCGCCGACGGCCCAGCGCAACGAGAAAACCGCGGTATTGAGAGTGAAGCGGGCTGTAAGGAAAAGCGCCCGGATCGTCCAGCCTGCCAGCCAGAGGGAATCCCGCACCACACCCATGAGAGAAAACTCACGGGTCTCGCAGAGGCGGTCAACCTAAATCGACGTATTCGCAGCTAATGATCACTAAGCTCGCTGTCGTCGAAATTTTGATACCTTATTTGTACAATTACTTACGATCAGAGCGCGGTCCGACAAATGTCGAAGCTGAACAAAATGAAGAAGCTCAGATGATCATACACTGCGACAGGCCATCGTCCATGGCGTCTCTGTCTTGTACTGGTTTCCACATTTTTTTCTTAGCGGTCGCATGCATAGGAGGTCGGCCCTGTCTTAACCACCCGACAGGGAGTTGATGTCCCATTAGATCGCGTGGCTGGGGTGAACCCGCTCTGCTCTACTGGAGCTAAATCGCCGCATCCGGACCCCTGTATGTACCCGCGCTTGAGCGCTTCGATCCGTTGCGCACGTGACGGATATAAAAAAGAACCACTGGCTGGGTACTTAGTTATGGCAGCAGCGACTACTTGATCGAAAAAGCTCTGTTTATGGTAGATTTCAAACCTTTTGATGGCTGCACCTCCGAACTGGTCAGCTTGCAACTCCTCTTCAGCGCGATTGCCCCTTGTATCATTCGCGGAGTGACCGCAAAAGTGATGTCCGGTTTCATGGCCCAGTACGAGATAAAAGCCAGCAGTATCGCCGGCAGCCCACTCTGGATCATATACGATGCTACGATAGCCCTCTCCTTCAAGCGCAGCAGCGTTATTGAAGCCTAGTATTCGACGTATCTGCACGCGCAGCGCGTTTATTTTCGAAATGTTGGGGAGCCCTACCAGTTCAACCAGAATTTCCGCGTCGCTCGCGATCGACGGCTCCATCTTCATGTTCAGCTCGCGGAATTTTTCCTCGTGGAAAGCAAGAGCATCTTTGCTAATCGTTATCCATTGCGCCGATTGAGATGCTGCCGGGTCCCAATAAAGGATGGCAGGAAGAAGGAGCACGGTTCTGATGAATCTCACGATTCCGCTTCCCCTCATGTTGCTGCCTTCAATTCGAGGCGCAGACTGTCTTTACAAACAAGGGCACCGCAAGCATACCACATCCTCGGAGGAGATATCATGCGTCTCGTCTTGCCATTGATTGTTATCGTCATTTTGAACATTGTCGCGAGCGGAAGCGGTGAAGGTCAAGACACGGACGCTGGCCCCCTCCGCGGCGGACCACCGCTTAGATACGGTGTGTTGCCGCCCCTTCCGCCAAATGGATTCTCCGCTTGGTGCAACACGCCGCAAGGCTTATGCGTAGTCCGAGGCAATGCACCGATTGCCCCAGGATCCTTGTGTCGCTGCACCCAGTATGCTGGCCGTACTGTATAGTGTGGGTCTTAAGTCCATCTGCGCATATGTTTACGGTCACGCAGCCTCAAAATGTCCCGACTGGACCGGCACCGAGCGTCCGCTAGGACTACTGTGGTTCCTTGCTAGGGGGCACCGGCGCAGGAGGTGCGCCGAGAACGCCGCCCGATAACAATGGCCCGGAAGGCTGGCGCTGCACATCATCCGAAACCGCACTTTCAATCCGATAGACATACAAGACAAATACCAAGAAAAACGCAAATGATACTGATAGAATAAGCAACCCGGTCACAGATGACTTTAGAACCAATTGATCTCTCTTGAGGGTTATTTCGTCTGTAGTACTTAAGTTTGGAGCACGATTAATGACCGCTAGCTTATAAGAGGCAGCCAATTGTAGACCTGCGAGCACTACGCCAGACAATGTGATGATGACAATCATCCACAGAAGAATTCCATTGGCCCGATATTGTTGCTCGTAGACCAATCTTCTTGATGTGAAATCGGCAAGCAAGCCCTGGCTGCGAATTTCAGAATAACACAATTCGATCAATTCCTTAAGCAGGGAGGTGTTGGCGGTACCCTCGGCCTTTATGAGCGCCAAGTTCTTGCTTTGACAGCTCGCGAGCGACATCGAGTTCTAAATTCTGCCGACCATTAGTATCAGTTGTTCGGATGCTTACGAGCGTTCCAATAATGGCCCCGAGCAATATAAAGGCGATCGCCAACCCGATGATCCCTAAGCCCATCTTAAGTGGTAGGGATCTGCGGTGTCGGCTAGAATTGTTTCGATTGTCGGCGGTATTGATCTCGCCCTGCATTCCTGGGCTCCTCGCCGGTTGTTTGGGCAATTTATCTTGTGGTCCCAGAGTAACTACCACAAGAACAGGCAGCCATCGGCGCAATCACGACTTTGCTCGTTACCCAGCAATAGCCTTTGCTTGTCTGGCATATAGCGGAAAACCACCCCGGCGGAACGAAGGCCATTTCAATCTTGCAGGAACCACCGGGTTTTCCGCAAGTATCGATCCGCGGCGGTGGCCCTCTTAGGGTCTCGGCGCTCACCGAGCTTAAGCTCGCAACGAAAAGCAATACCCCTATCGCTATCGAATTGTTAGAGAAAAAGCGCCACATTTGCCTCTCCATACGCCGCCCCCCAACTATCTGGCATCCGCGCCTTTAGTCGCAAGATACATATATCTGTGCGCGTTGACTAGTTATCTGGCGTTCAGCGACGGAAGATCGGCTTCCGTGCCATGCCTCGAATCCGATCGTCTCGGCCTGCATTCCAGAAGCCGCCTTTATCTGTCTCCCCCGCGGTGCGATCCCGGCCTTGCTTATTCGGCCGACCTGGCAGAAAGCCCCGGCCGCCGCAAGGGACAAGCCCTCGCGTGACCGCGCCCTGACGGGTGCGGCGTCCGTTTCTTTCCGCCTGTCCGGTGGCCGGCAAGGCCGTGGTGGCCGCGCCGCCAAAGGGAGAGACGGACATGAAACAGCATTTCGACATTCACCAGCACATCACCGACCGCATTGTCGCGGCAATCGAAGCCGGGGTGGGCGAGTGGCGCATGCCCTGGCACCGCGGCAGCGGCGGGCGACATCCGGTTAATATCGCCTCCGGCAAAGCCTACCGTGGCGTCAATGTGCTGGCGCTCTGGGTGGAAGCGCAAACCAATGGGTTTAGCTCGCACCTGTGGGGCACCTATCGGCAATGGGCCGAGAAACAATGCCAGGTCCGGAAGGGCTGCAAGGCGTCCTACGTGATTTTCTGCAAGGAGATCGAGGTCGCCTCAGACGAGGGCGAGGAAACCGCTCCGGAGACGCGCCTGCTGGCTCGCGCCACCCCGGTGTTCAACGCCGATCAGGTGGAGGGCTGGCACCCGGAGCCGCTTGCTGATGCGGTGTCACCGGTCGAAAGCGCCGAACGGTTCGTGGCGCAGACGGGCGCGAAGGTGCTCAGCGGCGGCAGCAGGGCCTGCTACGTCCCTTCCCTCGATGAAATCCACATGCCCGGGCGCCAGGCCTTTGTGGGCTCGGCTACGTCGAGTGCCGGCGAGGCGTACTACAGCACGCTGTTTCATGAGCTGACCCACTGGACGGGTCCCAAGCACCGCTGCGACCGCGACCTGTCCGGACGGTTCGGCTCGGATGCCTATGCGATGGAGGAGCTGATCGCCGAGCTGGGCGCGGCGTTCCTCTGCGGCGAACTCGGGATCGCGGTGGAGCCGCGTCCCGACCATGCACAATACCTGGCGCACTGGCTCGCGGTCCTAAAGGCCGACAAGCGGGCGATCTTTGCCGCCGCCTCGAAGGCCGGCCAGGCGGTGGAATTCCTGCGCGGAGGGGCTGGGTGACCACCCTGCCGCAAACCGAGACTGCTAACGGCAACAGCCCGCTGCGCAGACCGAGCCTATCCGCAAACTGGGGTAATCCGTCTTACACGTGGCGGACAATCCAATCACCAGCGCGAAGGCGAGGTAGGCAAGCACGACGGCCCCCAGCAGGCACCCGACAGCAATCTTCCGCCAGCGGGCGGGAATAACACCGTCAACGTGCGCGGGTTGCTCCGCCGTGACCGCTGATTTTGGGCACAAGTATCCTCTCCTGCCGGGGTCCAGGGTCGGCAGCAATTTGCTGCTGCACGGACGTGCAGCCTGGGAGCGGGAGAGAGGCTAGTCAGATATCCTGATATTCGGGGACTGCACAAAATGGCCCATAAATGCCAAGGAGAAAAAGAAAACTAAAACTGATGTATTGCCCGGAAACCCAAGCGCCGCACAGCAAATTGGCTAATTCTCAGTCATCCCAGGCCGAGTCCCAAATCGCCCTTGCAAAAGTCAGGATATTTGCACGGTCTTTGTCTCAGCCGTACCGAGGATTTTGAACTCGTGACGACCTACGGCTATGCACGGGTTAGTTCACCCGGCCAGGAGCTGGACATCCAGATGGCGCAGTTGCGCGCCGCGGGATGTGTGCGGATATTTTGCGAGAAACAAAGTGGCCTGAAGGATGATCGCCGCGAATTGAAGCGGCTGCTTAAAATCATCGGTGCTGGCGACACAGTGATTCTGTCCGCGCTGGACCGGCTGACCCGCGGCGGACCCTTCAAAATGCTCAGCGTGCTCCAGGACATCACGTCACGTGGGGCAAAGTATAAGTCCCTGGCCGAGCCCTGGGCCGATACGACCACGGAATTGGGCGAGGTGATAGTGGCCCTGGTGGGCTACATCGCCCGCAAGACCCGTGAAGACATTCTGAGCCGCACCGCGGCAGGCCGGGAGCACGCCAGGGCCAACGGGGTCAGGTTCGGGCGACGACCAAAGCTGTCCCCAGATCAGCGGCAGCTTGCACTTGCCCGGCGACATGCCGGGGAATCCGTGCTCGCCATCGCGCAGTCCTACGAAGTGAGCCAATCAACGATTTCGCGTCTTCTGGCCCGTACCTAGCCGTCCTGCGGCTGGTCGCACCAATACTCTGCCATTTCCAAGAGGGGTCGCGATTTCGCCATGCGCGCTCCGGGGCGGCCCGGTGAACCGGCTTAAGCAGCGCCCGGCAGGTCTGGAATCCTTCCACCCATAACCTATGATGGGCCTCGGGGGCTTCCATGCCGTTTTCCAGCGCGCTCAGAAATCACGGCGTGATTGATCGCATGCTCCGCGTGCGGCGCAATCCGATTGCGGCGTACGGTGTCGCGGCAGGCATGGTGGCCGCGGCGACGTTGATCCGGCAGGCCATCGGCGGTCAGGTCACGGAGGATGTCCCGTTCATTACCTACTATCCCGCCATCATCATCGCCACGCTCGCAGGCGGGTTTTGGCCCGGCGTGGTAGCTACATTGCTTGCTGCCGTGGCAGCTTGGTTTCTCTTCATCCCGCCCGCATTCACATTCAACCTGGGTAGGCAGGAAGCAATTTCGCTGCTGCTGTTCATTTCGGTAGCGGGCGTGAATGTTATTCTGGTCTCGTTACTTAACGGTGCCATCGAACGCATCCTGGGGCAGGAGCAGAACGTCCGCGTCCTCATCGAATCCGCCCCGACCGGCATCGTGGTCATCGACGAGCAGGGCGTCATCAAGCTGGTCAATAAGAGCACTGAAAGGCAGTTCGGATATGACCGCCGGGATCTTGTAGGCCAGCAAGTTGAGTTGCTTGTGCCTGCTGAAAAAAGACAGACACACAGGGCGCTACGTGAGGCTTTCATCCGTAATCCCAAAGCCCGCGCCATGGGCGTCGGACGAGACCTGCGGGGCAAGCGCAAGGACGGCAGTGAATTCGCGATTGAGATTGGCCTTAATCCGGTCGCTCAGAACGGCAGGACGGGCATACTGGCCACGGTCATCGATATCTCCGAACGGAAGCAGGCGCAGGAGCGGCAGCAGTTCCTTACGAACGAGTTGTACCACCGCTCGCAAAATCTATTTACGGTCATACAGGCAATCGCATCGAGGAGCCTGGCTGAGGGGCAGACCCTTTCGGAAGCAAAGGAAACCCTCAACGGCCGGTTGGCGGCCTTGGCGCGCGCCTATGCAATGTTGGCGAACGCCGCATGGGAGGGAGCGCCACTCAAAGAAATTGTCGCCCAGTCGCTGGCGGGATTCCCAAAAAACGTGAGCCTCACCGGATGCGATATTTTCGTGAACGCATCCGCAGCTCAGAACTTTGCCCTTATCGTGCATGAGCTGGCAACAAACGCAGTCAAGTACGGCGCGCTCTCCTCACCGGCCGGTCACGTGGAGATTGAGGGCAGGGTTGAGCGCCCTGATGGAGATGGGCAGTTCGTCTTCCTCTGGAAGGAAACCGGAGGGCCGCCCGTGGTTGGCCCGACCCAGAAAGGATTCGGCACCACCATCCTGCTCGATTCGGTAAAAAAGTTCGGGCGGCAGGTCACGCTGAATTACGAGCCGGGTGGCTTGATATACGAACTCCGGATCCCGTTCGCTGCACTCGATCCTTCCAAGAACCACCATGCGGCGACGCTCGCAACAGACCGTGCGGGGTAGACAGCGCCGCTAACCGAGTTAGTGCAGGGTGGCCAGGGCCTGCTCGGAACGGAGAAGATTTAAAAGATCGGCCAGATCGTCGGCGTTTTCGAAGGCAAGCCCAACCTGGAGCACGTCATTGACCGCAGCGGGCAAACCGTTGCGGATATCGTAAATAGCCCAGCCGTCTGAATCCTGTCGAATATCGTACCTTGCAGTCATATTGTCCCACTAACATGCTAAACCTATTATCTCAAACAGTATTATTAGTATTTCCTCACGGCCCATAGGTGATGACGATAATGCCCTGGCCGCCGGTGCCGCCGGGCTGGGCTGAGGCGCCGACAACACCGCCGGCCCCGCCGCCGCCGCCATAGAGACCGCCGTTACCGGCCGCTCCCGCTGTGCCCGAGCTGCCGCCGCCGCCGCCGCCACCACCGCCGCCGGAACCGTGCGAAGCATCCCATTCCACGCCCGCACCGCCGTTACCGCCGGAGGTTATGCCCGGGAAGCCGCCGGTGTTGCCTTGCCCGCCGCCGCCGCCGCCGCCGTTCGTGCCCGGCGATCCGTTCACGCCCGAGGCCCCGCCCGCGCCGCCCCCGGAACCGGAACTGTTATTGCCGCCCACGCCGCCGACACCACCGGTGGTGTTTGACGAACCGACGCTGCCGCCGCCGTTACCGCCGCCGCCCGATCCGCCGGACCCCAAGCCAGCCCCGGTAGAACCTCCGTTGGCGCCGGCACCGTTCGGCCCGCCCGCACCGCCGCCGCCGGAACCTCCGACTACCGCTGCAATTCCGCCGGTCCCGCCGGAATTCTTGACCGTACCCACCCCCGAAGCGGCAGCCCCGCCGGCGCCGCCGGAACTGCCGACAATGCCGCCACCCCCTGCTTTCGCGCAAACCGACTGGGCGGCGCAGGTCGTGCCGGTTCCGTTGAAGTAGGTGTCGCCCCCCGTGCTGCCGCTCAATGGACTGCCGGAGGCCACAGCACCGGCGCCGCCGGCGCCGACCTGGTAGGTGACGCTACCGCCCGGGGTCAGCGAAAGGTTCGAGATTTTTGAATATCCGCCACCCCCGCCGCCAGCTTGAGTGTTACCACCACCGCCGCCGCCGCCGATGACCTCGATGGTGTTGCTGGTGGACTTCCAATCGCTGGGCACGGTCCAACTGGTCCCGCTGGTCAGGTAAATCCGCTGGGTAAGACTGCAGGCGCCGCCCATTTGCAGCTGGTTGGTGCCGTTGCAGTATTGCAGGGTGCTGGAGGTGGCGTTCCAGGTCACCTGCCCGGCGGTCGAGCAGCCGCCGATGACGGTGCCGCAACTCATCTTCACCCAGTGCTGGACCGGTGTGTATGTGATGACGATAACCCCCTGCGCACCCGCGCCGCCGGCGGCATCAATGCCGTTGTAGGCCGTGGCGCCGCCGCCGCCGCCGCCGCCGTAAAGGCCGCCACCCGCGCCGGTGCCCGGAGAACTGCTCGGCGTGCCGCCGCCCCCGCCGCCACCTCCGCCGGCGCCGTGCGAGCTGTCCCAGTCGGTGCCCGGGCCGCCGGCGCCGCCGCTGCCGCCGCCGCCGGTAATGGACTGCCCGCCGCCGCCGCCGCCGTTGCTGCCGGGTGAGCCCGAACCACCCCCACCGCTGCCCAATGGCCCGTTACCGCCGGCACCGCCCGTGTTGGTGCTGTTGCTGGAGCCCGCCGTTCCGCCCGAGGCGCCACCGCCGCCGCCGCCCCCGGCCGACGTGGTCACCACGTTGGCGCCGTTCGCGCCGTTGCCGGACGGCCCGCCCGCCCCGCCGCCGCCCGCTCCGCCGCTGTCGTTGACCGCAATGCCGGTCCCGCCGTTCCCGCCGGAGTATTTGGTTCCGCCAACGCCGGAGGCTGACGCCCCGCCGGTTGTGATGGTGCCGCCCTTGGCCAGAACGCCGTTCGTGCTGGAGGCCGGCGCCGAGTTGGCCGCTGCGTTCAGCCAGGTGTCGCCTCCGGGATTATTCGCCGCGCCGCCCGAACCGATTTGGTAATAAACCGTTGCCCCCGGCGTCAGCGTCATGTTGACGTTCTTGGAATAGGCCCCGGCGCCGCCGCCGTTCGCGCCCTGGTTGACGCCGGACAGCGTGGCGCCGCCCGCCCCGCCGCCGATGACCTCGATGGTGTTGCTGGTGGAGTTCCAGTTACCGGGCACAGTCCAACTGGTGCCGCTGGTCAGGTAAATCCGCTGGGTGGTGCCTCCTTCGCTGCAGTACATCGGCAGGCTGCTGCTGGTGGTCATCAGATACGCCGTGGCGCAGCCGGCCGATGTGTCGGAGCCCTCCAGCGATACCCAGCTGGAGCCGTTGCAGAAATCCATGCGGGAGTTGGTGCTGTCCCACACCTGCTGCCCGGCCACGCCGCTGGGCGAACTGCACGCCGCATGCACGCCGACCGTCAGCAGGAAGAACGCGCAGGCCAGCAACAGGCGCATCAGTGCCGGGCGTTCCTCAGCTCATTCAGCTCGCGGTGGAGGTTATCGTTGTCGGCCTTCAGCTCCTTGATGGCCTCGACCAGCACCGGCACCAGCGCGGGATAGTCCACCGCCAGGGTCTGCGAGGCGTCCTTGCCGACGCTCACCGCCTCGGGCACGACCTTCTGCACGTCCTGGGCAATCAAACCGACATGCTCATCGGCCGGGCCCTTGATCCAGTTGAAGCGCACCGGGTTGAGCCCGTCCATGATCGCCAGCCCGCCGGTCAGCGGCCGGATGTTCTTCTTCAGCCGCCGATCCGAGGTGTAGATCACGCTGGGAGCGTGGATGTTCCCCGACAAATCTATGGTGGCGATATCGCCATCGGAGGAGTTGCGGAAGTGGAACGACCCGGCCCCACCCAGCTCCCAGTACATGTCGGCAGGGCCGATGTACAAGTTGCGGCTGACCCCGCCCGGCGCGTACATCCAGGTGTTCTCTGGGAACTCAAGCCCGCCCTGGGCGTAAGTCAGGCCGGATGCTGTCAGGGTGTCGACGGTTACCCCGCCACTCATCGCCACGCCGTTAGCCATGCTGACGCTGCCGTTGCCATCATTGACCGTGAAGGGCCTGAGTGTGTTCCAGGTACTATATTGGCTGCCCGACGCCGTGAACAAAAGGTACGTATAACTCCCGTCATTCCTGAAGAAGGCGCCGTAATTGCCGCCGATCATCCGGATGTTGCCGCCGTCGGCCCCGGCGGCGGACGAGATGATGTCGTTATTTGAGCGGATGATGCCGTTCACATCCAGCGGCTCGCCGGGGCTGCTGGTGGCAACCCCGAGGCTGCCGTTGACGTAGGTCGTGCTGCTCGTACCGCCGTCCAGTTCGAGGTAAGTGCCTGTATCGTTGCTAATGCCCGCCCGCGCCTTGAATTGCGTCTGGTCATAGGTCGTGCCGCCGGAGAGATAGAACCCATAGGGCACGGTGATGTACGAGCCGCCGCTGGTAATCGACGGGTTGGCGGGAGTGAAGGTGAGGTTATTGGCCACGAACAGGTTGGTGTCTATGTCAACCGTATCCCCATCAACGGTATTGCCGATATGGACGGTGCCGACATCATGGTCAATGTTGAGCACGTTGCAGCAGCCGCTGGCGTAAGTCGTGCGGTCGCTCCAGTGGGTGTCGATATAGGACTGAATGCTGATGCTGTTGTCGCCGTTTAGGTCCGGCGCGATGACGATGCCGTCGCCGTTGTCGCCGGTGTTGTAAACGTCGAGCTTGCCGTTGGGCGCGCTCTGGCCGACGCCGAGGTTGCCGCTTGAACTGACGTAGTATACCGCGCCGCCGGCCAATGTGCCGTTGTTGTTGTACTGCATTTGCGTGGTGGTGCCCGCCGCGCCGGGCGTAATGCCGGTCAGCCCCGAGCCGTTGCCCACGAAGCTGCTGGCGGAAATCGTTCCGGCAAAGGCGGCGTACCCGGAGCGCGTATCGAAGAAAATCGGGTAGGTCGCACTCACACTGGTACAGCAGGTGCTCTTGAACCCGAGCCCCCACCACGACTCAACCGCCGTGTCTACGGTCGAGAAGTTGGCGTTGTCGCCGTTGCCTCGGTAGACCCCGCCGTCACTGTTGATGGTCAGATCCCCGTTGGTGATGGCCACCCCGGTCGACGACACCAGGCCGTTCACCTCCAGCTTGGCGTAGGGGTTGGTCGTGCCGATGCCGACATAGCCACTGGTGGCTGAGATAGCGAACACGTTGGCCCCGGACCCGGGATTGTATATTGAAAAGGTATTCGCGGGCGTGCCGCCGATGTTGGTGCCAATCAGGTAATCACCGGCGGCGCCGTCCGAAACGTTCGACGAACGGAAGGCGAGATCGGACTCGACGTTCGTGCCGGTGCCGATGATCTTGGCCACGCCCCACGCAGCCGAGCCGTGGACCTCAAGGGCCACCCCCGGCGTCGTCGTGCCGATACCCACGTTGCCGCTGTTCAAAATGCTCATCAGGGTGGCGCTGCTGCCGTAGTTCTCGAAGCCGAACCCGGCGATGCTCCCGCTCACCGCGGGCCGGAACAGCATGCCCCAGTTGGCGTCGGAGTAAATCGCGCCCGGCGTCCAGGCGCCGCCGCCGTTGACGATGAAACTGTTGGCCCGGGCATCGCCCGCTACATCGAGCGCGTAGGCCGGGCCAACGTTGTCGATGCCGACCCTGCCGTTATAGGTGCCGCCCAGGCCCACATACATGGTGTTGTTGGAGCCGCTGTTGCCCTGGAAGTAGTAGCCCGTGGTGGTGCTGCTGGGGACAATCGCGCGGTAGGCGCCGTTGGTGCCGTCCTGGTAGTAGCCCGCCGCGCAGGACGAGCACAAAATCGCATTCGCGCCGGCGGTGACGCTGCCGGTGGCGACCGCATTGCCGCTCATCGTCGTCGTCGTGGCGGCAAGGGTGATGCTATTGATATTCCCGCCGCCGGCTTTTGACAGGTTGATGGCGGTGGTGCTCGCGTTATCAACCACAATGGACGCCGTGGCAAAACCGTCGGTGCGCGTTAGGATGAGATCGTTGCCGATATGCGCGCTGCCGCTGACCTCCAGCGGCTTATCGGGCGCCGCCGTCCCAATCCCCAGCCGGTGGTTGGTGCTGTCCCAATAGAATTGCCCATTGGCGGTGTTGTCGTAACTGAGCGTATTCGTGCCGCTCCAGTAGGCCGCATACCCGGCCGCGCCCGAACCCGACGGCAGCGTCGCCCCAGCCACGCTCAAACTGGTCGCGCTGATGTTCTTGAAATACCCATACGTCGCGCTCACCGTGCCCGTGGTGGTGGTCACATACAAGCCGGTCGCGCTGATGATGCCGTTCACCTCCAGCTTGGCGTTCGGCGCCAGCGGGCTGGTCGTGCCGATGCCGACATTCCCGTCCTGCCGGATGAACATCAAATCCCGCGCGGTCGTCGCGCTGGTCTGCTGCAAAAACCGGAAGCCGGTACTGGGCCACGTCGCCGGGTTGACGGCATTCCAGATGTCGTTCTCGGCCGAGCCGCCGGTGAAGTTCCAGCTGAAGATCGTGCCGACGCTTTGGAATGCCGGATACCCCTGGGTATTGTATGCCCCGAGGTAGGCAAACCCGCTGCCTTGCTGCAGGCCGCCGGTAATGAGTTCTCCCGTATCCGATACCAGCCCGTTCACTTCCAGCTTGGCGTTGGGGTTTGTGGTGCCGATGCCCACGTTGCCGTCCCCACGAACCAGGAAACGGTTGGTGCCTCCGGAGTCGAGCGCGAGTATTTCATTGCCCGAACCCGCGCCCGCCGTATTGACGACAAAGCCGTTTTCATTCGCCGATGTGCCCAGGTTCGCGAAACCGACCACGTATCCGGTCGCACTCGTCGACCAGCCGATGCTGGTGGCGGTAAGACCGTAACCACCCACCGAATCCGTAATATTGGCTGCCGTATTTGCCAGTTGCGTCACAGGCGCCGTCGTCCCGATGCCGACGTTGCCGTTGTTCAGAATATTGAACCACTGACCGAGCCCGGCCGCGCCGCTGGCATTGTATTGCTGGTAGATATAAAAGTTACCGTTGTTATTGGCGTATAACGACCACAGATCTTTTCCGACTCCGTGACTATTCTCGTCGAGATTCAACTGTGCACAGCAACCATCTCCTCTGTCTCCTACCGTTAGGATACCACCTTCAACGTCCAGTTTGCCGGCTGGACCTGTCGTGCCGATGCCGACCCCGCCGCTGGCATACAGGCTGGTCACGCTGGTCTGCGCGGTGGTCACCGACACGCCCGGCACCACCAGCCGCCCCGAGCTGTCGAAATACCCGGTGGTGACGTTGGCCACCGTCACGCTGATGGTGCTGGTGGCGCTGTTCACCACCACGCTGCTGGTGCCGGACACGATCCGGTCGCCGCTGGCCCCGCCGCACCCCGAGCAACTCCCCACCGTGATGCTGCTCGCCGAGATGTTCTTGAAATACCCATACGTCGCGCTCACCGTGCCCGTCGTCGCGGTCACGTAAACGTTCGTCGCCGAAATAGTCCCGTTGACATCCAACGAGGCATTCGGCGTGGTCGTGGAGATGCCGATATAGCCAGTCGAAGAAGTAACATACAAGCGGTAAGCCCCTTCGGTAACGTCATAGAGCCCGAAGTTTCCGGACGATCCGATGCTTTCGAGTTCAAAGGCGGAAAGGGTATTTTGCAAACGGAGGTCAGCCACCGTTGCGGAGACTTCAATCCCGCCGGCCCCTACGCCAATCAAACTCGCGCTGGTCGCGCCAATCGCTATGTTCCCGCTGGCATACAGGCTGGTCACCGAAGTCTGCGCGGTGGTCACCGAAATCCCCGGCACCACATGGCGCCCCGAGGAATCAATATAGCTGCTCACCACCCCGGCCGTAGTGAAGCTGATGGTGCTGGTGGCACTATTGACCACCACGCTGCTGGTGCCGGACACGATCCGGTCGCCGCTGGCCCCGCCGCACCCCGAGCAACTCCCCACCGTAATGCTGCTCGCCGAGATGTTCTTGAAATACCCATACGTCGCGCTCACCGTGCCCGTGGTGTTGGTCACATACAAGCCGGTCGCGCTGATGATGCCGTTCACCTCCAGCGGATAGGTGGCCGTGGTGGTGCTGATGCCGACGTTACCGTAGCCATCGATGCGCATGCGCTCAGCGAGGCCGCCATTTGATGTCTCAAAGATGAGATTGCCGAACTTTGTTCCAGCATTGGTCGTGAGGCCACCAACACGGCCGGCGGTCACTGCGTTCTCAGGATCGCTGCCGGAGTACACGCCGGCGAATTCGATTCCCGAGCCAGCAGGACCGGAACCGTTATTCGAGAGCCGCAAGACACTCATCTCGACCCCGTTAGAAGTTCCCTGCACGCTCAATTTATCCACGGGGCCCGTTAATCCGATGCCGACCCCGCCGCTGGCATAAAGGCTGGTCACGCTGGTCTGCGCGGTCGTCACCGAAATCCCCGGCACCACCAGCCGCCCCGAGCTGTCGAAATACCCGGTGGTCACATTGGCCACCGTCACGCTGATGGTGCTGGTGGCGCTGTTCACCACCACGCTGCTGGTGCCGGACACGATCCGGTCGCCGCTGGCCCCGCCGCACCCCGAGCAACTCCCCACCGTGATGCTGCTCGCCGAGATGTACTTGAAATACCCATAGGTCGCGCTCACCGTGCCGGTGGTCGCGGTCACGTAAACATTCGTCGCTGAAATCGTGCCGTTCACATCCAGCGTGGCATTGGGGTTGGTGGTGCTGATGCCGACGTTGCCGGACGATTGGATGCTCATGACCTGAGTAATCGAGGCTCCGTGCGCCTGGGTGAAGAATTTAATCTGGCCGGAATCAATGCTTCCATCGGTATTTACGGCAATGGCCGCCACCTGAGCGGGAGTGGCGCCGGTCATGAAGCGAAGAACGCCAACCTCGCTCGAGCTGGGGATGGAATTGCTTTGCCAAACGTACTCGGTGCTCGGCCCCCTGCCGGAGCCCGTCGCATTGGCCAGGGTCAGCACCGGCGTATTGATGCCCTGAAAACTCGGGCTGATCGTCCCAATCCCCACGTTGCCGCCGTTGAGGAGTGCCATTGCGGGCGTGCCGGTGGTTTCACTCGGCGTCTGGAAGAAATAGTTGCCGCTATTGTCGAGGTAGAAATAGCCGATGCTCCCGGCGTTGTTCTTCATCTCGACGACCGAGGAAGCATCCCCCGGAGCCAAAGCGGTCACCCGCACACGGCCTTTGACCTCAAGCGGCTGCGACGGTGCCGTCGTCCCAATCCCCACATTGCCGTTCGTCCCGGCGTAAATCGTCGGCGTGGTGTTCTCGCTGCTGGTGGACACAATGAAACTGCCCGACACCTGCAAAGTCGCGGTCAGCGCCGTCGGGGAAGTGCCGCCGAGCCCGCCGATGCCCACCTTGCCGCCCTGCAGGAGGATGTCCTCGTTCCAGGTGCTGCCGCCGTTGAGGCTGTCGTACATCCTGGCGCCGCCCAGGTTGCCCCAGGCGTTCAGCGCATAGCTTGAGGTGCCGTCGCGGTTGTACATGTAAAACATGGTGCCCACACCGGTGAGCCTGATGCCGTTATTGCCGGTGCTTAAGGAGATATCGAGAGCATAGGAGGGGCTGTTCGTGCCCAGCCCCAACCGCTTGTTGGCATTGTCCCAGAAGAAATTGTTGGTATCGCCGCCGAGGGCGTTGTTGGCATTGAACTGCACCGCGCCGGTGCTGCTGGCCGCGGTGGTCGCGCCCAGCCCGCGGTGGCCGAAATATAGGTGAAATACCCATAGGTCGCGCTCACCGTGCCGGTGGTCGCGGTCACATAGACGTTCGTGGCCGAAATCGTGCCGTCCACGTCCAGCGTGGCGGTGGGGTTGTCGTTGCCGATGCCGATGCCGACGTTGCCGCCGAAGTAGTTGATGCCGGCCCCTTGTGAATAGATGTTATACCCGTTGATTGCCCCGCTCGCGGCCGGGGATTGGTCGTTGATGTAAAGACCAAAATCATTCACGATGGTGCCCCCGCCCCTCACCGCGTCAACCAGGAGGCCATAACTGTTTGTAACCGTCCCTGCTGAGCCGTATATGACAGCCTCGACGGCCGCGGCATCGTGGACCTGCCCACCCGAAAAACTGCCTGTATAAAAGTACCCGCCGGTGGTCGTCGGCACATTGCTCGGGCCGTAATTTCCCGAGGCCCCTTCAACCCCAATCAAACCGACCGAACCGATAGTTCCCGATCCTTCATGAAATGCGCCGCCGTAAACGCCTTCCATACCTTTGATATTCTGGGTATTTCCCGATGCCGAATAGGCCTCGTTATCGCTTATATAAAGCGGAACACTGCTGGCATCCGCACCGGGATCATACGTTAAGTAATTATCAATTCCTGAAATCTCCTCGACCCCCGTTGTTGTCGAATGCTCATCCATCATCAGGCCCGAACCGAATGTGTATCCGGCGTAGGTATAATTGGAGATATCGACATCCGCGCTGTTGCCGAATGCGATGTGCCCGGTGATTTTGCCGGTCCCATTGACATGCAGGGTCGTAGACGGAGTAGTCGTCCCTATTCCCACATTGCCCGAGGCATAAAGGCTGGTCACGCTGGTGAGGTTGGCCGTGGCCGAAACCCCCGGCACGGTCAGCACGCCGTTGGAATTGAAATACCCGGTGGTCACCCCCGCGTTGGTAATGGAAATTACGCTGCTGGCGCTGTTGACCACCACGCTGCTGGTGCCCGACACAATCCGGTCGCCGCTGGCGCCGCCCAGCCCGCTGGTGGCCGAAATATAGGTGAAATACCCGTAGGTCGCGCTCACCGTGCCGGTAGGGGCCGTGGCAATAACATTGCCGGTAACCACTTCCCCGGTATCGGAAACGGTACCGTTGACTTCGAGCTTCGTGGTTGGACTGATAGTCCCTATGCCCACGTAGTGATTTTGGAGATCAATCCCTAACTCGTTCGGATTAAAGTTGTTATCGTTCGTGTTATAGTCGCCGAAACCGAATATTTTGTAGTTATACGGCGAGTACCCCATGGCCACCGGGGAGGCTCCGCTCCTGGTCGTGGAGAGATAGGCTATTTGGTTCTGGCTTCCGGTAGTTTGGAGAGCCACGTTATCGTTATTCACCAGAGATCCGATAATATCCCAACTGTTAAAATACCCACTGGTGCCCGAAATCACCCCGGTGGACGAAACCCCAATCGTCACCAGCCCATGCGTCGGGTCGAACCACGCCGTGTTCGTGCCGGACTGCGTGACGCTGATGAACCCGGTGTTGCTCACCGCAATCATCGAGGTCGTGCCCGACACAATCCGGTCGCCGGAACTCGCCACCACCCCGGTGAGTTGCGAGCCATCGCCCACGAAATGCGTCGCGCTGATGGTGCCGGAAACTTCCAGGTTGGCGTTGGGGTTGCTGGTGTTGATGCCAACGTTACCCGACCCACTGATGACCATCGCGGTGACCAGCGGGTTCTGCGCCGAACCGGCCGTTCCGGCGGGAGCGGTTTGGAACAGAATCCCGCCGCCCTGGGCATTGCCCGTGCCCTGCGAACCGGCAATGGTGAAATCAAGCCCGGCCGTGTTGTTGGTTCCGGCGACCACGCCTTGAACGCCAAGCGTCTGCGAAAGGGGGGCGGCGGCATCCAAATCGCCCAAGTGAATCACTGCTGCGGCGGGTGAGTTTATCTTCGTTGCATTATTACGAAAACCAAAAGTGGCCGCGCTGTTCCCCATATAAATATTGCCGCCATTAAAGATATTGCCGCTTGCTCGTATGTTTCCTTGCACCTGCAGGGCTTCAACCGGCACAACCCCAACCCCTAAAAGCCCGCTGAAATACCCATTCGTCCCGCTAATCGGCCCGGTGGACGAAACCCCAATCGTCACCAACCCCCGCGTCGGGTCGAACCATGCCGTGTTGGTGCCGGACTGCGTGACGCTGATAAACCCCGTGTTGCTCACCGCAATCATGGAGGTCGTGCCCGACACAATCCGGTCGCCGGACGAGGCCACCACCCCGGTCAGCCCGGCCCCGTTGCCCACAAAGTTGGTGGCCGAAACGGTCCCGCTCACCTCCAGCGGCGCGGTCGGTGTGGTTGTAAAGTTGATGCCGGTCCAGCTTGTAATTTCAACATTGCCGGAGTTCGTGATTGAGAGACGCACGTTGCTGGCAGTATAAAAATCAAGGCCATATTGGTTTCCGCCCGTAGTGCGCTTGGAAGCAAGCCCTTCGCTTACGCTTGGGTATGCGCCAAATATAATGCCGTTATTTAGATTGCCACTACCGACACCTGTTTGGTCGGCCCTGATGTAGCCGGTTATTTCAAAATTTCCCGAGCCGTCATCCAAAATATTTCGAAAAGATGGACTTGAGCCCCAGGTGGTAGGGCTGAGACTCCCAACTCCGCCGCCATAGCTAAATCCAAAAAGGGACTTGGCTGAATTGGCTGGTATAATTCCCCAGGTGGTGTTGGAGGGATTATACATGCCCAGTTGACCTATGAACCAAGAGTTGCCGATGAAAGCGCCACCTTGGTCCCCGGCATTACGAATGTTGACCCGCGGTGCGCTGGATGTACCGTATATTTCCAACTGAGCGTTAATAGGGGTGGAGGTGCCAATTCCCACATTCCCGCTGAAATACCCGTTGGTCCCCGAAACCGGCCCGGTGCTGCTGAGGCCGATGGTCACCAAACCATGCGTCGGATCGAACCACCCGGTATTGGTCCCGGCCTGGGTAATGCTGATGAACCCGGTGGCGGAGATCGCCACCATGCTGGTGGTGCCGCTCACAATCCGGTCGCCGGACGAGGCCACCACCCCGGTCAGCCCGGCCCCGTTGCCCACAAAATTGGTGGCCGAAACCGTCCCGCTCACCTCCAGCGGCACGCCGGGCACAATGCCGATGCCGAGCAATCCGCCGCTGGTCAGGTAGGGCGAGGTGGCGTTGCAGGCGAGGTCGCGGCCGTCGGTGTAGCACAGCTGGCCGCTTACCAGGCTGGTGGTCGGGCTGATGGCCGGAATGTTCACCCAGTTGTTGGCGGCCTGGGAGAGCCCGGGCAGGGCGAGCAACATGGCGGCAAGGCGAAGGGTGCGGGCCTTCATCCCGGCAGGGGCTGCGCCTCGGCAGCGCTGGCTTTTGTTGTTTTTGAACCCCGGCGGATGTCCGCGACCGGCAGGTGCGCATAGAGCGTGGCGACGCTGATGCCCAGCCGCGCGGCAACCAAGGTGACCGGCAGGGTGGTTTCCACCAGCAGCCTTCGCGCCTCGGTGTGATCGAACGGCTTGGCGTTGGGGTGCCGTCCCTGGCGGATGGCGGCAACCGGCAGGTGCTTACGCAGGGTGGCGTCGTCCACGCCGAACCGCGCGGCGACCGACTTCACCGTCACGCGCGGGTCCGCCAGCAGGCGCAGCGCCAGGTCGCGGTCGAACGGCTTGCTGTTCGAGCGGCGGCCGCGGCGGATGGCGGTGACCGGGAAGCGCTTGTAGAGCGTCTTGATGCTGATGCCGAGCCGCGCGGCAATGATGTGGATGGACAGGCTGGGGTCACCGATCAGCCGCAGCGCGGTGCCGGCATCAACAGGCTTGCTGAGGGGGTGGCGGCGCGGCTCAGCCATGTGCCGCGAAGCGGCGCTTGAGGCCCGCACTTTTTTGGTGGATCAGGAGGCGTAAGACAGGGCTGTCCTTGACAACCGTCGCGTAACTCAAGAATTGCGGAACGCCCATGCCAGCAGGATGCGGAGCGCGGTCGTATACTGCAATTCAACCTGAGCATGGCTTAGGCATACAAATGCAGGCGCTGTGGCGGTTTAGCCGACGCGGCCGATGGTGTTCGGGCTGACGCCGTAGACCCGGGCGAGCGCGCGCAGAGACTCTCCGGCGGAACGGCGTTTTTTCACCTCCTCCTGCTGCCCGGGAGAGAGCTTGAACTTGGGGCCGAACTTTACCCCGGCGCGCCGGGCTCGTTCGCGGCCGGCGCTGGTTCTTCGCAGGATGTCCTCGCGGGTCTTGCGGGCGATATAGCCGACCAAGGCGGCGAGAACTTCGCCCAGTTCGGTGGTGGTGTCCGCCCAGGGTTCGGCCAGCGATTTGTAGGTCGCGCCGCGCGAGGTGATGTCTTGAAGCACGCTGAGCATCTTGAACGGGCCGTCGCGGGTGAGCCGGTCGAGCGCGGCAACGATGACGGTGTCGCCCCGGCGAAGAGTTCTCAGCAGTCTTTTCAGCTCGCGGCGGTCATCCTTGAGGCCGCTTTCCTTGTCGGCGAAGATCCGCTCGCAACCCGCCTGGATGAGTTCTTCGCGCTGCACGTCGAGCGTCTGGCCGTCGGTTGAGACACGCGCGTAGCCGAACATCGTCATGCTGGAATCTGCGCGAGGCCCATTAGCTTGGCCAAGCCGCATCCCCGTCATTGGGGCGAGCCGTGTGTCATGATTGTTGAGTTACGGGACGGTTCGCCCCTTACCGTTATCCCTGCCTTTAGCCTGCCCCCTGCTGCGCTCGCGAAATGCGAGAAACGAGATGATAAGCCAATGAAGCTAAGCCTGTTTTATCAGTCACCTCCTTTCGAGTTGCAGCGGACCGAATAGCTCTTTTAGTGTGATGCCGTCTAACTTGAGGCGACTAGTCTAATGGCCAGCTCAATACGCATGGTAAAAACGTCCAAGGTCGCCTGGAGCGGCATGAGTTCCCCTTTGACGCGCCTCATGATGTTCGTGAACGATACGGGGATCGTGAATGAATCTCTGCGCGAGTGGAGCACCACCACGGATATGCGTCGTGAACTCCGTCGGTGCTCGCAATTGTGACCGCCATCCACCCGCTTGAACCAAATGTTTGTGCAGATTAGACTGAAGCATTGTTCGCGAGTTTTTGCAGGGAGGATCATACTTTGCTTAATCGACGCGACTTAGCGGCATTTGTGTTGGCGGCACCTCTAACGACGATCGCCAGCAGCCTATCGTCCTTGGCGGCGCCCCTAGGTACGTTTCGCGGCACCGTCGTGGCCGAATGGTCTCCGGATGGTCGACTGATGACACTGATCAAGCCCTTCGAGTTCGATGGACCGGATACCCGTCGCTGGCCGGTGCCCAGCGGCACCGTCGTTGATGGAGCTTCGATTCCGCAGGTCTTTTGGAGCATCATAGGCGGGCCGTTTGAAGGCCTCTATCGGAACGCCTCCGTTGTGCACGATTTTTACTGCGCAACACGGATTCGGCCATTTCGAGATGTTCACCGTATGTTTTATGATGCCATGCTGGCTTCTGGCGTTGCCGAAGCTCGGGCCTGGATCATGTACAAAGCGGTCGATACCTTTGGTCCGCAATGGAACGATCCTAAAATCGATCCGGCATGCGAGGTCGTCGACGAGAACTATGACTTCGAGAAATGCGCGCGCAATGCCGCGCCACCCCCGGTTCGCTATCCGCCCCAAACTCGCGCTGATTTGCTCGCCTTTGCCGACCAGATAAAGGGGCAGGCCGACGAGGCTGATATTCAAAAGCTACGGGTCGCCATCAATGCGCTGCCTCAGTGAGGCCGTGCGTCTCTGACGCTCGCTGCTCGATACCGGAGAGAAGATATGAAGCTATCATTCCTGAGGGTGTCAGCGCTTGTGCTTGCTTATTGTTTCTTCTTCGCGAATGGAGCCGCTGGTTCCGCCGAGATCACCATCTCCAAAGAAGCAGGCTGCGACATTCTTTTGAATGGGGATATTGCCGAGGGCGATGTCGCCCGCCTCGAGACGGTTCACCGCGACGCTCTTGCCAAGGTCGCGCCGCTGATCGGCACCAAACTCTGTCTCAACAGCCCCGAAGGCGGGAGCTTCGCCGAGGCGATTAACATCATTCAATGGCTAATGGACACCGGCAACATCACGACCATCGTAGACCAGGATGGGAAATGCTATTCCGCCTGCGCATTTGCTTTCATGTTTGGCAACTTCAACGAGGGTGATGGGCTTACGGGTCCCGTTCGCAAGCTTCATTACAAAGGAACGCTTGGCTTCCATACGCCGTTCATCAACCCTCCCGTAAACAGCGACGATCGTGTCCTCACGTCAAAGGCTTACCTCGCCGGTGTGAAGGCCGTTCGACAAATACTTGCGGCCGACTGGGATAACTGGGTTCCGAAGTCGCTTCTGGTTGCGGCGCTGGGGGCTGATCCGAGCGAATTTGTGGAGGTCGACACGGTGGCACGCGCCGCGGCCTGGAAGACCGAGGTAGTCGGCTTCGCTCCACCAAAACGGCTTACACAGGCGATGCTTGAAAGGGCCTGTTTAAACTCGGCAAGAAACGATAAATCGGTTTGGAGCGGTCGATGGTGGGATGCTGGCGGATCACCCTCAGGACAGCGGGAACAGTTGACACTTCCGGAAACACCCATTCAGCTCGCCAATGGGCATTATCGCAAGGTGATCAAGGGGTTCGGGGCAGAGAATCAAACGGTCTGCGTGGTTGATGTTTATGATGCCGGCAAGCACGGCCTGAGGCTCACCATCGAATTTACCGAGAGCGCGGCCACCGCATCGAAGCCGCAGAATCCTCGCGACGTCGCCAGCCAGGAAAATTTCAATGGGACTCCTATCTGGTACGTCTTCGCCGGAGACACTAAATTGCGCGACCTGCCGAGCAAATAAACTTTTCGAACTCCGCATGGTTGGCGCGTCCGCTGCGCGGACCGGGCTCTAGGCTCTGCCCCGAGCCGCCCTTGCGTCTCGGCCCTGCGGGTGACGATCCTTCGCGCGAATTTTCTTCCGAGCATTGCTGAGGTTGGCTCAAGCCTCAGGGGCGCTGCCCCTCGCGCGCGCAAGCGGGCCGAGCCTCGCTGCGCTGCGGCCGCACCAAGACCCACTTGCGCTTGCTACCCCCGGTCTCGCCGACGGGCAGAGGTTCATGGCGGGCATGAACCCGACGTCAACAGGCGAACAGGCGATGGACGACACGTATCTGGGCCGGACGGCAAGCGCTATCCGGTCGACGTGGAGCGCACCGAACAAGGCTTGCAGCTGATGCTCGGCGGGGTGATCGGTTCGGCGGTCGCCGGATGCGCGAACAGCAGCAAGGCCAAACCAATCTTTCGGATCATTGGAACCCCCAAGGACTAAAAGGCACATGATCGCACGGCATTTCGCGCTGACCGATAGGCCTCAGGTCACAAGCGCCCATGAAACGAGAATCCAAGGCCACGTAGAGGGCCTTCGTCGCCAGCTACATGGCATGAAGGACCATTGCGCAAACTTATTGAGCGGGCAATCGTCCGGCATTCTGGGATAGGTCTGGACACCACCATGTCGCACGGGCAATCTGAAGCTCAAATGTCGAACCTTACGATCGAGAATTTCTGGATGCCCCGGCTGGCCGTAAGCCCGGTGGACTCCGGATCGCCGGTTCGCGGTTGGTCCGTTAAAAGCGAGGGACTCTCTACTTTTAAAGAAGCGCCGCTGGCCTTAAGCACCGAGTTGAGTGCCGATGACAATCCAAGGAGCAGCCCGCTACTTCTCGTGTCTGCCCCTGGTGCGGTCGGCAAATCGACCTTGGCGCGGCAGATCGCCCACCAGACTGGTGCAGTATACATCGACCTCGCGAAGGCGGACCCGGTAGGCGGCAATACCCTTAGTGGCGGGCTTGTCCGCTCAGGCCTCTACGCCAATTGGCAAGCTGGAACCACGGCCGTTCTCATCGACGGTCTCGACGAGGCACGGCTGCGCGTGACACAGGAGGCTTTCAGCGCATTTCTTGACGACGTTGCGGAGCTTGCAAAAGGGCGCACTGTGCCGACAATTCTGTTCGGGCGGACGGGCGCCGTCCAGGATGCCTGGCTCCTTCTCAGCGATAGTGGCGTCGAGACGGCGGTACTGGAGATCGGATATTATGGACCAACCGCTTCGATCGATTTTGCGGAAGCCCGATTGCGTGCCGCGCGTCCGAACAGCCCGCACACCGTCGCCGAACGGCGTGCGGTGGAGTTGTTACTAGAACGTCTCCGGGAACAGACTGAGAGTGACGGCGACCGTTTCGCAGGGTACGCGCCTGTACTCCAAGCCGTTGCGGAACGAGTGGCAAGAGTAGGGAACCCCGCAAACCTTGTCGCCGATATAGAAAGAGGTGAGCAACCTGTCACTCTTCAGACCGTAGTCTCTTCGATTTTGGAGCGAGAGCGCGGGAAGCTCGATACTTTGCAGTTTGAAAACCCCAGCCTGACACGACAACTGTATTCCACGGACGAACAACTCGACCGGCTTGTGGCAAGACTCTACGACCTGGCTCCTCCGGCGCTTCCCTTGATGTCGGCTAAGGATGCGCAGACCTACTCCACTGCGCTCGACACCTGGGTTCCAGAACACCCCTTTCTCAAAGGGGGACGGGATACGTCTTCCGCCGTCTTCGACGCCGTGATCAGTACTCGCGCCTTGAAGAACTCTGCGTCTGCTGAAGCCGCCATCCAACGGGAACTGGCCCGGGGGGCTGCCGCCAACCCCTTCCTGTCGGAGTTCTATGTGGCAGATCATGGGGATGTGCCAGTATATCTGCCACCCGCTCATATTGGCATCATTTACGCCTCGCTGAGGGCGCGGCTTTCCTTGGGAGATGCCGCAAGCCTGTTGGTCGAAGCGCCGGACGACGCCGAAGGGGAAGATGCCCTGCGCGCCGAAGTGGAAATCACCGTTGCGCGTCGCGACGCAGAACGTCCCCGCGTCCTCCCTTTCGATACGGATCAAACGGGGACGCTCCGACTAGGCGCCTATGTGGAGGATGTTGAAATTTCGGCGCCTTACGCGCGCGTCGAAATTGGCCCAGGGCCGGAGGTCATATTGGTTGCACCGGTCAGTATCCAATGCGAAAAACTTGTCCTCACGACAGATAAGGTTATTGCGGAAAACCCGCCGGGCCGAAGTGAAACCGGCATTTTCCTGGAAGCAGAAAAATATGACGGCGGCCAGATGACATCAGTTCCAGTCGTTCGTGGCAATGTTTCTCTCGCTGCCGCCTGGCCGAGAGCCCGGGCTCATCCCTGGACGACCTTCGCTACGGAGCCGCTGCCGATCCCGGACCTGAGATTAGATGAAGCTTTGCGGCGCTTCCGGAAATTCGTGATTGCGTTCCGTTCGCACAGCAAGGGCAACCTTGCGCGATATAGACATAAGATTGAGCACGAACGGATGACAAAAGGTGCAGGGCGCGCGGTCCTAAATTATATGATTTCGGAAGGCATTCTCAGTCTGTCGGGGTCGATGTACTACCTAGACCCCGATTTGCTCGGAGCCCGAAGCGGAGCCACTTACGCCGACTGCATGGCCCGTCGATTTGGAGAGCAGACTATCGAATTCGTCGACCGTGCTTTAAAGGCCGACGGGGCTACCTGAACCGGTCAAGCTGGATTGCTGGGGCCGAGGACGCGGGACGGAGCTTCCGAAGTTTATTACTCGCCTCCTTCTTTTTCGGACCATAGGGCCTCTTAAGCAGCACGGGCCTTTCGACACTGGCCGCTGTAGACACTAGGCTTGTGAATATTTCATCCACAGTGGCGGCTTTTGTTTTGCCGTGGCGTCGGCCACTATGCCGAATCACCTTACGCACGAGAGAGGCGGGTATGGCACTGAAGACGATGTCGATCGACCAACTCAGCTGGAATTGTTCTGAGCGCTGGCCGCAGAGTCGAGGCTGTGGTATGATTCCGGCATGAAGAAACGTGGTTCAGCATCCAGCAGTAAACGCACGGCTACTGCTGGCGTTATTATCGGTCGCAAGCGGTTCGCTAAGATCAGCGCCGTCGAAGGCGTTGTGCTGTCGCGTCCAGCGAAAAAGCGCGCCGCGGAATTCGACCGGCTCGGCCTATCCCCGGAAGAGCGCGTTCGCCGCATCATCGCCGTGCACCGTAAGGGGTGATGCCGCGGGGATGTACGCGGCGGCTCCCGATCCCTACTGCTATCCCGGCACGACGGTCCTGATTAACCGTCTCGGTCTTCGCGACCAGGCGCGGCTCGATGCTTTCGAGGCGGAAGTGAGCGACGCGCGCGCGTGCCAGCCGTTGCCGGCCGGCATCCGCCCGGGCATTCGCAGGTTCATCATCGAGAAGAAACCGGCGGACGAGCTGGAGGACGAGCGCCAAAAATTCCAGCAGGCGGCCAAGCAGACCGATCTTTTCCTGGGGCAAATAATGCCCTACGCCCCCTGCCCCTACCGGTTCAAATACGACTACGAGACCAAGGACGGAAAGCGGACCGGAGCCTGCCAGGATTGGGAGACCGAGGCGACGTTCTTCAATTGGCGCCGGCAGTATTCGGAAGCCGAGGCACTCAAACGCATGCAGGACCGGTGGGGGGATGAGATGCCTGGGAAGGGGCTGCTATTCGCGATGGGGACCCATTCGCAATACCCCGACACGTGGTTGATCAACGGCCTGATCCAAATCTCGGAGTTTGGCCAGCTCACCTTGGACCTCTAGCAAATAATCGCGGTCAATTCACATCATCGGACAATGGTTGATTGTCGCTGACGCTCTCTCGCGGCCATGTTACAGCGGGAACGCCGCAAGGCATGGTCTCTCACATCCGAATAACAAAAAGGAGCGACGACCATGAACCTTCGTGGCAAGCTCGCTTTGTGGCTTGGAAGCTTGAGGGTCTATCTCTCAATCGTCATCAGCCGCTAAAGCAACAAGGGACCGGTGTAACGGTCCCTTGTGTTTTCCGAATAACCGCTACAGGAGCGATGGGAGATATATGCGCTTTTGCTCCAAGCTTGTCAATTTAACGTTTCAAGCGAGATAAAATTCAGGCACTGATAGTGGGAGCCGGAAGCGGCCCGAAACTTTGACACGCGTCAAAGCTCCTTTTCCGCTTAGCACATTCCCGGTATTCTATTTGTCAGACAAACTCTCGCAGAAAGCTTATTTCGAGCACACGTTTAACGACAAACTTCACCGAAGTAAATGCCTGAGGATTTTTGGCGTTAGAAGTTGCGGATTTGCGCCACTATTCTCTAGCACACAAAATCCCTTTGCCCTTGGGCCCTGATTCAACGGCTCAAGGCGCCCAGACACCACGGCGCCGCGACAGTTGGATTCCCACACCGGTCAAGTTCTTTCTCATTTGGAACATGGCGCTGCTCACGCCGTAGTACTCGGCAGCTTCGCGGTCCGTAAGGCCACGCTCAACGACATTCAGCAACGCATCACGTGGCAACAGGATTGCGCCTGCGAACCAGGTAGCCTCCTCCTCATGAACGAGATTGTACTCGCTCATCATCATGAGGCCGTCCGGCGTCATAAGCATCTTTGCTGGCTCGTGCTCCAGAGCGATATGGCCGATTTCATGGGCAATGGAATTATTCTGCCGCGTCAAAGCGTGGCCGCTGTTCACGATGATTAAGCTTTCGGTTCCGTTCCTGAGCGTGGCGGCGGACCAACTTTCACGGGCTGTGACAGTGAGATGATGGATATCCTTCGAATGGAGACCTGGAATGTCTGCCGGTGTCCATATGGTGATGCCGAGATGTCGGGCGAGCAGCCTAGGCTCCAGAGGAGCGATCGGCGATAGGTTAAGGTCTCGTCGATATCCGCGCGCAGCGTTCTCACACCAAGTTTTAAAGCCACGCCGCAGAGCACCCACGCTTCGCCCCTCGCCTATTGCTTTTTCGGCCACGCTGCCTGTGCGGCGAGGATCATGTTTGCCAACGCCGCCGCCGTGGCCGCTGTCGCGGTCTTTTCTCGACGAAAGTGCACTTGCGGAGCTTTAGTGCCGATACCCGCTGGCTTAAAGGGCTCATCTTGGATGCCCAGCCACCGCCGAATCTTCTCGTAATTTTCCAAATCCGGCAGAAAGCCCTTCTCCACACGGGCCAAAGTGGCGTGGCTAATGCCAATTTCTCTGGCTGCGGCCCTAATTCCCAGACCGAGTTCAGTGCGCTTTGCGAGGACCAGCCTGCCCAGGTCTTCAAGCGGCATAAGGTGTCAGCTCCCATTGGTTGACATGTAATACCACGGTTGACGTGGCATCCGAATCAGGTGTATTACATATGGGCCAACCGTCGCACACGCCGATTCCGCGGTCAACGTGCTGGCAAGGATGGAGGTGAACATGGGAAACAAAGGCAGAGACTGTCACCCGGGGCTGGACGACCGCTGTCGTGATCAAGATGGCGAGATCCGCGCCAAGCGCGGTGACACGCTCGTTCGGACCTTGCGCGAGACCTACGGCCCTGACTTTGCACACGGTGTTCGCGGTGACATGAGGCTCGACAGCCTCCGCGAGCGTATGGGGGGCTCGCTTTCCAAAATTCTCAAAGGCAAGTGAACTCAGGGAAACCTGTATCATGACCAAATGGGCAGACTATGTAATTACGGCAGTCAGGTTTAATTCGAAGCACACTCACATCGACAAAGTCAGGGCGTGCAAGGACAGCGGTGACTCGCTGGAGGCCACGAAGGAGTACGAGCGGCAGGCTATCGTCAAAGCCATAAATGAAAGTGGCATTTCATTTATAACCGCCTTCAAAAGCAACGACGGGAAGTGGAAAAAAGGTGAGGATGTCTTCGTTATCAACATAGATGGGATTAACTACATCAAGACGAAGAAAGACCATACCAAAAAGGATAATTTGGATAATTTGCCAGAGTTTTAATCGGCTTATCCGGCTTTTCTTGCTGCTCATTATTTTTCCGAGGGTATGCGCTGGCTCGGGACGTTACTTCCCGAGATGGCTAGACGCACAGGACCGCGACAGGCGTGTCTATCAAGATACTCCGGTCTCCAGCAGAACTTTGATCAGCTCATCCATTTCGGTGAATGGTTGCGACCCGTGTTCAGCTGTGTAGTGACTGTCGCGCGCCATGGAAAATTGCCCCCTCGGCGTCATGAGGAATTGCCCCCTCCTTGGATAGCTGAGGAGAGAGCAAATGAACGAGGAGCGAATCACGGAAAGCCCATCGTGGAGTGATCCACGGGGGCAGATGATGAAGACGCCGGACGACGTGGCGGAGATGTTACGCCTGAGGGCGTGCGGGTGGGGTGTGAAGCGGATCGCGCGGCAGCTGGGCTGCAGCCATCACACGGTGAAGGACTATGTTGCGGCGGGCGGCGCGAAGCCGTTCAAGTCGCCGATGCGACCGAAGAGGCTCGACGGTCATGAAGATTGGCTGCGCGAGAGGTTCGTCCGGCATCGCGGCAATGCGGATGTGGTGCGCCAGGATCTGTTGGCCGAGAAAGGCGTAGCGGTCAGCCGGCGAACACTACAACGCGCCGTGCGGCCCTATCGTCAGGCGCTGAAGGCCGAGGCGCTGGCGACGACGCGGTTCGAGACGCCACCGGGCCGACAGCTGCAGATCGACTTCGGCGAGCGTCTGGTGGAGATCGGCGGCGCGAAGATCAAAGCGTTCGTGTTCGTGGCGACGCTCGGGCATTCGCGACGGCTGCACGTGCGTGCGTTCCGGGCCGAGAAGCAGGAGCACTGGTTCGCGGGGCTCGAGAGCGCGTTCACGACCTTCGGCGGCGTTCCGGAGGAAGTGCTGATGGACAATCCGCGTGCGCTCGTTGTGCGCCACGACGCGGTGAGCCGATCGATTCAGTTCAATGACAAGCTTATCGCGTTTGCGAAGCATTGGGGCTTTCGTCCTCGCGCCTGCGCGCCTTATCGGGCGCGCACGAAGGGCAAGACGGAAAGCGGCGTCGGCTACGTGAAGAAGAACGCGATCGCGGGGCATTCCTTCGCGAGCTGGGAAGCATTCGAGGCGCATCTCGCCAAGTGGGAGCATGGGGTGGCGAACATGCGTATCCACGGCACGACTGGCGAGGCGCCGATCGCCCGGTTCGAGCGTGACGAGGCGCACCGGTTAAAGCCGCTCGGCGGGCGGCCGTCATTCGGATTATTGCGCGAGCTGACCCGCGTCGTTGGCAACGATTGCGCTGTCGAGATCGACACGAACAGCTACTCGGTGCCGTGGCAGCTGATCGGCGAACGTGTGGCAGTGACGGTCGCGGCCGGCGAAGTGCGCATCCGTCATGGCACATGCGAGGTTGCAGTCCACAAGCAATCGGAGGGTCGCCGTCTGCGGATCGTCGATTCCGCCCACCTCGAGGGTGTTGCCGGTCGCGATGGCGCTGTCTGCCGACCACAGAGCGCGGCACCGACGGTATCGGCGTCGTCTCTGTCGCCCTCGTTGTTGCGTCCTCTTGCCGAATACGAAGCGGCGATCGGAGGGAGCTTCTGATGGCACGCGCAAAGAAAGCGACCGAAGCACTGACCGATCCGCTCGATGCCATGCTGGCGCGATTGCAGCTCTTCGGTATCCGCGACCAGCTTGACAGCCTGCTCGACGAGGCGGCGCGTACGAACCTGTCGGCGCGTGAGACGCTGATCCTGCTGTGCGAGCGTGAGATCACCCGCAAGGATCACCGCCGCATCGAGATGGCCCTGAAACTCGCGCACTTCCCGGCCGTGAAGGAGCTTGCGGGCTTCGACTTCGAAGCACAGCCGTCGATCGATCCGAAACAGATCCGCGATCTGGCTGCGTCACGGTGGATTGCCAATGGCGAGAACGTGCTGCTGCTCGGCCCACCAGGCGTCGGCAAGACGCACTTGTCGATCGCGCTCGGGCGAGAGGCGATCCTGGCAGGATACACGGTGCAGTTCACAACGGCGACGACGCTGGTCGCCGGCCTCGCCAAGGCGCACAGTGAGCGGCGCCTGGACGAGAAACTGTTGGCGCTGTCGAAGCCGAAGCTGCTGATCGTCGACGAACTCGGCTACCTACCGCTGGAGCCCGACGCGGCGCATCTGTTCTTCCAACTGGTCAGCCGGCGCTACGAAACCGGCGCCATGCTGATCACCTCGAACCGCAGCGTCGCCGAATGGGGCATGGTGTTCGCCGACCCGGTGGTCGCGACCGCAATCCTCGACCGCCTCTTGCACCACAGCCACGTGCTGACCATCCGCGGCGACAGCTACCGGCTCCGCGCCAAGCGAAAGAGTGGCCTCATCAAGCCGCCTGTCGGCGACGGGCCTCCGGTCGGCTCCGCCTCCCTCCGTCCAGCAACCGGCGGAACTAACCTTCAACCGACATCATGAACCCAAAGGTGGGGGCAGTTCTTCATGACGCAAAGGGGGCAGTTCAGGATGGCGTTTGACAAGTGACGGCGCAAATTGATCGCTCGGTCGGTCGCGGTTGGGACCTTATCAGCGGAGGCGGCGTATGTTCCTTTTTCTCCCTTCTGATAATTCGGCCAATGCCGGCGCAGTTTCCTGAAGATTACGTCGCGCTCGTGGTAGGCTTGCTCGTCTTCAAAGTGAAGCAGCAGCCAAAACTCAAAACACGGGACAGACGGTATGGCTTTGAATCTAACCTTCTTGCCTTCCGAATTTCTGAGCTTCTGGTTTAAAGCCTCAGCCTTCGCCAGGGCGTTGCGATAGCTATCCACCGGATGGCTATCCCGGTCAAACACAGCGTAGACCTGCTCAAAGTCCTTGGACTGCCGGAATAGTCGTTCAGCGTCTTCCACGACCTTAAGCGGCTGGGTCCCACCGGCGGGAACGACCTTGATGTGGGCACTCGAGACACGCCTTTCTATGCGGATTTCATTCAGATAGTTCGGCTCGGTCTTGCTTCCCTCGGTGACGATCAGAATACGGTCGTAAGGGGGTCGTTTGCCTTGCCGCCTCCGAAGATCCCGGCTGGTGCGTTCGCGATTGTATCTAGGCCTTGCCACGGCGCTCCGCTTTCAGCCGTTCCTCAAGGATCGGGACTCCGCCATACCGGCCGCCAAGATATCCTTTTTCCAACGCCTCACCCTTTCGCGGTGAAAACTCCGTCAGCGGCACTAATTGCGAAGCCTGTGCCTTAGTCTTTTCTGCGAGCCATATCTGATCCCGGCGAAGTAAGTCAGTATCCAACAACGACGTATCGTGGGTGGAGAAAATAAGCTGTGCACCGGCCTCACTGCGTGCGGGATCATGGAAGGTCCTAACGATTTGCCGGACCAGGAGCGGGTGCAAGCTCCGATCCAGCTCGTCGATAACCAGCACCTTGCCCTGGTCAATAATGTCCAGCAATGGTCCCGCCAGTGAAAAGAGCTTCTGCGTCCCCTGCGACTCATCGCCCAACTCAAACTCCGCGGCAACCTTACCTGCGTGGTGTTTGAACATCGGTATCAGCAGCTCACCTTCGACCTGCCGGGTAACGGCCTCACCCGTCTGCACATCGAATTGAAACTCACGCTGCAAGCCTTTGCGCTTCACCGCGGTGATTGTATCGATCGCGATATCGGCCGAACGCATGAGGGTTGAAATAGACCTGGCTCCCTCAGGGTCTTGAATGATGTTGGTTGAGAAGCCGAACGGCAGGTATCCCCCTTCAGGCAGGACCACGAGGCTCGACGAGAACCATTGGTGCAGAGGTGTCAGCTGTTCACTGTTGAGCTGCACGGCTGTGGAAAGGAACAGCGCGTTGGGTCGCGTCGCTTCCTGCCATACGCTCTTCTGACCGGTTAGAAAGCTGCTGAACTCGTAGGTATCCTTCTCGCTCTTCGGGTCAAAGTGCCGTTCGAACCAGGCTTGCGGCCGCGCCGTCCGATAGACCAGTAGCCATTCACGCACGATGCGCGTCGGAGTGAACTCGAAGCCGTATTGATGCCGTACGCCATCAAGCACCACCGTCACCTCAAACATCGTCGGCTGAGACGGAAGTTCGTTGTCTAGGCGAAACGGCTGGACGTTAAAGGTCTGGTCAGGCTTCAGCGTGGCCGATTTAACGACGACGCCGCGCATCAGCAGCAAGGCACGAAGAAGGTTGGATTTACCGCTGGCATTCGCCCCGTAGACGACGCCGCTGCGTAACGCGCGCGGAATGCTCTTGACCTTCGTGGGGGCGGTATTCTCCTCAGCAAGGTGATCGTCCTTGGAGGCAACGAGAGAAAAGGTCTGCTCCTCGGCAAACGACCGGTAGTTGCGCAGGCGGAACTCTAAAAGCATGTCTATGGCCTATTTGATGGCCAAAATTGCATTTTTTATGCAAAAAGTCAAGTTATTTCATCTATCATGACTGATTAGAAAGTACGCCTAACCAGGCCAACTCTGGCTGCAGACAGCCGAAACGGCAATCCAGGTTGTTGCGAGGATGAATGCACGTTCAACGTGCGTGTGGCAGCTTTATCACTCGTGATTTCGCGAGTTTGGCGATCGGCGCCCCTCCTCGACGGAGCAAAAAGCTATGGAAGCCCATAGCTCTCACTATTGGCGCCGATAATGAGCTATAGAAAGGAGGCCTATAGCTCATCCCTTGGAACTGGGAGGAGCCAAGTCGGCTCCCCTTTACCTGCGAGGCCGCTTGGCTTTGCTGTGCTTTGCGATGATCCGGCGGATGCGCTCCTCCGGTGGCAGCCCGAGCCGGTCGAACTCCTCGAACATCCGCCTGGTCTCCTCGCGCAGCGTGATGCCCTCGACGGCGCATATCTTCTCCCACCCCAGGCGGCCGAGGACGCCGCCGGAAAACTTTGGCTTGGGCTTGGAGGAGAATGCCACAGGACGAGACTTAGCCGTTCTGGGACCCGGCATCGAGGGCCTTCAGCATCCGCTTCAGTCGAGTGATGGAGTATTCCCGAAAGGCTCCTTTGAACATGCGCGACACCTCGGGTTGGCCGATACCCATCAATCGCCCGGCCTGGGCCCGGGTGAAGCCGCGCTCATTGGTAATCCGGTAGATTTCGGCAACGATCTTGGCCTTCAGGAAATGCGTCTCGGCATCGGGCAGGCCCAGGTCAGCGAATATGTTTCCGCTGCCGATGTCATGCGCTGGCAATGCTTTCCGGTTCATTGAGCCACAATACAGTTTTTGCGAACTGGCCTCAACAAAACCTGGGTTTTCCCACCATAGTTTTGAGAGGTTGGAAATGACGGTTTCGTCTAGCACATTCCCATATTGTATTTGTCTGACAAATACGTGGGAAACTCGATTTTCTAGCACGTTTTTTAGCACATCACGCAGATTTGCGACTCGTGAATTGAATTATTTTAATATGTTACCGAAGGTAAACATAACTGAAAATCCCTGTGTCGTTGGTTCGATTCCGACCCTGGCCACCAAAATTATCAAATAATCTAATCATTTAGAACACACCTCTCAAAACTTGACTGGGGCAAAAAGTCCTAGCACACTGTTAGCACATTTAGCACCAAGGAAAGAAACTACGGTGGCGGCCCGCCACGACACCATGGGCGGAAAGATTTCAGCTCTATAAGCGGCCGGGCGGCCGCTACTGGCAGTGCTCCACGTCGGTCGGAGGGGTTCAGCACCGGGCAACCACCAAGAAAGAGGAACTCTCCCAGGCCGAGGATGCGGCGGAGGAGTGGTACCTGGAGCTGCGGGGCAAGTTCAAGCGGGGAGAGCTTGGCGAGTTGGTCCCGGTCAAGGCCGAGAAGACTTTCGGGGATGCCGCAGGACAGTTTCTGCGTGAATTTCCGGTCCTGACCGAAGGGCAGCGCAATCCGCAATACGTTCAGGGTCACGAGCGGCGTCTCAATCTGCACCTGCTCCCGTTCATGGGAGATAAGGCCCTGTCCCAGATCACCAGCGGCTTGATTCAGGATTACCGCATCCATCGAGTGGAAAAGGCGAAGGCCGAGCGGGGGAAGGCTCTTGCCCGTAACACGCTCCACCAGGAAATCGTCGTGCTCCGCCAGGTTCTCAAGACCGCGCAGCGCCACCAGTGGATTACGTTCCTCCCGGATATGTCCGAACCCTATCGGACCAACGGCAAAATCTCGCACCGTGCCTGGTTCTCGCCCGAAGAGTATCGCACCCTTCGCGAGGAGACCCAGCGTCTCGCCAAAAAGCCGCCGGTCAAACGCTTTGCCTGGGAATACGCCCAGCTTCACGATTTCGTGCTGTTCATGGCCAACACCGGGCTCCGGCCCGATGAGGCGGCGCGCCTCGAATATCGGGACGTGAGCATCGTGGATGACGACGGTAGCGGTGAGACCATCCTCGAAATCGAATGCCGCGGGAAGCGCGGCTACGGGCCCTGTAAGAGCACTGCCAACGCGGTGCCGGTCTTCCGGCGGTTGCAGAAGCGCAACAAACCTGCGCCGACAGACCGAGTATTCCCAAAGCGTCAGTGCAAGCTGTTCAATAACATCCTTCAGCGGCTAAACATGAAATTTGACCGTGAAGGGCTGCCTCACACATTCTACAGCCTGCGCCACACTTATATTTCATTCCGGCTGTTGGAGGGTGCCAACATCGTGCAGTTGGCCTGGAACTGCCGGACCAGCGTGGACATGATCGAGAAGTATTA
Organism: uncultured Alphaproteobacteria bacterium; assembly: GCA_963807015.1. Lineage (GTDB taxonomy): Bacteria > Pseudomonadota > Alphaproteobacteria > Rhizobiales > Xanthobacteraceae > JAJPKK01. Next base: position 896,137 of record CAWEAS010000008.1, on the reverse strand, counting down.
CGCCAGCCATATCAAGACGAGGCTGGATGCGGCGGCCATCAACGTGCGCCGGCAGAATACCACCAAGGAGCGTAAAGCCGCAGCCTAACGGCACCGCAGCTGACACTTTCCCGATGCCTCGAATGAGTGGAATCGTCAGTTGTTGTTGCCGTCGCTTCGGTATTCGATCGGCATGTATTTTATGGCGATACAATCTTTGCTAGAATACGATATAGTGCTTTAACTTCAATGACGGGACCGGATCTGATGCATCTTTCGCGCATCTATATTTCGAATTTTCGCAATTTTTTTGACCTGGATGTCGGGCTTCGTGGAAACGTCGTTGTCGTCGGTGAGAATCGCGTCGGAAAAAGCAATCTTCTCTACGCCCTTCGCTTGATTTTCGATCCAACGTTGCCCGACAGTTCTCGGCAGCTGACTCTTGCTGATTTCTGGGATGGGCTCGAAAGTCCCGATGCCGACGATAAGATCGTCGTCTCGGTCGAAATCAAGGATTTCCAGGGCGACATGGACGTTCTGGCGGTCATAACCGACTTTCGGCTGAATGATGACCCCGACACTGTGCGTTTGACCTATGAATTTCGGCCGCGCGCCGATCTCGAAGGTGATCCGGCAAGCGACGACGATTATGACTTTATTTGCTACGGCGGGGAGGATGAAGCGAAGGAGTTCGGTCATGATTTCCGCCGGCGGATCGCTATGGATCTGCTCCCGGCGTTGAGGGACGCTGAAGGCGATTTGGGAAGTTGGCGCCACTCACCACTCCGGCCCTTAATCGAGGAGGCATTCAGCGGAATTGACAGGGACGATCTTCAGGAGATCTCAGATCAGGTTGAATCAGCGACCCAGCAGATGACGAAATTCGATCGGGTTGAAGCTCTCGAAAAAAGCATCGGCGAGCTCTTCGTTGAGATGAGTGGCCCTCGTCAGGACGTTAAGCCGCGGCTTGGCTTTGCGCCTTCCGACCCGGCCCGCCTCTTCCGCAACATCAGACTTCTGATTGACGAAGGCACGCGTGGAATCAATGACGCAAGTCTCGGTTCCGCCAATCTGATCTTCCTTACTCTAAAAGCGCTTCAACTGAAGCGTATGATGAAGGAAAACACGCGAGACCACACCATTCTGGCAATTGAAGAACCGGAAGCCCACCTCCATCCTCATTTGCAGAGATCGGTCTATCGACATCTTTTCGTGAGCATCGGAGAGGACGACCAGCTTTCGATTTTCTTAACGACCCACTCTCCGCATATAGCGAGTGTGGCCCCTTTACGCTCGATCCTGCTGCTGAAGGATACGCCCGAGGATGGAACCATTGGCCGCTCGACGGCTTCGCTGGAATTCGACGATAGCGAGGTTGACGATCTGACGCGGTACCTCGACGTTACGCGCGCTGAGATCTTATTTGCGCGAGGGGTCATTCTGGTCGAGGGCGATGCTGAACGCTTTCTCGTACCTGAATTCGCAAGGATGCTGGATATCCAACTCGATCTTCTAGGCATAACAGTCTGTTCGGTGAGCGGCACGAATTTTCAGCCGTACGCGAAGTTCCTCACCGGATTGGGAATCCCATTTGCTATAGTTACCGACTGGGATCCGCGCAACGGTGACAGGACTCCACTCGGATATAGCCGCACGCTCACGCTCGTCGCCACCATCGAACAAGCCAAAACGGGTGAAGACGCAGATGAGCTTATCGCAGAGTTGAAGGGGATCGATGATTATGGCGATTTCTGCAAGCGTTGCGAGGAATTCGGCATCTTTTCGAACTTCAAGACTCTCGAAATCGACCTATTCGAAGGGGGCTACGCCGAAGCAATCATTGAAAACTTGCGCGAAGCCCAATTTGGTAAGCAGCGTACCGAGTTAATCGATGCTTGGGAGGATGAGCATGGGTCACTTGACCAGGCACAATTCCTTTCGATGGTCGAGAGTATAGGCAAGGGACGGTTCGCCCAGAGGCTAGCATCGCGGATGAGCGGTCTTGAAGCACCGCCGCCCTACATCGACGCAGCAATCAGGTTCGTGGCCGCTCGTGTCTGACCGTTCGTTATATCTACGGGCTGCCGAGGACTTGCGTTCTAACGTCGGTCAATGGGAGGCCTATAACTCGACAGGTCATTGCGTGGTCCTTGCCGGACCTGGAAGCGGCAAAACGAAGACGCTGACGATCAAACTGGCGCGGATTCTTGCCGAGGATATCGATGAGCCCCGCGGCCTCGCCTGCGTCACCTACAATAACGAATGCGCACGTGAACTCGAACAGCGCCTCGCAGCGCTGGGCGTCGAACCAACCAGGCGTGTCTTCATTGGAACGGTCCATTCTTTTTCCCTTACGCAAATCGTGCTGCCGTACGCCAAGACGGCTAGACTTGGGTTACCGGAGAATTTCGGGGTTGCCACCGTGCGACAACACAGGATCGCGCTGGAAGCTGCTTACAGGCGTGCAATTGGGGGGCCCGATAATCCGCAGGATTGGGACCTCCCGATGAGTTGCTACCGGCGGTCGTTTCTAAACAGGGATAGCAAGGAATGGCGCGACAGGGACCCACAACTCTCAAGGCTGGTTGAGGCCTACGAGCAGGAACTGCGTCGTATTGGGGTAATTGATTTCGACGATATGCCGCTGCTTGGATTGCGTGCTCTTCGCGAGAATGAATGGGTACGCAGGGCTATCCTCGCTAAGTATCCTGTTCTTGTCGTCGATGAGTACCAAGACCTCGGACTGGCCCTGCACCGAATGGTGCTGGGCTTATGCTTCAAAACGGGTATACGGCTATTCGCAGTCGGGGATGTTGATCAATCGATTTACGCCTTCACCGGCGCGTATCCAGAGTTGTTACAGCAAGTCGCCGAACGGGACGATGTCGAGAAGGTGCAGTTAAGGCTCAACTACAGGTGCGGTTCAAAAATAGTGACCGCATCCGAGTACGCTTTGGGAGAAGAGCGCGGCTATGCAGCTCCCGAAGGCGCGGCGGAAGGCACTATTTTTTTTCATCCCGGAACGGGCGATTACAGTCGACAAGCTGACTTCCTGTTTTCAACGGTGCTGCCCGAGGCCATGGAGCGAATACCTGAGCTCAAGCTTGGCCGGATTGCGATCCTATATCCAGCGGCATGGATCGGGGATGCCGTGGCTAAAGCAGCAGAAGAGTACGGGCTGGGTACAATCCGTAGTGATACGAACGCGCTCTATCCGCGCTCAAGCCCTTTAATGCGCTGGCTCGAATTGTGCGCGGTTTGGTGCTGCAACGGTTGGCGAAGCGGCACACCCCGCTTCTCGAAACTCGTAGCCGAAGGCAATCGGATCTTCGCCGAGGTCCTGGTCTCACAGGAGACGAGACCGGACTTCCGCCGAAGCCTTCTGAGCCTGCTTTGGGAACGCCGAGATAGTGCCGCCAGCCTACATGGTTGGCTGCATGAGCTGCGCCAAGGTTTGATACAAGAAATGATCGAACGCAGCCGGACGCTGGATGAGGAAGGAGCCGTGCTAGATGCCTTCATTCAGCGCATAGGCCCGGAAGGCGACGTACAGGACATGACACTCGGCCTATTCTGCGGATTCGGCGAAGGCAGTGATAGAATCAATCTTTCGACACTCCACAGTGCAAAGGGACGCGAGTTCGCCGTCGTGGTCCTATTCGGGATGGACAATGGCCGTATCCCTCGGAGGAACGCGAGTGTCCGGGAAGCCCGCAGGCTCTTTTATGTGGGGTTCACCCGCGCCGAGGCCGAATTACACCTAATGTACAATGCCGCACAGCCGTCACCGTTTGTTCAGGAGGTGCAAAACCGTCTGGAAGAGTGAGACCGGAAATGGGCGCAACGCGCCTTCCATGACTGTTGCCAGCATCGCCTTGGGTTTGACAAAACGCGCCTAAGTCATTGATCCTCAGAGGGCGGTTTGACACTTTTTGGCGCCGTAAGCTCTTGATTTTGCGGGGTAACGAGCTGCCTCTTAATCAGCGAGTCCATTCGAGCCCTTGCAGGGGCGGAGACGGCTACGGCTCCGTTCACAACGGCCCGAACCAGCCATCCCGAAGTAACCCCAAGTATCGCGCAAAAGGCGTCTAAACGCCCTCTAGCGCATGAACCTTGCGTGGATAGCTGTGAATCAATCGCCAAAACCGCCGCCGCAACTGTTGCACAACCGCAGCGCGCGCCTACGATTTGAGACAGTGATTTGAGGGCCCGCCTTTTGCGTCCCTGCGCCTCGAGCACCGCTTGATTCTCAGCCGCGACTTTATTGCTCGGCGGAGAAATGTCCAGAGTGCCGCAGGAGCAAATCACAAGATGACGTTCCGCGTCGCGTTCGCGCAACCGACAACCGGAGGCACCATGCCGACCATATCGTTGATGTCGTTCTTGAAGATTTTGACCAAAGGTACTCCGCAGAAGGTCCAGGAGTACGGGAAATATCTCAAGCCAGGTGGCTACCAATTCTACTGGATGTTGAAGGACTCCGCGCATGCAATGACAATCGGCGGCAAGCCGTACGCCGAGGCGCTGAAGCCCATCCAGGAAATCGTTGGCCGGGACGTTGAGCGCGAGTGCAACATGGCCGCGCTAAAGGCCCTCTCCGCCTGGTCAAAAAAGTCTGCTCCCGAGGCATTCTTCGAGGCTCCGACCAGCAGCGTCATGACGCCCGCCAAATACGTGACCGTCAAGCTCGAACCCGAGTTCGGCTATATCTGCGACGCCAAACGGTACATCGTTCAGCTCTGGTACTCGAAGACGACCCATCTCGCCAAAAACTCGGTGATCCTGGGCAACCACCTGATGCAGAAGCATCTCTGTGTTGGCGAATTCGCGGACTGCCGAGCAGGAATTCTGGACCTCCGAAAGAAAGAGCTTCTCGTCGTCGATGGTACCCCGCAGGTCCTAGACATGATGGTCGCCTCCGAATTCGCCTGGATCGACAGCTTCTTCAAAGCTCAGGAGGCCGCGGTCGAGGCCGCTTAAGCGGTTCTGAAACGAAGGCTCCGGGCTGCTGCCCGCAGCGCAGCGTGGCGAGGTGAGTGCATGACGGATAGCCTGTACGAGGATTTGCCCGAGGAAGAGGAAGCAGCGTTCCTCATCTTGGAGCAGCGCTTTCGCGCCGACCGCGACAAAAAGACGGACCCCTTCGACCCAGACCAATACTTCCCGGCCGACCACTACATGGAGTACATGCGCCGTACTGCCAGCGCGGCGCAGGAGCTGGGGCTTGGCTTCCATACGGAGCTGACGGTCCCCGCAGTCGCCAATTTGAACTGGGATAGCTACCGCCTGTTCCAGTCCGAGCTCGACCACTACATCACCTCGCTTCAAATCCGCCGCGCTCGCCGCGACAGCCGCTACGTGGTGAGGCTCGACGCGAAGACGCGAAGCGTCCTCAATCACCACATCGCGCAAATCCGGGAGATCATCCAGCAGCTCGAAGTCGACGACTGGAAGCGGGAAGCGCTTCTCGACCGACTCAACGACCTTCAGGCTGAGGTCGACCGCGACCGTTTCCGCTATCAAATCCTCGCGGCGTTCACTATCGAAGCTGCCGGTGTGTTGGGCCAAGCGGCCCAGCACATGAACCCGGTGAGAAAATTCATCGAGAGCGTGTCGGGCTTGATTTGGGGGTCGAAACACGCCGATCAAACGAAGAGCCTCCCGGCACCAGCACCCCGAAAGCAGATTCCGCCACCTCAGAAATCTGCCGAGCCGCGGGGGCCGCAGCCGCCCTTCGCGCGTAGCGAAATGGACGCTGAAATTCCGTTCTAGGTCATCGACCGTTGACTGACCCGTTCGAAAAAGTCGCGCCTGCGCTCGGGCATCTGGTACTCGGGTTCAACGAGCTCGAAGTCGCGTTAGGGGGCGCGCTCATGTACCTCCTAAAGCAAGATGAGGACGTTGGCGCTGCCTTCGTCGCTCATCTCGGCGCAGCGCAGAAGATACGATTGCTGCTAGAGCTCGAAGGCAAGATCGACCACGAGCCGACGCGCAAAGAATTCCACGAAGTCGTCGAGCGTGCGGCCGAAATCAACGCGAGCCGCAACCTCTACATTCATTCCGAATATTGGCCCACATACGATACCCCTGAAGCCAGCGTCATGCTGCACCGGCGACTGCGCGACGCGACGAAACCGGTGACCTTTCCGGTGAAGCTAGACGAACTCCGGAAGAACTACATAAAGGCGGCTGATCCCGAGGAGATCATGGACTTGGCGAACGACGCTGCACAACTCGCTCAGGACCTACTACAGCTATCGGAAAACATGTTTTGATGTGTCGCCGCGACGGCGTTTCCCGCGTCCGCATCTCAGTAATCGCGTATACGCCCCGTCTATTGTGAAGCTCGTGCCATACCGCAAGAACGCCTATCGAACAAAGTCCCCCAGTTTTCCCCCAGTTTGCTGGGGGAATTCACTCTCCGTTCGCGTTGAGCGCTGGGAGAAACGGGAGTGCTCTGCCTCAGAAGTCGCGATTTGACGGGCATATCCTGGTGCTGCCGGACAGGATTGAACTGTCGACCTCTCCCTTACCAAGGGAGTGCTCTACCACTGAGCTACGGCAGCAGAAGACCGCGCCGGCAAATCAACGGCTACGGCGCGGCGGGCGGAAACTGCCATAAGGGGTGGCACGGTGCAAGGACGCGGTTGTTGCGAGGGCATCGCCTCCTCGCTTATCGCCGGCTTGGCTCCGGATTGCCGGCTTGCACCGCACCGGCCGCCGCGGTTATCAACAGCCATGAGCACCCAAAATCCGACCGGACGCGACACGACCCGTACGGCGCGGGCGGATCGGCTCGCGGCGGCGCTCAAGTCCAATCTGCGGCGGCGCAAGACGCAGGCGCGCGCGCGGTCCGAAGCCGGCGGCGATCCGGCGCCGGACGATCCGCAAGAGGCGGGCACAGACCCAGTCCAACCGGCCGAGAGCAGCGATACCGTGGAGTGACCGGGAGGCCGCGGCTGCGGGCGTGCCCGTCCCACGATTCCGCCCGAATTGTCGCCGACAAGAGAAACGGGATAGATCAAGGCTCCCTTAAGCTTCACGGGTTAGGTGAAGGGTTTGGGATGCACCGGCGTGGGGACGCCGGACCTTTTTTCGATACGGGGGATTCATGGACCGCATCAGCATTATCGGCGGCGAAAAGCTTCGCGGCACCATTCCGATCTCCGGCGCCAAGAACGCTGCGCTGCCGTTGATGATCGCGAGCCTTCTCACCAAGGAGAAGCTGATCCTCGACAACGTGCCGCGCCTTGCGGACGTGGGGCTGCTCCAGCGCATCCTCAACAACCATGGCGTCGACATCATGCTCGGCGGCAAACGGCCGGGCGATACCGCCTACCAGGGCCAGACGCTGCAGATCTCGGCGGAGAACATCGTCGACACCACTGCGCCCTACGAACTCGTCTCCAAGATGCGGGCGAGCTTCTGGGTCATCGGGCCCCTGGTCGCGCGCATGGGCGAAGCCAAAGTCTCGATGCCGGGCGGCTGTGCTATCGGCACGCGGCCGGTCGACCTCCACATTGCCGCGCTGCAGAGCCTCGGCGCCGAGATCGAAATCGATGGCGGCTATGTGATCGCGCGCGCGCCCAAGGGACTGCGCGGCGGCGAGGTGATGTTTCCGAAGGTAACCGTCGGCGGCACCCACACGGCGTTGATGGCGGCTTCGCTTGCTCACGGCACCAGCGTGATCGAGAACGCCGCGCGTGAGCCGGAGATCGGCGACGTCGCCGACTGCCTCAACAAGATGGGCGCGAAGATCACCGGCGCGGGCACCTCGCGCATCGTGATCGAGGGCGTGCCGCGCCTCGGCGGCGCGCGCCACAGCGTATTGCCGGACCGCATCGAGACCGGCACCTATGCCATGGCGGTCGCGATGACCGGCGGTGACGTTCTCCTCGAAGGGGCACGGCCGGAGCTTTTGCAGGCGGCGCTCGACGTGCTGGTGCGCGCCGGCGCCGAGATCACGCCGACCAATGCCGGCATCCGCATCGCGCGCAACGGCGCCGGCATCATGCCGGTCGACGTCGCAACCGCGCCGTTCCCGGATTTCCCGACCGACCTCCAGGCGCAGTTCATGGCGCTGATGACGCGGGCCAAGGGTACTTCGCACATCACCGAGACGATTTTCGAAAATCGGTTCATGCACGTGCAGGAGCTGGTGCGGCTTGGCGCCCGCATCTCGCTTGATGGCGAGACCGCGACGATCGAGGGCCGCAGCACGCTCAAGGGTGCACCGGTGATGGCGACCGACCTGCGCGCCTCGGTGTCGCTCGTCATTGCCGGGCTCGCCGCCGAGGGCGAGACGACGGTGAACCGCGTCTATCACCTCGACCGCGGCTTCGAGCGCCTCGAGGACAAGCTCTCCGCCTGCGGCGCGCAGATCTCCCGCATCAGCACGAACTGACGCCTGCAAATTTTCGCGAGCGCGCTGATTTCGTAGGGTGGGCAAAGGCGGCCGGTGATATTGCCGAAACGGCACGAATATTGATCCGCCGTGCCCACGCAGCGACGTCCAACGTGGGCACGGCGCTCAGCGCCTTTGCCCACCCTACGTGATTGCACCTCATTCCCGCGCTTGCTTAGCCTCCTGCACCATCGGGGCTTTGCTCTTGGCGGTGCGCGGGGCGAAGACGTGGGCGAGGATCGGCAGGCCGAGGGAAACGACGAACACGCGGGTGAGGTGGTGCGCGCCGACAAACACCGGATCGAGGTGGAGCGCGAGCGCGAGGATCATCATGGCGTCGACGGCGCCCGGCGCATAGGCGACGATCACGTCGGAGAGCGGCAATGACACGAGCGCGGTGACCGCGGCGCCGATCAGCCCGGCAACGACGAGCGAAACCACGAACGAGCCGAACCCGGCGCCGAGATAGCCGAGCAGCAGCCGCACCGACGTGCCGGTGAAGCGGCCGCCGCTCACGGTGCCGATGCCGACCATGCCAGCAGTCGCGATCACGGTCGGCATGGTCACGCTCATGACGGCGGTGCCGTGCAGCGTCGCCGAGACCAACATCGGACCGAAGATTAGCCCGCCTGGAAAGCCTTGCCGCAGCAGCAACAGCGCAACAGCGACCGAGAGCCCGACCAGGAGCGTGAACTGCAACGGCGCATCGGCGACGGTGACGCCGCTCGTCGGCAGCCGTGCCGGGCCCGCAAGCCCGGCGATCGCCAGCACCGCAGGCACGCACACCGCGAGGATCACGACGCGCATCGTCTGCACGATGGCAATGCCGCGGATATCGCAGTCGCGGCCTTCATCGCTCGCAAGCGCCATCACTTGCGCAAGACCGCCGGGCGTGCCGGCGAAGATTGCGTTGACAGTGGTCCAACCGTGGACACGGGTGAGATAGGTGACGGTCGCGAACGTCGAGGCGACCATGGCGAGGATCACGGCCGCGATGCTCAGCGGCCAGGTCGAAAATCCGCGCAGGGTCGCGGGCGTCACCACGCCGCCGAGGGTGATGCCGAGACAAATCGAGGAGGCGCGCGCGAGCCACGGCGGCACGTAGATCGGCCGGCCCGCAAGCGCCGCGACCGCCGCAAACACCATCGAGCCCGCGAGCCACGCCGCGGGAAATTTCGCTGCATCAAGCAGGAACCCGCCCAGGGTTCCGATGGCGGCGGACTCGGCAAAACGGGCAAGCTTGACGCGTGACGAGAGGGGAGGGTGCATTGCAGCGCATCAATGCCGCGCCGCACGCGGCTGGTCAAATCGGATGGGGGCTCTACGAGTGGTGGGCGGAGCAATGGCAGTCGAGCGATGCGCCTCGTTTCTTTCCCGAGCGATGACGCTTTCTTTCCCCTCCCCCGCGGCGGGGGAGGGCCGGGGAGGGGGCACACTCCACGGCACGAACTCGCAGACAGGCCCCCTCCCTGACCCGTCCCCCGCAAGCGGCAGAGGGAAAAGGTGGCGAGCGATGCGAGCGGAATGCGAAAGCGCAGCGACGATGAGGGCCGGAAGGGCGATAAGGTCGGAAGCGCGTCAAGGCCCGATACAGCCGGCGCATCGCATGTTCCGCAAATGAAAAAGGACGCCGGGGTCGAGACCGCGGCGTCCGAGTGAAAGAGACTTGCTTGGGAGGAACGAGCAATCTCTGCAGATTTGTCGCGGCTACTTCGAGATCGGTTCAAGCGCCGCTTCGCCCGCGGCGTCGTGGTCCGCCGCGATAGACACGACTGCCGAGTTGTGTTGATTTTCCCAATGATCCGCGGGCCTGGGGCCGTGTAATGATCCCCGCGGAACCGGAGTTTGAGAGCGCTGCCATGTTGCAGGGCTGGATCGTCATCCTTATCGCGCTCGTCTATATCGGGATGCTGTTCCTGATTGCGAGCTACGGCGACCGGCTGGGCGCGCTCGGCTCCCAGCCGCGGCCGACGATTTACGCGCTGTCCCTCGCGATCTACTGCACCTCGTGGACGTTTTTTGGCTCGGTCGGCCTTGCCTCCCGCACCGGCTTCGATTTTCTCGCCATCTATATCGGCCCCGCGCTGATGATCGGGCTCGCCTCGCCGCTGATCGTGCGCATCACGCGGCTCTCGAAGGCGCAGAACATCGTCTCCATCGCCGACTTCATTGCCGCGCGCTATGGCAAGCACCAGGGCGTGGCGGCGACGGTCGCGACCATCGCCATCATCGGGATGGTTCCCTACATCGCCCTGCAGCTCAAAGCGGTGTCGTCCTCGCTCGGCACCATCGTGGCGCCGCTGGCGAGCTGGTCGGGTCCGATGCCGCCGATGCTCGGCGATCCGCCGCTGTTCGTCGCCATGTCGCTTGCGGCCTTTGCGGTGCTGTTCGGGACACGGCACATCGATGCGACCGAGCATCAGCACGGGCTCATCCTGGCGATCGCGGTCGAGTTGATCGTCAAGTTGGTGGCGTTCGTGGCGGTCGGCGTCTTTGTCACGTTTGTGATGTTCGATGGCCCGGCCGATCTTTTCGCCAAGGCCATGGCCCGGTCGGATACGGCGGCCGATCTCGTCTCGGGCACGAGCTTCGGCACCATGGCGGCGACGACGCTGCTGTCGCTCTTCGCGATCATTCTGCTGCCGCGCCAGTTTCACGTCACGGTGGTGGAGAACAAGAGCGAGTTGGAGATCGGCCGCGCCCGCTGGCTGTTCCCGCTCTATCTCGTGATCATCAATTTGTTCGTCGTGCCGGTGGCGATTGCGGGCATGCTGACTTTCGCCCCGGGCGAGGTCGACAGCGACATGTACGTGCTGGCGCTGCCAATTTCGGCGGGTTCGGAAGTGCTGGCCCTTGCGGCTTTCATCGGCGGGCTGTCGGCGGCGGCGGCCATGGTGATCGTCGAGACCGTCGCGCTCGCGATCATGGTCTCGAACGATATCGTCGTGCCGTTCGCGCTCAAGCGGAGGCCCGGCACCAATATCGGTAGCCACCTGCTCACGATCCGTCGCATCGCGATCTTCGGGGCCTTACTGCTGGCCTACGCCTATTACCGCAACGCCGGCACCGCCCAGCTCGCCGCCATCGGCCTGATGGCGTTCGCCGCCATTGCCCAGCTCGCGCCGGCGTTCTTCGGCGGCCTGATCTGGCGGCGCGCCACCGCGGCCGGCGCGGTCGCCGGCATGGTGGTCGGCATCCTGGTCTGGGCCTACACGCTGTTCCTGCCGAGCCTCAGCGAGGGCGCATGGGGCGTGACCCTGCTGGAGGACGGTCCCTTCGGCATCGGGCTGCTACGGCCGCAGGCGCTGTTGGGCCTCGATCTTCCGCCGCTCGTTCACGGCATGGTCTGGAGCCTTGCCCTCAATTTCATCGCTTACGTCGTGGTTTCGCTAATGCGCGAACCGGCGGCGATCGAGCGGATGCAGGCGGATGTGTTCGTGCCGCGCGGCCTTGCGCCGACACCGAGCTTCCGGCTCCGGCGTTCCGCGGTCACCGTCGAGGAGCTGACGACGGCCGTGGCGCGCTATCTCGGCGAAGAACGCACCCGCTCCTCGTTCGAAAGCTTCGCGGCGGAGCGGCACCTGACGCTTACGCCGGGTGCGCATGCCGACTTCGAGCTGCTGCGCTATGCCGAGCGGCTGCTCGCGTCGGCGATCGGCGCGGCATCGTCGCGCCTCGTGCTGTCGCTCGTCCTGCGCCAACGCACGGTCTCGACCAAGGCGGCGCTGCAGCTCCTCGACGATGCCAATGCCGCAATCCATTACAACCGCGAGATTCTGCAGACCGCGCTCGACCACGTGCGCCAGGGCATCGCCGTGTTCGACAAGGATGCCCACCTGATCTGCTGGAACCGGCAATTCGGCGAGATCCTCCAGTTGCCGCCCGACCTCGTGCGCATCGGCGTCGACCTCGCCGAAATCCTGCGCTTCAACGCCGAGCGCGGCGCCTTCGGTCCCGGCGACCCGGCTGCGCTCGTGCGCGAGCGGCTCCCGCGCTACACCGCCGACATTGCGCCGTTCCGCGAGCGCTTCGCCGATCGCGGCTTCGTCATCGAGGTGCGCGTCAACCGCATGCCGGACGGCGGCATCGTCACGACGCTCACCGACATCACGCCGAGCGTCGAGGCTGCCGATGCGCTCGCCCGCGCCAACGAGAACCTGGAGCGGCGGGTGTTCGAGCGCACTATGGAACTCGAACATCTCAACGCCGAACTCGCCGACGCGAAATCCGCCGCCGAAGCGGCAAACCTCTCGAAGACGCGGTTCCTGGCCGCCGCGAGCCACGACATCCTGCAACCGCTCAACGCCGCGCGCCTCTACGTGACAAGCCTCGTCGAACGGCAAGGGCAGGGCGAAGAGACGCGCCTCATCGGCAACATCGATGCCTCGCTCGAGGCCATGGAAGACATGCTGGCGGCGCTCTTGGAAATCTCGCGGCTCGATGCCGGCGCCATGCGGCCGGAGATCACGAGCTTTCCGGTCGCCGAACTGCTGCGCCAGCTCGAGATCGATTTCGCCCCGCTCGCGCGCGGTCAGGGGCTCGAACTCGTGTTCGTGCAGTGCTCGCTCAATGTTCGTACCGATCGCCGGCTGCTGCGGCGGCTATTGCAGAACCTCGTTTCGAACGCGATCAAGTACACCCGTGCCGGCGGACGCGTGTTGGTCGGTTGCCGGCGTCGCGACGGACGGCTTCGCATCGATGTTTACGACACCGGCATCGGCATCCCGCCCGACAAGCAGCGCGTTGTGTTCACCGAGTTTCATCGGCTCGACGAGGGCGCAAGGGTCGCCCGCGGTCTTGGGCTCGGCCTCTCGATCGTCGAACGGATCGCGCGCGTCCTCGACCACCCGATCGACCTTGCTTCGGAAGCCGGTCGCGGCTCGCATTTCTCCATCGAAGTTCCGGTGGCATCGCAAACGCGGGCCGCGGCGGGGAGGGCGCAATCATCGGGTTCGGTTGTCGATCCGAGCCGCATCGGGGCGACCTTGGTCCTGTGCATCGACAACGATCCGAACATTCTCGACGGCATGGCGACGCTGTTGCAGGGCTGGGGCTGCGGGACGTTGAAGGCGACCGACCTCGACCAGGCGATCGTTGTTGCCACTGCAAATGGCCTCGTGCCCGAGGGATTTCTCGTGGATTACCATCTCGACACCGGCAACGGCATCGAAGCGGTGATGGCGCTGCGCGCCCGGTTCGGCGCCGATATTCCGGCGATCCTGATTACCGCCGACCGGTCGGCTGACGTCCGCGAGGCGGCGCGGGCCGTCGCGATCCAGGTTCTCTATAAGCCTTTGAAACCAGCTTCGCTCCGCGCCGTCATGTCGAAGTGGTCCGTGCAACGCGTTGCCGCCGCGGAGTGAAGAGTGAATCGTTGGGGTCATGCCTGTTGAAAGGAGCGTGCTCATGCTGTCCGTTCGAGCCTCGATCGGTGTCCTTGTCCTGGCCGCTGCGTTCGCCGCCGATGGCGGCGCCGCGCGCGCCTTCGACGAGAGCAAGTATCCGGATTGGTCGGGGCAGTGGACGCGCCCGCGCGGGATTGCCACCCAGTGGGATCAAGGCAAGCCGGCCGGCCTCGGCCAGAAGGCGCCGCTGATCCCTGAATATCAGACGCGGCTCGAAGCCAGCCTCGCCGACCAAGCCGGCGGCGGCCAGGGCCTCGACACCCGCTACACCTGCATCACCAACGGCATGCCGCGGGTGATGGCCGCGATCTTTCCGCTCGAGTTCGTGATTCTGCCGCAGCTCACTTACGTGAATTTCGAGGCGTTCATGCCGCGCCGGATCTACACCGACGGCCGCGATTTCCCAACCGAGGAAGAGCCGAGCTTCATGGGATATTCGATCGGCAAGTGGCTCGACACCGACGGCGACGGTCGGTTCGATACCTTGGAAGTGGAGACCCGCAACTTCAAAGGTCCGCGCACGGTGGAGTTCAGCGGCATTGCGCTTCACGACGACAACCAGACTGTCGTCAGGGAGCGAATCTACGTCGACAGGAACAACACCGAAGTCATGCACAACGAGATCACGATCATCGATCACGCTTTCTCGCAGCCGTGGACCGTGGACAAGCACTATCGGCGCCTGCGCAACGTGATCTGGCTCGAAGACAATTGCAACGAGAACAACCACCACATCTTAATCGGCAAGGAGAACTACTTCGTCGGCGCCGACGGCTACCTGATGCCGGCGCGCAAGAATCAGCAGCCGCCGGACCTGCGCTATTTCAAGCCGCGGGAGAAATAGCAGCAGACGAGCTTGAACATGGCGGGTCATTCAGGGGCGCCGAAGCGAAGGTGAGCCGGGAATCCATACTTCTCGGCTTGGGTCTATGGATTCCGGGCTCGCGAGCTGCGCTCGCCCCCCGGAAAGACGCCTTCGTCTTCTTGAATTGGCAGCCGGGCTCCCGTAAACTTGCGTCTCATTTTCCAGGAGCGCGACCGATGAAAAGGCTCGTTTTGGAGTCGACCGCCCCTTTCCAGGGACTGCCGGAACTCGTGGCTTATGATGAGGGGCTGTTCGCGAAGGAAGGGCTCGAGATCGAGTGGGCCGAGCGCGACCAGGGCGGCGAACGCAAGACCGCCGTCAACGTCACCGACCCCAAGGGCCTCAATCCGTTTCTGAGCCATGGCAGCCTGCTCGAACAGGGCAAGGCGGACATGTACAACGCCTGCGAATGGGGCAACTACTGCCGCGTCCAGGAAACGAACCGCGCCAGCCGCCAAGTCGGCCGCCGCGCCATCGTGACCTACTCGGCGATTGTCGTGGCGCCCGATTCGCCGGTCTATACGCCCCAGCAGCTCGCCAACCGCACGGTCGGCGTGCCGTTCTATTTCGGCACCCATTACATCGCGCTGCACCTGCTCGAAGGCTTCATTCCGCGCGACACGATCAAGCTGTGCAGCGCGCCGAACGGCTCAAAGTACCGCCTCGCCTCGCTGCTCAAGGGCGAGATCGATGCAACGACGCTCACCGAGCCGCACATCTCGCTCGCCGAGAAGAAGGGCTGCCGCACCATCTGCTCGTCGTTCTTCCACGGCACCGAGGTCGCGTCGAACCGCGTCGACGCCGAAACCTACGCCGCCTTCAATCGCGCGGTGCGAGAGGCGGTGCGGCGCATCAACGCCAACAAGCGCGCCTACCTCCATTACTTCATCGACTATCACAAGGCGAAGGACCCGGAGGTCGGCACCCTGAAAGTCGAAGATCTGCGCGAGAGCCGCCTCGTGGTCTGCGATCCTGCCCCAATCCCGGCCGACGAATTGCAGCGTACGTTCGACTGGCTCAAGAGCTGGGGCATGCTGGAAGAGACGGCCTCGCCGCTGCAGCTCATCAACGCGGACGTGCAGACGCGCGGCCATCAGGTCGCCGCGGAGTAGTGCCCGTAGCCGGATGAACTTGTAGCCCGGATGGAGCGCAAGCGTAATCCGGGAACACCATTTCCTATGGGCACCGCCGTCCCGGATTGCACGGCCGTAAGAACGGCCGCTCCATCCGGGCTACAGTCTACCCCCGCGCCGCGCCTTTGCCGACGAGGCACAAATATTCCCACACCACCGTCGCGGCGGCGAGCGCCGTGATCTCGGCGGTGTCATAGGCCGGCGCGACCTCGACGACGTCCATGCCGAGGAACTCGAGGCTGCCGAGCCGGCGCAGGATCGCCTGCGCCTGCCAGCTCGCAAGCCCGCCGATCTCGGGCGTCCCGGTGCCCGGCGCGAACGCCGGATCGAGCACGTCGATATCGAAGCTCAGATAGACCGGCGCATCGCCGACGATCTCGCGTATGCGGCCCGCGACCGTACTTGGCCCCTTGTCGTGCACCTCCTGCGCCGACACGATGGTGACGCCGTGCCGGAGCGTCCAGTCGTAGACCTCGCGCGGCATCGGCGAGCGAATGCCGATCTGGATCATGCGGCGCGGGTCGACCACGCATTCCTCGATGGCGCGATAGAACACCGAGCCGTGGGCGAGCGGCTGGCCGAAATTGTCGGGCCAGGTGTCCACATGGGCGTCGAAATGCACGAGCGCCGGCGGCCCGCCGCGCTTGCTGAGCGCGCGCAGCAGCGGCAGGGTGATGGTGTGATCGCCGCCCAGCGCGACGAGGTGGTCGATGGCGCGCGCCTGTTCCTCGATCATCCTGAGGCTCGCCGGGATATCGCCGAGGGCCGTCGAGAAATCCCCGATGTCGGCGAGCGGCAGCGTGGCCGGGTCGATCCAATGTTCCGGATGCGCGCCGTCGACCAGCATGCGGCTCGCCGTGCGGATTGCGACCGGGCCGAACCGTGCGCCGCTGCGATTGGTCGTGCCGATGTCGTGGGGAATCCCGGCAATACAGTATGCCGCCGCGCGATCGCGACGTTCGACGCCGAGGAAGCTTGGCGCGACCGCGTAAGTCGGAGGTCCGCTCACGGCTGTCCCGGTGGCAGCGCAAACCGGAACACCGCGGCGGCAACCGCGCAGGTCCAATCGCGGTTGGAGGCGCCTTCCGCCGCCGCCGTGATCGAAAGGCTGTCGACGATGAGATCGCTCAGCGCGTAGACCCGCTTGCGCTCGTCCCAGGCGGCATCGGGATTGAACTCGATGCCGAGCGTCGAGGCGAGCATGGTGGCGGCAAGATCCTCGACGTAATCGCTCATCTCCGGTTCCCGCATGCCGAAGGCGTGGTGCTCCGAGATGTAGCCGTAGTGCGCCGGATCCTTGGGCCGAGCGAGGCCGATGCCGGCGGCGATCCGGCGGCCGGCCTCGTTGGTCTCGGAGCGGGCAAGGACACAGAACGTGAGCTCGCCCGGACTCAAGGTGGCGACGCCGGCGGCACGCGAGACAAGCTCACATCCCGGGGGCAGGATTGATGAGACCGTGACGAGATTCTGCTGCTCGATGTCGGCATCGCGCAGGGCATATTCGAACGCCGTGAGAGCGTGACGATGGACCCCGACGCCGCGGGTCAGGAACGCGCATTTAGGAATGGGAAACATCTCAGCCCCGTCGTCTTGGCGTCTCGCGCCGTACATCTTCGAAAACTGTGAAAAATAACACCAAATTGCGACAGGTGTTTAGGTCGGACGTGTGGTCGTACAAGGCCGTGTCGCATGCGGCATCCGGTCGCTTGGCATCATTGAATTTCGTCGCCACTTCTCGCCAAGAAGTCGACGTGGCGCGCATTTCCCTCCCCCCCAGCCATGCGCGTGTGCGAGGCTTCGCGTAGGGCCCCGGTCGCGTTAGCGGCCGGGGTTCCTTTTTGTGAGCGCATAGTTCCCGTCATTCCGGGGCGCCGAGCGAAGCGGAGGCGAGCCCGGAAACCATAACCACGGTCGAGAAATATCGATTCCGGGCTGCCGAGCTTCGCTCGGCCCCCGGAATGACGAAACACAACTCACCGTTGGAAGACCGCCTTCGGCAGCATCGCGTGCACACCTTTGGTGATGTCGACATTCTCGCTCACCATCAGATCCATGGCGGCGCTGCACAGCATGTAGGCATCGTCGCGCGACAATCCCTTGGTCTCGACGATGAAGTTGACCATCTCGCGGGTCGCCATCTTGGCGGCCTGGTTGAGGTCGGGATCGAGGCCGATGGTCATGTAGTGAGTCGCGGTTTCCGCGCGCGGCCAGCGCACATGCAAGTCCTTGCGCAGCACGACCTGGATCTCCCCGCGCAACGAGGTCTCGACCGCCGATAGCCCGACTTCGCCGTTGCCCTGGGCGGCATGGCCGTCGCCGACCGAGAGCAGGCCGCCCGGCGCGTGCACCGGAAGGTAGAGCGTCGTTCCCGCGCCGAGATCGTGATTGTCCATGTTGCCGCCGAATATGTTGGGCGGTCCGCTCGGCACGCGGCCCATGGACAGCGGCGGCGCGACGCCGATCACGCCCCAGAACGGCCGCATCGGGATCGTCACTCCGGGCGCGAAGGGAATGGTCTTCTTCTCAAGATCCATGAACAGGACCTTATCGCGCGAATAGGGGAAGTCTTCCGGCAGGGTGCCGCGGTTGGCGCGGAAGCTCATGGCCGCAATCGGCAGCCAGGCCTCGACTGACCTGATCCGGATTTCGAGCGTGTCGCCGACCTCGGCGCCGCGCACCGCGATTGGGCCGTCGAGCGTGTGGTCGCCGCGGCCGTCATCCTTGGCGTTGGCGAAGACCTCGAACAGCTCGGCGGGAATCTTCTCTTTCGGCACGCCCAGGCCTTCGAAGTATTTCGGGTTGCCGGTCGCGGTCCACAGCTTGACGATGTCGCCGGAATCGATCGTCAGCACCGGCTTGAGCGAGGCATCGAAGAAGCTCGTATGAACGGTCGACGGCGATGCCCGCAGCTCGTGGGTTTTCTCCTCACACTGCGCTTCGAGCGCACTGCAGATGACCAGCGCGCTGACACAAATCCCAAACATCCATCTCATGGTTCGGCTCCGTGCGTGGTGAAGAACTGCGGCCCGGTTCGGCGGCCGGCCTTCGGGTAGGTGAGCGCAGTTTACGCAAAAACGGGCCGCGGCGAAGCACCTCGTCGGGTGCCGCAAGTTCGTCATTCCGGGGGCCGAGCGCAGCTCGGCAGCCCGGAATGACGTCGGGGGGAAAGTCGGGGCTCATCGAGCGAACAACCGTCGTGTCTTCGCCCGATCCGAGTATGTTGCCGCGGCCGGCAAAAGCGGGCAGTCTCCGCCGCTTGGCGAGGAAATTTCATGCAGACGAGTACGACACCACAGACGAGCGAAGTCGCGCTGCGCGGCGCAAGCATCATTCGAGAGATCAAGGCGAGCGGGATCGAGTTCGTCGTTTCAGTACCGGACATTACGACAAGCGCGGGCGTGCTGCAGCCGCTGTCCCAGCTCACAAACCCTCGTCTCATCCGCATCTGCAAGGAGGATGAGGGCGTCGGTATCTGCGCCGGCCTCGCCTATAGCGGCAAGCGCGCGTTGCTTCTCATTCAGCACACCGGGCTCCTCAATTCCATCAACGCGGTGCGCGGCGTTGCTGTCGAATACGACTTGCCGATCTGCATGATGGTGGGGCTGCTCGAGAAAGAGCCGGGCATGCCGCCGCTGCAATCCAAGCGCTATGGCATTCGCATCGTCGAGCCGATCCTCGACGCCATGGGCATTCCCTATCATGAGATCGAGGAGGAGGCCGATGTCGCGAAAATCAGGCCCGCGATCGACGGCGCCTATGCGAAAAGCCGGCCGGTGGTGATGCTGATCGGGCGGAGGCCGTCATGATGAAGCGCAACGAATGCCTCAAGGCCCTGGCGCGACACGTCACCGACACCGACATCGTGCTGCCGGTGTACTCGACCGCCTTCGACTGGATCGACATCCGGCCACACCCGCTCAACTATCTCGCGCATGGCGCGATGGGCCTTGCGTCCTCGCACGGTCTTGGCCTTGCGCTCGGCAATCCGCACCGGCGCATCATCGTGCTCGACGGCGACGGCAGCCTGCTGATGAACCTCGGCACCCTGGTGTCGATCGGCAGCGCGGCGCCGACGAACCTCATTCACTTCGTCTGCGAGAATGGCACCTACGAGGCGAACGGCGGCCATCCGATCCCGGGCCGCAACCGCCTCGATTTCGCGGGCTTTGCGCGCTCGGCCGGCTATCGCAGCGCCCACGTGTTCGCCGACTTGAAGATCTTCGAGCAGCAGGTCGGCTCGCTCCTCGCCGAGCCAGGGCCGACGTTTGCGACGCTGAAGATTGCGGAGGGCGGTCCGCAGGAGCGTGATTACAGCCGGCTGCACGGCGCCCCTGTCCGCAAGGCATTCCGGGACGCGTTGGCGGCCGGTTAAGCCGGCGCTCGGCGCAGAAGCACCGCGCGCGAGATAAAATGAGGGCGGAAAGATGCGACGAGTTCGCCTCGCCGGCATTGCGGCCATGGGCATGTTCGCCGTTCTGGCGCTCGGCATCGCCGCAAGCGCGGCTGCGGACTATCCGACCCATACCATCACGTTCGTCGTGGGCTTCGCGCCGGGCGGGGGGATCGACACCTTCGCCCGCGTCGTGGCGCAGGAGTTGAATGAGAAGGCCGGCTTCTCGGTGGTGATCGAGAATCGCGCGGGCGCGGCCTCGAACATCGCGGCCAAGGCAGTGGCCGCGGCGCCGCCCGACGGCTACACGCTGCTATTCACCGGCAACAGCTACGCCATCAACCAAACGCTCTACCGCAATCCTGGCTACGCCACCGAGGACTTGCGACCGGTGGTGTTCGTCGCGGTGGACAGCATGGCCTACGCGGTCAACGCCGCCGATCCGTCGCGAAGCCTGCGGGAATTCATCGACGCCCGCAAAGGCGTGCCGTTCAATTTCGGCTTCGGCGGATCGTCGGCGCGCATCGGCGCCGAGTACATCTTCAACGTGCTCGTGAAGGCGAATGCGACCGGCGTGCCGTTCCAGAGCGGCGCGCCGGCGCTCAACGCTCTCCTCGGCAAGCACGTCGACATTATCACGGCGCCGGTCGCGGAAGTCCATCCGCAGATCGAGCAGGGCGCGGTGCGCGCGCTTGCCGTCAGCGGTCCGCGCCGCGCTTCGGCGCTGCCGGAGACGCCGACGCTCGATGAACTCGGCATGCCGGGCCTCGCCATCAACGGCTGGATCGGTATTCTCGCGCCGGCAAAAACGCCGCCGGACATCGGCGCCAAGCTCAACGCTGCGGTGAACCGCATCGTTGCCCAGCCCAACATCGACAAACGGCTGCGCGCTCTCGGTTACGAGCCCTACACCGGATCATTCGAAGACGCCGGCGCCTTCCTCAAGCGGCAGATCGACAGCTGGGGCGCCCTCATCCGCGCAACTGGCATCACCGCGGATTGAAGCAGGCACGGTCGAAGCCCCAAAGCTGGTCATTCCGGGGGCCGAGCGCAGCTCGGGAGCCCGAAATCCATAAACTCTGCTGCGGAGTATGGATTCCGGGCTCGGCTCCACTGCGCTACGGCGACCCGGGAATGACTGCGGCGGGGCACAGGCGCGAAATTCCACGCGCTTACGTCATTCCTCTCGCGCTGACGTTATTCTTCTTGCGGTGGGCACGCTTCGCTTTGCCGACCCTACGCGAATGCGGCATCATCCCGTGTATTCGAGGATGTGCATGCCGGCGCCGGCGCGGTCGATGAGATAAAGCCGGCCGTGCTCGTCGGTGCCGATGTCGTTCGATTGGATCATCGTCTGATCCTCAGGCAATTCCGGCACAAAGCAGCCGATTTCCTTTGGCCGCAGCACGTCGCTCACATCGACCGCGCGCAGGCCGGCGTTGAAGTACGTAAGGAACACGATGTTCGCCCACGGGCCTTCAGTCGTGATGTTCTCGACGATGTTGTGGGCGCCGAAGCGGCCCGGCCGGTTAAAATACTCCTCGCGGTCCGGGAAGTAGGTCGCGACCGGGATCGGATTGGTCTCATGGCGGATGTCGACGATCCACATGAACTGGCTGTCCCAGTATTTCTGCTTGGCGCGCGCCTCGTCGGTGACGATGAGATAGGGCTTGTCGCCGATCGGCCAGCAGGTGTGCGTCGAGCCGGGAAACGGCGGCGACCATTGCAGGTGGCCGACAAGCTCCATGTTGCGCAGGTCTGTGCAGTCGATGATCGAGATGCCGCCGCCCCACCATGCGCAGTACATGCGGTTGCCGCGGATCATTGGTGGGCCGTGCAGCGTGATCGCGTCCTCGTGGGGCATCGGGTCGTCGCCCGAGCCGTCGCCGTCAGCCTTCTGCCACGGCAGGCCCCAGATGCTGATGACCTCGGGCTTCAGCGGGTCCTTGACATCGAGCGTCCAGATCACCCGCTTGTTCCAGCCGGGCGCGTCGTTCGGCAGGAAGGCAAGGCCGCGCTTGTTGTCGACGCCGAAGCGATGCGGACCGCTGCCGTGCGTATCGTAGAAGCCGACCTCACGCGGCGCGTCGGGCTTGCTGATGTCGAAGATGAAGAGACCGGCGCGGGCGTTGCGGCCCTTGTCGCCAGCGAGCCGCTCGGAGTTCACGTAGAGATGGTGGTCGCCGACGATGCGCACCTTGTGGCAATGCACGCCCGGCGGCGCGCGGAATTCGTAAACCTTCTTCGGGTTGCGCGGATCGCGCACGTCATGCGCGGTGAAGCCCTCAGGTCCGTTGTAGCTCGCACCGCCGACCGCACCGACATAGGCATAGCCCTTGTGCACCTCGACAATGCTGCCGCCGCCCCAGGCGGCGCTGCGGTCGTGTCCGAGGAGCTTGAACCCTTTTGCTTCCTGCGGTTGGCGTGACGGCATGTTCCCTCCGAATGCGATAGCCTTTGAGGTGATATAGCAGGCGGAGGCACGCGAGGCACGACGGCTCTAAGAATGCGGTGAGCGAGAGCGCCGGCCCGCAAAATTGGATGTCGCCGTCTCGCACACCCGATATAACCAGCGCCTTAGCAGAAAGGTGAGACCATGTGCACTCCCTCCCATGGCGACGCGCCGGTGTCGACCGTTGCGGATGACATTAAATCCGATGGCCCCGCAGCAGACCCGCGCCTCATCGCCGATCTCGTGACCGCGAACCACATCCTGTTCGATCAGCACGTGGTCGACGCGTTCGGGCACGTCAGCGTGCGTCACGACAAGCGGCCTGACCGCTTTCTGCTCGCCCGCAGCATGGCCCCGGCGCTCGTCACGGCGGCCGACATCCTGGAATTCGATCTCGACGGCAACCCGGTCGCGGCAGGCGGCCGGCCGGTTTATCTCGAACGCTTCATCCATGGCGAGATCTACCGTGTGCGACCCGATGTGATCTCGATCGTGCATAGCCACTCGCACGCAGTGATCCCGTTCGGCGTCGTCAAGAGCCGCAAGCTGAGGGCGATCTGCCACATGAGCGGCTTCGTCGGCACCGATACGCCGATTTTCGAAATCCGCGACAGCATCGGGGACGGCAGCGACCTCCTGGTGCGCAACCGCGAATTGGGTGTGGCGCTGGCGACAGCGCTGGGACCGAAGTCGGTCGTCTTGATGCGAGGTCACGGCGTAACGGTCGTAGCGCCGAACCTGCCGGAAGCCGTTTATCGCGGCGTCTACGTCGACGTGAACGCGCGCCTGCAGCTCGAAGCCATGGGGCTCGGCGAGGTCAACTATCTCACCGAGGCGGAAGCCCGCGCCACTGCCGCGGCGCAATCGGGCCAGGTCGGCCGCGCCTGGGATCTTTGGAAGATGAAGGTCGAGGGTAAGCTGTGACCGTGGGTTTCAATTGGTAATGTCCGATCAATGACGAACGCCACCGACGAGCAAGAAGCCGAGCGACACCGCGCCAAGATGGCGAAGCGCAAGGTGGTGCAGGATGCCGAGGTCGCGGAAAAGACGGTCGAGAAGGGGCTTCTCATCGTCCATACCGGCCCCGGCAAGGGCAAGTCGACGGCCGCATTTGGGCTCGCGTTGCGCATGCTCGGCCGCGGCCATCGCGTCGGAGTGGTGCAGTTCATCAAGGGTGCATGGCACACGGCCGAGCGCGATGCGCTCGCGGCGTTCGGCGATCAGGTGTCATGGCACACCATGGGTGAGGGCTTCACCTGGGAAACCCAGGACCTCAAGCGCGATGTCGCCGCCGCCGAGCGGGCCTGGGCGAAATCGCTCGACCTCATGGCAGACCCGAGCTTCGGCCTCGTTATCCTGGACGAGCTCAACATCGCGCTCCGCTACGAGTACCTCGACCTTGCGGCTGTCGTTGCAGCCCTCACGGCGCGGCGCGAGGGGCTCCACGTCGTGGTCACCGGCCGCAATGCCAAGCCGGACCTGATCGCAGCCGCCGATCTCGTCACCGAAATGTCGCTCGTGAAACACCACTTCGCCGCCGGCGTGAAAGCCCAGCCTGGCATCGAGTTTTAGCGCACGCCATACCGGTAGCCCGGATGGAGCCAACGGGTCCCGCCTCCGGGCGGGCCCGATGACAGGCTCCGCGTAATCCGGGGACGCCATTGCCAATGGCACCGCGGTCCCGGATTGCGCGGTCGTGGGAACGACCGCTCCATCCGGGCTACGGGACTGGCGTGAAAGCCCAGCCCGGCATCGAGTTTCAGCGGACTTGATGGCTCGCCGTTACGCCGGCGGTGCGGGCTTGTCAGACCGTGTGCCGCGCGCCGGCAGCAGCGAGGAGAGGAACCGGATGATGGCAGCGCCGATGCGCGCAAGGGCGGCATCGACCGCTTCCTCCGAGAAACGGGTGGCGGCCCAGCGGAACAGGAGGCCGTGCACGAGCCAGATCAAGAGGCCGGTGAAGACAGCGGCAAAGATCACGTCGCTCAGGAAGTGGCCGCCGGCGAGCATGCGGATGGTCGCGATCGACGCCGCGTAGACCCCGACGGCGGCGAGCGCGAGATAGCGCCACGCCGGCGGCGCCATCATGGCGGGCGCCGCGAGCCAGACCGCCGAGGATGTTTCGCCGGAAACGAACGAACAATTGGTGTCGCATGCGCCGCGCGGATCCCACCACGGCATGAACGTGTAGCCGCCGCCGAACTGCGTCACCATGCCTGGCCGCGGCCGTGCCCAATTTTCTTTGAGAACGCCGTTGACCAGGAGCCCAGGCCCGAGCACCAGGGTCATGATCAGGAACAGCGCCGCGCGCCCGGACATTGGGGCCTGCCGCCGCGGCCAAAACAACTTGATGAGGATGGCAGCAACCGCAGGTGCGATTGCAGCGACGATGATGTAGGGGCCGGCGTCGCGCAGCGCTTCGATGACCGGATAGAACGCGCGCATCTGCGGCCCGGCGGCAAGATCGCGGAAGAACGACGCGACCTTGAGGTCGAGCGCTGGATCAATCGCAAAAACGGCCCCGGTCAATATTCCCAGGATGACCAGGATACCGAACGAGATACGCGCCACGGAAGGTTGCCCCGCCGATCCCAAATATTGCCCCGCGTCAGGTATGTCGCATCCTTGGTTCGTGGACAAGCCTCACTTCTGGGCTGCGCAGATATGCGCGCGATGTCTAACTGCTCAGTCTGAGCAATATATACAGGACATATACTTATTACACGCGGGATATGCGCAGCCAATCCTTGTTCAACTACTGACGGCCGAGAGCGAGATCGTCCCGGTGAACCATCTCGGCGCGGCCTTCAATCCCGAGAATCGTCGCAATGTCGCTCGAAGGCCGGCCTTTCACCTTCTCCGCATCGACGGCGTCATAAGCGACGAGACCGCGGCCGATTTCGGCGCCATCGGGACCGCGCAGAATCACCGCGTCGCCACGGGAAAACTGACCGTCGACCCGGACGACGCCGACGGGGAGCAGGCTGTTGCCGCGGTGCAGCGCCTTGACGGCACCGGCGTCGATCACGAGTGTCCCCTTCGGCTCCAGCGAGCCGGCGATCCATTTCTTGCGCGACGTCACCGGATTTGCAGGCGTCAGAAACCAGGTGACGGGCGCCTGCGGGGTGATGGAGCGCAGAGGATGGTCGATGCGGCCCGACGCGATCACCATATGGGTGCCGGCCGTGGTCGCGATCTTCGCGGCCTCGATTTTGGTCTGCATGCCGCCGCGGGAGAGCTCCGAAGCGGAGGCTCCAGCCATCGCCTCGATCTCGGGTGTGATGCGTTCGACGACGGGGACCAGCTTGGCGTTGGCGCTGCTGCCGGGCGGCGCGTCGTATAATCCCTCGACGTCAGACAGCAGCACCAGCAGGTCGGCGCTCGCCATGGTGGCGACACGGGCCGCGAGGCGATCATTGTCGCCGTAGCGGATCTCGTTCGTCGCCACGGTGTCGTTCTCGTTGATGACCGGCACTGCGCGCCACTCCAGGAGCTTCGCGATGGTCGAGCGGGCATTGAGATAGCGCCGCCGCTCCTCGGTGTCCCCGAGAGTCACGAGAATTTGCCCGGCGCCGATGCCGCACCGGCCAAGTGCTTCCGACCAGGTGCGGGCAAGCTCGATCTGGCCGACGGCAGCCGCCGCCTGGCTGTCTTCAAGCTTGAGCGCGCCCGAGGGCAGCTTCAGTAGCACCCGGCCGAGCGCGATCGAGCCCGAGGACACGACAAGGAGATCGCGACCGCCGCCGTGCAGGCTCGCAATGTCATCGACCAGCGAGGCAAGCCATGCGTGCTTCACCCGGCCGGCCGCAGCATCGACGAGAAGCGACGAGCCGACCTTGACCACGATGCGGCGGAAATCATCAAGCTTGGGAAGTTTGGCGGACATTGAGCAGAAGCGGTCTCTCCGGCACCCGGTCATCAGGTCCGCGCATGTCGCGGGCATCCACGTCTTTCGAGCACTCGATGCGCGTACAGGCGCGGATACCGGGACCGCCCGGCCGTGAGGGGCTGAAAAATTTGCGCAGTCTTATCAAGGCGGGATCGCGAAAGAAATGGCCTCACACTGATGCATTAGCGCGAAATCATGTAAACTGCGAGCTGCCCCGCACACGCCTCTCACCCTCAGCCGGAACCCAACATGCGGACAGCTTTGCTCGGGCTCCTTGCGGCGCTTTCGATCTCGAACGCCTCTGCCCAGGTTACCATCATCACGCACGCGAACTTGATCGACGGCACCGGCGCGGCGGTGCAGCGCGATGTGTCGGTCGTGATGGAGAACGGGCGCATCCGCGACATCGCGCCGGCGGCCTCGATCGCGGTACCGGCCGACGCCACGGTCATCGACGCCACGGGCAAGTTCGTGGCGCCGGGCATCATCAACGCGCACGGCCACGTCGGGCCGCCGCCGCGCGATCCGCAATTGCGGCAGTACGCGCTCTACGGCGTCACCACGACGACGAGCATGTATTTCGACCAGGACGACATCGTCGAGTTCAAGGCGAAGCAGCGCACCGGCGATTTGCGCGGCGCGCGCATCCTCACGGTCAAGTATCGGTTCATGTCGCCGCCGTTCATCCCGGGATCGGAGGTCAAGACGCCGGAGGAGGCGCGCGCCAAGGTCGACGAGATCGTCGCCCATGGCGCCGACTTCGTGAAGGTCTGGATCGATGCGCAGGACGGCAAGTATCCGAAGCTCAGCCGCGAGTTCTGCGCGGCGGTGATGGATCAAGCCCGCAAGCACGGCAAGATCACCATGGCGCACGTCTTCGAATACGAGGACGCGAAAATGATCGTAAACGAAGGCGTGAACATCCTCGCCCACAATGTGCGCGACCGGATTCTGGACGATGACTTCATCGCTACGCTCAAGAGCCGCAACGTCACGGTGATCTCGACCCTTGCGCGCGAAGAGGCGATGTTTGTCTATGCGGACGCGCCGGCTTTCATCGAGACCCCGCTCTTCCAGAAGGGCCTGTCCCCGGAACGGCTGGCACTGTTGAAGACGAAAAAGCGCGCAGAGCAGCAGAAGGACCCGAAGCAGGCGTTCTATCGGCGGTCTTTCGAGATCGACAAGATCAATCTCAAGAAGCTCGTCGATGCGGGCGTTCGGGTCGCGCTCGGCACCGATTCCGGCGGCGCGCTGGACCGCTACTTCATCCAGGGCTTCTCCGAGCACCACCAGATGGAATTGATGCGCGATGCCGGGCTCACGCCGGCGCAGATCATCAAGTCATTCTCGAAGGATGCCGCCGAAGCGCTCGGCATCGACAAGGATTTCGGCACGCTCGCCAAGGGCAAGGCCGCCGATCTCCTCATCGTCACCAACAATCCGCTCGATGATATCGCCAACATGCACGGCATCGAGGCCGTGTATCTCGGCGGCAAGAAATTCGAGTAGAAAACATTTGTTAGGGAGGAAGCAAACCATGCGCAAATGTTGTTACGCGGCGCTCGCCGCGGCGGCGCTCGCGGGGTTCGCGCTTGTGCCGACGACGCAAGCCGAGACACCCGCTCCACGATTCGAAATCGACGCCTCCTGGCCGAAGGATCTGCCGGCGGGATGGATCACGGGTCAGCTCGGCGGCGTCTGCGTCGACGCGGACGACAATGTCTATGTGGTCAATCGGCGCGACATCACCCAGGAGGAAAAGGAGACGAGCAAGTCGGCGCCGTCCATCATCAAATTCGATCCCGCCGGCAACGTCATCGCGTCATGGGGCGATCCCGCCGTGGTGCCGGGCTCGATCCACGGCTGCTATTCCGACCGCGAACGCAACCTGTGGGTGGGCGGCAACAACGACGGCATCGTTCAAAAGTACGCGCCGGACGGCAAGCTGCTGCTGCAGATCGGCACGCGCGGCAAGTTCAACTCCGCGGACGGCACGTCGAAGGGCAAGGGCCTGAATGCTGATCCGCAGCAGCTCTTCAATCCGTCGAGCATCGCCATCGACGAGGCGAACGGCGACGTCTACGTCGCGGACGGCTACGGCAACCGCCGCGTCATCGTGTTCGATCGGTCCGGCAAGTTCCTGCGGCAATGGGGTCACCAGGCGACCAAGGAGGAAACCGTCGAAGGCGTGCCGGGGGCGTTTGCCGAAGTGGTTCACTGCGTCACCATCAGCCGGGCCGGCCTCGTCTACGTCTGCGACCGCCAGGGCGATCGCGTGCAGGTGTTCGACAAGCAGGGCAACTTCATCAAGAACATCTGGATCCGCACCGGAACACCAAATGTTCCGGACCCGCGCGGCACTGCCTGGTGGGTCGCCTTCTCGCCGGACCCCGCGCAGAAGTTCATGTACGTGATGAACGGGCGTAACGAGCAGGTGCACATCCTCGATCACGCCAGCGGAGAAATCCTCGCGAGCTTCGGTCGCCCTGGCCACCAGTTCGGCAACTTCACCCACGGCCACACGCTCGCGGTCGACTCCAAGGGCAACATCTACGTGGCCGAGACGAACTACGGCCGCCGCGTCCAGAAGTTCAAGCTCGTCGGCGGTTCGTAATCAGCGGCGGCCCGGAGCAACCGTCGTAGGGTGGGCAAAGGCGCAGGGCACAGCGCGTGTTGAGGGGCGTGACATTGCGCGCCGTGCCCACCGGCGGCGCCAATGGTGGGCACAGCGGAATTCAGGTCATTGGGAAAAATGTGATCCGGGGCCGCCTTTGCCCACCTACGCCACTCACCCGGGCGTCATTCCGGGGGCCGAGCGCAGCTCGGCAGCCCGGAATGACCACTGATCAAACCTGATCGATCGCTACGACGAAGCGGCGGCGTTCTGCGCGATCGCGCCGCGTTTTGCCGCGATCTGGTCGAGCGCCGACACGACGGCATCGAACGTCATTGTGGCCCATGGCCGTCCTCCGGGCCGCCTGGCTGGCGGGTCCGGTAACTGGGGTAGGTAGACCCGCCGCTGCAGGATGACTAATTAGGTGGCGGGAGCCGCCGAGCACCGGCCTGCCGAGGCGTCCCGGACGACGTAGCCGCCCGGTATCTTCTCGGTCATTCCCGAAATCGTTTGTCTTCTAAGTGTCATACTTGCAGACTTAGACTGGTGCGCATACGGATCCGTGGGCTAGTATTTGTATTAGTCAATTTATACGGGGAGCGACAATGACCGAACTAAAGGCCGATAGATTTACGAATTGGAAAATAAGTTCATCTCCGTTCAAAGCGGCTATGACAGCTACGACCCCTGATGGTTGGAAAGTGTCGTTGAGGGTTGATCCAATGACGGCCCTGACAATCATGTCTGAGGTCGCGGGGATCATCGGTACGCTAGAGGACGCTCAGCACAATTTGCAGGTCGATCAAACTCTGGAGAGAATCAACAATCGCATTTCAGATTTGCGATTTGCTTTAGTGGAAATTGTAAAGTTGCTAGAAAGTATGGGGGATCGCTTAGAGCAGGACATACTCGATAACACGATACGTTACATAAAGACGCTTTTGCTTGCACAGATCGAGGTTTTCGTAAGTAAACTCCCGAAAATGCGAGTGGATGCCGATTATGCAAAACTTGAAGCGCTAAAATTATTGGATCAGTTCGAAAACTCTTCTGCGCAGTTGCGTGGTTACGGCACGGCCCCTTTTGATACGGTGTTTATAGCGATGGTTCATCATTATGCTCTGTTTAAGTATGCTCAGGAAGATAGAGCAAACAGAAAAGCCACCTTTGGTCAGTACTTTAATTATTTTAGCCGCGTATACTCAGGCGATATAGACTCATTGAGTGCGATTGCGAAACACAATATCGACATTGTAGCTGAACTCAAGCCCAAGTTGGAAGCGCTGCCGAGGGAGGTCAAATACAGTTACTACACTTGTCGTGGCCATGGCCAATGGGAGGTTTGGTTTGTTTTTGATCATGGTGTAGAGGAAGAATACACTGCGCGCCGTGAAGATAGGAATTTTATACCTTGGCCTGACCAGGAGCTCGGCGGGGTCGGTGGCGCAGGCGAGAGTAGAGTTATACCGAGTTTTTCGATTGGGCACGAGGCCAGAGGGCTTACTTTCCACTCTGCGCGGAAACGCGTTTCAGATCCGGCTTGGGGTGGTGGCGGGCCTTGTGGGGATGATAATTGGGAATGGTGGAGGGGCGAGCTCGTGAGGCAACGCAACGAGATGAGAGCGACATTCCTTGAGGCGAGAGCAAACTATTCGGCACTCTCAGAGATGATAGCGACCGCTCTGCAGGCCGGGGCACTGGCAGCTAGTTTTGTAGCTGAATTCAGCTGAATTATTCAACGGCTGATTGCTTCGGTTTTTACTGAGCCGCTTCGAGTGCGCCAACCAACGATGCCCGACGATCACCCACAGTAAGCAAGCGCGTGGGTTTGGGTAGAGATGGGAACGGTTATGTTGGCCACCTGCCCGACGAGGATGGCAGAGAGAGCAAGTTCGGCGGTACGATCACCAAGTCGCTAAGGCTCGATCCCGGACCTTCGAGATTATTCCCGGTCCATTTCCGGTCCACGGAAATAACTGATTGAAATAATTGTGGAAATTCACTACGGCTCCGCGGTGCCGGAGCGAAGCGGAGGCGAGCCCGAAATCTATACTCCGCAGCCGTGGTTATGGATTCCGAGCTGCCGAGCTGCGCTCGGCCGCCGCAATGACCACTGATCAAACCTGATCGATAGCTACGACGAAGCGGCCGCCGCGTTCTGCTCGGTGGCGCCGCGCTTGGCCGCGATCTGGTCGATTGCCGACACCACCGCATCGAACGTCAGCATGGTCGAGGCGTGGCGCGCCTTGTAATCGCGGACCGGCTCGAGCACGGCAATATCGGCCCAACGTCCCGCCGTCGGCGGTGCGCCGTTCTCCTTGAGCATGCGGCGGACATCATCGCGCAGCTTGCGCAGTTCGTCGGCTTTCGCACCGACGATGTTGCGCGCCATGATCGACGATGATGCCTGGCCAAGGGCGCAGGCTTTCACGTCATGGGCGAAGTCGGTCACCGTGTCGCCGTCCATCTTGAGGTCGATCGTGACCGTCGATCCGCATAGCTTCGAATGGGCGCTCGCGGACGCATCCGGGCTCGGCAACCTCCCGATTCTCGGAATATTTCCAGCGAGTTCGAGGATTCGGCTGTTGTAAATTTCGTTTAGCATTGAAGCTCTGCGTTCGCTGTAAGGCCCGCCCGATTGTGTCTGCCGGGCCATGCATTATATAGGTGCGTTGCGGGCCCGGTGGAACCTTAAGGGCCCGTTGTCCCGCTAACAGGGAGACATGCGTTCCACGAATGCGGCGTCCCGACACGAGGACGACGCCACGGTGACACCCCCGGGGTCCGGCGCGCGCGCCGAGTCTCCGGTCGAACGGAGCGATCGTCATGGATACCGCCGTCAAGAAGCCCAGTTCCCATTTGCCTGCCGGAATCACAGGCGCCACCGAGCCGGTGGTGCCGCGCCCGTCGCGCACCGAGGCGGAAGCCGCCGTGCGCACGCTGATCGCCTATATCGGCGACAATCCCGACCGGGAGGGTCTGGTGGAGACGCCGAAGCGCGTCGTCTCGGCCTTCGAGGAGCTCTACGGCGGCTATCGCGAGTGCCCGGTCGAAGTGCTCGATCGCACCTTCGGTGAGATGGGCACCTACGATGACTTCGTGCTGGTCCGCAACATCCCGTTCCATTCGCACTGCGAGCACCACATGATGCCGTTCTACGGCAAGGCCCACGTGGCCTACATGCCGGTCGAGCGGGTCGTCGGCCTCTCCAAACTCGCGCGCCTGATCGACGTCTATGCGGGACGCCTGCAGACCCAGGAGCACCTGACCTCGCAGGTCGTGACCGCGATCGACGAGGTGCTCAGGCCGCGCGGCGTTGCCGTGATGGTCGAGGCGGAACACACCTGCATGTCGATGCGCGGGGTCGAGAAGCCGGGCTCGTCGACGGTGACGACGAAGTTCACTGGCCTCTTCCGCGACGATCCGAGCCAGCAAGTCCGCTTCATCTCCTTGGTGCGCGACCACGCGTAACCAGCGACGGCGACGATCCTCCGTTTGCCGGACGATCGTCGCCGGTAGAATAGGGTAGAGACGCCGCTTGACCTCATCCCTTACCTCGCCGCGCGGCTCCGCACAGGAGATCGAGGAGGGCCTTTCCTTCGCGCCGAAGTTCGACGCTGCAGGCCTCATTACCTGCGTCGTGGCGGACGCGGCCTCGGGCGACGTGCTGATGGTGGCCCACATGAACGCCGAGGCGCTGGAGCGCACGCTCGCCTCCGGCGAGGCATGGTTCTACAGCCGCTCGCGCAAGGCGCTGTGGAAGAAGGGCGAAACCTCCGGCCACATGCTGACCGTGGTCGAGATGCGGGTCGACTGCGACCAGGATGTACTGCTGCTGAAGGTGCGCCCGGCAAGCGATGGCGCGTGCCACACGGGCCGGCGCTCTTGCTTCTATCGTGCTGTCGTCCGGCCCCGGCCGGACGCGCCGGCAACGCTCGAATGGCGCGACGCCGCGCGCGTCTTCGATCCCGACACGGTCTATCGCTCGTAGGGCATGCCGGCTGCGCCGATCAGCCAATCGCTCTCCTCCTCCGGTCCTCCAGGCAACTGCGATGGCGCCTTGTCAGTCTCGCAAGGCGCCGTTCGCATATCGACGATTTTACGCGAAGTTTGTCCGAGGGTTCCAACCGGTCGTTCATATCAGTCTGCCATTGGTGATGCGGACGCGTCTAACCAAGGCCTATTGGAATGCTCTCGGAACTGGAATTGCTGGCGGAAGAGCGATCAGCGGAAAAACGGCTCGATCTCCTGCGCAAGATTGCTGACCTGTTTTTCGCCGGCATCGACGAGCACACCGACGCAGAACACATTCTGTTCAACGAAATCATCGAGAACATGGTTGATCAGATCTCGCGCGAGGCGAAGATCGACGTCGCGACCCATATGGCGACCAAGGCCGGCTTTCCGATCAAGGTGGTACGCAAGCTTGCCAACGACGATGACATCGACATCGCCCGCCCTGTTATCGAAGGTTCGCCGGACCTTGACGACAGCGACCTGATCGCCATCGCCCACAAGGGGACCGATGGTCATCTAGATGCGATCGCGGGACGCGACCCCTTGTCGGAGGGGATCACTGACGTGCTGGTCGACCGGGGCAGCCGCGGCGTGGTGCACAAGGTGTCCCACAATCACGGTGCGCGTTTCTCCGACCGGGGCATGATGGTGCTGGTCGACAAGGCGTTTGACGATCTGCAATTGCAGAACGCGCTGGCCAACCGCCCGGACCTGACGCAAAAGGCGGTGGACAAGCTCCTGCCGACGATCACCCAGGCGCTCGCGCTCAAGCTCGCCGAGCGCGGCTACGATGTGTCCGACACGATGCCCGAGCATCTCGTCGAACATGCCCGCCAGCAATTCACGCTCGCGATGGCGGAGCGCAACCAACAAAGCATCGCGGCCTACCGGGTGTTCGGTCAATTCCTCTCCGGCCGGCTCGCGCTTGACGAGGCGCTCGACAAGATTGCCGCGTGCGAGCAGATGCTCGAGGTCGCAGCCATCCTCGCCTATCCGACGCGGCTCGACCGCCATCTGCTGATGGGCGTCTTGACGGGCGGCCCGGTGCAGAACGCGATGGTGCTGTTGCGCGCGATCGAGCTGCCGTGGTCGACGGCAAGCAAGGTCCTTGCCCTGCGGGCGAAGAAACGGCGGGCGCACCCCTTCAACAGCCTGATCGAGGAACCAAACTATCAGGCGATCGACCTCGCCACGGCCAAGCGTGTGCTGCGGTTCTTGCAGGTGCGCCAGTCCACGGCGACGGACGACGAGCAGGTTCAGTCCGATACCGCTGCCGCCTGAGGCCGCCTCTATCTTCCAAGCAAAGCCGCCGAACCAGCGCTACACCACGAGCCCCATCGCGCGCGCGCGGGCGAGAAGGCGCTCGGCACGGGCAATGTGTGGGCGGTCGTACATGACGCCACCGATGCCGACGACGCCGGCGCCGGGCGCGGCAGCGAATGCCGCGATGATGGCTTGCGCCTTGGCGATCGCTTCGGGCTTCGGCGTGAAAACCTCGTTGATGGTCGCGACCTGTGCGGGATGGATCGCCATCTTGCCGGTGAAGCCGTCGCGGCGCGCCTCTTCGCATTCGCGGCGCAGCCCGGCCTCGTCGCGAAAGTCGACATAGACGGTGTCGACGGCCTGCACCTCGGCCGCGGCCGAGGCCGCAAGGCACAGCGTACGGGCAAGGCGGTACGGATCGAGGAAGCTCCCGTCGCTATCGCGATTGGCTTCGGCGCCGAGCTCGGCCGACAAATCCTCAGCTCCCCAGGTCAGCGCGGAAAGTCGCGCACTCGCGCCGCGATAGGTGCCGGCGACGAACAGCGCCGCCGCTGTCTCGGTCGCAATCGCCACGATCCCGATCGAGCCTTCGTCGAGCCCGTGCAAGGCCTCGCGCGCGGTCAGCTTGGCGTCGGCATGAATGACCGAAGCACCGCCCTCGGCCTTGGGCAGCATGATGGCGTCAGGCGCCCTCGGAACCACGGCGTCGAGGTCGGCGTCGGTCAACCCGGTCTCAAGACTGTTGACCCGCACGAGCAGGCGCGGCCGCGCAGGCTTCGTGAGAGCCCCGCGCAAAAACTCTGCCGCAGCCTGGCGCGCCCCGTCCTTGCGGTCCGGCGCGACCGAGTCTTCAAGATCGATGATGATGGCATCGGCGCCGCAACCGATCGCCTTGTCGAGTTTCTTCGGCGCGTCCGCCGGGACGAACAGCAGGGAACGCATCAACTCGCCGGTCGCATCAGGATGAAAGCGCTGCGCCGGCACTCGGCGACGAGCTTGTCATCCTGGTTGTAGCAGCGGTGGATCAGTTCGACGATGCCGGCGCCCGGGCGCGATTTCGAGACGCGCTTGCCGGCGATTTCCGTCGTCGCGTGGAGCGTATCGCCCTCGAACACCGGCTGCGGGAATTTCACGTCGGTCATGCCGAGGTTGGCGATGGTGGTGCCGGTGGTGATGTCGGAGACCGACATGCCGATCATCAGGCCGAGCGTGAACAGCGAATTCATCAGCGGCTGGCCCCACTCGGTTTCCTGCTCGCAGAAATGCCGGTCGATGTGGAGCGGCTGCGGGTTGAGCGTCATGTTGGAGAACAGCATGTTGTCCATCTGCGTGACGGTCCGGTAATAGCGGTGCTCGAACACCTCGCCGGGAACGAAGTCATCGAAGTAGATGCCGCCGCGCTTGTGCCGCGCTGCCGTCGTGGTTGCCATGATGGAATCTCCCGTGCCGTGCTGCTCCTCTCCTTTGCGTTTGCGGGCAAAGCAACGCAGCTCCTTCTCCCCTCCCCCTTGTGGGGAGGGGTCGGGGGTGGGGGTCGTGAGATATGGCACTTCTTGGCCATCACCTCTCGACCCCCCACCCCGACCCTCCCCCACAAGGGGGGAGGGAGAAACATGTCGCGCAACGCATGCTTGCCCTTCCACGTAAGTGGAGAAAGATGCCGTTAACGTTTCGTTTACCATAATTGCCAATGGTGCGAACCGGCGAAGAAGTCGCCGGGGCGGCCGTAACCATGGACATCACCGGCATTTTCAATCGGCCGGGAACGCAGAGCGTATCCGACGCGATTCAAAGCGCCGCCGATGCGACCGGCACCAGCTTCGAATACATGCTGGCGACGGCCCAGGCCGAATCAAGTCTCAACCCGCAGGCAGCCTCGACTACGTCGTCGGCGCGCGGACTTTATCAATTCGTCGACCAGACCTGGCTCGCGACGCTGAAGCGGTCGGGGCCGACGCTTGGCTACGGCCGCTATGCCGACGCCATCGTGCAAAGCGGGTCGGGCCGTTACGACGTGCCCGATCCGACCATGCGCCGGGACATCATGGCCTTGCGCGACGATCCCACCGCCAACGCCGCCATGGCGGGCGCGTTGACGCGCGACAACGCCGCTCAACTCGCGGCGCGACTTGGCCGCAAGGCGAGCGACGGCGAGCTTTACATTGCCCATGTCCTCGGCCCCGCCGGCGCCGCGAAGCTGACGACGCTCGCAGCGACAGCGCCGATGGCCGCCGCTGACGCGGCGTTTCCATCCGCCGCCGATGCCAACCGCGCCATCTTCTATGACCGCGACGGCCGTCCGCGCAGCGCCGCCGAAGTCTACAGCGCGCTGATCAGCCGGTATGACGGCGCCCGCGGAAACGGCGGCACAGGCGCTGGCCCGACCAATATCGTAACCGCCATCGCAGCGGCCTTTGGCCTTGCCGGACCGATCGGACCGCCGACCGCTCCGCCCGCCGCGGCGTCATCTGCATCGACACCACGCGCAACGTCGGCCGCGCCTGTCGGTGCTCCGCTCGTCATCGTCCCGGGGACCACCACAGCCATGGCTGGTGACGCGAGCTCCATTTCCACTGGCACGACAGCCCCGCCGGAGTCGTCGGGTCGAATCTCGACGGCAACGCCGCTGTTCCGAGGATTGTTCAGCGACAGCGGAGCGCCGCCGCGGCAGTTCGTCTCCGAATTATGGACGGCGCGGGCCGCGCGACCGGTGCCTGGGCAGGTCGCGCCCACGGCAGAGGGCGCAATTTCCGCGGCATCACGCTCGGGACCGTCACGCCCCTGAAACCGATGCTCGCGCGCCGCTGTCTTGCTCTTCCGTAAAGATTCATGGTGAACGCTTTGTTAAGCCTCGCGATCTAGATTGGATACCGTTCGGCGTTAGCCGCGAGCGGCTGACGCTAGTCCAAGCGTGGTCGCAGGAATGATTGTCCGGCAGTTTCTTCACTGGGTGCGCACGGCGGGCGCCGGCGAGCGCGCCGAAGCCAGCAGCGCACTTGCCCGCGCCTATCTCTACTCCGACCTGAGCCCGGAGGATCGTGACGCCGCCGAAGGCGCCATGATCACGCTCATCGATGATCCCTCCCCGCTGGTGCGCGAGGCGCTCGCCGAGGCGCTCGCGGACAGCCCCGACGCGCCCCATGCCGTGATGCACGCGCTCGCCTCCGATCAGGAGCACATCGCGGCCATCGTCCTGCAGCACTCGCCGCTCTTCATCGACGCCGAGCTGGTCGATCTCGTCGCGACCGGCACCCGCACCCTGCAGGCTGCAATCGCGGCCCGCGCGCCGCTGCAATGCGCGGTCGCCGCCGCGATCGCCGAAGTGGGGGCGGCGGAAGCTTGCCTGATCGCGGCCGAGAACCCCCATGCGGACATCGCGCCGTCGTCGGCCAACCGCATCATCGAGCGCTTCGGCCACCTCGGCGTGATCCGCGAAGCGTTGCTCGCGCGGCCCGATCTGCCGCTGGCGGCGCGCCAGACGCTGGTGCGCCTCGTGTCGCAACTCCTCGGGAATTTCGTTGCTGACCGCTCCTGGCTTGGGCGCGAACGCGCCAATGCGGTGGCGCGCGAAGCCTGCGAGAAGGCGACGGTGACGATCGCCGCGCTGGGTCCGAACGATGACACGAGCCCGCTGATCCGGCACCTGCGCATGAGCGGCCAGCTCAATGCCGGGCTCGTGCTCCGGGCGCTCTTGTCCGGCAACATGGCGATGTTCGAGGATGCGCTGTGCGAACTCTCAGAACTACCGCTCGCCCGCGTGCAGTCGCTGGTGCACGACCGCGGCAGCGCCGGTTTTCGTGCGGTGTTCGACAAAGCGGGTTTGCCCGCTTCGACCTATGTCGCGTTTCGCGAGGCACTGGCGGCTGTGCGCGAAGCTCATGAGAATGGCGAGTTCATCGGCGCAAGCCGCCTCAAGCGGCGCATGGTCGAGCGCGTGCTGACAAGCTGCGAGCGCGCCGATGTCGGCGACACCGAGCCGCTTCTCATCCTGCTGCGCCGCTTCGCGGCGGAAGCCGCGCGCGAGGATGCCCGCATCTACTGCGACGAACTCGTCGCCCAGGACGAGCGGGACCGCGATGCGGCGTAGCCACCGGCCAAAGCGAGCGGTTTGCCGCAATACAAAAAGATCGTGAATAGCGATTTGCGCGGCATTGGGCCGTCACGCACTTTGTTGTAGTATCGGCATGGGTGGCGTCGCGGGGCGCGATGATCAATTCGAAATATATAGGTGGACGCAGATGAGACCGTTTTCGCTTCTTCTTGGATGCGTGTTCGCCATCTCTTTGCTCAATGGCGGCGCAGTGCTGGCTCAGATTCAAGGCAAGGACATGAACTTGAATTCGCCGTTTCCCGGGCCGGTCGAGACGCCGCAGGAAAAGCGTAAGAAGAGTGCTGCATGCACTGCCGAGGCAAAAAGCGCGAAATTGGCCGGCAAGGACCGCACCGCGTACTTGAAGTATTGCAATTCATCCCGTTATGCCGCCGATTTCAAAGCGCCGGGCGTCGATGAATGGCGAGAGACCCTGCCTAAATAAACCCTGACGCTGCTTCTCATTCCTTAAGACCTGACGCCAGGACAGCCCTGGCGTCCTGCGTCCACGCGTGATTTTCGCCAAGCGCTTTTGAGTGCACGGCAAGAGCCGCGTGTGCCAGTTCACGCGCCTTGGAAAGGTCGCTCGCCAGCAGAAGCTTTGCGAGGTTGGTTTTCGCGCGCGCGGTGTAGATATGATCCGCACCGAGATTCTGTGCGAAGATGTCGACCGCTCGGCCATACAGCGGCTCGGCCTCGGTCGCGCGACCGGTGTCCCGAAGCACGTTAGCGAGGTTTTGGAGCAAAGCCGCCAAATCCGAATGCTGAGGTCCCAACGTCCTCTCGCTGATTTCGACGGCCTCGCGATAGACCGGCTCAGCCTCCTCCCTGCGGCCGCCGCGTTCCAGCATGGTGGCGAGTCCATTGAGACGCTTGAGCACGTCAGGGTGGTCGCGCCCCAATGACTTTTGCCCGATCTCGATCGATTCTCGCAGCAAAGCCTCGGCTTCAGCGATCTGTCCCTTACCGTGCGAAAGCATCGCGAGAAATTGGAGACGATGAGCGACGTCCGGATGGGCGCGCCCGAGGTTTTTTTCTCCAAGCGCGATCGCTTCTCGCAATAGCTCTTCGGCCTCGTCGATGCGGCCTTGCTGAGCAGCAAAGCGGGCAAGATTCGTCAGCGTCCTCGCGTAACTTGGATGATCAATGCCGACCTGCTCGTGCTCGATATTCAACGCATCGCGGTAAAGCTCTTCGACATCGGTTTCGGGATCGAGGTCGTGCGTCGCAAGCGCCAGATTGTTCAAAATCTTGGCTGTCTCGAGGTTGCGAGGCCCGAACGCAACCTTGGCAAGGTCGAACGCCTGCCCGAAAAACACTCTTGCCAATTCGAGCGAGCCGCGCGCGTAGAGAAACTCGCCGACGCGATTGCTGACCAGAGCGAAATCTCCGTGTTCGAGCTTTGCCGTTGTCGCGTGTTCGCGGAACGCGATCACGTGTGGAAGTAGTTGCGCGCAGCGGGGCCAACGGTCGGGATTCTCGTAAGGGTCTTCAGGCACCACCTCGGCGAGCCGCTCCAGAACCATTTCAAGGAGTTGCGTCGTCTTCGAGTCCACAGCGAGTTGAGCGCGCATCGCCGCTTGCACGAGGCGATGGAGCGTGACGGCAGCCGTGCCGTCGTCCAACTCGTGGTTCTCGATCAGCGACACCGACGACAGCGCCGCCAGTGCCTCGGCCCGGTCATCGACGTCGAACATCCCGTCGGTGATGAGTTCAAGCGGAATGCTCTCGGGCGCAAGGAAGGCAAAAATGCCGAGCAAGGTCTCGGCCTGGCTCTGTTCGGCCGCCGCCCTCTCGATGGCCGTGCCGAAGGTGCGGGCGATGCTCTCGGGATAACCTTTCGGCGGCCGCGTGATCCGCGCGTCGATCTTGGCGCGATAGTCGTCAAAGCTCAGGCTTTTGCCGACCAAACGGCAATAGGCGCCCGCGTGGTCGAGCGCGAGCGGCAGGTGCCCCAGCGCGTGAGCAAGGCGGGCCGCGCCGGCGGG
Organism: uncultured Alphaproteobacteria bacterium; assembly: GCA_963807015.1. Lineage (GTDB taxonomy): Bacteria > Pseudomonadota > Alphaproteobacteria > Rhizobiales > Xanthobacteraceae > JAJPKK01. Next base: position 855,648 of record CAWEAS010000008.1, on the reverse strand, counting down.
ATCAACCCGCGCGGCCCGCGTTTGCAAAAATTGCGACGCCGCATCTTCGGTCAGTACGTCGAGCTTGATCTCCGTCGCGCGGCCGGCCCAATCAGTCCAGCGCGTCGTCAGCAAGACCCGCGCTCCCGCGTTGGGAACGAGATCGCGCAGCACTTCAGGCGTCTCGACGTTGTCGTAGACGAGCAGGAATGGCGTAGTGAACGCGGCAAGCCGCGCGAGGCCTGCCTTTGCCGCCGCCTCCTGGTCGGAGAGATGCGCCAATCGCGGATCAAGCTTGCCGGCAAGCGTGGCAAGCGCCGAGACCAACACCGTGCGCTCTTCCGCGGAGGCCCAATAGACGCCAGCGTAATCGTTGGCGTAGCGATGCGCGTATTCAGCGGCGAGCGACGATTTGCCGGTGCCGCCGAGGCCGTAAATCGCGAGCGGCGGAACGGTTTTGTGGTCGGTGGGCTGCGTCAGCAGGCGGTGCATGTCCGCGAGACGGTCGTCGCGACCCGTAAAATTCTGATCGCGCGGCGCCACATTCTCGAAAAGCTTGTGCCGCCGCGGCGCGGCCATCGCGCGCCCTTCGGCCGCGGACAGGATGAGGGCCCTGCGCTCCTGCGGGTCGGCGACGCCGACGAGACTACTATAGACCCGGCTCGCGAGGATGCCTTCGGGGCGGCTATCGTCGAGGCACAGGATCGCGAGGCGGCGTTCGTCTGCGGAACGTGCGGCCGCCGCGAGGAAGTTCGTCACTTCCATCATCGTGTATTGCGAAGACGCGTAATCGTTGGTGAGAAGCAAGACGAGATGGCGGCACCGCTTCAATCCTTCATCCATGGCGGCGATGAAATCCGCCGTCTGCGGAATGTCGTAGTCCTGGACGAAGACCGTGTATCCTTCGGATTGAAGGACTTCCGCCACTTCCCGCGCCGTTGCCGCAGCGCCGCCGCGCCGGCTGACAAAAAAGTCGATTTCGGGACCCATGCCGACTGCCATGCCCATCTCACGCGTAGGCTGGAGGACTCATCTGTAAGCAAAGAATGCGCCGTCGGCAGGCGCCGCGCCGGCAAGCGGCGCTTCGGAACGCCTTGATAGCAGCGACGCTACACCACGGTCCGGTGTTACGGAAGCGTGGTTCTAATTGGCCGATTGACGGATGTGGTGCGGCGCGCCCGCGAACTGACGCTCACCCTCAGTGCCGGGCGACAAGAAGATGATGATGGCGCGCGCCAGGGCACGCTGCGCCGAAGCAATGGCGAGGGCAGCAGGTGCTGTGATGCTTCCCGCGCTGAGCGCGTCCTGAGACGCGGGCCGAAATCGCCCGCGTCGTCACAGCGGTGCGAGCGGGGGACTTGCGTCGGTCGCCGGCGGCTCGGCTTCGCTCGCTTCAGGGTCGGCGGCTTGCGCATCCTGACCGATAAGTTCGTTAGCGATCGCGCGCAACTCTACGGATAAGGCGAGAGCGATCTCTTCCGCCTTGGCATTGTTGCGCTCGCGCACGATGGCGCGGACGGCATCGACGCACTGATCGATGTAAAGCAGCGGCACGCGGCTGGGATCGGGCGCCTCCTCGAGAACCCGGCACAGGCTGTCGGCGACATCTGCGGCCAAGGGATAGCCGAAGGTCGCGCCATGCCCCCTGATGTCATGGGCGGCGCGGAACAGCTTCTGCCGCGTCGTGTGGCTGTAGCCATCGGTATGAATGAGGCGGCGCGCCAGCTCGAGTTCGGCGCACTCGTCCTGCATCCAGCTTTCGAATTGCGTCGACAGTTGTTCGAACGCGATCTCGGCATCGGTGAGCGGATCGCGGTCATTACCGCCGCCGCGCCGCACCGCTTTCTTGAGCCGGTTCGGCGGAACGATCACCTCGTGGTCGGCGAACTTGGTGACGCTGGTGACGCTGGGGGCGCTGTGCTTGTGTTCGGCCATAACGTGTCTCGCGAAGCTCTGTCAGACTTTGACCTTTTCGAGCAGGGGCTTTTGATCGATCAATTCCGCATTGCCCTTGCGACGCTCGGGACCGGTGTAGTTCACATTGTTGCTCCGCCGGCGGTCGGGACCGAAATAGCTCTTCGATTTGATGAACGGCCGCGGATTGATGATGGTGTTGAGAATGCGCTGATAGAGCGCCTTCGCCGAGATCGGCTTTGCCAGGAATTCGGTAACGCCGGCATCGCGCGCCGCGATGACCCGCTTCTTCTCCGAATGTCCGGTCAGCATGACGATCGGGACATAGGGATTGGCGTTGGCGCCGGGCTGACGAATCATCTGGGTCAGTTCAAGCCCGTCGAAAATCGGCATCGCCCAGTCGGTAATGACGATGTCCGGGACGTAATGGACGAATGCCTCAAGACCCGTGGCGCCGTCTTCGGCCTCGTAGACCTCGCGGGAGCCGAAACCGTAGAGCAGCGTGCGCAGGATGCGGCGCATATGGGCGTTGTCCTCGATGACGAGGAAACGCAACCGATTGAAATCAATGCGAATCATGTGGGGACCGTCGTGCCCGCGCGCCGCCCGGCAATTTCGCAGAACGACGTAAACGATCGATTAAGCTTTGGCCGCGGGGCGGCACTGCGTCGGGCGGTGTCTCTCTTCTTTCCCCTCCCCCGCTTGCGACCGCTTGCGGGGGAGGGTCAGGGAGGGGGGGCACGCTCAACGGTACGGACTCGCGGCGAGGGCCCCTTTCCCAACCTTCCCCCGCGTGCGGTCCTCAAGCGGGGGAGGGGAAAAGAAAGCTCAGTTCACTGACGTCGGGAAACAAAACGTAGCGCGCTAACTCAACCGCATTTTTTTGGTGCCCACTAGAGCATCCTCACGTTGACTGGAATCGGGACGGGATTCCCCTGGCCGCGGTTCTGTGATTCATGGGCTTCCAGCTTTTGATGGCTGGGGGATTCGATGAGCTGGCGAAGGGGACAGTCTTATTCGCAGGATTTGCGCGAACGTGTGCTGGCTGCGGTCGACGCTGGCACGCCGGTTTACCAGGCCGCGCCGTTGTTTCGGGTCAGCGTGTCGTACATCTACAAAGCCTTGGGCCGGCGACGTGCCACCGGCGAGACCACTGCTCGGCCGCAACGGTGTCATCTGGCATGGAAACTTGAGCCGCATCATCAGGCGATCCGCGACCAGGTCTCATCGCAGCCCGATGCGACACTTGATGAATTGCGTGCCTGGGTGTTGACGAAGCACGGCATCTCGGTGAGCCAAGGCGGCATGTGGAATACGTTGCATCGGCTTGGGTTGACGCTCAAAAAAAGACGCATCACGCGGCCGAACAGGCGCGCCCCGACATTGCCGAAGCCCGCGCGACGTGGCGGCGAGAGCAGCCGGCTATGAATGCAGCCCGCCTCGTCTTCATCGACGAGACCTGGGCGACCACCAACATGACACGGCGCTACGGCAGAGCACGCCGCGGCGAGCGTGTCATCGCCAGCGTTCCCCACGGCCACTGGAAGACATCAACCTTCGTTGCCGCCCTGCGTCAGAACGAGATAACCGCTCCGCTGGTGATCGACGGCGCTATGGACGGCGCCGTCTTTCTTGCCTATGTCGAGCAATTCCTGGCTCCGACACTTGCACCGGGCGACGTCGTCGTCATGGACAACCTCGCCAGCCACAAAGTCGCCGGCGTCAAGGAAGCGATCGAAGCGAGTGGCGCCAGCCTAAGCTACCTGCCGCCCTACTCGCCTGACCTCAACCCAATCGAGAACGCCTTCGCCAAGCTCAAAACGCTCCTGCGGACTGCCGCGCCCCGCACCGTCGAGGCGCTTTGGACTACGATGGGCAAAAGCCTCTCTGCCTTCTCCGCAAACGAATGCTCAAATTATTTCGCCAATGCAGGATATCGCCAGTTACCGTGAATCTGCTCTAAATCGATGCTTTCAAGCAGGCCGCGCAATCAGAAAACGCGACCGCGTAGACCGCATCGCCTGCCTCGCGTTCGCGCTGGCATCACTCTTATGCGCCACGCATCCGCTCACACCCCGAACTGCTCGCGCAGGATGCGCTCGTCGAGATTGTGGCCGGGGTCGAAGAGCATGTGCAGCGAGATGTTGCGGTTCATGCACACGTCGACCTTGCGCACCGAGCGCACTTCGGCGTGGTCGGCGACCGCGGCGACCGGGCGCTTGTCGGCCTCGAGTACTTCGATGGTGACGATGGCGGTATCCGGCAGCAAAGCGCCGTGCCAGCGCCGTGGGCGGAACGGGCTAATGGGAGTCAGCGCCAGCAGCGGTGCGCCGATCGGAATGATCGGACCTTGGGCGGAAAGATTGTACGCCGTCGAGCCTGCCGGCGTCGCCACCATCACGCCGTCGGCCGCAAGCTGGGAAAGACGCTCGGTGCCGTCCACCAGGATGCGCAGCCGCGCGAGCTGGTAGGTCTCGCGGAACAGCGAGACTTCGTTGATGGCTTGCGCCTCGTGCAGCTTGCCCGCGCTGTCGATCGCGCGCATCTCGAGCGGATGGATGACCGTCTCCTCCGCGGCGGCGAGACGTTCCCGCAGGCCGTCCTCGCGATACTCGTTCATCATGAAGCCGATGGTCCCGCGGTTCATGCCGTAGATCGGCTTGCCGGTCGCCATGAACGTATGCAGGGTCTGCAGCATCAAACCGTCGCCGCCGAGCGCGACGATCACGTCGGCATCGACCGGCGCGACGCCGCCGTAGCGCAGCGTCAAGGCGTCGCGCGCGGCTTCGGCTTCCGGAATCGGGCTGTTGACGAAGGCGACGCGGTCGCGGCTCATTGGCGATAGCTCATGGGCATTCGCTGAATCGGCAAAATGAGTGCCGGTTCGATTGCAGAAGGCCGGCGACGGAGGCTCTCGGATGGAGCGCGCGGTGTTGGTCTATACGACCTATCCTTCCCTTGTCGAGGCCGAGAAGGCCGGACGTGCGCTGATCGAGGACCGCCTCGCTGCGTGCGTTAACATCCTGCCCGGAATGGTCTCAGTCTACCGCTGGGAAGGCGCGATCGAGCGCGCCGACGAGGTGGTGATGATCGTCAAGACCCGCGCCTCGCTGGCCGAGAAGGTGCGCTCCGGCGTCAAGGCGACGCATCCTTACGACACACCGGCCATCATGGTGCTGCCGATCGACAACGTCGACGAGCGGTATTTCGCGTGGATCCTTGCGTCGACCGAAGCTGACCCGGAAGCGTGAGCGATGTTCGACTTCCGTAGCCGGATTGTTCAGTTTCGGTTCATATAGGTGAACCGGAAGCAGAGCGAGCTTTCAGGTAAAGTTAAGCATAACCCGCGCATGTTTAGCGTCAAGATCGGTCACGAGCCGGTCGATTCGATCGACTGGACGATTCGGATGGGGCTAGTCCTCGACAATCAACTTGGGCGATCACCCGGGCAGATCATCCGGGCAATAACAATGGGCGCGGGCCGCCCGACAAAATCTTGAAAGGGTACAGATATGTTCCGCAAACTCGCCGTTGCGCTGGTCGCCGCAAGCGTCGCCGCGCTTCCGCTCACCGCCGTGGCCAAGACCACGACCAAGCAACCTACCCACACCGCCAGCGTGACGAAGCCGGCCAAATCGACGAAGACGGCGCACGTCACGACCAAGTCTCATACGGCAAAGACTTCGTCGAAGCATGTCGCGAGCAAGCACACTTCGACCAAGCATACCGCCAGCAAGACCAAGAGCGCGAACAAGCACGTCGCGAAGCACAAGCCGACGATGAAGCCGACGTCGACCAAGCACGCCGCAGTCTAAAGCCGTCCCCAGCGGGGGCGCTGGCGCCTGGATGGTTTGAAATGGCCGGGTTCATCCCGGCCATTTCATTTGTGGCGTGCGACGCCCGTAGCCCGGATGAAGCGGAGCGACATCCGGGACGGGCTTTCCGAGTTGGCACAACAGTACCCGGATATCGCTGCGCTCATCCGGGCTACAGGTCGGGCACGTGATCCCCTACTGCACGCGCGTCAGGGAATAGCGCGGGTCCGCGGCAAGGCATTGGGCTTCGGGGAGCCCGAGTTCCTTGCGCACGATGTTGGTGCCGAGCACCATGGAGACCATCTTGTAGTTCGCGTGGCGGCGCGCCATGCCTTCGCGTCCCATGCCGCAGTCCGACGAGATGATCAAACGCTCCGGCGGGATGTACTTGAGCGCTTCGCGGATGAGGGCGGCGATCTCGTCCGGCCGCTCGACTTGCAGGGTGTGGTGGTCGATCACGCCGATCACGATCTTCTTGTCCTTGACGATGGCGCCGATCGCTTCGAGGTCGGCCGTGCCCGATGAGCAGGTCTCGAACGTGAGGACATCTGCGTCCAGCCGATTGAGCGCTTCGAGGGTCGGCCGGTAGCTCTGGACTTCGCGGAACATGCGCTGCTGCGAAGGATTGCCCCAGCAGGTGTGGCACCACACTTCGGTCTTGCCGCGCAGCTCCTTCACGGTGTTGTTGAACAGCTTGATGAGATCCTCGACGTCGAGCTTGCCGAACGGCTTGCCGCGGGCCGGCACCATGTGGATCTGCGGCTCTTCCATCTGCAGCACCGGGCAGCCGGCATCCGCGAGCGCGTCGAGCTCGGCATTGATCGCGTCGCTCAACGCCCAGGTCCGTTCGACCGGATCCTTGTAATAGTCATCATCGCAGGCGGCGGCGAGCAGCTCCGGCAGGATGGTGCCGAACTTGACCGGTCGCGTCGTCATGCGTTGCGCGACCTTCCACATCTCGCTGTATTGCAGATTGCCGGGGCCCACCGGTCCGACGATGCGCGGAAACACCCGCGCCTCCAGATAGTCGTGCAGAATATGGCCGCGCGGAAACGCGACGCCGCCGACGCGATAAATCCCGGGCTGCGGCGATGTGGAGAAGCCCGACATGTGGGTGAGCGGATAGCTCTGCCAGCTCATGCCGCCGACCTGCTCGTCGTAATGGGCGTCGCCGTCGGTGACGATGTCGAGGCCGGCCGCTTCCTGCGCGCACAGATGCACGGCGACCGCATCCTCGTACTGCTCGCGATAGCGCGAGTTCACCATCGCTTCCATGAAGCTGCGGCTGCCAAGCGTTGCCGTGTACCAATGCGGACGCGGCAGCGAGCCGATGATGGACGTCGGCAGCATGACGTTGGCGGACGCCTTGAACATGATGGTGCTCCCCGGTGACGGCAAAAAACCGTCGGGGAGGCTACATTGGCTTGAAGGCGCGGTCGAGTTCGACGTCGATCAGCATCGCCGTGTTGTCCTTCAACGCCTTGGTGATGAGGTCGGTCGCCTCATGCACCGTCTTCGCACGCTCGGCGGCGACACCAAGCGAACGCGACAGGCCGACGAAATCGATCGTCGGATCGACGAGCTCCATGCCCACGTAGGTGTCGACCTGCTCGGCGAGACCGCGGAACGCGTGCAGGCGCTGCTTGAGGATGCGGTAGGACGTGTTGTTGAGGATCACGAACACCACCGGGATACGGTAGTGGGCCGCAGTCCACAGGGCCTGTACGGTGTACATCGCGCTGCCGTCGCCGATCAGGCCGACGACCGGCCGGTCAGGCAGCGCGAGCTTGACGCCGATCGCCGCCGGCAGGCCCCAGCCGATGCCGCCGCCGCGGAGACCGAAATAACTTTGCGGGTCGTCGCTGCGGATGAGCTGGCGAATGCCGGGCGCCGAGGACAACACTTCCTCGATGACGACGGCATCCTTCGGCAGAATTTCGCCGATGGCGTGCAGTAGTGCGAGCGGCAGCACCGGCGTTATCCCCGCAAGCGAACGCGCCTTCGCCCTGAGCGCTTCACGTTCGGCGAGCGCGGCTTCGCTTGCCCGCGCAAGCCGCTCACGGGCGGCGCCCCGCGCCGCGCTCGACATGCGCTCGCGCACCATCGCGGTCAATTCCGGGAGCGTGCTTTTCGGATCGCCGAGGATCGCGGCCGCCGGCGGATAGTTCTTGCCGATCTCCCACGGGTCGGTGTCGAGATGGACGATCGCCATTCCCGGCGGCATCGGGTCGACGTCCGAGGGCAGCGACAGCGTGAACAGGTCGGCGCCGACCGAGAGCAGCGCGTCGTATTCTTCCAGTATTTTGCGGACCGCCGGCGCAGTGCGGACCGGGTTGCCGCGAAACAGCGAATGCGAGCTTGGAAACGACGCGGTGTTCGGCACGAACTCGGTGTAGACCGGCGCGCCGAGGAGTTCGGCAAGCTCGACGAGTTCTGCATGCGCGCGGCTCTGCGCCACCGCATCGCCTGCCATGATGACCGGCCGTTTGGCGGCCGCGAGAACCTCGGCGGCGGCGGCAATGGCTGCGATGTCGCCCCGCAGCCGCGGCGCAACCCGCGTCGGCCGCATGAGATCGAGATCGGCCTCGGCCTTGAGAATGTCGCCGGGCAGCGACAGGAACACCGGCCCGCTTGGTGGCGCGAGCGCGGTCTTGGCCGCGCGATGGACGAGGCGCGGCAGATCGGCGACGCGATGGACCTCCGCGGCCCATTTGACGAAGGGCCGCGCCAAACTCACGAGGTCGGCTGACAGCACCGGCTCGGTGACGAGATAATCGAGGTCCTGCTGGCCGGCGGTGATAAACACGGGCGATGCCGCCTTTTGGGCGTCATAGAGCATGCCCATGGCATTGCCGAGACCGGGCGCGACGTGAAGGTTCAGCACCGCCAGCTTGCCGGAGGCCTGTGCGTAGCCGTCGGCCATGGCCATCAGCGCGGCTTCCTGGAGCCCGAGGATGTAGCGGATGTCGTGCTCGACCGCGAACGCATCCATCAGCGGCAGTTCGGTGGTGCCGGGATTGCCGAACACCATCTCGACGCCTTCCTGTTTCAAGAGATCAAGGAAGGCGCGCTTTCCGGACATCACGGGCAAGATTGGTCTCCACCGCAAAAGCGTCAGGCGAATTCGAATGATACCGACGGCGGCGGCAAGATAGCCCCCGCATAGGCACAAATGAAGCGATCTGATATGAAGAAATCCTTGAGATTGTTAACCGCGTGGACACGCCGCGAGAGTTGGCTGCTTTGACTGCGAGGATCGCCGGCACGGTGATTTCGACGAGGCGCGTGAAGACCGCAAAAGCGATTGCCGGAATGATGGCGAACACGGCGGGTGCTGGCGTCGCTGCGGTGATGCTGCTCTTGGCTGCCCCTTCTCTCGCGCAGCAGCCCCGCGCTGTTGCCGCCTGCGCCAACACGAACGGCCGCTACCCCGTCGATCTCACCATCAAAGGCTGCACCCTCATCATCGAGGCCGGGCGCGAGCCGCCGAAAAGCATCGCGGTCGCGCGCACCAATCGCGGCCTCGCCTATGCGGAGAAGCGCGACTTCGACCACGCGATCGCGGACTATTCCGAGGCAATCCGGCTCGATCCGGCGCTTGCACTGCCCTACGCAAATCGTGGGCTCATCTATGCGGACAAGGGCGACATCCGCGGCGCGGTGCTTGATTTCGCGGCGGCGATCCGCATCGATCCCAAATTCGCACTCGCCTATGCCGCGCGCGGCAACCTCTATTTCGAGAACAAGGACTATGAGCGCGCGGTGACCGACTATTCGGAGGCGATCAAGCTCGATCCGAAGCTTGCCGTCGCCTACCACAATCGCGGCCTTGCCTTTCGCGCCGACGGCTCGCTCGATCGCGCAATCGCGGACTTCTCCGAGGCCATCCGGCTCGATCCCGAATATCGCGATGCTTATCAGAGCCGCGGGCTCGCTTACGTGAGCAAGGGCGCTCTCGACAAGGCGATTGCCGATTACGGCGAAGCCATCCGCATCGATCCGAAGTTCGTGAATGCGTTCGGGAGTCGCGGCAGCCTCTACGAATTAAAGCGCGATTACACCGCGGCCCTCGCCGATCTCGACAAGGCGATTGCGCTCAAGCCCGACGACGCGGAGAGCCGTAATCTGCGTGGGCACATTCGCTACGCCATGGGCGATCTCGACCGCGCCATTGCCGACTTCAGCGAAGCGGTCCGGCTCGATCCGATGCTGGCGGCAGCGTGGATGAACCGCGGCCTCGCCTATGAGGGCAAAGGCGAATACGCGCGTGCGGTGCCGGATTTCGACCAGACCGCACGGCTTACGCCTGGCGATATCAATGCGTGGAACTCGCGCTGTTGGGCGCGCGCGGTCAGCGGCGTGCAACTTCAACAGGCGGTCGCGGACTGCAACGAGGCGCTCAAGCTCTCGCCCGACAATGCCGACGCGACCGACAGCCGCGGCTTCGTTCACCTCAAGCTCGGCGACTTCGATCACGCCATCGAGGATTACGATGCCGCGCTGCAAATCAATTCGCAGTTGGCGAGCTCACTCTACGGTCGCGGCATCGCGAAGGGCCGCAAAGGCGACCCCGACGGCGCGAAGGCCGACATCGCCGCCGCACGGGCGCTGCGCGGCTCGATCGCCGACGAATTTGCCTTGTATGGGATCAAGTAGTGCGACAGCCCGGCGCCATGTCACGTCGTTCCGGGGGCCGAGTGAAGCGAGGCAGCCCGGAATCCATACGCCTCGGCAGGGGTTATGGATTCCGAGCTCGCCTCCGCTTCGCTACGGCGCCCCGGAATGACGGCTTTCGTATCATTAAGCCGGCGCTGTTGAGCGTTCTCGCCGTCGTAGCGCTGTTGCTTGGGCTGCTGTCACCTCTTGCCGCGGCTGCGCAGGAGTGGCCGACGAAGCCGGTCAAGATCGTTGCCGCCTTCACGCCGGGCGGGGCGGCAGACCTTTACGCGCGCCTGCTGGCAAACGAGCTCACTGCCGCGCTCGGGCAGCAATTTTATGTGGAGAATCGGCCCGGCTCGAGCGGCGCGATCGGCTCCGCTATCGTCGCGCGGGCCGAGCCCGACGGCTATACGCTGCTGATTGGCGGCGCCGGGCCGATGTTCACCGGTCCTGCCGTCAATCCGAACGTCGGCTACGATCCGCTGCGCGATTTCACCCACATCGCGATGATCGCGGGCGACGGCTACGTGATTACGGCGAGCCCGGGGTCCGGGATCAAGTCATTCGCCGACATGGTGAGCGCAGCTCATCAGCGTCCGCTGACCACGGGCTCGCCGGGGGCCGGTTCACTCGCGCACCTCATCATCGAGGAGATGAGACGGGATCTGAAGATCAATCTCCAGCACGTCCCCTACCGCAGCGCCGCCGATACACTGACGAGCCTGATGGGCAACCATGTCGATCTTTCCATCCAGTCCTTCAGCTCGGTCGGCGCGATGCTTCGCGATCATCGCATTGCTGCAATCGCCGTGACCGACCGGACGCGCGCAGCGGCGTTTCCCGACGTGCCCTCGCTCGGCGAACTTGGCCATCCCGACATCGGCGGTGTGGCATGGTTCTGGCTCGCGGCACCGGCCCACCTGCCGCCCGCAATCGTGGCAAAGCTCAACGGGCAGGTGCGCCGTATCGTCGCGCTGCCGAACATCGCCCAGCGTTTCGAGGCCGATGCGCTGCTAACCAAGGATTTCGATCCTGCCGCACTCAATCAATTCGTCATCGACCAGGTTGCAAAGTGGGGTACACTCGCCCGCAGCATCGGATTGACGGTCCAATGATTGCCGCATGTGTTCCCAAGTGGAGGGGATCTCATGAAGGGCCCTGCATCGACGCCGGATCGCACGCAATCGCGCGCCCGACATTCGTGGCCGCGGTGGCTGCTCTCCGCAGTATCGCTAGCGGCAACGATTTTTGCGGCGTCGCAGTCGCCCGCCGCCGAATGGCCGATACGGCCCATCCATATCGTTGCTCCATTCGGACCGGCCGGTGCCGCCGATAAGTTCGCGCGCGTGCTGGCCGATTGTCTGCCCGAGACGCTCAAGCAGCCGGTGGTGGTCGAAAACCGCGGTGGGGGCGGCGGCATTGTCGGCTCGGCCCTCGTCGCGCGCGCCGAGCCTGATGGCTACACGCTCCTCATCTCCTCGCTCGCATCTCAGGCTATCGCGCCGGCCTTGAACCCGAATCCCGGCTTCGATTCGCTGCGCGACTTCACCCACATCGCCTATTTCGGCGGCCCTCCGATCGGCTGGGTCGTGACGCCATCGAGCGATCTCTACAGCGTCAATGATGTCATCGCCACGGCGCGCGCGGGCAATCTGCCGGGCTATGCGTCGTCAGGCATCGGGACTCTCGGCCACCTCGTCGCAGAGGCTGTGATTCAGCAGAGCGGCGTCGCGATGAGTCACATCCCCTACAACACGGCGGCGCTTCAGGACATCCTCGCCGGCCACGTGACTCTCGCGTCCTACGCCTGGAGTTCGGTCACAAGCCAGGTCGAGGCCGGCAAGCTGCGCGCCATCGCGTTGTCGACGGCAACCCGTCAGCCCGATTTCCCCGACGTGCCGACGTTTCGGGAGCAAGGCTTCAATATTGTCGCCAGCACATGGTTCGCGCTGTCGGGTCCGGCGGGACTACCGAAGGACATCGTCAATCGCCTCAATCGCGAGGTGTATCGGATCATGAACCTGCCGGAAGTCCGGCAGCGCTTTGCCCAGGACGCCATCGAGTTCAAGACGATGACGCCCGACGAACTGACGAAGTTGTTCGAAATCGAAATTGCGCGCTGGACCCCGGTGGTCCGCATGCGCCGGGGCTGAAAAGCGGGCGACTGCCCGTCGTTGCCCAACTTTGCATTTTCAGCGCCGCCGCTCGATAATGACGAAAAGGTCCGGGAGCAAGCCTGCAAACTCATAACAGCAGGCACTGCCACGCAGTGGCCCTCGTCCGAGACGCGCCAATGGCGCTTCATGGAGCGAGGGTTGGAATGCACATGCCTTAAGGAGGAAACATGTCTCGCAAACTCAGCCGCCGCGCGGTCATGGCTGGTGCCGCGTCGGCCATTTCGGCGTCGTACGTCTCAGCGCCTGCAGTTGCGCAGGCCGCTCCATTCAAAATCGGGTTGTTGACCGTGCGCTCCGGACCGCTCGCCCAAGGCGGCATCCAGATGGAGCAGGGCCTTTCGGTCCTCGTGAAGGAAAAGGCGAATACGCTCGCGGGTCGCAAGGTCGAGGTCGTCGCGGCCGACACCGGCGGCAATCCGGCCGGCGCCAAGACCAAGGCGCAGGAACTGATCGAGCGCGACAAGGTCAACGTCATTCTCGGGCCGCTCGCGGCGTTCGAATTGCTGGCGATCACGGATTACGTACGCGACAACGCAACCCCGCTCATCAGCATGGCTGCGGCCGAGGACGTGACGCAGCGCCGCGCCAATCCGTTCCTGATCCGCACCTCGGGAAGTTCGGCGCAATGCCTTCACGTGCTCGGCGACTACGCTGCCAAGGATCTCAAATACAAACGCGCCGCCACGATCGCCGAAGATACCGCCTATGGCTACGAGCAACTGGCGGGCTTCCAGCGCGTGTTCGAGGAAAACGGCGGCAAGGTCGTCAAGAAGCTGTGGCCGCCGCTGGTGACGCCCGACTACACGCCCTACATCGCCCAGATCGCCAACGTCGATTGCGTGGTGGGCGGCTTTGCCGGCTCAAATCCGGTGAAGTTCATGCGCGCCTATGCCGACCTCGGCTGGAAGGCGCGGATCCCGATCCTTGCCGGCTGGACCGCCATGGATGACGCCTTGCTGCGAAGCCTCAAAGGAGATGAAGCGATCGGCGTGATCTCATCGCACTGGTACTCCGCTGATTCCGAATTCGAGGCCAACAAGCGTTTCGTCGCCGGGATGCAGCGCGAGTACGGCGTGCTGCCCGGCGGCTATTCGGCCGGCATGTATATCGCGGCGCAGTGCGTCGAAGCGGCGATGGCAAAACTCGGCGACGCGGCCGGCAATCGCAAGGCGCTGGCCGACGCCCTGCATCAGGTGACGCTCACCGACACGCCGCGCGGACCGGTGCGCTTCGACCATCTGGGCAATGTCGTGGGCGACGTCTTCATCCGCAAATGCGAGCGCAAGAACGGAGCCCTCGTCAACACCATCATCAAGCGCTATCCGAACGTCAGCCAGTTCTGGACCTATGACGAGAAGGAGTTTTTGGCCGCCCCCGTCTATGCGCGCGACTATCCGCCCGCGCGATACCTGGAATAAGCGCCAACCAATTGCTCGGTAGGGTGGGCAAAGGCGCGCTCTTCACGCGCCGTGCCCACGCGCGGGCGTGCGAGAATCGCCGCGCATGAGGATATGTCCAAAGCCTTCGTGCGTCCTGTTCGTTGTCATTCCGGGGCGCCGTAGCGAAGTGGAGGCGAGCGCGGAATCCATGAACACGGACTGCCGAGTATGGATTCCGGGCTGCCGAGCTGCGCTCGACCGCCGGAATGACGGGCTTATGCGAGGCAACACGGCGTGCGTTTAGCGCGTAGTGTGACCGAGCCGCGCGTGCTCATCTTGCGTCAATGCTGCGAGCTCAGCTCATCGGGGGCCCCGGATTTCGCTACGCTCCATCCGGGCTACGGCGCTGCGTAACGCTGCGGCAACAGCGTTCTTTACATTCGCCGCCGCTATCGCCAATGATGGAGAAAAATCCGTGAGATGCCCGGTTTTGGTCGGGTCACAAGGGATTGGTTTCGCAGGGAGGGTTTTCGATGGATCGCCATTTCAGCCGACGTACATTATTGGCGGGTACTGCTGCTGGTGCAGCCGCGTTGCATTTTCCGGTGCCGGCGATTGCGCAGGGGGCACCATTCAAAGTCGGCTTGCTGACGGTCAAGACCGGCCCGCTTGCCCAGGGCGGCATCCAGATGGAACAGGGCATCGCATCCTTCCTCAAGGAAAAGAACAACACGCTCGCCGGCCGCAAGATTGAATTCATCTCTGCCGACACCGGCGGCAATCCTGCCGGCGCCAAGAGCAAGGCGCAGGAACTGATCGAACGCGACGGCGTCAATGTGATCCTGGGCCCGCTTGCGGCCTTCGAACTCCTCGCCATCACCGATTACGTGCGGGACAAGGCAACGCCGCTGATCAGCCTCGCGGCCGCCGAGGACGTCACCCAGCGCAAGGCGAATCCGTTCGTGATCCGCCCGTCCGCGTCGTCCGCCCAGTGCTGTCACGTGATGGGGGACTATGCGGCGAAGGAACTCAAGTACAAGCGCGCCGCGACGATCTCCGAAGACTTCGCGTTCGGCTACGAGCAGATGGCAGGCTTCCAGCGCGTGTTCGAGGACGACGGCGGCAAGGTCGTCAAGAAACTGTGGCCGCCGTTGGTGACCCCGGACTACACGCCCTATATCGCCCAGATTTCCGACGTCGATTGCGTCTTCAACGGCTTTGCCGGATCCAATCCCGTCAAGTTCATGCGCGCCTATGCTGATCTCGGCCTCAAGGCGAAGATCCCGCTGCTCGGCGGTTGGACCGCGATGGACGATGCGTTGCTGCACAGTCTCGGCGACGAGGCCGTCGGCGTCATGTCAGCCCACTGGTATTCGGCCGATTTCGATTCGCCCAGCAACAAGCGGCTGGTCGCCGCACTTCAGCGCGACTACAACGTCCTGCCAGGAGGCTATGCCGCCGGCATGTACATCGCCGGCCAGTGCGTCGAGGCGGCAATCGAGAAGCTCGACGGCAAGGCCGACGATCGCAAGGTGTTCGCCGAGGCGCTGCACCAGATCTCCCTCACCGACACGCCCCGCGGATCGGTTCGTTTCGATCATCTCGGCAACGTCGTCGGCGATGTCTTCATCCGCAAATGCGAGCGCAAGAACGGCGCTCTCGTCAACACGGCGATCAAGCGCTATCCGAACGTCAGCCAGTTCTGGACCTACGACGAGAAGGCGTTCCTCGTCGCACCGGTCTACGGACGCGACTACCCGCCGGCGAAATACCTCAATCAGTAAGAAGTAGCCCGGATGAGCGCAGCGATATCCGGGGCAGGTCTCTCCACCTATCGATCCGCCGCCCCGGATTTCGCGGAGCCTGTCATCGGGCGCGCCGGAGGCGGGACCCGTTGGCTCATCCGGGCTACAGGCTTTTCCCGGCACCTCGTCGCGGCACTCAAATGACTCTGTGGATCACGCTCGCGGTCAACAGCATCGCATTCGGCGGGCTTCTGTTCCTGTTGTCGGCGGGCTTCTCGCTGATCTTCGGGTTGATGCGCATCCCGAACCTGATGCACGGCTCGTTCTTCATGCTCGGCGCCTATTTCGGCGTATCGCTGCTCGACAGGCATGTCAATTTCTGGCTCGCCGCGGTGCTCGCCGCCGTTGCCATGGCCATCATCGGCGGCGCGATCGAGCGGCTATTGCTGCGGCGCCTCGCCGGCCAGGAACTTGCCCAGGTGCTGCTGACGCTCGGGCTCTCCTTCATCGTCTCCGACCTCTGCCTCATCATCTGGACCGGCGACCCCTATCAGCCGCTCGCCCCGCCGCAGGTGAGCGGCGCGGTGATCGTGGGCGGCGTGATCTTTCCGCTCTATCGGTTGGTGGTGGTCGCGATCGCCGTGGTGATCGCGGTCGCACTGTGGCTCCTCGTCGACCGGACGCGGCTCGGCGCCATGATCCGCGCCGGCGTCGATGACGCGCCGATCGCACGGATGGTCGGCATCAGGGTGTCGCGGCTGTTCACGACGGTGTTTGCGCTTGGCGCAGCGATTGCCGCCTTCGCGGGCGTCGTTGGCGCGCCGATCCTCTCGGTCTATCCGGGTCTCGATTCCGACATGCTGCCGCTCGCGCTCATCGTCGTCATCCTCGGCGGCACCGGCAGCCTGCTGGGCGCGCTGGTCGGCAGCTTCCTGATCGGCTTCCTCTACAATTTCGGGCAGGCCAAAGTGCCGGACCTCGCTTACGTCATTCTGTTCCTGCCCATGCTGCTGGTGCTGGTGCTGCGGCCGCAGGGGCTGTTCGGGAAGCGCATGCCATGAAGGAGGATGCGCCGCGCGGCGCCGACTCCGGCATCGGCATCGCCCGCGGCGTCGCCTGGGGCGCGATGATGATCGTGCTCGCGAGCGTGCCGTGGTGGGTCGGCAATTCCTATTACATCGATGTCGCGAGCCAGATTCTGCTCTTCGCGGTGTTCGCCCTCGCGCTCAACGTGCTCGTCGGATACGCCGGTCTCGTTTCGCTCGGCCACGCCGGTCTGTTCGCGATTGCGGGCTATACCGCGGGCCTGATGCTTGCGGCCGGATACGGGCACCTCTCGGCCGCGCTCGCCGCCATCGTGGTCACGCTCGCCACGTCGGCGGTGTTTGCGGTGCTGGCGCTGCGCTCGACCGGCATCGGCTTTTTGATGATCACGCTCGCCCTCGGCCAGATCCTGTGGGGCATCGCCTATCGCTGGGCCGATCTCACCAATGGCGACAACGGCGTCAACATCACCTCGCGGCCGATGCCGTTCGGCATCAGCATTGCGAGCGCGCCATCGTTCTATTTCGCGACATTGATCGTCTTTCTCATAGCGCTTGCGAGCATGGCGGCGCTCGAGCGCTCGCCGTTCGGCGCGAGCCTGCGCGGCACCCGCGATCAGGCGCGGCGCATGACTGCGCTCGGCTATAATGTCTGGCTGATCCGCTTCCTTGCCTTCCTGTTTTCCGGCTTCTGGTCGGGCGTCGCTGGGCTCCTCTACGCCTACAACAAGCAGTTCATCAGCCCCCAGGTCGCGGCGCTCCAGGGCTCCGCCGAGGTGCTGCTGATGGTGATCTCCGGCGGCACCGGTACGCTGCTCGGACCGATTGCCGGCTCCGCAATCGTGATGATCACCAAGTACGTCGTCAGCGCCTATGTGGTGCGCTGGAACCTGGTGTTGGGCGTGATCTTCGTCGTCATCATCACCTTCATGCCCGAGGGGCTGGTGCCTGGTTCCGTGCGATTGTGGCGCTGGGCGTGCCGCCGCTTTGCCGCGCTGCCGAAGACGACGAAGCCCAGATGCGGAGACGCACCGTGAGCGCGCTCGTTCTCACGCGCCTCACCAAGTCGTTCGGCGGTCTGCGGGTCACCAAGGCCGTCGATCTTTCTGTCGAGCCGGGCGAGCGGCGCCTCATCATCGGGCCGAACGGCGCCGGTAAGACCACGTTGTTCAATTTGATCACCGGCGAAATTTCGCCCGACGGCGGCACGATCGCGCTGTTCGGCCGCGACATCACGACGACGCCATGCCGGCAGCGTCCGCATCTCGGCATGGCGCGCACCTACCAGATCATCACGCTGTTTCCGCGCGATACCATCCTGCGCAACGTCACGCTGGCACTCCTCGGTCTCTCCAATCTGCGCTGGAATCCGCTGATCCGCCTCGACCACCAGCACGATCTCATCGCGCGCGCCGCGGCCGCACTCGATCGCGTCGGCCTCGGCCACATTGCGAACCGACCGCTGGCCGAAACTTCGTACGGCGAGCGCCGCCGTGTGGAGATTGCCATGGCGATGGCACAGCAGCCAAAGCTGCTCCTCCTCGACGAGCCGTTCGCCGGTCTCTCGATCGACGAGCGCCGCGACGTGCGGCAATTGCTGGGGACGATTCCCCGCGACGTCACGCTGGTGATGATCGAGCACGATATGGACGTGGCGCTCGATTTCGCCGACCGCATCACGCTCCTGCACTTCGGCGAGGTCATCGTCGAGGGCACGCGCGCCGAAGTGGTCGCCGACCGGCGCACACGGGAGGTCTACCTTGGCGAATAGCGCGCTGCGACTCACTGGCGTCGACGCCTATTACGGCGACAGCCATGTGCTCCAGAAGGTGTCGTTCGCGCTCGCCGAGGGCGAGCTCCTCGGCCTCTTGGGGCGCAACGGCGCGGGCAAGACCACCTGCATGAACGTCACCGTCGGGCTGCTGCCGGCCGCGGCCGGCACAGTCGAGGTCTTCGGCAAGAACGTGACGCGGTTCGCGCCGGAAGACATCGCATGCTGCGGCGTTGCGCTGGTTCCCCAGGGCCGCCGCATCTTCAAGAGTTTGACGGTGCGCGAAAACCTCGCGGTCGCGGCGCGACGCGGCACCGCGCGGGGCGGGCGCGACTGGACCATCGACTCGGTGTTCGCGATGTTTCCGCGACTCGGCGAGCGGCGCCGGCAGATGGCGGCGCATCTCTCGGGCGGCGAGCAGCAGATGCTGGCCATCGGCCGCGCCCTGATGGCGAACCCGCGCGTGCTGCTGATGGACGAGCCGTCCGAGGGCCTCGCACCGCAGATCGTCGCCGAGGTGATGACCACCATCCGCACGCTCAAGGAGAGCGGCCTCTCCATCGTGCTGGTGGAGCAAAATCCGAAGCTGGTGTTCGGAATTGCCGATGATATCGTCATCCTCAACAGCGGCCAGGTCGCCGTCACCTCGACCGCTGCCGCGCTGCGCGACAACAACGTCGATCTACGCCAGCACCTCGGCGTGTTCTGAGATTTACTGCGCGTCACCGTTCGGCGCGGCAAGCCATACCTCCGGCGCCGTCGTCGCGCCGCTGCCCAGCGAGCGCTGCACCATCACCACGTCGGTCCAATGGCCGAACTTGTAGCCGACGGACGGTAGGTATCCGACTTGTTGAAATCCGCAGGATTGCATGCAGCCCGATCGAGGGACGCGTTGGCGGCATCGATATAGCCGATCATCTGCCGGTAGCCGGCGGCCGCGCAGGCATCGATCAGGGCCGGCAGCAGGACGCGGCCGATGCCGGAATGCAGATAGTCGGGATGAATATAGATCGAGTGCTTCACGCGTGTAGCGGTAGGCCGGCCTCTTTCGGAACAGCACCGCATAGGCATAGCCGACGACCACGCCGCCGCGCTCGGCGACGAGGTGCGGCAGGCGGCGCTTGCGCATATTTCGCCGGCGCCGCTTGATGTCGTCCGAGCTCCGGCGCTTCGGCGTCATAGCATCAATGCAGGGTCGACGCCGCGGCGATATGATGGCGATAGATCGCGAGCATGGCCTCGACATCGTCGTCCCGCGATGGGCGGACGGTCATCTGCGCGGAATTCGACGGTCATGTCGATTGTTGCTGCATCTGAGCTGATTCGATTGTCGATCTTCGTGTGCGCCGTTACTCGCGCACCACGTAAGTATAGAACCGCACGGTCCCGTCCGCCTCGATCTCCCGATATACGCCCTGGATCTCGGTTTCAAAGCCGGGGAAAAGATTGCTGCTGCGCTCGAACGACCTTGAGGTAGTCGATCATCGGCCGCGCCCGCTGCGCTCAAGCCGTTCGCCCGGCACGATGGTCGCGATGCCGGGCGGGTAGACGACGAAAAGCGTTGACGCGATGCGGCCTTCGATCTCGATCGATCGGCAGGTAATCGACGTTGTTGCGCACGAGATGGCGCGCCGCCTCGTGCGGCGTCATCGCCGGCTCCGGAAGATGTTCCGGCGTGAACTGCGCCTTCTGCAGCGCGCTGACATTTTCCGCGCGAAAGAAGGCATGCATCTCCTGGCAAAGATCGCGCAGCCGCACGCCGCGATAGCGCTTGCGGCTGCGCCGGCGACAAATCTCGGGATCGCGTCGTCGAGCAGCACATTGTCGTCGTGCAGCCGCTTGAAGGCGACGAGCGTGCTCACCAGCGTGCCTGCCTTGCTCGCCTCCACGCCCGGCGTGAGCAGAAACAGCAGCGAATTGAGATCGAATCTTCTCCGGCACGACGCGGTTCTCGCGCAGATATTGCGCGACCACCGGCGCCGGGATGCCGTGCGCCTCGTATTCGCCGGTGGCGCGGTTGAAGCCGGGCGTCAGCAGCGTCAACTTGTTCGGGATCGGTGATGGCGAAGCCGGGCGGCACGCTCGGTGAAGCCGTGCCAGCGCGCGCCCGGCGTCAGTTCCCAGAATTGGGCGTGGCTCGCCAGCGCATCGGTGGCGACGCTCTCCCACGGCACCTCGTGCACGCCGCCGTCGCTGCGCGGCATCCGGCGAGCCGCACGACGATCCGGCACGAACGGATCGAAGAACCAGCGGCGCGCCGGGTCCGCTCTCCCGTCGTTCGAACTCCTGCCGGATCGCCCGCAATTTCTTGCGCAGCTCGATGCCGAGCCGGATGGTGTCGTCCCACAGCACTTCGCCGGAGCGGCCCTTCATCATCTGGGCGCCGACGTCGAGCGAAGCGAACAGCGGATAGAACGGCGAGGTCGAGGCGTGCTGCAGGAAGCTTTCGTTGAAGCGGCGGTGCTCGACCCGGCGCCGCTGCCCGCGAATGTGGCTGTCCTTCACATGGATCTGCGAGGCCTGCGAGAAGCTCGCGAGCTGCTTGTGGGTCGACTGCGTGGCGATGATGCCGGGCGCGCTTTCGTCGAGATTGGCGCAGCCCCATGGCGAAGCGGCCGGCATAGATCGGATGAAATTTCATGAAGCCGGCCCAGGCCTCGTCGAACAAGATATAATCGCAGAGCTGGCCGATGCGTCGCGAGAATATCCTGCGCGCTGTAGATCGTGCCGTCGTAGGTGCATTGCTCGATGACGGCGGCGCGGAACGGCCGCTCGCGCCGCCACGCGTCCGGGTCCTTCACCAGCGGATTGACGCGGATCGCCTCGCGGATCGCCGTCTCGTCGAGCGCGGCGGGCTCGATCGGGCCGATCAGGCCATAGGCGTTGCGGTCGGTCGGCAGATAGATCGGAATGCCGCCGGCGAGCAGCAACGCGCCGTGATGCGCCGCCTTGTGATTGTTGCGGTCGAACAGCACGAGGTCGCCGTCGGCGATGAGCGCCGACAAGCGCGATCTTGTTGGAGGCCGACGTGCCGTTGAGAACGAAATAGGTTCTTCTCGGCGCCGAAGATCGCCGCCGCCTCCTTCTGCGCGTGCAGCGCCGGGCCTTCATGGGTGAGCAGGTCGCCGAGTTCGAGGATCGAATTGTCGAGATCGTCGCGGAACACCGCTTCGCCGAGATGCTCCATGAAGATGCGGCCGATCGGGCTGCGGCTATAGAAGATGCCGCCGTTGTGCCCCGGGCAGGTCCACAACTGATTGCCCTCCTCGGCATAGTCGACCAGCGCGCCGAAGAACGGCGTCTTCAATGTCTCGGCATATTGCGTCAGGCGGCTGACCAGATTGCGGGCGATGAATTCCGGCGTCTCCTCGGCGAGGAAGACATAGCCGTCGATGAAGTCGAGCACCTCGACCGGCACGTCCTCGAACCGCTTGCGCCGCACCAGAGGACGATCGGCATTTCCAGGCCGCGCCGGCGCATGAATTGATCAGCGAGGCGGCCTTGCCCTCGAGCCCCTTCTTGCCCCAATCGACCACGAGGCAGCCGATGGCGGCGTCGGTCTGCACCGCCATTTCGGCGTCTTCGATGCGGCGGGCGCGGACGACCTGGAAGCCCATCCGCTGGATGGCGGCGATGATCTGCTGCAACGCGCATGCCTTCGAGGTCCTCGGCCTCGAAGGTCGGCGCGGAGAACAGGAACGTGAAGCGTTGGAGAAGTTCATCGAGCGGCCTGGCTAAGAGCGTGGAAGCACAGAAGCTTGTCGCTTTTGATGAAGTTCGTGTGACAGGCGATTCCCGGCCGGAAATACGCAACGCGGCGCAAGACGTTCGGCTCGGTGCCGTGCATTGTGTCGCCCGGAGGCGGGCCCTCGCTATTGAGGACCCGGCTCGATGATCGATAGAACGAGCCGACGCAAGCGTCCCTTCGGCATCACGCCGCATCAGCCGGATATCCGCGTCTGCACCGTGGTGGAGCTTGCCGATATCATCGTTTAGCGGGTTGCTCGCTCGCGTCGAACGGGATAGAGGATATGACCATGACGGGAGCTTCGCAGACATCTACGCTGGCGGGCGATCCATGGCCGGCGCTCCCCTACGCCGCCTGGAAGGATACCTGCGCGACGCTTCATCTATGGACGCAAATGGTCGGCAAGATACGCTTGGCGCAGACGCCGTGGCTGAACCATTCCTGGCACGTGCCGCTCTACGTCACCACCCGCGGTCTTACGACCTCGCCCATTCCGTATCGGGACGGCGCATTCCAGATCGACTTCGACTTCATCGACCACGTGTTATGGGTGCGCATGAGCGACGGACAATTCCGTCAGATGATGCTTGCGCCGAAGCCGGTCGCCGAATTTTACACCGAGCTGTTTGCGGAGCTTGCGGAGCTCGGCCTCGACATCCGCATCGACGCGATGCCGTGCGAAATTGCGGACTGCGTTCCCTTCGATCAGGACCGGGCTCACGCCTCCTACAACCGAGACTATGCCAACCAATTCTGGCGCGTACTGCTCTCCGCGCACAATGTCCTCTCGCAATTTCGCACCGGCTTCATTGGCAAGGCGAGCCCCGTACATTTCTTCTGGGGCAGCTTCGATCTTGCGGTCACGCGCTTCTCGGGCAGGCCCGCGCCGCGCCATCCGGGTGGCGTGCCGCATCTGCCGAATGCGGTGGCGCAGGAAGCCTATTCGCATGAAGTCTCGAGCGCCGGATTCTGGCCGGGCGGCGGTGGCGCGATCGATCAGGCGGCCTTCTATTCCTACGCTTACCCGGCGCCTGACGGTTTTGCCGCCTCGGCCGTGAAACCGGCAGAGGCCTTTTATTCAAAGGAATTGGGCGAATTCATTCTACCTTATGACGCCGTGCGCACGGCAGCGGACCCTGTACATGCGCTGATGGAATTTCTGCAAAGCACCTACGATGCGGCGGCCGATTTGGCCAAATGGGACCGCGCCAAGCTTGAGTGCCCACAGGGCATTCCGGGGCGGCCGCGTCCGATCTGAGGGAGGGCCGGCGGTCCGGCCATCATGCTGCAAACGCCGGCAGCACTTTGGAGAATGCCGCTTTCTGCGGCATTAACCTCGGTGCCAGTCGCCGGGCTATCTTGTTTCAGATCAAGTCCCAGTCGCACCTTCTGTGCGAGGCTTTCAGTGCGATCACCGGGCTGCGACGGGTCATCCGCGCCTAGGGGTCTTTGAAGGCAGACGCGATGGCGCGCAAGATGTTCATCTCCTACCGGCGCGACGACAGCGCAGGTCATGCCGGCCGGGTGCATGATCATCTGGAACGGGAGTTCGGCCGCGATCTCCTGTTCATGGATGTCGACGCGATTCCGCTCGGCGCCAACTTCGTCAAGGTGCTCGATGAGGAGATCGTCGCATGCGACGTGCTGCTGGCGATTATTGGCCCAGGCTGGCTCGACGCACGCGACGAGAATGGCAAACGGCGCCTGGAGAACCCCGACGATTTCGTGCGCATTGAGATTGCGAACGCGCTGAAGCGCGGCGTCTCCGTCATCCCGATTCTGCTGGAGGGTACGCGGGTTCCAAAGGCGGAGCAGCTGCCGGACGATCTCAAGGAACTTGCTCTGCATCAGGGGCTCGACGTCCGGCATGCGTCGTTCGCGAACGACATGGGACGGCTTGTAACCATGCTGAAGGGCGTGCAGTCGCGACCACAGCATGGCCCGGCTGAACCCGCGCTCATAGAGCGCTACCGCGCCGAAGGTCGCATCAAGGTCGATGCGGCGATCGTTCACGGCGCGCCGGACGGCTGGTTTCTGCCCGGCAACGGCAAAGTCGAATGGTTTCAGGACAGCGAACATGGTCCCGAGATGGTGGTGGTGCCGGCAGGCTCTTTCGTGATGGGCTCGCCGGAGAGCGAGCTGGAGCGCGGCGAAGCCGAGGGGCCACAGCACCCGGTGACGATGGCAACGCCTTTCGCCGTCGCTCGCCATCCCATCAGACGCGGTGAGTTCGCGGCGTTCGTCAAGGATACGGGTCACGAAATACGCGACGAAGCGTTGTGGCATGATCCGGGATTTCCCCAAGATGACAACCATCCGGTGGTCTGCGTGAGCTGGGAGGACGCCAAGGTTTTTACGGCATGGCTTTCTGCCAGGTCGGGGCGCGATTACCGGTTGCTCACCGAGGCCGAATGGGAGTACGTCGCCCGCGCCGGCACTGCGACGCCGTTCTGGTGGGGCTCGACCGTCAGTTCGCAACAGGCCAACTACAACGGCAACTACCGTTATGGAGACGGCGGCGCCGAGGGTGAATATCGCGAGCAGACCGTAGCCGTCGGTAATTTTGCGGCGAATCCCTGGGGCCTTTTTCAGGTCCATGGCAACGTTCTGGAATGGTGCGAAGACGTCTGGCACGACGATTACGAAGGCGCGCCGTCGAACGGCTCGGCGTGGCTCGAAGGGGGCAATACCTATTCCCACGTCGTCCGCGGCGGTTCCTGGCTGAGCTTTCCGCAGGACGTCCGTTCGGCCTTTCGCGCCAAAGCCTCTGCCATTCTCCGGATCGACAATTTGGGCTTCCGTATCGGAAGGACGCTCAACACTTGAACAGTTCATGAGCGAATCCGCTGAACGCAACAACGCGAGGATTTCGATGAATTGTGACTTGCCTTCGCCTCGTCCCAGACTGGCCGCCGGCCCGATCACCGGGAGCAGGTCGTGACTTGGTTGAGCGCAGCGCTGGCGACCGTCGGCTTCTGTCTATATTTCGTCGCGCTGACGCTGCAGTCGACGAGTTTGCGGCGCATGCGCTTCGCACACGTCGTGAATTTTGCGCTCCTCCGGCGCCGTGTGCCACGACAATTTCGCGCGCGAGTCTTCGCCCTCTTGCTCGCCCTCTCATTGATATTGATCGGCGTTGCCGTGTGGGACAGCATCAATGTCGGTCGCAGCGTGTTTTTATTGCTCGCGAGCTTCGGAGCCATATTGGTCGCAATACGTCTGCTCGGCTTTCTCTTCACGCACATATCGCTGATCGCCCTTGAAATCGATACCGATCCGGGCAGTTCGAAATTCAGTTTGCTCATCTGCGCCGTAGTCCGTTCATCCTTGGTGGCCTCACCCTTGTAGTACTGGGCGTCGGCATACCAGCGGTGCTCGACAGCATTTTGTGGGCGCGGTTTGATTCCTACCGCCGCGAGCAGTGGGAAGCGCTGGAGGCTGATGCCAAGCGTAACCGCTTTCAAGAGAATTACCGGCCGCGGATTCTTATGGTCGCGGAGCGATCGTGGAGCGAGACCGAGTTCTTCTCGTCCAAGGAAATGGAGCCCGGCAGCGGCCGCCGCATTCTCATCGAGGGACGGGGCGGCGTCGGGAAGAGCTGGTTTATCGATAAGCTGCGGTTCGACTACCGAGACCGCTATCCACATAACGTAACAGTCTTTCTTGATGCGAAGGATTTGGCAGTTCACGATGACGTGCTTGAACGTATCAGCCGGGACGCTTTTGGCGGGCTCGCCCGGGGCGGCCGTCCGGTCGCCCGCCGCATCCTCGCACAGGCTCTGATCCTGATTGATGGGCTCGATGAGGCGAAAGACAGGGAGGATGCGAGCAACGCGGTCCGGCGTTTTGCCCAGGACGAATATCTCGCGCGCGACACTGTGATTGTCACCAGTCCGCCCGATCGACTACCCGCTCAGCAGCTTTATGCAGGTTAGATTGAATCCGCTTGTGAAACGAGAGTTACTGGACGAGCTGAACAACCGTGCCGCCAAGCTGAAAGACCTGTCAGCAAAACTGGATCAGCAGCCCCCGGCTGAAATTCTATTTTTCCATGCTGACCCCCTGAAAAATTGGCCCCATCTGTCGCCCGAGCAGATCGGCCAGTTATACCAGGACTTCGTCAAGAAGTTCTTTTCCGCCGAATTTGAGGATCGTGGCATCGGCCAAGTCATGGCATTCCTCAGCACCTACCGTGACATCGATATCGTCGACGAACTGTTCCGTGAGACCATGACCGGCGATTTTAAGCCTGTCCCACAATCAATCGACGAGATGCGGCAAACGCTGATCAAGCACTTCGTGCGCCTGCGCGTCGTGAAAAATTTCCGCTCCCACTTCGGCCCCAGTGACGCGACGTTCGCCCAGCGGGTTATCGATATGCTGACGATAGACTGCTCCGAATACTTGCGAGAGGCGCCAGAGACGACGACGTTCGCCTTCGATCTTCGACAATTCAGACGCAACTTCGATGGCACGACCTTCGAAAGGGTCCTGTTGGAAAGCGAGCTGCTGAGCGAGGATATAACGCAAGGGCGTCTCGTTTTTGCGAATCCCGAACTCGACCGATACTTCATCGAGCAGGCGAGGGAGCTTTTGTCCGGTCCCGAGTTTGGACCGCCGGACTAGGTCGTGGACTTAATTGATCGCAGCCAAATTCGCACGGCCGCGATTCTTGATGAAAGCGAAGAAGGTGGTGCCGAGCTTATCGTAGCGGGTGGCAATACGTCGGAACTGTTTGAGCTTGTTGAAGAAGCGTTCGACGTGGTTGCGCTCGCGGTAGATGGCCTTCTTCCAACGGTACTTTTTTTGTTCGGTTGGAGCGGTTTGGAATGTTCGGAATTGCACCTTGTGCCCTGATATGGGCACGAACTCGGTCAGCATCATATCCCTTGTCGGCGATGATGATAGCACGCCGCTCCAGGCCGTTGAGCAGAGCTTCCGCACAGGTGACATCATGAACTTCACCGGGCGAGATCAGGAGGCAGACCGGGCGGCCTTTCGCGGGTTTGCGATCTGCGTGGACTCCGTCGCGTGCTCCTCGCTCGCGGCCCGACGATCTCCACTCTTTTTTTGACACCGGACGCGTGCTGATGAACGCGCACAATCGAACTGTCGATCATCTGCACCTTGCCGTCGTGCGCCTTGACGACGCCATCCATCAGGCGATCCCAGATGCCCGCTTTGCGCCAGCGGTTGAACCGATTGTAGGTGGTCGTATAAGGCCCATACCGCTCCGGCAAATCCCGCCATGGCGCGCCGGTGCGCAAAACCCAAAATATGCCGTTGAGAACGCGGCGATTGTTGCGTGGCTTGCACCCTCGACGGTCCTTGGGCAGAAGCGGTTCGATAAAACTCCACTCAAAGTCCGTCAGGTCGTAGCGCATGATCCCAGCTCCGATGTTTCGCAGCTTGAATTACTGTTCGCTCCCGTCCGCTAGCGGAATTTGAGTACAAAGCCTAGATACCTCAACGACCTTCTCGGTGGACCATTTGCAGAGCCGCCAACTCGGCGGCAACCTTAACTGAAGCGGCTCATGCTCATGGCTCGATCAATCTCCGGCAAATGCAGGCATAAGCGCTTCTTTCGCCGCCGCGCCTCAGCGGGTTTGTACTCCGTGAAATGGGTGACGCCATGTCGCGGATTTTCCTGAGCCATTCGAGCGGCGACATCGCGGAGGCCATCGCGGTCCGCGACTGGATGCGAACGCGGGCTGGACGACGTCTTTCTCGATCTCGAGCCCGAGAGCGGCCTCAAGGCCGGCGAACGCTGGCAGGACGCCTTGAAGCGGGCGGCCGAGCTTTGCGAGATCGTGATCTTCCTCGTCTCGCCGGTGTGGGCCGCCTCGAAATGGTGTCTCGCCGAGTTCCTGCTCGCCAAGAGCCTCCAACAAGCGCATCTTCGCCCTCATTGTCGAGCCGACGCCGTTCGAAACGCTGCCGGTCGAGTTGACCGAGGAGTGGCAGGTCGCCGATCTAACCGCCGGGACACGGGATTATTCTGCGACCGTCACGCCGCCGCCGGGCGACAAGACAGCCACGGTTGCCTTCAGCAGCGAGGGGCTCAATCGCCTGCGAGATCGGGCTGATGCAGGCCGGCATCGACGCCAGTCATTTCGACTGGCCGCCGCCAACGATCCGAACCGGCCGCCTTATCGCGGCCTCGGCCGCTCGAAGCCGAGGACGCCGGCATCTTCTTCGGGCGTGACGCGCCGGTCGTCAGGCGCTCGACCTTGCGCGGCTTGCGCGAGACCACGCCGCCGCGGCTTCTTGTCATTCTCGGCGCGTCCGGCGCGGGCAAATCGTCGTTTCTGCGGGCTGGCCTGTTTCCGCGGCTTGCGCGCGACGACCGCAACTTTCCTGCCGCTGCCGATCATCCGGCCGGAGCGGGCGGCCATCAACGGCGAGACCGGGTTGCTTTCTGCGCTCGAAGGCGCCTTTGCGGCGGCCGCTATATCGATCTCCGCGTGCCGACTTGCGCGTTGCAATCCAAGGCGGCGCTGCAAAACTTAAGCCGCTCCTGCAAGCGCTCGCCGACAAGTCAACCCCGATGGCTGCGGATGCCGGCGTCAAACCCAAGGTGCCGGCGCTGATCCTCTCGATCGATCAGGGCAGAGGAGTTGTTTCTTGCCGAAGCGCAGGACGAAGCGAAGCCGTTTCTTGCGCTGCTGCACGATGCTCGTACAGACGACGCGCCCGCCGTCATCGCGGTATTCACGATCCGCTCCGACAATTACGAGACACTTCAATTCGCCCGAACTGGAAGGCGTCGCGCCAGGACATGCTCGGCCTGTCGCCGATGCCCAAGGGCTCCTATGTGGAGGTGGTCAAGGGGCCTGCGCACCGGTTGGACGGGACGCCACGTGCGCTCGAAATTCGAGGACTCCCTGGTCAATGCGTTGCTGACCGACATTGAGGCGGGTGGCGCCAAGGACGCTTTGCCGCTGCTCGCGTTCACGTTGGAGCGGCTCTACGGCGAGTACCATTCCGGCGGCAGTCTGAAGCTCGCGCATTATGAAGCGCTCGGCCGCGTGAAGGGCTCGATCGAGGCGGCGGTCGAGCGGGCATTGCAGGCGGCCGATGCCGACCCGGCAATTCCGCGGGACCGCGCGGCGCGGCTGGCGCTGCTGCGGCGCGGCCTCATTCCCTGGCTTGCCGGCATTGATCCCGACACCGGCGCACCGCGTCGGCGGGTTGCCCGGTTATCGGAAATCCCCGCCGAGGCGCGACCTTTGATCCAACACCTTGTCGAGCAGCGGCTGCTTGCAACCGATGTTTCCAAGGACACCGGCGAGAACACCATCGAACCCGCGCACGAGGCGCTGCTGCGCCAATGGAGCCTGTTGCAGGGCTGGTTGACAGACGATGCCGGGCTGCTCGCTGTGCTTGAGGGCGTCAAGCGTGCGTCACGCGACTGGGCAGCGAACGCCAAGAACACAGCTTGGCTCGCACACACGACGGATCGGCTGGCCGCGGCGGAGCGGCTTTCTGCGCGGCCCGACCTTGCCGCCAACTTGGAACCGACGGATCACGAATACCTCGCCGCATGCCGCAAGGCCGAGACGGACGCGAAACGCGGCAAGCGGCTCTTGCTGGTCGGCATTTATGTGCTGCTGGTCGGCGTCATCGCGAGTCTCGTCGGCATTATCGAGAAAGAGGCGATTCAAGGAGCAGATCAATTGGTTCACAGTGATGCGGCCCTACGGGTCGCGAACTTTCGATCCCTACGTGCTTAAGCCGCGACGCCGAGCTGGCACTGACGCCACTATCGAACTTCCGTGAATGCGCCAAGGACTGTCCGGAGATGATTGTCATTCCGGCGGGCGGATTCCCGATGGGATCGCTGCCAACCGATAAAGGTGCCTATACTAATGAACTCCCGCAGCACAACGTCACGATTGCCAAGCCGTTTCGCCGTGTCCAAGTACGATGTGACGTTCGCCGACTGGGACGCCTGCGTCTCGGTTGGCGGCGTGCCCCAAAGCTGCCGACAGCGGCTACGGGCGAGACACCAAGCCGGTTATCAACGTCAGCTGGGACGACGCCCAGACTTATGTGGCTTGGCTCTCGAAGATGACTGGGCAGACCTACCGTCTGCTGACCGAAGCCGAATGGGAATATGCGGCGCGTGCTGGCACCACAACGGCCTATTATTGGGGCGACGACATCGGCAAGAACAATGCCAATTGCAATGGATGCGGCAGCGAGTGGGACGCCAAGCAGACTTCACCAGTCGGATCGTTCAAGCCTAATGCATTTGGCCTCTACGACATGGCCGGTAACGTATGGCAATGGGTGCAGGATTGCTATCACGATCGTTACAACGAGCAACCTCCGGGACGGGTCGGCATGGACCAGCGGAGCTTGCAGTCGCCGTGTCGTCCGCGGCGGTTCCTTTGCGCATTATCCGCAGTTTCTCCGCGTCGCGAGCCGTACTTCCGGCACCCCTGGGGTCCACAGTAACTTCGTTGGATTCCGCATTGCCAGGACGCTTCAGGTTTCTATCGCCTCGAGTCCGGCGGCGAAACCTTGAGAGATCGCATCAACAATCCCACCACCGGCCGCAGGAGCGGCCTCGATCAGATTGCGGCGGACAGGTCAAAGGCGAGCCCGAGATGGACGAACGTTCCCTTGAAGCCGGGATCGCAGTCGTCGGGTGCAGCCTGAAGACTGCAATCAGCCCGGGCAGCCTGACGTCATCGCGGCCCGGTCTATCGACCAGGCCAAGGCGGGGTGCAGCGCTTCGTTAGAAATCCAGCCCCAATCCGACGCGGACCGTTTGAAAGGACTCCCGCAGGTTGATGGTCGCACCGGTCGACGGAGAAGCACATCCAACGGTACACGCGGTGTTCACAGGAATGGTCTTGGTATAGCTGCCATAGTCCGTGTAGCGGTATTCGACGCGAAGCTTCCATCTCCGCCAGACTTCGGTTTCCACGCCGGCGCCGACGGTTCCGCCGACCCGCACGTCGGACCAGCTTGAATTGGCAGTTGCGACCCCGGTAGGTGCAGGAAGATTGACCCCAGTATAGCTAAAGGCGCCGTTGATCTGACCGAGAGCCAAGCCGCCGGTGGCATATACCAGAGTTGAGGCCGTGGCGAGGAACCCGAAGCGCGCCCTAAACGAGCTGTCCCAATTCTGCGTGACCGAACCGGCGAAGCTGTCGGAGCGTCCACCGGCCCCGTTAGGTGCCACTGGGACGAACAAACTAGAAGATGTTGCTCCGTTCTTCCACGACCAATCGGCTTCGGCACCGGCGACATAGTTTCCCAATCGCCAACGGTAGCCCAAGAATGGACCGATCGTATAGCTGAGCGGCTGGCCGCTAAACGAGAACGGAGTTTCAAGGCAGGTCACACCTAGAACGCCGCCCACGCCGCAAAGGTAAGCGCCCGGTTCGACAAACCCGTTGTTGGCAAAACTCAGCCCGTTGGAGGCACCGATCTGGCCTCCCGACCAGTTGGGGGCTCCCCCCTGAAACCTCTGCTGCGCGGTTTGTGCGCCTGCAATCGTTGACCCGAAGATACTGGCTGCTGCCAGCAATCCAATTCCGATCGTTCTCATGAAGCCGCCCCTGGTTGTAACTAGAATTTAGCATGAGCGGCGGCTGCAAAATCGGTATTTGAGTGCACCAGAAGAATTTCCCGGAAGTGTTGCCATCTGGCAACAACTAATGCTCGGATTTAGTCGCGCTCGAAGGCCACGATCGGCGAAATGCGCTGACATTGTGCCCCGAAATGAGTTTCGCCACGCACGCTGAATTCAGATTGACAGCATACCAACCAGTCGGTATGTGGAAACATGGACGGTGGCAAAGCAATCAAACGACCGGCAGGGGCCGCGCGGCAAAAAATGCTCGATGCTGCGCTTTCGCTCATCCGCACCAAGGGGTACGACGCAACGACCGTGGATGACATCTGCGACGAGGCCGGCGTCACCAAGGGCGCGTTTTTCCATCACTTCACGAACAAAGAGGCGCTGGGGATTGCCGCCGCCGATTATTGGTCGGAGATGACGGGCGCATTTTTCGAGGCCGCGCCTTACCACAAGCACAAGGACCCGCTCGATCGGGTACTCGGCTACATCGATTTCCGCAAGGCGATCCTTACGGGCACGGTGCCGGAGTTCACCTGCCTCGTCGGAACGATGGTGCAGGAAGTCTACGAAACCTGCCCGGCCAT
This sequence comes from uncultured Alphaproteobacteria bacterium, assembly GCA_963807015.1. GTDB lineage: Bacteria > Pseudomonadota > Alphaproteobacteria > Rhizobiales > Xanthobacteraceae > JAJPKK01. The sequence goes on along the minus strand of CAWEAS010000008.1, from coordinate 823,239 downwards.
CCGCAAAGCTTGCGACGCCAGCATCAGCGGCCACGCCGCGAAAGTCGAAGCCGACATTGCCGAAGCCATGAAGCGGTACGGCATCCGCGCCAAGTGGACCGCGCGCAGCCTCGCGCTGCACACGCAGGCGGTCTTGCAGGGCGCTTTCATCTTGGCAAAGGCAAAGGGCGATGCCGCGGTTGCCGGGGACAGCGTCGATCATCTGCGACGTTACGTCGAGCTTTTGTTTCAGTCCGCAAAACGCAAAGGAAAGGAAGCATCATGAGCACGAATACCTATCTCGCCGTTTTTCTCGGCAGCAAATCGAGCCCCAAGATGATGGCGTGGAATGCCCTTCCCGAAGCGGAACGGCGGGCAAAAGAACGCGAGGGAATCGCCGCGTGGAAAGCGTGGGTCGAAAAGCACCAGGGCGCGCTCGTCGCCATGGGCGGACCGCTCGGCAAGACCAAGAAGGTCACGCCGCGCGGCATCGAAGATGTCAGCAACGAGATGGGCGCCTTTACGGTCGTTCGCGCCGAATTCGCACGAAGCCGCCGCCAAGCTCTTCGAAAACCATCCGCACTTCACACTCTTCCCCGGCGAATCCGTGGAGGTGATGCCGGTCCTGCCCATACCGGGAGCTTGATCGACGGCATCGCACGAGGGACGGAAGACGTAAAAATTGGGAAAGGTAGTGACTTGGTTGCCGCCTTTCCGATCGACGATCTTCGACATTTGTTCGGGGTTAGATCGAGGGGGATAATTTCATGCGAGTTATGGTCATCGTCAAAGCGAGCAAACAATCGGAAGCGGGCGATATGCCCAGTCAGCAGCTGCTCGCCGATATGGGCAAGTTCAATCAAGAACTGATCGCGGCCGGCATCATGTTGGATGGCGGCGGACTGCGTCCGACCTCGAAGGGCGCACGGGTGAGGTTTTCCGGCAAGGACCGCACGGTCACGCACGGCCCGTTCGGCAACACATCTGAACTGGTCTCGGGTTACTGGATCTGGAAAGTGAATTCGCTGGACGAGGCGATCGATTGGCTAAAGCGCTGCCCGAACCCCATGCCCGAAGTATCCGACATCGAAATCCGGCCGCTCTACGAGATGGAAGACTTCGCGAACGCGTAGACGCCTGTCGGTGGTGTCATTTAGCGCGACAAGGCGGAAGCCTAAACGAAGACGTCCCGAACGGTCGTCGGCGGCGGCAGTCAAAGCAATCTCATGGCTTGTGAGGAGGAAGTGTTATGGACGCATCGTCGCACTACTCGATTCCGGCGATTGCCGGGCGCACCACGAAATCGATTTGGGTCGGACGAATTTTAAGCGGCCTCGCAATCGCGTTCTTCATCATGGATGGCGTGATGAAGTTCATTGCGCCGCAAGTGGTCATAGACGCGACGAGCGAGATCGGCTGGCCGGCCGACGGTAGAACCCTCGCTGTCCTTGGGATTACGCTCCTCGTTTGTACTGCCCCTATACGCGTTCCCAAAAACTGCCGTTCTCGGCGCAATTCTCCTGACCGGCTATCTCGGCGGCGCCGTTGCTGCGCACGCCCGCCTCGGCGATCCGTTGCTGACGCACGATCTCTTCGGGGTCTACTTGGGATTGTTTGTCTGGGGCGGCCTTTGGTTCCGGGATGCGCGCGTAAGGGCGCTGATCCCGATCAGCAACTAGACTAGCGAGCTTGTCTGCACCGGAACGAAAACGAACGCTTGTTGAGCGACCGCTTCACGGACGGCGCGCCGCGCCTCAACGGGTCTTCGTCTTTGCCGACGGGCCGGCAGCGACCTGGTCCCAGCCGCCGAACGGCGCGCGGGTCGACGTCGCTTCATCCGGCTGGTGCTGTTCGGTGAAGCTCTCGACCGCCTTCTTGGCCGCTTCGAGTTGCGTGGCGTCGAGGCGCGTCGCGATCTCGTCGCGCTTCTTGCCGGCGTCGCTGTCGCCGCCCTTGGCCGCCAGCGCGAACCACTTGTAGGACTCAGCCATGTCGCGCTCGACGCCGACGCCGCGGGCGAAGAGGATCGCGAGATTGTACTGGCTGTCGACGACGCCGTAGGCGGCGGCCTTGCGGAACCATTGCGAGGCGGTCGCGTAGTCGGGTTTGCCGTCGAGGCCCTCGGCGTACATCACGGCGAGATTGTGCATCGCTTTGGCGTGGCCCTGGTCGGCGGCGGCCACATAAAGGCGGCGCGCTTCCTGGAGGTCTTTCTTAACGCCGATGCCCTTCTCATACATGCTACCGAGCCGGAACTGGGCCGGCGCCATGCCGGTGCGAGCCGCGCGATCGAACCAGGTCGCTGCCATGACGAGATCCTGCGGCACATGGCGGCCTTCTGCATATCGCGTCGCGATTTCGAAGCTCGCGCCCGGATCGCCGGCAGCCGCGGCGGCAACGAGGGCCTTGCCGCCGATGGTCGGCGGCACAGCATCGTTGTTGCTGAAGTTCACCGGCATGACCGCAGCGGTCGGCAGCGTGATCGCGGGTATGGGAGCGGGCTGGGGCGCGGGAGCTGCAACAGGCGCAAGCGACCGTGGGATTGACCCCGTTGTGTCGATCGGGGAGGGCGGCGACGATGCACGCGCGGTGCCGGGACGAACAGGCGGCAGCATGTAATCCGGCAGGACGCCCGATGCCGGCGGCGAACCGAGGGTCGGGATGCCGCCGACGACCGCAAGGTCATGAGAAGACGCGGCACGGCTTGCGCCTGTCGCGGGCCGCTTTGCCTCGCTTCGCTTCGCAGGCGGTGGCGCACGATCGGCGGATCCGGCCGCCGACGGTTCATGTGTCTGCGTCGTCGGGCCGGCGTTTGTCGCCGGGCCGGAACCGGACAGGAAGTTGAGCCCGAGCCGCAGTGCGCCTAATACCAGCAGGATCACGCTGATCGCGACCGCGAGGGATTTCAGGCGCGGCGCAAACATGCGCATCAGCTTGCGGCCGCGCGATACCTTCTTGGGCTCGGATGCTGCTTTGTCCGGGCGCTGCTCGGCGGCCTGTTCGTTCGCCACCGCCTGGGCGGCGCGCCTTGCCGCCGCGACGAAGGCCGCGCGCGCCGGCGGCGAGGTGTCGCTCGTCGGGGCGAGTTCGCCCACCGGTGGTGGCGTCACAATGCCGGAGGCAATGGTCGCCGCGTTGTTGGCGGCCTCGGACGCGGCAATGCGATCCATCGCATTGGCGACAACGCGGACGCGGCGCGATCCGACACCCGGCTCGAGCGGCGCGTCAGGCGGCAGATCGGGTTTGATGAGACGGCCCTGGCCCGCTGCTGCCTTTGCGGCGGCGGCAGCAGTCCGCATTGCGTCGGCACGGACAGCACCCGCTTCGGCTGCGGGCGGCATCGGCAGATCAAGAACCGGCAGCTCCGGTGCCAGCGGCGGGGCGACCGAGGCCGCGCTTCGCGGACCGGGCGTCGGCGGCGCCATGTCGCGCGGCGGGATGATTGCGGATTTGCGCTCGTGCAGCGTCTCCTCGATCGTCGCCAGGCGATCGACGACCTGCTCAATCGTGCCGTAGACCGCCTCGAAGGTTTCGTGCGTGCGGCGGTCGGCTGCGCCCTGGAAATCTTTCAACGCCGCGACGTCGCGCCGGATCGCCTCGGCGGGCTCGCGCACCGCGTCCGCGGCCGATGTGACAAGTTGCTGCTGGATCGCGTGGAGCTTCTTGTCGTTCTGGCTGCGCAGCTCGGACAGCTGCACCATGAGATCGTCGATGCCGCGCTCGACGCCGTCGAGCCGGGCAATCCGGGCTTGGGAGGCATCGAGCTTGTCGCCGAGATCGACGATGCGGGTCTCGATTTCCTTGAGCGCGGCTGGATCGACGGCCGGGACCTGCATCGCCTCGAGGCGGTCCGTGAGCGAGCGAATGACGGCGTCGAACTCTGGCGGAACGGCTGGGGTTTCCACGACCCGGCTGCGCCCCATGGCGTCGGCCATTTCGGCGAGGCGCCGGTCGAGCGTCATCAGTATGTCGGCATCGCGCGCCGGCGTGCGATCAACCCGCTCGGCGAGTGCCTGGATGTCCCGCGACAGCCCATCGATCGCGTCATGCGACGCAACATGAGACACGAGGCCGTGCAGCGCCGCGATCGCGTGTTCGAGCTGCTCGAGCAATTCGTGAGCGGCGCTCTCCGAGGCGATGGTGTCCGCTTTCTGCGACAGCTCGCTCACCACCTCGCGCAGCGCGGCAACATCGCCGTCTTGCGGCATCGCCTGCAGCCGCTCGCGAACCTGGGCGATGTCGGAATTGAGCTCGGCGGAATACTCCGGATGACCGGATCGCGCCTCGAAGCGTTCCCCGAGCGCGCGCACCTCCTGCTCGAGGGCGGCGATCGCATTGGTCGGCATCGCCTCGTGCAGCACCGCGCCGATTTCCATCAGATCGTGGCGGAGCGCATTGGAGATGTCTTCGAGCCGCGGCGGAGGGCTCGCCGAAATATGGGCGATCTGGGCACTGAGCGTCGCCAGTTGCTCCTCGAGCCCTGCCGCCGGCGGGTGCTGCGCGTTCTGCAGTGCCGTACCGAGATCAGCGAGTTCCTGGCGAAGCGCCTGGACGATGTCTTCGGTGCGGGGCGGAGCGCCGATCTGGGCGATCTGGGCGTTGAGGGCGTGGACCTGCTCCTCCAGTCCCACCATCGCGTGTTGCGGCATCGAATTTTGCAGCGCCACCCCGATCTCGGCGAGATCGTGCCGCAACAGCCCGGCGATCTCACTGATGTGTTGGGGCGAAGCAAGCTCCGCGATCCGAGCGTCGAGCGCGTGGAGCTGGCTCTCGATCACCGCTGCCATGTGGTGGGGGATCGCGTCCCTGAGAGAGGCTGCGATCTCGTCGAGGTCGCGACGCAGGGCCGTCGCGATCTCGTCGGCACGCGGCGGCTGCGGCAATTTCGAAATCTGGCTCGCCAGCGCGCGAACCTGCGTCGTCATCGCCGCGACATCGAGTTGCGGCTGCGCGAGCCGCGTCACCTCCCGTGACAGCGCCTGGATTTGCTCTTCGAGCGAGGCGACGGCGCCCGGCGGCATCGCGTCGTTGATTCGGCGGCCGAGCGCGGCGAGATCGCGCCGCAAATCTTCGATTGCGTCGGTTGATGCCGCGGATCCCTGTCCGGCCTCCGCGTGGTTGAGTGCCTGCAGCGCTCTGATGCGCACCTTGATGTCGCGCAGCTGCTGATCGATCGCCGGCGCGGACTGAACGTCGCGCCGGGACGGCATGCGGCTCGGCGCAACGTTGGGCTCGGCCGGTGCCTGGGCTTGCCGATAAGGCGGCGGCTCGATGGCTTCTTCGTCGAGCGCCTGTTGGCGCGCGGTAATCTCAGCCAGCGCCTCTTCTATTCCATAAGGCCGCGACGGATCGCGGACATCGGATTGAGGGGGGCGCGCTTGCGCACCGCCGCGATCCGAGGCCTGCGGACCCAGGTTGCGGCTCAATCCCTCGATCTGGCGCTCGATGCGGGCAATGCTGTCGGCGATTTGCCGACCGCGCTGCCCGCGGTCGCGACGACCCGGATTGGCCCGCGGACCTTGATTTGGCGGCCCGGCTTCGCCAGACAATCTGCGCTCGTCAGCTTGCCGCGCGGGTGCGGCGGAGCGCGCGTCGGTATCTCGTTCCAATCGCGGTTCAGTACGCTGGACGCCAAGACTTTGCTGCCCCGCGCTGGATGGCTCTCCGCTCGTTGCCGCGTCGATGATGAGGGAGTTCAGCCACTCTCCGACCGAGAGGCCGGAGCGGCGCGCGGCATCCCGCGCCACCTCACGCGCATCGGGATGAACTCCTTTGACGTGCCAGGGCACGCGTCCCATCCTAGCTCCGGCAAATGCGACTTAAGGCACCTCGTGGGTACGTGGGAAGTACCTGCGCACCCACGGTCAATTGCGAATCACGACCCCCGTTTTGCGATCCGCAAGCTCGCTCCGGACTTTCGTCGGATTAGGGTAAAGAGTGGGTTAACATCGGCAGGTGAACCGTCGTATTTCCCTTTACTGCTTGCAAAATCGGCGTTTGCGCCGCGCGCGAAACAGGCTGCGGTATGGCCATCATGCAACCCACTCGACGCTCTCCAGCCCCCTTTCGCTGGTGGCGTGCAGGCTGAACCCAGAAATGCAACGAAGTTGCGTTATGGCCGAGGCGCCGAAAGGAGCGATCGATGCCCGTCTATAAAGCGCCCGTCGAGGACGTCCTGTTCCTTCTCAACGATGTGTTCCACATTGAGCGGTTCGCCAACCTGCCGGGATTTGCCGACGCATCGCCGGACGCCATCGCCGCCATTCTCGGCGAATCGGCGAAGTTCTGCGAAGAAGTGTTGGCGCCGCTGAACCGGATCGGCGACCGGCAAGGCTGCCGACGCCATGACGACGGCAGCGTTACCACCCCCGACGGCTTCAAGGACGCCTACCGCCGCTTTGTGGACGGCGGCTGGGTCGGCATCTCGGTACCCCAGGAATTCGGCGGGCTCGGCTTGCCGATGGCGCTTACCCAAGCGGTGAACGAGTTTCTGGCATCGGCCAACATGGCGTTCGCCATGTACCCGGGGCTGGCGCAGGGCGCGATTGCCGCGCTGGTCGCTCACGGCACCGCTGAGCAGAAGGCGCTCTACCTCCCGAAGTTGGTCACCGGCGAATGGTGCGGCACCATGAACCTGACCGAGCCGCAATGCGGCACCGACCTCGGTCTCGTCCGCACCAAGGCGGTGCGCCAGGAGGATGGCAGCTATCGCATAACCGGCACCAAAATCTTCATCTCAGCCGGCGAGCACGACCTTGCGGAGAACATCGTGCATCTCGTGCTGGCAAGGATCGAAGGTGCCCCCGCGGGAACGCGCGGCCTCTCGCTGTTCGTCGTGCCGAAGCTTCTCCCGAACCCGGACGGCTCGCCCGGCGCGCGCAACGCGGTGTCCTGCGGTTCGATCGAAGAAAAGATGGGCATCCACGGCAATGCCACGTGCGTCATGAACTATGACGGTGCGCAGGGGTGGCTGGTCGGCGAAGAAAACCGCGGCCTGCCGGCGATGTTCGTAATGATGAACGAGGCGCGCCTCGGGGTCGGCGTGCAGGGTCTTGCGCTCTCGGAGGTCGCCTATCAGAACGCGGCCCGATACGCGCGCGATCGCCTGCAGGGGCGCGCGCTGACCGGTCCGGCATTCAAGGACAAGCCGGCCGATCCCATCATCGTGCATCCGGACGTACGCCGCACGCTGATGACGATCCGCGCCTTCAACGAGGGCGCCCGCGCGCTGGTGCTATGGACGGCGCTGCGGGGCGATGTCGCGCACCGCTCCGACAGTGAAAAAGATCGACAGGCGGCCGACGATCACATGGCCCTGCTGACGCCCGTCATCAAAGGCGTGCTGACCGATCTCGGATTCGCCAACGCGGTCGCGGCGCAGCAGGTGTTCGGCGGGCACGGCTACATCCAGGAATGGGGAATGGAGCAGTTCGTGCGCGATGCCCGCATTCCCATGATCTACGAAGGCGCGAACGGCATCCAGGCGCTCGACCTCGTCGGCCGCAAGCTCGGCAAGGATGCCGGCCGAGCGGCGATGTCGTTCTTTGGCGAGGTGCAGGGTTATATCAAGGAGCGTGCCAACGACCCGACAATGAAGCCGTTCACCGAGCCGCTCGGCAAGTCGGTCGGCCATCTGCAGGCCGCGACCATGTGGTTCGCGCAGAATGCCCTCGCCAAGCCCGACAACGCCGGCGCCGGGGCGATCGACTACATGCACCTCTTCGGCCTCGTCACGCTCGGCTACATGTGGTGCCTGATCGCACAAGCCGCGAACCAAAAGCTTGCGGCAGACGCGTCCGGCCAGATGAAGGCGAAGCTCACGACGGCGCGTTTCTTCATGGAGCGCGTACTGCCGGAAACCGCCGCGCACCTTGCGCGTATCCAGGCCGGCGCCGCGACCGTCATGGAACTACCGGCAGAGATGTTTTGACCCGCGATCGCGGCCTGCAATTATCAGGCGGCTGTGGTTATATGAAGAATACGCCAGACGCGCGGTCGATAGATTCGCAGGATCAAAAATGCCGGACGCATTCGTATATGATCACGTTCGCACCCCACGCGGCCGCGGCAAGGTCGACGGCTCGCTGCACGAGGTGACAGCGCTCAACCTAGCGACCCAGACGCTCGCGACGCTGAAAGATCGCAATGCGCTTAACCCCGACTTCGTCGATGACGTGGTCATGGGATGCGTCGATCCGGTCGGCGAAGCGGGCGGCGATATCGCACGCGTCGCTGCGATCTGCGCCGGGTACGGCCACGGCGTGCCGGGCGTGCAGATCAACCGGTTCTGTGCGTCCGGCCTCGACGCGGTGAATTTTGCCGCGGCCGAGGTCATGTCCGGACAGCATGACATGGCGATCGGCGGCGGGGTCGAGTCCATGAGCCGTATCGGCATCGGCGCGTCGGGCGGCGCCTGGCCGATGGATCCCTCGATCGCACTCAAATCTTACTTCCTGCCGCAGGGCATTTCGGCCGACCTGATCGCAACGAAATACGGCTTCTCCCGCGACGACGTCGATGCTTATGCGGTCGAAAGCCAGCAGCGCGCCGGCAAGGCCTGGGACGAAGGCCGCTTCGCCAAATCCGTCATCCCGGTGAAGGACTGCAACGGCATCACGCTGCTTGAAAAAGACGAGCACATGCGGCCGTCCACCACCATGCAATCGCTGGGGCAGCTCAAGCCGTCCTTCGTGCAGATGGGCGAACTCGCCGGCTTCGATGCGGTCGCGGTTCAGGCGCATCCCGAGATCGAGGCGGTGAGCCACGTGCACCACGCCGGCAATTCATCCGGCATCGTCGATGGCGCCGCGGCCGTGCTCATCGGTAACGCTGAGGTGGGACGCCGGGCCAATCTCAAGCCGCGAGCCCGCATCAAGGCCTTCGCCAATATCGGCACCGAGCCCGCAATCATGCTGACCGGCCCGGTCGACGTGACCAGGAAGGTGCTCAAGAAGGCCGGCATGTCGCTCGCCGACATCGAGCTGTTCGAGGTCAACGAGGCGTTTGCGTCGGTGGTGCTGCGCTATCTGCAGGCCTTCGACCTCGATGCCGCCAAGGTCAATGTCAATGGCGGGGCGATTGCGCTCGGCCATCCGCTTGGCGCGACCGGCGCGATGCTGCTCGGCACTGCCGTCGACGAGTTGGAGCGGCGCAATCTTTCGACTGCGCTCGTCACGCTGTGCATCGGCGCCGGCATGGGAACCGCGACGATCATCGAGCGCGTGTAGCGGGAGGGCTCATGCCGAAGATTGACATCGCGGCCCTGAAGACCGATTCCTTTACCGGCTATCCCGAGCCGTTCCGCCAGATCGTGCTCGGGCGCAGCCGCAAGCGGCTCGGCAACGCGGTGGATCTCGATCAGTTCGGCGTCAATCTCTCCACGCTCAAGCCCGGCGCGGCCTCCTCGCAGCGCCACTGGCACGCCGCCGAGGACGAACTCATCTACGTGCTCCAGGGCGAACTCGTGCTGTGCGAAGATGACGGCGAGATCACTCTGCGGCCGGGCGATGCCGCCGGATTCAAAGCAGGCGTCGCGAACGGCCATTGCCTCATCAATCGCAGCAGCGCCGACGCCGTCTATCTCGAAATCGGCAGCCGGTCCGCGCGCGAGCACGTCGAATATCCCGACATCGATATGATGCTCGACCGCGATGAGAAAGGCGCGCGCTATCGTCACAAGTCAGGCGCGCCCTATCCCGGCTCGGAGCGATGAGGTGTTTCCAAAGTACACACACTCCCTCGTCATCGCCCGGCTTGACCGGCGATCCAGTAACCACTGACCTTCGATGTGGGTACAACACCCTTTTCATCGTGAGCTCAGGGGTTACTGGATGCCCCGCCTTCGCGGGGCATGACGGGCGAGGTCATTGGAGGAGCCCGGCGATGACCACCTCAAATTTCAAGCTCGATATCGACGGCGACGGCATCGCGCTCGTCTCCTGGGACGTGCCGGATCGCTCGATGAACGTGATCACGCGCGAGGGCATCGAGGAATTGGCGGCCCTCGTCGAACGGCTGGCGAGCGATGCCGCCGTGAAGGGCGTCGTCATCACGTCGGCGAAGGACGCGTTCTGCGCCGGCGCCGATCTATCGCTGCTCGAGTCGCTCTCCCGTACGTTCGGTGCTTTCGCGAGCGAGCACGGCGAGGAGAAGGCGGCGGAACGCCTGTTCGAGGAAAGCCGCAAGCTCTCGCTGCTCTATCGGCGCATCGAGACCTGCGGCAAGCCGTGGGTCGCGGCCATCAACGGCACCGCGGTCGGCGGCGGTTTCGAGCTCTGCCTTGCCTGCCACTATCGCGTCGCGGCGCAGAATCCGAAGACCCGGCTCGGCCTGCCGGAGATCAAGGTCGGACTGTTTCCCGGCGCGGGCGGCACAACGCGCATCTCGCGCATGTTGCAGCCGGCGGACGCGCTGCAATTTCTCCTCAAGGGCGATCAACTGCGTATCGAGCGCGCCAAGGCGATGAAGCTCATCGACGCGGTCGTGCCGCCGGACGAACTCATCAAGGCAGCGAAGGATTGGATCAAGGCCGGCGGCAAGGCCAAGAACCCCTGGGACGTCGACGGCTTCAAGTTGCCGGGCGGGCCGGTCTATTCCAAAGCGGGCATGATGACGTTTCCGGCGGCGAACGCGATCTATCGCCGCGAGACCTACGACAACTATCCGGCGGCGCGCGCGATCCTGCAGGTCGTCTATGAGGGGCTGTTGTTGCCGATCGATCTCGCGCTGCGGGTCGAGTCGCGGTGGTTTGCAAAAATCCTGCGCTCGCCCGAAGCTGCCGCGATGATGCGGACGTTGTTCGTGTCGATGCAGGACCTCAACAAGGGCGCGCGGCGTCCTGTGGGCGTGCCGCCGACGACCTTCAAGCGGGTCGGCATCATCGGCGCAGGCTTCATGGGCGCGGGGATCGGCTACGTCACCGCCCAGGCCGGCATCGACGTGGTGCTGATCGACCGCGATCAGGAATCCGCCGACAAGGGCAAGGCGCACGCGGCACAATTGATGGCGGGCCTCATCAACCGCGGGCGCGCCACCGCCGCCGATCGCGATGCGCTGATGGCACGCATCACCGCGACCGCCGATTACAGCGCGCTCAAGGATTGCGATCTTGTCGTCGAGGCGGTGTTCGAGGACCGCAAGGTGAAGGCCGAGGCCTTCGCCAAGGCCCAGGCGGCCATGGGGCCGAACATCATCTTCGGCTCCAACACCTCGACATTGCCGATTACTTCGCTCGCGACGGAATTCAAGGATCCGTCACGGTTCATCGGCATCCACTTCTTCTCGCCGGTCGAGCGGATGATGCTGGTCGAGATCATCCTCGGCAAGGCGACCGGCGATGCCGCGCTCGCCGCCGCGCTCGATTATGTCCGCGCCATCCGCAAGACGCCGATTGTCGTGAACGATTCGCGCGGCTTCTACACGTCGCGGGTGGTCGGCACCTACCTGCGCGAAGGCCACCTCATGATCGCCGAAGGCGTGCCGGCGGCGATGATCGAGAACGTCGGCCGCATGGCCGGCATGCCGGTCGGGCCGCTGTCGCTCAACGACGAGGTCGCGGTCGACCTCGCCTGGAAGATCGTCAAGGCGACCGAAGCCGACCTTGGCGCGGCGGCAATCGATCCTGGCCAGAAGGCGCTGCTCGCCGAGATGGTCGAGAAGCGCGGGCGCTACGGTCGCAAGAACCGCAAGGGCTTCTACGACTATCCGGAAAAAGGCGAGAAGCGGCTGTGGCCCGGTCTCGCCGATCTTCAGCCGACGAAGCTCGACCCGGACACCATCGACATCCGTGAATTGAAGGACCGCCTGCTCGGCATCCAGGCGCTCGAAACCGCGCGCTGCTTTGAGGAGAACGTGCTTACCGATGTGCGCGAGGCCGACGTCGGCTCGATCCTCGGCTTCGGTTTTGCGCCGTTCACCGGCGGCACCTTGTCGATGATCGACATGATGGGCACGAAGCGCTTCGTCGCGCTGTGCGAAAAGCTCGCCGCCAAGCACGGCCCGCGCTTCGCGCCCTCGAAGCTGCTCCTCGACATGGCAGCGAAAAACGAGACGTTCTACGGCCGCTTCGCCCCGCAACGTCGCGACAAGGCGGCGTAACGCGCGGAATCCCGGAGCCGTAGGGTGGACGCAACTGGCTGGTCATTCCGGGGGCCGAGCATCGCTCGGCAGCCCGGAATCCATACTCCGCAGCAGGGGGTATGGATTCCGGGTTCGCCTCCGCTGCGCTACGGCGCCCCGGAATGACGAACTCCGGGCGCGATGCCGTGGCCGCCTTTGCCCACCCTACGAGTTACTGATTGACCCGGGCTACGGGCGCGTCACGACCTGCGCGCGGGTATCGCGCATGTCGGCGCGGCGTGCTTCGCGGCACGACCGGTCGAGCTCCTTGAAGCTCCGGCCGAAGCCGGCATTGCCGACGCGGGTCACGGTGCGCGGATTGCCGCTGCTTTCCGTCTCCAAGGTGAACGACGCCGGATTATCGCCCGCGAGCGTCCGCACGAGGCGCGCGGGCAGCACGGCGCGTGCGACCGACTCGATCTCGCCGCGTCGGGCCTTGCGCTCGGACGAGCCGATCTTCAACGACTGCACCTGATCATCCATGGTCAGCGCGACCTGGGTGAGGGCGCGCGGCAGGCCGCGCTCGGAAGACCCCGAGCGGATTTCGCGGTACGTCAGGGCGTAGGTGTCGGCGGCGCTGCCGCAGGCGATGTAGATGTCGAAGCTGCCGAGCCGCTCGCCTTCGAAGGTGAGCGGATGGGTGCGGGCGATGGCGAGCTGGCCGCTCTGGGTGATGGTGACCCAGCCGCGGCCATTGATGTCGGCGAACTGGCTGTCTTCGCCCGAGGCGGGGCCGGCCGCGGTCTTGACGACCGTCGAATTCGGCGGTCTCGCCGGCGTGAATGAGGCGGGTGCGGCGCAGCTCGTCGCGGCTGAGCGCGCGCATCGGCTCCCACGGCGGCACCTTGAGCGACAGCGCGACGAGTTCGATGTCGCCGCCCATCTCCACCGTGTATTGCATGATGCTGCCGATGTCGCGCTGGACCACTTCCAGGTCTTCGGCGGTGTAGCTCGCGGCGACCGCGTCATCGCGGCGGTCGCCGAGCCAGATCTGATGGACGAGCACGCGCGCGTCGCGCGGCACGTCGCGTTCGACGCCGCCGAGCAGCACGAACGTGCACATCGACTGGCAGTCGGCGCGGGTGTTCACTTCGCCGTACGCCGTGCCGGACTTGGCGCGGCGCTCGATCACGCGGCCGACGGTGGTGCCGAGGCCGAAGCGCCGGATCGCGCGACCGAGGTCGAGTGCGCCGAGCACCGAACCGCCATCGGACTCGAGCACGACGACAGCCTGCGTGTTCTGCAAAGAATTCTCGTTGACGAACGCCGCGAACTGGCGCGGCGTGTCGGCCGTGATCATGCCTGAGGCAACGATCAACTGCCGGCAGCGATCAATGCAAACGTCGGCCGGGCCTTCGGTGACGGACGCAAACCGCATGTGCGGCGTCGTCGATCCGGCTGCGGACGTCGGAGTTGTGGTCGTGCCCGCGATGCCGCCGACCAACAAACCAACCCCCGCGACTACGCCGAGAACCGCTCCCCCTAACACCGTGGTGTGCATACATCTGCGAATGAAACCGGCAACAGACATTGTCCCCACGGAGGGTCCTACGTTGACTTTGCGCCGCATGCTTTCCCCGCCCGCGTGCGGTGTTCCGCACGATTTCGTTCCCCCAGACGGAAGTCTGGAAAAGGTTCCACGCTTCCACGAATATTTTTACGCGACAACGATGCGAATTGCTAGCGTGTTGTTGCACCGCAGCGTCAAATTCTCACAGTCGCCGGAACTTCAATGAGATGCTCAACCGCGAGTAACCTCAAAAATTCCGGCATCATTGGGGTCTTCGCGCGTGTTCCGCGCGCGCTGGCCCGCGGACTCGTGGGCGCCTATCGGCTGACCGTATCGCCGTTCCTCGGTTCCGACTGCCGTCATTTGCCGACCTGCTCGCAATATGCCGACGAAGCCTTGGCGCGCTACGGCCTGTGGGCCGGAGGCTGGATGACGCTCGCGCGCCTTCTGCGCTGTCAGCCCTTCGGCACCTCCGGTCTCGACTTCGTGCCGACCAAGCCGCCGCCGGGCGCATGTTGGTATCTGCCGTGGCGGTACGGCCGGTGGCGCGGCACGAATGCCGAGCCGCAGTAGATCACCTACTGTCGATCGACCTGCGCCAGCTGATCGATCCGCACGGGTGCGTCGGCCGAACCGAGTTCCGCCGCGCGGCGATACCATTCGCGCGCCTGCGCCGGATCGCCGGCGAAACTGATGACGCCGAGGCGCTGCAGCACCAGCGGATCATAGGTGCTGCCGAGCGCGAGCATCGCCTCGGAGTCGCCGCCTTCGACCGCCCGCCGCAGGATGAGACGCGCTGCCGCGACGTCGCCTTCGGCAAGATAGGCGCGACTACGCCCGAGCAATGCCGCGATCTCTGCGCGATCGGGAACCGCGTTGGTCGCGGAGGCGCGCGCGGGCGCGGGCGCCGATGCTGCGACGGGAGGAGAGGCGACGTTCGCGGCGGTTGCTGCCGGAGACGTCGACACCGCCGGCATTGCCGCGACCGCGTACGCCGGCGGTTCACGTGAGGCGCTGCGCACCGCGCCCGTGGTGAGATCGCGGGACTCCGCGACCGGCCAGGGCGCATGCGCGAGCGGAGCGCGATCACCTTTCACCGCGAAGGTCGTGCCGCCCGCATCGCTTACGGGCGCTTGCATGTTTGCTGCGGGCGCCGCCGGTCGCACCGGCGCGGCGCTGGTATGAGCGGTGAGCCAGACGATTCCATATGTGCCTGCGACTGCGAGCGCGCCGACGACACCGAGCCGCGCGATGATCGGCGACAGCGGCATGCGCTCCGGCCGCACCGGCGGCGCGGGAACGATATCCGGTGCGAGTGCGAGACTGTTGCGCAGTTCCACGATCGCAACGTCGCCTTCGAAGATGTCCGCTCGCCGGCGGCCCTTCCACGGCGGGTCGGGATTGATCGGCTGATAGTCGTCGTCGTCGTCATCGTCAAAAGGGTAGGGGACCGCGGCGGGCGGCGCAGCCTCGGAATTGGTCGCCATGGCGCGCTCGCCCGCCTCCCCCCGCGCCCACCTCGGCGCATATTCCAAAGCCCCCGGGGCAAGCCGTTCGTTGATCGGCCCACTCATTTCAATTGCCTCCTCGTTACGCTACGCACGCACATTTCCGCAGGTGATCGCGCTGGTCATCTTCACGACGCCGTCGCCGACATCGAGGCCGCAACACTGATGACGTAGCGATGGTGATGATCGGGGAGCATTGGCGTGACTGCGGCGACCAACGCCGCCGACAGGACGCATGAACACTCGAGCAGCCAGCGTGGCCGCCGCAGGCAGTCAGCCATGATTGTCCCCGTGCCTTCGGGGCATCGCAAACCGCCGGTACTCGTAGCGAATTGCCCGCCCCGCCGCTTCATCGGCGCACTTCTCAATGGCTGGTGCGCTTATGAGCGATAGGTGCGCTTTCCGACGGTGCGACAGTTTGACCGCAATGTGATCTTTTGTCGAAATCGACAATTGTTTTCCGCCGTATTCATTTTTTTGTGCCGCTTCGGTGCTTGCGCACCATGAGCGCGCGCCCATGTTGCAACGACGCGGGACGTTGTGTGGTCCGCTGCGCGCAAACTGCAAAGATTTGCCGCGCCGATCGCAAAAAAAGCCGATACGCGTCACGCGGCAAATACCGCCACGATGATAAAATGCGGCAGATACCGCCATGACGATTAAGATGACGACATTGATGAGGTGAGTCATGCCACGCAACCGGGCGACATACGTGCTCTTCGCAGGCTTGTCGGTTGTCGCGCTCCCGCAGGCCGTCGCGACCGCGCAGGAGATGGATGCGGCAGCTTCGATCATCGGCGAACAAGCGGACGATCAGTGGCGGGCCTCCAAGCTGATGGGGGTCGCGGTATTCCACGCCCAGGGCGAGAAGATCGGCGCCGTCAGCGAAGTCCTGATCGATCGCAAGGGCATGGCGAAGATTGTGGTGATCGACGTCGGCGGATTTCTCGGGCTTGGCCGCAAACACGTCGGCGTCGCGTTCGACGCGGTAAAATGGATCGCGCACGAGGACTCGACGCGGCAGACCTACAATGCACCCCAGAAGCCGCCCATCGGCGTTATCCCCAAGCGCTCAGATATCCGGCAGCAGACCGACGCCAGCCTCGGCTATCCCGACCGCGCCATCGTGAACGTGACGAAAGCGCAGCTTCAGAAGGCCGCAGACTTCCGGTACGCACGCCCGACCTTCTTCAAGAGTGAGACGCCGTTCGGACCGGCCGGCCCGCTCAATACCCCCGCCGGCCCTGGCGCCCCGCCGTAGGCGGGTGTCCGGCTGTACGCCGTCATTCCGGGGCGCCGCAGCGAAGCGGAGGCGAACCCGGAATCCATGGCCACGGACTGCGGAGTATAGATTCCGGGCTGCCTCGCTTTGCTCGGCCCCCGGAATGACCAGCTTGAATTTGGGGGATCGCGCCGTTCCCGGATTGCGCAGCCGCAAATGCGGCCGCTCCTTCCGGGCTACGAAGGCTACCGTTCCCTTTCCGCCGGGTTTCCGCTAAACCGCCCTCCCTGATCCGCTTACCTGCATTCGTAGGCACGGAGTGAGCCAAAGGAGACGATCATGGTCGCGCTGACCTTTCCCGACGGCGCGCGTCGGGACTATCCGCCGCATACCACCGGCCTCGACATTGCGAAGGGCATCTCGCCCTCGCTCGCCAAGCGCACCGTCGCGATGGCGCTCGACGGTGAGCTTGCCGATCTTGCCGATCCGATCGACCACGACGCGAAGATCGAGTTCATCGGCCGCGACGATCCGCGCGCGCTCGAACTGATCCGCCACGACGCCGCGCACGTTCTCGCCGAAGCGGTGCAGTCGTTATGGCCGGGCACCCAGGTCACCATCGGCCCGGTGATCGAGAACGGCTTCTATTACGACTTCTTCCGCAACCAGCCGTTCACGCCGGAGGACTTTCCGGCGATCGAGAAGCGCATGCGCGAGATCGTCGCCGGCGACAAGCCCTTCACCAAGGAGGTGTGGTCGCGCGACAAAACCAAGGACGTGTTCCGCGACAAGGGCGAGCTGTTCAAGGTCGAGCTCGTCGACGCGATCCCCGAGGACCAGCAGATCAAGATCTACAAGCAGGGCGACTGGTTCGACCTCTGCCGCGGTCCGCACATGACCTCGACCGGCAAGGTCGGCAACGCCTTCAAGCTGATGAAGGTCGCGGGCGCGTATTGGCGCGGCGACTCCAGGAACCCGATGCTGACCCGCATCTACGGCACCGCCTTCGCCAAGCAGGAGGACCTCGACGCCTACTTGAAGCAGCTCGAGGAAGCCGAGAAGCGCGATCACCGCCGCCTCGGCCGCGAGATGGACCTCTTCCATTTCCAGGAAGAGGCGCCGGGCTCGGTGTTCTGGCATCCCAAAGGCTGGACGCTGTTCCAGGAGCTCGAGCGCTACATCCGTCGCCGCCAGCACACCGCGGGCTATGTCGAGGTGAACTCGCCGCAGCTCATGGACAAGGAGCTATGGGTCACCACCGGCCACATGCAGACCTACGGCGACCTGATCTTCCTCACCCAGCAGCACGGCGACGACGAGCGCATCTACGCCGTCAAGCCGATGAACTGCCCGGGCCACGTCCAAATCTTCAAGAACGGCCTCAAGTCCTACCGCGACCTGCCGCTGAAGATTGCCGAGTTCGGGAAGGTGCATCGCTTCGAGCCGTCGGGGGCGCTGCACGGGCTGATGCGCGTGCGCGCCTTCACCCAGGACGACGCGCACATCTTCATCACCGAACAGCAGATCGCCGACGAGGTCCTCAAGGTCAACGACATGATCCTGTCGATCTACGAGGACTTCGGCTTCTCTGACGTGACCATCAAGTTCTCCGACCGGCCGGACAAGCGCATCGGTGACGATGCCGTGTGGGACAAGGCGGAAGCTGCGCTGATGGCGGCGCTCAAAGCCTCCGGCCGGCCGTGGACGCTCAACAAGGGCGAGGGTGCCTTCTATGGCCCGAAGCTCGAATACGTGCTGCGCGATGCCATCGGCCGCGACTGGCAGTGCGGCACCGTGCAGGTCGACCTCAACCTGCCGGGCCGGCTCGGCGCGTTCTACATCGACGAGCATTCCAACAAGGTGACCCCGGTGATGCTGCATCGGGCGATGTTCGGCTCGCTGGAACGCTTCATCGGCATCGTGATCGAGCACTATGCCGGCCACTTCCCGCTCTGGCTCGCGCCGATCCAGGCCGTGGTCGCGACCATCACCTCGGACGCCGACAGCTTCGCAAGCGAAGTCGCCGCCAAGGCCCGCCACGCCGGCCTGCGCGTCGACCTCGACCTGCGCAACGAGAAGATCAACTACAAGGTGCGCGAGCACTCTCTCGCCAAGGTCCCGGTGCTGCTCGTCGTCGGCAACAAGGAGGCCGAGAACCACACCGTCTCGATCCGCCGGCTCGGCAGCCAGGGCCAGACGGTGATGGGCCTCGACGAGGCCCTCGCGACGCTGGCGGACGAAGCCGTGCCCCCCGACGTGCGGCGGGCGAGGGCGGGGTAGGCCGACGCGCCGCCTGTAGCCCGCATGAGCGAAGCGACATGCGGGACCGCCGTTTCCTTCTGGCGTCACCGTCTCGGTCCGTTCATCCGCCTGGGAGCGAGGTCGCACCGCCGCGCGTTTCTAAGGCTGTGGCGCGAAAATTCGTCATCTTCGACGTCATGCTCCGCTTTCGCGAAAGCGGAGCATCCAGTAACCACCGCGCTATCGATTAGAACCCGGCAGTGGTCATGTCCGACTCCCGGGGTTACTGGATCGCCCGGTCAAGCCGGGCGATGACGGATCGAATTATTGGTTGGAGACAGCTCACAGGCGCGCGCGCCTCGCAGCGCGCGACCGCTCGCGGCACCGGTCTGGACAACGAAAAATTCCGTCCCAGATGTCGATTGGGGCCGCTGCCGAACGTCGTTCTCACGACGAACCAGGAGAGCGCCATGACCGAAATGACCGATACCTATCTGTCGCCGATCGAATTGCCGCAGGGCATCGTCAAGAAGCTCGCGTATCATTTCACCCGCAAGCAGTTCGGCCGGGTGCCGACGCCGATCAAGGTCCATCTGGCGCGGCTGCCGGCGGCCTTCGGCCTGTTCTATACTAAGGTCAGCAAACTCGACCGCAAGCTGACGCTGCCGCGCGAACTCGTCTTCCTCGTCCGCGAGCAGGTGGCGCGCATCAATGTCTGCGCGTTCTGCGTGGATATCGGCCGCTGGTTCACCATCCAGGAATCGATGAACCAGGCTAAGTTCGACGCTCTTGATCAATATCGGACGAGCCCGTTATTCAGCGAGGCCGAGCGCGCAGCCCTCGACTATACGACCGCGCTCACGAAAGAGAAGAAAGTCGGGCCGGACATTTTCGCGCGCCTGTCCCGCCACTTTTCGGAGCGGGAGATCTGCGAGATCGTGTGGCTCGTCGCCAGCGAGCACCTCTACAACATCACGAACATCGGCCTGAACATTCACTCCGACATGCTCTGCGACATCACTCGACGACATCGAAGCGCGGCCTAGGCCGGCATGCGGGCCCGCGGCACCGTAGCCCGCATGAGCGAAGCGACATGCGGGACGGGAATCCAGAATATCGCGAATGCGCGCGTCCGCTCATCCGGGCTATGGAGATTGTGCACGGCTCCGGATATTGCGCGTAGAGCCTTTGCTGCGGGCAGGTGGTGTCTCAGTTTGATGGTGGCTGCTAACTATTTAATATGCGCAACGAGGCTCAGTATTGCGGAATAATGTACCGCGGCCTCTTTGGCCAATTTCGCGGCCCTCCGATCTTCGAGGCAATAAAAGAGCGCGAGGTGCTCTGTCGCTCGAATCTCAGGGGGCTTGCTCGCAGGATTGGCACATTCGCTGCCACGCGCGGCCAGTAGCTGGAAATCAAACGTGAGTTGGAGTTC
The DNA here is from genome assembly GCA_963807015.1 of uncultured Alphaproteobacteria bacterium. Lineage (GTDB taxonomy): Bacteria > Pseudomonadota > Alphaproteobacteria > Rhizobiales > Xanthobacteraceae > JAJPKK01. The sequence continues at coordinate 803,227 of CAWEAS010000008.1, read as the reverse complement.
GCAATTCTTGGCCACTCAGGTGACCTCCGATGGAAGGAGGTTTTTTTCCCGTAATCCCTTCACGACCATGGCCTCTAGTGTCGGAAGAGCCTCCAAGGTCTTGTCGAACCTCGGTTCAGCCTTCTGGGGATCGATTTTGACTAGTTTGCCAGCCGATTTTCGACTGTCTTGAGGTACGCGGAACAATTTTAGATATCGTAAAGGGGCGACGCCATCGTAGGGCAAGATTTGGACCTTCGCAACGTCAGACTCGTCTTCAGTAATGGCATCACTGTGTAGCTTTGTCGCTAAGCTTTTACGGTAGGGTTCTATGTAATAAATCTCTTTTACTCCAGCGGCAACAATGTGTCTAGCGCAATTATGGCAAGGATACGTAGTAACAAACATCTTACCGTTTTCGACTGTATTACTAGTCATCCTTCCAGCATTGATAATTGCGTGCATCTCCGCGTGAACTGATCTTGAAAATTCTATCAGATTCTTGACTTTACTATTGTTTGAAATTGTACTAAGAGTTTGTCCGGGAACATCAAGCGGGATTACAAAGTTTTCGGAGCATGAGTCGGATTGATGCGAGGCGCAAGAACGCCAGCGCCTTGCGGTTGAGGTTTTCCCAATCCTTTGCGAGCCGTCGGCAACGGTTGAGCCATGCGATGGTGCGTTCGACGACCCAACGGCGTGGAAGCGGCACAAATCCTTTGGCGTTATCGGAGCGCTTGACGATTTCAGTTTCGATGTGAGGCAGGAATTTCGCCATGGCCTTGTGGAATTCCGGCCCCTGATAGCCGCCATCGGCAAACAGCTTTTTCAAGAACGGATACATTCCGAACATGGTTGCAAGAAGCAGGACGCCGCCGTCGCGGTCCTGAATATCGGCGGGATGAACGATCGCGTGCAGCAGCAAACCCACTGTATCTACGAGTATATGGCGCTTCTTGCCTTTGATCTTTTTGCCCGCATCATAGCCATGCGGATCGATACAGGGCCCCCTTTTTCGGCGCTTTTCACGCTTTGGCTATCGATGATGGCGGCGGTGGGACTGGCCTCTCGTTCGCCTTGCTCGCGGCACTGCACATACAGGGCATGATGGATGCGATCGAGCGTGCCGTCGTAGCTCCACAAGTCGAGATAATCGAAAAGCGTGCTGCGTGGCGGAAGATCCTTCGGGATCGCTCGCCACTGGCATCCCGTACTCAACACATACATGATCCCGTTCATCACTTCGCGCACGTCGACGTGCCGTCTATTGCCGCCGCGCTTGGCCGGTGGAATCAACAGTTCGACGTGCGCCCATTCGACGTCGGTCAGATCGCTCGGATAGCGTAGCGCGCTGCGGTCGTACCGCCTGCGGTTCTTTGTCGTCCACATCGGTGACCCTCCTCGAATCAGGCCACCACTCTTAAATCACAAATGATTCGAAGAATTCAACTTGTTCTCGGACAGACACTAAGAGCCAGTGCTCTGTCCTTTTCTGACACGGCGCCTGACTTCGTAAGTTCTTCCACAAGTATCTCAGAAATCAGCTTTTTTTCTTCATCGTTGAAGCAGGTCCCGCCCTGGAGATTCCAGCATCGTTGATCGTGGTTTGACTGAGGATCATTCTTGGGGTCGGCCATATAAAGATTACCCCCAGCCTTTGGAACGTCATTCCAACCGACCGCGACCACTTCTCCCGAGGCATCAGTGATGGCGGCCCCGACCTGCCGCGAAAGGCACGCAGAATTTCCCGCTGCTGACGCCGCGAAATACATAGCGGTTTCCCCTGGAGTGGGCGTAATTACTTGAGTTCCCAAGATCAAATGAAGAAAGCGCTCTACTCGAGCGGCGATTTGGCTATCCGTGTCCACATCAATTCGAACGAAACAATCTGCATTGGGGAATGTGTCTCGTACGGTTTGCCCGTGTGATATCTCCTCTCCGGAGTCCTGATCGATTAGACTGTGAATCTCGCCTGACGACATACCCATCTGCTCTAAGGACTTCACGCGCGCGGGCAGCGGCGCGTACACGCCGACAAAATAAAGCATGTCTCGATAGACGAGGCGCAATAAGTCTAATTCGTGCTGATTTTTTATGGAATCGACGATATGGCAGATCCTGCGCGGTTCGAACGTTTTTGATCCGGACGCTGTTTTAAACTTTTGCCGCTCCAGAACGATTTGACTGACCGCCAATTCTGCCAAAATGGCTGCCCCGTGCTTTTCCCGCAGTAAATCACCTTTTTCGATTAGACTTTTAATGTGGGCATAAGCGGGGCTTTGCGGAGCTTTGCCTTGGTGTTCTTCAATTAGCCGGCTCAAACGCAAAATAACACATCGCTCGTAGCCGAACTTGCTTTCGAGGCTCTCCTTGAATGCTTGTGCAACCTTGTGCAATGGCGACCCAATTGGTCCGCAGAGTGCAATCACCAATTCGCTGGTATGGGAAGATTTGATATGCGCCTTGGCATCGAACATGTTCTCGGCGGTCGGCTGCGCAGGTTTTGGGTGACTCACGACCGAACTCATATTTCTTCCTGATTATTCGGTTTGTGGTAATGCTTGCCGGCAAGCAGATTTAGGTTGTAACAGAATGCCACGAGGACCAAAAGGCGAATAACGCCCCAACGACGTGATCGGCGACGCCGTTAAAGTGACGCGAATCGCGATCGGCGAGGAACAGGATTGCTGCGCGCCTCTGCGGTAGCGCTTAGCCGGAAGGGGGGCCAAGCGCGAGCGGCTGTTCTGGGGAAAAGGAAACGGACAGAAATTGCAAAAAAGGCCGCAAAAGCCGGATGGAAGCGCGGCGGTTGACAAATAGCTATAATTTTCCTATATGGTTGCCCTGCGATCGATGCAACCTGCGAGATATAGACGGACACTGTCTCAGCCGAGCATTTCCTGCTCGATCAGATGTCACTCAAGCACCGCTCACTGATTCCGACTACGCTTAAGTCGGCCTATGCCGCTGTTGAGGTGCTGGTCAAGCAGGAGCCGATTCTGCAGGTTGTTTCGGCCGGACAAAATCGCGGTCGATTAGTGTCATTTGCGGCTGATTTGGGATTTGAGCGCCTGATAAAGACACAACAATGGCCGTTTGAATACCGCTGGCGAGAATTCGCGAAACCGACCGGTCGCTATCTGGAAATCCGCCTCTCACATTCTGTGCTAAGCATTAGCCAAGTCTCAAACCCCAACAAACAACCGCGTAACGTGGTGTTTCGCGAAAACAAGCGGCTAAATAATGAGCCGTTTTTTGATCTTGAAGAGTTTCGAGACGAATGCGAGATCCGCGGCTTACCTCATTTTCTTTTAGTGCATGGTCACCAGGATTTGAGGTTCGCCCATTTAGGGGTTCCTCATGCTCTGCATCACCGTGATTGGATTTATTTTACGAAGAACCTAATGTTGATGCCGCACGAGGTGCCCGCAGAGGCGCCCCCAGTCGAGATCACCGAATTCGATGATGCAATGACACTGAAGGAAGAAATCGAGAAGTGGCAGAAAGATCATGGGGAATAATGTTGTCGTGTTTCCCGGTGGCGGACGGGGAAACGCGCGACGGGTCGTGCCATCGCGCCTGCGAGACGCGCGACTTGCGTGTTGCCTGAATCAGTCCGATCTGGCGTCCGCTATTGGTATTAGCCGCCAGGCAATCTCAGCCTTTGAACAAGGCGAGAAAAGCCCTGAGCCGGATACCTTGGCGCGGATTGCATCGCATCTCAAGCAATCAATCGCGTTCTTTGTTGCAGAAGATCGCGAAGTTTTCGGCGAATCCAGCGTTCGTTTTTTTCGTAAATTTGGACCTGATACCAAGCGTCGCAATTCGATGTGTGAGGTGTTCGGAAAGTGGTTCGTCCAAACCACTCGGTACTTTTATGATCTCGTCAATTTTCCAAAAGTTGATTTACCATCTGTCGCCCCTGCTTCTGCGTCGGGCCGTTATTTGGACGAAGAAATTGAGGCCGTGGCGGAGCTTTGCCGTATGAATTGGGGCCTTGGGGTTGGTCCACTCTCCAACGTTGTCGGCCTATTGGAAAGCAAAGGCATCGCAGTCTGCCGGTATGAATTTGCAGATGAGCAAATTGAAGCGTTCTCTTTCTGGAACGGTCCAAGACCATTCATTTTTTTGTCCTCAGATAAAAATTCTGCGGCTCGGTCGCGCTTTGATGCAGCGCATGAGTTGGGTCATCTGGTTTTGCACCGCTGGATTGGCGCCGACGATCTGGAAGACCCGAAGACGCTTAAGCAAGTGGAACGAGAAGCCAACCGCTTTGCCGGGGCATTTTTGTTGCCCCGACGGTCCTTTCCGAATGAGGTTTATACGACGCGCCTAGACGCATTCGTTGCTTTGAAGCGTAGATGGAAGGTGGCCATTCAGGCAATGGTATATCGATGCAAGGATCTCGCAATTTTTGACGATGACCAAATCACCAATATTTATAAGCAGATTTCTTATCGCAAATGGCGAACTAAAGAGCCGTTGGACGATGAGTTACCTTTAGAGCAACCTAAGTTGCTTACCCGCGCAGCCGAGATAGTCACTAAAGCTGGAAAGAAGTTAGCTGACCAAATCGTCGCTGAAATTCAGGTCAGTGCAGACTTTCTTGCAGCAGTTTGTGGTGTGTCCGTAAAATTTTTTGAGGCTCCTCATTCCATGGAGTTCACGCCAAGTCTGAAATGATCGTATCGACAGCGTCCGGAAGATCGATCGGATAGTGCTTCCGTTCCCAAGCCTCAACTAACGTCGCGAGCGCGTCGAGACGATCGCCCTCGGGTGTGTTGCGCCGCGCCGTCATCGAGCCTTCGATGTCCTTTAGGGCACGACGGTAATCGCGATCGTTCAGGATTGGTGCGATTTGCATTGCCGCAGCCTTATATCGTTTGCGCATCAATGCCGTCGATCGTCGCCCTCTTGCCAAAATCCGATACTGGGATAATATTCCTCGTAAGCCTGTCGTCCTGGACGGCGATCCGAATCGGCATCCTCACGCGCGCACGTCGCTGCGAGCATGAAAGCATGCGTGGTTCAAAGTAATATGTCGAACGCCCTGCACAGCGCGGACCATGGAATTCCAGGAAAATCAATAAGATGAAGTCGATGTCACTTTTCAGTTTCCCCTGTTCGCGCGAAAGACTTTCCCTGTTCCGGCCTGCGGGAAACTTCTGCAAGCCATTGTAATCGATGTAGGAAATGACCACGAAAATGAGCGAGACCCCGAAAAACTGATTTTCCCTGTTATTTTCCCTGTTCTCAGGGAAAGCCGGTGGCCTTCGGCGCCGTCGCGGCGGTCGATTGGGCCAACCGCGTTTCGCGGGCCAGCCCAATGACACGACCTATCCCCCGTCATCCAGAGGTGGCCGCGCTTGCGCGGCCCTCGAAGGATGATCGGCGGAGGCGATGCAGCAGGGTTGTGGCCGCGCCTCGGCCGTCGCCCCCCGCCTTAGCGGGGGCAAGCCCTTCGAGGCTTGCGCCTTAGGGTGACGGAATAAGAGTGTGGGGCGTTGGACCGCGCCGCGGCGAGCACTACGCCGCGCGGGGGAGGGCGGAGCCCCGGATGTCGCGAACGCGGGCGTTCGCTCATCCGGGCTACGAAGGCGCGCGACGCACCCCGCGCTACCGGGCGATCACCTCGACTTCGCCGTCGACGCCGGCGATGACGCGGAAGTCGCGTTCGTAGGTGTGGCCTTCGTTGCGGGCGATGGCGTGATAGTCGCCCTCGGCGAGCACCATGTGGGGGAAGGCGCCGGTGGATTCCTTGATCACGTCGCCGATCTTGGTGATCACCGACCAGGTGGTGTTGGCGAGCGGGTCGCCGCCGCGCTGGCCCACGAGCTTGAAGGTAATGAGCGCGGCGCGATGGTTGACGGTGACGTCGGTGAGCTTGCCGCTCGCCACACGGATGTCGGAGCGCACCACTGAGTTGGTGTCGCCGTATTTGGAGGCGATGTGATAGGCGCCCTCCGGCACGATGACGATGTCGCCGGTGAGTACGCCCTGCACCAGCGGTGCCGCGTCGCCGCCGTCGAACTGGCTGCCCTTGTAGATGTCGAACGAGATTTGGCTCGACGGAATTTTCACGTCGCCGACGCGGCCCTCGAGCTTGACGCCGCCCGCCGGCACCTCGAAGACCTCGCGCGTCGCCTCCTTGAGGTGCACCGCCTTGGCGAGGCTCGCGAGGCCGAAACTCACATGCACCACGTAATCGCCGGCCGGGAGAGACACTACCGGGTTCGGGGCGCGCTCCTCCTTGATGATGCGGAAGGCGCCGGTCGCGTCGGGCTTTGCCGGGAAGATGCGCCACAACAGGCCGTTGGTGATCTGGGTCGTGGCCTCGCGGCCGAACCGCGCGGCAAGCGTGAGCGGAATGCCGCCCGTTGTGGCTGCGGCCACGGCCGGCGCGCTCGGAACGGGCCCCGCCGTCATCGGCATCAATGTCTGCTGTGGCGGCAGGCTGCGGGGGGCGCGCGACGACGGCGGCGAGCCGACACCGCCCCCCGGCGTCACAAGCTGTTGCGCCGCGCCGGGCCATGATGCCAGCAACGCCACTCCGGCCGCGACGATACCCGTCGCGAGCCGAGCTGCCGCTGACCGGCTTCCCCGCCTCGTCATCCCGGAACACCTTCCCCTGGTGCATTTTTCGACTGAAATCGCGGCAAATTCAAGCCGGTTCCATCACCCCTGCACCGTTGCAGGGTGCTTTTGGCCCCCCCGGGGCCTATATACGGCGGGCTTTCCGGAGAGAATTTGATGCAGCAGATCAACGCAGACGGCCTTTCAGACCCCAAGTCAGCTCCCCTCGAAGCGCCCCTTGCAGCCCCCGTCTCAGCCCTTTTGGCCCTGTTGCGGAGGCGCCGTTCGCTCAAGCCGAACGAGCTGGCGGCGCCGGGGCCGACGCCTGCGGAACTCGAAACGCTGCTGACCGTCGCGTCGCGCGTGCCGGACCACGGCAAGCTCGCGCCCTGGCGGTTCGTGGTGTTCGAAGGGGAGGGGCGGCGCAAGGCCGGCGAGGCGGTCGCTGCGGCCTTCCTCGCGAAATATCCCGAATCGAAGCCCGAGCAGGTGGAGTACGAGCGCGGCAGGCTCGCGCGGGCGCCGCTCGTCATCGCGGTGGTCAGCCGCGCCGCGCCGCACGTGAAGATTCCCGAGTGGGAGCAGGTGCTTTCGGCGGGCGCCGCCGCGATGAACCTCGTCGTCGCCGCCAACGCGCTCGGCTACGGCGCGGCCTGGATCACCGAATGGTACGCCTACGACCGGCGCGTCCTCGATGCGCTCGGCCTCGCGGCACATGAAAAGATCGCGGGCTTCGTCCACATCGGCCATGCGACGCTGACGCCTGAGGACCGCGTCCGCCCCGCCCTCGCCGACGTCGTGACGCGGTTCGGGTGACCTATCCGATACGGTAGGGTGGGCAAAGCGCAGACTTGTCTGCGCGTGCCCACCGGCTGCGCTAGTGGATGGTGGGCACGCTTCGCTTTGCCCACCCTACGTCTGGCTCAAACACAAGCTTGGATGCTGACCCCATGTTCTACGATGCGCGCAAGAGGAACGATCACGGCCTGCCGCACGATCCGTTCAAGGCCATCGTCGCGCCGCGGCCGATCGGTTGGATCACGTCCATGAGCGCGGCGGGCGACATCAATCTCGCCCCGTACTCGTGGTTCAACGGCGTGTCGAGCCGGCCGCCGATGGTCATGTTCTCGAGCGAGGAGCGCAAGGACTCGCTGACATTCATCGAGGAGACCAAGGAGTTCGTCTGCAATTTTGCGACGTTCGAATTGCGCGAGGAGGTGAACCACACCTCGGCGCCGTTCCCGCGCGGCATCAACGAAATGGAGAAGGCGGGACTGAAGTCGGCGCCGTCACATCTCGTCAAGCCGCCGCGCGTCGCCGCTTCGCCCTGCGCGCTCGAATGCAAATGGGTCCAGACCGTTTCCCTCACCGACTATGAAGGACACCCGACCGACCGCCACGTGGTGTTCGGCCAGGTTATCGGCGTCTACATCGACGACAAATTCATCCGCAACGGATTGCTCGACACCGGCGCCATGCATCCGATCATGCGCGCCGGCTACCACGATTACTACAGCGCGATCCCGGAGCTGCGCTTCATGATGAAGCGCCCGACCACCGCGGGATGAATTCTCCCGCCGCGCTTCGCATCGGTGATCGCAGCGCTCGCGCGTGCTCGACTGGAGCGGCGCCGCGCTTGCGTCACAAAGCGCCATTAACGCTCGCGGCGGGAAGGAATAGCTTCGTTCGCGGGGGACGATAGAATCCTGCCCAGAATTAGTCTGGGCCGCCGTTGATGCGGCGGTCGTTAAGAAAGCCCGCACGCCCCTTGGACAGTCGGCACCGATTTCAGAACGGCACGCTTGCCGCCGAACCGCCTGCTGCACCTCGCAGCGAGGAGCGGTTTTCCATCGGGCTCGCGCTCGGTGGCGGTGCTGCGCGCGGATTCGCCCATATCGGCGTGCTGCGGACCTTGCTCGCCAATGGCATCCGGCCCGACGTCATCGCCGGTACTTCGATCGGTGCGATCGTCGGCGGCCTCTATGGGGCCGGTCATCTTGATGCGTTCGAGGAGTGGTGCCGTACGCTGACGCGGCGGCGCGTGCTCGGCTATCTCGACTTCAATCTCGGCGGCTCGGGATTGATCGGCGGCAATCGCCTCGGGCGCCGCCTCGAGGAAGCGCTCGGCGATACCACGTTCGCAGACCTGCCGATTCGTCTCGCCATGATCGCGACCGAGGTCGGCACCGGCCATGAAATCTGGCTCACGCGCGGGCGTCTCGTCGACGCGATGGCGGCGTCTTACGCACTCCCTGGCATCATTCCGGCAAAGCGGATCGGCGGTCGCTGGTTGATGGACGGCGCCCTCGTCAATCCGCTGCCGATCTCCGCGGCGCGCGCGCTCGGGGCGCGCCTCGTCATCGCGGTCAATCTCAACACCGACAATTTCGGCCGCGGCACCATCATCCAGGACCATGGTCCGGATGCCGATGACGAGGCCCGCCGCATAGCGTCGCGGAGCGGACGCGAGGGTCGCCGTCTGTTCGGGGGCAAGCGCGACATCGAGCGCAAGATCATCGGCGCCCCGCACCGGCCGGGCCTTGCGACGCTGATGGTCGAGGCCTTTCAGATCATGCAGGACCGCATCACGCGCTCGCGCCTCGCCGGCGATCCGCCTGATCTGTCGATCGGCCCGCGCCTCGGACGCTTCCATCCGTTCGACTTCCACCGCGCCGGGGAGATGATCGCCATCGGCTCGGAAGCGGCAGAGCGGGCGATGGATTCACTTACCGAGGCGATCTCGATGCTCGAGTGAGCCGGCGGCAGTTTGTCGTAGCCCGGATGAAGCGCAGCGCAATCCGGGGGCAGAGTTGCCTGCGGCAGGACCCGTCCCGGATTTCGCTGCGCTCAATCCGGGCTACGGGCTACGGACTCAGACGTCACGCGGTTTGGATGTAATCGCGCAGCGCGTTGTGCTCGGACTCGAGTTCTTCGAGCCGCGTCTTCACGACGTCGCCGATCGAGATCATGCCGACCAGGCGGTTGCGATCGGCGACCGGCATGTGGCGGAACTTGCCCTGCGTCATCCGCTCCATCAACTCGACGATCGTGTCGGTTTGGGTGCAGGTCACGACCTTGCGGGTCATGGTATCGGCGACCGGCGCCGAGAGTGCCGCCGCTCCCTTCGTGTCCAGTGCCCGTACGATATCGCGCTCGGAGATGATGCCGGTGATGTGCCGGTCGGCGCCGGTGACGACGAGCGCACCGATGCGGTTTTCCGCGAGCATCTTCACGGCCGCGGCGAGCGTTGCGCTCGGCTCGATGGTGAAGACGTCGTGTCCTTTGCGCGACAGGATGTGATTGACGTTCATGGGTGGGCAGCCTCCCTTGTAGTTGGTGCGCATGATCCGAAGCCTGCGGCGCTCATGATCTTGCGCAGCGGCGCCACGCTTTGATGTGCGCCCTTGCTGACCGAATAAGCACTACAGCAAGCATGATCTGCTTGCCGGTCGGTTACGGCAATATCGAAGAGTGAAATAAAAATGCGAATTGGCGCGCGCAGGATGCTGCTGCGGCGCAGCGAAAGAAGGCGTCAGACGTCAATCGGATCGGGCTGCGCCGGCGGAATCGGATCGAACAGCGAGAACAACAAGAGGCCCGCGAAGAAGCCGCCGGTATGAGCTTGCCAGGCGATGCTTTGACCTTCCTCGCCCGGGATTGCGAATGCGCCGATGCCGAACACGATGTTCAAGCCGAACCAGATGGCGAGAAAGAACAGGATCCGCCGATCGCGCAGTGCCACGCGCAACGGCGCGGCGGGCACCTGATAGGCGCTGAGATCATCGCTGCGCAGCATGCTGACCGGACCGCCGCGCTGGAAGGCGAAGCGGATCGCGCCAGCCATGAAGCCCGACACCGCTGCTGACGCGCCGATCATCGGCAAGAGTTCGCCGAAATGCGTTGCGAGATGGGTGGCCGCTCCGGCGACCGCGGTGACGATGAAGAAACCGATGAAGCGCAGCGTCCCGAACCGTCGCGCAACGGCGGCGGCAAACGGCAGGAACCAGACCGCGTTCATCGTCAGGTGAACGGCGTCGCCGTGGAGGAACGCGTAGGTGACGAAGGTCCAGATCGAGGCGCCGATGCCGCCCGGTATGGTCGTGTGGGCGAGGACCGCGGGATCGTAACGGCCCGGGATGAAGCCGAAATAGATCAGGAACTCGAGGTCCTGCTGCTCGGTGAGGAGATACGCCTCGCCGAGCCGCACCAGCACGAACACTGCGAGAAATGCCAAGACGACCGCGGGGACGTTGAAGATCGGCTCGGATGATCGGGTCACACGCGCTCCACGAAAAAGGGGCGCAGCAATAGGCCGTCCCGACATGCGAAGCAAGCGGGGCAGGGCGGCGCTCTCCGCGGCAATTTACCTGACGTTAGTCTTAACGCGGAGTTGCCGCGGTGGCCTGCGGCGGCGACGCCGTGAGGGCACGCTGCCTGCAGATAAGGGTGCGGGCGGCAAAAACGGCGCCCCGGTTGTCCCGTTTCGCGACAACCGGCACGCAATGCGAAGCCCCGCCGGGTCACTATGAAACATCCGCGCAACCGCGAACTGTTTGATTATTGGAACGAGCGGCGCGGCTCGCGGACCGCGCCCGAGCGCATCGACATCGAGCCCGGCGCAATCCGCAGCCTTCTCGGCGACAGCTTTGTCCTCTCCTGCGCGCCCGGCAAGGAACCGCAGTTTCGTGTCGCCGGCACGCGTCTGTGCGCACTGTTCGGTCGCGAGCTGCGGGGGCAAGCGTTCTCGACGATCTGGGAGGAGGAGAGTGCCGCCGAGCTGCGCGGTCTCCTCACCATCGTCATGGAAGACGTCATCGGAATTGCGGCCGGCGCGCGAACCGGTGTCACTGGCGAACTGTCATGCAATGTCGAGCTGCTCGTCCTGCCGCTTGCACATCGGGGCCGGCTTGGTGCGCGCATGCTCGGCGCGCTTGCTGCGCTGGAGCGACCGTATTGGCTCGGCATCTGGCCGGCCGAGCCGCTGCGCCTCACCACCGTCCAGTATGTTCCAGCACCGCCAGCGCCGGCGCCGCGCCCCAGCCGCGCCGCCCCCAGCCGCGCCGGCGGTTGGCGAAGCCTTACCGTCATCGACGGCGGACACGGCCGCTAACGTCGTTTGGCGCCGAGGTCTGGACCCCCGGTTGCAGGGCGGGGTCAAAGTTCGCGGCCGGTGAACTGAGTCCGGCGCAATTCGGGCGGACCAGATCCAATTATGACAGCCCAACAAGCGACATTTTGAATCATCCCTAACGCGCCATTAACTTACTCGGCCTAGGCTGCCCTGGGCTAGAAGTGGAAAGGCGCCCGAGCCCCATGTCTTCGTTGGAGTCAGATTCGGTCGAGGGCCTGCTGACGAGCGACAGCCGCAGGTACCAGCGGGTCAAGGTCGACCTGCTCGGCCGCTATATGCTGGAAGATCGCCGCGAATTTCCCTGCCAGGTGGTCGACATGTCGCCCGGCGGCATGGCTGTGATTGCGCCGCAAAGCGGGCGGCTTGGCGAACGCGTGGTTGCCTACATCGATCATATCGGCCGGCTCGAGGGTATGATCGCCCGCATCTTTCCGAGCGGATTTTCCATGACGATCGCGGCGTCCCAGCGCAAGCGCGACAAGCTCGCGGCCCAGCTCACCTGGCTTGCCAACCGCCAGATCCTCAACCTGCCGGAGGATCGCCGCCACCAGCGCGTTGCCGCCCGCGATCAGACCACGACATTGGTGATGGAGAACGGCACCGAAGAAAAGTGCCGCATCGTCGATTTGTCCGTATCGGGCGTAGCGGTCATCAGCGACAACCGGCCGCCGCTCGGCAGCGCGGTGAGAGTCGGCAAGGCGCCCGGGCGGGTGGTCCGTCATCTCGACAACGGCTTCGCGGTGGAGTTCACCCGCATCCAGAATGCCGAGGTCCTCAAGGACACGATTTCAGGAACGTAAATATTCCGTTGCGCCCAAGCGAGACGGAACCCGGGCCGCTTTGGCCCGTTTTTCATTTCGGACTGGCCGCCGTCCGACAGTCGTCGCGGTCGCTCTCGCGCCTTTTGAAGGCTGAGGAAAGGGCCGTGCCACGGCGCTTTCGGCGTCGACGCTTAAAATTTGAATCAAATGGAAGATGACTGCATTTTACTCAAATACGAATAAAGTAATCGCAGTTGTTTAGTTGAAGTCGATTTGTAGTTGATTCAAGAAGTACTGGTCCACTTAGCGGCGCTACAAAAGGTTTGTGCGAATGCTACCCCTCGACAGGACGGGAGGGGTAACAATGAATACGTACAAACGGACTGTTTTGGCTGCTGCGGCCGTGATGGCCGTGATGACGTCTGTCGAATCGCGGGTGGCGACCGCGGAGAGTCCGCGGACCACGATCGCCGATGGCGCCGACGCGTTTCCGTATGTCGAAGTCCACGAAGTCGTGCGCCCGCCGATCGGCTGGGTCGACTTCTGCGCCAACCATTTCGCCGAGTGCGCGACAACGCCGACGACACCGCGCGACGTCGTGCTTTCGCCGCAGGCGTACCGGGATTTGTCGCGCGTCAACAAGTGGGTCAACGACGCGATCAAGCCGATGACCGACCTCGATCATTGGGGCGTCGTCGAGCGCTGGTCGTACCCCGATGACGGCTATGGCGACTGCGAAGACTACGTGTTGCTGAAGCGGCGGCTCCTGATCGCAGCCGGCTGGCCACGCGAGGCGTTGCTGATCACGGTGGTGCGCGACCGCAAGGATGAAGGCCACGCGATCCTCACCGTCAAGACCGACCTTGGCGAGTTCATTCTGGACAACCAGGCCGAAGAGATCCTGCCCTGGACCCAGACCGGCTATCGCTTCGTGAAGCGCCAGTCCCAGTCCGATCCGAACGTATGGGTTTCGCTCGGCGATCCGCGGCCGTCGCCGCTTACCGCCGCCGCACGACAGCGCCGCTGATCGGCGGCAAACCACGGCCAAACGAACGAGTTGCGCGAACCGATCACGTCCCCACCCCTCCCCGTCCCCAGATCGGTTCGTGCGCGGCCGGAGCTCCCCCAGGCTCCGGCCGCATTTTTATCTTGGGTTGTCAAACCAATTCATATTTCGGAGGATGAGCGCTTATTTGCTCGCTGCGGAGCGCAAAAATCTGTGGAACGCATCAGCGAAGCTGCTCAATGTTGCGCCAAGTCTCCCCTACGTTCGTTTACCTCACAGACATTGCCGAATGACGGCCAAGGGTAATTTTCCCATCGCAATTGACCTGATCAGCAAGTCCAACCAATATCTGCAGATATCAGTGGGGCCGCGAAATACTCTTGGCATTGTACTAAGTGTCGCAGGTTCGAGATTAGGATGGTTCTAATGAGATTTTGTGCGGCAAGCGCTTGCTTAGCGACTTGACTAAAGGATGTAGGCAAGCAAGGTGCGACCTCAGACTTCGGACTTGGTTAGGTCGCTAAGTTAACTGAACTGCTCCGCCTCGTTTGAGGCAAATAACGCGGGAACTTTCGACCACATTCTCAGGACACTCTCAGTTGCTCACATCTGGTAGCTCTCGTGGGTTGGCCAACCTCACGCCGCTTCACCGGTTTCCGCTCGTGAAAACCTCCGATCTGGAGGAGTTTCGCGAGACGCTAACCACCAAATTCAATGCCCGAGGCCTTGAGCTGGATGCGGGGCCGCGGCCCTTTGAGACGCGACTGAACTTCATCAAGCTGGCCAACACCGATCTTGTATTCAGCACCTGCACGGCTCCTCACTCGGTCCACCTTGCGGCTTCGGACCTCGTCCGGCAGCATTTCCCTTTGCGCAAGAGCGGGCACACCTGCTTCGGCGGTACTCAATTTGATATAAGCGCGACCGAGAATGCGGTTATCCCCCCGGGCATCGAGGCGATCCACGAATACGAAGCCGACTTCGAGGTATTCATTTTCCGAGTAAAGCCATCGGCTTTGCAGGCCAAGCTAAGCGCCGTTGTTGGCATGCCGATCGCCCGTAAGATTGAGTTTGCGATGCGGTCGCGGTTCTCGAACCCGTCGCTGCAGCGCCTGAAGCGCCTGCTTGAATTCATGGTCACGGAGCTCGACTACGAAGATGGGGAGGTGTCACCTGCGGCCCTCGCGGAATTCGAACAGCTCTTGATCATCGCGTTCCTCTTCGGCAATCAGCACAATTTCAGCGATCTGATGATGCGCGAGCAGCCGCGTCCTGCACCATGGCAGGTCCGGGCGGTTGAAGAGTACATCGAAGCGAATTGGAATCGGCCGATCACAGTCGAGGATCTCGCGACTGCCGCGGGCGCGAGCACCCGCAGCGTGTTCAAGGCCTTTCGCGAAGCGCGCGACTGCTCGCCGATGGCCTTCGTCAAAGGCGTACGCCTGTCCCGGGCGCGTCGCATGCTGGAGCATCCCGAGCCCACGACCTCGGTGGCCGACGTCGCGTTTGCCTGCGGATTTCTCAATCCCGGGCACTTTGCGACGGACTATCGCCGGGCGTTCGGAGAGTTGCCGTCGGTTACGCTCGCGTCCTCAAGGCATCGCCGTAATTGAAACGCGCGGGCGTGCGCGAAGCGCCGATCAGTGCGGCGGCTTGGTCACCGGCTGCAACAGATCGCGGACCGCAAGCGCGACGATCTTGGTCGCGGCACGCAAATCCTTGAGGCGCAGGTTCTCGTTCGCGTTGTGGGCATTTGCCTCAAGAATGGTGCGAGGACCTGCGCCGTACAGCACGATCGGAATTTTGCGCGCGGCATAGTGCCGGGCGTCGGTGTAGAGCGGCACGCCCTTGACCGGAATGCGCGTCTTGAGGATGCGCGCGGCATGCCGGCGCAGCGCGTCGCTGATCCGTTCCCAGCCGGGTTGAGGGGCGAGCGGCGCCGCCGATAACAGGCGACTGACCTCGACCTTGATGCCGCGATAAGGCTTTGCGGCTGCTGCAATCGCCTGCCGCAACTCCGCTTCGGCCGACGCCGCATCTTCGTCCGGGATAATGCGCCGGTCGAGCCGCAGCGTGACCCGATCCGGCACCACATTTGCGGCGAAGCCGCCCGTGATCGTGCCGATGTTCAGGGTCGGCGAGGTGATGCCGGCGCTGCGGGATTTCCGCCGGGCGAGACGCGCGCGATATTTATAGAGCGCGGCCATGATGCCCGTCGCGGCCTCGAGCGCATCGCGTCCGGAACTCGGCTGCGCGGCATGCGCCTGCTTGCCTGTCACCACGATGTCGAAATGCAGACAGCCATTGTGGGCATTCACGACGGCGTAGGAAAAACCGGCCGCGATCGCGAAGTCCGGGCGCGTGAGGTTGCGGTCGAGCAACCATTTGGGCCCGAGATTGCCGCTCACCTCCTCGTCATAGGTGAAGTGAAGCTCAACCGTGCCGGACAGAGCCTCGCGTTGTGCAAGATCGCGCAGGGCCAGCAGCGCGAAGGCATAGGTCGCGAAATCCGACTTCGAAACCGCAACGCCCCGGCCAAACATCACGGGGCCGTATTTGCTGTCCTCGATGGCGGCGCCGTAAGGATCGTGAGTCCATCCCAATCCTGGCGGCACCACATCGCCGTGCGCGTTGAGAGCCACCACCGGACCATTACCAAAGTGATGGCGAACGATCAGATTGGTCACGCTGCGCATGCCGGCGGCGGCGACTTCGCCGGGCGGCACCGGATGCGTTTCGGCCTTGAGGCCAAGCTCCGCAAGGAGCTCGGCTGCGCGCGCGGCATGGCGCGCGCAATCGCCCGGCGGATTGTCGGTCGGCACCTTTACGAGCTCGGCAAGAAACGCCGTCTCGCGATCGAAGTTTGCGTCGACGAAGCTCTCGATTGAACTTTCGGCCGAGCGATCGGTGGACTGAGCGTGAGCGCGCTTCTGTGCAGTCATGAGATCGCGAGTGCCAAAGGCTTCATCACGTCGGCTCTGCCGCGTCGGAGACGTAAAGCCCGACGCCGATCATCGGATCGACAGGCTGCTCCCAAGGCCGTTGCTCGATCACGCGGTTCGCGTCCGCGTAGCCGGCCTGCCACCGCGCATAAATCGAGGCAGGCGAGAAGTCGAAGTCGCGCGAATTGGTCTCGCCGTCGAGAGCCCGCGCGTTGATCTCGATCAGATGCATGACCGATGTGCAGCCCCACCCCGCAAGCTCCTTCGCCTTTGGCGTATTCTTTTGATCTTCAGGCAGCATCTGGACCAGTTCGCGAATGACGTGACGCATACGATGCAGCCGGGCCTGCTCCGCGATGTTGTGACGCGAGCGACTACCGAACAGGATGTCCTTCTGACGGGTGAAAGCCTGTGCGAGTGATTCGGGTTCCGGACCGTGCGTATGCCAGAGCTGCACGGCGAAGACGACCGAATCCTTTCGGGGATTTTCCTCAAAGACGACCTCGACCGGTGTGTTCGAGTAAAGGCCGCCGTCCCAATAGGCTTCCCCGTCGATGCGAACGGCTGGAAACGAGGGCGGGATCGCGCTCGAACCGAGCACATGTTCTAGACCGATCTTCTCATTCTTGCTGTCGAAGTACCGCATCTGCCCGCTGCGCACGCTGACGAGGCCGAGCGTGAATCGCGGCTTGCCGCCGTTGATCAGCTCGAAATCGACGAGCGTCGGCAGCAACTCCTTGAGCGGATTGACCGAATAGATTGCGGCTTGCTCGACGCCGACCGGCGCCTGCGGGCCCCAAATGGAAGCAGGGTTAGGTGCGAAGAATCCGGGCACGCCATTCAACAGCGTGGTGAAATCGCTCATCAGACTCCCAAACGGGGCCGCAAAAATGTTCCATGGCGCCGGCGGGCGAAGCTCGATGCGCGACCAGAACTCCTTGAGCCGTTCGAGCCGCAGCGCCGGATCGTTGCCGACGATGATGGCGCCGTTGATCGCGCCGATCGAGGTGCCGACAACCCAATCAGGCTCGATGCCCGCTTCGTGCAGCGCCTGATAGACGCCGCCCTGGTAGGCGCCTGGGGCGCCGCCGCCCTGCATCACGAGCACCACCTTGCCGGGGAGCGACAGCCGGTCCGCCGAATCGAGGTCGGCGACAGCATCAAGGGTCTTGTCTGTGGTCATGTCCATGTGGCGGCCCGCGCTCTAGATAAGATCAAAATCATAGATTTGGGCGCACAACCAGCGGGTCAAGCCCCAGTCGGACAGAGTTCGGGCATTAATGGAACGAATGTCCGATCGGACACGAAAATGTAAATGGCCGGGACGTGCCCGGCCATGATGCTTTTTTGCGCAGGAGCCGACGGCTGAGCCTGGTCGTCCCGCGGATCAGTCGAGCGGCTCGATCTTGACGATCGAGGCGCCGTGATTGCTGCCGGTCCAGAACGTCACCGGCGTCGTCGTGTTGTCCACGAAGACGCGGCGGATGTTGGTGTCCTTGGGCAGCAGGTACTCGACGGTCTCGTTGGTCTTCGGGTTGACGCGGGTCACGCGATCCGTCGTCATGCCGCCCGTCCAGATCTCGCCGTTCTTGTCGACGACGGGATAATAGGGGCCCGACCACGGCGTCGGCAGCGACCATTCCTTGAACGCCTCGGTCTTGGTGTCGAACATGCCGATCTTGTTGCCGCGATACTCGGCGAACCACAAGCGATCCTGCTCGTCCATGATGCCGCGACGATTGCGCGAGCGCTCGGTCGGCGCGCGATAGAGGCTCAAGGCCCCGCTCTTCGCGTCGATCTTGCCGATGTAGTTATCCTGGAATTCCATAAACCACAGATTGTTCTTGGAATCGGAATCGATGCCGTAGATCGTATGGCGGCCAGGCGTCTTGATCTCCTTCATGGGATCGAAGGTCTCGTATTTCCCGGACGCGAGATCGATGCGGTAGACTTCCTGGTTGCCGGCGTTGTTCGTCCAGATCTTGCCGTCGACGCTGTACGACAGGCCCAGCATGTTGAGCTGGGTGACGTTATCGCTCTGCTCCTTCGGCATCGGATAGAACGCGAACTTCTCTGTCTTGGGATCGAACCTCGCGATCGCGCCCTGGAACATCATGCCGACCCAGATGTTGCCCGCCTTGTCGGTTTCGAGATCGAGTGTGCCGACAGGGAAGCCCTTCTTCAACTCGGGCAGCGCGATTTCCGCGTGCTCGCCGGTCTTCGGATCGAGGCGGCCCAGGAACTGCTCGCCGAAATTCGAGTACCATACCATCCCGCGGTTATCGAGAATGACGTCATGCGGCTCGATGGTCGGGCGCGGCAGATCGTATTCGGTGATCAGCACCTTGGTGGAACGGCCGCTCGGCCGCGGCAGCGTCTTGAGCTGATAGTCCCAACTGTCGCCTTCCGAGAGGTTGATGGTCGAGAAATATTCCGCAGTCTTGCGGAAGGTCTCCGGCTTCGGCGCCCATTCGGGATCCATGCGCTTCTGCGGCTTGATCGGCTGGCTGACCTGGGCGTAGTTCGCCATGCGGTTGAGAACCAGGGTGAACTCGTCCGCGTTGTGGGTCGATCGTACGATGCGCTCGATGGTGTGGCAGCCGTTACAATTGAGGAGTTGCGCCTTCTGATCTTCCGTACCCGGCATGCTCATCATCCACTCGGCATTGGTGAGCTGAGACGGCAGGTTGCGGGTCTTCTTCAGCTTGAGGTCGGCCATGTTGGCCTTGGACGTATCGACCTTCGTCTTGATCGCGCCGTCCCTGCTGGCACCGTCGAGATCGAAGCCGACCGCGCGGATGCGCAGCGTATAGTCGCCGGAATCCGAGCTTACCGGCGGGGAAGCTGTAATGGCCGCTCGCGTCGCTCACCACGGTGTAGGCGACGGTCGCGCCGTCTCTCTTGGCAGTGACGAGAACGCCCTCCATCGGGCCTTCCTGCGACACCACTTGGCCGCCAAGCGTCTGCGCTTGCGCCACCGATCCTGCGCCCGTAACCACGACGGCGGCCGCAACAGCAGCCGCGCTCGTCAACAGCAAATGTTTCACTCGCATCGTCATTCTCTCCCTATGCAAGATGCCTGGAATTCTGCGCGGGCCGGTTCTTCACGGCAGCCGCAAAAAACGCGACCGACTCCAAAAACCCTTTTTATCAGAGGACACCGAGTTTGCTCCATTTTGGCCGCGCGATCCATGGGGCACGTGCCCCGATCGGCAAAAAATCCGGCCAGGGTGAATGGGTCACTTCTTTACGGCAGCAGCGGCCGCTGGCTCGTTGAAGTACCGCAGATCCGGCGCTTTCTGGCCCTTCTTTGCCGGCATCAGCAGGCCGTCGGCGCTGCGCATATAGACCTCATCACCCACTCTGATGTGGTCGTTGTTCTCCGGGCAGATGGCCTCGACCCAGATCGGGTCGCGCACGCGGTTGTAATTCTTCACCACGGTCCACGGTCGCGTCAGGGCGTGATCGATCGTCGTGACCTCGTCGTGCAGGACGTCCGGCTTGTCCTTGTCCTGGTAGAAGCGCTCCAGGACGATGGTCTGGCCGTCCGGATGCAGCGGGATGCCGCTTGAGTTGTAGGCGCGCGGGCTCTTCAAAAGCCGCGTCTCGACCAGGAGTTCATCGTAGCGGCCATCGCCATCGGTATCGACCCAGCGGCCGATGGAATAGCCCATGAACGCACTGTCGAAATTCTCCGGGAAGTCGCGGCCATCGGTGTAGATGCGCCGCAGCATAGTGAGATATTCGATCAGGATGTGGGTCGTCTTCGGGTAGATGATGATCTCCATCGGGAAGATCACGTTCATTGCCCGCGGCATGCCATCGGGAATGCAGGAATAGGTGGGATCGGTGCCGGGGCCGCCTTCCTCCTGATCTTTCAGGTTGGCTTCAAAGATCGACTGGAATTCCGGCGTCAGCGGTGCGCCTTCCTTGCCGCGGGGGAGCGTCGGCACCCACTGATTATTGACGCCCGGCGGCCGGCGCCACTGACCGTTCCAATCGGGATATTTCGACTCGTCGAACGCCTGCGCCGGCACAAGGCCGAACGCGATCGCCGCGATCGCCAACGAGCCGATCGAACACCAAAACCGCATTTCCATTTACTCCCATGATTCGCCGTCATGCCCGCAATGTCGCGGTCGCGGCTTCAGCATCTCATCTGCAGGAAAAAAACATGGATGGCCGGGACAAACCCGGCCACGACGCGAAGGACCAGTTCGATCTGCATGAACCGGGGTCTAATGTCCCGTCTGCTTGAAGTATTTCAAGTCGGGTGGTTCCTGCCCCTTTTTGGCGGGCATCAGGTAACCATTGGCGCTCAGCATGTAGGGCTCGTTGCCGATCACGACGTGCTGATTGCCCTCGGCGCACACGGACTCCAGCCACTCGGGATCGCGGTCTTTGCTCCGCGCGTATTTCTTTGTCACGGTCCATGGCCGGGTCAGCGCATGGTCCATGACTGTGATCTCGTCGTAGAAGGCCATCTTGTCGGCCTTATCGAAGTAGATGCGCTCCTTGATGATGGTCGCGTTGTCGCGGTGGAAAGGCGTGCCGGTCGAATTGTAGGCGCGCGGACCACGCAGCCCGCGGGTCTCGACGAGCAGCGTGTCGTAGTTGCCGTCGCCGTCGCTGTCGACCCAGCGGCCGATCGAGTAGCCGACGAAGCTCGGCTCGATTTGCTCCGGCCAGTTGCGCCCGTCGGTATAGATGCGGCGCGAGTCGTGAATATGCCCCATCAGTATTCGCGTGGCCTGCGGCGTGACGACGACTTCAAACGGCTCATAGGCGTTCATCACCCGCGGCATGCCGGGCGAGAGACAGGTATAGGTCGGAGTTTCCCCCTGGCCGCCTTCCTCCTGGTCCTTCACGTTGGCCTCGAAGATCGCGCGGTACTCGGGCGTCAGCGGTGCATCCTTGGCCAACACCCAGCGCGGCCCGCCGCCAGTCCGCAGCCACTGGCCTTTGACGTCGGGATATTTGGTTTCGTCGAAGGCTTGGGCGCCGACCATCGTCAGCAGGAGAGCGACGGCGGTTGTTGGCGCGAGCAAACCGCTGCGGCGGTAAGACGGCATTTCCTTGTCCTCCCAAGAGTTTATGCGAAGTATATCAGGGCCGACGCGCGGCGCGGAAGGGCTGAAGAACCGGCTGGACACTGTTCTGGACGCTGACGATTTGAGGGTGCGCAAAAAGTGCAAGAAAAAACCATTCGATGCCTGTTGCCGGAGCCGAAACGGCGGAAGAACGCGTTCCGTTCGTTTGTCCAATGGTCGCAGCGACTTGTCGAATCATCCTGCGCTACACTGACAGCCGTCGCATGAAGTTCAGCTGGAAGATGAAGGAGAACTCGGATGGACTTAAAGCCGCGTCACCAACGCAAATGTCGGGTGGCGCTGGCGGCGATCCTGGTGACCATCGCGTTCGCAACCGTGCCCTTCGTCGCGCGGGCGGATGAGACCTTGAAGCTTGCCGTCGGCGCGCCCAATAACTGGGACAGCGGGCTTCCCGATATCGGCAAGCGCGCCGGCATTTTCCAGAAGCACGGCCTCGACCTCGATATCCTCTACACCAATGGTGGCGGCGAGACACTGCAGGCCGTGATCTCGGGCAGCGTCGATATCGGTGTTGCGACCGGCACCGCAAGCGTGCTGGGCGCGTTTGCGAAGGGCGCTCCAGTGCGCATCATCCTGGCGGGCACCACCGGCGCGAGCGACCTCTATTGGTATGTGCCGGCCGGTTCGTCCGTGCGCAGCTTCAGCGACACTGCCGGAAAGACGATCGGCTATTCCACGACCGGCGCGTCTACTCACATCACGTTGCTTGCGCTCATCAAGCACTTCGGCGTTGCGGCAAGGCCGGTGGCGACCGGAGCCGCTGCCGTTACCATGGCGCAGGCCATGTCCGGACAAGTCGATGTCGGCTGGGCGTCGCCGCCGTTCGGTCTCGATGCCCTCGAGGACGGCCGGATCCGCCTGATCGCGCGCGGCAGCGACGCGCCCTCGACGCACGATGAAACGGTGCGCGTCCACATTGCCAACGCCGGCGTACTGGCGCGGCGGGCGGACGCTATTGCTCGTTTCGTCGCCGCTTACCGCGAGACTTGGGAGTGGTTGTACCGTGATCCTGATGGCGTGAAGATTTACGCCGAATACGGCAAGGTGTCGGAGCGCCTCGCTGCGCGCATCCGCGAGGAGTTTCTGCCTAAGGCGGCAGTCGCGCCGGACCATGTTGCCGGCATCGACAGGCTCATGAGCGATGCGATCGCCTACAAATTTCTCGTTGCACCGCTGACGAAGGACCAACTCGCAGAACTCATCCGCACGCCGCGGCCACCGTGATGCGCCAAAATCGCGATGCCGGTATGCCAGCGGCCCGCTCGACCGCGCCGCCTGCGACATGCATCTTGGTGCTTGCAAAAATAATCTCGGGAGGACGGCCATGCGTTCCACGCGCGCTTCGATACTTGCTTCTTTGCTGATGACGGTTGCGGCGCCGGCCTGGGCCGCTGACGTCACCGCCGACCGGCTCGCCACGGCCGCCAACGAGCCGCAGAACTGGCTCATGAACCACGGCACCTACGATGCCCATCGCTACTCAGGCCTCGACCGGATCAACAAATCCAACGTCAAAGGCCTCAAGCTTGCTTATGCGGTTGCGATCGGCGGCACTTCAACCAACGAAAATCTTGAGGCAACGCCACTCGCCGAAGATGGATTTCTGTACGTCGTCGATCTCTGGGGCGTGCTCTACAAGATCGATGGCCGGTCGGGCGACGTCGGGCGGATCGTGTGGCGGATGGACCCGGGCCAGGAGAATGTCCCAATGGCCAATCGCGGCGCGACGCTGTGGGGCAATTTCGTCATCAGCGTCGCCAACTTCCCGGCGCGCGTGATCGCTACCAACAAAGAAACCGGCAAGGTCGTCTGGGAGGCCAATCTCGCCGACGGCCAGCCCGATCTTCAACTCACGGCGGCGCCGCTCGCGGTCAAGGACAAGATCGTGCTGGGTGCATCGGGTGGTGATCGCGGTACGCGCGATTTCATCGTCGGGCTTGATGCCGCGAGCGGAAAATTGCTGTGGCGCAAGTACGTGGTGCCGGCGCCCGGCGAGCCTGGCGCGGAGACCTGGAAGGGCGACACCAACGCATGGCGTACCGGCGGCGGTGCCATGTGGGTGACCGGTTCTTACGACGTCGGCACCAACCAGGTGCTGTGGGGGACCGGCAATCCCGTGCCGATGTACAACCCGTTCTATCGGCCCGGCGACAATCTTTATACCAACAGCCTGATCTCCTGGAATCCCGACAGCGGGGCGATGAACTGGTACCACCAGTATGTCCCCGGCGACATGTGGGACTACGACGCCGCCGGCTCGCACATCCTGGTCGACGGCGAGATCGCCGGACAGACCCATCGGCTGGTGGTGCATTCGCAGCGCAACGGTTTCCTCTATGCGTTCGAGCGGGCGAGCGGGCAGCCGCTGCTGGCGAAGCCCTATATGGAGCCGATCACCTGGACCCGCGGCATCGATCAGAAGACCGGGCTTCCGGTCGATTACGACCCGAAGCGCGACATCCAGGTCTACTCCGGCTTGCAGAACCAGACGCCGTCCGATCGCACCAAGAAGCTGTGCCCGTCTCATGACGGCGGCAGCAATTTCTGGTCGGCCTCCTACAGTCCCAAGACGAAGCTGATGTACATCCCGTCGCGCTCGAATTGCGATGAGGTGACCTTGACCTCGGACAGCGGCAAGAACCCCAACGGCTTCTTCACCGGCGGCGCCTTCAAATACACGACGCGCAATGAATCCGACATCATCGCCGCCGATCCTCTGACCGGCGAGGTCCGCAAGCGGCTGCACATCCCGTATGCCAACAACAGCTCGGCGTTGACGACGGCAGGTGGGCTGGTCTTCGCGGCCTTCACCGACGGCACGATTGCCGCGTATGACGACGGCACCTTGGAGCAGCTGTGGAAGGTCAATATGGGGACCGGCTTCAACGCGGCTCCAATGACCTTTGAGACCGGCGGCAAGCAGTACGTCGCAATTCTCTCGGGGCTCAGCCGCAACGGGCGCAACATCAACTCGCTCACGCCGGAACTGCGCGACATGCGCAACCAGACGATGCTGTTCGTGTTCGGCCTCTAAATCCGATCGCTCACCGGCGAAGTGAGCTGGCAATCTTGCTTATAGCAGCGGCGCCGCGCCCCCGCGCCGCTTGCGTCGTGCGCGGGAGCCGGTGCATACCCGGCCGCGAAGGAGCCCGCGCATGTCTCACCTTTTCATCAAAGGCGGTTGCGTCGTCACGATGGACGACCGCCTTGGCGATCTCGCCCGCGGCGATGTGTTGATCGAAGACGGCCGCATCGCGGCGATCGGCGCGGGACTGTCTGCGCCGCCTGATGCCGAAACCATCGACGCGGCCGGCATGATCGTGATGCCGGGCCTCGTCAATGCCCATGTGCACACTTGGCAGTCGGCGCTGCGCGGCATCGCCGGCGATTGGACCGTTGCGCAGTACATGCAGGCCATGCATCGCGGCCTCGCGACGCTTTATCGTCCGCAGGACATCTACGTCGCGAACCTGATGGGCGCGCTCAATCAGATCAACGCCGGCGTCACGACGATGGTCGATTGGTGTCACAACAATCCGACTCCGGATTACACCGATGCCGCCATCAAGGGTTTGGCCGATGCGGGCATCCGTGCACTGTTCCTCCACGGCTCGCCGAAGCCCAACCCGAAACCGGGACAGAAGCATTTCAGCGAAATTCCGATGCCGCGAAGCGAAGTCGAGCGCCTCCGCAACGGGCGCTTCGCGGCGGAAGGTCTCCTCACGTTCGGGCTTGCCATCCTCGGTCCGTACTACTCGGTCTGGGAGGCGACGCGCGCCGACGTCGCGCTCGCCAACGAGCTTGATCTCGTCTGCAGCATGCATATGGGCGGCGGTGTGCCGATGGTCGCGGACGGATTCGAGCGGCTCGCAGCAGAGGGCCTGATCGCGGAAAATTTCAATGTCGTGCATGGCAATGACATTGCGCCCGAGGTTGTCGGCCTCATCGCCGAGCGCGGCGGCCAATTCACCGTTACGGCCGAGATCGAATTGCAGATGGGCTACGGCGATCCGCTCACGGGGGTGCTGCGCGGCCTTGGATCGCCGGTGTCGATCGGCACCGATGTGGAGCCCGCGGCGCGGGGCGACATGTTCACCGCGATGCGGGTGACGCTCCAGCACGAACGCAACCGATCCATCACGGAAGCGCTGGCGCGCACAGGGAAGCGGCCGGAACAAATGCCGGTAAAGTGCCGCGATGCGCTCGCCTGGGCGACCATCAACGGAGCACGGATGGCGCGGCTCGACCGTGTCACGGGCTCGCTGTCGCCCGGAAAGGCGGCCGACATCGTGCTGCTGCGCGCAGACGACATCAGCATGTTTCCGGTGCGCGATCCCGTCGGTTCAATCGTGATGCAGGGTGGGGTCGCCGTTGTCGATACGGTGCTCATCGCCGGGCGGACGATGAAGCGGCACGGCAAGCTGCTTCATCCCGGCCTAGCCGATCTCAAGGATGCGCTGCGCCGCTCGGGCGACCGCATCCTTGCCGATTTCGGCTACCAGGCGAGCGCGTGATCGCTACTTCTTGATGTCGGAATAAGGATACTTGAGCTCGCCCGATTTGAACTCCGGCGGGAACAGGATCACCTGCTTGCCGACTTCACGGAACTGGTTCACGTCGTTGCCGACGACGCCCTGATACTGGACGAACAGCACCCGCTCCTTTTCCCACTCACCGTTGGCGGCGAACTTCACGTCGCCGACGATGGTCTTGAATGCGGTGTGGTGGATGTAGTCGGCGATCTTGCCCTGGTCGAGACTGCCGACCTTGGTGATCGCTTCGGCAAGAATCTGCATCTCCGAATAGGCGTAGGGAGGCAGGTAGTAGCCCAGCGGATCGATGCCCTGGGCCGCCGCCTTCTCCTGGTAGCGCTTGAGGAACTCATCGACGCCGGGGAACTTCATGGTCGGCTCGGGGACGTAGACGTCATAGGCGACGATGCCGTTGAGTAGCGGCCCGAGCTGCGCCTTGATGGGCGTGAACGCGAGCCCGATCATTCCGCCGCCGAACATCTTCGGCTTCAGCCCGACTTCGTTGGCGGCGCGCACGATGCCGACCGAGTCCGGCGGATAAGACGCGACGAACACGACATCCGGGTTGGTCGCCTGGATGGCACGCACGATCGGCGTATAGTCAGTCGTGGTCGGGGGGTAGCTGCGGTCGTAGACGACTTTGAGCCCCAGCTGCTTCACCCTCTCGCGAGCGCCCAGAATGACGTTCTGCGCGTATTCGGCGTTGGCGGCGACGAGCGCGATCGTCTGCGGCTTCGGGTTCATGGTCATCGCGACTTCAAGGAAGCCGCGCGAAGGCCCGAGCTTGGTCTCGACGCCGTTCGGCAGGATCTGGAAGTAGCGATCGTATTTGAAGTCGTCGTTCACTCCCGTCCCGAACAGCGCCATGAACAGGAGCTTGCGCTGCATCACGATGGGCATCGCCGGTGCGATCTGGT
This sequence comes from uncultured Alphaproteobacteria bacterium, assembly GCA_963807015.1. Taxonomy (GTDB): domain Bacteria; phylum Pseudomonadota; class Alphaproteobacteria; order Rhizobiales; family Xanthobacteraceae; genus JAJPKK01. The sequence goes on along the minus strand of CAWEAS010000008.1, from coordinate 776,275 downwards.
TGGTCGCATAGGACGAGATGACGAAGTCCACCTTGTCGACGTCAAGGAGCTTCGTGTAGATCGCCGGCACCAGCGCCGGATTGCTCTGATCGTCGTAGTTGATGAGCTGGATCGGCCGGCCCAGCAGGCCGCCCTTGGCGTTGAGGTCATCGCGCCAGATCTCGAGGGCGAGCAGCGCGCTCTTGCCGCCGCCTGCGAGGCCGCCCGTCGAGGACATGGAGAATCCGATCTTGATCGGGTCAGCCGCTTGCACGGCAACGGACGGCAGAATGGCCGCAGCCATCGCCAGCGGCGCAAGCCACAGCGCGGCACGGCCAAAACCGCGGCGCGAAAACGCGAATAAGCGGGACATTCATCTCCTCCCTTGGAGCATTGGTTCTTTCCGTGAGCCGGTTGATATCAGACTACGGGGCTTTTGGGAGTAGTTCTTTGATCCAGAGCGGCGATCTGCCGCCGTGGGGCAGGTCCCATCCCAGACCCGTCGGGTGCGCAAAAGCGGTCGCGGAGGTGTGAAATTTTGCACGACAGCAGGTCCGCGTTGCGCACCGTCACCATCGTCGTCGCAAGGTGGGCATGCTTCGCTTTGCCGAACGCTACGACGATTTGCGAGCTTTATCCTTTGGCCGGGATATAAGGCTGCGTGCGGACGAGATGCTGGATAAGGCCGGTGAAACGGACCGGCTCTGCGGAATTGTCTCGATCGGCACTTTGAGCGTCGCGCTGTCGCGGCGGACGCCGATCGATTTCACCGTCGGGGACGTGGGACAGCTTGACGGTCGTGATCACACGATAGGCGGCAAGCGCGCCAACGGTCGCGGCGAGTTTCGCGATGGCTTGCGCTGATCTTTCTCGGTCCACCCGGGTGCCGGCGAAGAAGCCGCGCCAGTCGAGGGTCGCACTGTGCGGTCGATTGAGGGTCGCGCGGGTGATGCCCGGCGCGTAATCGTTCGCAGTGGCCGCAAGATGAGCAGCGATATCGCCGACGTCGATATGATTGGCGCGCGCAGTCGCGTGCATCAGCGGCGGCAGCAACACGCCGTTGCGTTGCGCGGTCGCGATCACCTTGGCCCACGAGCCGCCGCCCAGCACGGCCGGCAAATAGAGAAGGCGGATCGCCAATGTCGGATGACGTTGGGCGTGGGCGCACAGCACTTTTTCCTGCAACAGCTTTCCCAGCGGGTAGGGGGCCATCAGCAGGGGGGTCTTGCCGAAATTGAAGGTGCCGGCATCGAGACGGCCGAGCCCATGCAACGTCGCAAACGTCTGGAGTTGGATGAATTGTTTCGCCCGCGAGCCGACCGTTGCGAGGACATCGGCGGTGTAGCGCGCGTTCTCCGCGGGACTGTCGTGGACGTTGGCGCAATGAATGAAGGTGTCGGCGACGTCGCGACCATCGCGAAATGCACGATAATCGGCAACCGCGATACCGCGCGCCGTGAATGCCGCGGCGAGATGGCCGCCGATGAAGCCGCCGGCGCCGCTGATGACCACGTCAGGCAAGGACCGTCTCCGCAAGTCGAAAGGCGAGCGCCCCGATGGTGAGGCCGGTGTTGGCGGATCCGGTGGACGGCAGCAGCGAGCCGTCGCAGATGAAGAGGTTCGTCGTGCCGAAGACCCGTCCGTCGCGATCGCACACGCCGGTCTCTGCTGAAATCGCCATCCGGCAGGTACCGCTGTGGTGCGCCGCCGTCTGGATCGTGTCCGGCCAATCGGCAAACACCGTGTGCCGTTCGGTGATCGGCGCGAGTTCTCCGAGCAGCCGCTCGATCGCGGCACGGGCCGCGTTGAGGAAATCCTCGCCGAGTTCCCAATCGCGGCTTACGCGATTGCCATCGGCTTCGATACTGACGTCCTGCTGCGGCTCCTGCTCGGCGGACATGTAAAGCGCGAAGCGCCGCGTCGGGATATTGATGCCGGCGCGGAGCGACAGTGCCTCGACGATGTCGTTGGTGTGCATCAGTAGGCGAACGTAGTTGCGTGGATCAAACGGCGAGTTGCGCAGGTCGGAGAGCACGCTCTTCACCTTGAGCGCGGTCGGACCAGCGGGCCGTAGATAGAACGCAAACTTCTGCCGCGGCGTCGCGATGACAAGCGGCAGGCGGACACTGCCGCCAAGCCCGCGATCGAACCGGTTCCAGGCGTGGTTGAGATCGGCCCGTACCGTGATCTCGCCAACGAAGGCCGCGGGATGATCGCTATAGAACCGCCCGGCATTGCCGAAGGCGCCATCTTGGCTCGCTTGCAGGATGAGCGGGCTGCCGAGGCCACCGCCGGCGAGGATGAATACGTCTCCCGTGATCGGGTCAGCATGGCCCGTGAGATAGGCGCCGCGCACAACGCCGCCATCGCCGATGGCAAGTCGTTCGACCCGCCCGACGACGGTCGTGACCTTGCGCTCACGCAGGTGCTCGGACTCCCAAACGTTGCGCCGCCGGATCGGATAGAACAACGGACGGCCCAGAAGTTTTTCCGGCACGCCCGCGCGCGTAAAGGTCGCTCGGACCTCGGCCGCGATGTCACGCACATGCGCCAAGCTCGTGCCCGACAACGCTTCGTGGGCGGCGGGAAGATGACTGCGCAACTCCGACGCCGGCAGCGGCCATGCGCCGTAGTCATCGTCATCAAGTTCGATCAGCCCGTTGTGCCACAGGAAAGTCGTGCCGCCGAATCCTGCGCTGGCATGGGCATCGAGGCCCGCCGGGCGGCCACGGTCGACGACCGGCACCACGCGGTAGTGATCCGATTGCTCGATAACAGTAACGCGGTGCCGAGGGGCAAGCTTGCTCGCGACTAGGCTGCCGGCGAGGCCCGCTCCGATGATCACAATGGCAGCCATCGTGTCGGTCCGAAATTGTGCCGGTCGAAGCCGGCGCTCGCAGCGTGCGCCTAGTCGCGACTACAACAGGATTTTATGAAAAAAGCCGTAATGGGCAGGCGATCGATGCTGCTGCCCGCACGTTCAAACACGTCTAATTTGCGCTGGCGCCCGCCGCCATCTTTATGCTTTACGATTGCTTCCTTCAATCGAACACGCTCCCATGGCTGCATCCTCTATCGATCCTCGCATCGCTTCTGCAATCGCTCATTGGGCGCCGCGCTTCGTCGCCAATGGGGTCGCGCTCGCCGACTTCGAGGATGTGACGGGTTCACTCACGTCATGGGATGATTGGTGCAAGGCATGGTCGGCGCGTGCCGCTGTCCATGAAGGCCTCGGACGGACGGCGCTTGCCGCCGGGCACCTTGTCAGCGCGGGGGAGCATCTTCAGCGCGCCGGCGTCTACTATCACTTCGCGAAGTTCCTGTTCGTGCACGATATGCCGCAGATGCGCGCGGCACATTTGAAGGCAGTGGAATGCCGAACGCTCGCGCTGCCGCATCTCGTGCCGACGGGGGAGCGCGTCGCGATCCCGTTCGAAGGTAAGACGCTCTACGGAATTTTGCGCAAGCCGCCCGGCACCAACCGCCCGCCGGTGATGGTGATGGCGTGCGGACTCAACTCCTGCAAAGAGGAGACCGATGCCTACGAGTTGCCGTATCTTGCCCGCGGCATCGCGACCTTGGTGTTCGACGGCCCGGGGCAGGGGGAAGCAGAATACGATTGGCCGATCCGCGGCAATTACGAGACCGCAGTTTCGGCAGTGATCGATTATGTGGAAACGCGTCGCGATCTCGACACCGCGCGGATCGGCCTCTGGGGTGTCAGCCTCGGCGGCTATTATGCGCCCCGCGCTGTCGCCTTCGAGCCGCGGATCAAAGCTTGCATCGCGCTATCGGGTCCATTCGATTTCCTCGCCGCCTGGGACAGCCTGCCGGCGTTGACGCGCGAGACATTCCGCGTGCGCAGTCACTGCGCCACGGCGGACGACGCGAAGCGCAATGCGGCCACGCTGAGCCTTGAGGGCGTTGCGCGCCGCATCACGTGTCCGCTCTACATCGTCGCCGGCCGGCAGGACCGCGTGGTGCCGTGGGAGCACGCGGAGCGACTCGCGCGGGAGGCCGGCGGGCCGGTGGAATTGGTGATGATTGAGGATGGCGGGCACGTCGCCAACAATCGCGGCTATCGCTGGCGCCCGCAATCGGCCGACTGGATGGCGGAGAAGCTCGGCGTCAAAGCCACGTGAGAGTGGCTTCCGCGGAGCGAGACTCCGCCGAGCGACAAAATTCCTGCGCGGCTCTCAGCTCATCGCATCGAGTTCTTCGTCGGTGAGCTGTCCCGGCACGATCGCGATCGGAATTGGAAAGGTGCCTGCGGTCTTGCCGAGGCTCGAGACCAGCGGGCCCGGCCCCTCGGTATCGACGTCGGCGGCCAGCACCAGCACCGCGATGTCCTCGTCCTCTTCGATCAGATTGAGGATCTCCTCGTGCGGCTCGCCTTCGCGGATCACGCATTCCGGCGTAATGCCCGCGATGCCGTTGGAGCGCGCCGCCGCCTTCGCCAACATGGCGTTGGCTTCCTCGTGGGCCTCCGCGCGCATGATGTCGGCGACGCCGAGCCATTGCTGGCTATGATCGCTGGTTTCGATGATGCGCAGCATGACAACGGAGACGCCGACGCGCGCGGCGCGCCGGCTCGCATAATAGACGGCACGGTCGCACTCGGGCGTGTCGTCGACGATCACCAGGAATTTCGCCTTGTGACCGGCCTCGTAGCTGCGTCGCTTACGGCTCATCGCATCTTTGGAGTCCGATCGAACCGGACCGCGCTCCAATCTCTTCGAATTTGTGCATGATCACGCGCGGGACGCCTGCAACCTTGCAATCGTCCGCGATCATGCGCCAGAGGGCCGCCGGCGCCCCCGATCCGTGATCGGCGCATTGCGTCACGTATGGTGCCATGACGTGTCGACGGAACACAAGGGAAGCACGTGGCAAATTTGTCGGGCGGTCGCCGCTCAGCGACGGATCAATCCGACGATGTCCTTGACCGCCTTCATCGTTTCGGCAGCGATCGGCTGTGCGCGCGCGGCGCCGTCGGCGAGCACGGAATCGATATAGGGCGGATCGGCCATAATTCGCGTCATCTCGGTGGTAATCGGCGCCAAACGTGCCACTGCGAGATCGGCGAGCGCCGTTTTGAACGTGGAGAACTGTCCGCCGCCGAATTGCGACAGCACGGCGGCTTTCGGAGTGTCGGCAAGAGCGGCGTAGATGCTGACCAGATTGTCGGCCTCCGGGCGCGGCTCAAGCCCCGCCTCCTCGGACGGCAACGGTTCCGGGTCGGTCTTTGCCTTGCGCACCTTCTGGGCGATGGCGTCGGCATCGTCGGTCAGATTGATGCGCGAATAGTCCGAGGGATCGGACTTCGACATCTTCTTGGTGCCGTCGCGCAACGACATGACGCGGGTCGCGGGGCCCTGGATCAGCGGTTCCGGCAACGGAAAGAACGCAGCATCGAACCCGCCGGCGGTAATCGACGGCGCAAAGTCGTTATTGAACTTCTGCGCGATGTCGCGGGAGAGTTCGAGATGTTGCTTCTGGTCTTCCCCGACCGGCACGTGAGTCGCGCGATAAACCAGGATGTCGGCGGCCATCAGCACGGGATAATCGTAGAGTCCGATCGAAGCATTCTCGCGGTCCTTGCCGGCCTTCTCCTTGAACTGCGTCATGCGATTGAGCCAGCCGAGCCGCGCGACGCAGTTGAAGACCCAAGCAAGCTCGGCGTGCTCGGCGACCTGGCTTTGGTTGAACACGATGTGGCGTTTCGGATCGATGCCGCAGGCGAGGAATGCGGCCGTGACCTCGCGGATGTTGCGACGCAATTCGGCCGGGTCCTGCCGTACCGTGATGGCGTGGAGATCGACGACGCAATAGATGCAGAAATAGCGCTCTTGCAACGCGACGAACTTGACGATCGCCCCGAGGTAATTGCCGAGGTGCAAATTGCCGTTCGGCTGGATTCCCGAGAACACCAATTCCTTGAGCGCCATTGCAGTTCCTTCGCGCTGATCCTGAAAAGCTGCGGACTTTTCCAGCGATCTCATGCGCCTATGTGCTGGGCCGTGAATGCCACGCATCGGCGCCGGCAGGCAAGAGGCCCGTGCTCAAAAGCGCGCGCGAAATGCCTTCACCAGCATCCCAACGGACGTAACGCGCAGCGCCTGCAGCGCGAGAAGATAGACCGCGAGCCCCAACGTGACGAGAATCAAGAGGGTTGCGATCCGCGCGGCGGACGAGCCCGTGATGTCGAACAGCGATGCGAGAAGTGCGTCGCCGCCGACCAGGATCATTCCCATGATCACCGTCGCGAATATGATCCGCGGCAAGCGTCGCCAGGCGTCGGTCTCGATGTCGAGCCACGTCCGGCGCCACAGGATGATGGCGAGCAGGGTTGCCCCGACCCAGCCGGACAGCGCGATTGCGGCCGCAATCCCAACGTGGCCGTAGTGCGGAAACAGTGCAAACGAAGCGACGACTGCGACGGTGAGCCCGCACAGCGCCGTTATCATGGGGGTGCGGGTGTCTTCGTGGGCGAATGAGATGGCGCCAAGCACCTTTTCGAGGGAATGGCCCGGCAGGCCGGCCGAAATTGCCGCAAGCGCTGCCGCGACCATCGCGGTGTCGCGCGGCGAGAAGGCCCCACGCTGGAACAATCCGCCCGCGATCGCGTCCGACAGTTCGGCGAACGCGACCGCCGACGGCAACGACAAGGCAAGCGCGATCTCGAAGGCGCGCGACTGGGCGCCGGCGGCCTGGTCGCGACCGCTGCGCAGGCCTGCGGCGATGGCCGGGACAAGCACCGATGAGATCGCAATCGAGATGACGCCGAGCGGGAGTTCGTAGAGCCGATTGGCATAGTAGAGCCACGACACGGCGGCTTGCGAGGACGACGCCACCATGGCGCCGGCCATCAGCTTTAGCTGCGGAATGCCGCCCGCGACGACGCCCGGTATGGCCAGCATGAAGAACTGGCGCACCGATGGCGTGAGGTGCATCGACATCCGGCGAGGGTGGCCCGGTCGACGCAGCCAGGCAGCGCCGACCGCGATAAGCTGTGCGGCACCGGCGACCGCCATCGCGCCTGCCAATACAGCTGCAGTTTGAGCGGTCGCGACCGCGCCGGTCGCGATCAGCGCGAACACGACCGCAACCAGGACGCCGTTGAAGACAACGAGGCCGAACGCTGCCGCTGCGACGCGGTTCTCGGCGTTCAGCGCAGATGCCGCGACCGCCACAACGCCCGAGATTGCGACATACGGTACCGCGAGACGCACGAAGAGTACCGCAAGCGGAAATCGCTCACCTTGGAAACCAGGCGCGAGGAGATGCACGATCGTCGGCGCAAAGATGGCGCACAGCAACGCGACGAAAGTGAGCGAAACGGCCATCGTGCCAAGCACCCGTTCGGCAAACTTTCGCGCTTCGACCGCGCCATTCTCTTCGCGGATCCGCATCGACATCGGCACAAACGCGGAATTAAGCGCGCCCTCCGCGAGCAACCGCCGAAACAGATTCGGAATCTGCAGCGCTGCGAAGTAAGCATCGGACAAGACGCCTGCTCCGAGCATCGCTGCAACGCCGGCGTCGCGAAGGAAACCGAGAACGCGCGAGGTGAGCGTTGCGGCGCCGACGGTCGTGACGTCGCGCGTGATCGACATTACTGGGCCTCCGCTCGCGATCTTAGCCAAGCGATGCCGGAACCGGTTGATTTAGCGAAAAACGATGGGCGGCACCCCGACACTGAGCCCTTGGACCAATTGCTGAGATGACGACGATCGAGGCTTTGCATGTGGTTGAATAATTCAATACCAATTTATCGGTTGCCGATCTTCGACGACGAATGGTGAGTTCATGGCCGAGACCGTTGCCTCTCTGAAGTTGATATGCGAAGGCGCGATGAAAATCCTTCACGCTGCGATGGCGAAAGCGACCGAGATGGGCGTTCCGCAATGCATCTCCGTCGTCGATTCAGGTGGGCACATGCTCGCTTTCGTGCGGATGGACGGTGCTTTTTCGCAGTCCGTCGATACGTCCCTCATGAAGGCCAAAACTGCCGCATCTTACGGAAAGCCCACCGGGGGTATCGCGGCCGGCATCGATATCAAGCTCGCGATCGCAACCCGGGGCAAACGGATCAATTTGCCGGGCGGGCTTCCGATTATCGTGGATGGCCATGTGATCGGCGGAATCGGCGTTGGCTCCGGCAGCAGCGAAGACGATCGCGTCGTGGCCAGCGCCGCGCTTGGCGCGTTGGCTGGTGCGCGCCGCTTCGACTAGTCGCCTGCCCACAAGCGCACCAATGCCCCGGAATGATGCAGTTGCCGCCGGCGCGGATTGCCACGATTCATGCCGCAAATGTGATGCCTTGGACGCCAAAGTAGCGTAATCTCCATGTCGTGATCTCTATGCTAGATCGCAAGATAGGGCTGCCACCCCAGCCTTGACCATTATGGGAGGATTGCATGAAGCAATACGCTTGGATGCTACCCGCTGCGTTGCTCGCGGCGGGTAGCTTTGTTCAGCCGGCATCGGCGCAGAGTCCGGCCGATCTCGTGAAGCAGAGCGTCGAAGCGCTCGGCGGCGCCGATGCGCTGCGCAATATCAAAACGCTCGTCATCAAGGCCGATGCCAAACACTGGGAGCCGGGACAGTCGAACAGCGTCAACGGCGAATCGCGCTTTCTCGGTGATTCCAAGGTCACGATCAGCGTCGACTATGCCAGCAAGGATGGCCCGCTTGTCCGGTACGACTGGGATCGTGACATGAAGTACCCGGCCGTCGAAAAGCTGAAATACAGCGAGATCAGGCATCCGACCTTCGGGGCGGTGATCAACGACAAGGGCGAGTTCAGCCCGATGTCCGCCATCCGAATGGCGGCGAACTTGCGCGAAGGATTTCGCGCGTCAGGTAGAACGATGCTGACCGTTTTGGACAATCCTCAGAACGTGTCTGCAATTCGAGACCAGAAGCTTGGCAACGAGACTCTGCCGGCGGTCGTCTACACCAGCGGACCAAATAAATTCATCATCCTGTTCGACCGTGCGACCAAGTTGCCCGCGGCCGTGCGAACGCACGACGAGGACAACATTTACGGAGATTCCAACTACGACCTGATCTTGAGCGACTGGAAGACCTTCAGCGGCGTCAAGTTCGCGATGACCCGCTCGTTCAAGCTTGCCGGCATGGAAATCCAACGGATGACCTACACTGATGTCACGGTCAATCCGACGCTTCCTGCCTCGACCTTCGCCGTGCCCGACGCGGTCAAAGCTTCGGCGAAGACGGCGGCGACCACCGACGTCCCGTATCAGTGGGTGATCCGGCGCCTCTTCCTCGGCCGCTTCACTGACAGCGACGCCGTCTACTTCCCGCCGGGCGGCAGCTTCAAGCTCGTTGAACTCGGACCCAACGTGCAGATGGTTCAGGGCGGCGGCGCCAACAATCTCATCATCAACATGAAAGACGGTCTCGTGGTGGTCGACGCGCCGACCGACGAGGGACAGTCGAAGTGGGTCATCAACGCGGCCAAGGCCAAGTATCCGGGCAAGCCGATCAAGACCCTCATCCTCACCCATCATCACATGGACCACACCGGCGGCATGCGTGCCTTTGTGGCCGAGGGTGCGAACGTCATCGTTCCGGCTCCCGACAAGGCCTACTTCGAACACGTGATCACGGCGTCGCATGCGCTTGAGCCGGACGCCGAGCAGAAGGCCATGAAGCCTGGGAACGTGCAGGATGTGAAGGACACGATGACGCTCAAGGACGACACCGTCCAGATCGACCTCATCAACATTCCGAACCCGCACGTCGAAGGCATGCTGATCGTCCATCTGCCCAAGGAAAATATTGTCTGGGTGACGGACCTTGTTTCGCCGCGCGGTCCGGTCGGCCGCAATCCGGGAACGGTTTCGGTCGGCGAGGCATTGCGTAAGCACAACATCACCGGCGCCACGATCGCCGGCGGTCACGGCACCACCGTGAAGCAGGCTGACATCGCCCCGGCGCTTGCGACGAACTAACTCGCGGCATTGAAACGACGCAGCGCCCGGCACGTCGGCCGGGCGCTGTTTTTGTTAGGCAACCGCTGATCGATCCGCACGAGCGCGGCCTCGTCGTTGGTCCCTTGACAATCAACGCTGCGGAGAACGCGGCCCGCTGCCGGCACCGGTTCGCTCGATCGCATCACTGATGTCCCGCATGTCTTCTTCCGTCAGGCGCAGCGTCGCGGCATCGAGCCAGCCATCGACCTGATCCGGACTTCGCGCGCCGACGATCCCTGCAGTCACGCCTGTCCACGCGAGCGTCCATGCAATTGCGACGCTGGCCGGGCTGGTGGCGTGTCGCTCCGCAATGGGCTTCAGCGCCTCCGCAAGTTTGAGATTGCGGGCGAGACCATTGCCGGTGAAGTCTTCCGAGCGCGAGCGCCAATCGTCCTTGGCAAGCGATTTCGCGCGTTGGGCCGTGAAGGCGCCGGTCAGCAGTCCTGAGGCCATTGGGCTGTAAACAATCACGCCGGTGTCGTGCGCGACGCACCACGGCAACTCCGATCCCGCGAAGTCGCGATGGATCGCGGAGAACTGCGGTTGCAGCGTGTCGACGTGGCCGACTCGTTCGGCGGCCTCAAGCTGGGCCACGTTGTGATTCGACAAGCCGATGGCGCGCACCTTTCCCTCTGCCTTCAGGTCAAGAAAGGTCTGCCAGTATTCCTCGATCGGCGTACCGTCCTTCGCCGGCCAATGCATCTGATAAAGGTCGATGCGCTCGACGCCGAGCCGGCGCAGCGAATTTTCGATTTCTTTGCGGATGCTCGCAGGTGCCCCGACCTGTCGCGGCGGCGCGTTGCGATTGCTCTCATCCCAAACGAGCCCGCATTTGGTGAATATGTACGGCCGCTCGCTGCGTGGAATACCTGCCAGTGCCTGGCGCACGATCTCCTCGGAATGTCCGAGGCCGTAGATCGCGGCGGTATCGATCCAATTGATCCCGCTGCGTAGGGCATGGCGGATCGCTGCAATCGACGCCGAATCGTCTTGCTTGCCCCATCCGACCGCCCAATCGGGGCCCCCGATCGCCCACGCGCCGAAGCCGACGCGGGTGATGTGCATGTCGGTCAGCCCAAGCTGTCGAACAGCCGGGTTATGAAGCCGTGTTTTTTCCAGAATTGCGGAAATAGTCATGATCTTGCTCCTCTCTCGCCGAGAGACATGGGAGGAGCCTCTTGATCTTTCCAATCGAATGTTCAGATGGGTCTGTGCTGGAACAGCGCTGAATTGATCGGGATCGGCTAAACCGCATGGAACTTCGTCAACTCCAACACTTTTTGGCGGTGGCCGACGAGAAGCATTTCACGCGCGCGGCGCGGCGCATGAACATCGTCCAGTCAGGATTGTCGGCCTCGATCCGCGCGCTTGAGCATGAGATGAAAGCCGAGCTGTTTGTGCGCTCGACGCGCCATGTCGAACTGACGACAGCCGGTCAGGTGTTCTACGAAAAAGCGCAAAGCATTCTCGCTGTGGCGAGGGATGCGCGTCAGGCTATCCAGGCCGTCAAAGGGTTGAGCCGGGGCAAGCTTTCCATTGGGACGGTCCAAAGTCTTGGTCCGTTCATCGACTTGCCGCAGCTCCTCGGCGCTTTTCACGCGCTTCATCCTGGGATCGAGGTTCGGCTTGTCCAGGCTGGTGCCGCGTCGCTGCTCGCCAAGGTGTTAGAGCACGATCTCGATCTCGCATTTGCACCGATGTTGGAGCCGCCGCGCGGCGTCGCCGCGAGTTTGATCGCTTGCGAATCTTTGGTGTTGGCCTGTCCGATCGGCCACCAGCTCGAAGGGAGTACGGACGTTTCACTTTCGAGATTGAAAGACGAGCGCTTCATCGATTTTCAGCAGGGCTGGGGCACGCGCCTCATCATCGATCGCGCGTTCGCAGAGGCCGGTATCGATCGTCACATAGCTTTCGAGGTCTCGGACCTTGGCATGCTGCTCGATCTCGTGGCGCGAGGATTGGGCGTTGCGCTTGTCCCGGAATCCGTTGCGCTGGATCGGGCCAATCCCGAGCATTCTCTGCCGATGGGGACAGCGGAGCTTGGCGGTCCGGAAATCTGCTGGGAATTGGCCCTGGTCTACGCCGCTCACAATGGCGCAGCCGGCGGGCCAAAGAATCCCGCCGCGACCACATTTATCGACCTCTTGTCGGAAACCCGAAACCTGCCGCAGGATGAAGAACAAACGATTTGACCAAGATCGCCGCCGTGGCGGCGATCTGATCATCGTGGCGAGGATTGGGTCGGGGGTGACATGTCCGCTTCCTTCTACGGCAACTACCCGATTGAGCGCCGCGCCGGCGAGATCGAGCGCCTGCGCATTCAAAGCGCGGCGATGGCGCCATATGCGGCGGAGATGCTGGATCTGATTGGCGTCGCGCCGGGCTGGTCGTGTCTCGACATTGGATGCGGCCCCGGCGGCATTACCAGCCAGATGAGCGAGCGCGTCGGGACGGCCGGGCGCGTCGTCGGCATCGACATGGACGCTGAATTCCTGGAGCTTGCACGAGCTGCGGCGCAGGCCAATGTCGAATTTCGTCAGGGCGACGCCTATCAGGCGAATTTGCCGGCCGGGAGCTTCGATCTCGTCCACATGCGGTTCGTGGCAAGCACCGCCGGCGATCCGGAGCGCTTGCTTGCCGAAGCGATCAGGCTCGCTCGTCCCGGCGGCGTTGTCGCGCTCGAGGAGCCTGACGCGGCTACGCTCGATTGTTACCCTCCGCATCCCGCCTTTGACCGGTTGAAGGCCGCCCTAATCGGCGCGTTCCAGGCGGTTGGCGCCGACTTGCACCTCGCAAAGCGTCTTTATGCACTGGCCCGGATGGCGGGGCTCACCGACGTTGAGTATCGGCCATTTCTCGTCGGCATTCGCTCGATCGATCCTTTGGTGGACTACCTGCCATCGACTGTCGAATTGTTGCGGAGCACGATCATCAAGTTCGGATTGCTGTCCGAAGCCGAATTTTCTGACGTTGTGGCCGCGTGCCGCAGCCATTTGCGCAATCCGGAGGTATCATTCACCCTTTATTCGGTCGCGCGCGTCTGGGGACGGACATCGAGCTCAAAAATCGGCAAGGCGTAGGATATCGCCCAACACCATGCCGCCTGCCGTGATGCCATTGGAAATTAGTCGACGTTGCAACGCGGCTTTGGCCCGCTATATTGCGCCGCCTTTGCGCAACTGAATCGCCAACACAAACGGCTGCTTTGAGTATCTTATGACTGATGTCCGCTACGATGTACTAGGTCTCGGCAACGCAATCGTCGACGTCATCGGTCGCACCACCGAGGATTTTCTCGATCAACACGGCATGCGCAAAGGGTCGATGTCCCTGATCGACGAGGCGCGCGCCGCGCAGATCTACGACGCCATGGGGCCGGCGACGGAAATTTCCGGCGGGTCTGCCGCCAACACGATTGTCGGTGTCGCGGGGTTCGGCGCGCGTGCGGCATTCGTTGGTCGCGTCAAGAGTGACGGGCTCGGCAAGGTCTTTGCACATGACATCCGCGCGGCTGGGGTTGATTTCCACACCCCTCCATCGCCGGACGGGCCCTCGACGGGGCGATGCTACGTGCTGGTGACGCCCGACGGCGAGCGCACGATGAACACCTATCTTGGGGCGGCGCAGAACCTCAATCCCCATGACATCAATCCCGGAACGGTTGCCGCCGCGGCCATCATCTATCTTGAAGGGTATCTGTGGGATCCGGTCCACGCCAAGGATGCCTTCATCAAGGCCGCGACGATCGCTCATCAGTCCAAGCGCCTTGTCGCGCTGACGTTATCCGACTCGTTTTGCGTCAGCCGGTGGCGCGACGAGTTTCTCCATCTCATTCGGTCGGGGACCGTCGATCTTCTGTTTGCCAACGAAGCCGAACTCCTGAGTCTCTACCGCACGACCGATTTCGATGCTGCGATCGTGGCGCTGCGCAAGGATTCCAAGCATGCCGTCGTGACCCGCAGCGCCAAGGGCTGCATCGTGATCGATGGCGACAATGCTCTTCCGGCGCCGGCATGCCGCGTCGAGCGCGTGGTCGACACCACGGGGGCGGGTGATCTGTTCGCCGCCGGCTTCTTGTTTGGGCTCGCCCGCGGCCTTGGAAATGAAAAGGCGGCGCGGCTTGGTGCGCTCGCGGCGGCCGAGATCATCTCTCATCTCGGTGCGCGGCCGGACACCTCGTTGAGGATGCTCGCGAAGGAGAACGGCCTTCTCGCCTGATCGCGCGAGGCCTCGCTCGACAGAATTTTCTTAAATTTTGGATAGCTTGCGCTGGCGCACGCGTCGGTAAACCATTTGGTAACGGAGAGTACTTACCAATTGGTGAAGTTCCGGACGATGTAAATCGCGTGCATCAAGCTCCGGTGGGCTTTCAGCCATTTTCCGCAACGCGCCGCGTTGGCTGCGGCGGAAAATGTCATCGCGGGAGCAATCCATGGCAGATTCCGAAAAGAGCGAGAACGAAGCGTCTCTCAACGCCGCTGGCTCCGCACATGGCTCGGAAGAGAGCCTTGTCCATGTGGACTCGCCGGGCATTTCGCCTGAAGGACATTCCGAACCGGCAGAAGGAGAAGTGATCGAACCGGCGAAGCTGGCCGCGATGCTTCCCGTCAATTCCGAATCGAAGCGTGAGAACTCAGCGTCCGAAAACCGCCGCGCACGTGCCCGGAACACGGCGCTCGGCACCGCGCTTGTTCTGGCGCCGCCGCGGATCCGGATCGACCCGTCTGACGCGCCAGAAGCGAGAATGGGGGCGACTGCGACTCCATCGTCATCTTCCTCCCGATTCCGCGCAATCGCTGCGACCGCAGCGATTGCAGCAGTGCTCGGAGGTCTCGCCGGATCGCTTGCAACCACCGGCATCAGCTATTTTGTAGCCGCCCATGCGCCGCCGCCACCCCCGGTCAAGACCGCGGCGGTCAACGAAGCGCTCGGCCGCATCAATCGTGAGCTGACGGCGCTCAAAGCGGGTCTCGACAGCTCTGCCAAGGTAACGAACCAGCAAGTCGCGAAGATCGCAGACCGCATGGATCGAGCCGAAAAGGCGCAGACTGACGCCGGCACGAAGCTCGCCAAAGCGTCGGAGACCCTCGACCGCATCGAGCGCCGATCCTCGGCTGTTCCTGCGGCTTCGACCGACATCACCGGTGCCATCGGCGACATGAATGTTGCGTCGGCGACGCCGTCCGAGCCGCGGCAGCCCTCGTCGCTCCTCACGGTCGACGGCTGGGTGCTGCGCGGGGTCTATAACGGCGCCGCCATGATTCAGGGCCGGCACGTCGGGGTCGTTGAAGTTGTGCCTGGCGATGCGCTGCCGGAGCTTGGTCGCATCGAGCAGATCAAGCGGCAGGACGGGCGCTGGGTGGTCGTCACGAGCCGCGGCCTTATCGTCTCACGCTAAGGCGCAACCCGCACTCGGACATATCCGCGAGAGCCGGTGCCCGCCGTGACTGCGCGTTGCCTGCCCGGCGGCCACGCACGCGGCCATTAAAGGCGGGACGCCCTGCTGGTAGTTGGGCTAAGCTTCCGGTGAAGGAAACTTCACGGAGCATGTCATGTCCGTCGCGTCGCGACTGTCGATTTTCGCTGCCGGGTTGATCGGTTTCGCCTGCGTTGCGGCTTGGGCGCAGGACGCGACGCCACCCGCGCCGGCGCCCGGCGGCAGCCCGGAGATGCGAGAATTTTGCCCCGGTCTCGTTGCTTCGGATCGGTTGCCGGCGATCCCGGCGGCCTATCAACCGACGGCGCTTGCGCCCAATGAAGCGCGGATCACCTATTCGGGGCATTCCACGTTTCTGATCGAGAGTCCGAAGCTCGTGCGCATCGCCACCGACTACAATGACTACGTGCGGCCACGGGTGCTCCCCGACATCGCGACGATGAATCATGCCCACTCGACCCACTACACCGACCATCCCGACGCCGATATCAAGTTCGTTCTGCGGGGCTGGCGCGACGACGGCAAGCCCGCCAACCACGACATCACCTATGGCGACGTGCACGTGCGCAGTGTCTCGACGAACATTCGCGATTGGGGCGGCGGCACCGAGCGCAACGGCAATTCGATCTTCATCTTCGAGGTGGGGAGCCTGTGCATCGCCCATCTCGGCCACCTTCATCACACGCTGACGCAGCAGCAACTCAATGACATCGGCCATATCGACGTGCTGCTGGTGCCGGTCGACGGTGCCTTCACCATGGACATGGAAGGGATGGTGGAGGTGGTGCAATCCATCAAGGCGCCACTGATGGTGCCGATGCACTTCTTCAGCACGTTCACGCTGCATAACTTCCTTAGCCGCGTGAGCCGGCAATATGAGGTCGAGTACGCCGAGACGCCTACGTTCGTGGTGTCGAAGGCGACGCTGCCTACCAAGCCCAAGTTCCTGGTGCTGCCGGGGCACTGACTGCGAGGATTGTCGAGTCGGGCTTTACGCAGCAGCCCGGCGCAGATAACTGCTAATGTCCTGCTCCGGACCCCATGGATGTCACGCTGCGCGAAGGTTGAAGACACCTTGAACTGAGGAATTTGCCATGAACCCGATGCCGATCGTCGACTTGTTGGCCCGCGGCCGCGAACTCGCTGCACGTGGTGAGCGCGTAGGCGTGTTGTGGCAGGAGCCCGAGTCCCTCGCCTTCGTAGCCCGCGGGCGCGAATACCGCTCGGAATTCCACGTCAACCCGAGCGACGAAGTCATGCTGATGATCAAGGGCGAGATGCGGCTCCACTACCGCACGCCTGAGGGCAAGGAAGAGGTCGCCGTGGTGAAGGAAGGCTCGACCATCTATACCCCCGCTGGCGTCCCCCATTCGCCGCGTTTTCCGCCGGATGCTTATCTGCTCGTGATTGAGCGCCAGCGCCGGCCCGGCGAGATCGATACCTTCCGCTGGTTCTGCCCCAAATGTGACGCGCCGCTGCACGAAGAGAAGGCCGAGGTCCACGATTACCGCGCCGATCCGGTATCGAATGCCTACAAGCGTTTCTTCGACAGCGAAGGCTTCCGGACCTGTAAGTCCTGCGGCCACGTCATGCCAAAGCCTTAAGTGGCGGGTCCAACGGAGCCTTCCTCGGGCACGGACGAGGCCGCCGCGAGCGGGGTCGCGAAGGTGGCGCGGCCGGCGAAAGGCCGGTATGGATGACGTCAGGATAGCCTGACGAGCAGCCTTGATGTTCGCGAATTTCACCCCGCGCATGGCGCTGATCCTTGTCCACGACCTCCTGGCGGCCGTGGCGGCAGTGCTGGCAGCATTCTACATCCGCTTCGAGGCCGCCGGCCTCGCGGAGCGATGGGACCTGCTGCTCCTGCTGCTGCCGGGGTTCATCGTCTATTCGGCGGGCGTGTTTTCGATCTTCGGCCTCTACAAGAACAAATGGCGCTTCACATCGCTGCCGGACCTGATGGCCATCATCAAGGCTGCGACGGTCTTGGCGCTGACCTTCCTCGTGCTCGACTACGTGATGCTGGCGCCGAACGTCTACGGCACGTTCTTCTTCGGCAAGATCACGATCGTGCTGTACTGGTTCCTGCAGGTCGCCTTCCTGGCCGGCTCGCGCATCGCCTATCGCTATTTCCGCTACACCCGCACGCTCCAACACGCACGGCGCGGCGATCTCGCGCCGACTATCGTGCTCGGCCCGGCCGCCGACGCTGAGGTGCTGCTGCGCGGGATCGAGAGCGGAGCCGTCAAGCGCATCCAGGTGATCGGCATCCTGTCGCAATCACCTGCCGACCGCGGCCAGGCCATCCGCGGCATCCCCGTGATGGGCGACTTTAGCGATCTCGAGCGCGTCGTCGCCGACTTCGCCGATCGCGGTACTACTGTATCTCGGCTGGTGATGACGCCGTCCGCACTCGCACCGGAGATGCGGCCGGAGGCGATCCTGACCCGCGCGCGCCGCATTGGGCTTTCGCCGAGCCGAATGCCGTCGCTTGAAGAGGGCGGCGAAGCGTTGCGCCTTGCGCCCGTGCGGGTCGAGGATCTGCTGCTGCGGCCCAGCGTGAAGATCGACTATGGCCGCCTGGAAAGCTTCGTGCGCGGCAAGGCCGCGGTGGTCACCGGCGGCGGCGGCTCGATCGGCGCCGAAATCTGCGATCGGCTCGCGACCTATGGCATCGAGCGCCTGATGGTGATCGAGAATTCCGAGCCGGCACTGCACGCCGTGCTGGAAGCGCTGAACGTCAAGAACGTCGATGCCAAGCTCGATGGCCGCATCGCCGATATCCGCGATCGCGAGCGGATCATCCGCCTGATCAAAGGTTTCCGTCCCGATCTTGTGTTTCATGCCGCAGCGCTCAAGCACGTGCCGCTCCTCGAGCGCGACTGGGATGAGGGCATCAAGACCAACGTGCTCGGCACCATCAACGTGGCGGACGCCGCAGCGGCTGCGGGCGCTGCCGCAATGGTGATGATCTCGACCGACAAGGCAATTGAGCCGATCTCGATGCTTGGGGCCACCAAGCGACTTGCGGAAATGTATTGCCAGGCGCTCGACGCCGATCTGCGCGCTCGCGTTGCCGGCGCCCGCGAACCGATGCGCCTGATCGCGGTGCGCTTCGGCAACGTGCTTGCGTCGAACGGTTCGGTGGTGCCGAAGTTCAAGACCCAGATCGAGGCGGGAGGGCCGGTCACTGTCACTCATCCCGACATGGTGCGGTACTTCATGACCATCCGCGAAGCCTGCGATCTCGTGGTGACTGCCGCCTCCCATGCGCTGTCGCCGCAACGCTCCGATGTGTCGGTCTATGTCCTCAACATGGGGCAGCCGGTGAAGATCGTCGATCTCGCCGAACGCATGATCCGTCTGTCCGGACTTGAGCCCGGCAAGGACGTCGAGATCGTCTTCACCGGCATCCGGCCGGGCGAGCGCCTCAACGAAATCCTCTTTGCGGCCGACGAGCCGACCGGTGAGATCGGCATTGCCGGCATCGTTGCGGCTCGCCCGATCAGCCCGTCGCTCGATGCCCTGCGCGCCCGGCTCGCCGCCCTTGAGCAAGGGGTTGGCCGCGACGATCGCGAAGCCATCTACCGCGCGCTCAGCGACACCGTGCCCGGATTTCGCAAGGAAGCGGTGTAGGGCGAAACGGCAGCCCGTATTTGACCGCCTCATCCGCCATTCAATGGATGTTCGCGAAAGTACGCGGCGTCGGCTGCCGACTGTTTCCAGTCGGCATTGCCGTGCCACTGCGCGAAATGGGCTGCCATGCTGCCGCCGTAGCGCACGCGGAACAGTAGCGTGCGCTGCGGCCCGTTCGCATATTCATGCACCTCGCCCGGCGGATGGACGACGAAACTGCCCGGCACGACCTCGATGGCGCGCTCCGGCGTGCGCATCCGGCCGCCGCCTTCGAAGCAGAAATAAATCTCGGTCGCGTCCGGGTGGCAGTGAAACGGGCTGATCTGGCCCGGCTCCCAGCACGCGACGGTGACGTCACCTTCCGCGATCCGGCCGAGGATCTTCTCGACATGGGTCTTGGAATTCCATTCCTGCTCCTGACGCAGGTTGAACACGTGCATCGATCCTCCCCGGGTTCCGCTGCAACTGTCGATTGGCGCAGCTTAGAGCTTGTCTGATCGAGATTGAACGCATCCTAACTCCCGTTCGCGAGCCGGCCGCAGGTCTTTAAAATGCGCTAACGCGGATGCAAAAACTCGCGATGCATTCGACCCGGCGCGCTTGCCGAACGTCAAAACTTCGCAGCTATCACAACGTCGTAGGTCAACTGACGTTCTCGGCATCGGCGCATGGACAATTATTTCGAACGACGGAAATCTGAACGCTTTGCCGTGCGGACGGCCGCCAAGATCATGCTGCCTCAGTCCGATACGTCGCTCGATTGCGTTGCCCTCAACGTCTCCGACGGAGGTGCTCAGCTTCTCGTTCGCGTTGCCGATTTGCCCGAGGTCTTTGTTCTGCATTTTACCGACAGCGGCCGGCGCCGGCACTGTCGCGTCATGTGGCGGCAAGGCTCTGAGACCGGCGTCGCCTTTACCGACCGCATCCAGGTGAATTTTGGTCGCCGCGTCGCCGCGCGCTGATCTCGATCCTCTCGCTCGGGCTTGACGACATCCCGCCCCGCCTCGATAGGAAGGAGGCGCCGCCGTTTGCCAGCCGGCGCAACTTCGCGCGGGGAGGTCCAATGCTGCAGAAGCCGAAATGTCCGGTCATCGCCATCGAGGAGCACTATTGGGATGCGGAACTGGCCTCGCATTTCGTGGGCATCGAATCCGGGAGACCGGGTGAGCAGCAGCGCCGTCTCGATGACCTCGGCGATCTCCGCATCACGGAGATGGACGAGGCCGGCATCGATGTGCAGGTCATCTCTCACGGCGCGCCTTCGCTGCAAAAGATCACGGCGGACGTGGCGGTCGATCTTGCCCGGCGGGTCAATGACCGGCTGCATCAGGCGATTGCCGCCCATCCGTCGCGGTTTGCCGGATTTGCGGCGCTGCCGACGGCCGATCCGCAGGCGGCCGCCGCCGAACTTGAGCGCTGCGTGACCAAGCTTGGGTTCAAGGGCGCCATGATCCATGGGCTCGCGCACGGCAAGTTCGTGGACGGAAGGGAGTTCTGGCCGATCTACGCGCGCGCCGAAGCGCTCGACGTGCCGATTTATCTCCATCCCGCGCTGCCTCATGCCGCGGTCACCGAGGCCTATTACGCGGACTACGCCAAGTCATTCCCGATGGTGGTGCGGCCGGCGTGGGGTTACACGGTCGAGACGGCGACGACGGCGATCCGCATGGTGCTGAGCAGCGTCTTCGAGGCTTATCCGCGGCTCAAGATCATGCTCGGCCATCTGGGCGAGACGTTGCCGTTCCTGGTGTGGCGCATCGATCAAGCGCTGTCGCGGCCTGGTCAGCAATCGCTCAGCTTCCGCGACGTGTTCTGCAACAACTTCTACATCACGACGAGCGGGAACTTCTCGAGCCCGGCGCTCCTCTGCTGCATCATGGAGATGGGCGTCGACCACATCCTGTTCGCCGTCGATTGGCCGTTCGTTGCGAACGCGCCTGCGACGCAATGGATCGCCGAGACACCGATTTGCGATGAGGACAAAGCGAAAATCCTAAGCGGCAATGCGCGGCGACTGCTGCGCATGTAGGCGGCCTACGTCACCACGCCTGGAGCCAGTGGCCAATATCGTAGACAGCCGACAAAATCACGCAGGTGCCGAGCGCTACCCACACGACCCCGAGCGACAAAATCTTGTTCACCCGGAGCAGCGAGTCGACACCGTGATGGTGCTCAGCATACCGGAACATGGCACCCTCCGAATTTCCCCTCTTTCTTCATCACACGCACATCCGATCACGAACATTTACAGCCGGTAACGCCAGCTCGGTACCGAGCGGTGTTTTTCCATGCGCCTGATCGCGTAACCGTGAGCTATGCCGAAAAGGTCCTGAAGCAATCAGCGGCAGTCGCAAGGCTGGGCTGCAATCCTGCCGCGCCTCAACGAGGTGCCTCAAATGAGGTGCCGCCTGCGATGTCGAGATCAGCGGCCGGACGGATAGGAATAACCAGATTGATAATAATTTGATTGATACGAGCCGTAGGACTGCTGAGCGTATCCGTAGTCAGAGGATTGGGACGACGCACGACCGCGCGGCCGGTGTGCGACCACGCGTCGTTGCACCGGCGTAACCCGTGCGAACCGGGGCGCCGTCGCTGGCCTGGCCACCGGCGCGGCGCGGACGATCGACTCCGATCGTACCGTTGGCTCCGCGTCTCCTGGCGGACGCTCGCGCGGTAAACGGACCTCGCCAATCGGGACGACTTCGGAAGAGTTTTCGTCGTCCGAGGCGGGCAGGGCGGCGACTTTTGCGGTCGCCTCGGACTCAACACCGGATACGGTGCTGCGCGCCTCTGGACGTGCGGGGCCGACCATCTCGGAGTCCTCAGTGACTTCAGGCGTCGACGCCGCCTCGCTATCCGTACGCTTCGGCTCCGAGACCCGTGACGCAATTGCCGAAGTCTCGGGAACCGCAGACTTGGCGGCAAGAGACATCGGCGGCGTTGCCGCGGGCGCGATCGTTGAGATTGTCGTGGGCGCGGCAGTAGCCTTCATTGTTGTCAGAATGGGCGTGGCGTCGGCCGGCGGAGAATCCACCTCGAGAACCGCCAACAGCCGCAACTTGTCGAGTTCCCCGGCGCGGCGGGTCAGATTGAGAAGATGGAAACGTGCCTCACCTGCCCCGTCGGTAATCATGCTTTGCATCATCGGGCGGCTGATTTCGGGCATCTCGCCGATGCGCGTGTAAGTCTCCGGCATGACAACGCCGGCGCCGGTCATCACGAAGAGCACGGCTGAAAGAAGCACGACTCCAATTATGGTCTTGTAGCTGGGCAGCATCGGCGCGCCGTCGCGAAGTTAGGCTTTGGTACAGCTTTCCGAATCACCAACGCATAACAGAGTCGGGCCATTTCGTGAATCCACCCATCATTTGTCATTGCTCATTTTTTCGCCCGACTACGCTTCTTGCCGTGTCGATATACCGGTCGGCGCGCGATACCCGAGAGTCTGCGCCGGACGCGCAACCGCCCTCGCCGCGTATCGCTCGGCCCGAAAAATCTGCAATCGGGCCGGATCATGCGCTATGAACAGTGCAGGGGGCCCGTAGCTCAATGGTCAGAGCTAGCGGCTCATAACCGCTTGGTTGGAGGTTCGAGTCCTCCCGGGCCCACCAACGAAAATCAAAGACTTTATAAGAGAGGATGGCATCCGAAAACTTCGGAGATTTCCGGTTGGGACCACGTTACCGGGTCTCCGACGCGGAACGGCTGACGGCAATCGAACATATCTAGGCTGAGAGGCCGAGCCGCCGCAGCCGAATCTCTCGATCGCAAATTTTCGCTTCGCTTGGGAATTCAGCGTTTCGCTCGACCCCGGACTCGAGCCAAGCCTTCAGGCATCTCACGAGGCTTTTAAAGACGGCTGTCGCGCTGCCACTGCGCTCAACGAGATCATTGCCTGCGAATTGGGCCGCTTGGTGATTTTCATGTCAGTCAAGTGACTTGCATGAGAGGCAAACTTAGGATGATATCGACCGAATTTCGATAGCCCAAGAGCCACCAAATGCCGCGACCGCTCGACCTCGGAATTTTTCTCCCCAATGCCAAAGGCGGTGCGATCATGGCGGAGACGGCGCCGCCCCAGTACATGCCGACCTGGAAGCTCAACGCCCATAACGCGAAGGTCGCGGAAGATGCCGGCTTCGCTTTCCTGCTCTCCATGGTGAAATGGCGCGGCTTCGGCGGCACCACCAATCACTGGGACTATTCGCTGGAATCGTTCACGTTGATGGCGGCGTGCGCGGCGATGACGTCGCGCATCGAGCTCTATGCCTCGGTGGCGATCTCCACGATTCATCCCGCCGTGATCGCCAAGATGGCCTCGACCATCGACGACATCAGCGCCGGCCGCTTCGGCGTCAACATTGTCAGCGGCTGGAACAAGCTCGAATACCAGCAGATGGGGCTGTGGCGCGGCGACGACTATTTCAAGTACCGCTACGAATACGCGACCGAATATCTCGAGGTGTTGCGGAAATTATGGGCGACCGGCCGCACGTCGCACGCCGGCCGCTTCTTTCAACTTGACGACTGCAAGTCCTATCCGATGCCATCGCGGAAAATCCCGATCATCTGCGCTGGGCAGTCGGAGCGCGGCTTGCGATTCACCGCGGAGCACGCCGACTACAGCTTCCTCGGCGGCCAGGACGATTCCCTCGCCGATCTCGGTCTGCTCAACGCAAAGCTCCAGGGATTGGCGCACGAGCATGGACGCAAGGTCGGCGCCTACGTGCTGCTGACGGTGATCGCCGAGGAGACCGACGCGGCGGCTTTCGCCAAGCGCGATTTCTACATCGAAAACAGCGACAAGGTCGCGATGGCGGAATGGGCGCGGGTGGCCGGCATGGACTTCTCGCGCGCGACCTATCGCGATCTCGAGATTCAAACCTTCATGGCGATCCCGTACGTCGCCGGTTCCTACCAGACCGTTGCCGACTATCTCGACGGTCTGGCGGAGCAAGGGTTGGCCGGTGTCTGCTTCATCTTCCCGGATTACGAGAACGACCTGCAGCGGCTCGTCGACAACGTGCTGCCGCGTCTCAAGTACCGGTCGTCCTCGGTTGAGGGAATCTCGGGCCGTTCCTCGACGGGGGCACGGCAGCCTGCGCCACTGCCACTGGCGATGGCGGGGCAATGATCAAGCGGGGTGCCGATTACCTCAAGGGACTCCGTGACGGTCGCATCATTTACATTGGCGGCGAGCGCGTCGACGATGTCACCACGCACCCAGGCTTTCGCAACGCGGCGCGCTCATACGCCGCGATTTACGACGCGCGTTTCGAGGAGCGCTATCGCGATATCCTGGTAAGTGAAGAGGACGGCGAGCGCTTCGCCACTTATTTCCTCCGCCCGCGTACGCGCGCCGACCTTGAGCGTCGCACCCGTTCGTGCGAAGTGATTGCGGAGCTTACCTTCGGAATGATGGGGCGCTCGCCCGATTTCGTCGGTGGATACATCACGGGCGCGGCGATGCAGCCCGAGGTATTCGATACCGGGGCCTTTCGCTTCTCCTCTCACGTCACAGCCTTCTATGACTATTGCCGCCGCAACGATGTGTTCCTGTCGCACGCGGTGACGCCGCCACAGGGCACTCGCGACAAGGCCATGTATCAGCGCGAAGCGGCGTGCGTGCCGGCGCTCGGGGTCGTGGCGGAGGACGACGCGGGGATCACCATCAGCGGCACAAAGATGCTCGCGACGAGCGCAGCGTTCAGCGATGAGATCTGGATTGGAAATATCCTGCCGCTTGCGCCCGGACACGAAAACCAGGCGGTAACATGCGTCGTATCACCGCGCGCGCCAGGCCTGTCCTTGTGGTCCCGCAAGCCTTATGAGCGCTATGCGGTCAGCGCTTTTGACAACTATCTCTCCCACCATTTCGACGAGAGCGACTGCATTGTCGTGTGCGACAAGGTGAAGGTGCCGTGGGAGCGGGTATTCGTGCACAACGACATTTCCTTGTCGAGGCAGATCTACTTCCGGACGCCGGCGCACACCTTGTCCAATCACCAGGCTGGCGTGCGGTATGCGGCGAAGCTGAAGCTTTTGCTAGGCCTCGCGCGCCGCATCACCAAATCCGCGGGTATCGACGCAGTGCCGGCGGTCGCCGATGACCTTGGTCACCTCGCGGCGCTCTACGGCATGATGAAGAGCGCGATTTCCGGCCAGATCCAGGATTTTGAGACGCTGGGCAACGGCTACGTCAACTACAATCGTCACTACATGTATGCGGTCGTCTATTTCGCGACCCAGCATTACGACCAGATTTGCGCCAAGGTGCGCGAACTATCGGGCGGTAGCGTGCTGCAAATGCCCGCGGATGTTTCAGTCCTCCACAATCCGGAGACCCGCGCGGTGTTCGAGGAGCTATGGCGGACGTCAGCCGACACGGCAATCGAGCGGTTCAAGCTTTACAAACTCGCCTGGGATCTCTTGGGCACCGATTTCGCCGGCCGGCATCTGCAATACGAGCGCTTTTACATGGGCCCGGCCTTTGTGGTGCGGGGCCATAATCATCGCGAGTGTCCCTGGCCCGAGATCGACGCCTATGTGGGCAGCTTGCTAGATCGCATCGAGCCGGGCCCGATTCTTGACGCGGGGCTCGCGGGCGGCGCCCCGAAATGACGGTCGCACTACGAAATGCCGTCCGCAAGACAGACGCGAGACTGCACGTTCGTTGATCACAGGCGCGATTCTCCGGCAACCCAGAGACAGCGGTGCTCGCGGCTCCGACGAGCTAGGCTGTTCCCCCGATTTTGCAAATCGATGCTGAACACGAGCGCCTGCGCTGGACCCCCCATGGCACGCAACTTGCTTTCATAAGATGCAAGCTGGTGCAGGAGACCGCATCTGGGCGACGGCGACGCAACTGAATTTCAGGCAGGAGGGCGGCAGTAATGAGACATCTGCGTTGGCACATATCCGTGATCTTCTCGGCACTCACGGTGGCAACGGCAGCGAGCTTCAATCCGGCCGCGGCACAGACTGCGAAATGCGATCCGGGCAAATATCCGACCATCGCTGGCAAGACGTTTCGCATCGGCCAAGATGGCGAAAGCCCGCCCTACAGCTTCCGCGACCCGAAGAACTTCGAAAACCTTATCGGCTTCGATGCCGATCTTGCACGGGCGGTGTTCGGCTGCCTCGGCGCCAAAGTGGAGTTCAAGGTCGGCGGCTGGTCCGGCCTACTGCCGGCGGTCATCGCCGGACAATCGGATGCGATGTGGGACAACCTCTACTACACCGCGGAGCGGGCAAAGCAAGTCGACTACGTCACCTACATGCTCGCCGGCACCGGCATCCTGACCAAGAAGGGTAATCCGAAAAACATCCATTCTGTTGCTGACGCCTGCGGGACGACGGCGACGGCGGTTCTTGGCACGGTCGAAGAGGCGGCGTTCCGCGACCAGGACAAGAAATGCCAGGCCGAGGGCAAGCCAGCGATCAACATTCTCACGGGACCCGATATTCCGGCCTCGACACGGCTGATGCAGACCGGCCGCGCCGATCTTTTCATGAACGATCTCGCCCTGATCGACATTCTTGCGGCGGACAGCAAGGGCGAACTTGAGCGCGCCGTAAAGATCATCAGCAATTTCAAGATCGGTGTCGCCGTCAAGAAGGGCCGGGATGATCTCGTGACGGCAATCCATGACGGCATCGTCATGATGCAGAAGGACGGCACCGAGAAGCAACTCTACGTCAAATACAAGATCGACCCGGCTTTGGCGCTGCCATCGGAGATCCTCAAGCAATAACGCCACTCGTGGCGCCCGCCTCAAGGCGGGCCTTTCCAGCCGGGCCACATGGTTTTCAGGCAAGGTGACGCCGTAATGGAACGATGGCGCGCGAGGCTTTGCCTCGCGGCGCTCGTCGCATGCATTGTGTTGATGCGGCACGGCGACGGCATCCTCACCGCTGTGTCAGCGGCCACGCTCGATGAACTCGCGAGCGGCGGCGGGAAGCTGGCGGAGGAGCCGGCCTGGTACGTCGCCATCTTCAACTATGCGACGATGCCGTTCCTGCTCCAAGGCGCGCTTATCGCGGTCGAGATTTCGGTGCTCGCGATGGCGGGTGGGATGGTCCTGGGCCTTGGCCTCGCGCTGATGCGGCTTGCCACGTTCGCCCCGATCAGAATGACGGCTTGGGTCTACATCTGGTTCGTCCGCGGCACGCCGCAGCTGTTGCAGCTTGTCTTCATCTATGACGCGCTGCCCGGCTTCGGCATTACCCTCGATACTTTCACGACCGCGGTGCTGGGCTTCGCCCTCAACGAAGCGGCCTTCAGCGCCGAGATCATTCGCGGCGGCATACTCTCGGTCAACCGCAACCAGGCGATCGCGGCGGCCTCGCTCGGCATGGGGCCGTTTCTGACGCTGCGCCGGATTATCTTGCCGCAAGCGATGCGTGCGATCTTGCCGGGAATTGCGAACGACGCCATCAGCATGATCAAGGGGACGTCGATCGCGTCGGTGATCTTCGTCAACGAGCTGACCTTCCGCAGCCAGCAGATCGTCGGCCAGAATTTCAAATTCTTCACCGTGTTCGCGGCGGCCGGACTGATCTATCTCGCGCTGACGAGCGCGATCTCCTTGCTGCAGGCATTCCTGGAGCGCCATTATGCCCATGATGCCGAGCGGAAGCCCGCTGACGTGACGGCGGCTGGGCGCATGTTCGGGTTCCGGCTGTGGCCGCTGCGTGCCGAACCGGCGGCTGCAGGTGCGGTCGCTGGCGGGGCCGGGCCGAAAACGGCAGCCGCAGTTGCCAACTTCACTTCAACCGCCGCCATAGCCTCGGCCACTCTTCCGTTATCCCCCGACATTTGCGCGACGGAGGATGGCAAGCGGCCCGCCTCGACCGAACCTTACCTCGTGTGCCGCAATGTCTGGAAAAGCTACGGCTCGCGCGAGGTGCTGCGCAGTGTCGATCTCACGGTTCGCCGCGGCGAGGTCGTGACCATCATCGGTCCGAGCGGGTCGGGCAAGAGCACGTTCCTGCGGCTCATCAATCATCTCGAGAAGCTCGACTGGGGCGAGATTCTCGTCGAGGGGCAGCACGTCGGTTACGAGAAGCAGGGCAACCAACTGCGGCCGTCACGCAATCTCGCCAAGGCGCGCGCCCGGGCGCGCATCGGCATGGTGTTCCAGCACTTCAACCTGTTCGATCATTTGACCGCGCTCGAAAACGTGTGCGAGGCGCCGATCCGCGTTTACGGCGAAAGCCCGGAGCGTGCCCGCGCCAATGCGATGACTCTGCTGGCGAACGTCGGGCTCGCCTCGCACGCGCACCATCGGCCGCATCGATTGTCCGGCGGCCAGCAACAGCGCGTCGCGATCGCGCGCGCTCTCGCCATCTCGCCGCGGCTCATGCTGTTCGATGAGCCTACGTCGGCGCTCGATCCCGAACTGGTCGGCGAGGTGCTTGCGGTGATGCGAAACCTTGCGGGACGCGGCATGACCATGGTGGTCGTCACCCACGAGATGCGGTTTGCGCGCGAAGTGGCCGATCGGGTGGTGTTCATGGACGAAGGGCAGATTGCCGAACAAGGCACCGCGCAAGAGGTGCTCGACGAACCGAAGCAGGATCGCACCCGGCGCTTCCTGCGCCTCGTCGAGCGCCAAACGATTGACGCCGAGCTTTAGCGGCGCGGGAGAAGCACCATGCGCCTATCGGTCGATGTCGGCGGGACCTTCACGGACCTCGTGGTGGATGACGGCGACGGGGAACTTGAGCTCCACAAAACCTCGACCACGAGCCCGGATCCGATCGATGGCATCCTGACGGTTCTCGAGATTGCGGCGACCGCGCGGGGGCTGACCTTGCACCAGTTTCTGGCGGCCGCGGATACGTTCATCCACGGCACGACGCGCGCCATCAATGCGGTGGTGACGGGAAACACGGCGAAAACCGCATTCCTCGTTACGGCGGGGCATCCCGATATCTTGCTGATCCGCGAAGGCGGACGCACCGACCCGTTCAATTACCGCATTCCGTACCCCGAGCCTTATGTCCCGCGCTCCCTCACCTTCGAAGTGCCTGAACGCATTGGCGCGGCCGGCGAGGTCGTCCAACCGCTCGATGAGGGCGTAATTCGCCGCATCGCCGCGGCGCTAAAGGAGAGGAAAGTCGAAGCGGTTGCGGTCTGCTTCCTGTGGTCGATCGTCAATCCGGCTCACGAGCTGCAATCCGGCGAGCTGCTGCGACAGCTCTTGCCCGGCGTCGCGCTTACGCTGTCCCATCAGCTCAATCCGACCCTGCGCGAATATCGGCGCGCGTCGTCGTGCTGCATCGATGCGTCGCTCAAACCAATCATGAGCGCGTATCTCCGCGACCTGCAGCGTCGCCTCAAGGAGAATGGGCTCGGCGGCCGCGCGTTCGCGGTCACGTCGCAAGGCGGCATCTCCGATATCTCGGCGATGGCGGAGCGACCAATCCTGTCGCTCAATTCCGGCCCGTCGATGGCGCCGGTCGCGGGGCGCCACTATGCGAAGCGCGCCGGCGGCGCCACCGCGATCGTCACTGATGCCGGCGGCACCACGTACGATGTGAGCCTGGTACGCAACGGCGCCATCCCGTGGACGCGCGAGACCTGGATCGGCCCTCTGTATCAGGGGCATATGACCGGGTTTCCGTCGGTCGATGTAAAGAGCATCGGCGCGGGCGGTGGCAGCATAGCCTACGTGGATCGCGGCGGTATGCTCCACGTAGGCCCGGCAAGCGCCGGCTCCAATCCGGGGCCGGCCTGCTATGGGCGGGGCGGCACCCGTCCGACGGTAACCGACGCCGCTGTCGCGCTCGGCTACATCGATCCCGAATTCTTTCTCGGCGGCCGCATGAAGCTCGCAGTCGATGCCGCGGTTGCGGCCATCGAAGGCGAGGTCGCGAAGCCGCTCGGGCTCAGCGTCGATGACGCCGCGCTCGCGATCGTCGATCTCGCCACCGAAGCGATGGTGAACGCCATCGAGGAGATCACGGTCAAGCAGGGCATCGATCCCGAAGACACCGTCATGATCGGCGGCGGGGGTGCCGCGGGTCTCAACGGTGTCGCGATCGCGCGCCGCTTGCGCTGCAAGACAGTGGTGTTTCCGGATGCCGGCGCAGCACTTAGCGCCGTGGGCGCGGTCATGTCTGATCTGCGCGCCGAAGTGGCTCACACGGAATTCATGCGGACCAGCCATTTTGACTGCGAGCGCGCGAACCGCATCTTTGCGCAACTGAAAAAGCAGGCTCAAGCCCGCTCGGCAGCGAGTCCGACGCACGCGGAGGCGAGCGCGATCGATTACGCGATCGAGGGCCGCTACCGGAGCCAAGTCTGGGAAATCGAAGTCGCGCTACGCGGGCCGATGTTCGCTGGCGAAGCCGACGTGCGGCAGCTCGTCCAGGATTTCCACGCCCGCCACATGGAACTATTCGGGTTCGCCGACGACGGCGATGAGATCGAAATCATCGGGTGGCGTGCAGTGTGCCGCACGCGGATCGCGGATACTGGCGAAGGTGGCAAGGTGAAGACCTCCTCGCATCTGGGCGTTGGTCAACGGCGGCCGATGACCTTTCGCGAAACCGGCCGCATCGAGGCGCCGAGTTACGACCTGGAGAGCTTGCGTCCCGGCGAACCGTTGGCGGGCCCGGTGATCGTCGAATCAAGCTTCACAACGATCGTCGTCCACCCGGGCGCGCGCGCCGAACGCCGCGCCGACGGTGCCTTTGTCGTCAACCTATAACTGTCGAGACTCAGCATGCACGAAACGCGGGCCAAGATCGACGGCGTCAAGCTCGCCATCATGCAGAAGCGCTTCGAAGGCGTGACGCGCAAAATGGCGAACACGCTGCTGCGCACCGCGCGCTCCGGCGTCATCAACACCGCGCGGGATTTCTCCTGCGCCATCGTCACCGCCGACTGCGAACTGCTCACGGCGGTCGAGTCATATCCGATCCACGTGCTCGGCGGCGCCGACTTGATGACGCGGGCGATGCTCGACATCCATCCCGACGTCAAGCCGGGCGATGCCTTCCTGCACAACTCGCCCTATCACGGCAACACGCATGCCGCGGATCACACGATTCTGGTGCCGGTGTTCGACGACGGCGGTACCCACCGCTTTACAGTGCTCGCCAAGGCCCACCAGGCCGACTGCGGCAATTCGTTGCCGACGACCTACATGGGCACCGCCCGCGACGTCTATCAGGAGGGCGCGCTGATCTTTCCGGCGGTCCGCGTTCAGTCCGATTACAAGGACAATCTCGACATCATCAACATGTGCCGGATGCGCATTCGCGTTCCGGCGCAATGGCGCGGCGACTATCTCGCCATGGTGGGCGCCGCCCGCATCGGTGAGCGCGAAATCGTTCGGATGGCGGAGGAGCTTGGTTGGGACCCGGCGATCGATCACGCGCGCTACTGGTTCGATTTCAGCGAGCGCGTCATGGTCGACACCATTGCCGGCATGCGAGCAGGGACAGCACGCATGACCTGCACCCACGATCCGCTGCCCGGAACGCCGCCGGAAGGCATTGCCGCAACGGCAACGGTCATCGTCGACGACAAGGCAGCACGCATCAAGGTCGACATGACCGACAACGTCGATTGCTTGCCGGTCGGGGTCAATCTGAGCCAGGCTTGCGCCCGCACGTCGGCGATGGTCGGCGTGTTCAACAGCCTGCCGCAGTCGGTGCCGGCCAACGCCGGCAGCTTCCGCCGGATCGAGGTAGCTTTGCGCGAGAACTGCGTCGTCGGCATTCCGCGCCATCCGACCTGTACGTCGGTCGCGACCACGAACCTCGCCGACCGCGTCACCAACGCAGTTCAGCGCGCGCTCGCTGAAATCGACGCCGGCACCGGCATGGCGGAAGGCGGGGCCGGCATTCCGCCTGCTTCCGGCGTGCTGTCGGGTCGCGATCCACGGCACGGCGACGCACTTTTCGTCAACGAAGTGATCCTCGCCGCCGGCGGCGGGCCGGGGACGTTCTGCAATGACGGCTGGCTGTCGCTGTTCACCATGGGAAATGCCGGGATGCCGTTCTACGACAGCATCGAGATCGACGAACTGCATCATCCGATCCGCATCACAGCGCGGCGCATCGTACCTGACAGCGAAGGCGCCGGCGCCTTCCGCGGCGCGCCCGGCATCCTCACGGAATTCCGCCCGGTCGGCACCGATATCGAGATCGGGTTTGTGAGCGACGGCACCGTCAATCCGGCGCTCGGCGTCCGTGGCGGGCAACCGGCGCCGCCGGCCAAGCAATTTCTCCGATCCGATCTCGGCGAGGTCACCCCGCTCGGCACCAGCGAACAGATCGTCATCCGGCGCGATCAGACCATGGTGTCCTACTCGAATGGCGGCGGCGGCTTTGGCGATCCGCTCGCACGCGACCCCGAGCGCATCGCGCGCGACGTCCGCGAAGGCTGGATTTCGGCGAAGCGTGCCGTCGAGATCTACGGTGCAGTGATCGATGCGAACGGGGAGGTCGATATCGCCGCCACCGCTGCGAACCGTCGATCACCACCGCAATAGGACGAGGGCAGGGAGGAACAGCCATGGCAAACGTACTGATTACCGGCGGCGGCATCGGCATCGGTCGCGCGACGGCGGTTGCCTTTGCGAAGGCGGGCTATACCGTCATGGTCACCGACATTCTTGATCGGGAAGGTGCCGAGGTCGTCGACGAAATCCGCAAGGACGGCGGCCAGGCGGAGTTCTTTCCTCTCGATGTGACCGACACGGCGCGCACGAACGAAGTGGTCTCCGAGGTCGCCAAGCGCCACGGCGCGATCGATGTGGTGGTGGCGAACGCCGGCATCGCGCATCGCATACCGTTTGCCAAAATGACCGATGAGTTGTGGGACCACACCTTCGACATCAACCTCAAAGGCATGCTGCGTATCATCCGCGCTGCGGTTCCCGGCATGCAGGCGAAATCGGCAGGTGCCGTCGTCGCGATCGCATCGACCATGGGCCATCTCTATGGCTGGCACGAGCATTCCCAATATTGTGCCGCCAAGGCCGGTGTGGTTGGCTTCGTGCGCGGGCTCGCGTCCGAGCTTGCGCGCAGCGGCATCCGCGTCAACGCCGTGGCACCGGGCTTCATCCGGACCGCGCAGACCTTGTCGGAAGAACATTCGCAGGGCGAGGCCGGACTGCGGCGCGCAACGGAGTATATCCCGATCGGCCGAGTCGGCGATCCATCGGACATTGCCGACGTGGTGCTCTTCCTCGCGTCGCCGGCGTCTCGCTACGTAACCGGACAGACCATCGTGGTCGACGGTGGCATCCAGGTGGGGCGGTACTGACGTTCAGAAGCTGGGTGGCGTGTTGATCCACACGGCGCGCATCCGCTTCTTGCCGGGATTTCGATACTCGTGAGGCAAATGTGAGGGGAAATAAAACGAGTCGCCGGCATTGAGCAGATGCACCTCGTTGTTGATGGACAGCTCCAACTGACCTTCGATGACGTAACCCACTTCCTCGCCCTTATGCGATAGGACACCATCCGTGTGTCCGCCTGGCTCGATGATGACGACGAAACCTTCAAGCAATCTTCCCTCGGCATGAGGAATGAGAAGCTCGGCCTTGACTCCTTCGCTCCCGGAGCCGGACGGATGGCCGATGATCGTTCGCGCGTCCTTGCGCAGGATCGTCCACGGTTCGGTAAAATCATTGTTCAGCAGGGTCGAGACGCTAAGGCTGAGTGCCTTGCATAATCGATGCAGGGTGGTCAGCGAGGGGACGGCGCGGTCGTTCTCGATCTTGGAAAGCATGCTCTCCGAGCATTTCGCGCGCTCCGCCACATCCTTGAGACGCATGCGGTTGAGCAGGCGTGCATGGCGTAGCCGCGCCCCGACCCGCAACTCCATCGGCGACGTGTCAGTATCCCCGACCGTCTTGAGGCGCACATTAGCGGCAGCTCGTTTCACTGGATCCCGACTCAGGCTTGATTGATATTGCCATCGGTTGAATGACAGAAAACGAACTTTCCGACAATGGCTTGAGATATTCGTGCGAAATTTCGTTTGTAAGCAAGTGTGTTGCTGAGTGTCGGAAGTCATGCCGTCGAAATAGGTAGACGCAAAATCTTTTCCGAGCCCGACAATGAGGTGCGCTCTAGCACCGAAAAGCTTGATCAATCATTTTACCTGTATGGCTAGGCTAGCATATTCACCGCAGTCGTATTGCATGGGACTGCTTGCGTGCGATGGTTGAACATTGAGGCGGCTGGGGTGGTCAAAATTTGATCGTCGTCGCGAGATTGACCGTGGATGAACCCGCACCTAATCTGTCCCGCGATTGAAACACAGCAGGGACGCGATGGTCGCCGTCACCGACAAAACCGTCCGAATTCGCGAATCGCGCGAGAAGATTTGCCCTCCGTTCGAACTCGACGAGACGTTGTGCCTCTACAGTCCGCAGGACAATGTCGATGCACTTCAGCATCCCCGGATCGTCGATTGGCGCCGTTTTGTCACGGAGAGATACGAGCCGGGATTGCCCACCGGCGACCGACACGTGCTGCTATTTCTCCCCTGCACAAAGACCAAACCCTATCCGTTTAGCCTCGAGCACAAGCGCATCAACCAGGCACTGCATGCGGCCGGCTTCCGGCCGACCGGATCGCTCATGGCACCCCGCGAACTGACGGGCGCGCTGGAATCCGAATTCGCTCCGGAGGTTCTCAACTTCTCGCCGTTGCGCGATCGATCCGGCACGGTAATCCACCGTGTGGTGGTGTCGGAGCCGCTGGGCGTGGTGCCCTACGAGCACATCATGACCTATGACGCCAAGCCGTCGCCGGCGAGCGCTTATGACGATCCCGGCCTGTTTGAGAATCGGGGCAATGCGGTGTCGCCATGGCGCAAAGACTTTTCGGCGACGAGAGTGTCAGAAACCCAATGGAAATGGGGAGATTCTGAACGGCGCGCCTACGTCGCTATGCATAACGAGATGTCCGATTGGATCGCCCGCTTCGTCGCCCGCCTTGCCGGCCGTTACACCGACCGCGTCGCTTGGGTCGCCCCTGGTCTCACCCACCGCAGCTTTCTCGTCGGCCGCAATGAACGGAAGGCGAATAACGTCGCGGCGTTCCGCACGGTCGGCGACGAACGGCTGCAGTTGATCGGCGCCAACGATCGCCTTCCGCCCGATCTTGCCATCACCTGTCTGCCGACGCCCGGTCATTGCCGGACTGCGATGGAGCAACTGGCGACGCGGCTCGGCCGGAAGGTCTCCCAAGTTGGCGGTGCGTACTCGCGGGGCGGCGGCAATGCGACGCCGCTCGCGTTACCCGAGCTTCTTGAGGTGCTGGTCGCAACATTGCACGCCGCCACAGCGCCGCGCGCTCGGTCTGCTGGCGGCGCGCGACTGGTGGGTTGAGACTGCGATGCGATCGGGCAGAGGGCAGACATCGTCGGCGACGGCGCTCACAGCACGCGACGTTCAGGAGGCGATCGAAGAGCGCATCAGCACCGGCGCTTACGCGCGCGGGGAACGATTGCCGCCGGTGCGCTCGATCGCGGCGGAATTCGGCACCAGCCCGTCGACCGTCAGCCGCGCGTTGCAGGAGATGATGCGGAGCGGATGGCTTGAGGTTCACGAACGGCAGTTCGTCCGCGTACGGCGCAAGCTTGCGGCCAATACCACGCGTCGCGCCGATCTCCAGCGGACGATCCGGTCGATCGCGCATAAATGGAAGCTGTGGGGAGGCGAGGAGGAGACGCTTGTCCGCATGATCGTCGAACTGGTGCAGGAGGTGTTCGCGTCGCGGCCCAGTCTTGTTTTCGCCGAGTGCAACGCCCACGATCTCGATGTCATGGGACGGCGCTTGGCCGAGGGCCTCAACGGTGCTCCGCTCGCTCGCTCGCTCATTGCCGACCTCGACCGGCGTGAATTGCAGCGCTCGAGCGCGGTCGTGCTGGTGCCCTACTATCATTACGCGGAGGTCAAGGCGATCGTCGGCCGGAAGGTGCCGATCGTTCCGGTCCATACCTCGCCCAGTGTCGATACGCTCGACAAGCTGCTCACCATTCCGGCGGGAGCGCGGGTACTGATCGTCGGCCACAACAAGCGCTCGGTTGAGCGGTTATCCGGCATGGTTCGCGATTATGCTGATGACGTCGCGATCACCGGCCTCACTATCAACGACGCCGCGAAGGTGAAGAAGCTTGCGCCGTCTTCCGATGCGGTCGTGGCGGTCAAGGCCGCTGTCGAGGCTCTCCCAATCCTGTCGAGCCACAAGCACCTTATCGCCGTGGAATTTGCGATCGAGACGTCGGTAGCCGATCACCTCCGGCCGCCGCGCGGCAACGGAGGCGCCGCAGGTCGGTCCCGCATCGAGTTGGCTGCGTCCCTCGAACGCTGACAATTCGCCTTCGACGGCATCATTCAGCCGAACTGATAGCCTAATAATTAGCCTTGCCAACGATTGGTGCGGTCCAGACAATCGTCTGTCTCTTATCTGGGACAGGAAACAGGCTGCGCGGAGATACTGCGCTCCGTCCCTCGGTTTAATCTTTCGCGTGTTTGATGAGGCAAGCCCATGAACTCCGCCATCAGTCGCCGCACCTTCAATCGCGCTCTGCTGGGTGGTGCCGGTGCCGCAATCGCTGGAGCGCACGCAGGTGCGCCGACTGCGGCGCTCGCAGCCGACGCCATTACGTTCCAGGCGAACTGGCTCAATGATCCAGAATTCCTCGGCTACATGATCGCCATCGACAAGGGCTATTACGCCGCCGAAGGCCTCGAGGTCACCTATCTCTCGGGTGGCCCAAACCTCATCCCTGAAGGCGCGCTTTTGGCGCGGAAGGCGGATATCGCGCTGACCTCGATGCTGACGACCGGCAAGGCGATTGCCGATCGCGGCGCGGCGTTGAAGATCATCGGCGCTCAATATCAAAAGAGCCCGATCGGCGTGATCAGCCTTGCCGAGAAGGGCATCAATGCGCCGAAGGACCTGGTCGGAAAGACCATCGCGGCACCGACGCTCAGCGTCGATCAGCTCAAGGCGATGATCGCGGTCAACAAGCTGCCCGCCGACCAGATCAAGATCGTGCCGTATACGTTCGATCCCTCGCCGCTGATACGCGGCGAAGTCGATGCGGTGTTCGATTTCGTCACCCAGCTGCCGTTCCTGGTCGAGCAGGCGTCGGGCAAGAAGACCACGTCTTTCCTTGCCTACGATTTCGGCATTCCGTTCTCGATCGATCTCGTCACGGTCAGCGAGGAGACCCTCAAGACCAAGCGGCCGCTGCTGGTGAAGTTCCTGCGCGCGAGCCTCAAGGGCTGGAACGAAAACTTCGTCGATCCCAAGAAGTATCCAGCGGTGGTGCACAATACCTGGTTCAAGGGGCTGGGCTCAACGCTGCAGGCCGAGGACTATTTCAACTCGGTGCAGCGGCAGTTGATGAACCCCGCCGGCATCTTCCGCATGTCGCCCGAGGATATTTCCCGAAATCTTACCGCGCTCGCGGCACTTGGGGTGCAGGGCAAGCCTGACATGTTCAATATGACGTTGCTCGCCGAAGTCTGATGTGGATGACGTGCGCACGGCAGCACCTCTGCCGCACGAGGACGATTGCCGGGCTTGAATGCTGGTAGCCGATAAGGTCCATTGCCTGAAACCACAGCCGTTCAGGCACCAAATGCAGCGACCTGCGGAGCCGGGCGGCGAAACATCGCCGCCGGTCGAGATTGATGTCGATCATGTCGACAAAGTCTTCGCCGGCGTCGCCGGACCCGTCGTTGCCCTGGAGAACGTCAGGCTCAAGCTGAGGCGCGGCGCGTTCGCGGCGGTGATCGGTCCGTCGGGTTGCGGAAAATCGACGCTCCTGCGGTTGCTGGCCGGCCTTGAGACCGCCGACCGGGGCGGCGTCTTCATCCGCGGCGAGGAGCCCGCGACATTCCGAGCCCGCGGCGAGCTTGGCATCGCGTTTCAGGACGCGGCGCTTTTGCCGTGGCGCACGGTCCGCCGCAATATCGCATTGCCGCTGCAGGTGCTCGGCCGTCCGGTCAGGGATCATGACCGCGACATTGCGGACCTCATCGCCCTCGTCGGACTGTCCGGCTTCGAGGATGCGTTGCCGGCGCAGCTCTCGGGGGGCATGCGGCAGCGCGTTGCCATCGCACGAGCCCTGATCACCAAGCCCTCCGTGCTGCTGCTCGATGAACCATTCGGTGCGCTCGATCAGATCCTGCGGCGGACCATGAACGTCGAGCTGCAGCGCATTCTCCTCGCGCGCCAGGCGACCACGTTCTTTGTTACCCACGGCATCGACGAGGCGGTGTTCCTGGCCGATCAGGTCGTCGTCATGCGGGCGCGGCCCGGGCGCGTCGTCGATATCGTCGACATTCCGTTCCCTCGGCCGCGGCGGCCCGAGCTGTTCGCGGCGGCGGAGTTTCATGCACTGTGCGACCGTCTTGCGGCGCGTCTCTTTGCGTCGGCGGAGGACTGATGCGGCGGTCGCTTTCCATCGCAGCAACGACTCTTACCGCAATGCTCCTGTGGGAGATCATCGCGCGAAGTGCGCCGTCGCTCGCGAGCGTCGTTCCGCCACCGAGTGCGATCCTGGCCCAGTACTGGAACGATGCGGATCTCTACGCCGGGCACGTGGCGGCGACCATGCGAAATGCGGCGCTGGGCTTCCTGATCGGCAATGGAGTCGCGATCGCCGCCGCCGTCGCGTTCTGTCGCCTGCCGTTCCTCGAAACCATGTTTCGCGGCGTCAACATCACGCTGTTTGCGATCCCGCCGATCGTACTTGGCCCCATTCTGGTGCTGATCCTCCAGGGCAGCTGGCCCCAAGTGTTGCTGGCGGCGGCGATCGTCTATTTTCCCACCATGGCGGCAACGCTGCTCGGACTGCGGGCGATCGACCGCAGCCTCGTCGATCTTCTCGCTGTTTATGGCGGTCGCGAGAACGCGGTGCTGCGGTTCATACGAGTGCGCAGCGCGCTGCCGAGCCTGTTCGCGGGCCTGCAAGTTGCGGCGTCGCTCGCCGTGCTCGGGGCGATGCTCGGCGAATTCGGCTCCGGCGAACGCTGGGGGCTCGGCACATTTTTGTTGTCGTCGCTCGGCCAGGCGCGGCCCGACCGGCTATGGGGCATCAGTCTCGCCGCCGCCGTGATTGCCGGTGCGGGCTATGGCGCCTTCGGCATCGTCGGCCGGCGCCTGCTTGCGGCGAACCTACCGGTGACGGTAGCGACCACATTGCCCGACCAGATCGCGGCGGGGCAGGGCGAGCCTTACCCGGCGCGCCGGATTGTCGTGCTGGCGTTGTCGGTCCTGATCCCCGTCGCGCTGTGGATGCTGCTCATCAAAGGGCTGCAGCTCAGTCCGATCATCGCGCCCGGCCCCGTCGAGCTTTACGGTTATCTCGTCACCTCGTCTCACGCGGCCGAAGCACGCGACGCGTTGATGGCGGCCCTCAGCCGCACCGTGCCGATTGCTGCGGCCGGCATGGTGTGCGGTCTCGCGCTCGCGTTCGTCCTCGCGATCGGTCTCGTCCTCGTGCCGCGGACCATGAAGGCCGTCATGCCGGCAACTTTCTTTCTGCAGAACACGCCGCTCGTCGCGCTCACGCCGGTCATCCTGCTGGTGTTCGGCCGCGGCACCGCCGCTTCGCTGTTCATGGCGATGCTGGTGGTCTTCTTTCCGGCCTTCGTGCTCGTCGCGCATGGGCTGCGGTCGGCGCCGCCGGCCGCCTTCGATCTTGTCCGCGCTTACGGTGGCCGTCCGTCAGCGCAACTCATGTTGATTTCGATCCCCTATTCGGTGCGTTACCTCTTCACCGCCGCCAAGCTGGTGGCGCCGCGCGCACTCCTCGGCGTCATGATCGCCGAATGGCTGCTCACCGGGACCGGCCTCGGCAATCTCATGGACGCGTCCCGCGGATTGCTCGACTACGACATGGTGTGGTCCGCGGCGCTGGTGAGCATTTTAATCTCGATTGCCGCCTATGAGGCGATGGCGATACTGGAGCGTCTCGCCGATTTTGGTCGCCCCGCATGAACCCAATTCTGGCAATGGGCGCATCGTCATGACCCGCGACTATACCGGCTACGGCTCGACGCCGCCGCAGGTCGCGTGGCCGCGCGGCGCGGCGCTGCCGGTCGTCTTCGTCGTCAACCTGGAGGAGGGGGCCGAGCCTTCGATTGCGGACGGCGACGGCTATTCCGAATGGGCCTTGACCGAGGCCGGCACGAGCCCGGTGCCGCGCGGCACCCGCGATCTGGCTGCGGAGTCGATGTTCGAGTTCGGCAGCCGGGTCGGGTTCTGGCGGCTGATGCAACTCTTCGATGCGCGCGGTTTGCGGGCCACCGTCGCTGCCTGCGCCCAGGCGCTCGAGCGCAACCCCGAAATCACGCAGTATCTGGCGGCGTCGCCGCACGAGGTCATGTGCCATGGCCTGCGCTGGATCAATCATTTCGACTTGGAGCCGACGGCCGAGGAGCAAAGCATTCGCGACGCCGTCGCCATCTTCGAGCGCCGGCTTGGAAAGCGGCCGTCGGGGTGGATGTGCCGCTACGGTCCGTCGCCCAACACGCGCCGCCTGCTGCGCAAGGTCGGCGGGTTTCGCTACAACTTGGATTCCTATGCCGACGAACTTCCCTATTGGGTCGATGTCCAGGGCGAGCACCATCTCGTGATCCCGCATACCTTCGCCAACAACGACAACAAGTTCGCCAAGGGTTGGCTCGGCGCTGCGGATGAGTTCGAACGTTGGTGCACCGATGCCCTTAGCCAGCATCTCGCGGAGGCGACGTGGCGCTCCTCGGTCCTCACCATCAGCCTGCATTGCCGCGTCAGCGGCCAGGCGGCGCGCGCCGCGGCACTCGCCCGTTTCCTCGACAAGATTGCGGGCAATGCCCGCATCTGGAGCGCGACGCGCAGCGACGTGGCTGAAGTCTTCTACGCGGCGCGCAATCTTGATCCGTCTACACCTGCGAGATAGGTATCTTTCACGTGCTTTCCCTTCCCGAAAAAAATGATCGCGAGGTTCGGCAGCTTCCAGACGCGCGGGCGGAAACGCCGGCATTGCAGGCGCTGCGCGAACGCGTGAAGCAGGACCTCACTGTCCTCAATTATCCGTCGCGGCCGTGGCTCCCGCCGAAGATCGGGCCCGACGGTGAGCCGGCGAGCGACGTGGTGATTGTCGGCGGCGGACAGTGCGGCCTCTCCATCGCCTTCGCGCTCAGGCGCGAGAAGCTTGATCGTGTCCGCATTATCGATCGCGCCCCTGCAGGCCGTGAAGGGCCGTGGGCGACTTACGCTCGGATGCAGACGCTGCGAACCCCCAAGCACGTGCTGGGGCCGGACCTCGGCATTCCGTCGCTGACGATCGCCGAATGGTATGCCGCTGCCTACAGCCGCGAGGCTTGGCGCGATCTCAACAAGGTGCCGACCGACGCCTGGATGCGGTACCTCGTGTGGCTCAGGGGCGTGATCTCGCTTGAGGTCGAGAACAACACCGAGGTGTTGTCGTTCGCGGCGCACGACCGCGATCTTCTTGCAGTGCACATGCGACGAGGCAAGATCGAAGAGACGATTTATTGTCGGCGGCTGGTATTCGCGACAGGAATCGACGGCTCCGGTTGCTGGTATATCCCGGACATGATCCGCGATGCGCTGCCGCCATGGCTCTATGCGCACACCTCGCAGCAGATTGATTTCGCCCGGCTCGCCGGCAAACGCGTCGTCGTCCTCGGCGGCGGGGCGTCGGCATTCGACAACGCCGCGGTCGCGTTGGAGCAGGGCGCCGCCGCGGTCGACCTGTTCTACCGCCGCAGGCATCTCCCGCGGGTCAATCCGTACCGCTGGATCGAGAATGCGGGCTTTCTCGCGCATTTCGCCGACATGCCGGACGCATGGAAATGGCGGTTCTTCCGCCGCATGCAGGACAACAACCAGCCGCCGCCGCAGGACTCTTTCGATCGCTGCGTCCGCCAGCACAACTTCATCTTGCATCCGGGCGAGCCATGGACCGCGGTTGCCCAAGTCGGCGACCGCGTCCGCGTCACCACGCCGAAGGCAACCTACGATGCGGACTTCGCGATCATCGGGACCGGCCTGATCTACGACCTGAGATATCGCCCCGAAATCGCGCCCTATGCCGACAAGATCGCGACCTGGGCAGACCGCTTGCCGGAGGCTGCGCGCGATCCTGATCCGTCATTGCGCAACACGCCCTATCTCGGACCTCATTACGAATATGTCGAGAAAGTGCCGGGAACGCTCGATTGGGCCGGCAAGGTCCATAACTTCACGTTCGCTGCGATCCTGAGCAGCGGCGTGACGGCCGGCCTGCTGAGCGGGCTGAAATACGGCATTCAGCGCCTCGTGCATGGCATCGTCCAGGGGCTGTTCCTGGAAAGCGTCGACATCATGTTCGAAAGCTTTGCCAACTATTCCGATCCTGAACTGGTTGCTCC
Source organism: uncultured Alphaproteobacteria bacterium (assembly GCA_963807015.1). GTDB lineage: Bacteria > Pseudomonadota > Alphaproteobacteria > Rhizobiales > Xanthobacteraceae > JAJPKK01. The sequence continues at coordinate 733,808 of CAWEAS010000008.1, read as the reverse complement.
CGATGAGTACTGAAGCATTCGAGGCCAGGCCATGAAGACCGGCGCCGCACATGTCGCAAGCCTGCGCGACGGCCGGATCGTCTTCCTCGAAGGACGACGCGTCGACGACGTGACCACCGACCTGGCGTTCCGCAACATGGTCGCCACGTCGGCAACGTTCTACGACCACGCCAATGCGCCGGAGAATCGCGCGTTGATGACGGTCACGTCGCCCACGTCCGGCGAGCTCGTGAGCCGCGCCTGGCACTTGCCGCAATCCTACGGCGAGCTCGTGGAGCGGCGCCGCTGCCTGGAGCGGATTGCGGAACTGTCCTGCGGCATGGTCGGCCGCTCGCCGGATCATGTGGCTTCGACTTTGTCCGGCATGGTGATGGGCATCGATGCCCTCGCGGTCTACGATGCCCGCGGGGCTGGTGCGTTGTGCGATTACTTCACCTACGCGCGCGACCGCGACCTCTTCGTCACTTACGTCATTATCAATCCCCAGGCCGACAAGTCCCAGGGCGCGGCAGGTCAGCCGTCACAGGATCTCGTTGCTCACGTGGTCGACGAGGACCACGACGGCATCACCATCAAAGGCGGCAAGATGCTCGCCACTTCGGCGATTGCCGCGAACGAGCTCTTCATCTCGAACATCCAGCCGCTGCGCGAGGGCGACGAACGCTACGCGTTCACCGCGGTAGTGCCGATGAATGCGAAGGGCCTGAAGCTGTTGTCGCGGCGCTCCTACGAGCAGTACGCGATCTCGCAGTTCGACTTTCCGCTGGCGTGGCGCTTCGATGAAAATGACGCGGTGGTCTATTTCGATGAAGTGAAGATCCCCTGGGAGCGCGTGTTCCTGTTGCGCAACATCGCTGGCGCCAATGCCCAGTGGCACGAGACCCGCGCCCACGTCTATCAGAACTACCAGGGCATCGTGCGGCTTGTGATCAAGCTCCGCTTCCTCGTCGGCATCGCGCGCAAGATCGCCGAGACCAACGGCATCATCGGCTTTCCCCAGGTGCGCGAGACGCTCGGCGAACTCGCTTCGAAGGCCACCATGATCGAGGCCATGGTGGCCGGCATGGAAGCAGCCGGCGAGACCTTCAACGGGTACTTCGTGCCAAACCGGCAGATGCTGTGCGCCGCCCAAGCGATCGCCCAAAAGACCTATCCGCAGATCGTCGATACGCTGCGCGATCTGTCTGGCGGAGGGCTCATCATGGTGCCGTCGTCGGCGGCCGACTTCGACGAGCCGGAGATTGCCGCAATGATCGCGGCGACGCAAAAATCGCCGGTGGTGAATTCGCTCGACCGGGTGAAGCTGTTCAAACTCGCGTGGGACGCGGTCGGCTCCGAATTCGGCTCGCGTCATCTCCAGTACGAGAAATTCTATTCGGGCTCCTCGGTCGTGCTCAACGCGCACAATTTCAACAACTACGACTGGAAGGGCGCGACCGGCATGGTCGACAGTTTCATGCAGACCTACGGCTTGCCTGAGACAGCCGTGTCGGGTACGGCGAAGTCCTGAATGGCCGCCGGCTCACAAGGTCCCGAGATACTTGACGACCTCGGGCGCGAACAGGCCGTCGACGTCGATTGGCTTCGCGGTCAGGCCCTCGCGCACCGTGTAGAGCACCACCTTTTCGAGGCAGGCGCGGTTTGGCTCGATGCCGTTCTGCCAGAAATTGCGGCCCATGGCGGCAACGGTCGTCTCGGCCTCGGCGGTCAACCACGGCAGCGCCGTTGTGAGCGCAGTGGTGTCGAACAGCGCGCGGATCGCGCTTTGATATGCGACGTCGAACGCCTTGTAGAGGCTGACGGCGACCCAGCGGTTCGCCTCGTAAACGTCGCGCCGGATTGCGACCGTATGCATGATCGGAAAGATTCCGGTCCGTCGGAAATAGTCGAGTTCGACCGCGCGATAATCGGGGAACAGCCGGCACACCTTGTCCGGCTCCGCGGTGAAGCTCGTCGGCGCCCTCGCGGTCATCAGCGCATCGATCTGGCCGCGCGCCAGCATCTCGGAAAGCGTCCTGTCGCCCCCGATCGGGCGCACGTCGAAGCCCGCGGGGTAGACCTGCGGATGGGCGTCATGGGCGCGCGGCTCGTTGAGCCCGCCGGTAAAATAGATGACCGATCGCGGGTCGAGGCCGTAGTCGTCTTCGAATATCCCGCGCAGCCACAGCGCTGCCGCCATGTCGAAGACCTGGACGCCGACGCGCTTGCCGCGCAGATCCTGCGGCCCGCTGATCCCCGCTGCAGAGTTCACGAACACGCAGGAGTGCCGAAAGAACCGCGACGGAAATATCGGAATCGCGACGAGCGGACAGTCTGCCCGTTCCGTCAGGCGGATATAGGTGCCGATCGGCACCTCGGAGCAGTCGAACTCGAACGACGACATCTGCCGGTTGAAGATTTCCTGTACCGGCAGCGGGACAAGGCGCAGGTCGACGCCTTCAACCTTCTGGGAGCCATCGATGAGCGGCGCATGGCGGTCGCAATGCGAGAGCGCCAGGGAGAGAGTCAGCACGTTCAAGTGTCCTCGTCGCATTCGAATGAATGGTTCGTATGCCGGGCCGGACATCAAATGACAAGTCGCGGGCGCGATAAGCAAATGCTGGACAGCGCATGGCGGCGTTGCAAAGCTTGGCGCGGAGCGATGACCTAGATGGCCAGCGAAGTTCTGGCGGATCAGGCGCGGCCACCGACGGATGCGTTTCGCGCCGGGCCCGCCGTCAACATTGCGGGCGCCGCGAGCGGCCCCCTGGCGGGGTTACGGTTCGCGGCGAAGGATCTCTACGATGTCGCGGGGTTCGTGACCGGCGGCGGCAATCCGAGCTGGCTCGCGACCCATCCACCCGCCGACATCACCGCGCCGGTGATCCTGCATCTCTTGGACAATGGCGCGAGCCTCGTCGGCAAGACCGTCACCGACGATCTCGCCTGCGGAATGTTCGGAGAAAACCCGCATTACGGCACGCCGCTCAACCCGCGCTATCCCGATCGAGTCCCGGGCGGCTCGTCGAGCGGTTCGGCCTCCGCGGTTGCGGCCTCGCGGGTCGATTTCGCGATCGGCACCGACACCGGCGGGAGCATCCGCGTTCCGGCGTCGTTCTGCGAAATCTACAGCTTGCGGCCATCTCACGGCCGGATCAGCCTCAACGGCTGCATTCCCATGGCGCCGGGTTTCGATACCTGCGGCTGGCTCGCGCGTGATCCCGACATGCTGATGCGTGTCGGCGACGCACTGCTGCCGGACGATGGCGACCTGGCACCATCGCGATTAGTCATCGCGGAGGATTTGCTGGCGCTCGCCGACGCTCCGGTCCTGGAAGGGTTCGAGCGGCTGTTCCGCGCGCTCGGGGTCGACGAGACGGTGCGGCTCCTCGGGGACTTTTCGCCGGACGCGGTCGTGTCAGCATTCTGGCCACTGATGAGCCGCCAGTTGTGGAACAGCAACGGCCGTTGGTTTGAGCGCGAGAATCCGGTTCTCGCGCCGGGTCTGCGCGACCGGTTCATCCAGTCCTCGCAGGTCGGCGCCGCCGAAATCCAGGCGGCGGATGCCGACCGCAAGCGCCTGACGCGCGCGATGGGCAAACTTCTCGGCGATGACAAGATCGTCTTGTTCCCGACCACCCATGCGCCGCCGCCGCGGCGCAATTCGTCGCTTGATATCCTCATGCAATACCGTGGTCGCGCACTCAAGCTGGTATGCCCCGCGTCAATGGCGCGCGTGCCGCAGCTTGTGATCCCGGCAGTACATGTGGAGGGCGCGCATGTGGGCCTGAGCATGCTCGCCGGATTCGGCCGCGATCGCACGCTGCTGCGCGCTGCGATCGACCTCGACCTCGAGGTCAAGGCGGTCGGCTGATGGCGGCCATCTCGAAACGCATCCTGCGCAATGCGCGGATTTTGACGGCACCCGATTTCGAGCCGACGGCGGCCGATATCCTGATCGAACGCGGCGAGCTCGTGGCGTTGTTGCCGCCGGGCACGGCAGCTGACGCCGAGTCCATCGACACGAGCAATCGCCTCGCGCTCCCGGGCCTCGTCAATGCCCACACCCATAGTCACGCCAATCTGCTCAAGGGCCTCGCCGACCGCTGGTCGCTCGAAATGTCGCTCGTCAACGGCCCGTGGGTGTCGGGCCGCCGTGACCCCGAGACCATGTACTGGTCGACGATGCTGGGCGCGATCGACATGCTCGGCCGCGGCTGCACCGCCTGCTACGACCTCGTCTACGAATTTCCGCGGCCTTCGGTCGAGGGCATTGCGGCGGTCTGCCGGGCCTATTCCGATGCAGGCATGCGCGCCGTCGTCTGTCCCATGGTGGCGGACCGCACGCTCTACGATGCGGTGCCGGGTTTGGCGGCAGCCGTCGAAGCCGGCGGCCACGGGCCCGTTTCTGCCTTTGCCCTGGCCGACACCACTTCGATCTTAGCGACGCTCGACACCATCGTGTCGCAATGGTCATGGGACAGCGCGCGGGTGAAGCCGGCGCTGGCGCCAACGATCCCCATGCATTGCAGCGACGACTTGATCCGCGGCTGCCGCGACATCGCTCGTCACCATGCCGCCGGCATCCAAATGCACATCGCCGAAGCAAGCTTCCAGGCGGTGGCAGCGCTCGAGCTTTACGGGCGCAGCATGATCCCGCATCTCGACGATCTCGGCATCCTCGGACCCTGGTTCACCGCAGCTCACGGCGTGTGGCTCGATGCCGAGGATCACCACATCTTGAGGGACCGTGGCGCGAACCTCGTACACATGCCGTTGAGCAATCTGCGGCTCGGCGTCGGTGTTGCCCACATCCGGCTTGCGCGGCAGGCCGGCGTCAACGTCGGTCTTGCGACCGATGGTGCGAATTCGGCCGACAATCTCGACATGTTCGAGGTGATGAAGCTTGCGACTTTAACGTCACGTACGTTCCGCGATGTACCCGGCGAGTGGCTGGGGGCGCGCGATGTGCTCGCCATGGCGACGCAGGGCTCGGCGCGCTGTCTCAACTGGGAGGACAGGCTTGGCGCGATCCTGCCTGGCGGCGCGGCCGATCTCGTCTTTCTCGACGACAGCGGGCCGGCCTGGCATCCGCGCAACTCCACGGCAGCGCAGCTCGTGAATGGAGCTGGGCAGGGGGCAGTGACCGACGTGATGGTGGGCGGCGAATTCGTCATCCGCGAAAGGCGTTTTACGGCAATCAACGTCGATCGTGTTGTTGCCGAAGCGGACCGCGCCGCCGCGCGCGTATTCGCGGAAACGGTCGAACTCCGCAAGACCGCCGAAGTATTGATCTCGGCCGTTGTGGCGCACATCCGCCAAGTCGGCGCACGACACGCCGGTCCCGCCCATCTGATGGCGTAAGCGCGGGGCGTGATGAAATCGTTGGCACGATGGCTAGGAAATGGCCAAAGGTCCTCGCTGTGCTCTGTCCCGCTCGTGAAACACCTACAGGGCACTGCGCGCCATCGCGGCACGTGATGTGCAAGGGCTCAGAAGCGCCGGAAGGTCGCGCGAAGTCTCGCCTGGAGAATGAAATGGCACGCACTATCCGTTGGTTGAGCGCGGTCGTTTTTGCTTCCGTGTTCGCTACGTCCGCGGTCCGCGCCGCCGAAATGCTGCCGGTCAAATTCACGCTGGAGTGGAAGTTTACCGGGCCGACCTCGTTCTATTTATTGGCGGCCGAACGCGGCTATTACGCCGCCGAGGGCCTTGGTGTCCGGATCGACTCCGGTCAAGGGTCGGAAGCCACGCTGACCCGGATCGCCAGCGGCGCGTATGACCTCGGTTTCAGCGATTTGCAGTCGCTGGTGCCGTTGGTGGCGAGCCATCCCGAGCAGACCATGCGCGTTGTCATGATCGCCTATGACGCCGCGGCTTACGCGGCCTGCACGCTCAAGGGACGCGGTATCGAGACGCCCAAGGAACTCGCCGGCAAGAGCATGGGCGCGCCGGTGTTCGAGGATGCGGCGCATTTCTTTCCGAGCTTCGCCAAGGCCGTCGGCATCGCCGACACATCGGTGAAACGGCAGAATCTCGATCCTGCGCTGCGGGCGCAAATGGTCGTCAGCAACAGGGTCGATTTCATCACCGCGCTGGCATTCGGTTGCGACGTCGAGTTGCCGGCGGCCGGCGCCAAGAAGGACGATCTCCTGGTCTTCCAATATTCCGATTACGGGCTGCACTTTTATGGCAACTCAATCGTCGCATCGGGCCGCATGATCAAGGATCATCCGGACGCCATTCGCGGCTTCATCCGCGCGACCATCAAGGGCATGCGCGACATGATCGCCGACAATCAGGCCTCGCTTGCGGCGCTGAAGAAGCGCGATCCGCTGATCGACGAGCGCGTCGAGCTCGAGCGCATGCGCATCGCGATCGCTCAGAACATTCTGACGCCCGCCGTGCTTCGCGACGGCGTTGGCGCTGCCGATCAAGGCCGCATCGAGCAGAGCGTCGTGGAAATCGCCGAGAGTTTGCCGCTGCCGCGCCGTCCGTCCGTGTCGGAACTCTATGATGGCAGCTTTCTGCCGCCGCAGCAGGTACGCATGCTGAAGTGATGGCGCCGGCGATGGGTCGCCTCCGTGTCGAAAGTATCGTCGAGAGACGCGCCGTGGCGTCGCGAGCCATCGTGTGATGCACGGCTGGCGCAGGCACGCGTTGCCCTGGCTCGCCGGGTTCGGGTTTCTCGTCATTTGGCAGTTCACATGCTGGATCGGCGGCATCCCCGATTTCATTTTTCCCGGTCCGATCGACACGGCGAAAGCGCTCATCGCCAATTGGCCAGGCATTTGGGTTAATGCCGCGCAGACGCTGGAAACCACGCTGCTCGGATTTGCGTTCGCAGTCTTCGTGGGACTGTCGTTGGGGCTCATCGTCGGTGCGGTGCCGGCGATCTATGGCATGCTCAATCCGATCATGATCGGCTTCAACACGGTGCCGAAAGTGGCGCTTGTCCCGTTGCTGGTCATGTGGTTTGGCCTCGGCGACGTGCCGGCGGTCGTGACCGCGTTTCTCACCTCGTTCTTCCCGATCGTCGTCAATGTCGCCACTGGGATTGCGACCGTCGAGCCCGAGCTTGAGGATGTGTTGCGATCGCTCGGCGCAAGCCGCCTCGACATTCTCCTCAAGGTCGGCATGCCGCGCGCACTTCCCTACTTTTTCGCCTCCCTCAAAGTGGCATCGACGCTTGCCTTTATCGGTTCGGTCATCGCCGAGACGGTCGCGAGCAACAGCGGCATCGGCTACCTGATGATGAGCGCCAGCACGTCGTTCCGCGCGCCGCTGGCGTTTGCGGGGCTGTTCGTCATTGCTGCGATGGGCATCGCGGTTTACGGCGCGGCGGCCCTCATCGAGCGGCGCATGACGTTCTGGGCCGTGCGAGGTGCGCATCAGGCCGCCTTTACATCCGGCGGATGAACGAAGGACCCGATTGGAGGAACGCGATGCCGTCGCTGAGAGATTTCCTGGCCGATTTGCCGGCGGACGAAATCGTCCGCATCGATGACCCGGTGGCGCTCGATTTTGTGCCGACAGCAATGGTGTTGGAGCTCGAAAAATCCGGCCGTTCTCCGGTCATTTTCCTGAAGAAGCCCGAGGGAAGCGATGTACCGGTGGTGGCGAACCTGTTCGGCGATCGCAGCCGCATCGCGCGAATTGCCGGCGCTCGCAACGGGGATTTCAACAGCGCATGGCTGCGTGTCCTCGACCATCTCAAGCCGCCGCGATTGTCGGTGACCGGCCCGATTCACGAGTTCGATCTGTCTCGGCGATGAGGTCGATGTGACGACGCTACCGGTGAGCCGTCACTTCGCTCAGGACGCGGGGCAGTACGTCAACGCCGGAATCCTGGTCTGCAAAGATCCCGACACCGGAGTTCGCAATCTGAGTTTTCAGCGGCTGCAGGTAAAAGGGCCAACGCAGTTCGGGACCAATCTCGGCTCGCGCGGGCACATCTGGGAGCATCTTAATCGCGCCGCTGAGCTAGGCCGCGATCTGCCGGTCGCGGTGGTGATCGGAGCGCATCCTGCGGTTTATCTCGCGGCGTCCGCGAAGGTCGCGCTCGAGGTTGACGAGTACGATATCGCCGGCAGCCTGCTCGGGCATCCGCTCGAACTCGTGAAATGCCGCACGGTCGATGTCGAAGTGCCGGCCGAGGCCGAAATCGTCATCGAAGGCGAATTGCTGAGCCGCGAGCATGAGGACGAAGGGCCGTATGGCGAATACACCGGCTATGCGAGCCATCGCTCGACCCGCAACATTCTGCGAGTCACCGCGATCACCCAGCGAGCAAAGCCGATCTATCTCGACATCATCTCCGGAAATTCGTCGGAGCACCTGCTGCTGGGCGGAATGGCAAAAGAGGCGATTGTCTTCAACCGGTTGCGCGAAATGGTGCCCGGGGTCCGCGCGCTCAACTATCCGAAATCCGGCACGCATTTTCATGCGTACATCTCGCTCAAGACCCGCGCGGCGGGCGAAGCGCGCCAAGCCCTGATGCTGCTGCTCGGCCTCGACTCCTACATCAAGCTTGCGATCGCAGTCGACGACGACATCGATGTGTTCAATGAGGACGAGGTGATGTGGGCGGTCGCGACGCGGTTCCAGGCGAAGAGCGACATGTTCATGGTCCCCGACGTGCTCTGCAATCGCGTCGATCCGTCTGCTGACGGTGGCGTCAGCGCGAAGCTCGCGATGGATGCGACGGTGGGTTCGAACTGGGACGCCGAGCGCGCTACGGTCCCGCCCGCCGCAGCCAATGCAGCGCGCCGCCTGCTCGGCGGGGGTCAATCGGAGGGCGCCTGACGCCATGTGACATGACTCGCCGCGACACGCTTTTCTTGACGTTTCGTGGGCCATATCATGGGCCGACCGCAGCACGGAGTGCTGCTAAAGCCGCAAGAATGATTGTAATTTCAATTACTTCAACGGTCGGCGCGACGGGGATTGAACCTGTGACCCCTCGCGCGTGAGGGGACAGTCGCGGGCCGTCGCTCTGACTGATTTGCCAATGGCGACTTTGCGTCTCGTATCCGGTGATGCAAGCGATGGCGTGTTCAACCAATAAATAACCAATGGAACGCCCCGATAGATGGCCAAACGCATCCGCATTTCACCGTAAAACATTGTTTTAACTTGATTTCTTGGTTAGCCCGAGGCGGCTCATAACCGCTTGGTTGGAGGTTCGAGTCCTCCCGGGCCCACCACGCAGTCGCGCAGTCGCGGAGATTTCCTGAAATGCTGCGACTTGCACGCAATTGTCGGGGTTCCGCGCGGTCGCTCGGTCTCTGCGACGGCGCTTTTTGTTTTTGAGTGCCGTTTCTGCGCCTTTGTCTCTGCCGACAGAATTTCGTTTCCCGGCAACAGAGACCGTCGAAGACTTCACGAATATCAGGACTTGGCGCTCTCAGACCGACCTGCCCCCGCGGGCGTGGGCGCACGGGGTTACCGAACAGTCAAAAACTGTGCTAGTCTAGACCGATGACGTCCATGCTGGCCGAGTTCGAAGGTATTGATGTGTGGACCGCTGCCGCTTTTCCACACGAAGACCAGCTCATGTTTGGATCGGTAAAACGATCCCATCCCGGCATTGGTCTTATTCCACACGCACAGGTTTTTGAGTTCGGCGTAGACCCTGTTGCCCGCCATCAACATTTCCAGCATGTGGCGCCAGTCCATGCAGATTTGGTGGATGGAGCCGTCGGTGGTGTGGTCGACCAGCTGCCGGAATATCGTTTCGAGAAACGAGGTGAATTCCGCCTGGCTCATCTCGCCGCAACCCATGGCGAAGTTGGCGTGACGGATGCGGCCGAGCCCGCAGACATGGCCGTCGATAGGAACGTTGAAGGGCGGATCGGTGAAAACAAATTCCGCCTTGGTTGGACCTAGCAGCTTGCCATAAGCCGCGGCCTGGCGCGCATCAGCACATAACAGGCGGTGCGCCCCAAGTTCCCACAGATCGCCAGAGCGGCTGATGACCGGGCCCGACACATAATCTGGGATGTCGTCTTCGGGCCCGTCGGGCGGATCGCTCGCTTCTTCGGCTTCCTCCAGGATGAGGTCCACTTCGGCCGGCTCAAAGCCCGCCAACTGGACATCGAAATTGAGATCCACCAAAGCCTGAAGCTCGATTGCCAATATCTCTCGGTCCCATCCGGCCTTCTCGGCCAGCTTGTTATCGGCGAGGATGTAGGCCCGCTTATCGGTCTCGGAGAGGTGGGAGAGCCTTACGGTCGGGACCTCTTTCATGCCAAGTAACTTGGCGGCGGCTACGCGCCCGTGACCTGCGATGATCTCGCACCGATCGTCGATTAGCACCGGATTATTGAACCCAAACTTCAGAATGCTGTCAGCGATCTGTCGCAGCTGCTTGCGCGAATGTGTCCGGGCGTTCCGCGGATATGGCCGAAGCGCTTCGACCGGAAGAGTCTCGATCTGCATATCCGCTCCTCGGGAATTGTTTTCCGACAGCTAGTAATTGCCGCGCTAAATTCCATCCTTTTGGGTTGAAACCGGGCTAATATTTTCAGTTTGCAAGAGGGGGGTTATAATTTAGCTCCGGTGTCTCGTTTCGATACAAAAGAAACTTGCGTCGATCGTCATTTAGGATGTGCAAGAGTCGCTTCATGCAAGGCTAGCAGATGAAGCGTCCGATCACCGCTGCAGCGTGGGCACTGATCTGCCGATCTGATGATGCCTGCCATCGTGCCAGAAGCTCCGAATAGCTCAGGGAATAGAAGGTAACCTCGTCCCCCTTAACCATTTCGGTGAACGCTGCGATCTCTGAGAGATGCTGGATCCGGTGCTTTGAAGACACCGGCCCTTTAGCTCCAGGCCACCGCTCGGGCTTGCTATACAGGTAGAGCAGGATGGGTCGTTTCCCCTTCCATTTCGGCACGTGTTGACGGCTGTTCGCAGCCCAAACGCATGTTTGATGAGCTGGACCGCATCAAGTCTGGCAAACTTTATCTGGCCGTCTCGGATCGCATCCCGGCAGCGTTCATAGCGGCCCATCTCAGCTCCCCAGACGTCTCGCCAATACGCATCCGACATCTCGCTTTTCTTCTTAAAACGGAATGGCTCATAGCGCTTCGATTCGACGCCGATCAATGCCGTCCGCGTTTCGATCAGCAGATCTAGGCACGGGTGCCGTCCGCCGGTCCAGGGGAAGCGCACAACTGCTTCGGGCGTCAGCTGTTCTACCGGCCAACCGCAATCGATTGCGTCCGTTAGCGCAGGCAGGTCGGCCGGCCTCGTGAAGAAAAATCCAAAAGTGTTGGCGACAAGCGCGGAAGAGGACTCTGGGTTCTCAAATTTCTTGCTTGCGATCTCATTCCCAGGGGCCGCGAGATATGCCGATATGATCGTTTCGACGGGAAGACCCGGCAAAAGCAGGTGCTCGTAATCGTCTGCCCTCATAACCGCGCCTCCGATGAATTCCGAACATTTAGGATTTGACGTTAGGATGCCGATTGATTGGGACGAGGGGGCCCGCCGGGGCCCCTCCTTGCGAATTCATGTTCCCGGCCGAAGCATCTACAATTCCCGTCTAGCCTTCGGAAATTCCCGTCTCCGTGCAATCAAATTCCCCGCGAGTGGTGAACGGGAAATTGCGATTAACTGACTGAATTGATTGGTAAAGTTAGCGTCTCGCACACCGTGTAACGGGATCGACGAGCCAAAATTCACGGTTTTCAGGGGCTTAACGGGAAATGGGACAGGGGAGACTGGTTCGACCAGGACTGCCTCCACCACCACGCATGTTAACGGCATGCGTGAGCGCGTGCGTCCGATTATCGCCGACGAAGCCAAGTCGCAGCAGTTCTTGGCCGCGAACCAACTCGTCTTGGATGATGCGTCGCGGACGATGGTTTTGGATTTTGTCACGCGTGATTTCTTTAGCGGCTATGACGCTGCTCGCTCGGCGCGCTCGTGGCTATTGCGGGCCGGACAAGTGGAGCGAACGGTTCCCTGCTCCTGAACGAGGCTCGTGTCCCGTCGGTCAGTGTTGGCGCGAGGACCACGAAAACTGTTCGGCCCGATTCGGTTCACGCGGCCGGGCCCGGAGAAGGGGTAAAACGCCCACGAACGGGCGATGGCAACGCACCCAGCCGAAATTGCGTTGGCTCCGATTGTTATTGCGTAAGTCAGCAGAAACGTGCAGGTCTAGATGGACTAGTCTGTTGGAGATCGCAATGGCGGCCGGAACGGTGAAGTGGTTCAATTCGACCAAGGGCTACGGGTTTATCCAGCCGCAGGGTGGCGGGCAGGATGTGTTTGTCCATATTTCTGCCGTGGAGCGGGCGGGTCTATCGACGCTCAACGAAGGCCAGCAGGTCGAGTTCGAGGTCGTGAGCAACCGCGGCAAATCGTCGGCGGAGAATCTCAAGGTGAAGTGACGACGCGCGAGGTAAACAAACTGAAGTGCCGTCAAATTCGAACGCTCATCTTTTCGGTACCACGGCCGAATGGTACCTGACCGTTCGCTGTACGAACCCGGCGTGTTCAAGTCGTATTGCATTTCAAAAGGCCCGCTATTCGGGTGACAACGTGAACATTGGGCTGGCCGTCTCCGGCCCGCTGTCGGTCGACTGTCCGCATTGCGGGACTCGCGTTCGCTTCCAGGGCGAGCATATCGAACGGCGACTAGTCAGGGTCGACATGCAAAAAACGGGAGTTATTGTTTGAGCAATCAGAGGTTTAAGGTCGGCCAGTCCGTCAATTACACGTCCGGCCCCCGAGGCCCGAGCCGCACCGAGGTTATATATAAGGTCACTCAAGTGCTTCCGCCGGTGGGCGACGAACGGCAATATCGCATCAAGAGCGCGAGTGAACCCCACGAGCGCGTCGCTAAAGAGACCGAACTCAAACACGTCGCCTGACTATGAGCCGCGCGCGCCTTGTCGCTTGTTCGCGGCGCTTTGAGTGTCTGGGCATGTGCCTTCGATTGAGTTGAACAGTACCGCGCTGCTTGATTGAGGCTTCGGGAACCATTTGACGACCGACGTGTTCGCCGATACAACCCCGCAACTGGTTTTCGGTCTGCCATGCTACGCTCCCGCCTCGAGGGAGCTCGGCTTTGCTCCCAAAAACGCGGATGTTAGTGCCAGCCTGCGCTACGCGGTGTGGCCCGAGCAAGCCAACAACGCAAGGAGGCCACGATGGCCGTAGGAATCGTAAAATTCTTCAATGCCCAGAAGGGCTTTGGATTCATCCAGCCGACCGACGGCTCGAAGGATGTGTTCGTTCACATCAGCGCGGTCGAGCGCGCCGGCATGGGCACGCTGGTTGAAGGCCAGAAGGTGAGCTACGACGTCGTCACCACCGAGAGAGGCAAGCAAGCGGCCGGAAATCTGCAGAAGGCTTGAGAGCGGGTGTTCAGCGCCGATGTCCACGACGCGCGAGACTGGTTGAATATCCTCTCGCGTTACCGCGAGCCCAATCACGCCCGCAGCATTATTGAGATTGTGATTACGCTTGGGCCGCTCGCGATTTTGTGGGCGTTGGCCGTGTTGGCGTATTACCTCGGTTACTGGTGGCTCTCAATGCTGCTGGCGGTCCCAGCCGCCGGCTTCCTGGTGAGACTATTCATGATCCAGCATGATTGCGGCCACGGAGCGTTTTTCCGCCATCGCCTGGCAAACGATTGGGTGGGCCGGGTGATCGGCGTGCTGACGCTGACGCCCTATGACTACTGGCGAGCGACCCATGCCGTCCATCACGCTACCTCTGGACATCTCGATCGACGCGGGATCGGCGATGTCGATACGCTCACCGTGAGTGAATACCTGTCCCGGACGTTGTGGAGGCGAGTTCGCTATCGCGTCTACCGGAATCCGCTCGTCATGTTCGGCGTCGGCCCGATGTATTTTTTCGGGTTGCACCAGCGGCTGCCGATCGGAATGATGCGCAATGGCTGGGCGCCCTGGCTCAGCACGATGGGGACCAATGCCGCGATTGCGGGAATTGCTGCAACGTTGATCTGGTTCATTGGCTTCAAGCCGTTCCTGCTGGTGCAAATGCCAATCGTTTTGCTCGCGGGCGCGATCGGAGTATGGCTATTCTACATTCAACATCAATTTGAGCGGACCTTCTGGGCTCGCGAGGGTGAATGGAGCTTTCACCAGGCAGCGTTGTACGGAAGCTCGCATTACGAATTGCCGGGGGTCCTGCGTTGGCTCACGGCGAATATCGGCGTGCATCACATCCACCACTTGTGCAGCCGGATTCCCTATTACCGCCTGCCGCGGGTGCTCCGCGACCATCCGGAGCTTCGTGGTATAAGTCGTCTGACACTCCGTGAAAGTTTCCGTTGTGTGCGCCTGGTACTTTGGGATGAAGGTTGCCGCCGTCTCGTCTCGTTTCGAGAGGTACGGCTCATGCGGAGTGAGTTTCGCCGATCCGAGATCAACGCGGATTCTTAATTTAATTCTTTTCGGTGAAGCCGCTCGTTGCGGTCCGTTCGTCCGTGTGAGGAAGACCCGCCGCCCCGACGCGTACGGTTTCTGTTGAAGGCCGCTGCAGCTTATTCCTCGCGCAGGTCGCTTGGTTCGTGTATATCCCGACAAATTGCGGGCCACCCGCGCGGGTCTGGCATGGATAAGTCAGCGGGCATGCGCTATCTCTTCATATTCGCGGCGCTCGCTTGCGCGCCTGCCGCCGCCCAAAATTTCAAGCCCGATGCCCCGACTGGTCGAAGGCCTCCGGTCGGATCGGACGTCGATCGCGGCCAAGACGCCGCCTTCATCTGCGGTATTAATAACACCATGAGCTTTTCCAAGTTCGCCGCCTGCGTCGATGGCGCAATACGGACCAATCGACAACGAGTGGCACCACCGGAGTTTTTCGAGTTTGGTCTCTATGTGCGCGCGCTGCAGCACTCCCACGCGCGCAGGGTAGCGTTCAATGATGAAGGGACGCTCCGGCTCTGGCGTGACCGGCTTACGACGATAATGAAGTCGCACGGGTTTTCATTCAAAGACCTCTGCGACGCGGCCGCGGATAAATGTGACGTGAGCAAATTCAATGAGCAGACCTACGGCAACGAACCGATAGGCGCCAAACGACCTCAATGACATTAACTTGGGCCCAAGCCACCAGCCCCTTGCTCGAACCGGCGACCCGAGCCCTCAGAGTGGCCCGGCTACGGGAGCGGCCAGCGCAGACGCTCGGCATCGAGCTTGTCCAAGAGTTCACTGAGCGCCTCTTTTCCTGCCCTCGTGGCTGCCCCCATCGTTGAGAAAAATTCCATAGATTGCGCCACCGCGCTGGATCTCCCCGCTCGATAAATCTCCCACCGCCACGGGATCGGGGCCTTGCCCCTTTTTTTGACCGCTACCGAAAAGTCGGCTCGTTCGTACGATCTAGGCATGCCGCAGAGCCTACGCCAGCCGGCATCCAAACGCCATCGACCGTTTCTCTCGTGCGGACGACCGCAACTATCGCGCACGTAGCTACCGATACCCTCAGGGCAACAGCCCTTCCCTTCGGCCCCCTTTTCACTTGAAGTGTGTTAGGTTGCCCTATGCGCGGGCGAACGATCCCCGTGACGTGGAATTGGACGATAATTGGATCAGTCGGCGCGTGCAGGTGGCCCGCTCGTCGGTACTCCATAATTTCAAAACGAATGCGGCCAGACCCGACGAGGTGATTCAATGAAGCGGCACGAATTCGTTGCCTCAAGCAAGACCAATACGATGAAACAGGAGGAAAAAGCTGCAAAGAATGACAGCACCGAGATTTCGCCGGACAGTCCGCCGCTCGACCCCTGGGACGACGCCGTCAAGAAGTTGATCCGCAGCGCCAAGAAGCGCGGCTACGTCACCCGCAATCAGGTCAACGCGGTGCTTCCGTCCGAGGAAGTCACCTCCGACCAGATCGAGGATGTCTTCGCCATGCTCAACGAGATGGGCATCAACGTCGTCGAGACCGAGGAGACCGAAGCCGAGGAAACTGCGGAGGAAGCCCGCGAGGAAGCCGAGGAGGAAGAGGCCGAGGGCGAACTCGTCGAGGTGCGCAGCCAGACGCCGGCTGAGACCAAGAAGTCCGAGCCGGGCGAGCGCACCGACGATCCGGTCCGCATGTATCTGCGCGAGATGGGTTCGGTCGAGCTGTTGTCGCGCGAGGGCGAAATCGCGATCGCAAAGCGCATCGAGGCCGGCCGCGAAGCCATGATCGCAGGCCTCTGCGAAAGCCCGCTGACCTTCCAGGCCATTATCATCTGGCGCGATGAGTTGAACGACGGCAAGGTTTTCCTGCGCGACATCATCGATCTCGAAGCGACCTATGCCGGGCCCGACGCCAAGGGCGTGCCGGTGCTGCCGAACGGTGACGGCCAAGTGGCGGCGGACGGCGCGCAGCCGCCGCAGACCGTGGCGCCCGCAACCGCGCCGGCGGCGCCGACGCCGTTCCGGCCCAAGCCCGAGATCGGTGCCGAGGGCGAGGAGCCGACCGAGCCGCCGGAGGGCGAACTCGACGATGACGACATGGAGAATTCCATGTCGCTTGCGGCGATCGAAGCCGAGCTCAAGCCCAAGGTGCTGGAGACCTTCGACAAGGTCGCCGACAGCTACAAGCGGCTGCGCCGGCTCCAGGACCAGGACATCGAGAACAAGCTCAAGAACCAGTCGCTGACGCCGGCCCAGGAGCGCAAGTACAAGAAGCTCAAGGACGAGATCATCGCCGAGGTGAAGTCGCTGCGGCTCAACCAGGCGCGCATCGATTCCCTGGTCGAGCAGCTCTACGACATCAACAAGCGCCTCGTCGGCTACGAGGGCCGCATGATGCGGCTTGCCGAGAGCCACGGCGTCGCGCGCGAGGACTTCCTGCGGAACTATGTCGGCTCGGAGCTCGATCCGCGCTGGCTCAACCGCGTCTCCAAGCTCTCCGCCAGGGGCTGGAAGAACCTCGTCGCCCGCGACAAGGACCGCATCAAGGATATGCGCTCGCACATCCACACGCTCGCTGGCGAGACCGGGCTCGAGATTCTCGAGTTCCGCAAGATCGTCCAGATGGTGCAGAAGGGCGAGCGCGAGGCGCGCCAGGCCAAGAAGGAGATGGTGGAGGCGAACCTGCGCCTCGTCATCTCGATTGCCAAGAAATACACCAACCGCGGCCTGCAGTTCCTCGACCTCATCCAGGAAGGCAACATCGGCCTGATGAAGGCGGTCGACAAGTTCGAGTACCGCCGCGGCTACAAGTTCTCGACCTACGCCACATGGTGGGTCCGCCAGGCGGTCACCCGCTCGCTCTGCGATCAGTCGCGTACCATTCGTGTCCCGGTTCACATGATCGAGGTGACAAACAAAATCGTGCGCGCGCGCCGCCAGATGCTCAACGAGATCGGCCGCGAGCCGACCCCCGAAGAGCTTGCCGAGAAGCTCCACATGCCGCTCGAGAAGGTGCGCAAGACCTTAAAGATCGCCAGGGAGCCGATCTCGCTCGAAACGCCGATCGGCGACGAGGAGGATTCGCATCTCGGTGACTTCATCGAGGACAAGAACGCGATCCTGCCGATCGACGCCGCGATCCAGTCGAACCTGCGCGAGACGACGACGCGGGTGCTCGCCTCGCTCACCCCGCGCGAAGAGCGCGTGTTGCGCATGCGCTTCGGCATCGGCAGAAACGGCGACCACACCCTCGAAGAGGTCGGCCAGCAGTTCTCCGTGACCCGCGAGCGTATCCGCCAGATCGAGGCCAAGGCGCTGCGGAAACTTAAGCACCCGAGC
Source organism: uncultured Alphaproteobacteria bacterium (assembly GCA_963807015.1). Classification (GTDB taxonomy): domain Bacteria; phylum Pseudomonadota; class Alphaproteobacteria; order Rhizobiales; family Xanthobacteraceae; genus JAJPKK01. The sequence continues at coordinate 716,103 of CAWEAS010000008.1, read as the reverse complement.
CGATCAAAGGTGCTCAGAAGCTTTCTCCAAAATTAGAGGGCGGCGTATAGCGGCGAGCTTTCAATACGATTGCAAATTACTGCCCCCGCCGCCGACATCATGGCCAGGACGCGCGAGGGGGTGACGGGGGCCACACCCGGCCGCCGCGCTTGGCGTTTCCGGTGGCAGACCGGCGCGCAAGACCAGGGAGCGGGGCGATTGCGGCCCTCAGAAGCGCGGCGGTCGAGGTGGCGCGCCCGGGCCGCGATTGCCAGCAACACCGGTGCGAAGCACCTTCGGTTTGCTGGGAAGCAATCCCTCGCGCTGGAGTCGTTTGCGCTCCAACTTGCGACGGCGGCGGATAGCTTCCGCCTTCTCGCGCGTTTTCTTTTCGGAGGGCTTTTCGTAGTGTCGGCGGACCTTCATTTCACGGAAAATCCCCTCGCGTTGCATCTTCTTCTTCAACGCTCTGAGCGCTTGGTCCACATTATTGTCACGAACGAAAATCTGCACGGATAATCCTCTCGAATTCGCTTGTCGCGCGATCTTTTACTCTGAAGGCCCCATTAGCGCTTCATGACATATTTCTGCCTCTTCGTCACACGGAGTTTGCCGGAACATTTGCCCGGATATCCTGCAGCCGACGCTGCTGTCCAACATAGGCTTGCGCCGCCGCGGTCTGGAACAAGTCCCGCGTCTCAGCCTCGTCCTGGGCGAGGGGCGCTATCGCAAGGTCGGTATATCCACCCTTACCCGGATCATGCTTGATACGGAGATAAACGACGCGTAGCCGCAGGTACAGCGCTGCCCACTGCGCCAACTTGACTGCAGTCTCAGCGATGTATTTCGGATAAAATACCCAGACATTTTCAACCGCCATTCCCGGCCGTCGATCGCGCCGCGACTTCGCCCGGAGGAATCCGCCTTCGAGTGGATGAATTCGCTCATACTCGATGCTTCCCTTGAACCAAGTGAGCAGGAATAGGGCGTTGCCGGCATTGCACCCTGTCGCTGAGACGCGACGAAGCACGGTCGTAATGTGCTCGATCGTGTAGTAGCGCCGCCAGGCAAGCTGGTAGGCGCATTCCCACTGCGCCCGTGACATGCGCGGATGGGCCGTAGTGACGTGGTTGGTATCATAATTGTTCATGTCCGGGTCCATTGCGACCCCGGCCCGGCGCAGCTTCTGGTGATCCTCCGATCCCGGCAGCGGCGTAAGCTGGAAAAATTCGAGCAGATCAATCGGTAATTCCTTTTTGATGACGTCGATGTCTTGCGCGATCGATTTAAGCGTGTCGTTCGGGAACCCGATGATGTAGCCCGCATAGGTGATCACACGTGCCGATTTCCAAGCCAGCAACATCTCGCGGTACTCGGTGATCCTGTTCTGACGCTTCTTGGCAGCCATGAGATTCGCGGGATTGATGTTCTCGAGACCGATGAACACCCGCCGAACGCCGGCACGTTGACACTTCTCGATGAAGTTCGGAACGCGGTGGCACAGTGTGTCGACCTGGATGATCAGCCCGAATTTCAGCTTCTCCACCTCGCGCAATTCAATGAGCCGGTCGAGGATAGCCTCCCATTTTCGGTTGCGAGCGAAATTGTCATCGGTGATGAAAAAACTGCGCAAACCCTGAGCGAGGTTGGCGCGCACAATATCTTCGACGTCTTTAGGGGAGCGGGACCGAGACTTTCGACCCTGCACGTTGATAATGGTGCAGAACGAACATTGGTAGGGACATCCGCGCCCGGCATCGAAGCTCGTCACCCCACCGATTACGCGCCGCGCCGTATTGGTCGTGATCACGGGCGCCGGCGTACCCTCGATTCCCGGCAGGTCGCCCATGAAATCGTAGAGCGGTTTGAGCTGGCCAGCCGACGCGTCGCGCAGCAACTCATCAAGACGCCCCTCCGCTTCGCCGGCGAACAGTGATACGCCAAGCGCCTTGGCGCGATCGAGATCCGGATCGACGCCTTGCAGCATGCTCATGACGCCGGAGACGTGAAAGCCCCCGATCGCGACCTGGATGCCGCGCTCCCGCAGCATCCGCGCGATGTCGAGAGCACGGGGAAACTGGTTCGATTGTACCCCGACGAGCATCACCATCCCGGCAGCGGCATTGTTGATCATGGCGGCAATGCGATTGGGACGAATGCGGGCATTCGTCTCGTCGAAGGCATGTATTTTGATTTCGACATCGGGGCCCAGAGTGCCGCGCCTGGCGCAATCCTCACCAAGGCCGTAGAGCGCGGCGAGCGAATTGGAGGGGATTGCTGAGCGAAACCATTGGATAACGTAGCCGTCATCGTCGTAGTGCGACGGCTTAATCAATACGAGGCAGAATCGCCGCACTGCTGATTCCGCCGCCCCTGATTCGATCAATGGAACTCCTTTGGCGCGCGATAGCGCGGTCGGACCCGAATTGTGGATCAGTAGCAAGCCGAACCTGCAGTGAGGATGGCCAACCGGCTCGGGTAGGCCGAACGATATATTTGCTATCCTCGCACATCCCGAGCACTTCGGCTAGGGCGAGTTGTGGCCATTGGACGGTCGGCGCAATGGCGGCTTCCGCCGCATGCGCTGGCCGCGGTCACTTGCATTTCATGGGTCGCAGCACCGATAGCAGTGTAGCGCCAGCCACGCTCCGACCCTCCGAGGCCGTGGTAGATGCGAAGTATGGCATGACGTTTCGGCGCAAGGGCCGCGCGCCGTCGACGCCGTTTCGTTACTTTGCCCGTTCACTCTTCGCCGGCGTCCAGTACACCGCGACGACGGACCCAAGCGTGGAGCGGAAAATTCAGGTGTTCCCCGGGCTATCCTTGTCCAAAATACCGAGGCACTTTTGCGCATCCGCCGGCATGTCGGGAACGAATATCGGACGCCCCATAAATGTCGTCCAAGGCTTCTCGGCTAATGGTTGAAGGCCCGCAAAAACCCAGAATTGTCGCTCCGACATCGCTATCTGGGTTACTTCGTTGTCGAGCACCCAGTTGCGGAGTGCGCTCAGCCTGCTCTGTTCCGGGTTAGCGAACATCCCCTCCGGAATTGATTTTCTCATGGAGTTCCGCGCCTTAATGTTGATCCAGCTAAGGTTTTGATGCCCAAATTTTTCAAGGACATCGGACCGTTTGCAGCAATTTGTTCGTATCAGGGCCCGGCTAATCGACTGACTGTCGGCTTCGGTCGTCGAGTTGGCGAAGATTTGCCGGTCTCCCACCAGACGCTAACCTACACACGATAGGTAAATGACTTCACCTCACGTGGCGGAGCCTTCGCGATCTGATCTAAACCACTCGGTGAAAGCGCAAAACTCTGCTAACGAGACTGCGAACCGCGATCAACCACCAGCAGGCTTCGACATGAGCGCAAGTTCACCTGGACAATTTCGTTGCCGTTCCAGGCTCCGGAGTTCTACAGCTGTCGGAGGCGAGTTCGATGCGGAACTCTTGCGCTTCTGTTGGGCCCATTGCCGGCAGAGGTTCGCCGCTCTCGTCGGAACGGCGTGAGATGGCTGCAGACGCAGCATGATGCGATTTCAGCGCGTCCGGACACCCCATCAGAGCTTTGCCAGTTCGTCGCGCAACCGGCCTACCTCGGTCCGCTACGTGCAGCCTTTGCAGATCCTCAAATTGCAAGAGGAAGTCACGCGCTTGTTGGGTGTCGTGGCCGTCGCGCTCAAGCTCAGCAACTAGTTCCCGCTGACGGGCGACATGCCTCTCGCCGTCAAGGACGTGCCGCTCGGCTTGACTGAGATGTTCTGCGATCATCGCACGGTCCATGGAATAACTCGGCCGGCCAAGAGGGACTTGCCACGGCGCCATTGCCCGCTGATGAGCGCGCTCATACGTTTCGCGTATGGTATTCGCCTAGGCTCCCGGCTGGCTTCATCGGCCTCGCCGTGCAGAGGGAGCGAAGTGAGAACTGGAACGCCACAAAGGCGACGCCGGAGCGAGCCTAAGATGACTAAGGTCGGCTGATTAGCGGAAAACGGCCATGCAAGTCCTTACGACAATCAGCGAAATAGTCCGCGACCTGTTGATCTTCGTCGCGGTGATGACTGCGCTCCTCGTGGCATTGATCATCGTCGTCGCCAAATTACCTAACGACAATCCGCTAAAGCGTCTGCTCACGGCGCTGACCTATCGAGTTGCAGCGACCGCAGCCGTGGGAGCGCTCGCCATTCCGATCGAACCAATTCCCGGCCTCGATGCCGTATACGACATCGGGGCGCCAGCCTTGCTTCTGCTCTACTGGTTTTCGTTTTTCTGGAATGCCAGAAGGATGGTCTCTGATCGACCGCCGCTACCGCCTCGCCCAGATGGCAGATGAAGTTGCCCGGCGCATCGTGCCGAAATAGCAAACCGCCGCACATTTCGCGCCACGTCGCGGCAGCAGTCGGATTACCCTCTCGTCCGGCAATCATCAACGTCCACCGATGAGATTACGATCGACGTCAGCCAGTCGTCGGTCGCAAGCTCGATCGATTCGACAATACGGATCGTCGTTATCGCCCGTCTTCCGATCCGCGATTTCAGCGGGAGCGACTGGCGCCCGGGAGCAGGGAACGCGTCGATGCGTCAAAAATCGCCAGCGAGCAGTTCGTACGAACCTTTTCGCCCCCGCCTATAAACTTTGGCGGCGGTTGCGTGGATCAAGGCGCAATGCGAATCGAAAGCGCTAAGAAGTCCCGCTTCATCGCATGGCATTTCCGATTGAATACTCTTGAGCGCGTCCTCGTTCACGAAAAACTCGGCCTCCATCGGACCATCATGACCCCAGAACCGCACGGCGCGCCGCGTCGCATCATAAAAACGACTTCGGTTGGGGAAATTAAGCGACATGATCGGAAGTCCGCATCATGGGCTTTTCGCCGGCGCTCGGCGCCTCATGAACCCGTCTTGTCGCTTTTGCCCCGTGGATGGATTCCCGGGAAGCGCGGGGACGCGAACGGCGATGCAGCCGGAGCGGATTTCACCTTGTTCTTGTCCGCCTTCGGCTTCTTTTTTTCGCGATTGCTTCTCAACTGGCCCTTTGCCACGTCACCCTCCTGCGTTTGAGCCGATACGGCTCGGACCGAGTCGTGCGGCAAATGCGCGCGCTTCGCAGCTCATGCCTCTGCGGCGAGCCGATCGAAATCGGCAAGCACGGCCTCGATGAGTGTCTGCCTGCGCCGATCTTCCGAAGTCAGCGTACCAGCAAAGAGGTTGAGAAGATAGCGCGCCTTCTCGGCCGCCTCGTGCCAATTTGCGGCCGGAGCCGCGACGAGATGGGCTTCCAGCTCCTCCTGCCGCAAGCGAAGGGCTGTTTCGTTGGCCGCGACGTCGGCCAACAGCCGCCGAAGCTCGGTCGCCTTCTGGGCAGCCATCCCGCGGTGCCGATCCAAGTCGATTGTCCTGTTGGTCACGATCTGCTCGCTCGCATCGGCCCCAAGAACTAGGCGGTTACGCTTCGTGCCAGTGGGAAATCTGCACCGTCATAGAGGCGGCGTATTTCGCGGCCGTTGTACCTCGCCTCCTCCACCTCGAGATGGGCAGCGAGCAGCGATTGTGGCGGCAAATTCTCGATCGCGAATTTGATCGCTTCTGCCGCTCGATCAAATCGCAGGTACTCCGCGGACCGCCGCCTGTGCGCGACAAACAGCTCGGCATCCGCGTCATAGTCGAAAGGCGCTTCGGCCGCGTCACACGCTTTCATCATCTCGGCCTCCGTTCCGGTATCAGTCGCGGAAACCGGGCCGCCCTGAAGACGATGCCATTGTTTCCAATCGCCAGAACCGAATATCGCCTGGGCAATTATCATTCAAACGAGATCATTTAAATAGGATCGATTGGCGGAAAAGCTAGATGCGCAAGCACGAGGTATTCTTGGCGCGCAGCCCCAGGGAAGCCTCGGGGGCGGCGGGGGTATCCACCCCTGAAAACCTGCGCCACCCCCCATGTTCACCATAAAACTTCCCGCGATGGGTTTGGCATCGGTCCACTCCCCATCGGCCGAGCACACCTGCAATCCTCCCGCATCATCCTGAAGCAGGATCGTGATGGCGCCCTAATCGGTATGTGCTCCGCAACCTTTCTCCCCCGGCGTGGGATTAGCCCGGCTGCGGCGGATAGTGCAGGAGGCCGCAGCGTCGCAACCGGCGTTCGGAGAACGAGTTGAATCAAGACAGCGGTCGCCCAATCGCCGCTGCTACGCGACCGCAACAGCGGCTACGCTCTGTGTGGTGACGGTCACGCGGCCCCCCGACGCTCCGCAGTGCCGTAGGTCAGGCCCTTCTCCTTCAGCCAGCGCCGGTAGACGACAGAGGCGATATCGGCGCGTGTCGGAATTTCCGCGCGCGGCTCAAGCGGCAACAAACGCGGCCGCTGATTTTCCAGGATGATCCGGTCCTGAAGGAAAATCAGTTGTTGAAAGCGAATGAGATCTGCCGGGGCAGTCAGCGTGTCGATCAGGAACATGATCGGATGAACGCGGCAGCGGTCCGGCGCAACAGGCTGCACGAACAGGCAGATGACGTCCCAGCGATTTTCCGCGAGCGGACAAGTCTTATAGAGCAGCGTCACGAACGGGGTGGCAACCCGGTAAAGGTATTGCGTGATGATGCCGCCCGCCGCCGACATTGCCGCCTGCGGCTGGTAGAATGCGCAGTCGGTGGCCCAAACTTCGTCGACGTCGCGCCTGATCTCGGTCTTGTACTGTTTGACCTCCGTGTGCGGCTCAACGCCGAGAATGTCCGTGTGGACGTAGGGGAAGTGCGCCATGTCGAGAAAATTCTCGACAATCCTCAGGCCCGAGGCATTCACCGCCACCGGGCCGCACAAGACGTGCTGGCGATCGGGCTCGTCTGCCTCGGGAATGTCGACAACATCGCGCACCGGATTGCCGAAGGTGGTCCAGATGTAACCATATCGCTCGCGCAGCGGCAGGCGCTTCCCGCATTGCCCGTCTTCTCCGGTCGTCACGATTTCGACACGCCCCGCCGCGTCGTGCCGGGTGACGAGATCCCGCCCGAGCAAACGATTACGTTTGGGTTCGGGAGGCACGTCGGTCGCTGCGTCGATCGCATACCATTGATCCAGCGCGGCGCTTTCCAATCGTTCGACCATGTTACGCTCCCGCAACGGATCTGGTGGGATGCCGGCTTTACTGCCTGTAAATACGGTCCATCACCTGCCGGTGACTCGTGAGAACCTCGTCCACATCGACCGAAGTGAAGGCGCCGCGATTGACGATCTCGCGGCCGTTGATGAACGAATAATCGACGCGAAACGGTCCGCACATGATGAGCGCCGCAAGCGGATCGCGCTGCGTGCCGGAGAGACCGAGCTGATTAAGATTTACGGCGATGAAATCCGCACTCATTCCGGACGCGAGGTAGCCGATGTCATCGCGCCCGAGCAACGCGGCCCCGCCGCGGGTCGCCATGGTCAGCGCCTCGCGTGCGCTCAGCGCCTTTGGCGTGCCGCCGAAGCCGCCGCGGCCGCCCGGCGCCTCCGACAGGTAGCGGGCGGGCGCCACCCGCTGGAGCAATTGGGCGAGCCGCGCCTCGAGGAACATGTTGCTGGTGTCGTTCGAGGCCGAACCATCGACGCCAAGTCCGACTTTGACGCCGGTATCGATCATCTGCCTGATTTTGGCGATGCCCTGACCGCACCGCATGTTGGCCGAGGGGCAGTGCGTCATTCCCGTGCCGGTATCGGCAAACAGCTTGACCTCCCGATCATTGAGGAAGATCGCATGCGCGAACCACACGTCGGGCCCGAGCCAGTCGACGGAGGCAGCAAAATCCACCGAACGCATGCCGTAGACGGTCTGGCAGTACGTCTCTTCGTCGAGATCCTCGGCAAGATGGGAGTGCAGATGGACGCCCGGATGTGCCCGCGCAAGCTGGGCCGCTTCCTTCATTAAGCCCGGCGTTACCGAGAACGGCGAGCAGGGCGCGAGAATGATGCGGCTCATCGCATGACGGCTCGCATCATGATATTCGTGGATCACACGCTCGGCATCCTTGAGGATCGCGTCTTCCTTTTCGACGCATGAATCCGGCGGCAGACCGCCCTGACTTTTTCCGCGCGACATGGCGCCGCGCGCCGCATGAAAACGCATCCCCATTTCGCGGGCCGCGCGAATCTCGCTGTCGAGTTCGGCAATTGTTAGGCATGACGTAGAGGTGATCCGAACTCGTGGTGCAGCCGGATTGGATCAACTCCGCCATCGCGACGCGGGCGCTGACGTAGATCGCGTCATCGTCGAGTTCCGCCCAGATCGGGTAAAGCGTCGTCAGCCAGGTGAACAGCTCGTCGTCCTGCACCATGACGCGGGTGAGGTTCTGGTACATATGGTGATGGGTGTTCACCATGCCCGGCATCACGATGTGGTCGGCGAGGTCGAGGGTGCGATCGGCGGTGACATCGGCCATCTCGGCGGTGGTGCCGACCTGTTCGATGACGTTGTCGCGAACCAGCAGGGCGCCGTCTCTGATTTCCCGATGTGCATCGTCGAAGGTCGCGAGCAGCTTGATGTTTTTCACCAGAAGGGAGGACATGACATTGTCTTTCGAAGGCTGCTCAGCGCATGTCGCGGAAATATGGGATGCCGAGCGCCGCTGGCGCTGCCATCCGCCGCCTGATCTTGTGCGATACCATCACCGGCAGAATGATCAGGGCAATGGTGCCGAGATAGGGTAACGTCGAGAGCAATGCGGGCTCGACGGGCCAATTGCGCGCCTGACCGACGTAACCGATGGAAGTGATGACGCCGAATACCAATGCCGCGAGCACGGCTGTCCAAGGTCGATAGCCGGCGAAGATCACAAGGGCGACGGCAATCCAGCCGCGACCAGCGGTGACGCCCTCGGACCAGCCCGGCACGAAAGCGAGTGTCAGATAGGCGCCGGCGCCGGCTGCAAGCCCCGCGCCCGCGGCGACGTACCAAAACCGGATCAGCCGCACACGAATGCCAACCGCATCCGCTGCCGCCGGATTCTCGCCGGCGGCTCGCATGTTGAGTCCGTGGCGCGTCTTGAACATCAGAAAATGAAATATAAACGGGAGGATCAGGTAGATCAGATAGAGGAGAACATTCTGCGAGAAAAATGCGCGCCCCAGCACCGGAATGTCGCTTAAATAGGGAATAACCACGCGCTCGAATGTCGCGCGCGCCGGTAACCCGGAATAGGCTTTGCCGACGGCGTTGGCGAGGCCGGTTCCGAGCAAAGTCAAAGCGAGGCCGCACAGTACCTGGTTTGCCTGCCAGTAGACGGTCGCGACGGCGAACATCACGCCAAAGCCAAATCCGACGATGAGAGCTATACCGAATCCCAGAAACGGGTTGGGCTGCGCAGTCACCACCACGATCGCGGTAATCGCGCCCAGCGCCATCAAGCCTTCGACGCCGAGATTGACGATGCCGACGCGCTCCGCCAGCACTTCGCCGAGTGCTGCGAGCGCCAGCACGCCGCCGGCGAGAAACGCGGCCGCCATCACGCCGGTCAGGATTTCCATCGCGTCACCCCGATTTCTTGGCGTCAGCCGTGACGAGCCTGTAGTGGGCGAATTCGTCACCGATCGCGGTAAAGAAGAGAATCAGTCCGGTGATGGCGAGCACGGTATTGGTGTTGACGCCGCGGGTCTGGAGGATGATCCCCGAATTGAGAATGAACGCCATCAGCGCCGCCGTCGCAATGACGCCGAGGCACGATCCGCGCGCCAGCACGGCAACCATGATCCCGAGATAGCCGAAGTTGTTGGAAATGCCGCCTTGCAGCCGATGCACGGTGCCTGCCAACTCCATCATGCCGGCGGTGCCGGCGATCGCTCCGGAGAGCAGCATCGCTGCGATGATGCGGCGGCGGACCGGAATGCCGGCGAAATGGGCGGCTTGGGGGTTGGCGCCGCTGAAGCGGACTTCGTAGCCCCATTTGGTGAACGCGAGAATGGCCGCCATGATGACTGCTGCGGCAATCGCCACGGGAAAGCCCCAGTGGATGCTGCCGTAGAAGTCGGGAATGGCGTAGCGGATGCGAGGCGTGGCACCAAGGGTCATGGCACCACGCTCGTGCCATGGTCCGGTCGCGGCATAATAAACAACGAGGGTTGCCACGAAATTCAGCAGCAGCGTGGTGATGAGCTCATTGACCTCGCCATAGGCGCGGGCGAGGGTCGGAACGAGAATCCACAGAGCACCGCCGGCAATACCGGCGACGGCCATGGCCGCGAGAATGAGCGACTCCGGTCCGTCCACAAAGAGGCCGACCGCGGCCGCGCCGAAAGCGCCCATGTAGAACTGGCCGTCTGCACCGATATTCCAAATGCCAACCCGCAGGGTGACGGCGACCGCGAGTCCGGTCAGGATCAGCGGCGTGAATAGCAAGCCAAGATCTTCGAGACCGAAGTCGTTGCCGAAGGTCGAGTTGATGACTTCGCCTCCAAGCGGGATCGGATTGATGCCGGTGAACGCAAGGACGATGCCGCCCACGACCAGCGCAAGCACGATCGCGGCGAACCGCGCCGCCAGGGCGGCACCGATTGGCGCCGATGGAAAGCGTTGAACCCGCCACGTCATTGAACGGTTGGGTGCTCCGGCTGGCGTTGCCCGCCCATCAGCAGTCCGACGGTCTGCAAGTCGGCATCTTCGGTCTTGAAGGTGCCCATGATGCGGCCTTCGTAGATGACCGCGATGCTGTCGGACAGGTTGAACAGTTCGTCGAGTTCCTCAGAAATAAGGACGACCGCGACGCCGGCATCGCGCAGTTCGACGAAATAGCGCAGCATCGTGTTGATCGCACCGACGTCTAGCCCGCGACTCGGATAGGCGGCGACGAGCAGTTTGGTCGAGATGCGCATTTCGCGTCGGGCGACAAGCCGTTGCTGGTTGCCGCCGGACAGATTGCGGACCGGCATGCCGAAGTCGGGGACGGCGACGCTCGCGGCGTTGGCGATGGTGCGTGCAAGTGCTGTCGCAGCATGCGGATTGTACAGCGGGCCACGGGCAACAGGCGCACGCATGTATTCGCGGAGCACCGCATTGTCGGTGATGCTCAGCGAAGGAGCGATGCCGTGACGCAGCCGATCTTCGGGAATATGGCCGATTCCGAGCAGCGCAAACGTGGTCGGATCGAGGGAGGGGACCTGCCGGCCGTCAACCAGCACCTCTCCGGCGCTGATTGGACGGAGGCCCGTCATCACCTGGCTCAACTCGCGCTGGCCATTGCCGGCAACGCCGGCGACGCCGAGAATTTCACCCGGGCGCACGTCGAGATTGACCTCCTCGAGGACCGAACGTCCATTGTCGTCGAGAGCCGACACGTCCCGGAGCGAAAGAACGGCAGCACGATCACCAGCCGTCTGCGCCCGCTGATCGCGAAAGCTGCTCAAGACGATTTCCCGCCCGACCATGAGCGTCGCGAGCATGCGCGCATTGCATTCGGCCGTATCCTTCGTCGCGACCTTGCGGCCATCGCGCAGGATGCTGATGCGGTCCGATATTTCCAATACCTCATCGAGCTTATGGCTGATGAAGATGACCGCGTTGCCGCGGGCGCGGAATTCGCGCAGAGCCTTGAACAGTTCGTGCGCCTCCGCCGGAGTGAGCACGGCGGTCGGTTCGTCGAGGATCAATACCCGCGCTTGACGCGCCAGCACCCGCAAAATCTCGACCCGCTGCTGCTCCCCCGCGGAGAGGTCGCTCACGCGGGCATCCGGGCGAACATCGAGGTTGAAGCGCTCAGCGAGGCCTCGCGTGCGGGCCTCAAGCTGCGCCGCCGAGGCGCGGCGCGGCGTTTCACTCCAGCCGAGGTGGATATTCTCGGCGACCGTGAAGGCCTGCACCAGCTTGAAATGCTGATGGACCATGCCGATGCCGGCCGCAATTGCTTCCATCGGGGAAGCGAAAGTTGCGGCGTAGCCATCGATGATGATCTCGCCGGCGTCCGGCTGATAGATGCCGGTGAGAATGTTCATCAGCGTGGACTTGCCGGCACCGTTCTCGCCGAGCAAGGCATGGATCTCGCCGCGGCGAACTTCGAGATCCACGTCGGCATTGGCGACGACGCCCGGGAAATATTTTGCGATTCCACGCAAATACACGGCCGGCGGCGTACCGTACCCGCCGACCGGAAGGTCTTCTATTGGGGACGCCGGTCCCATCGCCGCGGCGCGCCTCCCGGCAAGACGCTATTTCGAGAGGCCGAGCACACCCTCGACCGACCAATCCCAGTTGTAGAGCTCCGTCTCGGTCATCGCTTTGCCGGCGGCGACGCGCACGACGCCCTTGTTGTCCTTCAGTTCGCCGACGAATGGGTTGAAGCCGCCCAGAATTTTCGTGCGCATGGCATCGGCCTTCTGCTGCGCTTCCATCGGAACCGTCTGGCCCCATTTGTCACGATCGATGCCGCCCCCCATGGGAAGCAGCGTGCCGCTGGGCGTCCACGTCCCCGCGAGCCGCTTCTTGGCCTGGTCGAGGTAGAAGGCCTTCCAGTCGAGAATGACCGAGCTGACATAAGCGTTAGGGCCGTAGCGCCGCATGTCGGTGTTCCACATCACCGCCTTGACGCCGCGCCGTTCCGCGACCTGCAAATACGCCGCTTCGTCCATGATGCCGAACAACAAGTCGCAGCCGTTGTCGACGAGCGCGGTTCCGGCCTGGGCGGCGCCTTGCGGGTCGAACCACGAGTTGATGCTGATGACCTGCAAGGTCGCATTCGGATTGACGGTGCGCGCGCCCATGATGAACGAGTTGGTGCTCGCATAGACCGACGGCACCGGAAACGACGATACGTAGCCGAGCTTGCCAGACTTGCTCATCAAGCCCGCGGCAACACCGATAACGTAAGTCGGATTCCAATGCTGAATGTAGTACCAGCCGATGTTATCGCGCAGCGTGCGGCCGTCGGCTTCCAGGAAGCCAACGCGCGGAGCGCGCGCGGCGACCTCCGAGAAGAAGTCGCCGTAATTCGAAGTTGAGAACACCATGTGCGCGCCCTGCGACACGAACTGGCGGAAGATGCGGGTCGCGTCCGCCGAGTACGGGATGTTCTCGACCATCAGCATCTTGATCTTTGGATAGGCCGCCTGGATCGCTTTCATTCCCTCGTTGTGACTCCACGTCCAGCCTTCGTCCGTGACCGGGCCGACGTGACCGAAGGCGAAGATGGCATCTTTCTCATCGATCGCTGGGAGCGGGGCGGCGTTCGCGCGCTTGATCAACCCCGGCGGAGTCAGCAGCGCTGCACCGGTGGCGCCGGCAAGCGAGAGCAATCGGCGACGAGAAAGATGAGACGGATGCAACATATTGAAAATCTCCTGTTAACACGGGATGATCCATCAGGATGAGTTGGCGCACTGAAGCGCAGGCGTCTGGCACGCGCTTGGTCAGTGGCCTGATTTTCGCCGAAGGTAGGGATAGCAATGTCTATGCCAGCGGACTGGCGGCAAGCCCGTAGCACCGAGCGCACCCCCGAAGACGTATGCCGCCGCGTTAGTAGGCTGGCTGCGGAAAATGATGCCCAATTTATTTGCAACACGATTTGGGCGCGCCGGGTAAAGTTGCGCTGAAAACCCAGATGATTATTGCGCGCGGGGCGCGGCGAGTTGATGCGGGGCGCAACGACCTTGGTATTTGTTGGACGGTTCGAGCCCGAAAGCTTTACCGAATTTATCCATCATCGTGCGCGGCGGCTTGATCTGACAACCGACATTCCTGCCGTGGGGCCCGATCGTGTCGAGGTCAGCGTGGCCGGCGAAAACGATCTCATCGACGCCTTCGAAATGGCGTGCAGCCTCGGGCCGATCGATTGCCTTGTCCTCGACACGTTTCGTTCCTTGACCAAACGCCCGGTCCGCGCGTCGTAGGAAGGCCGTCATGACATTCGGCGCAAATTGGTATGCGGTTGCGATAGCCGAAGGCCTCGAGTCCGGAACATGTGCCGGTGTGCGCTTGTTCGACAAGGAGATCGTGCTGTGGCGGGACGGCGCCGGCTCGGTCCATGCCTGGGAAGATCGCTGCCCTCACCGCGGCATGCGGCTGAGCTTCGGCTTCGTGCGCGGCGACCGCATTGCCTGTCTTTATCACGGCTGGCAGTACGGCACGGACGGCCAGTGCCGTTACATACCGGCGCACCCGGATTTGAGCGTACCGACGACAATCCGCGCGACCGCATATCCTTGCTGTGAACGCATCGGCATGGTGTGGGTGTACTCCGAACTTGGAGCCGAACCCCTACCAACCCCGCCACCCGAGCGGCAACCGGTGACGCCGGTGCGCAGCATTTATCTCGACCGCGCGGCGGAGACCATCGCCAAGCGATTAGCCGGCGGCGATCTCCCGTTTTCCGCAGAAGCTGCGAAATCACGCCCTGCGGTCGAGCAACACGGCACGCTCCTGTCCGTGCGACATGGTGAGACCGAGCTTCTGGCGGCTCTGCAGCCCGTCGGCGAAAGCAAATCGGCGCTGCACCTCGTAATCTGCGGTGGCGAGGCGTGGCGCGGCAACGGACAGAAGCGTGTTGCGCAATGGGCGCAGGAACTGCGGGGCGATTTACAGCAACCGTCGTTCGCGATTCTACGATAGCTGGACGGTTCAAGTCCCGTGGCTGATCTTACGCTTCACGACTACGAACTCGACGACAACTGCTACAAAGTGCGGCTGCTGCTGGGCGTACTCGGCCTGAAGTTTACGAAGGTGGCAGTCGACGTGCATCCCGGTCGCGAGCAGCGCTCGCTCAAATATCTCCGGCTAAATCCTCTCGGCACGCTTCCGATCCTCCTCGACGGGGATTTTGTCCTGCATGGTGCCGAAGCGATCCTTGCCTATCTCGCTCATAAATATGATGCCGCACAATGCTGGCTTCCCCGTGAGCCGGAATGCTTCGGGTCCGTTATGATGTGGCTCGGCTTTGCCGGCGGCGAACTGCGGGCGGCGTCGCTCGCGCGCTTGCACCACATGCTCGAGGTCGAGGCTGACGCACCCAGGCTCGATCGCGAGGCGCGACAAGCCTTCTGCATTATGGACGATCACATGACGCAGCGTGAATTCGACGGCGCCGGCTGGTTCGTCGGCGCAGCAGCGACCGTAGCGGATATTGCGTTGTTTCCCGCCATCGCGCTGTCGCGCGATTTCGGTATCGAGCACGACGAATATCCGGCGCTGCGACGCTGGATGCGACGCGTCCGCGGCGTCCCCGGCTTCATGCCGATGCCGGGTGTCCCGAGCTTTTATTGAGTTGTCCGTTGCAACGAAACGCGACCATGAAGCTGGAAAATAACGGCGAGGCCGTCGGGACCAAGCTTGGACCGCGCGCCGCGCTCGCCCGCGAATACGATTTCATCATCGTCGGGGGCGGCTCCGGAGGCTCGGTCGTGGCGCGACGCCTCGCCGAGCGCACCGATGCGCGAATTCTCCTGATCGAGGCGGGTCCCTCCGATATCGGCGTCGTCGATATCGAATGTGCTGCACGCTGGACGACGCTTTTGCGCGGCGACTACGACTGGGGTTACGACTACGCGCCGACGCCTCTCGTCAACCACCGCGTCATCGGCATTCCGCGCGGCCGCGTTCTCGGCGGCAGCAGCAGCATCAACGCGATGATCTGGAACCGCGGTCATCCCGTGGACTATGACAATTGGGAAGCCGCGGGCGCGACGGGCTGGAATTTCTCAGCCGTACTGCCGTACTTCAAGCGGGCGGAGGATTGGGAGGGTGGGGCCGACGCCTATCGCGGCGCGGGCGGCCCGCTGCGGGTCGAACGGTCGCACGATCCGCATCCGATTGCGCTCGCTATGCTGGAGGCCGCTGCGAGTCTCGGCTACCGCGTCCTCGAGGACCACAACGGGGCAAGCAACGAGGGCGCGGCACTCACGAACCTCAATACCGTCAACGGCAAGCGTTGGAGCGCCGCGCGCGGGTACTTGCGACCCGTGCTAGGACGACCGCATCTCACGGTGTTGACTTATTCGCCCGCTCTCTCGCTCGGCTTCGAACATGGCCGCTGCCGCTCAGTAACCCATGTCGTCGATGAAGTTGCGACCACAACGCGCGCGGCCTGCGAAGTCATCTTGTGCGCGGGCGCAATCGATACGCCGCGTCTTCTCATGGTCTCGGGCATTGGCGAGGCGGCTGAGCTCAAACGCCTCGGCGTGCCCGTGATCAGGGACCTCCCGGGCGTTGGCCAGAACCTTCAGGACCATCCGCTGCTGATGGGGGTCAATTTTGTCTGCAAAGTGCCGCTGGGACCGGCGCGCGACAATGGCGGCGGCAGCATTTTGAATTGGAAGAGCGCTAGAGCGAGCCGAGTCCCGGACCTGCACGCGTTCGTCGCGCAGAATCCCCACGCCGGCCCCGAAATTGTGCGGGACTACCGCGTGCCTGACGCTTGCTTTGCGATTTCGCCGGGCTTGATGCGGTCCGCGAGCCGCGGCTATCTGCGACTGATCAGCGCCGAACCCGGCGGGACTATGGTGATCCAGCCGAATTTCCTCCAGGAACCGGCCGATTTCGATGCCCTCGTCGACAGCATCGACGTCTGCATGGATCTCGGCGCGACGTCGGCCTACGCCTCGTTGTGCGAGCGCCCGGCCTCGCCGGATCGCCGGTTGTCGCGGCAGGAGCGGGAACAGTTTGTGCGCAATGCCTGCACGACCTTCTTCCACACCTGCGGTACGTGCGCCATGGGCACCGGAAACCAGGCCGTGGTCGACCCGAAATTGCGTGTGCGGGGCGTCGACGGGCTGCGGATCGCTGACGCGTCGGTCATTCCGATCATACCATCGTGCAATATCCACGCTCCGGTCGTCGTGATCGGCGAGCGCGCGGCGGACTTCATATTGGATGGGGGTTCTGTTGCGGCGCGGGCGGAGCAATACGCGCCGGGAGCGGGCGCATCGTGACAAGCGTCGGCAACCTGATTGCGGCGGATTTCGTTCTGACAATGGACGCCGCCAACCGCGTCATCTCGGACGGCGCGGTGCTGGTCAACAATGATCGGATTGCGGCGGTCGGCAAATTCGATGATTTGCGCCGGCGGCATCCGTCGGCCGCCGTGCGCAGGCTCTCCGATCGCCTGCTGATGCCGGGCCTCGTCAATGTGCATTGCCATTCCGGCATGCTGCGCGGTACCGCGGAAGGCCTGCCGGTCTGGGAGTGGCTGACGCAGCATATCAATCCGATGCACCGGGTGCTTCAGGCGCCGGAGGCGGAAGCCGCTTCGCGCCTTTGCTATGCGGAAGCCGTGCTCTCCGGCACGACCACGCTTGTCGATATGTGGCGCTTCATGGACGGCAGCGCCCGCGCGGCGCATACAATCGGCAATCGCCTCATCGCGGTCCCCTATGTCGGGGCGCATCCCGACTACAACTATTTCGACACGATCGATGATAACGAGCGCATGCTCGAAACCTGGAACGGCAAGGCGGACGGGCGCGTCAAGGTCTGGGTTGGCCTCGAGCATCTATTCTACGCCGATGAGGCCGGCCAACGTCGCGCAATCGATCTCGCCAAGAAGTATCGGACCGGCTTTCATACCCATTCCAGCGAAGCGGAAATCGAAGTTCCGGAAATGCGAAAGCGCTACGGCCTGCGTCCCATGCAGGTGTTCGAGCGGCTGGGCTTCTTCGAAATCGACAAAGTCATGATAGCGCACGCTGTCTGGCTCGACGATGCCGAGATCGAGTTGATCGCCCGGCACGGCGTCAGCGTTGCGCACAACCCAATCAGCAATATGAAGCTCGCGAGCGGCATGGCGCGGGTCGAGGACATGCTCAAGGCCGGCGTCGCGGTCGGCATCGGCACGGACGGTGAAAAGGAAAATAACAATCTCGACATGTTCGAGGAGATGAAGGTTGCCTCGCTGCTCGGCAAACTGCGGGCGATGAACGCAGCCGCCTTGGACTCCTGGGACGTGCTGCGCATGGCGACGATCATGGGCGCGCGCTGTATCGGCCTTGATGGGGAAATCGGATCGTTGGAGCCGGGCAAAAAGGCTGATCTCATCGCCGTTCGCACCGATACGCCGCGCATGACACCGCTGTTCGGCACCGACTATTTCAATCTTCACTACAATCTGGTGCACGCCGTGCGCGGCGGCGACGTCGATGTCGTGATGGTCGACGGCAAAGTGCTGGTCGAGGATGGATGCTTGAAAAGTGCCGATATGAAAGACCTGATCGGCGATGTGCACCGCCTCGCCCCCGGACTGTTCGCCCGGCGTGCGGCATTTTTGGCACAAGATCAGCATGGCACCGTGCAGTGGACCGATCCAGATCGGCACTGATCGGAGTTCGCGAAGCGCGCCGAGGGACGAGCGATGAGCAAGACCGACGACCGGGTGGCCCTCGATCAATGGTACGCGGTAGCGACCGCTGCCGACGTATCGGCAGAACCGCAGCGTACACGGCTTCTCGGACAGGATATCACCCTCAAGCGAGAGGACGGGGCGATCGTTGTGCGGGAGATCGCGGACGATGGTGGGTCCGGCCCTGCTTTGCCCGTGCGCGAGCACTACGGCTGTGTGTGGACCACGCTCGGCTCTCCAACGCGTGACGTCGTGACCATTGCTGAAGCCGGCGAGGATGATCGCCGCGTCGTCATTTGCGGATGGGTCCGGATGCGCGCCTCCGGCTTGCGCATCGTCGAAAATTTTCTCGACATGGCGCATTTTCCGTATGTGCACACGAATGTGCTCGGAGCCGAGCCTCACACCGAAGTTCCCTCCTACAAGAGCGAAATCCGCCGCGACGTCGACGAGGTGTGGGCGACGAACTGCCAGTTTTTCCAGCCGCAGATCACGGCCAACCAATCCGGCAGCATGGCGCAGCTGACATACCGCGTGCCATCACCCTTTGTGGTGATGCTCTATCGGATCAGCCCGTACGCGGCCAACCGCCTGGACGTGATTGCACTGTTCATTCAGCCGATGGAGCCCGGTGTCTGCCGGGCGCAGCCGGTCATGTATCTCGTCGACAACGAATTTACCCAGCTCGAACTTCTGAAATTCGAGCAGGTGATCTATCTGCAGGACCGCATCATCGTCGAGAATCAGCGGCCCCTGCTGTTGCCGCTGGAGCCGAGGAGCGAGATTCCGACCCGCGCCGACGGATCTTCGGTGATGTACCGACGCTGGCTCAAGGAGAAAGGACTCCACTACGGCACTGCCGAATACGCGAGGCCGTGATAAGTGCACGGCATGGGCCCTTGCGCTCAAACGCCCATCGATGCGGCCGCGAGGGTATCGGTTTCCATGTCATCGTCACGCACAGCGCCGATCAATTCGCTCACCTTCTTGATTCCGCGATGGTCGCACCAGGCTTCGAGGTCCTCGATGATCGTCACCAGGGCGGTAGGGTTGCGAAAGCCGGCATAACCGATGCCCACGGCGCTCGCGCCGGCAAGCATGTATTCGACCACGTCCTCCGCCTTGGTGACGCCGCCGATTCCAATGATCGGAATTTTGACGACCTTGGCCACTTGATAAACCATCCGCAGGACGATCGGCTTGAGCGCCGGCGAAATCAGCCCACCGAACTTGTTGCCGATAGCGGGCCGGAAATTGTCGGTCCTGATTTTGAGCGACAAAAACGTGTTGGCGATGACGAGGCAATCGGCGCCGGCTTCTTCTGCTGCTTTTGCAACCGAGACGATGTCACCGGCGTTGGGCGATAATTTCACCCACAGCGGCTTGTCGGTCTTCGCGCGAATGGCCTTGATGCAGTCCCGCGTGTAGCCTTCGTGCATCGCGAAGTTGCCGCCGGTCGAATTGCGGGTCGGGCACGAAATATTGGCCTCGATCACATCGACGTCCGGCACGCTCAGCTCTTGAGCGAGAGCGGCAAAGTCCTCGATGCTTTCGGATGAAACGCTGACGACCAGCGGTGGCTTGAACTTCGCATATTCCGGGACGATGTGTTCGACGAAATATTCGATCCCCTTGCCGGGCAGCCCGATCGACTGGATGATCCCACCCTCCGTCTCCGCCATGCGCGGCGTCGGATTGCCGAGCCTTGGTTCGCGGCAGATGGTCTTGGCGACCAGTGCGCCAAGACGGTTGAGGTCGATGACGTCATTATATTCCCACGAAAACGCACCGGACGCGGGCGTCACCGGATTTTGCAACGTGATGTCACCGATCTTAACCGAGAGATCTACCATCCCACGGCCTCCTGCATATTGAACACCGGGCCGTCCCGGCAGACGCGCTTGAGCACCTTCTTGCCATCGACCTCGAAGGTCCGCACGCAAACGTAGCAAGCTCCAAAACCGCACACCATGATCTGTTCCACAGCGACTTGCCCGGGAATGTTGTGCTTCTTGCCTAACCGCTGCATGAGCTTCAGCAACCGGTTGGAGCCACAGGTAAAGAAGGCGTCCGCCTTTCCTTCGGCGATCAACCCTTCAATGATCCGCTCAACGTTTTCGACGGCGCTGGTGTTGTCCGTATCGAGTACCGTGATCGTGCGCGCGCCGAGGTCTTCGAATAACTGTCGGGACATGACAACGCCGGGATTGCGCGCGCTCAGAATGGCGGTCACGCCAACGCCGTGGCCCGCCGCGAGCTGCGAAAGAGGTGCGAGGGTGGCGAGGCCCACACCTCGGCCAAGCACCACGATATTCTTCCACTCCGGCTCGAGCTTGAACCCGACTCCCAACGGACCGGCGAGGTTGAAGTCGTCGCCAGGAGCGAGCATCGCAATCCCGCGCGTTCCTCGTCCTTCGACCTTGTAGAGGAATTCGACCTGACCCGCGTTCTTGTTGACGCGGTACACGCTCATCGGCCGGCGCATCCACACCTCTGCGCCGTCGGGCGACGGACAAAGCAGATGAAACATCTGCCCCGCGTAGGCTTTCAAGGCGTGTTCGTGAACATCCAAAATCAGGTGCTTGTATTCGTCGTTGACCGCGTTGTTGGACACGACTTCGCCGATGAACTCGCCGACGAGGCGTTGGGGATAGCGGTCCACATCGCCGACCCGAAGGGCCGAAGTGGTGTACTTTCCTGAGGGTTCGGACGACATGATGCCCCGGTGGTCCCGGATGCGGTTCGCATAATGGGATTTGCGTTATATGGGCTCGGCGGGCCGCTGTGTCAATTTTGGTATGGTCGATCCGAATCGTTCCCGGCATGACGCGCGGTCGAGGGTTGTCATCCCCTAGGGTTCGCAACGACCGTACAGAAACGTCAAATTTATTCTGTGATTCTCGTATGTTGGTAAAAAGCTTGGTGCGTCGGATTGGTGGAACAGGCGCGATTCAAACAAGACTGCACGGTTCTCGCGATAGGGGACGATCAACATGTCGCCGTCGTTTTGTTCCAAAAATGCTACAATGCGCTCCTGGTCGGCTTCATAGCCCCTAACCTGCCAGTCACGTGGAGGGCGCGTCCGACAGATGGCCAGCCCTCCGCGCTCGGGATTCAAGTTCGACTCCGTGGGAGTGATCCAAAAATTCACACTGATCGCCGCGTCATCGGCGTGGACGTCGACGGCCGAACTCGACTGAAGCCCCTTGAAGGCCCAGGCCTGCGACAAGGGGTGCCTTGCCAGCAGATCGGGAAAAGTGCCGCGAAGTTCGTCGGCGATCTGAAGTATCAGCGGACAAGCCAAACCGTCCTCGAGATAGGATGCGACGAAGCTGTCGATGTGGCTGAAGTCGTGCCAGATGGTGCTTTCGAGCAAATACCGCCGCAGGCTGTGGAGCGCGCGCGACGTGAGCAGGTCGTCGAAATAGACCACGCCCGTCGGACCCTGTTTGAATCGTTGAGTGAGGTCTTCGACATCTGGCCGTTCGCTCACCGCACGCGGCGTCAGCTCCGGTGCGTCGGCAATCGAGATGGCCGTGTTGTAGTCGCCGCCGAGCCTCTCCAACTGTTCGTGCGACAACTCTGTTGGTTGTTGCGGTAGCTCATTGCCCATCGCGCCATAGGACTTCGCGAGTTCGTCAAACCGCGAACGATCGCGGCGATGACCGGCAAGGAAACGGAATTGTTCGGCGTCGTGCTGAAGTTTGCTGCGAGTTGCGTAGGTCAGAGACCAAGCCTCCCAATCCAACCGGTCTTCCCCGCGTCGCAGTTCATAGGTGCGCGCAAAATGATCGAGTGACCGGCCTCTGTCGCCGACCGAGAGCCACAAAAAGCCGAGCGCCCGGTGTGCGTCATAGTGACCGGGCTCCAAAGTGCAGACCCGGCTGAACCCTTTGATGGCGTCCTGCGTTCGACCAAGCGCTTGCAGAGCTGCCGCGCGGTTGTAGTGCGCGGGCACATGCGCGGGCTCGCGGGCGATCACTTCGTCAAAACGAGCAATCGCCGCATCGTGCTGGCCTAGTGTCGCGGCGATGACGCCCAGATTTTGCGTCACTGCCGCATGACCGGGCGAAAGCGCCAGCGCAGCACGATAGACCGCGTCGGCCTCGGTGAGGCGACCGGCTTCGTGATGCTTAACCGCCTCGGCGACGAGGTCGTTGAATTTACCGTCGGTTCGTTCCATGCACATCCGCCACGCCGCAGCTGCGGACTATAGCGCACCGCTTGGCGCAATGAACTCTGTTGACGTATTTCCTTCGCGGCGATCGGGGACTGGGCTGTGCGCTGTGCGTGACAAAGCACCTCTGTCCATGCCTTTCGGACGATGTTCTGGTTGCAGCGTCACGAGGTTTGGATAATTTCCTGCCGGCGACGGCGGGAAGCCGCGCCTATCTCGATTTCGCGTTGAGGCGGAGCAGCAGACATGGAAGCGATCCACACCGATCCTGGCAGAGACACGACGATTCCGTCGATAACGACGAGACCATTGTCTGCCGCGATTGGCCTCGAAGTTCTGGACGTCGACCTGCGCGAACCGCTGGCGCCGGCGCAGATAACTCAGTTGCGCGACGCTTGGCACACCGGGCTCATTCTGCTGCTGCGCGATCAAACCTTGACCGAAGAGGACCAGGTTCGCTTCGCGGAGTGCTTTGGTATGCTGGCCAAGACCATCAATGTGCACAACACCGGGAGCCATCCCGCAGTCATGCTGATCTCCAACATCCGCAAAGATGGCAAACCGATCGGCGCGCTACCCGACGGTGAAATGCATTTCCACACCGATCAGTGCTACGTGGAGAAGCCGGCGGCGGCCTCGATGCTGTACGCGATCGAAGTGCCGAGCGTCGGGGGCAATACGCTGTTCGCGAACGCCTACCTCGCCTACGAGACGCTTCCGGCTGAAATCAAGCGTCGGATCGACGGCCGCAAAGCGACCAATGCCTACGATTACGACAACGCCTCGACCATTCGAGGCACGCGGCTTCGCGAGGGTGTCCCGCAATATTCGCACCCTGTCGTCCGCACTCACCCAGCAACCGGACGCAAGGCGCTCTACGTCAACCGCCTGATGACCATTGCCATCGAAGGCCTACCCGAGGCCGAAAGTGACGAGTTGCTTGATCTCTTGTTCGATCATCAGGAACAGCAGCAGTTCATCTATGAACACGTCTGGCGCGTCGGCGATATCCTGATGTGGGACAATCGCTGCACGTTGCACGCACGTACCGATTTCTCCTCGGCCGAGCGACGTCTGATGCGTCGTATTGCCATCCTGGGTGAGAAGCCGGTGTGATGATGACGTGCCACCGCCCTTTCCCGCGCGATCTCCTCAAGCGAAGTCAGCAGAGCCGGTCGGACAGGCGGCCCGAAATCGAGGTGCATGCTTAGAGGGCTGCAATTTCTACGCACGGCAATGGCTGACCTTAATCACAGGGTGCCGCGGCGACAGGTTCAGTGCAAGGCAGCACGGCAGAGATTCGATCAACGCATCGTGGTCCGCGAACGAAGTCGCGACGCCACCGAACGCGCGGCGGATATGCCGTTGATTGAGCACCGAACGGCTGGCGTCGACGGAACTCCCAACGGTTAGCGATTTGGATTTGAGAGGTTAGATGCCCGGCGGTAACCGACCCTTTACCATGGTGCCGCTTGTCAATCGCTCGCTAAGCTTAATGTTCCATTGTGCCCAACTTGCGCCTCGTTCAGTGCTGAAAAAAGCGTCGGGGTGATCGCGTGTCCGCGATCCGGAGTAGGGTAAGGGGGCACCATGTACAAGTGCTTTGCGGCCGTAGCAGTCGTGGCCACGCTGGCGTTCGCGCCCGCGGCGAATGCGCAGGAGCGGCTCGGCGATGCGGCGTTAGGCGCAGTCTCGGGCGCGGTGGTCGCCGGCCCGGTCGGCGCACTCGCTGGCGGGCTGGTCGGCTTGACCGCGGGTCCGACGATCGCCCGCAGCTGGGGAGTGCATCGGCATTACCGCTATCGCCGCTATAGCAGCGCCCGGGCGGTGCATAGCAGCGGACCGCACTGCCGCGACTGCTGACGTCGCGGGGCTCGGAGCGGGCCGGAACGTCCTCATCGAAACTCAAGTCCGCGGCGGCCCGGAAAATCCCTGGAACGGCAATATGCGGGCGCCGGTTGCGCCGACGTTGAGCGCGCGTTCGCGCCACTGCGACAGGAGTTTGGCGAGGCGTTCCGCCGAGAGCCCGTAGGTGTCGGGCAAGTTTGAAGTGCGACCAAGTCTCGACTTGTTGAACTTTGCGATCGCGCCGCCGGAGAGCGTCGCGTCGTCGAAAGCAACGAGACTCCTCCGGTTGGACTTAACGGCCGCGAACTCCGAGGCCTCCCGCCAGCGCAATCGCTTTCTCCCGAAGAAGAGATACTGCAGTTCGAAGCCGTCGGCATGGAGCGTGAGCGAACTCGCCTGCGGCGACAATAATGACGACAGGGCGACGGGAACGATCGCGAGCACCAGCAACGCCGGCTGGAGTGTGTCCGGCTTCGTTGCCACAAAGTAGATGGCGGGTCCGAACCCCGCGACCACGATGAAGCCGACGAGAAGCCATCGCCAGTTCGACGGACGCAACACCACCGGTCCGGGGAATCGCGCGATGATTGTCTCGACGTCGGATGTCATGTGGCCCTTCTCGATCAAGCGCGACCCTCTGTTGGGCGACGCGGAGCGTCAATCTCTGTCGGTGTTGCCGCAGATGTTGCATCGGGAGCTGTAGCCCGGATGAGCGCAGCGACATCCGGGATCACCATCGCCACACGATAGCCTGTTCCCGGATGTCGCTACGCTCATCCGGGCTACGGGCCACGTCCCACGCGTGCTTCATCGTATCGCGAGACCCTTGCCGAAATCTCATGTGACGCGCGGCGAAACTACGCTACGCTTAAGTCTCGCGAGAAAAATCGGGAGGATGTCATGACGAGCGAGATTACACGGCGCGATGCGCTGAAGGCCGGGGCGACTGTAGCGACAGCGGGCGCTGCCGCGGTGCTGTCCAATGCGGCGGAGGCGCAGAACGTGCAGCGGTTCGAAGGTCAAGGCGCGGTCGCCGCCAGCAACCGCATCCTGCTCAAAGGCGGCACCATCGTCAGCGTCGATCCCAGTGTGGGCAATTTCGTGCGCGGCGATCTTTTGATCGAGGGCAAGAAGATCGCCGCCATCGCACCGGAGATCAACGCGGCCGGCGCGCAGGTGATCGACGCCCAGGACAGCATCATCGTGCCGGGCTTCGTCGATTGCCACCGCCACTCCTGGGAGGCGCAGCTCCGCCGCATCAACCCGAATTCGCCGACGCTCGCCGACTACATGAATGCGACGCATCTTTCGTTCGCAAAATACTATCGGCCATTGGACCACTACGTCGCGAATTATTTGACCGCGGTCGGCTGCATCGATTCCGGCGTGACCTGCGTGATCGACAATTCCCATAACTCGCGCAGCGCCGCGCATTCCGATGCGGCGGTGGAAGGGCTGATGGACAGTGGCGTTCGCGCGGTCCATGCCTCCGGCGCCCCTGCTGCTGGCGAATGGGACCATCAATGGCCGCAGGACCTCGAACGGCTGCAGAAGAAGTATTTCTCGTCCTCCGATCAACTTGTGACCTTGCGCATGTTCTCCGGCCCCAGCCGCGACAACTGGTTGCTGGCGCGCAAGCTCGGGCTGCGCATCACCACCGAATTCCAGGGCCCGCAACAAGCAGCGCTGCTCGATCCGCTGGCGCAGGAGAAGCTCGTCGGCCCCGACAACACCTTCAATCATTGCGGCGCATTGCCGGAGCGGACCTGGCAAATCTTCGTCGACTCCGGGGCCAATCTCAACGTGTGCCCGCGCTCGGACGCGCAATACGCGCTGGGCGAGGGCATCTGCGCGCTGCAGACTGCCTGGGACCATGGCATCAAGCCGGGCTTCTCGGTCGACAATGAGACATCGTACTCAACCGACATGTTCATGGAGATGCGCGTCGCGCTCTACATCCAGCGCGCGGTGGCGCAGAACCGCAAGTTCAAGGGCGATACCAATCCGCCGAAGCCGCTGATGACGCAGGACGTGCTCTATTGCGCCACCATGGGCGGTGCGCGCTGCGCCGGGCTCGAAAACAAGATCGGCTCGCTGACGCCGGGCAAGGAGGCGGACATTCTCGTGATCCGCACCGACGACATCAACCTATACCCGTCGAACAACGCGATCGGCACGGTGGTGCAAGCGGCCGAACGCAGCAATATCGACACGGTCATCATTGGTGGTCGCGTCCGCAAAGCCGGCGGCAAGGTCGTCGGTCTCGATATGAGGCGCCTCAAGACCGCGGTCGAAGAATTGCGCAACCACCTGTTCACGGCGGCCGGCTACAAGCCCGACATCTTCGCCGAACTGCTGCCGAAGCTGTCGTAATTCCGATTTGCGATGTGAAAGGCGATTCCGGGCGCCGCTGCGCAGCGAAAGCGCGCCGGAAGCCTTATCCCGACGCGAGCCGTTCGACGAGTAGGCTAATCCGCTCAGGCGGGCGGCCTACCTTAAGAATTCGTTTACGCCAAATTAAAAGGCCGATGCCGCCAAGTCTTAAGGAACCGTCGAACAATTCCGGCCATGAGTATTCGGCCCGTACGGGCCGATAAGTACCTTAAGAAACGAAGGACTAGATCACGTGAGTGTATCTCCGGTTGGCTCAGCACCTGTCATGCCGATGATGTCGTCCGAATCCGCTGAGGGGCCGGGCCCTGATCGGGACGGCGACGGCGATGACAAAGCTGCAGCCGCAGCTCCCGTGCAATCGGCGCCGCTCGCGCCTGGCACCGGTCTTGCGGTCAACAAACTAGCTTGATGCTTTGCTGAACCTGAGGCACCGCATCCCTGAGCGGTACATTTTGCCCGACACCAATGGTCAAGTTTGGCCGGGCGACGTGAAACGCGCCCGCCGAGCGCCTGCCAGGAGCTGCCGAAAAACCGTTCCGCTGATGTGCACCAGAACTCTCGTGGTCGCCGCCCTCGAGATAGATCTCCGGCTGGTCTGCCAAACTATCGTCCACGATCGCCTTAAGCCCATACGGCGCGCCGAGGGCAGGCACCGCCCCCACTTCGCAGTCGGTGAAGAGCGTCTCGACTTGTTCCTCGTTGGCGAGGTCGACATCCTGCCCGAGGTGTTTGCGCAGCTCGCCGAAATGGATGTGGCGGGACGCCGACAGCACAGCCAGCATGAATCCGTCGGGCTTCTTGAGCACGACCGCTTTTGCGATGCGATCGGGCGGAATGCGGCCTGCCCCGGCGCTCTCCAGAGCGGTTTCCGAGTGCGGGTGTTCGATCACCTCATACGGCACGTCGCGTTCGGCGAAAAACTGCGCCAGTGCAAGGGCGATGCCCATCCTCACCTCCTCATGACCGCGCGCCGGCTTGCATCTTCGAGACGCCGCAGGCCGGCAACAAAGCCTGCTACACAACCTGATCGGCTTTCGTTCGCTCATCATTGATGTGGGTCAAACGGATGGAGAACGGCATCCGAGGAATTGATGCGCGTCAAAGCAGCGGCGCTGCCGGCCGTTCATTGTTTCTCAAAATTGCAATTTTGGCGACGACCTCCAATGGAAACGCAGCTCATCCGAAAGCGGCCTGAGGATTATGTCGGCGCCACGGTCTCGGATTACGAAGCGAGCGTGGGAGCCTTTTCGTGGGCGCAAGCTCGCGCGTCGCTCGAAGGCCTGCCGAACGGCGGGCTCAATATCGCTCACGAGGCCGTGGACCGACATGTCAGGGCAGGGCAGGGCGGAAAGCTCGCGCTACGCTGGATCGGCCGCGATGAAACATTCCGCGACTTCACCTATGCGGAGCTCGCCGCGTCGGTCAATCGGTTCGCCAATGTGTTGGCGCAGCGGGGCGTGACCAAGGGCGACCGGGTATTCTCGCTACTCGGCCGCGTCCCTGAGCTTTACTTCGCGGCTTTCGGCACTCTCAAAAATGGCAGCGTTTTCTCGCCGCTGTTTTCGGCGTTTGGGCCTGAGCCGATCAAGGCCCGCATGACCATTGGCAATGCGAAGGTCCTGGTTACGACCGAGGCGTTTTACCGGCGCAAAATCGAGCCGTGGCGCTCCGAGTTGCCAAGTCTTGAGCACGTCCTGTTGATCGATTGCTCCCCAACGCCGCCGCCCGGCACGACCGATCTGGCCGCGACTCTGGCAAGCGCCTCCGACAAGTTCGATGTGGTGTGGACTGCTCCCGAAGATATGGCGCTGCTTCATTTCACCAGCGGCACCACCGGCCGACCCAAAGGGGCCGTTCACGTTCATGACGCGGTGGTCGCGCATCACGCGACCGGCCGCCTCGTCCTTGATTTCCATCCGGATGATGTCTTCTGGTGCACTGCCGATCCCGGATGGGTGACCGGCACGTCCTACGGCATCATCTCGCCGCTGACCAACGGCGTCACCTTGGTTGTCGATCAGGCTGAATTCGACGCCGAACGCTGGTACCGCATCCTCCAGCAGCACAAGATAACGGTCTGGTACACCGCACCGACCGCCATCAGGATGCTGATGAAGCTCGGAGCGGACCTGCCCAAGACCTACGATCTTTCCCATTTACGCTTGATGGCGAGCGTCGGTGAGCCGCTCAATCCTGAAGCTGTCGTCTGGGGCGTCGAGGCCTTCGGCAAACCCTTCCACGATAATTGGTGGCAGACCGAAACCGGCGGCATCATGATCTCGAATTTCCTGTCTATGGACGTGAAACCCGGATCGATGGGCCGCCCGTTGCCTGGCATCACGGCGGGCATTGTCGAAAAAGCGGAAGGCGGCGGCCTGCGCGAGATCACGCGAACAATGGCCATGGGCGAGCTGGCGCTGCGCCCTGGTTGGCCGTCGATGATGCGGGCCTACCTCAACGAGGAGGAACGCTATCGCAAGTGCTTCGCCGACGGATGGTATCTCACCGGCGACCTCGCGATGCGCGACAGCGACGGCTACTACTGGTTCGTCGGGCGCGCCGATGATGTCATCAAGAGCGCAGGTCATCTCATCGGCCCGTTCGAAGTGGAAAGCGCCTTGATGGAGCATCCGGCGGTGGCCGAGGCGGGCGTGATCGGCATCCCCGACCCGATCGTAGGCGAGGTCGTCAAAGCCTTCGTCGCGCTCAAGGGCAAGGTCGAACCAAGCGAGGCGCTGCGGAAGGAACTGCTCGGCCATGCGCGCCAGCGTCTTGGTCCGGCAGTCGCGCCCAAGGACATCGCATTCCGCAAGGGGCTCCCCAAGACCCGAAGCGGCAAGATCATGCGGCGCCTGCTCAAGGCCCGCGAACTCGGCCTCCCCGAGGGCGATATTTCAACACTGGAAAGCGACGAGCGATGACCCTCGCCAAGGACAAGCCGCATCTGTCGCGGGCGCATGCGCTCGATCTCCTGAAACAGATGATCCGCATCCGCCGCTTCGAGGACAAGTGCGCCGAACTTTATACCCAGGAGAAGATCAGGGGCTTCCTGCATCTCTACGATGGCGAGGAAGCCATCGCCGTGGGCGTCATCCCGGTGTTGGAAAAGCAAGATCGGATCGTGGCGACCTACCGGGAACATGGGCACGCCCTGGTGCGCGGCGTTTCGATGAACGCCACGCTTGCGGAGATGTACGGCAAGCAGGAAGGCTGCAGCCGCGGCCGCGGCGGCTCCATGCATCTGTTCGATCGCGCCACCAATTTCTATGGCGGGAATGCCATCGTCGGTGGCGGCCTGCCGCTGTCGATCGGTCTCGCGCTCGCCGATCGTATGCGTGGCAACAAGATCGTGACCGCGTGCTTCTTCGGCGATGGCGCTGTCGCCGAAGGCGAGTTTCACGAAAGCCTGAACCTGGCCGCGCTCTGGGAGCTGCCGGTACTGTTCGTATGCGAGAACAACCTTTACGGCATGGGCACGGCGCTGGCGCTGTCGGAATCGGAAACCGACATTCAGCGCAAGGCAGGGTGCTACCGGATAACGTCGGAAGCTGTCGACGGCATGGATGTCGTCGCGGTCGAGGCCGCAGCACGCCGCGCGGTTCACGCGGTGCGCGAAATCAGGCAAGCCATATTTTCTGGAATGCCGGACCTACCGGCTGCGCGCGCACTCGATGTTCGACGCCCAGCTTTACCGCGACAAGGCCGAGGTCGAAGGCTGGCGCCGCAAGGAGCCAATCGTGCGCTTCCAGGGGTGGCTCGAGGCGAACCACATGATTCACCCTGACGATCTTGCCCGCATGGAAGCTGAAGTCGCCACTGAGGTCGCCGCGGCCGTCGCGTTTGCCGAAGCCGGCGCTTGGGAGCCCATCGAGGACATCACGCGCTTCACCTATGCCGAAAAGGCCGCTTAGGGTCGGATGACACGCCATGCCGCAAGCGGCGCCGAAGACTGAACTGATCGAGATCACGTATCGCGACGCGGTGCGTGAAGCGATCCGCGATGCGATCCGCCGCGACGAGCGGGTCTTCCTGATGGGCGAAGACGTCGGCCGCTACGGCGGCTGCTACGCGGTGAGCAAGGGATTGCTGGCGGAGTTCGGCCCGGAGCGCATCCGCGATACGCCGCTCTCCGAATCGGGCTTCACCGGCGCGGGCATCGGGGCGGCAATGGCCGGCATGCGACCCATCGTGGAACTGATGACGGTGAACTTCAGCCTGCTGGCTCTCGACCAGATTCTGAATAATGCTGCCACCGTCCGCCACATGTCAGGCAACCAGTTCGGCGTGCCGCTGGTGATCCGCATGGCGACCGGAGCCGGCCGTCAGGTCGCGGCCCAGCATTCGCACAGTCTCGAAGGCTGGTACGCGCACATCCCCGGCATCAAAGTGCTCGCGCCGGCGACGCTTGAAGATGCGCGGGGCATGCTGTGGACGGCGCTCGAGGATCCCGATCCGGTCCTGATCTTCGAGAATGTGATGCTCTACAATATGGTCGGCAGGATCGCAGCGGACGCAGGCCCGGTCGATATTGCAAAAGCCGCGGTGCGGCGTGCGGGCCGCGACGTTTCACTCATCACCTATGGTGGATCGCTGTGGAAGACGATGGATGCCGCGACGTCGCTCGCCGCCGAGGGCGTCGACGCCGAAGTCATCGATCTGCGCAGCCTGCGACCGCTGGATGACGAAACGATCATGAAATCGGTGAGCAAGACCCGTCGGGCCGTGATCGTCGACGAAGGATGGCGCACCGGCAGCTTGGCGGCCGAAGTCGGCATGCGCATCGTCGAGCAGGCGTTCTGGGAGCTCGATGCTCCCATCGGCCGCGTCTGCAGCGAGGAAGTGCCTATTCCCTATCCCCGTCATCTTGAGAGCGCTGCCATTCCGCAAACCCCGAAGATCATCGCGGCCGCGAAGGCCGTGCTGTCGCGTCTCTGAGCCGCCGTGGTCGAATTCCGCATGCCGTCGCTGGGCGCCGACATGGAGGCGGGCACGCTGGTGGAGTGGCTGGTCAAGCCGGGCGATCGGGTCAAGCGCGGCGATATCGTCGCGGTGGTTGAGACGCAAAAAGGCGCCATCGAGATCGAAATTTTTGAGACCGGCAGGATCGACCAGATCCTGGTCGGTCTCAACGCCAAGGTGCCGGTCGGGACGCCGCTCGCGCAGATTCGCACCGAGGAGGGGGCAGGAGAAGCGGTTGCACCAGTGTTACCGGGCGCCATCGCAAAGCCGCCGCCGGTAGTGCCAGTTGCTCCTCCGCCGGCACCGATTGCGACCTTGCCATTAGCCGCGGGCGGACCGGCCGCGGTCTCGCGGCGCGTCCGGGCGTCGCCGGCCGCGCGGCGCTTTGCCGAACAGCGCGGCATTGATCTGGCCGCCATCAAGGGCAGCGGGCCGGGCGGAGCGATTACGTACGCCGACGTTGAACATGAGCTGAGCGCACCTCCGCCTGCGCCCGAGAAGAAACGTGCGATCGGCCTCGATCTCGACGCCATGCGGACCGCCATCGCCGCGGCGATGACGCGCTCCAAGCGGGAAATCCCACACTACTATCTAGAGCATCAGGTTGACGTCACGAGCGCCGAGCAGTGGGTCAGCACCGTCAATGCAACGCGGGCGCCCGATGACCGGCTGCTGTTTGGCGCGGTCGCGATCAAATGCGTCGCCATGGCAGTGCGGCGTTTTCCCGTGTTCAACGGGTTCTACCGCGATGGAAAATTCGAGTCGGCGGCCGCCGCCCACATTGGTGTGGCCATCGCCATCCGGGGCGGCGGGCTCGCAGCGCCGGCGCTGCACGATGCGGATCGCCTTTCGCTCGATGAGCTGATGGCGCGCATGCGCGACCTCGTTCAACGCATGCGGGCCGGCCGCATCCGGAGCTCGGAGCTTTCGGACGCCACGATCACGGTGTCGAGCCTAGGCGAACGCGGCGTTGAGAAGCTTTACGGCATCATCTATCCGCCGCAAGTGGCCATCGTCGGTCTGGGCAAGATCGTCAGCAGGCCGTGGGTGATCGACGGCGCCATCGGGCCGCGCTCGGTGCTCACCGTTACGCTCTCCGCCGACCATCGAGTCAGCGACGGGCATGTGGGCAGTCTCTTTCTCGCTGAAATCGGCAAGTTGCTGCAGGAGCCCGACAAGCTATGAGCAATCCGGACATTCGCACCGTCGTGCAAGAGGAACTCAACAACATCGCCCCGGAAGTCGATATGGCGACGGTCGACCCCGCCGCCGATCTGCGGGAAGCCCTCGATATCGATTCGATGGATTTTTTGAACTTCATCGCCGCGATCCATCGCCGGCTCGGCGTCGATATTCCCGAACGCGATTACCCGAAGTTGATCACGCTCGATGGCGCGGTTGATTACCTCAAAGCAAAGCTCGGCCTGAAAACGGCGTGAGGTTCGGTTTTGTTGATGAGGCCGAACGGCTCAGTGCTCGGCGCGGCGCAGCCCGGACCGCTGATCTGCATCAAGTGATAGCTGCCTCACGGCGACCGTCCTGGCGCGTGCCCTCTTGGAATGACGGCTGGTCGCTGGGCCGCTATAAGATGGTTCGTCCCGCCACCCAATCTCCCGCACCGGAGTCCCAGCATGCGCGTCTACCAGTTCACCGAGCAGCCTTACTTTCCGGCGTGGTCGGAGCATGACGGCTCGCTCCGGGTCAATCTTCCCAATGCCAAGCAGGATCCGCGGATCGCCGCCGACCTGCTGCACCGGTATTACGACGAGTGGCGGCTCGCGGACGAGCTTGGCTTGGACATCATGGTGAACGAGCACCACTCCACCGCGACCTGCATGTCGTGCACCGCGATCGTGGCGCTTTCGGTGCTGGCGCGCGAGACGAAGCACGCGCGTCTCCTCGTGCTCGGCTATCCCATTGGCCACCGCCCCGATCCGCTGCGCTGTGCTGAGGAGCTTGCGACCATCGACGTGCTGTCGCGCGGCCGGCTCGACATGGGCTTCATCAAGGGCGTGCCTTACGAGTTCCCAGTCTCGAACCAGAACCCGGTCGGCGTCATGAACCGCTACTGGGAGGCCCACGATTTTATCATCAAGGCGATGACGAGCCACGGCACGCCGTTCAACTGGGAGAGCGAGAATTTCCATTATCGCCAGGTCAATCTGTGGCCGCGGCCGTGGCAGGAGCCGCATCCGCCGGTGTGGAGCACGACCGGCAGCCGCGACAATGCGCGGGTGCTCGGCGAGAAGGGTTACGTGATCGCGACACTTGGGTCCGGCTTCGCGACCCGGCCGCTCTACGACGCCTATCGCGCCGGCTACGTGTCGAAGGGCCGGCCGGCGCCGGCCGCCGACCGCTTCGGCTATCTCGGTCTGGTCGCTGTCGCCCATAACGAAGCGACGGCACGCGCCCGCGCGGAATTCATCGCGAGCTACCTGCGCACATCGGCGGTCGTCGCGCCGCAGTTCCGCAATCCGCCCGGATACCTCTCCATCGAGGACAACGCCCGTATTCTCCGCGGCGAGACCCGCCCGCGCAGCCGCACCAAGGACGGCCGCTTCATCGACATGCATTCGGGAAGCGTGCAGGACCTGATCGATGGCGGCATCATGTTCTGCGGCACGCCCGACCAGGTTTATGCCCAGATCGTCGACTTCTGCGAATATTGCGGCGGCATGGGCAACCTCATGATGATGGGCCATGCCGGCAGCCTCTCCCACGAGGATACCGTCGACAATCTCACGCTGTTTGCGAAGGAAGTGCTGCCGCGGCTCAAGGCCTACCGGCAGCCGCGCGCCGAAGCGCCGGTCGCGGCCTGACGCAGCCCCGCGGCGGAATCAACCCGCGAGGAGGTCGCCGCTGTTGCGGCGATCGAGCAGCGCTTCCAGCGTTTCGATCCGGTCGGCGTCGCGCGGCGCCTTGTCCCAACGCAGCCGGCTGATACGGGGAAAGCGCATGGCGATGCCGGACTTGTGCCGTCCCGATCGCTGCAGGCCCTCGAACGCCACCTCGAAAACGAGGCCGTTGTCGGGCTCATGCACGACCTCGCGCACCGGCCCGAAGCGGTCGACGGTATTCGCCCGCACGAAGCGATCGATCTCGGCGAGTTCGGCATCGGTGAAGCCAAAGTAGGCCTTGCCGACCGGAACGAGTTCATCTCCGTCTTCGCCAGCCGTCCACACGCCGAAGGTATAGTCTGAATAGAACGACGAGCGCTTGCCGTGGCCGCGCTGGGCGTACATCAGCACCGCATCGACGACGAATGGATCGCGTTTCCATTTCCACCACAAGCCTTTGGGGCGGCCCGGCAGATAGGGTGCGTCGCGCCGCTTGACCATGACGCCCTCGACCGCCTCGGCGTCGGCGCCCGCACTGCCGGGATCGGCGCGCGCCGCAGCAAGCGCGTTCCAGCTCGCAAACGGCACGAGCGGCGAGAGATCGATGCGCGGCTCGTGAAGCCCCGTGACGAACGCTTCGAGCCGGGCACGCCGCGTTGCGAAGGCCTCGCTGCGCAGGTCAGTGCCGTTCTCGGCCAGAAGATCGTAGGCGCGCAGATGAGCCGGGAATTCCTGCAGCAGTTTCGCCGTCACTGCTTTCCGGTTCAGTCGCTGCTGCAGCACGTTGAACGACTGTACGCGGCCATCGCGCATGATCAGCAACTCGCCATCGAGCGCGCCGTCGAATGAAAACGCCTCGATCAGGTCCGGAAAGGCGGAGGAAATGTCCTCGCCTGTGCGCGAATAGAGCCGTGCCGCCTTGCCGCTTTCGGTGTGGTTGGCGGCAACCGCCTGGACCCTGATGCCGTCCCATTTCCATTCGGCGAGGAAATCCGCCGGGTTGAGCGCGGCAAAGTTGGCCTCCTCCATGGCGTGGGATAGCATCGGCGGGCGAAAGGGAACGAGGTCGCGGCTTTCGGGCTTGTCGGCGCGGCCCTCAAGCCACGCGAAAAGATCCCCGTAGGGCGGCTTCAGGGTCGGCCACAGCACTTCGATCTCGTCCGGGTCGTGTCCGCCGATTCCCGCGACAGCGGTCTTGGCAAGCCGCGCCGAGACGCCGATCCGCAACGCCCCGGTGACGAGCTTCAGGAGCGCCCAGCGCGCGGTCTCGTCGAGTTCATCGAGCCAGTGCGCAAGCTGCGCTGGCAATTCGGTCTTGCCGAGGGCGGCGAGCGTCGTCACCACCTCCGTGAGTGTCGGCCCCCTTTCTTTCTGATGACTGATCACTGATGCCTGATCCCAGCCAGGCCACATCAGCGCGACGGTTTCGGAGAGATCGCCGACGTAATCGTAGGACATGGCGAACAGGACCGGATCGGTGCGTTCGGCAATCAGGGTGCGGATAAGGCCGGGCTTGGCGAAGCGGAACGACAGCGCCCCGGTGATCGCGGCGAGCGCATAGCCGCGGTCGGGGTCGGGCGTGGTGCGGAAATAATGTTCGAGCAGCCGCAGCTTGCCGTTGCGCGCAGGCTCATAGGCGAGACGATCGAGGAGGGCCGCGAATCGGTTCATGGCGTGTCGACCTCGACCGCTTCGCCATCCTCCTCGCCGTAGCCGATCATGTGCAGCGGCCGCGCGGCAAGGCCGCGCGTGCTGCACCAATGCACCAGCGCCTCCTCGGCGCCGTGGGTGACCCAGATATCGGAAGCGCCCGTCGCCGCAATGGTCCGGGTCAGCCCATCCCAATCGCAATGGTCGGAAATGACCAGCGGCAGCTCGATGCCGCGCTGGCGGGCGCGGGCGCGCACCCGCATCCATCCGGAGGCGAAGGCTGTCACCGGATCAGGAAAGCGGCGCGACCAGCGGTCGTTCAGCGCCGACGGCGGGCAGATTGCAATCGCGCCGGCGAGATCGCCTTTGTCGGCCTCGCGCGCGAGCCGCAGCGGGCCAAGGTCCATGCGCGCCGCATAGTAGGTGGTGATCGCCTCGACCGCGCCATGCAGATAGATCGGTTGATCGTAACCGGCCGCGCGCAGCAGCGCGATGATGCGCTGGGCCTTGCCGAGCGAGTAGGCGCCGATGAGATGCGCGCGCTCCGGAAAGACCGCAACCGAGCGCAAGAGCTTTGCGATCTCCGCGCCGGCGTCGCCGTGGCGGAACACCGGGAGGCCGAAGGTCGCCTCGGTGATGAAGACGTCGCACGGGACGAGTTCGAACGGCGCGCAGGTCGGGTCGGCCGCATCCTTGTAATCGCCCGACGCCACCACCCGCACACCACCGGCTTCGACCAGAATTTGCGCCGATCCGAGCACATGCCCGGCCGGATGAAAGCTCACCGTCACGGCGCCGAGCGCGATCGGTTCGCCATATTCGACCGCCTGGACGCTCGCGGCGAATCCGTCGCCGTAGCGCAGCCGCATGAGGTCGATAGTCTCGCGTGTCGCCAGTACGGCGCCGTGGCCGGCGCGTGCGTGGTCCGAATGCCCGTGCGTGATCAGCGCGCGTTCCACCGGGCGTACCGGGTCCACATGGAAGCCGCCGAGCCGGCTGCATAGGCCGGCCGCGGCGGGACACAAAAGCTCCTCGGGGCGCATCACCGAAACATATGTCGCGGCTCCGCGAATGCGAGGTCAGTTGATGTCATCGACGCTCCTGGGGGCGGGGAAACCCTCCGCGGGCCCGGGCGAATATGCTAGAAGGCTGATCGATCGCGCGGCACCCTTTTGATGCCGGCGCGCGGGAGACCAGCGCTGAACATTTCGCTGCCGTTCATCACGCGGCCCATCGCCACGATCCTGTTGTCTGTCGGCGTGTTCCTGACAGGGGCGGTGGCCTATCGATTCCTCCCCGTCGCGGCACTGCCAAACGTCGAGTTCCCCACCATCCATGTCACGACGAGCCGGCCCGGCGCCGATCCCTCGACCATGGCGGCGACGGTCGCGGCGCCGCTGGAACGGCGCCTCGGCGAGATTCCCGGCGTCATCGAACTGACCTCGTCAAGCTCGCTCGGCGCGTCCTCGATCACCATCCAGTTCGATATTTCCCGCCGCATTGACAGTGCGGCCCGCGACGTGCAGGCGGCCCTCAACGGCGCGGTCGCCGACCTGCCGGGCGATCTGCCGTCGCTGCCAACCTTCCGCAAGGCCAATCCCAACGGCGCGCCCATCATCATCCTTGCGCTGACGTCCGACACGCTGCCGCCAAGCGCGGTCTACGACATCGCCGATACGGTGATCGCGCAGCGCCTGTCCCAGGTCGACGGCGTTGCCGAGGTGAATGTCGCCGGCGCCGAGCAGCCGGCGATCCGGGTGCGCGTCAACCCGATCGCGATCGCCAATATGGGCGTCAGCATGGAGGACGTGCGCAACGCGATCGTCAACGCCAATGCGACCGGCCCGCTCGGCGAGTTCGCAGGCGACGGGCTCGCCTGGTCGATCGCCGTCAATGCGCAAATGCGCGATCCTGCCGAGTACCGCAACATTGTGGTGAAGTCGGCGAGCGGCGCCGTCACCTTGCTCGGCGCAATCGCGACCGTCGAGCAAAGCACGCGCAACAGCCGCTCGGCGGCCTGGTACAACCAGCAGCCGGCGGTGCTACTCGTGGTTACCAAGGAGGCCGGTGCCAATGTGATCGAGACCGTCGATCGCATCCACCGGCTGCTGCCCGAACTGCAGCGCTGGGCGCCGGCGGGCATCCGCTTCTCGGTGCTCTCCGACCGCACCAAGATGATCCGCGCCAGCGTGCGCGATATGCAGTTGACGCTCGGCGCCACCATCATTCTCGTGATGATGGTGGTGTTCATCTTCCTGCGCCGGCTCACGCCGACCATTGCCGTCGGCGTCACCGTGCCGCTGTCGCTCTCCGGCACCTGCGCGGCTATGTGGCTTGCCGGCTATTCGATCGACAATTTGTCGCTGATGGCGCTCGCGATTGCGGTCGGCTTTGTGGTCGATGACGCCATCGTGATGATTGAGAATGCATTCCGCAATCTCGAGAAGGGCATGACGCCATTTGCCGCTGCGGTGGCGAGCGCGCAGCAGATCGGGTTCACGGTGATCTCCATCAGCGTGTCGCTGATCGCGGCGTTCATTCCGCTTCTCTTCATGGGCGGACTTGCCGGGCGGCTGTTTCGCGAATTCTCGGTGACGCTCGTATTTGCGATCACGATCTCGACCCTGGTGTCGCTGTCGGTGACGCCAATGATCTGCGCGCATTTCCTGCGCGAGACGCCAAGCGCGCGGGCAACGCGGCTCGACCGGCTGATCGAAGGCGTGCTCGCTGCCCTGGTGCGCCGCTATGCGACGAGCCTTGCCTTCGTGCTGCGTCACCAAACGCTGACGCTGCTCACGCTCGCCGCCACCGTGGCGCTGACGGTCTATCTCTATATCAACACACCGAAGGGGTTCTTCCCGCCCGACGACAGCGGCTTCGTTGGCGCCTATGCCGCGGCGTCACCGGACATCTCGTACCAGTCCATGATCGGCCTCGCTCAGCGGGCGGCCGAGATCGTTGCCGCGGATCCCGCGGTCGATGGCATCGGCACCACGGTCGGCGGCAGCAACTGGAGCGGGACCGTCAACAACGGCCGGCTGTTCATCGCGCTCAAGACGCCGGCGGAACGGGGGTGGACGCCGACCGCGACGATCGTCGATCGCCTGCGCCTTGCACTCGAACCCCTGCCGGGCCTGCGCGTCTTCATGTGGCCGGCCCAGCAGCTGCCCAATGTCGGCGGCCGCTCGAGCCGATCGCAATATCAGTTCACGATGATGGACACCGACGCTGAGGAACTGGCGAAATGGGTGCCGCGGGTGCAGGACCGCATCCGGCGCATCCCCGGCATCATCGACGTCACCACCGACCGCGAGCTTGGCGGCCTGCAGGCCAATGTGGTGATCGACCGCACTGCCGCCGCCCGCCTTGGCATCCAGGTGCAGGACATCGACAACGCGCTCAACAATGCGTTCTCGCAGCGGCAGATCTCGACCATCTTCACCCAACGCAACCAGTACCGCGTGATCCTCGAGACCGACGCGCCGTTCCTGCTTGACCCTAGCAATCTCAGTCGCATCTACATCACGGGCGGCAGTGCCCAGGGCTCGCAAGGGCTGTCGGGCTGGAGCGCGGGGGCCCCCATCGCGGGGGGTAATGCCGTCACTCAGGGCACGTCGGGCGCCAACACCCAAGGCACCTCGGGGAGTGCGCCAGGCGCGGCTTCGTCCCCGACGCCGGTGCCGTTGTCGGCGGTCGCACGCATCGAGAAAACAAACACGCCGCTCGTCGTCAATCACCAGAACCAGTTTCCGGCGGTGACGATCACCTGGAATCTCGCCGAGGGCGTCGCGCTTGAGACCGCCGCTGAGGAGGTCACGAAGGCGGTCGCCGACCTGCACATGCCCGACACCGTGCGCAACGACTTCGCCGGCGACATGAAGGTGTTTCGCGAGAGCGCGTCCGCGCAGGAGCTGCTGATCTTCGCCGCGCTGATCGCAGTCTATATCGTGCTCGGCGTGCTCTACGAGAGCCTTGCCCACCCGCTCACCATCATCTCGACCTTGCCGTCGGCCGGCCTCGGCGCGCTGCTCGCGCTCATGATGTTCGGCGCCGAGCTTACCATTATCGCCTTCATCGGCATCATTCTCCTGATCGGCATCGTCAAGAAGAACGGCATCATGCTGGTGGATTTCGCGATCGATGCGCAGCGTGGCGGGCGCTCGCCCGAGGAAGCAATTCACGAGGCCTGCCTTGCCCGCTTCCGGCCGATCCTGATGACGACGCTGTCCGCGCTGCTCGGCGCCGTGCCGCTCCTCGTCGCGACCGGCACCGGCTCCGACCTGCGCCGCCCGCTTGGCATCACCATCATCGGCGGCCTCGTGGTGTCGCAGCTTCTCACGCTCTACACGACGCCGGTGATCTATCTTCTGCTCGACAAGCTCGACCGCCGCCGCTGGAGACGTGCGGCGCCGCGCGCGGCCGGGATTGTTGATGCGCCCGCTGAGTAGGGTCGAATTCGTAGGGTGGGCAAAGCGAAGCGCGCCCACGCTACGCGAGCCTCGTTGGGAGACGCGACGTGGGCACACGCGGACTCACGTCCGCGCTTTGCCCACCCTACGAAGCTGCGGAGTTGAAAGGTAAGCTATCGCCGCCGCCGCGGGGCGATGCGGATTGTCTCGTAGAGATTGACCGGGGCGAAATCGTCGGTGAGCAATTGGCCGCCATTTGCCGGATGGTTTTCGACCCGCTTGCCGACGATGACAGGCAACGGATAGCGGAATTTGAACCGGCTCTGCAACGCGGCGGCACGCTCCATCAACGCATCCTTGCTTGGGGCGGGCGCCGGCATGGCGACGATGATCGCCTGCGCTTCGTTCGCGGCTTCGAAATCAGGGTAGACATCGACCGTCGGAAACGCCGCGCGGAATGTCACGAGCGTCGACGCGTAGAGCTTGGTGCCTCCCGTGATGTTGGAGGCGACCGCGCCGCCCGGCGCGAGGTGTTGGCGCACGAGGTCGTAGAACTCCTTGGTGAGGAGGTGGAACGGGACGCCAAGCTCGCGATAGGCATCGAGGATGATGAGGTCATAGAGGTCCTTCTGGCGGGTAAGGAACACCCGGCCGTCGCCCTGGATGACGCGGACCCGTTCGCTGTCCTGCAGACCGAAATACTTCTTGCTGGCGGCGATGACGCCGGGATCGAGCTCGACAGAATCGATCTGCACGTCCGGCATGAAGCGCGCAATATAGGTCGAGACCGAGCCAGCGCCCATGCCGATCATCAGCACGCGCTTGATCTCCTGCGGATAGACGAGTCCGACCGTCAGGAGCTGCGTGTAGGTCGCCGGCAGCGCGTCCGGATCAAGCAGATCGATCGCCGAGTTCGACATACTCCTCGCCCTTGTAACGCGTGGACAACGCCAGCAGCGCGCCGTGCTTCAAAATGAAAAGGTCGTTGTACTCGGTTTCGATATGGGCGACGGGCCCGTCGCGGTGCTTGAGCATTTCGGCGCGCGCGGTTGTATCGATCAAGGCTTCTGTTTGCGCACGCGTCGTGGCTACCAGCGCGGCGACGGCGCTTATCGCGACGAAAAGAACGACTAGGTGGCCTGGAGCGACAACGGCCCTCGATGTTGCGATGCGGGTCACGCGGTGAAACCTCTGCTGCGCGCGCCATCCGGAGGGCCGGGGCCGCTCGCGCTTTTGTTTGATGGGACGGCTGACCCCGCCGTCGTGTTTCGTTACGTCCAGTATATCAGGTCGATGCCATGATCGGTCTAGCCGGAGCGGCGAAGCGACCCTTTCGCGCGCACGCCGCTGTGATGTACTGTCGGCGGCAGTCCTGCGCCCTGAGCGGCCGGCATACGCAGATCGGAGGAAACCATGACGAAGTCCACCAAGACGGCGACCGCGAAACCTGCGCCCAATCGGCGCATCGTGCTGTCCGGCATGGCAGCCGGCGCGGGCGCTGCCGCCGGCGCGCTCGACAGTCTTGTGACGCCTGTCCAGGCGCAAACCAGCGCCAAGACGTTCGTCCTCGTTCATGGTTCCTGGCACGGCGGCTGGTGCTGGCGTCGCGTTGCCGATCGCCTCGAGAGCAAGGGCCACAAGGTCTACACGCCGACCCTCACCGGCGTCGGCGAGCGCGCGCATCTCATGAGCGCGATGATCACGCTCGACACCCACATCACCGATGTCGCGAACGTCATCAAATGGGAGAACCTCGATAACGTTGTGCTGGTCGGCCACTCCTACGCGGGATTCGTGATATCGGGCGTCGCGGAGAAGGCGCAATCCGCGATCCGCTCCATCGTCTATCTCGATGCCTTTCTGCCGGAGAACGGCGACCGCGTCGTCGATTACTCGCCGGCCGATATGCGCGCGAGCTCGTTCGCGGCGGCCGCGAGGAACGACGTGGGCCGTCCGGTGCCGCCCGCCAAGGCCTTCGGCGTCAACGAGAAGGACCAGGCCTGGGTCGACAGCAAGATGACGCCGCAGCCGACGTTCGTGTCGCTCCAGCCGATCGCCCTCACCGGCGCGCGCGACAAGATCGCGAGGAAGACCTACATCCGCGCGGCCGCGTTCCCCGCGCCGGCCTTCGACAAGTTCCTCGCCAAGCTGAAAACCGATTCGAGTTGGCGCACCTACGAGGTGCCGTCGGGCCACGACGTCATGGTCGACATGCCGGATCGCCTGACGGAGATCTTGCTCGAGGTGGCGTGAGCCTCGCCAAATCGAAGCGAAGGGGCGGCCGAGCCGGTGAGCCTTACGTCCCCGTGGGGCGGTGGAGCGCGGTGCGGGTGCGCTGGCGCACGAGCCAGCGCGAGCGGCCGGCGAGCGCCAGGATCGCGGCGCGCAGCGGCGGCGGCCAGGTGGTGGGCAACCCGAGCAGCACCGAGATGCGCTGGGTGTGGTCGGTGAGGGGACGCTCGCGGCGTTCCCAGGACGCGAGCGCCGTCGTGAGATCAGGCTCGCGGTCGAGATGGACGGCGAGCGAGAGCGCATTCATCATCGCGCAACCGCCGCCCTGGCCGATGTTGGGCGGCAGGGCGTGGGCGGCATCGCCGAGAATGGCGACGCGCCCCTTCGACCAGCGCGTGAGCTTGATGAGTTCGAAGCGGTCGTAGCGCCCCTCCGCACCGATGCGGTCAATCAGCACTTCAAGGTGAGGAAACGCGCGCTTCCAGACATCCTTGCGTACCGGCACCGCTTTCGCGGCCTCATCGTGGTCGAGCATGGTGAGCGCGAGATAGATGTCGCTGTCGCTGCAGGGCGTATAGAGCACACGGCGTGTGCCG
Organism: uncultured Alphaproteobacteria bacterium; assembly: GCA_963807015.1. Lineage (GTDB taxonomy): Bacteria > Pseudomonadota > Alphaproteobacteria > Rhizobiales > Xanthobacteraceae > JAJPKK01. Next base: position 672,735 of record CAWEAS010000008.1, on the reverse strand, counting down.
GACCAGTATTCGATCGTCTTCGTATCGTCCGTGCGCTCCGCCGCCGTCTTGTCGAGCAGCATGCGCGTGCAGCCGTCGACCAGAGCTTTGCGCTTCGCCACGAGGCCGAGCGCGTCGCGCACGCAGGAATTGATGCCGTCGGCGCCGACGATGAGATCAGCCTTGCGGCCACCGCCATCCGCAAGCGAGAGCTCGCCGTCGGCCGTCGCGCCAGTCGCAGTGGAGTTGGTGACGATTTCGACGCCGGCCTTGGTGGCGACCGCGGCGAGCGCGTTGATGATGTTCTGGCGCACAATCGAAAACACGCGGCTGCCGGTCCAGCGATGCACCGAGATGACGCGGTTCTGATCATCGCGCACTTCGCGAGTATGCGCCGGCTGAGCGCCGTTGACCGCAGCATCATAGGCGCCAACGGCTTCGAGCACACGCAGCCCGTTCTCGTAGACATAGATGCCGGCACCGGTGGTGCGCAGCCGGTCGGCGCGCTCGTGCAGGCGCACGCTCCAGCCGCGCTGCGCGAGCGCGCATGCTGCCGTCAGCCCGGCGAAGCCCGCCCCCACGATTTCGGCGTGGCGCGTCATGCGGCGCAGCCTCGCGCGGCTGTGCGAGGCAGGGGCCTCCGTTCACCCTCCCCTGGAGGGGGAGGGTCGGACCGCCGGAGGCGGTCCGGGGTGGGGTGACAGCGGCGCAACAAATTCAGTGCCCCATATGCTGAAGCGCTGCCACCCCCACCCGGCCGCTGACGCGGCCGACCTCCCCCCTCCAGGGGGAGGTGAAGATGGAGATTGTCCGCTCGCATTCCACGATTATCGAACGCCGTTACTTTGCGCCCGTCCCGAGCGTGACGCTGCGCGCCGGCCGGCCTATGATCCGGCCGCATCCCACGCGCGCCGCGATGCGCGCGCCCGTCCTTGCCAAGGAGACACTCATGGCCCGTCTTCGCCACTTCGCCGTTGTCGTCAGCGATGTCGACAAGGCCGCGGCGTTCTATCACGACGTCTTCGAACTCGAACGGATTGGCCGCGAGGATCTGGAGATCGGCTCGGCCATCTACATGAGCGACGGCGTCATCAATCTCGCGCTGTTGAACTTCACCGGCAAGGCGGGCAGCAAAGCGTCCGATCTTGCCGAGGGCTCGCGCTTCGTCGGCGCCCATCATTTCGGATTCCAGGTCGACGACCTCGCCGAGACGCAAAAGCGAATTGAGTTCTCATGGCGGCAAATTCTTCTTCGATCTCGGCGACGAACGGCACGGCAATTTTGAACGCAAGTTCAAGGACCCCGACGGCGTCATCTTCGACATTTCCGAGAACGGCTGGCAAGGCACCGAGAGCTATCGGAAGAAATAGATTTTCGTTGTCCGCGCGTCGACACATCGGTCGACGTGTTCCATTTGTAATTGCTGTGCGCTCGTTCGGCTTTCGATCCGAGAATAATTCGTCGGTTCGAAGGTGGCCCTCACTTGATGAAGGCGTTGGTGTACAAATCCTCGACCGGCGATTTGCGCTGGATCAGGCCCTTGGCGAGATAGAAGTCCTGCAGCTTCGCGAGCCGGTCGGCATCGACTTCGCCGAGCATCTTTTGCCCCGGGTAGACCAGCTTGACGTAGAAGTTGAACGCGGCCTTGACGGCGCCTTCCTTGCCGCGCCACTCGGGAACGAATTTGACGAAGTCCACGGCGGCTTGGTCGGGATCGTCCATGATGTCCTTCATGCCGCGCAAGGCCGCTTTGACGAAGGCGCGCACCAGCTCGGGCTTCTCCTTGATGATGCGGTCGGAGGCGCCGATGCCTTGCGCCATGGTAGGGAAGAATTCGTCCGTCGGAATGACCTTGACCTTCACGCCGGCGGCTTCGACCGGCGGGATCCAGTCGGGCACACCCGCCATGCCGGCGGATTTGCCGGCGGCGACGAATTCCCACACGCCGGTCGGGCCGACCGACTGGACGTTGACGTCGTCTTGTGAGAGCCCGACGCTCGCAAGCAAACCGAGCAGCGCATAGTAGGTCGTGTCCTGGTACGACATGACGGTGATGGTCTTGCCCTTGAGGTCCGCGGGCTTCTCGATGCCGGAATCCGCGCGCACCACGAGCTGCATGAAGCCTTTGCCCCCGAACACGGTGACGATCTTGATGGGCACGCCGTTCTGACGGACCATGATCGGGCCGTCAGCGACGATGCCGCCGAGCGGCGCGTTGCCCGCGCCGACCTGCTTTGCCACATCGACGCCGCCGCGCCCGACTTCGAAGGTCACATCAAGGCCGGCCTCGGTAAAATAGCCCTTGCCCTTCGCGATCTGGATCGGGCCGAAGGCGGGAAGAAGCGGCGGTGCCGGGAAGAGATAGGTGACTGCTTCGCCCGCATGGACCGGCACGGCAGCAGCCATCGGCAACTCCAGCGCGAGGCCCAGCGCTGCAAGCGCAACGAACGCGGTCATCGTCCGCGGGCGATCGCCACGCGGCACGGCTTGACGTCGCAGGGCAGGGCGGTCGACGGGTTGGGCAAAAGCCTTGCACATATTCAACTCTCCAACGCGGTCGCGGAAAAATGCGCGATCATCTGCCGCAATCTATCGAGTTTCGCAGGACTTGCACTATACTTGTCGGTGGCGTGCGGGGAAGCAGCACCCGTGGGTCGTGACCCTGTCGAGCTTCAAGAACATGTCCGGCCCTGCGCGCCTCGAATATCGCAACATCACCATGCGTTTTGCGACCGGCGCCGGTGCGGCGGCCTTCACCGCCGTCTCCGACGTGAGCTTTGCCGTCGGCGACGGCGAGGTGGTGTCGCTCATCGGGCCGAGCGGTTGCGGCAAAAGCACGCTGCTCAACATCGGGGCGGGGCTTGCCGCTCCGAGCGGTGGCGCCGCGTTCGTCGACGGCGAACGCGTCGAGGGGCCAAATGATCACGTAGCATTCATGCTGCAGAAGGATTTGCTGCTGCCGTGGCGCACGGTCGCCGAGAACGTGATGTTCGGCGTCGAGATCAAGGGCGTCGCGCCGGCCGAGCGCCGCGCGCGGGCGACGGCGCTGCTCGAAAACTTCAACCTCGCCGAGTTCTCCGGGCGCTATCCGCATCAGTTGTCGGGTGGCATGCGCCAGCGCGTTGCACTGGCGCGGACGCTCGCGGTCGACCCCTCGGTGCTGCTGCTCGATGAGCCGTTCTCCGCGGTGGACGCGCAGACCCGCATGGTCCTGCAGCGCGAACTCGCGCTGACCTTGCAGCGCGCCCGCAAGACTGCGCTCCTCATCACCCACGATCTCGTCGAGGCGGTCACGCTGTCGGACCGCGTGTTGGTGATGAGCCGTCGCCCGGGCCGCATCATCGACGAGATCAAGGTTGACCTGCCGCAACGCGAGAACCCGATCGCGCGGCGCCATGACGCGAGAGTGCATGAATACGTGGCGCGCCTGATGGATCGCCTCGACATCGATCCGGCCGCGGCCGAAGGCACAGCCGGCATTACGGCGGCAAGCCGTGGCGCGACAAACGGTGCAGCGGGCTGATGCGATGACGTTCCCGCCTTTCCCACCCGCTGCTCTTTCCCCTCCCCCGCGTGCGGGGGAGGGTCAGGGAGGGGGCCCGCTCCACGGCACTGACTCGCGGCGAGTGCCCCCTGCCCAACCCTCCCCCGCACGCGGGGGAGGGGGAAAGAAGCGGCTCGGCCGAGCGGCGCTTCTCGTCAGCGGAGCGCCCCTTCGCAGAGAAGCGGGCCTCCGTCAGTCTGGTGAGACCGAGCTTCGCAACCCCGGCGCAAGCGCATGATCGGGTCGGCGCAAAGATCGATGGTGCAGCGGGGCGCGCTTGCGAGCATCTTGCTGCTCGTGGCTTTCCTTGCGGCGTGGCAGTGGGGACCGGGTGCGCTCGGCATTCCGGCTTTCATCATTCCGCCGTTGTCGGCGGTGTGGGACGAGGCAGTGCGGATGTGGCAGGTCAATCACCTGCTGCTGCATACGCTTATCACCACCGCCGAAGTCGTAGCCGGTTTTCTGCTCGGCAGTTTGCTCGGCGCGGTGTTCGGCTATCTGCTCGGGATGTCGCCGACGGCGGAGTTTGCGCTGTCGCCCTATATCCTTGCGCTGCAAATCGCGCCGAAGGTCGCGTTCGCGCCGCTGTTCATTCTGTGGATGGGCTTCACTGTCTATCCGAAGATTCTCGTCGCGATCCTCATCGTGTTCTTCCCCGTCATGGTCAACGTGCTGACTGCGGTGCGCGGCGTTGATCCCGACCTCGTCAATCTCGCGCGCGCGTTCAAGGCGACGCGAACGCAGATCTTCTGGAAGGTCGAATTCCCGAACTCGATGCCGCCGATGTTCGCCGGCCTGCGCATCGGCTCGACTCTTGCCGTGGTCGGCGTCGTCGTCGGTGAGCTTGTCGGCGGCAATGTCGGGCTCGGCTTTTTGTTGAGCTTCGGTGAAGGCCAGGCCAATACGCCGATGGTGTTCGTTTCGATCGTCATGCTGACGATCGTAGGCGGCGTGTGCTACCTCGCCGTCATCCTGTTGGAGCGGCGCGTGCTCCATTACCTGCCGTCGCGCGCGCCCGCAGCGCTCGGTGGTTGATGTGTCGATGAGGGAGTCATGAACGGTCATCCGACGGTTGCCGCTGTCATCGCCAGGGATCTTGCCGCTTTCGGCGCGCGGCGCTGCTTTGGCCTTCTCGGGACTGCCAACTTCAAGATCAGCCGCGCGCTGGTCGACGCCGGCGTCGAACTGATCTCAGCGCGCCACGAAGGCAATGCGGCGAGCATGGCGGACGCCTATGCCAAGGCGAGTGGCGAGCTGACGCTCGTCAGCGTGCATTCCGGACCCGGGTTGACCAACGCCATCACCGGTATCGCCGAGGCAGCGAAAAGCCGGACCTCGATGCTGGTACTTGCGGGCGATGTGCCGACCGGCGCGGTGACCAACAACTTCTACATCGAGCAGGGCGATCTCGTGCGGTCGGTCGGGGCGGTGTCGGAGCGCATACATACGGCGGCCTCAGCGCGCGAAGATGCGCGGCGCGCCGTCGTGCGCGCCATGCGCGATCGCCAGACCGTGGTGCTGAGCCTGCCGCTCGACGTGCAGGACACGCCGATGGCGACGAACGTCGGTCCGCTGGAACTGCCGCCCGCGCCGGGTCGGCTCTATCCTGATCCGGACGCCGTGCGCCGGCTTGCCGAAGCGGTCGCGCGCGCGAAACGCCCGCTCATCCTCGGCGGCCGCGGCGCCGTCCTGTCCGATGCCGAGGGTGCGCTGATCGCGCTCGCCGACCGCACCGGCGCGCTGCTGGCCACGACCGTCTGCGGCCATGGCCTGTTTGCGCAGAGCCCGTGGTCGCTCGGCATTTGCGGCGGATTCTCATCGCCGGCGGCCGATGAAATGATCCGCGACAGCGACCTCATTCTCGGCTTCGGCGCGAGCTTCACGTCATGGACGACGAAGCGCGGCAAGCTGGTTGCGCCGGATGCCACTGTCGCGCAGATCGATATCGAGGCGGCGAAGCTCGGCTATCAGCGGTCGATCCAACACGCAGTGCTGGGCGACGCCAAGGCAACCGCGGAGCTGCTGCTCGCGGAACTCGGCAAGGATGGCGAAGTCTCGCGCGGACGGCACAGCACTGCCGTGCGCGAGCGCATTAGCGCAGGCGATAATCATCACAGCCCGCAGACAGATGAATCGAGCGCGCGCTTCATCGATCCGCGAACGCTGAGCAAGGCCGTCGACGCTATCCTGCCCGCCGACCGGGTGGTGGCGTCCAACTCCGGTCATTTCTGCGGCTGGGTGCCGCGCTATCTGCGGGTGCCGAACGCGCGCGCGTCGTGCCTGTCGCACTCGTTTCAGTCGGTCGGGCTTGGACTTGCCTCGGCGATCGGTCTCGCCGTCGCCAACCCCGGCAAACTCGCCGTGCTCGGCACCGGCGACGGCGGCTTCTTGATGTCGATCTCCGATCTCGAGACCGTCATCCGGTTAGGCTTGCGAATGTGCATTCTCGTCTACAACGATGCCTCGTATGCTGCCGAGGTGCACTATTTCGGCCGCCAGGGCTACCCGATCGATATCGTGCAGTTTCCCGACACAGATTTTGCCGCGATTGCGCGCGGCTACGGCGCGCAGGGCGTGACGGTGCGGACGCCCGCGGATCTTGCGCCGCTGCGTGCCTGGGTCGATGCCGGCGCGCCCGGCGTGTTCGTGGTGGACGGCAAGATCAATCCGGACTTCGAGGCCGATTGGCACGCCGAGCATTTTCCGGCGAGCGCGCCGCACTGACGCCGTAGCCCGGATGAGCGCAGCGACATCCGGGAAAAGCCTATCCTCTTGCGCGGCGTTCCCCGGATATCGCTGCGCTCATCCGGGCTACATATCTGCTTTACGCCGCGCGCGAGCGGCCGGCGAACCAGGCGATGATGAACAACACGATTCCGGCGGCGAGCGCCACGAGCGCGTGCTTGGTGTGGACGTGATCGGAGCCGGCTTCGTAGCCGGGGAAGAATTGCGGCAGCGAGCCCGCGGGCAGCACGAAATAGGCGCCGGCCGCCGCCAAACAGACCAAGCCCAAAATGATAGCGATGATCTTCACGCGTCGTCCTCCCTCTCGTCGCGCGTTGGGGATAGCGGCTTTGGTGCATGATGCCAAGCACGCTCCGTCCCAAGTTTTGACATCTTCACATGCGTTGATTCGAGCTGGGGTAGGGGGACGCTTCAACATCAGCGAAGTACTCGCGCTAACGGCGCGGTTTGGGTTAGAGGCCGCGTTCGAGCGGCCGACGACGTTGCCTGCCGCGGCTGCGCGGTCGCGTCGGCAGCGGTCGGTGGTGCGTGACCATTTACAGCCGGCAGGCGCAGCCGGTTCCGTTTGTTGGTATGCCGCTGCGACATCATCCGAGTTCTGTTGTGTATGCGACGATGCTCGCGATCGCAGCGGTATCGACAGTCAGTGCCTTTGGTGCGGCGGCGCAAGGACGCGTGCCTCCGGCAACATCGCCGCCGTCGGCCGCGGACTGTGCCGGTGTGACGAGCCTCACGGGCGAGGTCGCAAGCGTCACCGATGGCCGTTCGCTGCGGCTGACGGATGGCCGCGAGGTTCGCCTCGCCGCGATCGAGACACCGCCGCTAACCACCGAGGCGGAAGACGATGGCCGGGCCGAGGTGGCGATTGCAGCCAAGGCCGCGCTCGAATCGGTTGTGCTCCACCGCATGGTCGTGCTGCGTCCGACAGGAACAGGTTCCGACCGCTATGGCCGAATTGTTGCCTTCGTTTCCGTCGTGTCGCCCGCCGCGGAAACTCTGGTGCAGCGTGATATGCTGGCGGGAGGTCATGCGCTGCTATCCCCCATTGGGCTTGCGCCGGGATGCCGCACCTACCTGCGCACCGCGGAGCGGGCGGCGCGGACCGCGAAGCTTGGCCTTTGGAGCGAACCATATTATGTAGTTCGGCGCGCCGATGATCCCTCGGATGTGATGGGTGACGAGGGACGTTTCACAGTGGTTGGCGGCAAAGTTTTGTCGGTGCGCGAAAGCGGCGGCATCGTGTACGTGAACTTCGGACGACGCTGGTCGGAAGATTTTACCGTCACGAATTCTTAAACGAAATGAGCGTCTATTTGCCGGAGCCGGCATGCCGCCGAAGGAACTCACCGGACGTCGCGTCGAAGTTCGGGGATGGGTCGAAGCGCGCAATGGTCCTGCCATCGAGGCGGCACGGCCGGAGCAGATCGAATTCGTCGACAGGGGCCAAAACGAGTAGGCTGTTCGCAGCGATGAGGGGGAGCATTCGCAGAATCGGTCGTCGAGCCGGGGGGCTCGTCGCAGCAGCGTTGGTGACGCTCGCGGTCGCCGCCTGCTCGAGCATGCCCTCGATTGGAACGATTTCCCTTCCCGAACTGCCGAAAGCAGGCGGCGCGGCATCTGCGGCGGCCGAGCGCGAGCATCAGCGGGTACTTGCGGCCTACGGCGGCGCCTACTCAGACCCTAGGCTGCACGCCAAGCTCACGACCGTCGTCGAGCGCTTGGTCGCGGCGTCGAGCCGCCCCGACGTCAAATACCGCATCACCATTCTCAACTCCCCGGCCGTCAACGCGTTCGCGCTGCCCGACGGCGAGCTTTATGTTACGCGCGGCCTTCTTGGGCTCGCCAATGATTCGTCCGAACTCGCCTCGGTGCTGTCCCACGAAATGGCGCACGTGATCGCGAACCATGCCGCGCTCCGCGAAGAACGGGCGCACAAGACCGACCTCATCAGCAGCGTCACCGATCTTCTGAGAAACCCGGAAGTCGGCGCGCTCGCACTCACCCGGTCGAAAATGGAGGCGGCGAGCTTCTCCCGCGCCCAGGAACTCGAGGCCGACGGCATGGGTGTCGAGATTGCAACAAAGTCCGGCTACGATCCGTTCGGCGCGGCGCGCCTGTTGGGCTCGATGAGCCGCAATGCCGATTTCGTGACGGCGCGGCGCGGCGGCGACGTCCGCGATTTTCCATCGTCGCATCCCGCGACCCAGGAGCGCATCCAGAACGCCCAAAGCGTTGCGCGGCAGTTCGGTGCGCCGGGTGCCGCAGACCGCGACCGGCCATCTTATCTCGCCAGCATCGACGGGATGGTCTACGGCGAAGACCCAGCCGACGGCTTCGTGCGCGGCCGTCGCTTCATCCATCCCAAGCTCGGCTTCACGTTCACGGCGCCCGAGGGCTTCGGCCTCGACAATACCAACCAGGCGGTTCTCGGTTTGAAGGACGGCGGCACCCAGGCGCTGCGACTCGATATCGTCAAGGTTCCCGCGGAGCAGTCGCTGATTGAATATCTCAACTCGGGCTGGATCGAGAGTGTCGACGCGAACTCGCTCGAGGAGCTGTCGCTCAATGGATTTCCGGCGGCGACGGCGACGGCGAAGGGCGACCAGTGGGCATTCCGCCTCTACGCCATTCGGTTCGGCAGCGAGGTCTATCGGTTCATCTTCGCGGCGCGAAACCGCACGCCGGAGGCGGATCGCACGTTCCGCGAAACGGTGCAGACCTTCCGCCGCCTCACGCTTGCGGAAATCCGTATGGCGCGGCCGCTGCGGCTCAAGGTCGTCAAAGTCGGTCCGCACGACACCACGGAATCGCTCGCGGCGCGCATGGCGCCTATCGATCGGCCCGGCGAGCGCTTCCGTGTCCTCAATGGTCTCGATCCCGGTGATCGGGTGAAGCCCGGCGAGTTCGCGAAAATCGTTGTCGAGTGAAGACGCGGCGCGACCGCGAGGCGGTTGACCTGTCCGCCGCATCGGCAAAATAATGGTGCCGATCGAAGCCGCGTCTGTTGAGCGGCGGTGGACAATGGCCATCATCAAGCACCTCGCCGCGGCTCTCACAGCCATTCTTCTCGTCGCCGCCTTGCCGATAGCGGAAGCGGCGGCGCAATCGTGGCCGCATCGCACTGTCAAGCTGATCGTGCCGTTCTCGCCGGGCAGCGCCGCCGATACCACGGCGCGGCTCTTCGCCGATCGGCTCGCCGTGCGCTGGAACCGGCCTACCGTCGTGGAGGACCGCCCTGGGCCCGACGGTCTCGTCGCGCTGGCCGCATTTGCGGGCGCGCACGATGATCACACGCTGTTGTTCGCGAACGGCGGTCCGATCACGATCAATCCGGTGGTTCACGCCAAGCTGCCTTACGACCCCGAGCGCGATCTCGTGCCGATCGTATCCGCGTCCGATTCCTATCTCACGGTCGCCGCGAGTGCGGCGCTCGGCATCGGCACCATCGATGCCCTGATCGCCCGCGTGCGTGCCGAGCCCAGCCGCCTGACCTGGGCGTCGACGCCGGGTCTGCCGCAATTCATCTTCGCAGGCTTCCTCAAGCGTGCCGACCTTGAGATGACGCAGCTATCCTATCGCGACTTCTCGCCGGCTTTGCAGGATGTCGGCGAGAACCGCATCGGCTTCGCCGTGACGGCGCTGCTACCGCTCCTGCCACTGGCACAGGCCGGCAAGGTGAAGCTTCTTCTCGTCACCAATCGCGATCGTTCGCCGGCGGCGCTTGATCTCCCGACGGCCGCCGAGATCGGACATCCCGAGCTCGCCGCGGACGGCTTCCAGGGCTTCTACGGCTGGCGCGACATGCCGGAGGAGTTGCGGGCCCAGATTGCAACCGACGTCAATGCCGTCGCCACCGATCCTGCGCTGGCGACGCGGCTCGCCGCAATCGGGCAGGCGCTGCGGGTCGGCACCACGGCGGATTTCGTTACCATGATCGAGACCCAGCGCGCCCAGATCGCCAGCATTGCCAAGGCGTTGGCACTCATCCCGCAATAGGGTTGTGCACAGATGCAGGCGCCCCGGTTTAGGTGGTGCCTTCGATTTAGGCCTGCTAAGGTTCGTTAGCTGAGAATGACTGGGGGGCTGCAGGCGATGGACGGCACCGCGACTAGCAGCGCGTCGTTGCTCCACTTCGTGATGATCAAGCCGACGCATTACGATGACGACGGTTATCCGATTCAGTGGGTCCGTTCGGCGATTCCGTCGAACACGCTGGCGTGCCTGAACGGCCTCGCGGAGGACGCGCGGCGGCGCAACGTGCTGGGCGCCGACGTCGAGATTCGCCTCCACACCTACGATGAAACCAACAGCCGCGTGCGGCCGGACCGGATCATCCGCGACATCCGCAAGCAGGGTGGCCGCGCGCTGATCGGATTGGTCGGCGTGCAGTCGAACCAATTTCCTCGCGCAATTAACCTGGCGCGGCCGTTCCTAGCCGCCGGCCTGCCGGTTTGCATCGGCGGATTTCATGTCTCCGGCTGCATCGCGATGCTGCCGGAGATGCCCGCCGATCTGAAGGAGGCGCAGGCGCTCGGCATTTCATTCTTTGCTGGCGAGGCCGAGGGGGGCCGTTTCGACGAGGTCCTCAGCGACGCCTGGAACGGCAAGCTGCAGCCTATCTATAATTACATGGACAAGCTGCCGGCGTTGGACGGCGAACCGCCGCCGTTCCTGCCGCGCCAGCATGTGCGGCGAACGGCGGGATCGCTCTCGAGCGTCGATCTCGGGCGCGGCTGTCCGTATCAATGTTCGTTCTGCACCATCATCAACGTGCAGGGGCGCAAGAGCCGCTTCCGCTCGCCTGACGATGTCGAGCGCATCGTGCGCCAGAACTACGCGCAGGGCATCAAGCGGTTTTTCATCACCGACGATAATTTCGCCCGCAACCGCGACTGGGAGGCGCTATTCGATCGCCTCATCGAATTGCGCAACGGCGAATTCCCCAAGATCGGCTTCACGATCCAGGTCGATACGCTGTGCCACAAGATTCCGAACTTCATCGAGAAAGCAGCGCAGGCAGGCGTTCGCCGCGTCTTCATCGGGCTCGAGAACATCAATCCCGATAACTTGATTGCGGCGAAGAAGCGCCAGAACAAGATCACCGAATATCGGGAAATGCTGCAGAAATGGCGCGACCACGGCGCCATCACCTATGCCGGCTACATTCTTGGATTTCCCAACGACACTAAGGAATCGATTCTGCGGGACATCGAGATCATCAAGCGCGAACTGCCGCTCGATATCCTCGAATTTTTCTTTCTGACGCCGCTGCCAGGGTCCGAGGACCACAAGGTGCTGACGCAGAAAGGGGTCTGGATGGACCCCGACATGAACAAGTACGATCTCAATCATCGGGTCTCGCACCATGCGAAAATGTCGGACCGGGAATGGGAGGAGGCCTACCGCGCTGCGTGGTTCGCCTATTACACGCCTGAGCACGTGCGCACGATCCTGCGCCGCTCTGCGGCCTGCAAGATCGGGCGCCCACCGGCGACGCTGACCACGATCCTGTGGTTCTACCTGATGATATTGTTCGAGGGCGTGCATCCGCTGGAAGGCGGCGCGTTCCGCCTGAAGTTCAGGCGCGATCGCCGCCGCGGGTTGCCGCGTGAGAATCCGCTGCTGTTCTATCCCCGCTATTTCGGCGAGATCGTCGTCAAGGCATGGCGCTACTGGCGGGTCTATCAGCGCTACAACACGATCCTGCGCGAGGTGCTGGCGGCGCCGGACCGGTGGACGTACACCGACCTCGCCATCGAGGCGCCTGAGGCTAACGAGTTCGAGGCGCTCGGCCTTTACCAGGCGACCAACGGCGGCGAAGCCGCCGTCGCCCGCATGCGTCGCGAGGAGGCGATCCGCGAAGGTTCACGCGTGGTTGCTGCGGCGAAGTAGGGCAGGGCACTCGTCTCGTCCGAAGGATAACGGACTGCAATCGACGGCAGGAAACAATCGACAGCATGAAAAAAGCCCGGCGTGCGCCGGGCTTTTTCTGTCTCGATCTATGTCGCGAAAGCGACTTACGCCGCTTCGTCCTCGATCACGGCCTCTTCGCTCTCGGCGCTCTTGCCGCGCCGCGGACCCTTGGCGAGCGCCGCCTCGATTTCCTTGATAGCTTCGGTCTCGGTGATTCGCTGGACCGCAGAAATCTCGCGCGACAGCCGGTCGAGCGCCGCTTCGTAAAGCTGGCGTTCGCTGTAGGACTGCTCGGGCTGGCTCTCGGAGCGGAACAGGTCGCGAACCACTTCCGAAATCGCGACGATGTTGCCGGAGTTGATCTTCGCTTCGTATTCCTGCGCCCGGCGCGACCACATGGTGCGCTTGACCCGTGCGCGGCCCTTCAGGGTCTCGAGCGCGCGCTTCACGATCGGGGGCTCGGCCAGCTTGCGCATGCCAACCGCCGCGATCTTGGCGGTCGGGACCCGCAAGGTCATCTTGTCCTTGACGAAGTTGATCACGAACAGCTCGAGCTTGCAGCCCGCAACTTCCTGTTCCTCGATCGCCACGATCTGCCCGACGCCATGCGCCGGATAAACAATGAACTCGCTGGTCTTGAACCCTTGCCGTTGCGTAGCCTTCTTCGAGGTCATTCCCTGACTTTCTCCTTGACCCTTTGGCCTATTGCGGCCGACAGCCGCCTTAGCCACGGGAGCTCCGCGGCGGTTGGTAGCCCGGGGAGCTTGGGTTGCCCTGCGACGGCTGTCCGAAGAGGGTTTTGCGGTCCTTTTCGACTTAGACCTGTGACGAATTTTGCCTGCCACTGTCGATTGCGTGAGATACACGCCCCTGTTTGACGGATCCTCGGGAACACTTCGAAAAAATACGCTCCCGGAGGAGCGTCGAAGCCTGCGTTTCTTATTTGTCGCCTATATAGCACATTTCCCGCAAAAATCAAAGCTTTACGCGGTGCGAAAGTGTCAATTCTGTCATGCAGACGCAATAAAATGCTTGAAAAGCCTTAACCGCGGCGAAGGTGCGACAATAAAAAGCGGTTGCGCCCGAATCAGTCTCCGGTGCCGGGCTGCGGGTCGAACTGCTTGATTTTACCTTCGACGCCATCCCACTCCTTGCCGTCCGCCGGCCCCTCACGTTTCACGGTGATGTTGGGCCAGGTCTTAGAATATTCGGCATTGACCTGGAGCCACTGCTCCAGACCGGGTTCGGTGTCCGGTTTGATGGCCTCGGCCGGGCATTCGGGTTCGCAGACGCCGCAATCGATACACTCGTCGGGATGAATGACGAGCATGTTGGCGCCTTCATAAAAGCAATCGACCGGACAGACCTCGACGCAATCCATGTACTTGCACTTGATGCAGTTCTCGACAACGACGTACGTCATGGACCAACTCCGCTCCGGCGGCAGGCACACTCGGGGTTCTTGTTTTTGCTGACGAATTGACGCGAAAGAGCCTGCAATCTTCGCGACCATGCGCTAGCGCAGCACGACCCGCCGCGCAACCCCGCCTCTAGCATCGAAATGGGGACTGGCCGGCGCTTAATGAATGCGATGATTTGCCTGTGGCAGGGCATTTTCAATGGCGACGGTTGCCTTCGGTGAGTTCGGTATAGAGTCCGACAGTGGCTGCAGAGTCGCCTCGGCGCGGCGAAAATCCAGAGACCTTGAGGACCCGGACGCCGCCATCGAGGGCGATCGTGACTACGTCGCCGCACTTGATGGCGCGGCTTGGCGCCGTGATGCGCGCCCCATTGACCCGCACGTGTCCCGCCGCCGCCAGGGAGGCTGCGACGAGGCGGGTCCGCACGATGCGCGCGTGCCATAACCAGCGATCGATGCGTTGCCGCTCGGCCGACAAAGGCACCTACTCAGTGGCGTTCCTTCGCGTCAGCTTCGAGCTGCGCCTTCAATGCTGCAAGCTTGGCGAAGGGCGAATTGGGATCGGGCTCCTTGCTGCGCTCGCGGCCCGGCAGGTGCTCGCGCCAACTCCGGTCGCCGCGCTCCTTCCGTCCCCGCTCGCCGCGGTCTCCCCGTGGGCGATCGGGCCGGTCAGGGCGCTGGCTGCGCTCCGGACGATCGCGATGGTCGGCGCGACGCTCGTCCGGACGTTGTGGGCCGCGCTCGCCGTCGTCGCGTCGAAATTCGCCGGGGCGGCCGCCGCGCCTGCGCCGCTCACCGCGATCGGGCCGGGTCTCGGGTGCCGACGCCGGTGTTGCTGCGGCCTCGCCTGCGCTGGTCCCGGCATCACCTACTTGAGCGGCCGCCTCGCCGTCACCTTGCGCCGCAGCGGCGACAGGCCTTTGCGGCGCTTCGCCCGCTCCGGTCCGGTGCCCGCCATCGCGATGATGCCGGCGCGGCGGCCGACGTTGGCCGCGCCGCTCGTCGCTTCGTCCGCCCGGCCGCCAGACTTCGACTAATTCGGGCTCGGCGGCCTTTGCGACCTCAGCCGCATTGGAGTCAGCCGACGCCAGTTCTGCGCTGGTGTCGGATAGCGCATCGGGCGCGGCAGCCTGAACTTCGGTTGCGGCACCGGGTTCGGAGGCAATTGGCATAGCAAGTTCGGGCTCGGGCGCGATCACGGCCCCGTGGTCGGGTTCCGCCCCAAGGACGACCGAATCTGCGGCAGGCGCGGCTGCATCGGGCTGGGCGTCTTCGCTCTCCGACGAGGTCTCAACTTGGTGCACATCCTCCACGCCCGCTTCCGCAGCGTCTGTGCCCACCGAATCTGCTTCGGCCGTGGCCGCCTGATCTGCCGTGCTGGTCACCGGCTCGACCGAGTTGTCTGCAAACTCTTCTGATGGGGCGGCCGCTTCTGTTGGCTCGGACACATTCGCGTCCGTCGCGCTTGGCGCTGCGGCTTCCGCCGGCTGCGCTGGCGGCTCGGCTGGTTTGGGCCGCTTTTCCATCCGATAGCCGAGCGCGCGCAGGATCGAGGCAAAATCTTCGCCTGAGGAGCCAGTGAGCGAGGTCATCGCCTGGGTCACAGTGAATCCGGTGCCCTCAAACGCGCCGGCCGGTTTAATGCCGGGAGATGCGGGCCGCCAGGCGAGCGCCGGGCGGATCAGGTCCGCGAGCCGTTCCAGAATATCGACGCGCAATGCACGCTCGCCGCACATCCGGTAGCCGAGGGTGCGATAAAGCGCGCGCGGCACTTCCTTGTCGGCCGGGAACGATGTCCGGCCGCTTGCGGCAAGCCGCTGCAACTCATCGAGCCCCGTCGTCTCGGGACCGCCGTGCTTGATGGCCCACAACTGCGCCGCGAGCGCTCGTGGCGCCGGCTTGAGCAACAGTGGCACGTAGACGTGGTAGGCGCCGAACCGCACGCCGTGCTTGCGCAACGTGGCGCGCGAGGCTTGGTCGAGACTCTTGAGGTCGTCCGCAACTTTGCTGCGCTCGAGAACGCCGAGCGCTTCGACGATTTGATAGGCGACGCCTCTCGCGAGGCCGGTGATGTCGTCGGCGGCGCCGAGCACGAACAATGGCGCGAGCAGCCGTTCGATGTGGGTGCGCGTCCACAGATCGAGACGCGTCTGCACCGCTTCGAGCGCCGCGCCGGTCAAATGGTCATCGGCGAGGATGCGCACCCGCGGTCGCAGCACGACGTCGCCGGCGACGAGCTTGGCGACGGGTTCGCCGATCCAGCGGATGGTCGCGTCCGACGTGAGCACGAACTGCGCGTCGGGCGCATGAGACAGCCGGTTGGCACGCGCTTCGATCTCGCCGGAGAGCGCCTTCTGCGCCGCGGCCGACAGGGCCTTGGCGTCGGAACCGGTGGAGGTCGAATCCGGCGCAAAGCGGAAACCGTCGAGCCGGCCGATGGTATGGCCTTCGACGACGACTTCGCCGGTCTTGGTGATCTCGGTGTTCAGCATCGTGTTCTCTCGCAACCGGCGCATCAGCACGCTGGTGCGGCGATCGACGAAACGCTCGGCGAGGCGTTCGTGTAGCGCGTCGGACAGCTTGTCCTCGATCGTTCGCGCAACACCTTGCCAATGTTCGGGGTCCGCCAGCCAGTCAGGCCGGTTCGCCGCAAAGGTCCACGTTCTGATATGCGCGATACGCGTCGATAGCGTGTCAATGTCGCCTTCAACATGATCGGCTTGAGCAATCTGTCCGGAAAACCAATCGTCGGAAATTCTACCGTCGCGGAGCAGAAAACCATAGAGGGTCACCACAAGTTCCGCGTGGGCAGCGGGCGAAATCTTGCGGTAGTCGGGGAGCTGGCAAACATCCCACAGCCGCTCGATCGCGGCGCGTCCCTTGGCGAGGGCGCGAACCTCTTCGTCACGCGCGGCGTGATCGAACACGAGGATATCTTCGGCAAGCGGCGCGCGCGTCAACGTCGGATGCGATGGCAGCGCGGCGAGCGAGGCTGCGAGCGCGCCCAGCGACGAGAAGTCGAGATCGGAATTGCGCCACTGCAGTACTTTGAGCGGCTCGAAGCTGTGGCTTTCAAGCGCGTGCACGAGTTCGGCATCGAAGGGCGGACAGCGCCCGGTGGTGCCGAAGCTGCCGTCGCGCGTCGCGCGGCCGGCGCGGCCCGCGACCTGGGCGAATTCAGCAGGATTAAGACGGCGAAATTGATAACCATCGAACTTGCGATCGGACGCGAACGCGACGTGATCGACATCGAGATTGAGGCCCATGCCGATCGCATCGGTCGCCACCAGGTAATCGACGTCGCCGGATTGATAGAGCGCGACCTGCGCGTTGCGCGTACGCGGCGAGAGGCCGCCGAGAACGACGGCCGCGCCGCCGCGCTGCCGGCGGATCAGTTCGGCGATCGCGTACACCTCGTCGGCGGAGAAGGCGACGATCGCGGTGCGGCGCGGCTGGCGCGTGATCTTCTTTTCGCCTGCATGGGTGAGCCGCGATAGTCGCGGCCGGCTCAAGATGTTCGCTCCCGGCAGCAGCCTCTCGACCATCGGTCGTACGGTCGCGGCGCCGAGGACGAACGTCTCCTCGCGGCCGCGACAGTTGAGCATGCGGTCGGTGAAGACGTGGCCGCGATCAAGATCGGCCCCGAGCTGGACCTCATCGACGGCCACGAACGCCACATCGAGGTCGCGCGGCATTGCCTCGACTGTCGAAACCCAATAGCGCGGATTGGCTGGCTTGATCTTCTCTTCGCCGGTGATGAGCGCAACCGCGTCGGCGCCGACGCGCTCGGAGACTTTATTATAGACCTCGCGGGCGAGGAGCCGCAGCGGCAGGCCGATCAGGCCGGAGGAATGCGCCAGCATGCGCTCGATGGCGAGATGGGTCTTGCCGGTATTGGTCGGCCCCAGCACCGCGGTGACACCGACCCCCCGGGGGCGTTGATCCCGGGGTCCGGGCGAACTGAACGAGATGGGCATTACAGTCTCCGCCGGCGCACGGACCGGCCCGGCGCATCACTTGCAGGGGGCCTTTTGTATCACAATGCGACGCAATCCAAGGGGTTCGAGGGCGCTACGGGGGATTCGCGAACGAGTCTCGAACAAAGCACGCCCGAATCGCTGACTCTGGAGGTGTCGAGATTCGTTCTCACCACATATTGGGAACGATGAGTGTGTGCCCACCAGATGCTGAAAAAGTGCACCGAAAATCATCGCAGAATGGTCCGTCAGTGCAGTTACGGAATCAGCGTGTTCCGATTCGCTTCGCGTTCATCTGTCAAGCAGGGAATCGAAACCTGACTGCTTAAGCTGTGGATTGGGAGAGAGCTTAGCGCGCCGCCACGGGGACCCGCGGCGGGGTCGCAACCGTAATGAACTGAGTCGCCTCCAATATCCCGAGGCCCAGTGGGGTCGGGATCTGCGCCCGGAACGGCACGAGGATCCGGGTGCCGGCAATCGGCGCGAGCCAGATTTCCATGTCTCGCTGCGCGACGAGGTATTTGATCGCCGGGCGGCTCGGCACGTAACCGGCCAAGGGAGCGAATTGCACGGCGCACACCGCCACCGGGCCCTGATAGCCGCGGTCGGCCTGGACGTGCTCGAAGCGCTTGAAACTCAAATGCAGATCAAAGCGCATGCGGCCGTCAAACACCGGGATCGTGCGCCGGCAGGCTTCCGCCGACACCGGGTCGCCGGTGCCGGGCACGCGGACAAGCCCAGCGGTCATCGGATCGGTGACGCCACGTCGATGCGCATCGGTTACCGGAATACGCTCCGGTTGGGGCGTAGCCGGAGGCTCGATGGTGAAGTCCTTGACGTTCCCGGAGCTGAGCGCGATTCGCAGCTCTTCGACACGCTTTTCATTCGCGATGCTCGACGCGTAGGCGGTCGGCATCAGATTGTCGCCGCGAACGGTGCCCCGCGATGCGCCGCTGCCCTGGCCGTTCGCAAACACGCGCAACAGCCCCGCGGTCATGCCGCTGGCGGCTGCCGTAAACTGGTCCTCGCCGATTTCGATGACCCAGGCGCCACGGCCAATGGGAACGCCCGCGAGGCTCGCCCAATAGCGCGCGTCAAGCTTGCCCTGGGCGTGCGCATCGCCGCCGCCAATGCACGCGGCCATCGCGGCAGCGGCGAAGCATATCTGAACTTTATATAATGCGGATGCTGGAAGCGGCCGTTGGAAAGGCCGGCGGCCTGGGCGCACAAGACCGGGCAAAGTTACACGCACTTTCGATCCAATCCGTCGAACGCCTCACCGGCAGGAATGCAGGCTTTTCAACGTGGATTAAGTCGAATGTGTGATGTAACGGACTGATCCCGCTGGCCTTCAACCGCTTCGATGCGGCCGGACTTAGCGCTTTGCGGATCAGCGCACCGGTGCGGCGACGTCGCCGGCCGAGCAAATCCCGCCACCGATGCCGGCCATCTCGAACTTGACGCTCACCGCCCGTCTCACTATAGGTCCGCGGTCCAAACGAGCCCATATTTGCCAGTAGCTCCGCGCTCCGGCGGCGCGAAGACGGTTGCTTTCAGAGGTATGCCATGTCGCGGCGATGCGAACTGACCGGGAAAGGCGCCCAGGTCGGCCACAAGGTCAGCCACTCCAATATCAAGACCAAGCGGCGCTTCCTGCCGAATCTGGTCAACGTCACCTTGATGTCCGATGCGCTCGGGCGCTCGGTGCGCTTGCGCATCTCCACGAATGCGCTGAAGAGCGTCGATCATCGCGGCGGCCTTGACGCCTTTCTGACCAAGGCGCGCGAGAGCGAGCTGTCGACGCGCGCCGTGGAACTCAAGCGCCAGATTGCCAAGAAGCTTGCCCCGGCGAGCTGATCGTTTCTTTCGATTGGCCTTCTGCGTTCGTCCTCGCCCGGCTTGACCGGGCGACCCAGTAGCCACCGGCTGCGGAGTACTGGATTGCCCGGTCAAGCCGGGCAAGGACAGCGGAGCATCCGTTAAGACCGCAAAACGCGAAGCAACGCGCGCTTCAATCTTCGGTCAGCTTGAACTGCAGCAGGATCGTGCGCTGCAGGATCGAGAAGTTATCATCCGAGACCATGGTCAGGATGGTGGCGCCGTCCTTCGCTGCGTGGATGCTGAGCCCCTCCATGTTGTCGATCTGGTAGCTCATGTCGGCGAAGATCAACTCCGGGCCGTCGACGAGCGCGCCTGGAGCAATATTGGTGATGGCGATCTTGCGCAGGCGCATCGCGACACCCGTGAGCCAGGTGAAGCGGCGTTCAAGGAGCAGGATGTCGCCTGATGGCAGCGCCGCGCTGTCGCTGATATCGAAGTCATCGCGGCGCTTGACCGAGAACTCCGACGAAGCGGTGCCGTTCAGAATGAATGCCTTGAGGTTGCCGGCGCCATCGAGGCCGCGCTCGGAAAATGCGAGCAGCGCGCCCGCAAGTGGACCCGTTCGCGGCGCGAAGGCGAGCGCCTCCAGGCCCTTGTTGCTCGGAAGCTTGGAGATGCCGAGCGGTACCGGGACGACTTCGGCGCGAGCTAGCACACCGGATTTTGCGAAATCGAAGCGCACGATGCGGTTCGCACGTTCGATGCCGACATAAAACAGGCCGTCGCGCACCGCGAGCGATTCAGTATCGTACCAGCCGCGCAAGGCCAACGTGCGGCCATCGGGTCCGATCATCGGGGCGATGACGGCGTCGGCGATGCCGCTCGGCCGTCCGGCCGTGTAAACGATGCGGCCTGTCAGCCAATGGCTCTTGTCGGAGAACGCAACGAAATGCTCGCCGTCCGCCTCGACCCGGATCGCCGAGAATCCGCCAAAGTCGCGGTGAGAGGACGAAAGCTCGAGCCCGCCAATGAATTCCAGCGCGCCGAACCGGCGCTGGTTGGCAACGCTCGAATTGAACGCATCGATCGGCTTTGCCGTGATCGTAATGGACGCCGGCGGCTCGGGAATGCCGCGCTGCGCGCCCGCCGGCGCAGCATGCGCTCCGATCGCGAGTGCGGCGATTGCGCTCGCGCGCAGCAACACCGCGAAGCCAGGGAAAACCGAGTTGAGACCGTGCCATGTATGCGCGGAGTTCGATGGGAACGCCGGCGGCCCAACGCTCACGCGTCGAGCCGGCGTTTCGGTCGGCGCACCGGTTCCTCCTGCGCCTCTTCATCGAACAGCTCGGCGAGCTTCTCGACCATGGCGCCGCCCAGTTCCTCGGCATCGACGATCGTGACGGCGCGGCGATAGTAGCGCGTCACGTCGTGACCGATGCCGATCGCGATCAGTTCTACGGGCGAGCGCTGCTCGATCTCCTCGATGACCCAGCGCAGGTGGCGCTCGAGGTAATTGCCGGCATTGACGGACAGCGTCGAGTCGTCGACCGGCGCGCCGTCCGAGATCATCATCAGAATGCGGCGCTGCTCGGTTCGCGCGATCAGGCGCTTGTGAGTCCAATCGAGCGCCTCGCCGTCGATGTTCTCCTTGAGCAGCCCCTCGCGCATCATCAGGCCGAGATTGCGCCGTGCCCGCCGCCACGGCGCATCGGCCGATTTGTAGATGATGTGGCGCAGATCGTTGAGGCGGCCGGGGTTGGCGGGCTTGTTCGCCGCGAGCCAAGCTTCGCGCGACTGGCCGCCCTTCCAGGCGCGCGTCGTGAAGCCGAGGATTTCGACCTTGACGCCGCAGCGTTCCAACGTGCGCGCCAGAATGTCCGCGCATGTGGCAGCGACCGTAATCGGACGCCCGCGCATCGAGCCGGAATTGTCGAGGAGCAGTGTCACCACGGTGTCGCGGAACTTGGTGTCCTTTTCGCGCTTGAACGAGAGCGGATGCATCGGATCGATGATGATGCGGGAGAGCCGCGCCGGGTCGAGGAGGCCTTCCTCGAGGTCGAACTCCCAGGAGCGGTTCTGCTGAGCCATCAAGCGGCGTTGCAGACGGTTTGCGAGCCTCGCCACCACGCCCTGCAGATTGGCGAGTTGCTTGTCGAGATAGCCGCGCAGGCGATCGAGCTCCTCGGGCTCGCACAGATCTTCCGCGGCCACGATCTCGTCGAACTTGGTGATGAAGGGCCGGTAGTCCGGGCCGCGCGGCTCGTTGCGGCCGCCTTGGCGCGGGCGCCACGGCTCGGCGGCATTCTCCGAGTCGCCCATGTCGGAGTCGTCCGGCATGTCGGCGGTCGGCGCGTCGGTCGCTTCGGCGGCGCTGTCGGGCACCTCCTCGGTTGCAGCCTCGGCCTGTTCCAGGCTCATGCGCTCGCTGTCGTCGGACTCAGAGGACTCTCCGTCCTCTCCCTTCTCGTCCTGTCGGCCCTCGTCGTTATTGTCCTCGCTCTCGTCTTCTTCGTCGCGGCGCTCGTCGCCCATGTCGAGCGAATCGAGAAGGTCATGGACGACATCGCCGAAGCGGCGCTGGTCCTCGATCATGTCTTCCAGGCGGTCGAGCTCGCGGCCGGCGCGGCCTTCGATGAAACTGCGCCACAGTTCGACAAGCCGTCGCGCCGCCGGCGGCGGAGCCTGGCCGGTGAGGCGCTCGCGCACCAGCATGGCGAGCGCCTCTTCGATCGGGGCGTCGGCGCGGTCGCTGATCTCGTCGAACTTGCCGCGATGGAATTTGTCGTCGAGCATCGCGGCGAGATTCTTGGCCACCCCCTGCATGCGACGGGCACCGATGGCCTCGACGCGGGCCTGCTCCACAGCCTCGAACACGGCGCGGGCCTGCTGGCCGCCCGGCAGCAGCTTACGATGGACCGCATTGTCGTGGCAGGCCATGCGCAGCGCAATGGCATCAGCATGACCGCGAACGATCGCCGCATCGCGGGCGCTGAGCTTGCGCGGCGGCTCCGGCAGTCGCGCCTTGCCGCCCACCATACCGGGCCGTTCGGCCGCGTACGCAACTTCCAGATCGGGCTTGCGCGCGATCGCCCGCAGGCAGCCGGTCACGGCGCGCTTGAACGGCTCGGTCGGCGCCTCCTTGGCAGGCGATTTTGCTTTAATGTTCGAGGACATCGATTTGTCCGGAATTGAGAACTCAGCTCAGTGCCACGTTGACGGATGACTCCGGCAGCTCCTGGCCGAAACAGCGCTGATAGAACTCGGCAACGATCGGACGCTCCAACTCGTCGCACTTGTTGAGGAAGGTGAGGCGGAACGCGAATCCCACGTCCTTGAAGATGTCGGCGTTCTCGGCCCAGGTGATGACGGTACGCGGGCTCATCACGGTGGAGATATCTCCGTTCATGAAGGCGTTGCGGGTGAGATCGGCGACCCGCACCATCTTGTTGACGATATCGCGGCCGGCGTCGGTTCGGTAGTGCTTGGCCTTGGCCAGCACGATCTCGACCTCGTTGTCATGCGGCAGGTAGTTGAGCGTGGTGACGATCGACCACCGATCCATCTGCGCCTGGTTGATCTGCTGGGTGCCGTGATAGAGGCCGGAGGTGTCGCCGAGCCCAACCGTGTTCGCCGTCGCGAACAGACGGAACGCCGGGTGCGGCTTGATGACCCGGCTCTGGTCGAGGAGCGTGAGGCGGCCCGACGATTCCAGCACGCGCTGGATCACGAACATCACGTCGGGACGGCCGGCATCGTATTCGTCGAACACCAGCGCGACATTGTGCTGGTAAGCCCACGGCAGGATGCCGTCGCGAAATTCGGTGACCTGCTGGCCCTCGCGGATCACGATTGCATCTTTGCCGATGAGATCGATACGGCTGATGTGGCTGTCCAGATTGACCCGCACGCATGGCCAGTTGAGCCGGGCGGCAACCTGCTCGATGTGGGTCGACTTTCCGGTGCCGTGATAACCGGTCACGATGACGCGGCGGTTGCGGGCAAATCCTGCTAGGATCGCGAGCGTGGTCGGGCGGTCAAAGCGATAATCGGAATCGATGTCCGGGACATGCTCGTCCGGCTGCGAATAGGCCGGCACTTCCATGTCGCTGTCGAAGCCGAACGTCTGCCGCACCGACACCTTGATGTCGGGTAGCGGGGCGGCGGTCTCAGTCACCACAGTCATTGCTCCTCCGTGCGTGGGCTCACCCCTGATCCCGGCGGGAATCAATGGGTCCGGCGGGCGGCGGCTGAAGGCCCGGCGGCTGCGGGTGCCCAAATCCGAGACTGGCGAATTTCGGCGCCCGGACACACGACTTCGGCGAAGTGCGGCATGTGGCGTATGTCGCCAGCAACTTAACAGAAACGCCCCGGGCGGCGGAAGCGCCGCCTGTGCCCTGTGCTTCGCCATCGCACACTGTCGTGGAAGGCGAGGCCACGTGAAATTCCGCGGTCATCAGCAGCCCTACCAGCCTGAGATTGCAGCGGAATTCGCAGAGCCCACACGCCCCGAAAGCCGATTGTGCGGACACTCCACAAGGCCACGAGCGCTCACGCAAACCAGCTGGGCGAAATCAGCAGAGTCCCTGCTTCTTTAGATAATTATAAGCTTCGATAATTTCACGTAGCTTGTCTTCGGAGGCGCGGTCGCCGTCATTCAAATCGGGATGATGGCGTTTGACGAGCTCCTTGAACCTCGCTTTGATATCGTGACGCCCGGCACCCTCCTCAAGTCCCAATGAATTGAGCGCCTTGCGTTCGGCGTTGCGGACCGTGCGTCGCTCGGCCTCGGCACGGGAATGCGCGGTCCGCGCGGCACCGAAGTCGCGCATTATGTCGAAGGGGTCGTCGGAGCCGAAACCGTCCTCAACCGTGCGGGAACGGCGCCGTCCGCTGGCCGAGTTCGCGGAGCGACCCTTGCCGCCGATCATGCCGATCTTCCAGGTCGGCAAGTGACCAGTGAGGGCATCTTTCTGATAACGGGCGACGGCATTGTCGTCCATGCCGGCGAAAAAATTATAGGACTGATTGTACTCGCGCACGTGAGCGAGACAGAAACGCCAATACTCGCGTTCGCGGCCGCGACCCTTCGGCGCCCGATGCGTTGCCGCGCCGGAGCAGTTCGGCCAATCGCAACACGGCCGATCCGTCTGCGCGCGTCGATCTTCGCTGGGCTTGACCCGGATGCGATCGAACAATGGTAAGTCGAACTTCATTACCTATTATGCGAAGGGTTCATCGAAACGCGCAAGCTTGACAGATCCGTCGCACCGTGATCCGCACTCGGCCTCGCGATGACGATTGACGCGATCGTGAACGAGCCATTAAAGCTTCCCGCATGGACATGCGCGAGACCATTGCGCGTAAGCTGACAGATGCATTCGCGCCGGCGAGCCTCGAAGTGGTGGACGAGTCACATCACCACGCGGGACATGCCGGACACCGGCCGGGCGGGGAAACTCATTTCCGCATTCATATTGTGTCGGATGCCTTCCGGGAAAAGAGCCGGCTCGAACGCCACCGCATGATAAATGCAGCCCTTGCAAGCGAACTGCAGGGCGGCGTCCATGCGCTTGCGATCCACGCCGCGGCCTCGAACGAAGCGCCGAGCTGACGTAGGGTGGGTAAAGTGTGGAAATTTGTAGGGTGCGCAAAGCGGAGCGTGCGCACCATGAAGTTTCCGGCCGGTTGAGAGCCGGTGGTGCGCACGCGCGGACACGTCCGCGCTTTGCGCACCCTACAGCGATTATTCAGGAGGCCTTTGCGGTCGCCTTTTGCATTACGGCGGTAATGCGCAGCGCCTCCAGCCGGTTGCGGTTCTTGCGAAGCACCTGGAAGCGGAAGCCGTGGAAGGTGAAGCTCTGGCCGGCCTCGGGGATCGAGCGCGCTTCGTGGATGACGAGACCTGCGATGGTGGTTGCCTCGTCGTCGGGCAGATTCCAGTCCATGGCACGGTTGAGGTCGCGGATCGGAACCGCGCCGTCAACGTTGACCGAGCCGTCAGGCTGCGGGCGCACGCCCGGGACTTCGACGTCGTGCTCGTCGCTGATGTCGCCGACGATCTCCTCCAGAATGTCTTCGAGGGTCACGATCCCCATGAACTCGCCGTACTCGTCGACGACGAGAGCGAGCGGGGTGCGGCGGCGACGGAACGCCTTGAGCTGCTCGGTGAGCGGACGCGTCTCGGGAACGAACCAGGCGGGCCGGGCGATCGCCATGATGTCGATCTTGCGCGGGTCGCCGCCGGCCACTTCCATCGCGCGCACGAGGTCCTTCACGTGCAAAATGCCGACGATGTTCTCCGGCGTGCCACGCCACAGGGGCACGCGCGTCACCATTTCGCGGTTGACGAACTCCACGACTTTTTCCGGCGGCTCGCCGACATCGGCGGCGATGACCTCGGTGCGGTGGATCATGACGTCGGCGACGGTGAGGTCACGCAGATCGAGTAGGCCGCCCAGCATGTCGCGATCGTGCTTCTCGACGCTGCCTTCGCGGTGCAGCAGGTCGACCGCGCCGCGCAGACGCTCGTGGCCCGGCAACAACTCACCGCCGCGGGAATCCACCCGCACCAAGGCCAGCATGTGGCGCACGAGCCAGTCCGTTGCGTCGAGCACGGGTCCGAGAATGCGCACCACGTAGTCGAGCGCGCGCGCGACCGAGAGCGCGTAGCGGTCGGGGCTCATGATGGCCGCGGTCTTCGGCAGCATTTCGCAGAACACCACCACGAGGATCGTCATGGCGATGCTCGCATAGATGATGCCGACATCCCCGAACCACGACAGCAATAGCCCGGTTGCAAGCGCCGACGACACGATGGTCGCGACATTGTTGCCGATCAGGAGGGCACCGAGGAGCCGTTGACGCCGGTCGAGCAGGCGGGTGACGATTGCAGCTTTCTCGTTGCCGCTTTTGACGAGGCTCAGCATGGTGGCGCGCGAACACGCCGTCATCGCGGTCTCGCTTCCGGAGAAGAAGAAAGACCCGAACAGGAACAGTAGAACCGCAGATAAAATCAGCCAATCGGCAAGCGTCATCGCGCCTCGAGCTTCTCGATCAGGAACGCGCGCACCTGCGCCGGATCGACATCAGTAGCTATATAAGCATGCCCGATGTCGCGCAGAAGAATGAAGGTGAGCCTGCCGCGCTGCACTTTCTTGTCCTGCGCAATCAGTCCCATCAGGCGGTCGGCATCCGGCGCGCCGCCGGCAATCTCACCGAGCCGGACCGGCAGGCCGACGCCGGCGAGATGGCGGGTGATGCGGGCGACATCGCCAGCGGCCAACAGCCCGAGCCGCGAGGAGAACTCCGCGGCGAGCGCCATGCCGATCGCGATCGCCTCGCCGTGGAGCAGGCGGTCGGAAAATCCGGCCGCCGCTTCGAGTGCATGGCCGAAGGTATGGCCGAGATTGAGGAGCGCGCGCTCACCGGTCTCGCGCTCGTCGCGGGCGACGATCGCCGCCTTCATCCGGCAGCTCGTGGCGATGGCGTGTTCGCGCGCGGCGCCGCCGGCGAAAACATCGGCGGCGTTCGCTTCGAGCCAGGCGAAGAAACCGGCGTCGCCGAGAAGCCCGTATTTGGCGACTTCCGCATAGCCAGCGCGGAATTGCCGCGGCGGCAGCGAATCGAGCACCGCGGTGTCGGCGACCACCAGGATCGGCTGGTGGAACGCACCGATCAGGTTCTTGCCGAGGCGCGAATCGATTGCAGTCTTGCCGCCAACCGAGGAGTCGACCTGCGCCAATAGCGTGGTCGGCACCTGGATGTAATCGAGCCCGCGCCGCACCGATGCGGCGGCAAACCCGGCGAGATCGCCGATGACGCCGCCGCCAACTGCGACCACGAGATCGCCGCGCTCGATCCGTGCCGCGATCAGCGCCTCGCAGACCTCCTCGAAGCCGGCAAAGCTCTTCGCAGTTTCGCCAGCGCCCACGACGATGCGGGAGGACGGGATGCCGGCTTGCGCGAGGGCGGTCTCGGCGGCGTCTCCATACAGCGGCGCGACATTCGAATCGGTGACGACCGCGGCTTTGGCCCCAGGTTTGAGCGCCGCCGTTCGCGTACCGAGCGAGGCCAACAGGCCGCGACCGATCACGATGTCGTAGCTGCGCTCGCCGAGCGCGACGTTGACGACGGTCGGATCGCCCGGCCGAACTGGCGCGGTCATGGCCAAGCCTTTCAATCGAAAAATTGTTGTGCCGCCTTGATGCGGCTGGCCCGGTTATAGGCGCAGAGCGCTATCCCGGTCGAGATCGCCGCGGAACCATGGTTGATGCAAGATCTAAACGGTCACGCCCACCTTGCCGCCGACGGCCGTCACGATCTCATCGACGATGAGGTCGTGGGAAACATCCCGCGACATCACCGTCACGTCGGCTAGCGCATAGATCGGCTCACGCTCGGCAAGCAGCTTCACGAGCGTTGCGACCGGATCTGCGGTCTTGAGGAGCGGGCGATCGTTGCGCCGTCGCAGCCGCCTCGTGAGCACGTCAAAGTCGGCCTTGAGCCAGACCGAGATTCCCTTGGCGCGGATGTTGGCGCGGGTATGTTCGTTCATGAACGCGCCGCCGCCGGTCGCCAGCACCTGCGGGCCGTGTTCCAGCAGGCGGGTGATCACCCGCGCCTCGCCGGAGCGGAAATAGGGCTCGCCGTGGGCCTCGAAGATCTCCGCAATGGTCATGCCAGCGGCCTGCTCGATTTCGGAGTTTGCGTCGACGAACGGAATACCCAACCGCGTCGCGAGGCGTCGGCCAATGGAGGATTTGCCGGCTCCCATCATTCCGACCAGCACGATCGAACGCTGGTCTAGGGCCGCGGCGAGCGCGGCATCGTGGCTCTGGACGGCCTGGGGAACGACAAAGTCGGCCATGAATTCATCCTGAAGATCGCCGCACGCTCCCACAATCGTCGTTGGGAAACAACAAGGTCAGCCAAAAGCAGGGACAAGCGGGTCGGCGCCCGCAGTTATTTTATTACCTTCGTGCAGTTGCCGCGACTGCATGCGCTTTCATGCAACTTTGCCTCGGAAATGTTAAAGTGATGGCAGATGGAGGCGCAGCAAATCGCGCGGATTCGCAATCATGCCGAGCTTATTCAGGCTTCTATTCGTGGTGGGAGTGATCTGGGGCATCGGGTACGGAGCCATGTTCGCGCTGGTGAGCTTCGTCAATCCGAAGCC
The DNA here is from genome assembly GCA_963807015.1 of uncultured Alphaproteobacteria bacterium. GTDB lineage: Bacteria > Pseudomonadota > Alphaproteobacteria > Rhizobiales > Xanthobacteraceae > JAJPKK01. Next base: position 644,161 of record CAWEAS010000008.1, on the reverse strand, counting down.
CCGTGAGATCTCCGTCAACGTGCCACCGGATCGCTTCGTCAAGACGCAGCACTGATGGCGAAATCGCAGGCACCCCGCGGCGCCATCACATTGTTCCTCGACATGGTGGCGGCCGAGCGCGGCGGCGCCGCCAATACGCTTGCCGCCTATCGACGCGATCTCGATGACCTCGTGGCTTGGCTTGCCCGCCGCAAGCGGTCAGTCGAAGCCGCGACCACCGCCGATCTGCGCGCCTACCTCGGCGATCTCGCCGCGCGGGGCTTTGCCGCAACCTCAGTGGCGCGGCGGCTTTCAGCGATCCGGCAGCTTTATCGCTTCCTCTATGCCGAGGGCATGCGCTCGGAGGACCCCGCGGCGATCATCCAGGGGCCGAAGCGTGGGCGCGCCTTGCCCAAGGTGCTTTCGGTCGGCGAAGTGGACCGGCTGATCGCGTCGGCACGGGAGGCGACCGAGGTCCCCGGATTGCCTGCGGCCGAGCGGCTGCGGACGCTGCGGCTCTTGTGCCTGCTCGAACTCCTGTACGCGACCGGGCTTCGCATTTCCGAGCTCGTCGCCTTGCCGGCGTCGGCGGCGACGCGTGACGAGCGCATGCTGGTGGTGCGCGGCAAGGGCGGCAAGGAGCGGTTGGTGCCGCTCAACGGCGCCGCCAAGACGGCGATGCGCGCCTATCGCGATGCGTGTGATGAGGCGGCGAGGGCGAACCCGTCGAAATGGCTCTTTCCGTCGTTCGGCGAGGCGGGGCATCTCACGCGCCAGCACGCTGCCCGGGAATTGAAGGAGCTTGCGGTGCACGCGGGCTTGCGCGCCGAGCGCGTCAGCCCTCATGTGCTGCGCCATGCATTTGCAAGCCATCTCCTGGCCAACGGCGCCGATCTGCGCATCGTCCAGACCCTGCTCGGCCATGCCGACATTTCGACGACGCAAATCTATACTCATGTGCTGGACGAGCGGCTCAAGAGCCTCGTTCGCGATCTGCATCCGCTGAGCGAGGGATGATGCGCAGCTATCTTGATTTCGAAAAGCCGGTGGCCGAGCTGGAGGCGAAGGTCGAGGAATTGCGGACGCTCCACGGCGAAGAGAACGCGGTCGCCATCGGCGAAGAAATCACGCGCCTCGAGTTGAAGGCAACCGCGGCGCTCGAGGAACTCTACGGCGCGCTGACGCCGTGGCAGAAGACCCAGGTCGCGCGTCATCCGCAGCGCCCGCACTGCCTCGACTATGTCGCAGCGCTGATCACCGGCTTCACCCCGCTCGCCGGGGACCGCAAGTTCGGCGACGACGATGCCCTCGTCGGCGGCTTCGGCCGCTTCGAAGGAGAGAGCGTGTGCGTGATCGGCCAAGAGAAGGGATCGACCACGGAGGCCCGGATCAAGCACAACTTCGGCATGGCCCGCCCGGAAGGCTACCGCAAGGCGGTGCGGCTGATGGAGATGGCTGACCGCTTCAATATCCCGGTGCTGGCGCTTGTCGACACAGCCGGAGCCTATCCCGGGATCGGTGCCGAGGAGCGAGGCCAGGCCGAGGCGATTGCGCGCTCAACCGATAGTTGTCTCGGCCTCGGTGTCCCGAACGTCGCCGTCATTTTAGGTGAGGGCGGGTCGGGCGGCGCCATCGCGCTCGCCACAGCCAACCGGGTGTTGATGCTGGAGCACGCGATCTACTGCGTCATCTCGCCCGAGGGCGCAGCTTCGATCCTGTGGCGGGATACCGCCAAGGCCCAGGATGCCGCCACCAACATGAAGATCACCGCCGAAGACCTGATGAGACTCGCCGTGATCGACGAGATCATTCCGGAGCCCATGGGCGGCGCCCACCGCGATCCCCAGGCCGCCATTCGTGCCGTCGGCGGCGCCATTGCCAACGCCCTTGGCGAACTGCGCCATCTGGACCGCGAGAGCATCCGCCAGCAGCGCCAGGACAAGTTTCTCACCATCGGGCGCATGGCGGTATGAAGGTAGCGGTGGCCCGCTCACGTCGCTCTAAGGCCCTGTCGTCGCGGCCGGACAAGGGACCATCTCACGGGTTCTCCACTTCCTTTCGGCCTGCCAAGATTGGAATGTTAATAAGAACTTAACCCGTTCTCTTCCATAAGCCATTGAGATAACAATATTATTTCGATCCGGCACCGAGTGCGGCTAACGCCCCGGCTAACGATTGATCGAGGCTCCGAACGCGGTCGAAGGTCCGCATCGGGAATTGAATAATCTCACCGGCGAAGTCGCCGCGCCACTGTAATGTGTCCGTCGATTTCCGCCGCCTCAGCTTGGTACCCGGCATGCGCCCTCATTTGCCGAAGCTGGCTCGCCCCTGTGAGATCAAGGGCGATAAGCGGGCTGATCTAAAGAAAAATCGGGGCAGTCCGGTGTCATCAAGCCTCGGCTCGATTTCGCACTCCGCGCGTCGGGAATTCCAAATTCCGTGAAAAATGGCGATCTCATCGCTCTCAAACTCTGTAGCTTCGAACGCCCCAACTTAAAAGTGCATCCATGTAAATGTACAATTTCAAGCCGGTCTGAACGTAAAAAAAGCGACAAAAAACGCCATGCATATGAAACAAATATCCTGTGGGTCTCCCAAATGTGCGAATGTGCCGAGTATGAGAAAAGACGACGATGGTCCGACCGGTCGGGCGATTTACGAGAAGTGGGGCGACGCTGCGCTTGCCGGCTATCAGGCGGTGCCTGATCTCCTCTTCAAACATCAGACCGACCTGAAGCTAAACACGACCGAAATGGTCGTGTTGCTGAATGTGCTCATGCACTGGTGGTATCGGGAGAAAAAGCCGTTCCCACGACCGACGACGATTGCGCGGCGTATGGGAACCACCACGCGGACGGTTCAACGGGCAATCGTGCGAATGCGGCGTGCCGGACTGCTTACCGAGGAACGAGACGAGCTCGGCAGGACGATGCTCGACCCTCAGCCCCCTCGTCGACCTATTCGGCAGATTCGCGCAGACGGACGTCGATTTTCTTATAAGGACGAACGCGGAGGCTCTAGTGGCGTAGCTCAATTGGATAGAGCCTCCGCGTTAATCTGAACGAACTCTAGGTCGTAAGACAGCCTGGATAGTAGGCGCGGAGAGATGCAGGTTCAATTCCTGCCGTCACTCCCATATTGCCAATGACTAAAGGAATAGCATGGTGGCAAATCAACCAACTCGGGTCCATGGCCAAAGGTACAGCCTCCTTTATGCCGAGCCAGAACTGCCGCTCTGGCCTGCACCCGGTTCGGTTGACACCCGCTTAAGCTAATCCGGCCTGTCGCTCGAACTCCATGGGGCTCATGTAGCCGATTGTCGAGTGCCTTCGTTTTGGATTGTAGAAGCGTTCGATGTAGTCGAACACGTCAGCCTTGGCATCCTCCCTCGTTCGATAGGTTTTGCGCGCTGTGCGCTCAGTCTTGAGCGAGGAGAAGAAGCTCTCCATCGCTGCATTGTCCCAAACGTTGCCTGATCGGCTCATCGAGCAGACAACGCCATGGTCGGCGAGCAACCGTTGGAACTGCTCGCTGGTGTATTGGCTGCCACGATCGGAGTGATGCAGCAGCGCATCCGGTTTGCCTCGACGCCAGATCGCCATCACCAAGGCATCGGTGACGAACTGGGCCGTCATCTCTGCGCTCATCGACCAACCAACGACGCGTCGGGAGAACAGATCGATCACCGCAGCGACGTAGAGCCAGCCTTCCGCCGTCCACACGTATGTGAAGTCGGCAATCCATTTGCGATTGGGAGAGAGCGCCACGAAGGTGCGGTCGAGCACGTTGGTAGCGATGGCGGCGACCTCCCGCTCACCCGGATCGGGCGGCAGTCGACGCCGACGCGGACGGGCTTTGAGAGCCTGCGATCGCATCAACCGCTCAATCCGATGAAGTCCGCATTGAATGCCTTCTGCAAGGAGATCGCGCCAGACGCGCCTGGCTCCATAGGTTCGATCGCTGCCGATGAAGCTCGCTCGAACCTTCACGCCGAGCTCTTCATCGCTGCGGCTGCGTCGGCTGCGCGGTCGCTGCAGCCAGGCGTACAGTCCTCCGCGCGAGACACCGAGCGCCCCGCACATCCAGTCCACGGCCCAGATCCCCCGGTGCTTCGCAATGAAGGCGAACTTCACGTCAACTCCTTCGCGAAGTAGGCCGCGGCTTTTTTTAGGATGTCTCGTTCAGCCTTCAGCTTGAGCACCTCGCGCTTAAGTCGCGCGATCTCCAACTGCTCGGGCTTCATCTGACCCTGGCCGGGAAACGCCTGCTGCGGATCAGCAGCCAGTGCCTTCACCCAATTGCGCAGCTGTGTCGGATGAACGTTCAGGTCCTGCGAGGCTTGCGCATACGAGACCCCGCGATCTCTGATCAGGCGCACAGCCTCAAGTTTGAATTCCCGCGTAAACCTTCGTCGCTCCATGACTCACCTCCGGTCCCATAAAAACACCTAACTCGGTGTCTTCGGAACCGGGTGCAGGCCACTCCAAGACAGTCAAATTGCTCGCAATCGGCTCGGTGCGGCTGTCCGCTCCCTCCGTTTAGCGGAAACAACTTTGAAACGGATGGCGGAATGGGTCGAACACGAGGTTGGATTGAGGTTTCCGAGGTCCGGTGAAGAATGGGAATATTGGGACATATTGGTCCGGGACGCCAAACATGTCCCGATTGAAAAGCTCTTGGACCTAATAACAGAAGTCGCCAATTTTCTTGACGTCGTGGATTACAAAGAAAGACGTGAAATTTGGCTTAGCTCTGCTAGGCGCATTTTTGCTGAAGAGCATCTTGCATTTCACATTGATGCCGACGGCTCAATTCATCCCGCAGTTGATGAAGAATTTCAGCGGAACCGCTTGACGACGCTTCAAGGATTGCAAGCCCCGCGTTATGCAAACGCTCGTGCATTATATGATCGGATTTCTGATGAACTAGTGTCCGACCCGCCAAATCCAAAGCAAGCTTGGCGTGCTGTGTTTTCCGCAGTCGAATGCGTATTTCGTTTAATGACTAACGCCCCTCAACTTACCAACGACTTCGTTCGCGAGAGGCTCGGCCCCCTCATCGAAAGGCGGTACAAGTCAGAATCCGGTCGCCCATCGAGCGGCCAACAAACTCCAAAAGAGCTTTGAAGATTGGGTCGACGCGTCGCACAACTATCGTCATGAGCCCGGCAGTGAAGAGCCCGCACAGCCTCCCATGGACATTGCGGTTCTGGCCATAAGCAACGGCACTTCTTTCCTTCGATGGCTTGTGTCCATTGACCAAGATAGCCAAAATGCGGCTGCTGACTAAAGGGGAAAAGATGGACCGCGATGTATTTATCCGGAGGGCACCTTACTACTATGCGCTTGCCATAGCCCTCCACTTCATAGGCAACAAACACGCTACAAAAAAAGCAATTCAAGAAGCCTGGACGGAGGAAGCTACTCAGTATGACCCTGGTGCTGAGTTTCTTTACAACGAGACCTTGTTTGATAAAGCAATATCAATTCTCGCGAGCGCTAAGTTAATTTCAGAAATAACTGATGATTTCGGGCCAAGCATGTACGCCAAATTAGATACGTTTGATACAGGAATGGATACATTGCAGAATGATCAGTCACTGCCCTTTCACAAATTCACGCTCATTGGCAGCCCGCGTTCCTGGCTAAACGATGCATTGGTTTCCGCCAATGCTCAATATGCCGAGCTTGGGATTACGCCAGCAGACTTCGAATTTCCTGACTTAGAATGGGAACCGTTACCGATTAATCGTAAAGACCCGACGCTACGAGACTTAACCGACAAGTTGGACGAGACCATCGAGGCAGTGCGATCAGACAACGGCTACAACGCAAATCTACCGCAGGAAAGAGACTTCGTGCTAGAGAGCCTGACCAATGTCTCGCAAAAACTAAAGAAAGCTGATTACACTTCCAGAGGCTATCTTCGTAAGAACTTGATAGAGCCGGCAAAGGCGTTGATGCGGCGCTTTAGGGACACTTCCATCGGTCTTGTTGTGTCAGGATTGCGCGCGGCGATAGAGGCGTGGGTAAAAAACAATGCACTCGATCTCCTTAACGAACTCCAGAAATGGTTTCATTGATTTGCAATCATCGACGAGGTGAATGACAAAACAATGGTTCAAATACAACCATTCGGCAATGCGCGAGAAGCCCTTGATTGTGGCTTCCTAGAAGGCACAGAAGATAAGAAGAATGGCATCAAGCCTGAGGATGTAGCCCGCGAATTGCGCGAGCCATTTCAATGGAGGCGTGGTCCGGGTTCTCCGTTCTACCAAGAATGGCGTAAAGGGTATGAAGCAGGCTATCGCTGTCTTGAGAAGCCTGAACTATAAGCCGCTTCAGTTTGGCTTCGCGCTTCATTCAGCCCCAACAGCATGATGTACTTCCCCCTCTGCCATTCGTCGCCACCGCCAGTCGCGTAGCCGGGTAGGCCCGCCAACGCCAGCCCCAGCTTGTCCCGTGCTGGACGGACCGAGGACCGTCGTCGGAGGCTCCGAATAGCCCGATCGGCAGCTTTCGGGCTTATCCAGTCGTGGCTTACACGCTCGATTAGCTCCTCCAAGCCGATTATCCGGCGTTGGCGGACCTTCGGTCGCCGACCAAAGATCACGGCTCGATCCGAGGTACGAAGTAGCGCCTTGGCTGCGCTAGGTCGCGGACCCACGTGCGGCGGCCAATTCACGAAGTCGCCCCAAGCGTAATAGCCGTTGTCGCGTCTCAGCATTGGCTCTCGCGGATACGGCGACAATATTTGCGCTCTCGGCTGATCCTCGCTCCCGGGACCGCAACGCACAAGAGTGTCCGAGCCGCAAACGCGGTGCCACGTTTCGTTACCGGCTCTGATGACCGGCCAATTCCAAAAGCATCCTTCGCACATTTGTTGATCCTCCTATTGCAGTGAAATTGTCAGCGAGCCGGGCGCGGCGGAAATCGATTGTCCCGCTGCGACGGAATATGAATATGCCGATCCCCACAGATAGTTGCCGCCAAAGGACGCGTCGAATAGCGCGACGCCCTTCAACGCTGCTGCTGAACTAAACGGCCCAAAGTTGATCCGATTGGCGAGGATGGCGGCGCCGTCCGAGGCGGCGGAGAAGGACGCCTGCACACGGCTATATCCCGAACCGGCTGCGATTTCCGAGGCCGCCGTACTATTCGGAACGCCGGTACAAACTCCGAAATAGATTGCGGTCGGCCGGGACGGCGAAGCGCCGAGCAGCGTCCAATCGAGAAGGCTCTTTTGTAAGTAAGCGGAGACGGCGGACATGAATGCTACCTCGATAGCAAAGCCGCTAGTCGCGCGGCGCGGTCGTTGCGTTTGGGTGGTGAGATCGGCTCAGCTGGCTTTGGGTAGCCTCCCAAAGCTAGCTGATATGTCTGCGGCTCGGTTGGAACTGTTGCGACAACCTCCGGCTCCGGCAGCGGGGGAAGCGAATATTCCAGCTTCCCTTCCGTCCGTCGCGGCAGCGACCGGCGAACGCAAAGTGCGCCGACGAAAGTGTCCAAAGCCTCGTTGTGTTTCCCGGAAGGCAACACCCACACCGTGTACGGCTGTCCCATGCGCTTACGGACTTCGCGGCGTTCCGAGGTTAGCTCGGCGAAGTAATCTTCATTGAACTCCGGCGCGTCGGGGAAGTGAATGAAACCCGGCAGCCGCTTGTTCTCCGCGCTCGGCGGAATTTTCAGTCTGCTGTAGATGGTGTCTTTGGCCGTATCGACGCCAATGAGCCAGGCGATATCGCCCGCGACCTTCGTCCGCTTTGCGCGCATCCCCCACAGCGGTCGGCGACCGGCGACGCCCTTACAAGGATAGATGCGCTTGCCCTTGCGCCGGCGGCAAAAGCCAAACACTTCGGCGGCGTGATGGCCGCCTGTATCAATTCCGAACGCAGCTATTCGGAGCTTTCTACCGTTGACGGTAGAAAACTCTGAACGAAGTACATTCTCCAATTCGACCCACGCTTGCGGGAGCGTTGGATTCAGATCGATGATCCTGTAGAGGAACGGCCACGCTTCTTCGTCGGGACCCCAGCCGACCAAAAGGACGTGAAGCGAGAAGTCCTGAACGTCGCAAAACCCGGTGATGACGAGCACGTCGGCCGGCAAGTTGTTCGGCCCGTAAGGCTCGGCACGGTGGATCAAATTTGAACCGTCGAGGATTTCGCCTTCCTCGCCAAACGTCTCGGCCAGCGCAGTGTTAAAGAATTTGCGCAGTAGCTCGCGGTCGCCTTCCGCCGCGAGAAATTCTTTCACGATGTCACTCAGCGAGTGACGACGTGAATATAACTTGCTCACATGGAACCCGGCGTGCCCATTGAGCGGCGCGGTAGCCTTCCAGCCGTAACCGGGAGCGGTCGCTAGAGCGTCGATCGCGGCTATTCTATCGCGTTCGGTCCAAACGCCTCCGCATTCTCCGCAAACGATATGCGCGGTGTCGGGGAGCGATTTGCCGTCTGCGTCTTTATCCCAGACGACATTCGCCCAAGTGAGAGTGATCTCCTCGGCGCAATGTGGACATCGGAGAAACAGCTTCCGCTGATCGGAGAGCTTGTACTCGCGGTCGATTGGACTCAGTCCGGTGACGGTCGGAGAACATGCGCGCACAAATTTGGCGCGACCGATGTTGGCGTAAGTCGAGGCGCGCTCCTCGGCGAGCGCCAACGGGGAGCCTTCCGCGCCCGCGCTCGGCGGGTATTTGTCGATTTCGTCGCAAAGGATCACTCGTCGCGGCCGGGACGACAGATCGGTGGGCGAATTGGCCCCGACCATCGCCAACGAGCCGCCGCGAAAGTTTTTGATGCTGATCGTGTTCTCGCTGTCGTGCGCTCGTGGTGGCGCAATAATCTCGCGCAATGCTGGGGTAGCCTCGATCGTCGGCGCTAGACGCTCTTTCGAGAAAGCTTGAGCGTCGCCTTGCGACGGGCGCACCAACAGGATTGGCGATGGATCCAAATGCGCGTAATAGCCGCAAACGTTGATGAGTAGTTCGGTCTTAAGAATTTGCGTCCCGGCCATCACCGTGACGGTGTGCACAGAAGGATCGGTTACGGCGGCCATCGGCCCGAACGCGCAAGGCTGTAACGAAGTGCGCCATTTGCCCGGCGAGGCGCTGGTCTTGTTGGCGACGTAGCGGTAGGTGTCCGACCACTGGATTAGGTTGAGTTTGGGCGGCGGACGCAAGATGGTGCGCGCCCTCGTCAACCGGCGGCGGAGGCCGGGATGATGAGCCGCTGCTTTCGTTCGACGCATTGATCCCATAGCTCTCAACTAGGTGGCCGCCAGTCGCCCCGATGCGATAAAGGCGCTGGCGGCCGGGGCGAGATGAGGGGTGAATAAACTCATCACGCCATTCGATTAAAGGCGGCTGTCGGGAGCGCGCTCATTCGCTCGCCGACAGCCCTAGCCGCAGTGTGATGAGGCTGCGGCCGATGCCGAAGTGACGGTAGAGGAGATAGGGAAACCGTCGCCTCGGCGAAGTAATGCGGCTCTAGCACCCTTGACCCCAGGACCCTTTTGCGCGCAGGGAGAGCGCCTACCCGTTATTGGACTAGCCGCGTCACCCCTCAATGAGGCGCGCGCTATTCCTGCGTCGGGAAAGAGACCAGTGGTCGATGCTTATTGGTGATATACTCGGAATAGCTCTGTTTCCGAGGCTGCGCGGTGCTGGTCGGGGGAAGTAGCTTTCCCTTTTCAAGCACCGCCTTCCACCCGGCCGCGTTCGGCGGTCGGCCGCCGCCGTCCGCTAGTCCGAAGCAACACACGGCTGAGTGATTATTATCAATTCCGACGTTGTGCGGAATATCTCCCCAAGCGAGCGCAGCGGAGATCATCGGCGCATTCGAAATGCGAGTGAAGTACCGAAGCGCGCGGGCGATGTTCTGGATTTTGTCGTTCCAGTGAGCCAGATAGTAACGCGTATCAACCGTGTCGGTGCGATTGACGTGCGCTAAGGCTTCGAAGGCCACGGAGAACTGATCGTCCCAATCCGATCCAGGGATGTAGATCGAAGCCGCGCTGAGCCAAGGGAACGCCGCCACTACGATCTTCGAGAGCGCGACTTTTTGCGACGGTGTCGGAAGCTCGACACGCGGACCTCCGGCCGAAGAGGTACTAACGAGAGGCCGCGCGATTTGAGCTTGACGCTCCTTCCATTTCAGCTGTTGGTTCTCCGCTGTGAGGCGTTCGTTTTCGGCGAGAATTTCGTCGGGGGATAGTTTAGTCATTTGTTGTTTCTCCTTTTGGACAAATGTTCAAAAAAACGGTCGACCGTTTTTTTAGGACAGCGATCTGGACCGCAGCGACTTGCGCGGTGAGTGAATGTCAGCAAAATGCGCCAATTGGCTACCGTTCTCGCGGGCGTCGGCGAGGACCTTAAGTCCGTGCATCAATTGATCGCGGCTCGCGGTCGCTCGCGCGGCTTCGGCGATTAAAGCCTCATTTTCATTTTTGAGAGCTTCATTCTCAGCGCGCAATGCTTCATTTTCGTCGTGGAGGCGGACTAATTCCGTCGGCAGCGTTGTGACGTTGCTCATGCTTCGCCCCTTGCTTTCTTAGCAGCGTTCATCATTGCTGCGGCGAAACCGGACGGCTCCGCTAGCGGCTCGCCTCCGAAATTGCGAGCTTTCTCGGCGGCGGCGATAATCTGTTCGGCTGTACATTTGATGGGCGTCGGTTGAGGAGGGCCATAGCCATTGCCCGTTGGTCCATTGTCGACAACGGGAGCCGGAGCCGGATTGGCGAGGGCTTTAACCAGCGCTCCGAGGGCGGCAGCGTCTAAGGTGATACTGAAGGCTGGAGCAGCAGCGGCACTATTGTCGCGGTCGCGCTCGCGTTTCTCGCGGAGCCATTCGCTATCGCGTTCAGCCTGCTTCGATGTCATCAATCGCATTGACGGGTCGGCGAGATGAGCAAAGGGATTGTTGTATTGTCGCCGTCTGTCGGGGACGTTGGTCATAGATACCTCCTAAAGTTGACCGAGGTATCTAATATAGGATGAAAATCACAGCGACGAAAAGGGGTCGGGATAAGTCATATTTTCACGTGGTTTAAGAGCATGTTTGATGAATAATCGGGGGAACCCCGATTTTTAGAACCGATCTGGCGAGTCTAGTTACGCAGCTCTGTCATCATCCTTCTTTTTGGTGGCTGCCTCCTCAATATCGGCCGCCGACAATTCGGCTAGCGCTTGATGTATCTCGCCTTCCAGCGCCGCGAAGATTTCTCCCTGTGATCTCGATACCAATCCGGCGCTGATCTTGCCGGGGATGGATAGCAGCCGTTCGCGGACGATGGAGTATTGGGCCTCTACCTCGACCGCGACTGCTTCAATCTCAACGTATTCACCGCGAGCGATCTTGTTCTTAAGCTCGTGACCTTCACTTTGAGCCTTGGCCAGCTTCGCGCGTTCGGCGGCGAGGTCGAGACCACCAGAGGGCGCGGCGCGACCGGCAGCGATCTTGCGCAAATGGCGAATGTACACGGTGCGGGTTTTGTCGAGGTCATAGTTGCGTGTTGCTGGACGATGGATGACGCCTTCCGCAATAAGCTCACGGAGGCGGCGAGTGGAAAGGTCGAGATGTTTGGCGACTTCGGTTTCTGTGGACATTGTGTTCAACTCCTTTCTTGCGGCGGAAGCCCCTATGAATGTTTTGAACGTAGCTATGGGGAGCGCTGCGGAGCGACCCGTCAGGAAGTGGTACAAAACCTAGGACCCGAACAATGATTGGTGCGCGGGTAGTTTTGTAACATCGGTTTCGGCCTTCCCGAATTTCAGTAGGACCATCTTCCTCTACAAATCGCTTCCACGTGAGGCGCAGTTCGCCTTGAGCCGCAGCCATAAGTGAGAGGGTAGGACGCGGGAGGACGCGGTTCCGGGGTATCGACGTTAGGGGGGGGTATACGTCGATATAGCGGGTGAGCGTCCTAGTGCGTCCTACCCCCTTCTCGTAAATCCTTTCGCATCACTCTCCTCCATCGTCATTTCGGTCACCAAACTGAGTCCAACAATCCGCCTCCCCTTCGCGTGCCCAGCATCGCGTTTAATTCCATCTTGCCCGACCAGCCAAGATGATAAATCATTGATCGTGCCGATGAACATATTGCGGTCCTCCGCATATCTCTTCCAACTGTCAAACAACACCACCGTAGGTAACTTGGTGTTTGCCTCTGGTTTTGTGCAATCTTCCAGCCACGCTCGATAAGTATCCTCATTGTTCATATACTCCTCTGTCGCCTCTGCCACGACGTTCGGCAGAGCTAGCCCTTTTTGCTGCCACTCCAGGCACCCACTAATCATCCACCGAAGGATGCCCGGAGCCTCCTTTTTGAATTTATCCCGCAACCGCTTATCTTTCTTCTCTTCAGCAATCGTCTGCAAGAACGGCCACAAATTCACTCGGCGCTTGATCGCGCGATTTACGGACTTGATCCGCGGACGGTGATTGCCGGAAATCATCAGTTTGAACTCCGGCTCGAAATCAAATCCATCCTGTCGCATAAAGCGGGCGGTGATCTTCGTTCCGCCGGTAAATTCTGTCAGTCGAGCTTCAGCCCACCATTTGCCTTTCTCGGTCTCGTTTACTGTTACGAGCCGAGCACCGTGCAGCTTCGCCACTTCAGTAAGGTGCCGATCCGTTTGGCTAACGGTGAAAGTCTCACTGCTTGATATCGTGTGATAGTCGTTGAAGATGTAGGATAAGGCACTAATGAAAACGCTTTTCCCGTTGTCGCCATCACCCCATAGAAAGAAGATGACATCCTCCGAGATGTCGCCAGTCAGGCAATATCCGCACGCCCGTCTTAGATAATCTCGGTAGGTCTCATCGTGGACTCCATCCTTGGACGTAGCCCAATCGAGGAATTTCAAAAACCTAGGACAATGCCCCTCTTCATCCGGTCCGACCGCCGTCATCTTCGTCATATAGTCGGTTCGTTCGTGGGGGCGCAGTTCACCAGTTCGAAGATCGACCGTTCCGTTGGGAGTGTTAAGGAGCCATCGATCAGCATTCCATTGTTCAATCGTGGCTGCGACTTTCACGTCGGCACGCGCCAACGTCACCACGGCGGCGCTCGTCTTGGCGCTGGCGATCGCAATCGCCCTGGTTGCTGGTTTGGCATTCAACGCGACCTGCCGGCACATCTTTCGCGCCAGCGTGAAGACCTTTAGGGTCTTATCCTCTTTCCACTGCTTGCCGTTCCAGATGAACCACTTGTTCCATTCCTTCACATATCGAAGGTCGTCGCCGTGTTTCTTCACGAACAGAAGCGCTATCTCCTCCTCGGAAGTCTCGGGGGCGACGTCCGGCGGTTCTTGCGCAATGTAAACGACGTTATCAGCAGAGACAGCCTCAGGCTGCTTCTTATCCTTCTTGCCCGTCATTTCGCAGCCTCTTCCAAAAGGACATCATTGAAATCCTTTCCAGCTGGAGCAATGCGCCACATTACGCGTCGCCCCTCCAACTCCCATCGAGCCGTAGCGGCGGTGCAAGCCTTCGCGCCTTCTGGATCACCGTCCACCAACAGCGTCACTCGCCTGACTTCCGGCGGCAAAACGAGATTGCGCAGCATGTTCGGAGCGCCGCCAGCAGCCCATCCCGGAAGGCTCCACAGCTGCATCGCGCTCAACGTCGTCTCGATGCCTTCGCCAACAAGCAATTCGTCGGTGATGTTGGAGAGCCGCACCGCGGTGCCTTTCGCCGGACCGAGGTCCATGCGTGGCGGTTCGTGAGGTATCTTGGCGCCCGCGGAGGTCAGGAATGTTCGATGGAGAGCAACTAGACTGCCATCCACTGCGAAACGCGGCGCCACCATCGATTGGAAGGTTCGCTTCGACGGTCCGTGGTACAAGGCGGGATGATATTTGAGGCAGTCGGGCAGAAGGTTGATACCACGCGACCTCAGGTAGCGCTCGACGACAGTCCCGCGAGCCGGAAACGATCGTCTCCAAATTTCGTTGATAAGCCCCGTGTGATCCTTCCTCGGCGGGGCAATCAGTTTGAGCTTTTTCGAGAAGGTTGCATAGGCGCGCTCCGCCGAACCCTCGCAATCGTAGATAAAGAAACCACCAGAGTGGTCAATCTTGATAACGCAAGAACGGTCTTTCCGCCCGCGACCCGGCGATGGGCAGCGAACCTTATTGGCGTCCACATCTCCACCAAGCGCGGCCGCCACCCTTTCGCGATATATTATGGCGTCAATTTCAGGCGAGAACGGATCAAGGTGCAGGTTCTGCGCCATGATCATTCGGTCTTTTAGGCGGTTCATTGCGCTCTCCATCCCCGGAGGAGCGAACCGGAAGCCTCTAGACGGCGCTGGGGCGCCGGTATATAAGGATCGTGCATATTACTACCTCAAGAACTATTAGCCGCGTCTCGGTCCGCCGCCGAGGCGCGGTTTCTGTTTCACTGTTTCAAAATGAATTTTCGTTAGCAGTTCGCTTAGCGCGGGACGCTTTTACTTTTTTGATATGTTCCCACGGAGCGTGTTTGGGCGTAGTCGGCGGACCGAAGTCCGCCGACCCTTTATCGCCTTTAAGGCGCCGCTTTGGCCGCGAGTTCATCCAATCTTCCACTTCGCTCTCGACCCAAACTGTACGGTTGCCGAGATCGCGAGCGCGGGGAAAGGTGCCCTTACGCATCTGCGTCCAAATCCATGCATAGGTCATGTTGACCCGGTCGATTACTTCGGCGCGGGTAAGGAAACGGACGGGGATGTGAGGTGTTTTAGCCTTGATCTTTTTAGTCGTGCTCATGGTCGCTCCTAACGGAGCGTCGAGCGAGCGATAGTCTTTTGAGATAAAAAGACAAAAGCCGCCCGACGCAAAGAATGGGTTTGCGTTGAGCGACCTTCTTGGGTTCGGACCGGACCGCCGTACCCGGCACCCCCGTTAGAGGCGCAGAAAGATCGAACCGAATGAGACCGGCTCGGTTGAACCGCGGGCGTCACCCCAACAGCTTAAGACGTTAGAAACACGGCTCGCAGCCCTTGGCTATCGCCAAATCCGATGGCTGAAACTCTAATGTTGATTATCTTCAACAAGTCTTAATTGTCGAGTTGTCCTCCGAGTAGAATGACCGACTGTGCGAGGAGTATATAGGAAGGCTCGGAGAAAAGTAAATAGCGAGGTATCGCGCTGATTTCGCTTCTTTTTACTAGCGAATTCCAAACCGGCCAACGACCACGTTTCCCGGCCCGTCGCCCCCCAGCAGGCTCATAATCTTCGCCGCCACCGTCTCCATAATCCGTTTGTTTTCGTCAGCATAAGCGTGGCGATCATAGACCGAGGCTATCCCGCCCTCTTTGTGGTTTTGAATACGGTTCATCGCGTCACGACCAAACCCGAGTGAAGTTATCAATGTTCCGTGCGTCCGTCTTAAGTCGTGGGGCGTCGCCCGCGGAACACCGAGTTTGGTGCAAATGGATCTCATCGCGGCGTCGAGCGAACCGGCGACCGGCTTCCCGTGAACTCCGGCGAAGGCGAAACCCTTCTCCTCAAACTGGAGAAGCAGCGCTTGCGGAGAGGGAGGTAGGTACACGCGATGAGTTTGCCCATTCTTCGTTCCGGGCCATCCGGTCTTCGCGTCGGCCGCACCGGGCAACTCCCACCACCCGTCTGTAATCTGTTCCCTCCGCAAATGGAGCACCTCGCCCGGCCGTTGCCCGGTCAACAAGATCAGCTTCAAAGCCGTTCCCGCGATTAGGCCCGCGTCGTCGAACGCCATCCAAAATTGCGGTAACTCGCTCTCGGTCAACACCCGGTCGCGGCTCGCGGTCGGATGGCGATCCACCAGCTTACAAGGATTGGTTGTAACTAATTCCTGCTTCACGCCCCAAGAGAAGATCGCGGAGGCGTTGAGCAACACCTGATTGGCGAGGATCGGAGCGGCGATACTCGCGTGGAGCGACTTCATGTCCGAGCCGGAGATGTCCTTAGCCGCCAGCTTCCCGAACCGGGGCATGACATATCGATCAATCAGAGAGGCGGCCTGACTCCACGACTTGTTCTTACGCTTGGCGACTTCCCGATAGCGGGCGGCGAGGTCGGCGAAGGTCCCGCCGAACCGGAGCGCGCGGCGCTCGGCGGCCGGGTCGCGGCCGTTGGCGACCGCCAGCATGTGTTCAGCGGCGAGCTTCCGCGCCGCCTTCACCCCGATGGCGTTCGTGGCAGCGACACGGAGCCACCTAGGACGGCCGCTGGTGCGATAGATACAAACGAAGGACTTGGCCCCGCTCGGACGCACCCGGACGGCCAGGCCGCCTTGGTAGGTGTCCCAGACGAGATACGGGGCGGCGGCGGGACGCAAGCGTGTAACAAGTTGGTCATTCAACTTCCGCTTCGTCGGGGCGGCTCGGTTCGACATGGATGGCTCCAAACACGGCTAACGGGCGGCTAACGAATTCACACCACCCTGGGCTACCGTTTTCTAAGCGTTTTTCGGGTAAAAAGTAAACAGGATCAATGGCTTGGTAGATATCCGCTAATAACGGCGAATGGCGGTAAAAATTGCTTTTTCTTAATAAGAACTTAACCATGATTTGGATACCGACAGGCAAAGCCCCTTTGCCTTGCTTAGACCATATCTTAAGAATAGGGGTGCTGGACGTTGGGGTTTTGGGGGGCTCACTTAGGACGTGAGCCTGTGGGGGACTGGCAAGTTGCAAGCTTCCTTGCGTTACGCCCGTTTGTTGATGGCGATGGTGGCGGCTGCGGGCGCGTTTGCGCTTGCCGGCTGCGAGACCGACGACGTTTCCACTGCCGTCAGCGCGCGTGCGCTGCGTCCCTTGCCGGCGGCATTGGCAGCCGAGATCGACAAGAAGGGCATGCCGCGGGAATCGCCGATCCTGGTGCGCATCTTCAAGGAAGAATCAGAGCTTGAGGTCTGGAAGCAGGACGCCGAAGGCAAATTCGCGCTGCTGAAGATCTATCCGATCTGCCGTTGGTCGGGCGAACTTGGTCCGAAGGTCAAGGAAGGCGACCGTCAGGCGCCGGAGGGCTTCTACGACATTACCCCCGGCCTGATGAACCCGAATTCGAACTACTATCTCGCGTTCAATCTCGGCTTTCCCAACTCCTACGACAGAGCGAACGACCGTAACGGCGCGTTCCTGATGGTGCACGGTGACTGCTCATCGCGCGGCTGCTACGCCATGACCGACGAGCAGATCCAGGAAATCTACGCGCTCGGCCGCGACTCATTCCTCGGCGGGCAGAAATCCTTCCAGGTGCAGGCCTATCCGTTCCGGATGACGCCGCTCAACATGGCGAAGCACCGCAACAACCCGGCCATGGCATTCTGGCGGATGATCAAGGAAGGCAACGATCACTTCCTGGTCTCCCACCGTGAACCCAAAGTCGACGTCTGCGACAAGCACTACGTGTTTGATGGGGTCGCGCACGCCAATGCCGCGACGCCGGTCACGTTCCATGCGCGGGAGAAATGCCCGCCTTACGAGGTTTCTCCGGATATCGCGGCGGCGGCAAAGCAGAAGCACGACGCCGACGAGCAGGCCTTCAACGAATATGCGAACCGCGGCATCGCGACGGTCGCGGTGCGCACCGGCACCGACGGCGGCATGCATCCATTGTTCCTCGCCAAGCTGAAAGGCGAGTCGACCAATTCGATATTCAGCTCGCATGACGGCCTCACCGTGCCGGCGGGACCGTTGCCGTCGCACGTCAATCCGCCGCACGCGCCTGACCCGGACTCGACATCGGCCGTTGCATCGGCCTCGGACTCCGAAGGTACTTTCTCGAAGATGGGCAAATGGCTCGGTTTCGGCGGCAGCAGCGAGCCGACGCCGCCGGCAAGCCCCGCCTCGCCGGCCAGGCCAAAGCCGACTCAGACGGCGACGACAACGCCGACGCCGAAGCCAACGCAGACGGCGGCTGTCACGCAGAAGCCCACTCACACAGCGGACGCCGCATCGGCAAAGCCTACGGCGCCGAAAGCGGCCGAGAAGCCGCAGCAGGAGGCTCCCCACGCGGCGGCACCACCACCATCGCCGTTTGATCGTGCTCCTGTGCCGTCGGGCGGCGCCGTGATGGCCGGGGCGACCCCGGTCGTTCCCACCGGCTCATTCGAAAGCCGTTGGAACGCTCAGTAGTCGCTGTCCAGCAAATGCAAGGGCGTCCGCGCCTGTCGCGGGCATAGCCGTTGCATCCCGCAGTCGGGCGGCCAGCCGCCGCCTAAACCATAGATTTACTGGTTCGTAGGCCCAGTCGCGTTGGAATTTCCGGGCCCCGTCGGCGCCGTCGAATTTGGATTGGCAGCACGCGCCTGTGCCGCCGCCGCTCTGCGCTCCTCGCGCCATTTTTCATATTCCGGCGTACCGGCCCGGGGTGGCGCGTCAGGCGGCAATCCGCCGGCCCACTGCGGCCAAGCATCCGTTACGCTCGCGGACATTTTGGCATTCATCGAATTGACTTCGTTGACGGACATGCAGCCGGTCAGGGCCGGCGCGGCGAGAGCGGCAGCGAGCAGCATCACGACGGCACTGCCGGCAGAACGAGACTTGCCCGGGGCCACCTTGAGGGCCGGCATTGCGCATATCCTGTCGTCGCGTCCGCAGCAGAAGCGCGAACGGTGTCCTTAAAAACCCGAATACAGTGAAAACATTAAGGCGCGGGTAAGTCCTGTTACCCGGCTAATCGCCCGCCGCCGCTGAGGAAATCGCGATAGGCCGCGGCAAGGCCTTCGCGCAGCGGGGTCCGCGCCATCCAGCCGAGCCGCGCCAGGCGGCTGACATCGAGGAGTTTCTGCGGGGCGCCGTCGGGCCGCGAGGTATCGAAAGCGATCTCGCCCGAGTAGCCCACCACCTCAGCGACCAGCTTGGCAAACTCGGCAATCGTAATGTCGCGGCCGGTGCCGACATTGAGGAATTGGCCGCCGGAATAGCTCTTCAGCGCAAATATGCAGGCATCGGCGAGATCATCGACCGCGAGAAACTCGCGGCGGGGCCGGCCGGTGCCCCAGACCGTGACGGTCGGGGCCTTGGCAAGCTTCGCCTCATGGAAGCGGCGGATCAGCGCCGCCGGCACGTGGCTGTGCTCGGGATGATAGTTGTCGCCCGGGCCATAGAGATTGGTCGGCATGAGCGAGATGAAATCGGCGCCGTATTGCCGGCGATAAGCCTCGACGAGCTTGATCCCGGCGATCTTGGCGATCGCATACCACTCGTTGGTCGGCTCGAGCGCACCGGTGAGCAGCATCTCCTCGCGCATCGGCTGCGGCGCCAATTTCGGATAGATGCAGGATGAGCCGAGAAACAGCAGCTTGCTCACACCGGCCGCGAATGCGCCACGGATGAGATTGAGCTCGATCGCAAGATTGTCGGCGAGGAAATCGACCGGATAGGCGTTGTTGTAGGCGATGCCGCCGACCCTTGCGGCGGCAACGACGACGACGTCCGGCCGGTGATCGCGCAGCCAGGCTTCGGTCTCCGCTTGGCGCGAAAGGTCGAGAGCGTTGCGATCGGCGACCAGCAGTTCCGCATGTTCCGATGCAAGGCGGCGCACCACTGCGCCGCCCACCATGCCCCTGTGCCCGGCGACAAAGATGCGCCGGCCGTCGAGGGCGAACGGCAGCGCCGCGGCCGATGGCGCCGTGGTCGTGCGCGGCGCGGATTTGACCTCAGTCATGCCGGCTCATGCGTTCCTTCTCGCGCTTCACCTGCACAAGATCGCTCATGACCATGTCCTTGACGAGATCGGCGAAGCTCGTCTTGTGGCGCCAGCCGAGCCGCTGATGCGCCTTGCGCGGGTCGCCGAGGAGCAGGTCGACCTCGGTCGGACGGAAGTAGCGCGGATCGATCACGACCAGCACCTGTCCGGATTTCGTA
This sequence comes from uncultured Alphaproteobacteria bacterium, assembly GCA_963807015.1. Lineage (GTDB taxonomy): Bacteria > Pseudomonadota > Alphaproteobacteria > Rhizobiales > Xanthobacteraceae > JAJPKK01. The sequence goes on along the minus strand of CAWEAS010000008.1, from coordinate 624,344 downwards.
TCGATGCCGGTCTCGTCCTTGCCCTTGCCGCGCCAGGAAATGCTGCGGCCGACTTCGGCGAAGGCGCGCTCGACGAATTCGCGCACCGAATGCTTCTCGCCGGTTGCCAGCACATAGTCGTCGGGTTCGTCCTGCTGGAGGATCATCCACATGCCTTCGACATAGTCGCGGGCGTGACCCCAATCGCGCTCGGCATCGAGATTGCCGAGGTAGAGCTTGTCCTGCATGCCAAGCTCGATCGCGGCGACGGCGCGGGTTATCTTGCGGGTGACGAAGGTCTCACCGCGCGTAGGGCCCTCGTGGTTGAAGAGGATGCCGTTCGAGGCATGCATGCCGTAGGCTTCGCGGTAGTTGATCGTGATCCAGTAGGCATAGAGCTTCGCCGCCGCGTAGGGCGAGCGCGGATAGAACGGCGTCGTCTCTCGCTGCGGCACCTCCTGCACGCGGCCGTAAAGCTCCGAAGAGGAGGCTTGATAGAACCGGACCCGCTTCTCCAGGCCGAGAATGCGGATCGCTTCGAGGAGGCGCAGCGGTCCAAGCGCGTCGGCGTTCGCCGTGTACTCCGGCGTCTCGAAGCTCACCTGGACGTGGGACTGTGCCGCGAGATTGTAGATTTCAGTAGGCTGCGTCTCCTGGACGATGCGAATGAGATTGGTGGCGTCGCTCATGTCGCCATGATGCATGAAGAACCGGGCATTCGGCTGATGCGGGTCGATGTAGAGGTGGTCAACTCGTCCGCTGTTGAACGACGAGGAGCGGCGCTTGATGCCGTGAACGATGTAGCCCTTGTTGAGCAACAGCTCCGCCAGCAGCGCGCCGTCCTGTCCGGTCACGCCGGTAATCAACGCCGTCTTGCCGCGGCCATTGCCTTTGCTGCTCTCGGTCATCGTTTAAATCTTCCATCGCCCTTCAATTCTTAAAGATGCGGGCGATTTGCATTGCGTCGGCAGGCCTGTTTACGGCATCGGGTCCGGCCCGTCATCCGTCAATATTACCGCTTATTGGGGCGCTGTCGGCGGCCAACCCACAATCGAGAGGCGCCGCTCTCGAATTCCTGTCAGTCGTGCTACCAGATTTCCTGGATTTTAGGCATCGCGCGTTCGTCGGCCCCGGAACGGCGAGTGCGCGCGCGCCGTTGTGGGGCTCGATGGGACTGATCGGTCTTGGAGTAGCGACTTCGTGTGCGGAATAGCCGGGTTTTTGGAGGCGAACGGAAGCCGTGCCGAGGCGCGCGCACGCGTGCGCGCCATGACTGATGCCGTCGCCCATCGTGGTCCCGACGATTCCGACGTGTGGACGCATGACGCTGCAGGCATCGCCCTCGGCCACCGACGGCTCTCGATCATCGATCTCTCTCCGCTCGGCCGCCAGCCGATGACCTCCGCCGATGGGCGCTACGTCATCACCTATAACGGCGAGGTCTACAATTTCGTCGAGCTGCGCAAGGAGCTCGAGGCGCTGGGTCACCATTTCCGCGGCGGCTCGGATACCGAGGTGATGCTTGCGGCTTGCGTCGAATGGGGGCCGGAGCGCGCGATCGCACGCTTCGTCGGAATGTTCGCAATCGCCCTGTGGGATGCGAAAACACGCGTGCTTCGTCTCGTTCGCGATCGCATCGGAGTCAAGCCGCTCTACTGGTGCCGTCGCAACGGCGTTGTGCTGTTCGGTTCGGAGCTGAAGGCCTTGATGGCGCATCCGGCGTGGCGCGCCGAAATCGACATCGAGGCAGTCGCGGCCCTGACGCGCTACTGCTATGTGCCGGGCCCGGCCACGATCTTTCGCGACGTCTACAAGCTCCCGCCAGGCACCATTCTCACTGTCGCCGCGGGCGAAGAACCGCGCATTGCGCCCTACTGGCGGCTTCACGATGCGCTCAAGCCCGATGATACGATCGACGATGAAGAGGAAGCTGCCGATCAGCTCGAGGCGATACTGCGCGAGGCCGTGCGCGGGCGCATGATTGCCGACGTGCCGATCGGCGCGTTTTTGTCCGGCGGTATCGATTCCTCGACCGTGGTCGCGCTGATGCAAGCGCAGTCGAACCGCAAGGTGCGCACCTTCTCGATCGGCTTCGACGAGCCCGGCTACGATGAAGCCCAGCACGCTAAAGCCGTGGCCGGCCACCTCGGCACCGATCACACCGAGCTTTACTGCACGGTTCGCCAGGCGGTCGACGTCGTTCCGCATCTGCCGGAATGGTTCGACGAACCGTTCGCCGATTCATCGCAGATACCGACCCATCTCGTGTCGGCGATGACGCGCAAGCACGTGACCGTGGCGCTATCGGGCGACGGCGGCGATGAATTGTTTGCGGGCTACCCGCGCTACACCATCGCCGATAACATTTGGCGGCGTCTCGCGCGTGTGCCGCATAGTTTGCGCAGCGTCTGCGGCGCTGCGCTTATTCTGTTGCCCGAGCCGCTGCTCGACCGCGCCTTCGCGATGCTGCCCGCGCATCTGCGGCGGCATAACGCGGGGCGGAAGGTGCATCGCGTCGCCGCGCTCCTCACCCAGCCTGCGGAGGATGAGCTGTTTGTCGAGCTGGCCGCGGTCTGGCCCCATGACGCGGCGCTCGTTCCCGGCTCGACCGGCGCGGACCGGCTCCGAACCGATCCGGATCTCGTCAACGTGCTGCCCGACGCGGTTTCGCGCATGCAGTATTACGACACGCTGACCTACCTGCCGGATGACATCATGACCAAGGTCGACCGCTGCTCCATGGCGGTCGCGCTCGAAGCGCGCGAGCCGATGCTCGATCATCGCCTGGTCGAATTCGCCTGGCGGTTGCCGCCGCAGTTCAAGTACGACGGCCGGCAATCGAAGCGGCTGTTGCGCAAGGTGTTGCACCGCTATGTGCCGCCCGCGCTCGTCGAACGGCCCAAGATGGGATTTTCGATACCGCTCGCGTCGTGGCTGCGCGCCGACCTGCGCGATTGGGCGGAGGGATTGCTCAATAAAGCGCGACTCGCCGCCGACGGCATTTTCTCAGCGGACGAGGTGCGGCGGCTGTGGGAGCAGCACCAGTCGCGCCGCGCCGACCGCGAGCACGTGCTGTGGAACGTACTGATGTTCCAAGCGTGGAAGGAGCATTACCGACTGTAAGGGCGCCCCCTGGCAGCCCGTTCAATCCGCCCGGCAGCGCGCGGCGGCGAACGAGTAGAGCCGCAACTCGCCGATAACGTGGGCGGTGAAGGCGAGAGCCCCGAATACCTTGATGAAGGCGGCGTCACGAATGTTGAGGCCGCCGGTGTAGGCGCCGAACGCCGGCAGGATCATGCGCTGGCCGTCGCTCGCAAAGCAACGCCGCGTCATCACCCGGCCGCGCCGGTACACGCGCGCGCAGGGGTGCAGGTGGCCGGCGATTTCGCCTTCGTTCGGCGCGAGTTTCGGCTCGTGGCGGAAGATCAGCGGGCCGAGCGACACCGAGCGCGCGAAGGCACCGCCGATGCCGCCGCGCGGATCGGGATCGTGGTTGCCGGCGATCCAGATCCAGTCGCGTCCGCGCTGCAAGTCGAAGAGGGTGGCGCGGTCGGGTGCGGCAAGGCGCTCCGGGCCGCCCAGGTCGTGGAAATTGTCGCCAAGCGCGATCACGACGCGTGGCGCATAACGTTCGATGACGGCCGCAAGGCACTCCAGCGTCGACGCGGTGTCGTATGGGGGCAGCAGGACGCCGCGCGACGCGAACGCCGAGCCTTTTTCCAGATGGAGGTCGGCGACGATCAGCAGTCGCTCCTCAGGCCAGTAGAGGGCGCCGGCAAGATCGGCGACGAGACCGACCCCGGCGACCGGAATCTCTTCGAGAGCAACCGCGACTGGAGGTGGGAAGTGTCCGCCATAGGCAAGCAAGGCGGCATCTGGGCTTTGCGCCATCGAGCATCTCAATGCATCGCCTCGCTGATGAGGGCGGCCTCGGCCTCCGCCAGCAAGTTCTCCGATGCTTCGCCATAAACGGATTCGCGGCCAATCTCCAGCATTACCGGCACCGCCAATGGGGATACGTAATCGAGCGCCTGGTGAATCACGTGTCCTTTGATTCGCGTCAGCATCGCGCCGAGGCGTTTGATGTCGAGGAGACCGGCCGCCGCCTCCTGGCGCGCGGCGCGCAGAAGCATGTGATCGGGCTGGTGGCGCCGCAGCACGTCGTAGACAAGGTCGGTCGAGATAGTCATCTGTCGCTGCTGTTTTTTCTCGCCGGGCGCGCGGCGCTCAACCAGCCCGGCGATGATCGCGCATTGCCGGAACGTGCGTTTCATCAGGGCCGATTCGGCGAGCCACGCCTCGAGATCATCGCCGAGCATGTCCTCGTCGAAGAGCGAGGCGAGCGACAATTGCCCATGGCGAATCGCGAAGGCCGGATCACCGAGGCCCCACACTGCAAGGGCATATTCATTGGCGACGAAGCCGAGCGGACGCAGCCGCGCCCGTTCGAGCCGGCGGGTCAACAGCATGCCCAGCGTCTGGTGGGCGAGGCGGCCTTCGAACGGGTAGCAGACGAGGTAGTTCTTGTCGCCGCGCGGAAACGTCTCCACCAGGAGCTGCCCTGGCGCGGGCACCGTCGAGCGCCACCGCTGAAAGCCGAGCCATTCCTGCACTTGCTCGGGCAGCGCCGTCCACGACCGCGGCTCGGAGATCAGCGCGCGCACCCGCGCCGCAAGATAGGTCGACAACGGAAACTTGCCGCCCGCATAAGCCGGCACCTTCGGGTCGTCGGAGTGCGCCCGCGACACATAGGCCTCGTCTTCGACCAAGGCCTCGAACCGGAGGATTTCGCCCGAGAATACGAAGGTGTCGCCCGGCACGAGGCCTTCGATGAAATATTCCTCAAGCTCGCCGAGGACGCGGCCGCCGCGCGCGATCGGGCCCGTCGGAGCCGGGACCGAAACGGCGCGCGCCGCATTGGTCGATCGCGAGCGCATCAGCCGCACCTTGATCATGGTCTCTTCCACGATGGTGCCGACGTTGAGCCGATATTGCTGGGCAATGCGCGGCATGCTGATGCGGTAGCGGCCGTGCTGGTCGGGCTTGATCTTGGCGAATCGCTCGTAGACCCGCAGGGCGTAGCCGCCGGTCGCGACGAAATCGACCACAGCGTCGAAGTCCGCGCGGGTGAGAGTCGCGTACGGCGCCGACCTGCTCACCTCGTCGTAAAGCTCGTCTGGCCGGAACGGCTCGCCGCAGGCGCAGCCGAGCACGTGCTGCGCCAGCACGTCGAAGGCGCCGGTGCGCAGCGGCGGGGTGTCCTGCGCGCCCGCAGCGACCGCCTCGATCGCCGCCTGGCACTCCAGCACTTCGAAACGATTGGCGGGAATCAGCACCGCCTCCGACGGCTCGTCGAGCCGGTGATTGGCGCGGCCGATGCGCTGCGTCAGCCGCGACGCGCCTTTCGGTGCTCCCACGTTGATGACGAGATCGACGTCGCCCCAATCGATGCCGAGATCGAGCGAGGAGGTGCAGACCACCGCCCGCAGACGGCCGGCCGCCATGGCGGCTTCGACCTTGCGGCGTTGTGCGGCATCGAGCGAACCGTGATGAAGCGCGATCGCAAGGCCATCGTCGTTGATGCGCCACAGCTCCTGAAACAGCATCTCCGCCTGGCTGCGGGTGTTGACGAACATCAGCACGGTGCGATGGCGGCGGATAAGGTCGTACATCTCGCTCAGCGCGTGGCGCGCCGAGTGGCCGGCCCACGGCAGGCGCTCGGCGGTGTCGAGCATGGTCACGATTGGCTCGGCTCCGGCTTCGGCAACGAGGATATCGGCTTGCGACGAGGCGCCGCCGCGCTGGGGCACGAGATAGCGTGCGAGATCGTCAGGCTCAGCGACCGTCGCCGAGAGGCCGATGGTCGTGAGCGCCGGCGCGATACGGAAGAGGCGGGCAAGCCCGAGGGAGAGGAGATCGCCGCGCTTCGAGGTGACCAGCGAATGCAGTTCGTCGAGCACGACGCGCCGCAGCGTCGCGAAAAGATAGGGCGCGTCGGCGGTCGAGAGCAGCAGCGCGAGCTGCTCGGGCGTGGTGAGGAGGATATCGGGTGGATAGCGGCGCTGGCGTTGCCGCTTCGATGCGGGCGTATCGCCGGTGCGGGTCTCGACGCGAACCGGCAATCCCATTTCGACGACCGGCTGGTCGAGATTGCGCGCGATGTCGACCGCCAGCGCCTTCAGCGGGGAGATGTAGAGCGTGTGGAGACCGCCACCGGTCGCGAGCGCGCGGCCCGGCCCGCGCCGCGTGCGCCGTTCGGCGAGCTCGACCAGGGTCGGCAGGAAGCCCGCCAATGTCTTGCCGGCGCCGGTCGGCGCGATCAGCAGCGTCGAGCGGCCGGCGCGGGCGGTGTCCAGCAGCGCAAGTTGGTGCGCGCGCGGAGCCCATCCGCGTGCAGCAAACCATCCGGCAAAGGGCTCCGGCAGAGGGGAGGGGATGATGTCGGGGCGCGCAACGGACACGGGCTATTCCGCCGACCGGCCGGTGCCGTCGTCCGCGCGCATGGCGACCACGACCAGGCCCGGCACGTCGGCGCCGGCCTCGGTGCGGGTTGCGGCTGCGTGAATCTCGCAAAGTTGGAGACTTGCAGCTGCCAGCGCGCCGCGGACGTGATCGGCGGAGTGACGGAAGCGCAGCTTCTCGCCAAGTTCGACGCCTGCACCATCAAGCGTTTCGACGGTGAAGGCGAATACCCCGCCGGGCCGCAGAATTCTGGCGACCGCGGCCGCGACCGGCGCAAGATCGAAGATATAGACGAAGACGTCCGCCGCGATGACGAGGTCATAGCTGCACTCAGCTTCGGCGTCGAGGAACGCAAGCAGGTCGCCCGTCTCCAGACGATCGTAAATTGCCTTTGCGCGCGCCTGCGCAAGCATCGCCGGGGCGAGATCGACGCCGCTGATGTGGCGTGCCAGCGGGCGAAAGGTTGCGCCTGCAAGTCCGGTTCCGCAGCCAAGATCGAGCATGCGTTCAAATGTGGTGCCGGGACGCACGCGTTCAACGGCGTCGCGAAGCTGCGCCGGCGCGCGGTAGGCAAGGTTTGCCAGCGCCTCGTCGAAGCGCGGCGCATATTGCTCGAACAGCGAACGCACGTAAGTGGGCGACATAGCGCGGCCCGGGTCGGTGCTGCTCAGCCGCGCAAGAGAAAGCGTCGCGCCACACCGATCGTCGGGATCGAGGACAAGCGCCTGGTGGAGTGCCGCGACGGCGCCCGCCTTGTCGCCGAGCTTCGCCCGCGCCTCGCCGAGCGCAACCCATCCGGGTGCGAACGCCGGCGCTACCTCGACCGCCTGCGCAAAGAGATCGGCCGCAGCGGCGTGATCCCCGCGGGCGGCGAGATCGCGCCCAAAATTGTAGCGCCGGTCGGCGATCAGATCGCCCGACGTGGATGCGAAAAACTCAGTCAACGCGGTTTACCTAAAATCCCGGTAGCTGGCGGCCGGTCGAGAAATGGCCGTGTCCGCCGTCACCGTGCTGACCGTTTGAAATATCTGAGGTCGGGCGGTGCCTGGTCTTTTTTCGCCGGTAGCAGGATTCCGTCGGCGCCGACGAAATAGTTCTCCTTGCCGATGACGATCTGCGCGTTGTTTTCGTTGGTGTAGAACTCCGGCCAATCCGGCTGCGGGTTCGGGTTGTGGATGTATTTCTTGTCGACGGTCCACGGCCGCGTGAGCGCATGATCGATCGACGTGATTTCGTCATGGAGGATGGTCGGGTTGGCCTTGTCGCGATAGATGCGCTCCTTGAAGATCGATTGGTTGTCGACGTGCAGCGGCAGCCCGGCTTCGTCATAGGCGCGTGGCCCTTTGAAGCCGCGGGTCTCGACTTCGAGGACGTCATAGCGGCCGTCGCCATCCTCATCGACCCAGCGTCCGATCGAGTAGCCGCCGTAGGTCGGCTCGATCTCCTTCGGCCAATCGCGCCCGTCCGTGAAGATGCGGCGAAAGTGATCGTGCCAGCCGATCAGGATGTAAGTCGTGTCGGGCGTGATGACGTATTCCTGCGGTCCGAACGCCATCATCATGTTGGGCATGCCGGCGGCGCGCCCGAGCGTTGTTGGAAAGTTGCCGAGGCCGCCCTTCGCCTGATCGGCGAGGCTTTCCTCCAATACGGCCTTGTATTCGGGTGTGAGCGGCGCCTGCTGTCCGAAGCCCCACGGCTTGGTCTGATCGTGGGACGGCTGGGTCGGAAGCGGCACGGCGAATCGCGTCCATTGCCCTTTCCAAGTAGGGTACTTCGCATCGTCGAACGCGAGAGCGTCGAACGTCGTCAGCACCGGCGCGGCGATCGCCACAATCGCGATTGCTATGATCTTCTTTAAGGTGAACATGATGCTTCCTCCCGTGCGGACCGTTCAACCGATCGTCGTTGAGAGCCTCATTTGCCGGTCAGGATACACCTCGCGAGTTCGCGGCGGAAAGATGCTAAGCGAGGGCGATCCGCACGACCGCATGTCGAGGCGGCGCGATTCTTGGATGTGCCTGCGACGCGCCATCTGCATCGGATGCATCAGATCGTCGCGCCGGCCTTGCCGAAATAGGCGCAATACCCCAAACGTTGGCGGAGCGTCGGCGTGCCTTGCTGCAGTCATTTTGATAGGATGAGGTACGATCGTAGGCGCCGGATGTTCGTGCGTAACCGCGTTGCACAGCCACGTTACGCGAGCCGTGTCGTTTATTATTGCGGGCGATAATTGATGCAGGACATCAGCCGATCGGCTGCACCGAATAACGGGAACATTGCTCAGTTCGGTCCTTCCGCGGACGACCTTGTCATCGTTCCGCTGGCCGTCAATGCCGCAGCGGTCAAGCAGTTGTTGCGCGCCGCGCTGATTGGGCTCGTGCGGATACTGGATGGCGCCTTTCCGATCCTGCTGCAGCTCGCGCGCTTTCCGCTGTTCACGGTTCGCATCGTCGGCGACGGCGTTGCGGCCGTCCTCAAGGGGGTGGCGGCATTGCTGCCGCTGTCTGCGGCGAACCGCGAGGCTTGGCGCGCCTGGGTGGGGAGCCATTGGGCCGCTCTGCGGGAGAAGATCAGCTACCGCGCCTTCGAAGAGTGGATGCACCATGCGTTCGAGGACGGGATGGCGTGGGTGTTCCGCACCTGCGGCAAGCTGACCCCGCGCAATGCTTTGCTGGTCATCTGCGGGGCGATGATGTGGTTGCCGATCTCGTTCGGCGCGGCGACGACAGTGCACATCATGCTGTTGGCCAAGGCAGCGTCGCTGCCACCGTGGATGCAGCTCTTTCATCCGGTCGCGGCATTCATTGCGAAGAGCAAGCTTCTCACTCTGCCCGTCTACCCCGCGGCTTGGCCGCAGGCCAAGCAGCATCCGTTCGTTCAAGCGATGTCGCGCGCTTGGCAGCGGTTTGCCGCCCTGCATCTCGTCAAGAAGACGGGTTACCGCTTCCGGCAAGCCGAGGACGTGCTCTTGGCGCTGACGGCGTCCGCCGGCCAGCAGCTTGCGCGATTGCTGCCGGAGGATATTGCCGAGCGGACCGGGTTGGTGTCGGTATGGAGGCTCGTGCACGCGGCAACGCTGCGCGCGATTGACAGTCTTTCAAACATGCCGCTCATCCGCGTGATCCGCCGGCGCTATGCGGCCCACTACGATGAGGTGGGCCTCGAACCTGTCCCCTTGAGCGAGCGGACCCGCGCGCTCTTTCAGCGCTGGTCGATCAAGTTTTCGGCCGAGTATTATGTCAAACGGCAGGAGCTGGTCGTTCCGGAAGTGTCTTCAAACTTGAGGCGGTAGTGCGATGTCGATGCATTCTCTGCATGTCATTCCCTACGTTCCCAACTCGTCCGCGAAGCGGATGGTGCGGCGGATCAGAACTTATGGCCTCCCGGCGCTGGCGCTTCTGCTTGTGGTTGGTGTGGTCGGTTACATCTATCTCCGCCCTGCAAGTGCACCGCCGACGGTCGCCGCCGCACCCGCGGCCCCGACCGCCGAGAGCGCGAAGATCGATGCTGTGCCCGAGGAACTCTTCGGCCGAGCGCCGCGAAGCCGAGAACGAGCGCACGGCGGCGGCAGTCGAGCCCGCCGTCAGTCCCTCGCCGGCCGCACCGGAGGAGACCGTGGCCACAATTCCCGGAGATGGTCCGCCGCTGATCGAGAAGCCGCCGTTGCCGCGTTCGCGACCGACCAATCTGCGATAAAACCATAAGCGGGAGGTAACGATGACAAAATTTATGGCTGTCTTGCTTGGTTTGATGATGGCGTTACCGACGGTGGCATTCGCTCAACAGACGGGAAGTCCCATGTTGGCACGGGTTCACGTCATCACCGGCAACGGAACGCTGCCGCGCAATCCGAAGAACCGGCTCGAATTCCTGCGCTATGCCACGACTGGCGAGGCGCGGCTCACGGGCAAGGAATTGATCGAGCGGATTCCGGAAGTCGCGCAGTTTGCCCGCGTGACCGTGGAGGGCGAGGACTTTCTCGCCTTTGACACGCCGCAGGACCTGAAGGCGCTGAGCCAGCGCATCAGCGCCCGGCTGCAGGATCCCGATATTGCCGGCGTCGTCTTCACTCACGGCACCAACACCATCGAGGAGACGGCGTACTTCCTCAATCTCACCGTCAGGAGCGACAAGCCGGTCGTGATTGTCGGCGCCCAGCGTCCGTTTAGCACCATGAGCTCGGACGCGCCGCTCAATCTCCTCAACGCCATCCGCGTCGCCGCCGAACCCGCATCGCGCGGCAAGGGCACCCTCGTGGTGCTCAACGACGAAATCAACGCTGCCCGCGATGTCACCAAGACCAACACCTATCGCGTCGAAACATTCCAAGCCCGCGAGGTCGGGATTTTAGGCTACGCCGATCCCGACCGGGTGGTGTTCTATCGTGCGCCGACGCGCCGGCACACGACCCAATCGCAGTTCGATCTCGCGCGAATCGAGGACTTTCCCAAGGTCGCCATCCTCTACGGCTATTCAGGGGATGACGGTGACCTCGCCAAGGCTGCGGTCGCGGCCGGGGCCAAGGGCCTCGTCATCGCCGGTACCGGCGCCGGCCATACCCAAAATGCGCGCAAGGTGCTCAAGGAGCTCTACGACAAAACCGGCGTCGTCGTCGTGCGCAGTGCGCGCGTCGGCGCTGGCCGGGTGATCCGCGACGACAATTGGCAGGAGCCGGGCTTCGTCGCCGCCGATAATCTCAACCCGCAAAAGGCGCGCATCCTGCTGCAGCTCGCGCTGACGCAGACGACCAAGCCTGACGAAATTCAGCGGATGTTCGACGAGTATTGAGCGCAAATTGAGCTACGCGGGGCAGCGCCGCTGACGTTGCTTTTTTTGACCGCGCCGTCATCCGGGCACCTTCGCGTCACTTGACTGAAGGCCCCGCCCTGCGGTCAACTCGTCGTCTCGCTGCTTCGGTTCGTCGCTCGAATTGCATTCGTTGGGCTCGGATCGCATGCGGATTGGCCGCCGAGACATATTGGCTCTAACGGCGGGTGCGGTTGTCGCGCCGGCGCTGCTGCGTCTCTCGCCCGCCATCGCAGGCCTGCCGACGCTCCCGTCCTTGCCGGAGAGCGACGCGCTGCTGCTCACGCCCGACGATCCGAGATACGCGACGTACCTGCCGTCGTTCAACGAACGCACCATGAAGCAGCCGCAACTGCGGGCGCTGTGCCGGACGCCGAACGCCGTTGCGGTGATGGTCGGCTGGGTGCGCGACAATGACCTGCCGTTTGCGCTGCGCAGCGGGGGCCATTGCTACGAGGGCTTTTGCGAAAGCGGCAGCGTGGTCATCGACACGCGGCTGATGAACACCGTGACCGTAGATGCCGCCAACGGCGCGGTGACGACCGGGGCGGGAAGCTCGATCGGCGACATTTACACGGCCTTGAAGAATACCGGCCTCGCTCTCGCCGCCGGGTCCTGTCCCACCGTCGGGATCACCGGCCATTTGCTCGGGGGAGGATTTGGGTTTCTCGCCCGTGCCCACGGCCTCGCGTGCGACAACTTGCAATCGATCGACCTCGTCGACCCCAATGGGACTCTCATCACGGCCGACGCCAACCAGAACACCGATCTGTTCTGGGCATGCCGCGGTGGCGGCGGTGGAACGTTTGGCGCGGTGACGCAGCTCAAAATTGGCGTGCAGCCCATCGGGGATGTGGTGGTTTTTGGCGTGACCTGGACGCTGCCGCCGTCGCGCGCAGCGCGCGTGTTCGCGGCTTGGCAAAACTGGGCACCGAACGCGCCGCGGGAGATGACGACGTTCTGCCGCGTCATCAGGCATAGCAATGGCGACGTCGACGTTCATTGCGCCGGCCAATCGATTGGCTCGGAGGCAACGCTGCGCGCGGAACTCGCCAATCTGACGTCGGTGGCGACGCCGTCGTCGCCGCTGAGAACCGAAACGCTCTCGTTCTTCGATGCCGTCAACTATTTCTCCGGCGGGTGGAGCTACGATACCGCCTTCATGAAAGGCAAATCCGATTACCTGACCTCGCCCATGAGCGATGACGGCATCGCGACGCTGATGGGGCCGATGCTGTCGCCATCGATCGCCGTTATCTGCGATGCCTACGGTGGAGCGGTCGCCGATATTGGGCCATCGGACACTGCGTTTGCGCACCGGGCGGGAACGCTGTTCGGCATCCAGTACGTGACGACGTGGGAAGCCTCGAGCACGACGCCGGCACGGCTTGCGGAAATGAGCGCGCTTTATGATGCCATGCGGCCCTACGTCTCCGGCGCGGCTTATGTGAACTACTGCGATCTCGACCTGGTCGATTGGCCTCAAGCCTATTGGGGGCAAAATCTGCCGCGCCTGCAAAGCATCAAATCATCGTTCGACCCGCAGAACCTGTTTTCTCATGCGCAGAGTGTGCACGCGTGAGGTGCGATCACTCCGCGGCTTCTGGGCGTCTCGGCGGGCGGCGGAGCTGACGGCTACAGCCCAGATCCCGGAATGAAACAGCGGATGTTCTGGCGCGGATCGAGCCACACCATCGGACGGCCGAGCTTGTTCGGCTCGGTGATCACCGCGTCATCCGGCACCTCGGTCCAGATGCCGTTGACCGGCACCCAGTAGTGCCGCTCGCGAATATCGTATTCGGTTTCCCTGCCGTCCGCCTCTGAGCAGCAATAGCCTTTGCTGCTGCGAAGCGAATCGAACCACGGTTTGAGCGGATTATTGGCGTATCGCCCATCATCCCGGGCGAATGCTGTCGTCGTCAGCAAGAGCAAGCAAAGCAATGTGAGGCGCATGGCACATTCCTTGACTTCAATCGCCCCGCCGACAGCGATAACGCCATTGCCTCGCCTATTGGTTCCACCGACAGCTGTTTGCGATCATTTCACGGACGAAAAACGCCCAATCGTTGCCGCAGAAACGCCAGGCTGCCGGCGGGAAGGCAGCGCGCGCGTTTTCTACGGTCGTCTTCAGAGCGGCGTTCATCACACCGGCGTCTGATGAATCTCGCGTTGCCTTTTACTTCGCAGCCTTTCGGCGCGGTCCGGCAGTCGCCTTGCGGCCCCGCGCGGTGGTCTTGGTCGCGTTACGGCCGCCCATGGCGCGGCTGCTTTCGCGACGCCCGCGCGCGCCGACATGCGATTTGCCTTCGCGCTCCTGCTGATAGGTTTGTCCGTGCGCTTCCTTGCGCTTCGTCTTCGCAAGATTCCGCCGGTTCTCGCCCTTGCTCTCATATTTCGAGGCGCCGGCTTCCTTCAGCGCGATGGCGATGGCCTGCCGGCGATTTTTCACCCGACCTCCCGCGCCGCCCCGTCCACTTTTGAGTTCGCCATGCTTGAACTCGTGCATCACGCGACCCTCGGTTTTGCGCTGTCGGGGAGAGGAGCGGGCCATCGGAAATTCCTCGGAATGGGTGTGTTGTTCTTTCGTTGGGTTTGGCTGAAACGGCCGCGCCCGCAAATTGTTCCCGTTGGCCACGACCGAGTGCGGGAAGACACCCCGTCGGTTTGGTGACGGCGAACCGCGCGGTCTTTGCGGCAGTGGGTGGCGCACAGTTAGCGAATCGGTGCTTTTCATTCCAGCATTTGACTTTTGCGACGCGCGGAACGAAATAGGAACGGTTAGCAAGAGTGCCCGCATCAAGGTCTGCAATCGATGACGCGACGAGCAGGCAGCGCCGATCTACCGCTTCATGGCGGTTACGTGCCGAAATGGCTCGCCGATCGCATGACGCGCCTCGGCGCCGTCATGACCCAGGCGATCGTCCTGCATTATGGGCGCGACGAATATCTTCGCCGCCTCGCTCATCCCTACTGGTTCCAGTCCTTCGGCGCTGTCATGGGAATGGATTGGCATTCGTCGGGGATCACGACGAGCGTGCTCGGCGCGCTCAAGCGGGGACTAGGCCCCCTCGGTCACGAACTCGGCCTTCATGTCTGCGGCGGACGGGGCAAGCACTCGCGGCAGACGCCGCATGAGCTTGTGGCCATCGGCGAGCGCGTCGGGTTCGACGGCGCGCGCCTTGCCGACGCAAGCCGCCTCGTCGCCAAGGTCGACAGTGCGGCTGTGCAGGACGGCTTCGACCTCTACCTGCATGGCTTCGTTGTCGCCGATGACGGGCGATGGGTCGTGGTGCAGCAAGGCATGAACGGCGAGCGCAGGCAGGCGCGGCGCTACCACTGGCTGTCGGAGGGCCTGACGAGTTTCGTCGACGAACCGCACACCGCCATCGAGGGACCTTCCCAGGGCAACATCGTCAATCTTACCGATCGGCGCGCCGAGGCGTCACGCCACAAGCAGCTCGACCTCCTTGCGACGCTGGGCCCTGATGGCATTACGCGGGAACTTGCCGCGATTTCTGACGGCGATACCGAAACGCCGGCACAGGCGACATTGCCGCATCTCGTCATGCCGGCGCACCACGACGTGCGCGCGAAGGACATTCACCTGCGCCGTCTTCACGGCAATCTCGCCGCGGCGGCGGATCGCGGTCCGGTCGATTTTCCGGCGCTTCTGCTGACACCCGGGGTCGGCGCGCGAACGGTGCGCGCGCTTGCGCTCGTCGCCGAAGTGGTGCACGGCGCGCCGTGCCGCTTCACCGATCCCGCGCGATTCTCGCTCGCTCACGGCGGCAAGGACCGCCATCCGTTCCCCGTGCCGATCAAGGTCTACGACGAGACGATTCGCGTCCTCAAAACGGCGGTGCAGAAGGCGAAGCTCGGGCAAACCGAAGAAATCGAGGCGCTGCGCCGGCTCGATCAGCAGGCGCGACGCCTCGAGCAGGCGGCGAGGGGCCCTTCGGTCGAGCACTTGATTGCGCAAGAGCGCGACCAGTCCCACCGCTACGGCGGCCGGAGCGTGTTCGGATTTGAGGAGCCCCCGGCAGCGGCCGCGTCGCGCAAGCCATAGGTTTGCGGGAAGCCGTCAGGGTCCGTCGGTTCGTGCTGGCCCGCCCTGCAAAAGAAAGCAGTTATTCTCGGCAGCGGAATTTGTCATAACTCGTCGCCAATCGAGACGACGTGGAGCCCAAGCCATCATGATGTTCAACCGAATGCTTGGCACTGCTGCGGTGTCGGGCGCGCTTGCGGCAGTCGGGGTGGGCGCATCTTTCGAGGTTGCCGCTCAGACGCGCGAGCAGCATCCGCCGGCGTTCACCGAGGAGCAGGTGCAGCGCGGCAAGGCAACCTATTCCAAGAACTGCCAGGACTGCCACGGATCGACGCTCGACAATGGCGAGTTCGGCGGCCCCCCACTCAAGGGCTCCTACTTTCGTCAGCACTGGGGCTCCGGCGACGTCGCAGGGCTCTATGGCTACCTCAGCACCTTGATGCCGCCCGATCGTCCCGGGCAGCTCAGCCCCGAAACTTATGTGGATCTGACGGCGTTCCTGTTGAGCAGCAACGGCTACGCCGCCGGCGGTACGCCGTTGACGGCCGATCCCGAAGGACAGCGTCGGATGACGATGAAGCATTAGACCGGTGCAGAGCATCGGCAGAGGCGAAGCAGATTGGTTCAAGGGAGGGGGCAATGAAGCACGGACGGGCAATCGGATCGGCGATCGTTCTTGCGACCGTCTCAGTCGTCTTCGCGCCAGCGTCAGTTGCTGCCCAGACCTGCCCGACGACGTCGAACCCGGTCTGCGCCGCCGCCGCCGACGGTACGCGCAGCGTCTACGCCAATGAATGTCTTGCCGACGCGGCCAAGGCCCGCGTGCTCCACGCCGGCAACTGCCAGGGCCCGATCTGCATGGAGCTTTACCTTCCGGTCTGTGCCACCAACCCCGCGACGCAGCAGCCACAGACCTACTCCAATCAGTGCTTCGCCGATGCCGCGAACGCAAAGGTCATCAGCCAGGGCGCCTGCAACTGAAATCGCCGCGCCGCGATGCTGACCGGCTGGATCGATCTTTCTTTGCAGCAGTTGTTGTTGCGGCTCATCGCCTATGTCTTCATCGCAGGCATCCACGGGCTTGCCGTTGCGGCGACGGCCTATGCGCTGGGCGATTCCGGTCCGCGCCATGACGGCCGGCTGACCGTCAATCCGCTCGTTCATCTCGACATTCTCGGCACGGCTGTCGGCGTGTTGTTCTCGTTCGGTTGGATCAGGCCGATTGCGGTCGATCCAGCCGAACTGCGCCCGGGCCGCGTCGACCTCATCATCGTGGTCGCGGCCGGCATCGCAGCGACGCTCCTCGCCGCCGTGGCGCTGCGCCTCGTCCGTCCACTGCTGCTGCCGCTGTTGTCTGACACGACCGCCTCGGCCGCGTTTGCGCTGATCGAGACGATCGGCGAGCTCAGCCTGTGGTTCGCAATCTTCAACACGCTGCCGCTGCCGCCGCTGACAGGCGCACACCTGCTCGTCGCCGCCGTTCCGGCGTGGCGCAAGATTGTCGTCAAATGGCAACTGTACGCGGGTGTGGCTTTGGCGATACTTGCTGCGACCAGAGCGCTCGCTTTCGCGCTCGGCCCTGCCTATCGCCTCCTTGCGCCTGCCATTGTCGGACAGTGAAGTTCCGATTTCTGTTAGCTTTCCCGCCTCCCTATTTGCCGGTACTCTCGGGTCGGGAGCAAACAATGGGTGGGCATTTCGTCGAGACGCGCCGCGCGTTTCTGCAGGGTTTGGGCGCGGCGGGCGTCACACTGATCGTGCGCAGCATCGGCGCGTCCGCGCAGGGCGCGGCCGCCGGCCAGCATGCGTGGATGGCAGCGCCGGGCAAGGCGCGCTATCGGATCGACGGCGAAGCAAAGGTCCGCGGCGAGAAGATTTTTGCGCGCGATTTCCGTGCGGCCGACATGCCCGGGTGGCCGCGCGAAGAACGCCACGCCATCGTGCTGCGCGCAGTCCACGTTGATCGCCGCTTCCTCGGTCTCGATCTGTCGTGCCTTGAGGCCGTGAAGGCCGCGCTACGCAAGGTCATCCTCGCCCCGAACCTTGCGGCTGACCAGATCGCGCCGGCCGGTTTCCAGCAGCCGCCCCCCGGAGTGCCAAACAGCATCCTGGTCGCGTACGGCGAACTGCCGGCCTATTTCGGCCAGCCCGTCGCCATCCTGATTTTCGATAACTACCGGGCCTGGCGCAAAGCCGAGAAGGCGCTCCAGTTCAACGCGGCCGCGGTTCAGTACGGTGAGCAGGAAGCGGTCAAACCCGCCCAAGCCGCCTACAGCCCGGCGACCTACCTGACCTACTACAGCGACGCCAAGAGCGAGCGATTTTCCCAAGTCAAGAATGGCCGCGGCAATCCTTATGCGGCGGAGCCGAGCCCGGCCGGGCGCGAGGCGCGCCGCTGGCGCACCGAAATCGAACGCACGCTTGCCGATCCGAAGCTGCGCGTGTTCGAAGGTACCTACGCGACCCAGTCGCTCGATCCGGTTTTCCTCGAACCCGAGGCGGGGCTCGCGTGGTTCGACCGCAATGCCTCGACGCTGCATCTCGTGATTGCGACGCAATCGGCCGGCCCCGACATCGAGGCCGTGCAGGGGCAGTTCGCCAACAATGACATCAAGACTGTGGTGCTGAATTCCTGCTATCCGGGCGGCGGATTCGGCGGCCGGGACAACTCGCCGTTTCCCGGGCTGCTGGCGATTACCGCATTTTATTGCGACGGCCCGGTGCGCCTTGCCCTCAACCGTTTCGAGCAGTTTCAAGCCGGATTGAAGCAGCTCGGTTCTTCGATCACGCACCGGTTTGCCGTCGACAAGAATGGAAAATTCCGCGCCGGCAACAGCAAGGTCATGCTGTCGGCGGGCGGCAACAACAACTACAGCCAGTGGATCGCGCAGCTTGCGGGGCTCTCCGCGCTCGGTGGATATGGCGTCCCGCAGGCATCGGTCGATGCCATGGCGATGCCGACTTCGGGCGTGATCGCCGGATCGATGCGCGGATTCGGCGGCGTGCAGGCGGTGTTTGCCGTCGAGATGGCGGTCGAGGAAATCGCCGAAGGCCTCGCCATGGATCCGATCGCGCTGCGCCGCCTCAATGTCCTGCGCAGCGGCGACGCGCACGTCACCGGCACG
Organism: uncultured Alphaproteobacteria bacterium; assembly: GCA_963807015.1. Taxonomy (GTDB): domain Bacteria; phylum Pseudomonadota; class Alphaproteobacteria; order Rhizobiales; family Xanthobacteraceae; genus JAJPKK01. The sequence continues at coordinate 605,927 of CAWEAS010000008.1, read as the reverse complement.
CGACCTCGCCAGGTGATGCGCCTCGCCGACATCTGCGATCTCGCCGCGGATCGCGCGCTGTGGCGCGACCGCGAACGCGACAAGGAGCAACGCAAAGCGAGCGGCAAGCTCTACGGCGTCGGCTTTGCGCTCGCCAACCAGTCCTTCGGCACCGGCGTCGACGGCGTCATGGCGGAAGTGGCGCTGTCGCGCGACGGCGAGATTTCGGTGCGCACCGACAGCGTCGACATGGGCAACGGGTCGGCAACATCGCTCGCGCTCTCAACGGGCGTGCTGTTGGGCCGTAACGCAGCCGCGATGCACATGGGCGACACGGCGCAGCTCTCCGAGGCGCTCGGGCTCGACATTCTGCCGACACGCGCCTCGAACAACTGGTTGAACCCGCGTTGGACGCCGATCCTCTTCGGCACGTCGAGTTCGTGCCGCACCGCGTTCCACCAGGTCCATGCGGTGGAGCAGGCGGCGCAGGTGCTGCTTCGCACCGGCATCCTGGCGGCGGCGCGCAGTCTGTGGGGGCTCGACGGACCTTTCGCCGGACCGGCCCCGAAGTCGCGCGAGGTCCCGCAGCCACGCTGGGAGGAGGGCCGGCTCGTCAGCGCCGGACGGCGGGCGCTCGGCATCGATGAACTCGCGGCTGAAATCCACCGAAAGAATCTCGTGAGCAGCGTGACAGCGCATGCGGTCTTCGTTGATCGATGGGTGCGTGCGAACTTCCAGGTGGACGGCCAGGTGCTCCATCTCGATTGCGACGGATTGTCGACCCGTCTCGCCAACCAGCCAAAATGGCGCCAGCACGACCGGCGGAACGTCGTGGCACCGGCGGAGAACGCGTATCTCCTGGGCCGCAATCTCTTTGCGCCTTCAGGTGCTTTGGCCGCGGTCGAAATCGATCGCGCGAGCGGCCGTGTCGCCGTGACCGAGGTGGAAACCTTCGTCGATGCCGGCCGCGTCATTCAGGGTGACCTCGTGGCGGGACAGGCGGACGGCGCCGTCGCGATGGGCATCGGCTATGCCCTCACGGAAAACGCGCCGATCGGCGCCGACGGACCGGGGGCCGGCGACTGGAATCTCGACCGCTATCAACTCCCGCTCGCGAAGGACGTGCCGCTCGGCGCCATGAAGCTCACGCTGCTGGGCGGAGATGAGCCTAAAGCGAAGGGCATCGCCGAAGCGGTGCTGTGTCCGATCCCGGCAGCGATTGCCAATGCGGTTGCGCACGCGACCGGCCATCATCCGCGCGCGCTTCCCATCACGCCCGCATGGGTGCGAAAGGCGCTGGCGTGATGGACGATACGGCGCGCGATATCGTTCTCACGGTGAATGGCGCTGTCCGGCAGCTCCGCCAGGTTCCGAGCGATTTTTCGCTGTTGGACTTGCTGCATGAGGAACTCGGGCTCACCGGCACCAAGTTCGGCTGCGGCATCGGGATATGCCAGGCCTGCACGGTCGCGATGAGGTCCGATGCCGACGCGCCGCTTGCGGCCGTTCGCGCCTGCTTGACGATGGTGACGGCGCTCGACGGCCACGAGATCACGACCGTCGAAGCCCTCGCGCCGCAGAGAGCGCTCAGCCCGCTGCAAACGGCCTTCCTCGAGGCCTTCGCGTTCCAGTGCGGCTACTGTACGGCCGGCTTTCTGATGGCGGCGTTCGTGCTCACCGATCAACTCAGGCACGCGCCAGTGCCGCGCGCCGATCTCGATGCCGCGATCGCGCGCGCCTGCGGCGATCACATCTGCCGCTGCACCGGCTATCGCCGTTATTACGATGCGATCCGCACCGCGATCCTGGCAGAGCCGGGGCTCGTGATCTGAAGCGATCGGCGATTTGGGCTCGCACGGTTCGTTAGTTTTTCGATGCCAAAAATCCGCAACGTCATGCCCGCGAAAGCGGGCATCCAGCAACCCCCGGACTATCGGGTTGAGAACAACTGTGCCTGCGGACGAATCAGGTGGCTACTGGATCGTCCGGTCAAGCCGGACGATGACGGACGTGATTGGCGACCACGGACTTCGAATCAAGTCGCTTTAAAAAACCTGACTTGCCCGTCAGCTCCACGTCACGTTGTGACGTGCCAGCACTTCGCGCACGGCTTCGACGAGCCTATCCTCCGGCACGGCGAACTGCGCCGCCGCCTGCTTCTGCAGATAATCGTCGCGCTCCTTGGAAAGCCCGGCAAGCTCGGCGCCGACGATCAGATCCTTGATCTGTACCTCGCCCTTCTGCTTCTCGTCCGATCCCTGGATGACGACACACGGACTGCGGCGGCGGTCGGCATATTTCATCTGCGCGCCGAAGCGGCCGGCGCCGAGGTAAAGCTCGGCGCGGATGTTGGCCGCCCGCAGTTGCGCAACGAAGCGCTGGTAGCCCGCCATGTTCTGCTGATCGAACACGGTGACCACCACCGGGCCGGGCTCGGCCTTGTCGCTTATCTTGCCGAGATGCATCAGCGCCGCGAGAAGCCGCGATACGCCGATCGAGATGCCGGTTGCGGGTACGGGCTCGCCGCGAAATCGCGCGACTAGCCCGTCGTAACGCCCGCCGCTCGCGACCGAGCCGAAACGAATCGGCTTGCCGTCATTATCGGGAGGGAACGTGAGTTCTACCTCGTAGACTGGGCCGGTGTAATACTCGAGGCCGCGGACGATCGTGGGGTCAATCTTTATGCGTCGGGTTCCATATCCAGCGCTTTCAACAAGAGCAGTCATTTCCTCAAGCTCCAGCAGGCCTGTGCTTCCAATTTTATTTGTAATCAGCTGAATTTTTTGGTGGGCGATAGTTCCGAAATTGTCGACGAATTTTGGCCTTGGGTCGGTCGGATTGCCGTGCGCTGAATCGACCGATTCCATGTCGTCATACGGCCGAGCATTCTCACTTGTCTTGACGCTATAACCAAAAATTGGTCGAAGAAAGTTCAGTAAAAACTCAGTCTGCTGATCGCTCAGTCCAGCACCTTTCGTAAAATCCCCACTTTCATCCTTCCGCCCCGGCCCAAGCAATAGCCGTACGCCGTCAACACCCAATCGATCCAGCTTATCGATCGCCCGCAAAACGATGAGCCGCTTTCCCGCATTCTCCTCGCCGCCGAGTTCGATTGCCTCCAGCACGCCGTCGAGCACCTTGCGGTTGTTCACCTTCACCACATAGCTTCCGCGGGGTACGCCGAGGGCCTCCATCAGGTCGGCGGCCATCATGCAGTTCTCGGCGTCGGCGGCCATCGAGGCCGAGCCGACGGTATCGGCATCGAACTGCATGAACTGCCGGAAGCGGCCCGGGCCCGGCTTTTCGTTGCGGAATACGAAGCCGGCGCGGTAGCTGCGATAGGGCTTCGATAACTGATCGAAATTTTCCGCGACGTAACGGGCGAGCGGCGCGGTGAGATCGTAGCGCAGCGACAGCCACTGCTCGTCGTCGTCCTGGAACGAGAACACGCCCTCGTTGGGTCGGTCCTGGTCTGGCAGGAACTTGCCGAGCGCATCGGTGTATTCGATCATCGGCGTTTCCACCGGCTCGAAGCCATAGCGCTCGTAAACGTGGCGGATCGTCTCCATCATTCGCCGGGTCGCAGCGATCTCGGCGCCTGCCCGGTCGAACAGCCCGCGCGGCAACCGCGCCTTCAGCTTGTTGCTTTTGGGATCGGCCATGACGGTAGTTCCAGTTCAAAAAGGGACAAGGTATGTTCGGTTTCGTCAGCCGGCTAGGCGGCACTCACGACGAAATCGACGTGAATCTCATCATAGGGAAAGACAATCTGACCATCCTTGGCACGGTCGATCACGCCTGCTTTGAGAAGGGCCCGGACGTCGCCATGGACAATCTTCACATCGCGTTCTCCCCGCCGCGAAAGCTCACTAATCGTGACCGGGCCGCTACCTATCATGAGGCGAAGCAACTCCAAGCGTCTTAACGTGATGACTTTCCATAGCAGTTCGGGCGACGTGAAACCAATGAAAGCGCCCTGCGCCTCGCCTCGAAAGGCGTAGCGCATCCTAGCCTTGGTTTCCTCAACCGTTGATATGCCGAGCGTCACGGTCGTCATGAGGGTACTCGCGCTCTGTGTCCGCCCCAGTCTTGACGCAGTGGCGATCTATCAGCCGCTCCATTAAATAACGGAAAGCGCCTGTTCTTGATGCGCGGGCGGCAGCAGATATATAGGGTGCGCCATCTAGGGTCCGCCGCGCGGCATCATTTCAAGCCAGATGCGGTGGGAGGAATGATTACATGCGTCTCCTCGTGATCGAGGATGATCCCGATCTCAATCGCCAACTCGCCACCGCTCTGACGGACGCGGGCTACGTGGTGGACCGCGCCTATGACGGCGAGGAGGGCCACTACCTGGGCGAGACCGAGCCCTATGACGCCATCATCCTGGACATCGGGCTACCCAAGATGGATGGCATTTCGGTGCTGGAGTCGTGGCGACGGACAGGGCGCACCACGCCGGTTCTCCTCCTCACCGCGCGCGACCGCTGGAGCGACAAAGTGCAGGGCTTTGACGCCGGCGCCGACGATTATGTCGCCAAGCCGTTCCATCTCGAAGAGGTGCTGGCGCGCATCCGGGCGCTGCTGCGCCGTTCGGTCGGGCACGCCAAGAGCGAGTTTCTGTGCGGTCCGGTGCGGCTCGACAGCCGGACTGGCCGGGTAACCGTCGACGGCGCGCCGGTAAAGCTCACCTCCCACGAATACCGCCTGTTGTCTTATCTGATGCATCACACCGGGCGGGTGGTCTCGCGAACCGAACTCGTCGAGCACCTTTACGACCAGGACTTCGACCGCGATTCGAACACCATCGAAGTTTTCATCGGGCGCATCCGCAAGAAGCTCGGCGTCGAGATCATCCAGACAGTGCGCGGCCTCGGCTATCTTCTGACGCCGCCGGCCAATGCCCACTAATTCACTCGCGCTTCGCCTCTTCCTATCCGCCGCCGCGTGGACCGTCGTGATTCTGATGGTCACCGGCGTCATTCTGTCCTCGATTTATCGCGAAGCTTTCGAACGTTCATTCGACCAGCGCCTCGCCGTTTATCTGCGTACTCTCGTGGGCGAGGTCGCCGCCCCCGAACAGCTCGCCGACCGCGGGGTTCCGGCGTTGGGCGAGCCGCTGTTCGAGCTGCCGTTGTCGGGCTGGTATTGGCAGGTGAGCCGGCTCGGCGTGACCACGCCCGACGTGCGGTCCTCACGCTCGCTGTGGGACAATCAGTTGCCGAAGCTCGATGGCGATATACCGACAAGCGTCGACGGAACACGGCGCGGTTACGTGCTCGGCCCCGACGACCAACGTCTGCGCATGCTCGAGCGTACCGTCGATCTCGGCGATGACGGCCGCTTCCTCATCGTAGTCGCTGGCGATCCCCAGGAGATCGCGGACGAGATGGTGTTTTTCGATCGCGCGCTCATCGCCACCTTCAGCATGATGGCGGTGGTGCTGCTGCTCATCACGACGTTCCAGGTGCGCTTCGGCCTTGCGCCGCTCAAGCGGATATCCGAATCGCTCGCGGCCATCCGTGCCGGCACCGCGGAGCGCCTCCAAGGCGAGTTTCCGGTCGAGATCGCTCCGCTCGCCCGCGAGACCAACGCCCTCATCGACGCTAATCGCGAGATCGTCGAGCGCGCCCGCACCCATGTCGGAAATCTCGCCCACGCCCTGAAGACCCCACTGTCGGTCGTTCTCAACGAGGCCGGCAGTCATCCGGACGATCCGATCGCTCCGAAGGTGATCGAGCAGGGCAATATCATGCGCGACCAGATCGCCCGCCATCTCGAGCGCGCGCGGCTTGCCGCCCGCCTCAAGGTGGTCGGCAGCGTCACCGACGCGGTGCCGGTGGTCGCCGCACTGACGCGAACCATGGAGAAGATCCATCGCCAGCGCGGCATCGTCATCGACCTCGACGCGACTCCGGTACGCTTTCGCGGCGAGCGGCAGGACCTCGAAGAGATGGTCGGCAACCTCGTCGACAATGCCTGCAAATGGGCGCAGCTGCGGGTGAGCGTCGAGGTCATCGCGGAGCACGGCACCGCGCAACCGATGGTGCGCATCATCGTCGACGACGATGGTCCGGGCCTAAGCCCGGCGCAACGCGAACAGGTGGCCCAACGAGGACGCAGGCTCGACGAGACCAAGCCCGGCTCCGGGCTCGGCCTTTCGATCGTGATGGAACTGGCGGCGCTCTATGGCGGGACGCTTCAGCTCGGCAACGCGCCGATCGGCGGATTGCGCGCCGAACTCGTGCTGCCGGCGGCGTTGTAGCCGGTCGCGACGATGATCCGTGCGATCGGTCATCATCGGTCGGCCTTAATTTTCCATATATTCGCTGTGCCAGGCACGGATGTCGTTGCGTAGCTGCGCCGCAGCCTGCGGCATTGTTGCATGTTTGGCATTGCGGCGCGGCCCCGCGCCGTGTTGTAACCTCCCTCCGACACCGGGCGATTTCGAAACGGACGATCCCGCGGCATGGCGATCTGGTTGGTTCTGGCGGCGATGACGGCTGCGGCGCTCGGCGCCGTGATTTGGCCGCTTGTGCGGGCGCAGAAGATTCGCTCTGCGGCCGCGAGCGATCTTGCCGTCTATCGCGACCAGCTCGAAGAGATCGAGCGCGACCGGGTCGATGGGCGCATCGGCCACGATGAATTCGAGGCGGCGCGTGTCGAAGTGTCACGCCGGCTCATTGCCGCCGCCGGCACCCAGAAGGAAGGAAGCGAAGGCGGTCCGGGCAGCACCCGGCGCATTCCGGCGCTCGTGATCGCCGTGATCGCGATCCCGCTCATCGCTGCATCGTTTTATGCCTTGCTCGGATCGCCCGAGTTGCCCGGCGAACCTGCTGCGTCCCGCGTTGCGCAGCAGAACGACATCAGCACCCTGATCGCCCGTGTCGAAGCCCGTCTCGAGGAGAATCCCGACGACGGCCGCGGCTGGGAAATAATTGCGCCGATTTACATGCGGCTCGAACGCTATGACGACGCCGTCAAGGCGCGCCGCAACGCAATGCGTGTCTTAGGCGAGACCGCGCCGCGCGAGGTCGAACTCGGCGAAGCTTTGACGGCGGCCGCTGGCGGCGTCGTCACCGGCGAGGCCAAGGCCGCCTTCGATCGCGCACTCGCGATCGACGCCAACGATTTCAAGGCCATGTTCTATGAGGGCCTCGCCGCCCAGCAGGACGGCAGGCCGGCTGACGCCGCGCGCATCTGGCGGGACTTGCTCGCCAAGGCGCCGGCGGATGCGCCATGGGTTCCCGTCGTGCAGCAATCGCTCTCCAGGGTGGAGGGTGCGCCCGCGGCGGCGCCCGGGCCGGGCCAGGAAGACATTGCTGCGGCCGGGGAAATGAGCGCCGACCAGCGTAACCAGATGATTCGCGGCATGGTCGAACGCCTAGCGAGCCGCCTGCATGAGGATGGCTCCGATGTCGACGGCTGGCTGCGGCTTTTGCGCGCCTATATGGTGCTGGGCGATCGTGATAAGGCACGGGCCACGGCCGGCGAGGCGCGTTCGGCGCTTTCCGGCGATCCCGAGAAGCTGCGGCGCCTCGACGAGGGCATCAAGAACCTCGGCATTGAGGGTTAGGAAAGTTAGAACGCGATGACGCGCAAACAGCGCCGGTTAACCATGATCGTTGGGGCTGGCGGCGTACTCGCGGTTGCAGTCTTCCTCGCGCTGTTCGGCATGAGGGACTCGATCGTCTTCTTCAATTCGCCGACCGACGTTGTTGAAAAGCATATCGCGCCCGGTACGCGGATCAGGCTCGGCGGTCTCGTGTCGCCGGGCAGCGTCGTGCGCGGTGACAACCTTTCCGTCCGCTTCGAACTGACCGACGGCAACCGCGCCGTTCCGGTGACCTATCAAGGCATCTTGCCGGACCTGTTTCGCGAGGGACAGGGCGTCGTGACCGAAGGCGCGCTTGACCCCGCCGGCGTTTTCAAGGCCGACAGCGTGCTCGCCAAGCACGACGAGACCTACATGCCGAAGGAAGTCGCCGATGCCCTGAAGAAACAAGGGCATTGGAAGGACACCTACGAGAAGAAGGACGCCATGCGGCAATGAATATCTGCGTGGCTGATTATCCGTGCAACGATCGATGTGGTGACGTAGCCCAATCACCTCCTGCTGGGCGAGGGTAGGGCGCGTAGCGGGCCGACTTGGCGGTCCGACCCTTCCGCGCAGCGGAAGGGTGATCATGCGGCGAGGGAAGAGCGAATGATCGCGGAAGTCGGCCACTATGCACTTGTGCTGGCGTTGGCGCTGGCGCTCATCCAATCGGTGGTGCCGCTCTACGGCGCACGCCGGCATGATGCCGCGCTGATGGCTGTCGCCGAGCCGACTGCGCTCGCTCAGTTCGGCTTCGTGGCGCTCGCGTTCGCGATGCTGGTGTCGTGTTACGTCACGTCCGACTTCTCGGTGCGCAACGTGTTCGAGAATTCGCACACGACGATGCCGCTGATCTACAAGTTCACCAGCGTCTGGGGCAACCACGAAGGCTCGATGCTGCTGTGGGTGCTGATCCTGTCGCTATTCGGCGCGCTCGTTGCGACGTTCGGCAACAACATTCCGCGTTCGCTCAAAGCAACGGTGTTGACGGTCCAGGCCTGGATCGCGGCGACGTTCTATCTTTTCATTCTGCTGACCTCCAATCCGTTCCTGCGCTTTGCGCAGGCGCCGATGCAGGGACGCGACCTCAATCCGATCCTTCAGGATCTCGGCCTCGCAATTCATCCGCCGCTGCTCTACCTCGGCTATGTCGGCTTCTCGATTTCGTTCTCCTTTGCGATCGCCGCGCTGATCGAGGGACGCATTGATGCCGCGTGGGCGCGTTGGGTACGGCCATGGATGCTCGCGGCCTGGATGTGCCTCACGCTTGGCATCGCCATGGGCTCCTACTGGGCCTATTACGAGCTCGGCTGGGGCGGCTGGTGGTTCTGGGACCCGGTCGAGAATGCTTCGCTCATGCCGTGGCTCGCCGGCACCGCGCTCCTGCATTCCGCGGTGGTGATGGAGAAGCGTGAGGCGCTGAAGATCTGGACCATTCTACTGTCGATTCTCACCTTCTCGCTGTCGCTGATCGGAACGTTTCTGGTGCGCTCCGGCGTGCTCACGTCGGTGCATGCATTCGCGTCCGATCCGCTGCGCGGCGTTTTCATTCTGGCGATCCTGATCCTGTTCATCGGCGGCGGACTGACGATATTCGCGATCCGGGCGCCGATGCTGCGCCAGGGCGGCCTGTTTGCCCCGATTTCGCGTGAAGGCGCGCTCGTGTTCAACAACCTGTTCCTGACGACGGCATGCGCCACGGTGTTCGTCGGCACGCTCTATCCGCTGGCGCTCGAGGCGCTCACCGGCGACAAGATTTCGGTCGGCGCGCCGTTCTTCAATTCGACCTTCGGGCCGTTGTTTGCAGTGCTCCTTGTTGCCGTGCCTTTCGGTCCCTTGCTTGCCTGGAAGCGCGGCGACATCGTTGCCGTGGCGCAGCGCCTTTCCGTCGCCTTCGTCATTGCTCTGATCGGAATCGCGGCCACCTTCGTCTTCGAAATTCGCTCCGTACTCGCGCCGTTTGGCGTGGGCCTCGCCTTGTTCGTCATCGTCGGCGCCGTGACCGATATCGTGGAGCGCACCGGGCTCCTGCGCATGCCGTTGCCGGTCGTCGCACGCCGCGCCGGCGGACTGCCGCGCTCGGCGTGGGGCACGGCATTTGCCCATCTCGGCCTCGGCATCACGCTGCTCGGCATCGTCGGCGAGACCCAGTGGAGTGCCGAGCGCATCCTGTCGCTCAAGCCTGGCGAGAAGGTGAACATCCGCGCCTATGACGTCACGTTCGATCGCACCACGAGCCGCACCGGTCCGAACTACAACGAGGTCGTTGCGACGTTCACGGTGCGCCGGCACGGCGAGGTGCTCGGCGTGCTGCAGCCGGCGAAGCGCACGTTCGTCTCACGGGGCAGCGGGACGACGGAATCGGCGCTGATGGCGCGCGGGGTGAGTCAAGCTCTATCTCTCGATCGGCGAGATCAACGCGGACGGCTCGATCGCGATCCGCCTCTACTACAAACCGCTGGTGCTGCTTATCTGGCTTGGTTGCGTGGTGATGTTCATCGGCGGAGCGTTCTCGCTCTCCGATCGTCGGCTGCGCGTCGGAGCACCAAAGCCGTCGCGGTTGCGCTCAGCCATGGCGCCGGCGGAGTAAGATCATGGTGGACGGTTTGATGACGGGCGCCCTTTTTTCCCCCTCTCCCGCTTGCGGGGGAGGGTCGGGAAGGGGGCTCGTCCACGGCACGAATTTGCCGACAGGCCCCCTCCCTGGCCCTCCCCCGCAAGCGGGGGAGGGGAAAGCGGTACGGGCACCGCGATTTTTGCTCGCGTTGCGGTATGCGTTGCTCGCACTGACGCTCTTCGCCGCGCATCCGGCGATGGCCGTCCAGCCGGACGAAATCCTCAAGGACCCGGCGCTGGAGGCGCGCGCCCGCGTGCTGTCGCGCGAGCTGCGCTGCATGGTCTGCCAGAACCAGTCGATCGATGATTTCGAGGCGCCGCTCGCGCGCGACCTGCGCATCCTGGTGCGGGAACGGTTGACCGCGGGCGATACGGACCCGCAAGTGCTCGATTTCCTCGTCGCCCGCTATGGCGAGTTCGTCCTGCTCAAGCCGCGCTTCGAGTGGCACACCGCGCTTTTGTGGCTTACGCCGGTGGCTGCGTTGCTCGCGGGCGGATTGGCGATGCTGCTGGCGATTCGACGACGTCGGGTCGCGCCCGCGAGCATCACGCCGCTGAGCGCCGAGGAAGAGCGTCAGCTCGCCGAGATGATCGATCGTCCCGTCTGACGGATGCGATCGGAGGTGCCATAGTCTTCCGTCGAATTGCACAGCGGCTCAATCGAGCACACGCAGGCCGAATCGTTTTCGCCGAGGACGAAATTATCAGCGTACCTTCGGCACCGACCGCATCGCCGATGCGGCGCCGCGCCGCACCCCACTCGCTGCAGCGAGAACGGGCAACTGCTTGTTATCAGTCCGATTTCTCCGCGCACTTTTTCAATCTTACCAAAGTTTAATCCTGCGTTCAGCGTACGGAAAGGATCGCGCCACCATCCTACGCTCCAACAGCGCAACGCCGCGCTTTCCCAAAATCGAATGGAGCTTGGTATCATGGTCGCGAGCGCACCCCGCAAATTGGGGACTTCGCTTTTTTCCAAACGTCGCTTTGCTCTTCTCGCCACCGCTGCCGGATTAGGCATCGGAGTATGGGTGTCGGATGCCGTGCTCGAATTGCACGCTCCGAAGGCGCTGTTCACCCCCGTTTACGCCCAGACTGCGAACTTCCAACGTCCGGTTGGCTTTGCCGACATCGTCGAGAAGGTGAAGCCAGCCGTCATTTCGGTGAAGGTGAAGCTCGACAATGGCAGCAATGCTTTGTCGCTCAGCGAAGACAACCCGCTGCGAGGATCGCCGTTCGAGGATTTCTTCCGCCGTTTCGGTCAGCCCGATATTCCGGGCTTCGGCCGGCCTGATGGCGATCGTGACCAGCGCTTCGGCCGCCGTGACGACCAGCAGAGTTGTCCGCAGCGCCGGCAATACACCATGGGCCAGGGCTCGGGCTTCTTTATCTCGGCCGACGGCTACGCGGTGACCAACAACCACGTGGTCGAGAAGGCCGAGCATGTCGATGTGACGACGGATGACGGCAAGACCTACACCGCCAAGGTGATCGGCACCGATGCGCGCACCGACATTGCGCTGATCAAGGTCGAAGGCCGCAACGATTTCCCGTTCGTTCATCTCTCGGAAAAGAGCCCACGGATCGGCGATTGGGTCATTGCGGTCGGCAATCCGTTTGGCCTCGGCGGAACGGTGACGGCGGGCATCGTCTCCGCCCGCGGCCGCGACATTGGCGCCGGCCCCTATGACGACTTCATCCAGATCGATGCCGCCGTCAACAAGGGCAACTCGGGTGGACCGACCTTCGACGTCGACGGCGATGTGATCGGCGTCAATACCGCGATCTTCTCGCCGTCCGGCGGCAGCGTCGGCATCGCCTTCGATATTCCGGCCGACACCGTCAAGCAGGTGGTGGCACAGCTCAAAGACCATGGCGCGGTCACCCGTGGATGGATCGGCGTGCAGATCCAACCGGTGACCGCCGAGATCGCCGACAGCCTCGGGCTCAAGACCGCCCAAGGTGCATTGGTCGCAGAGCCGCAATCGGGCAGCCCGGCCGAGAAGGCCGGCATCAAGGCCGGCGACGTGATCGTCTCGGTCAATGGCGAACCCGTGGCCGATGCGCGCAATCTCGCTCGCCGCATCGCGGCGATGGCGCCCGGCACGTCGGTCAAGCTCGGCGTCGTTCGCAGCGGCAAGGAATTGGCCACGACGCTGACCCTCGGCGAGTTGCCGAAGCAGCGGCAAGCCCGGGCCACAAGCGATGATAAGGACCAGCAGCCTGCCGCCACCGAGGTGCCCAAGCTCGGCCTGTCGCTCGCGCCGGCCCGCAACGGCGGGGAAGGCGTTGTGGTGACGTCGATCGATCCGAACGGCATTGCCGCCGACCACTTCCAGACCGGCGATGTCATTCTCGACGTCAACGGCAAGTTGGTTTCCTCGCCAGCCGACGTCCGCAAGGCGGTGACCGATGCCCAGAGCGGCGGCAAGCGAAGCGTGTTGATGCGTGTGAAGTCCGGTCAGGGAACGCACTTCGTCGCCGTTCCCCTCGGCAATGCGTGAACGAAAGTTGGGGCATGCCGCTCGTTTCGTCGCCCCCTGAGCGGTAGCGCCTCGTCGGGGACGGGTTTCGGCCCGTCCCCACTATGAGAAAGAGGAACCAGAGAGCCCGGCATCCATCGCCCCCGCTGGGGTCTATGGTGGGGGGCGGCAGGGCAACCTGTCGCCCCTTCTTTTTTTGCAATTCGACCTCGCCAAGGGTTTAGTACAATGATCGACGTCGCCTTAGGTGAATTGTCACCGCCCGACTCAGAGACGGGACGAGCAATGCGTTTGCTTATTATCGAGGATGATCGCGAGGCCGCCGATTACCTCGTCAAGGCTTTTCGCGAGGTCGGCCATGTGGCCGATCATGCCGCGGAGGGCGAGGAGGGCCTGGCCCTCGCGCTTGAAGGCGGCTACGACGCCCTCATCATCGATCGCATGTTGCCCAAGCTCGACGGACTGACTGTCATTGGTCGGCTGCGGGCGAAGAACGTCACAACGCCAGCACTGATCCTGTCCGCTCTCGGCGCAGTCGATGACCGCGTCAAAGGGCTGCGTTCCGGCGGCGACGACTACCTTCCGAAGCCATATTCATTTGCGGAACTGTTGGCCCGCATCGAGGTGCTGGCGCGGCGGCATGTGGGGCGCGGCGAGGAGACCCAGTATCGGGTTGGCGACTTGGAGCTCGATCGCCTCTCGCATCGCGTCGTCCGGGGCAAGGAGGAGATCATCCTCCAACCGCGGGAATTCCGGTTGCTTGAATACCTCATGAAACACGCCGGCCAAGTGGTGACCCGCACCATGCTGCTGGAGAACGTTTGGGACTATCATTTCGACCCGCAGACCAATGTCATCGACGTGCATATTTCGCGGCTTCGATCTAAGATTGACAAAGGATTTGCGCAGCCGTTGCTCCATACGGTGCGCGGGGCGGGGTACATGATTCGTGACGGCGCTCGGTAAACTTTTACGGACGACCGCGTTTCGACTGACGCTCGTCTACCTCGTGGTATTTGCGCTGTTCGCGGCGTTCCTGCTGGGCTATTTCGCGCTCAACACCCGCCGCCTCATCAACGAACAGATCACCGGCACCGTCGATACCGAGGTGCAACTGCTGACGTCCCAATACAATCAGGCTGGCATCCGTCGGCTCGTCGGCATCGTCGACGTGCGCTCGCGCCGCCCCGGATCGAATCTCTATCTCGTCACGACGCCGACCGGCGAGGGCCTCGCCGGTAACGTTGGGTCACTGGAGCCCGGCATCATCGAGCGGCAGGGCTGGGTCGAGACCGCCTACCGTCGGCTGGAGGAGCCCGAAACGACTGAGCACAACGCGCTCGTGCTGGTGACGCGGCTTCCCGGCGGTATACGTCTGTTGGTGGGCCGCGACCTCGAAGAGCGCGAGCGGATGTTTCATATCATCTCGCTTGCCGGGCGCTGGTCGGTCGCGCTCGTCATCTTCCTTGGCGTGGCGGGCGGCCTGTTCGTGAGCCGGCGCGTTCTCAATCGCGTCGAAGCGATGACCGCGACGGCGCAGACCATCATGGCCGGCGACCTTTCGGGCCGGCTGTCGATTACCGGCAGCGCCGACGAATTCGATCGCCTCGCCCTCAACTTGAACGGCATGTTGGAGCGCATCGAATTGCTGATGCGCGGCCTCAAGGAGGTGACCGACAACGTCGCTCACGACCTTAAGACGCCGCTCACGCGGCTGCGCAATCGCTGCGAAGCGGCGCTGCGGAACTCGAAGTCCGAGGCCGACTATCGGCATGTGCTTGAGGAAACCATCGAAGAAGCGATGGGGCTCATCCGCACCTTCGACGCCCTCCTGATGATCGCCAGGGCCGAGTTGGGCGAGGTCCGTGAGGGCATGGCCGAGTTCGACGCGGCCGAAGTCGCCCGCGACGTGAGCGAGCTTTACGAACCCCTCGCGGAGGACAAGGGGCTGACGCTTGAAGTCGAGGCGAGCGGCCCGGCCGCCGTGAAGGGCAACCGCGAGCTCGTCAGCCAAGCCCTCGCAAACCTGGTGGACAATGCCATCAAATACGCGGCGCCGACGCAGGCCGGGGACAACACCCCGCACGGCATCGTCGTCAAGGCGGATACCGACCGCGACCAGGTGGTCCTGACCGTGAGCGATAACGGCCCCGGCATTCCCGAACGCGATCGTTCGCGGGTGATCGATCGGTTTGTGCGCCTCGAACACAGCCGATCGCAGCCTGGATCTGGCCTCGGTCTCAGTCTCGTCTCGGCGGTCGCGCGCTTGCATGGCGGCGAACTCAAGCTTGAAGACAATGCCCCTGGGCTGCGGGCGCGGATCGCTCTGCCGCGAGTCCAGCGGGCGGCGTGACGGTGCCGGCCCGGGCCGCGTTCGCCACCCGCGTCGTTGCTCCAACCGCCGACGACGCGGGACATGCTGCGGTCGAGCGTTGGCTCGCGGAGATTGTCGATAGCCCGGATGCGGCGACGCTTGAATCGATTCTTGCCGCTCACCCTCCTATCCGCGCGCTCCTCGACACGGTCGCTTCCCACGCACCTTACCTCTGGGATCTGGCGCGCGCCGATTTGGCGCGCCTCGTCACGCTTTTACAGGCGGATCCCGATGCGCATCTGCAAGAGCGGCTTGCCGCCGTCGCGACAGCGGCAGCGGCAGCCGACTCCGACGCCGAGGCGATGCGACTCTTGCGGGGCGCGAAGTCCGAAGCGGCGCTGTTGATTGCGCTCGCCGATATCGGCGGCGTCTGGGACGTCATGCGGGTGACGCGCGCGCTGACCGATTTCGCCGACATAGCGGTCGGGGCAGCCCTGCGCCATCTCGTGCGAGAAGCGGCGCGCACCGGCAAGCTTGTGCCGTCCGATCCCACCGATCCCGAGCGCGATTGCGGGCTCATCGTGGTCGCCATGGGCAAGATGGGCGCCGGCGAGCTCAACTATTCGAGCGACATCGATCTGATGGTGTTTTTCGATCCCGCGCGCGCGAAGCTTGCACAGGACGTCGAGCCCGGCGCGCTGTTCGTGCGGATAACCCAGCGCCTTATCCGCATGCTCGGCCAGCGCACCGAGCACGGCTATGTCTTTCGCGTCGATGTGAGGCTGCGGCCCGATCCGGCCTCGACCCAGGTCGCCATATCGGCGCCAGCGGCGCTCGACTATTACGAACGCGAAGGTCGCAATTGGGAACGCGCGGCGCTCATCAAGGCGCGGCAGTGCGCTGGCGACCGGACGGCGGGGGCTGTGCTACTTGCCGATCTCGTGCCCTTCGTCTGGCGCAAATATCTTGATTTTGCGGCGCTTGCCGACATTCACGAGATGAAGCGCCAGATTCATGCCTATCGCGGCCACGGTGCCGTTGCCGTGGAGGGCCACAACGTCAAGCTCGGGCGCGGCGGCATTCGCGAGATCGAATTCTTCGTCCAGACCCAGCAGCTCATCGCCGGCGGCCGCAATCCGCAACTGCGTAGCCGCGAAACTCTCGTGACGTTACGCACCTTGGCCGAAGGCGGCTGGATCGACGAGGAGACCCGCGCCGATCTCGACGCGGCCTACCGTTTCCTGCGTACGGTGGAGCATCGCCTGCAGATGATCGCGGACGAGCAGACCCACACGCTGCCGCTCGCGCCGGAAGAGCTCGATCGCTTTGCCCGCTTCCTCGGTTACGGCGGTCGCGACGCTTTCGCAGAGGCGCTGCTCGCGCATCTGCGGGCGGTCGAAGGCCGCTATGTGCGCCTGTTCGAGCGGGCTGCGATCGGTGCCGCCAAGCGGCGCGGCCTTGTCTTCCCGCGCGATGCGGACGCGCCTGAGACGCTCGCCAAACTCACCGAGATGGGCTTCCGCCATCCATTGGAAGTCTCCGCGACCGTGCGGCATTGGCTCGCCGGCGAGCCGCGTGGACTTCGGGGCGAAGCGGCGCGCGTGCATTTCGCGGAATTGCTGCCCCTTCTCATGGACCAGCTTGCTTCTGCGGAAAATCCCGACGCGGCGCTGGTCGCATTCGACCGATTTCTTGGCAACCTGCACGGCGGCGCGCGGCTGTTCTCGATGCTGCGGCAGAATCCCGATCTCGTTGCGCTGGTGGCGCGCGTCCTCGGCACCGCGCCCCGGCTTGCCGATACGCTCGCGCTTCATCCCGAGGTGCTCGATCCGCTGATCGAGCCGGCGTTTTTCGATGTCCTGCCGTCGGCTGACCGGCTCGCCGCTAACCTCGCTCGCTCGCTCGACCAGTCGGGCTCTCACGAGGACTTCCTCGACCGGGTGCGTCTATTCGGACAGGAGCAGAACTTTCTCGTCGGCGCTCGCATCCTCGCCGGTACGGTCTCCGCGCGGCAGGCGGGCGAAGCCTTCGCCGCCATCGCCGATACGGTGGTGCGCGCGCTTCACCACAGCGTGGCGGACACGTTGCGAGCAAATCACGGGACGATACGAGAGGCCGAAACTGCGATCCTCGCCCTGGGCAAGCTCGGCGGCCGCGAAATGGCGGCCAATTCCGACCTCGATCTCATTGTTGTCTACGACTTCGACCAGGCCCATCCGGACTCCGATGGGCCGCGCACGCTCCACGGTGCCCAGTATTTTGCGCGCTTCACTCAGCGATTGATCAACGCGCTGACCACGCCGACGAACTACGGCCGGCTCTATGAGGTCGACATGCGGCTGCGGCCATCCGGCCGGTCCGGTCCGCTCGCGACCTCGGTTTCCTCGTTCTCGGGCTACCAGCTCGAAGAGGCGTGGACCTGGGAGCACATGGCGCTGACCCGCGCGCGGGTGGTGTCGTCATCTGCGGCGTTCGCGGCGCGCGTCGAAGCGGAGATCCGCGCGGTGCTGTGCATGCCACGCGACATCGAGACGGTCGCGGCGGACGTCCGCGAAATGTGTCGGGCGATCGCGGTGGAGAAGGGGGATGCCGAGCGCTGGGACCTCAAATATGCCGCTGGCGGCCTGATCGACATCGAATTCATCGCTCAGTTCCTGCAGCTTGTTCATGCCGCCGAGGTACCCGACATCCTCGATACCGCGACCGCCGCTGTGCTCGACAGCGCGGTGCGCCTCGGGCTTCTCGCAACCGAGGACTCTGAGGTGCTCCGCCCGGCGGTCCGGCTCTACCAGGACCTCAGCCAAATCCTACGGCTGGCGCTCACCGCGCCGTTCGATCCGAAGACCGTCAGTCCGAGTCTTGCGACGCTCCTTGCCCGCGCCGCGGACGTGCCGGATTTCCCAACGCTCGAGGCTCACCTCGCCGAGACGCAGGCGCGCGTGCGCCGCAGCTTCGTGCGGATCCTGGGAGGAGAGCCGTAAGCGCTATGTCGCGGCCTGCACGGGCGCCATCTTGGCCGCGAGCGGGAGGCGCAACAGCACCACGGTGCCGCGGTTGACAGTCGAGCGGATGCGAATGGCACCGCCATGCAGTTCGGCGAGCGACTTCGCAATGGCGAGCCCGAGACCGGAGCCCTGATGGGTCTTGGTGAGCAGGCTTTCCACCTGTTCGAACGGCCGACCGAGCTTCTTCAGGGCCTCGCGCGGAATGCCGATGCCATTGTCCTCGAAGACGAGGGCGACGGCGCCGGCACAGATGCGCGCGCGCACGCGCACCCGGCCGTCTTCCGGCGTGAATTTGACCGCGTTCGACAGCAGATTGATGGCGATCTGCTTGACCGCGCGCTTGTCGGCTCGCAGCCGGATGCCGGGAGCCACGTCGGTTACCATTTCGAGATTTTTCGACGCGGCGCGGCCGGACACGACCTTCATCGCCTCGCCGACAATTTCGCCGATCCCGAATTCCTCGAAGTCGAGCTTGATGCGACCTGCCTCGATCTTCGCCATGTCGAGCACGTCGTTGATGACGTCGAGCAGGAACTGGCCGCTGCGCTTGATGTCGCGGCAATATTCCTCGTACTTGGCGGAGCCGAGCGGCCCGAACATGCGCCCTTCCATGATCTCGGAAAATCCGATGATCGCGTTGAGCGGCGTCCGCAATTCGTGGCTCATGCTGGCGAGGAAAGTGGACTTTGCCTGGTTTGCCTCCTCAGCGCGGGTCTTCTCGTCGGCATATTTGTCGGCGAGCTCCGCGAGTTGCTGGGCCTGGATTTCCAGCGCCTGCTGCGATTTGCGCAGGTCGGCGATAGTGGCGATCAGGCGCTGCTCACCGTCCACCAGCCGCAACTCGTGGCGCTTGATGGTGGTGATGTCGGTGCCGACCGAAACGTAGCCGCCGTCCTTGGTGCGCCGCTCGCTGACGTGCAGCCAGCGTCCGTCTTCGAGTTGTGCTTCGAAAGTGCGCGCGCCCGGGTGGTTCGCATCGGCGCCGTCGGTCGTGTGCCGCAGGCGTACCACCGGCTTGCGTTCGGCCGCGATGATCTCGTCGTACGACATGCCCGCGGCAACGGTTTCGTCGGGGAGGTTGTGCAGAGCCTGGAAGTTCGAGTTGCACAGCACCAGCCGGTTGTCGGCATCCCACAGCACGAACGCCTCCGGAATGGTCTCGATGGCGTCGCGCAGTCGCACGTCGGCGGCGGCGGTCAATTCGGCGAGCGTCTTCTGTTCGGAAACGTCAACGGCGATGCCGATGAGGTGAAAGCCCGGCTCGTCGGGCTGGCGCGTAATCTCGCAGCGCACGCGGAGCCAGACCCAACGGCCCTGGGCATGGCGCATGCGGAATTCGCGGTCGATCGATTGAATCTTGCCTTCGGCGACCTGCTGGGCGACCTCGTAGAGCGTCACGTCATCGGGATGGACGAGGTCATTGACCTCGCCGAAATTGAGAAGCTGGTCGCGCGGCTGCAGGCCGAGGATCGCGAACATCGACTGCGACCAGAATATGCGGCCGCGCGCGAGGTCCCAGTCCCACAAGCCGCAGCGCCCGCGATTGAGCGCGGTGTCGACGCGCCGGCGGACCATCTCGTGGATCACGTCGGCCTCGCGCGCACGGGTCGACTGCCAGTGGAACGCAAAGCCGAGGATCAGCACCACGAAGCCGGTGGTCGTGGAGAGGGTCACGGTGAGTGCGGTATCGGAGCGCCATGGCGCCAGCGCCTGCGTCCGCGGCACGTAGAGCGCGACCTGACCGAGAGCCCCGTGCAGGTTACGCACGGTCATGATGGCTTCGGTGCCGTCCGCGAGCGGCGTTTCGAGCACGCCTGCGGTCGCGGCGAACATCGTGAGGGGCTGGTCGGAGCCGAGCACATCAAGCAGGAGATGGCCGACCGCGCGGCGCACCGGCTCGGCGACGACTACGGTGCCCTCGGCGTCGGATACCAGAATCTCGGCGCGGGCACCGTAGCGATCGAGCACGCGGTTGACCGCCTCCTGGGCGATGCGGGTCGCATCCTTGGTGGCCGAAGTTTCGCGATCGAGGCGGCCGGCGAGACCGTCGGCAAGAATTTCGAGTTCGTCGTTGACGGCGACCAGGGCTTGGCGGCGGTGATCGAACACCTGCACGCCGGTGCCGACGGCCATCGTGATCAGGAAGGTGATGATAAGGAGCGGTACTGCGCGGCGCAGTGCGGGCTCAGCGACGAGGAGGCGCCGATAGGCCGGCTTTGCAATCGATTGCGCCAGCCCTTTGATAGAATCCGTACCCGTCGACGCGCGCGCAACATCCGCTGGCGCCATCGTCCATCCCCCATCCAGAAAGAAGTTCTGGTCCCCGCTCCGGAAAGGTTTCGCCGCACTCTCCCGAATCAGCAGCATAAGAATCGAATCGCGAATCCTTGTCGAGAGTCAGCCAGGCAATTCGTAAAAATTTAATTGATTTTCGCTGCATTGCCAAAAAAAGCCCATGGCGCAGCCGTTTCTGACGTTATCCAGAGGGGGAATGCGGACCGCTGGAGGGGGGCTTGACAGCGCGGTCGGTAACATCGGGGTACGAAGAACGAGGATCGGCCGACGCACGAGGCGCGTTAACTTTTTCGCGTCGCACTGCGATTAAGCGCGATGTCGGAACACCAAAATAAAGCGAGCGCTCAACGCGCTTCGGCGAGTGATAAACCTCACCCGGTTCCGAGCGTGCGCATGACGATGTCGTGGACGTCGCGCGAGAGCGGCGCGGCGGCGACGCGCTTGAGTTCGGCTTCTGCGCGCTCGCGCCGTTCGGGCTCAAGCGCGCGCCAGGATCGGAACGCGGTCGTCAGCCGCGCCGCCACCTGCGGGTTGGTGGAGTCCAGAGCCAGCACCATGTCGGCATGGAACGCGTAGCCCGCGCCGTCGCGACGGTTGAACTGCGTCTGGTTGGCCTGGGCGAAATTGCCGACAAGCGAGCGGACCCGGTTCGGGTTCGACATCGAGAACGCGGGATGCTTGGTCAGGCCCCTCACGCGATCCAAGGTCGCGGCTTCCGGGATCACAGCCTGCAACGCGAACCACTTGTCGATGATGAGCGCGTCGCCCTCGTAGCGCCGATAGAAATCGTCGAACGCCGCTTGGCGCTCCGGCACCTGGTAATACGACAGCGTCGAGAGTGCGGCGATGCGATCGGTCATGTTGTCGGCGTCGCGGTATTGCGCGGCGGCGCCGGCGATGCCGTTGGCGCCGTCCGCGGCGGCGACAAGATCGAGGCAGACGTTGCGTAGCGAGCGGCGCCCGGCGCTGGCAGCGTCCGGGTTGAATGCGCCGGTATCGGTCAGACGGCCGTAGGTATCGACAAGCGCTGCCAGGAGCTTGCGGCCGATTTCGGCGCGCAACTCCCGCCGTACCGCGAAGATTGCGTCGGGGTCGACATCGCGGCCGATCTCGCGGGCGATGTCCCCCTCCGTTGGCAGCGCCAGGGCTTGCGCGACATAGGCCGGCTCGAGGCTGCGGTCGGCGAGGATCGCCGCCAGCGCATCGCCGAGCCCGCCGGCTCGGCGCTTTGCCGTGTTGGCGCGATGAGCGGCGACGTTCTCGATCAACAAGGTGGTCGCGAGCGTCTGCACCGCCTGCCAGCGGTTGAAGGGATCGTTGTCATGAGCGGCGAGGAAGGTCAGGTCGCGATCGTCGAGGTTCGTCGTGAGTTTGATTGGCGCCGAGAAGCCGCGATTGAGCGAGGCGACCGGCCGCGCCTCGATCCCGGTGAAGACGAAGGTCTCTTTCGGCTTGGTGAGCGTGACGACGCCGCGTTCCACCTCGCGTCCGTCGGCAAGCACGAGCGGCAGGTCGCGGCCGTTCGGGCCGATGAGGCCGAGCGCAAACGGCATCGCCATCGGTTCTTTGACCGGCTGACCTGGGGTCGGCGGTACGATCTGGGTGATCTGCAGCGTATAGGTCTTCGCACCCGAGTCGTGGTTGCCCTCGACGACGAGTTCCGGCGTTCCTGCCTGGCTGTACCAGCGCATGAATTGGGTGAGGTCGTAGTGCGCGGCGTCGGCAAAGCAGGCGACGAATTCGTCGACCGTTGCTGCATGACCGTCGTGACGCTTGAAATACAGGTCCATGCCGGCTCGGAAGCGCTCCGGACCCAGCAGGGTCTTGAGCATGCGCACCACCTCGGCGCCCTTCTCGTAGACGGTGGCCGTGTAAAAATTGTTGATCTCGCGATAGATCGCCGGACGGACAGGATGGGCGAGCGGCCCGGCGTCCTCGACGAACTGATGGCCGCGCAACGCCCGCACGTCGGCGATGCGCTTCACCGGCCGCGAACGAATATCGGAGGTGAACTCCTGATCGCGGAAGACCGTGAGTCCTTCCTTCAGGCACAGCTGGAACCAGTCGCGGCAGGTGATGCGGTTGCCGGTCCAGTTATGGAAGTATTCGTGGGCGATGATCGCCTCGACGCTGTTGAAATCGGCGTCGGTCGCGGTTTCGCGCGATGCCAGCACGTTCTTGTCGTTGAAGATGTTGAGGCCCTTGTTCTCCATGGCGCCCATGTTGAAGTAGGACACGGCGACGATCATGAAGATATCGAGGTCGTATTCGCGGCCGAACGCCTGCTCGTCCCAACGCATGGACCGCTTGAGCGCTCCCATGGCGTAATCGGCACGAGGCTCTTTGCCGGGCTCGACGTAGATCTTCAGCGCCACCTTGCGGCCCGACATGGTGACGAATTCGTCCTCGACCACGCCGAGCACGCCGCCAACCAGCGCGAACAGATAGCTCGGCTTCGGAAATGGATCGTGCCACACCGCGAAATGCCGCGACGTGCCGGCGACATCGCCCGAGGCCACAAGGTTGCCGTTGCTGAGCAGTACCGGCGCGTCGGCTTTGTCGGCTTCGATGCGGGTCGTGTAGACCGCCATCACGTCCGGACGGTCCGGAAAATAGGTGATGCGGCGGAAGCCCTCGGCCTCACATTGCGTGGTGTAGGCATTGCCGGAGCGATAGAGCCCCATCAAATTGGTATTGGCCGACGGATCAAGCTCGGTCTCGATGTCGAGTACGAACGGACGTGGCGGCGGCTGCATGATGGTGAGACCGTCCGGCGTCGCGACGTAAGCGTCCGCCGCAAGCTCCTGGCCGTCGACCTTGATTCCGGTGAGACGCAATTCGTCGCCGTCGAGCACCACCGCCGCAGGCGCGGCCGCCTGCGGATTGGGCCTGAGCTTGAGACGCGAGCGCACCTTCGTCTTCGTCGGATGGAGTGAGACGTCAAGATCGACGGTCTCGACCAGCCAGTCCGGCGGACGATAATCGGCAAGACGGACGGGAACATTTTGCTCAGTGCGCATGAAGCCTCTCACCAGAACGGCGTGGCGGGTCGCACTGATCTAAGCCGTCTTTCGGCATTTTCATAGAGTGGAGAGGGTGGGCTAACTTCACACCCACCCGCAGACGGTCATGCGAAACGGCTCGCCCATATCAGGAGCCTGTGGCCGAACATGCGGCTCAGAGCGATGATGATCGTCGCCACGCCGAGGTTCCACACCAGGATCATCATTGTGGCGTCGAGATCGTGCAGCAATGACAGTGCCGTCGACGTGATGGCGGCGGTCGCAAGTCCGGCCATCAGCGCGGCTTCGTTGGCGCGCAGCAACGCGGCATGACGCAACATCACGCACAGCGCGAGCGAGAGCGGCACACTCGTGAGGAGCAGCGTCGCAAAGCATCGCGCGGTCTCGCCGAGGTGCATGCCGTCAGGCCCGATGCTCACCCAATCGGTAACGCAGCCGTAGGTGACCGTCGAAATCCAAACCGCCAGCGTCGGCAAGGGAAGAAGAAGCCACCAGCGCGACCGGTCGGGCAGGCTGAGCGCAAACGCCGATAAGGCGGCAAGAACGCCGGTTGCAAGTGCGGCAATGATGCTCACCGCGAAGACGGGTTGCCGCAGGTGCGCCATCAGATCGCTTCGCACGCCATGGCCGAGCGCGAGCAGCGCGAGTATCAGCGCTGCTCCCGCGAGCCACTGGAGGGCGCGCAACGGCGGCGGGCGCAGGCGTTTGACCGGCGTTGCGCACGCGACCAGCGCATCGATGAGTTCCGGGGTCTGGGTCACGGTATTTCGCTCGGCGCTCGCAATAGTTTTCGCAACGACTTGATGGCCCGGTGGGTCGCAACCTTCAGCGCCGACACCGACCGCCCGCTCGCGAGCGCTGCCTCCTTCAAGCTCATTTCCTTGAGCTTGACGAGGCTGATGGCTTCGCGCTGGTCGGGCGGGAGACGACCGATGGCGGCATGCAAGGCCGCTTCGTCAGCGGACCTCGCATCAAGGTTCGTTGCATCGGAAGAAAAGGTTTCATGCTGAATTGTCAGTTCGATTTCCCGGGCGCGGGTGCGTACCTGCCGCCGCATGCGGTCGATGATGCGCCGGTTTGCAATGGCAACGAGCCAGGGTCCGAAGGGGCGACGCGGATCGTAGGCCCGGCGGACGGCGTGAACCGTGAGAAGGATATCCTGCACGGCGTCCTCGACGTCGCCCCGATCCTTGAAGCAGCGCGTCGCCAACATGCGAAGATAAGGCGTCATATCTTGGAGCAGCGACCGATAGGCCTCGCGATCGCCGTCCTGCGCGCGCGCCATGAGGGCGGACCAATCTCGCTCGGGGCTTCGCGCAACGCCGGCGCGTCCCGACTCCGCGTCCGAGCGCGAACCGGACGACGAGACAAGCGTCAGCGATGGCGGCCGCTTGCGCTCTGCGGTCATGGCAGATGCCTCGATCGGCGACAGCCGCCCCACACAAGAGGCGGGCGCGTCTCTTCCCATACATCAGCCGGTCACCAGTCGGTAGATGGAGAATTTTTGCAACGCCCCTGTAACCTTCTGCCGGCGGCGTCGAACCTCCCTCAGTCTCGCCTTCGAGACGCTTTCGCCACTCACCAGAGAGGTTTGACCATGAACCACCGTCTGCTGGCCGCTTCCGCGCTCTCGACCGCGGTGGGCCTTGCGCTTGCCGTTCAGGCGCCGGCTGTCCGTGCCCAGGCCAACATGCCACAGGTCGTCAAGGACAACATGACGCGCATGAGCGCTGATAAGCTGCAGAAGTGCTACGGCATCAATGCGGTTGCAAAGAACGACTGCGCGGAGGGCGCGCACTCCTGCGCCGGCCAGGCCACGATGCCGCGCGATCCGAAATCCTTCGTGCTCCTGCCGGCCGGTGACTGCGCGAAGATTTCAGGGCGGCAAGCTCACTTCCACGTGACGGGTGTGATGCGATCCGTCGCTATCCGTGAAAGCCTTATCCCGGCGCAAGCCGGGATCGGGCTGCGCTTCCAGCATCATCAGGCCGTGCTGGACGGCGACCCTGGCGTCGCTTGGATGGAGGTCCACACCGAGAACTACATGGGCGGCGGCGCACCAGTCGCGTATCTCGACGCGATCCGCTGCGATTATCCGATCTCGCTTCATGGCGTCGGCCTCTCGCTCGGAAGCGCCGAGGGATTGGATGCGGCGCATCTCGAACGGGTCCGCCAGGTTGCCGAGCGGATCGAACCGGGCCTGATGTCCGAGCACATCGCCTGGAACGTCGTTGGCGGCACCTATCTTGCCGACCTTCTGCCGCTGCCGATGACCGAGGAAGCGCTTGCGGTCGTGTGCCGTCACGTCGATCAGATACAGAGTTATTTGCGCCGCAGAATCCTGGTGGAGAATCCATCCACCTATCTGCGGTTTGCCCACTCGACCATTCCCGAATGGGAATTCATCGCGACAGTCGCGGAGCGGACCGGCTGCGGCATCCTGTGCGACGTCAATAACATCTATGTCAGCGCGCATAATCACGGCTGGGACGCCGCGGCTTATCTCGACGCGCTGCCGCCGGATCCGATCGGCGAAATACATCTTGCTGGACACAGCGTGCGGCCGCTCCCAGGCGGCGGCACCTTGCGCATCGATGATCATGCCTCGCGGGTGTGCGAGGACGTGTGGGCGCTTTATCGGCATGCGCTTGCGCGGTTCGGCCCGGTCGCGACGCTCATCGAATGGGACAACGACGTGCCGCCGCTCGATGTGCTCATCGGCGAAGCCAATTTCGCGGGCGCGCTGATCGGACGAGCCGAGCAGGAGAGGCTTCATGACGACGCTGCTTGACTTGCAGCGCGCGATGCGCACGAGCCTCGTCGATCGGGACGACGGCGCGGTCGCTGCGCTGCTGGCCGACGGAGTGACGGTCGATCGGCTGGACATCTACCGCAACACATTCGTGACCGGCGCGACAAGGGCGCTGCGGCTCACCTATCCTGCGATTCATCGCCTGGTCGGCGCCGAATTCTTCGAAGGTGCCGCTGCGATCTTCATCGCGGAGCATCCGCCGCAGGCCGCATGGCTCGACGAGTACGGTGCGGAGTTCGCGGATTTTGTCCGCGATTTCGACCCCGCGGCATCGCTGCCCTACCTCGCGGATGTGGCGCGTCTCGAATGGGCCGTGAGCCGCGCGCTGCACGCCGCCGACGAACCGCCGCTCGACGTGCGGCGGCTTCAAGCGCTGTCACCTGAAGACCAAGTCGGCGTTGCGTTTGTGCCGCATCCGTCCATTTCGTTGTTGCGCGCCGAACATCCAGCAGATGCGATCTGGCGCGGTGTGCTCCAGGGCGATGATGACGCGCTTGCTGCGGTCGATCTTGCAAGCGGGGCTGTCCACGTAATGGTGGAGCGCCGT
Source organism: uncultured Alphaproteobacteria bacterium (assembly GCA_963807015.1). Classification (GTDB taxonomy): domain Bacteria; phylum Pseudomonadota; class Alphaproteobacteria; order Rhizobiales; family Xanthobacteraceae; genus JAJPKK01. The sequence goes on along the minus strand of CAWEAS010000008.1, from coordinate 579,256 downwards.
GCTACCGGTGTCGAGGTCTCGCGCCTCGACGAAGCGGCATGGCGGTTTGCGGCCGCGCTTTGCGCGGGCAAAGCACTCGAGGTCGCCTTCTCAGAGACCGATGACACCAGGATGTCTGCGCTCCTTGCCGAGCATCTCGCCGCTGGCCGATTTATCGACGTTCGCCTCGCGTCGGGTACCGACGTTGAAGACAGGACGGCTGAAATGGGCCGCGGCGCAAGGTCAGCCGCCGCACCGAAACCTTCCTTACGCAGGCAACAACGATGAGTGACAGCGCGGTGGCTCAGCCTTCACCGACGGTGTTCGCGAGGGCGGTTGGATTTCTCGACCGCGTTCCTTACGCGTTGCTTGCGTTGCCGCTGCGGCTGGCGGTTGCGACCGTGTTTTGGAATTCCGCAATGGCGAAGCTCGCCAATTGGGACACCACGCTCGAACTGTTCGCCGACGAATACAAAGTGCCGCTGCTGCCGCCCGCGATCGCCGCCAATCTGGCACTGGGCATCGAACTCCTCACGCCGGTGCTGCTGGTGCTCGGCCTGCTGACGCGCGCGGCTGCGCTGGTGCTGCTCGGCATGACAACCGTGATCGAGGTGTTCGTCTATCCGCAGGCCTGGCCCACGCACATTCAGTGGGCGGCAATGCTGCTCGTTCTGCTTTGCCGCGGCGCCGGCGCTCTTTCTCTCGATCACCTGTTTCGGACGCGCCTGCGGGCGTCTCAAAAGTGAAGGCGTAGCTGCCGCGATCGCCATGCACGCGATGGTTCGGATCGACTGACCCGAACCATCGTTACGATCTGCGCCGCCGTTACAGCCCGAAGACGTAAAGCACGGTAGCGTTCGATTGGTCGCGCAGCTCGGGCGTGCGCTTGATGCTTGAGAGCGAGTTGCTGATCTGGCCTGAAGGCCGCACGCAGCACACGCCCGAGGCGATCGCGATGTACTGTTTGCCGTTGACGGCAAACGTCATCGGCGCCGCGTTGAAGCCGGTGCCGACGTTGAAGTGCCACACCTCTTCCAGCGTCTGGTCATCGAGGGCGAGGAACGTCCCGTCGAGCATGCCGGTGAACACGAGGCCGCCGGCGGTCGAGAGCATGCCCGAAGAATTCGGGTAGGGGAACTCGGCGCGCTTCTTGATCGCGCCGGTCACCGGATCGAGCATGGTGACCGAACTCGTGATCAAGCCGTCGGCGCCCGGCGCGCCGCCGTTGAACTTGCCCTTCACGTGAGCGCTGGTGTCGACCGTCACCTTGCCGCAGCCCTCGTAGGCCGGAATGTAGAGGTCGCCGGTCCGGCGGCTGTACGACACCGGCCAGAAATTCGTGCCGCCGGCGATGTTCGGACAGATCTGGCGCGTGGCCTTGTCCGCAAGCACGCCGGTGCCTTCGGCATAGACCTGGACATCGTGCGTCGGATCGTAGTCGACGGGCCGGCCGGTCTTGGCATCGATGCCCTTGGTCCAGGTCAGCACCTTGACGTGCTGCGTCGCCTTGAGGAATTGGCCATTGAGGCGATCGAACGTGTAGGTGAAGCCGTTGCGGCCGGCATGGGCGAGAATCTTGCGGTCTTCGCCGTTGATCTTCGTGTCGATCAGCACATGCGCGCCGGTCTCGTCATAATCGCGGTTGTCATTCGGCGTGTATTGGTGCCACCAGGTGATCTTGCCGTTGTCCGCGTTGAAGGCGATGGCGCTCGACGTGTAGAGGTTGTCGCCTGGGCGGAAGGTCGAATCGTAGGCCGGCACCGGATTGCCCGATCCCCAGTAGGTGAGGTTGTTGGTCGGGTCATAAGCGCCGGTGCCATAGAAGGCGCCACCGCCGGTCTGCCACGCGTTCGCCTTGTCCTTCCAGGTCTCGCTGCCCGGTTCGCCGGGCGCCGGAATGGAGTAGGTCTTCCACTTCAGTTCGCCGGTCTTGGCATCGAGCGCGGCGAGCCAATTGCGCACGCCGCGGTCGCCGCCGGAGCCGCCGACCAGGATCTCGTCCTTGAGCGCGAGCGGTGCCGCGGTGAGTTCGAGGTCCGCCTGGTCGGTGAGGTTCTGGTCCCACACCACCTGGCCGGTCTCCTTGTCGGTCGCGATGACGTGGCCGGCGTAACCGGTGACCGAGACGACAAGGTTGTTCCACAGCGCAACGCCGCGGTTGCGGTCCTGGTTGTTGAGCTTGGGATCCATCCTCCAGACGATCTTGCCGACCGTGCCGGATCTCACGTCGATCTTGTACACGACGCCCCAGCTGTCGACCATGTACATGAAGCCGTCATCGACAAGCGGCGTCGCTTCAATGCTTTCCCCTGCCGATTTGCCGCCGAGCGGCAGCGCGTACATGAGCTTGAGGTTCTTGATGTTCGACTTGTTGATGGTGTCGAGCCGCGAATAGCGCTGCGAGCCGTAATCGCCGTAATGCGTGAGCCAATTCTGAGGTTCGGGATTGACGAGCCGTTGATAGGTCACGTCGGCAGCCCACGCCGCCGTGCTCGCGAGCAACGTGCCGGCAAGCGTAGCGGCTGCCGTCGCGGATACTCCACTGCGACGGCTCAACATTGGCATCATCATTCGACTCCTCCCGAATTGGCTATTGGTGCCGCCCCCGGCAGCCAACGGTAGGCGCCTTGTGGGTCGATGGAAAGGGTCACGTGGAGCGCAAGGCTGTCAAGAATCGGCCCGGACCCGGTGGAACTCGTTAAAACTGGACTCGTTATATACTATTAAATATAACGAGCCGTGAGGGGCGAGCGGGAGCGCTTGCGTTCGGCAAAGGAACAATTCCGAGCTGCGATGATCATCGACTGCATAGAGTTGACCACGTGCGAAGCAGCTGACGACGGCGAGATGATCAGGCTCGGTCTCGTCGACGCGTCCGGCAATCCGGTATCGCTGCGGGTCCCGTTCGAGCACGCGGAGTTGATGGCGATGACGTTACCGCGTTTGCTGACGCGCGCGGTCAAGGCGCAGACCGGCGAGGACAATGCACGTTACGTCTTTCCTCTCGGGCAATGGTTCCTGGAAGCTGTGAAGGACCGTTACTCCTTCGTCCTGACGCTCACGACGCCCGACGGATTCGAAGTCTCATTCCGCATCCCGGTTGAGACCTGTCATGCGTTGGGCTGGACGCTTCATCACGAAGCCGCGGAGGCGATCGAGATCAATGACATGGCCATTGTGACGGAGCCGCCGCAAGAAACCGGCGTCAATTAGAGCAATTTGGTCTGATCGAATCCGGTCGTGATGCCGGCGCCAGTCGCGGGCATCACGACTGTCTACTGACGAGGATGGATGAGCGCCGCATCGAGCTCGCGGCACGCCAGCAGCGAAATTGGACAGTGACGGACCGCGATCGATCCGCGGCTAGTCTATGGCGACCATGACTTCAGAGGCCTTTATAACGGCGTAGGCCTTCTGCCCTTTGGCAAGTTTCAATTCGTCGACAGCTTCATTCGTGATCGACGCCATTACCGTCTTGCCACCGATATCGATGGTGACGTGAGAAGTGGTCTGACCTTTCTTCACCTCAGCGACTGTACCGGAAAGAATATTGCGAGCACTTATCTTCATCTCAGCCTCCTGTTGGTCGGGGACCGACGATCGTCCTGACATCCAATTTAATGGCTATCGTGGGCTTTAAGAAACCTACCGCTCAGCCGAAATAACCATCGATGGACCGATGGTTAAGGAGGACATAACATAATCGGTTGAGAACCGCAGCCACTTTGCGCACTCCAAGGCGTAGTCCCGCGAGGATAAGGCGCGCTCCGATCATGTCTCGGAGGAAGAGCTTTCCCCCAACCTATCGCTCAATTGGCCGGGCGCTCGTCGGGCGAGGCGCTCATCGCCAGCAGGGATTGACCAAGTTTCGCGCTCGCGCTGCTCGGCATGGCGAAGGCAAGCGTGGTCTCACCGATATTCATCTGAAGCACGGTGTCACCGGTCTCGGTTTCCCCCAGCCCCATGGAATTGATCGGCAGGGGAAAGGCCGGCCGGCCGAAGGCGTCTGAGTCGCGTCCCTTCGTAGCCCCGGCCTTGCCACTCAACACCAGCAACAGGGTGACGAAAGCCTGCACATCGCCAATGCCAAGCAGCAGATCCTGCGGCTCGTCGAGGCCGCGCGTCTCGATGCGAAGGCGGACATGGGGCTCACCGGGGCGCCAGTCGCCCGACACATGGTGAACAATGCCCGCTTTAGCCATCTCGGTCTCGTCCGGCACCAACGCCATATTTCGCGCTATCGGCCGCTACAAGCAAATCAGCCCGAGCGGCGCATCGTTGCATGGTCCTGATGCATAGCTCAGAACTTTGCCACACGCTATATTTAAACGTATACAACGATTAGGCCCAGCGTGGCGCGGGAAGTTCGAGTTCAGCCGGTCGCGCTGGTCGGGAGATCGAGGGAAGGCATCATGAGCGACAACTACACGAAATTCTATATCGATGGCGCGTGGGTCGCGCCCGCGGTTCCCAAGCTGTGGGACGTCATCAACCCGGCGACCGAGGAGGTGACCGGGCAGATCAGCCTCGGTTCGAGCGCCGATGTGGATAAGGCGGTTGCCGCCGCGCGCCGCGCGTTTCCGGGCTTCTCCGCGACGAGCCGGGAGGAGCGGCTCGCCTTGCTGCAGAGGATCATCGACGAGTTCGAGGCACGTAACGACGTGATGGCAGCGGCGATGACCGCCGAGATGGGCTCGCCCATCACTTTCTCCAAGGAAGTGCAGACGGTGAACGCACTGTCCCACTTCAAGGAGATGATCTCCGTCCTGAAGTCGTACGAGTTCGAGCGTTTCATGGGCGGGACGCTCATTCGCCGCGAGCCGATCGGCGTCTGCGGGCTGATCACGCCGTGGAACTGGCCGCTCAACCAGATCACCTCGAAGCTCGCACCGGCGATTGCCGCCGGCTGCACCGTGGTCCTCAAGCCGAGCGAGTTTTCGCCGCTGAGTGCGATCATCTTCGCCGAAGCGCTTCACGCGGCCGGCGTCCCCAAGGGCGTCTTTAATCTTGTGAACGGCGACGGCCCGACTGTCGGCGAGGCCATTTCGGGCCACCCGGAGATCGACATGGTGTCGTTCACAGGTTCGACTCGCGCCGGAATCCTGGTCGCCAAGGCCGCTGCGACGACCGTCAAGCGGGTAACGCAGGAGCTCGGCGGCAAATCCGCCAACATCATTCTCAAAGGCGCTGACCTCGAAAAGGCGATCCCCGCGGGCGTGCTGCGGTGCTTCACCAACACCGGGCAGTCATGCCAAGCCCCGACGCGCATGCTGGTCCACCGCTCGCAGCGGGAGGCCGCGGTCGCGCTCGCCAAGCGCGCGGCCGACAGCGTCAAAGTCGGCGATCCGCGCGACGCCGCGACCACGATGGGACCGCTCGTCAACAAGACGCAATTCGACAAAGTGCAGGGACTGATCGAGCGCGGCATCCAGGACGGCGCGACGCTGGTGTGCGGCGGCGCCGGCCGCCCGGCGGGCTTCAACCGAGGTTACTTCGTGCGTCCGACCGTCTTTGCCGACGTGACCCCTGACATGACCATTGCGAAGGAAGAGATATTCGGTCCCGTCCTCTCGATGATGACCTACGAGACCGAAGACGAGGCCGTCGCCATCGCCAACAACACGACCTACGGCCTGGCAGGTTACGTCCAGGCCGCCGACATCGGCGATGCGCGACGGGTCGCCCAGCGCATTCGCGCCGGGCGGATTTATCTCAACGGCGCGCCGGTCGATCGCAGCGTTCCGTTCGGCGGCTACAAGCAATCCGGCAATGGTCGCGAGCACGGCATCTTCGGTTTCGAGGAATATCTCGAGGTCAAGGCCGTGCTCGGCTACCAGACGGCGTGAACTCGCCCGAACGGCTGTTCGGCTGGATAAATGACACCGCGAACCGTGTGGGGAGAGCGCAAGTCCGCCGTGCGAGCGGCCGATAGGAGCCCGGGGTCCACAATCACCTGCCCTTGAATTGCGGATCCCGGGCCGTCGCGTGGTGCTCCACTGTTGAGGTGAGCAACGCAGATGCATCAACAGAGGCATCAAAAGTGTGTGATATGCGCTATTTCCAATGCGATATAGCGAATCTCGTCGTAGCATTTAATTCCTGATAGATTCTCAGGACGAAAAATTGGGTCACAGGCGTGAACCTGGGAGGAACGCTCATGCTGACGAGACGCCATGTATTGACACGCGGTACGCTTGGTTTGGCCGCCTCGGTGGCATTGCCGTGGGCGGTCGCCGCCACGCGGGCGGAGGAGGCCTTCGCCGTCAGCCACAGCGACGATGAGTGGCACAAGCTGCTGACCGCCGACCAGTTTGCAGTGTTGCGCAAGAGCGCGACCGAGCGGCCGTTCACGAGCCCGCTCCTGCACGAGGAGCGCCGCGGCACTTTCGGCTGCGCGGGCTGCGACCTCGATCTTTTCTCCTCGACCACGAAGTACGACAGCCGCACCGGCTGGCCGAGCTTCTGGGCGCCGCTGGAACGTGCGGTCGGAACAACGCGGGATACCTCCTACGGCATGATCAGGACGGCGGTGCATTGCGGCCGCTGCGGCGGTCATCTCGGCCACGTTTTCAACGACGGTCCGAAGCCGACCAGCCTGCGCTATTGCATGAACGGCATCGCGCTTACATTTAAACCCACCACAGCCTGACCGCGGGTTTGCGATGATCCTGTTCCTGCTCGCCTATCTGGGCGGGGCGCTGACGATCGTCAGCCCTTGCATCCTGCCGGTGCTGCCGTTCGTGTTCGCGCGGGCCGACCGCCCCTTCGTGCGGAGCGGCCTGCCGATGCTGGTCGCCATGGCGGTGACGTTTGCCGCGGTCGCCTCGCTGGCGGCCGTCGCCGGCGGATGGGCGGTGGAGGCCAATCAATATGGCCGCGCTGTTGCATTGGCGCTGCTTGCGCTGTTTGGACTGGCGCTCGTCTTTCATGGACTGGCGGATCGCATGATGCGGCCGCTGGTGGCTCTCGGCGCGCGGCTGTCGCAGTCGATCGACGACGGTGCGGAGACGCATCGCGATGCGATTGTGCCCTCGCTTCTGCTCGGCATCGCAACCGGCCTGCTGTGGGCGCCGTGCGCGGGTCCCGTGCTTGGCCTGATCCTGACCGGCGCCGCGATCCAAGGAGCCAACGTCGAAACCACGATGCTGCTCCTTGCGTATGCCGCCGGTGCGGCGACCTCGCTCGCGCTCGCGCTCCTCATCGGGGGGCGGGTCTTTGCCGCCATGAAGCGCTCGCTCGGAGTCGGCGAATGGATCCGCCGCGGCCTCGGCCTCGCGGTGCTCGCAGCGGTCATCGCCATTGCGCTCGGACTCGATACCGGATTGCTAACGCAGGTCTCGACCGCGTCCACCGCGGCGCTGGAGCAGGGATTGCTCGATCGGTTTGGGGCGCCGAAGCCCAAGGCAGAGCCGCCGTCGGTCGTGATGACGGGTGGGCCGGGCATGATGGCCGGTCCCGGGATGACGGGCGGTCCGGCGATGACGGGTGGTCCCGCGGTGATGACCGGCGGTCCCGGCATGATGATGAAGGGCAAGCCGGGTGAGCAATCCGACGCCTTGCCGATCGAGGGCGCGCTGCCGCCGTTGACCGGCGTGGTGGAATGGTTGAATTCCCCGCCGCTGACGCGGGAAGAGCTCAAGGGCAAAGTAGTCCTGATCGATTTCTGGACCTACTCCTGCATCAATTGCCTGCGGTCGATCCCCTACGTCCGGGCGTGGGCGGAGAAGTACAAGGATAGCGGCCTCGTCGTGATCGGTGTGCATGCGCCCGAATTCGCGTTCGAGAAAAACCTCAAGAACGTCCGCAGCGCGGTCGCCGACCTCAAGATCGATTACCCGGTGGCGATCGATAACGACTACGCGATCTGGCGCGCCTTCAACAACCAGTATTGGCCGGCGCATTACTTCATCGACGCCGAGGGCCGCATCCGTCATCACCATTTTGGTGAAGGCGACTATGCGGAATCCGAGCGCGTGATCCAGCAGCTCCTCGCCGAGACCGGTAAGTCAGGGGTATCAACCGACATCGTCGCCGTGGAGGCATCGGGCGCCGAAGCCGCCCCCGACATGGAGAATGTCCAGTCGCCTGAGACTTACATCGGCTTTGAGCGGGCAGAGAACTTCATCTCGCCCGGCGGCGCTGTCGAAAACGCGCCCCACGTCTACGAGACCGCCGCGCCGCGGCGCAACGAATGGGCGCTCGCCGGTGATTGGACCATCGGCAAGGAAGACGCCGTGCTCAACAAGAAGGACGGCCGCATCGTCTATCGATTCCATGCCCGCGATCTCCATCTCGTGCTTGGCCCGGCCGCCGACGGCAAGCCGATACGGTTTCGCGTCACCATCGACGGGACCGCGCCCGGCGCCAGTCACGGCGCCGACATCGATGCCGATGGACAGGGCGTCGTGACGGGCCAACGCCTCTATCAGTTGATCCGGCAAAGCGGTACGATCAGCGACCAGACGTTCGAGATCGAGTTCCTCGATCCTGGCGTCCAGGCTTATGCCTTCACCTTCGGCTGAAACAGGAGCGGACCGATGATTGCATCACTGTTCAATCGGGCGGAACGGTCAACGTCGCTGCGCTCGACGCTGTTGGGCGGCGCACTGCTGCTTGCCGCCGGCGCGGCCCTGTTGATGCCGCGCTCCTTCGCGGCCGAGCAGGCGCACGTCGTTGCGCCGCCCGCGGTTGACGAGCAGGCGGCTCAGTCGGGTGCCACGGAAGTCGCGGTCCTCGCCGGCGGATGCTTCTGGGGCGTCCAGGGCGTGTTCCAGCATGTCAAAGGCGTAACGAGTGCCGTGTCCGGCTATACGGGCGGCGACAAGAATTCGGCGCATTATCAAATGGTCGGCAGCGGCGGGACAGGCCACGCCGAGTCCGTGCGCATCACCTACGATCCGAGTAAGATCAGCTACGGCCGGCTGCTGCAGATCTACTTCTCGGTGGCGCACGACCCGACCCAGCTCAACCGTCAGGGGCCGGATGTCGGCACCCAATATCGCTCGGCGATTTTCCCGGCGAACGCGGAGCAGGCGCGGATCGCCAAGGCCTACATCGCGCAACTCAACCAGTCCCGCGTCTATCCGGCCGCGATCGTCACCAAGATCGAACCCGACCACGAATTCTATGCGGCCGAGGACTATCATCAGGATTTCCTGACGACGCACCCCACCTATCCCTATATCGTCTACAACGACCTGCCCAAGATCGAGGACTTGAAGCGCATCTTCCCCGATCTCTATCGCACCGATCCGGTGCTGGTCTCGGCGTCGCGTCCCACCAACTGATCGCTAAATCGCAGCAGGCAGGTCGACCTCGAGAGCAACTGTTTCGCCGGTCGAAGTCCCTGCGTATTTGTCTTGCCGGCGCCGCGTGGCGCTTTGCGCCAAAGGGCGTGGTGAAAGAAGGGAGTGAGATTTCATGAGGAGTTGCATTATTGCTTCGCTCGCGTTCGGCGCGGCGTTGACCTTCGCATCGGCTGGATGGGCGCAGCAGCCGCCGCCGGCCTATGGCGACGCAGGCGTCACGCTCGATCAGGCCAAGAAGGCGGTCGCTGCCGCCGAGGAAGAGGCAAAGAAGAATGGCTGGCGCATGGCGATCGTGGTCGTGTCGAACGGCGGCGATCTCATTCATTTCAGCCGCATCGACGATACGCAGTTCGGATCGAACGACGTCGCCATTCGCAAGGCCAAGGCTGCCGCTGGCTTTCGTCGCCCGACCAAGGTGTTTCAGGATGCGCTGAACGGCAACCCGCCGGCGCTCGCGATTCTCACGCTCGGCGCGATTGCCGTCGAGGGCGGTTTTCCGTTGATCTCGAGCGGCAAAGTGATCGGCGCCATCGGCTGCAGCGGCGGCACGGGCGCCCAGGACTCGCAAGCCTGTACGGCCGGTGTGCAGACGATAAAGTAAGAGCGGAACGCCGACAGCGAACGCGCATTCGCTCACGCGAGGTCGGCGCTCACGGCGGCCTCGCGCGATTCGTATCAATTTGGCTTCATCGCGAGGTCGTGCAACGGCAACGCAGTGGCCGTCGTCAAAACTTGTCCTGCATGAACATGGCCATGCGGGCGATTGCGTCCTGGGCCTCCGGTATGACGCGCACAAGCAGATGCCACACGTGCCACATGTGCGGCCATACCTCGATTTCCACGCGACAGCCGGCAGCGCGCATTTTGTCGGCCATCCTTACCCCGTCGTCGCGTAGCATCTCGTCGCCGCCGACCAGAATCAGAGTGGGAGGCAAGCCGGCCGGGTCGCCGTAAAGTGGCGATGCGTACGGGTTGCGCGGGTCTGCACCGTTGAGGAAGAGATCGACCGCGCTCGGCGCAAGTTCGGCCGGAAGCAACGGGTCGGTGGCAGCGTTGGTGCGGTACGATTCGCCGGTGAGGGCAAGATCGGTCCACGGCGAAATGACGACCGCGGCGGCGGGCAACGCAGCCCCCTCGTCGCGCAGGCGCAGCATCAAGGCGAAGGCCAACCCGCCGCCGGCCGAGTCTCCCATCAGGGCTATGCAACTTGGGTCGGCGCGCTGCGCGAGCAGCCAGCGATATGACGCCATGGCATCATCAAGCGCTGCCGGAAACGGATGCTCGGGCGCGAGCCGATAATCGATGCACAGCACGCGCGCGCGGCACAAGGACGCCAGTCGCCATGTCAGATCACGGTAGAGGCTTGGCGAGCCCGCGACGTAGCTGCCGCCGTGGAGGTAGAGGATGTGGCGATCGTGGCGTGACGCCGACGTCGTGATGCGCTCCGCCTTAACGCCGCCGGCGTCAAGGGTGATGGTCTCGGTCCCGCGCGGTGGATGGGGAACGAACCAACCCATTCGCTTGAGGCGTAGACGCGCAGCCTGAATTGTCGAGTTGGCGCTGAAGCCGCGTTTGACCACGATGCGCAGGAACGGCCGCATCAGGCGCGCACGCAGACTCAAAGGCTTCGATCGCATGGGCGCTGGGCCTGCCGCCGGCGAAAATGCCGCCATGAAGAAGGCGGATGAACGTCGCTCAACACAGTCTACGTGAGCCTCGGTCGGACTCAAGGCGGCAAGGCGTTGGCCTAAATTTGATGCGGCCGGCTCCAATGAAGAGCCGGCCGCCCGCGACACCCGGGTGTGGGGGGAGGGGCTCAGGTGTCGCGAACTCTCAACATCAGGCCGACGTCGCGCGCGCAGTAAGCGCCGGGGTCGCGAGCGGCCTTCTCGTCGACAAGGTGGCCATGACCAGTCTTACCAGCTTGAGCGCGCGAAGCTCGCCGGCATGAATTTTTCCGTCCGCCGCAGCGACGCGCTCGGCCGTGCGAATGACGATCGACGCCAACGACAAGCCTGCCAACGGACGGAAGGCTTCAACGATGACGGCCGCGCCGTCCCGGCCTTTGATCTGCTGCAGCTGGTGATCGAAGGCGGCGGCGATGTCGCCTTGTGAGCAGGTCGGCACGAAATCCTGACGCTCGATAAAATCAATCAAGGCATCGCGTTCCGTCTCATCGGACCGACCGTCGCCGAGCGAAACAAGGGCACCCGCGATCACCAGGGCCTGCATGATCTCTTCGTCCTGGCGGCGGGAGTTGAGGGGGACGGCTTGCGAAAAAGCGATGGCTTCCCGGGGGTGTTGGTCTGTCATGATACTCCTCTTCAATGATGCGCTTCATGCGCGCCGGAGGAGCCGAGACCAGGCATGTCGGGAGAGTTGAGATCAGCAAACCCCGACATCGGCCGATCCGTCGCGCTGGCGCGGGATAGGCGATCCGACATCACGAGGTTGGCCGACAAATTCGGCGTCCTCGCCAGAGGGGCCCGGATACAATCGTTGGCAGCGAGTAGGTTCGGGAGGTGTGGCCGAATTAAGATAATGGCGCTGCGACCCAAGGTCGCCCCGCATGTGCCATCATCTGTTCGCGGACGGGATGCTCCCGATCGCAGCGGCCTCGTCGTCGACCTCGCCGAGATCGACGTCGCGATCCGGGTAAAGCATGTAGGTACGTCGCTCGATCCGGACGACGACCCAGCCGCCATGCGTCGCCGCGTTGGCGGCCAGCTTTTTCAAAGTCGAATAATAGGGCTCCCGCTTCCAGACGTCGGGGCGCTGAGGATCGACGAAGGCGACGATCCTGTTCACGCCGGTTTCAGGCACCAGCACGATCTTGGATTTGCTCGGCTTCCATTCCTCGCCGAGGATCGGGCTGATCAAATAGCCGCAGTTGAAGATCGCGCAGTCGCGCGGCCGCGAATCATAAATGAGACAGCCGCGTCCGGGCTTGCAATGCTTGCACCAGACATTTCGCGGCTTCGCCAATTCTCTGATTGCCAACAGCTTGCAGCACAGCGTGCAGTCTCCGCATGAGCGGCCCGGCACGATCGGGTTGGTGCGATTGTCCGACATCACTGCGCATTGCTCGCAGCCATTGGTCAACAAAGTTCAATCAATATATCGATACCATCTCGCGATGGTGCCTGCCAGCGCTGCGGAAAATGAGTTTCTGGCGGCCCTTAATGGTTCAAGGTCAGCAGCGGTCAACATCAGCTGCTTCGCTGCAGCGGAGAGATGGAAAATCCTTCGAAGTCCAACGTCGATTGAGCTTCGCTAGCGCCATCGTGCCCGCAGGCGCGCGCCGATATCGACCTTGGCGCCCGATATCGCTCGCGACGGCGCTTCAGGTTTTCCGGCCGGCCATGCCCGTACTTCGAACAGCGGCAGCAGCGCATCCGGCAAGAAGCGTGTCCGCGAGGCATAGAGGTGACGATCCGCCTGTTTCGATTGGTGATGGACGTAGAAGCGCTGCGGCACGAGGATGTCGAGGTTGTTCTTGGCGCGGGTCATCGCCACGTAGAGCAGGCGTCGCTCTTCTTCGATGTCCTCCGTGGTGCCGGTCGCGAGATCGGACGGGATGCAGCCGTCGACGGCGTTGAGCACGAACACCGCCGACCACTCCCGTCCCTTCGCGGAATGGATGGTCGAGAGGACGAGATAATCCTCGTCGAGGAGCGGCGGGCCTGACTGGTCACTCGTCGCCTCAGGCGGGTCGATTGTCAGTTCGGTGAGAAAGCGTTGCCGGCTCGGATAGCTTGATGCGATCTGTTCGAGCTGCACGAGGTCGGCTTTGCGGGCGGCGGCGTCTTCGCGAATGCGCTCGAGATGCGGCTCGTACCATTGCCGCACCGCCTCGATCTCGGCGGGCCAGCTTCTCGATCGCGTGGCGAGGATGCGCATCAGTTCGGCGAGGCTTTGCCAGTCTGCATCAGCGCGGCCCGGCGGCGGCAGTTCGACGAGCGTTGCGATCGGATCGGCCGAAGCGATGCGATCAAGCACGGTTCCGGCGCGGACCGGGCCGACATCCGGCAGCAACTGCAAGACCCGGAAGCCCGCCGCGCGGTCGCGCGGATTCTCGGCCCACCGCAGGCACGCGAGAACGTCCTTCACGTGGGCACTGTCCAGAAATTTCAGGCCGCCGAACTTGACGAACGGGATGTTGCGCAATGTCAGTTCGACCTCAAGCGCGGCGCTGTGATGCGACGTCCGAAACAACACGGCTTGCGACTTCAGGGCGGCGCCGGCCTCGCGCTGTTCGAGCACGCGATCGGCCACATAGCGCGCCTGCTCGGCTTCATCCGGCACGGTGACGAGGTGGGGCCGCTCGCTCGACTTGCGGTCCGACCACAAATTCTTGGTGAAGCGCTCGGCAGCGAGATCCATCACCGCGTTGGACGCGGCCAAGATCGGCACGGTCGAGCGATAATTCTGCTCCAGAGTGATGACCTCGGCCGCCGGATTGAACTGTGCGGGAAACTCCAGGATGTTGCGGACGGTCGCGGCGCGAAACGAATAGATCGATTGCGCGTCGTCGCCGACAACGGTCAACCCACGGCCGTCGGGCTTGAGCGCGAACAAGATCGCCGCCTGGAGCCGGTTCGTATCCTGGTATTCGTCGACGAGCACGTGATCGAAACGCGCCGACATGTCAGCCGCAATCGACTGCTCGGCCATCATCTGCGCCCAGTAGAGCAGGAGATCGTCGTAGTCGAGGACGTGCTGGCGCTGCTTGGCGTCAACGTAAGCAGCAAAGAGGCCGCGAAGCTCATCCTCCCAGGCGCAACACCAGGGGAACAGTTTCGCAAGAACCAGCCCCAATTCCTGCTCGGCATTGACCGCGCGCGAGTAGATAGCAAGGCAGGTAGCCTTGGTCGGAAAGCGGCTTTGCTTTTTCGAATAGCCGAGATCGTGGCGGACGATGTTCATCAGGTCCGCAGAGTCTTCCCGATCGTGAATCGTGAACGTCGGATCAAGACCGATCTGTTGCGCATACTCGCGCAGCACGCGCGCACCAATGGCGTGGAACGTTCCAGCCCAGGTCAACCCTTCCGCTGTGCCCGGTCCTGTTTTTGACGCCGCGGCTGCAATGCGTTGGACCCGGCGCGTCATTTCCGCGGCGGCACGCCGCGAAAACGTCATCAGCAAAATTCGGCGCGGATCCGCGCCATTGATCACGAGATGCACGACGCGATGCGCGAGTGTATTCGTCTTTCCCGAACCCGCGCCGGCGATGATGAGGAGCGCCCGGCTGGCGTCGGGATCGATTGCGCCGATGCCGTGCTCGACGGCACGACGCTGGTCGCGGTTGAGATTTTCCAAGTAGGCCGCGGCCATCGCCCGAATCAGCGAGTGGAAAGATCATCTAGAGATCATGTTCCCGATAGGCCCGCAATGGCCGCGCAGCCGACGCGCGCATTGTCTTCTCTTTCGTGCGCAACCCCGTCGACATCGCTCGGTCGCCGAACTTGCGACCCGAAGACTGCATCGCTCCGCGCCGCGACAATACGTCGCCGAAACGTTCGGGGATGCGCCGAATTCGGTGCAATTGAGCTTCGAATCGCAGCGAAAAGCTGGATCGTGACACCTGCTGCTCGGATTAGTCGCAGTGTACGCGGCCAAGTGTCTCGGTATGGTCGGATAGGGCGGAAACGGGAGCGGGCGCGAAATCTTTGCGGGCATTCACGCATAAACGGGATTTTTATGCCGGCGGCCTGTTGGTGCTGCTCGGCCTCGTCATGGCCATCAAGGGACCGGGCTATCGTGTCGGTACCCTGATGCACATGGGTCCTGGGTTCACGCCCACGGTGCTGGGCGTCATCCTGGTCTTTCTCGGCATGCTGATCGCCGGCACCGCGGTCGCGGCTCCTCCGGTCGAGAGCGAAGAGCGCATTCTTCCGCCGAACCCGCAATGGTGGGGATGGTTCTGCATCATCGCTGGCCCGGCCCTCTTCATCCTCTTTGGAACTTACTTCGGGCTGATCCCGGCGACCTTTGCCTGCGTGTTCGTGTCCTCCCTCGGCGACCGCACCGCGACATGGAAGGCATCGCTCGTCCTCGCGACCGTCGTGACCGTCTTCGGCGTCGCGCTATTCTCATATGTGTTGAAGGTTCCAATGCCGTTGCTGGAGTGGAGAGTGTAATGATCACGACGGCGTTGACGGACCTTTGGTACGGATTCGGCGTCGCGCTAGAACCTCAGAACTTGATGTGGTGCTTCATCGGGGTTCTGATCGGCAACATGGTGGGCGTGCTGCCCGGCATGGGTCCACTCGCCACCATTTCGATCCTGCTGCCGCTGACCTTCGGCATTAAGCCGGTCGGCGCGATCCTGATGCTGGCAGGCGTGATGTACGGCGCCCAATATGGCGGCGCCATCTGTTCGATCCTCCTGAACCTGCCGTGTCACCCGCCTCACGCGGTCACGTGTCTCGACGGCTTTCCACTGACGAAGCAAGGGAAGGGCGGTGTCGCGCTCGGCATCACGGTGCTGGCATCGTTCGTCGGTGCCTCGTGGGGCATCACCGAAATGGTTTTCCTGTCGCCGCTGCTGGTGAGAATTGCGCTGCAATTCGGCCCGGCAGAGGTGTGTTCGCTCATGCTGCTCGGCCTGCTGGCGGGATCGACGCTGGCGCGTGGTTCGCCGCTCAAGGGCGTCGCCATGACCGTGCTTGGCCTGATGCTGGGGATCGTCGGATCCGACATCGAGACCGGCGCCGAACGGTTCACATTCGGCATGCCGCAACTCGACGACGGCATCGAATTGATTGCGCTTGCGCTAGGGGTGTTCGGCATCGCCGAATTCATGAACAGCATCAACCAGACGGCATCGATCAACACAGTGTATTCGAAGGTCCGGCTGCGCGACATGCGGCCGAGCAAGGCGGACTTGAAGCTTGCGTTTTTCCCAATGCTGCGCGGCACGATCACCGGCAGCCTCTGCGCCCTCATTCCGGGGACGGGCCCGACGATCGCATCGTTCGTCGCGTACGCCGCCGAGAAAAAGGTGTCGAAAACGCCGGAGCGGTTCGGCTACGGCGCGCTCGAAGGCGTCGCCAGTCCGGAGGCCGCGACGCACTCCTCGGTGCAGGGCGATTTCATTCCGACCATGAGCCTCGGAATTCCCGGCGATGCCGTCATGGCACTGCTGCTCGGCGCGCTGACGATCCAGGGCATCGTGCCCGGCCCGCAGCTCATCACCCAGCATCCGGACATTTTCTGGGGCCTGATCGCGAGCTTCTGGATCGGCAATATTCTCCTCGTCCTCCTCAATGTGCCGCTGATCGGCGTTTGGGTGAAGCTGCTCGCGATCCCGTATCGTTACCTCTATCCGAGCGCGCTGTTCTTCGTCTGCATCGGCGTCTATGCGGCGAACAACGATATGTTCCAGGTCGGAGAGACGCTGGCGATCGGCGTATTCGGCTACGTCCTGCTGCGCCTTGGTTTCCATCCGGCGCCGATCCTGCTCGGCTTCGTGCTGGGTCCCCGCTTCGAGGAGAACTTCCGCCGCGCGATGTTGATCTCGCGCGGCGATCTCGGTGTCTTCGTCGAACGGCCGATCAGTGCGTTCTTCGTGGCGTTAAGCGTGATCCTGATCGCTGCGCAAATCTATTTTCGCTTGCGGCCGAGAAGGCGAGCGGAGACGGCGCCGGCCCCGGCCGACGATTTGGCGCGATCGACCGGCGGCTAGTCTGCGCTTTATTTTTCTGATCCCGGTCGCACGAAATGCTCGCGCGCGATCGCTCGCGGTGTCGTGATGGGCGCTCGCGCCGAATCAAATTGAACGTGGCGCAGCACTCCCTAAATCACTTGAAAAGAAAACCGAATTCGCGGTCCGGAACTAATCGATTTGTAATGTTCCAAACCGTCGTCTGATCGGAACTACACCGCGCCCGAGGGATTTTTGAAGAGCCGCCCGACGCGGGAACAGCAAAGAAACTGACTTGTCGTTGGTTATGCGAAGGGCGGCGACGACGGCGCCCTGGTCGCGACGTTTATTGTTGTAAACGCCGGCCTCCTCACGCCGCCAACGGAAAGAGTCTGTGATGCGATACGTTCTCGCAACGGCGGCGCTCATCTCGATCATCGGTTGCGGTCCGAGCTTCGCCCAGATGGCGCCGACGCCCGGCATGGGAGCGACGTCCCCGCTCGGCACGACGCCCTCCAGTCCGGGGTTGCAACCACTCGGCACGATGTCGCCCATTCCCGGAACGCAAGCGGGCGGCATTCCGCTCGGCGCGACCGAAATCAATCCGGGCGGACTGAGCCCGATGCCCTGCGTCGGCACTACGGGCGTCGGCGTCGGATCCTCGACGGGCTTCGGACTGGCAGGATCACCCGCGACGTTCGACGGTGGCGGGCTGTCGGGCTCGTCGGCCTGCGTGCCCACTTCGCGGACTACGACGGCGGGTCAAGGCGCCGGTTCGAGTTCACTGCCCCCTGGATTGCCAGGCTCAAGCACCGCCGGAACGATTTCGCTCGATTCGACTGAGCTTGGCACGCCTGGCGAAAGCCCGATCGTAACCGTTCCGGTCCCGACTGTTACGCCGACGCCGACCGCGCCGAGCATGTCGTCTCCCGGCCTATCGCCGCCGCCTTGCCTCGGCGTTCCGCCGACCACCGGCGTGTTCGGGACGCCTGGCGTCGCCAGCACGCCGACCATTGGATCCGCAAACGGCTGCTAGCGAGAACGAGGCGCGGACCATGCTAAAACGAACGATCCTCGCTTCTCTTGCCATTGCCGGCATCATCGGCATCGGGGTGGCGAGCCTTGTTCTCTGGCATCGCTCCGACACGCAACAGACCGTCGCAGCTCCTCCGCCGACGGTGCCGGTCCTTGCCGAGGTCGCCACCACTCACGCCGTCCCAATTTATCTGCGCGGCGTCGGGACGGTGATCGCCTTCAATAATGTCGTGGTGCGCAGCCAGATCACCGGGCCGCTCATCAAGATCAATTTCCGCCAAGGCCAGACCGTGCATAAGGGCGATCTGTTGGCGGAGATCGATCCGGCGCCCTATCAGGCGCAACTCGATCAGGCGACCGCCAACCGCGATCGGGATCAGGCACAGGTGGTCAACGCTCAGGCCAACCTCGATCGCTATACCCCGTTGCTGCAAAAGGGTTACGCGACACCGCAACTCGTCGACACCCAGAAGGCGCAGCTGGCCCAGCTGCAAGCCATGGTGAAGTCGGATGAGGCGGTGATCGAAGCCGCCAAAGTCAATGTCGGATACACGCGCCTTACGGCGCCCATCGATGGCGTGACGGGTATTCGGCAGATCGACAACGGCAACATCATTCACCCGACTGACGCCAACGGGCTTGTCGATGTGACGCAAGTCCAGCCGATCTCGCTGATCTTCACCTTGCCCGAGACGACGTTTCCCGAGATTCAGCAGGAAGTGGCCAAAGGGCCGGTCAAAGTCATCGCTTACAGCCAGGACGACAAGACCAAGCTCGACGAGGGCACGCTGTTGCTGATCGACAACCAGATCATCCAGACCACCGGTACCATCAGGCTTCGCGCTACGTTTCCGAATGCGCAGCATCTGTTGTGGCCGGGCGAACTGGTGAACGCCCATCTGCTGCTCAAGACGCTGCCGGATGGCTTGACGGTCGCAGCGGGCGCCGTCCAGCAAGGCCCCAACGGCGCCTACGTCTATGTGATCTCGCCCGATGACCGGGCGCAGATGCGGCCCGTCAGGGTTGGTCAGATCAGCGAAGGCCAGGCTCTCATCACGTCCGGGCTTAAATCGAACGAAACCGTGGTCACGGACGGCCAATACAGGCTCAAGCCGGGTGATCAGGTTCGGATCGTGCAGGGAAACAATAATCAGGAGGTGGGTTCGCAGAGCGCGGTGGAAAAGGAAATTCCGTGAATATCTCTGCCCCCTTCATCCATCGCCCGATCGCAACATCGTTGCTGATGGTGGGGCTCTTGCTATGCGGGCTCGTGACGTACCGATTGTTGCCGGTCGCAGCTCTGCCGAACGTCGATTACCCCACCATCCAAATCAGCGCGCAATTGCCGGGAGCCGATCCGCAGACGATGGCGTCCTCGGTCGCAACGCCGCTTGAGCAGCAGCTCAGTCAGATCCCAGGCCTCATTCAGCTCACCTCATCGAATGCACTGGGCTTCACGTCGCTGACGGTCCAGTTCGAGCTCAGCCGGTCGGTGGACAGCGCCGCGACCGACGTGCTGGCCGCAATCAACGCCGCAAGTCCGTATCTGCCGACCAACATCCCGTATCCGCCGACGATCAGGAAGGTGAACCCGGCCGACACGCCGGCTATTTTGCTCGCACTTACGTCCGATGCGTTGCCGCTGACGACGGTCGACGCCTACGCCGAGAATATCCTGCTGCCGAAGATTTCGCAGATATCAGGCGTCGGGTTGGTCGGCATCGGCGGCCAGCAAAAGCCGGCGATCCGGGTACAGGTCAATCCGCAGGCGCTGGCATCCCGCGGCATCAGCCTCGAAGACGTGCGCGCGGTGCTCGCCGGCGCCAATGTCGATTTGCCGAAAGGCACGCTGAACAGTCCACGGCAGACGTTTACGCTCAATACCAACGACCAGCTGTTGAAGCCGGACGATTACAACAATCTCGTGATTGCCTATCGCAACGGCTCGCAGGTGCGTATCCGCGACATCGGGAAGGCGATCGAGGCGCCGGAAAACGATCTGCTGGCAGGATGGTTCAACAAGCAACGCGCCGTCATTCTCTACATATTGCGGGTGCCGGGCGCGAACGTGATCGAGACCGTGGACAACATCAAAGCGATGTTGCCGCAGCTCGAAGCGTCACTGCCGCCATCGATCAAAGTATCGATCGCGTCGGACCGCACGGCGACTATTCGCGCGTCCGTCCGCGATGTGCGATTCACGCTGATCTTGACCATCGCGCTCGTCGTGATGGTGATCTTTGCTTTCCTGCGAAATCTATGGGCGACGGTTATTCCGGGAATCGCGGTGCCCCTGTCGCTGATCGGTACATTTTCCGTGCTGTACGAGTTCGGTTACAGCCTCGACAATCTATCGCTGATGGCGCTGACGATAGCGGTCGGATTCGTCGTCGACGATGCCGTGGTGGTGATCGAAAATATCGTGCGGCACATCGAGGAAGGCCTGAGTCCGATGCAGGCTGCCCTCAAAGGCTCAAACGAGATCGGCTTCACAATCGTCTCGATCACGTTGTCGCTCATTGCCGTGTTCATTCCGTTGTTTTTGATGAGCGGCTACATCGGCAAGCTGTTTCGCGAATTCGCCGTCACCGTGAGCGTTTCACTGATCTTGTCACTCGTGATCTCGCTGACCCTGACGCCGATGATGTGCGCGCGGCTGCTCACCCGCGAGGCTCACAAGCAGCACGGCTGGCTCTACCGGCAATTGGAGCACGGCTTTGACGCGATGCTCGCCGCGTACGAAGCCGGACTGAAAATCGCCCTGCGTTTCCGTCTGGCGACGCTGCTCGTCATGATCGGCACCATCGTCCTCACCGGATATCTCTATTACATCATCCCAAAAGGCTTCTTTCCCCAGCAGGATACCGGCATGCTGTTCGGCATCATCGAGGCCGCGCAGGACGTATCGTTTCCGGCAATGGCCGATCGCCAACAGGCATTGATGGACATCGTGCTGCAGGATACTGCGGTCGAGTTGGTGAGCGACTTCATGGGGCCTGGCGGTTCGACGCCGACGCTCAACCAGGGTCGCGGGTTTATCGTCTTGAAGCCTCTCAGCGAGCGCAGGATCAGCGCCCAACAGGTGATCGAACGGTTGAGGCCGAAGCTCGCGCAAGTGCAGGGCGCGACACTCTATCTGCAAGCGGCGCAGGACATTACGATCGGGGCGCGTGTCGCCAAGACGCAATATCAGTACACGATGTACGATGCCGACGCGAACGAACTCAATCACTGGGCGGCGGTCTTCCTCGAAAAATTCAAGACCCTTCCGGGCATCACCGACGTTGCCTCGGACCAGGAGAACGCCGGCCCGCTGCTCAATGTGACCACCAACCGCGAGGTCGCGTCGAGCTACGGAATCCTGCCGTCGACCATCGATAACACGCTCGACGACGCGTTCGGCCAGCGCATCGTCTCGACCATGTATACCCCGCTCAATCAGTATCACGTGGTCTTGGAGGTCGAGCCGCAGTTCCAGACCGGGCCGGAGGCGTTGAGCGGCATCTATGTGAGCTCCTCAAGCGGGCAGCAAGTGCCGTTGAGCACGCTGGTGCACAGTACCGTCCAGGCCGCGCCCATCGTGATCAATCATCAGGGCATGTTTCCCGCGGCAACGATCTCGTTCAATCTGAAGCAGGGGGTCGCGCTCGGCGACGCCGTCGACGCGATCCGCGCGTTCGAGCGGCAAAGCGGCAAGCCGGCCTCGCTCGCGACAAGCTTCCAGGGCAACGCCCAGGCGTTTCAATCATCGCTCGCCAGCACGCCGATCCTGATCGCCGCGTCGCTCGTCGTCATCTACATCATTCTCGGCATTCTCTATGAGAGCACGATCCATCCGATCACGATTCTCTCGACTCTGCCGTCGGCAGGTCTTGGCGCGCTGCTGATCCTGATGGCGGTTCACCTCGACCTCAGCGTGATCGCCATCATCGGCATCATCCTGCTGATCGGCATCGTCAAGAAGAACGGCATCATGCTCGTCGACTTCGCGCTGCAGGTCGAACGCGAAGAGCACGTTAAGCCTGAAGAGTCCATCTATCGCGCGTGCATCCTGCGCTTTCGGCCGATCATGATGACGACGATGGCGGCGCTGCTCGGTGGCGTGCCGCTGATGCTAGGCACCGGCAATGGGGCGGAGCTGCGCCAGCCGCTCGGCTACACGATCGTCGGCGGTCTGCTGGTGTCGCAGCTTCTGACACTGTTTACGACGCCCGTCGTCTACCTCTACCTCGATCTCCTCGGGACCCGAATTCGAGGCTGGCTGCCCGGCGCGAAATACGGATCGAAAAAGGCGCACGCGTGAGGCCGCGCGCTTTTTCCTTGTCAAACTACGAGTGTCAGGGCACCGCGCTGGCCTAATTCGCTGTACGCGTCCGGCTTGTCGATCGATGCGGTTCGTTGAGCGACATCGCGATTGGTGGGAAACTGCAGAATGCCTTGATTTGCGGCATTGCATTGGCAATCGCGACGTCGACGCCAATGTTTGGAATGCGCACCTTGATTTCGGTAAAATCCCAAGTGTTATCGCGCACCGGTAGACACAGCTCGCGCAGTCGCTGCGCGCCTCGTGGCGTTGCAGTGTAGCACACCGTTCCGAAAGCTCGCAGTATGCGATATGCTCTTGGCTCGGTCATGTAATTCTGAAAAGCCTCGACTTCTGCTCGGAGCGGGTTTCTCCCGCCGAACGTAAACGAACAAGGCGCCATGCCTGGCACAAGCTCGATCGCTGCCGATGCGTCAAAGTTCCAGCCCCAATACACGATGTCGGTATTGTCTGGGAGTGCGGCAAGGATAGCGAGGGCGCGATGTTCGAAATCGCGATGGAAGATCGCGTCATCTTCGCCGATCGTGAGGATCTCGCCCGCCGTGGCCGCGCGATCCCACAAACTGATGTGCGACATCAAACAGCCTAGAGCGCCCTTAGAGTATTGTACAGGCGGCACGACAATGCTGTAGCTAGCGCGTGATCTGTCGGCTGTTTGTAGCTCGTGAAGTGTCGTGTTTGTGGTGCCCGGAACAAAGAGGGCACGATGGGCACGGCATCGATACACGAGGGTGTGCGTCGGATGCGTTTTTCGAGTTTGTTCGAGCGACAAGAGCGGGGCGAGATTTCACAAGAGGAGGCAGCCGAGATGCTGGGAGTGCATGTGCGCACATTCCAGCGGTGGTCGGTGCGTTACGAGGATGAGGGCGAAGCGGGACTTGCCGATCGACGGGTGGGCCGGCGATCGCCGCGGCGGGCAGCGCAGGAAGAGTTGGAGCGGATGCTGGGGCTTTACCGCAACAAGTACGCGGATTTCACGGTGAAGCATTTTCACGAGCAGCTGGTGAAGCGGCACGGCTACAAGCTCGGCTACACTGTGACCAAGCTCAATTTGCACGCTGCCGGCCTGGTGAAGCCGGCGCGCAGCCGCAGTGCCCATCGCAAGAAGCGGCAGCGGCGTCCGTTGCCGGGCATGATGCTGCATCAGGACGGCTCGCGCCACGTCTGGATCGAAGGCCGGCCGCCGATGGACCTGATCGTGACGCTCGATGATGCGACGAGCGAGATCTATTCGATGATCCTGGTTGAGGAGGAAGGCACCGCTTCAACGTTGCGCGCGTTGAGCGAGGTGGTTGCGGCGCACGGCCTGTTCTGCGCGCTCTACACGGACCGCGGCGCCCATTATTTCCACACTCCCAAGGGCGGCGAGAAGGCGTCGCGGACGCACAAGACCCAGGTCGGCCGCGCCCTGGCGCACCTCGGCATCGAGCACATCCCCTCCTACTCGCCCCAGGCCAGAGGCCGCTCGGAGCGAGCCTTCCGCACGTTGCAGGATCGCTTGCCCAAGGAGTTGCGGCTCGTCGGCATCGACGATGTCGAGGCCGCCAACCGCTGGCTGCGCGCGCACTACATCGGCGAATACAACAAGGCCTTTGCAATCGCGCCGGAGCAGGAGGGCAGTGCCTTCGTGCCCGATCGCGCCGAGGCCTGGCGCGAGATTCTCTGTGTCCTCGAGGAGCGCACGGTCGGCAACGACAACACCATCGCCTGGGCCGGGCGACGGCTGCAGCTGCCGCAAAGCCGCCTACGCCCACACTTCGTCAAGGCCCGCGTCCATGTGCACGAATACCCCGACAACAGCGTGAGCGTGTTCCTCGGCCCGCACCGGTTGGCGAGCTACGACTGCCACGGCGCGCTGCTCTCCACCCCGACCGCATCGAGCCTGGCAGCGTGCTCGACCGCGTCAAGGGATGGCCTTCATAGCGCCGCTCGCGTCGACAGGCCGGCGCAACGGCCCCCCTTGACCCGGTCTGCGCTCGCTGCCTCATCACCAGCGCAGGTCGGGACGAAGAAACGGCTTCCAGGTCGAACAAAGAAACCGACTAAGCTTGCCGCCGCCAAAGCCGCCATGTCATGACCCAACCAGCAAGACCGTCCACGCCTTCCGGTCCCGCCGCCACTTCCACAATGAAGGCGACAATTCACAAGCTACAAAAACACGACAACTTCACCCGCTACCAACAGGCGGCACGACAATGCCGCGCGACGCGAGATCATCGACTGACACGTCGGCGCCATCGACACCTTTGAAAATCTCGACGTTCTTGAGGTGCGCGTTGACCTGTCGGAATTCGGCGAGCCGCTCTGGCGTGCGCTCCAGGCTGATGATGTTGATCCGCATCGAGCCCGTCAACGCTTCCGTTTGGGAGCCTGGGCAGTGGTCGGCGGCCTCGGCGAAGCAGGCGTAGGCGATGGTGCATCGGACGCTAGAGATTCTTGGACTGCTTGCCGTTCCTCAGACGACGGCAGCTGTGAATTTTCACGTGCGCCAAATCCGGGAATGCGGCTGATCGTGGTTTTGACATGCTCCGCAGTAATGAGGCGCGTGCATTCGAACTGGCGCGGCGTATCTTTGTGGCGCGGACAGTACATGAAGTCCTTATGGTCGAACCGGTGGCGCACGTCATTCCAGCACGAATTGCAGGCGTGATAATTGATGATCCGATACGGTGTTTCGAACTCATTGGTCGGGTGGGTGAACCCTGAGATCATCACCACCGGCGTGCCGGCTGCCCAGGCGAGCCACGACAAGCCGCTGGAGAGCCCCACGAAGAATTCCGCGTGCTTGAGCCACCGGGCGCGTTCCTGCAGCGGCTTCTCGCCGGTCTCATCCTCCGCGCCGTTAGGAATATGGTTCCAAATGAGTCCGTGGCCGTGGGTCGGCTTGAGGTCGATGCAGACGACCCGATAGCCGTTATCGCGGAGGAACTGCACGATCTCCCGCCAGCCTGTCGGGTTGTTCCAGTACTTGCACTGTGTCGTGCTTTGGACGGCGATGCAGACATAGGGCTCGGCGATCGGCCGGGTGTCGTCTTCAAGTGCGATGCGCGGGGCGACTTCGGTTGGGTCGACGCCGAGGATGTAGGCTGCCGTACGATGCAGGCCGACATGCCGGAAATCGGACGGTTGAAACACGAAATCCTTGTCGTCGAAGAATAGTCCGAGGCTGTAGGTCGCGTAATAGCGATCGGGCTGGTGCTCCTCGTGAGTCGCGAAGGTGATATCCGGATAAGCCGGTTTGAACAGCGGGATCAGCTTCTCGCTCATCAGGCAGGTGAGGTTGCAGCCGTGCAGTTCCTTGAATTTCACTGCATAGAGAAACCAGCCCATCGGATCGCCGAGCGTGCCCACGGGCAATTGAATGAGCACGTCGCGCCCGGCCGCCGAGTAGTCGTGCTTGAGGACGCTTTTGCCTTCCGACCAGACCTCCATACGGATGCGAACGAAGTAGCGCTTGGTGCTGTTGACACGACCCGCCTTGATCTCGGTCTCGAACAGGATATTGCCGGTGTCGATGTCGCTCAGCCGCACTTTCCACGGGTGGGCCGCCTCCGGCAGCATGACGCGGCAGCCATCGTTGAAATCAAATCGGATGCCGTGGGGGCCTTGCTGGGTCGGTGTTTCGGCGGGGGCGGGGTAGGCGCGCTTCGGAGCGCCGGACGCCGTCGGCTGCGCTGCGGCCGTAGGCGGCGAATTCCCGTCCGCTGTGTCCGCCGCAGTTGGCGAGCCCGACATCGGCCCGGCTGGCGTCGGCGCCGCACCGTTCACCGCAACACTTGCCGTGCTCGATGCTTCACCGGCCGCTCCGGAGGAAGCGAGAAACAATGCGCCCCCGACATCAACGATATTCATCTTCAACACCTCTCCGGCCGGCCGAGAGACCGAGTGTCAAGGTCCGGCCATCCGCACACGCCGGCACGCAAGAATTTAATTTCCAGGGATTTTTCGTTGGAGGACTCTGCCCCTTCCAAAGGCGACAGCAGTCTGATCTTCGCAGCAATTGGAAGCCGGCGGCAATTCCGAACAATCGACATGGTCGTGTGCAGGGATACGATACCACCAACGCATCACATTTCGTCGAATGGCAGCTTGAGGTCAAGACAATTACCGAAAATTGTAAAGTGCAGCGCTAAAACCAATTTTATTGTTAATGCCGGACCGGATGGTTGGATACGGGCGCCGTCAATTGCGCGGACACAATTAGTGGCTGCGCCGCCTGCAACTCATCCTATAGACCCAGGCCCATCAGCCTGGATCCGCTTTTTGATTTTCGAGCCCTATCCGAAGCTCACATCGCTCGTGACGGTGATCCGCGATAGACGAGAACGGGGATCGTGCTGTGGGTCAGCACTTTCACTGTCTCGCTGCCTAAGACGATTGCGGCAATGCCGCGCCGTCCGTGGGACGCCATCACGATCAAGTCGCAGCCTCTCGCTTTTGCTGTGTCGATGATGGCTTGGTAGGGATGCTCGAGCTCGACGTGAACCGTCTCGCATTTTACTCCGGCCTTCGCGGCATCCTTCACCTGGTCGAGACACTTCGCCGCGAACGTTGTCATCCGCTTCTTGTACGATTCTGGCGTGTCCTCGATCATGGCTGAATCCAGCGTATAGGTATGGAAAGGCACCGTCACCGTAATCGCGGTGACGTCGGCGTTGACCGCCTTGGCCAAGGAAATTCCGTAGCTCACGGCGTCCTTGGACAAATCCGAGCCGTCGGTGGGGATGAGGATATGCTTGTACATCGATTGCCTCCTTCTGCGAGGTTGAAAGCCGGCACATCAATCCGGCTTGGGAAAACGGCGCTGTAACGCGAGATTTAATTGCAGGACATTCACCCGCGGCTCGCCGAAGACGAGCAGGCTGCGGCCGGTGATTTCATGATCGAGCAGGGTCTCGATCTCCGCGCGCGGCACGCCACGCGCCTGCGCCACGCGGTCGACCTGCAGCATTGCGTTCGCCGGACTGATGTCGGGATCAAGCCCCGATGCCGACATCGTCAGCATGTCCGCCGGGAGCGACGCGCCCGCGAGCTCCGGCTGCGTCGTTTCGAGCGCTGCCCGTTCGCCCAAAAGGCGCTGCAACAACTCTTTGCTGGTCGGGCCGAGATTGGATGCAGCCGAGCTTGCGGCATTGTAGGGCGTGGGCACATTCCGCTTCGGATCGGCCGGGTCAGCGGCCACCGTTGCCGAGGGGCGACCGTGGAACCACTGCGGACCGTTCCAGTTTTGTCCGATCAGGTGCGAGCCGATGACGGCGCCATCGGAATCCTTTTCCAGGCTGCCATTGGCCTGGAATGGCATCATCAATTGTCCCAAGCCCGTCAGTGCAAACGGATAGGCGACACCGCACAGCAGCCACATCACCAGCGAAGCCCGCAACGCACCTGTCGCAATGTTTCGCATATTGCGTTCCCTCTAAACCAACAGCGAGAGCGAGAGATCGATCGCCTTGATTGCAATGAACGGCGCGATCAACCCGCCGAGCCCGTAGATGAGCAGGTTGCGGTAGAACGTGGCTTCCGCGCTGGTCGGCCGGAAGCGCACGCCGCGCAAAGCGAGCGGGATGAGCGCGGGGATGATCAGCGCGTTGAAAATAAGCGCCGAGAGCACTGCATTATGCAGCCCCATGACATCGAGGACGGAAAGCCCCGGCAGCGCGCCGATAAACATCGCCGGAATGATGGCGAAGTACTTGGCGACGTCGTTCGCTATCGAAAACGTGGTCAAGGCTCCGCGCGTCATCAGCATCTGTTTGCCGATGCCGACGAGGTCGATGAGCTTGGTCGGATCGGAATCGAGATCGATCAGATTCGCCGCCTCCTTGGCGGCATTGGTGCCTGAATGCATGGCGACGCCGACGTCGGCCTGCGCGAGGGCGGGCGCGTCGTTCGTTCCGTCCCCGGTCATGGCGACGAGGCGGCCTTGCGCCTGCTCGCGCCGGATCAGCTTGATCTTTTCCTCCGGCTTTGCCTCGGCGACGAAATCGTCGACGCCGGCTTGGGCAGCAATCGCAGCGGCGGTTATGGGATTGTCGCCGGTCACCATCACGGTGCGTATGCCCATTTCGCGCAGCTGCGCGATGCGTTTGGCTATCCCCGGCTTCGGAACGTCCGACAGTGCGATCACGCCGAGGATGTTGCCGTTGACCGCGACGGCGAGGGGCGTCGCTCCCCTCATGGCGATGCGCTCGACCGCGGGTTTGAGGTCGGGCGGTTCAGATGCCCCGAACGTCGCCGCATGCCGCACGACAGCGTTGACGGCACCTTTTCGAATCGTCCGGCCGTCGGAGAGGTCGACGCCGCTCATCGCGGTTTGCGCCGAGAAATCGAACCGCTGGCAGCGATCGAGCGCCGCGTCGCGCGTGGCGCCGAGCTTTTCGGCAAAAACAATGATGGAGCGGCCTTCCGGCGTCGTATCGAAAGCCGAGGCGAGGTGAGCCGCCCGCACGAGCGCGTCCGCGCTCGTTCCTGACAGCGGAATGAATTCGGTCGCTTGCCGGTTGCCCATGGTGATCGTGCCGGTCTTGTCGAGCAGCAAGGTGTGCACGTCGCCGGCGGCTTCCACGGCTTTGCCGGACATGGCGAGCACATTGAAGCGGAACGTGCGATCGATGCCGGCGATGCCGATGGCGGAGAGAAGCGCGCCGATGGTTGTAGGAATGAGGGCGACGAGGAGTGCAATCAGGTCGGCGATATTGATTTGCGCGTGCAAGTAGGTCGCAACCGGCGCTATGGCGGCGACCGCGATAAGGAAAATCAACGTCAGGATGGCGAGCAGGACCGTTAATGCCATCTCGTTCGGGGTCTTCTGGCGTTTGGCGCCTTCCACGAGATGAATCATTCGGTCGAGAAAGCTCTCGCCCGGGTTAGCCGTACTACGCACGAGAAGGAAATCGGAAATCAGCGTCGTGCCTGCGGTCACTGAGGAGAACATGTCGGTGCCCGGCTCTTTTCTCACTGGCGCGGACTCGCCGGTGATGGCCGACTCGTCCACAAAGGCTACGCCCTCGATGACCTCGCCATCGGTCGGGATAAGCTCACCCTTGTCCACCCGGACGACGTCGCCCTTCCGCAGACTTGACGCCGCCATTTCCTCGATGTCGCCCGAGCTGTTCAGGCGCTTCGCCACCAACTCCGTCTTCGTTCGCCGCAGCGTCGCGGCCTTCGCCTTGCCACGCCCTTCGGCAAGTGCCTCGGCGAAATTCGCAAACCACACGGTCAGCAGGAGAATGATGGTCAAAAATCCGTTATAGGCGGCTGATGCGCTAGTCGGCCCGAACAGACCCGGAGAAACGGTGAGTGCAGCCGTCACCAGTGCCCCGAGCCAGACCACGAACATCACGGGGTTGCGGATCTGAGTTCGCGGATCGAACTTGACGAGCGAGGCAATCACGGATTGTCGCCACAGCCGCGCCCCATAGACCTCGACGCGCGGCTCCCGGGGCCGCGCGGCCCGGGGGAATTTTCGGTGCAAGGTCGTTTCAGGCAACGCGTCCATATTTCATTGCTTTGGGTGCCGGACACACGTCCGCTTAGAAGAGAAGCCCGCTTTTCATGGCGAAGAATTCGGCGATCGGTCCCAGCACGAGGGCTGGAAAGAAGGTGAGGGCGCCCACCACCAGGATGGTGCCGAGCCAGAAGATTCCGAATTTCACGCTGTCGGTGCGTAGAGTCCCAAGTGTCACCGGCACGATGGGCTTCGCCGCCAGCGAGCCGGCGACCGCCATCATGAAGATGATCGGCGGATAGCGGCCGATAAGGATGACAGTGGCCGTAGCGAAGTTGTACCACGGCGTATTGCCGTCGAGGCCGGCGAAGGCGGATCCGTTATTCGCGGCAGACGTGGTGAATGCGTAAAGCACCTCGGAATAGCCGTGCATCGCCGCGTTCGCCATCGATGAGACGCCGTAGGGAGAAACAACCGACCACCCAGTCGGCGCCAGAATGAGCAGCGGATGGATCAGAAGCGTCAGCGAGACCAATACGATTTCGGGCTTCTCGATCTTCTTGCCGAGAAACTCCGGCGTGCGCCCGACCATGAGGCCGGCGATGAAGACCGCGATGATGCCGTAGACGAGCGCGTTCAGAAATCCAACGCCTTTCCCGCCGAACACGCATTGCAGCATCATGCCGATGAAGGTCCCCATGCCCCCGATCGGCGTGAAGCTATCGTGCATTGAATTGACGCTGCCTGTGGTGAACAGGGTCGTGACGCTGGCAAACAATCCGCTCTCAGCAATGCCGAAGCGGGTCTCTTTACCCTCCATATTGCCGCCGGGTTGCGTGGCGTTTGCCGATGTCTCGATGCCCGCCTTTGTCAGCAGGGGCGTTCCGGCCTGCTCGGGCACGACGACGAAGGGCAAAAACATCACAAGCATCGCAGTCATGACGCCGTAGAGCACCCAAGCCTGGCGACGCGAGCCGATCATGTGGCCGAAACAGATCACGATCGAGCTCGGCAGAACGATCATGAGCAGCGCTTGGATGAGGTTCGTGATCGGCGTCGGATTTTCGAACGGATGGGCGGCATTGGCGTTAAAGAAGCCGCCGCCGTTGGTGCCCAGATGTTTGATGGTCTCGAGCGAGGCCACGGGACCGAGCGCAATTGTCTGCGCGCGGCCGTCCATGGTATGCGCTGACACTGTCGCAGCAAGCGTTTGCGGTTCGCCCTGCTGGATCAGGACCAGGGCAAGCACGAACGCGACGGGGACGAGCACGCGCGTCGTGAAGCGGACGAAGTCGCGATAAAAGTTTCCGAGATCGCCATCGTTGCTTTTGATGGTAAAGGCGCGGATGAAAGCCATCGCGACCACGAAGCCAGTGGTGGCCGACGTGAACATCGGAAAGGTAATTGCCGCCATCTGGCTGAAGTTCGAGAGCGTCGTCTCGCCGCCATAGGCCTGCCAGTCAGTATTGGTGATGAAGCTGATTGCGGTGTTGAAGGCGAGTACCGGGTCCATGCCGGGGAAGCGCCGCGGATTGAGTGGCAACAGATCTTGGAAAACCAGGATCAAGAAAATGATCACGGCCATGATCAGGTTTGTCGCCAACATATGCAGCGTGTAGGCCTTCCAATCCATCGCCTGCCG
Organism: uncultured Alphaproteobacteria bacterium; assembly: GCA_963807015.1. Taxonomy (GTDB): domain Bacteria; phylum Pseudomonadota; class Alphaproteobacteria; order Rhizobiales; family Xanthobacteraceae; genus JAJPKK01. The sequence goes on along the minus strand of CAWEAS010000008.1, from coordinate 547,876 downwards.
GCAGGTCTGCCGCCCGATCAGGAGATAAATAAACGCGTCGATCGGATTGAAGACGCGATCGAACACGGTCTTGCCTTCGGTCACCACCGCGGCGAGATAGCGGCCGACCGGAATGCTGATCAGGAAACCGATCAGCAGCGTCAGTCCGATCTGCAACCAGCTCTGCCAGGTCATCTCTTGCCTCGGTGGTTGCTAGAACCGCTCGGGATGAATCACGGCGTAGAAGAGGTAGATCACCAGCGCGATGACCATCGCCAGCAGCACGTACAAGCTCATATTCGTGCTCCTTGATCGCTCGCCATCGGACTTGGCTTAAGAGGTTGAATCCGGCGTGATCACGCCTTCCGAAAAGAAGACCAATCCGGCAAATACGCCGAAGAAGCCGATCAGAAGGAGCAGCATGAGCACGATGGGAACCACGTGTGCCTCGCTGGTATGGGGCAAATGTTTTGCGTCAATAGCCGCGAAGCGCGCGCCATGTGTTGATTTGCCTCAACGGAGGCTCATCAAAGGGCGGTCGAACCTATTCCGGGAATCGGTTCAGAATGGTCATTTCCGGTCTCCCAATGGAGATCGATCGATAGGAACGAGACTCGTTACGCGCGAGTGGCGTGTTCTTCTCAGCCAGACGATCAAGAGCATCAGCGGCGGGGACTGATGCTTTTTCACCTCCCGCAACACTAGGCTGAAGGTCATATGGAAACGAGAGGGAAGTGATTGCCGCAATATATCGATGTCATAAGGAAATTGCATGGGGATTTGGCGGTGAGCAGGTAGCGACGTGGTGTTTATGGGTTCCCTATAACGTCCACTCCGCGCGCTCCTCGATTTCCTATGCCAGGCTGAGCATCTTTCCGGCAGCCAATGCGCTTCGGAGTTCTTGGTTATGCCCTTCATCGCGATAGCGAGTGCCGGCTGCGCCGCCGCCAGGTTCGTGCTCGCCGCTCAGCTTCGGAGAATTCGTGCCGCCATCGCAAAGCGAGCTCACGCAGTCGTTAATGCACTCGCCAATCCCTACCGTCCTGAGTTGCACTATATGCGCGGTCCCGGCCGGAAATGGCAGCAGAGACATCCCCCCAGGACTGACATCAGGAGGTCGCAGCAAGAAGGCTAGATCAGTCCAGGAGCCGAGGTGTAGCGGGAGAACAATAATCCGCTTGCGCGCACAGGATGGCGTCCGTTTCAAGCCTCTGGCTTCCTGACGAAGCCAAAGTAGAAGCAGAGCAAGAAGAGGATGAAATGGACGATGGAGCGGCCGCCGCTGATCTGAGGTGTTTCGACAAAACTCGTCCCCAACAGAGGCACCGAAACATCGGCGAGAGATAAATAGAACAAAATGCCCGCTGACACGAAGAACGCACCTGCCAAAAATTTACGAAAGTCCCTGCTTTCCCAGGCGAAATAGAGGCTCCCGAGAGCCATGACGACACCTGCGGCGACGTAGAGGGCAATTATCATGCGCTCGTCCTATCGTCGCCGTTGCGGCGAATCCGGGCGGATTGGCGCCTCACGATAGGATTTCGCGGACAGCCGTCAAAAGAATGGCAGCCCGACGTAATTCTCTGCGAATGCGGTTGCGGCGGCGCGCGAGTTGAAGAGGTAGTCAAGCTCGGCGAGCTGCATCTTCGCATCGAACGGATTGTCCGGGAAGGTGTGCATCAGCATCGTCATCCACCAGGAAAAGCGTTCGGCTTTCCACACCCGGGCGAGCGCGCGGCTCGAATAGTGATCGAGGCCGGCCGCCGATTTTTCCTTGTAGTGCTCCGCCAGCGCGTGCGACAGGTAGCGCACGTCGCTCGCCGCGAGGTTGAGGCCCTTGGCGCCGGTGGGCGGAACGATGTGGGCCGAATTGCCGGCGAGGAACAGGTGGCCGAAGCGCATCGGCTCGGCGACGAAGCTGCGCAGCGGCGCGATGCTCTTTTCGAGCGATGGCCCGGTGACGAGGCGGTCGCGGGCTTCGTCGTCGAGCCGTAGCCGCAGCTCGTCCCAAAAGCGCTCGTCCGGCCACGCATCGACGTCTTCGGCAAGACTGCACTGGAGGTAGTAGCGGCTGCGCGTCGGCGAGCGCATCGAGCACAAGGCGAAGCCAAGCTCATGGCGCACGTAGATCAGCTCCTTGGAGACCGGCGGCGTGTCGGACAGGAGCCCGAGCCACCCGAACGGATAGACCCGCTCGTAATTCTTGATGGCGCTCGACGGGATGGTCTTGCGGCTGATGCCGTGAAAGCCGTCGCAGCCGGCGATGAAATCGCATTCGAGCTCATGGTTCTTGCCGTCGGCACGATAAGTGACGCGCGGCTTGGTGCCGGCGATGTCGTGCAACTCCACGTCATAGGCGGAGTAGATCGTGGGCAGGCTCGCGGCCGCGCGGCCGTCCATCAAATCCTTGGTGACCTCCGTCTGGCCGTAGACCATGACGGTCTTGCCGGTCAGGTCCTTGAAATCGATCCGATGCCGCACGCCCTCGACGCAGAGCTGCGTGCCGTCGTGCACGAGGCCGTCGCGGTGCATGCGGGCCCCGACGCCGGCTTCGTCGATAAGATCGACCGCGACCTGCTCGATGACGCCGGCGCGGATGCGGCTGAGCACATATTCGGGCGTGTGCCGCTCGAGAACGATGTTGTCGATGTCGTACTTATGCAGCAGTTGACCGAGGAGCAGGCCGGCGGGGCCAGCGCCGATGATTGCGACTTGAGTTCGCATAGCTCATGGCTCCTGTTTGCGCCCTCGGACTGTAGCGCTCGGCCGTTCGGAGAGGAAGTTGCTCGTCAGGCCGCGGCGTCGACCTCGCGGTTGAGGGTAAAATCCGCGGGTGGCTCCGGTCCCCAAAGAGAGAACGAATCCTCAGGCTTGTGGTAGCCGGCTTCCCAGTCTTGGGTCGCCGGGATGTAGTCGATATCGCAGGAATATTCGGCGTAGCTGCCCCACGGATCCTTGATGTAGTGGAAATAGTTCGATCCCAGGACGTGACGGCCGAGACCCCAGCCGCTTTCGTAGCCTTTGCCGACCATGTGCATGGCGCCAAGCCCGATGTCGTTGATGCTGCCTGTGTCCCAGCTGCAGTGGTGCATTCCGGGTCCGGGCGACTCCGCGAAGGCCAGGATGTGGTGATCGCTGCCGTGCATCGCGTGCATGAACGCGACCTTGTCGGAGCGGTCGGACAGCCGCAGGCCAAGGATCGTTGAGTAGAAATCGATGGCGCGATCGAGATTGGTCGTAAATGAAAGCACGTGCGACAGGCGACGCGGCTGCACGCGCGGCGCCTTGGAGCGCACCGGCGCTCCTGCAACCCCTTCAGGCGAGGACGACCAGGTCCCGCAGCTCTTGTGCCGCGGCGATGACTTCGCCGCGACCTTGATCTCGATGAGAAGGCCGGCGGGGTCGCGGAACCAGAAGCCGTTGCTCTCGAATCCCTTCGGCGCGTCGAGGAGTTCGACGCCGTTCGCCTCGGCGCGCTCCTGCAAATAAGGAAAGTCGTCGGCGTAGCAGCCGAACGAGAGGTGATGGAGTTTCTTGCGCTTGCCCTCGACGACAACGCCCCAGCGTTGATCATGGTCGAAAGTCTTGAGGCCGAGCGCTTTGCCGGTGTCCTCCACATCGAGACCGAACTCCGTGTAGAACCGCTGCGCAGCCGCCACGTCTGGCACTGCCAGCGTGAAGTGATCAAGCGAATGAACGCCGAGCCCAGGGTGCCCGGAGGGCGGAATGTATCCACGATTTGCGGTCATAGTTTTCCTCCATATTTTTCTGTGAAGCAGGGGCGGGCTGCGCGGCTCCTTCAACTGAAGATCTCGTAGAAGCCGCACTTGCGTTGGAGCGGCGCGTCATCGATCTGCATCAGGAACGCCGGCGACCTGGTCCGGCGATTGGCGAGCAGGATTTTCGCGTGGGTCGGAATGGCGATGATGTCGCTATCCTCGAAATGCATCGTCACGCTGTCGACCTCCGCCTCGCCTTCGCCATCGATGACGTGGAGTACTGCGGACGCCGAACGGCACGGCGCGGCGATCGTCTCGCCCGGCCGCAGCATGATCGCGGAGAAGCCCAGCACCGGCATGCATTCGCGCCCCGTCTCCGGATTGACGTAGGCAAGCTGCACCAGCTCTCCCTTGGGGGTCACTTCCGCGAGCGCCATTAGCGCTTCGCTCACCTCCTTCCAGGGATAGCGCAGCAACGGGTAGCGGGTGCGCCGGGCATCGAGCGAGCGGTACGGGATGAGCCCCGCGCGACGATAGCGCGATTGCGAGGAATCCGGTTCGTTGCGGGCCGCTTGGTGCTCCCCTTCGACCGCGTAGGATGCTTCGAGCGCTTGCACGACGGGGAGGTCGAGCGCATCGAGCCAGACCACCGGGCCGGTGCCGTCGTGGCCGTGCTCGTGCCAGAGCCCCGACGGCGTCAGGATGAGATCGCCTTTTTCCATCGGGCATTTCTCGCCCTGAACGACGGTGAAGCCGCCGCTTCCCTCGATGACCATGCGCACCGCGCTCGGGCTGTGACGATGGTTGGGCGCGGTCTCCTTGGGCAGAATGAGCTGCAGGCCAATGAAGATCGACGGCGTCGCCTTCATGTTCTCAAGGCCAAGCCCCGGATTGGCGAGCACGAGCACGCGCCGCTCGGCCTTTTCGATCGGCGTAAGCTCGCCGGCCTTGATGAGGTCCGGCCTGATGTCCCGGTAATGCCAGATTACCGGTTGCGTCCGCCGGTCGGGCTTGTCGTGCGGCAAGGCCGTGCGCATGACGGGCCATAACGGAACGAGATTCTTCTGGCTCAGGCCTTTGCGATAGGCCGCCGGCAGTTCGTCCAAAGTGCCAAGAGCGCTCATGATCAAAACCTCGTTCGTTTGTTGTCGGTTCAGGCGGCGAGGCCGGTGCCGCCGTAGAGCCATTGCAGGCTGTCGTAGAATTCGGCTGGCGTCTTCGCGCCGAGAACAGAATTTCGGATTTTCCGTTCGACGCCCTCGGCGTGATAGACCCGTCCCAACATCCGGGACGACAGCACGACCCGATAGGCCCGCAGAATCCGATTTTCCTGATAGGCATCGAAGGCGGCATCGAATTTGCGCTGCGATTGCTCGACCTGATGGGCGAGACAGACGGCGTCCTCCATCGCCATGCAGGCGCCTTGCGCGAAGTATTGATGGGTCGGATGGGCGGCGTCGCCGAGGAGGGTGACGCGGCCGTCGGTCCAGTTCTCGATCGGCTCGCGATCGCCGAGCACCCAGCGCCGCCACTCGGTCGGAATTTCCAGGAGCTTGCGCGCCTTCTGCACGATGTGTCCGAAGCGCGACAGGATTTCTTCGCGATTGCCGGGCTCATTGACCCCGACATTCGCGACGTCGGTCTGGAACGTGGCGACCAGGTTGAAGGTCTTCCAGCCTTGCAGCGGGTAGTGGACCATGTGGCACTTTGGGCTCGCCCACAGCGTGGCGGCATTCCAGCGCAGGTCCTCGGGCATCTGCTCGATCGGCAGCACGGCGCGATAGGCCACGTGTCCGGACAATTTGAGCGGGTCGCCGCCGGTCAACTGCTCGCGAATCTTGGAGCGGATGCCGTCGCAACCGATGACCGCGTCGCCATCGAACGCAGAGCCTGCCACCGTGCGAACCCGCGCACCCGAGCGGGTATGCTCATAACTGACGACATGCTCGCGATTGAGAAGTTGAATACGCGGGCTGGCACGGCAGGCCTCGAGCAACACGCCATGAAGATCGGAACGGTGAATGACGGCATAAGGATTGCCGAAGCGCTGGCGAAACGCCGCGTCCACCGGAATGTGCGCGATCTCCGCTCCCGTCAGTCCGTCCATCATGATGAGGCGATCGATATAGACGGCTTTCGCGCGTGCGGCGGCACCGACACCGAGGTAGTCCAGGGCGTGAAAGGCGTTGGGGCCGATCTGAATTCCGGCGCCGATTTCGCCGTAATGTTCCGCCTGTTCGAGGACGGTGACGTCGCAGCCCTTCTGTGCAAGTCCGAGCGCGGCCGACAGCCCACCGATGCCGCCGCCGGCAACGACCACGGTTGGTCGCTCGCCCATATCGCCCTCCACGCCGGCGGCCACGATCTCAGCGATCATTGTCTGCCGCCACTTTAGTTTCTCTTGTAACTAAAGTCCTTCGGCTGACCTGGCCACACATTGATTTGGATCAAACCAGGATGAGCAGTCCGCACCTTGCGCCTGAAAAACATTCTCCTCCTTGATTGACATCAACGTGCCGGCCTCTCGCGCCGTCCAGTTTCGCCGGCATGGGACTGAGAGGTGTCGTATGAAATCGATTCTTGTGCCGTTCAGCGGGAGCGATACGGACAGACCGTTGTTCGAGACGGCGTTAGCCGCCGCCCGCCCGTTCTCGGGTCATCTGCAATTTCTTCATGTCCGGGTCGGCGCGGGCGAAGCGGCCGTCAACGATTCACGGACCGGCTTCGCCATGGGCGCCGCCTTGACCAATGTCCTCAAGAAGCTGGGTGACCAGGCGACGACACGATCGGCGGCGGCAGCGGAACACTTTCGCGAGTTGTGCGCGCAATCGAGGATCGAAGTGTGTGATTCACCCAAGGGTGCGCGCGCGGTGACCGCGAGCTGGAACGAAGTGGACGGCCAGGCAGTGAAGCGGATCATTTCCCACGCCCGCCATTCCGACCTCGTGGTCGTCGGCCGTGCCAGGAAGCAGAATCTGCTGCCTACCGATTTTCTGGAGCAACTGGTCGTCGGATGCGGCCGCCCGATCCTGATCGCGCCGTCCGCGCCGCGGCAAACACTGACCGGCACGATCATGGTCTGTTGGCGCGACACCGCGGAGGCAGCTCGGGCGGTCGGCACCGCGATGCCGTTGTTGGCAAACGCCAAGCGGGTGGTGGTCGCCAGCGTCGCAGAGAAGGGCGAGGAGTCCTCCGAATCGCTCGCTCATGTTGAGCGGCATCTCGCCTGGAACGGCATTTCGTCCGAAATCCGCATCATCAAAGCGGAAGGTGGCGGCCCGCCCGAGTTGCTCGCTGCTGCGGCGGAAGGCTGCGACGCCGATCTCGTCGTGCTCGGAGCCTACGGTCACTCACAGCTGCGCGAAATGCTGTTCGGCGGCTGCACGCAATCATTTTTGCGCCAAGCCGATCGCCCTGTGCTCATGATGCATTGAACGGCGTGGGTCGAGGACCGGCGACTCAAATCAAGCGCGCGCGTCGCGGGTTAGATTGATTCGAAACTGAGCAGTCTGCAACGTTCGTCGGGCTTCCAAGCCGCGCGCCGAGTCGCTACCATCCGCTGGCGCTTGGCTCCCACCCAAGCACCACCTGAGAATGCCGCAGGATCAGCTTGAGGATCAGCGTGGCGGCCGCGGACATTCGTCTGCTGCATCATCACACAGTCGAGAAAACACGGAGATACATGCCATGGATCGTCGTCGATTTATCAGGAGCGGCGCTGTGGCCGGCACAGCGGCGGCGTTCGCGGCAGGCGGCGCCCTTGCGGACAACGGGGAGGCGACGACCAAACGATTTACCGAGCAGCGCTGGGCGCTCGACAACATCATCCGCGCCAATGGAATTGATTGGGACCAGCCGCGCTCGCTTTATCTCTCCGCGCCGTGCGGCGTCGAAGCCAACGCGGATTTCGCGGCGATCCGCGCGCGGGTGCAGAAGATGGCCGACATTGGTCCAGCCTTTGAGAGCACCGCGCGCCGTCGCGAGGCCAAGGCGAAGGAGGCCGAGGCCGCCGGCAATCTCATCACCGCGCGCGACAATTGGTACATGGCGGCGATCCACTATGGCGCGGCGGAATGGCCTTACGACGATTCCGGCAAGCTCCACGAGGAACTGCATACGAAAAAGCGGGAGTGTTACGGCAAGTACGCGAAGCTCGCCGACCACAAGGTCGAGGCGGTGTCCGTTCCGTTCAAAGGCAAATCGATCCCCGGTTGGTTTCATCTGCCGCCGGGATATGCCGGCGGCAAGATCCCGGTGGTGATCGCGATCCCTGGCATGGACAGTTTCAAGGAAAGCAGTGTGGCGCTCGCCAACGATCGGTGGCTTGCGCGCGGCGTCGCCGTCCTTGCCATCGATGGTCCGGGCCAATACGAAAGCCCGCTGCTCGGCGTCTACGTCTCGATGGCAAACTGGATCGATGCCGGCCCGGTGCTGGTGGACTGGCTCGCGCAGCAGCCGGAGATCGATACCCAAAAGATCGGCGTCACCGGCACGAGCTTCGGCTCGTTCTTCGGAACCATCATGGCTGCCAACGAGCCGCGCATCGCTGCGACCGCGGTGATGTCCACGTGCCTCGAGCCCGGCTGCCACACGATCTTCGAGGAGGCATCGCCGACCTTCAAAAAGCGGTTCATGTGGATGTCGAATTACACCGACGAGGTGAAGTTCGACGAATTCGTCAAAACGCTCACGTGGGAAGGGCATGCAGAGAAAATGCGCCGCCCTTATCTCGTGGTCGCCGGCGAGGCCGACGAATTAAGCCCGCTCGCCTACACCGAGAAGATGGTCAGCACGATGAAGGGCCCGCGCCAACTCGTGATCTACGCCGACAGCCGCCATTCCGTCGGCAACGTGCCCGCCGCCAATCTCGGCCCATTCCCGACGACACTCGTTGCCGACTGGCTGGTCGCACGCCTGGCCGGCAAGGCCTTCACCAGCGAACGCTGGTTCGTCGAGCCGACCGGGCGCGTGGCAAGAACGGCAATTTAGTCTAGCCGCCTAGCCGCGCCACAACGAAATCGAGTGTAGTAGGGTGGGCAAAGCGAAGCGTGCCCACCGTCGCTGCATACAGCGTGGGCACGCGCGGACACGTCCGCGCTTTGCCCACCCTACGAAATTGAAACTGGGTCGGTTGCCAATCCCGCTGAAAGTCAGTTCTAAAGGGCGAGCCGCGCCGTTATGAAATCGAGGACCTCGTCGGCCGAGTCCTCCGCCCGGCGTCCCGCGGTGTGCAGATGCACCTCGGCCCGCTCCGGCGGCTCGTAGGGCGCGTCGACGCCGGTGAAATTCTTGAGCTGGCCGGCCTTGGCCTTGGCGTAGAGACCTTTGGGATCGCGGCTGACGCAGTCGTCGATCGGGGTATCGACGAACACCTCGATGAACTCGCCGTCGGCAACGAGGGCGCGCACCATGTCGCGCTCGGCGCGGTAGGGCGAGATGAACGAGCACAGCACGATGAGCCCGCTCTCCACCATGAGCTTCGCCACCTCGCCGACGCGGCGGATGTTCTCGACGCGGTCGGCCTCGGTGAAGCCGAGGTCGCGGTTGAGGCCGTGACGCACGTTGTCGCCGTCGAGCAGCATGGTGTGATGGCCGGCGGCGAACAGGCGCTGCTCGACGATGTTGGCGATGGTCGATTTGCCGGCGCCGGAGAGGCCGGTGAACCAGAGTATGGCGGGCCGCTGCTCCTTGAGCGTGGCGCGCTCGGTCTTGCCGATGAGGAGGGGCTGCCAATGGATATTGGTGGCGCGGCGCAGGCCGAAGGCGATCACGCCCGCGCCGACGGTGCGGTTCGAATAGCGGTCGATGATGATGAATGCGCCGGTCTTGCGGTTGTCGGCATAGGGGTCGAACGCGACCGGTGACGCGGTCGAGACGTTGCAGAAGCCGATGTCGTTGAGGCCGAGCGTGTGGGCGGCGAGGTGCTCCTGGGTGTTGACGTCGACGCGGTGTTTGATCGCGGTGATGCTCGCCGCGACCGTCGCGGTGCCGATCCGCGCGAGATAAGAGCGGCCTGGGATCAGCGGCTCGCGGTCCATCCAGATCACGTGCGCGGCGAACTGGTCGGCAACCTCGGGGCGTGCGTTGGGAGCCGCGAGCACGTCGCCGCGGCCGACATCGACCTCGTCGGCAAGCGTGATGGTGACGGCACTGGCCGCCGCCGCTTCGGCAACGTCGCCGTCATAGGTCACGATCCGCGCCACGCGCGAAACTTGACCCGACGCCGCGACGACGACCGGATCGCCCTGGCGGAGGCGACCTGACGCGACCGTACCGGCATAGCCGCGGAAATCGGCATTGGGCCGGTTGACCCACTGCACGGGAAACCGGAATGGCCGCGACGCCACGTCGTTCTCGACCTCAGCTGTCTCCAAGTGCGCAACGAGCGTCGGCCCACGATACCACGGCGTGTTCGCCGATGCGGTAGTGACGTTGTCGCCATAGCGCGCCGACACCGGAATGGGAACAACGTCCGCGAAGCCGAGCCGTTCGGCAAACGCCGCATAGTCGGCGGCGATGCGCTCGAAAATCTCCTGGTCGTAGCCGACGAGGTCGATCTTGTTCACTGCCGGCACGACGTGGCGGATGCCGAGCAGCGCGCAGATGAAGCTGTGCCGCCGCGTCTGCACCAGCACGCCCTTGCGGGCATCCACCAGAATGACGGCAAGCTCGGCGGTCGAGGCGCCGGTTGCCATGTTGCGGGTGTATTGCTCGTGACCCGGCGTGTCGGCGACGATGAACGATCGGCGCGGCGTGCTGAAGAACCGATAGGCGACGTCGATGGTGATGCCTTGCTCGCGTTCGGCCTGCAAGCCGTCGACAAGAAGCGCGAGATCGATGTCGTCGCCGGTCGTCCCGTGCTGCTCGGAATCCTTCGCGAGCGCCGCGAGTTGATCCTCGTAGATGAGTTTCGAATTGTGGAGGAGCCGGCCGATGAGGGTCGATTTGCCGTCGTCGACCGAACCGCAGGTGATGAAGCGCAGCAATTGCCGGCTGCCGCCGGGCTCCATCTCTGCGCAGCCGAGGTCACCTGCGGGCGGCTGCGGGTCACGGGTCGTGCCGGGCGTCGGCGCGTCCATCAGAAATAACCCTCGCGTTTCTTTTTTTCCATCGAGGCAGCTTCATCGGTGTCGATGAGGCGGCCCTGCCGTTCTGATACGCGCGCAATCTCCATCTCGGCGACGATGTCGGCGATCGAGGCGGCGTCGGATTCGATCGCGCCCGACAGCGGATAACAGCCGAGGGTGCGGAACCGCACGCGGCGCATCTGCACTTCCTCGCCGGGTTCGAGCGGCAAGCGCTCGTCATCCACCATGATCCACGTGCCGCTGCGCCGAACGACAGGGCGTTCCCCGGCAAAATAGAGCGGCACCACGGGAATGTTCTCCGCCATGACGTAACGCCAAACGTCGAGTTCGGTCCAATTGGACAGCGGGAAGACGCGGATCGATTCGCCCGGTTTGACGCGAGTGTTGAACAGGTTCCACAGCTCCGGCCGCTGGTCGCGCGGATCCCACGTGTGGCTTGCGCTGCGGAACGAGAAGATGCGCTCCTTCGCCCGGCTTTTCTCCTCGTCGCGTCGGGCGCCGCCGAACGCGGCGTCGAAACCCCATTTGTCGAGCGCCTGCTTGAGCGCCTCGGTCTTCATCATCTGGGTGTGCACCGCCGAGCCCGATGCGATCGGGCTGATCCCGCGCGCCGCCCCCTCCTCGTTGACGTGGACGAGAAGGTTGAGGCCGAGCCGACGGGCGGTCTCGTCGCGAAACGCGATCATGTCGCGGAATTTCCACGTGGTGTCGACATGCAGCAGCGGAAAGGGCAGGGGAGAGGGGTAAAATGCCCTGAGAGCAAGGTGGAGCATGACGCTCGAATCCTTGCCGATCGAGTACAGCATCACCGGCGCTTTGAATGCAGCGACGACCTCGCGCATGATCTCGATCGACTCTGCCTCGAGCCGCTTGAGGTGAACCGTGAGCTTGCCTTCCCGCACCACGGCAGCAGAGGCGATTTGATCAGTCATTCCGCTCCACTTTAGGGTTGGCCGCGCCATAAGGCGCGAATGTGGCCGCACCATAAGCGAAAGTAGTGAACGCAATCAATCTCAGCTAAACATAAGGCCGGTCGCGGGGCGCAGCAGTTCGTCCACCCGCGCTGCGGAGAAGTTGGCGGCGACATAATCGAGCGCCGCCTTTCGGCAGGAGTTGTTTGCCTTCTTTTGATCGTGGAGGCGTTGAATGATGGCGGCGATCGCCGCAGCGTTCTCGCCGATGCAGCCGCGCAAGGGCTGCGGCAGGTCGAGGCCCTCGGCAGCGATCGGCGTACAGGCGCAAGGCAGGCCCGCCGCAAGGCTCTCGATCACTTTGCCCTTGATACCGGCGCCGAAGCTCAGGGGCGCAACGGTCAGCCGCACGCGCTCGAATATCTCGGCGAGGTCGTCGACATGGCCGACCGCGACAACGCCATTGCCGCATAGCCGCAGCAGCGCCTCCGGCATCTCGCTGCCGACGAGCAGGCACTCGATGTCCGGACTTTGCTTGCGCACCAGCGGCATGATCTCGCTGATCAGCCAGCGTGCCGCGTCCTGGTTCGGCGCGTGGCCGAACCCGCCGACAAAGGCGAGGCCACGCCGCCGCGCAAACGGGGTCGCGACGGGCTTGGTCGCGATCGACCACGGCACGATGTGGACGTTGACGCCGCGCACCTCCTTGCGCAGCACGTCCGCCTCAAACCGCGAATGGGTGATGACCGCGTCGGCGGTCGCGGCCGCGACGCACTCCAACAGTCGCACCCGATTGCTCAACGCTGTCAGCTCCGGACGGTCTTCGGCGGCGGCCTGACGGGCATAGCGGATGTGATGCAGGTCCGCGACGCTGTAGATGACGCGCCCTTTCGGAAAATAATGCCGCGCGAGCGCAAGATATTTCGACGCGTTCGATATCCGATGCAGATAGACGAGATCGAACGTGTGAGCCTGGCGACGCAGCACGTCCTCGACCGAGCCGTAGACCGGCGGCCGGGCGCATCTCATCCCCATCGCTTCGAGAAGCCCCAGCGCGCTCGCGTCGGGCGTCGGTTCGCTGGCGGCCGCGAACGTCACCTCATAGCCGAGCCGCTGCAGCGACTGCATATGCGCCAATACGGCATTCGACCCGGCATCGCGGTCTGCCTTCGGCGCGCGATCGTCGATCACGAGCGCGCGCCGCTGCAATTGGGGCGCGCCGTCGGGCGATACAGCATCGGGCGTCGTTGTGCCGTCGCTCGCGCCACTTTGGCGCCAGCGGCGAAGCTCGTGCTCCTTGTTCCTACGCTCCGCACGCATGCTGTGGCGGTCGGCGAGTTGCTGCTTCAGGCTGTCGAGGCGCTCCGCGAGGAAGTCGATGGTGTGCGCAATCTCGCCCTCGTCCTCGATCTGCCCAACGAGCCACGCCACATATTCCTTTTCCGCGGCGCCGAACGTTCGCGCCGGCTCGAGCGCCACCGGCGAGCCCGGCATTTCCGCAGCATCAAGCTCCCGAAAAATGCGGATGACGTGACGCTCCAGCGGCGGCAGCGGTCGCGGAAACGTCAGCTCGAAGGCGTGCCGGCCGCTGCCGATCGCCGCCTGCTCAAGATCTTCGCGGTAACGGTTGGCGAGGATCCGTGCCACCAACTGGTCATTGTCGGTGACGAGAAGGCTGACCGGCTCGTCGGGTCGGGTGGTATCCTGCACCCAGCCGGAGACCAGCCGCCAGCCGGCGAGATCGATGTTGCCGCGTAATTCGTCGGCGGACTTTGATTGGGCGCCCGCGGCGGCCTGCAGCGGCTCGAGCGTCACCGGCGAACCCGTCAGCTCCATGCCATCGAAGTCGCGGCACACCCGGATCACGTGCCGCGCCGCCGGCGACAACGGGCGCGGAAATTCGATCTCGAACGAATGGCGGCCGCTGCCGATCGCCGCCTGCTCCAGGTCTTCGCGATAGCGATCCGCGAGCACGCGCATGACCGGCTGGTCGTTATCGGTGATGATCAGCCCGACCGGCTCTTCCGGATTCGATGTGTCCTGGGCCCACCCCGAAATGAGGCGCCAGCTCACCAGATCGACATTGCCCCGAAGCATGCCCATAGAACCGCTCCACGACGCCGCCTCATGATACCGGCGTGACCGCACAGTCTTCTAGATGGTGAAAGGGGGCGACGACCGCAAATTCGGCCAATGTTCCGAGCGTGTTTAACGGTAGGAAGGCGGCCAGCAGGGTGAATGTCGATAATCCCTTGGCGAGGGTGGACGACATTCGGGCGAGAGTTCCTTGTCCGCCAACGCGGTGAATGCGCTCAGCGGCAACATCGGGAATACCCGCGTCCACGTCGTATGTTCGGCAACGATGACAGTCGCGTTATCCGCGAACGCTGCCCCTAACCATTTATAATCGGAGCCGAGATCGAGCCATACTTGACGGGCGTCGACCGAATACAACATTCCATGCACTTCGCCGCCACCGGCCCGCTCGATCAAAATCAACCTGTCGCCCGTCGCATCCGGTTCGGCGTAGAATATGTTGTTGTCGCCTTTATATATTTCGACACTCTTCCACGTGCCGCGCTCAGCGTCCTGCGTCCACAGCAGCACGTGGTTGGTCGCATTGGTGGTGACGACCTTTTCGCCGATTGGGCCAACGAAAAGGCCTGAGCTTGGGCTGGCGGTCGTCGTTAATGTGCCGAGTTCGGCCTCTGCGAGCTTTGCACCCTGCAAGACCTTTTGAAAATCGTAAATGACGATGGCATTCGCTCTCACGATCAGCAGTCGTTTCCAATCGGCCGAAAACTGAATGCAACTGGCGTCGTCGCCAAGCATGACAATCTTGTCCGGTGAACCGGCAACGACGATTTGATGGTGATCGGTCGTGTCGTGCATGCTCGATGTATCGAAGCTGATCTTGCGGCCATCGGGCATCGTGGCAGCGTTTGCTTGAGCGATCGAATATCCGACGCAGGTTCCCGGATTAAGGAGCTTGGGCGTCGGTGTCTCGGTTCCGATCAGGCTATCCAGAGGCGTGGCAAAGAGGTTCGTCTTCGGTTTGCCGGCAGTGTCATGCAGCACGATCCGCCCGGTCTCGCCCTCGATCGCGATAAGCTGGTCCGGCCCGATGAAGTGCCCCGCATCGACAAATGTCGGGTGTCGGTAGTCGAGGCCGAGAGACCAATCCTCCATGCCATCGTCCGGCGTGCCGGCTTCGACGTCGTGGCGCAGGACATAGACGCTGCGATTGAGAGCAATGCCAAGCCATTCCATTTTCAGGCTCGCGGCTTGCGCCTGGGTTGGCGGAAACAGGCCGACCCACGCGAAATTCTCATACGATAGACTTTCAGACAGCGCTGATTTGAGGATATCTCGGACGTCGACTTTCTTTCCGTTGGACCTGAAAAGCAGGTCCGTCCGAGTTCTGCCGGAAGAGGAGTAGTTCACCTCTTCGATCAGATAATTGCTGCCGATTTTCGCGCAGCGGATTTCCCGGGGAGTGCTGTCATCGAGCTCCTTTACGACCGACGTCTTGACGGCATTCGGCATTCCCGCGACGCAGGCTCCGTATTTGGCATAGGCGGTGTCGCGGTCATTGAGCTTCGGTTTGGTGACGACGAGACTGTCCTTCCCTGGCTTGAGTTCGACGACGCGTCCGTCGCCGTCCAAGCCATAAAGTCCGCCGCTCGGGCTTTTCCGCAACACGGTGAAGCCAGTTGGCACGTCACCTTCGATCACGCGGCCGGTCGCGGAATCAAAGGCCTGATAATAGGCGTTCGAATTATCCTTGATGGTGACACTGAAGTCGCGGACGATCAGGCCATCGTCGGTGATTTTGGTGTCATTCAATTCGTAGCTTCGGCCGGGAAGTTTTTTGGGCTCTGCCAGGCTGCCGGTCTTCTTCCGCGCGCCGGTCGACGCGTTGATCCGTTCGACATCAAGATTTTCCCGCAGGATGATGTATTCCTGTCCGTCGATGCTCTGCTGCAGCTTGGCAATCGGACTGTCGCTCGGTGTACCTGCGAGCAGCCGCGTCGGGCTCGTGGAATTGATGAGTTTCCAGATGTCCTTGGTGGCGGGGTCCACCAGCACCACGGCGGCGTCGGTATCGAAGACCTGCATGTTGGCGAACGCGGACTTGGTTTCGATTCGTTCGCGCTTCTTCAGGGCCTTGGTGAACGCGATGCGGATTTCATCGGGAACGGTCGCGTCGTCGAACACACGCGCGGCATCGAGCATCAGCAGCATGGCTTGATCGAGCGCCCCTTCCTGCGTGAAGGATTGGGAGACGCTCGCGGCGAGCACAGCGGACCGCTGCTCTGCGGTCAATGTCTGCTGCGTCGCATCGCGAGCTTTGTAAACCGCGACGGCCGCGGCCGCGATGGCGACGACCGCGAGGATGCTGGACACGACGAGGCCGATCCGCGTGCGTTGTGCCGCGCGTCGTTCGGCGGCGGCAAGGGCGAGTTCTTTCGACCGCCCCTCGTTCTCCTTCTCGCGGCACGCCGCGAGATAGGCGCGATCGGTCGCGTCGAGCAGCGCGGCGAGATCGGCTCTCGTGTCGAGCCGCGTGGCCTCGTCAAGTCGCGCGCCGCCATGCGCTGCCCAGGCGATATCCCGCCCATTGGCGTCCCAATCGCGCGCCGCGCGCTTGATGCCTTCGAGCGTCACAAGACGGGCGAAGTCCTCGTTGAGCCAGCCTTTCAGGCTGCCCCATTGCCGAAGCAATGCTTCGTGGGCGGGCTCAAGCGTGGTCGCGTGAGTTGCGTCGTCGACAGCGCGGGTCAGAAGCCGATGCTCGACCAACAGGTCGACGAGCGGTCGCGCTTCTTCGGGGATTTGCGTGGCGGGCGCGCGTCGCCGCCGTGGGGTCTTGGTCTCGGGATCGATGCCGGCGAGCCAGGGAATGAGCCCTCGCCTCAGGAGCGCCAGCCGTGCCTCATGGTCCTTGGGGATACGCGGATCGTTGTCGGCGGCGGCGAACACGCGAGCGACAGCGGCATCGATGGCGCCTCGGAGCCCCCCAAATGCGTCGTAATCATCGCGCGTGAGTCGCCCAGACGCTTCGTGGTCGGAAAAAAGCTGCTCCAGGGTGAAGGCGAGCAGCGGCAGTGCGTCGCTGCCGCCGCCCTTGTCCAGATCCGCAAGCAGGACCTCGGTGAGCGACGGGTCGATCGTGAATTGGCGACCCGACCGTACAAGACGTCCAGCCGGCCCTTCGATCACCATCTGATAGGCGCCGCGCGGCATCGGCAGGAGGGGAAAGGCTTTCTGGCTCAAGCCCTCCAGCGGCTTGGCGTGTTCGAGCGCGTCGTAACTGTCGGAGCGGATCACGAACAGGGCGATGACCGCCGGATCGTCGGTGCACACGAGATCGCGCAGCAGCGTCAACAGGCTTTCGCCCTCCGCCGCGCCTTCGGCTCGGAACAGCTCTTCCGCTTGGTCGATGGCGATGATGAGCGTCGGCGGTTTTGCGGCGGCGCTGGCAGTCGCGGCGCGTGCGGCGAGGTCGCGCAGGTAAGGGCGCAACGCGTTCGCATCGACCGTCGATGCTTCGCGCAATTGCGCTCGCGTCGCCGTCATCTCCTTGTCGGCGCAGGCGGCCGTCAGCGAAGCGACAAGACCGTTCGCGCCGGTGACTGCGGCGCGTTCGGGACGGATCACCGTGAGGGGCAGGAAACTGCGATCGTCGCGCGCGAGGCGCGGCAGCAACCCGGCTCGCAAGAACGATGATTTGCCGGCGCCCGAGGCGCCGAGAATAACGAAAACGCGCGGGCCTGCCGCCTCACGCAAGCCTCGCAACGCGTCGAGCACCTCGATGATGGGCGCCTCGCGGCCAAAAAAAATGCCGGCATCTGCGCTCTCCAACGGCTCGAGCCCGCGGAACGGAGCGCGATGAGGCTCGTTCGGGGGCGGCCATGCGAAGAAGCGCGGATCGAGACCGGCCTGCGTGAGTCCAGCCTTCAATCGCGCGAAGCCTTCGGTGGAAAATGTAAGGTGGCGCTCCTCGTGCGTGCCGGGCCGCGTGACGCGTCGCACCTGATGATCCTCGCCGGCAGCGAGCGAGACCGCTTGATGCGTTTCGGTGAGATAGAAAGGCAGTTCGGCGATCGGGATGTCGTCGATCAGGACCACGAAGATGCGCTTGTTCAGCTTGCGCGCCAGCTCGTACTCGCGCCGGCACCACTCGGACCCCAGCCAATTACGGGAGACAAGGAAGACGACGGCCTCGCAGCGCGCGGCGTGCTCATGCAGTGCACGCTCCCACCGCTCGCCGGCGTGGATGCCTTCGATCGGATCAAGATCGAGAAAAACGTCGTCCCAGCCGTTTTCGGTGAGCCAGTCGCGGACCGCGACGGCGGGAAAATCGTCCTTGCTCGAATGCGACAGGAATATGCGCGACACGGGAACGGACAAGACTCTAAATTTTTCCGGAGGATAAGACCGTATTTGAATCTTCTAGTCCAGCCGTCCGCGGCGCTTTTTCCGTTGCGTCGGCTCCGATCGTCTTGATCCGTTAATTCGTTAATTGAGGATACGGACGTAAAGGTTACGAAGACGGCTCCCGTCAGCGCGCGCAGACATCGAAGGTCGACTCCACCGGTCATTCCGGGAGCCGAGCAAGGCGAGGCAGCCCGGAATCCATAACCCCTGTTGGCGATTAGGAAAATCCCAAACTCGCCCGCACTGCGCTGCGGCGCACGGAACTCAGACCCCGTGACGCCGCAACAATCGCGACTCAGGCCGCCTTCTTTCCCCATAGGCGGCCGGTCGCGATGTCGGCGCCCTTGCGCATGGTTTTGAGCTTCTCCCACACCACGTCTTCGGCGACCCATTCCCAGCCTGCGAACGTGCCGAAGCCGCAATCGGTGCTGGCGATGACGCGCTCGCGGTCGCCCACGGCCGCGACGGCGGTTTCGATGCGTTGGGCGACGACCTCGGGGTGCTCGACGAGATTGATCTTGGTGTCGATGACGCCCGGAAGCAGGACCATGTGGTCGGGCAGCTTGTGCTTGCGCAACGCGGCGTATTCGTGCTGGCGGCGCGCGTTGGCGAATTCCATGCTCAAGCCGCCGACGTTCGCCTGATAGAGCGCCGGCAACAACGGCTCGAGCGCGATGTCGTAGATGTGCGGCCCTTCCCAATTGCCCCAGCAGACGTGGAGCCGCACGCGGTCGCGCGGAATATCCTTGAGCGCCTTGTTGAGGGCCGTGATGTGCTGCTCCACGATCTTGACGAAATCGGCGTCGGATTTGTCCTGGAACAGCAGTACGCGCTCCATGGCGAGGTCCGGCGAGTCGATTTGCAGGATGAATCCGGCATCGACCACCGATTTGTATTCGTAGTGCATCTCGCGCGCGATCGCATCGAGATAAGCTTCGTAGGAGGGGTAATAGGCATTGAGCATCGTCGTCGCGATGATCCCCGGCGACGGCTCGGCAAAGAAGCATTCAGTAAATGGCGGGGTGACCGCTGCCGCCAGCCGCTTGAATCGCGACAGTTCGGTTTGGATCGCGGCCTTGTCGGTGTAGTGCAACTCGCCGACGGCCTCCGGACAGCCGAACACCTTGCCGGTTTTCGGCAGCCGTTCCATGAATTTCTTGGTGTAGAGCGGAAACTCGATCCATTCCCGGCCGAACGGCCGTTTCGACTCGCCGCCGAAGCCCGACATGCGCTGCGGCACATAGGTTTGAAAGCCGACCCGGCCCTGCTCGCCGTCATTCGCGATGTCGACACCGGCGTCGCGCTGCTTTTCGAGCACATAGGCGACGCGCTTCTCGATCATCTGCGCGAGCTTGGACTTGTCGACGGGCCGCCCGGCCTCATCGTCGATCAGCAAGCCTCCGAGTTCCTCGCCGCGCGGCAGGCTCCCGACATGGGTGGTCAGAATGCGATCGCTGCTCTTCTGCATGACCTACTCCTCCCTCGATTATTTCACTCGCTTCACCCGGCTCGCGCCCGCGACGCGGACAAGCGGACAAACAATCCGTTCAGTACGCCGGGCAGTCGGTAGAGAAACGCTTACGCTAAATGCGTGGGCGGATTGCGGCGGAGGCAGCGCCGAAATGCTCGCTGGGCTCGGACGACAAGCGCAAGCGCGTCGGCGGGACATCCGATGCCGCTCCAACCACGGGCGAGCCGCGTCGCTGTGCTCATGCGGGCTACAGCCTTCCCGATCGCCTCTTGCGGAATAGGAAAATATTGCTAGGATAAATTTCAAAATCTGTGGAGATCAGCAGTGCCAATTCACGCCATCGTCCCGGCTTCGTGCCCGCCGCCCAGCTTTCCCTGCTTCGTCAGCAAGATTGCCTGTTCCGTCGCACCGGGAATTGCCCGCAAGCCTTTCCTTCTCCGGGCGATTTAGCTGCGGTATGCATCCGGGAGGGTGCCTTTTTTGAGTTTCCCTGTTAAATTCCCTGTTCTCAGGGAAAATCGGCCCGCAGTCGCCGCGGTTGCGCGCGCCCTTGCGCGGTGGCGTCGAATGGCGGCGCTCGTGTATAAGCCGCGCCAATCGCGGATTTAGGCGGCGCCGGCGCGAAGCGCGCGCCGCCCCATTCAGGAGTAGAGCGTGATGGCGGAGCGTTGGACGCCCGACAGTTGGCGCAGCAAGCCGATCCAGCAGGTGCCGGACTATCCGGACCTGGCAGCGTTGGCGGAAGTGGAGAAGCAGCTTGCGAGCTTCCCGCCGCTCGTTTTTGCCGGCGAGGCACGCAATCTGACGAAGCAGCTCGCGCGCGTCGCGACGGGCGAGGCGTTCCTGCTGCACGGCGGGGATTGCGCCGAGAGCTTTGCCGAGCACGGCGCCAACAACATCCGCGACTTCTTCCGCGTGTTCCTGCAGATGGCCGTGGTGCTGACCTATGCGGCGGCGCTGCCGGTGGTGAAGATCGGGCGCATCGCCGGCCAGTTCGCGAAGCCGCGCACCTCGCCGACCGAGAAGCGCGGCAGCGTCGAGCTGCCGAGCTATCGCGGCGACATCATCAACGGCAACGAGTTCACCGCGGCGGCGCGCACGCCCGATCCGCGGCGCCAGATCGAGGCTTTTCGCCAGTCGGCGGCGACGCTCAACCTGCTGCGCGCCTTCGCCCAGGGCGGCTACGCCAATCTCGCCAGCGTGCACCAATGGATGCTCGGATTCGTCAAGGACTCACCGCAGTCGCGCCGCTACACCGAGCTTGCCGATCGCATCTCTGAGACGCTCGGCTTCATGCGGGCGATCGGGCTTGACCTTGAAGACCATCCGGAATTGCGGACGACCGACATCTACACCAGCCATGAGGCGCTGCTGCTCGGCTTCGAGCAGGCGATGACCCGCGTCGATTCGACGAGCGGCGACTGGTACTGCACCTCCGGCCACTTCCTGTGGATCGGCGACCGCACCCGCCAGTACGACCACGCCCATGTGGAGTTCTGCCGCGGCATCATGAATCCGCTCGGCCTGAAATGCGGGCCGTCGTCGAATCCCGACGACCTGTTGCGCCTGATCGACATCCTCAATCCCGACAACGCGCCGGGCCGCCTTACCCTGATCTGCCGCATGGGCGCCGACAAGGTCGGCGATCTGCTGCCGCCGCTGATCCGCGCTGTTGAGCGCGAGAAGCGTGCGGTGGTGTGGTCGTGCGACCCGATGCATGGCAACACCATAAGTTCGGCGTCGGGCTACAAGACGCGGCCGTTCGACCGCATCCTCTCGGAGGTGAAGTCGTTTTTCTTGATTCACGCGGCGGAGGGCACCCATGCCGGCGGCGTCCATCTCGAGATGACCGGGCAGGACGTGACCGAATGCACCGGCGGCGCGCGCGCCATCAGCGACGAGGATTTGAACGACCGCTATCACACCTTCTGCGATCCGCGCCTCAACGCCGAGCAGTCGATCGAGCTCGCATTCCTCGTAGCCGAACTGCTCAAGAAGGAGCGCCTCGGTCGCGGCCAGCCTCTCCCCGCCGTGGCGGGGCTGTAGAGCCGGCCTCCATGCATCGGACGCGTAGGGTGGGCAAAGTGCGGCGCCGGCCGCGCGTGCCCACGCATTCACGGCACGATGGTGGGCACGCTTCGCTTTGCCCACCCTACCGATGGATTTATGTTGTCTTCGTCGTTGTCGCCATCGCACTCGCGTCGCGTCCCGCCGCGGCAGCCGCCGATCAGTTCAAACTCGCGATCGGCCAGGCAGGCCTGTGGAATTCCTCCTTCGCCGAAATCGGGCAGCAGGTCGGCATCTTCGAACGACACGGGATCGCGCTGCAGGTCTTCTACACCTCGGGCGGCGGCGAAACGCAGCAGGCAGTCATCTCCGGCAGCGCGGACATCGGCGTTGCGACGGGAACGCTCGGCGTGCTTGGCGCCTACGTCAAAGGTGCGCCGATCCGCATCATCGCCGGCGAGGCGACCGGGACCGCCGAATATTATTTCGTGCTGGCGCAATCGCCGGTGCGGGCGATGCGCGACATCGCGCCGGCGATGACCTTCGCGTACTCGACCAACGGCTCGGGAACGCACATCATCGCGCTGCGCTTTTTCAAAGCTTACGGGATTACGCCCAGGCTGGTCGCGACCGGCAGCGTGCCCGCGACCTTCACCCAGGTGATGTCGCGGCAGATCGACGTCGGCTTCTCGACGCCCCCGTTCGGTCTCGATGCCGCCGATCAGCGCAAGATCAGGATCATTGCGCGCGCGAACGACTTGCCGAGCGTGCGCCATCAGACCGTGCGCACGATCATCGCCAACGCGACGGACTTGGCGCGGCGACGCGACGCCTATGCGCGCTTCATCGCCGCGTACAGAGAGACCATCGACTGGATGTACGCCGATCAACGCGCGATCGAAGCCTATGCCCGCTACGCCCAGGTCACGCCCGCGACCGCGCAGCGGGTGCGCGACGAATTCTATCCGAAGGCCATGCTGCAGCTCGACGAGATCGAGGGACTCGATGAATTGATGGAAGATGCCATCGCCTTCAAATACATCCCGCGGCGCCTCGACGCGAACCAGCTCGCCGAACTGCTGCAACTACCGCGCGGACGCTGAGTATTTTGAGTGGCCTCTTCTGCGCGCCGGGTGAGCGCGGCTCGCGCCGGCTATTTCGGCCGGGGACGGTCGTCGAGGCTGGCCTTCATCGCCAGCCATAGGTCGCGCAACTCGGCGATATTGACCTTGGGAAAGATGATCAGTTCCGCGGGCGCTGCCGTGCGAGGTTGATCAGGCACAGCGGCAGCCGCGCGATGCTGCGAGCGTTCGAAAGCGACGATCGTTCCCACCGGTAGCGATCCGAGCCGGCGCTCTGGCGCGCCGCAACAACGATCTATTCCGAATCGTTAACGCCGCTTTAAGTCAGCGCTGATGCAGCGCCTCGTTTACCTTTGTGAAGAAATGGTTAACATGACGCGGTTTGCCACGGAGTGTCCTCCCATGAGGGCGACCGATCCCGTAGCCGCGATGCTGGCGCTCAATCCCTGGCTGCCTTCGTGGGCGGCGGGGACGAGCCTGTGGCCGCTCGCCGGCAGCAGCGAAGAAGCGGTCATCGTGGCGCGGCGCAAACAGGCGACCGCGCAGCGTCTCGCCGGCGGCGCGGGCGTTTGGAATGGATGGGCGAACGGCATGGTGTCGTTGGTGGGCCCGGCCGCGGCGAGCCCCGGCCTGCTGCGAGCCTGGCGCGAACTTGCCGCTGCCGATTTCAGCGGCGCGACCTTCGAAGATGAATTCGACTGCACCGCCCTGATGTTTCCCGGCGCCGTCAATTTTGCGGGCGCGAGTTTCACGGCGGTTGTCCAGGGCACGAATTTTCCCGATCGGGCCGATTTCAGCCGTTGCGTGTTCGGGCGCGAAGCGTTCTTCGAGAACTGCGAGTTCTCGGGGCCGGCGGTCTTTGCCGGCGCGACCTTCACCGGTGAAGCGCGCTTCACCTATTCGCGTTTCCTCGCCGCCGCGGATTTTGCCAACGCGCGATTTCGCAAGGCAGCCTGGTTTCGCTACGGGAGCTTCGCGGGGGCGGTGCGCTTTTCCGGCGCGACGTTCGCGCGGGACGTCGGGCTCGGCAGTTGCACCTTCGGCGCAGAGAGCGATTTTGGCGATGCCGACTTCGTGGACACCGCCAGCTTCGAAGACACCGCGTTCCGCGGACCGACACGTTTCGACGCGGCGCGCTTCGAGGGCAAGGCGATGTTCGCGCGGGCGCAGTTCGAGGCGCCGGTGAGTTTCGCCGGCACGCGATTCGGTGCCGAAATGGATTTCACCAACATCAAGATCGGCGCGGCGGCGACCGCGGTGCGCGATCAGATCGATGAGCTGCGCCAGCGCACCGGCTGACGGCTGTTGTTTTCGCGCACTTTGTCCGCAAGCGGGCAGGGTGGCGCGTCACGCCGCGCGAACGGTCTGGAGGAACTTGTCGACCTCGACCTTGAGGCGGCCGCTCTGCTTCGACAGCGACTGCGCCGACGACAGCACCCGCGTCGAGGCCGCGCCGGTCTCGCCGGCGCCGCGATTGACGTCGGTGATGTTGGTCGCGACCTGTGCCGTGCCTTGAGCTGCGGCGCCAACGTTGCGCGCGATTTCCTGGGTCGCCGCGCCCTGTTCATCGACTGCCGCCGCAATCGCCGAGGAAATTTGCGAAATGCGACCGATAGTGGCGCAAATTTCCTTGATCGCGGTGACCGACTCCTGGGTGGCGGCCTGCATGCCGGCGATCTGCGTGCTGATCTCCTCGGTCGCCTTGGCTGTCTGCCCGGAGAGGGCCTTGACCTCCTGAGCCACCACGGCGAAGCCACGGCCGGCGTCGCCGGCACGCGCCGCTTCGATCGTCGCGTTGAGCGCGAGCAAGTTCGTCTGCTCCGCGATCGCGGTGATGAGCTTGACCACGTCGCCGATCCGGCCGGCCGATTGCAACAGCGCTCCGATGCGTTCGTCGGTTCGGGACGCCTGGGCGACCGCCTCGTTTGCGATCTTGTTCGACTCCTGCATCTGCCGGCCGATCTCGGAGACCGATGCGGTCATCTCGTCGGTCGCCGAGGCGACGGACTGCACGTTCATCGAAGCCTGCTCGGAGGCGCCGGTGACGAGCCCGGTCAGCCGCTGAGTCTCTTCGGCGGTTTGGGTCAGTGTTCCGGCCGAAGCCTCGAGCTCGCCGGAGGACTCCGAGAGCGAATCGACGATCGCGCCGACGGCAGTCTGAAATTGGCCGGCAAGCTCGTGCATTGCGGCCTTCTTTTCGGCCGCGGCGCGCTCCGAGGCGGTCTTCTGGTGTGCCGCTTCGCGCTCATCGGCCGCCCGTCGTTCGGCGGCGTTGCGCGCTGCGGCTCCCTTCTGCTCGGCTTCGAGATTGCGCATCCGCGCCAGGTTTTCGCGGAAGTGTTCGGTGGCCCGCGCCATCGCGCCGATCTCGTCCGCGCGCTCCACGCTCGGAACGGTCACGTCGTAGTCGCCCTCGCTCATCTGCTCCATGGTACGCACAAGGCCGCCAAGGAGGCCCCGCAGCAAGCTGATGGCAAACCAGGTGACGGCGATGACGCCGGCGAGCATGACAAGCGAGACTGTAAGCAGTGCGACGAGGTAACGCCAGGAGTCGGCGACCGCTTGGTCGGCTTCGACGAGGATGCCATCGATCGTCGTCTTCAGCACCGAAGACATCACGCCGGTCAGATCGCGATGGATGTCGGCCCATTGCCGGATCTGGGCGTCGGACCCGGGTGTACCGGCGTTCTTGAGGGCGAGTTCACGCAAATCGGCAAGCGCATGGCCGTGCATGTCGTCGAACGACTCGTAGATCGTCACTGCTTCAGGCGGAGCAAAGTCCCGGAACAGCTTGCCGAACGTCGTGTTGAGACCGACGTTCTTGCCGATCAGCAGCAATACCGGGGTCGGCACCTGTCCGCGCTGCAGGGCATTCGCCCCGATGCCGCGCTGGATCATCGCGCTTTCATTGAATTGCAACGTTGCGTAGAGGCCGAAGATGCGACGCGACAGGACCGGATCGCTCGCGACCGCGGCGGCCGTGGCGACGAGATCGTTGGCGCGCTGCGAGCCTTGGGAGATGACGGCGGTTGTCGCTTCGGACGTGGTGATGATTTTGTCATCGACCTTTTCGCGCATCGCCGCGATATCTCGCATCTTCTCGTCAAGCACCCGCAGATGGTCTTCGATCTTCGGGTCTTTCACGATGCTGGCCGCGGCCGCCTCGCGGATGCCGCGATAGTAATCATCGAGGGCGCGGCGGGCCGTGTCGATCGCTGCCTTGCTTCCGGTCCCGCCGACGAATTCGCGGGTCGTCGCGCCTTCAGCCGGTATGCCCATGCCACCGAACCTTGCGATCGCGGCGGCGAGGCGCGCCAGCGAGGCGGCGCGATTGACCTCGTTGTAGCGCGACCAGGCTTCGTAGGTGAGGATCACGCCGCTCAGGATCGCCGCGGCGAGCGGCACGCAGACGACGATCATCAGCAGCTTGGAAAAGGCGATGCGGCGCACGGCAGATTCTCCGACGGGAGGGGAGACATCATTATTGCGGATGGCGGTTAAGTCCCGATTAAGCGCACGTTCCCGCGGGCCGCGGCGACCATGCCTTTGACCTGCATCAATGCCGGATCAGAATTTATGACCTGAATTTTTCAATATGGGCTGGGAACCGGTAGCTACCGCACCTTTCGACCGCGATCTTGCGCTCGCGGTCATCAACTATCACGGCGTTCACGCGCTCGCGTTTGCATGCCGACGCATCCTCGGTGGATGGATCAAGGCAGAAACCAAGGAGCGGATTGACGTGCTGCCGACCCACTGGCGGGAGTGGACAGGGATAACGCTAGGCTTGCTGCTCGCCGGGAGAATCGCTGAGCTTGGCGAGCTTAGCCTCCTCTTCAGCTAGCAGAACTCTCCAACGTTTGCCGCTTGGATGGGTCGGTTTCCCTTTCCAGCAGCGTGCGGAAGTGTTCGATATTGAGTCGAGCCACGGTCTTGTCCATGGCGTACCTCTCCACTGGTACTAAGTCAAAATTCTACACCCGCCCTTCGAAATTGGGAAGCAGACTTAAGCACGAGACAGGGTGACGCCTGCCACAACGGTAGGATCATGTTGGTGGTATCGGTGATGGTGACCGCGCCGTAACCAGACGCGGGCCCGCCCGGTGGGCCGCACGGTTCCGCGCCGCCCGCATTGCCGCGCGGCTGGCGAGGCGCTAATTGACAGCCATGAGCCCGCGCCCAGCCGATCGGCTTGCCCTGACCATTGCCCAGCTTAATCCCATTGTCGGTGACATTGCCGGCAATGCCGACAAGGCGCGGCACGCCCGCGCGCGCGCCGTTGCCGATGACGCCGACCTCGTCATCCTGCCGGAATTGTTCATCTGCGGCTATCCGCCGGAGGATTTGGTGCTCAAGCCGGCTCTACAGGCCGCTTGCCGCGGCGCTGTCGAGGCGCTCGCACGCGAGACGGCAGACGGGGGCCCGGCGATGCTGATCGGCACGCCCTGGGTCGAGGACGGGCGGCTTTATAATGCCGTGGCGCTTCTCGACCAGGGAAAGGTTGCCGCGTTGCGCTTCAAGGTCGATCTGCCGAATTACGGCGTATTTGACGAAAAGCGAGTGTTTTCGCCGGGTCCGCTGCCGGGCCCGATCGGCTTTCGCGGCGTGCGCATCGGCGTGCCGATCTGCGAGGACATATGGGGCCCCGAGCCGGTCGAATGTTTGAGCGAGACCGGCGGCGAGATCCTCCTGGTGCCGAACGGTTCGCCCTATCGGCGCCACGTCATCGACGAGCGGCTCAGCGTCGCGGTGGCGCGCATCAAGGACGTCAAGCTGCCGCTCGTCTACGTCAACCAGGTCGGCGGCCAGGACGAATTGGTGTTCGACGGCGCCTCCTTCGTCCTCGACACCGATCTCAAATTCGCGCTGCAGCTTCCGGCGTTCCGCGAAGACATGGCAACCGTCGTGTTTAACCGCACGGCGCACGGCTGGCGCGCTGCGCCGGGAACGACCTCGGTGCTCGAGTCAGGCGATGAAGCCGATTACGCCGCCTGCGTCCTGGGCTTGCGCGATTACGTCGACAAGAACCGGTTTCCTGGCGTGGTGCTCGGGCTCTCCGGCGGCGTCGACTCCGCGCTGTGCGCGGCGATGGCGGTCGATGCGCTGGGGGCGGCGCGCGTGCGCTGCCTGATGCTGCCTTATCGTTTCACCTCGCAGGAATCGCTTGATGACGCCGCTGCGACCGCGACCGCACTCGGCATTCATTACGACGTCGTGCCGATCGCCGCCGCGATCGAGGGGCTGGAGAAAACGATCGCCCCGCTGATGGCGGGTCGCCCGCGCGATGTCACCGAGGAGAATCTGCAGGCCCGCGCGCGCGGCGTCATCCTGATGGCGATTTCCAACAAGTTCGGCCTGATGGTGGTGACGACCGGCAACAAGTCCGAAATGTCGGCGGGCTACGCGACGCTCTATGGCGACATGAACGGCGGCTTCAATCCGGTCAAAGACCTCTACAAGACCGAAGTCTATCGCCTGGCGCGGCTGCGCAACGTGTGGCGGCCCCACGGCGCACTCGGACCCGCGGGGCGCGTCATCCCAGAGAACATCATCACGCGCGCGCCGACCGCCGAATTGCGGGAGAACCAGACCGACCAGGATTCGCTGCCGCCGTACGAGATACTCGACGCCGTGCTCGAGCGTCTCATCGAGCGCGAAGAGCCTGTCGCGACAATCGCCGCGGCCGGCTTCGACCGCGATCTCGTGATGCGGATCGAGCGCCTGCTTTATATCGCCGAGTACAAGCGCCGGCAGGCCGCGCCCGGCGTCAAGGTCACGCTCAAGAGTTTCGGTCGCGATCGCCGTTACCCGATCGTCAACCGATTCCGCGATCCCGGCACCGACACGCCCCCGCCGCTCGCGTCCGCCGTCCGCGGCGGCGCCGCGACCCACGAAACGGTGGATTTCTAGCTAGCGCATAACGCTACGCGCGGGCACGCGTCCTGCGCCTCGACCCGCGTGTCGCCGCAGATGGTGCGAGCGACTGGGACGATGGTCGCGGCGCTGACTTCGCCGGCGGCGCTTCGCTGGAGATCACCTCGTCGGTGCGGACCTCGAAACGCTTGAGCGTATTCGCGCCGAACGTCGTGCTGATCGCGACGTCAGCCGCATCGCGCCCGCGTCCGATCAAGATACGTCCGATGCGCGGCGTATTGTGGCGCGCATCAAACGCGAACCACCGTCCGCCGAGATAAACCTCGAACCAGGCGCTGAAGTCCATCGGCGCCGGATCGGGCGGCACACCAATGTCGCCGAGGTAGCCGGTGCAATAACGCGCCGGAATGTTCATGCAGCGGCAAAGCGTGATGGCGAGGTGGGCGAAGTCGCGGCACACGCCGCGCGGCTCCCGCAGGACATCGGTCGCGCCTTTGGTGACCTTGGCGTGCTGGTAGCCGAACTCGATGTGAGAATGAACGAAGTCGCAGATCGCCTGCACCCGCGCCCATCCGGGTTTCGTTTTACCGAACCGCTGCCACGCCGTGTTCATCACCTTGTCAGTCTCGCAATAACGGCTGGCGAGAAGGAAAATCAGCGCCTCGTGCGGCAGATCAGCGATCGGATGCTCTTCGGCGGAGGGCTCGACCGGATCGGGTTTGCCCGTGTCGGATACGATGGTGTCGCAGGCGATATGCAGCTCGCCTGCGGGTGCCAGCACACGCGCGCACTTGTTGCCGAAGCTGTCGACGTAGCTCGTGATTGCGCGCGACGGCGTCAGCCGCAACCGGTCCGAGGTGAGGAGGTCGGCTGCCCGCGAAGGGTGCACGTTGAGCATCAAGACCATCGGCGTCGGCTGCGCAAATTCATAAACGATGTCAAAACCGACACGGAGTTTCATTCAAAAGCCCCTTGGAAATTGCGGCAACAATAACGCCGCAACGGATTCGATTGTTCCCGGCAATCGATAATCGATCTTCGATGGGGATATGGCGTTTCTACGATGAAGTGTTGCTCAAATATTTTGCAAATGCGGGTTCACGATCGCTGCGCCGCTTCGTAGCCCGGATGAGCGAAGCGATATCCGGGACGGCGTCGCAATAATTACAAACCGCATTTCTCTGGATAGCGCGATCGCTTTGAGCCGGTCATTCCGGGGCGCGCCGCAGCGCGAACCCGGAATCCATACTCCGCAGTCCGTGTTCATGGATTCCGGGCTCGCCTCCGCTTCGCTCTGGCGCTACGGAATGACGACCTGCGTAGCCTTTCGTGCCGCTACGCCTGGCCGCCGCCCGTGCTGCGGGACCCGCGCGGTGCAGTTCGCGATGCGCCCCTTCAATCAGGCGCGCGCAGGCGATAGCCGATGCCGGTTTCGGTGAGGATGTAGTGCGGCCGCTCGACGTCGTCCTCGATCTTTTGCCGCAGCTGGCGAACGTAGACCCGGAGATATTGGGTGTCGGTGAGATTGTCCCACAACTCGCCGAGCAGGAATTTGTGGGTGAGCACCTTGCCGGCGTGCTGCACCAGGACGCGCAGCAGATCGTACTCCTTCGGGCTCAGCTTCACATCTTTGTCGCGCACTTTCACGATCCGCCGGACGAGATCGACGCTGAGGTCGCCGACCTTGAAGACCGGACGCTCGCCTTGGACCTGCAGCTGATGGCGCAGCGCCGCCCGCAGACGCGCGAGCAACTCGTCCATGCCGAACGGCTTCGTCACGTAGTCGTCGGCGCCGCGGTCGAGCGCTTCCACCTTGCCGGCTTCGTCGCTGCGGCTCGACAGGACCACGATCGGCACACTGTCCATCTGTGCACGAATTTGCACGAGCAGGTCGAGGCCCTGCATGTCTGGCAATCCGAGATCGAGGATGACGAGGTCGGGCTTGAGCTTGAGCATTTCGAGCGCCGCCTTGCCGTTGGCGGCGTCGATGATCTCATAGCCCTGGGTCGAGAGCCCCATCCGCAACAGCTTGCGGATCGGCGGCTCATCGTCGACGACAAGAACCTTCAGTGCTGCAGCAGTCACGCGGCGGTCTCCAGCTTCGCGGCCGTTGCCGGGATCGGAAGCTTGATGGTGAATACGGCGCCCGGGCGGTCGGTGCGGTTCGCCGCTTTGACGGTTCCGTGCATTGCCTCGACGAAACCGCGCGAAATGGCAAGCCCCAGTCCGGTGCCGGGGCGCACGCTGTCGCCCTTGTTGACGCGGTGGAACTTGTCGAAGATGAGCTCGAGATCGCTCGGCGGGATGCCCTCACCCTCGTCAACAATCTGCAGCGCCACGGTGCCCGCATCCCGC
The DNA here is from genome assembly GCA_963807015.1 of uncultured Alphaproteobacteria bacterium. Taxonomy (GTDB): domain Bacteria; phylum Pseudomonadota; class Alphaproteobacteria; order Rhizobiales; family Xanthobacteraceae; genus JAJPKK01. The sequence continues at coordinate 516,949 of CAWEAS010000008.1, read as the reverse complement.
CAGGCACGGAGCCTGATGGTCGAGCTCTCGGGCGCATATTTGGCCGCGTTATCGATGATGTTGAACAGCGCCTGCTCCAGCAGCACGGCGTCCACCTCGAGGAGAGGCAGGTCGGCCGCAAGATCGAGTTCGACATGGTGGCGCGCGAGAATCTTCGACGCGCGGCTCAGTGCGCTGCCGACGATCTCGCCGAGATCGCACGGAGCGGTATTGGGCACGAGCGCGCCCGACTCGAGCTTCGTCATATCGAGCAGGTTGGCGATGAAACGGTTGAGGCGCTCGGATTCCTCGATGATCGTGCCGATGAGTTCAAGCTTCTGCGCATCGGTGAGCGCGTCGGCAAGATCGCGCAGCGTGCCGCCGGCGCCGAGGATCGCGGCCAGCGGCGTCTTGAGGTCATGGGAGATCGACGTGAGCAGCGCCGAGCGCAGCCGGTCGGTCTCGATCGTGCGCTTTACCCGATCCATGTCCTCGACGAGGTGGACGCGCTCGATCGCGATGGCGCTCTGGTCGCTCAGCGCGTCGAGCAGCCGCCGCTCGTCAGGCGTCAGCAGCGGGCCCGCCTTGTCGCTGTCGATGCCGATGATGCCAATGATGCCGCGCCCGGTCCGCATCGGCAGGAACAGCCGTTTGGCGCCGGGCAACGTATCAGAGCCACGCCCGGCGGAGCGATCGTTCTCCCACGCCCATTTGGCGGCGGCGACATCGGCCTCATCGATCGTATCCTCGGGCGGGTAGCCCGCCTTGACCGCGATGGTCCCGTTTTCCGGCAACAGGATGACGACGCGGACTTTCAGCATCAGTGCGATCTGGTAGGTAGTCGCCCACAACACGTCGTCGAGCGTACCGACGCCCGCGAGCTTGCGGCTGAACGAGTACAGCGCCTCGGTGGTGCGCGCCCGCGCCATCGCGGTGACCGCCTGAGTGCGCACCCGCGCCGCCACATTGGAGACCAGGGTCGAGATGAAGATGAAGAAGAAGAATGCCGCGACGTTGGTCGGATCGGTGATGGTGAAGGTGTAGATCGGCGGCAGAAAAAAATAATTGTAACACAGCGAAGCAATCGCGCTCGCGAACAGCGATGGCAGAAGGCCATACCGCACGGCGACCATGACGATCGCGGTCAGGAACACGAGATCGATGTTCTCGACGCGCAACTCCGGCTGAATGATTTCGCCAATCCCGAGCGCCATCGCGACGGCGAGGATGGCGACCAGGTAAGGACGAAGCTGAAGCGACGGGCGCGGCTGCGCGGTGCTCACCGTTTTACGCGGCACCGGTTCGCCGATTTCCCGCTCGCCGGCGATGACATGCACGCTGATGTTGCCGGCGCCGCGCACGAGATCATGTACGACCGAGCCGTGGATGATCTCGAACCAGCGCGTCCGCGTCGATTTGCCGACAACGATCTGGGTGATGTTGTTGGCGTGGGCGTAAGCAATGACGTCGTCGGCGATGGCGCGGTCGCCGCCGGGAATCGTCGTTGCCTCGCCGCCGAGCGTCTGGGCGAGCCGCAGCGTGTCGGCAATGCGGTCGCGTTCCTCTTCGCTGAGGCTGACGGTGCGGCGCGTCTCGACCGACAGCGCCACGAGCGGCGCATGGAGGCGGTCGGAGAGGCGCTTGGCATAACGCACGAGCCCCGCCGACCTCGGATCTTCGCTGATGCAGACGAGAATGCGATCGCCCGCGGCCCACGGGCCCTGGATGGCGCGTGCCTGCATCTGGGCGAGCAACTGCTCGTCGACGCGATCGGCGGTGCGCCGCAGCGCAAGCTCGCGCAGCGCCGTCAGGTTCGCGGGCGAGAAGTAGTTGAGCAGTGCGCGCTCGGCCTGGTGCGGAACGTAGACCTTGCCGTCCTTGAGGCGCTGGATCAGGTCGTCGGGCGTCAGGTCGACGAGTTCGATCGAATCGGCGCGGTCGAAGATCGAGTCCGGCACGGTCTCGCGGACTCTGATGCCGGTGATCTGGGCAATGACGTCGTTCAGGCTCTCGATGTGCTGGATGTTGACGGTGGTGTAGACGTCGATGCCGCGAGCGAGAATTTCCTCGACGTCGAGATAGCGCTTGGGATGACGGCTGCCGGGGGCATTGGTATGAGCGAGCTCGTCGACCAGGACGAGGCGCGGATGCCGCGCCAGAATGGCATCGAGATCCATCTCGTCAAGCCGCTGACCTTTGTAGAGCATGGTCTTGCGGGGCAACACGTCGAGCCCTGCGAGCAAAGTCTCGGTCTCCTTGCGGCCATGCGTCTCGACGACGCCGACGACCACATCGACGCCTTCCTTGCGCTTGGCCTGGGCTTGCTGGAGCATTTCGTAGGTTTTGCCGACGCCGGGTGCGGCGCCGACGAAAATCCGCAGCTTGCCGATGTCGCTGCCCTCCTGCCGGGCGGCTTCGAGGAGCGCATCCGGCGACGGGCGGCTTTCAAGATCGCGGCGCTGCTCCGCCATGTGAGGACTCGTAGGGTGGGCAAAGCGCGGAGGCGTCCGCGCGTGCCCATGTCATTGGATTCGGTGGCCACGCTGCGCTTTGCCCACCCTACGGTCAACCGCAGCCGCGTCCCAAATTTCCCCGAGGGCGGGGACGAAGGTTAAAGTCACCGCGGCGCGAGTTTGTCGAGTGCGAGGTTGAGTGCCAGGACGTTGACGCGCGGCTCGCCGATGAAGCCTGCCAGCCGGCCCTCAGTTGTTTCCGTGATAAGCTGCCGGACTCGATCTTCCGGCAAATTGCGCGCCTTGGCAATGCGCGGTACCTGGAACATCGCCGCCTCGGGGGTGATGTCGGGGTCAAGGCCGCTGCCCGACGTCGTGACGAGATCGACCGGGATATTGGCCTGGGGGTTCTCCTGCTTGAGTGCATCCACCGCCTTGGTCACGCGCTCCTTGAGGTCGGGATTGGTCGGCCCAAGGTTCGAGCCACCCGAATTCGTCGCATTGTAGGGGAGCGGGACGGTCTTGGACGCATCGTTCGGATCGGGCGTGCTGGTCGCCGACGGCCGGCCGTGGAAATAGAAGTCGCTGGTGAAATCCTGGCCGATCAAGACCGAGCCGATCACCTTGCCGTCGCGTTCGATCAGGCTGCCCTGCGCCTCGCGCGGAAAGACGAAGCCGGCAATCTCGGTCACGGCCAGCGGATAGGCAAGGCCGGTAATCACGGCAAGCGCGATCGCAAAGACGATCGCCGGACGAATTTCTTTCAACATGACATGACTCCAAAATTCCGGGCGCGCGGCATCGTCACACCAGATGAAGGGCGAAGATCACGCGATCGATGATCCAGATGCCGGCGAAGGGGACGATGACGCCGCCCAGCCCGTAGATCAGGAGATTGCGCCGCAGCAGCGGCGCTGCGCCGATCGGCCGATAGGCGACCCCTTTGAGCGCCAGCGGAATCAGGGCGATGATGATGAGCGCATTGAAGATGATGGCCGAGAGGATCGCGCTTTCGGGATTATGGAGCCCCATGACGTTGAGCGTCCACAGCTCGGGATAAAAGGCAAAGAACATCGCCGGGATGATGGCGAAATATTTCGCCACGTCGTTCGCGATCGAGAACGTCGTCAGCGCGCCGCGGGTCATCAGCAGTTGCTTGCCGATTTCCACGATCTCGATGAGCTTGGTCGGATTGGAATCGAGATCGACCATGTTGCCGGCCTCGCGCGCGGCCATCGTGCCGGTGTTCATCGCAACGCCGACGTCGGCCTGGGCCAGCGCCGGTGCGTCGTTGGTGCCGTCGCCGCACATGGCGACGAGCTTGCCCTTGGCCTGCTCGTCGCGGATGAGGCGGAGTTTGTCCTCGGGCGTCGCCTGGGCAAGGAAGTCGTCGACACCTGCCTCGGCAGCAATCGCGGCGGCGGTCATCGCATTGTCGCCGGTGATCATGACGGTGCGAATGCCCATCCGGCGCAGCTCGGCAAAGCGTTCGCGGATGCCGCCCTTGACGATGTCTTTCAGATGAATGAGGCCGAGCAGCCGGCCATCTTTCGCGACCGCGAGCGGCGTGCCGCCCGCGCGCGCGATTACGTCGGCCGCGGCATTGAGTTCGCGCACGGTGTCCAGCGCGACGCCGGGAAAGCTCTGCACGCGGCCCGCCCCGCCGATGGCGGCCGCAGCAGGCGCGGCGGCTTTGACATAATCGAGGATCGCGTCCACCGCGCCTTTCCGGATCGACGTGTTGTGCATGTCGACCCCGCTCATGCGGCTGCGCGCAGTGAACGGAATGAAGGTGGCGCTGACCTCCGCGAGATCGCGCCCTCGGATGCCGTATTTCTCCTTGGCCAGCACGACGATGGACCGGCCCTCCGGGGTTTCGTCGGCGAGCGAGGCAAGCTGGGCGGCGTCCGCAAGCTCCTGCTCCGACACTCCGCGCAGCGGCTTGAACTCCGTCGCCTGGCGGTTGCCGAGCGTAATGGTGCCGGTCTTGTCGAGGAGCAGGGTGTCGACGTCGCCTGCGGCCTCGACCGCACGCCCCGACATCGCGAGGACGTTGAAGCGTACGAGCCGATCCATGCCGGCGATGCCAATTGCGGAGAGGAGCGCGCCGATAGTGGTCGGGATGAGAGTGACGAACAGCGCCACCAGCCAGATCACCGGGATGTCGCGGCCGACATAGGCGACGTAGCTCGGAATCGTCGCGGTCGCGAATACGAAGATGATGGTGAGACCGATCAATAGGATATTGAGCGCGACCTCGTTCGGCGTTTTCTGCCGTTCGGCGCCTTCGACGAGCTTGATCATCCGGTCGATGAAGGTCGAGCCGGCGGCGGCCGTGATGCGCACGCGGATCCAGTCCGACAGCACCTGGGTGCCGCCGGTGACGGCCGAACGGTCGCCGCCCGATTCACGGATCACCGGCGCCGATTCGCCGGTGATCGCCGCTTCGTTTACCGAGGCGACGCCTTCGATGACCTCGCCATCGGAGGGAATGATGTCGCCGGCCTCGACCAGCACCACGTCGTCGACCTTGAGGCTCGTACCGGGGACGATGCGGAACGTGCGGTCGTCGCCGCTCAGAAGCTTCGCCTGCGTCTCGGTGCGCGTCCGGCGCAGCGTATCGGCCTGGGCCTTGCCGCGGCCTTCCGCGACCGCCTCGGCGAAATTCGCAAACAACACGGTGATCCACAGCCAGGCGATGATCTGGAACGCGAACAGCAGGTGACCGCCGGCGCCGGTCGCGAGTTCGCGGAGGAAGATGATGGTGGTCAGCGTCGCGACCACCTCGACCACGAACATGACCGGGTTCTTGATCATCGCGCGCGGGTCGAGCTTGACGAACGCCGATCCGAGCGCCGGCCAGAGAATTCTGGCGTCGAGGAGGGTCGCCGATTTCGCGTCCCGGCGGGGATTTTGGCTTTCCATGGCAGCGATCCTGAACGGAATGCAGTTACGACGAGACCATCATCAGCTGCTCGACGAGCGGGCCGAGTGCGAGCGCTGGGAAGAAGGTGAGCCCGCCGATGATGACGATCACGCCGACTAAGAGCCCGATGAATAAGCCACCGGTCGTCGGGAAGGTCCCGGAAGACACGGCGACCTTCTTCTTGGCGGCGAGCGAGCCCGCGATCGCCATCGCCGGGATGATCATCCAGAAGCGACCAACCAACATCGCGACGGCGCCGGTCAGATTGTACAACATGGTGTTGCCGGACAGGCCGGCGAACGCCGAGCCGTTGTTGGCGGTCTGCGAGGTGTAGGCGTAGAGCACCTCGGTGAAGCCATGAGGCCCGGGATTGTTGAGCTGCGAGACGCCATCCTTCAGCACCACGGCGACCGCCGTCCAGCCGAGATACATCAGCGGCAGTATCAGGATGGCGAGCATCGCCATCTTGACTTCCTTGGCCTCGATTTTCTTGCTGACGTATTCCGGTGTGCGCCCGACCATGAGGCCGGCAACGAAGATCGCGACGATCACGAACAGCAGCATGCCGTAGAGGCCAGCACCGACCCCGCCGATGATGATTTCCCCGAGCTGCATGTTGATGAGCGGGATCATGCCGCCAAGCGGTGTGAACGAATCGTGCATCGAGTTGACGGCGCCGCAGGACGCGTCGGTGGTTACCACGGCGAACAGCGAGGACCCGGCGATGCCAAAACGGACTTCCTTGCCTTCCATGTTGCCGCCGGCGAGTCCGAGGTCGGCCAGCATCGTCGTGCCGTGCGCTTCCGCCCAATAGGTCACCAGCACGCCGGCAAAGAACAAAATCCCCATGGCGGCGAGCACTGCCCAGCCCTGGCGTTGATCGCCGACCATGCGGCCGAACACATTCGTCAGCGCCGCCCCGATCACGAAGATCGAGATGATCTGCACCAGGTTCGAGAGCGCGGTCGGATTTTCGAACGGATGTGCCGCGTTGGCATTGAAGAAGCCGCCCCCGTTGGTGCCGAGCATCTTGATCGCGACCTGGGAGGCGACCGGTCCGAGCGCGATCGTCTGCTTTGCGCCTTCAAGCGTCGTCGCCTCGACATAAGGCCCGAGCGTCTGCGGCATTCCCTGCCAAACCAGGAACAGGGCGTAAGGAATGCAGATCGGAATCAGGATGTAGAGCGTGCAGCGGGTGATATCGACCCAGAAGTTGCCGACCGTCCGCGCCGAGGCGCGGGCAAAGCCGCGTACCAGCGCAACGGCGAGCACGATGCCCGTCGCAGCAGACAAGAAGTTCTGGTGCGTCAGCCCGAGCATCTGCACGAGATAGGACATCGTCGTTTCGCCGCCGTAGTTCTGCCAGTTGGTATTGGTGATGAAGCTCACCGCCGTGTTGAAGGCGAGATCTTCCGACACCGCGGCCTGGTCGGCGGGATTGAAATACGGGATCGCATGCTGCGCGCGCTGCAGCGCATAGAGGATCGCAAAGCCAAACACGTGAAAGAGCAGCATCGCGATGGTGTAGGTGAGCCAGTGCTGCTCGCGCCGTTCGTCGACGCCGCCAGCCCAATAGAGCGCGCGCTCGATCGGGCGCAGGACGGGCGCCAGAAAGGTGCGCTCGCCTGTGAAAACACGCGTCATGTAGCCGCCGAGCGGCTTTGCCAGCGCCACGACAATGGCGGCAAAGACGGCGATCTGTATCCAGCCGATAATAGTCATGTTCGATTGTCCGCTTGCCGGGCAACGGCGGTCAGAACCGCTCCGGACGCAGAAGGGCGTAGGTGAGATACACGAGCAACGCTGCCGTGACTGCGCCGGCGAGCGCGTAGTCGAAGATCATCGGTACCTCCGCTTAGAGCCGGTCGCAGGCGTAAGCGTAACCGACCGACAGGGCGAAGAACACGAGCGCCATCGCCACCATCAGAACGTCCAGCATGAAGGTCTCCTTGCGATAAAATATCGCTCTCCACACGCGGAAGTCTAGTCAACGCGGGGGGTGCGAATAGTGTGTGTCCGATCACGCGGTAGGTCGCATTTCGTGGATATAATTTCGAGGGCGATGGGTCGGCGAAGATATAGGAATCTCATAGTGGTCGTTCCCCGGCAGGAGGAGCCCTGAAGGCCGGCAAGCGACTTCGATGACGGATCAACCGCGGTGTTTGCTCAATTTGCGTGCGGAGCCGGGCCAGCATGTCGGCAACTTGCTCGCTGGTCAGGCATGCGTTTGCCGATTTGATGGATTTCGAGGCTGGTATATCCGTATATGATTATAATATTACGTGGACGACAGGGTTTGACGTAAAATCCCATTTCTATTTATGCCGGATTGCAGGCACATGACGAACATTCGCAAAAGAATCCTCTGTATCGAGGACGATCACGAGACCGCGGACTTGATCGCCGAAGAGCTGACCGATCGCGGTTACGATGTCGACGTCGCCTACGACGCCGGCACCGGGCTTTCGGCGATTCTCGAGAGTCGGCCGGATCTGGTGCTGTCCGACGTCAGCATGCCATTCACCACCGGCTTTCAGATTCTTGAGAAGCTGATCGCGATGGCGCCGCGGTTCGACAACATGCCGTTCGTGTTTCTGACCGCGATGACGGACCGGGCGGTCGAGCTCAAGGCGCGCCAGCTCGGCGCCGACGACTTTGTGACAAAGCCGATCGATTTCGATCGTTTGGGCTCGATCATTGAGGCGCGCCTCGCGGGGGTTGCGCGCAATGAGATGTGGCGCAGTCACGTCGATATGAGCGAGCGCGAAGTCGAGACGCTCACCTGGGCGGCGCGCGGCAAGACCTCGGCGGAAATCGCTGCGATCCTCGGCGTGTCCAAGCGGACGGTCGATTTCCATATCGACAATGCCCGTCTCAAGCTCGGCGCAACGACGCGAATTGAAGCCGCCATAAAGGCGGCAACAGGAAGGCTGATACAGCCGTAGCAGAACTGCACGCAAATTGCGCAAAAGCTGTGGGCATTTGACCTAGATCGATGCAAATGCTTGCAAATCCGCAGAAAAGATATTTTAATGATATGAGAACGGTTAATGAAACATATCGATTTTTGCTTCCGTCATATTCGACAATACTGAGACTTTTTGGGGGCGCCGCTTGATTGGCGGCGCAGGGGTTGGGGAGAGTCATGCAGGGAAAGAGCTGGGGCGCATTCGCGCTCGCGGTTGCGGCTGGGCTCGCGGGCTCGGCAGCAGTGGGGGTCATGTCGGCTGGCGCAGCCGACATGGAGGCGAAGGCACCCGCCTGGAAGCCGCCATACAGTTGGACCGGCTGCTACTTCGGCGGCTCGCTCGGGTGGGGCGCCGCCAATGACTGGGTTACCAAGGACGTCGGCAACGCCGCTGGCGTCTTGGAAAATCCGGGCGGCGGCAACCCTTGGACCTACAGCCTGAACGACGGCGTGCTCATCAGCGGCACGGTCGGCTGCAACTGGGAGCCGGCGGCGTTTCCGCTGGTGCTCGGCATCGAAGGCGAGGGCGGCTGGCTGCGGCTCAACGGTCCGGGCAATCAGCCCGTCGGCACCGGCGCCGGAAACGTAACCAGCGCATCGCGAAACACCAATAGCTACGAACTCATTGCCGGCCGCGTGGGCTGGGCGTTCCTGGAGCGCATCCTTGTCTATGGCAAGGTCGGCGTCGCTTACTATGACGCTCATTCCACCGTGACGGACGTCACCGCGCCGGGCATCGTCGCGACCGGCGGCAAGTCACAGTCGCCCTTGGCGACCGGTGGCGGCGTCGAATACGCGTTCGACGCACATTGGACCGGCAAGGCCGAGTACATGTATTTCGACAGCGGCAGCAGCTACTTGGCGTGCGGGAAACTAGGCGGGGCCGGCGCGAGCTTCTGTTGGAACGAGAGTCCGTCATCGGTTCACACCTTCAAAGTCGGCTTGAACTACAAGTTCTGACCGGTGGCGGGACAGTTACTCGCGACAACGATCCAATTCGTTCGATCGCGATCGAAGTTGGCCGGGGTGGTTGAGGATAGCGAGCGTGCATTGGGGTGCCGTTCGCACATCGGGGTAGGGGCAAATAAATGAGCAGATTGGGGCTTGCCGCTTTGGCGCTGGGGGTGCCTGGAGCGGTTCTTATTTCGAGCGCTGCGTTCGCCGACAATTTGTCGGTGGTCGATTGTCGGGCCTACGATGCGCCCTACAAGGACTACAAATGCCTGGACAAATATCTGGGCGACGACTTCTTCGGCCGACTGATCAATTACTACAAGCTTGAACTCGGTCACGAGGCAGCGCCCGCCGATCCGAAGGCCCCGTCCTCTCGCCGCGCGGGCTGGCCGGATGCGCCGCAGTCGACGCCGCCAATGCCCTTCACCGAATGGCCTTACGGCGGTTCGACCAACATCGGCACGACGCGGCCGGCATCCGCCGACAGTCCGCTGATGGTCGCCATGGCCAACACCGCTTTCGGAAAATACCTCGGCGACAACAATGTCCAGATCTACGGCTGGATCAACGGTGGCGGCAACATCAGCTCGAACTCGGTGAGGCCGGCCGGCAATGCGCCGGCCGCCTACGACTTCACGCCGAACACGGTGCAGCTCGACCAGGCCGTGCTCTACGTTGAGCGCGTGCCGGACACCGTGCAGAAGGATCACATCGACTGGGGCTTCCGCGTCTCAGGAATTTACGGCGAGAACTATCGCTACACCACCGCCTACGGCATCGCGAGCTACCAGCTGCTGGGGCACAATCTCTACAACGGCTACGACCTCCCGATGGTCTATGGCGAGCTCTTCATCCCACAACTCGCCGATGGCCTCCTGCTGCGGCTCGGGCGCTTCATCTCGGTGCCGGACATCGAGGCACAGCTCGCGCCCAACAATTACATGTACACGCACTCGATGACCTACACCTTCGACAACTATACCAACAGCGGTCTCCAAGGCACGCTCGCGCTCAACAAGAACTGGTTCGTGCAGTTGGGCGTGACGGTCGGCAGCGACGTGGCTCCTTGGTTTGCGGGCCAACGGATTACCAATCCGTTCCCGAACCCAGTATTCCCTAACAACACGATGCTCCGGGATCCCGGCGCGCAGCCCTCGATCACGGCCGGCGTCCGCTGGCAGAGCGATAGCGGCCACGACAACGTCTACATCGTGAGCGACGCCTTCAACGCTGGCAACTGGGGCTACAACAACCTGCAATGGACCGGTATCACCTGGTATCACACCATCAACAAGGAATGGCATTTCGCCTGGGAAACCTACACGCTGTTCCAGCGCAACGTCCTCAACGCCACCGATCCGGGCGGCATCATCGCCAATGGCGGCTTTCCGTTCTCGGTCCTGAAGTTCAATGCGCCGAACTTTGCTCAGTGCGCCAATCCTCAAGCACTGACTTGCGACGCACGCGCGTTCACGTCAGTCATGTACCTGAACTGGCATTTCCGGCCGTTGGACAACCTGTCGTTCCGCTTCGAATACTATGACGACATGGAAGGCCAGCGCACCGGCATCAAGACCCGCTACGTCGAAACCGGCATCGGCTGGCAGCACTGGCTGTCGCCGCAGATCGAGCTGCGTCCCGAAGTTACCTACTACAACGCACTCGACGCGAAAGCCTTCGATGGCAACCCGTTCAACGGCATTGCCCCCACCCGGCATTACGCCGTGGTCGGAGCGGCCGACATCATCTGGCACTTTTGATCGATCCAAGCAGCAAGACTGCCGACTAGAATCCTAGGAGACTCTGATGACGAGAATTCGGCTAGCAGGGATCGGCCTTATCGCCCTGGCCCTCGTTCCGGCCTTCACTCCAGCGACCGCCGCCGACTTGGGCGTCAAGGCGACGCCCGCGCCGGCAATGGAACCGCCCTACAACTGGACGGGTTGCTATGTCGGCGCCAACTTCGGCTCGGCGTTCGCAACCGAAGACTGGACGCTGACATCGCCGTCGACGTCGCTCGGGAGCCATAGCGCCAACCCGCTGGTTTTCGGTGGCCAGCTGGGCTGCAACTACCAGATCAGCACCTGGATCATCGGTGTGCAGGGCGACTACGACGCTGCAAATATCTCGGGCGCCAATGACGCTTCGGGAACGCACGCTGACCTCTTCAATGCCGGCATCACTGACCGCTCCGTCATCGATTCGATCGGCTCAGTGACGGGCCGCCTCGGCTACGCCTGGCATCGTATTCTGTTCTACGGCAAGGGCGGCATCGCTTGGCAGCGCGACAAGTATGACATGTTCACCACCGCCAATAATGTGACGATCACATCGGCAGCCGCGACGCGGCAGGGTGCCACTGTCGGCGCCGGCATCGAATACGCCATCACCGATCAACTGCTGATGTTCTTCGAATACAACTATTATGACTTCGGCACGCGCAACAGCAATTTCGTGGTCGCGGCGCCGGCCGTCCAGGCGGTGGGCATCCGCGAGCAGGAGAGCATCGTCAAGGTCGGCGTGAATTGGAAGCTTCTCGGCGGCGGCTGGTGGTGAGGCCAACCAAATGCAATTTCCCATCAACTCCGGTGGAAACAGCACCATGAACGTGGAATAACACCATGAACAGAGACGTTTTTTGTATCCTCGCCTTCATTTCGCCGATTGTGCTCGGCCCCGCGTCCGCCGTCGCGGCCGACATGCCGACGCCGTTCAAAGCTCCAGCGATCCCGGAGATCGCCGTCTGGAACGGCTGGTATGTCGGCATCAATGGTGGCGCGATCAACTCACGCGATAGTGTCGTGCGCTTTACCGGAACGGACACCGGCGGCGGCGGCCTCGGGGCCGCGCTTGCTGCGGGCGCCATCCCGAACTCGTTCGGTTTTGACTATAACGGATATCTGCTCGGCGGGACCGTCGGTTACAATTGGCAAATCCATCCGCTCTGGGTGGTCGGCATCGAAGGCGACATCGACGGCGGAAAGGCAAAACAGGGCGTCAATATCCCGTCCATCTCCGGCGCGCCGATCGTCAGCACGATCATTACCCGCGAGATCGACGACCTTGCCACCATCAGGGCGCGTCTCGGCCTCACCATCGTTGGGCCGGTGATGTTTTACGCTACCGGCGGCGTCGCGTTCGCCGAACACAAGCTCAGCATCGGCGAAACCGGCGCGCTCGCCACGCCGATCAATGCATCGAGCCAGACGTCAGGCTTCGTCACGGGTTGGACTACTGGCTTCGGCGTCGAGTTCATGTGGGGACAGCATTTGTCATTCAAGGGCGAATATCTGTTCGTCGACTTCGGCAACATCAACAGCGCCATCGCCTATACCTATCCCGGCAACACCAGTTCGCTGAGCGGCGCGGTGAAGGATCGTGACAACGTCGTCCGCGTCGGAGTCAATTATCGCTTCTGATCCAGTACACGATTTCGTGGTAGCGCCAGAAAGTATCGTCAAAGTCGACCTGAACTTGAAAGTTCTCGGCGGTGGCTGGTGGTAAACGGATAACCCGGCGGGCTACGCAAACATTCCCCCTTGCGTGGAAAGAGTATGCGTCTCCTGGTTCGAGGCGCCCCGCCGGGCCTTTATTTCGCATTTATATAATGGAACGCGCACACCCATAGATTTTATATGATGCAGTGTGGAACGTGCCGGCGGGCGAGCTGATACGATATTTATCGGAGATTGCATCGCACCGATAACGGGCGGTTCAGCCTGCTTACCATGATCAACCTTGGGCGATGCGTACGCTGGCGATTAATACCATTCTGCTCATCGACGACGATCCTCAGATCAGACGCTTCATCGTCGCCGGCCTCGAAGCGCACGGCTATGCCGTGCGTGAGGCAGAGACCGCCGCGGCCGGCATCACCGCCGCCGCCCGCCATCAGCCGCAGTTGATCCTGCTCGATCTTCGCTTGCCGGATTTGAGCGGAGAAGAAGTGCTGGAGACGATCCGGTCGTGGTCGACGGCGCCGGTGATCGTGCTGTCGGTCGAATCCGACGAGCAGCGAAAAGTGCAACTCCTCAAGGCCGGTGCCGACGATTTCGTCGTCAAGCCGTTCGGTATCGATGAGCTCGCCGCGCGCTGCGAGGCGGCGCTGCGCCGTTACCACCGAACGGTCGACCGCGAGCCCATCGTGCGTACCGGGCCATTGATGATCGACCTTGTATCCCGCGCGGTGGTCCTCGATGGCGTCCAACTGACGCTCACGCGCAAGGAATACCGGCTACTCCATATTCTTGCGTCTCATCTCGGACTGGTGGTGACGCACAATCAGCTCATCAAGGATATCTGGGGCACGACGTCGCCCGACAACATCCAGTATTTGCGCATGCTGATGCGAAAACTGCGCCGCAAGCTCGAGGCCGATCCGAGCCAGCCCAAGCTTCTGATTTCGGAATCCGGCGTTGGCTATCGGCTCGAGCGCCTTGCCGAAGCCGAAGCGCCGGCCGCAAAGCGGTGACCGGCATCAACGCGATGGCGCGATGAAGGTCGGACCGACCGGCCGCACGCTGCGCTTGCTGGCATCGGCGTCGGCCGCGTCAGATCTCGGATTTGGATGGCTGTTGCGGCGGCGGCGCTAGCGCCGGCATGGTCGAAGCACCTCTGCGCGGCTCGGCACGGGCCGGCGTTTGCTGCGGCGTTTGCGGCGACCCTCTCGCGGGATCCGGACGCGGCTGCGCGAGCGCCTTTGCTTTTTCGTCGGTCACCACGATATCGCCGCGCTCCACGGTCACGTCCGGCGTCTGGCCGAGCGCGTCGGCCCAGGTCTGCCCCGGCGCCCGGCAACTGCACGCCGGCGTGACCTCGCGGCGATAGCGGAAAGCGTTGGGCAATTCCTTGTAAAGACGTCCGGCGGTCGACACGGCCTGAGCTACGTCCTCGCCGGGATTGCGATGCGAATAGAGCGCGGTTTCGGTCGCGGGACACTGCGCGTGGCAGGCTTGCTCGTCCTCGGCGAAATGGTTCGGCGAGGTCGAGAATGAGATCGGGAAGTAGTATCCGTCGCACGTGCGCACGCACAGCGTCCGATAGCCGCCGCCGCCCATTTGTGGGTAGTCGGCAGTCGGGGGAGAGATGGTCGGATTACCTGTCAGCCCGCCAAAGATCGTCTCCAGGATGCCGCGGGGCTGCGCAGCGGCGCGGTACTGCGGGCCGCAACTGTTCTGCGCCAGCGCGCCGATGACGGCTTGGCGCTGCATCTCGTCGTCGCCGCCGTGCCGCGTGCGCTGCAGGTCACTGTTGGTACGGTCGACATTGGCGCGCAGTTGCGCGATCTGGTTCGACAACGGTCCGCATTGCGGCGACTGGTTTGAGAAAATCGAGAACAGGCCGGGTGGCTGGCAGCCGAGCCGCTGCCAGTTGGCCTGCACGCGGTCGAGGTCGCTTTGCTGCTTGGTAAGCGATTCCTCCAGCCGCCGCGATTGCTCGGCGCGCACCGGATCAGCGCCGGCCCCGCGGTCGATCGCGGCAAGCTGGGCTTCAAGACGCCCGCAGACGGGGCTCACGGCACCGGGCGCAGGCGAGTAGGGCGCGTTTTGCGGAATGCCCTGTGCAGTGGCGGCGGCCGGCATGGCGAGCACGAACAGTGCAGCCGCCGCGCGGCGCGCTGTGGCGTGCGTTTCCATCATCCAACGCAAGCCGATGTCCGCACGATGCTGCATTCCTGTTGTCCCAGACGGATCGCGGACCGCCGATCATGGCCCGCCCAAACGGCAGCGCATCGGTCGGCGATTACACCCGCCGACTCCTCGGTCACTTCCGACACTACTTAAAACGTGTTCGGCCAAAGGGAAAGCCGTATTACCCGAGGAATCCCGCCAATAACGTGGCCGACCGGGGGCGACGATGAGGCGAACGGGCGCGGTGAACGGACAGGCATTTGCCACAATGGCGTGTCCCGCAGCGACGGGCGGTCGGTTGGGGGACCAAACCGCGCGACCACGCGGTTTGAATTTTCAAGGATTGCGGGCGCGGGAACTGCGATCCCGCGCCTGGATGCCGGTAAACTGCGCTAGCGGCAGGACATTGTCACCTGAGCGCTGGTCGGGCGCATCGCCGACGATGTGCCCGTAGAAGGAGATGGGGCAGGGGCGTCCGATGAGGTAGCCCTGAACCTCCTCGCATCCAGCCTCCTGCAGCGCGGCAAGCTGTTCCTTGGTCTCGACCCCTTCCGCCAGCGCGGTGAGCCCGAGACTGTGGACGAGATCGATCACGCCGCGAACGATTGCGCCGGCCTGCGGGTCCCTGCCGAGATTGATGATGAAGGACTGATCGATCTTGATCTTGTCGAAGGGAATCGAGCGCAAATAGGACAGCGAGGAGTAACCGGTGCCGAAATCGTCCATGGCGATATTGACGCCGAGCAGCTTGAGACGTCGCAAGATCGACACCGCGTGGGAGAAATCGACCATCAGCGTGCTCTCGGTGATTTCGATCGTCAGTCGGTTCGCCCCGAGGCCGGTCTCCAGCAGCACCGAATGGACTAGCGCTACAATGTCGCCCTGACGGAACTGAAGCGCCGAGACGTTGACGGCGATGCCCAATGGCCGCGACCACGAAGCGGCGGTACGGCAGGCCTCGCGCAATACCCATTCGCCGATCGCGAGGATTTGCCCGCTGTCTTCGGCAAGCGGGATGAACTCTGAGGGCGGAACAGCGCCGCGGGTCGGATGATGCCAGCGCAGCAACGCCTCGAAGCCGAGGATTTCGCCCCCATTTTTCGCCAGCGGCTGATAGTGGAGCGCGAATTCGCCGCGTTCGATCGCCGTCAGGAGATCGTGCTGCAACGCCCGACGCTCCCGCAAGGACTGATCGAGATTGGCTTCGAAGAAGCGATAGGTGCTGCGGCCTTCGTTCTTGGCACGATTGAGCGCGGCGTCAGCGTTCCCCAGGAGTGCAGCGGTGTCCTTGCCATCGGTCGGGTAAAGGGCAACACCGATGCTGAGCCTTGCCCGCAGGCTGACGCTGTCGACCATGAACTTGTCGGCCATCGCGGCTGAGAGGCGCTCGCAGAAAAGCTCGGCGGTCGCGGGCTGTGGGCCGTCGGCCGTGACGAGCGCGAATTCGTCGCTGCCCACATGAGCGAGAAAGGTCCCTTCCGACGCCTCCTGAAGCCGGTGCGCGATCTCGCGCAGCATCCCGTCACCGATGACCTGGCCGAATACGTCGTTGAATTGCTTGAAGCGGTCGAGATCGATGGTGAGCAGGGCAAAGCTCGTGTGCTCAGTGCGTGCCCGCTCCACCTGTTCGGCGAGGTGTCTGGCAAGCGCGGAGCGGTTCGGCAGCCCCGTCAGCGCATCATGCTGCTGGACGTAGGCAAGCCGGCGCTCGGTCTGCTTTCGCTCGGTGATATCTTCGACCAGGCTCAGCAGATATTGCGTTTCGCCGCATTCGTTCCGAAGCGGCAATCGGCGCGCGGTGATCAGCCGGCGCTCACCCGTCGGCGTCTCCACCATGTGCTCGTCGAAGAACATCTCTTGGTTCGACGCCACCAGTTCCTTGTCGTGGCTCTCGATCACATCGGCGGTCGCGGTGGGGAACAGGTCGCGTGCGGTCCAGCCGATGACCTCGGAGCGCGGGTGGCCGAAATGTCTTTCGGCGGCGCGGTTGATCAAGAGATAGCGGAAATCGTGTGCATCCTTCACCGCGATCGATGTCGGCACGTTCTCGATGACGCTGACCAGGAGCTTTTCGGTCCGTTGCAGCTGTCGGTGAGCGCGCCGGCGTTCGGTGATGTCCTCATGGGTGGACACCCATCCCCCGTCGTCCATCGGCCGGTTCGCGATGTCGATCGAGCGTCCGTCCGGAAGCTCGATGGTCGTCCGTTCTCCCTCACCCGATCGCACGACGCCTAGAATTTTTGCAGCCACCGCGTCGGGATCGGCGTCAAGGAGGCCTGCTTGCACCTGATGGGCAAGGATGTCGCGCAAACTGCGGCCCGGCGTCGCGACATCCCGGTTGAGGCCGTACATTTCGACATAAGGGTCATTGCACAGGACGAGCCGCGCGTCCGCGCTATACATGGCCAGACCTTGCGGCATGTTCGTGATCGCGGCGTCGAGCTGAATCTTCTGTCGGTTGAGGCGTTCCTGGGCGCGCCCGCGTTCATTCATCACCGCTTCCGCAGTGGCCTGCGCAGCTTCGGCTTTGGCCTGATCGTTGCGCGCCTTGAGGAGCTGCGCATAGTTGCCGAACTGGCGTATCGTCACGAACGCAATGAAGCCGATCATCAGAACCACGAGCGCCGCGGCGCCGCAGAGATAAACGGCTTCGATTCGCCATTCGGCAAGCGCGGGGGCGGTTTCGGCGGAGACGGTCAGGCGCGCGGGATAGCGTGCGAGGCTGCGCTCCGACGCGATAATCTGCTCGCCGTCCCGGGCCGCTGCCTCCGGGCCCTGCGGCTTCGTCCCGATTGCCGATGGAAAGGGGGGATAGTGGGCGAGCAGGGTGCCGTCGTCGTGCCGTAGCGCGATGTCGACGCCTTTCTCGAGCTTGAGCGCGCCGAATATCTCTTCGAAGGAAGAGAGCTCCAGTCCGCCGGTTACAAGGCCAAGCAGCTGTCTGTCGGGTCCATACACCTTGCGGGCGAGATACATCGACCAGGTGCCAGCTGACTTGTTTTGCAGCGGTTCGCTCAGAAGTGATATCAGCGTCGGATCGCCAAGCAGTTTTTGCACGTACACGCGATCGGAGACGTCGAGCGGCGGGGTCGGCCACGCCCGGCTGAAATTGATGAGCTTGCCTTGCGGATCGAAGATCGAGAACGTCTCAACATGCGGAAGACCGCTGGCGGCATCCTTGAGCTGCACATAGGCATCGTATTCCGACATGACCTCGCGGAATTGCGCCGGGGACGCAAACTTGCGGCGTTCCATGCGATCGATCAGGCTGCGTTGCACCAACTCGAGAGACTGGATCGACCGGTCGGATTCCTCGGCCAGCATGTAGGCGAGGTTTCTTACCTCGCGCTTGGTGTCCGCAAACACGTGGTGACGCAGGCTCGAAATCATGCCCGCTGTACCGTAGACGATGACGGCAGCCGTTGTAATTGCGGACAGAACGACCCAGCGCACCGTGCGGGCGCGACTGACCTGCGGCGAAACGACTGCGCGTTCGCCTTTATGACGGGCGCGAGTGACGGCCTCACCTGCGCCGTTCAGCGGATCAGCATTTGCACGTGCCATCGCACGCTATTTTGCGCTTGTAAGCTTAAAGAACCTTGATTTTTCAAGGAACAAGGCAGCTGCATTACAATCTCATTAATTTTGAGTAAACGAATCCGCGGCTTGGGATTCGTTTTTCGCTCAAAAAGAGATGGTCAATGCATTTTCCCTGTTGGCTGCTCGCAGCCGAAGGTTTTCGCATAAGTCAGACGTTGCCGAGCCCAAGCCATTAGGCCCGAGGTAATAATCATTCCGCATCCGGCTGACGTTCCGGGCGGGCGGCATCGAAAGCCGGGTGTCGATTAGCCGCCTCGTCGACGGCGATGATCTTGGTGAAGCGCTCGATCGGCACTTTGAAGCGACGGGCATTGGCTACCTGGGGCACGAGGCAGATATCGGCAAGGCTTGGCGTTGCGCCGAAGGCGAAAGGCCCCGGCCGGATCAGCTGTTCCACCGCTTCAAAGCCGGTCAGGATCCAGTGATGGTACCACTCCCGCACGGCATCATTCTCCGCCTTGACGGCGCTGCGCAAATAATTGAGCGGACTCGTATTGTTGAGCGGATGAATGTCACAGGCGATGATCTGCGCCACCGCCCGCACATGCGCGCGCGCGACCGGATCGCGCGGCAATAGCGGCGGATCAGGGTGGACCTCGTCGAGATATTCGATGATGGCGAGCGATTGCAGCAGCACTTCGCCGTTGTCGAGGGCAAGCGCGGGAACCCGCATTTGGGGATTGACCGCACGGAATTCCGCAGTCTGCTGCTTGCCGCCGTCCTTGGTGAGGTGGATTGCGATCGTCTCGTAGGCAATCCCCTTGAGATTAAGCGCGATGCGCGTCCGATAGGCCGCGGACGAGCGGAAGTAGGAATAGAGCTTCACGATCTTTGCCCCCAAACGGAACTGTGCGGCGCGACAGGATAGCATGCCGGTCACCGCGGTCTCTTCGATTTTCGCCAAGGGCGGAGATGCACGCGACGGGCGCAACCTTCGGCAAGGATTCCTTAGGATTATCGACTTATTGTTGTCACGTTGGAAAATTTCACACATTGCGCCATTGCACCACAAATGCGGGGCCGGTCGCGGAATTGGGGTCCCCTGGGTATGTCCGAACCTGCCAGACCCCAGAACGAAGCCGCGACGAAGAACAGTCCCGCCGCCTCGCTCTGTTACGTGGTCGATTGCGGTCCGGGGACTCGCGCTGCGATTTCATCGGCGTGCGACGGGATGGGCGTCACGTATCGGTTCTTCGATTCGCTCACCGCCATGCTGGATAGTTACGCGGCGGTGCGACCCGATTTGATCATGATCGACACGACCGTCGCTGGCGAGGCCGCGCGCCGGGCGCGCGACGAATTGGTGGCCGCAAATGTTGATCGGCCGCTCTGCCTGATGAGCGGCCTCAATGGATTGCTGATCGAGGAAATGCGGCGTTCCTGGGATCGAAGCGGCCTCAAGGCGCTCGCGGTGCTTGCCAAGCCGTTGCGCCAGCAGGCCATCAGACGATCCGTCATGCGTCTGGTCGGTCGCAGTGCGGCGAAACCGCCGATCGGCATTACCGAGGTGCTCGAGAATGATTGGTTCGAGCTTTGGTACCAGCCGCGCGTGGACTTGGCGACAAAGGTCCTGGCAGGAGCCGAGGGACTTTTCCGCGCGCGTCATCCTGAGTTCGGAGTGATATCCGCGGCCGATCTGCTCGACAGCGTCAAGGAGCCCGAACTTTTGAGCCTGACCGCCCGCGTCCTGGGGCGTGCCATGGGCGATTGGAAATCATTCCGCAATCTCGGCATCCCGATCGAGTTTTCGATCAACATTCCGACGGTTGCGCTCACCAAGCTCTCGCTGTTTTCAATCTTCTGGGATCAGGCGCCGGACGCCACGGATTGGCCGGGCATTACCCTCGAATTGAACGAGGACGACGTCATTCCCAATATGAACTTTGCCTTCGCCGCGATGAAGCAGCTTCACAAACAGAAAATCAAGCTCGCGCTCGATAGCTTCGGACTGTGTTACGAGGAACTGTCGCGCTACAAGGAACTGCCGTTCGCCGAAATGAAGATCGATCGCAGTCTGATTTTCCGATGCGAAGACGATGCCCACCAGGCCGGCTTATGCGAGACGATTATCGAATTCGCCCATCGCTACGGGGCCAAAGTGGTTGCCGAAGGCGTTGAAACGGCCAGCCAGGCGGCGGTGCTGCGAAAATTGGGATGCGACTACGCGCAGGGCCACCTGTTTGCGCGGCCGATGACCAAATCGGATTTCTTGAGCTTGCTGCAGCAGCGCTCGACGAAGGCCGCCGCGCGAAGCACGGCAGCCTGAATTATTCGTCGCCCCTCATCGCGCTGCTCTCGGCAGTCTGGCTTGTGAGCGCGCGCGAGCGTTCGGTGAGCCGGTCGACCGCGCGTTCGAACGCGGGCCGGTCGGCCGGATCGATTGCGTCGAACAAGTGGTGGGCAAAATCGAGGGCGCCCGGGGCGAGATCGTGATAGATCCCCCGCCCCGCGGGGGTCAGGGACAACAGCGCTTCGCGGCGGTCGGCACGGTTCTCGCGCCGGACGATGAGCTTACGCCGCTCCAGCGTCTGCACCGCGCGCGACACTTTGGTCTTGTGCATGTGGCTGTGGGTGCCAACCGCCTTTGCTGTCATCACCTCGAACTCGCCAAGCGTAACGAGGATGCGCCATTCCGGCACGCCGATGCCGTAGCGGTCGACATAGATGCGCGACAGAGCCTCGGACACGAGGCTCGCGACCACGTTGAGCCGGTAGGGCAGGAATTCGTCAAGCTTCAGCGGTGCCTCGGAATTGGCCGCGCTGCGCGCATGTTCTTTCGCCATGGTGCCGCCGCCGATCCCTGCCGGACTGTGCCCGAAGATTTTATGAACATGGCCGAAGTTGCGGCGCTGTGCAACCGATGATGGTTCGTTGGGCAATGCCCGCGTCGAACATTGTCAGGTGACGAGCCGCAGTATGCTGGATCTATTTTACGAGATCGGTGATCAGCCGGCAAAACAGGTCCGGCCTGCCGCGAAAGAACGTCGCGTCGAGGTCGCACGCGATGCAGATCCTTGCGCAATCAGGATTTGGCGCTGGTCTCCATTGCCGCGCAGTATTTTTTCAACAGCGAACGGCGGTTCGGCGGCCGTTTCGATGGCGAGTTCTCGCCAAACCGGACGAGCTACGCCGGAACCGCGACGCTGCGACGGGTGTGGCAGCGCGACAGCGGAACGGCTCGCCGGCGTTCCGGTGGGCGGGCCCATTTTACGTCTGCTTCGTCGACGACATCAAAACAGCGTCCGCGGGCGCCGATCGCCACGCATCACTCAACCCCCAGTGGGCCAGCAGCGCAGGCATGAGACCGGCGAGGCCGGCGAGCACGCACCAATAAGCATAGCGAAAATCGGCTGCGACCCCAAAGACGCCGAATGACAATAAGTACACGATTCCCGAACTCGTGACGCCGATGGCGAATGCTCCGGATGATGTCAGGCGTCCTCGCCACGCCAACGCGCAAACCGCAGCAGCAAACACGAGCCAGGCTCCGGCGCGAAACAAGATGGTCGATTTCAATGTGTCGTGCAGCTTCACGATCCTTATGAAATAGGGGTTGCGCGCAAGCGGCACTTGATCGGGAAATTCGATGTTCTCGAAATCGAGCGTCGGATTGGCTCCGGCAAGCAAGGTCCAGAGAACGGAGAGGCGGTGACTGAGATAGGCGAGTGGATGAGTGGCGACGGCTCGTAGCCATGACTGCGTCAAGCGCGGCGTACCGAAGATAACGTCATCGTTGCGCTCCAGCCGATCCATCACAAATTTGCAGGGATCGAGAGTCCAATAGCCGTCCCAACGCGCCGGATCGTAACACCGGGTGATGAGCAAGGCGCCTTCGTCGGCAGTCCAAGCAACCGGAAATTGGTTCTGCTGCGTGAAATGCGTGATGCCGCCGAGATCGAAGACGAAGAGCGAATGAAGCGGGTTCTGGCGGTGAACCCCCAAAACGCCGTAGTAGACGATTTGAATGAGCACGTAGCCCACGATCACCGCCGGTAGGAAGAGAAGCGCTGTCCGTTTCCACGCAAAGCGCGTGGGCCACAAAATGTAGGCAACAAGCAGCGGCGCCGCGATGATCGCATTGGGGCGCAACAGCACCCCCAACGCGACCAGAGCCAGCGCGAGCCCTTGCACCACCGAACGCCACGGCGGCAGGCGATCTGCAGCGAGATAGGTGATCGCTGCCGCCAACAACCATACGCCGGCAAACAGGATATCGCGCCATATCATGACGAGGAGCATGAAGGCGGGGGGGACGAACGCAAGCAGCAGAACGGCGATCGCGAGCGCAGCAGAGACGCGGACCACCACCAACGCGATAATGCCGAAGGCCGCCCAGTAGAGCGCTGCGTTCAGAAGGAACATGCTGCCCGACCCGGGAGAGATCGGGTCGATGATGGACCATATGATGGTCATTATCGGGGACTGCCAGTCGCCCAAATAGTGTTGTTGCATGTAGCCGTAGATGTAGGTCGCATCTTCGCTTAGATAGCCGGGATAGAAGACGAGAATGGTCACGAACAGCCCGACGCACGCCATCGCGCCAACGAGCGCCGTTGCGCCGTAGCATTTGCACATCTCGGCTGCCGATAGTCGGCGCTCTCGCGAACGGGAAATAGTCACACGTGCTTGTTGTCGGTGAAATATGCGCTGACGGTTATCTCGTGCCGCACGAATATAGCTCCAACGTCGGTTTTTATACAGTCAGGTTTCCGTGCGAACAGAGGGGAGCGTGTGACAATAGCAATGAAAACACGGGCGAGGGGATTGCGCCGCGAGGTCGGTGAGCGACGATGGCTTGGTCAAGCGAAGTCTTGATGGGTGAGGAGAGCTCATCGCCGTCCCAAACAGCGGGCGAAGCGGCCGAAGCGCTCGAACTCACTATCCTCATGCCGTGCCTCAATGAGGCGGAGACGCTCGCGACTTGCATTTCAAAGGCGTGTGCCTTTCTCGTGCGCACCGGCATCGCCGGAGAGGTGCTGGTCGCGGACAACGGGTCGACCGACGGCTCGGTTGCGTTGGCGGAACGCAGCGGGGCGCGGGTGATCGCGGTCACGGAGCGTGGCTATGGGGCTGCGCTGCGCGGCGGCATCATGGCGGCGCGCGGCCGCTTCGTCGTCATGGGCGATGCCGACGACAGCTATGATTTC
Organism: uncultured Alphaproteobacteria bacterium; assembly: GCA_963807015.1. Classification (GTDB taxonomy): domain Bacteria; phylum Pseudomonadota; class Alphaproteobacteria; order Rhizobiales; family Xanthobacteraceae; genus JAJPKK01. The sequence goes on along the minus strand of CAWEAS010000008.1, from coordinate 493,292 downwards.
TCCAATCTCGAAGCGTTTGTCGAGAAACTGCGCGGCGGTTGCGACCTCGTCATGGGCAATCGGTTTGCCGGCGGAATCGCGCCGGGTGCGATGCCGTTCCTGCATCGCTATCTTGGCAATCCGGCCCTGAGTCTGATCGGGCGGGTCCTTTTCCACGCTCCCATCCGCGATTTCCATTGCGGCTTGCGCGGTTTCCGCCGCGATGCCATTGCGCGGCTCAACCTGCGCACGTCCGGCATGGAGTTCGCGAGCGAGATGGTGGTGCGGGCCGCGTTGGCACGGCTCGTCATTGCCGAAGTGCCGACGACCCTTTCGGTCGACGGCAGGTCGCGGCCGCCGCATTTGCGCACTTGGCATGATGGCTGGCGGCACTTGCGTTTTCTCCTGTTGTTCAGCCCGCGCTGGCTGTTCCTTTACCCGGGCCTTGCCCTCATCGTGCTCGGGGTGATTGGAAGCGCGGCGTTGTTTCCCGGGCGGCTGATGATCACGAAAGGCTTCGGGCTCGACGAGCACACGTTCCTGGTTGCGGCGGTCTCGATCCTCGTCGGCGTACAAGTCGTGGCATTCGGCATCATCGCCCGGCATTTCGCGGCGGCCAACGGTCTCCTGCCGCGCACGCGGCGTCTGGATGCGCTGCTCGCCGCGGTCCCGCTCGAGCGCGGGTTGATGATCGCGCTCGGCATTGTCGTTGCCGGACTTGGTGGGGTTGGCTGGTCGCTGTGGCAGTGGGCGCTGGTCGATTTCGGTCCGCTGACGGCGCCGGCCGTCATGCGCGTGCTCACCTTCGCGCTGGTTTTCATCGCCATCGGCGTGCAATTGGCCTTCACGCTGTTCCTGCTCGGCGTCATCGATCTGCCGTTGGCGCGGAAGGATGGCAAGTAAGAGGCGTCGCCCCTCAAGCAGAAGCGAATTGCTGCGCACGATCACTGAGTAAAGGGTCGGCCGCTGCGGCCTCTCAGCGTGAGCACTCGATGGCGACATATTCGGTGCACAGGCTGCTGCGGCAGCTTGCTTCGACGTTGCCGTTGCCGCCGGTGATCTCGTCGGGGTCGACTTTGCGGAACGAGACCGCCCCCTCGAATTTGCGCGCCTGGCAGTAGGCGCTCGCCACCTGCTTCCCGCAGTTCGCGCCGCTTGCGAGGCACTGGTCGACGCCATAGCCGTCGCGATGGTTCTCGATGATGAAGATCTTGGTTTCGGCGGCCGCCGCGTGGAACGAGAAGGCAGAGATCGCCGCAAGGACGACGAGGATGCGCATGGCGGAGCCCGCAGGATCGGAAGATATTGTTCGAAAATGCGCGCAAAGACGTTAAAGCCCCGTTAACCGTCCGGAACCCGCGGCTTGATGCAATCGCAGCCCCGGCGCCCTCCGCAAATCCCGGGAGGTGGAACGAAATGTTAGATTGGCCGTGGAAGAATCGGGTTCTTCCGTTGTGTTGCGCGTTTGAATAACGTCTGCGCCGGATATCCGGCGCCTCGGGATCGCTAGTCTCATGCCCGCGATTAAGGTCGCAATCATATTTGCAACCGACGGCTCGGACGGCGGCGACGACATCATCGCTCCCTTCGCGACGGCGAGTTTTGCCGCAGGCTTGCGCATCGCGGGTTCCACCCCACTCATGATTGCGGTGACGCCGCATGGGGATGCGATGGTCGGACCGACGTTCGGCGGAGCCGATCTGCTGCGCTCCTCTGCGGCCGGTCTTTGTGACCTCATTGCCGGCGAACGGCCGGACGCAATCCAGACGTTTGGGATGGAAACGCGCCTCGCGGCGATCTGGCCGATGGCGACTGCTCTTGATGTGCCCTTGGCGCATTGCGTGTCGTCCTGGCGTGGCGGCGAGACGCAGACGCGCCCGGTCGCAGGATGGACCTTCGCGGTGGCACGAGCGAAGCGCGCAAGCCGTCATGTCGGGGCTGTGATCGGCACCAGCCGGGCCGCGGCGGGGCGCCTGATCGCCGCCGGCTGGTTTTCCAATGCAACGTTTTCCGTGATCCTGCCGCCGCCGGTCGAACGGTCCGGTGCCTCCCCGGCGCCGACGCCGCGAGCGGCGGGCGGCGAGCCGGTGTTTGGTATCTATGACCCCGGCGCGTCGGGCGATCTCTTTGCCTTCGTCGCGCGTGCAATCGATCTTACCGGGCGGCGCGACGCCATACGGATACGTGTCGCGGCAAGGCATTTGCCCCGCGAGCCGGGACCGATGACGGTCGTTGAAGCGCGCGGCATCGACGAATTTCTCGGGACCATCGATGTGCTGGTGGTGCCCGCCTATGACGACGCCGCTGCGCCGGCGGTCATCGCGGCATTGCGGGCCGGCAAATCGGTGATCGTGCCGGATTGCGGCGGCGCCGCCGAGCTGATCGAATACGGCCGGCATGGTGTGATGTTCGCTGCCGGAAGCGTCTACCACCTGGCCAATGCGATGAACCTTATCGGCCAGTCCTGGCAGGACAAGCCTGTGCTGCTGGCTGCGGGTGGTCCGGCGATCGCGAAGACCCATCCGACCATCGTGGCGCAAGGCTTTGCCGCTGCCCTTCAGCGGCTGGTGTCCGCACGTTCGGAACAGCGTGTCGCGGGCTCCTCCCATGGCTGAGCCGGGCGCGCCTGGTCTGCGCTACGGGATCGTCGCGCTGGCGCGGACGGATCGCCGCCTCATGGATGCGACGCTGCAATCGATCGCGCGTTTGCCCGACGCACTGGATGCGACGGTGCTCGCGGTCTCCAAGCTGCGCACGTACGTCTATTCGGATGCTGCGAGCAATCCGTCATCCCCGCGCGGGCTGCGGATCATGCCCGCGGAAAGCGGCGATGCGCTGCCGATCGCTGATGGCTTCCGCGCCATCGCCCAGCGCGCCGACATCGTGGTCTTCGTTCCTGAGGGCATCGTCCTCAGTCCCGACTATCTCGTCTCGGTGCGCGAAACTGCCGAGAACTGGCAGGATATGGTGGGTGAACTCGCGTTGGTTCATCGCGCCGTCGACGATGAGCACCTTGCCCACGATATCGCTGCGTCTCGCGAAGCGGCGCCCGGCCGGCTTTGGCGCGCGTTGCGGTCAAAAAGTCTCTGCGCCAGCCTGTTGTGGCTGCGGGTCGAGGCCTGCGGCAATCTCAAGTTCAATGCCTTTCCGCAGAGCGCGGAATATCTTGCCTTCTCGGCGGTACTCGATCAGCTGCGCCCCCGGGGACGCACGCATGTGATTTCATCGGACAGGGCCGTCCAACTCCGCCACGCCGGAGAGCGCCGCAGCGGCTTCGAGGCGGGGCGGGAGCTTTACGAAGCGCTGAGCCGGATCGGCGAATGGCGCGAGCGCAGCGATGCGGCATTCGCGGGAGAGGCGAGCTACATCGATCCGCGGTCGGAGAAGCGACGTCTGTTCGGCGAGCAGGCGGTGCGTTACCTGGGCTCGTCGGCGACGCGCGCCCACGTCGGCTCGTTCATCAAAGGCATGTTGGCGGCGCGACGCGAGGCCGCCGCGAGCCGCGAGCGCATCCGCAGCGACCTGCGCAAGCTGCGGTGATGCGGTGCGCGGTGGCGGGCCTCAATGAGACCGGCGCGGCCGCTCAGCCGAGCATCGCATAGATGTCGCCGGAATTCGCCTCGTCCGCGAGTTCATCGATCCAGGCCGCGACCTCGTCGGCATTGAGCCTGCGGTCGTGAACGAAGGTGAGGCTCTCACCTAATGAGGCCGCGAAGCCGCCATATCCAAGCGCGCGGCAGCGCGCGAGGGCGGCATGGGCGACGTCGCGCTGAATGGTCGTGAACTCGAATGACAACGCCGGCACCGGCGCGCCAAGGCCGGCCAGTGCCTCGGCCTCGAAACCTTCCACATCGATCTTGATGAAGCGCGGCATGCCGTGGCGCACGATGAGGGCGTCGAGCGTGGTCATCGCGACGTCGATCGTGCGCGTCCATTGCTGGTCTTCCCAGCCGGGCGCGTCGCGCGCCGCGGCCACGAACTCTTTCGAGGCCGTGGACACGGTGGGATTCGCGAGATTGAGCCGCAGCGCGACCCGGCCTTCGCACGCGCCGACAGCCGCTTCCACAACCGTCACCGATTCGTCGAGCCCGTAGAGGAGCCGCAGCGTCGTCGCAAGCGCCGGCTGCGGCTCGAGAACAACGACGTTCGCGCCCAGACGCCGAAACGCGGCAACGCGGTCACCGACGTGCCCGCCGATATCGAATACGAGGTCGCCCTCCGTGATAAAGCGCGCGTAATGGCGATCAAGCTCCTGACGCCGCCGCCGCCCGCGGTAATAGATGCTCAACGATCGCACCACCCCGCGTGCCGTTTGCAGGCTGTCGAGCCACTTTGTCTCCCCTCCCCCTTGTGGGGAGGGGTCGGGGGTGGAGGTCGCGAGATGTGGCACGTCGTTGCCGTAGCCTCCCGACCCCCCACCCCGACCCTCCCCCTTCAGGGGAGGGTGCACGTGCCGCCCCGCGAGCGCCTTGAGGCCCAACGCGTCGAGCGGGGAGGGCGAGATCTCCTCTGGCAGGCGGGCGATGCCGGCGCGCGTTAAAGCGGCACCGACCGCCGGGCTCGCGGTGAAGACACACAACGGCACCGCGAGCGCGAGCCCGCCGGCGATGAGCAGCGCATAGGGAACAGCGGCAGGGGCCGCGACCGCAAGCGCGCCGAGGCACGCGCAGCCGAGGGCCGTTTGCGGCCACAGCGCCGCGAAGGCGTCCCGCACCGGCACCGCGTGATCATCGCGCGCCTGGCCGCCCCAGCCGACACTGCCGCCGAAAATCAGCGATGCCATGAACACGCTGTGCGCAAACCACGTGATCGGCAGCAGCAGGAGACAGAATAAGGCTTCCGTGAAGACGTTGACGAGGAACCGCGGTGCGCCGCCGTAGCGCGCCCTCGTTGGCGGCCGCATCAGCGCGTCGATCACGGTGGCGATTCTGGGGGCAAACCACATCACCAGGAAAATGGCGAGGACTGCTAGCCCCGCGTGAGGCGCGATGAACGCCGATGGCCGCTCGGCGCGCACCACGCCGATGGTGCTGAGGACCAAAAGTGCCATCCACGCCGGCGAGCCGAGAAACATCAGGATCGCGAGGCCAAGCTGATATCGGCTGACGAACTTCAATCCCGGCCAAGTCAGGAAGTGCCAATATTGCATATTGCCCTGGCACCACCTGACGTCGCGGCGAATGAATTCCAGGAGCGTCGGCGGGTTTTCCTCCCAGCCAAGCTGCTCCTCGGGCAGTACGCGCACCTCGTACCCGGCGCGGCGCATCGTCACCGCCTCGATCTGGTCGTGGCTCAGCACGTGGCCGCCGAGCCGGTCGGCAAGGAAGGCGCCTTCGGGCAGCGGTGGGATATGGCAGTGGGCGGTGAAAGGCTTGAGCCGTAGCACCGAGTTGTGCCCCCAATGAGGGCCGCAATCGGCCTGCCACCACGCGCTGCCGATCGTATAGGACCACATCGCAAACCGCATGCCGAACTGGAAGAGGCGCGCGAACGCGCTGGTCGACGGCATGCCGATCACGAGACCCTGCAGGATGCCGATCTCCGGCGAGACCTGCATGATGCGGACCATGCGCAGGATTGCGGAGGCCGGGATGAAGCTGTCCGCGTCGAGCGTGACGGCGAAATCATGCTGGCCGCCCCAGCGCAGGCAAAAGTCGCGAATATTGCCCGCCTTGAAACCGGCGTTGTCGCTGCGCCGCCGATAGGTCACGGCAATGCGGTCGCGCCACGTCGCCGCGAGGGCGGCGTAGCTTGCCTCCTCCGCGGCTGCGGCCGCGCCATCGGGCGTGTCGCTCAAGAGATAGAGATGAAAGCGCTCGCCAAACGGCGCGAGCCCTTCAAGCATCGGCGAGAGATTGCGAATGACGCGCTCAGGGTCCTCGTTGCGGATGCACGCAAGCAGGGCGACCGATGCCGTGATCGGCTCGTCGCCGCGGACTCGGGCCGCCGCGGGCGTGACTGCCACCGACGGGTCATCGGCAAAGCGCAGGACCGCGAATCCGATCGCGGCGTTCCAGAATCCGATCACCGTCCACGGCAAGGTCACGAGAAACAGGCAGAGCAGAACGATATCGAGCGCATCGAGCCCATTTTCGGCAAGGGCAATGCCCGTGAGCCACATCACCGCAACGATGGTTGCGATGACGAGGCCGGCAAACAGAATGCGACGCCCCCCGGCGGGCGACGGGCGCACGACAAGCTTGGGCAGGGCTGACGCGCCCGCGTGTGACTCGGTCATCGAGAAAAAGGCTTTGGAAAGGACCCCCAGCTCTGCTGAAATATAGCTGGTGCGACGTTTCCAAGTCCAAGGCTAAAAGCCGAAAGCCAAAGTCAAAATTGACATGCGGCTGATGCAATCCAATTCCGGGAACTTCAAATTCGACGCGAGGATCAGTTGGGGGATCAGGCACGAGAGCGGGTCGCCGAGGCCCTGTGGTATGTGGGTGCGAGCCAGGCGGAGATCCGGTCTGAGACGATCGGTCCGGCCGGTTCCGGCGAGGTCGAGATTCGCGCGCTCTACAGCGGGATCAGCCGCGGCACCGAGCGTCTCGTATTCACCGGACGCGTGCCCGCAAGCGAACATGGCCGCATGCGCGCGCCGTTCATGGCGGGCGAGTTTCCGTTCCCGGTGAAGTACGGCTACTCGATCGTCGGTCACATCGTTGACGGCCCTGGCCATCTGCGCGGCCGTGAGGCCTTCGTGCTGCATCCCCACCAGACCGCGTTCACCGTGCCGGCGGACCGGGTCGCGGTGTTGCCGGCGGACGTCCCGCCCGCGCGCGGCGTGCTCGCCGCCAACATGGAAACCGCACTCAATGCCATCTGGGATGCGGCGCCCGGTCCGGCCGACCGCATCGCGGTGGTTGGCGCCGGCGTGGTTGGCTCGCTCTGCGCCTATCTCGCCGCCAAGCTGCCGGGCGCCGAGGTCACGCTCATCGATGTGCGGCCGCAGCGCGCCGAGATCGCCGCGGCGCTCGGCGTCGATTTCGCGCTGCCGCCATCGGCGCCGGACGAATGCGACGTCGTGATCCATGCGAGCGCGAGCGCTCGTGGCCTCGCGACCGCGCTCAACCTCGCGGGCGAAGAGGCGACCGTCGTCGAACTGAGCTGGTATGGCGCGGGCGCCGTCGAAGTTGCGCTCGGCGAGGCGTTCCACAGTCGCCGCCTGCGCCTCATATCGAGCCAGGTCGGCCAGGTCGCGGCGTCGCGCCGGCCGCGTTGGTCGCACCGCCGCCGGATGGCAGCGGCCGTCGCGCTCCTCGCCGATCCCGTGCTCGACCACCTGCTCGCGCCGGCAATCGACTTCCACAATCTACCGGCGCAACTGGCGCACGTTCTCGGCGAACCGGGCGGCGTGCTATGCCAGCTCGTCCGCTACCCGGCGCGGTTGGATTGACAGCGCGGCGCTCTCGCCCCGCGTCGGCGTTGGCAACACAAGGCGGAGTTGGAGGACAGGGGAGTGGCTGGGCGTCTGCAATTGACGATGGCGTGCGGTCCGTACGACCGGATGGAAGCGCTGGCGCAAGGCGTGGTGCAACCGGAAGGAATAGACCTTCGCTATCTCGCGATCCAGTCGCCGCCGGAAATCTTCGCGCGCATGATCAAGACCAAGTCGTTCGACATCGCCGAGATGTCGCTCGCGCATTACTCGATCATGCGAACGCGCGGACCGTTTCCCTTTGTTGCGCTTCCGGTCTTTCCGTCGCGCCTGTTTCGGCACGGTTTCATTTTCATCAACAAGAATGCGGGCGTTGCCGATCCGCGCGACCTGGAAGGCAAGCGGGTGGGGGTCCAGGAGTACCGGCAGACCGCCGGCGTCTGGATTCGTGGCATTCTCCAGCATGAGTACGGCGTCGACCTCGACCGCATCAGTTGGGTGGAAGGCGGCGTGAACGAGCCGCGGGCGGCGGACCACGACATGGATTTGCGCCCGGTCGGCGAATTACGGCTCGAACTGATCGGTGCGGAGCAGACATTGAGCGACATGCTCGAAGCCGGCCAGATCGACGCCTATTTCGGGGCGCGGCGTCCCGCGTCGTTCGACCGCGGCCGCAACGTCGCCCGTCTCTTTCCCGACTACCGGGCGCGCGAGAAGGATTTCTATCGCCGCACCGGTTTTCACCCGATCATGCACACGCTGGTGATCCGCGAGGGGCTTTACCAAGCACAGCCCTGGATCGCCGAAAGCCTTTACAAGGCGTGCCAGCAATCAAAAGCCTGGGCCCTCAGACAGATGCGCTTCTCCGGCGCGCAGCGCACCATGCTGCCTTGGCTGTTCGATGAGATCGCCGAGATGGACGAACTCATGGGGCCCGATCCGTGGCCCTATGGCCTTGAAGCCAATCGGAAGATTCTCGAGGCCTTCCAGGGCTACCTGGTCGACCAGCATTTCCTGCATGCAACGAAGCCGATCGACGAGCTGTTCACGCCCATTGTCGGATGGACGGAGTAGCCCAGCGTCCAGGTCATACGTCCGGACGACACCGGTTGCTTTCTCGTCACCGCCAACCGAAAATCCCGCCGAACGACAATGGGGATGGTCATGGACGCACCATTGACTGGCGCTCGCGGCTTCACGTGGCCTGACAACGATCTTTCACGCGCGCCCTATCGCGTCTACACCGACGCGGACCTTTATGCGCTGGAGCAGGAACGCATCTTCCGCGGCCCGACGTGGAATTTCCTCGCGCTCGAATGCGAAATCCCCAATCCCGGTGACTACAAGACCACCTATGTCGGCGATGCCCCGGTGCTGGTGGCGCGCGCCCAGGACGGGTCGATCAACGCCATGGTGAACCGCTGCGCCCACAAGGGCGCGCTGGTCTGCTACAAGCGCCGCGGCACCGTGCGCGAATTCATCTGCGTCTACCACAATTGGACCTACGATCTTGCCGGCAATCTGACCGGCGTCGCGTTCCGGAAAGGCGTCGGCGGCAAGGGCGGGCTCGCCGCTGATTTTCGCCAGGACCAGCACGGACTCGAAAAGCTGCGCGTCGAGATCTATCGCGGGCTGATTTTCGGCACCTTCTCGGCCGACACGCCGCCGTTTGCGACCTACATCGGCAGCGAGCTCACCGCCAATATCGACCGCGTGTTTTCGAAGCCGCTCAAGGTTCTCGGCTATCATAGCCAAATCCTGCCGAACAACTGGAAGCTCTATGCCGAGAACAACAAGGACTCCTATCACGCGAGCCTGTTGCACGTGTTCCACAATACCTTCGGCGTGGTGCGGCCGAACATGGGCGGCGGCATCAAGATTTCCGACAGCGGCTGGCATCATCTGAGCTACACGCAGCGCGCCTCGCTCGGGGACGACGAGATCGGCCGCGAGAAGGTGCGTTCGCTGCAGGAGCAATACAAGCTCAAGGACGTGCGCATGATGGAGCACAAACTTGAGCTCGGCGACAACGTCACCAACGCCATCCAGACGGTGTTTCCCTCGCTCGTCGTCCAGCAGATTCTCAACGCGCTCGCCGTGCGGCAAATCCAGCCGAAGGGCGTCGACCGGACCGAGTTGGTGTGGACCGTGCTCGGCTTCGAGGATGACGATGACGCCATGAAGGAACTGCGGCTCAAAGTGAACAATCTCGTCGGTCCCGCCGGCCTCATCTCGATGGAGGACGGCTGTGTCGGCGGCTGGGTGCAGCGCGCCGCCAAGGCCGATCCGGAGGCGACGACGATCATGCCGATGGGGGGACATAACGTGGAAGCGAGCCAGGGATCGCGCATCACGGAGGCGGCCGTGCGCGGGTTCTGGAAGGGCTGGCGCGAGTGCATGGGCATCTAAGCGGGAGGCGCAAACATGAGCATTGATGCTGCGATGCTCGACCGCGATTTGGCGTTGCGCCTGCGCGTCGAGGATTTCTACGCCGAATACGCGCACACGATCGACGATGACCGGCTCGAGGATTGGCCGGGCCTGTTCGCGCACAACGGCACGTATCGCGTCACGACGCGCGAGAACTTCGATTCAGGTTTGCCGCTGGCACTGATCTACTGCGACGGGCGCGGCATGATGGAAGACCGCATCTCGGCGCTCCGCACCGCCAACATCTACGAACCGCACGTCTATTGTCACAATATGAGTGCGCTGCGCCTGCTCGGCACATCAGGCGGGGAAATTCGCGCGCGCGCCAACTTCACCATTGTCCGCACGATGGCCGAAGGCGACACGTCGATCTTCGCCTGCGGCCGCTATTTCGATCGGCTGGTCGAGGAGGAGGGGCGGCTGAAGTTTCGCGAGCGCCTTGCCGTGCTGGATTCGCGGCAGGTCGACACGCTGCTCGTCGTTCCGCTGTAGAGCGCCGCGTCCTCGTCTACAGTCCTCTCGGCTGATCCCCCGTCACTGCGGGTCGGACTTCGGCGCAGGCTTTGGCTTGGCGGCGCCCGATCGCTTGGGTTTGGCATCGCTTTGCGATGTCGTTCCGGTGGGGCCACTGTCGGCATCTGCCTTCGCCGCTGCCTTGCGCTTGGTCGATGACTTCGCAGCGGTCGCGCCCGGCTTTTTCTTCGTTCCGTCGTCGGCCGACGGTGCGTTCGGGTCGGGCGGCGGCACGACGGCATAAACATCGACCGGTAAATCTCGGGATAATCCGGCCGCGAGGAGCGAGGCCGCTCGCGCGGGGTTGTTGGGCAGGCGGGACAGCACGAACGGATGCAGCGCTCGGGCATCGGCGCGGATCGAACCGGTGCTGCGCCCGACGAGGGTCTCCGGCAAATCGTCGTCATCGGAGCCCGGAGGCTTGCGGTTCTTGCCGCAGATCTCTTCGCTCAGATTCGCTGGCGCGGCGGCGATCGGCGTGAGCGCGTCCACCGTGACGTATGATGGGGACTGCCACGACAGCGGATTGCCGGCAGCAAATGCCCGCTCCATCATGTCGGCGGCCTTGGCGGTTCGCGAAGCGGATGACGATGCTCCCAGCACCACCGCGATCAGCTGTTTGTCGCCGCGCGTTGCGGTCGCCACCAGGTTATAGCCGGAGGCGCAGATGAAGCCGGTCTTCATGCCGTCGGTGCCCGGATACTCATCGAGCATCCAATTGCCGTTCCGGTAGATCTTCCTTTCGTACCGGATCGCGCCGATGTGCCAGTAGCCGTCGTGTTCGGGAAAGTCCCGGATGAGGGCGCGGGCGAGGATTGCGAGATCGCGCGCCGAAGTGACTTGCCGATCGTCGGGCAGACCGTTGGGATTGACGTAGTTCGTCTGGGTCATGCCGAGGCGCTTCGCCGTCGCATTCATCTCAGCGGAAAAATTCGCAATCGAACCGGATACGCCTTCGGCGAGCACCACCGCGATGTCGTTCGCCGAATGCACCAGCAGCATCTTGAGTGCGTTGTCGACGGTCACCTGGGTGCCGGGCGGGAAGCCCATTTTGGAGGGCTGTTCCGCGGCAGCCTTCGCGGAAACCGTGAGAGGCGTGTCGAAGGTCAGGCGCCCGTCCCGCAGGGCTTTGAGCGTGACATATGTCGTCATCAGCTTGGTGACCGAGGCCGGGTGCCACGGATAGCTGGCGTTCTTGCCCTCGATGACCTTGCCGGTGGTGGCGTCTATCACCAGCAACGCTTCCGCGCGGGCTTGTTGGCTATCCAGGGCGACGGCCGTGAGGGCGGCACCTGCGGTCACAGCAAGCACCCACGCGAGCGACAATAACGACGTCTGCCGAAAGGGCACGATGGCGATCCAGTCTCTTGTAGGCGGCGCAGCGGTATTTAGCGCTTACATCTTACGCGATGCGATAAGGCGAACGTTCTACCTGAACCGCTCGGCGTGGCAATGTTCCGGTTTCGCTCCGCGAGGTGCCGTCCACGGACCGCTGGATCGATAAGACCGAACCGGATTCATCGAACTCGCGAAGGATAAAATCGGCCCGTGGCTGCCTTTCGTCGAAAAGGGCCCGCGAGTTCTCGCTCGCCCCAACACGCCCTCACTTCTCGCGACTATTTGAAATATCTGAGATCGGGCGGCGTCTGACCCTTGCGGACCGGCATGAGCAAGCCATCGGCGCTGAGGTAGTAGTGTTCGTGGCCGATCATGACCTGCCCGTTATATTCGCCGCAGTGAAACTCCGGCCATTGGGCATCCTGATGGGCACCGCGGGTGTAACGCTTGTCGACCGTCCACGGGCGCGTCAAGGCGTTGTCAATCACCGTTATTTCGTCGTGGAGAAGGTTGGGATTGCTCTTATCGACAAAGATGCGCTCCCGGAATACTGACTGGTTGTCGCGATGCAGCGGCAGGCCGCTGATGTCGAACACCCGGTTTCCCTTGAAGCCTCGTGTCTCGACTTCGAGCACATCGAACTTGCCGTCGCCATCCTGGTCGATCCACTTGCCGATCGAGTAGCCCTGAAGAGTTGGCTCGATCTCGGCGGGCCAATCGCGTCCGTCGGTAAAGATGCGGCGCAGCGCGTCGAAATCCGCGATCAACACGTAGGTGGTATCGGGCGTGATCACGAACTCCAGCGGCCGGAAGCCGACCATCATAAAGGGCATGCCGGCGCCGCCGCACATGACGTGATCGGCGCTGTTGCCAAGTCCGCCTTTCGCCTGGTCCGCGAGACTGGCTTCAAGCACGGCCTCGTATTCGGGTGTCAGTGGCGCCTGCTGTCCTTTCCCCCATGATTTTGTCTGGTCGAACGATGGTTGACCGGGCAGCCCGCGGACGACGAACCTGTCCCATTGTCCCTTCAGGTTGGGGTATTTCGAGTAGTCGAAAATCTGCTGCGACAGGGTTGGCGTTGACAGGACCGCCAGAAACGCAGCGGCACCGAACCACATCCTAAAAGACATAGTGCTCCTCCCGGCATCCGTTCCGGATAGGGTCGGATAGACCGCAACCTGGGGCAAGCAAAATTTCGGATCGGCAGAGATACTTTTGCTAGATATCACCGGCGCCCGGCGTGAGCCGGGGAGAGCTGAAGGAGAGATGCCCCCGTGTATGCCGTCGAGGTTTCCGATCACATCATGATTGCGCATTCGTTCCGGGGCGAAGTCTTTGGTCCGGCGCAGCGGCTGCACGGCGCGACCTTCGCGGTGTCGGCCGCGTTCATGGCCGACGCGCTCGATCGCAATGGCATCGTGGTCGACATCGGCCGCGCATTCGAGGTGCTCAAGCAGGTCCTGAGCCCGCTCAACTATCGTAATCTCGACGACATGCCGGAGTTCAAATCCGTCAACACCACCACCGAGTTTCTCACCCGTCACGTCTTCGACGGCCTCGCGGCGGCGGTGAAGCGCGGCGACCTCGGGCGCGACGGAGGCGAGATCGGCGCGATCCGGGTGACCGTCGCGGAATCGCCGACGGCGCGGGCCTGGTACGAGGGAGCGTTGTGGTAGCGGGGGCGCGCGCCCTCGCCGTCGCGGTTCCGGGGAGCCTCGACCAGCCGACCGGCGGTTACGCTTACGACCGGCGCGTCATCGCCGAATTGACGAAGCTCGGCTGCACCATCGACGTGATCGATCTCGGTGAGGGTTTTCCGCGCCCCACGGCGGCTGCGGCCGCGGAGGCCTTGGCGCGATTGCGCCGGGTGCCGCCGGGTCGTCCCATCATCATCGACGGGCTTGCCCTTGGGGTTTTGCCCGAGGCCGCGCAGGCGTTGCGCGGCACCCATCCGGTGATCGGGCTCGTGCATCATCCGCTCGCCCTCGAAGCCGGGCTCACCGCCGAAGGCGCGGCGCGCCTGCGCGAGAGCGAGCGCACGGCGCTGGCCGCCGTCCGTCACGTCATCGTCACCAGCGCCGCGACGGCGCGCGCGCTTGCCGCGGACTATGGCGTCGCGAAAGAGCGCATCACGGTGGCGGTGCCGGGCAACGACGCCGTCGCGATGGCGCGCAAGGAGGTACACGGCACCGTCAATCTTCTTGCGGTCGGGGCGGTGGTGCGGCGCAAAGGCTACGACGTGCTCGTGGCTGCGCTCGCGCATCTCGTCGACCTCGACTGGGACCTCGTCATTGCCGGCGATTGCACCCGCGATCGCGAAACCGCGGGCGAGCTTGCCACCAGGATCGTGATGCAGCGCTTCAGTCCGCGCGTGCGCATGCCTGGCGTCGTCAGCGAGCAGGAATTGGCGCATCTCTACCGCGATGCCGATGTATTCGTGCTGGCCTCGCGCCACGAGGGCTATGGCATGGCGTTCGCCGAAGCGATTGCGTACGGGCTCCCCATCGTCGGCACCAAGGCGGGGGCAATTCCGGAAACGGTGCCTGAAGGCGCCGGCATCCTCGTTCCGCCGGATGATGTCATGGCGCTTGCCGCCGCGCTGCGCGCCATGATCGCGGACCGCAACGTCCGAACGCGTTGCGCGGATGTGTCACGGACGGCGGCAGCGCTGTTGCCGCGCTGGGAGGATACCGCGCGGGCGATCCTCGCGGTGGTGCAGGGCGTCGCATGAGCGGTTTTTCATCTGAGTGGCTCGCGCTCCGCGAACCCTACGATCAGGCGGCGCGTAGCCGTTCGGTGCTCGATGCGGCCGGCACAATGTTTGCCGGCGCGCCGAGCGTCGCGGTGACCGATCTCGGCTGCGGCACCGGCGCCACGCTGCGCGCGATCACGGACGTCTTGCCGAAGCCGCAGCGCTGGCGCCTGATCGATCAGGACGAAGTGCTGCTCGCCCGCGCGCGCGAAGCGACCCGCGCGGAAGGAGTCACCGTCGAGACCGCGGCCGTCGATCTTGCGCGTCATCTCGAAAGCGCGGTCGGCGACGCACCTGATCTCGTCGCCACTTCAGCTCTGCTCGATCTCGTGTCCGCCGATTGGCTTGATCGTCTCGTCGCGACGATCGCTCGCCTGCAATGCCCATTCTATGCAGCCCTCAGCTTCGACGGTCGCGTCGTGCTGGCGCCGGCAGCTCCCGACGACGACACCATCATAGCCGCCGTCAATCGCCACCAGCTTACCGACAAGAGCTTCGGCCCGGCATTGGGACCAAGCGCTGCCATCGCCGCGCCCCAGCGCTTCCGCGACTTTGGCTTTGACGTTGTGACGGATCGCTCCGACTGGCGCTTTGCCCCCGCGGATCGCGAGATCCAGTCGGCCACGCTTGACGGCTGGGCCGTTGCCGCCCGCGAAATCGGGGTTGCTTCGTCAGTCGTCTCCGCGTGGCTCGAAGCGCGCCGCACGCATCTGGCGGCGGGGCGTTCGGAGATGACGATCGGTCACGTTGATTTTTTGGCCCGTCCGATCGGGCGCCGCTGAGCAGTCAGATCGCAGTCGAACAGCACTTCCTCCCCGAGGACGTGGGTCGTGGTGTGGGGCCGCAACGCCTCCTCGCAGCGGGTGATCGGCGCAAGATCGAGGCTCGAGCGGCCGCCGCCGAGGATGATCGGCGCCACCACGACATGGAGGCGATCGAGACACCGTGCCTCGAGAAAGCGCGCAACCGTACCCGGTCCACCCTCGATCAGGATGCGCTTGAACCCGCGCTCAGCAAGGCTTGCGAGGATCGCCGACGGTCCAATATGGCCGCGATCGGCGTCGAGCAAGATACGCTCGATGCCGGCAGGTGATGAGCGGCCTTCCCCCTCCCCCCTTGTGGGGGAGGGCCGGGGTGGGGGGTCGGGAGGCTGCGGCAACGAAGTGCCAGATCTCGCGACCCCCACCCCCGACCCCTCCCCACAAGGGGGAGGGGAGCCGGTGTGCTGCTCGCCGTGGTCCACGTCCGTCGCCGCGGTGATGACGATGCGGCGCGTACCGTCATCGCGGAAGGCGCGGGCGGTCGGAGGCAATCGGCCGCTCGGATCGATGATGACGCGCGCCGGATTCTCCCCGGCAACGCGTCGCACCGTGAGTTGCGGGTCGTCCGCGATCGCGGTGCCGACGCCGACGACGACGGCATCGACAAGCGCGCGCAGGCGATGAAGATGATCAAGCCCATCGGAGCCGTTGATGTAGTGGGAATGCCCGGTGGCGGTGGCCGCGCGCCCATCAAGCGATTGCCCGATCTGGCCGATGACGATGAGCTCATCGACCTGGCTTGCCGCGAGCGGCGCGAAGATCTCGTTCCATCGCGGCAAGGTGCCCGGACGACCGGCGCGAATGGCGGCGAGTGCGTCGCGCCAGCCATCATCAGCATGTCGAGGAATCGTATCGACGAAAGTCATGCGTCACTCAAAATTCACTTTAACCCTCGGCAACTTGCCGGGATGATATCAGCAAACCGCCTCGTTGGTCAGGCCCGAACGGGCCCCGGACGGTGGTAACGCTGTCAGTCGCCGCGACGTTCCGAACGGCCGACGCTGGAGTAGGAAAAGCCGTTCATCTCCTCCGGCCGGTAGACATTGCGCAGGTCGACGACAACCCGCTGCTTCATCGTCGCCTTGAGCCGATCGAAATCGAGGGCGCGGAACTGTTCCCACTCGGTGACGATGACGAGGGCTTCGGCGCCCTGGGCACAGCTATACGGACCGTCGCAAAACTCGACGTTGTTGAGGAGCGGGCGCGCCTGCTCCATGCCGACCGGGTCGTAGGCGCGCACCTGCGCGCCCATGTCCTGGAGCGCGGTGATCAACGGGATCGACGGCGCCTCGCGCATGTCGTCGGTGTTGGGCTTGAACGTCAGCCCAAGCACCGCGACGGTCTTGCCGCGCAAGCTGCCGCCGAGCGCGGCGGAGACTTTGCGGGCCATGCCGCGCTTGCGCGCATCGTTGACCGCCGCGACGGTCTCGACGATGCGCAGCGGCGCTTCGGCGTCCTGGCCGGTCTTGATCAACGCGACGGTATCCTTGGGGAAGCAGGAGCCGCCATAGCCCGGGCCGGCGTGCAGAAATTTGCCGCCGATGCGGTTGTCGAGGCCGATGCCGCGGGCGACCTGCTGGACATCGGCGCCGACCTTTTCGCACAGGTCCGCAATCTCGTTGATGAAGGTGATCTTGGTGGCAAGGAAGGCGTTGGCGGCGTACTTGATCAGCTCCGCCGTGCGCCGGCTGGTGTAGAGGAGCGGGGCCTGATTGAGATAGAGCGGCCGATAGAGCGTTTCCATCACTTTGCTGGCGCGTTCGTCGTCGGTCCCGATCACGATGCGATCCGGGTGCTTGAAGTCCTGGATCGCCGCGCCTTCGCGCAGGAATTCCGGGTTCGACACCACCGTGACATCGGCGTCCGGCCGCACTTCGCGGATGATGCGCTCGACCTCGTCGCCGGTGCCCACGGGCACGGTCGACTTGGTGACCACGACGGAAAACCCGGAGAGCGACGCCGCGATCTCGCGCGCGGCCTGGTACACATAGGAGAGATCGGCATGGCCGTCGCCGCGGCGCGACGGCGTTCCGACCGCAATGAAGATCGCATCGGCGTTGGCGACGGGACCAGCAAGATCGGTGGTGAAGCTCAGTCGCTTTTCCCGCATATTGGCAGCGACCAACTGGTCGAGCCCTGGCTCGAAAATCGGCATCTCGCCGCGCAAAAGCCGCGCGATGCGTTCGGCGTCCTTGTCCACGCAGGTGACCACGTGGCCGAAATCGGCAAAACAGGCCCCCGATACGAGCCCCACGTAGCCGGCGCCGATCATTGCAACTTGCATTAACCCCTCCGCGATGTGCGGGATTGATAGTCAGTTCCGAGGTCCTTGGGAACGGGCATCCGTTAAGGGCGTTCTGGGTGTGTAGGGGGTCGAAATCGGAGACCGGCGGTTGACTTTAATCCATCGGGCTCAGCTGCCATGCTAAGCCGATAGGGGCTGCGAAAATTATTGATTGTGAAGTATATATCTGGATGGTCTCGCGGCCCTGGGCGGATGTGCAACCGCCCGGGCGATCGGCGATACCGGCGTAGCGGGGCTGGGAAACACTTGGAAAACATTCAACGGGGGCAAAGGGGGCAGGGACAGGGCCTCGGCCTGTTCGGCTCGGCCGGGGACATTTCTGTCCAGCGCGGCGTCGCGGAATTCCAGGCGGGGCGTCCGGTGATCATCACTGATGCCGCGGGTGCCATCGTCGCTCTGCCCGTCGACGGCATGACCGAGGCGATATCCGCCGCGTTCAGGGCGCTGTGCGCCCCGGCTGCGATCCAGCTCGTCGTCACGGGCCGCCGCGCGCGCATGATGGGCATCGATGTCGCCGGGCCGGCCTATATCGCCATTACGCCTGATGATACCAGCAGCACGATCTGGTCGCTCGCCGCCGGCGTCGACAGCGAGGGGCGGCCGATCGCAGGCCTCGCAGGCGCGTTTGGCAATCGTGCCATCGAACTCGCGAAACTAGCGCAGCGGCTGCCGGCGCTGCTGGTCGCCGACAGCAGGGCGATTGCACCCGACGCGCTGGCGCAGCTCGTAACCGTCCGTGCCGATGCCCTCACGCAATTTCGCAACCGCCTCGTCGATACCTTGGAAATCGTCAGCCAGGCCCGCATCCCGCTGCCCGAAGGGCAGCCGGCACGCTTCTGCGTGTTCCGCGATGCGCTCGGGTCGAGCCCGGTCGCGATCATCCTCGGCGATCCGGACCTTTCGCGCCCGGTCAACGTGCGGGTGCATTCCGCGTGTCTCACCGGCGACGTGTTCGGTTCGCGCCGGTGCGATTGCGGCGCGCAGCTCAAGCTCGCCATGACGCAATTGTCGGACTCGGGCGGCGGCATCGTGCTTTACCTGGAGCAGGAAGGGCGCGGCCTCGGCCTTGCCAACAAGATGCGGGCCTACACGCTCCAGGACGATGGCCTCGATACCATCGACGCCAACATGATGCTCGGCTTCGACGACGACGAACGCGATTATGCCGTTGCGGCGCGCATGCTGAAGATGATCGGTGCAAAGCGCATCCAGCTTCTCACCAACAATCCCGGCAAGCTCGAGGCACTGTCGGAAGGGGGCGTCGAAGTCTGCGCCCGCATTCCGCTGCACACGCCCATCAATCCGGAGAATCGCCGCTACCTCGCCACCAAGGCAGCGCGCGCCGGTCACTGGCTCGAGGACATGTTCGATCCCGCCGGCGCAGCCGCGCAGCGCGCAATGCCGTCACGCGAGTGATCGTTACGGAATGCGCCGCGGTGCAAGGAACCGTAGGGCAGGGCGGGACCGGAGCTGCGGCAAAATAAAAAGAATCTCGGCCGCCTTTGCCCACCCTACCGGCTGTGCACTGCCAATCCTACGGAAATGCGCCGCGGTGCAGGGGGCCCGGGACGGGGCCGCGCAGCGAGGGCCGCACCGATCCGGTCGGCCCGTCTTCTAACCCGATGGCGTCGGGAAACGAGCGGCGAGAATCGAAATCGACACCGTTCGTCTCGGGGACGAGATTGAACGAGGCGCCGCGCTTCATCGCGGGTTTCGCCGCGCTCACGCCGCCGTCCGGTGACGGATAGCCGAAGCTGTCGGGACTCGGCGCCGGCAACGGCGTCCGCATCACGGCAGGCAATGCCGGCGGTGCCTCGTCGATCCGCCGCCAGATCGAGACGGTCGGCGGTGGCGGCACCCCGCCGACGGCCGCCACCTTGTGGCGGCGTCGCACCGGACCGTGGACCACCGAATTGATATCGAACGGGCGCACATAGCCGAAGCTCTCGGGCGCCGGCACCGGCAGTTCGGGGTCGATGTCCGCGAACACCGGCGTCTGCTGCCACAGCGACCGCCCGCGCACCGTCCACTCGTTCGCGGCCGTCACCGTCTTCGGCATTGTCGGCGACGCCGGCACCACATGGACGATGTGATAGCCCTTCGCCTTGAGGTCGCGAATGATCATGGGAAGCGCATCGACGGTGCGCTGGTGAATATCGTGCAGCAGCAGGATGCCCTTGTGATGCGCTTCAATGCGCTGGATGGCCCGCTGGTACACCTGCTGGGCGCCGAGCTTCCTGAACCAATCGTCGGCAGGGAAATCGGCGCTCCAGACCTGAACTTCCCGCGAGGCGAGGTACCGCTCGACGCCGTCGGCGCGCAGCAGTCCCGGGATGCGGAAGAACGGCGCCGCCTGCGTGCCGTCGCCTAGCGCCCATGCGATCGATGCGAAGCCGTCGTTGATTTCGGCTTGCGCCTTCTCGACCGGCATCTTCTGGAAGGTCAGCGGATGGCTGTAGCTGTGATTGCCGAGCGTATGCCCCTCCGCACGAATGCGGCGCACGACCTCGGGATAGCTGCGCGCCATCTTGCCGACCAGGAAGTACGTCGCCTTGATGCATTCGGAGGCGAGGATATCAAGGACCTTGGTGGAGCGCGGCGGCAGCGGGCCATCGTCGAAGGTGAACACCACCTCGTGGTCGCGCAGCGGCAACGACTCCCGATATTGCATGCTGCCGAGGCGCGGATGTTCGGTCGGATCGACCACGATCGTACGGCTGGTGCCGAGCGCATTGGGATTGCCCGGGCACTCGCCCGCTTGAGCCGCGGTTGCCGCGAACAGCACCGCTCCAAGAATCGCAAGTCCAAAAGCTCGCATCGAACGCCGTTCCCCGCCTCATTCCCGCGCGACGAAGGTCCGTCGGATGTACCATCCGGCCCTCATCACATCGCAATAACCAGCCCGCAAGATTAATTTTTCGTGGACATCACGAGGTAATTTTGTGGCCTTTCTTCAAGCATCGGCTTGGTGAATAGAACGTGAACATCAAGGCTGGCTTCCCCCGATATGCTTTCTACCACAATTTGCCGAGAAAGTTCCCCTGTGGACATCGTATCCAGGGTCCGTCGCGCCAAAGTTGGCGGCTGACGAGAGGCGTTATTAATTGCGTGACGTTAAGTGCTGCGCAAAATTGAGGCAGTCGATCGGGGAGGGCAAGGATCGCTCATGATCCCAAATGCTTGGACAGGGTTCGATTTTGGGCTCGGCGAGGATCTTGATCGGCTCCGCGATACCGTTCGCGGCTTTGCCGACGAAAAGATCGCGCCCCGGGCCGCCGAGATCGATAGCAGCAATGCATTTCCGCGTGATCTGTGGCCGCAAATGGGGGCGCTCGGTCTCCACGGCATCACCGTCGAGGAGGAGTTGGGCGGTGCCGGCATGGGCTATCTCGCTCACTGCGTGAGCATGGAGGAGATCTCGCGGGCCTCCGCGTCCGTCGGCCTTTCCTATGGCGCGCACTCGAATCTCTGCGTCAACCAGATCAGGCGCAACGGCACGGCCGAGCAAAGGGCGCGCTATCTGCCCAAGCTGATTTCCGGCGTCCATGTGGGCGCGCTTGCCATGTCGGAGCCCGAGGCGGGCTCCGACGTGGTGTCGATGCGCACCCGCGCCGAGAGGCGCGGCGATCGCTACGTGCTCAACGGCAACAAGATGTGGATCACCAACGGGCCGGTCGCCGATACCCTCATCGTCTACGCCAAGACCGATCCCGCTGCCGGCGCGCGCGGCATCACTGCGTTCATCATCGACAAAAATTTCAAGGGCTTTGCGCCGGCGCAAAAGCTCGACAAGCTCGGAATGCGCGGCTCCGATACGTGCGAGCTCGTTTTCACCGACTGCGAAGTACCGGCCGAGAACGTGCTCGGCGCCGTCGGCAACGGCGTCAACGTCCTGATGTCCGGTCTCGACCACGAGCGGCTGGTGCTGGCCGGCGGTCCGCTCGGCATCATGCAGGCCTGTCTCGATCTCGTGATTCCCTACCTGCACGACCGCCGGCAGTTCGGTCAGCCGATCGGGCGCTTCCAGCTGATGCAGGCGAAACTCGCGGACATGTACGTGACTCTGAATGCCGCGAAGGCCTACGTCTACGCGGTCGCGCGCGCCTGCGACGACGGCCGTGTCACCCGCGAGGATGCCGCCGGCGCCATCCTCTATTCCGCGGAGCGGGCGACCTGGATGGCGCTCGAAGCGATTCAATGCCTCGGCGGCAACGGCTACATCAACGATTTCCCCGCCGGCCGCCTGTTGCGCGATGCCAAGCTCTACGAGATCGGCGCCGGTACCAGTGAAATCCGCCGCATGCTGATCGGCCGCGAAATCTTCGACAAGACGAGCTGAGTGAGTTGCATCCACAGCACGCGCCAAAACCGGCGATGGGCACAACGCGGCAGACTCAGCGCGACCGCGATATCTTCTCGAAGATGGTGCCGCGGTCTAAGCCCCAGCGTGCCAGCCGGAAGGTGATGCTCGATTTCAAGACGCCGAGCCCGTAGATGATGCTGCGCCTGAAATTGATCGATGATGCCTCGGGGAAGTATCGCGTCGGGCAGGAGATTTCGCCGATGCTGAAACCCGCATAGATCGCCTGCAGCAGCATCTGGTTGTCGAACACGAAGTCATCGGAATTGCGTTCGAGCGGCAGCCCTTCGATCACCGCGCGGGTGAATCCGCGATACCCCGTGTGATACTCGGAGAGCTTGTAGCTGAGCAGGATGTTCTGCACCAACGTCAGCAGGCGGTTGGCAATGTATTTGTAGAGCGGCATCCCGCCGGCAAGCGCGCCGACGCCGAGGATGCGCGAGCCGAGGACGACGTCGTAGAGCCCCGAGCACAGCATGGCCGCCATCGGCAGCAGAAGTTTGGGACTATATTGGTAGTCCGGATGCAGCATGATGATGATGTCGGCGCCCCGCGCCAGGGCGTGGTGGTAACAGGTCTTCTGGTTGCCGCCATAGCCGCGGTTGCGGTCGTGCACGACGGTGAAGAGCCCGAGCTTCTTCGCCACCGCCAGCGTCGCGTCGGTGCTGGCGTCATCGATCAGGATCACGTCGTCGACGATTTCGGCGGGAATTTCGCGCACCGTGGCCTCAAGGGTGCGCGCGGCGTTGTAGGCCGGCAGCACGACGCAGATTTTTCGATTCGCAAGCATGCAGTCCAACGATCCGGCCGCGCGTTCACATGCGCGCGATTGCCCGGCCTTGCCTCCCTGAAGAAACTGTTATCATGACACGCGGTGGGATGGGACGCCGTAGATGGATCAAAACATTCAGCCGGCATTCGCGATGAGCGAACAGCCGGCGGCTATCGAGGGGATGACCGGGGAACATCAGCGCACGATGCGCGGACGGCTCGCCGCTTGGCGCTTTCGCCTTTTGCTGGCGCTGATCGCTATCGGTGCGGGCCTCGTCTCCGTCGCCCTCGGTCCCGACAACTATTGGGACCTGCGCTACTACCATCTCTACGCGCCGTGGGCGTA
Source organism: uncultured Alphaproteobacteria bacterium (assembly GCA_963807015.1). Classification (GTDB taxonomy): domain Bacteria; phylum Pseudomonadota; class Alphaproteobacteria; order Rhizobiales; family Xanthobacteraceae; genus JAJPKK01. Next base: position 470,299 of record CAWEAS010000008.1, on the reverse strand, counting down.
TCTCCACCACCGTTACCTCTACGACCTCGGCCCGGCCCAGGAGCAGGGGTTCCTCAATCCCGTCGCTGATTTCCTGCTCTACGGACTTGTCTCCTCGCCATTGAACGAGAGCCCCCGCGTCATCGCCTTCATCATGGGGGCGGTGCACGGGATCAATGCGGCGCTCGTTCTCGCCATTGCCGCTCACGTGATCCGGCCGGCTCAGGGGGCTGCGCGAACAGCGCTCACGGGCTCGGCCTGGCTAATGGGCGTTTCCGGCGCGGGGTTCATCTCGCTTCTCGGCACCTGCTCCAACGATCTCACCAGCGGCTTGTTCGTGCTCGCATCATTGCTCGGCGTGCTCAAGTTCGCGCAACCAACGGGGACTGGGAGCGGCGGCTCGCGGCTCAGCTTTGCGGCCGCCGGCCTTTTGGGCGGGATCGGCATCGGCCTGAAGATGACGTCGACGATCTATGTCCCGGGACTTGGCGTCGCCGCGATCATTGCTGCGGTCGGCCGGCGCAGCATCGGCGGACTTGCGGCGTATGTTGCGGCGGCCGCTTTCGGATTCTTTGCCGTTGCCGGCCATCACATGCTCACGCTGTGGAACGATTTCCGCAATCCGTTCTTTCCCTACCTCAACCAGATCTTCCGCTCACCCTGGTTCGATCCGATTGCCATCCGCGACGCGCGCTTCCTGCCGCAGAGCGTCTGGGACGTCTTCACCTATCCCTTCCTGTGGACGACCGTCGACACCTACCGCATCGTCGAGCCGCCATTCCGCGACTGGCGTGCCGCCATCGCCTACGTGGCGTTGGTGGCGGGCGGGCTGGCGCTCGCTGTGAGATGGCTGCACAATCGCCCGAGCGCGCACAAGGCGCTCGCCCAAACGCCCGGCCTCGGCATCGTGCTTGCGTTCGTCGCGGTGTCGTATTTCGTTTGGGTGCTGGGCTTTGCGTACTACCGCTATGCCGTTCCGATCGAAATGCTGACCGGCGTCGTCACCATGGGCGCATTGGTCTGGGTCTTCGACAATGACCGCGTGCGCCTGATCGGCGCGGTCGTTCTGCTTGCCGTCGCCGGCGTTACGACCGTCTATCTCGACTGGGGCCGCCGCCCGTACGAGGATCGCTACGTCGACGTCCAGGTACCCCCGATTCCCGAAAACGCGGTCGTCCTGGTCGCTACTTGGGGCCCGGTCGCATTCTTCATTCCCTATGCCGAGCCGCGAGCGCGCTACGTCGGGATGGAAAACAATTTTCTGTCCCTCACCCAGGACAACAGACGCGCCATTGCCGACGAAAGCGGGCTCGACCCCAACTCCCTGCCGAACTTCCCCGACAACAAGCTCGCGCTGGAGGTGAAGCGCGTGATGCGGACTCCAGGCCGGCCGAAGTTCGTCCTCAATGTCGACGCCTTCGATGCCGGCAAGCTCGACGCGCTGCTAGCGCATTTCGACTTGAAATGGGACGGCAAGCCGTGCCCGCCGATCCGCACGAACCTCACTGGCCCCGCGCTCAGCCTCTGCGGCGCGGTCGAGCGCTGACGTATTGATTCTTTGCCACAACCCCTGCCGTCATTCCGGGGCGCCGCGCAGTGCAGCGGCGAGCCCGGAATCCATACTCCTCGGCGGCGATTGTGGTTTCGGAGCTCGCCTCCGCTTTACTACGGGCGTCTGCGAATGACGCGCCGATGTGCGCGGCTTGCTCGCTCTCCCGAAAGCCGGCATCGTCGGCATCGCGCCGATCGCGAATAATCGGGGACAAGAGGAGACGACCGCATGGAGCCCATCGCGGCCAAGCACGAACCGGTGGCTGCGACCGGCGGGTCGGTGCGACCCATTCTGTTTTCCATGTTCTTCTTCTCGGGCTTTTGCAGCCTGCTCTACCAGGTGGTCTGGGTGCGACTGGCGTTCGCGCACTTTGGGGTGATCACCCCCGTCCTCTCCTGCGTGCTGTCGGTCTTCATGCTGGGCCTCGGCATCGGCTCGGTGTTCGGCGGCCGGTGGGCGCGATGGGCCAGCGAGCGATGGCGCATGTCGCCGGCTTATTTTTACGGTGCAGCCGAGTTCGTCATCGGGATTGGCGCGCTCGCGGTGCCGGCGCTGTTTGCCGCCGGCGAGAGCTACCTGCTGAAATCCGGCGAAGCGACTTCGGCCGGCTATCTCTTGGCTTCGGCCGTGTTCATCGTCATCGCAGTGCTGCCCTGGTGCATCATGATGGGTGCGACCTTTCCGCTGATGATGTCCTTCATTCGGCGGATCGAGCCGCGCAATGGCCAGAGCTTCAGCTTCCTCTATCTCGCGAACGTCCTCGGCGCGACGGCGGGCACGGTGATCACCGCGCTCGTTCTCGTCGAAGTCTTCGGCTTTCGAAAAACGTCTCTGATCGCAGCCGCAATCAACTTCGCCATCGCCGCGGTGAGCTTTGCGCTTGCGCAAACGTATCCGCTGTTCCCCGAACCGACCGCCGATGCGCCATCGCAGGTTCCGCTGGGTGCGCGCAGGTCGGGGCCGTGGCTCGAAACGGTGCTGTTCACCACCGGGCTCACATCGCTTGCCATGGAGGTCGCCTGGACGCGCGCCTTCACCCTGGTGCTGAAGACGACGATCTATTCATTCGCCGCGATCCTCGCGACGTATCTGCTCGCGACGGCGCTCGGCTCCTATCTCTATCGCCGCGGCTTGAAAACCGGGCAGCTCGTTTCAACCGAGGCGATCCTCGGCGCGCTCGGCCTGTGCGCGCTTCTCCCCGTCGCGATCGACGATCCGCGCTTCAACCAAAGCATCGTCGCGACGCTCGCGAGCATCGTGCCGCTCTGTCTCGCACTCGGCTACCTGACGCCGCGGTTGATCGACGAGCATAGCCTCGGCGATCCGCAGCGCGCCGGGCGGGCTTATGGCGTGAATATTGCGGGCGGCATCCTGGGCCCGCTCCTCGCAGCTTACGTGTTGCTGCCGACGATCGGGACCCGTGCGACGTTGTTGGTGCTGAGCCTGCCGATGGTCGCGCTGTTCGTCTGGGCGGCATGGCAGGAGGAGGCGTCGCTGCGGCGCCAGCTTGGATATGTGGTTTCGTTCGCGGCGCTGTTTGCGTTCGCCACGTTTGTGAGCCGCAGCTACGAGGACGGCGCGTTCTATCAGGAGCGCCACGAGGTCCGTCGCGACATCACCGCGACCGTCACCGCCTATGGCGAGGGTATGGACAAGCATCTCCTGGTGAACGGCGTCGGGATGACGTTCCTATCGCCGACCACCAAGGTGATGGCGCATTTGCCGCTTGCGGTGAACAACAGCGCCAAGGCGGGGCTCATCATCTGCTTCGGCATGGGCACGACGTTCCGCGCCATGCGCAGCTGGGGGATCGACACCACGGTCGTCGAACTGTCCCGCGCGGTGACCGAATCCTTCGGCTACTTCCACGCGGATTTTCGGGACGTCATCGCCGACCCCAAGGCACACGTGGTGGTCGACGATGGCCGCCGCTATCTCCTGCGCAGCACCAAGAAATTCGACGCCATCACCCTCGACCCGCCGCCGCCCATCGAGGCGGCCGCCTCGAGCCTCCTTTATTCCAAGGAATTCTACGACGTGGTGAAGGCGCATCTCGCGCCGGGCGGCATTCTCCAGCAATGGTATCCGGGAGGCGAGGAGAGCATCCAATATGCGGTGGCACGCGCGCTGCGCGAATCCTTCCCCTACATCGCGGTCTATCGATCTCTCGAGGACTGGGGCTACCACTTGCTGGCATCGTCCTCGCCGATCGAAGACCTCACGCCTGAGGCGTTCGTTGCGCGTTTGCCGGAGGCCGCGCGGCGCGATCTGATGGAATGGAACTCGGACATCTCCATCGCCACCATGGCCGACGATGTCCTCTCGCGGCGAACCGACATGGCAAAGCTGCTGCCGCCCGGGACCAAAAACGTCGAGGTAACGGATGACCTTCCCTACAACGAGTACTTCTTTCTGCGTCGCGCCGGCCTCATGAATTGAGGGATCGGCGGTGCCCTAAAACGGGGCCGGCCGCCGTCCCGATTGTCGAGGCAGGTCGACAAGCGAGAGCGGCGGCCGGAACGGACGCCAGGAGCAGGCGGCGCCCGCGATCGTTCAGAAGATGCTGCTGAATATCCAATACAAACTGCCGGACAAAAGTATGGCGGCGGGCAGGGTCAGTACCCAGGCCATCAACAGATTGCGGACGGTGCTCCACTGCAAGCCTGAGCCGTTCGCCGCCATCGTGCCGGCGACACCCGACGATAATACGTGGGTTGTGGAGACCGGCAGGCCGAAATAATCCGCGGCTCCGATGGTCGAGGCAGCCACAAGCTCCGCGCATGCGCCCTGCGCGTAGGTCATATGCGCCTTGCCGATCTTCTCGCCGACCGTCACCACGATGCGTTTCCACCCGATCATGGTACCGAGGCCGAGTGCGATCGCGACGGCAATCTTCACCCAGGTCGGGATGAACTTGGTCGCGTTGTCGAGGGACCTTTTATAGTTTGTCAGGATCGCGACGTCTTCGGACGAGAGATCGCTTTCCTTGTCCTTCATCAGGAAGCGGATCGCCTCTGACGCGAGGTACATATCGTTTCGGGTGTTGCCCACCACTCCCGACGGTACCTTGGCTAGCGAACCGTAGGTATCGACCTGCTTTGCAATGTCGTTCACCAGCACCGCAAGCGAGGGGAAAGTACCTTCGTTGATCTTGCGCTCGGCGACATAGGCCGTCACCGCCGGTCGCGGATTGCCCAGCACGTTGTAGCCCGCGGCCCTGCCGGCAATCACCTGCGCGGCCGCCGTCGAGTTGGTGCGGAACTCGATCATCTGGCTTTCCGGCATGGCGCGGTTGAGCGCATAGGCGGTTGGCACCGTGCCGATCAGGATCAGCATGATGAGGCCCATGCCCTTCTGCCCGTCATTGGAGCCGTGAGCAAAGCTGACGCCGGTGCAGGTCAGGATCAGGATGCCGCGAATCCACCACGGCGGCGCCGCATCGCCCTTGGGTTCGGCGTAAAGCGCCGGATTGCGGACGACGAAACGCAGCGCAATGAGCAGGACCGCGGCCAGGACGAACCCGAACACCGGCGACAGCAGCAGCGCGTAGCCGATTTCGGTCGCCTTGCTCCAGTCGACGCCGGAGGTGCCGTCACGGCCGCGCAGGAGCGCATTGGCGACGCCGACGCCGATGATCGAACCGATCAAGGTGTGCGAGCTCGATGCCGGCAGGCCAAGCCACCATGTGCCGAGATTCCAGATGATCGCCGCAATGAGGAGGGCGAACACCATGGCGAAACCCGCCGAGCTGCCGACCTGCAAGATCAGTTCGACCGGCAGCAGCGACACGATGCCGAACGCCACCGCACCGGAGGAAACCAGCACGCCGAGGAAGTTGAAGAACCCGGACCACATGACGGCGATCGGCGCCGGCAGCGAATGGGTGTAGATGACCGTCGCAACGGCGTTGGCGGTGTCGTGGAAGCCGTTCACGAATTCGAAGCCGAGGGCGATCACGAGGGCGACGAACAGCAGAAGGAACGGCACGATCGTCGTGATCTTCGTGCCGGCCGCATCGACGTCGGCGTACAGGCTATAGGCGACGAACAGGAAGCCAGCTGCCATGACGCCGAAGAACAAGATCAGCGTCAGCGGATTAAATGGTTGATCGAGCTTAGGCTTCGGCGAAACGGCAACGCCGACCGTCCCCGGCATCGTTGTGTCGGTCATCGGTAGTCCCCTCGGTGGTAAGGCGCGACTTTGACCGATCGGGATGACGGTTGCGTGACAGTGGCGTAAGCAACCGCTGACAAGCTTGGCGGCTTTGCAGAAATGATTGATTTGCAGCGCTATTTCGGCGAAAAAATCTACTTCGCAAAGCTGCTGGAAATTGTTGTGTCAGCTTGCGCGCAGCGGCGTCGCGACCGTCGCTTTGGGAAGGCTGAGTTCTACAATCAGTCCGCCATCACTAGCGTTGCGCGCTTTCGCGTTGCCGCCATGCAGCGCCATGATCCGCGCGGTGATCGCAAGGCCAAGCCCGACCCCGCCGCTGGCGCGATCCCTTGCTTCGTCGACGCGATAAAACGCCTCGAAGATACGGTCGAGATCCCGATCGGGAACTCCCGGGCCATGATCGCGAACGGCAAGCACCGCCCCGCTGGTATCGATCCGCGTCGATACCTCCACTTTGCTGCCGACCGGCGCAAATCGAATGGCATTGCGAATGACGTTATCGACTGCGCGCCGCAGCAGCTCGAAGTTGCCGAGCGCAGTCACGCCGGACATCGTCGAAGGAGCGATCTGCTTGCCCATTGCCGAGGCTTCGAAGTGGGCATCTTCGACGACTTCGTTCACGAGATTTCCGAGTTCGACCTCTTGCCGCGTCAATGTCGGCTCGGCGCCGGATAGCCGCGACAATTGCAGCGCTTGGCCGATCAACGCGTCCAGTCGTTCGACATCGCGCTCGATGCGAGAAAGCTGCACATCGAGATTGCCGTCGCCGCGCTGCGCAAGACCGAGCGCGACCCGCAGCCGCGTCAGCGGCGAACGCAATTCATGCGAAATGTCTCGCAGCAGCATCTCTTTCGAGGCGATTTGCGAGCGCAGGCGCTCCGCCATCTGGTTGAAGTCCCGTGCAAGGATGCCAAGCTCATCCTGCCGCCCGCACAGCCGCCCCTCGACGCGTGCATCGAGATCGCCCGACGCGAGCGTCCGCGCCACGCCTTGCAGCTTGGTCACCGGACCGCTGATGTAGCGCGCGAGCCACCAGCATATTGCGGCGCTGATCGCGAGTGCGATCAGGAGCAGCGGAATGGTGATGCCGTCGGCGCCGAGGACGTCGATCGGTGTCGCCCCAAACCACGCCACCAGAAGCGTGTAGGCGGTGCCGTCCGGTGCAACAATCTTCGGATTGGCGAGAAGGTGACTGCGGTTGAATCCGGGATGGTGGGACGCCGTCACTCCGCTGGGTGACCAGTCGTAACCGTACGGCCAGTAGTGGACGTTGTTTCCACCGCGGTCACCAGCCGGCGGCCTGCCGTCGAGGGCAAGCCACTGCACGACGTGCTCGGGCAATGTCCGCTGCAAGATGTCGCTGCCCGACGCATCGACGACATAGATGTCGAGGTCCGGATGCGCGCCCGCGACGTTTGATAGCCAGGTGCGTAGGCCCGGCATGCCGCTGTCTTGTAAGGCCGTATTCGCGCCCTGAAGTACATCCCCAGGATCGATGCTGCTGAGCATCGTGATGCGATACCATGCGACCGTCGCCGTGACGGCGACCGCGCCGCCAAGGATCAGCACCATGGCGAGCCAGAATGAAACGAAAATCCGGAAGAACAGCGTTCTCACGTGCCCCTCGTATCGCTGCTGGTCAGGACGTAACCGGCGCCGCGGATACTCCGGATCTTGACGCCGGCGCTGCGCTTTTGCGCGGCAAGCTTACGCCGGAGATTGCTGATATGGGTGTCGATGCTCCGGTCATAAGCCGACAGCCGTCGCCCAAGCGCGCTTTCCGTCAGGAATTCCCGCGACTGCGCGCGTCCGGGAGCGCGCATGAGCAGCTCCAGCACCCGGAATTCGGCATTCGTCAGGTGAATTGGCCGCCCGTCGGCGCTCGCTTCCAGCGTTTCGGAATCGAGCCGCAGGACGCCCAATGTGAATTCGCGGCTCGTCTGTTGCACGTCGCCATTTGCGCGTCTGAGCACGGCGCGCATGCGAGCCAACAGCTCCTTCGGATTGAAAGGCTTCGGAAGGTAATCGTCAGCCCCAAGCTCGAAACCGAGAATGCGATCGGTGTCCTCGCCGCGCGCGGTCAACATGATCACAGGCACCGATTGCTTGCGCCGGAGATCGCGCAGCACATCGAAGCCGCTGCGCGATGGCAGCATCACATCGAGGATGACGAGATCGAAATTCTCATCGGCCATGCGCTTCAACGCGTCCGCGCCGTCGACTGCGGTGACAATGCGGAACGATTCCGCAGCCAGGTACTCGCTCAGCATCTGGTTGAGCTCGAAATCATCGTCGACAAGCAAAACCGAGTTCAGCGCTTTTCTCCAGGTTCGACCGGCAATCGAAAATGCCCTTCGGCAGCCGCATCGTCAGTAAGGACGTCGCGGCTTCCCGAAGATATCGGAAATGAAGCGTCTTGTGGCAAGCGACAGTTGCGCCCGTGCAAAGCGGTTCTCAGAGGCATTTCAGGAACCTCAACTTCACAAATCTTCGCTTGATAGCAGACAGCTTAGTGGGAAAACATCGGTTCTGATCAAATGCTTGGACGGGTCAGCCGTATCGCAGTGGAGAGGCCAGATGTTTAAATCCGACCTCGCGATTTAGATGGGCGATGCGCGCCGGTTCACGGAGGCGTATTCTCGCGTTGCAGACGGCTGCAACGGCGGTCACGCCGCTCTGTATTACGCGTACGTCGTGATCAAAGCGCCGGACCAATCAGCCTTCTTGAATTAGGATTTTCGCGCTCCAGCCAAGTCTCTCGCCCCCTGACCGAGGACAGCGAATGTCATCGACGACACAATCCCATCGGACGACACGCCCGCCGATCGATCGCAACGCCGTTCCGGGACATGGCTACCGAGATCGGCGGTCAGTGCTGCGTGCCGTCGGGCATGCCGGACTTGCTGCCGGGGCATACTGGCGCTTCGGCTCAGCCCTATTCGCACCCGCCATACTGCTGAAAACCGATCGAGCGAAAGCGGCTGGCGAATTGTTGGTGCAACCGCCTGAAGTTCGCAGCCGCAGCGGTGAACTGCGCGCCACGCTCACGGCAGCGCCAAGCCCCATGCGTCTCGGCGATGTCGAGTTCCCGGGCTTCCTCTACAACAATTCGTACCTGCCGCCGTTGCTGCGTGTCAGCCTCGGTGACGTCATGCGGATCAGGCTTCGAAACAACGTGCCCGACGGGTTCTCGAACCTGCATTTTCACGGCATGAGCGTTTCGCCCCGGTCGCGGAGCGACAACGTCTTCATCCACGTGTTGCCAGATCACGAGTTCGAGTATGAGGTCGTGGTGCCGGCGGCCGGCCGCCAGGGGCCCGGCTTGTTCTGGTATCACCCGCACGGACATGGCTTCGTCACCAAGCAGATGCTGGGTGGTATGTCCGGTGCGCTGGTGGTGGATGGATCGGAGAGTTTGTTCCCGATCCTCAAGGGCCTGCCGGAACGGTTTTTCTTGATCAAGCATGCAGAGCCCGGCGGCGGCCGGGAAGTGATCTCGATCAACGGGCAGATGAACCCGGTGGTCGAGATCCGCCCGGGCGAAATGCAGTTCTGGCGGATCGCCCACATCGGGGCCACGTTGTTTGCGCCATTTCGTTTTGAGGGCGTTTCGCTCTACGTCATCGCAACTGACGGGCATCCTCTGGCGCAACCACGCCGGATGAACGAATTTCTGCTCGGACCCGGCCAGCGCGTCGACGCGATCGCGATCGGTGCGCCGCCTGGCGAATACGCCATCACGACACTTCCCTTCAAGAACATGGCATGGCGGGAGGTGTTTCCGGGGCAGCAGGTTGCGACCGTCGTCTGTGCCGGATCGCCGGCATCGGAGCACGCCGAGGCCGAGGTCTTGCGTCAGCGGGTCGCGGGATCACGCTGGATCGATGAGATCCGCACCAGCCCGATCGCGCGCCAGAGACGGCTCGTCTATTCGCGGACGGACGACCGCAGCGTGTTCATGATCGACGGACGTGTGATGGACGATGACCGCGTCGATCAGATGGTGAAACTCGGCGACACCGAAGAGTGGACCATCGTCAACTCCGATCAGCAGTACCATAGCTTTCACATTCACCAGACCGCATTCCTGGTTACCGAGATCAACGGTGTCGCACAGAACGAGGACAGCCTGCGCGATACAGTATCGATCCCGCCGGCGACCGATGAGCGGTCGGGGTCGGTCAAGGTCATCATCCCGTTCACTGATCCGGTGATCGTCGGCCGATTTGTCTATCACTGTCATGCCGTTGATCATGAGGACAAAGGCATGATGGGCACCGTGATGGTCGTTGCATAAGCGGTGGAGGCGGTATGCGCGGCAAGCTGGCGCGGAGTTTGCTGATGTCGGTGTCCATGCTTCTGAGCAAGGCGATGGTTGCGCCCGTGCAACGCGGCTGTCTCAAGGCCATCAATGCGCCTTAACTTCACAAATCTTCACTTTTAGCGGTGCTCCCATCCCGCCTATCCTGGAACCGAGCGTCTGGGACGTCGCTCCGGACGAACCGATTCGTGTCGTCGCGGCGAGCGTCTTTTGTGTCGTCTATTGGCCCGCGGCGCCGGAGGAGGCCGCTCGATGAACCTCGTTGCCTTTGCGCTGCGTCGACCGATAACGATCCTCGTGCTGGTGATTGCCGCGGTGCTGACCGGCGGCCTCGCCATCGATCGCATGCCGCGCGATATTTTCCCTGATCTTGGCGTGCCGGTGCTTTATGTGGCTCAGCCATACGGCGGCATGGATCCCGCCCAGATGGAAGGGTTTCTTGTTAATTACTACGAATATCATTTTCTCTACATCACCGGGATCGAGCACGTCGAATCGAAGTCGATCCAAGGCGCCGCGCTCATCAAGCTGCAATTCCATCCCGGCACCAACATGGCCGGCGCGATGGCCGAGACGGTGTCATACGTCAATCGCGCCCGGGCCTTCATGCCGGTCGGCACCGTGCCGCCGTTCGTCATGCGGTTCGACGCCGGCAGCGTGCCGGTCGGCGATCTCGTCTTCACCGACACGACCGGCAAGCTCAGCCTGAAGGACATGCAGGACGCCGCGCTTTTCCGAGTGCGGCCGCTGTTCGCGACATTGCCCGGGGTGTCGGCGCCGCCGCCGTTCGGTGGCGCGCCGCGCACGATCGTCATCAGCGCCGATCCGGACCGGCTGCGCGCCTACAATATGAGTCCCGACGAAGTGGTCGCTGCCCTGACCAAGGGCAACGCCATCAGCCCGTCGGGCAACGTGCGCTTCGGCAACACGATTCCGATGGTGCCGGTGAACTCCGTCGTTTCCGATGTTCGCGGCCTTGGCGACGTGCCGATCCGCTCCGACGGCACCCGCACGGTCTTCATCCGCGACATCGGCAAGATCGATGACGCCTCCGACATCGAGACCGGCTACGCCATCGTGAACGGCCACCGCACGGTTTATATTTCGGTGACCAAGCGCTCCGATGCGTCGACCCTGAGCGTCGTCAACCTGGTCAAGGCGAACCTGCCGAAATTTCAATCGGTGCTGCCGGAAGGCGTGAAGGTCAGTTACGAGTTCGACCAGTCGCCATATGTGGTGCGCGCCATCATGGGCCTCACCGAAGAAGGCGCGCTCGGCGCCATTCTCACCGGCCTGATGGTGCTGCTGTTCCTGCGCGATTGGCGCAGCGCGCTCGTCGTCGTCGTGAACATCCCGCTGGCGATCCTGGCTGCCGTCATGGCGTTGTGGGCGACGGGGCAGACCATCAATCTTATGACGCTGGGAGGGCTCGCGCTCGCCGTCGGCATTTTGGTCGATGAAGGAACGGTGGTGATCGAGAACGTCCACTCGCACATCGCCCGCGGCGACGGGCTGCGCCAGGCGGCCTACAACGGGACCACTGAGACGCTGGGGCCCAACTTCCTTGCGATGTTGTGCATTCTCGCCGTGTTTATTTCTGCGTTCTTCATGCAGGGCGCAGCGCACAACCTGTTCATCCCGATGGCGCTCGCGGTCGGCTTTGCGATGATCGCCTCGTATATCCTGTCGACGACGCTCGTGCCGATCCTGCTGATCTGGGTCCTGCCGCGGGGGCACGCGACCGAGGTGTCGCGAACCGGGGGCTTCGATCGGTTTCGGGAGCGCTACCGCCGGATCGCCCGCCGCGCCGTTGCGCTGCGGTGGACGATCGTCGGGGCTTATCTGCTGATCGCTGCTGCCGTCATCGCAATCGTCGGCGGCGACCTTGGCCGCGAGATTTTCCCGCAGGTTGATGCCGGACAGTTTGCGCTTCGGCTGCGCGGTCCGCCGGGAATGCGGATCGAGGAGACGGAAAAGCTCGCCAACCGGACCCTCGACATCATCGCGCGCGAAGTCGGCAAGGACAATGTCGAGCTCACCCTTGGCTTCGTCGGCGTGCAAAACGCCGCCTATCCCATCAACACCATCTATCTGTGGACGAGCGGACCTGAGGAGGCGATGCTCCAGGTCCAGCTCAATCGGAAGTCCGGCATCGGCGTCGCCGCGCTGCGGGAGCGTTTGCGCAAAAAGCTGCCGGAGGAACTGCCGGATGTGCGGTTCAGCTTCGAGCCGAACGATATCGTGAGCCAGGTGATGAGCTTCGGCGCACCGACGCCGATCGAGGTGGCCGTCAGCGGTCCTGATTTCGCAAGATCGCGGCAATTCGCCCAGCAAATCCAGGAAGCGCTCGGCGAGGTGACGCCGCTGCGGGATCTCGCATTCGAGCAGGAACTCGATTATCCGGCCGTGAAGGTCGTCATCGATCGCGAGGTGGCCGGAATGCTCGGCGTGACGGCCGATCAGATCGGTCGTTCGCTGACGGAGGCAACCTCATCGAGCCGCTTCACCGTGCCCAATTTCTGGCCCGACCCGCGCAGCGGCGTCGGCTACCAGGTGCAGGTGCAAGTGCCGACACCGCGCATGAATTCGCTCGAGGAGGTCAAGAACATCGTCATCGGGCGCAGTCACGACACCCAAATCAATCTGCGCAACGTCGCTGATGTGAGCAACGGCACGGTGCTCGGCGAGTACGACCGCTACAACATGCAGCGGATGTTGACGCTCGGGGCGAACATCAGCGGCGAAGATCTCGGGCGGGTCGCAAAGCGCGTCTCGCAGGCGATCGCGAAGGTCGGCAACCCGCCGCCGGGCGTGAACGTCAACGTACGCGGCCAGGTCGTGCCGATGCAGGAGATGTTCGGTGGGCTTCAGCTTGGATTGTTCGTCGCAATTATCGTGATCTTCCTCCTGCTGGCGGCGAACTTCCAATCCTTCCGCCTGTCGCTTGCGGTCGTGCTCACGATCCCGGCGGTCTTGGCCGGCGTCACGCTGGCCCTGTGGATCACCCGCACCACGCTGAACATCCAATCGCTCATGGGAGCGATCATGGCGATCGGCGTCGCGGTGGCGAACGCGATCCTGCTCGTCTCGTTCGCGGAGAATGACCGGCTCGGCGGCGCGAGTGCGTCGGATGCCGCCGTCTGGGGAGCATCGACCCGGCTGCGGCCCATTCTCATGACGAGCTGCGCGATGATCGCCGGCATGCTGCCGATGGCGATCGGTCTCGGCGACGGCGGCGATCAGACTGCCCCGCTCGGACGTGCGGTGATCGGCGGTCTCGCCGGCGGGACCTTGGCGACGCTGATCATCCTGCCCGCGATCTTCGCCATTCTCCAGGATCGCCAGAAACGCGGCGGCATCTCGTTGCATCCTGGCGATCGCGATGAAGCACCGCTCGCGCCCGAAGGCGCGCCCATGCGGCAGCAGCCGCAACATCAGCCGACATGATTTTCCGGAATTTCACGATGACGATTGAACGGCATGCAAGGCACGACAGTTTGGCGAAGGCCATCGCCGGCTTGCTGGCGCTTGCGTCGGTCGGTGGCGCGGTGACGGCGTCGCAGGCTGCGGAAGGCACCCCTGCGCAGCCGCCGCGGCCCGCGGTCGATTCGAATGCGGCGGGATCGGTAAGGCTCGTCGCACCGGCGACCGTGCAGGCATTTTTCGCGACTGAACTTTACGCGAAGGACTCCGGCTATATTTCGCAGGTCAACGCCGACATCGGCGATCACGTCAAGAAGGGGACGGTGCTCGCCGTCATCGACGATCCGGAGTTGCAACAGCAGTTCGCCCGCGCCGAGGCGGCCGTGCAGCAGGCGGAGGCCTCGCTCGTCGTCGCCAAGCGCCGGTTCGAGGGATTGCAGGCGGACCTCAAACTGCAGCAGGTCACGCTGCAACGCTGGGAGCAACTTTTTGCTGGCAAGGCCGTGACCCGCCAGCAACTTGACGAGCAGACCGCCAAGCAAGGCGTCTCAAACGCCAACCTTGAGGTGGGACGCGCCGACATTGCCCTCGCCGAAGCCAATCTTGCGTCGGCCAAAGCCGAGCGGCAGCGGCTTCAGGCTCTCCTCGAATACACCAAGATCACGGCGCCGTTCGACGGCATCGTCACCCGGCGGCTGGTCAATCCTGGCGATCTCGTGCAGGCGGCGACGTCGTCCCGCCCGCAGGCGCCGCTGTTCACCTGCCAGGAGATCGACATTGTCCGCGTGTTCGCTGACGTGCCGGAAGCCAATGCAGCGGCAATTCGCGCCGGCTGGCCGGCGGAAGTGCGGCTGTTCGGACCGGTCGGCCAGACGTTGCGCGGCAGTGTCACCCGCATCGCGGGTGCGCTCGACCCGGCGAGTTGCACGATGCGGGTTGAGATCGATTTGCCGAACCCCGACGAAGCGCTGATGCCGGGCATGTATGCGCAGGTCACCCTCACGTCGCCATCCAAGGCCGAGGCCAATGCGCTCGGTACCGGCGAGGTGTCGCGATGACCGCGTGCGCCGGTGCGTTGTTCCGCGAACATCTGTCTGACCGCGTCGATCGTGCGCGCGACGTCACGCCGACGCGCCCTTGGATCGACCGGCATCGCAGTTTGGATGAGAAAAATTTCTAAGGCCGCAAACGGCCATTGAAGGCTCCGTCGAACGGAGAGGGGGATATGGCGTCGAACACCGCGCTCAGGGGGAGCGCCGCGCTGCTGCTTGCCTTGCTTTTGGCATCTTGCGCCAATGAAGCGGCGATCGTGGACGCGGGTCATCCATCCGTCAGCACGACAAAGCAGCCGTCGGCCTCGCTCAAAGTCGACGCGTCGCAAATTCAGCCGATGTACGAGCGGCGCATGCTGGCGGTGGACCTGCCGGCAGTCGTGCGTCTCGCCATGGCGCGCAACATCGACATCCAGGAAGCGCAGCAGCGTGTCGCCGCGTCGCGCGGGGAATTGGAGGCGAATGTCGGACGGATCTTTCCGTCGATTTCGCCGAATATCGCGGCGATAGGCCTTTCAGGCGCCGTCTCGACACCCGCGGGTTTCGTGGCCGAGACTTTCAAGCACGTCATTCCCTATGCCGTCGCGATCCAGTGGATCATCAATCCGGGGCAAGTGGCTTACGACGTCATTGCCTCGAAACGGCGGCTTGATGCTTCGGAGCAGCAGGACGAGGCCGTCGTCATGGAGACGGCGCGGACGGCGGCAGTGCAATATTACGACCTTGTGCTGACCCAAGCCCAGGTCGCGGCCGCGAGGCAGGCGATCAAGGATGCCGAAGAACTGCTTCGGATCGACCGCTTGCATTTCATGACCGGCACCGGCCTCACGGTGGACGTTCAGCGCGCCCAGGCGGCGCTTGCGGCGCGGCAACAGACTTTTCTGCTGGCGCTGAACGCTTTTTATAATGCGTCGGTCGCGCTGACGATGACGCTGCACCTCGATCCGACGGTGATGCTGGTGCCAAGAGCGGGCAACATGTACGCGACGACGCTCGTTCGCGAAGACCTGACGATCGACAGCCTGCTCGACATTGCCCTGCATTGTCGGCCCGACCTTCAGGCGATTCGCAGCTTGTTTGCAGCCTCGGACGCCGACACCGGCTCGACCATCTGGGGCGGATTGGGACCGCAGGTCGCCGCCACGGAAAACATCGCGCCAAAGGCCCCCGCGCATCTCTTGTTTGACACCGAGTACCGAAAGCAGCTCTATCAGGTCAATGCAGGCTTCAACTGGAGCCTCGCCACCTTTGGTCGGATCAAGACCGCGAAGGCCAATAGCAACATTGCCGGTCTCGAGGTCGAACGCCATCTCGACCAGGTGCAATCCTCGGTCGTCGCCTCGCAGCAGACGGCCCTGACCAACAAAAGGACAATTCCGTTTGCGCAGCAGGGCGTGAGCGCGGCTGAAGAAGCTTTGCGGCTGACGCAGAAGAATCTGGAGGCCGGCACCGGCCTGACACTCGACGTGTTGACGGCCCAGGATGCCGCCGACCAGGCCCGCTTGAACTATGCGTCATCCGTCGTCCGCTACAATCAGGCGGAGATCAATCTGCTGGCGGCGTTGGGTCTGCTCGAAGAGACCAATCTGGAGCCGATCGGCGGCCGCGCCATGGCCCGGCGGCGTTAACGTCGCGCGTCTCCCGCCGACCAATTTTCGCCTGCAGCGCCTTTCGAATTGGCCTAGACTTGTCGTGAGCCGCCGCGCGCGAATGGCGCGGCAGCCTTCGGGAGGTCACGAATAAAATGTTCATCTCACATCGATGCTCGCTTGGTGTGGCTGCGCTGGCTGCGATCCTTTGCGTTGCGATCGCGAGTGCGCGCGCCGACGAGGCCAAGAAATTCCCGAACTGGGAGGGATTGTGGAAGCGCGGCAGCCCGGTCGGGGTGTGGGATCCGACCAAGCCCGGCGGGCTCGCCCAGCAGCCGCCGCTGACGCCGGAATATCAGAAAATATTCGAGTCCAATCTCGCCAAGGGCAAGGCCGGCGTCGTCTTCGACATCAAGGGCACCTGCGGGCCCGTCGGCATGCCGCGGCTGATGATTCTCTATGAGCCGATGGAAATCGTCATCAAGCCGAATGTCACCTACATGCTGTTTGAGTCCATGAGCCCGATCCGGCGCATCTTCACCGACGGGCGCCAATGGCCGAAGGAGCCGGATTCGCAGTTCGTCGGCTATTCGATCGGCACCTGGCTCGATACCGACGGCGATGGCGTCTACGACACGCTCGAGGTCGAGACCCGCGACCTGCGTGGTCCGCGCCTGTTCGATTCGACCGGCATTCCGCTCCACGCCGACAACGAGACGGTGGTCAAGGAGCGGCTCTATCTCGACAAGAAGGACCCCGACATCCTGCGCAACGAGATCACGACCTTCGACCACGCGCTGACGCAGCCGTGGTCGGTGTCGCGGTTCTATCGCCGCGAGCACAATCCGGTGTACGAGGAATATCCCTGCACCGAGGACAACCGCTGGGTCGCGATCGGCGGCGAGCTTTATCTCGCCGACAGCGAGGGCTACCTGATGCCGATCCAGAAGAACCAGCCGCCGCCCGATCCGAAGTATCTGCAAAAGTACTTCAAGCCCAAGCAGTGAGAGCAATGAGAGGAGCGCCGTGACCGCACCCGTCGTCGAGGCGAATGGCGCGCGCATCCCGGCGATCGGGCTCGGTACTTGGGACTTGCGCGGGCGCACCTGCGCCCGCGTCGTCGAGCAGGCGCTGCGGCTCGGCTATCGCCACATCGACACCGCCGAGATGTACAACAACGAGCGCGAGGTCGGCGAAGCTTTGCGGGCTTCGGGCGTGCCGCGGAACGAGGTCTTCGTCACCACCAAGATCTGGCAGGATCATCTGACGCCGCGCGAATTCGATCGCGCGACCAAAGAATGCCTCGCGCGCCTGCGCCTGCCGGAGGTGGACCTGTTGCTGATCCACTGGCCCAATCCGCGCGTGCCGCTCGCCGAGACGATGGGCGCGCTGTGCCACGCCAGGGAAGCCGGCTTCACCCGCCACATCGGAATTTCGAATTTCACCGTTCCGCTGATCGAGCAGGCGGTCAAGCTCGCGACCGCGCCGCTCGTCGTCAACCAGATCGAATGGCACCCCTATCTCGACCAGTCCAAAGTGGTCGAAGCCTGCCGCCGCCATGGGCTCGCGGTTACGGCGTATAGCCCGATCGCGCGCGGCCGGGCGACGGAAGACAAGACGCTGGCGCTCGTCGGCATGCACTACCGCAAGACCGCCGGGCAGGTCGCGCTGCGCTTTCTCGTCCAGCAGGGCGCGATCGTGATCCCACGCACGTCCAAGCGCGAGCGGCTCGAAGAGAACATGGCGATCTTCGATTTCGAGCTCAACGACGCCGAGATGGACGAGATCCGCAAGCTCGCCAAGCCCAGCGGCCGCATCGTCAACTCGTCCGGCTCCCCGAACTGGGATTGAGCTTGATTGATCGCCACGGGTCATGGCCGGGCGTGCAGCCGTAGGGTGGGCAAAGCGAAGCGTGCCCACGGCGGCGGCGCCGCTCGTGGCCACGTCGCACGTGGGCACGGCGGAACGATCGACGTTGCCAAGATTGTGAAACCTCGGCCGCCTTTGCCCACCCTACGGCAATCTGAATCTCGCGCCCGCTGCGGTGCATTGATTTAATGCGTGGGCGCTGTAGAAACGTCCGCCCAGCTTCCTCATCCCATCAGCGAAATCAGGTTCCTCATGCCGGAAAGCTCGCTTGAACGGCTGACCGGCCGCGTCGCGCCCGGACTCTTCATCGTGCTGTGGAGCTCCGGCTTCATCGGTGCGAAGTTCGGGCTGCCCCACACCGAGCCGTTCACGTTTCTCTCGATCCGCATGGCGATTGCGGTCGCGCTGCTGGCCATCCTGGTGGTGTTCTTGCGTCCGGTTTGGCCGTCGCGCCCCGTGATCATGCACAACGTGATCACTGGTCTCCTGGTGCACGGCTGCTATCTCGCCGGCGTCTTCATCGCGATCGCGAACGGACTTGCGACCGGGCTCGTCGCGCTCATCGTCAGCCTGCAGCCGGTGCTGACCTCGACGGTTGCGAACCGCGTCCTCGGCGAACGCGTCGCGCCACTGCAGTGGGCGGGCCTCGCGCTCGGGCTCGTCGGCGTCTACCTCGTGGTCAGCGGCAAGATCGCGAGCGGCGGCACCGCCTGGCCGGCGTGGCCCGCGATTACGGTTGCGCTCCTCGGCATCACCGTTGGGACGATCTATCAGAAACGCCACGGGGCCGGCCTCGATTGGCGGACGCAACTGCTCATCCAATACATCGCCGCGGGCTCGGCGTTCGCGCTGTGCGCGTTCGCGTTCGAAACGCGGGCCGTGGATTGGACCGCGGAGTTCATCTTCGCGCTCGCCTGGCTCGTCTTCGTGATGTCGTTTGCCGCGATCTGGTTGTTCTATTTCCTGATCCGCCGCATCGCGACGACGAAGCTCACGAGTTTGCTTTACCTGATGCCGCCCGTGACGGCAGTCATGGGCTGGTTTTTCTTCGATGAGCGCCTCACGCTTGCGTCCCTCATCGGCATGGGCCTCTGCGTCGGCGGCGTGTTCCTGGTAAACCGCAAGTAGCCGGTAGCCCGGATAGAGCGCGGCTTGGGCCGCGCGTAATCCGGGGCAGGCCTCACCATTCCAATAGCCTTGCCTGCTGCACACCCGCCCCGGATTGCACGCCGGCACGCCGGCGCTCCATCCGGGCTACAGGTCGCAGGCTTGGCCGCTCGACAAGACCGTTGTTCGCGACGACACTGCGGCAAACACGGGAGCAGCGCATGACCCTGGTGCGAGCTTTGGCCGTTGCACTCGCCGCGATCTGCGGCGCGGTGCCGGCGCATGCGGACGATACGCTGCGGATTGCGGTCGGCCAGCGCGGGCTGTGGGACACCTCGGTGACCGAGCTCGGTCAGCGCGGCGGCATATTCAAGAAACACGGCATCGTGCTCGACATTCTCTATACCCAGGGCGGCGGCGAGACCCAGCAGGCCGTGATTTCGGGAAGCGTCGAGCTCGGTGCGTCCGCGGGGATCCTTGGCGTGTTCGGCGCGTTCGCGAAGGGCGCGCCGCTCCGCATCATCGGCGCCGAGATCACCGGCGCCGGCGATCTTTATTGGTACGTGCCGGCGTCATCGCCCATCCGTTCGCTCACCGACATCGATGGCCAGACCATCGCCTATTCCACGAACGGCGCCTCGACCAACTCCATCGTGCTCGCCTTCATCAAGCAGTACGGGCTCAAAGCGCGCGCAGTCGCAACCGGAAGCCCGGCCGCGACGCTGACGCAGGTGATGTCCGGCCAGATCGATGTGGGCTGGGGCGGCCCGCCGTTCGGCCTCGACCTCATCGACCAGGGCAAGATCCGCCTCATCGCCACCGGCAATGACGCGACTGCGTTCCGAAATCAGACCGTGCGGCTTCTGATCACCAACACTGCAACGCTCGCGAGCCGCCAGGACGCGATCAACCGCTACATCGCGGCCTATCGCGAGACCGTTGACTGGATGTATTCCGATCCGGCGGTGTTCAAGCACTACGCCGATTTCATGGGCGTCAGCGAAGAGACCGGCCGCCGCACCCGCGACGGCTTTTTTCCCAAGGCTGCGCTCGATCCCGACCGCATCGTCGGCCTCGACGCCGCCAACGCCGACGCCGTCGCCTTCAAATACATCGCGGCTCCGCTCACCAAGGCGCAGCTCGACGAGCTGATCCGTATCCCGCCACGCCCGCCAACAACCCCGTAGCCCGGATGGAGCGAAGCGAAATCCGGGGACAGTGTTTCGAGGAGAGGCGATCCCGGATTGCGCGTCGCTCCATCCGGGCTACGAAGCTGCCACCCCCGCTCGCTTCGCGAGCGACCCTCCCCCTCCAGGGGAGGGTGTTAGGTGCGCGCCAGCCCGCCGGTCGTTTCGATGAAATCCACCACCGCCTCGATTCCGTCGCCGGCGCGCACGTTGGTGAACACGAAGGGGCGCGTGCCGCGCATGCGCTTGGCATCGCGCTCCATCACGTCGAGCGAGGCGCCGACATGCGGCGCGAGATCGACCTTGTTGATGACGAGGAGATCGGAGCGCGTGATGCCGGGGCCGCCCTTCGACGGAATCTTGTCGCCGGCCGCGACATCGATGACGTAGATCGTGAGGTCGGCAAGCTCGGGCGAGAAGGTCGCGGCGAGATTGTCGCCGCCGGACTCGATCAGGATGAGGTCCAGTGCCGGAAACTTCGCGCGCATCGCCGCGACCGCTGCGAGGTTCATCGA
Source organism: uncultured Alphaproteobacteria bacterium (assembly GCA_963807015.1). GTDB lineage: Bacteria > Pseudomonadota > Alphaproteobacteria > Rhizobiales > Xanthobacteraceae > JAJPKK01. The sequence goes on along the minus strand of CAWEAS010000008.1, from coordinate 449,532 downwards.
GGCGTCCTCGCGGATGGCGGTATGCGGGCAGCCGCCGGTCTCGACGCCGGCGATACGCTCCGGCGGCAGCGCGCCGGAGCGTACCAGATATTCGGCATCCCACTTGGTGTAGATGTCGTTGGTGATCGCGGCGATGTCGTAGTGGGGGCGCAGGCGCTTGCACAGCGCGTCCATCAACGAGGTCTTGCCCGATCCGACCGGGCCGCCGACACCGACCCGCAGCGGGCCATGCGAACTTGGCATCACAAGCGTCCTTCGTCGTTCTTCGCTCGCATCACGAGCGGAACAGCCGCGTATATTGCGTTTCATGGCGCATGCTCGCGATGTCGGCGCGCAGCGTCGCGCTGCCGATGTCGTCGAGGCTGGTCGTGAGCGCGCGCACCGCGGTCGCCGCGACCGGGGCCTCAAGCGCCGCGAGCACGCGCTGGCCGTCGGTCTGGCCGAGCGGCACGAGGCGCACGCCTGCGGACACGAGGTTCGAGACCACGCCGTGGAGAAATGCGTCGAGCGCCGGCGCGAGGGCGATCGCGTGTCCGGCACATACGACGCCGACCGCGATGGGGTAGGCGAGGGGGCCGCTCCACGCGGCGGCGAGGCGATCGAGCGCCGCGCACGGCCAGGCAGCGCGGGTGATGGCGACGAAGGCTTCGCCCTGCGCGGTGGTTTCGAGGCAGCGCTCCTTCGTGCCGACGAACGCCGCGGCAAGTTCGGCTGCCGCCGACAGGGCGGCGTCATCGCCCTCAGCGATCGCGCGATGCGCCGCCGCGAAAATGACGGCGTCGCAGAACACGCTGCCGCAGCCGATCATGCTCGCAAGCCAGGCGCGCAGCGTCTCTGCATCGCGAATGTCGCCAGCCTCGACCGCCCATTCGATGCCGCTCGAATACGAGAATGCGCCCACCGGATAGGCCGGCGACATGAAAGTCATGAGCCGGTAGAGCGCTGAGTTCACCTCCCCCTGGAGGGGGGAGGCCGCTCGCGCTCTAGCGCGAGCGGGAGGGGGTGGCAGCGCTCCAACATATTCGGTGCAGAGTTTTGTGGAAGCGCTGTCACCCCACCCCGGCCCGCCTGCGGCGGTCCGACCCTCCCCCTCCAGGGGAGGGTACTCGGCGCGCTTCCTGCCGCGGCCGTCAGACATGGAAATCGCCCGGGTTCACATGGCGGTGATCGTACGCGCCGCGCTCGGGCTCGAACGGCGCCTCGATCGCGGTGAGGCGGGCGCCCAGTCCGGCCAGCATGTCTTCCAGCACATGGTCGCGGCGCATGCGCAAGCGGTCGCCCGCGACCTCGATTTCGGTGTGGCGGTTGCCGAGATGCCAGGCGATGCGCGCGAGCGCGGCAGGGCGCTCGGCCGCGATCTCGATCAGCGGCTCCGGTCGCGCCACCACCGCGACCACCGCACCGTCATCGAGCGCGAGGCCGTCGCCGTCGTGGAGTGCGGTCGGCTGCGGCAGGTCGAGGAGGAATCGCGCGCCGCTCTCGCCCGTGAGCACGATGCGCCGGCGATAACGCTCCTCGGCGTCGAGCACGACGGCATCGACCGCGTCGGCACGCCGCCACGTGCCGGCACGCAAGATGCGCGTCGCCCGCTTCGTTGCCCGGATGCGCTCCACCGCCTCGGGAGTCATCAGAACAGGAAATACCTCTGCGCCATGGGCAGCACCTCCGCGGGCGCGCAGGTCAGAAGTTCGCCGTCCGCCGTGACCTCGTAGGTCTCCGGGTCGACGGTTATCTTCGGCGTCGCGCCGTTGTGGATCATGCTTTTCTTCGAAATGTCGCGGGTGTGCTCGACCGAGACGAGCGTCTTCTCGATGCCGAGCTTGTCGCCAAGCTTGGCTTTGACGGCCGCCTTGGATGCGAACACCACCGAGCTTGCGGTCAGCGCCTTGCCGAAGGCGCCGAACATCGGCCGGTAGTGGATCGGCTGCGGCGTCGGGATCGAGGCGTTGGGGTCTCCCATGGGCGCGGCGACGATGGTGCCGCCCTTGATCACGAGTTCGGGCTTGACGCCGAAGAACGCCGGCGCCCACAGCACGAGATCGGCGAGCTTGCCCTTCTCGATCGAGCCGATGTGTTTCGAGACGCCGTGGGCGATCGCGGGATTGATGGTGTACTTGGCGACATAGCGCTTCGCCCGCGCATTGTCGTTGTCGCTCTTGTCGTCGAGAAGCTTGCCGCGCTGCTTCTTCATTTTGTCGGCGGTCTGCCAGGTGCGGATGATGACCTCGCCGATGCGGCCCATCGCCTGGCTGTCGGACGACATCATCGAGAGCGCGCCGAGATCGTGGAGGATGTCCTCCGCCGCGATCGTCTCCTTGCGGATGCGGCTTTCGGCGAAGGCAAGGTCCTCTGCAATCGCCGGATCGAGATGGTGGCACACCATCAGCATGTCGAGATGCTCGTCGATGGTGTTGCGGGTGAACGGCCGGGTCGGATTGGTGGAGGAGGGCAGCACGTTCTTCAGGCCCGCCACCTTGATGATGTCGGGCGCGTGTCCGCCGCCGGCGCCTTCGGTATGGAAGGCATGGATGGTGCGGCCCTTGAAGGCCTTGATGGTGTCCTCGACGAAGCCCGACTCGTTGAGCGTGTCGGTATGGATCATCACCTGGACGTCGTAGTCGTCGGCAACCGACAGGCAGCAATCGATGGCGGCTGGCGTCGTGCCCCAGTCCTCGTGCAGCTTGAGCGAACAGGCGCCGGCCTTGATCTGCTCTTCGAGCGCCGCCGGCAGCGAGGCGTTGCCCTTGCCGGCGAAGCCGAGGTTCATCGGAAACGCGTCCGCCGCCTGGATCATGCGCGCGATGTGCCAGGGGCCGGGCGTGCAGGTGGTGGCATTGGTGCCGGCCGCGGGGCCGGTACCGCCGCCGAGCATCGAGGTGACGCCCGCCATCAGCGCTTCTTCGATCTGCTGCGGGCAGATGAAATGGATGTGGGTATCGAACCCGCCGGCGGTCAGGATCTTGCCTTCGCCGGCAATCACTTCTGTGCCCGGCCCGATAATGATGGTGACGCCCGGCTGGATGTCGGGATTGCCGGCCTTGCCGACGGCAAAGATCTTGCCGTCCTTGAGGCCGACATCGGCTTTGACGATGCCCCAATGATCGAGGATCAGCGCATTGGTGATGACGGTGTCGACCGCGCCCTGCTTGTTGGTCTTCTGGCTCTGGCCCATGCCGTCGCGGATCACCTTGCCGCCGCCGAACTTCACCTCCTCGCCATAGGTGGTGAAGTCCTTCTCCACCTCGATGATGAGGTCGGTGTCGGCGAGACGCACGCGATCGCCCGTCGTCGGCCCGAACATGTCTGCATAGGCGGCGCGTGAAATTCTCGGCATGCGCTTACTCCGTTCCGGCCGCGCGGCCGGCTATCGCATTGGCGGCGGTCCGGCCGCGGCAGCGCGGTCGCGCAAACTCGGCCACGACGCGAACGCAAACACCCACAGCATGATGATGTTCACCAGTGGCACGAACAGGATGAGGATCCACCAGCCGTTGTATCCCGCCTTGCGGATGATCATGAGGATGGGAACGAAGTAGATCGCCAAAACGATGATGATCGCGATGACGCCAATAGCGACATTCGGTGCGTCCGATGAGTCCATGGCTCTCTCCTGTCCGAGTTTCCAAGTCCCACGTCTTCAAGTCTCACGTCTTCCAAGTCTCACGTCTTCCAAGTCTCACGTCTTCCAAGTCTCACGTCTTCCAAGTCTCACGTCTTCCAAGTCTCGCGCCTCACAGCTTGCCCATCACGTCTTGGCGGAATCCATAAATCGTGCGCGCGCCCGCGAGCGCGACGAGCGTCACCTCTCGGGTCTGGCCTGGCTCGAACCGCACCGCGGTGCCGGCGGCGATGTCGAGGCGCATGCCGCGCGCCTTCTTGCGATCGAACTTGAGCGCCGGGTTGGTCTCGAAGAAATGATAGTGGCTGCCGACCTGGATCGGCCGGTCGCCGGTGTTGGCGACCGTGAGCGTCGCGGTCTTTCGCCCCGCATTGAGCTCGATGTCGCCGGGCCGCGTGATGATTTCACCGGGGATCATGGCAGGTCTTTCCATTTGGCTGTCATTCCGGGGCGACGCGCAGCGTCGAACCCGGAATCCATAACCCCAGACCACGCAAGCCAGCCCCGATTGTGGTTATGGATTCCGGGTTCGCGCAAGAGCGCGCCCCGGAATGACGGTGCAGTGTTCATCGGATCGGCTCGTGGACGGTCACGAGCTTCGTGCCGTCGGGGAAGGTCGCTTCGACCTGGATCTCGTGAATCATGTCGGCGATACCATCCATCACCTGCTGGCGCGAGATCACGTGGGCGCCGGCTTGCATCAACTCGGCGACGGTTTTGCCGTCGCGCGCGCCCTCCATGATGAAATCGCTGATCAGCGCGACCGCTTCGGGATGGTTGAGCTTGACGCCGCGCTCGAGACGGCGCCGCGCCACCATCGCGGCCATGGCGATCATCAGCTTGTCCTTCTCGCGCGGGGTGAGGTGCATGGCGTCAGCGGTCGTGAGTTCGGGGAATGCGGGCGGGCGTCGGTTGCGGGCGTCAGTTGAGCCACAGCCTCGGCAGCGGGCCGCGGCCGAGTGCGGATAATACTACACCAAGATCGCGGCGCAGGAGAGCGCCATCCACTGCCGCGAGGCGGACGAGCGCGATGCCGTTCCAGGCCGAGATGCCGACTTCGCTGCGACAGGCCGCGGAGGCTTGCCGTGCGGCTTCGACCATCGCGTCATCGCCGGGCGCGAGCAGCATGGTCGCAATCGCGGTCGCACCATTGGCGACGGCGGTTTCGTCGAGGAGCGACGCCACTGCGCCGTCGAGGCGGAAATTTTCCGCAAACACGAGCTTGCCGTCGCGGCGGATGCGCCAGCGGTCGGAGAGAAAGCCTTGCGTCATGGTCTCGCCCATGGCGGCGCGGCCGAAAATCACCGTTTCGGCAAACACCAGTGTTGCGCCGGGCGCGAGCGTGATGTCGACGGTGCGCGACAGCCGCGCGCGATCGAACAGGATCGTTTCCTGCGGCAGCCAGACGAGTTCGGCACGACCCGCGAGTTTCGCGGTGAGGTCGAATCGGGCATCGGGCCCGAGCGAGCGATAGACCTTTTCGGCCGCCGCAGTCGTCACCACGAGGCGCGCACCGGCGTCGAGGTCGAGATCAACCGCAAATCGGTCACCGCCCGCAATGCCGCCCGCCGTGTTGACCAGCACCGCCTCGGGCGCACCCGCGCAAGCGCCGGGAAACCGCACCCGCAGCGAACCCTCTTCGCGCGTGCCAGTGCGACCGGTGCCGCGCGGCGTTGCCGCCAATGCGAGAGAGACGAAGCCGTTGGCGCGGTTTGCCGCGAAGACGTCGTGATCTTTCCCTACCGCGCGGAGATGCCGTCCGTCATTCCCATCTTCGCCGCTCGCCGAGGGCCATCTTCTTTCCCCTCCCCCGCTTGCGGGGGAGGGTAGGGAGGGGGCCCTCGCCACACATTCAGTGCCGCGGGCTGCCCCCTCCCCACCCTCCCCCGCAAGCGGGGGAGGGGAAAAGAGGCCGGGTCGCGTTAGTGTGTGCGCCGCATGCGCCGCAACTGCCGCACCGCTGTCACCCCACCCCGGACTGCCTTCGGCGGTCCGACCCTTTCCTTTCAGGGGAGGGTGCACGTGCGGGCGGACGCGGTTCATCGTTGGCGGCCCGCTCAGATCGCGAGCGCGCGCTTCAAGGCGGCTTCGTCCAACTCGGCGCGGGTCGAGGAATAAACGATCTGGCCGCGATCCATCACCGCGAAGAAATCGCCAAGCTCGCTCGCGAAATCGAGATACTGCTCCACCAGCACGATGGCGATTTCACCGAGCCCGCGCAGATACGAGATCGCGCGCCCGATGTCCTTGATGATCGACGGCTGGATGCCTTCGGTCGGCTCGTCGAGAAGGAGCAGCCGCGGCCGCATCACGAGCGCGCGGCCGATGGCGAGCTGCTGCTGCTGGCCGCCCGAGAGGTCGCCGCCGCGCCGTCGCAGCATGTCGCCAAGCACCGGAAACAGCGAGAACACCACATCCGGCACGCTCCGGTTATCGCGCTTGAGCGGGGCAAAACCGGTCTCCAAATTCTCCTCGACGGTGAGCAGCGGGAAGATCTCGCGTCCCTGCGGCACGTAGGCGATGCCGCGCCGCGCCCGCTCATAGGGCTCGAGCCCGGTGATGTCGCTGTTCTCCCAGACGATGTTGCCGCGGCTCACCGGATGCTGGCCGACCAGCGCGCGCAGGAGGCTCGTCTTGCCGACGCCATTGCGGCCGAGCACGCACGTCACCGTGCCGGGCGCGGCGTTCATGGTGATGCCGCGCAGCGCCTGCGCCGCGCCGTAGTGCAAATCGATGGCGTTGACTTCGAGCATCAGAGTCCCCGTTCGACCTCGTAGGGTGGGCAAAGGCGCCCGGCACAAATTGTGTGGGTTACGAACGGCCGTGCGCGCCGTGCCCACGTGGTCATATCCTGTTGGCTTACGCGAACCGCGTGGGCACGGCGCGCCAGCATCATCGCCTCATACACCGTGTGCCATGCGCCTTTGCCCACCCTACGCTCGCGCTCTACCGACCGAGATAGACCTCGATCACCCGTTCATTGGCGGAGACCTGATCGATCGAGCCCTCGGCGATGACGGTGCCTTCGTGCAGCACCGTCACCTTGACGCCGAGTTCGCGCACGAAGGTCATGTCGTGCTCCACCACCACGACGGTATGCTCGCGGTTGATCTCCTTGAGAAGCTCGGCGGTCTGGTGGGTCTCGGCGTCGGTCATGCCGGCGACCGGCTCGTCGACGAGGAGGAGCTTCGGATCCTGCGCGAGCAGCATGCCGATCTCGAGCCACTGCTTCTGGCCATGCGACAGGCTGCCGGCGACGCGCGAGCGCACGCCGGTCAGGCGGATGGTTTCGAAAATGCGGTCGATGCGCTCGTTTTCCGCCGCACTGTTGCGCCACATCAAGGTCGCCCGCGCGCGCCGGTCTTCCTTCAGCGCAAGGCGGAGATTGTCCTCGACGGTGTGGCTTTCGAACACCGTCGGCTTCTGGAATTTGCGGCCGATGCCGAGCTCGGCGATGTCGCTTTCGTAGAGATCGGTCAGGCGATAGGTGCCGTCGAACAGCACGTCGCCTTTTTGCGGACGGGTCTTGCCGGTGACCACGTCCATCATCGTGGTCTTGCCGGCGCCGTTCGGCCCGATGATCGCGCGCATCTCGCCGGGATCGACGGTGAAGGAGAGTTCGTTGAGCGCGCGGAAGCCGTCGAACGAGACGGTGACGCCGTCGAGATAAAGCAGCGCCGAGGTGGTGCGGAGATCCATCGCCCTCACTCCGCCGCGATCGGCTCGCCGACGGGCTGCGCGCCGGCGGCATCCGGCTTGTCGGGCTTGTGGCGACCTTCGATCCAGTGGGCGAGGGTGCCGACGATGCCGCGCGGCAGCAGCAAGGTGACGCCGACGAACAGGCCGCCCAGCGCGAACAGCCAGTACGGCGCGAGCGCAACGGTCTCGAACGGCGTGACGATGAAATAGACGAGCAGCGCCCCGAAAATCGCGCCGAGCGGATAGCCGTGCCAGCTCGAGCCCATCGCGGTGACGATCAGGATGCCGCCGACCGCGTAACCCCAATAGGGCATCAGAGAAAAGCCTGCGCCCGATTGCACGAGCAGGTAGTCCCCGAGGAGGCCGATGCCCATCACGACAAAGCCGCCGATTGCGCCGACGAGCGCGTCGCGCCGCACCGCAACGACGCCGACGAGGACGATGAGGGTCGCGATCGCCAGCACCCAATAGGAGAGCAGGCTGCCGCTCGTGAAGTAGGTCTTGCCGAAGTTGACGACGAAGGCGCCGAGGATCGCGCCGGCAAGCGTGCCGCGGCCGCCGACCGCGACCCACACCACTTCCTCGATGGAGTTCGCCGGTGCGAATTCGCTCGGATTGATGATGCCGACCTGCGGCACGTAGAGCGCGCCGGCGACGCCGGCCATGCACGCGGACAGCGTGAAGACGAGGAGCTTGTAGGACTCGACCTTGTAGCCGAGGAAGCGCGTGCGCAATTCGGCATCGCGGATCGCGATCAGCACCTTGCCGAACTTGGAGGTGACGATGGCGCGGCACATCAGCAGCATGAACGCGAGCACCACGCACGAGATCGCGAACAGCGCGCCACGCGTTCCCGCCGCCTGGACATTGAAGCCGAGGATGTCCTTGAAATCGGTCAGGCCGTTATTGCCGCCGAAGCCGAAATTGTTGCGGAAGAACCCGAGCATCAGCGCGAAGGTCAGCGCCTGGGTGATGATCGAGAGGTAGACGCCGGTGACACGGCTGCGGAACGCGAACCAGCCGAACACGAATGCGAGGACGCCCGGCACCAGCACCACCATCAGCAGCGCATAGGCGAAGTGGTTGAAGCCGTACCAGTAGACCGGCAGCTCCGGCCAGTTGAGGAACACCATGAAATCCGGACGGACCGGGTCGGCATAGACGCCGCGGGTTCCGATCTGGCGCATCAGGTACATGCCCATGGCGTAGCCGCCCAGCGCAAAGAAGGCGCCGTGGCCGAGCGAAAGGATGCCGCAGTAGCCCCAGATGAGATCGATGGAGAGGGCTAGGATCGCGTAGCACGCGTACTTGCCCCACAGCGCGACGAGATAGGTCGGCACCTGAAACGGCGACGACGTCGGCAGTGCGATGTTCAGGAACGGCACCAGCACCGCGAGGCCGCACAGCACCAGCACGAAAACGATCGTGATCGTATCGAAGCGGCGGCCGGTCATGCTTCCACCGCGCGGCCCTTGAGGGCGAAGAGCCCGCGCGGCCGCCACTGGATGAACAGGATGATGATCACCAGGATCGCGATCTTGCCGAGCACGGCGCCGGCCACCGGCTCGAGGAACTTGTTGGCGATGCCGAGCGAGAAGGCGCCGACGAGCGTGCCCCACAGATTGCCGACGCCGCCGAACACCACGACCATGAAGCTATCGATGATGTAGCCCTGGCCGAGATTGGGGCTCACGTTGTCGATCTGCGACAGCGCGACGCCGGCGATGCCGGCGATGCCCGAGCCGAGGCCGAAGGTCAGCGCGTCGATGCGCTCGGTGCGGATGCCCATCGCGGCGGCCATGGAACGGTTCTGCGTCACGGCGCGCATTTCAAGGCCGAGGCGGGTGAGCCGCAGCATGCCAAGCAGCGCTACGAACACGCCGAGCGTGAAGCAGATGATCCACAGCCGGTTATAGGTGATGGTGATGTGGCCGAGGTCGAAAGCGCCGCTCATCCACGACGGCGCCGACACCTCGCGATTGGTCGGGCCGAATGCCGAGCGCACCGCCTGCTGGAGGATCAGGGAGAGACCCCAGGTCGCGAGCAGGGTTTCAAGCGGCCGGCCATAGAGGAAGCGGATGACGCCGCGCTCGATCAGGATGCCGATGAAGCCCGACGTCGCGAACGCGAGCGGCACGGCGATAATCAGCGAATAGTCGAGCAACCCCGGATTATAGGCGCGCATCACCTCCTGGATGACGAAGGTGACGTAGGCGCCGATCATCACCATCTCGCCGTGGGCCATGTTGATGACGCCCATGACGCCGAAGGTGATGGCAAGCCCGATGGCGGCAAGCAGCAGCACCGAGCCGAGCGAGAGCCCGTACCAGGCGTTCTGCAGCAGGTCCCACATCTGCAGTTCGCGCGAGATCGAGGCCCGCGCCTCGGCCGCGGCGGTCGCGACCGGGGCAGGCGTCGTTGCGGGCAAGCCCGACAACAACGCGAGCGCATCCTGGTCGCCGCGTTCGCGAATGACGGTGACGGCCGCCATCTTGTCGTCTTCGGAGGCGTCGCTCGACAGCAGGATGATGGCGGCGCGGGCTTCCATCAGCGCTCTCTTGACGCGGGGATCGGTCTCCTTGCTGATCGCGGTCTCGAGCGTCGGCAGCGCGGTCGCGTCGCGCGACTTGAACACGGCCTGCGCCGCTTCGTAGCGCTTGTCGGGATCGGGCGACATCAAGGTGAGACCGCCCAGTGCCGCGCCGATGGTGCGCCGCAGCCGGTTGTTGATGCGGACCAGCGCAAGGTCGGCCGGCGGGCTCGCGGCCGGCTGACCCGTTTCGGCGTCGAGCAGCGGCGCATTCTCTGCCTGCCGGTAAAACACCTTCTTCTGCTCGGCGCTGAACAAGAGCCGCCCGTCCTGCAGGGCCTGAATGATCACGGCGGCGCGTGGATCGCCGCTTTCGGCGATCGCGGTGATGCCGGCATCGGTCTCGCTGTAATCGTCGGCAGTGAAATGCGGCAGCGCCTCGGCGAGGCTCGCGGCGCGCGCGGTCACGCCCGCGAAAATCATCATCGATGCCAGGAGGACCGCAAAAACAACTACAAAGTAGCCGATGGCCCGGAAGCCAATCCTGCGGCAGACCGACCTCAGGCAACGCATTCCATGGCACCGCATCGTAGTGTTATCCCGGCGAGCAAACTGGCAGCGTCGCGCCGCTTCCGCGTGATTGCCCGACCCTATTATCCCGGTGTGACCGGTTCAATGCGTTTGCGAATGTAACGCACGTTGTTCACCTCTCCCGCCCCGCGGGGAGAGATCCCGGACTTGATCCGGAGCCCCTTCGAACGAAGCGAGGGGGTGAGGGGGTCTCTCCAGGCGAGCTCTAGAGAGTTTGTGGAGAGGCCCCCTCACCCCGTCCTCTCCCCGCAAGCGGGGAGAGGGAGAAGAGCGTGAGCTTAGGCGTGTGTCAGCTGCCACCGCACTTCTTGGTGACCTTGTTGTAGTTGCCGCACTTGAGGGTGACCCAGTCGGCCTCGAGGTCCTTCGAGCCTTCGAGATACGGCGACCACGCTGCACCGGGGACGAGACCGGGCGTCTTCCACACCACGTCGAACTGGCCGTCCGCTTTGATTTCGCCGATGAAGACCGGCTTGGTGATGTGGTGGTTCGGCAACATTTTCGAAGTGCCGCCGGTGAGGTTCGGCGCCTCGATGCCGGGCAGCGCTGCGATCACTTTGTCGGGATCGGTGGACTTCACCTTCTCGACCGCCTTCACCCACATATTGAAGCCGATGAAGTGTGCTTCCATCGGGTCGTTGGTGACGCGCTTCGGATTCTTGGTGAAGGTGTGCCAGTCGGCGATGAACTTGTCGTTGATCGGGCTCTTGATCGAACTCGAAGTAGTTCCAGGCGGCAAGGTGGCCGAGCAACGGCTTGGTGTCGATGCCGGCGAGTTCTTCTTCACCGACCGAGAACGCCACCACCGGGATGTCGGTTGCCTTGACGCCCTGGTTACCGAGCTCCTTGTAGAACGGCACGTTGGCGTCGCCGTTGATGGTGGAGACGACGGCGGTCTTCTTGCCGGCCGAGCCGAACTTCTTGATCTCGGCGACGCGGGTCTGCCAGTCGGCGTGGCCGAAAGGCGTGTAGTTGATCGAGATGTCCTCGGCCTTGACGCCCTTCTGCTTGAGATAGGCCTCGAGGATCTTGTTGGTGGTGCGCGGATAGACGTAGTCGGTGCCTTCGAGCACCCAGCGCGTCACCTTTTCATCCTTCATCAGGTAGTCGACGGCGGGGATCGCCTGCTGATTGGGGGCGGCGCCGGTATAGAAGACGTTGCGCTCGCTCTCTTCGCCTTCGTACTGCACCGGATAGAACAGGACGTTGTCGAGTTCCTTGAACACCGGCAGCACCGACTTGCGCGACACCGAGGTCCAGCAGCCGAACACGACGGCGACCTTGTCCTTGCTGATGAGTTCGCGCGCCTTCTCGGCAAACAGCGGCCAGTTCGAGGCGGGGTCGACCACGACGGCTTCGAGCTTCTTGCCGAGCAGACCGCCCTTCTTGTTCTGCTCGTCAATGAGCATCAGCATCACGTCCTTCAGCGTCGTCTCGCTGATGGCCATCGTGCCTGACAACGAATGCAGGATTCCGACCTTGATGGTGTCCTGGGCCTTCGCCGGCACAACTGCCAGGCCCAGCGCCAGGCCAGCCGCCGCGGCAAGCCACCGGCGGGAAATCGGCCGCTCCCCGACCGCACGGAAAGAATTGAGCATCTCCATTATCCTCATGTTTGACGACCGCGAGCGAAGACCGTTCGCGTCGGCGGGAGGCGGGCAAAGAGCATGCCAAGGGCGCGGCAAGCGCCGCATATAAATTAAATAGCGCGTTCGGCAGCTTGTCGTGCGGCGACGGCGACAAGGATCACTGTGACTTTCATTGGCAGCCTTTGAATTAGGCAGGTGACTTATTGTTGATCAAACGCGATTGCCGAAAAAATCGGCAGAACTCGCCTCTTGGGATTTCCATCTCTAATCTCCGCAGATTCTGAGGAGATTACGTGCCTATTCTCCGCATCCGATCCGAAACGGCGGCGCGCCCGTGGTCGAATGACGTGGTCGAATGACGTTTGACATATAGGATATTACCTATATTATAATTTAATTCCTATAAGGAGTTCGAAATTTTGGACGCCATCCTCGTACCGCTGACCGGCAAGTCCCTGTTCTTAGGCGGAGTTTCGCTGTTGGGCGGCCTAGGGAAACTGCGCCAAGCCTATGACATCCCTGGGCAAACGGCTGCGATGCGGCGGAAAGGACGCCAAAAAAATGCCTTTCCCTGATATTTTCCCTGTTCTCAGGGAAAAATTCCTATTTTTTTAAGCGGCTTTCCCTGTTCTCAGGGAAAGTCCGTTCCGGCGCCGCGGAGCCTCAGGCGGCGCGCGAGGCCCGTCCTTCCAGGAGCCCGGCTTCGATGAGGGCTGTGCGGATGCGCTCGATCTCGGCGGCGCCGAGTTTCACCAGCGGCGGGCGGACGACGGCGCGGGGCAACTGGCCGAGCAGCACCAGCGCTTCCTTCATGCGGTTGTGCATGTCGACGAAGGGATCGGAGTAGAAGGCGCGCGCGAGCGGGTAGATGCGGTCGTTGAGTGCCTTGGCGGCGGCGAGGTCGTTTGCCGCGACCGCGCGGAAGAGCTTGGCCTGGAGGTCGGCGATGACGCTGCCGGAGCCCGAGAGCAGGCCCTTGCAACCGAGGACGAGCGAGGAGAAGAGCCACGACGAATGGGTCGAGAGCACGTTCACCGGCCGCGGCAGGCTTTGCAGCGTCCGCACCTGCCACTCGTGAAGCTGCACGTTGTTGGTCCAGTCCTTGATGGCGCGGATCGACGGCACGGCGTCGAGCAACTTCAGCAGCGTCTCCGGCGGATACCCCTGGCCGGTTGCGAGCGGATATTGGAACGCGATGATCGGAAGGTCGCTCGCGTCGGCGATGCGGCGGAAGTGCGCGATCGCCATTTCGGCGCTTTGTCCAAGCGTGAACGGTCCGGGCGGAAAGACGAGGAGGGCCGAAGCGCCGCCGGCGGCCGCGGCCTTAGCGATCTTGGCGGCCGCCTGGCTGCCGTCCGCCCATACGCCGTGCACGACCGGAAAGCGGTCGCCCACTTCGTCGGCGGTGATATCCATCACCCGGCGCTGCTCCTCGAAGGTGCACGAGCCGACCTCGGTGGAGTGGGCGTTGACCGTGATGGCCGACAGCCCCTCGACAGCCCCAACGTGGCGCAAGTGACTGCGGAAGCTCTTCTCGTCGATCGCAAGCTCGTCGTCGAACGGCAGCAGCACCGCCGGAATGACGCCGGTTGGAACGAACGAGGGATGTCGCGGCATGATGGATCTCCGGTCAGGGCAAAGGCGCGTGGAGCTCGTGCGGTCTCAATAGCCGATCCGCGGCATTGCCGCATCGGCAAAAATCCGCGCAGCCGGCCCCCGGGAATTTCGCGGTCACGAGCGGAGTGCCGAGGAGAAGTGGCGTTAACGCGCCGGAATAAAAAAAACGCCCCGGCGACGGAGAGATCGTCGCCGGGGCAGGTGGCCATGGTGGCGGCGCCACCATGACGAGGAGAGTCAGCTGCCTTGACGGAACCGCGGCGGCATCGGCTGCGGCGGCATTTCGGGCGGAGGACCGGCGTATTGCTGCGGGGCCTCCTGGCATCCGCACGGCGGACGGTAGGATGGAACGGGGCCGGTCACGCGATAGCGCGGGGCAGGCGCCTGATAGCTGTCGTCGTAGCTCGGAGCATCGTAGGCGCCATAGTTGGTGCCGTAGTTGCCGTAGCCGTACCCGTAGCGGGGATAGCGCCAGTTCCAGTAGCTGTACCGCGGGTAGTGCCAGCCGAAGCGGTGACCCCAGGCGTAACGGTGTCCCCAACCAAACCGGTGTCCCCAGCCGAAGCGATGGCCGCCGAAGTGATGGAAGCCGAAGTGACGACCACCGAAGTGACCACCAAAGTGATGGCCGCCGAAGTGGCCGCCACCGTGGCCGCCATGGAAGCCACCATGCCCAAACGCCGAAGCGCTGGTCGGGACGAGTGCCGCCGTGCCGAGGCTCGCGAGCGTCGCAGCGGCGAAGATCAATTTGCGCGTGACCATTTTCATCTCCTGTCGATCGAGCGGCTGCATCAGCCCTCACGCTGATTGGTCCCGCGGGCTGCGCGGATGTTCATCCGGAAAGTGCTTTAGCGGTCGCCAATCGACGTTGCCGTGATGGCCATCACAATGCGGGGGGTGCGAGGCCCGGGAGGCCCAGTCCGCTCCGGCCGGAAACGCTGCCTGGGCGGGCGTTTACCGATTGCCCACCGACTGCCCCCTGGGCGCTTGCCTTGCCGTGCTGTCGCGGCGTATGGCGGACGTCATGGCGTCGTCCGCGAATGAAATCCGCGATCCGATCCTGCCGGCCGAGTTTGCGGCCGCGCTGTTTCGCGAGGCGCGCCCTGTCACCCTCGATGCCGGGCAGACGCTGTTTCTCGCCGGCGATCCTTGCAACGGCTGTTACCAGGTGGTCGATGGTCTCCTGAAGGTCACGCTCGATCTTCCATCAGGGCGCGAGCGCATCCTCGCGATTCTCGGACCGGGCGCGCTGGTCGGTGAACTGTCGGTCATCGACGGCACGCCGCGGTCGGCCTGCGTCGCCGCCATTCGCAAGACGACGCTGCGGTTCGTGAGCCGTGCCGTATTCGATGCGTTCGGTGAAGCGCACCCCGCCATCTATCGCGGCATCGCGGCGGTGCTGGCGCGCCGGCTGCGCGACATCAACGGCGCGCTGCTGGCGACGAGCTTCCTGTCGGTCAAAGGCCGTGCGGCGCGGACGCTCATCGTCCTTGCCGACGCGTTCGGCAAGGACGTCGGCGCCGGCCGCATCCTGATCCGGCAGAAGGTGAGCCAGGGCGACATCGCCGCCATGGCGGGCGTCGCCCGCGAAAATCTAAGCCGCGTTCTCCAGGAATGGATGGACGGCAAACTGGTGACCAGGCTCGCGGGCTACTATTGCCTGGAAGACAGGGCCGCGATCGAACGCGAGGCACGGCAGTAGCCAGACATCCTACTTGCTGTCGCGCCGCTGGCTCACTTCCCGCTGCCGAGCAGGCCGAGCGAGATCCACGGCACGTAGCTGATCAAGAGGAGCGTCGCGAAGTTGATCAGCACGAACGGCACGATGCCGCGATAGATCGTGGAGAGCGGCTGATTGAAGATCGCTTGCGACGCAAACAGGTTGAGCCCGAACGGCGGCGTGTACATGCCGATCGATAGATTGACCGCCATGATGATCCCGAAGTGAATGGCGTTGACGCCGGCTGCCTCGACGACCGGCAGCAACAGCGGCGTCAGGATCATGATTGCGGCCGGCGGCTCGAGAAAGCTGCCGACCATCAACAGCCCGAGATTGATGAGCAGCAGGATCTGCCACGGCGGCAGGTGCAGGCTGTTGATGTAGGCGACGATGCTTTGCGGGATGCCGCTGGTCGTGAGGAGCCACGAATAGATGCCCGCCGCCGTCACGATGATGAGGATCTGCGAGATCAGGAAGGCTGCGGATAGCGTAATGTTCCACAGGTCGCGCCAGCCGATGTCGCGATAGATGAACATGGTCACAACGATGGAATAGACGGCGGCGACCCCGGCGGCTTCGGTCGGGGTGAAGACGCCGCCGTAGATGCCGCCGAAAATGACGACGGGGGTGATCAGTGCCCAGGACGCCTCTTTCGTCGCCTTCCAGATCGCCGCCAGCGACACTTGCTCGCCGACGCCGACTTTGCGGCTGCGCGAGTACCAGATGACGTAGACGGCATCGACCAAACCGATCAGCAGGCTCGGCAGCACGCCCGCCGTGAACAGCGCGATCGCCGACTGCTGCGCCGACATGCCGTAAAGGATCATCGAGATCGACGGCGGGATCACGACCGCGATCGCGCCCGACGAGGCGATCAGGCTCACGGTGAAGCGGTCGTTGTAGCCGCCTTCCTTGAGCGCCGGATAGACGAGGCGGCCGACCGCCGCGACGGTGCCCACCGCGGTGTGCGACATCGCGCCGAAGAGTTCCGAAGAGACGATGGTGGTCACCGGGAGCGAGCCACGCGCGCTGCCGGTGAGCGACGTCACCCACAAGATGACGCGGCGCGCGATGCCGCCCTGGCCCATGATCTCGCCCGCCAGGATGAAGAAGGGAATCGCCAGCAGCGGAAAGTTGTCGAGGCTGCCGAACATGTTGGTCTGGATCACCGTCAACTGCACGTCGGCGACGAACAGGACGGCAATGAGCGAGGTGAGGAGCAGGATCAGATAGATCGGAAAGCCGAGGCACAGCAGGATGATCGGCAGAATGAAATAGATGAAGGTCGCTAGCACGATCGCGGCTTCCGGAATGAATCGACAAGGCGGGCGCCGACCAGGAATGCGTTGAGCCCGAGGCCGATGGGCACCAGCGCCTGCGGAATGACAAGCGGAATGTCGGCCGCCTCGCTGCGCTGGTCGAATTCGGCGAGCATCTGGACCGCCGGCCAGCCGAGCACGATGAGAATGATGCAGACCGCGATCATGGTGAGGTCGGCGATGATATCGAGCGCGCGAGAGACGGGAGGGGGCATGGCGTGCAGGAGGACGTCCATGCGCAACTGCTTGCCCTGCCAGCCGACCACGCTGTTGCCGAGAAACACCATGCCGACCATCAGGAAAAGCATCACCTCTTCGGCCGATGCGATCGGGGCGAAGAACACGTAGCGGCCGATGATGTTGGCAAAGTTGACCGCGACCGCGATCAGCATCAGCACCGCAGTGATGGCCTGAATGACCGCGACGAGGCGATGGACGAGGATCATGGAAGCCCTCGTAGCACGCCGAAGCGATCGCCGCTCCCTCCTGACGCGCACGGCGGTGCGAGCCCCAGATGCATGCGCCCATCTTCGCCTCCCCCGCGTGCGGGGGAGGGCCATGGAGGGGGCCCGTCCAACGAGTCTGTGCCGCGAAGCGAACCCCCTCCCTGGCCCTCCCCCGCACGCGGGGGAGGGGAAAGCAGAGCAATTTGCGGAGGGGGTAAGCTGAATTCGTGCTGCAGGACCGGCGCCGCCGACATGTGTCTGTGCACGCTCACTTGCTGGTGCGCTTCACCGCGGCCACGAGCTGGTCCCACATCGGCTTGAGCTCCGGTTTCGCCTTGACGATGTCGTCGCCGACCGGTGCCATCTTCGCCATCAACTCGGCATGATCAGCCGCAGGGAGCGAAGACACCTCGCCGCCTTTCTTGACCCACTCCTTGCGCTGCGCGTCGAGAAAATCGACCGACCACGGGATCGCGATCGCGGCCGCTTCCCGGCTCGTCGACATGACGTCCGCCTGCAGGTCGGCCGGCAGCCCGTCGAACCATCGCTTGCTCAGCACGGCCTGGCTGAAGATGAAGGACTGGCCGGTCTCCACCATGTACTTGGCCGTGTCCTGGTACTGCAGCGCGCTGAAAACCGGGAGCGCCCCCATAGCGCCGTCGAGCGCGCCCTGCTGCAGCGCAGGCAGGACATCGCCGAGCGACAACGGCACCCCGGTCGCGCCGATGGCCTTTAGCTGATCCATCTGGAACGGCGAAGCGAGCACGCGAACCTTCTTGCCCTTGAGGTCCGCAAGGCTACGCACCGGTACGCGCATGTCGAATACCGTCGGACCGGTCATGAACAGAGCTGCACCGATGAGCCCTTTGTTTGCGCCGAGCGTGAGCCAGGCCTTGTTGAACTCGGGATCGCCGATAACCCGAATTGCGTGCGGAAAGTCAGCGATCAAGCCCGGCGCGCTCAACAGCTCGAACCGCTGGTCGACGCCGACCAGGAATTCGGGCGGACCGACCCAGATCTGGATCGAGCCAAGCTGCGTGCCTTCGATCATGCGTGGAATGCTGCCGAGCTGGCTTGCCGGATAAACTTCCGCCTTGATGCGCCCGTTGGTTTTCTTTTCGATCGCGGCGGCAAACAGCTTCATCCATTCGTGCTGCGCATCATTGAGCGTCGCGGTAGCGAGCTTGATGGTCATCACCTTGTCTTGTGCCGCAGCCGGGCGAGCGACGAAGAGTGCCGCGACCGCAAGCGCGACCAGAATGCGCGCCGCGCGAGCCCACGCGCCAAAGAGCGCCGTTGCCTTGGAGTTTCCGTTCATGTCGCCCCGTCTGACCCTTTTCGTTGACAAGAGCGCGGACTGTACTCTTCCCGGTCAACGGCGGTAAAGCACGGCAATTGTCGCACGTTGCGTGCTTTGCGACCGATACTACCGTGACTGGCGCTTACGGTTTTGCTCGACTAAAATCCGCGCACCATCCGGCACGGGCGCCCGCGCGCCCGTAAACCATGACAACAAGCGGGAGGAGCTTCATGCGGAACGGATTGTCGCGCTCGGCGCAACTTGTGGCATCGGCGGCGATCGGACTTGTCGCCATGGCGTGGCCGGCCTTTGCCGCGGACACGACCAGCGAGCGGCTGCGCGACACCGCGAAAGAGCCGCAGAACTGGCTCACCGTTCACCACGATTACAACAACTCCCGGCATTCCCCGCTCGCCGAGATCAACCGCAACAACATCAAAAATCTGCGGCCCAAGTTCATGTTTTCGATCGGCGGCCGCGCCACCGGCGGCACGCTGCCGGGCAAAGAGGAGTCGACGCCGCTCGTCGAGGACGGCTTCATGTACGTGTCCGACACCTGGGCGCGGGTCATGAAGTTCGACGTGCGCAGCGGCAACGCCGCCATTCCGCTGTGGCGCTATGACCCCAAGATTACCAAGTCGCGCACCAATCGCGGCATCGCGCTCTTCGGCGACAAGGTGATCGTGTCGACCAACGACACCCGCATCATCGCGCTCAACAAGGAGACCGGCCAGGTCGTATGGGAGGTGGTCGCGTCGGCACCGACCGATCCCGCGACCGGCACGCCGTCGCCCAAAACCCAGGCCTTCACAGGAGCGCCGCTCGCCGTCCGCACCGCAGGCGGCCGCGACCTCATCCTCCAGGGCGAGAGCACCGGCGGCCAGCTTGGCACCCGCAGCTGGGTCGGCGCCTTCGACGCCAATGACGGCAAGCTTGTCTGGCGCACATTCACCATCCCGGCGCCGGGCGAGCCCGGGTCGGAGACCTGGAAGGACAATCACAACGCCTGGCGCATCGGCGGCGGCGGCGTATGGCAGACCGCGTCCTACGACCCCGCCACCAATCTCCTCTATTACGGCACCGGCGACGCCTTCCCGAGTTTCGATCCGCAGTTCCGGCCGGGCGACAACCTGTTCACAGCGAGCACGATCGCGCTCGACGCCGATACCGGCAAGATCGTGTGGTACTTCCAGGAGACGCCGAACGAGCACTGGGACTTCGACACGCCGAGCCCCAAGATGCTCTATGACGTCAACATCAACGGCGAAAGCCGCAAGGTGGTCGCGAACTTCTCGCGCAACGGCTACTACTACACGCTCGATCGCAACAACGGTCAGTTCCTGCGCGCCGATCAGTACCAGGAGAAAATCACCTGGACGAAGGGCATCGACCCGAAGACCGGCAAGCCGGTCGATTACAATCCGAACACGCCGGTGCAGGTCTATGCCGGCATCGGCGTCATGCGCGAGAAGCCCGGGCAGGAGTCCTGCCCATGGTGGAACGGCGCGCCGACCTTCTTCCCGCCGACGCTCGATACCAAGCGCATGGTCGCTTATGTGGCCGGCGCCGAAGGCTGCATCTCGACGACGGTCAACAAGACCCCGATGGATGAGAAGAAGGATTACGTCGGGCTGCCGCCGTGCTGCACGGAGCAGGGCCGCATCACCGCCCATGGCGCGCTGTGGGCTATCGACCTGCGCACCGGCAAGGTGATCGGCAAGGAGACGTTCCAGCCGCCAACCGAGTCGGGCATGCTTTCGACCGACGGCGACCTTCTCTTCACCGGGCACATGACCGGCAAGTTCTCGGCCTATGACGCCGACACCTTGAAGGAGGCGTGGAGCTTCAATCTCGGCACCCCGATCACCGCCCCGCCGATGACGTATTCCGTCGGCGGCAAACAGTACATCGCTGTCGTGGCGGGCGGTGCCGTGGGTGTCCGCCAGGGTGGCCTCTATCAGCCGAGCGCCATCGTCGCCGTGTTCGGCCTGGAGTGACGTTCACCTCTTCCCATTGGGCGGAGGTCGGGCCGAGAGGGTAAGTGCCTGTAGCCCGGATGAGCGCAGCGATATCCGGGGACGGCCTCTCGATGGCATGGCAATCCCCGGATATCGCTGCGCTCATCCGGGCTACGACGCTGCGGAGCCGGAGGCGGGAGTTGCGATGGTGCGGTCATCTTGTCTCGGCGTGGCGCTGACGTTGTGCCTCGTCGCCAGCGCGGCGCACGCTCAGAGCCAGGCGCCGCGCCTCTGGGATTTGCCGCTCGGAACTTCGGTCGCCGCATTGCCGGACGATTATGTCGATCCCGCCTGCGGTACCGATGGCGGTCCGCCGGCTCGGGTTCTCAAGAGCTTCGCGGAGTTTGCGCAGTGCCCGGTCGAGGCCGCGACCGGACTCCATGAGGTGTGGTTCCGCTATGACGACGAGATGGAGTACGTGGCACGCGCCCGGCGCTCGGAAATTCTCGTGCGGCAGTATCAGGCGAACGCGCTTGCCGGCCAGCCGATCATCACCTCGCTGTTGATCGACAATGCCGGTCGCGTGGCGGGTTATCGCGTGGTCAATGATCCTCGCGCCGAGGGCCGCACCCGGATCAATGCGTTCGGTCTCGGCGATATTTTCAAGGGCATGGCGCCTCCGGGGCTCAAATGCACGGATCTGCCCCCTGCCGAGGGCGAACGCCCCATCGAGGACTGGTTCATCAAGGAGACGTGCGAAGTCAACGCCAACGGTACCGTGACGCGGATCGAGACACGGCGCTACTACAAGCCCGGCCAGTTCGCGGTCGATCCCAACGACAACCGGCTGAACGAGAACCAGTTCGAAAGCTCCGCGCGCCTTGAAGTCTACCGCCCGCCGTCTGGCACACGTTGAGCGATCGGGAGAAGGACAAGTAATGGACGACGAAATCGACAGGCGCGGCGGCGGCGTGCGGGCCTTTCGGACGGGGGCACTGCTCGCGATCCTTGCGGCCGCGACCGCCGTCGCAATCCCCTCCCGCGCCCAGGACGAAACGCAGGTGAAGGGGGGTCTCAACGCATGGCGAAGCAGCGGCTGCTCGGAATGCCACGGCCCCTTTGCCGATGGCGAAAAGGAGCGGGATGAAGCGCCCACCGGAGCGAATTTGCGCAGCACGCGCCTCGACGATCCGACGATCGCCGAGACCATCCGCTGCGGGCGCCCCGGCACCGGCATGCCGAGCTTTGGCGAAGACGCCTACGCCCGCGGCTGCTACGGCCGGCCGGCCGGTCCCGAACCCGACGATCTCTATCCGGCACCCGTGAAGCTCAGCGCGGCGAACATCGCCGCGATCGTGGCCTATCTGCGTGCTCGCGTCATCGGCCGCGGCCCGGCGACACCGCAGGAGTGCGCGTTCTATTACGGCGACAGCGCGAGTTCGTTCTGCCCGTGACGTGCCTGTAGCCCGGATGGAGTAGCCTGTAGCCCGGATGAGCACAGCGACATCCGGGACAACGATTAAAATTGTAACGGTGCTCCCGGATATCGCCGCGCTCATCCGGGCTACGGCCCTTGTTACGGATGAATCGTGTTGTCCGGCATCATCGCGCCGGTGAAGACCGTGCCGGCGTCCTTGCTGTTGGTGAGGATCGCCGATCGCAGCACGGCGTGGTTCAAGTTGGCGCCGGAAAGATCGGCGCCGCCGAGATCGGCGAGATAGAACACGGATTCGCCGAGCTGCGCGCCGGAGAGATCGGCGTCGCGCAAATTCGCCTGGGTGAATTCCGCGCTGTTGGCGACGGCGCCGTGCAGGTTTGTGCGCAGCATCCGGGTCTGGTGAAGGTTTGCGCCGTTGAGCGTTGCGTTGGCGAAGCTCGCTTCGTTGAGGAGCGCAGCTTCGAGATCAGCCTCGGTCAGGATGGCACGGTCGAGCTTGCCGCCGATCAGGCGAATGCTCCCCATCAACGCCTCGGTGAGATTGGCGCGGGAAAAATTGGCGCGACTCGCATCGGCCTCGAACAGCATGGCATTCGCAAGCTTGGTGTCGCTCAGGTCGGCCTGGATGAGGTCGGTCTTGTTGAGGTTCGCGCCGGTGAGGTCGGCGCCGGCGAGGTTCGCGCCGCGCAGCACCGAGCGATGGAAGCTCGCGCCCGCGAGGTTCGCGCCCGCCAGATTGGCCCCGGCGAGATTGCGACGCTTCAGGCTCGCCCCGGCAAGATTGCAACCCGGGCAGTCCTTGCTGCGCCCGGCGAGAAACGCCTCGGCGTCCAAAGCCGACTGCGCCACGGCGCTCTCGGTTGCAGCCATGCAGAGCACGAGGCTGCACAGGAGGAACGCGATCACGTAGCCACGTAGTGTGGGCAAAGCGCGAACGTGTTCGCGCGTGCCCACGCTGGGCCTGTCCGCGTGGACATGCTTCGCTTTGCCCACCCTACGAACTCTGCCTGGGTTGATCTTCACGGCATTGCCTAAAGAAGCTGCGCATGACTGGCACGCCATCATACCCTATCTGCTTTCATCAGGAGAGCGGAGGAGAGCTGCCGCGAACGCGCTTGCGATCGCGGGCCGGCTCTTGCCGGGGCGGGCGGCGTCGCCGATCACCTCGACCTTCTGGCCCGAGCGGGCAACGCTCCGATATCTGTCCCCGGTCGGCGCCCGCGCGCGTTCGTAGAACCAGGCGCGGAATTCCGGCTTGGCAAACAACTTGGCGAGAACCGGCCACCGCCCGGCGCCATGATCGAGGAGCCACATCGGCAGCCGGCCGAGGCCGTAGCGGTACTGCGCGCCGGTCGCGATCACGATGCGATCATATGCTGCGAGCGGTTCCGGCGCTGCCATCACGTCGACGCCGTAGAGAAAGACGACTCCCTTGAACATGCAGGCCGACACCATCCGTTCGATGTAGCGATCGAACGAGTTCTGCATCGCCACCACGTCCTGGAATAACGGCGCTTTGCCGGCGTAGCGGAACGCACCGCCCGGCATGTCGTCGCGCTCGAACACGGTGACGCTGTTGGCGCCGGCGACGAGCGAGGCGTAGGTGAGCCCGGCGGGGCCGGCGCCGATGACGGCGATGCGTTCGTCTTGCGCCGGCCGCGCGCCAGCAAATCGGAGTTCATCGCCGGCGGCGCTATTGACGACGCAATGCAGCCCGTCGCCGCCGCGCATTTCGTTGATGCAGGTGTTGCAGGCAAGGCACCGCCGCGCCGGTTCGCCGCGGCTGAGTTTTGCCACCCAATCCGGGTCGGCGATCAGCGTGCGGCCAAGCGCCACGAAATCCGCCTTGCCGGACGAAATCGCGTTGGCTGCAACAGCCGGATCGCCCAGCCGGCCGACGGCGATTACAGGCACGCTCACCTCTTTGCGGATGTCCGCTGCATAATCGAGAAAGGTCGCGTCGGGATACTGCATCGGCGGAATCATGCGCGCAGCCGACGGCAGCGAGCGATAATGCCCGGCCGCGATGTGGAGCGCGTCGGCGCCGGCTCGCGCTGCCGCCACCGCAACGTCCCGGCCTTCGGCAAAGGTGAGACCATCGGGGAAATAGTCGTCGACCGAAACGCGGAAGATCACCGGAATGCGGACCGCCGCCTTGACGGCCGCAAGCACTTCGAGCCCGAACCGCGCCCGGTTTTCGAGCGAGCCGCCATAGCGATCCCCGCGTCGGTTCTCGAACGGGGTGAGGAACTGGGAGATGAGATACCCGTGCGCCGCGTGGATCTCGACGCAGTCGAAGCCGGCCTGCTCGGCGCGGGCCGCGGCAGATGCGAACCCGGCGATGGTAAAGCGGATGTCATCGAGGCTCATCTCCTTCGGGATGATGGTCTCGTCGGTAACCTCGTAAACCGAATGCGGTATCGCCGATGGCGCGACCGGCATCTCCCCGCAGATGTCCTGCCGGGTGTGGCCGCCGCCGTGGCCAAGTTGAATCGACGCTTTGGCACCGCCGCCGTGGATTGCTGCCACGAGGTCGGAGAGGCCGCGCAGAAATCGGTTATCGTAAATGCCGAGCTCGCGGCGGCGGTGCCGGCCGGCGCGCGTGGGTGAGGCCATCTCGACGGTGATGAGGCCGGTGCCGCCGCGCACGCGGGCCATGTAGTAGGCGATGGTGCCTTCGGTGACGAAGCCTTCGTCGTCAGAGAGCCGCGTTGTCATCGGCGGCATGACGATGCGGTTCCTGATCTCGACGTTGCCGATGCGCGCGGGCGTCAGGAGGATGTTCGTCATCGTAATCAGAAGCGGCCGCTGCGGATGAAGGGTCTATTTCTTGTTCGCAGGCGAGCTCCGCCGGCGCCGACCGGGCGACTGGAGGCGCACATGCCGCGCCCTGCCGAAACCTTCATTGTTTTCATTTGCTTCATGGTGGCCGCAGAATAGGGGAGGGCCTGTGGAAATGCTATGCTGGCCTCATCGCATAGGCGATCCGGAGGGGCGCGGATGTTGAGACGCCGAGATTTTGTCGCTGGGCTGACCACCGCGGCACTGCTGCCGCGCGCATCGCGCGCGCAGCAGCAGAAGGTGCGCCACGTCGGGGTGCTGATCTTCGGCACGCCCAACGATCCGATCTCCCACGCGCTCGAAGCAGCGCTGCGCGACGGCCTTGCCAAGCTTCATTGGATCGACGGTGAGAACCTGCGCCTCGATGTCCGCATCGGCGGCGATCCTTCCAGCATCCAGGCAAGTGCAGCCGAAATCGTCGCGTTGGCGCCCGACGTGATCGTGTCGCGCACCACGGTCGTCACCAAGGCCCTGCAAGCCCAGACCTCGACCATCCCCATCGTCTTTCTCGGCGCCGGCGACCCGATCGCGAGCGGGCTCGTGGCCTCGCTCGCACGCCCCGGCGGCAACATCACGGGCATCACCGACGTCTACTTCACCATCGGCGGCAAATGGCTGGAGATGCTGAAGGAAGCAGTGCCGCGGCTGACGCGGTTCGCCATCGTCTTCAATCCTGAGGTCACGAGCCCGACCTATTTTCCTTCGATCGAAGCGGCGGCCGCTCAATATGATGTGCAGGCCATCATGCTGCCGGTGCGCAGCGACGAGGACATTGCAAAGGCGCTGGAGGGCTTCTCGACCGAGCCCGACGGCGGGCTCGTCCTGCTGCCGCCCGCGCCGGTCCGCGCGTCGCGGCAATTGATCCGCGAAATCACGCTCAAGCATCGGCTGCCGGCGATCTACCAGAACAAGTTCTACACCATCGAGGGCGGCATGATGTCGTACGGGCCGGACAGCGACGATTTATTCCGGCGCGGCGGACCGGCTTATATCGATCGCATCCTGCGCGGTGCCAAGCCGGCATCGATGCCGGTCCAGTTCGCCACCAAGTTCGAGCTCGCGTTCAATCTCAAGGCGATCCACGAATTGGGCGTCGACATCAATCCGGCGCTGCTGTCGCAAGCGGACGTGAAGTTCGATTGAAACGTTAAAAGCCGATGCATGAGGGAGGTCGCGCATGAAAATGTTCCGCCTGGCTGGTTGCCTCGCCGTCGCCACTCTGAGCCTTGCCCTGAGCGCGGCGGCGCTCGCGCAGCAGGCGGTCAAGGTCGGCGCCATCTATCCGCTCACCGGCGTCGCCGCGTCCGCAGGGCAGAATGGCAAGGCGGCGATCGAAGTCGCCATCGACATCATCAACAACGCCCATCCCGAACTCGGTGACCTGCCGTTGGCGCGCGACGCCGGCCTCAAAGGTCTGGGCGGCGCCAAGGTCGAGGTCGTGTTTGCTGACAATCAGGGCACGCCGGCGGCCGGCCAGAACCAGGCGGTGCGCCTCATCACTGAGGAGAAGGTGGTGGCGCTCAACGGCGCCTATCAGTCCGGCATCACGCTGACGGCAAGCGCCGCCGCCGAGCGCTACGGCATTCCATTCCTCTCCGGCGATTCGGTTGCCGCAAACCTCACCGAGCGCGGCTTCAAATGGTTCTTCCGCACCACGCCGATCGCAACCGACATCGCCCGCGTCTACATGGAGTTCCTGCGAGATATGAAGGCGAAAGCGGTGAAAATCGATTCCATCGCGATCGTTCACGAGAACACCGAATACGGCACCTCCGTCGCTTCGGTGGTGACCAAGATGTTCAAGGACAACGATCTGCCGGTGACCCAGGACATTCCCTATTCCGCCAACACCGCGGACGTGCAGAGCCAGGTGCTCCAGCTCAAGGACAAGCGGCCTGATGTCGTCTTGTTCGTGAGCTACACCGCCGATTCAATTCTCTACGCCAAGACGATGAAATCCCTCGATTACAAGCCGCCGCTTCTGATCGGCGACGATGCCGGCTTCTCCGATCCGGCTTTCATCGCGGCGGCCGGCAATCTGGTGCAGGGCGTGTTCAACCGTTCGTCCTGGGCGGTTGGCGCGCCGGGGTCGGCGACTTATCTCGTCAACGAGATGTTCCACAAGAAAATGGGCTACGACCTGGACGATACGTCCGCCCGCATCATGCAAGGTTTCATGGTGCTGATCGACGCCATCGACCGCGCCGGATCGACCGATCCCGCGAAGATCCAGGCGGCGCTGAAGGCGACCGACCTCAAGCCCAACCGGCTCATCATGGGTTTCAACGGCGTCAAGTTCAACGACAAGGGCCAGAATATCCTCGCCGCCGCCATGATGATCCAACTTCAGAACGGCCGCGACTATGTCCCGGTTTGGCCGAAGGCGTTGGCCCGCGCCGAGCCGGTGATGCCGTACAAGGGGTGGTGAAGTCCCTCCCGCCTTCGGGGAGGGCTGGCAAGAGGTCACCGCAGCGCGGCGGCGATGTTGCCGCCGTCGACGGTCATCACGTCGGCAGTGGTTTTGAGCGCGAGCGCCTGGGCGAGGAAGGCCTGCGCCACGTCTTCCGCAGTCACTTCACGGCCAAGCAGGTTGCCGCTCATGTAGTCCTTCTCGCTCAAGCCGCGGGCCTGGGAGCGAGCCGCGACCATCGCCGGCGTGAGCAGGCCCGAGCGGACGCGGTCGGCGTTCACGGCATTGGCGCGGATGCCGTCGGCGCCATGGTCGAGGGCGTATTGGCGCGCCAGAAAGAGCGTCGCCGCCTTCGGCAGGCCGTAGGGGCCGAAATCCGGCCCCGGGTTCACCGCCTGCTTCGAGGCATTGAACAACAGGCAGCCGCCGGTGCCTTGCGCCCGCATGATCTTCACCGCCGCCTGGGCGACGCGCTGGTGGCCGTAGAAATTGAGTTCGAAGCTTTTGCGCAGGATCGCCTCGTCGACCTCGCCGATGCGCCCTTGCCAAGCTGCACCGGCATTGGAGACGACGGTATCGAGGCCGCCGAAAGTCTCCGCAACCTTTGCGAACGCAGCGTCGACCGAGGCGCGGTCGGTCACATCGCAAGCGACGGCAAGTGCCGCGCCACCAATCGATTTCGCGATCTTCCGCGCCGCTTCGAGATCGACGTCGAGCAGCGCGACCGCTGCCCCGGCCGCGGCGAAAGCCTTGGCGGTCGCGGCGCCGATGGCGCCGGCGGCGCCGGTGATCGCCGCGATCTGCCCCGCGAGGGGACCCTCGCGGACCGAGCCGAGCTTCGCCTGCTCGAGCGGCCAGTACTCCACGTCGAACATGTCCGCTTCCGAGATCGACTCGAAGTGGCCGGTCGCCTCGGCGTCGGTGATTGCCTCGACGGCGGCCTCGGCCAGATCGGCAGCGATCCGCGCGTCCTTCTTGCTACGGCCGAGGCCGAACAGGCCGAGCCCCGGCACCAGCACGACGCGCGGCAGCGGATCGAGCATCTTGCGCGCGCCGCCGCAGCGGGCGTTGTGGCGCTCGAAATAGTCGCGGTAATGGGTGATGAAGGCCGCGACAGCTTCGCGACAGGCGGGCGCGAACGCCTCTGCCCCACCTTCGCGCGGCGCCGCGAGCACCAGCGGCCAGTCCTTGGTGCGGATGGTGTGGTCCGGCGTTACGACGCCGCGGGTCGCGTAATTCGCGACGTCGGCGCCGTTGACGAAATTCATGACCGCGTCGCTGCCGCGGAAATCCAGAATAAGCCGGCGGAACGCGCCCTCGACCGTCTCCTTGAGGCTGCAGGCGCCGCGGATGATCGGCGCGGCCTCGGCAAGCGCCATCGCGGCCTGCGGCAATTGCGCCGACACGAACGCGGGGCGCCGGCCGCGGCGCAGCCGCGCTTCCGCGAGCGCGACCATCTCGATCATGCGCTCGTAGGCCTCTTCGGCACTGTCGCCGAAGGTGAAGATGCCATGCTTGTGGAGGATGAGCCCGATCGCGCCCGGCGCCGCTTCGAAGGCCTGCGCCGCCCGCTTGGCGAGAGCAAAGCCCGGCATGATGTAGGGCACGATCGCCAGGCGGCTATCGTAGACCTCGGCTGCACGGGCCTCGCCGTCCGGCTGATCGACAAGGCTCAACACCGCTGTCGCGTGGGTGTGGTCGACGAACTTGTGCGGCACAAAGGCGTGCAGCAGCGTTTCGACCGAAGGATTGGGCGCCATGGGGTCGAGCAGGTTCGCACGCTGCGCCCGCACCATGTCCTCGTCGCTCATGCTCTCGCGCGTGCGGAGCAGCAGGCGGAGCTCGTCGAGTCGCACCGCCGGCAGGCCGGCGGGTTCGATCACCGCCATGTCGGCACCGGAGCCCTTGACGCACAGCACGTCGACGTCTCGGCCCATGAGGTCGGGGAGGCGCGTCTTCACCGAGGTATTGCCGCCGCCATGGAGCACGAGGCGCGGATCGGAACCGAGAAGCTGCGTCGTGTAGACGCGCAACGCGAGATCGCGCGGCACGTTGCCATAGCGCGCCACGGTCGCCTCGGCATCCGCGGTCACATAGCGGCTTTGCATGCGCGGCTCTCCTGCGATTCGCGCAGCCATATGCATCGCTTTGCCCAGCCGGGCAAGGGCGCTGGTGTCGGCGCTGAAACGTCGCGTGTCATACCGTCGGCGCAGCGCAGTACGTAGGTGAACGCACCCATTTGCCGTGAAAGCGCCGGGCGCCTCACCCCGCCTTGCGTTCCAGCAGTTCGATCGAGACACCTTGCGGGCCGCGGATGAAGCAGACGCGTGTGCCGGGGCGGACGGTGGTCGGTTCCATCGTGAACTCGGCGCCTTTTGCCTTGAGCTCGGCGGCGATGTCGTCGATGCCGCTGACCGAGAGGCCGAAATGGTCGAGCCCCTGGTAGGGTGTCTTCGGGGGCGGGCCGACGTCGCTGCCGGGCGCGACCGGAGCGATGAAGATGTTGGCGCCGCCAAGCTTGAGGTCGATGCGCGGCTGGCCCTGCTGCATGGTGCGGATCACCTCGGCCCCGAACATGCGTTCGTAATATTGTGCGGTGGCCTCCGGGTCGGGGCTGCGCAAATGGATGTGGTCATAGGTGAACTGGGCCATAGTGACTCCAACGGGTGCTTCCAGATCGGAAGCGGTTGACGTGGGCGCGCGGCCGGGCTTCCTTGTCGGCGACACTCGCCGATGATGCTCCCGATGCCGCAACATCCTGATGAGGGCCTTGAGCCCGCCTTCGCCGCGCCCGCGCTGGCGTGCGATGCGCATTTTCACATTTTTGGTCCGGCCGGCAAGTACGCCCACGTCGGTGATGACCTGCGCTACGCGCCGCCCTATGCGCCGCTCGAAGACTATCTCGCGCAGGCGCGACGGCTCGGCTTCGAGCGATTCGTGCTGGTGCAGCCGAGCGCCTATGGGCTCGACAATTCCTGCATGCTCGATGGGATGGCGGCACTCCCACATGACGTGCGTCGCGGCATCGTCCATCTCGACGACGTCCATCCGAACGATGCCGAACTCGCGCGCTGGGATGCGCTCGGGGTGCGCGGCGTGCGCATCAATATTTCACCGATCCGCAAACCGGAGGCGGGGCTCGCCGACGCGCTGCGTCCGAAGATCACGCGCAGTGCCGCGATCTGCCGCCGCCTCGGCTGGCATCTCGACCTGCTGCTGCCGGGGTGGCTGATCTCCGAGCTGATGCCGACGCTGCGGAAATTGCCGGTCGAGTTCACGGTCGCGCATATGGGCCTGTTTCCGGCGCGCGACGGCGTTGAGCAGCCGGGCTTTCGCGAGTTCCTTGGGCTCGTCACCGATGGCACGGGACGCTGCTGGGTGAAGCTCACCGGTATCTATCGGTTCTCCCAGGACCCGAGCTTCGCCGACGTGAAACCGTTCGCTCAGGCGCTGATCGAAGCCGCACCCGACCGCGTGATCTGGGGCAGCGACTACCCGCACCTGTCGTTTCATGACAAGGTCGGCACCATCATGCTCTACAACAAGCTCATCGAGTGGGCCCCCGATGCCGCAACGCGCCGTCGCATCCTCGCCGACAATCCGGCCCGCCTGTTCGGCTTCGGCTGAGTTTTTTGCGGCGAATGGCTTACTTTTCCGCGATGGATCGACATCAGTTCTTGGCTGCAATCACCTTTGCGACGGGAGCGAGGTGACATGAGCATCGCGCCGCTCCGCCAAATCCTGTTTGCGCCGGCCTCAGTCGCGGTGATCGGCCAGTCGAACGACGCCGGCAAGGCGACGGGACGGCCGCTGAAGTATTTGCGCCAGGCTGGCTATCAGGGCCGCATTTACCCCATCAATGCGCGGCGCGCCGAGGTGCTGGGCGAGCGCGCCTGGCCCTCGCTCGACGCGCTGCCGGAAGTGCCGGAACACGCCTACATCGTGACGCCCGCCGACGCCGCGATGGAGGCCATCGAGGCGTGCGGACGCCTCGGCGTCAAAGCGGCGACGGTGCTCACCGATGGCTTTGCGGAAACCGGTGAGGGCGGCCGCGCGCGCGAAGACCGGCTGCGCGAGATCGTCGCGCAAACCGGCATGCGCATTGTCGGCCCGTCGAGCCTCGGCATCGTCGACCTGCGCACCGGCAGCTTTCTCACCGCCAACGCCGCATTCGAGGAAAAAGACCTCAAGCCCGGCCGCATCTTCGCGGCGTCCCACAGCGGCGGCATGATCGGCACGTTCCTGTCGCGCGGCAAAGCCTGCGGCATCGACTTTGCCGCGCTGGTGTCGGTCGGCAACGAGGTCGACCTGTCGCTCGGCGAAATCTGCGCCGCGATGCTCGACGACCCGCAGATCGACGGCTTCGTCCTCTTCCTCGAGACACTGCGCCATGCGGACAAGCTCGCGGCTTTTGCCGCGGGCGCTGCCGCGGCCGGCAAGCCGGTGCTCGCCTATAAGCTCGGCCGCTCGGAAGCGGCGCGCGAACTTGCCGTGACCCACACCGGCGCGCTTGCCGGCGAGGACGACGTTGCCGACGCCTTCCTGCGGGATTGCGGCATCGCGCGGGTCGAGACGATGTCAGCCTTGATCGAAGGCCTGCCGTTGCTCGTCCGCATCCCGCCGCGGCGGCGCGAACGCGCGCCGCGGGCTGCCGTGGTCACCACCACGGCCGGCGGCGCCGCCATGGTGATCGACCCGCTCGCGAGCCGCGGCGTCGAGATCGTGCCGCCAAGCGAGGCGACGTATGCGCGCCTTGCTGGGGCCGGCATTGTCGTCGCCCGCGCGCGGCTCATCGACCTCACGCTCGCCGGGGCGCGCTACGACGTGATGAAGGCGGCGCTCGACATTCTGACGACGGCGCCCGAGTTCGATCTCGTCATTGTCGTGGTGGGCTCCTCGGCGCGATTCCATCCCGAGCTCGCGGTGCAGCCGATCATCGATTGCGCAAAGACGGGCGCCGCCGCGCCGCTCGCCGTCTTCCTCGTGCCCGATGCGCCGCAGGCGCGCGTCGCGCTCGGCAAGGCGGGCATTGCCAATTTCTACACGCCTGAAGCCTGCGCCGATGCGGCCGCCGCGGCACTGACGCGCCGCGTGCCGCGGCTCTCCTCACCTCCCCCTGGAGGGGGGAGGTCGCCCGCGCAGCGGGCGGGAGGGGGTGGCAGCGGTGCAAGATATGAGGCGGCGCCTTCTCCCTCCCCCCTTGCGGGGGAGGGTCGGGGTGGGGGGTCGCGAGGTTTTGGCCAAGATGTGCCACATCTCCCGACCCCCACCCCCGACCCCTCCCCACAAGGGGGAGGGGAGAAGATGCTCGGCATCAGCCGCGGTCAGGCTGAGCAAAATCCCATCTGTACCCTCGACGAACTCGAGGCCTATGACATCTTCGATCGGGTGGGCATCGCGCATGCGCCCTCGGTTGCGTTCGACATCATCGCCCCACCGCCGCCCGCCGCTCTCCCTTTCGCCTTTCCGGTCGTGGTGAAAGTGCTTGCCGCCGAGATTACGCATAAATCCGATGTCGGCGGCGTTATGCTGGGCATCGGCGATCCGCCCGCACTCCACGCCGCCATGGCGACGATGCGAGCGCGGCTGCCGCAGGCGCGGCGGGTCCTCGTCCAGCCGATGATCGGCGGCGTCGGCGAGGTTTTGATCGGCTACCGGGTCGATCGCGATGTCGGGCCGCTGGTGATGGTGGCCGCAGGCGGCGTCTTCACGGAAATCTATCGCGACCGCAGCCTTCGGCGTGCCCCGGTCGATCTCGACACCGCCCACGAAATGATCGCCGAGGTGCGAGGGCTCAAGGTGCTCGCTGGCTATCGCGGCAAGCCGCCGGGCGATATCGTCGCGTTCGCGCAGGCAATCGTGGCGCTGTCGCAGCTTGCCGCCGAGCCCACCGTGGTCGACGCTGAAATCAATCCGCTCATCGTGCGGCGCGAGGGCGAGGGCGTCGTCGCGGTCGACGCGCTGATACGCGTGAGGTCACAATCCGGCCAACCGGCAGCGTGATGACCCTTCGCGAGCTCCTCCGCTGCGGGCGACAGCGGAGCACGATTACGCTACGTTGGTCCGCCCTACATCCTTTCGAAACCGGAGCGCCCCATGTCGCAAGCCGAAGCGATCCACACCCTGCAGCCCGCGGCTGGCGCGACTGATGCACTGTGCGCGTTCGTCGCGGCGCTTCGTCATGAGGCGCTCGATGACGAGGTCCGCCACTATGCGCGGCGGCATTTGCTCGACACGGTCGGCGTCATGATCTCGGGCGCCGGCGGCGATGTCGCGACCCGCGCCGAGGCGGTGCTCGCCGCGGTACGCCCCGCCGGCCGGATCCCGGTGCCGGGACGTGCGCGCCGCGCCGATCTCCTCGATGCGGCCTTCCTGGGCGGTACCGCGGCCCACGGCATCGAGCTTGACGACGGCTTTCGTCAAGGCTCGGTGCATCCCGGCTGCACCGTCGTCCCGGCCGTGCTTGCCAAGGGTTACGAGCAAGGCATCAGCGGCAAGACGGCGATCGAAGCGATCGTCGCCGGCTACGAGACCGCGATTGCCATCGGCCGTGCGTGTCATCCCGACCTGCGCCAGCGCGGCTTTCACCCGACCGGCGCCTGCGCGGTGTTTGGCGCCGCCGCGGCGACGGCAAAGCTTGTCGGCCTTCCGGCGTCGCGCATTAGCGATGCGTTCGGCCTCGCGGCATCGAGCGCGGCCGGCCTGTTCGCGTTCGTAAATGGGGGCGGCGACGTCAAGCGCCTGCACGCGGGCCACGCCTCGCGTGAAGGCTTGCAGGCGGCGCTCCTCGCACGCGAGGGCGTGCAGGGGCCGCCCGGCGTGATCGAATCCCGCGACGGCTTCATGCAAGCGTTCGCATTCGGCCGGATCGACAAGGCACGGCCAATCGTCCTGCCGCCGCAGACCGCGTTCGGCATCACCGACTGCTACATCAAGCCCTATGCCTGCTGCCGCCATATCCAGCCGGCCATCGAGGCGCTGATGGGACTGTGCACGGACGAGAATATTGTGCCCGACGAAGTGACGCGCATCGACGTCGACACCTACCGAATCGCCGCCGAGCATGCGCATACAGGCTGGGACGATTACGCCAGCGCGCAACTGAGTTTTCCCTATCTCATGGGCCTTGCGCTGCGCTTCCGGGCGATCAGCATCGCTTATTTCGCCGACGATGTGCGCCGCGATCCGGCCTTCGCGGAGATCGCCCGCAAGCTCCATGTCACGGCAACGCCGGAGACCGACCGCCTCTATCCGAACCTGCGTCCCGCGCGTGTCAAGGTCACCACGACGCGCGGCGTGTTCACGCGCGCGGCCGACGAAGCGCTCGGTTCGCGGCTCGTGCCGCTCGATGACGTGGGCCTGCGTGCCAAGTTCGATGACATCGTGGGACCGGTCCTCGGCCCCGCTCGCGCCTCTGCGCTGCGCGATCAACTGTGGGACATCGACTCCTGTCCCGATGTCCGCGTCGTGGTGGACGCTTCCGCGAAGTAGTTCTGCCGCCAGAGCATGGCAGCATCGACGACAGCATCGTCATGCTGCGTTCTGCTGCGGGCGGGAAAGAATTTTGCCGCTCGGCGCGACGCCAAACGTCGCCGTACTTGACGCAAGACCTCCCTTGCGTGTCAGCCTAGTCCGACGCGCTGCCGGCCGCGCGACAGGAGAGCACGCATTGACCAAGCAATTGCACCTCGGCGCTTTCATGCGGCCGACGACGATCCACACCGGCGCTTGGCGCTATCCCGGCGCTTATCCCGATGCGAACTTCAACATCGGCCACATCACGCGCTTTGCCCAAAAGCTCGAGAGCGGGCGCTTCGATGCATTCTTCATGGCCGATCATCTTGCCGTGCTGAACATGCCGGCCAAGGCGTTGATGCACAGCCATACGGTGACGTCGTTCGACCCGCTGACGCTCTTGCCCGCGCTTGCGATGGTGACCGAGCATCTCGGCCTCGTCGCGACGGCTTCCACCACGTTCGAACAGCCCTATCATGTCGCCCGCAAGTTCGCTTCGCTTGATCATCTGAGCGGCGGCCGCGCCGGCTGGAATCTCGTCACTACGTCCAATCCCGACGCCGCGCGTAATTTCGGTCTCGACGATCACATGGAGCATGCCGAGCGTTACCGCCGGGCTCGCGAGTTTTTCGATGTCGTCACCGGACTGTGGGACAGCTGGGCGGACGATGCCTTCGTTCGCGACGTCGAGAACGGCGTCTATTTCGATCCCGCCAAGATGCACGTGCTCAATCACAAGGGAAAATATCTCTCGGTGCGCGGACCGCTCAATGTCGCGCGCCCGATCCAGGGTTGGCCGGTGGTGGTGCAGGCGGGCGCGTCCGACGCGGGACGCCAGATCGCCGCCGAGACCGCGGAAGCGGTATTTACGGCTCAGCCGAATGTCGCCGCGGGCCGTAGCTTCTATGCCGACGTAAAGGCGCGCATGGAGAAAGTCGGGCGCTCGCGCGATCACATGACAATTCTGCCGGCGGCCTTCGTCGTGATTGGCGAGACCGCCGAGGGTGCCCGCAAGAAGCGCGCGCGGCTCGACAGTCTCGTGCATTACGACAGCGGCATCGCCTCGCTGTCGATCGCCCTCGGTCACGACGCATCGGGCTTCGACCCCGACGGCCCGCTGCCCGACATCCCCGAAAGCAATGCCAGCAAGAGCGCCCGCGAGCGCGCGATCAATCTGGCTCGCAGCGAGAACCTGACGGTGCGCCAGCTTGCCCAGCGGATCGGCGGCCATTCGGGGCTCGAGTTCATCGGCACGCCGAAGACGATCGCCGACGAGATGGAGGAATGGCTCGTCACCGAAGCGAGCGACGGCTTCATCATCCAGTTCTCTCATTTGCCCGGCGGTCTCGACGAATTCGTCGACCTCGTCATCCCGGAACTGCAGCGGCGCGGCATCTTTCGCCGCGAGTACGAAGGCAAGACGCTGCGGGAGAATCTGGGGCTGCCACGGCCTGAGAACCGGTTCTTCAAGGCGGCGCGCATTTAGCGATTCAGGGGTGCGCGCGCCAAACCCGCGCGTGGTGTTTCCGCTGGCGTTGGTCCGATTTTTGCTCGCTCCGGCAGTCTTGCGCGTGCGATCCTGTCGGGCAGGGTGAGCCGCGCGCAGCCGGGGAGGGGACCGCATGCCTTATCGCACCGATACGTTCCGCAT
Source organism: uncultured Alphaproteobacteria bacterium (assembly GCA_963807015.1). Classification (GTDB taxonomy): domain Bacteria; phylum Pseudomonadota; class Alphaproteobacteria; order Rhizobiales; family Xanthobacteraceae; genus JAJPKK01. Next base: position 413,289 of record CAWEAS010000008.1, on the reverse strand, counting down.
TGCCATGGCGGGACCCGCCGACATGAGCGGCCTCATCGCCTTGATCGAAGATCGGGCGATCGATCCGCAACACATCGCGGCGATCCTGGTGAAGACCGAAGGCAACGGCGGCGTCAACGATTTCACCCGCGAGTACACCTGCGCCACGCTGGCGGCGACGCTTGCGCCCTACCTGCGCGCCAGCAATGCGGAGGTCGAACGGCGCATCGCCATGGTCGTGTCGGGCGGCACCGAGGGCGTGCTGAGCCCGCACGCGACGATCTTCGCGCGGGTGCCGACCGCCGCCAGCAATGGCCACGGCAATGGCGCCAAGCGGCTCGCCATCGGCATCGCGTCAACGCGCGATTTCGAGCCGCAGGAGATCGGTCGCGCGCCGCAGATCGCCGCGACCGCCGACGCCGTCAAACAGGCGATGAAGGACGCCGGCATCACCAGCGTCGAGGACGTGCATTGGGCGCAGGTGAAATGCCCGTTGCTGACCGCGGAGCGCGTGCAGGCGGCGCGCCGCGCCGGACACGAGCCGGTGACGGAGATCGCCTACAAGTCGATGGCCTATTCGCGCGGCGCCTCTGCGCTCGGCGTCGCGGTCGCCATGGGCGAGATCACAGCGCCGATCCCCGACGACGCGGTCCTCAACGACTGGTCGCTGGCGTCGGGCGTCGCGTCGGCGTCGGCCGGCATCGAGTTGAAGAACAACATCGTGATCGTGCTCGGCAATGCTGACGAAGCGACAGGCGACAGCGTCATTGCTCACGCGGTGATGCAGGACGCCATCGATGCCGGTGCGGTGATCACGGCGATGCGCCGGGTCGGTGTGTGCGGCCCCGGGCTGGAAGCGATCGACGCCGCGCGCATCATCAATGTGCTGGCGAAAGCCGACCCGTCGCCCAACGGCTTGGTGCGTGGCCGGCGCCATACCATGCTCGACGACACCGACATCTCGGCGACGCGGCACGCCCGCGCCGCGGTGGGCGGCGTTGTTGCCGGGCTCACCGGCTGTCCGGCCGTGTTCGTCTCCGGCGGCGCCGAGCATCAGGGCCCGCCGGGCGGCGGCCCCGTCGCCGTCATCGCCCGGGTATGAGGCGCTAGCCCATTCCTTGACGTTTGGGCGCTGACGAATTACATAAATTGTCACTAGTCACGCCACTCGGCGATTCGCCGTAGGTTAAACGATGAATTTGCGCGCCCGAGCCAAGCCCGACGATACCCGCGCCCGGATCATGGAAGCCGCCGAGGCGCTGTTCCGGCGGCTCGGCTATGCCAAGACCGCGGTGGTGGACATTGCCGCCGAACTGGGCATGTCGCCAGCCAATATCTACCGCTTTTTCCCGTCCAAAAACGCGATCGTCGAAGCGATCTGCCAGCGCTGCCTCACGGAGGTCGAGGAGAAGGCCTGGGCGGCGGCGCGCGCCAAGGCGCCGGCCTCGGAGCGTCTTGAGCGCCTGGTTATTGAGGTGATGAAGTATCATCGCGATAATCTCATGACGGAGCAAAGAGTTAACGACATCGTTCTGGTGGCGATGGAGCTGAGCTGGGGCGCCATCAAGGTTCATAAGGATAACGTGCGCAATGTGGTCGAAGTCATTCTTCGCGACGGCATAGCGGACGGTGAATTCGCGCGGGTCGACCCCCGCGCGACCGCCGACCTCATCTTGCGGTCGGTCGTTGCCTTTACCCATCCGGTCCTGCTCGGCCAGTGCTTGGAAGAAGGCGCGGACGTCGAGGCTGAAGCCCGCGCCACCGTCCGCTTCCTGCTTCGCGCTATCGCCCCCCGGTGATCCCATGAAACATCCGCTCACCGGCAAATGCTGTCTGATATGTGACGAAAGTCGAATTTCGTCATCAATCAATCATCACCATATCCCTGAGTGTCGGTGCAATGGAGGCTTGTCATGACCCGCCAGAGCGTGCTCGTAAGTGCCGTCGCCGTCCTCCTGCTCGCGCCCTTGCTCGCCGCTTGCAACGACACCCCTCTCGCCAATTCGAACGCCAAGCGGCCGGTGCAGGTCGAGCGCGTCACCTATGTGCCGCGGAACGCCGCGCGCGACTTCGTCGGCGTGGTGCGGGCGCGCTACGAGACCGACCTCGGCTTCCGGGTAGCCGGCAAGATCGTGACCCGCATCGTGAATAATGGCGACCGCGTGCGCGTCGGCGATATCATTGCCAAGCTCGATCCGCGGGACTTTCAGCTGCAGCTGCAGAGTGCCGAGGCCGAGGTCGCAGCGGCGAGCTCCAGCCTTGCCCAGACGCGATCCGACGCCGTGCGCTATGAAAACCTCAAGGCGCGCGGCTATGCGGCCGTCGCCGATTACGAACGCAAGCAGGCCGCAAAGGATGAAGCGGAAGGACGCATGGAGCGGGCGCAGCGCTCCCTCGATCTCGCGCGCAATCAACTAACCTATACGGACCTCAAAGCCGACGCCGACGGCGTCATCACGGCGACATTGGCCGAACCCGGTCAGGTCGTGGCGGTCGGCCAGGCGGTGGCGCGGCTCGCGCATCGCGGGGAAATGGAAGCGGTGGTGGCGCTGCCCGAAACCTGGCTCGCGGCGGCACGACGCGCGGACGCGACCGTGCAACTGTGGTCGGGACCGAACCACCATTATGCCGCGCACCTGCGCGAACTGTCGCCTCAGGCCGACACCATCGCGCGCACCTACGCGGCGCGGTTCACCATCGACAAGCCGGACGACGCGGTGGCGCTCGGCATGACGGCGACGGTGGTGCTGACCCAGCCCGACGACACCCTGGTCGCCAAGGTGCCGCTCGCGGCGATCCTCAATCGCGGCGCTGGCCCGGCCGTGTTCCTGGTGGACGCTGCCGGCGTGCTGGAGCGGCGGTCGGTGACGGTCGCGGCGTTCAACGACGCCGTGGCGCTCGTGACCTCGGGCCTCGCGGACGGCGACGAGATCGTCACGCTCGGGGTGCAGATGCTGGAGGCCGACCAGAAAGTCCGCGCCATCCTTGGGCAAGCGATCGACTGATCGAAGATATCGCCCGCCAGGGCGTGCGAATTCCTGTTGGATGAGGAGCTCCATGACGCGCTTCAATCTCTCCGAATGGGCAATCCGGCACCGCGCTCTCATGTTGTTCGCAGTCCTCGTGCTCGGTGCGGCCGGCACGTACTCCTACCTCAATCTCGGGCGCGCCGAGGACCCGTCATTCACCATCAAGTCCATGATCGTGAATGTCTCGTGGCCGGGCGCGACCGCGTCGGAAATGCAGACCCAGGTCGCGGACCGCATCGAAAAAAAGCTGCAAGAACTGCCCTGGCTCGACCGCGTCGAGACTTATTCGCAGCCGGGCACGTCGTTCATCCAGGTGATCTTGTCCGACCGCACGCCGCCATCGAAGGTCAAGGACTTGTGGTACCAGGTGCGCAAGAAGGTCGGCGATATCAGGGGTGACCTCCCTGCCGGCATCACCGGTCCGTCCTTCAACGACGAATACGGCGACGTCTATTCGGCACTCTATATGCTGACCGCCGACGGCCTGACCCTCGCGGAATTGAAAGCACGCGCCGAGGACATCCGCCAGAATCTGCTGCGCGTGCCCAACGTCAACAAGGTCGATCTCATCGGCGATCAACCGCCGAAGATCTTCATCGAGTTCAGCCATGCCAAGCTCGCGACGCTGGGCGTCACGCCGGAGCAGATCTTCGACAGCATTGCCAAGCAGAACGCGGTTGTCGCCGGCGGCGCGGTCGACACCAATGCCGACCGCGTCAACCTGCGGGTAACCGGCGGATTGACCGGCCTCGACGCAGTGAGAGCGGTGCCGGTCGAGGCCAACGGGCGGACGATCCGGCTCGGCGATATCGCGACCGCACGGCGCGGCTATCAAGACCCGCCGAGCTTTCTCGTCCGCGAGGACGGCCGCCCTGCGGTCGGCCTCGGCGTCTCCATGCAGGACGGCGCCAACATCATGACCCTCGGCGCGGATTTGAAGCGGGCGATGACGGCGGTCGCGGCCGAACTGCCGGTCGGCATCGAGGTGACGCAGATCGCCGATCAGCCGCATATCGTCGAGGAGTCGATCTCGGAGTTTGTTGAGACTTTCATCGAGGCTCTCGGCATCGTGCTGGTGGTGAGTTTCATCTCACTTGGCTTGCGCACCGGGGTGGTCGTCGCGCTGTCGGTGCCGCTCGTGCTCGCGATCGTGTTTGGCGTGATGTATGCGGCCGGCCTTGACCTTCATCGCATCACGCTCGGCGCTCTCATCATCGCGCTCGGGCTTCTGGTCGACGACGCCATCATCGCCATCGAGATGATGGTGGTGAAGATGGAGCAGGGCTTCGATCGCGCCCGCGCCGCGACCTTCGCCTGGACCTCGACCGCATTCCCGATGCTCACCGGCACGCTGGTGACCGCCGCCGGCTTCCTGCCGGTCGGCTTCGCCAAGTCGAGTTCGGGCGAATATGCCGGCGGCATCTTCTGGGTCGTCGGGCTCGCTCTCATCGCCTCGTGGATCGTGGCGGTGATGTTCACGCCCTATCTCGGATTCCAGCTTCTGCCCGACCTGCGCAAGGTCGGCGCACACGAGGATCCCGATGCGATCTACGACACGCGCATCTACCGCACGCTGCGTCGCGTGATCGCCTTTGCGTTGCGGTGGCGCATTGCGGTGGTGGCGGTTGCCGCGCTTGCCTTCGTTGGTTCGATCGGCGCCTTCGGGTTCGTGCAGCAGCAGTTCTTCCCGACCTCGACGCGCACCGAATTGTTTCTCGAGCTTCGCCTGCCGGAAGGCACTGCCATCGGCGTCACTGATGCGGCGGCCAAGAAGGCAGAGCGGCTGCTCGTCGGCGATCCCGACATCACGACCTACACGAGCTACGTCGGGCAGGGCGCGCCGCGTTTCTGGCTCGGCCTCAACCCGGTGCTGCCGAATCCGAACTTCGCCCAGATCGTCATCGTGACGAAGGACCTCGAAGGCCGCGAGCGCGTCAAGGCGCGCCTCGACCGCGCCATCGCCGATGGCGCGCTGCCGCAGGCGCGCGCGCGGGTCGATCGCTTCGTGTTCGGCCCGCCGGTCGGCTTTCCGGTGCAGTTTCGCGTTGTCGGGCCCGATCCGATGAAGGTGCGGCGGATCGCGGACGAGGTCCGCACCGTCATGGCGACGAATCCCAAGATCGTCGATCCGCATCTCAACTGGGGCGAGATGGAGAAATCGATCCGCCTCGAGGTCGATCAAGACCGCGCCCGCGTCATGGGCCTGACGCCGCAGGACATCGCCCAGACGTTGCAGACGCTGCTGTCCGGCTACACGATCACGCAATATCGCGAGGGCATCGAACACATCGATGTGGTCGCCCGCGCGATCCCGTCCGAACGCCTCGATCTCGAACGCCTGCCGGCACTCACCATCGCGACCCGCAACGGTTTCGCCGTGCCGTTGTCGCAGATCGCGCGCCTCGACTACGAATACGAGGAGCCGATCCTGTGGCGCCGCAACCGCGACATCGTGCTCACCGTGCGCGGCGATATCGTCGACAACGTGCAGGCGCCCGACGTGACCAACGAGGTGCTGCCCAAGCTTGCCGCGATCAAATCTGCGCTGCCTTACGGCTATCGCATCGAGACTGGCGGCTCGATCGAGGAGAGCGTCAAGGCCAATGCCTCGCTCGCAGCGGTGTTCCCGGTGATGGCGGTCGTCATGCTCAGCCTGCTGATGATCCAGCTCCAGAGTTTCTCGCGTCTCGCGCTGGTCTTCGTAACGGCGCCGCTCGGTCTCATCGGCGCGACCGCGGCACTCCTTATATCGAACCGTCCGTTCGGCTTCGTGGCGCTGCTCGGCCTGATCGCGCTCGCCGGCATGATCATGCGCAACACCGTCATCCTGGTGGACCAGATCGACCGGGACATCGCGTCCGGCCATTCGCGCTATCGTGCCATCATCGATGCCACGGTACGGCGCGCGCGCCCGGTGGCGCTCACGGCGTTCGCCGCCATCCTCGGCATGATTCCGCTGGCGCGCAGCATCTTCTGGGGGCCGATGGCGATTACCATCATGGGCGGCCTCCTGGTCGCGACGGTGCTCACGCTCGTCGTCGTGCCGGCGCTTTACGCGATCTGGTTCCGGGTCGCTGCCGACGAAGAGGAGCGCACCGGCGCGCCCGGGATCGTCGAGCCGTTTCACCCGATGTCGATTGCTGCGGAGTGAGCAGCGTACGCCGTGCCGCGACGGGCCATGCCCGAACGATGGCGGCGCCTCGGATCGGTCGCGACCTGTGATTTATTGCGGTTCAACGGCTGGTGGAGATCAGGTACAGTGGCCCTCGGGACAGGTCCGGGGGGACGTGTATGACCAAGATTCTCTGGGCAGCGGCCGCCTTGCTGGCGATGTCGGCTTCGTCGGTCACGGCCGGCGGACTCGTTGAAGCACCGTACACGCCCGTTCCGGTGGTGGTCGAACAGTTCACCTACAGCTGGGTTGCCATGCCGCTGCTGCCGCGGCGCTACCAGAACCATTGCGGCTTCTACCGCGGCCATTTCATCTGCGCTGATCATTGCGGCATCGATTATCAGATCTATTACTGCGCGCCGGGAGCGACCGGCTGCTGCCACATCGGCCGGGGCTATTGCGACAGCGGCGGCAACGTGCGCTGCCTGCCCGCGCTGTTCTGAGCAAGAAGAAAGCCCCAGGCTGGAGAGCCCGGGGCTTTTGTCCGGTTGCGTCTGGGGAGCAAGTCGGACGGCAGGAAACGGTCAGTTCGCGATCCCGGCTTGGTCGATCAACGGGGTGCCGTAACGGACGGTCGGATCCCGATCGAAGCCAAGCACATGCGTGTCCCTGGTGACGAAGGTCGAATTGCTCGCGAACGGCGCGTGGCTGACGCGGGCCTGATTGAGCTGATTGACCTGTGACTTTGCCATCGCGGGCGTCGCACATAACGCGCCCACGGCAGCGACGGCGAGCAGCGCTCTGAAAAAAACTCTCACGACGAATGTGCTCCCTGAAAGAACGTCCCCACGCCGCTTGATGTAATGCTTTCGCCGCGTCGCAAAAAGAGCCTTGGCGGCGAGTGAAACTAAAAATTTCGCTGAAATCGTATAGGCTTTACGTGAAATTTATGCCGAGCAAACGATCCGATATGCGGTCTTTACAGGAAGCCGCTCGCGGGCACTTGGCGGGCGCTTTAGCGTCATCGCTGCGTCACGAAGGATGATGGTATCCACGGATGTTATGACCCATGATGCGATGCTGCCACGCTGGGCGCTACGCTCGCGATATCGCCGGCCGCACGCACGATCGGGCGTTGACGTCAGAAGGCGCTATAGTGTGACGATGATAAAGGCGGTGTCCGCCGTTAGGCGCGCAGCGCAAGGAATTGGGGGGAATGAATGTCGGCCGTGAACGAAACCACCTTGCCGGTCGCGCCGGTGCATGAACTCGTGGGCTCGTCGCGGCTTGCGATCATCGGTCAGGTGCTGTCCGTCCTGGTCTTGATCGGTATGTGGTTCATGCCGGTCAATATCGATCCGACCACCAAGCATGCCTTGGCGATTGCGTTGTTCATGGTCGTGTCCTGGATCACCCAAGCGATGGACTACACCGTTACCGGTTTCGTCGGTTGTTTTCTGTTCTGGGCGCTGGGCGTCGTTCCCTTTCCGCGGGCGTTTGCCGGCTTCGCCAACGACACGGCTTGGTTCCTGTTCTCGGCGCTGCTGCTCGGCGTCATCGCGACGCAATCCGGCATCGCGCGCCGGATCGCCTGCAACCTCATGCTTCTCATCGGGACGACCTATCCGCTTCTCCTGCTTGGTCTCATCCTTACGGATTTCCTGCTGACGTTCATCGTGCCGTCTGGCGTCGCGCGCCTCGTGATCATGGCGTCGATCGCGCTTGGCCTCGTCGAGGTGTTTCGCGTCCAGCGCGGAAGCAACGTCGCCCGCGGCATGTTCCTCATCCTCACCTATACGGCGAACCTGTTCGACAAGATGATCATCGCGGGCGCGGGCTCGATCACGGCAAGCCGCGTCATGGCGCGGGTCGGCGGCGTCGAGGTGTTGTACAGCAAGTGGTTTCTCGCCTTCCTGCCCTGCAGCATCGTGTCGGTGCTGGCGGCGTGGTGGCTGACGCTGCGCCTCTATCCGCCCGAGCAGGTCAGCCTCGAAGGCGGGCGCGATTATCTGCGCCAGGAGCTTGTCAAACTCGGCAGCTGGACCGGGCAGGAGATCAAGGCGGCGATGCTGCTGGCCGCTGGCGTCCTCTTGTGGCTCACGGACTTCATCCACCACATTCCCTCGCCGATGATCGGCATGGGCGTGGTGCTGTTCGCGCTCTTGCCTCACGTCGGCATCCTCAAGGTCGCCGATCTGCGCCACCTCAACTACATGCCGGTATTCTTCGTGGCCGCCGCCATCAGCATGGGCGCCGTGCTCGAATTCGACGAAAGGCATCGAATTCATCACGCACGTGGTGTTCACGGCGATCCAGCCCTATTTCACCAACCTGTTCTACACGACCGTCATCATGTACTGGTCGGGCTTCTTCTATCACTTCCTGCTGGCGAGCGAGATCTCGATGCTCGGCACCTCGATGCCGATCGTGATGGAGTTTGCCAAGGCGGAGAACATGTCGCCGCTGCTGCTGGGGATGATCTGGACCTTCTCCGCTGGCGGCAAGCTGTTCGCCTATCAGTCCGGCGTTCTCATCGTCGGCTATTCCTACGGATATTTCGAAGCGCGCGATCTGCTGCGGGTAGGCTGGTGGCTCACCGTCGTCGAATTTTTCATGCTGGTGCTGCTGGTGCAGCTGTGGTGGCCGCTGATCGGGATTCAGTAGCTCCGCGCGATCGCATGATCACACCGCACGCAGTCGACGTGCTCATGGATCGCCCATGCCTCGCGTCGCTCGTGAAGACGCGATAGAGTGAAAGCGTGCAGCATGGCGCGATCAAGTGGGCGATGTGTCCGCTTCGTTACGTCGTGAGTCTCAAGTTGCGTCAGAAAAACCGAAGGGAGGAGTTGATGAAAAACAAGCTGATCGTTCCGGCGATCATGGTGGCGGCGGGGTTCATCGCCGCGGCCGCGTGGTCGCAGACAACACCCAATCCCAACGTGAAGGTCTATTACACGACGCCGCTCGAGGGCGATGCGGCGCGCGTCGTGCGGCTGCAGTCGGTCACTATTCCGGCGAACAACGGCAACAAGTTTCATCGTCACCCCGGAGATCAGTGGGCCGCGATCCAGGAAGGCGAAGTGACGTTCATCGCCAAGGGCGAGGCGCCGCGCGTGCTCAAGGTGGGCGACTGGGTCTACATCCCGCGCGGCACGGTCCATCGCAATCAGAACAACACCGACAAGCCGGCGCGTTCGATCGAGCTCATCATCATCGACAAGGACAAGCCCGCGCTCGAAGTGGTCGACGAATAACCGCAACGGAAACTGCAAGGGAGGCTATCATGAACAAGTTGATCGTTCCGGCCATCATCGTCGCTGCCGGCATGGCCGTCGCCGGCGCCTGGTCGCAAACGGCGCAGGCGCCGAAGTTCCAGGTGACGCGTTACTTCCAGACGCCGCTCGAGGGCGATGCCAAGCGCGAGGTGCGGCTGCAATCGGTGGTGCTGCCGGTCGGCGCCGCCAATGACTTCCACCGCCATAACGGCGACCAGTGGGCTGCGGTCCAGGAAGGCGAAGTCACCTTCACCATCCAGGGCCAGGCACCGCGCGTGCTCAAGGCCGGCGACTGGGTCTACATTCCGCGCGGCACGGTCCACCGCAACCAGAACCTCTCCGACAAACCGGCGCGCTCGGTCGAGCTCAACGTCATGGACAAAGACAAGCCGGTGACTGAGCAAGTCTCGAACTAGGGTTCGGCCGGTCATTCCGGGGGCCAGCGCAGCTGGCAGCCCGGAATCCATAACCCCTGCCGAGGAGTATGGATTTCGGGCTCGCCTTCGCTGCGCTACGGCGCCCCGGAATGACCAATGTCATGGTCATACGCCAGTGCAGAGTTTGTTTCATCACCGCCGGCCGAACAGGCGCTCGATGTCGGCGAGCTTCAGTTCGACGTAGGTCGGGCGGCCGTGGTTGCACTGGCCTGAATTGGGCGTCGCCTCCATCTCGCGCAGCAGCGCGTTCATCTCCTCCGGCCGCAGGCGGCGGCCGGCGCGCACCGAGCCGTGACACGCCATGGTCGCGGCGACGTGCATTAGGCGGCGCTCGAGCGGCAATGCCTCGTCCCATTCGGCCAGGTGTTCGGCGAGATCGCGCAAGAGGCCGGCGCAGTCGACCTCGCCGAGCAGCGCCGGCGTTTCGCGTACCGCGATCGCGCCCGGGCCGAAGCCCTCGATGACAAGGCCGAACCGGGCGAGTTCGCTTGCGCGTGCTGTGAGGCGCTCAACGTCGGCCTCGTCGAGTTCGACGATATCGGGGATCAGCAGGATCTGCCGCGCGACGCCGTTCGCGGCGATTGCCGCCTTCATGCGCTCGTAGACGATGCGCTCATGAGCGGCGTGCTGGTCGACGATGACGATGCCGTCGCGGGTCTGCGCCACGATGTAGGTCTCGTGGATCTGCGCGCGCGCCGCGCCCAACGGACGCCCGACGAGATGGGGCTCGGCCTCGACGTTCGCCGTCCGCGCATCCGCCGACGGCGGGCCGGTGTCGAAGGCGGTCTGCACGACTTCGGCGAAGCCCGCCGGCATCGCTTCGAGCGCAGCGTCAGTTGCGAGCGCGGTTGCGCCCGCCGTCGACGGCACGAGCGATCGCATCCCCGGACGGCGCCAGTCCCATCGCGTGAAGCGCGACGCGTCGGGGCGTAGCGCCGCGATCGTCGCGGTGCCGCCGGTCGACGCCGCGCGCGAGGAGCCGCGCTCCAGCGCGTCGCGCAGCGCCCGCACCACCATGGCACGCACGAGGCCGGCGTCGCGAAAGCGGACCTCGGCCTTGGCGGGATGCACGTTGACGTCGACCTCGCGCGGATCGAGCGAGATGAAGAGCGCCACCACCGGATGGCGGTCGCGCGGCAGGTGATCGGCGTAGCCCGCGCGCACGGCGCCGAGGAGGAGCTTGTCGCGCACCGGCCGGCCGTTGACGAAGAGGTAGAGGCCGAGGCTGTTCGCCTTGCTCAAGGTCGGCAGCCCGGCGAAGCCCTCGATGGCAAAGCCGTCGCGGCCGGCCCGAACCTCGACGGCATTGGCACGGAAATCCGCGCCGAGCACGTCGCCGAGACGCACGAGTCGGCCGGGTGCATCCGGCAGCACGGCGGGCCATGTGACCGGCGCGCGCTCTTCGCCCGCAAGGGTGAAGGCGACGTCGGGCCTGCTCATGGCAAGCCGTCGCACCACGTCGCGGATCGCTTCCGCCTCGGTGCGATCGGTCTTGAGGAACTTGAGCCGCGCCGGCGTCGCATAGAAGAGGTCGCGCACTTCGACCGAGGTGCCGGCACCGAGCGCCGCGGGTTTCACCGCGGACTTCACGCCGCCGTCGACCGTGATCGACCACGCGTGCGCCTCGCTCGCGTGGCGCGTCGTGATCGCGAGCCGCGCGGCCGCGCCGATCGAGGGCAGCGCCTCGCCGCGGAAGCCGAGCGTGCGGATCGCGAGGAGGTCGTCGTCATCGAGCTTCGAGGTCGCGTGGCGCTCGACGGCGAGCGCGAGGTCGGCGCGCGTCATGCCGGCTCCATCGTCGGCGACACGGATGAGCCGCCGCCCGCCGCCGTCGGTCAGCACGTCGATCCGCCGCGCACCGGCATCGAGCGCGTTCTCGATCAGCTCCTTGGCGACGCTCGCCGGCCGCTCCACCACCTCGCCCGCGGCGATGCGGTTGATGGTGGCAGGATCAAGCTGGCGGACCGGCATCGGCGCGACTCAAGAAGATGGGCCGCGATCTTAGGCCACGCGCCGCCGGCACGATCCACGGTTTTCCCTGAGAACAGGGAAAATTACAGGGAAAACCTGAAAATTCGCGTGGTCGGAATCGGATTCATTCGTGTCGTCAGAGGGTTGGGCGGAAATGCGTCGGTCCGGAACAGGGAACGGTATTGGCACAACAGGGAAGCTTGTTCGGGTAAGGCATTGGTACGGTTCGACATTCTGATTTTCGGCACTTGGGCCGGCGACGAAGGCAAGATTTGTCATCAAACGTTGAAATTATAGGACTATTCCTGTTTTTGTCAATCAACCCAGTCAGGCTCGTTGTGATGGCTCGGCGGATCGCTAGAGTCCGGCAGCAGCGGCGGTAACCCGTTCGGCCTTCTTTCCCCTCTCCCGCTTTGCGCAGGGGTGTCCGGGGAATGATTCATTGTGACGCGGTGCATGCTCGGCAGAATCGGTGCAACCCGATCCTTGCTGGTTGTCGAGACTCAGAAAGGGCCGAGCATGCGCTACCTCGATAGCATCATGGGGACACTGCTTAAACCGATCGATCGTCGCTGGTTCCAATCTGTTGTGGATCGGCACGGCGCCGACGCCTACGACAAGTCGTTCAAGAGTTGGGATCATCTGGTCGCGCTGATTTTCGCGCAGTTGAGCCAGATCGACGGCTTGCGTGGGCTTGAGACCGCCTTCAATGCTAACGCCCATCACCACTATCATCTGCATGTCGGTCCGCTTGCGCGCTCGACGTTGTCGGACGCCAACGGGCGCCGCCCGACCGCGGTCTTTGCCGAAGTCTTTACGATGCTGTCGCAGTCGGCCGATCGGTCGACCCGGCGGGACGGCGCCGAGATGGTGCGCGTGATTGACGCCAGCCCTGTTCCGTTGGGCAAGGTGTGCAAATGGGCCAAGTGGAACGGACGTATCCGCGGCATGAAAATGCACGTCGTCTATGATCCGCAGGCCGATTGCCCGCGCTGTATCGAGGTCACGGCGGCAACCGTCAACGACGTCGAGGTCGGCCGTAAATTCGCGATCGAGACCGGCGCGACTTACGTGTTCGACAAGGGCTATTGCCACTTTGGCTGGTGGCAGCGGATCAATGACAGCGGGGCTTTCTTCGTCACCCGGGCCAAGGTCAACACTCGCTTGCGGATGACCCGGCGCCGGCCGTTGCGAAAGCGGCGCGGCGACGGCTTTAGGATTATCGATGACGCCGAGGTCAGGCTCGTCAGCAAAGGCGATTCGCGGCTGCCGATGGCGCTGCGCCGCATCAGGCTCAAGCGCAACAATGGCGGCAGCCTGACACTGATCACCAACGACCTCGTGCGCAGCGCGACCGAAATCGGCCAGTTGTACAAGGCCCGTTGGCAGATTGAGCTGCTGTTTCGCTGGATCAAGCAACATCTCGATATCCGCAAGTTCCTCGGCACGAGCGAAAATGCAATCCGCCTGCAGATTCTGGCTGCGATGATCGCCTATCTCCTGCTGCGCATCGCCGCGCGCCTGCATCGCCTCACCATCCCCGTCCTTCGCCTCATCGAACTCATTCGCCAGCGCCTGTTCATGCGAAGGCCGATCGCCGAAATCGACAAGCCCCCTCCCGTCAACCCATCTCGAAACGCTCCAAAATCATCCGATGCCCAACTCGAATTCCGCTATGTCTAAAACTTCCCCGGACAGCCCTGCGCTTTGCGGGGGAGGGGAAAACGAGGAAGGAGAAAAAAGCGGGAGAGAAACGAAAAGCGCAAACTGTCACACGCGCGCCTGCGCGCAATGCATGGGCCTTGCCGTTCCCCGGGCTTATTTCATCCGCGCCTTGACCGGGTCCTTCACGTTTTCGAACTTCTCGATTTCGACGTTGCGCACCTGGCCGTTCACGTTCTCGACGCGGCGGATGTAGATCGTCTGGATGATGTCGCGCGTTTCCGGGTCGATCGCGATCGGGCCGCGCGGGCTCTCAAACTTCATGCCCTTGGCGGCGTCGATCAAACTCTGCCCGTCGGTCTTGCCGCCGGTCTTGGCGAGGGCGGAATAGATGAGGTGCATGCCGTCATAGGCGGCGACCGAGAACAGGTCGGGGTTGCGGCCGAACTCGGCGTTGTAGGCTTTGACGAAATCGCGGTTCATCGGCGAATCGTGGGTGTAGTCGTATTGGAATGCGGTGATGATGCCGAGCGCCGACTGGCCCATGGCCTTGAGGCCGTTTTCCTCGGTGAGTTCGCCCTGGCCCATGATCTTGAGGCGCTTCGGGTCCATGCCGCGCTCGACCAGCGCGTTGCCCAGGGCGGCCGGCTGCGAGCCCGCGGGCACGAACACGAAGATGCCCTGCGGATTGGTGTCCTTGGCGCGCTGGACGTAAGCGGAAAAATCGGGGCTTTGGACCGGGATGCGCACCGAGCCGACGATCTCGCCGCCTGACGCCTTGAAGGCGCGCTGGAACGACGCCTCGGCGTCGTGGCCCGGCGCGTAGTCGGAGACCATCGTATAGACCTGCCGCAGGCCGTTCTTGTAGGCCCAGGTCCCGAGGATTTCGCAGTTCTGCGGGATCGTCACCGAGACGCGCGTCATGTACGGCGACTTGGTCGTGACGATCGAGGTGGCGGCGTTCATCACCACCATGAATTTCTTCGCCTCGGCCGACAGGTCGGCGACGCTCAGCGCCTCGGGCGTCAGCACGAAGCCGGCAAGCACGTCGACATTGTCGCGCACGATCAGTTCCTGCGCGACGCGCTTTGCCACGTCGGGCGCGCCGCCGGAGTCGCGGCGGATCACCTCGATCTTGCGGCCGGCAACGACGTCGCCGTGCTGCTTCATGTAGAGCTTCACGCCGTTGTCCATCTGTGCCGCCGGATCGGTGAACTGACCGGTTTGGGTCAGGATCAGCCCGATCTTGATGGGCGCCTGCGCTTGCGCGGGCAGGGCGGCGAAGGGAGCAGCGAGCCCAAGCGCAAGACCGGAGATGGCGGCAAGCCTTTGTAGGGTGGGCAAAGCGCGGACGTGTCCGCGCGTGCCCACCGTCGACGCTCCAACGGGTACCTGGGCCATGGTGGGCACGCTTCGCTTTGCCCACCCTACGGAGCTGTGCAGGTCATCGCGCGCTGCACCACAATGCTGGTCATTCCGGGGCGCCGGAGCGGAGCGGAGGCGAGCCCGGAATCCATACGCCTCGGCCGTGGTTATGGATTCCGGGCTCGCGAGCTGCGCTCGCGCCCCGGAATGACCAGCTAGAGGTTCGGCAATTCGCGTTTGCGCCGCGGTGGGCACGATTTGCTTTGCCCACTCGACGAGGACTTTGCGCATATAAACCTCCCTGCCTTGCCCATTATTGAAGGGCTGAGGAATGCGTTGACGTTGTTGAAAACGAATACCGGATTTCAATTGCAGTAAAGCACTTTTCGCCCGCGGACACTGCGTCAAAAGGGGATCGTGATGCCGTCCATGGCGGCGTCGCAGTTGACGAGGTCGACGCGTTTCCACGCGATCTTGATGCCGCCGGGCGTCGCGACCAGGCGATGACGCGCCGTACCCGCGAACAGGCGCTGACTGTCGCGGCGGAATTCCACCATCATGAACTTGGAGCGCACCGTGCACGCCGCGCCGTTCGCTTCCTCGATCGATGGATTGCCGACGATGCGGCTCGTGCGCGAGCGCGGCTCCTGCGAATACATGCGCGGGCTCGCGAGCCGGCGCACCCGCGTTTCGAGCAGTCGCCGGTCGTCGTAGATGAGCGACACGGTTTCGAACGGGTCGGCTTGATCGGGCTCGCTTGGCACCCAGTACCAGGCATCGGGCTGAAACAGCGCGAGCCAGTCGTCGAACCGCGCCTCGTCGAGAAGCCGCGCCTCGTCGAGGAGGAACGCTTCGCATGCGGCGAGGCCAAGCTGTTCTCCGCCGCGTGTTTCTTTGCTCTCACGCGCCAGTCGGGCGACTGGCTTTGCACTGCTCCGTGACGCGACCTTACCGCGGCCTCGTGCCGTCGTGCCTCGCGCGTTCTTTTTCGCCGGCTTCTTCTTCACCGATTTTGCCATGGCGATCAGGAGGCTTTGCGCACGCCCGCGGCGCCGCGCCCGGTCATATAGCCGACCCAGGCATCGAGCATGTTGCGGATGTAGACTTCGCTCGTGGAATTCTTGCCGCGCCGGCCGCCGTGGCTGTCGGGCACGTCGCTCTCGAAGCCGCGGCCGACTTCGATCCACTCGGCGCCTTCGCTCGACAGGCCGAGCTTGATGCGGTTGTAGATCTCGAGGTCGTCGGTCAGCACCAGCGAGCCGGTGCCGTTCACGGTGTTGGCGAAGCTGACGGTGTTGCGGAACATCTCGACGGGTGCGCCCTTCAGACGGAAATTGTAGGTGTGCACCTCGGTGCGATCGACCGCGATGGGATGGACGACGCGCAGCTGCTGGAACTGGCTCATGAACGAGAGATTCGGATAGATGTTGGTGTTCCAGCGGCGCGTTTCGAGCACGCGCTGGGTTTCCGCCTTGCCCTTGCGCGCTTCGAGCCGGCCGATGTAGTCGCGGAACACCGGGTCCTTGAGCGCGGCCACGAGCTTGGCGTCGTCGTGGTAGTCGCCGAGGTAGCTGTGGCCGTTCGGATAGGTCCAGATGCCGACCTGCGTTTCCCAGAAGCTGTAGGGCGCGCCGTTCTGGCGCATCTGACGGATCGCGATCTCGCCGGTGCCGTCGGAAAAGACGTCGTCCGGCTGCTGCTGCGCTGCCTCGATCGAGGAGCGGTGGGTGAAGATCGGATGAGCGGCGTCGCACAGGTTTTCGAGGTAGAGCTTCCAATTGGCGTCGTAGGTGTGCTTGAAGGTCCCGCCGGCGACCTCGATCTCGCCGTCGGGCGCGCGGTCGACCATGTCGTCGAACGACGTCGTCATGTAGCCGAGGAAGTCTTCGAGGCTTGGGCCGTCCTCGGCCTCGCTCGCAAACACGAAGCCGCGATAGCTCGCGACGCGCGCAACCTGCACCATCGCGGTGCGCGGATTGCGTGGATCGAAATCGCGCGGATAGCCCTGCTGCAGCGGCACGCCCTTGAGGCGGCCGTCGAGATGATAAGTCCAGCCGTGATAGCAGCAGGTGAATTCGCCCGCGTTACCCTTTTCGGTCGCGACCACCATCGCGCCGCGATGGGCGCACTGGTTATGGATGACGCGGATCTGCCCGTCCGTGTCGCGCACCAGCACCACCGGCCGTCGGCCGATCCGGGTCGCGAAATAATCGCCGGGTTGCTTCACTTGGCTTTCGTGGCCGACATAGATCCAGGCAGCGCCGAAGATGCGCTCGAGCTCGCGTTCGAAGATCGCGGGATCGGTGTAGATGCGCCGATGGACGCGTCCGGGCTCGACGAAACGGGAAAGGTCTTCGGTCATGATGCGACGTATCTTTTGAGGCTGTGGCGCCGTGCGCGCGGCGGCGAAGATACACGCAAACGCCGATGTTCGCACTTGAGCTTTCGCCCACGGTCGGCGAGTGCGCGGGCAGGCTTCGCGCAATCACAACGTGCTGCGGGCGAAGCGCGGAGCTTGGCGCCGTGACCGGGGCCGAAACATAGGCAATGCGGTCGATTGTCACGGGCTCGGTTTTTTGTTACCGGAGCCGCGGCAGGGCTGGGGGTCTTGCCGCCTGACGCGGTCGACCTTGCTGATCCCCCTCATCGCTATGGAGAGAAAACGATGATGCGTCACGTATTGCTTGGTGTTGGTTTGGCCGGCGCGCTCGCCGCGGCTCCGGCCAGTGCCGAGACCTACAAGTTCACCCTCTACAATCACTCGAAGTATCCGATCATCGGCTTCCAGACCTACGAGGATGGCAAGTGGGACACCTGGAGCAATGTCAGCGTCGATGCCGATGAGCACCAGACGATGGATTGGAAGTCCAACGAAGGCGACTGCGTCGTCCCCTTCCGCATCATCTACCGGGACGTCAAGACCGAGCAGTACGAGGTCGATTGGTGCAAGATCGAAAACATCCACGTCTACAACGATCGCGTGACGGCAGACTGAGCTGCCTCACCATTCGTAGCGTTCAGCGCGACGCCGTCGAACCAGGTTCGGCGGCGTTTTGCTTTTTGAGGAGTGGTGCTTCTTCACGCCGACCTCACCGTGCTCCGCTGCGCCGGTGCACTATCGGCGAAACGGAGAGACGATTGATCGATCGATAGGGTGGCCCCTCACTTTCCTCGGGGGTGCTATTGCAATCTGCCGAAATACAATCTAAAGTTATATTTCTATTTTAAACAATCGGAGATTGTAAAAATGGCCCTGTCAAAAGACGCTTTGTTGCAGTTGCGACAGCAGATTGACGCCTCTCTTGCTGCTCCCGCCCCGGCTCCTGCCGCTGCGCCGCCAGGCGCACCCCTGGGAGATTTCTGCTCGATCTGGCCTGGGGCAAAACCGATCCTCCAGGGGCTCGCGGGAATAGTGGCGATTATTCCCGGTTACGGAACGACGGCGGCGGCGGCTTTGACCGCGCTCATCACCGTGGGCGATCAAATCTACAAGGGCACCTGCAGCTAAAATCTGATGGCGCGGGGGCGTCATGGCCGTTCAAGCCGTTCTGCGTAGTGGCGACGCAACGAAGCTCAATCCCTTTACGATTTGCATCGTTGCGAACCGCTATTTGGAAGCTCCTTTGAATTCCGGCACGTTCATTCCCGATCCGATTATCGGGAATAAGGCGAGCTTCGACCAGTGTGCGAAATATATTGTCGATTGCCTGACCGGCGTACTGCCGAACCAGTACGAAGGCATTTTGAATGATCCCGCCATTCTTCCCCACGTAAAAATCTGCACGATCTTTGATCCGGTGCCCGCAACCACCACGGACCCGAACCAGCAAGATTCGGAATCGCTGATTGGGCAGGATGCTGCGAGTTTTCTCCTCGTCGTGCGGCGCACGCAGATCAAGAATTACCTTCAGGCGAAGTACGGAAAAATCGTAGATGTCGCCTATGCCATAACCGCATCAAACACGCATCAGCGCGCGAGCGCATGGTTTGCGACTGATGATCCGGCCAATGTGGGCGTGTCTTTCAATTTGGATGGCTTGAAGCTCGTGCATTGCTATGAGAGCTTCGTACCCGGAACGGTCGCGATTTACTGCACTGCCGCGAGCCTCACGGCGACCCATGAATTCGGCCATGCGCTGTCGAGCTATCAAAACGGGATGGTCGTCGACCTCTACATCGACGGCAACTCGGCGGTGAACAACAAACGACGCAGACCGATTCCGCCGCAGTTTGCGACCTACAGCGCCGCGGCAATGATTTCGGACACGACACGAGGACACCTCGGCTATCCGCTGACCTGGCAATCCTATCATTGCGAGCGCAACGGAGCCGCGCCTGTGGGGCTCGATCTGCCGGCGATCATGGATAACTATTACATGGTCCCGGGTGGCTGCCACTCGGAACAATGCGAGCATGACGTCGTGACGCGAAAATTCCTGAAGGACAGGCTGGTGGCAAAAATCAACCGGCCTTGATGAGTTGCGCAATGGAACCTCCCAAGCCCACGTTATCGGCGCCCGGCCCTGCTGCAGCACCGACCGCGACGCCTGAAGAAGTGATGGAGTACGAAAAGCTCCTCGTGCAGCGTTTTGAAATGGACCCGGATCTTCCCAAGGATCCGACTGCCGCGGCAGAAGAGGCAGATCGCGAACGTCGCATACTGGAGCTTGGAGCCAAGATCCACGGCACCATTCCGCAAAGATAGACGCACTACGCGGGAGAAACCGGTTTAAGCCGATCCGGCTCAAATACTCCGCGAGTTTATCTTCTACGGCATTGGATCGACGATTTTTTCAACATTCCGAATTGTCTGCAGGGAGGAATATCATGAGCGCTGGGGTAGATGCGACGCATCCAGTAACGGATGATCTGATCAGACTGGCAAGTCAGTTGCTGCGGGGACCGCCAGCGTTCTTCGGCCGGTATTTCAAGGGACCTCACAATCCAAGTCCGGTGCAGTATCAAGCCGGCACGGAAAATCCGATTTTGAGCGCGCACAACATACCCGTGCTGTGCATCGCGCGTCAGACCAACCGCGTGGGCGGCTCGCACGCCGATGGCGTCGCCGACGCCGTCAATAATATGTCGGCGGTCGTCACCTCGTTCGGCGCCGATTGTCTCGCAGGATTGAACTTCGAGCCGCTCATCTTTCTCGACACGGAACTCGGCGACAACCAGCCATCGCTCAGCGTCGACTATTTTCAGGGATGGGCGGACGCGCTGCGCAATCAGGGCCCGATCGGCGGCGGCATCCAGCTTAAGTTCACGCCCGCGATCTACATCAATCGTTCCGATGCGAAATCCTGGCGCGCGCTTGCGACCGCCGTTAGCAACGGTGCCATGTGTCGCGGTGCATGGGTTACCAATTACGGCAGGCGAACGGGCGTCGAAGGGCCTCCGGCCTGGGACCCGGCGCAAGCCGGCCCGAAGCCGCCCGTCAACGCGCCGTGTCCTATCCTCGCATGGCAATACGCGGGAGACTTCGAGGACGTTCTCGACTTCACGGTGCTACCGTCGGATCAGTCCGCCGACGACACGGTTCACCTGTTCATCCCGCCGCCGTCGGTCGCCCCAGCCGCCGTCGCGTTCGGCATCGCGCTTAGCCCCTTCGCCCAGCCGCCGGGCGGAAGCTTCACCGTCCGCCACGGCAGACGCTATCGCGCCACCATCACGCTGACGGGATTCGATCAACTGGCGGGCAACAGCATGATCGAGGGAAAGTTGGAGGCGGTCGGATTTACGGATGTTACGGTCACCGGCGCCGGCGGCACGCGCGTGGCCGAGGGCACCTGGAACGGGCCTGACACGACCGCCCAGATCGACCCGCACATCACCAACATTCAAGACATAACGCCGGCCATGGCGTGACGGGGAGGGGTGGCCGCAACTGAGATCATGCGACGATGGTGGATCGAACTTTGCGCCACATTGCGTCGTGAGGCTCGAATGGGTTACGACCTGACCGATGGTCCCGTAGCTCAGCCGGATAGAGCAGCGGTTTCCTAAACCGAAGGTCGGAAGTTCGAGTCTTCCCGGGACCGCCATGACTTCGCCAGCGGCTCCCTCCTGGAGCCGCTGGCGACACTTGAATCCATCGACAGTCGATCAGCCCTTCTGGTCGCGTCGCTCGTGAAGCTGCTCGCGCTCGTGCGCCTCTTCCCGCAACTCTTCTTCAGCCTCTTTGCCGGACATGTTGCCCGGGTTGTAATGATACTTGCCCGGCGGCTTTTCGCCCGGCTGCTTTTGTTTCGGATCCTTGGTGTTGCCCATGGAATGCTCCTTCGAGTCCGCACGTTAACGGCTCCGAGCGCGGTCAGTTCCTTCGCGACGGCAGCCTCGGGCCGGAAACGGACTCGCGTCCGTTTCCCAAGCGGTGTAGCTTTTCGCGGCGCGCCGGCATCTTTCGTCTTGAGCACATGCGGCGCCGGCACGAGCCAATTTTGTTGTGCAGCTCTGGTCTGATTTGTGCGGCCGTGGTCTGACACGGATCAGGTCTGTTTTCGCTGCTTTGAATTGCGAGAGGGAGAATCGGATGAGCACGACGCGACGCGATTTCTTGGCGGCTGCGGCGGTCGCCGCCGGCACGACGGCGACGCCCGATTTGGTGCATGCCGAGACCCACGAGCGCGACTCCCACGAGCACGACCATCAGACTGTTCCGTCAGATCTGGCGCTGCGGACCAAATCGCTGGAGTCGCTGCTGGTCGAAAAGGGGCTCGTCGATCCCGCGGCCCTGGATGTCCTCGTCGATGCCTATGAGCACAAGATCGGGCCGCGCAACGGCGCGCGCGTGATCGCCCGCGCCTGGACGGACGCCGCGTTCAAGCAGCGGCTGCTCGCCGACGGCCCCGTGGCTCTCAAGGAATTTGGCTATGGCGGGACGCAGGGCGAGGACACGCTCGTGGTTGAAAATACGCCACGCGTCCACAACCTCGTCGTTTGCACGCTTTGCTCCTGCTATCCGTGGCCGTTACTGGGGCTTCCACCGGTGTGGTACAAATCGGCCCCTTACCGCTCGCGCGCGGTGATCGATCCCCGCGGGGTGTTGCAGGAATTCGGTGTGATGATCGCCGATGACGTCGAGGTCCGCGTTTGGGATTCGACGGCCGAGGTCCGCTACCTTGTGATGCCGGAGCGGCCTGTCGGCAGCGAACACATGAGCGAGGACGAGCTCGCGGGGTTGGTTACGCGGGACGCGATGATCGGCGTTGCGAGGGTCGCGCTACCTGAGAAAGGAGCTCGGTTATGAACGGCGTCCATGACATGGGTGGCGATCAGGGCATGGGCCCGATCCAGTATGAAAAGAACGAGCCGGTTTTCCATGCACCCTGGGAAGGCAGGGTTTACGCGCTCAATCGCGCGCTGGGCGCGTGGCGCAAATGGAATCTGGACGCGTCGCGTCACGGCGTCGAATTGCTTCCACCGGCCGACTATCTGCGCATGAGTTATTACGAGCGTTGGCTCGAACGGCTGACCGAGATCTCGATCAAGTCAGGTCTCGTGACACGGGCGGAAGTCGAAAGCGGCAGTCCCGCTGCGGGATCGTCGAGAGCAACGCCGCCGCTCACCGCCGCGAACGCCGAGCCTGCCGCGCGAATCCGCGCTTCTGCCCGTCGCCCTGAACCGGTGGCGCCCCGTTTTGCCGTCGGCCAGCATGTGCGTGCCCGGAATATCAATCCGGTTGGCCATACACGTCTGCCGCGCTACGCGCGTGCCAAGTACGGCGTGATCGACCGCGATCATGGCGTCTTTCTTTTTCCTGATACCAACGCGCATTTCCTCGGCGAAAAGCCGCAGCACGTCTATTCGGTTCGCTTTGCCGCACGGGAGCTGTGGGGCGAGCAGGCGAAGCCTCAGGATGCCGTCTACGTCGATATGTGGGACAATTATCTTGAGCCAGCCTGATCCTCTTGGTGATCCCCTTGGCGCGACCCGACTAATCGATGCCTTGCCGCGCCTGCCGCGCGAGAAGGACGGGCCGGTGTTCGCGGAGCCTTGGCAGGCGCAGGCCTTTGCCATGGCCGTCAAGCTGTCGGAGGCCGGCCACTTCACCTGGAACAAATGGGCTGACGCGCTTGGTGCTGAACTCAAGGCTGCGGCGGATCGCGGCGAACCTGACGACGGCTCGCGTTATTATGAGCATTGGCTAGCTGCGCTTGAACGCCTCGTCATGGAGAAAGGCTTAGCCGACCAGGCAACGCTGGTAACGCGCAAGGAGGCCTGGGCGGAGGCGTATCGGCATACGCCGCACGGCCAACCGGTCGAACTCACAAATGCAGCGGATTGTGCGAAGTTGACGTGAGCGGGGCTAACCCGGCTCACCAGAAGCCGAAGCCGCCAAAGCGATAGTTCAAGCCGACCTTGAGCATCTGAATGTTCCGGCTCACGCTGAGGTTGTCGGCGGCCGGCGCAAACACCGTCGAATTGAATTGCCAGGTGCTGAGCTGGAGGTAGTCGTATTCGAGCTTGGCAGACCAGTTGGGGGCGAAGCCGTACTCGATACCGGCGCCCAAGAGCCAGCCGCTGTTGGTGTTCGAGCCTGACAGCGATGCGCCGGTGATATTGTTGGTCACGGTCGCATGGTTGTTGACCCAGCCGCCGCCGACCTTGCTGTAGTACAGCCAGTTGCCCGCAGCCAAACCGAAGCGGGCGGCAATGGTGGACACCCAGTCCGTATTGGCACTCGCGGTCACAAATCCGCCGGTTCGCGACGCACTGAGCGACGATCCGTCGAGATCCCACTCCGCGCCGATGATGAAACTGTTGATCTGGTAATTGAAGCCGACCTGACCGCCGCCGATGAAGCCGTTCTTGCTGTCGCTGAGGCTGACCCCGGTGAAGCTGTCGGTCACGGTCCCGGATGCGAAAGCGCCGCCGAGATTGCCGCCGACGTAGAACCCGGTCCAATTATAGTAGAATAAGACCGGTGCCGGAGGCGGCACGTAAACGGGAGGCGGCGGGGCGAGATCGCCAGCCGAGGCACTGAAAGTGGCGGCAACAAGTGACGCAGCTGCGGTGATCGAAAGCGTAAGCGCGCGCATCTTGCCCATCCCACCCCGTTATTCAGCTCAACCTATAATATCTCCAAGGGCAAATGGATTCCCAACGAGTGCGCGAGCCTGGAGATTCTTCGGGACTGTGATCCAAAAACCACAAACCGGCCTCGGATTGGAATAATCGGCCTCGGCTTGTCGCGTTCTTGTCGGTTCGATAGGCTCGCCATCATTACAAAAAATGACCGGAGGGCAGCCATGGCGGATGATCTGAAGATCAAGGTGAACGGCCGCATGTGGCCGGTGAGCGCAAGCCCGGACACGCCGCTCCTCTACGTCCTCACCAACGAACTCGAATTGCACGGGCCGCGGTTCGGTTGCGGGCTCGCGCAGTGCGGATCGTGCTCGGTGCTGGCCGACGGCGTTGAAATCCGCTCGTGCCAGACCCGGGTCGCCGAGGTGGGCGAGCGGTCGATCACCACGCTCGAAGGTCTGCCGGCGCTCTATGCCGCGCAGAAGGGGATGGCGCAGGCGCCGGAACTTCATCCGCTGCAGCAGGCGTTTGTCGACGAGCAGTCGTTACACTGCGGCTACTGTTACAACGGCATGACCATCAAGGGCGCGGAGCTGCTGGCGCAGACTCCGAAGCCGACCGATGCGCAAATTCGTGCGCACATGAACGGCCATCTCTGTCGCTGCGGCACCTATCCGCGGATCATGAAGGCGATCCAGCTTGCCTCGACCCGGATGACGGGAGGAGCGCAATGATCGCCGCGCTCACCGATCCGACCGTCTCGCGGCGCGACCTCATCAAGGGCGGCGCCCTCGTCGTGGGGTTCAGCTTCGCCAGCATGGCGCTTCCTCGTTCGGTTGCGGGAGCGCCCGGCGAGGTCGCCGGTCCCCCCGATCCGAACGCCATCGACACCTGGATCGCGATCCACGCGGACAACACGGCGACGCTCTTCCTCGGCAAATGCGAGCTGGGGCAGGGCAGCACCACCGGGCTCATGCAGATCGCCGGCGAGGAACTCGACCTCGACATGAGCCAGCTGCGCACGGTCCGGCTCGACACCAACATCACGCCGGAGCAAGGCGCGACCACGTCGAGTTCTTCGATCCATCGCGGCGGCCCGCAGGTGCGGGCGGCAGCGGCCGAGGCGCGCCAGGCGCTGCTCGCGCGCGCCGCCGTGCGGCTCGGCGTTCAGGCCGGGAGCCTCACGGTATCGCGCGGGGTGGTGTCGATCGATGATGCGCCGGGCCGCTCGGTGACCTATGGCGAAGTTCTCGGCGACAAGCCGTTCAAGATCAAGTTCACCGGGACGGCGCCGCAGAAGCATCCGAACCAATACCGGCTCGTCGGCACCAATGTCCCCCGCGTCGACATTCCGCCCAAGGTGCGCGCACAGTACACGCACATGCAGCACGTGCGCGTGCCCGGCATGCTTCACGGGCGTGCCGTCCTTCCGCGCGGGCAGCGCGCGTTCGGCGCGCTTGCGAAGCCGTTGAGCGTCGACGAGCGCTCGATCGCCGACATTCCGGGCGCGCGCGTCGTCCGCAAGGGCGACTTTGTCGGCGTGGTCGCCGAACGCGAGTGGGACGCGATCAAGGCCGCAGCGGCGCTCAAAGTGACCTGGGAGGCGTCGCCGTCCCTGCCGTCCGACGATGTCTACGCGGCGATGCGTGCCGCAAAGACGACCGACACGGTGATCGCGGATTGGGGCAATGCCGACAACGGCTTTGCCCAGGCGGTTCACATCCGCGCGTCCGCCTACCGCGCGCCCTACCAAGGTCATCTGCCGTTCGGGCCGAATTGCGCCGTCGCCGATGTCGGCGCCAATGACGCGCTGGTGATGTCGTCGACCCAGGACGTCTACAACGCGCGCGACATGCTGGCCGAGGTTCTCGGCCTGCCGGTCGAGAAAGTGCGCGTGCAATATTACGAAGGCTCGGGCACGTTCGGCCGCAGCTGCTACGAGGACGCCGGACAAGCTGCCGCCGTCCTGTCGCAAGCGGTCGGGCGGCCCGTGCGCGTGCAGCTCATGCGATGGGACGAGCACGGCTGGGACAATTTCGGCCCGGCGCACGTTGCCGAAGTGCGCGCCGGCATCGACGCCACCGGCAAGCTCGTCGCGTACGAATATCACGGCTGGCAGCACGGCTGGACCGTGACGTCGTCCGTGCATGACCTCGCGCTGGCCAAGCCCGGTCCGGAACGCACGAGCGGCGCCCAATCGATTCCGGTCAATCCCATGAGCACCGGCTCGATGTACGCCGTCGCGAACCGGCGCGTGATCAGCCACGCGGTGCCGATGGCGGGGCTGCTGCGCGGCGCGCCGCTGCGCTCGCCGCTCGACATGTCCTTTGCCTTCGCCTCGGAGCAGACGATCGACGAGCTTGCCTTTGCGATCGGGATGGACCCGCTCGCGTTCCGTCTCATGAACATCGGCGACAAGCGCTGGCGCGGCGTTCTCGAAGCTGCGGCAAAGGCCGCTAACTGGCAGCCGCGGGCTGCGGCAGCGCGGCTGTCCGACGCCGACGTCGTCACCGGACGCGGCGTCGGGCTCGGCACGCATCACGTGTCCTACGGCGCCGCGGTCGCCGAGATCGAGGTGAACAAGCGGACGGGCAAGATCGTCGCGAAGCGGCTCTACGGTGCGCTCGATGCCGGCCTTGCGATCAACCCTGCCCTCATCGAGAACCAGATCATCGGCCAGATGGTCCAATCCACGAGCCGCATGCTGATCGAGGAAGTGAAATTCGACAAGACGAGCGTGACGAGCCTCGATTGGGTGTCCTATCCGATCCTGCGTTTTGGCGAGCATCCCGAAGTGACGCCGGTGGTCGTGCAGCGTCTCGATGTGCCGTCGACGGGCGCCGGTGAAGAAGTCATGGGCGCGACCGGAGCCGCGATCGCCAATGCGTTCTTCGACGCCACTGGCGCGCGTCTGCGCCAGTTTCCGATGACCCCCGACCGCGTCCGCGCCGCGCTCGCCGCCGCGCGCACGTAGGGGGGGTAGTGATCGCGGTTGTCTGAACAGCCATTGCTGCTAGGCCCTTTTACATCGAACCGCGTCGGCCCTCACCGCACCAGCCGCTTCGCTGGTGCGGTGGCTTCAGAATTCGCGCAGTATATCGCGCAGATGTGATTGCGTGTACGCCGTTCGCACCAGCCCCCGTCGCTGCAACGCCGGAACAAGGGCGTCGGTTATTTCGGTCGTGTAACGTCGGCTGTTATTGCGATACGGACTCTTGATCAGGAAGCCGTCGCCGCCGACTTGTTCCATCACCTCGCCCATTTTGTCTGCGACGGAATCCGGTGTGCCGACCAGTTCGACCGACGAGCTGGTGCCGCCATCGGCCGCCAGTTGGCGTAGCGTCTTGCCGCTGCCGAATTGCTGGAATTTGTCGAGCGACCCCTGTTCGCCATTGGTCGTCAACTTCCCGGGAAGCGGCTTGTCCAATTCGTATTTCGAGAAATCGACATCGGTGAACGAGCCAAACTTGGCCAACGTGTGTTCAACGAAGGCGGACGAGCTCACAAGCTTGGCAAACTTGTCGCGGGCTTCTTCGTCCGTTTCGCCGAGAAAAGGCGCTGCAAGGAATAGCACCTTTATATCATCCGGGTTGCGCCCCATGGCGGCGGCCTTGGCACGGACATCGTCGCGATAGGCCTTCATGCCCGCGATGCCGTTCGCCACCGCGATGATAGAGTCGGCATGTTTGGCAGCAAAAGCACGTCCGGTCGGTGAGCCTCCGGCCTGCACATAAGTGGGACGTCCTTGCGGGCAAGGCACCGTGTTCAATGGACCGCGGCATTTGAAGTATTTGCCTTCGAAATGAATTGGCCGCACTTTGGTGTAGTCGGCATAGGTGTCGGTTTCGGGGTTCATCACCACCGCATCCTTATCCCAAGACGCGAACAGCTGGTTCACCACCTCCATGTATTCGTGCGCCATCTCGTAGCGAAGTTCGCGCGGCGGCAACTTGTCCAAGCCAAAATTCTGCGCCGCCGTATCTTCGCCGCTGGTGACGATGTTCCAGCCAAAGCGACCTTCAGCGATATTGTCGATCGTTGCGCACAGACGCGCCAATAGGAACGGCGGGTAAGCCATCGTGGAGAGCGTTGCGACGATGCCCAATTTGGTTGTCGAGGCCGCGATCAAGGTGGCCAGCGGCGCCGGATCATGCTTGGGCACCATGATAGCTTTCTTCAGATACATCTCGGTGCTGTGGCCGTAAGCGTCGGACAGCATCAAGGTGTCTTCCAGCATCAGGTAGTCAAAACACGCTCGCTCCAGCGCAAGTGCCATCTCGACGTAATATCGTCCGTTCCACGGCTTTCCGCCGCCGGCAGCGAAAGGCACGTTCCACTCGTCGACGGTGAAGTTCGTGAACCATCCCAGGTGAAACTTCTTTGGCATACCTATTTCCCCGTTCGATAAGCGGGCTGTCCGACGAACGAAGAAGGCGAAAAGCAAATCATGTGCCACCGCGCCACGCGGCCGGCGGAGAGGTGATGGGCGCTAAAATCTACGGTTGCCGTTCCGCCGACAGTTGCGACCTCTCATCGCCCGCAATGAGCGCGATCGCGCGCCGATATTTTTCGATGCGGGCGAAGTCGCGTTCGGAGGGCGCCGCGATGCGTGTGAGGTCGCAATTGTCCTCGAGGTCCGCCAATTTTACGACGCGCCCTATGGGATTTGCCGCGGCGCGTCGCACGAATGCTTCGTAATCCTCGCCGTCGCGCTTCGTGACCGATTGCAATGCGATGATGACTGGCTCGGAAAAGCCTTCGCGGCGCAGCCGATCGAAATCCCAGCCGGGACAATCTTCGCACACGTCGTGAAGCACCGCGACGATGCGCTCGTCGTTCGAGTTGACGCGCAACATCATGCGGAGCGGGTGCAGCACGTACGGCGCGCCGGCCTTGTCCACCTGACCCGCATGCGCTTCTGCCGCGATAGCTATGGCTCGTTCCAGGGTGCTCATTTTTTTTAAGACCGTTTCAGCAAAGTGCGGTCCTTCGACCGCCCCGGCGAGCGCAATCCCAAGTTCACGCCGTCATTGCCACGCCGCGTAGATCGGCTTGCCGATCAGCGTCGCCGGGTTGGCGCCGGCGCGCGGGCGGAACTTCTGGAAACGACCGGCATCGACCTCGGCGACGTAGAGGTTGCCCTCCTGGTCCGTGCTCATGCCGTGCACGCCCCACAAGGTGCCGGGGAAGTCGCTGACGGTGCCCCAAGAATAGATGAGGTGGCCCTCGAGGTCGTATTTCAGCATCTTGTGGGTATTGCGGTCGAAGGTCACGAGCATGCGGTCGGCGCCGATCTGGACGAAGTGGAGGCTCGACGGGCTCACGGCGATCTTCCACTCGGAGAGGTAGTTGCCGTTCTCGTCGAAGATCTGGATGCGGTGGTTGTCGCGATCGTTGACGAAGACGCGCCGGGTCGGAACATCGACAGCGACGCCGTGCACGTTGTTCATGTAGCCGGGCCGCGTTTCCTTGCCCGGATCGCCCGGCTTGCCGAAGTCGAATAGAAACTTGCCGCTCGCATCGAACTTCGCGACACGCGTACCGTTGTAGCCGTCGGCCACGTAGAAGCTGCCGTCGGGAAGCCAGGCGATGAAGGTCGGCCGGTTGAAGTGGGTTGCATCGGCGCCCGGTACGTTGGGTGTCCCGATCGTCTGCAGCAGTTCCTTGCCGTCGTGGGAGAAAATGTAGATCGCGTGGGTGTGGTCATCGACGATCCACACGCGCTTCGTCGCGTCATACGGGCTGATGTAGACGGCGTGCGGGCGCTTGAACATGTTGTCCCATTTCGTCCAGTCCTCGATGAAGTTGCCGGCGGCGTCGACCACCATGATGGCGTGGTGCCAGCGGGCGTCGACGCCCATCTCGCGGTAGGGCGGCGTGGAGCCGCGCCAAAGCTCCATGCCCTTCGCCGGGTCCTGGCGCGAGCCGCCGGCGCCGGGCGGGGTCGCGATGTTGGCGTTGCGCCACGGCAGGCCTGTGACGGGATACTGCACGCTCGGACCGATCTCGGGCAGCATGCGCTGCTGAGGACGGGGGATGTTGGGCAACTCGCCGCCGCCCAGCAGGAACACGCGGTTCGGACTCTCGGCGAAAATGCCGCGCGCACCGCCGAAGGTCCACTTCTCGTGGCCCGGAAGAGATGCGAGGTCCTTCGGCCAGCCTCGGACGACTTCGTACGGGCCGGAGACATCCTCTTCGCCGATCGCACCCGGGACCGCACTGAACGAGACGGGCATTGCGGGGACCGCTGCGGCGGTTTGCGCTTCGGCCCGCGGCTCCATCATGCGGCTGCCGAGAGCGACGCCGATCGCTACACCCGCCATTAGCGCCAGTCCGATCGTGACAGTCTTGTTCATTGCCTTCCTCCCGCGCCGGTACGCGCCGGCGAATTTGTTTGCCCAGGTTGCTCTTGCGCGATCATCCGGACCAGTTCGCAGTTTCGTGCACAATCTTGCCGCCGACCATGGTCATCCGCGCCGTGATGTCGGCGATCTTGCGCTCCTCCACGGTCAGCGGATCATCGCTCAGCACGACGATATCGGCGAGCTTGCCGGCCTCCAGCGTACCCTTCTTCTCCTCGTCGAATGTCAGATATGCGCCGTTCGCCGTCGCGCAGCGCAACGCCTGAGCACGGGTGAGCGCTTCCTCCGGAGCGACGCGCTGGCCGCTCTGGAAGCTTGTGCGCGCAATCGTCTGCCAGACCGGCAGGAACAGGCTGACGGGTACGTTATCGGTCGCGAGCGACACCTTGACGCCCGCGTCGAGCAAGCTGCGCAGCGGCGCAATCTCGCGATGTCGCTCGGGCGGCAAGCGGCGCGCTTCCGCATCCAGTCCTTTGTAGAGGTTGTTGTTGGTGTGAGTCGTGATCACGAGCCCCATGCGGGCTACTCGTTCGATATCGCGTTGCGATAAATTGTCGATGTGGGCGATGACCCAGCGTTTGCCTTGCAACGGCACGACCTTATCGACCTCCTCGTAGAGATCGAGAGCCGGCGAGCGGATCATGACGGCCCGGATGCCATCGAGTGCGCAGCGAACGAGAACCTCCTTCAGATCCGCGCGCGGCAAGCTGTTGGCATAGTTGAAGCCGGCCCAGCCGGTATAGGGGGCGGCGGAAGCCCGCAACTCGTCGGCGGGCTGGGGGCCCGCGGCGCAAAAAATGCCGCTCATCTTGAGCCAGTCATTGCCGAGGCCGGGCTCGCTCAACCAGCCGGCCCAGCCGTCGACGAAGGGCGCGCGCGGCGCATTACCCGCGGCCTTCCAGTCAGGACTGAAGGCAAGCGTGGCGCGCATCGTCAGCGTGCCTGCAGCAAGCGACTCCTTGTAGACGCTGATGAGTTCGGCTGCGGCTCCATGCCCCTCGAACACGCTCGTCGTTCCAAACGCGTGATAAAGGCGCGCGGACTCCGGCAGGGCGCGCACCCGGTCGGCATGGGAAAATTGGGACGCTTGGCGGAACCAGATCAATTCCGCGATCGGCTGCATTTCCTGTTCGATGATGACGCCGGTCGGATCGCCGTTGGTGTCCTTTTCGAGCGTCATTGTCGCGACTGGCGCTACCGTATCGCGCGTGATGCCGGCGCGCTTCAGCGCTTCGGTATTGGCGCAGGAGACGAGGGGGGGTGTGCCGCGCCAGTACCCCCAGATCGAGCGGATGAAGACGGGATTGTTGGGAGCCGCCGCGTCCAAGTCCTGGCGCGTGGGCCAGCGTTTCTCGGCCAAGGCGTCAGGCAGGCCGATGTAATAGGGCGGATCGCCGATCGGCATGGTCACGATCCACTCGCCGGGCCGCTTGCCGCGCGCGAGGTCCGCAATCCGATCCTGGATGTCGCGGATCGAGCGCACCTTGCCGAGCGCGGGGAAGACGTTGCGCAGTGCCTCTCGATCCATGTGCGCGTGACCATCGGTCAAGCCCGGAATGACGGTCTTGCCCTTGAGATCGACGACACGCGTCGTCGCGCTCGTGTGGGCGGCCACGGTCTCGTCCGGTCCGACCGCGAGGATGCGGTCGCCGGAAATTGCGACCGCCTGAGCAATGGTGAAGGCTTGGTCGACGGTGATGATCTTGCCGTTCTTGAAAACGATATCCGCCGGTCGGACGCGCGGCGTTGCCGGAGCCAGCGGCGCATTTTGCTGCGCCCGGAGCGAAGTGGTGGTGGCGAGCCCGCTCAACGCTGCGGCGCTCGCCTCCAACAGAAAGCGACGGCGAGGAATCGATCTATTTCTCATGCCTGCGCCCCTGCCAAAATCGCATCCCTACACTTGAGATAACATCGTCAAAACAGACACGCTTTTATTTCCCTCGAGGGATTGCCTGCATCAACAGCGCGAGTGCCTTGTTAAATCCGACGGCACCCGCGGCGTCACCTCGATAGTGTCCGAGCCTGACGACAACGAGGTCATGGGAAGGAACGATGAGCGTAGTCTGTCCGCCGGCGCCCGACATGAAATAAGCGTCGCGCGGTACCGGATATCGGCCGTCCTGATTGAGCCAGAAGAAGGCACCATAGATCGGGCGCCCGTCAGCGGCCCAAGCCGGCGCAAGCGTGCTGACGAAGTTGGCGTAGCCTTCGGGGAGAATGCGCTCGCCATTCCAAACGCCATCTTGAAGATAAAGATTGCCCAGCCGCGCCCAATCGCGGCCCGAGCCGACTTCGTAGCCTTGGCCGAGGAAATTTCCGAACGGGTCAGTCTCGATGACCATTGTGCGGATACCGAGCTTGTCGAAGAGCGCGCGTTGCGGAAATGACAGATAGTCCTCGCCGCGTTTCTCGACGCCGAGCCGGATCAGATAGCTGATGAGGACGGGATCAGTGTTGTGATAGCGGCCGATTGTGTTCGGAGGCCATTGCAAGGGCCTCGTCGCCGCATAGTGAAAGGAGTCAACGCCGCCGGTGTAAAGAAAGAGGTGGTCCGGATAAGGGCCTGTCGGATCATAATCGGGGTCCTGGGGTGCCTTGATCCGCAAGCCGCTCGACATGTGCAGAATGTCAGCAATGCGGATTTTCGCTCGCGGATCTCCCGGCGTCTGCCATTCCGGAATGGGTGCAGGTTGATCCAATGAGTAGACGCCGTCCTTGACCAAGATGCCAAAC
This sequence comes from uncultured Alphaproteobacteria bacterium, assembly GCA_963807015.1. Classification (GTDB taxonomy): domain Bacteria; phylum Pseudomonadota; class Alphaproteobacteria; order Rhizobiales; family Xanthobacteraceae; genus JAJPKK01. Next base: position 380,337 of record CAWEAS010000008.1, on the reverse strand, counting down.
AGCGTCGCCGTGACGCTCTTGCCCATTGACCAGCCTTCGAGCGGGGTCTCGGCAGTGAGACCCTCGCCATAGCGCTCGGCGATGAGGCGTCCTTTCCAGGTGATCACAAACGCTGCCGTAAGTCCGTCGGCCGGCTGAAACGCGGCATTCACGGCCGCTTCGAGCTTGCTCGCATTGATCTCCGCGGGCAGCGGCTCCTTGGGCAGAACGTTGCCCATCGGCCAAGGCTCGGTGGACGGATCAGGCAAGCGACTTTTGACGTCGACCGGTTTGAAATTGAGAGTGTCTTGGCCGACCGGCCACGTGACGCAGCCTTGGCTCCCAAGATATTTGGCGGTGCGCGTCAAGCCGTTCGGAAGGCTAATGCGGACCTCGCGCTTGGCTCGATCGATGACCGGCTTGCCAAGCTTCGAGCGTACGCCATAGGGCGCAGTGAAGAAGCCGACGTTTTCGGCCGCGAAGTCTGGCGCGAGGCCAGTCATGAAGACGGCTGAGCACATCACCTTGGCGTATCCTGCGGCGTGATGCGCCAAAGGATCACCCGGAGGCGGAACGTAGGGAGTATCGAGTTCGAAGGTCTTGGCTCGGGCAATGAGGGCGTCGTTGCCCGCTGCTTGTGTTGCTGAAGCCGAAAGAAAGAAGCCCATAAGCGTCGCCACAAACAACTTGCCGTTCATGTGCTGCCCTCCCTGATCAGGAACAATAGCATGATCCCCGGTTGAAACACCTTGGGCATTGGGTCGTAACAGGACGTGCGCCGACTTCGTTTTTTGCGGGCGGCCCATGGCACCGACGCGTCGCTCCACTGTAGAGTGAGAGCCTGGCGCAATCACATCATCCAACCGGGAGGACAGCCATGAAGGGCGGAGCGGACAAGGGCGCGTCGTGCCGGACGGCAGTGGGCGCAGTGTTCAAACGGGCGAGCGGGGCATGCGCCGCAAGTGTCTTCGCCTTGTGCATGGCGACGTTCTGCGCGGCACCGGCGAACGCGCGATCCGCCAGCGACAAGACCACGCCGTTCAATCTCTTGGAGACATCGATCGACGACGTTCATGCCGCGCTCAAATCCGGCAGGCTGACCGCGCACCAGCTGGTGCAGGGCTATCTCGATCGGATCGATGCCTTCGACAAGCATGGTCCGGCCATCAATTCCGTCATCACGCTCAATCCCCGCGCGCTCGAAGACGCCGACAGGCTGGACGCCGCATTCAAGTCCTCGGGACCTGTTGGTCCGCTGCATGGCATTCCGATCCTGGTCAAGGACGAGATCGATGTGGCCGGCACGCCGACGACGCTCGGCACGGTGGTGTTCAAGGATTATCGGCCGCCGCGCGACGCCTTCGTGGTCGAGAAGCTGCGCAAGGCGGGAGCGATCATCCTCGGGAAGACGACGCTCAGCGAATTCGCGGCCGGCGATACCTACGGATCGATGTTCGGGGTGACGCGCAATCCGTATGATCTCGAGCGGACCGTCGGTGGTTCTTCCGGCGGTTCCGGCGCGGCGGTCGCAGCCAATTTCTCCACGGTTGCACTCGGGGAGGAAACCTTTGCATCCATCCGCCGGCCTGCCGCCTGGAATGCGATCGTCAGCCTGCGACCCACTCCCGGCCTCGTCAGTCGGAGCGGCATGTGGGACGGCTATCCGACTGCGGCGGCACAGATGGGGCCGATGGCACGCACTGTGCGCGACCTTGCCGAACTGCTGGACGTGATGGCCGGCTACGATCCGGAAGATCCGTTGACGGCCCTCGGAATCGGCAAGGTCGACGGCAGCTACACGCGATTTCTTGACAAGGATGCTCTCAAGGGTGCGCGCATTGGGATTTTGCGCGAACCAATAGGGGTGCAATCGGACCCCGGGTCGGACGACTTCAAGAAGGTCGACGCCGCATTTGAGAAGAATGTCGCGGAGTTCAAATCGGCGGGGGCGATCCTCGTCGATCCGATCGTGATCCCCGATCTGAAGCTGCTGCTCGCGAAACGCGCCTCCAATCCGGCGATGGCCGACGAAGCACTGAAACTTTACCTCGCGCGCAACCCCAACTCACCGTTCAAGACGCGACAGGACATCGCCAACTCGCCGGAGATCGACAAGAGCTTTCCGCCGCCGAAGGTGGAGCAATGGAAAAAGCCGGCTGCGCCGCTCAATCCCGCCGCTTACCTTGCCTATCTGGAGGCGCGCGAGCAATTGCTGCTCACGATTCTCAAGGTCATGGCCGACAACAAGTTGGACGCGATCGTCCACAAGTCCGTGGAGCACCAGCCGACGCTGATCCGCGATGGCATCAATCCGCCTTATGTCAACAACAGGGGAGTGCCGACGCTGAACACGTTCCTCGTCTATGCCGCGTCGATGACGGTGCCGTCCGGTTTCACGGCGGACAATCTTCCCGTGGGCATCACGTTCTTCGGCCGGCCGTATGACGAGCCGATCCTGCTGAAGCTCGGCTATGCTTACGAGCAGGCGACCCATCATCGCATTCCGCCGAAGACCACGCCGGCATTGCCGTAGCAAAGCGGGCACGGCGGCTGCCTTCTTGGTTAGGAAGCGATAAAACAACCGCCTCCCGGCGGTCGCGCCGGAATTCGTTTTGGTTGACCGAAAGCGGGCGGACATAGATCGCCTAGTTCGCAGGACAGCCGGTCGGGAGCGGTGTGCGGGCCATTCGCTCCCTGACCCAACGCAGGTAAAGCGGCGCCGCAGCGCCTGGCGTTGAAAAATGCGTCTGCTCTCCTGCCAGCCGCACCCGTTCCACATTGCCGCCCAGCTTGCACATTTGATCCTGATAGAGCTTCCCCATCACGGGCGGGAGCACCGTGTCCTTGGTTCCCCAATAAATGATCACGGGCGCGACCGGCTTCACCGGGGCAACGCTGCCTTGAACAAGCGCCAGCGTCCAAGCCGCTGCGTTTTTCGGCTTCGGGTTCAGCAACGATTTATATTCCGACGCGTAGGCATAGTTGAGAGTGTCGGCCGCCGAATGCATGCACTTGTTGGAGAACACCCTATCCACGACTTTCGCACCGTCATCCGTGAAAACATCATTCAGATGCAGGTCTGGAAAGGCAGCCTGCGTCCCCCATAGGTTCATTGCAAAATGGGTGAAATTGAACACGTTGTCGGAAAACTTGGCCGTTAGTTCAGCCATCAATTTCTCCGAACCGGATTGGTCCGCGGTTGCATTTGCAGCCAACACGGCTGTGTCGAACGGCGCCAAGGCGACGAAACCCAGAAGCTGAATGTCGTCCGATGCCGTGCCTTGTTGGCCGATGTAATCCGGCAGGCTTGCGGCAGCGACGGCCGCGCCGCCTCCTTGCGACCAGCCGTAGACAATCGCTTTCTTGCCCGCCCCGCTGGCCTTCATGGAACTGACCGCCCGAATCGAATCGATGACGTCGCGGGCCTGCGTTGCAGCGACAGCGTATTGATGCCGGCCCCCGCCGCCCAGCCCTTGATAGTCGGTGCCGACAACGACGTAACCCTCCTTGATAAAGGCCTCAACGCTTGGCAGTCCATAATCCGTCCACGAGTTGCCATTCATGAGAAAGTACTCGTTGAGGCTCTGCGCCGGGTTCAGCACCTGGGACGGCCCGCAGTTCTCCGCGGTTCCCGTCGTGCCGTGCGCCCAGGCCATGATCGGACGGCCATCCGGCGGCGGCGGCCCCACCGGGGCCACGACCAATCCGGTGACGATGGTTTTCCGCCCTGCCAAGCCAGAGGAGATGTAGGCGATGCGCCAGGCTTGTGCCCCGGCGACCGGGGTCGCTATCGACTCCTGGGCCACAATCTGCCCCAGCGCGCCTTCGGGAGGTATCTTGCTAGCAGCCTCGTGGAAGGCCGGAGTTTGTGGTTGAGCCTCCACGAGGCCGCCACCCGGTTCAATCGAAAGCCAGACAATCATCGTAACAAACAAGATTTTGTTCAAGGTCGCGTCCCTCGTTCGCAGAATTCCGGCGCGGCAAAATTTTGACGTGTCCGCTCAGTAATGGATCTTTGGTCACCGCAGGTCCGCATACGCGCGATTACGTCCGCTTGACGCGTAGAGCATAGGAAACGAGCCAGCATTGATTTAGCGCAAAAATAAAATCCGACTTGATACCTTTAATTGATGCAACTATATAAGCGAACCGTAAACTATAAATACTAAACTCAGAGATATTACTTAATTTGCTTCGTCGTAGTAACAGCTAGGTTCCAGCCCCGTAACACTGTCGCTTGCGTCGTCCGCCGCAACGGCCGATCGCATGGCGCGCATTGCGTGGACCTAATGCCCAACGAATGCCTTTTCGAGCACGGCCCACCTCCCCCGAACCAGGCGGAGCTCCAGGCGGCAGTACTCGCCCAGCAAGTCAAGGCGCTGTATGGCGCACCTGCGATCATGCTGGCAAACCCGATCAACGCATCAATCCTCGCTGTGGTGCTCGGGCAAGCTTATCCGCCATGGATCCTCCTGCTTTGGATCGGGCTGTTCTGCATTGTTGTGGGCATTCGTTTCGGTGATCGGGCACGTTATCTGCAGCACCTGCAGCAACCGCACGACGATGAGCACGAGATCAACTGGGCCAAGCGTTTTACCGTAGGCGCCGCCGCGACGGGTTTTCTCTGGGGCCTTGCCGGATCGGTTGTCTTCGTATCGCCGGATCCGGTCGCACACGTCGTCGTCATTTTTGTGCTCGGTGGCATGATGGTCGGCGCGGTCTTCCTGCATTCGGCATATCTGCCGGCCTTTTTCGGTTACGCGCTGCCCGCCATCGTTCCACAAGTCCTTTGTTATGTGGCGACGGGTGACCGGGTCTCGATTGCGATGGGCCTGATGCTGGCGGCCTACGTCGCGGTCGTCGCTTTGATGGGACGCTACATCAACCGCGTGATCGTGCACTCCATACGGCTGAGCCTCGACGAGGCCGCCGCCAATCGCCAACTGCGAGCTGCCGTCGCCAAGAACAAGGCCGTTCTGAACGAAATCGAGCTGGTCTACCAGTATTCGCCGGTCGGTCTCTGTTTCATGGATGCCGACTATCGCTACGTTCGGATCAATGAGCACATGGCGGAAATCAACGGGCTCCCCGTCGGTGCTCATATCGGCCGCACTCTGCGCGATGTCATCCCCGGACTGGCGGACAAGATCATGGAACTCTATCGGCCGGTCTATGAGCGCGGCGAGTCGGTCCTCAACGCTGAAATTCAAGGCGGGGCTCCCACGGGGTCTGGCGCCCAGCGCTATTGGCTGGCGAATTTCTTTCCCTTCCATTCGGAATTGGGGGTCGTGACCGGCCTAATCGGGGCGGTAACGGACATCACTGATCTCAAGCAAGCGCAATCGGCATTGCGACGAAGCGAGGAGCGCTTCCGCACCATCTTCGATTCCGTCAACGATCTCATAGTCGTGCATGACTTCGAAACCGGGACTGTCGTCGAGAGCAATCAACGCGTCTGCGAGATGTTCGGCTATACGCGCGAAGAGTTGCTGAGCCAGCCGATCGGGGATCTCTTCGAGAGCAACCCGCCTTACACGCGCCAGAACCTGTTGTCCGAGATGCAGAAGGCACGATCCGGGGTGGCACAAACGTTCGACTGGCACTGCAAGGCGAAGGATGGGCGGCTGTTCTGGGTCGAACTGTCGATACGCCGGGCTTCCTTCGGCGGGCGGGATTTCCTGCTCACGACGGCGCGTGAAATTTCGCGACGCAAGGAGGCCGAATGTCAGCTCAAGAGGATGGCGCAGTTCGACCTCCTGACCGGACTGGCCAATCGCGGCGTATTCGTCGCCGCGGTGGCCCGGGCGATCGAGCGAGCGCGTCGAGGCGGGCGCGGCTTCGCGGTACTCTATCTCGACCTCGATCATTTCAAGGACGTTAACGATACGCTGGGTCACCCCATCGGCGACCGACTGCTCCAGTCAGTTTCCGAACGGCTGCAGGCGAACGTGAGAGCGATCGACACCCTTGCGCGGTTTGGCGGCGACGAATTCGCTTTGCTGATGGCGGACATTGGCGACCCGACGGAGGTCGGGGCGCTGGCGGACAAGCTGTTGCAAATCATGATCGAGCCGTTCCTGCTCGACAGCAACCAAATCCAATCCGGGGCCAGCATCGGCATCGCGACCTACGAGCCGGACAGTCCTGGAGCCGAAGCGCTTCTCGCGCACGCCGATGTCGCGCTTTATCGGGCAAAATCGGAGGGCCGGCACACGTATCGATTCTTCACCAGCGCAATGGATGCGGAAGTGCGCAAGCGCGTGGCCCTGACATCCGAGTTGCGCGCGGGTATAGCGGCGGGCCAATTGTTCCTGGCGTATCAGCCCCAAGTGGACGTGGAGACCAGTCGTGTCGCCGGACTGGAGGCGCTGGTCCGCTGGAACCATCCGACGTTGGGTTTGCTCTCGCCCGCCGAATTTCTGCCTGCGGCGGAGCGCAGCGGTCTCGTCGTCGTGCTTGGAAATTGGATTTTACGCTCGGCGTGCCGGCAGGCCAAGCAATGGCTAGATAGCGGCGTCGCGGTACCTCTGCTCGCGGTCAATGTTTCGGCGCTTCAGTTCAAGGCGCCTCGCGAGTTGGAAAACGAGATCGAGGCGGTGCTCGCGGAGACGGGATTGCCGCCCCGTTTGCTGGAGATCGAGATGACGGAAAGCGCGCTGATGGGGACTTCGGGCGGGCACGACAGCGTCGTCGAGCGGCTACGCGCCCGCGGGTTGAAAATCGCGATCGACGACTTTGGCACGGGCTATTCCTCGCTGCTCTACCTTCGGCGTTTCCCGGTGGATCGGATCAAAATCGCGCAGGAATTCGTCAAGGATATTGGCGTCGATGCCAACGACACGGCAATCGTCAAGGCGTCGATCGGCCTCGCGCGAGAATTGGGAATCGGAGTCATCGCCGAAGGCGTGGAAACGGCGGACCAGGTGCGATTGCTGCACCGGTGGGGATGCCGACAGGCACAGGGCTTCTACTTTGCCGCGCCGATGACGCCGGAAGATGTTCTGCCGCTCCTCCGCAGCGGCAGCGTCATGCGCCTGTTGGCAGAGAGCGGTCGCGACGCTCGGGTGGCCGTCAAGCCGCGACGCGCGCATCGCGCTTCCAAAAGCAGCGCGTCGCACTAGGCAAATGGCCGTAATCGTGACACTCCGCGCCGCGAAACGGTGCTGCAGATTGGCATCGCGCAGAGTCGTTCAATGCACAAACGTTGATCGTGGTTCTAGTAGGTATCAAGGAACATGGCCGCGACGATTGATGCATGGGTGCGATTCTGATCAGTGCGGGTGATAAACCCATAAGTCGGCGGTGATGTCGCAACCCGGCACCGGCACTGGGCGCGGCACGCGGACAACGCCGAACGGGATTGGCGCACCGGCAAGCCGCTTCTGCCACGTCCGCAACAGTGGATGCACGACGTTCAGGTCACCGACGAAGTGATTGGCGCGGGCGAGGTTGGCAAGCGATGCCCCCGCCACTTCGCAGATCTCATTGGCTGCCGTCAGAATCGATTCCATCTGATGGCGAGCCGGGACGCCGAAATATTTTAGCCCGGCGGAATCGCGCACCTTGGGAATGGCACCGTTCGCATCGGCCGCATAGAGGGCCGACAGGCACAGCAAGTCCCCCGCACGCACCGCCGCGGGCCCAAGTCGCATATGCGCGGAGGGCTTGTGATCGATGATCTGCTTCTTGATCTCGCCGGTATCGCGCACGCCAAAGATGTTGATCTCGATAATCGACTCCAGGAGCGCCAATCCCTTCGTGGCGACCACCGTGAGGGCGCAGGGGCTGGCGCCAAAGTGGCTGTCCCAGACATCCATGAACTCCGGCAGGTCCTCGATGTTCGTCAGATAGACCTGCGCCTTGATTGCATTGTTGATGGAACTTCCACCAGCTTCGAGAGCGGGTTTGAGGCGAGACGTGATGAGGAACTCAGTCTGCAGCCGTATGTCGGTGCCGTTCCAAACCGCATTGGGCGGGCGGTAGGCCGGCTTGGCAATGGCCGTCATCTCGTCATTGTTCGGCATCTGGCCCGCGACGAATACGTAGTCTCCGGACACGAGCGACGCGATAAAGCCCGAGTGTTGCGGCACCGGCACACCAACCGGTTGCGCGGCCTTCGGCTCGCGGTTGCCGCCGGGCAATACCGCGAGCATCGACACGTCCATGTTGACGCCTTCGACAAGCAGTTCGTCCATCAGCACCGATGTGCTGGGCGGCACGAAGTCCTTCAGCACGGCTTTTCGGGCTCGTTGATAGGCGTTCACAACTTGGGCATCGGGATAGTATTGATCGACCCGCACAATGTGCCGCAGGTCGCCACCCTCGGCGGCGATCAGCCTTGCGAAACGCTCGAAAATGAAATCCCCCTCGCGCCGGTAACGGGGCCTGCCGCCGAGCGGCAGTCCGGGCTTGATCGCAATCTCCGCCGCCAGACCATGATCGAAGTCCGTCGCGTGATGCCCGGTGAAGAACAGCCATGAGCCGGCGCGCACGCCCTGAGCATATTCGATGTCGGTGCCACCAATTCGTGTCGGCGCGATATGCTTTACGTCCGCCATCCTGCTCTCCTGTCCCGGCCCACGCTGCTTGCGAGCCCAACTTCGCAAGTCGATTTCTTCAAGTCCAGAATGAAGAACGCATGATAGGCCACGACGTCGGCAGGACTGCGTGCATAGAGGCTACCTTGCAGACGCGCCGAATTGACACCTTGCCGGGCCAACACTTATGGTTTGCCGCCGGTCTTGATTGCCGCACAAGGGGATAGGCGTTGTTGCGCATTTCCAACCTGCGCAAGATCTATGACGCGACCAACAAGCCCTATGTCGCGCTCGACGGCGTCGCCCTCGACATTTCAGACGGTGAGTTCTTCTGCCTTCTTGGGCCGTCCGGTTGCGGCAAGTCGACTCTCCTCAACATCATGGCTGGGTTTGAGACGGCCACCAGCGGCGCGGTCAGTGTCGGAGGCATTGCGGTGACGCGCGCGGGCCGCGACCGTGTCATGTTTTTTCAAGACGCCGGCTCGGCGCTATTTCCGTGGTTGACGGTCGAGGAAAACGTGCGCTTCGGGCTACGGGTGCACAAGACGCCGAAGGCGCTTTGGAACGACATCATCGCCACTTACCTCGGCATGGTCGGCCTTGACGGGCATCGCGACAAGTTCCCATACCAGCTCTCGGGCGGCATGCGCCAACGACTGCAGATTGCACGTGGCCTCGCAGTCGAGCCGCAAATCCTTCTCATGGACGAACCTTTCGGAGCGCTCGACGCCCTCACGCGCCGGCGCATGCACGCGATTCTCCTCTCGATTTGGGAGCGCACCCGCAAAACAGTGGTGTTCGTCACCCACGATATCGCGGAGGCACTCCTGCTGGCAGATCGCGTCGGCGTGATGTCGGTCGGCCCGAATTCCACGGTCACGAGAATTTTTGACATCACGGTGCCGCGACCGCGCGACCTCACCAATCCGCAGCTCGCACCGCTGTTTCATGAGATCGAGGCGGTGCTGGCTCCGGACGTGGTGCGTTCGGCCGAGAACGGAAAACCAAATTGATCACCCAGGCAATCACCGTCCGATGACGAACGTTCCGGACAGTACGCCGGCCGGTAAGCGGCCGTTGGCCGAGACTGGGGCTGGGTCAGGCGCCTTGCGGCGGTGGATCGACAGCGGAAAATACCGGACCGTCCTGCTCTCGCTCGTGTCGTTGCTGATCGGCTTGCTCGGCTGGCAAGTGCTGTCGACCTATGTGTTCAATTCGTTCTTGATTCCACCGCCGCTCGCGGTCGTCCGCGCCATGATTCCGATGCTGTTGAGCGGCGAGATCCTTGATGACGTTTCGATCAGCATGGTGCGGATCCTGGTCGGGTTCGTGACAGGGTCGCTGTTCGGGATCGCACTCGGCGTGCTGGTGGGGCGCATCCGGCTGGTTCACGATCTCCTCGACCCGATCATCGAGTTGCTGCGCTACCTGTCTCCGACCGCCATGATCCCGATCGCGATCATCTGGTTTGGCATCGGCGAGATGTCAAAGTACTTCCTGATCTTCTGGGGCACGTTTTTCATCGTGACGATCAACACGACGGCAGGGGTCCTGCGTGCGCCGGTGGCGCGGCAGCGCGCCGCCGAATGCCTCGGTGCCAACCAATTGCAGATATTTGCGCTGGTGGTCGTGCCGTCGGCGGTGCCTTACATCGTGACCGGGATGCGGATCGCAATGGCTTCGTCGTTCATGAGCATTATTCCGGCGGAAATTCTCGCGGCCGATTCGGGCATCGGCTACCTGCTGCAGAAATCCTCCATGTTGCTGCAGACCAACCGCATTTTCGTGGCGCTGCTGACGATCTGTGTTCTCGGTTTCGCAGTGGACCGGATGTTCCGCCTGATCGTCGATCGAATTCTCGCTCGTTACATGTCCTACGTCGCCGTCAATTGAAAAGCACCTGGAGGAGTCCGCACATGAGCAAGCTCGCGATGAAATTAGGGCCGCTGCTTGCCGCCGCCACGTTGGTGGGCATGCCGGCTGCACAGGCCCAGTCGCCCATCGCCATCACGTTGTTCGGTCAGCCGGCCGTGAACAACGACGCCATTTGGATGGCTCTGGAAAAGGGCTTCTATCGGCAGGAAGGCCTCAACGTGACCTACCGGCTGTTCCCATCGGGGACGACCGCGTTCCAGGCCTTCCAAAGCGGCCAAGGCCACATCATCATGACCGGTGATCTGCCGAGCGTGCAATATTTCTTTCGGTCCAAGGGCGAATACCGCACCATCGCCGTGGTCGAGCGCGACGCCAAAGGCTATGTGGGCGTCGTGCAGAAGGACATCGCAAACGCGAAGGACCTCATCGGCAAAACGATAGCGACTCGCGTCGGGTCGACCGGGTCCTGGTTCATCTCCGAATATCTTGTCAAGAATGGTATCGATCCGGCGCGGGTCACCGTGAAGAATCTCGACACGCAGATTCTGCCCGCTGCTCTATGCGGCGGCGAGATCGCGGGCTTTTTCATCTGGCAGCCGATCGGCTCGCGGACGCTCGAAATCTGCGCCGACAAGGCGCGCTACCTGACCGACGCGACGGGTTATATCCAGGGATATCTGGTGGCGGGGGCGCGGCCGGCCTGGCTCAGCACGCCAGAGGGCAGGGATGCCGCCACGCGCTGGCTGCGCGCCACCATCAAGGGCCGCGAAGTAGCCGAAAAGGATTTCGCCGCGGTTGCCGCGTATGCAAAAGCCAAGCTCGACCTTAGCGAAGCGGCGACGCGCGAACAGTACGACACCAACATTCGGCCGCTCGCTCTCGACAAGATCTACTACGACGACTTCTGCAGCCTCAGCCGCTGGGCTCAAGGCGTGAAGATGACCGAGCAAAAGATTGACTTCGACCAGCTCACGTGGCCCGACGGGCTCAAAGCCATATCCCCGGCACTGGTGGACCGACCGCCGCCACCCTGTTGACCGGGCGTGAGCCCGTCAAAGCACTTGGGACCGCCGACAGCGATGACTGTGCCGGAGATCGTTGCGGCCCGCGCGGATTTCCCGATACTGACGCCGTGATAGACAGCGAGGCAGGACGCGATGAGGAACACCATTTCGAATTTCATGGCCGATAAGGTTTCGCGACGCGGCCTGCTTGGAGCGGGCGCCTCCGTGGCCGGCGCCGTCGTTGCCTCATCCTGGATATCTTCGTCCCGGGCAGCACCTGTGACCATCCGTTATGCGACCGGCGGCGGCATCGGACCCAACGAGATGGAGACGCTCATCTGGCTCGATTACCTCAAGTCCAACGTGCTGGCGAATTACGGCAAGGCCTATACGCTCGACATGTCGTTCACGCGCGGATCGCCTGAAGCCGCGCAGCTGCTCGCAGCCGGCCAGGCCGACATCGCGACCCTCTCGTGTCCCGCATTTGCGACCGTGATTGCAAAGAATGTCGTTCCGGACGGCGTAAGCATCGTCGCCGACATCTATCAAGACGGGCACCCGGGCTATGCCACCAACACCTTCTTTGTGGTGAAGGGTTCGCCGCTCAAATCGGCTGGCGACCTGAAGGGAAAGAAGGTCGCTATTAACGCCTTCGGTTCGGCGGTCGATCTGGTGCTCCGCGTCGCCTTGAAGAAAGCAGGGCTCGATCCACGGCGAGACGTGCAAATCGTGGAAGTCGCGTTCGCAAATATTGCCCCCGCGATCCGCGAGGGCCGCGTCGATTGCGGCGTGCTGGTAATCCCGTTTCTTCCGGCGGAAGCCGCAAAGGGCGATCTGCGCGCGCTATTCACTGGCGGCGATACGCTCGGCCCGTCCTCGGTCGTCTTCCAGGTCGCGACCGACAGGTTCATTCGCGAACACCAGGATGCCCTGCGGGCCTTCCTGGCGGATTATGTCCAGGGCCTCGCCTGGTACTACACCCCGGCCAATCGCGATAAAGCGATGGAGCTGGCCGCCGGATTGACGAAGTCGCCGAAGGAGGTGCTCGCGAGCTATTTCATTACGCCGCGCGACTATTACCGCGATCAAAGCGGCTGCATCGCAGTTTCGGCGGTGCAGAAACCAATCGACGCAATGCTCGAATACAAGCTGATCGATCGGCCGGTGGATGCGGCGAAATACCTGAAACTGCAGTATCTCCCGAAACCGTGCGCCACGTAATGGCGCCGAAGATCCGGCTCAGCGGAATCTCAAAGACCTACAAGTCGAACGACGGAGATGTTGCTGCCCTGAGCCGTACCAGTCTCGACGTAAACGAGGGCGAGTTCGTTTCGATTGTCGGACCGTCCGGCTGCGGCAAGAGCACGCTTCTCTATATCGTCGGCGGCTTCCTCGCCGCCGAAGGCGAGGTTCTGGTTGACGGCAAAGTAATTGATGGTCCCGGCATCGATCGCGGCGTGGTTTTCCAGGAATATGCTCTTTTCCCCTGGCTCACGGTCCGCCGCAACATTCTCTATGGACTGGAGAACCGCGGCTATGCTCCGCAACAGCGCGCACAGATTGCCGATCGCCTTATTGGCGTCATCGGTCTGCGCGGGTTCGAGCATCGTTACCCGCGCGAGCTTTCCGGCGGCATGAAGCAGCGCGTGGCTCTGGCGCGGATGCTGGCTTGCGATCCCGCCATCATGTTGCTCGACGAACCGTTCGGCGCACTCGATGCGCAAACCAGGGAGGTGATGCAGGACGAACTCTTGCGGATCTGGCTTGAGACTCGGAAAACCGTGCTCATGGTGACTCACGACGTCAACGAGGCGGTGTATCTATCAAACCGGATTTGCATCATGTCGGCGCGGCCCGGTCAGATCGTTGAGGAGTTCGTTGTGAGGCTCGACCGCTCAATCGGACGCGAGCAGGTTATGTTGTCGGCCGCTTTCAACAAAGTGCGCAATGAGGTCTGGCTTTCGGTACGACGCCAAGCTGCGGACACAGAGGCAAAAGATGGGTCTGCCGCGATCTGATGGACGTCGGCTATCCGGGGCAGGTCTCGCCGCTGTGCGCGTTCTTGCCCCGGTGGCTCTCTTTCTGCTGCTCTGGCAATCGTTGGGCACCTTTCACGTGGTCGATACGGCGTTCCTGCCCACGCCGCTTCTCGTTGGCCGCGCGTTCGGCGATTTGCTGAAAGGGGGGGAAATTAGCGACAACATTCTGGTGACGCTGGTTCGCGCGTTTGCCGGGCTTGGGCTCGCGATCGTCACCGGCGTGTTGCTTGGCGCGGGCATGGCCCGCTCACCATCGCTTCATTCCTATCTCGCGCCGATCGTCGGCGCCACCTATTCACTGCCGAAGACAGCGCTCGTACCTCTGCTGATCCTGTGGTTCGGCATCGGCAGCACCATGGCCATCGTTGCCGTCTACTTGAGTGCCTTGCTGCCGATCGTCGTCCATACCTATCATGGTGTCTTGGCGACGCCGCCCGTGCTGGTATGGAGCGCCGAAGCGCTTGGAACGAGCCGCCGCAAACTGTTATGGCAGGTCTTTCTGCCCCACGCCCTGCCAGACGTCTTCACCGGAATCCGTGTTGCGCTCGGCTTCGCCTTCGTTGTCGCTCTGTCGGCGGAAATGATCGCATCTACCGCCGGCATCGGAAGATTGATCTTCACATACGGCGAAAATGGCTCCTACGATTATATGTTTGCGGCCGTCACTAGCGTCGTGCTCGTCGCGTTCATTGCCGATCGGGTGTTGCTGCGGATCAGCGCATGGTGCCTGCGGTGGCACCCCTCCGCGATCGTCGAGGAAGCATGAAGGAAATGGGGGACGCGGGCGCGGCGCGCTTGATGCGGTGGGCGGCGGCAAACCTGCGCTCCATCGTTTCGATCGTTGCAATTCTCGCCGCATGGGAATTGGCCGCGCGCCTGAAAATTGCTCCGGCTTTGTTTCTACCCGCCATGACCACCGTCATTGCAACGCTTGCAGATCTGACGAGCGACGGGTCCCTGCCGTTCGATCTTGGTCTCAGCCTCTATCGTGCCTTCGCAGGACTCGCACTAGCAGCTCTGGTGAGCGTAACCCTCGGCATCGCGATGGCGCGAAGCAATTGGCTGTATTGGCTGTGCGATCCATTGATAGCGCTCGGCTTTCCGTCGCCGAAAATCGCTTTCATTCCAATTTTCATTCTGTGGTTCGGGATCGACAGTTTCTCGAAGATCCTGCTGGTCGCATTTGCCTGCGTATTCCAAATCATCATTGCGGCCTATCACGCCGCAAGCTCCGTCAGCCGCACTGTCATCTGGTCGGCGCTCTCAATGGGGAGTTCTCGCCGCCGCCTCATGCTGCGCGTCATCCTGCCGGCCTGTTACCCGCGCATTTTCGCGGCACTGCGGGTCGCCGTCCCGGTGGCGCTGATCACGACGTTCACCTGCGAAATGGTCGCCGGCGGCGGCGGCATGGGCGCAACGCTCATGTACGCTCAACGTTTTTTCGAGAGTCCGACCGTCTATGCCTACATCCTGACGATGCTGGCGGTCGGCCTGTTACTCGATAATGCGATGTTGGCATTCAGGGACCATTTCCCCGCTTGCCGCGATGACAACGGTTGAACGTAGGTTGGCTGCGGGTTGATCTCGGTGATGCGGCGGACTTAGTCTTCGCCATCGGAGGAAATCATGTCAGATCGTCATCCAAATGAGCCGACAGTCACGCGGCGCGGGGTCGTCGCAGGTGCCGCCGGGACAATCGCCTTGGTGAGCACCCCCGCGGCCGCACAGCGGTGCCCGGCGACGCCGCCTGCCCGGACGAAGGGAGCTCCGGTCTGGCTCGATCTCGATCAAGAGGATCTCGACGACGCCTACGACCAGGCCGTCTACGCATTCAACTCGCGGAACATCGCCGAGCGGCTTGCCGCCAATAACGAGAAAGCCCTGGCGGTCATCGGCAAGCCTGAACGCGTCGCCTACGGGCCGACCGACATTGAGAAAGTCGATATCTACAAGACCAAACGGCCCAATGCGCCGACGATGATTTTCATACATGGCGGCGCCTGGCGCGGCGGACGGTCGGCCGATTTCGCGCTTTACGCCGAGGTCTTCGTCAAGGCCGGCGCCAATTTCGTTGCGGTCGATTTCAACAACGTGCTGGAGACGCAGGGCGACCTTTTTCCGATGGTGGACCAGTGCCGGCGGGCCGTTGCCTGGGTCTATCGCAACGCCGCGAGTTTCGGGGCCAATCCCGGCCAGACCTATTTGTGCAGCCGCTCATCGGGCAGCCACCTAGCCGGCTGCGTCGTCACCACCGAATGGGACAAGCTCGGACTGCCGCGCGACCTTCTCAAAGGCGCTGTCCTCGGCAGCGGCATGTACGATCTCAAGGCGGTGCGGCTGTCCAAGCGCGGCAACTACGTCAAATTCACCGACGACATGGAGCAAGAGCTTTCGCCGCAGCGCCACATCGAGAATATCCGCACGCCGCTCGTTCTTGCGCACGGCACTCTGGAGACACCCGAGTTTCAGCGGCAGACCAAGGACTTTGCTGCCGCGCTGATGGCAGCCGGGAAGCCGGTCCAATTGATCGTCGGCAAAGGCTACAATCACTTTGAGATGGGCGAAACGCTTGGCAACCCCTATGCCATCATGGGCCGCGCCGCGCTCGACATGATGAAGCTGACAAGCACCTGAGAAGGAGGCGCCAAACTCGTGTTCCTAATCGCTTTGGGATGGCGTCAGTTTTTTGAAGGCGGTCTCAAGGTCAACCTTGATCGGAACCTGATCGTCCAGCGCCCCTTGCTTCTTCCAGGTGACGGCTGAGAGCACATGCGGTCCGGCAAACGAAAATTCGCCCGACAGCGTCGGATTGCCATTGATCATGTCGCTGAATTTTGCGGTGGCATTCTTTCGCCGGCTGTACACCATCATCGGGAACGACCACGGCGAATGGCCGCCCGATGACACGAGGCTGTAGACGAAGAATTGCGAGTCGGGCGACCACTGTCCGCGATAGACGTAATAGCCGTTCATCCCGCGTGGCGATGAGTAGTCCTTGGACGTCAAAGTGTTGCCGTCGCTCGAGCGAATCACGACGCGGCTCTCCATGTCCGGCGTGGTATCGAGGCTGATATCGACCGGAAACACGACTGCGCGCAATTTCTTGTCGGGTGATTCGAAGATCTCGGGTCGGACGTCGAGGCAGCTTGCTTCTGGTCGCGTCGTCGACAGCGCTTCGTGTCCGCTGCACACGACATCGGCGAGAACATTCGCTGGCACGAGCGCGGCGGTCCCTGCGACCACGACCGAGAATGAAATCGACCTGAAGGTCCTCATTGGCAAATTCATGAACTCTCTCCCAATCTGAATCAGACGAGACTCGGCTGCTGCGAAGCGCAGTGAAAGTGTTTCTGCGAGTCCCGCGTTCTTGAAATGCGGATTTCTCAGGTCTTGTACATGTCGAAGGTGTTCGGCGCAAAAAGCTCCTCCAGCTTGACGTCGCGCTCCAACAGATCCTGTTGCTTCAGGTAATCGATCAGCGTTTGAATGGTTTTCCGATTGGGCTCGATGCCATAGGGCCAGAAGTCGCCGTCGGCGAACAGGGCCTCGGATTCCTCCGCCTCGGCGACGACCCATGGCAGGGAAATGCGCAGCGCGTTGGTGTCGTGCAATCGGCGGATCGCTTCATCGCGGGACTTGCGGAAGGCCTGGTAGAGACTCTGCGCGATCCATGGATGCTTCTCGTAAAGGCTCGTTTTCATGGATACGGTGTGCATGATCGGGAACACGCCGGTTTTCCGGTAATAGTCCTGCTCCACTTGGCGGAAATTCGGAAACAGCCGGCGCACGCGCGGCGAGCGCGGCGAATAGACCGATGGCAGCAGCGGCGTGATGACGGCGTCCAACTCGCCGCGATCGAGCATGGCGCTCAGCGTCTGATCCTCGGGGATGCGTTCGATGCTGACGCCGGGCGGCTTGCGCAATTCGAGGCGTTCCTGGCGGCCCGGCTCCTCCTGCCCGCCGATGAGCCATTTCATGTCTTTCGGGGCAATGCCGTACTCGCTCTGGAGAATTCCGCGCGCCCACACCACGGCAGTGAGCATGTATTCGGGAACGCCAACGCGCTTTCCTCTGAGATCGGCCGGCTGGGTGATATTCGATTTGAGGTTCACGTAGACGGCAGAATGCCGAAACTCCCGCGAGGTGAAGACCGGGATGGCGATGATCCGGTCTTCACCTCTCGATTTCGCGACGGTCCAGGCGGACAGGGACATTTCGGCGACGTCGAATTCAAGATGCCGCAGCATCCGCCAGAAGGTCTCTTGCGGCGACAACGGAAGGTAGACGAGATCGATGCCTTCCGGCTGGATGCGGCCCTCGCGAAGCGCATCGGTACGGTCATAAGCCTCGCATGCCAAGACGAGTTCAAGCCTGTTCATCGCGGTTCCCGTATTGTGCTGGTGATCGATGTGGCCGGCGGACGGTGGAAGCCGCTCGCATTGCCACGTGAATCTCGGGACATCTTGAAGCGTCGACCGCCAGCCCGGAAGGGCCGTCGATGATTAGCTGCTATAGAACGCGTCTATAGGCGCTCACCGCCGCGGGCGCGACGACCGCGTGAGCGGAATAACGTTCCTGGGCGGAAAGTCCGTCTGCTCCATGTCCGTGATGGGGTGGAGCACGGCGCTGCAAATCTCGGTCATCAGCCGCAGCGCACTATCGTAGAGCGCATTCGACTTGCGCTTGGTCGCGACGGCCAGCACGAGCTTGCTCGAGAGACGCGGATTGATGATCCGCCGCGAGACATAGGCCTGCGGATTTTCATAGATCGATACGGCGTATTTCGGCAGGATCGCGAATTGCTCGCCGGGGCGGAGGAGATGCAGAATCGCCGGAATGCTGTCGACCTCGACCGCGACTTTCGGCTTGCATCCCAAACCGGCCATGCTGGTGTCGACGAGAGCACGAATTTCGTGCGGGCTTTTCGGCAGGATCAGCGGAAGCTCGGCAACATCCGTCAGATTGACCGGCGTCATCACCGGCTTTCGACCGGCGCGCGAAAATAAGAACAGCTCTTCCTCGAGGATCGTGATGCTGCTGATGTCGGGAGAGGGCAGGGGCTTGTAGAGCAGCGCGATATCGAGCCGGCCGCTCAACAGCCACTCCTGCATGGCGAGCGACAACCCATCGCTGATCGCGACGCTGACGTTCGGCAGATGCTTTCGAAATTCGCTGAGCAGGGGAACGGCGACGAGTTTCACCAGGCTCGACGGCATTCCGATCGTAAGCTGGCCGGATGAACCGGGATGCATCCGATCGAGCGACTTGCGCGCGACGTCCACTTGGTGAAGGATCTTCCGCGCCTGCTCGGCAAGCAGCTTTCCGGCTTCGGTCGCGATCACGCCGCGCCCATGCCGGATGAAGAGCCGATGGCGCAATTCGATTTCCAAGAGTTTGATCTGCCGGCTTAGCGAGGGCTGAGCAACACGAAGGAGCTCGGCCGCGGCGGTAAAGCTTCCGCACTCCTCAACCCGCACAAAATATTCGAGCTGGCGAAGGTCCATCACACCAAGCCGTTTCGATGCCTTAGGGCAGCCGCGCGCACAATTTCAGCCGATTATGCCGACCCATTCTGCCATATTGTCGTGCGCGTTCGCCACTGCGGATGCAGCAATCGGCCTGTCGTCCGCCGGATCCGCCCTAGCTCGTTTTCAGCTGTGCGCGCAGCACCTCGAATTCCCCCGACCACTCCTGCCGCCATTTGGCCCGAAGCCGGTCATCGATCCAGGCCGCGTCGAGGCCATTGTGCATGAAGTTGCGCACATCATCGAGGCTGAAGCCGAAGTCACGCGTCATCATGAGCCACGCTTCAGTGGGCGTGACCTTGTGCAAAGTCGGATTGTCCGTATTGGGGTGGAGACGAAGGCCTGATCTCGCCATGGCGCGAATGGGGTGGTCGATCGCCCACCGGTCGTCGGGCAGCGTCCGAAGGTAGAATGAATTGGTCGGCACCACGGTGAAGACGATGCCGCCGTCGGCGCATCGTTTCGCGAGATCCGCGTCGTCGACGACAGTGTAGCCGTGATCGACGCGCTCGACTCCGAGGACATCGATGACAGTCTGAACATTCTTCCACGGGGCGCCGTTCTCGCCGGCGTGGGCGGTCACCCGCAGACCGGTGTCGCGTGCGCGTCGATAAGCGTTGGCAAAGAGCTCGGGCGGATGAGGGATCTCATCGAAATCCATGCCGATGCCAGGGACCTCGGAAACGCGATTCTTGATTACCCATTCCACCATTTCCAGCGCGGCGGCGTTGCCGCGCTCGCGATCGATCGCAGGTATCAAGCGGCCAACGATGCCGTAGCGTGCTTGGGCATCTCGGATGGCCTGCACGATCGCTACTTGTGCGGCGGGAAAAGGGATGCCCGCCAAAAACGTGGCGGTCGGATTCCAGAAGAACTCGGCGTAACGCACCGTGTGCGCTGCTGCATCTTCGAGGTACTCGAATGCGAGGCGATAGAGATCGTCGTCTTGCTTGACGAGATACTGATCAAGCGCGCGCATGACGTTGTTGGTCGGCCACGGCTTTCGCGCGCGCGTGTAATACCCGTCGATTTGCGCGTCCGTAATCGGCGCTTTGCGCCGAGCCGCCATCGCCGCAAAAGTTTCTTTGCGGACCGTGCCATAGAGATGGCAGTGCAGTTCGACCTTCGGGAGCTTTTGCAAGAATTCGTGTTGTTTCATCGTTGGTTGCCGGTCGCGCGGTAAAAATTTCCGCCACCGGTCTTGAATAGCGATTTTGCTGGGTCGAAGGTGACGCCAATCGGGTCGCCGCCTTCCTGCACGACGCGGATTTGCCTCTTGAGCAGACGGCGCGCCATGGCGATGCCTTTGTCGCTCGTGGCGAGGTGCTCCTCCGAATGCAGAGAGATCGGCCCCTGGGACATCTGGGCCTCCCAATCGCTCGGATGCGCCTGCCGATCCGCCTCGGTCATTTCAAGCCACGGCTTCGGACGCTTCTCCATGTACATCTGAACCGGTCGACCGCTCAGGTCCTTGGGCACTCTCATGGAATGAAAACGCCGATGACTGGTATCGTCGACCGGCACTACCCATCCGACTGTCGTGGTCGGACCGGGGGCCAACCCGACATCAGGCGTGCTGATGAGGTTCGGGAAGAGCAACGGCGAGACGCGGTCGAGTTCGCGCCCGTCCGGCAGCTTGCGATAGGCAATGTATTTGATCCCGAGGTCGGTGTACTCCCAATCGACCTGGGGCCGCACCGCGAGTTGCGGCGCGAACTGCGCCTCGGTGAAACTGCTGTGCAGGATATAGACGTGCCAGGGATCGGTGCTGTTTTCCCAATCCTGCAGCCAGTTCCACGGAATGATCTGCACGCTGTCGTCGCCGCCGACGCTGAAACTGGAATCGGTCGCGAAAATGGTCTCGTCCTCCGCCAGATCTTCGAGCGCATCCCAGCGCGGCAGCACCGGCTTCTTGGCTGGCGGCCCCATGTAGGCGAAGACGAGGCCGTAACGTTCCTCGAGCGGATACCACGGCTGGCGGATGCGGTGTCGAAGCGGGCCGCCGTCCCGCTCGCACGGCTGATCGAGGCAACGGCCTTCGACATCGAATTGCCAGCCGTGATAGCAGCAGCGGATGCCGGCCTCGTCGACCTTGCCGTAAAAAAGCGAAGCGCCGCGGTGGGCGCATCGCGGCGTGAGCAGGCCTGGCCGCCCACGCCCATCACGAAACAGGATGAGATCTTCCCCGAGGATGCGGACATTCTGGGGCGTCGTCGTGACGTGTGCGGAGACTGCGACAGGCTGCCAGTAGCGCCGCATGAACTCGCCGCACGGCGTACGAGGGCCAACTTCGGTCAACTCTGCATCATGGGTCTGCACCGGACGGCCATACGCGCTGCCGTCGGAGTTGGGATTCTCCATCTCAGCGGCTCCAACTCACGTCGTCGCGGGGTGAACCGCCCGCCAGTGCGTCGCGATGTCGATGCGCCGCGTGACCCAGACATTCGCATGCTTTCCGACGTGGTCGAGGAAACGCTCGAGCCCGACCGCGCGCGACGGGTTGCCCATGAAGCGCATGTGCATGCCAACCGACATCATCCGGGGCCGGCGGGCGCTTTCCTTGTAAAGCATGTCGAAGCCGTCGCGGACGAACTCGAACCACTGGTTCGCGGTCCCGGTCTGGGCGACGAACTTTCCGTCGTTGTGCGCCAGCGAATAGGGGATGACGAGCTGAGGATGGCCGTCGACGTTCACCCAATAGGGCAACTCGTCGGCATAGGAATCCGAGTTGTAGGTGAAGCCGCCCTCTTCGACGAGGAGGCGGCGGGTGTTGATGCTTGGTCCGTAGCGGCAATACCAGCCGCTCGGCCGCTGGCCGACTGTCTCGCGTAGTGAGGCGATGGCCTTGCTGATGTGTTCGCGCTCCTCCTCCGCCGACAGATTCTGGGGGCGCAGCCATCGCCATCCGTGGCCGCAGATATCGAAGCCCGAGTCTCGGATCGCCTGGGCCGCGGCCGGATTGCGCTCCACCGCCAGGGCGCAGGCAAAGATCGTCATCGGCAGATTGCGCTCCTGGAACAGCCGCAGGAGCCTCCAGAAGCCGACGCGGCTGCCATACTCGAACATGCTTTCGGCCGCGAGGTCGCGACCGCGCGTCGCCTGATTGATGCCGTGGGCCTCGGTCAGGTTGCTGTCGGTGGTGTCGTCGCCGTCAAAAATCGAAGCTTCCGAACCCTCCTCGTAGTTCATGACGAAATTGAGCGCGATGCGGGCGCCGTCGGGCCACTGCGGATCGGGTGGCGTCGCGCCGTAGCCGACAAAATCGCGTCCAGGCTGCCAATTGCTCATGGCGAGGGCTGCTCCCGCACGACGAACGGGGTGACCGCCACGAACTCCTCGTCGTCAGCAGTGCCGTCAAGCCACATGAAAACGGCGAGGCGCGCGACCTTGTCGAACACGTGCAGACCGCCATGCCAGACGTTTGGCCGATAGCTTACGCCTTGTCGTGGCGTCGGCAGAAAAGCCTGAACCCGTTCGATGTCCGGGCCGCTGCCCGTTGCAGTCGGCGCGACGACGACGAGCCAGCGCCCGACGTCGATCGGCACAAATGTCTGCGACGAGAATGCGTGGCGTTCGAGCGTGTCGAACCGCAGTGGCAGAAACGGCGAGGGCTGCTTCGTTACCAGCCACAGCTTCGGCTCCGATGCGGCCCGAAGATTTCCGAGGCTTGTCGAAAAGTACGCTCGTCCCGACTGGGCAGGTGCTTCGACCACGTCGCCGAAGGGCGCGAAAGCCTCGGCGGTCAATGCGCGCGCAGTAATGTCCATTCTGGGCAATCCAATTCTTCGCAGCCGGCGTCGGAATTATGCGACTCCGGCGTCTTTGCTGGAAGCAGCGCGGAATGACTAGCTGATATAGCAGCCGGCTATGCGTGGTTGAGGCTGGCGCTTGGAGCGGGATCGAGCGGCTCGGCAACTTTGAACCTGGCGGTATCCAGCGGCTCGATGTCAGACGTGGGCTATCGAGCCGATGCGAGGTAGCTGAGCCGTTCCATGACAGTGCATTCAAAGCATGCAGGATACGTAATTCTACTTAGGGGCATGACCTTACGGATAAAATCTGAATTTTTTTCTCGAAAAAAGTAGAGATTATCAACGTCATGTTAACCATGACGGGGTGGTCATGTTCACTCTCACCAAACCTCACATTGCAGTGCGCACCGCCCGGGCAGCGCCGGGGTTGCCGGCGACGACGCTGGCTCTGGGCCCGACGTCGGACCAAAGCTTGATCGCGGCGATCGGTCGAGGTGATCGGAGCGCGATGGCAGCGCTCTACGGGCGCTACAATGTGCGGCTTTATCGCTTCATCCTTCGCATTATCGGCAACGCCGTTATGGCCGAGGACGTTCTCAGCGATGTCTTCTTGAGCGTGTGGCAGAACGCAGCGTCGTTCCGATCGGATTCTCAAGTTTCCACATGGCTCTTCGCCATCGCGCGCAACCGAAGCTATTGCGCGATGCGGCGCCGTTCGGAGGAGCAGCTCGAAGATGACGAAGCTGACGAGACCGAGGACTTGGCGGACACGCCCGAGATGGCGCTCGAGCGGATGGACCGCGGCGCGCTGATGCGCCGTTGCTTGTCGCGACTCTCAGCCGATCAGCGGGAAGTGATCGATCTCGTTTATTACCATGACAAATCGGTCGCGGAGACCGCGAAGATCACCGGCGTCTCCGTCAACACAGTGAAGACCCGCATGTTCTATGCGCGCCAGCGCATGGCAAAGCTTCTGAAAGAGGCGGACTTGGCGGCGGCCTAAGGCGTTAGTCCGGTGCCGGCTGCGTCGCAGAAGGGGATATCACGGGTATCGAGCAGGCCGGAGTGAGCAAGCCGTATCTTATTTCTTCTCCGACTGGAGCTCGCGTTCCGTCAGGATGGCGCGATAGGTCACGATGCGACTCTCGCGCAGCGCCTTGAGTTCAACGCTCTCTCCGGCTCTCATTTGCCCTATCCTGTTGCGCAGATCGGCGGCGTCGCGCACCGGCGTCGCCCCGATATTGGTGACCACGTCGCCAACCTTGAGGCCGGCGCGATCCGCAGAAGATCCCGGCTCGACGTTCACGATGACGGCGCCCAGCTGATGGATGTTGAGCTTCTTGTCTTGAACAACGTCCGGAGAGACGTCCTTGATGGAAATGCCGAGCCGACCGCGGCGAACGTCGCCGTATTTCAAAATCTGACCGGCCACTGCGCGTACCATATTTGCCGGGATGGCAAATCCGATTCCGCTGCTCGAGCCGCCTGGGGCGACGATCGCGGTGTTGATGCCCACGAGCTCGCCGCGGAGGTTGACAAGGGCGCCGCCCGAGTTGCCGGGATTGATCGAAGCATCGGTCTGGATGAAATCCTCGTATTGTTCGATACCGAGGCTGTTGCGGCGAAGCCCGCTGACGATTCCCGCCGTCGCCGTCTGGCCGATCTGAAATGGGTTGCCGATGGCAAGAACGAAATCGCCAACTCTCAGCTTGTCGGAATCGCCCAGCGGAATGGCCGTCAGGTTCGCCGCCGGCACCTTGACGAGCGCGATGTCGGTCTCCGGGTCCGCGCCGATGCGGCGTCCTTGCAGCTTCCGGCCGTCGGTGAACGTGACCGTGATTTCGTCGGCATGGGCGACGACGTGATTGTTGGTGACGATCAGTCCCTCCCGCGCATCAAGGACGACCCCGAATCCCGCTGTGTTGACCTCGCGTTCCTTGGGGAGATCGAAGAAACGCTGGAAGAACGGGTCATTCAGAAGCGGATCATTCTCCTGCGCAACCCGTCCTTTGATGGCGATGTTGACGACCGCTGACGAGATCTTCTCGAGGATTGGCGCAAGGGTGGGCAGTTCTCCGTTCTCGCCGAACAAAGCGAGAGGTACGCCCGCGTCAGCTTCGCGAGGGTTGCCGGGAAGGCTTATGGATGCCGCCGCAAGCACAACACCGAGGCCGGCAATGGCCCTCTTTGCACGATCGTTCATGTCAATGCCCCCAAAAGCGATGGAAAGGTGCTCGCTCCCGAAAAATGTCGCGCAGCGTTAATGGGCGATTGATGCAATGGACGCCCATGATCGCTTTACGTCACCGCTTCAGCAGCTTTTTCAATTCGGATAGCGGCCGCGTATTGAGTACGTCGGCGGGCTCGACCCATCCGCGACGCGCTTGATCCACGCCAAAGCGCATGCAGCCGAGTGCCGCAATGGAATGCGCATCGGTCGAGATCGCGAGCTTGACGCCCATCGCTTTCGCCGCCTGCGCACGAACGTCATCGAGATCCAATCGCTCCGGCTGCGCATTGATCTCCAGATGGCAGCCGCGTTCATGGGCGGCAGCGATGATGCGCTCCATGTCGACTTGGTAGGGCTCCCGTTCACCGATCAGCCGGCCGGTAGGATGACCGAGAATCGACATGCGTCGATTGTCCATCGCGGCGATGATGCGTTCGGTCTGCGCCGCGCGCGACATGTCGAACTTATAATGCACGGACGCGACGACCACATCGAGGCGTGAGAGCATTTTATCCGGCAGATCGAGGCGCCCGTCTGCCAGGATATCGACTTCGATTCCTTTGAGGATCACGAACCCGTCAAGCTTCTCGTTGAGGCGATCGATCTCGTCGATCTGGCGCGACAGCCTTGCGGCGTCGAGCCCGCGGGCGACGGTGACGTGATGGCTATGATCGGTGATGGCGATATAGGCGTAGCCGCGCGCCTTTGCGGCCGCCGCCATTTCGGCGATCGGCACCGTGCCGTCAGTCCAGTCCGAATGGACGTGGAGGTCTCCGCGGATGTCGGACACGGTTATCAGATGCGGCAATGCGTTCTTGCGAGCGAGCGCGATTTCGCCGCGGTCCTCGCGGAGTTCGGGCGGCACAAACGCGAGGCCGAGCTTCTCGTAAACCTCTGCTTCCGTCGCGCCAGAAATGCGGCGCTTCCCGTGGAACAGGCCATATTCGTTGAGCTTCCAGCCGTGTTCATTGGCGACGGCGCGGAGTGCGATGTTGTGCGCCTTGGAGCCGGTGAAGTACATCAAAGCCGCGCCATAACTCCTTTCCGGAACGACGCGGAGGTCGACGTGCAATCCGGAGCGCAGCGCGACGCTTGTTCGGGTCGTCCCGTGGGCAAGCACGCTCGCAACGTTTTCGTACTTGGTTAGCCGGTTGCCGACCCCTGCACCGTGTTCCGCGGTGACCAGGATATCGAGATCGCCCACGGTATCCCGACGGCGCCGGTAGCTGCCGGCGACCGCGACCTCGCCTTTGCCCAGGCCCGCGCGCAAAAAACTCGCAAGTGATTCCGCTTCAGCCTCCGCGACCGCGAGCCTGAACCTCTTCTCGCTTGTGGGCTTGGCGAGCGCTGCGGCAAGTGTTGCTTCGCTCTTGGTGCCAAAGCCGCGTAGTTCGCGCAGGCGGCCTTTGTTGATCGCGCGTCGGAGATCCTCCATCGAGCGAATGCCAAGTTTCTCATGGAGAAGCTTGACCCGCTTCGGGCCAAGGCCCGGCAGCGCCGCGATCTCGCCGAGCTCGCCCGGCAATTGGCGCTTCAGACTTTCCAGAAGATCGAATTTGCCGGTACCGGCGATATCGACGATCTTGCCCGCCAAATCCTTGCCGATGCCGGGCAACTCCGAGAGATCCTCTCCCGCCTTCAAAAGGCTGGTGATGCTCTTCGGCAATTCCTCGATGACGCGCGCGGCGCGACGATAGGCTCTGCAGCGAAACGGATTTTCGCCCTTGATCTCCAGAAGTTCGGCCGCCTGCTCGAACATCTCTGCAATCTCGGCATTCTGGACCGGCATTGATCGGTCTCCGTATTCGAGTGCAGGCGAGGTCTGCTACTCCCTTTCGCTGTGACGGTTCGGCTCACATGCGCATGTTGTGTTTGCCGAGGAGCTTCACGGTGCTCGCCTGGGGTCCCTTCTCGCCTTGCGACTGCGTGAACGTCACCAGCGAACCGACCGCAAGCCGCGGAAAGCCGGCCTCCAGAACGCTGTTGCGATGGAAATAGATTTCCTGCCCGTCGCGCGATTCGATGAAACCGAACTCGCCGGAAGGATCGATCCGCATGACGGTTCCCGTCGGCTGTTCTTCGTGCTGCTTGACCTGACCTTGAAGGCGTCGGACCTTATCTTGCAGCTGCCGGCGCGCCCGCTTGAAGGCATTGTTGAGAGCGAAGGTCGGATCGGCGTAACGCTGATCGGCCGGCGGCGTGCGTTCGACATTGATCTCCTTGCCGTCCGGCAACGCCAATCGAACGTTTACCTCGTAATGCCCACTGGTGTGATGGTGTTCGCCCGGTCCTTTCACTACGACCCGACCGGTCGTCACCCGGCCGTAACGTTCCTCCAGCTTCGCAACATGCTGCTCGACGGCCTCACGCACTGCCGCGCTTTCCGGCATGTCTCTAAATTCGATTTTGACAGGGGATTCCATGTTTCCATCTCCATTTGCGGGCCCCACTACCGACTTTTTGGAAAAGGCGGCAACGCGTGCAGCGGGCGCTACGGATTTGGTAGCGGCTTTCGTCCGTCGTGCCATTGAGGCATATCAAAGTGCCGCCGGGTTTGGCCTTTTAGCGGCCCGCCATCACGGATGGAGAAACTGAAGTGCGGCGTTATTGTCCATTCGAAAAACCTAAGCCGCCACGGACCCTGGCCCAGGCCGCGCGCCAGCTTCGGCCGCGTGTACCGCGGCCATCGTGCGAAACAGGCTCGATGGAGTGACGCTGATCGAATCGATGCCGATTCCGGCAAGAAAAGCCGCGATTTCCGGATAGTTCGCCGGCGCTTCTCCACAGATGCCGACATGTCGCTTATTGCGCCTTGCGCCGGTCACGGCGAGACGCAGCATCTCCAGCATTCCAGGGTCGCGCTCGTCGAAATCAAACGCCACGATCTCCGAATCGCGATCGACGCCCAGGGTCAGCTGCGTGAGATCGTTGGAGCCGATGGAAAAGCCATCGAACAGTTGGGCAAACGCGTCGATCTGGATCACGTTGTTCGGAATCTCGCACATCACATAGATTTCCAGGCCGTTCTCGCCGCGCTTAAGGCCGTGGTCGGCCATGACGTCGATGACGCGGCGCGCCTCCTCCACCCTTCGGCAGAAGGGGATCATGATGACAAGGTTCTTCAGCCCCATGTGCTCCCGCACGTGTCTCAAGGCGGCGCATTCGAGCGCAAAACCGTCGGCATAGGCCGGATGCGCATAGCGCGCCGCGCCACGGAACCCGAGCATCGGGTTCTCCTCCTTGGGCTCGAAATCCGTGCCGCCGAGAAGGCGCGCATACTCATTGGTCTTGAAATCGGACAAGCGCACGATCACGGGCCGTGGGTAAAACGCTGCCGCAACGGTGCCGACGCCCTCCGCCAGCCGTTCAATGAAATAGTCGGCGGGTCGCGCATAGTTGCTGACCAGACGTTCGATCGATGCCCGAACATCGGCTGACGTCACCCGATCGGGATGGGCGAGCGCCATGGGGTGGACGCCGATGTGTTCATTGATGATGAACTCCATCCTGGCAAGTCCGACGCCGGCGCTCGGCAGCATCGCGGCTTGGAACGCTAGATCGGGGTTTCCGACGTTGAGCATGATCGGAGTCGACGGTTTGCGGAGATCGGCTGCCGCTGTCTTCGTGACCGAAAATGGCAGCGTCCCGTCATACACACGGCCGACTTCGCCTTGGGCACAATCGACCGTCACTGCCATTCCCGTCTTGAGCTCGCTCGTTGCGTTGGAGGCCCCGACAACAGCGGGAACGCCGAGCTCGCGGGCGACGATCGCCGCGTGGCAGGTGCGGCCACCGCGATCGGTGACGATGGCTGCGGCGCCTTTCATCACCGGCTCCCAATCCGGAGTTGTTGCACGCGCGACCAGCACCTCGCCCGGGCGAAACTCCGCAAGCTGCCGCTGGTCCGTGATCACGTGAACATTGCCCGAAGCGATCTTCTCGCCGACAGCACGGCCGGTCGCGAGCACCGGACCCGTATTGTCGAGCGCATATGTTTCCCAGGCCGCTGGATCGCGGCGCGACGCGACGGTTTCCGGTCGCGCTTGGACGACATAGAGGTGACCATCCTCGCCGTCCTTGGCCCATTCGATGTCCATCGGATTGGGGTGGCCGGCCTTGCTCGAATAATGGTCTTCGATCTTGATGGCGTAATCGGCAAGCTCCAGGACGTCGGTGTCGTCGATGCAAAATCGATCCTGCTCGCTCGCGCTGGTCGGCACATTGCGCGTCGTCGATCCGGTGTGACCTTCCGCATAGACCATTCGCATTTGCTTGCGCCCTTGCCGGCGCGACAGCACGGCGCGATAACCCTCACGGAAGGTCGGTTTGTGCACATAGAATTCGTCAGGATCCACGGTGCCCTGGACGATATTCTCGCCAAGCCCATAGACCCCCGTGATGAACACCACATCGCGAAAGCCGGACTCGGTATCCAACGTGAAAATGACGCCGCTCGAAGCTTCGTCGGATCTGACCATCTTCATCACGCCGACCGAGAGCGCGACTTTGAAGTGATCGAAGCCATTATCGATCCGATAGGAAATCGCCCGGTCGGTGAAGATCGACGCGAAGCACTGACGACAGGCTTCGAAGAGATCGGCGGCACCACGGATGTTGAGAAAGCTGTCGTGCTGGCCCGCGAAGCTCGCGGTCGGCAGGTCTTCCGCGGTGGCCGAACTGCGGACTGCGACAGCGAGATTTCCCCCATATTGGGCTTCGAGTTGAACGTACGCCGCATCGATTTCCTCGCGCAGCCGTTCGAAGGCGGTCGCTTCATAAACAATGGCACGCGCCCGCGCCGCCCGTTCCTTGAGCTGCGCGACGTTGTTCTTGTCGAGATTGTCGAGAAGGGCATGAAGGCTTGCCCATGCATCCCCTGCTGACAACGCGTCGCGGTAGGCTTGCGCCGTCACCGCAAATCCATTCGGGACTCTGACACCCTGGCTTGAAAGTGCCGAGTAAAGCTCGCCCAGCGAGGCGTTCTTACCGCCGACCAGACCCACGTCTTCCAATCGTATGTCGCCGAACCAACGAATGTAGTCAGAGGGAGGCATCGCAAGCTCCATGATCGATCACGCACCTCCTAGCGTGAAAAGATGAGGCTGCTCTTGATCCTCATCAATCGTTCACTTGTTGTGATGGCGCGGACTGTCCGAAACGCAGCTCCGCAAGTGAGCCGATCAGGAAATCGCGCCGAGCAGAAGATTGACTTGCCCGTTGCCCCAGGTCGGAAGCAAAATGCGCGAACAACCCGCTTCATCTCCTCCTTCGGCCGGGCCGTCGGAATAGAATGTTGGCAGTTGCCCTTCGACTGCGGCGCTTGCTTGCGAAAGTAAGTAATCAAACGGCTTGTGGAGGTCCAATTGGTCGGCAAACTGCCCAGTGATATCCGAGCCGAACGCGCTGATGATGTTTTTTCCCAGCCGGTTGAAGCGAAATCGCTGGGGGCCGGCGAAGACATCGATCAGCATCAGATCGGCTGAAAGTTCGGGCAGTTGTGACAGGTTGACATCATCGGAAAACGGTATGGCGTTCTCGCCGCGAACCAGGCTCTGCCAATAGCGATGGACGCTGGCTAGGCCCGATGGCAGTTTGCGCGGTAGCGGGAAAGGTTGAGTTGGTTCGGCCATTGGGCTTCCCTCCAAGTCTTGCACCAGCAACCGCCGACGAATTCGGACGTCCTGCTCTCGGTGCGGAACAATCTTCAAACCTGTTCGATCTCGACCATGCTAGCGAGACGCATCACGTCAGCGTTATGACAAAGCTCTGTGCCATGATTGAGCACGGCTGCGCAGCCGGCGGCGACGCCATACCGAAAAGCCTCCGGCACGCTCATGCCGGCGGCAAGGCTCCAGACCATGCCGCCGAGGAAGCTGTCGCCGGCGCCGACGGCACTCACGACCTCGACCTTCGGCGCGTTGGCCCGAATCGCGAACTTCGAACTCACGAGAAGCGCTCCGCGATCTCCCAAGGTTAAAGCTACCAGTTCGGCGCCGCCTTTCTTGATGATCGAGCGGCCGGCATCGATCCAGCAGGATTGATCTTTGAGCGGCCGACCCGCGAGCTGCTGCAATTCGTTGAGATTGGGCTTGATGAGATAGGGCCTTTCCTCCAGCGCCATCGCGAGGGGTGCTCCGGCGGTGTCCAGCACCATCTTCGCATTTTGTTTTTTCGCGATGCGAGCGACTTGCTGATAGAAGTCGACGGGCACGCCGGGCGGCAGGCTGCCGCTCGCGACGAGGAAAGCCGGGGTCTCCGGATGGCCCGACAGTGTATCAAGACAGGCGTTCCACTCCGCAGCGGATAACGGCAGTCCGGGAAAGACGAACCGGTACTGCTGACCGGATTCGTCCTCGGTCACCGTGAAATCCTGGCGCGTGTCCTGAGCGACCTCGACGACCACGTCGCGCAATGCCTCGCGTTCGACCAAACGCCGAAGGAGGAGGCCGGTCGGGCCTCCGGCGGTATAGACCGCAAGCACGTCGCCGCCCAATCGCCGTATCACGCGTGCGGCATTGATGCCGCCGCCGCCCGGATCATGGCGGGCGGTCGTGCACCTCAGCTTGCGAATGGGCACGACCTTGCCGACGGACGTCGAAACGTCGATCGCGGGATTGACCGTGAGAGTGATGATCATCGACGGAGTCATCCGCGCGGGCGTGGTTCACGGTGATCAATATTCGACGCCCGCAAGCATCTTCCGTCGCGGACTCGAGCGTACCGGCATCTTTGCCAAACAATCCGATGTATGGATTTGACAAAGCGCAAATAGTCGCGCGCAACCTGAACCGAAAAGTGCATCACTTTGCCGCCGCCGCGGCGGCTCTTGCTTGACCGCTGTATACAAGGATGCAAGAATTTAGAAAAATTGGCCTGCGCCGGAAGCGCGATCTTCACTTCCGTCTGAGGCTCGCAAATCAGGGAGGAAGCCGGCGCATGTTCCGGTATTTCGAGAACAGCGCCATGCTGTCGCAAGGCGTCCTGCTCGCGCTCAACGCCGGCGGCGAGATCAACGAGATCGATCGGGCCTGCAGGAAAGTCGTGACGAAGGACGGCCTGCCCGATACTTCGTCGTGGTTTCATGCGTGGACCGAACTTGGCGATCTCCTTGTCAGTCAGGCCGAGGCCGACCTCGCGAAACGCCGCAAGCTCAGCGCGGCTCACAAGATCAGGCGCGCCTGCGTCTACTACGGTCTGTGCGAGCGCTACGTTCCACATACCGACGAGCGCAAGGCGCAGACCTTCGCCAAGATGCAGGCGTGCTTCCGGCGCTACATCGAGTTGAGCGGCGAGCCGGTTCAATTCGTCGAGGTGCCCTACGAGGGCGGGAAATCTCTCCCCGCTCTCTTTATCCCGGCAGCCGCGTCCGGCCGGGCACCGACGGTCGTCTTCATCGACGGTTTCGACCTTTACAAGGAGCTGGTCTATCTGCGGCAGAACAACGACGCGGCGCGGCTTCGCAACATGGCGATGCTGATCGTCGATACGCCTGGCGTCGGGGAGGCTCTTCGTCTTCGCGGCATGGCGACACGGTACGATACGGAGGTGCCGCTCGGGTTCTGCCTTGCCTATCTCGCATCGCGCTCGGATGTCGACATCGAACGCGTCGGGCTGATCGGGCTCAGCCTCGGCGGCTATTATGCGCCTCGCGCTGCCGCTTTCGAGAAGCGGGTCAAGGCCTGTGTGGCCTTCGGAGCCCAATGGGACATCGGCCGACGCTGGCGCGCGGAGCACTACGGCGCCGGCAGTTCCAAATCCAATCTATCGGCACCCGATACCCAATTGCTCTGGGTCACGGGCCAGCAGACCAGAGAGGCCGCACTCGCAGTCCTCGACAAATTCAGTCTTGACGGCATCGCGCAGAAAATCGAAGCGCCGCTCCTCGTCGTGCATTCCGCCAAGGATCACCTCGTTCCGCTCGAAGATGCCGAACGACTGGCCAAGGCGGCGCCCAAGGGCGAACTCGTCGTCACCACCGCCGAGTTCGGCGGCGAAGGCCACTGTTGCATGGACGGCATGCAGACCGGCGTCGATCTCATCTATGACTGGCTTGCCGACAAGCTCGGCGCGACGCCGGCAGGTTGACCGGTGGCCGTGATGTCAAGTCGCGAGGGCGCAGTCGACAATTCCGATGATATCCGCCGGGTGGACATGGCCTATGAACGGCTCAACCACCTTTGGGCCATGCATGGGTCGGCTACGATTGGCGCGATCTACCAATATCCCGGCCCGCGCGCCAACGTGATGGGGCTCGACGACTCCGAAGTCGACCGGATCGTCCGCGGGATCCGCACCTTTTTCGCTTGGGGTACCAGCCACGACTGGATCGCGGAGTGGACCAAGGCGGGTGACGAATATGCGGCGCGTGCCGAGGCCGCGATGGCGGCACGGCATTCCGTGACCGCCGGTGAAATATGGCGGCTCGCGTCGGCCTGCTATTTCTTCGGCTGGTATATCCACAATCATTTCGTTCCAATTCCGGCGCGCGACAGGGCCCACGCGCTCTGCCTCGAAGCCTACCGGAGGGCAGCTCCGCTGCTGAGCCCACCCTGCGAACGCGTCGAGGTCCCGTTTCGGGGTCGCGTGCTGCCGGCCTATTTCCGGCAACCGGACGGTGGGCGAAGCGGCCGCCGTTGGCCGGTTGTGATCGTAATCGGCGGCGCAAACAGCACGAAGGAGGAAAATCACCCGATCACGACGCAGATGCTGCAGCGGGGCCTCGCGACTTTCGCTTACGACGGGCCTGGCCAGAACGAATATCGTCTCAACGGCGGCGAACCGCTCAGCATGGCGGCGTACGATGCATCGCTCAACGCCGTCGTCGACTGGCTTATCGGCGATCGACGCGTCGACGCCAATCGCATCGCGCTGTTCGGCCGCAGCGGCGGCGGCATCACGGGTCTCCATGCCGCGGCGAGCGAGCCTCGGCTGAAGGCGGTCGTGGCGCATCCGGCAACCTTCGACTGGGGGCCAAGGATGAGGAACAACATGGACGTCCTCACGCTGCCGATGGAGGTGGCGCACTGGCTTGGCGCGCGTTCGCTCGATGAGCTCAAGCGGCTCGCCGAACGGGAACTGACGCTCGATGGCGTCATCGGCAAGGTCAAGGCCAGGATGTTGTTCGTCAATGGGCGATACGATTCATTCTTCGACATCAGCGACATCGACATGTTGAAGAAGCAGGCGACCGCTCCGGTCGATACGATTATCTTTGACGTGCAGGTCCACGGCGGCCCGCCGTCTTTGTCATGGCCGGCTGCCGCGGACTGGATTGCGGATCAGCTGGGTGCGTCGCCGTGAGCGAGCTCCGGCAAGCACCGATCATCTCGCCGCTCGCGAGGCGTGCGCGGCTCAGCGATCACATCGTCGAGACATTGAGCCGGTTGATTGTCGAAGGGGAATTCGAGCCCGGAACCGTCATCCGCACGGAGGAGCTTGCGCGCCAACTCGGGGTCAGCCGCACGCCCATGCGCGAAGCCCTGCAGCGCCTCGAGGCCGACGGTTTCGTGACGGTAGCGCCGAACGGAATCACCAAAGTCGTGAAGCTCGAGGTCGAGGAGGCCCTCGAATTGATGGACATCCGCGAAGTCGTCGATGGTCTCGCTGCGTCGCTGCTCGCCGACAGGGGCACAACAGCAGCGGTCTACGGCGAACTCGCGAACCTCGTCGCGAACATGCAGCGAGCGAGCATCGCCGACGACAAGCACGGCTACCTCTTTCTCAATGCAAGCTTTCACCAGCTTATTCTGACGGCGACTAACCATCGTCCGCTCCGGCAATTTCAGGGTCTGGTTCAGATCACCTCGCTCGCCGTCTACCTTCGTCTCGGGCATCAACCGCTACGACACCAGAAGTCGGGACGGGAACACGCCGAGATTCTCGCCGCAATTCGCGACCGAGATCCGGTCCGGGCGGAACAACTCGCACGGTTGCACATCCGCAACGCTGCCGAATTCTGGCTGAAAGGTAGACCAGAGAAGGCGGTGTCGCTAAAGAACGGCGGTAGTCGCAAACGAGAAAAAGCGATCAGCAAAACCGGGAGGATTTAATGACGAGCAGCGTTCGCAGTTTTGGAGATTATCCATGCCGCGCTATCGGCGCGAGCCTCGCCGCATTTGCCGGCCGCGTGGGGATGGCAGCGGTGGCGACAATGTTCGCTGTGCAGACGGCAAGCGCCGACACCATCGAAGTCGGTTCCATCGCGGCCTTGAGCGGCTATCTTGCGAGCTACGACGGCAACTTCCTCGATGGATTGAAACTTGCCGTCAAGACCATCAATGCCGAGAAGGCCGCCGGAGGGCATCAGCTTTCGCTTCACATCATGGACGGGGCGTCGAATGCGACGACCGGGGTCACGGCGACAAATCAGCTTCTGAACCAGTTCGGCGTCTCGACCCTATTGAACGGCGCATCGTCGGCGACAAGCGTCGCGATCTATCCGATCGCAGCAGAGGCGTCGGTGCCATTCATTTGTCTCTCGCAATTGCCGCCTGACCACAAATGGGCATTCCTCTCGACGACCGATTTCTCTCGCGTGATGCAGCTCGAGATCGAATTTACGACGCAACATCTCAAGGCGAAGAAAATCGGCATCATCTACAACCTCACCCCCGCGGCGCAGAAGGCGACGCAGACGGTCACGGAACTCGCACCGAAATCAGGATTGACGATCGTTACGACCCAGGGCGTCGACGTCAATGCAACCGACTTCACGCCGCAAATGGCCGCGTTCAAGGATGCCCGGGTCGACGCGATCCTCGATTTCATGACCGGTCCCGCGCACATCCTGGAGGCTAAGGCCGCCGCGACGGTGGGATTGAAGGTGCCGCTGGTCATGGGCCTCGACGATACCGCGACGTTCCGCCAGGCATCGGCCTCCTATCCAGAGAGCTATTTGTCCGCGACCGCGGTCCAGGTCTTCCCGGATATCAGCGATCCGGCTCTCAAGACGGCAGTCGCGGGCTTTATCGATGCCCATAAGAAGGCAGGGCTCGATCCCGCGGGTGTGCAGGGCGCCGCGTCGGGATGGGACGCCGCGTACATGCTCGCCGCCGCCATGAAGAAGTCGGGAGCCGCCGGCGGTGAAGCGCTTCGCGGCGCCCTTGAGCATCTCGACTACCAAGGCGCCGTCACGCGCTGGCAGTTCACGCCCGAAGATCATACGGGCCAGGCAAAGTCCGAGGCATTGCAGATCGCCAAATTTGCCGATGGCGCCATGAAGGTCGTGTTCCGCCCCGGCGGGAAATGATCAGTCTCCTGATGCCGAGGATGGGGCGCGGTCGATCATGGATGCACGGGATCTGCTGCGCGTAGAGAACGTTTCCGTTCAATATGGAGGCGTTTTGGCGCTCCAGCCGATCTCATTCTCGGTCGGGGAGGGGGGCCTCGTTCTGATTCTCGGACCAAACGGGGCCGGCAAGTCCTCCTTGCTCCGTGCGCTTGCCGGCGCCGTGCCGCTGCGGTCCGGTCGCATTTTCCTGGCAGGCAGCGACATCGGTCGTATTCCGGCGTTTCTGCGCGTGAAGCGCGGCATCTCGCTTGTCCCGGAGGGGCGTGGCCGGCTGCCCACGCTGACGGTGCGGGAAAATCTCATCATCGGCTGGCAGGCCGCGCCGCTCGAGCGGCAATCGAGCTTTGCCGCGGATGTCGACGAGATTTTCCAACTCTTTCCGGTTCTGCAAGAGCGCATGGAGCAGGATTGCAGCACGCTGTCCGGCGGCGAGATGCAGATGCTCGCCATCGCTCGCGGGCTGCTCGCCAAGCCGCTGGTGTTGCTCCTTGACGAGCCCTCGCTCGGCCTTGCCCCTAGGGCGATAGCAACCGTCTACGGCGTGCTAGCCAAGCTGAATGCCGATGGTCTCGCGATGATCGTGGTCGAGCAGAAGGCCGTGCCATTGCCCGCGAAAAGCGAAACCACCATCGTTTTGCAGAACGGCAGCGTGCGCTATTGCGAGAACACACGCCCCTCGCTGGAGCAGTTGGCAACGCTCTATCTCGGACAAAGGGTGGCGTCGTGAGGGATCTGCAGCCGACCCGCATCGACCTGGGCGTGTTGATATTGGTGTGCGCCCTCTGCGTGGCCGCTCCGTTCTGGGGCTCGCGGTTCGTCATCTATAACATGACGGTCATCGCGATCTACTCGGTCGTGGTCATTTCGCTCAACCTTTTGATCGGCTTGGCCGGCCAAGCGACCTTCGCGCAGACGACCTTCATGGCCATCGGCGGATATGGCAGCGCGATCCTGACGACTCGAGAACACCTCGATCCTTGGCTCGCCATGGCGATCTCGCTCGCGCTCTCGATCCTGCTGGCCGTTGTCATCGGCAAACCACTGCTGAGATTGAAGGGCCACTATCTCTCGATGGGAACGGTAGCGCTCGCGCTTGGTACCGCGTCGTTTGCAAATGCGAGCACGTTCACCAACGGCGGATGGGGCATTTCCGGAGTTCCTGCGCTGATGGTCGGCAGCTTCTCGTTCCGCAATCCGGTCGCCTTTTTTGTTCTTGCCTGGACCGTCTGCGGTGCGAGCCTGCTCACGTTCTACTTGCTGGCAAATTCGCATATCGGCCGCGCCTGGCGGGCACTGTCGACGCGCCAGGAGATCGCGGCGACGCTGGGAATTGACGTTGCGCACTACAAGCTCGTTGCATTCGTCATCGGCGCGATCATGGCGTCGATTGCGGGGTCGCTTTACGTCGAATACACCCGCTTCGTCGGGCCCGATCTCTATGACATCGGCGTCATGATCAACCTGATGATCATGCTGTTCGTCGGCGGCCTTCGCTCGATCACCGGGCCGATTGTCGGCGCGGGCTTCGTGATCCTGGTGCCGCAAATGGTCGCCGGTTTCGAACGTTTTCAGAGCATCGTCTTCTATGTTCTCCTGCTGCTTGTTCTTCTCGTCTGGCCGAGCGGCCTGCTTGGGCGGGTTCGCGACTCGGGATCGCTGTTGAGCACTGGGCGCATGTGGTTGAGGCCGCAGCGCGGAAGCGAGCAGTGGTGATGGCAGAGCTACCGGGGAATGCGGGTCTTACAGTGACCGATGTCACGAAGCGGTTTGGCGGAGTAACGGCAGTCCTCGACGTATCCCTCGAGATATCTCTCCGCAGCATTCACGGCCTCATCGGTCCGAACGGTGCCGGCAAATCGACGATGATCGGATTGATCTCCGGTTTCATCGCACCGGACATCGGCGCGATCCGATTTGATGATCGCGAATTGACTCGTCTCAAGCCTGCGCAGGTCGCAAGGCTCGGCGTCGCGCGGACCTTTCAGCAGGCGACGCCGCTGGCCGGCCTCACCGTTCTCGAAAACGTCCTGGTCGGGATGCACATGCATTACCGTGCCTCGACGGCGTCCGCATTGTTCAGGACGCCGCGAATGCGGACGGAGAGCGCCGAAATCACACGTGCCGCACGAAATCTTCTCGAAGAATTCGAACTTACGGCTGAGGCCGACGCTGAGGCGAGCAAGCTGCCGTTCGGCAAGCTGCGCTTCTTGGAGATTGCGCGGGCGATAGCGATGCGACCGCGGATTCTTCTTCTCGACGAGCCGGCGGCGGGACTTAATCCGCTGGAGACACAACAGCTCGGCGCACAAATCCGCAGGCTCGCCGATCAGGGAACCGGCGTGCTCCTCGTCGACCACGACGTGCCGTTCGTGTTCGGGCTCTGCGATCGGATGACGGTGATGAATTTCGGGTCAGTCA
Source organism: uncultured Alphaproteobacteria bacterium (assembly GCA_963807015.1). Classification (GTDB taxonomy): domain Bacteria; phylum Pseudomonadota; class Alphaproteobacteria; order Rhizobiales; family Xanthobacteraceae; genus JAJPKK01. The sequence goes on along the minus strand of CAWEAS010000008.1, from coordinate 341,688 downwards.
TCGCGAGCGGCGAGTTGGCTGCCGTGTTCAACGACAGAGCGGTGCGAGACGCATATCTCGGAACACAGGTTCAAGCGGAGCCTGCGATATGATGCTGGTGCTGGCGATCGGTCTTGCGACGGGCTGCGTCTACGCCCTGGTTGCCGTCGGCTACTCGCTCGAATATCGCACCACAGGCGTCGTCAATTTCAGCGAAGGCAATTACGTGATGGTCGGCGGGTTTTCGACCTATTGGTTCTTCAACAACACCAACCTGCCATATCCGATCGCCATCATTGCCGGCGTCATTGTTGCGACGCTCTGCGGGGTGATTTTGTGGATGCTCATCGTCCGCCCGCTCTGGCGTCGCCGCAGTCCGACCTATGTGGTCTTGCTCGCTACCATCGTGTTTGGCGCAATCCTCAGTCTCTTGGCTTTGTTGCTGCTCGGCTCGATGCCGCAGACGCTGCCGCCGTGGATTCCGGGATTTTCGCTCGCATTCGGTGACAGCCGCATCGACGGCCAATATGTCATCGTGGTCGTTGCGACCCTGTGCTTGATGGTGGCGATCGCTGCGACTTTGAAGTTCAGCTCCATCGGCCGGGCGATGCGCGCTTGTTCGGCAAGCCGTGAAACCAGCGAACTTCTCGGCATCTCGCCGGAGCGAATGGGGCTCATCTCCTTTGCGATCACTGCGGGGCTGGGCGGTCTCGCCGGAGCGATGATTACGCCTGCCCAGTTTACCTCGGCGGACGTGGGATTGACCTTCGGTGTCTTCGGCTTCGTCGCGGCGGTGCTCGGCGGCTTCGGAACCATGCAGGGCGCGCTCGTCGGGGGATTGCTGCTTGGGCTGACCAACGCCTTGGTGGCCCGTTACGTCTCCTCCAACTATCAGACGGTCATCGCATTTGCGCTGCTGCTGGTTCTCTTGGCGGTGCGGCCGCAGGGGATCACAGGAAAGCACTGGGAGGAAGCCGAAGGATGAGCGCGCTCGCGGGTCGCCGCGTTAGCGGAAAGGTGGCGCTGATCACCGGAGGCGCGAGAAACCAAGGGCTATCCCACGGCGAATTGCTTGCAACTCATGGTGCCCAGGTGATCCTTGCCGACGTTGCCGATGAGCTGGGCCGCAAAGCGACGGTGACTCTCGCCGACAATGGTCTCAACGTGCGGTATGTCCATCTGGATGCGGCGCGCCCCGAGGATTGGAAGTCGGCGATCGCCATGATCGAGGCCGAATATGGAACACTCGACGTTCTGGTCAACAACGCCGCTGTGCTCGGAAAATCGGATCTTTTGAATTGTACGCTCGACGAATGGAACGCAGTGATCGCAGTCAATCAGACCGGGCCCTTCTTAGGGATCCAGCACGCGGCGCCGCTGATGCGTCGAAATGGATCGGGGTCGATTATCAACATCTCGTCGGTCATCGGAAATCTCGGGACCGAGTTCAACTTCGCGTATTCGATCACCAAGGCTGCTGTGCAGATGCTGACCAAAACCGCGGCGATGGCGCTCGCGCCGATCGTTCAACACCGTCGTGCCAGGCGCGATTGATACGGACATGTTCAGCGCGCTGCCCGAGGCGACACGAAAACAACGAATTGCTGCCTATCCGATGGGTCGGCCCGGCCGCATCGAAGAGGTCTCCTACGCCGTGCTTTATCTTGCCTCGGACGAGTCGCTCTTTCACGACTGGATCGGAGATCAAGGTCGACGGCGGCGCTCTCGCCGGCGTCAAACAGAGGCCATCGTCATGAGTGAACGCGCGGATCGCGGCGTCGGCATCGAAGGAGCAGTCGGACCGGATGCTGCGTCCGACCTTGCAGCATTGGCGGAGAGCTGCGGCTACGGCAGCTTCTGGATCAACGTGGTGGGAGCCGGTGTCGATCCGGTCGGCTTCCTCACGCGCGCGCTCGGGCGCACGCGTCGGATTGAGATCGGCGTCGGTCTGTTCCCCCTGGACAAATATCCCGCGGCCGAACTGGCGCCGGCGCTGAAGGGAAGTGGGGTGAACGATCGACGCGTCATCCTTGGTCTTGCCGGAGGCCAGATGAGGCAGGGCTTGTTGCGGATGATGACGGACGCCGTCACCACTCTGCGCGCGACCGTTCCGGAGTGTCGCATTGCGACCGGCGGCTACGGCCCCGGCATGCTCGGAGTTGGCGGCGGCCTTGCCGACGTCGTTCTCGGTAATTGGCTCACACCCGACCGCCTCCGCTGGCTCATCGAACATGTCGAGGCCGGGGCGCGCGCGGCTGGGCGTTCGGCGCCGCCGGTCTATCTTTATCACCGCGCGGCGTGCGGCGAGAATGCCGCCGAGAGGCTTCGCCGAGAATTTGCGGACTATCGCCGGTATCCGGTGCACGAAAAGCACCAAACGGCGATGGGCAATCCGGAATGGATCGGGGTGGCGTGCAAGCATCGCGAGGACATTGACCGACAGCTCGCGCCCTATGCAGGCAAAAGCAAAATCGTCCTCAAACCGCTGCCCTACCAGGCAGCGGATATTGAAGAGTGGCGCTTGCTCATCCGATTTTTTGCACCCTAAGTCGCCGCTGATGCCGGCGCGAGACGTGCCGCAGGCGCCCCACCTCCAAACAGCCAACCAAGTGTGAGCGTTTCCATGGATCTCGGAATAAATGGCCACGTCGCTGTCGTCACCGGATCGGGTCGCGGGATCGGCGCCGCAACCGCCCGCATGCTCGCGGCCGAAGGAGCCAAGGTCGTGGTATGGGACCGGGACGAGGCTCCGGCCCAGGCCATCGCCGATGAAATCAAAAAGGACGGCGGAGAAGCACTTCCCGTCACCGGTTCCGTCAGCTCCGCCGGCGATGTCGAAACGGTCGCGCGCAAGGTGCTGGAGCGGTTCGGCAGCGTCCACATCTTGGTCAACAATGCGGGCTTTGCGCATATCGGGCAGGTGACGACGACGACCGATGTCCAATGGTCGAGCATCGTCGACGTGCACATGACGGGATCGTTCAATTGCGTTCGCGCGCTGGCGCCGGCAATGATGGCACAGCGATACGGACGCATCATCAATATCTCGTCACTGTCGATTCTCGGCGCCGACAAGATGGCCGCCTATGCGGCCGCAAAGGCCGGCCTCCTCGGGTTCACGCGTGCGCTCGCCGTCGAACTCGGCCCCCACGCAATCACCGCGAACGCGATAGCACCGGGCTACATTCGCACGGACCGGGTAAAGGCGAGCCCCGCTTTCCCGATGCTTAACGAACTGTCGCGCCGCGCGCAGACGATCCCGTCGGACGGCACGCCCGAGGACGTCGCCAACGCTGTCCTCTTCTACGCCTCCGCTCGCTCCGGCTTTGTTACGGGTGATCTCACGTATGTCACCGGCGGGATGTATCAGCTCTGGTGAAATGACAGGCCGGGCCGCAGCAAGGAAAGGATGCCGGGAGCATCCGGGCGGGTGCGTCGCGGGGAAAGATGTTGCTATTGGAGGCCGTTGATTGTTCGACTATGTCGGCCGGGCCGTCAGGGTCTCATAGATGAATGGTGAGAATAGCGAGCGACCGCGATCTGCCGGATCTCAGCAGAGTGAAGGCGATCCTCAGGGAACACCGCCACGCGTCATCGTGGTTTTCGCCATTGCCATCGCCGTCATATTGGTGGGCGGCTATTTGCTCGTGATGAAACTGATCGCAATGTCGCGGCAGGAGGACTGCCTGCTGTCCGGCCGCAGGAATTGTGTGCCGATCGAAGTGCCGACGGAGCGGTAGTATCGTTAGCGACTGGCGCCACCAGTTTCGTTTGACCCCGAGCCGCGCGAGCTTGCGTGCCGCCGACCGCCGTCACTCTTACGGCGATGTTCCCGCAAGCAAGGCCATCCGCACCAGCTCGGAGAGGCTCCCGGCCTTCATTTTTGTCATTACGTTGGCGCGGTAGATCTCCACCGTACGCGGGCTGATCCCGAGATCGTAGGCGATCGTTTTGTTCGGGTTTCCGGCGACCAGGCCTTCGAGCACCTGGCGCTCCCGCGCCGTGAGCGCGGCAATGCGCGCAGTCAGCTCCAATTTCAGGGAATCGCGGTCATCATCTTTCTTGGTTTCGCTCAGCGCGGCCCGCACCGCTGCCAGGATGTCGTCGCTGTCGAACGGCTTCTCAAAAAAATCAGTGGCGCCAAGCTTCATGGCTTCAACGGCAAGCGGCACATCCCCGTGCCCGGTAATGACAATGACTGGAAGCTTTGCGTCCTTCTCTCGCAGTTGCTTGAGCAGGTCGATGCCGCTGATGTCAGGCATGCGCACGTCGGTAATGACGCAGCCGGACAAGGTCGGCGGCAGCTCCGCCAGGAATGCGGACGCCGAATCGAAGGTCCTAACAGCCAACTGAGCGCTGCTGAGAAGGAATTCGAGCGAGTCACGAACGGCGTCATCGTCGTCGACGACGTAGATCACGGTGTCAGTCATTGGCGATGTCCTGATCCCGTACGGCACTCAGGGTGAAGCGGAATATGGTGCCGCCACCGGGATTTGCTTCCGTCCATATCTTCCCGCCGTGGGCCTCGATGATGGTGCGCGAGATGGAAAGGCCAACACCCATGCCGTGCGCCTTCGTTGTCACAAACGGCCGAAACAGCTGTTCAGCAACTTCCGGGCTGATTCCCGACCCCGTGTCGGCGACACTGACCATGAGCATGTCGCCCGTTCGCGCCGTCGACAGCAGCAGTTCGCGGCGCTCGGAGTGCTCCATGGCTTCCATCGCATTGCGCATCAGATTCAACAGGACCTGCTGAATCTGCACCTTGTCGACCAGCACCAGGTCCTGCGTCGGGTCGAACTGGAAGTTCACCCTGATGCCCCGCTCCTTCGCGCCGACGAGCGCGAGCGCGTTTGCCTCCTCGACGAGTTTTTGCACGCTCTCGACGCGTTTTTCGGTTTCGCCGTGTCCGACAAAATCGCGCAGCCGGCGAATGATCTGCCCTGCGCGCATCGATTGCTCGGCCGCCTTTTCCAGCGCATTGCGAACCATGGCTGTTTCTTTGTCGTCGCGTGTGGCGAGAAGCTGACGCGATCCCTTCAGGTAGTTCGTCAGCGCCGACAGCGGCTGGTTGAGCTCGTGCGCGAGAGCCGAAGCCATTTCGCCCATGGCCGTGAGGCGCGAAATGTGCACGAGTTCCGACTGCAGCTCCTGGAGGCGCGCCTCGGTTTTCTGCCGCTCGGTGAGGTCACGGATGAACCCGGTGAAGTAGCGCTGCCCTCCCGAGTTCATCTCTCCGACTGCAAGCTCGATCGGAAAGGTGGCTCCGTTCTTGTGCGAACCGACCACGACGCGACCGATGCCGATAATCCGCCGCTCTCCGGTCCGGCCGTATCGCTCGAGGTAGCCATCGTGGTTTTCACGATAGGGAGAGGGCATCAAAATCTTGATGTTCTGCCCGATCACCTCGGCGGCCTCGTAGCCGAACAGCCGTTCCGCGGCCGAGCTGAACGACTGGATGATGCCCCGTTCGTCGATGACGATCATCGCGTCCGGGATGGTGTCGAGAATCGATTTCAGGTGGGCTTCGCGAGACGAAAGGTCGGTAATATCGTTGTAGACTTCCGTTACCGCGGTGAGGCCGTCTCCCTGCCAAAGCGACCAGCGACTCGCCACGATGAGCTTTCCGCCGTCGCGGCGGCGTTGGACCAGCTGGCCGGTCCATTCGCCCCGATCAACCAGCTCCTTGTGGATATCCTCTGCCGGACGTGAAAATTCGGTGTTGAGGAGCTGATGCGCCGACTGGCCGATGGCTTCCGCGGCGGTAAAACCGTACAGCCGCTCCATGCCCCCCGACCAGAAAGTGACGGCGCCATCCAGGTAACGGACGATCGCCTGAGCACTGTCCAGTGCCTGCAAGCGCGCTCTCATATCCATGGGGTTACCGGATCACTTTGGTGCCCGCATCTAAGGGAAACTACGTAGGGAGACATCCTTAGGGTGATTATCTGAATTTTCCCGTGCTGCATCAAGCGGTACCCCTCGAAACATCAAACGAGGGAGATCACCAGATGCTGACCCAGTCACCCCTTCGCGCCGTCCCTGCCGCCCAGTCCAGCAAGACCGTTTTCGACCGCGTCATCCCTGGTCGGGATGGTCTCGGTGCCATTGAGCTGATGGGTACCCAGATGACCTTCGGCGCCAATGAAGAGATCTACGGCGAAGACGAGCCGGCCGAGTTTGTCTACAAGCTGGTCAGCGGTTCCGTCCGCACCTACAAGATCCTGAGCGATGGCCGCCGCCAGATCGGTGCGTTCTACTTGCCCGGCGATGTCTTCGGCCTCGAGGTCGGCAAAGTGCATCAGTTTGCCGCGGAGGCGATCGGCAAGGCCGTAGTCCGCGTGGTGCGACGCAGCGCGATTGTCTCCCTGGCCGAGCGTGACTGCGATGTCGCCCGCGAATTGTGGACCTTCACGGCGCGTGAGCTTCACCGGGTTCAGGAGCACATGCTGCTCCTCGTCAAGAGCGCCCAGCAGCGCGTTGCGTCGTTCCTGCTCGAAATGTCCGAGCGCCTTGCGACAAGCGATTCGATGCAGCTTCCGATGTCCCGGCAGGACATTGCCGATTACCTCGGGCTGACCATCGAGACGGTGTCGCGCACGATGTCTCAACTGGTCTTGGAATCGGCAATCGATCTGCCGAGCTCGCGCCGGATCGTACTGCGCAACCGCGGTGCCCTGCGGCACCTCAACGCTTGATGATCTTTGGCGCGTTGCCCCCGGTGATATGAGGCTTGCTGCCATGAAACCGCTTCATGAACTCACACGCATCAGGCTTCAGCTGGCGCGGTCGAAGGAGTTCCCGTCCGGGTCGGCGCGCCACGGATACGAAATCGTGGCTCCGCTCGATGACCAGGGCCGCATCGATGCCGAAGAGTGGAACCGGCAGCGCGCCGCTTGTCAGGTGCGCAGGTTCTGGGGCGCCGAGGAAGAGGAAATCGGGCATCTCGTTCACAAGCCCGGAGGTGCCGAGCACGCCCGCTGGATGCTCCACTATGGCGGCGTCAGCGATGAGGACGAAGAGGCGGGATATCGCTTTGGCGCCCACAAGTTTTCGCCGGGCGAATACGTGTCGATCCGCGGCCACGATGACGAACTTCACACCTTTGTTGTCGCGGCGATCGAGCCGGCGCTGCGATAGGCCGCGTTCAGGAGTACCCTCGCAACGATCTCTCTCCACTCTGTTGTTGTGAGGGGGCGGCGCGGTTTCAGGGGACCGCGCCGCCGTTTTTTTATCCGCCATTAATACCAAGCGACGAAATCATTAACTCGTCATGCCCGTGCTTGTCGTGGACGAGCCCGGCCATGACGAAGCGAAGGATCATGAATTTTGCAGATTGGTATTATTCCGTTCCGATGCCAAGATGCCAAGGAGTGTGCCGTCCGTTTCGGCGGCTACTTCGCCAATGACTTGATGTAGGCGGCGAGATCACCTGCCTCGAAGCGGGTAAGCGACATGTCCGGCATCTTGGGGTGCGGATCGAGAAGGAACAGAGCGAGCCGGGCGCTATCGAAATCGGGTCGGTTGGCAATTTCCGCGAACGGTGGCGCTTCACCGGTCGGCCTCGTCTGGGTTTCGGCAACGACATGGCAGGGCTGACACCACCGAAATGCAATTCGCCTTCCGTTGTTGGCATCGGCCGAAAAGCCCGGTGTCGCCAGCGTCGCCAGCAAAGCGGCGCCGACACAAACAGCAGCGCCTGCAAGCTTCAACCTTCGTCTTTCCAACATTTCCACGACCTCATCCTCTATGGTGGCCTGCGCTCAATCCGGTAAGCGCAATGATAGCGATCCGCTTTGCGGTGGATCAAGGCTAACCGCCTCGAAAAAATTCATCTAATGATCAGCGGGTCGAATGCGACTCGATCGAATTGGAGCAAGTGCGATGACGTGGATTATGAGGGCTCTAACGTTGGCTGCGCTTTCTGTTTCCGTCGGACTTGCTTTTTCCGTGAGACCAGTCGCAACTCACGCTCAAGGCGCACCGGCAGCTCGGGACGGCAAAGCGATTGCCGAACAGGTTTGTTCGGAATGTCACGCTGTTGGCAAGGGTCGCCGGCCGTCCCCGAACGCTGAGGCCCCGCCCTTTGCAGCCATCGCCGAGACCCCTGGCATGACACCGATTGCACTCACCGTTGCCCTCCGCACGTCGCATCGCGCCATGCCGAACATCATCCTCTCGGATGACGAATTGAGGGGCGTCGTGGCGTACATCATGAGCCTGCAGTAGCGCTGGGCCGCGAGTCCGCGGTAGCCCTGAAGGCAGGCCTGTTCAATAGTTGCAACCGAACGAATTGGTACAATTCGCGCCGAGGCATAGATCGTTTTTGTGCCAATGATGATCAATTGGCGACATTATTCTCACAATCTAAAGCAATGAATCACTTTATGCCGACTCCCGTTGGCACGTAAAGACGCAAAGCGATAAATGTGGCCTTCCCTTCGGCACCCGCGTGCTGAAGCGAACCGTTGGGTTCGCCGGGCTCTGGGCTTGATGAGGCAAAGAACATGAATGACCGATCATTTCGCTTCGTCGTCTTTATCCTGCTCGTGCTGCTGGGCGCTTATGTGGCGCAGCCCTATCTCACGCGGCTGATGTTCGCGGACACTGCGCCGCGAACAGTGACGCCACGTGCCAATCTCACCGAGGCCGAACAATCGATCATCGCGCTTTTCGAACAAGTCTCGCCGTCGGTGGTCCAAGTGGTGGGCCGGCAGCGCGCGAGCGCGGTGTCGGATGAAGATGCGGAAGGCCTGCAAACGGGCACCGGCTTCGTCTGGGATGCTGCTGGAAACATCGTTACCAACAACCACGTGGTCAATGGCACGAGCGAACTTGTCGTGCGGCTCTCCTCAGGCGATACCATCGCAGCCGATATCGTTGGCGCCGCGCCAAACTACGATCTTGCGGTGATTCGGTTGCGCAACGTCAACGCGATCCCGCCGCCGGTTGCGATCGGGTCATCGGCGGATCTCAAGGTTGGGCAGTTCGCTTTCGCCATCGGCAATCCGTTCGGGCTCGATCAGTCGCTGACCTTTGGCGTGATCAGCGCATTGCACCGCCGGCTGCCGACGAGCTCAGGGCACGAGATCGGCAACGTCATCCAGACCGATGCCGCGGTCAATCCGGGCAATTCCGGCGGACCGTTGCTCAATTCCAGCGGGCGCGTGGTCGGCGTCAATACGGCCATCATCTCGCCGTCAGGTTCGAATGCCGGGATCGGCTTTGCGATCCCGGTGGACGTGGTCAATCGCGTGGTCCCGGAACTCATCCGCAACGGGCGCGTCCCGACGCCCGGCATCGGCATCGTGGCGGTGAGCGAGCAGGCAGCGACCCGCCTCGGCGTCAAGGGCATTCCGATCCTGCGCACTTTGCCGAATTCACCGGCTGCCCGCGCGGGGCTCCGCGGCGTTGACGCTAACCGCAATACGCTCGGCGACATCATCGTGTCGGTGAACGACAAGCCGGTCCAACGCCTGTCCGACCTCACTGAAGAATTAGATGGCGTCGGAGTGGGTCACGACGTGAAACTCGGGATTCGTCGCGGCGATCGCACCGAGACGGTCACCGTTGCAATTGCTGATATCGGACAGGCTCAGCTGGGCGCGGCACAATCTCCCTGACGTGCTCGCGACCACCCACGTAAGACTCAGGCCTTTGTGGTGACCGTTTCCAACGGGCGATTGCGCGGCTCGACGCCCCAGGCCCACACCAGCAGAATTTGCACGAACACGAGGGCGATCATAAAGCCCATCACCCCCGGCAACTGGTAGTGGGTCATCAGCGCCCCGACGATGAACGGCGAGACCATGGTCGCACCGCGGCCGAACGTGTTGCAGATGCCGTTGGCTCGCAGCCTGATCTCGGTGGGGAACAGTTCGGGAGTATAGACACCGAACAGGATCGCGGTCTGGATGTAGATTGCAACGATCAGGATGAAGCCGACGCTCAAGACGAGCGCGATGTCGGATGCCGCATTGAAGCTCGCGTAAATGACGCCGGTGACGATGGTCAAGATCGAAGCCCCGATGATGCTCCACCGTCGGCCAATGAAGTCCGCCGTATAGGCTCCGATCGCGCATCCGACGATCGAGCCCGTCGCCAGCACCACCGTGTAGCCAAGCGAGTTGGTGATGGTGAGGCCCTGGCGCAGGAAGAACTGCGGCAGGAAAATCACGAAGCCGAAGATCAGCGTGTTGATGGTGATGAGGACCCAACAGCCAACGATCATCAGTTGAAGGAGCGGTGGCCTCAGCATGGCCATGGCCTGGACCTGTGGCGCCGGCGCTGCCGTAACGACCACGGGCGGAACAGGTCCGCTTGCGGCCGCCTCCTGTTCGATCGCTTTCATCAAGGCCTCGGCTTCGGCGGTCCGGCCTTGCGATTCAAGCCAGCGCGGCGATTCAGGAAGCGACTTGCGCAAGTACCACACGATCAGCGACCCGACGCCGGCGATGACGAACATCGGTCGCCAGCCCCAGACCGGGATAATCAGGTAGGACAAGAGCGAGGTCGCGGGAAAGCCGGCGACGACCAGCAGCGCCATCAAGGATAGCCACCTCCCACGCGTCCGTGGCGGCACGAACTCGGTCAGCGTCGAGTAGCCGACGACGATTTCGGCGCCGAGCCCAAGCCCTTGCACGAGGCGGCAAGCGATGAGCTGAATTCATGTCCTGCGACGCCGCAGCGGCGAGCGACGCCAGGCCGAAGATCAGAAGATTGATCTGGTAGGTGAAGCGGCGCCCGAACCAATCGCCGAGAAAGCCGGTGATCAGCGCGCCAACCGTCATGCCGACGAACGTCAGCGAGATGAATTGCAGGTTTTGCGCCCCGGTCGAGAACTTGCTGTCAAGCGTTGCGGCAAGCACGCCGCCGGCGACGTAGAGGTCGTAGCCGTCGAAGAACATCCCGGCACCGACCAGCCAGAAGATTCGATAGTGAAATGACGAGATGGGCAGACGATCGAGACGCGCGCCGGCATTCACCGCAATCGACATCATTTCCTCCCCGCCGGCGTTGCAGCGGCCGGTTGGTCGGAATGTTAAGCGAGCGTCCGGCCCGGCGCCACGGACAAAGCGCCACGCCGGCGGTACGCCTCGCTCGGATTCGTTAGGCTGATGCCAAGCCGGTGCTGCGCTCATCGAGCGCCACGGTCTTTATCAGTGCAAACACCGGATCGCCGGCTTTGAGGCCGAGGTCGTCGATGGCCATGCGGGTCGCGGAGGCGGCGAGATGGGAGCGGCCGACTAGCTCCACGGTTACGATCGCAAGAGCGCCGTTGCTGCGCTCGATCTTCGTGACATTTCCCGCGAGGACGGTGCGGACGCTGAGATGCTCCGGCCGCGCGGTGGCGAGGGTTACGTCGGTCGCGCGCACCAGCACACGAACGTCCCGCCCAGCCGACCCTGCCGGGCCCGCAAGCCAGATGGTTCCTGCCGGATGCGCAATCTCGGTGAGATCATAGCCGGACTTCGTCCCGGCCACGCGGCCGGTCAGCACCGACGTGAGCGCGAAGCGGCTTTCGCCGGCCTGGACGTCGCTGCGGCCGAAAACGTCATCGGCCGAACCCGATGTGACGACGTGTCCGTCGCTGATCACCACGACATGCGAGGCGATGCGCGCCACTTCGTCAACGGCGTGAGAGACGTAGACGATCGGCACCGCGAATTCATCGCGCAGCCGCTCGATCAAAGTAAGAATCTCAAGCTTGCGTTCGTCGTCGAGCGCCGCCAGCGGCTCGTCCATGAGGAGGAGGTGAGGCGAGGACAGCAGTGCGCGGCCGATGGCGACGCGCTGGCGCTCGCCGCCGGAGAGCCGCCCGGGACGGCGCGTGAGCAGATGGCCGATGCCCAGCGTTTCCACCACCGGCTCGAACGCGATTTCCGGCTCCTTGTGCGAGCGATTGGATTGGCGGCGCGAATTGTTGGCGGCCCGCCCCGCAAACCAGCGGCCGAACATCAGGTTCTGACGCACCGTCAGATGCGGAAACAGCCGCGCATCCTGGTAGACGAGCCCAATCCGTCGCGCGTGCTTGGGAACGAAAATATGCGTCTGCGTATCGACCAGCACCCGATCGTCCACCACGATCGCGCCGCGGTCGGGGCGCAGCAGCCCTGCGATCAGCGAAATCGTGACCGACTTTCCAGAGCCCGACCGGCCGAACAGCGCGACGACGCGGGCGTCGCTCGCAAACGCAACATCATAGGCGAAGCTGCCGAGTTTGATCGCAGCGTCGAAGCTGATCATTGGAACTGCGCGAGCCGCCGGTTTGCGATCCGGGCGATGAACTCGGAAGCGACAAGGGCGACGAGGGCCATGACAATTGCGACCGCCGTCAGCCGCCAGGCATCGGCATCGCCACCGGGCACCTGCGTATAGGTGTAGATCGCCGCCGAAATGGTCTGGGTCTCACCGGGAATATTGGAGACGAAGGTGATGGTGGCGCCGAACTCGCCGAGTGCCCGCGCGAAGCACAGGATCGCACCCACAACGACGCCGGGCAGCGCGAGAGGCAGTGTCACGAGCGCGAACGTCCAAAGCCCGTTGGCGCCGAGGGTCGCTGCCGCGTCCTCGAGCCGCTGGTCGATCGCCTCGATGGACAACCGCATCGGTCGCACCATCAAGGGGAATCCCATCACGGCCGACGCTACCGCCGCGCCGGTCCAGCGAAAGGAAAAGACGATGCCGAGATAATCGGCGAAGAATTCGCCGAGAAAGCCGCGCCTTCCGAGGACGATCAGCAGGATATAGCCGACAACGACCGGAGGGAGCACGAGCGGCAGATGGACGAAGCCATCGAGCAGCATCTTGCCGGGAAACTGGTAGCGCGCGAGCACATAGGCGATCAGTATGCCGAACGGAAGGTTCACCACCATCGCGGTGGTGGCGATCCGCAGAGACAAGCGCACCGCCGTCCATTCATCCGGGGAAAGTCCGAGAAGCGCGTCGCCCACCGTTAGACCGATTGCCTCGCCCGTGATCCGTATGGCGCGAACATTGCCGTTCAACGCTGCCAAGGCAAGCTTGAAACGACACCCAACGCACTATTTGCCCTGGTTCACCATGCCAAACCCTTGCGCTTTGAATTCGCTCACCGCAGTGCTCGATCGCAGATACGCGAGAAACGCCTTCGCATCGGGGTTGCGGCTCGCGGCCGTCAGCGCCGCCGGGTAGAGGATCGGCGCATGGGAGTCGGGCGGAAATGTATCGACCACTTTCACGCGGGGCTCGGCATTGGCGTCGGTCGCGTAGACGATGCCAAGCCGCGCTTCTCCCCGTGCAACGAAATTCAACGCCGAGCGCACATCCGGAGACGGTGCGAGCTTGTTGGCGACGCTCTGCCACATGCCGAGTTTCTCCAACGCCTCCTTCGCATATTTGCCGGCGGGCACGGAATTGACTTCGCCGACTGCGAGGCGGCTGTTCCCGAGCGCGGCTGCAAGGTCAGCGCCTGGAGCGATCTTGAACTCGATCTTGGAGTCGGCCGGGGCGACCAGCACCAGGCTGTTGGCGAGCAGGGTTTCGCGTGAAGCGGCGTCGATGAGATTGCGCTGTTGCAACCAGTCCATCCAATCGAGGTCGGCCGAAATGAAAATATCCGCGGGGGCGCCGGATTCGATCTGGCGCGCCAGCGCCGAGGAGGCGGCGTAAGACAGAACCGCACGCTTGCCACTTGCCTTTTGCCAATCGGCCGCAATGGCATCGAGCGCCGTTTTCAGGCTCGCCGCGGCGAAAACCAGAGGACCGCCGCCGCGATCCTGGGTGGCGGCGGGTGTGATCGTTGCCATGACGGCGAGCATCAACGCGATAAGCGGCCGGATCGCAGTTGAAAGACGACAACGAGGCATGGCAAAGCTCCGTGGCGACCGCGACGAGGAGGTCGATATTCCCGAAGATATATAGCGTGGTGCGCACCATGTTGTCACGGCGCCCGTTGAGCGTCTCAACGTCTTGTTAAGCATCCGCTGCGAACGCCGGCTACACGGCTTTGACGTACGAAGCCCTTGGAGAGCGCATTGGTCGAAAGTTCAAAAGTCGAAAGTCTCGGCCGTGATTGGCCGGGTCGACAATTGCCGCTGATGCCCGGAGACCTGACGCAGTTCCTGCCGCAAGGGCTCGCACTCGGCACTCCGGCCATCGTGCGGCCCTGGGACGATCCGCTCAAGGTGCTCACCGGTCCGGGTTTCTATGGCGTCGACCCGCCGGAGAGCCACCCGTTTCGCGCGGCGCCGACCCAGGAGCCTTCAGGCGGCGCCATTTATTTCGACGATCATCTGGAATTCGGCGAAATCCGCACCGCGCTCGAAGTAATGGGCGCAACCCTCCAGCGCAACGATTACGCGGTGTTCGCTGCCTCCGCTGACGACGCGCCCAACGATCGCTACCTCGATCAGGTACGCGATCCTGCCTCGGGCGGCTCTTGCACATTTCTTCGGATGTAATGAAGCAAGCGCACTTCCCGACCAGCCGATCCCGATCGGCGATTTCATCGCGCAGTTCATCAACGACCAGCGGACCAAATGGAATGATCCATCCTATAGGTTCAGTGGGCGTCTCGCGGGCACGCTCGGCGGCGACGGCGACTGGGCGAAGGAATCGCTGTGCTTTGGCTTCCTGGTCGAGAATACCTATTGGAGCGTATATCGGCTCTGGAGCCGCGCGTGGCTTGTCACTAAGTGAAGGCAGCAATGTCCGACGATATCAAATTCAATCGCACCCTCGATCTCGCTCCCGGCGTGGTGGATGAAGTTGTGCCGGGGGTGCGCCGCATCCTCGCCGACAATCCAAGCCCGTTCACCTTCAAGGGAACGCTGAGCTACATCATCGGCCGTGGCAAGGTTGCCATTCTCGATCCCGGGCCCGGTGACGAGCGCCACATCAAGGCGCTGCTTGATGCCGTGCGGGGCGAGACCGTGACCCACATACTCGTCACCCACACCCATCGCGATCACTCGACAGCGGCCGCGGCAGTAAAGGCCGCGACCGGCGCAGTTACAGTGGCGGAGGGTCCGCACCGCCCGGCACGTCCGCTTCTCAGCGCCAACGAAGTGCGGCTCGACGCGGGCGGCGACACCGAGTTCTTGCCTGACCTAAGGGTCGTAGACGGCGAGGTCATCGCGGGCGACGGCTGGGCGGTCGAAGCGATTGCGACGCCGGGGCACACGGCGAACCATATGGCGTTCGCGCTCCGGGGCGCTGATGCGCTCTTTTCCGGCGATCATGTGATGGGATGGTCCACATCGATCGTGGCGCCGCCGGACGGCGCCATGATCGACTACATGGCCTCGCTCCGCCGCCTTGCGACGCGCCCGGAAGCGATTTATCTGCCCGGCCACGGCGACATCATCCGCGACGCGCCCCAATTCGTCGCAGGTTATATCGCGCATCGGCTCGGCCGTGAGACCTCGATCCTCAAGCGTCTCGCCAAAGGCGAAGCTGCCATCCCGGACTTGGTGAAGGCGATCTATATCGGACTTGATCCGCGTCTCGCGGGAGCCGCGGGGCTCTCGACATTCGCCCATCTGGAAGACCTCGTCGCCCGCGGTCTCGTCGCGACCGAGGGCGCACCCTCGCTGTCAGGCCGCTATCGCTTGGTGGACTGACGGCCCTTCGGGGCTGCTTTGGGCGCGGACTTTGCGGGGCGCTCGGTCACATCGGCCTTGTCGACGGTGCTCGCATCGTCGATGTCATCGAGCAGCGCCAGTACGCGCTCGGCATTCGCCCCGAAGTCGGCAAAGCTGTAACGCGAGGCCGAGCGGATATCGATTCGCGAGCCTTCGCGGATGCCACGAATGCGGATGGCCACGTCATCACGGAAACCCATGATCTGCGAGCGGGCGATCGCCTCGATCCGGCCGTCGCGGCCGGGTTGCGGCGCGCGGGCATCGACAATGCGCCATTTCCGTTTGGTGATGATCGCGTAGGCATTATCGAATGCGATCTTGGGATTGACGTTGACGACCAGCGGCTCGATGTCGGGCCACGTCTCCTTCTGGATTTCGGCGGTGGCGAGCCCCGGGTAGATGCTGGAGTTGGGCGGCCGCAGCCGCGCCACCACGTCGAAGCGCGGCGGATCGATCGGATCGGTGGTGATGTCCCGGATGGGCGGCAACGAATAGCCCTTGTAGACGAGATAGGTCGGGTAACCGATGAGGCCAACGCCGATCAGGACTGCCGTCATCGCCTGTCCGAAGCCCGGACCGCCGTTCATCCAGAGCGAGACGAACGCGGCAAACGCGGCAAATATCGCAAAAAGCGAAAGCAGCAGAGCGCCGCCAAATGTCACCAGCAGCGGCACGATCTCGAGAACGTCGGCTCGCTCGAAAATGATGGCAAGCAGCGCGACTGCAAGGGCGAACACCGCGAGCCGCCGGGCAAGGATCGCAAGCCACGACGGCGGATCCGGGACAGCACGGCGGCGGGACAACACCATCGACATCGTCATCAACCCTCAGTGCAAATCTTCTTGAGCGCGGACCACTCGTCCGGCGTAAGGAGCTCTTTCCTGACCGCGGGCTCCGGGACCTTGTCCACGGCCGCGGCGCGTGCCTCGGCCTCCGGATGATCGAGCAGGAAATGCTCCGTCGGCGTCGGTTTGCCCGATACCCTCACGAGGAAAGCGCCGAGCGAATGCGGATCGGCACCGATCTTTGCCAACAATCTGGCGCCGAACATGTCGGCGGCGGCCTCTTCGCCCCGGGAATAAGCATTTTTCAAAAGCGTATTTGCGGTGAAGATCACCGCGCCGCCCCCGGCGAAATCGTTCAGCAGCAGACCGAGCATCAACGACAAGCCGCCGGTCTGCACCTGCGACCTGATGCCGTCGCGATGAGCGGCGTGACCGAATTCGTGCGCGATCACTGACGCGAATTCATCGGGGGAATTGGCGTTCTTGGGTATCCCTGCATAGACATAGACATGCCCGCCAGGCAGCGTGATGGCGTTGAGGTCGTCGACATGAACGATGCGTACCTCCATCGGGATCGGCAGGTTGGCGCCGGCAACCAGTTGATCGACGATCTTGGTGAATGCAGCGCGCGCCGCTTTCTCCTGGGCGGTATTGCCGATGGAGCAGTCGACGGTCTTCCCCTTGGTCTCCTCTTCGAGTTCGTGCTGAACCGCCTCGTTGGCGAGTTCGCCGAACCTGATGTCCACGGCCCGCGGCAGCAGCGGCGCGACCCGGTTCGCGATCGCCGGCACGGCCCAAATCGCGGCGGCAATCACCATCACGGCAGCGAGAAGGCTATAACGCACGACCCTGTTGCGGACGCGCTCGTCGGTCAGGCCGGTGCGGTCGCACGGAAGTGCAGCCTGCGCGACCGCGTCGGCGAGGGTCTTGTCATGAATTTCGAGTCGCGCGGCAGATTGGCCGGTCGGGAGGCCGAGCCGGAGCACGCCTTCCGGGGTCGCCACCGGCGCGATCTCGGCACAGCGCCATTCAGCAAGCGTACGCCCGTCAGCCGCGTTGATCCGCAAGAGGCCGTCGACAAGCTCGACGTTGACGCTGTTACGGGCGCTGGTGAGCCCATCGTAGAAGGTGCCGGGTCCGGTCGTGCTCATGAAATCGTCCCGCTAGAGGCTGCCGGTACCGAGGGCGTCGGCGAGGCCTTCGCCGAGCGCGTTGGCGTGAGCCGGCCTGGCACGAACGTTGTCGAGCGCAGATATCCCCGAAACGGTGACTGAATCCACCATGAGCTGCCAAACCCGGAATTTCACCACAACCTGGTAGATCGCCGAGCAACCGAGCACGAAGACCACGTAGGCCACGATCCCCATCAGCGCGAGGACAGCGTCGCGCGGTGTCGAGACGACCGAGAAATCGATGACGCCTGACAGCACCCCGATAATCATTATCGCGGCGAGGCCGCCCGCGATCACAAACGCGAGGGTAAAGAGCAACTGATAAAAGAGACAGCGCACATAGGCGCCATAAAAATCGCGGATCCGCAGGTCCGAAACAACGGCGACGCCGCCCAGCCTTATACCGTCGAGCCACCAGCGCAGCATGATCGCAGCCAAAGCGGGCCAAAGGATAATTGCGAAGATGATCGCCCATGCCAGCGCGATCGCCGTAACCGCGCCGGCGGACTGCAGGTTGCCCACCTGCTGTACCGCCTCCCAGATGTTGGCCACATTCTGCGCGAGCAGCAGATTTCCAATCGCGGACAAATCGACTTCCTCGCCCGCTGTTGCGAGGGCGAAGACGAGCTGCGGAACAATGACGATCCACATTGCGATGCCGCGCACCAGGAGGCGCCAGCCGGAACCTTCGAAGCTGCCGCCGAGATCACCGAAGTAGGTGTTCTTCATCTGGTAACGTTCCTGGCTCGCCACCATGAACGGATAAGCCAGGCCGATGGTCAGAAGCGTCAGCGCCCACCACAGGACCGCGCGGATGGCAAAGACGACTCCCGATCCGGTCTGATGAAAACGAAGGCCGCGGAGCACCGTGCGCGTGAGCCGATAGGCGCGGGCGCGAAACCACGCGTACTGGCCGATGGCATATGTGAATACGAAGAAGAACCCCGCCAGTTCGAGGTCTCCAGACGCGAGCAGAAGAAAGACCGCCCCGATTTCGAGTGGGATCAGGATCCCGAGAGCCATCAGGAACCCACCCAGTAGCTCCAGAGCGGTTCCGGTATATTCGAAATTCTCGTCGTCGAGTTCGATGCCGGCCCACAGCGAGCGCCGCATGTCGGTGAACAGCCAGAACCGGTAGAGTCCGAGCGTCACCCCCTGCAGGGCGTTGCCGCGAATCATCAACCGCCAGTAATCGCGACGGCTGCCGACAAACCGCAGGCGCGCCGGCTTGTCTGCCGTCGCGGTCGGCGCGACCGGCGGCGTTGTCGTCATGGCAACCGCAGCACTGCTGTCAGCCAGCGTCATGCTGGCGCTCTGGTTCTAAGGCCGGTCCGCGGCTCGTGCCATCTGCCTGTGATCATGCACCTGCCTCATGCAGTCGACGCCATAAAATCAGCGGCGTCGCCGCATCTCGATTTTAGATCGGGATCGCGACAAATCCGCGTCACCGCATACTGACGAAGCCTCAGTGAGTTAAGCATGCATAAAGGGGCAGCGGTGACGACGCAATAGCCCAGCACCCTGACCCAAATAGGTCAATGGAACCTGAACATTACGCTTCTGGCAGCTGGTAGTCCTTGAAGCGCTCGCGCAGCACCGTCTTCTGGATTTTGCCGGTCGCCGTGTGGGGAATTTCGTCGATGAACACCACATCGTCCGGCATCCACCACTTGGCAATCTTGCCGCGCATGAAGCCGAGAAGGTCCTCCTTGCTGGCGGCTTCGCCCTGTTTCATGACCACCACCAGCAGCGGCCGTTCATCCCATTTCGGATGGCGCACCCCTATGACCGCGGCTTCGGCTACTTTGGGGTGGCTCACCGCGAGGTTTTCCAGCTCGATTGAGGAAATCCACTCGCCGCCGGATTTGATGACGTCTTTCGACCGGTCGGTGATCTGCATGTAGCCGTGGCGGTCCATCGTGGCGACGTCGCCGGTGTCGAAGAAGCCATTGCCGTCGAGGATACCGCCCTCTTTGAAATAGGCGCGGGCGATCGTCGGCCCTTTCACCTTGAGACGCCCGAAAGATTTGCCATCCCACGGCAACTGGTGACCGTTGTCATCCTCGATCCGCATTTCCACCATGAACGGCGGATGACCCTGCTTTTGCTGGACGTCGAGGCGGGCATCGCCGGTGAGTGCGGCGTATTCCGGCTTGAGCGAGCCGAGCGTGCCGACCGGCGACATTTCCGTCATGCCCCAAGCATGCACCACTTCGACGCCATAGACGTCCTGGAATTTCTGCACGAGGACGCGCGGGCAGGCCGACCCGCCGATGATGACCCGATCGAGATGGGGAAGGCTGCCGCCGTGGGCCTCGAGGTGCGAGAGGAGGGCGAACCACACCGTCGGCACTGCCGCCGTGCAGGTGACCTTGTACTCGTTGAGCAACTCGAGAATAGATGCCCCGTCAAGCTTCATGCCCGGCATCACCAGGGTCACGCCCGACATCGGAGCTGAGAAGGCAAGCGACCAGCCGTTGGCGTGAAAGAGCGGCACCACCGGCATGACGATGTCGTTTGAGGACAGGCAGAATGCGTCCGGCTGGCTCGTCTTGAGCGCATGCAGGACGTTGGAGCGGTGCGAGTAGAGCACGCCCTTCGGATTTCCGGTGGTGCCCGACGTGTAGCACATGCCGGCGGCGGTATTTTCGTCGAACGAGCGCCACACGAAGTCGCCATCGGCCTCTGCGATCCAATCCTCGTACGCCACGGCATTGCGCAGCGTGGTCGTCGGCATGTGCGCCGCGTCGGTCAGGATGATGTAACGCTCGATCGACGGCAGCTTGTCGGCGAGCTTTTCGAGCAACGGCACAAATGTCGTATCGGTGAAGAGAACGCGATCTTCCGCGTGGTTGACGATCCAGGCGATCTGTTCGGGAAACAGCCGCGGATTGACCGTGTGATAGATCGCGCCGATGCCGAGAATGCCGTACCACGTTTCGAGGTGGCGCCACGTATTCCACGCCAGCGTCGCAACGCGATCGCCGGGCTTGATGCCGTCACGCTCGAGACGCTGCGCAACTTTGAGGGCGCGACCGCGGATTTGGGCGTAATCCGTGGTGTGAATCGGCCCCTCGATCGAGCGCGTGATGACCTTGCGGGCACCGTGATAGGTCGCAGCGTGGTCAATGATTTTGTGGCACAGCAACGGCCAATCTTGCATCAATCCGAGCATTTCGATCCCCTCAAATTTTGGGTCCCAATTCGTTAAGCCGGGACTTCTTTGGAACGTGAGAACATTAGCAACGCCGGAATGGCAGGAAAACCGCCATTCGTTTCAGCTACGTGCGATGCAGCAATCGGTTTCATAAAAATCGGCTGACCGAGAACCGCGAAATATCGTGGACAGTCCGATCATCGGTTGCGAGATCGGCGAGGATTTCACCGATCAGCGGGGCGAATTTGAATCCGTGCCCGGAGCACGGCGAGGCAACGACGATCTGGGGGTGGGCCGGTAGCCGATCGATTATGAAATCGCCGTCCGGAGACATTGTGTAAAGGCACGTCGTTGCGGCAAGAAGCTTGCCGTCGGCGCCCGGCAGGTGAGCCTTCAACGCAGCGCGAATGATTTCTTCATCGGCCGCCGCGACCGCGCGATCATAGGTGTCAGGATCGACTGCTGCGCCGTCCTGGTCGTGTCGGGCGACTTTGACGCCATTGCTGCCGTCGGCCGGAAATCCGTAAAAGAGCCCGAAGTCGCTTTCGAGCAGGAAAACCGGAAAGCGATCTGGTGAGAACAGGCCGGTCGTCGCGGCATCTACCGGCTCGAACCAACCAAGGACCTGACGCACGGCTTTGACCGGCAGCGGAAGGCCGCCCATCAGCGTCCTTACCCATGGGCCTGCCGCCACGATCACACGATCGGCCGCGAACGTTTCGCGCTCGGTCCTGACCCGCGCACCGTCGCCGTCGGGCGCAATCTCGATCACGCGCTCCTGCAAGCGAACCTCGGCGCCGGCCGCGCGCGCTTCGGCCACAAGCGCCTCGACCGTGGGCTCCGCCCGCACGAAGCCGCCATCCGGCTGAAACACGCCGACCATCTGCTCCGGTACCCGAAACGCGGGAAACCGGGCCATCAGGCTCCGCGAATTGAGAATTTCGTGCGGCAGGTTATGGAGTTTCGATGCCTGCAGGGTTCCTTCGACAAGCTCGCCGTTGGGCGGGCCGATTTCGACGATGCCGGTAACGGTGAGCAGCGTTTTGCCCGACCTTGCTTCGAGATCGCGCCACAGCGGATAGGCGGCGCGCAGCAGCGGCACGTAGGACGGGTGCTCGAAATAGCCGAGGCGGATGATGCGGGTGCGGCCATGGGATGAGCCGCGATCATGGCCGAGACCAAAACGGTCGATGCCAACCACCCGACGCCCGCGCCGTGCGAGCGCGCTGAGCGCCGCGCTCCCCGTGACGCCGAGGCCGATTACCGCAACATCGAAGACCGCCATGGCCGCGTTTTGCCGCTGATTTAGGGGTATCATACCTCGTTCCTGACATCGGGATGCGGGGGGATTCGCCGCACCGCGGGTTCAGCACAGTAAATCCCATCCGCCACGATATCGGCCGAAATTCCGGCGAAGGGTTTTGCTGCGTCCAACCGCGTCCCAGGTGTTGCTCGAATGTTTCCCCCCGCGTTGCGCGTAATGACGGCAGGTGCTGCTGTCCTCGCGGTGCTCGCATCCGTCGGTCGCGGCGCCGCACAGGCACCGCCCGAGGGGCCGAGCGCGTGCGAGATGCGCCTTTCGCCTGACCGAGCCGTCATCACGCCGATGGGTGCGATCGATGGACCCAATAGCTGCGGCGGACCGGACATCGTGCACCTCGAGCGAATCATCCTTTCCAACCGCACTTCAATCCCGCTCGAGCCGCCGGCGACCCTGCGCTGCGAGATGGCCGAGGCCATCGTGAATTTCGTGCGTCAGGACCTCGCGCCGGCCGCTGCCCGCATGGGAGCGCCGTTGAGCGCCATTGAGAACTTCGATTCCTATGATTGCCGGAGCCGCAACCGCGTCTCCGGCGCGCCCTTGAGCGAACATGGGCGCGCCAATGCCCTCGACATTCGTGCGGTACGGCTGAAAGATGGCCGCCTCGTGCGGCCGGCCGATCCCGCCGCGCCCATGGAGTTTCGCGTCGCAATGAAAACCACGGCCTGCAATCGCTTCATGACCGTGCTCGGGCCGGGCTCCGACGGCTATCACGAGGACCACATCCATATGGACCTCGCAGATCGTCGCAGCGGCGCCCACCTTTGCCATTGGGAATTGCGCGCCGGCGAGCCGGGAGCCGTCGCGGTGAACGAGGTTGCACGCGCTGGCGTCGCCGCCGCGCGGGCGCCGGTGCCGCTGCCGCGGTCTCGGCCGTTCGAGGCCGGCGGCCTGGCACGCGATCCATTTTTTGAAGGTCATCCCTGATGAATGTGCTCAGCAATATTGCGACCCGCGATGTCGAGACGCTGCTTCACCCCTATACCAACCTTGCGACCTTTGCCGCGAGCGGCGGGCCGCTCGTCATCGACCACGCGAAGGGCGTGTGCGTCTACGACCGCAACGGCAAAGAGTATATCGAGGGGATGGCCGGCCTGTGGTGCACGTCGCTCGGCTACGGCAACGAGGAACTGGTCGATGCGGCGGCATCACAGATGCGCAAGCTCTCATTTGCGCATCTCTTCAGCGGCCGCAGCCACGATCCGGCGATCGAACTCGGCGAGAAGCTCAAAGAGATCGCGCCGGTGCCGATCTCGAAGGTGTTTTTCTGCAACTCGGGCTCGGAAGCGAACGACACTTTCATCAAGCTCGTCTGGTACATGAACAACGGGCTTGGCCGGCCGCGCAAGAAGAAGATCGTGAGCCGGCAGCGCGGCTATCACGGTGTCACCATCGCCTCGGCCTCTCTCACCGGCCTCCCAAATAACCACATCGATTTCGATCTTCCGATTGCCGGTATCGTGCACACCGCGTGCCCGCATCACTATCGCGACGCCTTGGAGGGAGAAAGCGAGGAGGAGTTCGCAACGCGCCTCGCGTCCGAACTCGAGGAACTTATCCTGCGCGAGGATCCCGAAACGGTCGCGGCCTTCATTGCCGAGCCGGTCATGGGGGCGGGCGGCGTCGTGGTGCCGCCGCGCACTTATTTTGAGAAGATCATGGCGGTGTGCGATCGCTATGACCTGCTGATGATCTCTGACGAGGTGATCTGCGGCTTCGGCCGGCTGGGACGCATGTTCGGTTGCGACGCCCTCGGCTTTCGTCCCCACGCATTGTCGGTCGCCAAGGCGTTGTCGTCGGCTTATGTGCCGATCGCCGGCGTGATGGTGCCGCAGCGCATGTATGACGCGATTGTTGCCGAGAGCAGCAAGATCGGCACGTTCGGGCACGGCTTCACTTACTCAGGCCATCCGGTTGCTGCCGCCGTCGCGCTCAAGACGCTGGACATCATGGCGCGCGACCGCATCGTCGAGAAGGTGCAGGCGATCGCGCCGCAATTTGTTAAAGCGCTCCGTGAACTCGGCGAACATCCATTAGTCGGCGAGGCGAGGGGTCTTGGCCTGATCGGCGCGGTCGAACTTGTCGCCGACAAACGGACCAAGCGGTCGTTCGACGCCAAGCTCGGTGTCGCGGCGCGCTGCGTTGCCGCCGCCGTCGACGAGGGTCTGATCGTGCGCCATATTTTCAACGACACGATATCGTTATGTCCGCCGCTCATCATTTCGCCGCAGGAACTTGCTGAGTTGTTTGCGCGATTGCGTCGCGCACTCGATCGGACGCTCGCCTGGACAAGGAGCGAAGGGTTAATGAAAGGTTAACGAAGGGCGACGAATTTGTCGCGGACTTGAGCGATTGAAATCGTGGCTTCTGCCGCTGATTTACCGGAATGAAGCTCGAAAGCTTTTGAATGCGCGTCGCAGTTGGAGCTGGTGTTGTTGCGGGTTGTTGATTTCAGCGGTGGGATTGGTTTCGCCCGATCCATGTGTGCAGGGGCGCGGATATGATGCCGCGCGAACGCGGCAATCCAGGTCCTCCCGAAATCATGGTTAACGCAGAGGAGTTCGCAGCCGGCGACGATGGCGCCCACCGGGTTGCCGGGCCTCGGCCGCAGCTGCCGATCAGCCGCCGCGGCCTTCTGGTTGGCGCGGCCGGTCTGGTCGTCCTCGGAGGTTCGGGCACCGCGGGCTATGCAACCGCGATCGAGCCCGAGCGACTGGTGACGACGACGTATCGTTTTACCCCGCCAAACTGGCAGGGCCCGCCTCTGCGCCTTGCGGTCATCGCGGATATTCATGCCGGTGGCCCGAACATGGAGGTGGAGCACATCCGCCGCATCGTGGATGGCGCGAATGCGCTCGCTCCCGACGCAGTGGTGGTGCTCGGCGATTTCGAGGCAAGTCATCGCTTCGTGACCGAGCATGTTCCCCCAGCGGTTTGGGCTCGCGAGCTGGCGCGCCTTGGCGCTCCGCTCGGCGTCTGGGCAATTCTCGGCAATCATGACTGGTGGCATGGGGTTGCCCATGTACGCAACGCGCTCGCAAGCGTCCGCATTCCGGTCTTGGAGAACCGCGCGGTCCTGCTCGGGGAGGGACGGCGTCAATTTTGGCTCGCGGGCTTGGGCGATCAACTGGCGCATCCGCTCGGGCGCCATGCATTCCGCGGCGAGGATGATCTTGCCGGCACGCTTGCCCAGGTGACGACCGATCACCCGGTCATCCTGCTCGCCCACGAGCCGGACATCTTCACCAAAGTGCCGCCGCGCGTCGCGTTGACTTTGTCGGGGCACACCCACGGCGGCCAGATTCGCATCCCCGGATTGTGGCGATCATGGGTGCCGTCGAAATATGGAGCGCGGTTTGCCTACGGGCACATCATCGAATCCGAACGGCACCTGATCGTATCAGGCGGGCTCGGCACGAGCTTCGTGCCGGTGCGCCTCGGCGTTCCGCCGGAGATCGTCCATGCGGTGATCGGCGCTTAGTGCGCCAATGCGGCAAACGCGCGCGCCGCGCGATGCTAACCCGCGCGACGCCAGGGGAGATTATTGGCGCGTTCCGTAAAGACCCAGCAGCCGATGCCGAGATCGTCCGGAAACGGCGCGATGATGCAGCGATCACGTTGCTCGCAGGAAAGACCGCCCGCGCGCAAGCAAGACGCTGCCTGGTTCAGAGAACGGACGGCAACGCCGTAGGCGGCAATGAAGGGCAGGTCCGGAGCAGCGAGCCCCGGCAATAGCTCCGCAAGAGCCGCCGGCGGCACGAGTTGCACGCGACCGCGATCGAGATGGAAAGCCGGGCCGTGTTGGTGTTCGCGTGGATCGCGGCCGAGGAACCGCCGGAATCGAGCGGTTGCTTCGGCCACGTCGGCTTCCGCAACAACGATGTCGAGGAGGCCATTTGCACCATTCGGCTGATCGAGCCAACGGGGCTGCCAGACGGTGTGTTCCGTTCTGTGAGCCAGCACCTGGATGCGGCCCTCCGGCATTTCGCCGGGCGCGAGCCGGACGATGGAGAAGGCTGCGATGTCCGGGCCAGTGTCGGTATCGACCGGGCGCTGCATGGAGACCAGCGGCCGGATACGGAAGTCTGATCCGGCGAGGCGCGCATGGGTCGCGGCGGCGTCCGTGACCGAGAAGGCGACGAGGTGCACGCCGCGATAGCGCGCAACGGATGCGTCGAATTCGCGGGCAAGCGGCGTCTCCGCGGTCTTGAACAGGATTTCGAGATACCCCCGGTCGAGCATCACGGTGACGTTGCCGGTGCCCGCCGGCTTCGGCGGGCCACCCGCCGGGTCCGGATTGACCTGGACCGACACGGGGGTCGGTGCAAATCCCGCCTGTGTCAAAGCGCGGATAGCGGCGTCCCGGTCGGTGACGAAATGAGCAACATGGTCGAGAAAGACTTCATCGCCCAACGGCAGCCGGCGATCGACCTCGGGCGCCTCGAACGTCATGTGATGCCTGCTATCCTCGATCCTTACCCAGTCAGGTCACGCGATCTCTTGACGCGCCGCGGCGATGCGCTGGGTCGCTTCACGCATGAGCGCGGAACGATCGATCTTGTTGGTGGTCGACAGCGGCAGCCGGTCGACGAACCAGACGAAGCGCGGATGCTGGTAGGCAGGCGCATTGGCGAGAGCGAACTGCTTGATGTCTTCGGAGGATGTCGATGACCCCTGTCGCGCGACCACGAACGCAACCGGCTTTTGGCCTTTGATATCGTCATCGATCGGCACGACGCAGGCCTGCACGACGTCGGGATGCCGCTCCAGCATGCGTTCGACATCACTTGGATAAATGTTCTCGCCGCCCGATACGAACATATCGTCGGTACGGCCGATGAAACAATAGAAGCCGTCGCTGTCCCGGCGAAAGACGTCGCCGGTGCGATAGAAGCCGTCTGCCGTGAACGGCGAGGACAGGTCAGGCCGGTTGTGATAGCCGAGCATGAGGGCGGGGCATTTCATCTCGAGAGCGCCTTCCGCCGCATCGGTCTTCGCAATCCGTCCGGCCTCATCGACGAGCCGGACATTGACCTTTGGATGCGGGTAACCGACGGAATTCTCCGGTTGCGGCAACCCGCGCGGATGCGGTCCGAACACCACCGGCCCGGCCTCGGTGGTGCCATAGGCATTGGTTACCCGGGCCTTCGGCAATGCCCGATGCAGGGCTTGCATCAAACTCTGGCTCACCGGCGCCGATCCCATCCGCACAAACTCGACGCTGGAAAGGTCGGTGCTCGCCATGAGATCGCGTTCCCGCAGCATCATCGCGATCATCGGCGGCACGGCGGTGAGCCATGTGCAGTGATGTCGTCCAATCGCCTCGATGTAGGCCGGCGCCGAAAACTGCGGCTGCATGACGATCGTCGCGTGCGACGCACAGGCAAGCTTGGTCAACGCCAGCGCATTCATGTGATACAGCGGCGCCGCGATCAGAAAACGATGGCGGGAGAAGTCCTGGCCATCGATGCGCGTCTCGACGACCCAGATGTGGCTTTGGTGCGAGAGCACGACGCCTTTGGGCATGCCGGTCGAGCCGGAGGTGTAGAGGAACATCGCCGGCTCATCGGGCTTCGCCGCGACCGCGTCGAATGGGCCCGGATCGAGAAAAGCCGCAAAGCCCTCCGGTCCGCCATCGCCGAAACACACCGCCGAAAGATCGGCCGGACAAGCGCTCCGCCGGGCCTGATCGCAGAACACCAGTCGCGCCCCGGCATCTCGTAAGATGAACTCGATCGTCGCGCGCGGAAACCGGTAATTCACCGGCACCGCGACGAAGCCCGCGCGCAGGATGCCGAAATAGGCCGCGACGAACTCGCTGCGGTTGGCCGACAGAATGCCGACGCGGTCGCCGCGCGCAAACCCTCGTGCGGCGAGCGCACGGGCCACGCCTTTTGCCTGCGCATCAAGTTCGGCATAGGTGAGGCGGCGCTCGCCGTCGGCGAGATCGATGATCGCGAGCTTGTCCAGATCGCGGTCGCGGCAGATCAGATCGCCAAGATTGGTAAAAGCGGACACCACCAGCCGTCGTCACGCTTTGGGCGGCGCGGTGAGATAGGTGCCGCGGCCGCTCGCGAGCAGCTTGCCTTGGGCATCGAAAACCCGCGCCTCCGAGGTCGAGAACTGGCTTCCCATCCGCACCACGGTGCCGCGCACCGTAAGGTCGCCCGGCATAGCAGGGCTGTGGTAGTCGATGCGCAGGTCGATCGTCGGCACGCCGCGGCCGAGCTTCCGCACCATTGCCCAATCGGCACCGAGGTCGATCAGGGTCGCGAGGATGCCGCCGTGGGTGTAGCGGCGGTCCGGGTTGACGACCCACTCTTCCCGCCACTTCGCGGTGATCTCAACGCCGTCGTCGTGGACCGCCACGACTTTGAGGCCAAGCCACTGATGATATGGCCCGCGGGTGACGAGCTGCTGTACTTGCTCCAGCGTGATGGCTTCGGGCTTGGGCTGATCGCTCACGGCGCCACCACGACTTTGCCCATGACCTCGCGGTCCTGGATCATCCGCAACCCTTCAGCGGCCTGGTCGAGCGGCAAGACCTTGTCGATCACCGGTTTCATTTTGCCGCGGGCAATCAAGTCCATCAGTCCTTTGAGATCCTCGTCATAGAAGCTGTTGGAGCCGATGATCTTGAGTTCGAAGGTCCAGACATAGCGCAGGTCTTCCTTGGGGTCATGCCCTGCGGTCGCGCCGCACACCAGGAGTTTGCCGCCGCGCTTGAGGCAGCGCAGCGACGGCTGCCAGGTATCCCCGCCGGTGAAATTGATCACGACGTCGACGCCGCCTTCGTAGCTGCGGCGCTGCGGCTTGCCGTAGCGCTCGACCGCCCATTTGGAGAAGTCGACCTCCTGGTAATTGATGGCCTCGTCGGCGCCAAGTTCCTTGAGCCGCTGCAACTTCTCGGGGCTGCTCGCGCACGCGATCACCTCGGCGCCGAGGTGCTTGGCGAGGATGACGCAGCCGGTGCCGACGCCGCCGCTCGCGCCGAGGACAATGACGCGGTCGCCCTTGCGGATGGTATCGTGGGTGATCAGCATGCGGTGCGCGGTGCCGTAGGCGACCGGAAGCGACGCCGCGTCCGCGAACGTCACTTCGGCCGGCATGGCGACGAGCTGGTCGGCCGCGACCAGGCAATACTCGGCCATGCCGCCGTCCAGCATCTCGCCCATCAAACCACGCTTCTTGTTGAGCGGATTGACGAGCACGCGGTCACCGATCTTCCAGCCGTTGACGCCGTTGCCGGTCTCGACGATCTCGCCTGCCATATCGAGGCCGATCACCACCGGCAGCGGCACCTTGATGCCGGGCATGCCGCGCATCGTGAACACGTCATGGTAATTGAACGACGATGCCCGCACCCGGATCACCACATGGCCTTCCGTTGCCCGCGGCACCGGATAATCGGAGACCACTTCGAGGTCGCCGAGTCCGCCATGCCGCCGCAACACCAGCGCTTTCATCGTCGATGCACCCACGCCTTTTCCTCCTCACACGATGCGAAGTTCTTAATTGGTGCGGCTTCGATATTCCACCCTAAAACGAGGCGCCGAGGCCGCGTCGGGGCTGATTTCGCGCTGAGTTCTAGCGTGCTTCGATCGCAAAAGTGCGGGGCGGCTCGCCGCGCTGCCACGTCTCCCACACGGCGGTGTAGGCCGCCTCGACGTGGCAGCGGAAGCGGTCGCTGTCGAGCAGCGCGCAGCAAAGCCGTTCCGCACTCAAAACGCCGCTGCTCGTAGGCCAGGAGCGCCCGTTGAAAAGCCTCCGTGACTGATAGCGTGATCTCCGGCACCAACGTCCTCCGATCGGTCACGACGGAGCTTGTGCCGGCTCCTTCTCGGCGCGAGAGCGCGCCGTGACCGGCAACGCCGACGCAACTTCGGCGATTGCCTCATCCCAAGCCCGCGGCTGCGGCTGTCGAAACAGCCGCGCGGTCGGGTACCACGGGCTATCGTCACGGTCGAGCAACCAGCGCCAATCCGGAGTGTGAGGCAGCAGGATGAATACCGGTTTTCCGAGCGCGCCGGCGACGTGCGCGAGGCAGGTGTCGACCGCGATGACGAGATCGAGGCAACTCACCAGCGCTGCCGCGTCGGCAAGGTCGTTCAGCGACCTGCCATACTCGAGAATATCGCTGCGCTGCCGGAGCAAATCTTCGTCGCCCGGGCGCAGATCCTTCTGCAAACTCACGAACGTCGCGTCAAAGTCGGTGAGCGGCAGCAGCTTTGCAAGCTCGATGGAGCGTTTGCGATCGTTGAAATGAGCGGGGCCGCCGGCCCAAACGAGCCCGATGAAAGGTCTTTTCCACTCGGCCAACCGGGCTTCCCAAGCAGCGACAGCGTCAGCCGGCGGGTGCAGGTAAGGAATTTCTGCGGGGATCGTATTGAGCTTGGTGCTGAACGCCAACGGCAAGCTCATGAAGGGGCAATGCAGATCGAATGTCGGCAGCGGCTCGCCGGCCAGCACAAGCTCGGAGACGCCTGACAACGACGTCATGAGGTGATGGAGCGACCGCGGGACTTCAACGATGACGTGCGCGCCCCGCGCCGCCACCAGCGGCACATAGCGGCAGAACTGGACCGTATCGCCAAGTCCCTGCTCTGCGTGCAGCAGAATTCTCCGCCCGTAGAGCGAAGCAAGACCATCCCACTGCGGTTGAGCAAAGTCGCGGCGCGGCGAAGTGACGAAATCCCGCTTCCATCGCCACTCGTATTTGGCAAATCCGGTGGTGAAGTCGCCGGCAAGGAGCCGCAGCAGGGCCTCGTTCCAATGCGCCTCGGTGAAGTCCGGCACCAGTTCCTGAGCCTTGAGATGGCTTGCAAGAGCCTCATCGAAACGGTGCTTTGCTTTCAGAGCAATGCCGCGATTGTTGTAAGCTTCTGCGTAATCCGGCCGGAACGCGATCGCCTGGTCGAAGCTTTCAATCGCCGCGGCGTCGTCCTCGAATTCATGCAGCGCGTTGCCGCGATTGTGGAAGGCTTCGGCGTAATCCGGCTTAATTCGGATGGCGCGATCGAAACTCGCGACGGCCTCGGCGTAGCGCCCGAGCTGGGTGAGCACATTGCCGCGATTGTTGAGGGCGATCGCGTGCTCCGGGCGCAGCATCAGCACGGTTTCGTATCCCAACAGCGCTTCTTCGGGACGCCCGGTCTCCTTCAGCAGGATCGCACGATTGTAATGCGCGTCGGCGAAGTCGGGCTGTGCCGCGATCGCCCGGTCGTAGCTGTCGAGCGCGTCGCTAAACCGCCCAAGCTCCTTGAGCACATTGCCGCGATTGCTGAGCGTCTCGGCGTGATCCGGTCGAAGCGCGAGCGCCAGGTCATAGTGCCGAAGTGCCTCCTCACGCCGGCCCAGCCGAGATTGCACGACCGCAAGCATACGAAGGGCATCGAAGTGCCCCGGATCCGTTTCGATCACCGCGAGGCACAAACGTTCCGCATCTGCCATGCGGCCGTCGCGCATGGCTGCGACGGCCCCTACGAACAGTTCGGCAGGATGAGATGGAGCCTCGGGCACCTGCAGCATCTCCGGGTGGGGCTACGTCGGCTTGCGAGCGGCGCCGCCTGCCGCGGGGGTGCTTCGATTGAGAAGGCTCGGCACATCTGCCACGAGGCGCTTCACGGGCTCGGTCCAATCGCCCGGCGTTGTTTGCCGATAAAGCCGCGCGCTTGGATACCAGGGCGTGGTGCCTCGTTCGAGAAGCCACGGCCAATCCGGCGTGAACGGCAACAGCATGAAGAGCGGCCGCGCCAGTGCTCCGGCGACTTGGGCGACGCTGTTGTCGACCGATACGATGGCGTCGAGGCGCGCGATCAGTGACGCCAAGTCGGCGAAATCTTTCAGCATTTCGGTCGGATCGAAAACATTTCGATGCTGCAGCACAAGATCATCGCCGGGCCGCAAGTCTTTTTGCAGCCGCACAAAGGACGCTTCGACCTCAAGGAGTGGCTGCAATTGGCGCAACTCGATCGACTGGCCGGTTTCGCGTGGGGGCGCATCGCTCGTCCAGGAGAGGCCGATCCGAGGACGCCGAAGAGCGCCAAGGCGCGCCTCCCAGCTTAGCAATGCATCGGTCGACGGTCGCAGATAGGGGGTGGGCGCCGGGATCGTCTCAAGCTTGGTCCCGAAGGCAAGCGGCAGGCTCATCAGCGGACACTGCAGCTCGAAATCGGGCAACGCGTCGCCTTGGCCGACGACCTGCGTGACGCCGGCGAGACCCGCGGCAAGAGAGCGCAACGGCGGAGCGACGTCGAGAATGATCCGCGCGCCGCGCGCGGCGACCAGCGGCACATAGCGCAGGAAGCGAATGGTGTCGGCGAGCCGCGCTTCGCCGTAGAGGAAGATGGTCTTGTCGTAGAGCGAGACGAGACCGTCCCACTGCGGTTGCGTGAACTGGCGGGGAGGCGGAGCCGGTGGAGCGCGCTTGAGCCGCCACTCGAACTTCGGCAGGCCGCGCAGAAAATCTCCGGTAAGAAGCCGCGCGGCCGCTTCCGCCCAATGGGCTTCCGGGTGCTCCGGCGCCAGCGCCTGCGCGGACGCGAAGGCGGCCAGCGCTTCGGGAAAGCGCCGCATGTCGACCAGAATGCGGCCGCGCACGACGTGCGCCTCGGCGTATTGCGGCCGTATGGTCAATGCTCGGTCGCAAGCGGCGAGCGCCTCCTCGAAACGGCCCAGCGCGCGCAGAGTGGCAGCGCGGCGTGCATTTACGACGACCGTATCAGCCTTCAGCCCGAGCGTCTGGTCGAAACTCGCAAGCGCCTCCGCGTGACGGCCGAGGTCCGCAAGCACGATGCCGCGATTGAAATGAGCGTCGCCGTAGTTGGGGCGTAGGGCCAGCGCCGCGTCGCAACTTGCCAGCGCCTCGTCACCCCGTCCGGCATAATGAAGCGCGACGGCGCGGTTGCTATAGGCCTCGGCATAGTTGGGCTCGATGGCAATTGCGCGATCGTAGCTGGCCAAGGCCTCGTCGAGGCGCAGCAAATCCTGCAACACGACGCCACGATTGTTATGGACCTCGGCAAGGTCCGAACGGATCGCCAGGATGCGATCGAAGCTCGCAAGCGCTTCGGCGCGCCGCCCGCTACGGTACTGGACGGCTGCGGTCAGCCGGGAAGCGCCGAAGTGCTCGGGATCGTCCGTGAATACGGCGGCGCACAGGCGCTCAGCTTCGACCAGTTGCCCACCTTCGAAAGCCGCTACCGCCTGCTTGAACAAATTTTCAGTAACGGGTGCGTCCGCCACGGCCATCGCGAGCCCGGTTGCCAGTCCTCAGTTTCTAAAAACGACGATAGAGCCGAACCCTATCGGAAGCCAGCCTCGGAGGCGACAAAGAACGCATTTCGCCGGAGTGCGCTTGCGTCGGCGCTTGGGTGCCGGAGGGGCGGCATCGCGTCGATGCGCGTCGACATGCTCCAGCACGGCCTTGACCGCGCGGGTCGCGATCTGATGGGCGTGAAGATAGTGCAGACCCAACTGATCGATCAGCGTCTTCTCGACCTCTTCGTGCAAGACCAGGAAGCGGTCGGTCTCGATCATCCGGCCGCGGAATTTGAAAGACTGTGGCATATGCCGATCGATATAGATCGTCGTAGCGTCGAGGCTATAGCCCGCAAGATAGGGGATGTCGTGGTTGCGGTCGAAGTTCTTCGCCGGCCGAACCACCGCGTCGAGCGCGCGATCGATCATCAGGCTCGACACGTACCACTCGGGCATCCGGAGCTTCTTGTGAGGGGCTTCCGGATGACAAAAGTCAAGCGGCATCGTGGTTCTCCCGCGCTGAAACGATGCAACGAAGATCGAACCATTTCAGACGATTCGGCCACGATTAGCCATCATCACCGTCCGTCCTTGTCGGCTCCCCGGACGACACGCATGCGCTGACCGACCGCTACGGTCGCCACGACGGCGGCGGCATAGGCCAATGTGACCAGGCGAGGGGGCTCGCCATTTACGACTGCCGCGAGGCCAACGACCACGAACGGCTGAAGCAGCATCAACTGCCCGACCCGGGCGACGCCAGCCGCCGCCATAGCGGCGTTGAAGACGAAGAATGCGAAGAACTGGCTTACCAAGCTGACATAGGCGAGGCCAGCCCAGGCGCTCGCCGGCGCGGCCGAGAGATTTGACGGCCACAGCAACGCGACCGCGATCAACGCCGGCGGCAGCAGCGCGGCGACCTGCCAGGAAATGACTTCCCATCCGGGCATGCGCAGGCTCAGGCGACCGTTGAGGGCATAGCCGAAAGCGCCGGCAATCACGGTCAAGAAGAGGAAGACGTCGCCGAGCACGACCGACCGTGCTTCGCTCTGGCTCAGGACGAAGACGACGACCAGCGCCCCGCCGGCGAGACTGACGAGCCAGAATCCGAGGCTCGGCCGCTCGTGGGCGACGAGGGTGGCGGCGACGGTTGTAGCGAGCGGCACGATGCCAAGCACCACGCCGCCGTGGGCGGCCGGCACGCTCACCATCGCGACCGCCATCAGCAATGGAAAGCCGACGACGGTGCACAGCCCGGCCACCAACAAACTCGTCCATAGCTCTGGTGGCGGCAACGGACGGCGACGAATCAGCACGAATGCGAGGCCGGAACATCCGGCAATCGCCGCGCGCGCCGCCGTCAGAAACAGCGGATCGATCGAGGCGACGGCGAGCCGGGTCGCGGGCAATGTGCCGCCGAAGAGCACGACGCCGACGATACCGAGCGCGATGCCGACCTTATCGCGGGAGCCGATCATGTGGCTGGCGCACCGGTTTTGCTGGGAAAAGCTATCTTAGGCGAACTGCGACCGGCGGGCTTGGTCGTGCGATCTTTGCGCGATTGCATCCGCGATCACGCCGGCACTGCCGTTTCGAGCGCGTGCTTGATGAGATCGGGCATCGGAAGGATGGATGGCAGTTCGAGGCTGCGACCGGCTTCCTTGAGGGCCTCGACCAGTCCCTTGTAGGGGGCGAGCCGCAAATACTGGTCGGCGATGACGGCGACGGTGCGACGTTTGCCGAGGTCGGTCGCAAACAACTCGATCCCGTCGACCGGTGTCGCGGTCTGTTGGGCCGCCAATGCCGGCGCGAGACAGACGCCGAAGCCGGCGTGCACCAGTTCGAGCGCTACCTCGTAGGTGCGGCAATGGGCGACGATGCGGTGCGACGGCAGCACGCGCTGGTACCACTGCTGAACGCGCAAGGTATGCTGGGTTCCGAAGTTGAACTGAATGCAGCTGTTGAGCAGCCGGGCTACGTCGGGCGACGCCTGGTCAAGATCCCGGAGCGCGCCGAGATTTGCCGTACGCGGCGCCGCAAAGACATACGGGTCCTCAAAGATCGGCACCTGGCGAAAGCCCACGCTCGATTCCGCGACCGAGTCTGCCGCAATCAATCCGATGTCGGCTTGGCGGGAATACAGCATCTCGAGCACTTCGCCGGGCGCCGACTCGTGGATATCGACCTCGATATTGGCGCCGCCGTTGCTGCAGCGTCGCAGCGCATCGGGCAGCAATGCCTTGATCACCGAGTTGAGACCGGCAACACGAACGATCGAGCGCTTGCCGACGGCGAACTCGCGCAAGCCTGCTTCCGCCTCGGTCACCTCGCGAATGATGCTCTGGGCATGGCGCAACAGCACCCGGCCGGCGTCAGTGAGTTCCATGCGATTGCGCGCGCGGTCGAACAGCCTGGTACCGACGCTCTCCTCAAGCCGCGCGAGTTGCTGGGACAGAGAGGGCTGGGCCAAATCGAGTTGTTTCGATGCGCGCGTCAAAGTGGCGGACTGCGCGACAGCGAGGAAGATGCGAAGCTGATGCAGGGTCATCGTTAACGACATTCCGCGGGTCGCCCCGCTTGGGGTGCGCACATTACCGGGATTGGGGCGCTCTAGCGAGGCGAATGCGCCGGTTCGCGGCGTCGCAGGACTATCGGCTATTGCAATATTGGATATAGGATTTGCCTTGCTATCGCTTATTGCAATTCAACGTATAGAGCGCCGCCTCATTTACAAATGTGGCCACGGCGTTAGATTTTTGTGTGTCATCTGGGCGCCCGTGGTGGGTGCCGATGGAGGAAACAATGTCCTGGACCACTCCGACTCTCGTTGAAGTCTGCATCGGCCTCGAGATCAACGGCTACCTGCCGGCCGAGTTCTGAGCACCAGGGCCGGTGACGGCCCGACGCGAGAATTGCAAAGATTTGGAAAGGAATGACGCCTCATGGGGCGTCTTTCCGCTTTTATACTAGGCTCAGCGGCCGGCGGCGGCTTTCCCCAATGGAACTGCGGCTGCGAGGTGTGCCGACTGGCCTGGGCTCGTGATCCGCGGGTGAAGCCGCGGACTCAGGCAAGCATTGCGGTTAGCGGTCCCGCATCGGGCACGCAGGGCCACGCGCCATTTGTGCTCATCAACGCTTCGCCCGATCTCCGCCAGCAGATCATCGCAACGCCCGAATTGCAGCCGCGCGGATTGCGCATGAGTCCTATTGGTGCAGTTGTGCTCACGGGCGCCGAAGTCGACCAGACAGCGGGCCTTCTGACGTTGCGCGAGCGTGGGCCATTCACGCTTTACGGCACGACGGGCACGTTGGAGACACTTGCCAAGAATTCGATCTTTGATGTGCTCGCAAACGACGTGGTGACGCGCCAGGCTGTTCGCGTGAAGGAGCGGTTTGCTCTTCCCGGAGGCATTGAAGCCGAGCTTTTCTTCGTTCCCGGCAAGGTTCCGCTTTATCTCGAGGGCGACAATCCGGAACTTGCGGCCGAGACCGAGGCCAACGTGGGCGTCGAGATTGCCGCAGGCGGCGCACGGCTCGTCTTTATTCCCGGCGCCGCGAAACTGACTCCGGCGATGACCGAGCGCATTGCCGGCGCCGATGCTGTGCTGTTCGACGGCACCTTGTTCACCGACGACGAGATGGTCGCGGCGAAACTCGGGACGAAGAGCGGGCGTCGCATGGGACACATGCCGGTCAGCGGTCCTGACGGTACCTTGGCGGCGCTTGCAGGGCTCGCGCGACGGCGCATCCTGATCCATATCAATAATACCAACCCGATCCTGATTGAAAATTCGCCGCAGCGCCGCGCAGTCGAGGCGGCGGGATTTGAAGTCGCGGAAGATGGGATGAGGATCGAACTATGACAAGCTTGCTGACAGCGGACGAATTGGAAGCCAGGCTGCGCGACATCGGCGCGCGGCGTTATCATCGCCTGCACCCATTCCACCATATGCTTCATGGCGGCAAATGCACCAAGGCCCAGGTGCAGGCTTGGGCGCTCAACCGCTATTACTATCAGGCCATGATCCCGGTGAAGGACGCG
This sequence comes from uncultured Alphaproteobacteria bacterium, assembly GCA_963807015.1. Taxonomy (GTDB): domain Bacteria; phylum Pseudomonadota; class Alphaproteobacteria; order Rhizobiales; family Xanthobacteraceae; genus JAJPKK01. Next base: position 304,350 of record CAWEAS010000008.1, on the reverse strand, counting down.
AGCTTGATTGCGCGCTGTCTTGACCAGGACGTCCGGCGGGAATGGCGCAGTCGCCTCGTCGACCATGATGGGACGGCGCCCGGCGAGGGCGGGATTGCGCGGTGGCTCAAGCTGACATCCGGGCTCGGCCTCGACAACGACTACGTCACCTCGCTCAAGGGCCTGTTGCCGGCGACGCGCTTTGCGGTCGAAGCTTATGTACACTTCGTCGCCGAGAAGACGCTTCTGGAGGCGGTTGCATCTTCGCTGACCGAGCTGTTCTCGCCGGCCATCATCGGGGAGCGCATCGAGGGCATGCTGGCGAACTACGACTTCGTCACTCGCGAGACGATGGCCTATTTCTCGGCCCGGCCGCCTCAGGCTAAACGCGACAGCGAGTTTGCGCTCGACTACGTCAAGCGGAATGCCAAGACGCCGGAGCAGCAGGCTCAAGTTTGCAATGCGCTCGAATTCAAATGCGACGTGCTGTGGGCGATGCTCGATGCGCTCTACCACGCTTACGTCAAGCCGGGGCTACCGCCGCCCGGCGCGTTCAAGCCATCGGCGTGAGCTCAATTTCCCCTCCCCCGCGTGCGGTTCCGCAAGCGGGAGAGGGGAAAAAGCGGGAGCTGGGGGCAAAGGCGAAGACCAAGGAGATGCGCCCGTGAATGAAGCTGCGCCATCGCTCACGCCGGAAGCTCGGCCGCGTTTGCCGCGCGGCGTGCGGCTTGTCCACAACGAAGCCCAAGGTGGGTGGGTGCTGCTTGCTCCCGAGCGCGTGTTCAAGGCCGACGCGATCGCCGCTGAGGTGGTCAAGCGCTGTAACGGCGAGGCGACGCTGGCCGACATCGTTGATGACCTCGCGAAAGCGTTCAACGCGCCGCGCGAGCGCGTGCTCACCGACGTGACCGCCTTGTTGCAAGGGCTCGCCGACAAGCAGCTGCTGGATGTGTGATGGCTGAAAACGGTCAGGCTCGGCCCGTCCTCCACAGTCCGCTCGGACTCCTCGCCGAGTTGACGCATCGTTGCCCGCTCGGCTGTCCTTATTGCTCGAACCCGTTGATGCTCGATCGACGGGAGGATGAACTCGACACCGCCACGTGGGCGCGGGTTTTTGCGGAAGCGGCCGGGCTCGGGGTGCTGCAGGTGCATCTCTCGGGCGGCGAACCCGCGTCCCGACGTGACCTGGTCGAGATCATGGCGGCGGCGCGTGCTGCGGGCCTTTATACCAATCTCATCACCTCGGGCATCGGCGTGACCAAGCAGCGTCTTGAAGCGCTCGCCGACGCCGGGCTCGACCATGTCCAGATTTCCATCCAGGACAGCGAGCCCGCCTCAGCGGATCGCATCGCGGGCTATGAGGGCGCCTATGCCCGCAAGCTGGGGCTTGCGTCCGACGTCGTCGCCCTGAAGCTGCCGCTCACCGCCAATATCGTGATCCATCGCGCCAACATCGATCATGTCGATGACCTCGTCACCATGGCGCTCGACATGGGCGCAAAGCGCGTCGAAATCGCCCATGTGCAGTACTACGGTTGGGCGCTGAAGAACCGCGCCACGTTGATGCCGACGCGCGAGCAGGTCGAGCGCGCCGTTGGCCGGGTCGAGGCGCTGCGGCGCGAACATCACGGCCGCATCGTGATCGACGCGGTTGTGCCGGATTATTACGCGCGTTTCCCAAAGCCGTGTGTTGGCGGTTGGGGACGCCGTTCGCTCAACGTGACGCCTGCAGGACGGGTGTTGCCCTGCCATGCTGCGGAATCAATTCCGGGCCTCGAATTCTGGTCGGTCAAGGACCATTCGCTCCGCGATATCTGGGAGCACAACCCCGCCTTTAATGCCTTTCGCGGCACAAACTGGCTGCCCGAGCCATGTCAAAGCTGCGAACGCCGCGAGGCCGATTTCGGCGGCTGTCGTTGCCAGGCCTTTGCGTTGACCGGCGATGCCCGCGCGACCGATCCGGTGTGCCATCTCTCGCCCCATCATCATGTCGTCGTGGAGCAGGCCGCAATCCGCGAGGAGAAGGCCTACGACTACCGACGTATGTAGAGGTTTCCCACGACGCGGCCGAAACAATCGGCGAGCCGCAAATCACGCGCCCGGCTTCGGCATAACGCCCGCATACCAATCGTAGATCTGCTGCCCGGTCCAGAACACGACGCCCTCGTGCTTGCGCAGGTAATCGTAAAGCTGCTCGAAATATTTGATCCGATGCGCGGCGCCGGTGACATAGGGGTGGACGCCGATCGCCATCACCCGCGCCGATTCCGCGGATTCGGCATAGAGCCGGTCGAAGGCATCGATGGTGCGCGTCATCAGCACCTCGGATTCGTGATGATGCGACACCATCAACGTGATGTCATTGATCTCGGCGCTGTAAGGCACCGACAATACCGGGCCATGGGCCGTCTTCACCCATAGCGGCTGATCGTCGAGAATCCAGTCGCCGAACCAGGTGAGCCCGGCTTCGGCAACGTAGTCCAACGTGTGGAATGTCTGCATGCGGCCGGGGCCGAGCCAACCGGTGGGCCGCTTGCCGGTGAAACGTTCGATGATCTCGATCGATTGGCGAATGTTGGCGCGCTGGTCCTCGATCTGGTGGATCGGCATCTGCACGTAGCTGTGCGCCATGAACTCCCAGTGGGCATCGCGCGCCGCCGCGGCGACTTCAGGATAGGTCTCACACACCTTGGCGTTGATCGACATGGTCGGTGTCACGCCGGCCGCTTCGAGTGCCCGTTTGAGCCGCCAGAACCCGACCCGCATCCCGTATTCGTACCAGGTCCAGTTCGGCATGTCGGGGATCGGCGTCTGTCCCATGGGCGGCTGCGACAACTGCCGCGCCATGGGCCGCGTGATCTCCCACTCCTCGATGTTCACCACCGACCACACCACCATGCGCGCCCCGCCGGGCAAGTGGAGCGGGGGCCGCGTGAATGGCGATGAATAGGAGAGGCGCTCACGCGGTAATGTCATGGGATTAATCCGAATCTCACTGGGCTGGTTCGCGGGCCGGCATGACATTTTGGCACGTACCATGCTTTCTCGACATGCCGTACCGTTTGAGATTAGCTTATTGGCAGCGCACTTCCACGTGCTCGCAGCCGCCAAAAGCACTTGCAAGGAGTTGATGATGCCGACATTCGGGTTCGTCCGCACAGCCGCCCTGACCGTCATCGCTCTCGTGGCCGCGGGGGCGCTCGATGACGGCACCGCGCGAGCCCAGGATGTGGTCAAGGTCGGGGCGCCGCTGCCGCTCACCGGGCCATTGTCGCCGGAAGGGCTCAAACAAAAGCGCGGCTACGACCTGTGGGCGGACGCTGCCAATGCCAAGGGCGGCATCAAGGCCGGGGGCAAAAGCTACCGCGTCGAGATCGTCTACACCGATTACGCTTCGAACACGCCACGGGCGGTGCAGGCGGTGGAGCGGATGATCACGGAAGACAAGGTGCAATTCCTGTTTGCGCCGTTCGGCTCAGGTGCGACCAAAGCCGTGAGTGCGATCTCGGAGAAATACCAGATTCCGCTGCTGGCGCCCTCGGCTTCGGCGGCGGAAATCTTCGATCAGGGCTTCAGGTATATCTTCGCGACGTTGACCGGAAACGACACCGTCTCGGTACCGATCGCAAAGCTCATCGGCGCCAAGAACAAGGACATCAAACGGGTCGCGGTGCTGGCGCGCAACGATTTGTTCCCGCTGGCGGTCGCCCAGGAGTTCGAGAAGGCGGTGAAGGCCGAAGGTCTAGAGGTCGTGGTGTCCGAGCGCTATGCCATCGGAACGATGGATCATTCCGCGGCGATCACGCAGATGCGTGCGGCGCGGCCGGACTGGGTCTACGCCTCCGGATACATCAACGACCTGATGCTGATCCGCAGACAGATGAACGACCTCGGCCTGAGGGCACCGGTCATCACGATGATCGCCGGACCGGCCTATCAGGAGTTCGCCAAGACGGTCGGTCCGCTGGCGGAGAATGTCACCACCATGTCGTGGTGGCACCCGGCGGTCCGGTATAAAGGCAAGGACGTGTTCGGCTCGACCGAGGCGTTCAACGCTGCGTATGAGAAGAAATATGGCGGTGAAGCCGACTATATCGAAGCCGGCTCGGCGGCCTGCGGTGCCATCCTGCAAATGGCAATCGAAGCGGCGGGCACCGTCGAGCCTGCGAAAGTCCGCGATGCAATCGCCGCGACCGATGCCGAGACGTTCTACGGCAAGGTCAAGTTCGCGCCGGGGGGACAGATCAATTCGTTGCAGCCGCCGGTGCTGCAGCTTGTCGGCGGCAAGCCGATCGTTCTGTGGCCCGAGGCGATCAAATCCGGCGACGTTCGCTTCATGTCGAAGTAACGGCAGGCTGCGCGACGGATATTGCAGGAGATGCTGCGCGAAACGAGAGGATCTGGCGGCATGAGCTTGCCGTCATGATTTATCTGCAGATTGCGGCGAACGGCCTTGTTCTCGGTGGGCTCTACGCATGCATCGCGGTCGGCTTTTCGCTGGTGTGGGGCGTCCTTAACGTCATCAACATCCTGCATGGGACGTTCATCGTTCTCGGATCCTATGTGGCTTATTTCGCGTACGTTCATCTCGGCATTCACCCCTTCATTTCAGTCGTGATTGCGGGTGCGCTGCTCTACGCCCTCGGTTACGTCGCACAGGCGGGGATCATCAACCGCGTGATGGCGGCGCCGGTGCTCATCACCTTGATGCTCACCTTCGGCCTCGACCTCATTCTGAATAACACCATGCTGGTGGCGTTCACGGCCGATTACCAGTTGGTCAATCTCGCGCATCCGCTCGGATCGATCGAGATCGGGCCGGTGTTTCTGCCGGGCGACCGCGTTGCAGCCATGGCGCTCGCGCTGCTGCTGACGATTTTGCTCTATCGCCTGCTGCGCGACACCAGGGTTGGCCGCGCCATTGTTGCGGTACGCATGGACCGCGAAGCGGCCGCGATGATGGGCGTCGACATCAAAAACATCAATGCCATCACCTTCGCCATCGGAGCATTCATGGCCGGCGCCGCCGGCGCGCTGCTCAGCATCATTTTTCCGATTTCGCCGCTGAACAGCAATTTGTTTCTTGGCAAAGCCTTCGTGGTCTGTGTGATCGGCGGCCTCGGTAGCGTGCCGGGCGCGCTTGCAGGCGGTCTTGTTCTCGGGATCGTCGAGAGCTTCGCCTCTTATTGGTTCGGCCCTGAGCGCGCCGTGATTGTCTCGTTCGCCCTGATGCTGGTTCTTCTGTTCGTCCGCCCGAGCGGCCTGCTTGGCAAACGGGGATACGAATGAGGCCATGGCTGACCCTCGCGCTCGCCGCAATTCTCCTCGCGGCGCTGCCGCTGATCGCCACCAACTATTGGCTGCGTATCGCGACGACCGTCTGCATGTACGCGGTCATGGCGCAGTCGTGGAATTTCATCGGCGGGCTTGCCGGCTATCCTTCCTTTGCGACCGCCGCGTTCTTCGGTCTCGGCGCCTATACCTCGGCAATCCTTCAGAATAACGGTGCGCCGATGTTGTTCGGCTGGGGATGCGCCGGTTTGGTGGCGACGCTGTTCGCCGCTCTCATCGGCGGGGCCATCTTGCATCTGCGCGGACATTATTTTGCGATCGCGAGCCTGATCCTCGCCGAGATGCTGCGCGAAATCGTCAACGCCATGCCCGACTTCACCGGCGGCGGCAAGGGACTGAACCTGCCGATTTTGAAGATGTCGGTTACGGCGCAATCGTCGTTCTTTTTCTATTCGATGCTCGCGCTCGCTGTCATCTGCATGGCGGTGGCGATCATGGTCCATCGCAGCAAGTTGGGCTTCGGTCTGCGCTGCATCCAGCAGAACGAGGATGCGGCAAGCATGCTCGGCGTCAACGCCTATAGCTACAAAACGGCGGCGTTTTCGCTTTCGGCTGTATTCGTCGGCATCGCAGGTGCGGTGTACGCGTCGTGGGTCAACTACATCGATCCGCCCGACGTGTTCGATGTGATGCTCACCATCAAGCCGCTGGTCATGGTGCTGCTCGGTGGGCTCGGCACGATATTGGGACCGGCGATCGGGGCCGTCATCTTGCTCGTCTTCGAAGAGATGGTCTGGCGCAATTTTCTGACAATCCACGCGGCAGCCCTCGGCTTCATCATCGTGCTCCTCGTGCTGTTCATGCCGCATGGTATCGTTGCGCTCGTGCGCCAAAAACTGGTGGCGCGGATGGCTCCCGGATGACCCCGTTGCTGTCGCTTGAAGGCGTTTCGCGGCGATTTGGCGGGCTCAACGCAGTCGACAACGTCGCGCTCGACGTCGCGCGAGGGGAGATTCTCGGTCTCATCGGCCCGAACGGTGCCGGCAAGACCACGTTGATCAATCTTATTACCGGCGTTCATCCGGCCACCGCGGGTCGCGTGCGCTTCGAGGGGCGTGACATTACCCGATTCCGCCCTCACCAGATCGCGCGGCTCGGTCTCGCCAGGACGTTCCAGATCGTCCAGCCGTTTCCAAATATGACGGTGGTCGAAAACGTCGCGGCAGGCGCGATGTTCTGCGGGCATGTCACGAATGTTCGCGATGCGCGTGCGGTTGCGCTGGAGCATCTCGCATTCACTGGATTGGCCGACATAGCTGATCGCCCCGCCGCTTCGTTGCCGCTCGCCCGGCGCAAGCGGCTCGAGCTCGCCAAGAGCCTCGCCATGCGGCCGCGCCTGCTGATGCTCGATGAGGTCAACGCCGGGCTCAACCCGACCGAAATCGACGAGGCGCTTGAGATCATCCGCAGGATCGCCTCGCAGGGCGTCACCATTATCGTGATCGAACATTTGATGAAGGTTGTGCTGTCGATCTCGATGCGCATCGCGGTGCTGCACCATGGGCAGTTGATCGCCCAGGGGCCGCCAAACGATATCATCCGCAACGAGAGCGTGATCGAGGCCTATCTCGGCGCCAAATACGCAGCCGCCAATCGGCGCGACATCCAATGAACGATACGCCTCCCAAGCTGTCGGTTGCCAATCTCCAAGCCGGTTACGGCGACGTGCAGGTGCTTTGGGATACAAGCCTTGAGGTTTTTCGCGGTGAGCTTGTCTGCATCATCGGCGCCAACGGTGCCGGCAAGACCACGTTGCTGCGTTGCCTGTCGGGATTGCTCAAGCCGACCGCCGGCAGCGTCGCGGTTGACGGGAAGGCGATGAAGCGGGCGGTACCGGCAGACTTCGTCCGCGCCGGCGTCGCGCATGTGCTGGAAGGCCGGCGTCTGTTTTCAGCGATGAGTGTTCGCGACAACCTGCTGATGGGCGCCTACCTGCGGGACGACAAGGCCGCGATTGTGGCCGACCTGGAGCGGGTCTGCGACATGTTTCCGATCCTCGCCGAGCGCCAGCGGCAGGACGCCCGCACGCTCTCGGGCGGCCAGCAGCAAATGTGCGCTATCGCCCGCGGGCTGATGGCGGCGCCAAGCCTCCTTCTGATCGATGAACTCTCGCTCGGCCTTGCGCCGCGGGCCGTGGAAGAATTGTCCGAGAGCCTGCGGGCCGTCAGAAAGTCCGGTGTTGCAATCCTGCTGGTCGAACAGGACGTGATGAACGCGCTCGAACTTGCCGATCGCGCCTACGTCGTCGACCGCGGGCGCGTGGTCAAGTCCGGTCCTGCGGCAAGCCTGGCAACCGACCCGGCAATCCGCGAAGCCTATATGGGCTTGTCGTAGGCGGGCACGACAGTGGCCGGTGCGGTGACTGCCGAGATCTGGCCGTCCCTCTGAGCAGTTTTACGCGTGGAGTGGGCAAGAGCGTACTGCAGGCTGAGCCAGGTCCAGAGAAACAGCCGGTGATCCTTGCGGCCGGCGCGATGATCGGCGAAAGCGGTGCGAGCCCAATCGGTCGAGAGCCCGGCGACGGGTTCGAGTGGCGGGTCCGGCGGTATTGTTCGCAGCCAGCCCGAGACTGGAATGCCAAATCCCTTCTTGCCGCGGGCAATAAGGCTCGCCGGCAGCATGCTCTCGGCAGCGCGGCGCAGCAGATATTTGCGCTGCCGGCCGCGGTATTTGAAGCGGCGCGGCAGGCGACGACAGAACTCGACAAGATCGTTATCGAGAAACACGGCGCGGGTCTCGAGCGAGTGCATCATGCTGGCGCGATCGGTCTTGGCGAGGATATCGTCCTGCAGATAGAAGCGGGTGAAGAACTCCATCAGCCGGTCGACCGGATCGCGGCTCGGCGCGCCTTCCCAGGCTGCGATCGCGTCCGCGTAAAGTTCCTCGACCGCGACCTTCCCGCCGGTCAGTTCGCCGATCTCTTCCGGGGTGAGCGGCGCCATCCACGCCGGGGCCCAGGTATTTGGCGGATATGACAGCCCGGTCAGAAAGCGGCGCAGCTTGAAGTCGAGACTCATGTTCTCGTCCGAGCGCGGCAAGTGCTCGATGGCTACGCGCAATGCCCGGTGCAGCGGGGGAGGCACGACGCGACGATACCATGCCCCTGGAGCCAATGCGTCGAACGGGTCGTAGCCGGCGAACAACTCATCGCCGCCATCACCCGTCAGCGCGACCGTGACCTGCTCGCGTGTGAAGCCGCTCAGCATGTAGGTCGGCAGGATTGACGGATCGCCAAGCGGCTCATCGAGGCGGCCGAGCACGGTCGGGATGAGATCGCGGGCTTGAGCAAGGTCGAGCACGCGCAGCTGATGGGCGACGCCGAACCGGTCGGCGGCAATGCGCGCATGGGCAGATTCATCAAAGGTCGGCTCGTTGAAGCCGATGGTGAACGCCTTGACGTGCTCGGCGCCGCGCTGATGTGCGAGCGCGGCCAAAATCATGCTGGAATCGATGCCGCCGCTGACGAACGCCCCGACCGGCACGTCGCTGACGAGACGGCGTCGAACCGCCTGCATCAGGAGTGCACGCAGCTCCTCGATCAGAGCGCCTTCGCCCCGTTGAGCGACGGATTCGTCCGGCTCGATGGAAAAGCGCCAATAGCAGCGGAGCCGCGGCGTTATCTCGGAACCAGACCCCAGATCAAGCTCCAGGCTGTGGCCGGCCGGCAGCTTCGCACTGCCCTCATAGAGCGCCGCCGGCGCCGGAATATAGCCGTAAGCGAACAGCTTGCGTAACGCAGAAAGGCTGGGTCTTGCTTCGATGGCGCGGTGCTGCACGAGGGCACTGAGCTCACTCGCGAAGGCGAACAACCCGGGCGCCGCGTAGTAATAGAGCGGCTTCTCGCCGAAGCGGTCGCGCGCTAGAAACAGACGTCGGTTCGCGCGGTCGAACGCGGCAAACGCGAACATGCCGTTGAGGCGCTCGGGAAGCGCTGCTCCCCACTCCTCGTAGCCATGAACCAGCACTTCGGTGTCCGAGTGGCTCGAACGGAAACGATGGCCGCGCCGTTGCAGCTCCTCGCGCAGCTCGACGTGATTATAGATCTCGCCGTTGAAAACCACGGCAACCGAATTGTCCTCGTTCCACATCGGCTGCGCGCCGCCCGCGATATCGCGGATCGCAAGCCGTCGAAACCCGAGAAAAAGCGGCAACGCCGGATCGGCGTAGAGACCCTCGTCGTCAGGTCCGCGGTGAATCTCGGCCCGCGCCATGGCTGCGAGATCGTCGCGATCGCCGCGGCCGAAAAAACCCGCGACGCCACACATCTCAGTCGGCCACGTTGCCGCCGATCACGTCGCGAACGAGATAGGTCAGGCGTTGTTGGGATTCGAAATAGGTGCGCACCAGGATCTCGGCGAGAAGGCCCAGCAGGATGCTCACCATGCCGATCAGAAACGTGATCGCGGCGAGCGTCGGCATCGGTGTCACGATCAGCGAAACGCCTTCGGCAATCTTCCAGTAGATCGCCATGCCCAGGAAAAGGAACGACAACAGGATGGCGAACAGGCCCAAACCGCCGAACAGATAGATCGGCTTGACGAAATAGCGGTCGAGGAACTTCACCACGATGAGGTCGAGGGTGACTTTGAAAATACGGTTGAGGCCGTATTTCGAGACGCCGAAGCGCCGCGGGTGATGCGCAACTGGAATTTCGCACACGGTCGCGCCCATCCAGGCGGCGTAGATCGGAATGAAGCGGTGCATCTCGCCGTAAAGCCGCACGCCCTTGATGACGTCGCGGCGGTAGGCTTTCAGCGTGCAGCCGTAGTCATGCAAATGGACCCCCGAAATCCACGAGATCAGCGCGTTGGCGACGCGGCTTACGAAATTGCGTCGTACCGCCGCATCTTTGCGCTCGCGTCGCCAGCCGGAGACGACGTCGTAACCTTCATCAAGTTTGGCGAGGAGGTGCGGGATGTCCTTCGGATCATTTTGCAGGTCGGCATCGATCAAGACGATGACGTCGCCGCGGGCATGATCGATGCCGGCCATGAGTGCGGCGGTCTGCCCGTAATTGCGACGCAAATTGATGCCGATGAGCTGGGGATAGAGTTTTGCCGCCTTGATGATCTCGTCGCGGGAGCGGTCGACCGATCCGTCATTGACCAGGATGATCTTGTAGGGCTTGCCGCCGGCGCGCAGGACCTCATCGAGCGCGGCGCACAGCGGCGCGATGCTGTCCTCCTCGTTGAACACCGGGACAACCACGGACACCGCCTCGCGCTCGGCGGGCGGCGGCTGTCCGGCGGATAAGCTGTCAACTGGCATTGCACCCCACAATTGGCCAGGATTGTCGTTTCCTGACTGCGGCCCGCATTAATCCGCGGCCTACCTGCCATTTTTTCGTCGGGCGGGCAATTTCGTTCGCCGACCTGGGCGTTACGAAATTGCGCGTTGACGGCGACCGGCGCTCTGTCAATCATTGGGATGATCAAAGATATTAAGGCGGCACCGACGGTAGGACCGGTGGGATTTGCCGAGGCTGCCAAATCATAAAGACGACGACTCAGGAGGAAACCATGGCAGGAGGCGATATGAGCAGGCGGGCCGTACTGGCCGCCGCGGTTGCCGGTGCGTCGGCAGGTGCGGCCTCGACCACGGGTTCTCAGGCCCAGATTACAGTGCCGTGGTCGAGCGGCACCGAACTGCCAAAAACGAAGGCCACGCCGAACGCGACGGATTGCCATCATCATATTTACAGTTCGCGGTTCAAGGTCGACCCCAATTCGAAGCTGCGGCCGGGCGACGCCACCGTCGCAGACTATCGCCTGCTGCAAAAGCGGATCGGTACATCGCGCAATGTGATCGTGCAGCCGTCGACCTACGGCGTCTTCAACGACGGCCTTGTGGAGGCACTGAACGAATTCGGTCCGTCGGCGCGCGGAATAGCGGTGGTCAACACCGAGGTGACCGACGCCGAGCTCAAGCGGCTCGACGCGGCGCGGGTTCGCGGCATACGCTTCAATCTTGCCACCCCGGGCGGCGCCACCAATATGGACATGCTGGAACCGCTCGCCAAGCGCATCGCTCCGATGGGGTGGCACGTGCAGTTCTATATGTCGGCCGACGCGACTGTTGCGGCCAAGGACGTGCTGAGCCGGTTGCCGTGCCAGATCGTGTTCGATCATCTCGCCCACATCCCGCAGCCGATCGGTACGGCGCATCCGGCGTTTGCGGTGGTGGTCGAACTCCTGCAGAAGGGCAAGGCGTGGGTGAAACTGTCGGGCGCCTATCAAGACACTAAAATCGGCCCGCCGACCTATGCCGATTCGACCGTCGTCGCGCAGGCCTACGTGAAAGCCGCCCCGGAGCGCCTGGTGTGGGGCAGCGACTGGCCGCATCCGAGCGAGCAAGGCAAGGTGTTGCCGGACGACGCCATTCTCTTCGATCTCCTGGCTCAATGGGCGCCGGACGAGGCGGCGCGCAAGCGAATTCTGGTCGACAACGCCGCCGCGCTCTACGGATTTTCTTAACCGGTGAAAAAAATCGAGGCGACCGACAGGCCGCCTCGATTCACATTGCACTCTCGATTGCGATCAGAGGCGAACCCAAACGCCCGGATGCCACACCCAACGGCCGCCCTCAAACACATGATGGCCCTTGACCCAGTGGTGACCCGGTGACGGCCGCGCCGGTATGACTTCGACGACCGCTGCCGGCATGGCAGGAACGACGCCGCGAATATGATGGCCGGGAATCCAGACCCAGGCCAAACCACGCCAAGCCCAATGGCCCGGCACCCAGTTGTAGCCGGGACCAGGAGCTACCGGAATGACTTCAACCTTCGCCGCCGGCATTGCCCCGCGCTCGATGACAACCTCCTGGGCGGACGCGATGCCAATCCCCAATGCTGCAACAAGCGCGACGGCGGCGGCCGTACGTGTGAAGATGCGCGATGATGTTCGCATGAACCTCTCCTTGAACGATCGCGGGGGATATTCAAGTCCGCGTGCAAGACGAATTGAGTCAGCCCTATCCCAACGCCCGCTGACGGCGCCGTATATGCAACATCCAGGTGGCAGATCAATGATGAGATGCGTGACGTGCGTCACATTTTTGCCGATTTGGCGATCGGGTTCAGCGTCTCGAAGCCTTGCACGAACACACTCGTGGCGACCCGCGGCGTGTGAGGTTTATGATATAGATCGCCAAACTGTCGCCGCCGCCTTCCCGGTGCAAAGGATTCTTTGATGTTCGTGATGCCGCGGTATGCAACGATCGCCCTCGCCGCACTGGCGGCCATGTTCTGTCCGGCGGCGATATCAGCGCAAGAGTACCCGACCCGGCTCGTCCACATCATTGCGCCTTATGGCCCAGGCGGCCCGTCCGATCTCTTTGCGCGCATTGTTGCGCAGAAGTTGTCCGATGCCTTGAAGCAGTCTTTTGTGGTGGAAAATCGCCCGGGCGCAAGCACGATGATCGGCACCGAGTCAGTCGCCAAGGCGCCGCCCGACGGCTACACGCTACTCATCATTTCGCAAACCCACGCGACCAACGAGTCGCTGGTGACCACCAAGAATTTCCAGCTGATGCGCGATTTCGCGCCGGTGTCGCCGATCTATGAGGGCGACCTCGTGATGGTGGTGCACAAGTCGGTTCCGGCAAAAACGCTGCAGGAGTTCATTGCGCTTGCCAAGGCGAAGCCCGGCACCATGAATTACGGATCGTCCGGCACCGGCTCGCAATATCATCTTGCCGGCGAATTGTTCAAAACGATGGCCGGCGTCGACCTTGTGCATGTCCCCTACAAGGGCAGTTCCGGCGCCCGCAACGATATTCTCGGCGGCCAGATCCAGATGATGTTCGACACCATCGCGACCATGGGACCCAACGTCGACGCGGGATTGGTGCGCGCGCTCGGTACCAGCGGGGCGGCGCGCTCGCCGAACATGCCCGGCGTGCCGGCGATTGGAGAAGTGGTGCCGGGCTTCACTGCGTCCGGCTGGGTCGGCATCGTGGCGCCGGCGGCGACGCCGAAGCCGATCGTCGAACTCCTCAACCGCGAAATCACAACCATCCTGATCTCGGCGGAGATCAAAGAGAGCTGGGCGAAACAGGGCGCAACACCAATGCCGATGTCGCCAGACAAATTCGGGGCCTTCATCGAGGCCGAGATCGTCAAATATGGGAAGGTCGTTCAGAGTGCGGGCATCAAGATCAACTGAGCGCGCGAGTCCCTGGCCGATCAGTCTTCGCCGAAATTCGCAAAGACCAGCCGCTTGAGCGGCGGCGTGGCGTTGACGGTGCGCAAAAGGAGCTTCGAGAGGATGAAGCCCAAGCCTTTGTCGGCGACCGACTGCTGCAAGGCCTCGAGCGACGTCCGCACCGCCGCGAACCCGTAGACGCGCATCTGACGTTCGTAGTCGTTGATGGCGGCCTCGATCGAGCAAGCGTCACCGGCGGCGGATACGAGGTTGCGGCATAACAATGCAGCATCGCGCAACGCGATGTTGGCGCCGATGCCGCGGTAGGGCGTCATGCTATGAATCGCGTCGCCCATGAGGGTAATACGACGCGTGTCCCAGGCGGCCACCGGGACCGAGGTCTTGAATGTGATGACATTGAAGGTCGCGAGGTCCGAGGCGCAGACGAGCACGCTGTAATCGGGATGCCAGTTGCGGATGCGATCGAGCACCACCCGTTGCAAGTCCGTGGCGTCCAGCTGTTCGAGTGGCCGCCCGCGTTCGAGGTCTCTCCGAAGTGCGCCGTAGCCCCAGAAGACGTAGCTCGTTGCATTGTCGAAGATGGCGTTCGGTTGCGTCGTCGGAAGCATGTCTGCGCCGGCAGCAGCACCGAATTCATGGACCCCGATGAACATGCCGCGACGGCCGGGCGACATGACAAGGCCCGAGCTTTCGAGAATGTGCGGCGGCAAGCGCCGGCGGTTTTCCGCCGTCAGCATGACTTTCGCCGCGATGCCGACAGCGCCGGTGTCGACGCGCTGAGCATTGGGGAGAAACTGGCGGCGGACGCGGGAATTGCCGCCGTCCGCGCCGACAAGCACATCGCAGGTCGCGGTGCTGCCATCGGCAAAATGCAGCATGATCGGCCCTTCCGGCGTCTCGTCATAATGAGTGAAGGTCCTGTCGAACTCGACAATATCGTCGAGGCCGGTCAGCAAGACTTGCCGCAGCGTGATCCGGCTCGCTGAGCGATGCCGCTCGATCTCGCGGGCTTCGCCACCCATGTCGAGCGACAACAGTTCTTCCATCTTTTCGGTGAGCAGGCGGAAGCCACGGTGGTCGACGCCGCAGGTTGATGCGAACAGTTCGAACAGGTCCGGGGGCAGGCACTCGTAGAGCGCGCGACTACCCTTCGGACTGATATGGACCCGGTAGCCTTGCAGGCGATCGGTGCTGGTACGGTCGCGCTCGTAAAGCGCAACGCTCATGCGGGCCTTCTTGAGGCCCTGAGCGAGTGCAAGCCCGCCGATCCCGCCGCCGACGATGCCGACATGAAAGCGATGGTCCGTCATGAGTGCCTCCTGTTGCTAGGTTCGCGCAGGCGATGCCAGGCGTCGCTTCAGCGCTTTTGTTGCCGCTTGGGTGGCGTCCGATTTCGTTTGCGACGCGTAGGCTGCGCTGCGGAAGAGGTTGACGCTGGGGCCATGAGCCAAGCCTCTACCTCGGCGAAGATGCGCTCGAGCTGTTCGACGCTCGCTCCGAGGGCCATGGAACCCGCGATGGCGGAGACGAGAAGGGCGGCGGCGCGCGCTGGATCGAGATCGGCGCGGAACACACCTTCCGCAACTCCTTCCTTCATCCATCGCTCGATGCTGAATTGCCAGTGGCCGAAGAGGGGCTCGACGACCTTGCGGATGGCCGGGTCGCGACGGCCGCGGAGCTGCAGCTCGAACATCACCGCCGTGAGGTCCGGGTGCTCGGTGCGGTAATAGAGCGAATCGGCAAACTCCTGATGCAGCCTGTCGAGCGCGGCGCTGCCGCTGGCGGCGACCGGCGGCGCGTGCAGCGTGATGAACCGGGTCGCGAGATAGTCGGCGACACCGCCGATGAGCGTCTCTTTAGTCGGAAAATAATAGTGCAGCGTCGCGATATTGACGCTCGCGCGCTCGGCGACGCCGCGGGTGCGCAGCCCCTCGAAGCCATCCTCCGCAAGGCATGCAAAGGCCGCGCGGACCAGGCTTTCGCGTCGTTCGTCACCGCCCAGGCGGCGTGGGTCGCTCGCGTTCACGGATGCGTGGCCATCCAATCAATCAGTTGATTGATAAGTAGACCGCAATGCTTCGTGGATCAAGAGGCTCGCCTGCGACCGTCACTCGCACGAACGCCAGCCTTGGGCGTCGCCTTCGGCCGCTGGTCGCTGAAAGTAGGTTCCAACCTCGCCTCGCACGGTTGGTGGCAAGCCTTGCGTCTGCGGCCGGTCTGCCCTCAGATGGGTTGCAGCCTTCGGGAATCGGCCGCGGATGTCTTCTCCTACGACAATGATGATGCGTCGGCTTCGCATGGCTGCCGGGATTGGGTCTGGAACGTCTTGATGGACGGCTTGTCGCTCTACGATCGAGATGACCGCTTCGATCCGTTCGCCGTCGTTCTGTTCAAGGCATTGCAGATCATCGCCTTCTTGTTCTTCCTTGCGATCCTCGCCATGAAGCCGCAGCCCGACTCCGGCAAGGTCGAGAAGAAGGCCGAATTTATTATCAGTATGAGCTGGCCGGATCGGCATCCGGACGATGTCGACCTCTACGTGCAGGATCCTGCCGGCAAGCTCGTTTGGTATAACCAACGCGACTCCGGTCTCATGGTGCTTGAACGCGATGACCGCGGTGACACCAACGATTACGCCTACGTCAATTCCAAGAAGGTCATTTGGCCGATTCGCGAGGAACTGGTGAGCATTCGCGGCCTGATGGCCGGCGAATACACGGTGAACGTCCACCTCTATCACCACATCGCCCAGGAACCGGTCCCCGTCTCGATCAAGATCGAGAAGCTCAACCCGACGCTCCAGGTTGTCGATTACCGCACGCTCACGCTCTCGCGGACCGACGAGGAGAAGACCGTGCTGCGCTTCACGCTTGGTGACGACGGCAACGTGCTGCGCACCAGCGAAGCGGAAAAATCCCTGATCGACACCATCGCCTGGAAGAAGACCTTCCGTAACATGCGGCGGTAGCGTTCGCCATCCATCGCCGCGTTGCGGTTCGCTGCCGTTATAAATCCATCGGCTGCGCCGCAATGAAGCCATGAAGGCTGCGAAATTCATCGCTAGAAACTCTCTGATCGCTGGGTGGTTGATTCACCAATCCTTCACCAGGGGCCGACACATAGTTGGCGACCGTTGTCGAATACATCGACGGTACAGCCAGTTGTCCCCGCAAGAGGCCCTATGCGGCGCACAGCGTTCCTTGTCGCAGCGATCACCGCAGCGATATTCGCTCACCCGGCGGATGCCGGCGATACGTCGGCTCCGCATGCGGGAGCGCTCGCGCCAGCGTCGTTGGGCGCCGCCGATCTCGCCGTGATCGACCGCGTCACGTGGGGCGTGAATACGTCGACCGCCGCGGAATTCATGAGGCTCGGCCGCGATCGCTGGCTTGAGGCGCAGTTGCACCCACTTGCCAAGGATCGGCTTCCCGCCGAGGCGGAAGCGATCATCGCCGCCCTGCCGAGTTCGCATCGTGACGTCAGCGAACTTGCGCTCTCGCTCGCGGCGCAGGGGCGCGCCGCCAATCAGATCCAGGACCCGGACCTCAAAAAGGCGGCCCAGCAGTACTTCCAGCAGGCCATGAGCGACCTAGCCAAGCAGGCGGCGACGCGGAGCCTGTTGCGCGATCTTTATTCCGCCGACCAGCTTCGCGAAAAGATGACGTGGTTCTGGTTCAATCATTTCAACGTGCATCAGGGCAAAGGCGAGATCCGTTCCACCATCGGCGACTACGAGGATCGCGCGATCCGGGCGCACGCGCTCGGTCGTTTCCGCGACCTGCTTCTCGCGACCGCAACGCACCCGGCCATGCTGCGTTATCTCGACAACGCCGAGAATGCCAAGGGTCACATCAACGAGAACTACGCGCGCGAGATCATGGAACTGCACACCATGGGTGTCGGCTCCGGCTATACCCAGGAAGACGTGCAGGAACTCGCGCGCATCCTCACCGGGGTCGGGGTCAATTTTCAGCCACCGGACACCAAGCCGCCGACCCAGCCCGATCACATCCGCAACGGCCTGTTCGAGTTCAATCCGGCCCGCCACGACTACAGCATCAAGCACTTCCGCGGTCGTGTCATCGAGGGACGCGGTTTTGCCGAGGTCGAGCAGGCGATCGACATCCTTGCCCGCGAACCTGCGACTGCGACCCATATTTCGCGACAGATCGCGACCTACTTCCTCAGCGACAATCCGCCCGAAGCGTTGGTTCAACGCATGGCACAAGCATTTCAGAAGAGCGACGGCGACATCGCGAACGTGCTGCAAACCATGTTCCGCTCGCCCGAGTTCGCCAGCGCGCCGCGCTCGAAGTTCAAGGACCCGATGCAGTTCGTGCTGTCGGCCGTGAGACTTGCCTACGATGCGCGGGTTGTTCTCAACACCGGCCCGATCCAGGGCTGGCTCGGGCGCCTTGCCGAAGGACTCTACGTGCACGACACGCCGGACGGTTATCCCATGGTCTCGGTCGCATGGACGGGGCCGGGGCAGATTGCCTTGCGCTTCGAGATTGCCCGCCAGATCGGCGCGAATGCCGCCGGCCTCTTCAAGGTGCCGGCACCGGACGGCACCGATCGTCCGGCGTTTCCGCAGATCGCGAACGCGCTTTACTTCAATTCGCTGCAGCAGACGTTGAGCCGCGAAACACGCGCGGCACTCGATCAGGCGGTCTCGCCGCAGGAGTGGAACATGCTGTTCCTGTCGTCGCCTGAGTTCATGCGCTGAGGCGGGAGGAGGACCGGTGATGAATCGACGCGAAGTTCTGGCTGCGATGGCTGCCGCGTTGCCGCTGACGATCGCAGGGCGGGTGTGGGCCGCGCCCAAGGCCGACATGCGCATGCTCGTGGTGTTCCTGCGCGGCGCTTACGATGCTGCCAATGTGGTGATTCCGGTTGGAAGCGACTTCTATTATGAATCGCGGCCTACCATTGCGGTGCCGCGGCCGGGCGCGGGCCCCGACGCGGCGCTGCCCCTTGCGCCCGGCTGGGGTCTTCATCCGGCGCTCAAGGACTCGATGCTGCCGCTGTGGGAGAAGAAGGAAATCGCCTTCATCCCGTTTGCCGGCAGCGACGACGTCACCCGCAGCCATTTTGAAACCCAGGATACGATCGAACTCGGCCAGCCGATCCACGGGAGCCGGAACTACAATTCCGGCTTCATGGCGCGGCTCGCGGGCGCTCTCACCCGCACGAAGCCGATCGCCTACACGGAGCAACTGCCGCTCGTGTTCCGCGGCAGCGGCGCAATCCCTAACATCGGGATTGGCTCGGTTGGCAAGCCGGCCATCGACGATCGTCAGGCGAAGCTCATCGAGAGCATGTACGCCCATGACGCGCTCGCGAGCGCAGTGTCGGAAGGGTTCCGGGTGCGCGAGGAGGTTTATCGCTCGGTCTCGGATGAAATGGCCGACCGCGGCGCCGTTTCGGCGAGGGGCTTCGAGTTGTCGGCGCGCCGCATCGGCTACCTGATGCGCGAGCAATTCAACCTCGGCTTCGTCGATGTCGGCGGCTGGGACACCCATGTGGGGCAGGGCGGTTCGACCGGATATCTCGCCGGCCGCATCGGCGAACTGGGCCGTGCGCTGGCGGGCTTTGCGCAGGAACTCGGACCGCAGGCGTGGAAAGAGACGGTGGTCGTGGTGATCTCCGAGTTCGGCCGCACCTTCCACGAGAACGGCAACCGCGGCACCGATCACGGACACGGCAGCGTCTATTGGGTGCTCGGCGGCGCCGTCAAAGGCGGCCGGATGGTCGGCGAGCAGGTCAAGGTCG
Organism: uncultured Alphaproteobacteria bacterium; assembly: GCA_963807015.1. Taxonomy (GTDB): domain Bacteria; phylum Pseudomonadota; class Alphaproteobacteria; order Rhizobiales; family Xanthobacteraceae; genus JAJPKK01. The sequence continues at coordinate 285,082 of CAWEAS010000008.1, read as the reverse complement.
AGCGCGGCACGCTGTTCCAAAACCGCGATTACCCCGTGCTCACCGACTACCGCGCCCTGTTCGGCGGCCTCTTCCAGCGCGCCTATGGCCTCGACCAGAAGGCAATCGCCGACGTATTCCCCGGCGCTGTGCCGAAGGATCTCGGTCTCGCGTGATCGGCGCGGCGGCGGAGCGCCGCCAGCCATTGCCTGCTCAGCCTGCGATCGCCTTCCAATTGTTCGCGAGATGCTCGGCGGTCCGCCACGCCAGGGCCTGCGCCGTCAGGGTTGGATTGTGGGCACCGCTCGTGCCCATGACCGAGGCCCCGACGATGCCAAGGTTTGCGACCTCGTGGCAGAAGCCCCAGCGATCGACCACGTTCGTGGCGCGATTGTCGCCCATGCGCGTGCCGCCATAGGCGTGGGTCGAGGGACCCATGGTGCCCGTCGGCCCTTTCTCCACGGCGATGGCACCGGCTTCCATGAACCACTGCGCCATCTTGTCCTGGATGAAGGCGCCCATGCGTTTTTCATTCTCCTTGTGATCGGCCGTGATTCGGATCACCGGAAATCCCATCGGGTCCTTCACCGTCGGGTCAAGGTCGAGATAGTTGTCTTCATAGGGCAGCGTCGTCTTTTGCAGATAGGCGACATTGAAGCGGTCGGCGTTCTCCTTGATGAAGGCTTTCCACTTCGAGCCCCACGTCGGTGCGCGGCCATAGGTTGACATGCTGGCGGCGCCGATCGGCCGTCGATCGGAATAGACCCACAAGTTGCCGCCGCCGATGAAGTCCAAACCCGCGTGATCGAAATTGTCGTCAGCCCAATTGTCGACGGCCACACCTTGCGCCGGCAGGCCGTACCAGTTGTTGAGATCGAACGGGAACAGCGCCGTCACCGGATTTCCGGTGTGGTGACTCATATAGTGCTTGCCGACCTGCCCGTTATTGTTGGCGAGGCCGTTCGGAAATGCCGCAGATTTCGAGAGCAGCAGCTGCCGCACGTTTTCGTAGGTGTAGCTCGCGAGCAGGACGACATCCGCGGGCTGGAAATATTCGATGCCGCCTTTGACGTAGTTGACGCCGCTGACGCGCTGGCGGCGGTCGTCACAGACAATCGAGGTCGCAATCGCCTGCGGCACTACGGTGAGACGACGAGTCTCCATCGCCTTCGGGATGGTCGAGACGGCCGTCGAGTTTTTGGCGCTGACATGACAGCCGCCGCGATTGCAGAAGCCGTGATATTGGCAGCTCGGCCGATCGTCGTACGCTGTCGAGTTGATCGCGGCCGGACCGGGAAACGCATGCCAGCCGAGCTTTCGTGCCGCTCCTGCCATGCGCTCCGTGAACTCGGTGCCGCGCAGCGGCGGCATCGGGTAGGCGCGTTTGCGCGCACCTTCGAAAATATTGCCGCGCTGGTCGATGACGCCGTTAACGTTGCCGGCCTGGCCCGACACGCCGACCTCGTGTTCGACCCGGTCGTAGTAAGGCTCGAGCTCTTCGAGCCCGAACGGCCAGTCTTCGACGGTCGAGCCCTTTGGCACGCGGGAGACGCCATAGCGTCGGGTCGTCTCGCTCACCACTTTGAAGTCCCACGGGTTCAGGCGCCAGCTCTGCGCCCAGTAGTGCAGCGACGTGCCGCCAACCGCGTTCATCATCGGATGAATCGGAAATCGCGGAGAGTATGGGGCCGAGGCGTTGGGTCGATGGGTTGGAATTTCGTTGTTGGCCTTTTGCACCGACTGCGGCCAGCCGCGGAAATTGTTGCGCAGCTCGTCGGGCGCAAAATCGCGCGGCGTCAGCCAGGAGCCGGCTTCCAGTCCGACCACCTCGAGCCCGGCGCGCACAAGCGGGAGTGCGGCGACACCGCCGACGGCACCAAGACCGATGATGACGACGTCGGCCTTCTTAAGGTCGATGGCCATGGCCGGCTCCTTTCATGGTGAACATCGCGTCGTCGTAAGCCGACTTGCGGACTGCAGCGGGAGCCTTCAGGCGCTGGTCGGGTTCGTCGACGGCCATGCGGATGCCGGGATAGCCCACCAAGTCCCATCCGATAAAGCCGGCATTGCCGCCGTAATAGGGATCGCAGAAGGTGCCCTGGATGGTGTGGGCTCGCACCAGCGCGAAGAACGCGGCGGCATTCGGCACGAAGCCGGTCGCGATGTTTTTCTCGAGGTCCCCGAGCACCGTGTCCTGGTCCGCCGCCGACAGACGCGCGAACGGGCCGCCCTTGGTGGATTGCGCATAGACGTCCAATGCCGCAAGGCCTGCGGCATAGGCATCGCGGGAGCTGTGCAACGGGCCGGTGAGAGCGCGGTCGATGTAATGGGCGGCGCGCGCTTCGGCGGCGCCCGGCCCATTCTCGTCGCTCGGGATGATCCGGGCGCAGATTGCCTCCAGCGTGTCAGCTTCGGCGGCGGTCAGCGTTTCGAGTGCTTCGCGCTGCGATGCTTCCGCCGCGGGATGCGATTGCGCCGCCGCTCCGGTCGTGTCCGCGAGCGGGCCGCCGGCAATTGCAGCAGCGCCCGCCACGCCGACCTGTTTGAAAAGGCTTCGCCGGGACACATCCCCCGGCGCGCTTTGATCGTTCGCCATGTTTCCCTCCCGAGAAATCGTTCTCGAGAGGCTGCACCTTTGTGCGAATGTCGGCAAGGTGGTCGCCGACTTGCGCCGCCATATCACATCAGAACTCGATATCTCTATCTCATCTCTCCTTACCTAAACAATTTTAATTTTACTTACAACCCCGAAAAATGCGATAATCAAGCAAAAAACTAATGCAGCGCGCCGCATTCATAGAGGGGTAATTATATCCGTGCAGCTGAACGACACAGCGAGCTGCTACAGCTAGATCTCGATTTCGCTTCATTGGATCATCGCCGCGACCGTAATTGCGATGTTCGTCATCGGTGTGATGTCCCAAGCGCCGGATCGTGACACCCATCTGCGCCTCGTGCATCTGCATACTAGTATCGGCGTCGCGATGTACGCCTTTCTCTGGGCGCGCATCGTGTGGCGCTTCAAAGTCGGTCACCTCGGTCCGTTGCCAAAGCAGGGATCATCCTTTTTTACGATCGTCAAATACTTTCATTTCGTGATGCTGATCGCGATCGCGGTGATGCTTGTTTCCGGACCGTTGATGGCGTGGTCCGCAGGCGACGCGCTATTCGCGTTCGGACTTTCGGTGCCGAGACCGATCAGCAGTTCTCAGATCACCCACGACGTCATGCGTCGCGTTCACGGTGCAACCGCCTCATTCATTCTCGCCGCGATGATCTTGCACATTCTCGCGGTCTTCAAGCATACAGTCATCAACCGCGACGGCACCTTCGACAAGATCATGATCGCCGCGCATGTCCGCGAAGTTAGGTATCGTTCGGGAAGCGACTGATGGAAATTCTTGCGTGGCTTGAGCAGACGGATATCTCGATATAGATGCGAATTCCATTGAGGCGACCCGATCATGCTCTGCGTTCACGCGTCGGGATGGCGGTTGTCGTCGGCGTCTCGTTCATGTTCGCCGCCCGGTGCTCGGATTTGCCAAAGACTTTCCGCTGGCGGGTTTCGATCGTCTGTTCACCTCGCCTCGATCAGTTCATCATGAATGCGCATCAGCGTCCTGATGTTCATCGCGAGCCGCGTCGCCTGCTAGCAACACCTGCTTTCCTGATCAAGATGCTTCTGATCGTTTGCGCCGGTTTGCGCTGTGGATGCTGTCGAAAGCCCTGGAGAGCAGCAGCGTGCAATCGCCGCTAGTTACCTGCCGGACCCAGGCACTCTTACCGCTCCTGCCGAAATCACACCAGCCGCGAAAGTTGCCACCATTCTGACGATCGTGTTCTAGCTCGTGCATCCTTTCAGTCCTCATCGTTACACCATAACCCGCCACCGCTCTAAACTTGATCTAACCCTGACATCATCGCTATCCCATAACCGAACCGAAATACTCCACACCATCAAAGATACCTAACTTAGCGCGACAGTACGCGCAGCACATAGCTATTCGCCACCGCAATTCCACTTCATCACTTATCGATGATAGTTAGCGCGCTGCTGTAGTCACCTCCACTGCTTAGTTTCATCCGCGCGTACCATCCACGCCACGCTTCACTTCCTCCCATTCGCATCATCACTTTATCATCAATCTCTCACCACGTCGAGTTTTTTATCAACATCCATTCATATACTAACCCAATCCAGCATTCAAGCTGAAAATAATTCTAATCCTCGTAACCAAAATCAATACTCTCATCTTCACAGTGATAATCACCAGCACATAATAGTATTAGTGATACTGAAAGCACCAGCGCGTTGACTAAAATGACACGCTTCCTCGGCTATAGCTGTACGTACTTCTACTCATCACTGCTACCATCCTTTGAAGGAACACACAGCAATCAATTAATACAGTAGGAGTTGCATAGCGTCACCGCTATACGAGTTAAGCAGCGTACAAAAAAAACACAAACATACACAATCACCCATCGCGAAAACAAAAGCGAGAACCATCCTTACCTGTCACACCATATCTTCGTTGAATTCGTTGCACCTTATCATTTGCACATCCTCTCCTCGACGTCCGCCCCGCCCACCCTCTCCCCCTCCTACCAACCCCCACCCACGCAACCCATCTCTCGAATTATCCCGCCGCCATTCGCGTTGCGCATGAAAATAGATGAGGCGTTCCGCGACATCACATTTGCGCGAGAGAAGCAGTTCAAAACTTTGAGAATGACAACGCTCTGCGCGCCTCGCACCGCAACAAGCCGCTCTACAAGCCGAATTCTAGCCAAATGCGCAGAATGACACCAACAACGAGTTAACCCCAGTTCAAATGTCACCTCTATAGCGTGCCGCGCTAAGCGCCTGCGCAATCATCCAACTAAAACCAATCATCCTGCTCTACGCTGTGGTTCACCGCCAGAACACATTTCGCGTATCCACACCATAGTCATGCGCACAATCCAAAGCGCGTCATCCAGAGACGTGAAAGTGACCCATCATCACTAGAAGCGATACCCTTGTCATCGATACATCATTCACCATGAAAGCTAGCTGCACAAGTCCGGCTATATCCACGCTTCAAACTTCACGTAGTTGAACACCTGACGCGCGATAGCAACACGTTACGCTAAGTCGCACGTAGAGAACCCCGAATGTTGATAGAGCCGTAACGATAAACCCATCATCCAATTCTCATCCAACCCCATACATTCGTCGCGAAGATATTCCATGCACAGCGCACAGCAGCACCTCAAATCAAAATCCGTAGCGCTGAGATCTATAGCAGAGAACCATATGAGACATAATCATCATACATTAACACAAAAAACATCTACCTCACAAAAAACACAACACCAATCACCTCCCATCATACCATACAAACACAAAACAATATAAACAAAATAATCAAAAAACAAAACATACTAAAAAAAATCAACTAAATCAACACACACACCTACATACAAAACACCATCAAAAAAAACAATAAAATCAAACATAACACCATCAACACACTCAACAAACTAAAACTACACCACAATAAAATCAACAACAAAAACAACTACAAAATCAACAAACAAAAAACCTACACAATCAATACAAACCACAACAACAACCCAACAAAAAAACTACTAACACTCAAAAACCCTAACAACCACAAAAACAAAATCAAAAACACAAATCCCAACACATCTCAATAAAAACACCACACTAATACAACTAAAAAAAAAATCAACCAAAAACTAAATAAAAAAAACTCAACAATACACCATCAACACACACTCAAAAACAACACAATCACAACAATACTAATCACAAACACACCAACTACAACACAAACTCCAACACAAAAATACACCTACTAACACAACAAATACAACACCCTCAACAACAAAAAAAACAATAATCAACACAACAAAACACTCAACATAAAACACAACATCAAACACACACTCAATATCAACAACATATACAAATACACCACAAACAAACAATAACCAATACTAACAACAAACAAAACAAAATAACACAAATAACAACCAACTACAACTATATAATCCCAACAATACACCACAATCTAAAACAAAAACACCTAACAACAAAATCAAACACACATCAAAATCACCTCCAACCCATACACATAAAACAAATCCACACCAAACATAAAACTACAAATAACAAAAACACACACAACAACAATACAACAAAACTAAAAACTACCACACACACTAACTCACCAACACAAAACACCCACAAAATCAAAAACAAAAACACAACAACATAAAAAAAAAAATCAATCCTAAACAACACAACAATCAAAACACTCTCAAAACAAAAAACTACCACCCACAAAAAAAAAACACACAAACCTAAACATATACACCACACAAAAATCCAAAAACAATAAATCCCACCACCAAAACACCCCCACCTAACCTACACTCCCTCGCCTACTCGACGGTAATTCCGCTCTCGCGCACGAGAGGGGCCCAGCGCGCGATCTCGGCGGCGACGAACGCGGTGAACTCGCCGGGCGTCAGCGGATCGGCCAGCACGGCATTGCGGTCAAGCCGCGCGCGGACATCGGGACGATGGAGTACGGCGATGACCTCGCGGTTGAGGGCCTGGGTCATTGCCTCCGGCAGGCCGCGCGGCGCCGACAGCGAGAACCACGTTGTCGTCACGAGCTCCGGATAACCCTCTTCCTTGAACGTCGGGACATCAGGCGCCTGTGGCAGACGCCCTTCCGAGGTGACGGCGAGCGGAACCAACTTGCCGGTGCGCACATATTCGCCGACGATGCCCCAGCTCTGCGAGCTCATGCCGATGTGTCCGGCGACAGCATCCATGAGGCCAATCGAGCCGGACCGGTAGCTGACCGGCGTCAGCGTGACGCTATTGCGCCGTGCAAAGGATTCAGCAACGAGCTGGCCATTACTGCCCGGCCCCGACATGGCGTAGGCGAGGCTCCCGTCGTGCCGAACGCGGGCGACGAGCTCCTTGAGCGTATGCACGCCGAGCGCCGGGTTGACCACGAACAGGTTCGGCGCGCCGCCGAAATAGCCGATGTGGGTGAAGTCGTGCACGGGATCGAAGCCGACATTCGGATTGGCGAGGGGCTGCACGACCAGCAGCGGGAATCCCGTCACGATGAGATTGTAACCGTCGGGCGGCGTCGCCCGCACCAGGGCTGCGCCGACGACGCCGTTACCGCCTGGACGATTCTCCACGTAGAACTGCTGATGAAAGACGTTGGAGAGATGTTCGGCGAGAATGCGCCCCAGAATGTCCGGCATGCCGCCCGGCGCATGCGGCACGGTGATACGCACCGGCCGCTCGGGCCACGATGCGGCGCTGGCGGTCGAAGCGAATGAAGCACTCAAAGCGAGCAAAAGGATGAAGGTCACCGCGGTGACCAGCATCATCGTCGTCGCTCGGCTGTGCCGCTCCTTATTCACCTCCCCCTGGAGGGGGGAGGTCGCACGCGCGATCGCGCGTGCGGGAGGGGGTGGCAGCGGTGCAACAGTCTCTATGCCGCATCGAGTTGCCGCGCTGTCACCCCACCCCGAACCGCCTGCGGCGGTTCGATCGTCCCCCTTCAGGGGAGGGTCGAGTTGGTTCGGCTCCTTACCTATCTGCATGTTCATTCGCTCACCGGTTCAAAATCACGTTCACGATCGCGGTCCGCCCAGCATTCACCTCGGCAAGCGCTTTCGTGAGCGCCGGCTTGAGGCGTGCCGGATCGTCGACCTTCTCGCCCGGGAAATCGAAGTGCAGGCCGAGCCGCTCGTAGTCGGGGCCGTTGATGGCGACGCCGTGATAGAGCTTTTCGGTCACCGCCACGCCATCGGGATAATAGCGGTCGTGATTGTTTTGCATCGCCTGGTATTTCTTGTTGTTGAAGACGATGATGAGGATCGGCAAGTCTTGTTCGCGCGAGGCGCCGAGCCCCTGGATGATCGGATTGTAGAGCAACGAGCCGTCGCCGATGACGAGCACCACCGGCCGTTGTGGCGCCGCAAGCTTGACACCGAGCGCGACACCGATCCCCTGGCCGAGGCCGCCATAGACGTAGAAATAGCTCTGCGGCAGGTTCCAGGAGAGGTGCTGGCGGATCATCGGGCTATGGACGATGGTCTCATCGACGTAGATCGCGTCTGCCGGCAGCACGTCGCGCATCGCGGCGATCAGCGCCAGCGGGTCGACCGGCCGCAAGGCCATCCGCTCCGCCTCGGCGGCGCGCAATGCGGCCCGCTTCTTTTCGTGCGCGGCCGCCCATTTGTCGCGGCGCGCGGTGTTCGGCGCGACGCCGCGCGCTTTTAATGCTGCGACGAGAAGCGTCAACGTCGTGGCGATGTCTGCTTCGAGATACATGTCGGCATGAAGATGCTGGTAGACCCAGTGTCCCTTGATGGGCGTTTCGCCGATCGCCGCGATGAAAGCGCCAGGCGGACGGCTGCGCGGCGGATACCAGGGATTGCGCGAGGCAACGAGGAGCACGACGTCGGCGTCCTTCGCGATCGGCTCGAAGTTCATGCCCTGGTGCAGGGGATGATCTTTCGGAAAGTTCGCATGGGTGGTCGATGAGCCCTCGACAACGGGCGCGCCGAGGAGCTCGGCGAGTTCGACCAGCGGCGCCAGCGTTGCCGGGTCCTTGCCCGCGGATTGGGTCTCGATCACGGGATTTTTTGCCTGCGCGAGACGTTCGGCTAGTGTGTCGATATCGGCCGGCATCGGCTGCGCCTTGGGTGCCGGCGGTACGCGCCGCGTCTGCACCGGGGGAGCCCATTCGTGGACCATGTGCTCGACCGGCACGTTGATGTAGACGGGGCCGTATGGCTGGCGCTGCGCCAATTCACCGACGCGGACGATGGTTTCATAGAGCGACCATGGGCTCGTGATGGCGGTCGGCATGCTTGACCACCGGCTCGATCAGCCGCTGCGGTCCACCGACGACCGACAGGCTGCGATACCACTGCTGGCCCGGCTCGAAGTTCGGGTCTTCGCCGAAGCTCAGCGCTTCGCCGGACATCACCAGCATCGGCACTTCGGTCTGCTGCGCCGCCTGCACCGCCATCGATCCCTGAAGCAGGCCCGGCCCCGCGTGAAGGAGTACAGCCTGCATGCGGCCAGTGATCTGCGTGTAGCCGATCGCCATATCGACGGCCGTGCTCTCGTGCCACACGTCGAAGTAGGTGGGGCCCGGACGATTGCGGGTCTTCTGGCGCGCCAGCGCTTCCCACACGGAAGCCCATTCCGATCCTGGCGACGAAATGATGTAGTCGATGCCGAGATTGCGAAACGCCTCCAGGATCGCTTCGCCGCCGTCATGGTAGTTTTTCAAGCGCTTCGCTCCGAACTGCTCCGGCGTTGCGCCGGCGGCATGACGATAGCCGACAGCCTGACGCAGCGAAACCCGGAGCCCGAACTGTAGCCCGGACGAGCGAAGCGACATCCTTGGTAAGCGTTTCAATTTGCCGATAGGCTGCCCCGGATATCGCTTCGCTCGTCCGGGCTAATGGCATCCTCACCGAGGCGAGCGCTTCCTGCGCAGTCTCGCCGTCCGACATGCATCCCGGCAAGTCGGGCACGAGCGCCACGAAGCCGCCGCCCTCGTTTTCGGGCAACGGTTCGATGATCACCGGTTATTCAATCTTTGCATTGCGCACCTTCCTCACCTGGCCGATGAATCGCACCAGCCGTCGTATGTAGACTGGCTTAATCGGCCGGCGACTGCGGCACTGTGAGAATATCACGCTGCGTAGGATCAGATACTTTCCAATGCGAGCCGCCTCCACTTGGCGGCATGCATCGGATCGCCCTGCTCTCGGCACATCGCAGCGACATCGTGGATGGTCCAATCTCCGAACGGTTGGCCCGCATGCGATCAAGGCGAAAACTCGCTGCGATCGAATTTGTATTCGTTCGCATGCGGGCGTCTTCATTCCTACGCAGACAGGTATGCGGCGAGCACGGCATGATCGAGAATTCCACGAAAATCGAGAATCGAGGTGAGCCTCCACGATCCGATCCTCCCTGGCGGCGATCCCCAGCGCCCCAACACGTATGTCGGGGCGCCGATCGAACGGACCGAGGACCTCCGCCTTCTACGCGGGCGTGGCTGCTATCTCGATGATCTTTCGCGGCCGGGGCAGTGGCATGCTGCGTTCGTTCGCAGCTCGGTTGCGCACGGCAGCCTGCGCGGCATTGATGATCGCGCCGCGCGGGCCATGCGCGGCATACACGCCGTCATCACCGCGGCAGACATCGGGTCGAAAATTCCGACCATTCCGTTCCGTCGGCCAAATCCGACCACCGCACCTTATGCGCAGCCGGTCATCGCGACCGGCGTGGTGCGCTATGTGGGCGAGCCGGTTGCGATGGTGCTCGCCGATACGCCGGAGTTGGCCGAGGACGGCGCGGCAGCAATCGCTGTTGATGTCTCGCCGCAGCCGGCCGTCGTTGACCGCGCGGCCTCGGTCGCCGCAACGACGCTGCTGTTTCCGGGAACGAGCAGCAATTGCGCGACCTCCTTCACGGCAGAAATGGGGGACGTCGCCGCGGCGTTCCGCGATGCGCCTTACGTGCGGCGCGAGACGTTTTGGGTCCAGCGCCTCACCGCGTTCACAATGGAAACGCGCGGGCTTCTCGCCGAATGGGACGGCGCGCGGCTCACCATGTCGGGCGCCGCCAAGCTGCCGTTCTTCAATCGCCGGGCGCTGGCGGCCATGATGGACCTGCCGGAGACGGCGGTCGACTATATCGAATACGACGTCGGCGGCGGATTTGGCGCACGCGGCGAATTCTATCCAGAGGACTTTCTCGTGGCGTTCGCCGCGCGCCGCTTCAGCCGCCCGATCAAGTGGGTCGAAGACCGGCGTGAGCATTTCATGACGATCGCCCATGCGCGCGAGGCCGAATGCGATGTGGAGATCGCACTGGAGCGCGACGGCACCATCCGCGGCATTCGCGGCGAGGTCTTCGTCGACATCGGCGCTTACGTGCGGCCGAACGGCACCACGCCGGTGCGCAACGTGGCGCAATTCGTCTCCGGGCCATATCGCGTGCCGAACCTGCGCATTGCGGCACACGCGATGGTGAGCAACAAGACGCCGACGGGTACGTATCGCGCGCCCGGGCGCTTCGAGGGCTGCTTCTTCTGCGAACGCCTGCTTGACCTCGCGGCGCGTGATCTCGGTCTCGACCGGCGCGCGATCCGCCGCCGCAATCTCCTGACTGCGCCCGAAATGCCGTACGCGCTTGCGCCAATCGTGCCCGACGATGGCCTCGGCAAGACTCAGTGCGACAGCGGCGATTACCGGCGCACGTTCGATCGTTGCCTCGCGGAATTCGGCTGGGCAGACAAGGCGAACATCAACGGACGCTCCATCGATGGCCGCTACCATGGCCTCGGCATCGCCTGCTACATCGAAGGCGGCGGCTCCGGTCCGCGCGAGCATGCGCGCATGAAACTGGAGGCGGACGGCTCGGTTTCGCTCTCCGTGGGCTCCTCGGCGGTCGGCCAGGGCATCGAGACCGTGATGGCGCAGATCGCTGCCGATGCGCTCCACCTGCCGCTCGATCGCATCAAGGTGATGCACGCCTCGACGAACCTGCTGCGAGAGGGATTCGGCTCCTATGGCTCTCGCGCAACAGTGATGGGCGGCTCGGCCGTCGTCGATGCCGCCGGCAAACTCTTGGACGCATTGCGCGCGGCGGCCGGTGCGCGGCTTGGCGTGGTGGCGGCCGATATCACCGTTGCGGATGGCATCGCGCATGGCGCGGGCAAGCGGCTGTCCTGGGCCGAGCTTGCAGCTGCGGAAGATATTTCGGCCGACGGCGTATTCGCGAGCTCACGGCCGACTTACAGCTATGGGACGGCGTGCGCGCACGTCGCCGTCGATCCGGGCACCGGCGCGGTCGAGCTTGTCGACTATGTCGTGGTCGACGACGTCGGCCGCATCGTCAACCCGTTGACGCTGCACGGGCAGGTGATCGGCGGCGCGGTGCAAGGTTGCGGCAGCGTGTTCGGCGAGCATCTCGTCTATGACGAGGAAGGGCAGCTGCTGGTCGCGTCGCTCGCCGACTACCTGGTGCCGCTCGCGACCGATTTCCCGAACCTGCGGGCGGTGTCGTTGCAGGAGTATCCCTCGCCCAACAATCCGCTCGGCGTCAAAGGGGCCGGGGAGGGCGGTGTCATCCCGGTCGGCGGGGCGCTCGCCAACGCCGTTGCGGCTGCGTTGGGTGACTTCGGCGTCGAGCCGCGCGCGTTGCCGCTTTCGCCGCCGGCGGTGTGGGGGCTCATAGAAGAGGCGCGTAAGGCTGGGAGCGCGCGGACATCGTAGAAGTCGTAGGGTGGGCAAAGCGCGGCGTGAGCCGCGCTTTGCCCACGTGCGTCCGGTCCGCGTGGGCACGGCGGAACTGCAGCCGTGCCGACTTCGGTACGCCATCGGCCGCCTTTGCCCACCCTACGCACTGGATCTACGCGCCGTCGGCGAGGACGCGGGCGAGGCGGTTCTGCGTCTCGATGATCTTCGCCAGATCGGCGGTGACGAGCCGGCCCTCTTTCACGACGATCCGCCCGTTGATCACGCTCAGCGCCACGGTTGCGGGCGCGCAGAAAACGAGCGCCGCGACCGGATCGTGGAGACCGCCGGCAAAGCCGATGCTGCGCAGGTCGAAGGCGACGAAGTCTGCGGCCATGTCGGGCGCGAGCGCACCGATGTCGTCGCGGTTGAGGACGTGCGCTCCCCCAAGCGTCGCAATCTCCAGGGCCTGCCGTGCCGTCATCGCATCCGGGCCGAAGCCCACGCGTGCGAGCAGCATGGCTTGGCGCGCCTCTGCCAGCAGGTGGCCCGAATCATTCGAGGCCGAGCCGTCGACGCCGAGCCCGACCGGCACGCCCGCAGCGCGCATTCGGCCGATCGGCGCAATGCCCGAGGCGAGACGCATGTTCGAGCACGGGCAGTGGGCAACGCCGGTCCCCGTTTTCCCGAACAGCATGATGCCGTGGGCGTCGAGCTTGACGCAGTGGGCGTGCCAGACGTCGCGCCCGACCCAGCCCGCCTCCTCGACATACTCGGCAGGCGTCATGTTGAACATCTCGCGGGTGAAGGCGACGTCCTTGTCGTTTTCGGCGAGATGCGTGTGCATGCCGACGCCGCGGCTGCGGGCGAGTGTCACCGCCTCGCGCATCAGGTCCCGGCTCACCGTGAACGGCGAGCACGGCGCGACGACGATTCGCAGCATCGCGAGGCGGGTGGAATCATTGTATGCGTCGATCACGCGCACCATGTCCTTCATGATCGCGGCCTCGTCCTCGACAAGGCCATCCGGAGGCAGGCCGCCTTTGCTGACGCCGAGGCTCATCGCGCCGCGGCTCGCGTGAAAGCGGATGCCGATCTCGTGCGCGGCCTCGATCTCGTCGTCGAGCCGGCAGCCGTCGGGATAGAGATAGAGATGATCCATCGCGGTGGTGCAGCCCGACAGGATCAGCTCCGCCATCGCGGTCAAGGCCGAGGCCTTGATCATCTCCGGCCTGAGATTTTGCCAGACCGGGAAAAGCGCGGTGAGCCAGTCGAACAGTTCGGCATCCTGCGCTGCGGGCAGGGCGCGAGTCAGCGTCTGGAACATGTGGTGGTGCGTATTAACGAGCCCCGGAATGACGATATGGCCCTTGAGGTCGATGACCTCGTCGGCGGTCGGCGGCAAATCGGCGCTCGGCCCCACCGCCGTGATGCGGTTGTCGGTGACGAACAAGCCGCCATTGCGAATCTCGCGCCGCGCCGCATCCATGGTGACGACGACATCGGCATTCTTGACCAATAGGGTCCTGGGCATGTTGCCTCCGGTGTGCTCAACTGCCTTGCTGCACGCTGCGGCTTATTGATGCAAGACCAGTTCCAGTCCCGCTCGCCGCGATTTAGAACAGTGCAGAAACAATGCCGCGATTTAGAGCAGTGCAGAAACAATAAGGTGCAACACGGGGGAAACGATCATGGCGGTTTCGGAGATTGTGCGACCGCGCGGCGGCCGGGCGCAAGGTCCGGCGTCGCCGGACGAAATTCTCGGGCGGATCGAGCGTCTGCCGCTGTCGTCCTGGCAGATCAGGACCCGCATCGTCGTCGGTACCGCGACGTTCTTCGATGCCTTTGACGCGCTGTCCATTGCCTATGTTCTTCCCGTCATAGTGCCGATGTGGCAGCTGTCCTTCACTGATGTGAGCCTGCTGATCTCCGCTGGTTATATCGGTCAGCTCATCGGCGCGCTTATCGGCGGATCGCTCGCCGAGCGTTACGGCCGCCGCCCGGTGGTGATCGTCTCGGTGCTATGGTTCGGCGTGCTGAGCCTCGCTTGCGGCTTTGCCTGGAGCTTTCCGTCGCTCGTGGTGCTGCGCCTGCTGCAAGGTCTCGGCCTCGGCGCCGAAGTGCCGGTCGCCGCGACCTATATCAGCGAGCTTGCCAAGGCCAAGGGCCGGGGCAAGTTCGTGCTGCTGTTTGAACTCGTTTTCCCGGTCGGCCTCGTCGCCGCCGCGTTGCTCGGCAAGTGGATCGTGCCGAACCTCGGCTGGCAATACCTCTTTTTCGTCGGCGGCATCCCGGCGCTGTTTGCGATGTTCATGATGCGCAATCTGCCGGAATCGCCGCGCTGGCTCGCCTCGCGCGGCCGCGCCGCCGAGGCGACGGAAGCGATTGCCTTCATCGAGGACAAAGTCAAAACCGCAACCGGCGCGTCGTTGCCGGCGCCGCAACCCGTCGCCGCCAAGGTCGGGACCCAGCCCGCGCACTGGACCGATCTGTTCGGCCGCGCTTACCTGAGCCGCACGCTGGTGATCTGGTTGTGCTGGTTCGCCGCTTATTTCGCGAACTACGGCCTCGCCACCTGGCTGCCCACGGTCTACCAGAACATTTTCAAGCTGACGCTTGAGCAGGCGCTGACCTATGGCTTGGCGGCACCTTCGCTCGGCCTCCTCTCGAGCCTCACCTGCGCGCTGCTGATCGACTATATCGGCCGGCGCATCTGGTTCGCTGGCGCGTTCGCGGTCGGCGCCGCCGCCTTCATCATCCTATGGTGGATCGGGCCGACGACACCGGAGCGGGTCCTCGTACTCTCGTCGATCAGCTACATGGCGATCTCGACGCTGTCGCTTGCGCTCTACCTCTATACATCCGAGCTCTATCCAACCCGCGTGCGCGCCTTCGGCACCAGCGCCGGCACGGCGTGGCTGCGCCTGGCTTCGATCATCGGTCCCTACGTGGTCGGCACCGTCCTTGCGCGCGGTGCGCTCGGCGACGTGTTCCTCGTGTTCGGACTCGTGGTACTTGTCGCGGCCATCGTCGTCGCCCTGTTCGCGACCGAGACCAAGGGACGCGTGCTCGAGGAGATTTCGCCGTGATGCGGCGGCCGATGAAGAAAACGCCGGAGGACGCCGGGCGCGCGCGCCCTCCCGAGCGGGAGAGCGAAACTCTCGCCGCGTCAGCCGCGATCGATGCGCAGGTCAGTGCGAGCAACCTCTCGCTTCACGAACTGTTCGAGCAGCAGGCCGCGGCCATGCTCGACCGCGCCGATATCGACGAGGAGCAGAAGCAATCGATCCTCCTCGCCATGGCCTGCCCCTGCTGCGGGTCCGGCGGCCTGTCGTTCAGCGTGAAACTGCGCAAGCCGTAGCCGGGACCGCGTTGCGCTGTCCGGGCCGAGCATGGGTCGTGGTCCGGAATGAGCCCGCTAATCCTAAACGGACATCGTGCCTCGAGGCCTTGGGCGCTCACCCTCGGAAGGTGACAGAAACTCGCAAAACGTTCTGTTTCATCGGATCGTAGCGCGAGCCATGATAAGTCACGATTCGCTTGCAGGGTCCGGCCGCTAACCCCCAAAGCCTAAATCCTAAGATTTCATCCATGGCGATCTTTCGAACCATATCGCTCGGTGACTTCATCGACACCATGGTCAGCCTGCTGAGCGCGTTCGTGCTCGGCACACTGATCGGTGCCGAGCGCCAATATCGCCAGCGCAGCGGCGGACTGCGGACGAACGCGCTGGTCGCCGTCGGGGCTTCGGCTTTTGTCGATATTGGGCAGCACCTCAACGGCAATCCGGGCGCAACCCAGATCATCGCCTACGTTGTCTCCGGCGTCGGGTTTCTCGGTGCCGGCGTCATCATGAAGGAGGGCGGCAACGTCTGGGGGCTCAACACAGCGGCAACGTTGTGGTGCTCGGCAGCGGTCGGTGCATGCGCAGGAGCCGATCTGACTGTCGAAGCGGTGGCGCTCACGCTGTTCGTGCTCGCCGGCAATACCCTGTTGCGTCCGCTGGTCAATGCCATCAACCGCGCGCCGCTGAAGGAAGGCACGACCGAAGCGATCTACGATGTACGCCTGACGACCGACGCCGATCACCTCGAGGAGGCGCGCGAACTCCTGGAGACCCGGCTGGAGGCCGCGAACTACCCCATCCGCGAAATCAACGTCGTCGAACGCGAGCCCGGCACATTCGAACTCGTGGCGACGCTTGTCACTACCGCCGCGCAGTCCAATGAGCTTGATGCCGTGGTCACGGCGCTCGAAGCCGTCCCAATCGTCCAACACGCAAGCTGGGGTTCACGCACGTCAGAATGATGACGTGCCGATCCCGGCGCGGCCGAATGCTGCGGCAGGTGCTCGACGCGCACGCCAAGCGCCACTTCGCGCGTACGATGATCACAACACGCAATTGAGAACGGCAGCTGCCGCAAAAGCTGCTGCCGTCCGGACGTCGAGGATCACCTCGTGTAGACGTATCCCGCGAGCTGGAGCTTCACCAGCGTCGGAACGACACCGGGCGTCAGGACCGCGCCGGGAATGAGATGATTGGTGAGTTCGGCGGCGAGTGCGTCGGCCGCCAAATGGTCCGGATTCTGATCGGCGGTAATGAGCCTTGCCGCGAGCTCCCAGATCGCATTGTGGCACGCGAGGAACACGACACCCCGACGCTGCAGCACGGCGATGTTGTTGCCCTTCGGTGAGAACGCGCCGTCCGCAGATTGGAAGTCCGCCGGATCGTGAGATGCCGCTGCGGGGACAACGATAAACGTGTTGCTGTGAATGTTGCCGCCGGCAATCTTCGCGAGCTGATACTTGTCCCAGGTCTCCTGGTCATAAAGCGAGAGATGCGCCGGACCGTGGGTGCCGGACACGCAGAGAAAGTTCGCTTCCTTGAACGCGAACACCTGGGTGTTCAGCGTGTTGCGCATGCCGTTGAGCCAGGAGCCGGCGATGTCGGTATGGTCCCAGGCCTGTCGCGGGCCACCTTTGTAGGCCATCACGGCATCGAGGGCACGCGCGTCCCACAGGTCCGGCTTGTCGAGAATCATCGGCACGGTCTTGAAATCGCGGCGGCGCTCGATTTGAGCGAGATTACGCGAGAACGTTTTCAAGTTTTCGCCGTTGCTTGGAGCGAGAGTCGTTTCGGGGGCGCCAGGCGCAGCTTGCGCGAGCCCCGTCATCACTAGGCCTGCCCCTATGCTCGCAAGCGCGCTTCGTCGATCGGTCGTGAACTGCATCTAGGTCTCCCTGGGCGGTTGGCGCGTGTTGTGACCGGATCGTGCCGTCGCCCTCGGCGCACCCCGGTTATCCGAACGTGCGCCTGCGCAAGACGCACCTAAATGTGTGATATCCGACGACGAGGGCTTTGTCACCGACCGCAATGATGAGCGCCGGCCGCCGTTTCTTCGCCCGATCAATTCCTGGTACGCTCGCAGTAGCGAAACCCGACAGTGCTCGTCAGCGCTACGATTCAGTCTCGAAAGGTGAAGCGATGCCGCGACCGCATGAGATCCCCGCTGATCTCGACGTCATGATCATCGATCATCCGCTGGTCGCGGCGCGGCTATCGAAGATGCGGGATTCGCGGACGGACAATGCGACCTTCCGCGCCGCCCTGCGCGAGCTGACGATGATGCTGGTCTACGAGGGGAGCCGCGCGCTGACGACCGAACAAATGCCCATCGTTACGCCGGTGGGCCCGACCACCGCGGTGCGGCTCGCCAACCCGCCGTTGTTGCTCCCAGTCCTTCGTGCCGGGCTCGGCATGGCCGATCAGGCTCACTCCCTGATCCCGGAGGCCCAGATGGGATTTGTGGGTTTGGCGCGGGACGAATTGACCCTATTGCCAGCCTCTTACATGGAGTCGTTGCCGCAACATCTCGACGGCCGCCCGGTCTTTGTGCTCGACCCGATGCTCGCGACCGGTGGCTCCATGGTCCACACCATCCGGCTGCTGTTCTCCCGCGGAGCAACCGATGTCACGGTGATCTGCGCTCTTGCCGCGCCGGAGGGACTGCTCGCGCTCAAGAACTGCGGTCTGCGCGTCCGCGTCGTGACCGCGGCTGTCGACGAGCGGCTTGACGAGCGAGGCTTCATCGTGCCCGGTCTCGGCGACGCGGGAGATCGCCAGTTTGGCGCGATCGAAGCCGCAGCAAGCGGGCGAGCGGAGAAATAGGGCGCAGAGTTCGGCTGCGCGACGAAGGGTGTCTGCCGGCGCTGTACGTGCTCTCGGTCGCGCGCATGGCTCGGTCGCTGCGCGCCTTGACGGCTCGGTGGCCTCGCGCCTATCCAAGTCCGCAGACAATGGACGTTTCGGATCAGCGGAGAAGCGCAAGTGAGTGAGGGCACCGCCTATTTCCCGGCGTCGCAGCCGTGGACGGTGCGGGATGGCGCAGTGCGCCTTCACGGGTCGAAGTGCGGACGCTGCGGGACCGTTGCGTTTCCGCCCCATGGGCTCTGTCCGGCGTGCGGGGCGGAGAGCGGACAGGCGCAAGTCGAGCTGTCGCCGGTCGGCAAGCTCTACACGTTTTCCGAGATCCACGTGGCGCCGAAGGGATTTCCGACGCCTTACGCGGTCGGCTATGTCGATCTGCCGGAGGGCGTGCGGCTGTTCGGGCAGATCGAGGCAAAGGTGGCCGAGCTCGAGGTGGGGCAAGAGGTTGCGGTGACGCTCGGACCGGTCCGCACCGATGGCGCCGGTCAGCCGGTCATCAGCTACAAGTTCAGGAGGTCAGCTCCATGACCGCGATCATCGCCGGCGTCGGGATGACGAAATTTGGAAAGCAGGCGGAGCGCACCATCGAGGACATCGGGCGCGAGGCGCTGCTCGCCGCGATGAAAGACGCGGGCGTCGGCCGCGACGCGATCGACGAAGTGTTCTGCGGCTCGAGCTACGGCGGCCCGCTGATCGGCCAGCGCATCCTGCGCGACCTCGGCATGACCGGGATTCCGATCACGAACGTCGAGAACGCCTGTTCGAGCGGCGCCGCGGCGCTGCGGGAGGCCGCGACTGCCATCGCTGCCGGACGCGCCGACGTCATCGCGGTGATCGGCGTCGAGAAACTGACCAAGCTCGGCGGCGGCACGCTGCCGCTCGAGCCGACCGACGTCGAAGTGAATCTCGGCAACGTGATGCCCGCGGTCTACGCGATGCGGGCGCGCCGCTACATGCATGAGACCGGCGCGACCGCGCGCCATCTCGCCATGATTTCCGTGAAGGCCCACGAGTACGGCGCCCGCAATCCGAACGCCCAGTTCCAGAACCGCATCAGCATCGAGGAGGTGATGGGCTCGCGCATGGTCGCCGATCCGCTCACGCTCTACATGTGCTGCCCGACCGGCGACGGCGCCGCTGCCGTGATCGTCACGAGCGAGAAGCGCGCCCGCGAGCTTGGCGCAAAGCCGGTGCGCGTCGCCGCCTCGGTGCTGCAATCCGGCCTCTACAAGACCGGCTTTCGCGACATGGCGACGAGCGAACTCACCGAGCGCACCTCGCGGCTTGCGTATGAGGCCGCCGGCATCGGCCCGCAGGATGTAAGCCTCGCCGAGGTCCATGACGCCTTCGCGAGCGCCGAACTCATGTATTACGAGGCGCTCGGTCTTGTCGCCAAAGGCGAGGGCACCGCGATGATCGAGCGCGGCGATTCGGGTCCCGGCGGGCGCCAGCCGGTCAATCCGAGCGGCGGGCTCGCCTGCCGCGGTCACCCCGTGGGCGCGACCGGCGTCGCCCAGATCGTCGAAGCGGTGTGGCAGTTGCGCGGCGAAGCGGGACCGCGACAGGTGCCCGGCGCAAAGGTCGCACTCACGCACTGCACCGGCGGCGGCATTTCAGGCCTCGACCACGGCGCCTGTGCTGTGCACGTACTCACATCATGACAGCGGGTTCTGGCGCGGCTGCGTCGGCCGGCGCAGGCTCCCACGCAGGTCCATCGGGCCCGCTGTCGCGGCTCGTGGTCCTCGATCTCACCCAGTTTCTTGCGGGTCCTTATGCGGCGCAGATTTTCGGCGACCTTGGCGCCCGCGTGATCAAGATCGAACCGCCGGGCGGGGAGATGACGCGGACGATCTCGCCCCACTTCGTCAAAGGCGAGAGCGCCTATTACCTCGCGGTCAACCGCAACAAGGAAAGTCTCGCGATCGACCTCAAGCATGCGCGCGGCCGCGCCATCATGCTCGATCTCGTCAAACGCGCCGACATCGTGCTGGAGAACTTCCGCCCCGGCGTCGCGGCGCGCCTTGGTCTCGCCTATGAGGCGCTCAAGGCTGCCAACCCGAAGATCATCGTCTGCTCCATTTCGGGCTTCGGCCAGGATGGACCTTATCGCGACCGGCCGGCCTACGACATTATCGTGCAGGCGATGTCCGGGGGCATGAGCATCACCGGCGAGCGCGGCGGACGGCCGGTGCGGGCCGGCATTCCGCTCGGCGACCTGTCTGCCGGCATGTACGCGGTGATCGGCGCGCTTGCGGCGCTGGAGCGCGCGCGCAACGAGGGCATCGGCGCCTATATCGACGTCTCGATGTTGGATTGCCAAGTCTCCATGCTGGTCTACCAGGCAGCCTACCATCTCCTCTCCGGCGAGGTGCCGGGACCGCAGGGCCGAGATCATCTGTCGTTTCCGACCTATCGCGCGTTTCGCTGCGCCGATGGCATCGAGATCGTGGTCGCGGCCAATACCGAACGGATGTGGAGCGATTTGTGCGGTGCGCTCCGCCGGCCGGACTTGCCGGCCGATCCGCGGTTCAAGCTCAACGAGGATCGACTACGCAACCGCGCGGTGCTCGATCCATTGCTCGATGTGGCCGCTGCAAAAATCCCCTCGGAGGAACTGCTGGCGTCGCTCGCTGCAAGCCAGGTGCCGGCGGGTCCTATCAACACGCTCGATCGCGCGCTCGCCGATCCCCAGATCCGCCATCGCGACATGGTGGTGGAGCTGGTCGACGACGATGGCGACAGCGTGAAAGTGGTCGGCAATCCGCTCAAGATTACCGGTCTCTCGACCCACGAGCACGCTTATCCGCGCCGGCTTGGCGCCGACAGTGCGACGGTCCTGCGTGAGCTGTTGGGCTTCTCCGACGACGATGTTTCGCGTCTCGTCGATGAGGGCATTGTCGCGGTAGCGCGCTGAACAATTCAATTTTATCAAGTTAATTGGATAGGTCGTAACCGGTCGTGGCGAGCCGCTGATCTTTAACCGTCGAAGAGGGGCTATGAATTCGGGGCTGGTCGTTTTGCGGCCATGGAACACCATCCGTACAATGAAGCGTTAGCGGGATAACCGGATTATAATATTAGAGTTGCTGTGCGGAGCCCTTGCCGGAGCGAGCCATGCCTTGTTTCTCACGAGAGAAATGTGTTCGTAGCCGTGCGAAATTGCTCTTCGCGTGCGTGACCGTGGCGCTTTTTATCTCGGGCGCGATGAACAGCGTCTCTCGCGCGGTCGAAACGCCGACCCCGTCAGCGCCGGCCTCATCGTGCACGCCGAACTGCCCTCCCGAAACGACGCTGCCCGTGGACAGCCTCCCGGAATTGTCGCCGAACGCGAAGCCACCGACCGATCCGTCGATGCAGGCCGGGTTGCCCGCATGCCTCGCCTGGACCGATGGCTGCGTCATCTGCGAGCGGAAAGAGGGACGCACGCTGTGCTCGAATATCGGCATTGCCTGTCAGCCGAAGGAGCTGAGTTGTCGCGTGCCGGTACCCGCAGAGCCGAAAAAGAGCGGCCAGTAAGGTTCACCCCGCCTTCCGCGGGGCGACGGCAGCGCTCCACCACGGGCAGGCGTCGGCGGCGGTGGTGTAGTTTCCCGCCATGACGTTGACGGGCATGCGCACGCCCTCAGCCGCGCTACGGATGCGCAGATCGCGCGCCTCTTCGTAGGCTTGCGGCGAAAGCCATTGGCGGTCATGGCCCCACAGGCTTGGGCCTTCGGTGCGTTCATGCGGCGACCAGTTGGCAGGATCGATGGTGCGTCCGCCCCAGCCATATTCGAACAGGAATTTCGACGGCGACCAGGAATAGAACGACGTGACCTCGTCGTTGACGTGACGGCCGAGCGTGGTGCCGATCATCTCCGGTCGGCGCAACGCAAGATCGTAAGCCTGGCCAACGTCGTCGAGGAAACACGTCTCGATCATCAAATGATGGATGCCGTTCTTGCCGGTATCGATGAAGGCAAGGCTGTGGTGGCGCGGATTGGTGTGGAAGAAATACGCCGCGAACGGCTTGAGGATGTAGTCGCTCGCGCGGAAGCCGAGAATGTCGGTGTAGAACGGGACGACAACTTCGAGGCGCTCGGCCGTGAGCACCGCGTGTCCCATCCCGAGTGGACCGGTGCGGAATCCGGAAATCGCGCGTCCGGGTTTGAACGGGTCGGGTGCGATTTCGGGCCCGTGAAAAACCTCGAGCCGGTTGCCGATCGGATCGGCGAACACGATGAGGTCCTTGACGCGCCGCTCTTGCGCGAGGGCCCGCGAGCCCCGCGCGACTTCGACACCCGCAGCTTCGAGATCGGCCGCGACCTGGTCCATAGCTGCGGCGTCCGCCGTCTCCCAGCCGAAGAAAGCGGGGCCGTCACGGTCGCCGTCCTCAACAACGAGACGCTGCTTGCGATCATCCATCCGGAACGCTGCCGCAGTGCGGCCGCGGTCGACTAGCTGCATCCCGAGAAAGCGGCTCGCATAGGTGGTCCAGTCCTCGAGGTGAGAGGTGCGGATGCCGACGTAACCGAGCGAATGCAATTTCATGCGATTGTTTCCCGCAGAAGTGCCGTCACTATAGGGCATTCCCGCCGGCGCGGGCTACGAGCCGATGGCTGCGACGCCGGCGCCCGCGACCTGCGCGTCCTGATGGGAGGCAACGCCGGACACGCCGATTCCGCCGATGATCTTGCCGCCTTCGATGATGGGAAAGCCGCCGTCCGCGACGCACGCTCCGAAGGTCAGAACCCGCAATCCGACGCCACCGCCGGCGACCGCATCTTCGAATATCTTGGTCGGACGGCGGAACTCGACCGCCGTGCGCGCCTTGGCCTCGGCAAGTCTGACCGACGATAGCTGGGCATTGTCGAGGCGATGCAGCATCACCAGATTGCCGCCGGAGTCGACGACGGCGATGGACACGCCCCATCCGTTTTTCGCGGCCTCGGCTTCCGCCGCCGCCATCGCCTTCTTCGCTGCGACGAGCGAGAGCGGGGCGCCGTAAGGCGTCGTCGGCGGTACGATCTGTTGTCGTGTCATCGGTTCCTCGTTGGATGTGTCGTCAGGCAGCCGCGTTTGCGGCAAATCGCGGGGCGAGCGCTGTCGTCCGCAGCACGGCTGCCAATGCGTTGATCTCGTCTGGTGAAAGTGGTGCGTAGGGCGGATAGGGCGTGCCGACCGGCACGCCGATGAGATTCATCGCGGCTTTCATGGCCGGGGCAAGCCCGCGGTGCATCCATTTCGACGGGAACAACGCAAATTGGAGCTGCAATGCGGCGGCGCGTTCATGATCCTTCGCGAGGAACGCGTCGATGACGTGCCGCGCAATCTCCGAGGCCGGCGGCGGCATGGTCGCGCCCGAGCCTCCGAGCTGGAGCGAAGCGAGCAGCATTTGCATGGTGGTGAAATAGCGGGCGTGGCCGGCGCGATCGATCTCGACGATCAGGCGGGAGACCCGCGCGAGATCGCGCGAGCTCTCCTTGATGAGCTGCACGCTCGGCAGTTTTGCGAGCGCGATCGTGTCGGGGATGGAGACATCCGCGCCGGGACCGGGGTTGAGATAAAGCGTGATGGGCAGGCGGGTCTCGGCGGCAATGGCGCTGAAATACGCGATCAGGTCGGCCTGCGTCGGCGGGCCGGCGAAGGGACGCAGCGGCGCCAGGACCTGCACCGCGGCGGCGCCGAGCGTCTCCGCGAGATGGGAAAGCTCGATCGCAGTCTTGAACGAGGGATGGGAGATTCCGACCATCACCGGGACGCGGCCATCGACGCATTCAATCGTCTGGCGGATGAGCGCCTTGCGCTGCTCGAAACTGAGGTAGGTGTATTCCTGCGTCTCGACGCCGGCCGCGACCACCATGGTGGCACGACAATCCCTGACGACGTAGTCGATTTCGCGCCGCAGCGCGGGCACATCCACGTCAAGGTCCGCCGTGAAGGGCGTCAGCGGCGCAACGATCAGGCCGGGTTCAGGCATGCGAATTCCTTCAGAGTCGAAAGCCGCAGGTACTTTGCCATTTGGCGTCGTCATTCGCCAGGAGCAGCCCTGCAGCCAAGGTTTGCAACCAGAGCAATTCGCGTGAAGACAAGCAGCCGCTGGATGGCCGCAGCAAGCTCACGCGCGTGGTGAAAATGAAATGAAGAGCGCGCGGTGTCCCGGGCCTTTCATTCATTGTTTGCCGTGCCGCACGAACGAGCAGTCGGCTTGAGCAAGCCTTAAACGCTGGCTGATAGAAGAAGACCAATAACAGGAGGCGGCAAATGAAAAATCATAAGGCTGCGTGGGCGTTCGTCGTTAATGCAATCGTATCCACGATCTCGAAGTACTGGAACGAGTGATCTGCATAACGAATGAATTTGCACCGACGGCCGACAGGATTCAAGGCGCGGCCCGCTCGCGGCGGGCCGCGCCTGAAACATTAAGCCTTCATTGCCGCCAGCACGCGCTCCGGCAGAAGCGGCGAGTGACGAACGCGCGCGCCTGTGAGCGCGGCGACCGCATTGCTGAGCGCCGGTCCGACCAGCGGCGTCGCCATCTGGCCGACACCGGTCGGATGATTGTCGGTGACCATGACGTCGACATGGATCTCCGGCACGTCGCGATTGCGCATGACAGTGTAGTCGTAGAAGTTCGACTCCTGCACCGCACCGTCCGCGATCGTGATCCGCTCCGTGAGCGAAAGCCCGAGGCCGTAAACGACGCTGCTCTCGGTCTGGGCAATCACGTTGTCGGGTTGCACGGCAACGCCCTGATCGATGGCGACCCAGAAATTGTGCACGCGCACCTTTCCGGTCTTGCGATCGACCGACACTTCCGCGACGCCCGCGATCTGGGTGCCGGAATAGTCGATGTAGGCGAGGCCGAGCCCGCGGTCGGGACGCTTGCGGCCCCACTGGGCCATGTCCGCAACCCGTTCGACGACCTTATGCGCGCGAGGCGAATCCTTCAGCAAGGCAAGGCGCCAGCCGAGAGGATCCATGCCGCGCTTGTAGGCAAGCTCGTCGACGAAGACTTCGGTCGCGAACTTGTTGGCGACAAAGCCGATGCCGCGGAGCGCGATGACCCGGATGCCGGTCTCGATCGGCATGTGTTCGGCCAGCCGATTGGGGATCGCGTAGGTCGGAATGTCGGCGCCGGGGAGCGAGATCCGGTCCATCTTCTTCCACGGACCGTTGTATTTGACCGGATCCTGGAACAGCCCGGTGTTGTCCGTCGCAAAGCGATGATGCCACGCGACCGGCGCGCCCTTCGCATCGAAGCCGGCGCGCAGGATATGCACCGACAACGGCCGGAAGCGGCCATTGCGGACGTCGTCCTCGCGCGTCCACATCACCTTCACCGGCCGCTTCATCTCGTTTGAGAGCAGGACGGCATCGACCACGAATTCCTGGTCGCGATTGCCGCGACGGCCGAAGCCGCCGCCCATCAGCATGTCGTTCAGCTTGACCTTGCCGGTCGGGATGCCCAGCGCCTGGGCGGTTGCGTCGACGGCCATCGGCTGGCTCTGGGTGCCGCACCAGATCTCCGCCGAGTCGCCTGCCGGCGACACCGACGCGACGGCATTCAGCGGCTCCATCTGCGCGTGATAGGCGTAGTCGCAGCGGTAGACTCCTTCGATGACGCTCGCGGCTGCATTGAACGCTGCCGGGGCATCGCCCACCTTTTCCCCGATCTCGACCGGATTGGGGATGGTGCCGCGCGCGACTGCCGTG
The DNA here is from genome assembly GCA_963807015.1 of uncultured Alphaproteobacteria bacterium. Lineage (GTDB taxonomy): Bacteria > Pseudomonadota > Alphaproteobacteria > Rhizobiales > Xanthobacteraceae > JAJPKK01. Next base: position 258,891 of record CAWEAS010000008.1, on the reverse strand, counting down.
TGGCCGTCAAACGCGGTGTCGGTGTTGAAGTTCTGCGCCTTGGCCGTGCGCGTCCACACCACCTCAAGCGCGTCCTTCGCCGCGAAGGCAGCCCATGGCGTTTCTGCCACCACGCCGACGCCAAACGGATATTTGACGATTTTGAGCACGCCCGGAATCGCGCGTGCCTTGGCATCGTCGATCTTCTCCGGACTGTTGCCCTCGACCGGCGAGCGCAGCATGGCTCCGTAGAGCATCCCCGGCATCTGGACGTCGATCGAATATTTTGCCGTGCCGTTGACCTTGGTCGGCAGCTCGACGCGCATCATGTCCTTGCCGATGTAGCGGAACTCGCTCGGCTTCTTGAGGTCGTTCGGCCCGATCTCCGGCGCCTTCTCCGGCACCACGGCAAAGCTCGCGATCTCGCCATAACCGAGCTTGCGGCCTGACTTGGCGTGAACCACGACGTTCGGCTCGGTGGTGAGTTCGGCAACCGGCACGCCCCAATGGCGCGCGGCATTCTCGATGAGTACGCGGCGCACCTGCGCGCCGAACTGGCGCATCGATTTGTAATAGCCTGTAACCGTTGCGCTGCCGGCGGTGTACATCGAGTTGTAGAAGCCGGGATTGCCGTAGGTGGCCTCGATCGGCGGTGCCGGTATCAGGCGTACTTTCTTCCAGTCGGCATCAAGCTCATCGGCGAGGATCAGGGGCACCGAGGTGGTCGATCCCTGGCCCATTTCCGTCGCCGGCGACATGATGGCGACGGTGCCGTCACTTGCGATGGTGACCCAGGCATTGAAGAGGGTCTCCTTGCCGGGAGCGGCAAGGGCGGCGATCTCGTCGAGGCCAAGCGCGATACCGAACGTCAATCCGGCGGCGCCGACCATCAGCGTGCGACGGCTTAGAGCGGCTTGCGGCAGCGGACGGGAGTCCTGGTGAGTGGTCGTCATGGCTCAGGCCTCCTTCGCTGCGCGTTGAATGGCCCGAACGATGCGCGGATAGGTGCCGCAGCGACAGATGTTCGTGCTCATGTGTTCGACGATTTCGTCGCGGGATGGGTGCGGGTTCTTGGCGAGCAGCGCCGCCGCGCTCATGATCTGCCCGGACTGACAGTAGCCGCATTGCGGCACATTCTCGGCGAGCCACGCTTTCTGCAGTGGATGGGACGATGTCGGCGACAAGCCTTCGATGGTCGTTACCGAGCGCCCCGCAACCTCCGAGAGCTGCGTTTGGCAGGAGAACGCGCGATTGCCGTCGATGTGGACCATGCAGGCCCCGCACATGCCGGCACCGCACCCGAACTTCGTCCCGGTGAGCTTTACGTGTTCCCGGATAACCCAGAGCAGCGGCGTCGCCGCAGGCGCATCAACGGTTACCGGGGCACCATTCACTTTGAATGTTACCGCCATCGTTGTCCTCCTGATTGAATCTGTTCGTACTGTTTGTTCGTACTGCCTGAAAATCTCGCGGCGAACGGGTCGCAGGATTCGTGGAGGCTAACAGATCAGTCCCCGACGCGACAGGTCGCGGCGCGCCGTTTCCAACCCGCTTTTGCTCCTCCCTCGAACACCGTCGCGCCGTACCATCGTCGGCTCATTTGCCGATCGTGTATTCGATCTCGTCGCGGGTTTCGTTGAAGCCCGTCTTGCGATCGATGTCGGCGTGGACGCGGATGGTCCCCTGCATGGTGGCAAGCTTGCCCGTGCCGCCGGTGATCGTGCCCGCATCATCGGCGGTGACCTTGCCGGTACCATCGCTCAGCACGACCCCGGACGAGCGGGTGAAGAACTTGTCGCCGTTCTCCATGACGTACACGCCGTACTGCGTGACCGGGCCGTTGCCGTCGATGATGTCGACGAGGCCACGCTCCCACATTTCGACGAGCTTGAGGTCGTTGATGACCGGCGGGTTGGTCGGATAGGTGCGGTGGATCTCGAATGCCCGCACGAAGTGATTGGGCAGGTTGCCAACGTCGAGATTGAGCTGCTGGGTGTATTTGGTGTTCTCGGTCGTGGCCTTGAACGACACCTTCTGCTTCTGCTGAGCGAGCACACCGGACGTAGACACTGCAAACGCCACGCTCGCGAACGCAATCAACCTCAATGTGCTTGAAGCACGTACCATAACGCGTTTCCTCCCGTTTTCTTTCAGGGGGGAAGCTACGCTGATTGATGCCGAGGTGAAAGGGCCGTTTGCATTTGCAAGCGGCTACTCCGTCATCACCTCCTCGCGCTTCTGGCGCAGTGCCGGGGCGGCGATGATGGCGAGGAGCACAACTGCGCCGAGCAGGAAACTCGCCGAGAGGGGACGCGTCACCAGCACGGTAGCGTCGCCCTGCGCGATCATGAGGGCGCGGCGCAAGTTCTCTTCCATCATCGGGCCGAGGATGAAGCCGAGAATCATCGGCGCCGGCTCGCAGTCGAGCTTGATGAAGACGTAGGCGAGCGCCGTGAGCGTCGCAAGCGCATAGACATCGAAGACCTTGTTGCCGACGGTGTAGACGCCGATGCAGCAGAACACGTAGATCGACGGAAACAGCAGCCGGTAGGGCAGCTTCAGCAGGCGAATCCACACGCCCACGAGCGGCAGGTTCAGCACCAGCAGCATCAGGTTGCCGAGCCACATGCTGGCGATGAGACCCCAGAACAGTTCCGGCTTATCGGTCATCACCTGCGGGCCCGGCGCGATGCCTTGGATCATCATTGCCCCAATCATCAGCGCCATGGTCGGATTGGAGGGAATGCCGAGGGTCAGCATCGGGATGAACGAAGTCTGCGCGCCGGCATTGTTGGCGCTCTCGGGCGCGGCGACGCCGCGGATGTCGCCTTCGCCGAACATGCGCGGCGGCTTCGCCACTTTCTTCTCCAGCATGTAGGCGGCGAAGGAGGCGAGCAGCGCGCCGCCGCCCGGCAGAATCCCGAGGATCGAGCCAATGCCGGTGCCGCGCACAATCGCCCAGAAACTCGTGCGCAGATCCTCGAGGCTCGGCAGCACGCGGCCTATGGTTGACGCGAACACGCCCTTCTGCTCGGGATTCTCGAGGTTGAGGATGACGTCGGTCATGCCGAAGAACGCCATGGCGAGCGCAACAAACTCGATGCCCTCCGCAAGCTCGGGCATGCCGAACGCGAAACGAATGGTTCCCGAATTGACGTCGGTGCCGACGAGGCCGAGCAGGATGCCGACGCACACCATGCCGAGCGCTTTGATGAGCGAGCCCCGGGCAAGCACGATTGCAGCGACGAGGCCGAACACCATCAGCGAGAAATATTCCGCCGGACTGAACTTCAGTGCGACCTCGGCGAGCGGCGGCGCGAACAGCGCGATCACCACGGTGGCGACACAGCCGGCGAAGAACGAGCCGATCGCAGCGATGCCGAGCGCCGGCCCGGCCCGCCCTTTGCGTGCCATCTGATGGCCGTCGAGCGTCGTCACGACGGAAGACGATTCGCCCGGGATGTTGACGAGGATCGCAGTGGTCGAGCCGCCGTATTGGGCGCCGTAGTAGATGCCCGCCAGCATGATCAGCGCGGGCGCGGCGCCGACCTTGAAGGTGAACGGCAGCAGCATGGCAACTGTCGCGACCGGGCCGATGCCCGGCAGCACGCCGACCAGTGTTCCGAGCAGGCAACCGATGAAGCAGTAGACGATGTTCTGCCACCCGACCGCGACGCTCAGCCCGAACCAGAGGTTATGCAGCGTATCCATGCTGTCCTACCACTGCGGCCAAACTTGAAGCGGCAAGCCAAGCACCCACACGAACGCGGCAATCGAAAAGAACATGAGGAGGAGGGCGAGCACGATCGTCTCGCGAATCCGCACCTCGCGCTCCGCGAACGCACTGACGATCACGAGAACGGCAATCGCAGCGGCCAGTCCCAAGTAATCGAGAGCCACGCCGAACAGCACGATGGCAACCAGTGTCACGGCTAGCGGGCGCGGCCTGAATCGATCGATCGGCGGCCCGTCAAGCGCGAGCGCGCGAAACATCAGGATGGCGCCGAGACCGGTCAGGATGGCGCCGACCAGAATTGGAAAATAGCCAGGTCCCATGCGCTGGGCCTCGCCAAACCGATACTGGGTCGCGAGCCCCATGAAAACGACAGCAAAAGCAATGAACAGCAGCCCCGACCAAAAATCTCGCGGCGATCGAATGCGCATCGGTTAGAGCGCCCTGAACGTCGAATAGTTGTGCGGACAATGGCGCAATTCACTTCCCCCTGAAGGGTCAGGGTGATCGCATTTGACGATGCCTGCTCTTCTCCCTCTCCCGTCGCGGGAGAGGGACGGGGTGAGGGCGCTTGCAACATAACGTAAGCTGAGTTTGTGGCACGCCCCCTCACCCACCCGCGCTGGCGCGCGGGCGACCCCGGATCCAGTCCGGGCCGGGCTTTCTCCCGCGAGGGGAGAGGTGACGTTGACAACCTATTGATTTATCTTTATAAAATTGGCATAAAAAAGCCTGTGTAGGAACTGTGTAGGCATTTTTTACGTTTTGCGGCAGGGATTCGAGATTTTTCATGCCTTGAGACTGCTCGTGACTCGGAAAAAAGGCAAGTTGTCGAAGGGACCGGCAGTACATCTTCTCGTTTTGGATTGTCGCTAGCGATACAATCTTCATACAAGCCCAGCTTCAGGACAATAATATCAATAATTTCCGTGCGTTACGTGCAACCACAAACATAAGTTGTGCTTGGGGCCTCAATTCGTCAATCATGGCAAATCGTCGACGGTCGAGGCCGCCGACATTCGCCACTTTCAATCACCTGCGATCTTCCTAATCATGAAGAAACAAACTGCGATCGACCTCTTCTCCGGCTGTGGCGGCTTAACCCTGGGGTTGAAACTCGCGGGCTTCCGGGTATTGGCCGCGATCGAGAACGACCCACTCGCAGTCGAAACCTACGTGGCAAACCACCCGCGCGTGCACGTCTGCGGCAGCGACATTCGAAGCGTTTCAGCAAGGTCGTTGATGAACGAACTGGGAATGAAGCCCGGCGATTTGGACCTTCTTGCGGGATGCCCGCCGTGCCAGGGATTTTCAAGGCTTCGCACGCGCAACGGCGCGGCTCAAAGGAGAGATCGCCGAAACCGCCTGATCAGAGAGATGATCCGCTTTGTTCGGGCGTTTCAACCGAAGGCGGTTATGCTGGAGAATGTTCCCGGCTTGAGCGCGCATTGGTCATTTCAGAAGCTCCGCCGCGATCTGCGACGCCTCGGATATCATGTGAGATGGGATGTCAAAGACGCATGCTTTTATGGCGTGCCCCAACGACGGAAGCGGATCATCCTTGTTGCGGGTCGTGGATTTGAAATTCCTTTCGCCGCCGAATCCGAGATGGTTCGAACCGTTCGCCAAGCGATCGGGCATTTGGGAAGAGCGGGTAAAACCCGCGACGAACTGCACGATCTCCCCGAAAAACGAAGCGCAAAGACACTCGATCTCATCAGAGCCATTCCGAAAAACGGCGGCAGCAGAAGCGACCTGCCCCGTTCACGGCAGCTTGAATGTCACAAGCGAACGGACGGCTTCAAGGATATTTATGGACGGATGTCATGGGATAAGCCGTCCCCGACAATTACGGGCGGGTGCTTCAATCCGTCGAAGGGTCGGTTTTTACACCCGCATGAGAATCGTGCGATTACTCTTCGCGAAGCGGCGCTCCTCCAAACGTTTCCGGACAGCTATCGTTTTCCGGTCCTTCAAAATAAGGAATCCGTCGCCCTTATGATAGGGAATGCGCTGCCGCCGGCTTTCACCGAACGGCATGCGTCACAAATCATAAAATCATTGAAAGCGGCCGCGAGGATATCGGGGCATGCGGATCAATGAAATAGAAACCCTGCTATTCAAAGGATTGACCGACGATCAACGAGATGCGGTCAAATTCCCCAAGCGACGGTTGCTGGTCGTTGCAGGCGCCGGCTCGGGAAAGACCGAAGTCATGGCGCGGCGCATCGCCTGGTGGGTCGGCGTGAAGGGCGTAGCGAAGGACAATATCATCGCCTTCACATTCACGGAACGTGCGGCGGAAGAGATGAAATTCCGCATACGCGGTTGGGTCGAAAAGATCACTCCGGATTCGGAGGAAGTGGCGCTGGGCAACATGTATGTCGGCACCATTCATGGCTTTTGCATCGCCAAAATTCGGGAGTTCTGGCCGGACGAATATCACAACTATGATATTCTGGACGAAGGCGCGCGGGCGGCGCTGATCCTGCGCGGATTTAACGGCGTGCTCGGCTTGCAGGCGCTGCGGCAGAGTTTGTCCATTGGCCAGTATGCGACTCTCGACTCGTTTACACAGGCGTACGATCTGCTTCACGAGCACAATCGCTTTAACGTCAAGTTGGCCTCCGACGATCCACCCATTCAGCTTGGCGAAGAAGAGCGCGAGTGGTGCAAGGACGCGAAACTCATTACGGATGTTGGCGCAACGCCGGCCGCGCAGGATTTCGCGCGTTCGGCCGCCCGATATTACGCCTATCTTCGTTGTCGCCGATTCTTGGACTTCAGCACTTCACAAACGGAATTCATCCGGCGACTGGACGCCGATACCGACCGGCGGCGGCAAATCGGCGACGGCGGTGTGCATCTCGTGGTCGACGAAGTCCAAGACATCAATCCGGTCCAGCGGCAACTGATCCAATTGCTGATCGGTCAAACGGGAAAGCTCACGGCGGTGGGCGACCATCGGCAAGCGATTTATGGCTTTCGTGGCGCGAAAGTCGAGATCATCGCGGAGCTTTGGGAGGAATTCAAGAAAGCTTCCGACTCAGGGGTGGTCGATCTGCAAGAGAATTTCCGCTCCACACCCCGGATCATCAATCTGGCAAATCGCTGGACGGAGTCGCTGTCGGCGCTACGGACAATGAAGACGCCTCCAATGAAGCATGGAAACAAGGGGCGAAAAGACTTTCATGCGTCGCATGTCGCGCTGATCGGCTTCGATGAACGGGAGGATGAGGCATCCTGGATTGCCGACGCCATAAGGGCCCTGGTTCCTTCGGAACAGGAAGGTGCGCTCCACGACAAGAAGGAAGGCGCGCACCGCGGTCTCGCGCTTTCGGATATCGCCGTCTTGGTCAGATCGTCGACCAGCGTCAGGTCGTATATGCGGGCGCTTGAATCCGCCGGTCTCGCCTGTGTCGTGCGCGCCGGGCCGGATTTGTTTTCCCAGCCCGAAGTGCTGTTGCTCCTGGGAGCTTTGGGCATAACAGCGGGCCAAGCGGAGTTCATCGGAAGCCCGATAAAATCAAGCAGCATGCCGAACCGCATAAATGATGTTCTTGGCTGCGATGCGAAGCCCGAGGCCGTGCTTCGGGCATCGGCAAAGCTGCTCCGCCAGTCGGGCCTGAGCTTCGATCGGAACGCCGAAGATCGTCTGGTGCTTGCGTCGGAGGCGATCCGGCGCAGGATCATCGAAGGGCACTCGTACACAAAGAGCCAGGTGGAGGGACTACGCTCAGCCGGTTTGCGCGATTTTCTCTGCTCAAGAAACCAACTCCGGCGTGTTTTTCCCCAACAACTGTTTCATTTCCTGTTGACCGAGGCCGGCGTCGATGCCTGGGACACATGCGAGGGGCGCGGTCAAACGGCGATGTTCCACCTCGGTGCCCTCAGCAGTCTGATCACGGGGATGGAGACCCCCGGGTGGACCAGTGCAAAGGATTATCCTTGGCAGGTGATCGGGCTATGCCAATACGGCGCGGAGGAAGGGCGGGTTGAAGAACAACCGCTGATGGTCAAACCCGATGCGGTAACCATCAGCACGATCCACTCGGTGAAGGGGCTCGAATTCGCGGCGGTATTTCTCGCCGATGTTCAGCCGATGCGCTTTCCAAGTTCGTTTGCCAAGCGTGTGCCTCAGTTGCCCCTCGATGGCAAAATCGTGCGCGAGATCGACGTGGCGGGTCTTGCCGATAATGACAATAACGACGGCGAGCGTCGTCTAATGTATGTGGCGCTTACGCGCGCAGAACGCTTCTTGCTCGTCAGCCACTCCGGTTCAAAGACATCAAAATTTATCAAAGAGTTGCGAAACCTGATCGCAGAGACCGGTGGCAGCGTGACGGACGACTCCGACAAGATTTTGGATGGTCTGAAATATGCGCCGAAAGAGCATCGGCGTGACTCCCAATTAAGCACGTCGTTCTCTGATCTGCGTTATTATCTTGAATGCCCGCACGACTTCTATTTGCGCAAGGTGCTGGGTTTTGCGCCGACCATCGATCAAGCCTTCGGTTACGGTCGTGGTGTCCACAACTTACTTCGTGCCGTACATTCCGATCCGAAGAAATGGGCTGCGCTGGCACACGATCGGCCCCGCTTGGAACGCGAAATTCAGGGACTGATCGATCGCGGCCTGTTCTATCTTCGCTACACGACATCCGATCCGGCGGAGAACATGCGGAACAAAGGTCGGAGAGTGGTTGCTGATTACATCGCGCACTATGTACAGGAATTGGCTCATCTGGAATTTGAGCCGGAAAAGGCTTTTGAAACCTTGGTGGCATACGGCGATGGCGAAGGCGGAGCGTTGATCACGGGCGCGATCGATATCGTCCGCCAAGACAACCCTCCCCGCGTCACTCTCATTGATTTCAAATCCGGCGATCCGGAGTCGGACAATCACCAAAAGCTCGACGAACAGGAGATGAAGCTTCAGGTGGCGATTTACGCGGTAGGAGCCAAAAAGGAGCTTGAGTATCAACCTGAAAAGGGATTGGTCCGCTATCTCGATGCCGATGACGCCAAGCGTGAACTCGACGTTCCACTCGACGAAGCGTCGATACGCGAAGCAACTGCTTTGGTGTCGGAGACCGCGCGCAAGATACGAGACAGGACCTTCAAGGCGGGCCCGCACCGGCAGAAAGACGGCACGCCGCGTTGCCCCGGGTGCGATTTTCTTGGTCTATGCGGTATGAAAGATGCGGCGCCGCATAAGACCCGGCAGCGCGGTAAGGGCTGAAATGGCCGACGTTTTCACCCGAGAGAAACGCTCTGAGATAATGTCGCGCGTGAAGGGTCGCGGCAATCACGCGACGGAACTGCGATTGATGATCGTCTTTCGACAATACGGTTTTGTCGGATGGCGACGCAAATCAAAGTTGTTCGGGCGTCCGGATTTCGTCTTTCCCGCGCTTCGCGTCGCTGTATTTGTCGACGGCTGTTTCTGGCACGGCTGCCCGATTCACGGCCAAATACCGCGGTCAAATCGGGCATTTTGGGAAAAGAAGCTATCGGCCAACAAGCGCCGGGACCGTCAGGTGAAGGTAAAGCTGAACGAACTCGGTTGGACGACGGTTCGGGTGTGGCAACACGAGCTTCGACGGCCCGAGAAAGTCGCTGGTCGGCTCGGAAGATTGCTTGCGCCATCCGATGGTACATGAAGAGTCATCCCGCACTGATCGACGAATTTGCCCGCCTTCAAACCGAACAGGCAATGTCGCGTATTGTGAGCGCGGTGACGGTGGAAGAATTCGGAGTGGATGACCTTTGCCGTTTGGCCGATTCGATGGGCCGGAGCGGAGCGATCATTGATATCAGCCGGGATCATCCGACCGCCGATTTGGCCTCCACGGGAGGACCCGGTTCACTGTCGACTTTGTTGGCTCCACTTTATTTGCGGGCCTACGGCTTGTTCGTGCCAAAGCTAGGCGTACCGGGACGGCCGGCTGGCGGAATCGACGTATTGGCTCAGATACCCGGCTACCGGATCAAGTTTTCGGCGCCAGAAGTCCTGGAAATTCTGTTGAGGTGCGGATACGCACACTTCTTGGCAGATGTTTTCGCACCGCTTGACGCCGTGTTCTTTCGGTATCGCCAAAGAGTTGGTGCCCAGAACGTACCGACGCTCGCAATCGCGAGCTTATTGGCCAAAAAGATCGCCTGTGGAGTGAAATTTGCCGGTTTAGATGTCAGGGTCGCGCCACATGGCAACTTTGGTGCAAGCTTTGGCGAAGCCCGGCAGGCGGCTCGAATATTTTGCGCCGCTGCCCGCGTAGCTGGCATCGAAGCGGTCGCCTCACTGACAGACGCACGTACTCCCTACCAACCTTATATCGGCCGGGGCGAATCATTGCTTGCGCTAAGACTGATATTTGACGGACGGGCGGACGCGTGGCTTACCGAACATATCGATCTCTGTCGTCTTATGGCGGCGCAGGCGGCTTCTTTGTGGTCCGCCAGCCGCCAGCCTGACGGTTTTGATATCAGCAAAGTGTTTTACGAAAATCTAGAAGCGCAGGGAAGTTCGAAAGAGGCCTTTTTTGAGAAGACTAATGTCTTGGCGGCAGCGACACGCCATGAATTGTATGCCAGCCGCGAGGGATTTCTACGAGTTCGAATTGCCGGAGCTGCGGTCTATCTTCGTGGCGGTAAATTCCCGGAGGGCTGCTACGGAGAGATTTCCAGACGAGATTGGCATGATTCTCCGGCAAAAGCCCGGGACATATGTGCGGCGAGGTGATCTGCTGGCTTCGGTAAGGACCGATCAGACGATATGGCCTGAATTTGCGGCGGCTTTGGCCAAGTGCCTTCAAGTGATTGATCTTTTGGATTACGCTCCCGGTCTGGAGGAGGTTATCCGTGCCTAGTTACTGTTGCTTCTTTTGCCCGGCCGCCACGTACAACGACAACACGTTGACCGACCGATGCACGACTTGCGGAAGACCGCTCGGGTTTCCGTTGACGAGCCCACCGAAGGAGGTCGGCCCCTACCGCGTCCTCAATTCGCTCGATCGCGGATTTTATGCGGCCACCTTCATCGCGGAGCGGAAAGTCGGATTAAAAACGAGGTCGGTGTTAAAGGTAACCCCAAAGTCGTTTTATGAGTGTTTTCCGAACAAGAACTTTGAACAGGAATGCCGACTGCATGAGGAAGTCGCGGAAGGAACCGAGCATCTGGTCAAGATTTGCGACATGTTGCCGGAGGTCGACGTTCGCTTCGGAGACCAGACGTTGCCGTGCTGCGTGGCGGCGTTGGATTTTATCGAGGGTCCGATGCTAACGGCGTATTTCGGCGGGACGGAAAATGTCACCGCCCCAGTCGCCGCGCAGATTGCGATTGATCTCCTTCGCTTGGGCGAAGAGTTGGAGCGCAAGCAAATTTTTCATAATGATTTACATGCCGGAAATATCATTATCCAGAAGCTAAAGAGAGATAGTTTTCGAGCGGATGCAATCGATCCTTCGATACGCGCTATGGCCATAGATTTGGGATCGGCTGCCACGAAAAGTCGCAGCGATCCCGCAATAAACAGGGCTGGGGATATCAGCCGCATTGCGAATCACATATCGAAACTCAGCCGCGGACTTCTTGCCGATCCCGACCGCGTTTCTGACCATCATTTTCGCTTGGCGAGCACCCTGCAGGATATCTTTCAAGTTCTCGCCGTGCCGGCGGAGAACACGCGATTTCCACCAGCGCAGGATTTGATCCGGCGAGTCAGGGAGGCATATGAAATCATTCCACGTCATGCGTGGCGTGTCAAACGCCATCCGGAACTGCCCCCTTTGCGTCATGAAGAACTGCCCCCACCTTTGGGTTCATGATGTCGGTTGAAGGTTAGTTCCGCCGGTTGCTGGACGGAGGGAGGCGGAGCCGACCGGAGGCCCGTCGCCGACAGGCGGCTTGATGAGGCCACTCTTTCGCTTGGCGCGGAGCCGGTAGCTGTCGCCGCGGATGGTCAGCACGTGGCTGTGGTGCAAGAGGCGGTCGAGGATTGCGGTCGCGACCACCGGGTCGGCGAACACCATGCCCCATTCGGCGACGCTGCGGTTCGAGGTGATCAGCATGGCGCCGGTTTCGTAGCGCCGGCTGACCAGTTGGAAGAACAGATGCGCCGCGTCGGGCTCCAGCGGTAGGTAGCCGAGTTCGTCGACGATCAGCAGCTTCGGCTTCGACAGCGCCAACAGTTTCTCGTCCAGGCGCCGCTCACTGTGCGCCTTGGCGAGGCCGGCGACCAGCGTCGTCGCCGTTGTGAACTGCACCGTGTATCCTGCCAGGATCGCCTCTCGCCCGAGCGCGATCGACAAGTGCGTCTTGCCGACGCCTGGTGGGCCGAGCAGCAGCACGTTCTCGCCATTGGCAATCCACCGTGACGCAGCCAGATCGCGGATCTGTTTCGGATCGATCGACGGCTGTGCTTCGAAGTCGAAGCCCGCAAGCTCCTTCACGGCCGGGAAGTGCGCGAGTTTCAGGGCCATCTCGATGCGGCGGTGATCCTTGCGGGTGATCTCACGCTCGCACAGCAGGATCAGCGTCTCACGCGCCGACAGGTTCGTACGCGCCGCCTCGTCGAGCAGGCTGTCAAGCTGGTCGCGGATACCGAAGAGCTGCAATCGCGCCAGCATGGCATCGAGCGGATCGGTCAGTGCTTCGGTCGCTTTCTTTGCGCGTGCCATCAGAAGCTCCCTCCGATCGCCGCTTCGTATTCGGCAAGAGGACGCAACAACGAGGGCGACAGAGACGACGCCGATACCGTCGGTGCCGCGCTCTGTGGTCGGCAGACAGCGCCATCGCGACCGGCAACACCCTCGAGGTGGGCGGAATCGACGATCCGCAGACGGCGACCCTCCGATTGCTTGTGGACTGCAACCTCGCATGTGCCATGACGGATGCGCACTTCGCCGGCCGCGACCGTCACTGCCACACGTTCGCCGATCAGCTGCCACGGCACCGAGTAGCTGTTCGTGTCGATCTCGACAGCGCAATCGTTGCCAACGACGCGGGTCAGCTCGCGCAATAATCCGAATGACGGCCGCCCGCCGAGCGGCTTTAACCGGTGCGCCTCGTCACGCTCGAACCGGGCGATCGGCGCCTCGCCAGTCGTGCCGTGGATACGCATGTTCGCCACCCCATGCTCCCACTTGGCGAGATGCGCCTCGAATGCTTCCCAGCTCGCGAAGGAATGCCCCGCGATCGCGTTCTTCTTCACGTAGCCGACGCCGCTTTCCGTCTTGCCCTTCGTGCGCGCCCGATAAGGCGCGCAGGCGCGAGGACGAAAGCCCCAATGCTTCGCAAACGCGATAAGCTTGTCATTGAACTGAATCGATCGGCTCACCGCGTCGTGGCGCACAACGAGCGCACGCGGATTGTCCATCAGCACTTCCTCCGGAACGCCGCCGAAGGTCGTGAACGCGCTCTCGAGCCCCGCGAACCAGTGCTCCTGCTTCTCGGCCCGGAACGCACGCACGTGCAGCCGTCGCGAATGCCCGAGCGTCGCCACGAACACGAACGCTTTGATCTTCGCGCCGCCGATCTCCACCAGACGCTCGCCGAAGTCGATCTGCAGCTGTCGGCCCGGTGGCGTCTCGAACCGCGTCGTCGCCAGCGCCTCGGCCTTCAGCGCCTGACGATAGGGCCGCACGGCGCGTTGTAGTGTTCGCCGGCTGACCGCTACGCCTTTCTCGGCCAACAGATCCTGGCGCACCACATCCGCATTGCCGCGATGCCGGACGAACCTCTCGCGCAGCCAATCTTCATGACCGTCGAGCCTCTTCGGTCGCATCGGCGACTTGAACGGCTTCGCGCCGCCCGCCGCAACATAGTCCTTCACCGTGTGATGGCTGCAGCCCAGCTGCCGCGCGATCCGCTTCACACCCCACCCGCACGCCCTCAGGCGTAACATCTCCGCCACGTCGTCCGGCGTCTTCATCATCTGCCCCCGTGGATCACTCCACGATGGGCTTTCCGTGATTCGCTCCTCGTTCATTTGCTCTCTCCTCAGCTATCCAAGGAGGGGGCAATTCCTCATGACGCCGAGGGGGCAATTTTCCATGGCGCGCGACATGGCGACCTTGGTCTCAGCCGCTTGCTTTGGCCAGTTTCGGATCGGCATACAACGCCCTCACGCTCGAACCTTGGCACGTTCCGGCGCTGTTGATCGATCCTGCCGGCACATGGCTGAAACAAATCAGCGCGCCCGGGCCGCAGGTCATTACCGGAATGCGTGGTTGCGGAAAGACGATGTTGCTGCGAGCGCTCCAGTTTCATGCCCGTGCCTCTCAGGCGCGCGACGAAACTCCTCAGCAAGTGATGGGACGCATTGGAACGGACGGCTACATGGGCCTCTTCGTGTCAGCTCAGCGCCTTCTCGATCAGCCTGAGGATGAACAGCCGGCCGTCTCCGATCCCTTCGCACGTCTAATTCTTGCTTACGGGTTGGAGGCGGTACGTTCAGTCATGCACCTTCGGGACATCAACGTGCCAAGCACAAATGATCGCGCCCACAAGGTGATCGGACGCGCGTTAAGCGAGATCCTATCGGGTTCCGACGAATTGGCCGACCCTCTCGATCTCGATGATCTGGATACCCGCCTTCGCAAGGCCCTGGTCCAATATGGCCGCGCCGCGGGCTTGCGTCTGAAAGTCATTCCCAGTGACGGTTTCGTACATCTTGCCGATGCGGTCCGCGCCTGCTCGGCATATTGGGCCAGCGCCAGAATTCTGTTTCTTCTTGATGACGTATCGACCCGCTACCTCAAAGGGGGGCCGATCCGGCAACTATTGTCTTCTCTGATGTTCCAGCACCCGGCGTGTGCGTTCAAGATCACTTCCGAAGTGCAAACGATGGAATTGGAATTAAAGACCCCCGGAGAAAACCTCCCGGCGCGCGAAGGACGGGACTATTCCGTTTTTGATCTCGGTTCGGAAGTCTACAACAAAATCAAGGGGCCACAAGGAAAAGAGTTTGTCGAACAGATACTTATGCAACGCGCTGCCCACTTTCCCGCGCATCCGCGAGCTACGCCATCGCAGATATTGGGCGATGAGAACATGGAGACTATCGCCAGGGAAATCGCGGGAAGTTCTTCGACTTCAAGCAAAAGAAAGGAGGTTTATCGGGGCATTACCGCCCTTGCTCACGTTTGTGTCGGCGACATCGGCGATGTAATCAGCCTCTACGAGAGAATCATCAAGGCCGGAAACGGAACATCTCCGATCCCTGCTCAGAAGCAATGCGACTGTTTCCAGGCCCACTGCTCGCATCGCCTTTACGACCTCAACAGGCGACGGGGCGAATTGAAGGATTTCGCACGATCGTTTGCCGAAGCTTCACACGAGCTGTTGGTGAAGTCCATGAAAGAAACTAAGAAAAACGGCAAGGCTGCGGTTCGATTGCGACAGTATTCGTCGATTTACGTGCGTGTCACGACTGGCGACACCGGAAAGCAAATGTCTCAACTGCGGGAGCTGATCGATGCAGGAGTGTTTGTTTTCACCGGAGGCAATCCGCGGACGAAGACGAAGGATTCCGACCCCATAATGCAATTCAAACTGACGTTTCGACGTATATACGGACTGACGAATTTCATCGGTCTAGCCGAAAGAGATCGGTTCGAATTGTCGGGTGCAAGCCTGGAGGAATGGCTGTCCAATCCGGGCGGCGGCAAGGAAATCTTGATGCGAAATCTTGGAGGACCGTTGACGGAGGCGGAATCCGAGACCGAGAGTGCCGGCTCGACATTGAATGCGGCGGTGCCTGTCGGAGCCGAAGCACCCACTTTGTTTGATAATTTGAAGGAATCGGAATTGGCGACCACCACGGGCGCTGTTGATTCAACTCCCAAGAAGAACAGCATCGCCCTGCGACCTGAGATTTCTACGGCGCAGATGGCGGTTGAAGAGGTAGCCGCGCTTGGTCCGCGCGTGATCGTCCTTGGATTGGGCTTCGAAGACAGAGCACTGAAATCGGTACAGGAAATTGCCGCGTCGCTGAGTCCGACCAAAGTCCTTGCAATTCAGTATGACGATCCTGGAAAATCGAAGAAAATATTGCAAATACTGAAGCGTTGGGGAGCGGAAGTGGAGCTTGTACGATACGCGGAAATAGTCAAAAAGGGTCTCGTCTTACCCGGTCATCCCGCGCTTATCGATGTTACGGGTCTCGCGAAGCCGGTGATCTTTCATACGGTTCGTAATGCTCTTCGGGAAGCAAGGTCGGTTCTCGTTACACACACGCAGGCGCAAAGCTATAATCCCACGGACACGGAAATGAAAGCGCTGTTGAAGGCCGAAGAACAGCACAACCGACAGAAATTCTTCGACACGCTATCTAAAGTTCTTACTGGAGAGATCGGACCTTACCGCTGTATTCCGCTTTTGGAAGCGGACGCCGATGAGACGCGACGCAATGTCCTTTTTGCCTTTGCATCCCCCAAGCATGAACGCCTGCTATCATTGATCGACAAGCGGGTGATCGATCGTTTGGAAGTGGTTGCGCCCGAAGGCGTAACCGCCCGCAACCGCGTTGCTAGACATATCGCCGAAATTGCCGCCAGCGATAATGCCAGCGCGGGAGTGACTTTGATAGATTCCGATGATCTGGTAAAGACCACAGCGTTCCTATTGGAGGGGTTCGGGCAGTGGTACGTGCGACAAGGATTCAATTTCGAAGTCGGGTTAACCGGCTCCAAAATGGAAGCGGTTGCAGCGGCTGCGATCTCCTCGATTTGTAAAATCACGCAATGCTGGTATGTGCGCCCGACAACATTTGATGCGGCAAGGTTTACCAAGGGGGCCGGTGAAACGCGCTTTTTCCGACTTACGCTCAATGATGGACTGTCATCGGTGGTGCCGAGCACGACCGATCCCGAAGGCAGGATGAAAAGCAAATCTCATCGAAAAGCATGAATGTCGCATCGTGCGTCAATCATTGGCCGGGGTGGCCTTAGTACCTTAGCGCGGGCGCCTAGAACAAACGCTGGCGCGGATCGCGAGCATGAAGCTTTCGCTTGGCGGGCCGCGCAACAGAAGTGATCCCTGTGATCGTTGACGGCGAGCCGGAAGGGGGCATGAAAATAGTCGGAGGAAGCGCGGGAGGTGGCGCTTTATATTTTTGATCCGGACCACATCCGCTCGGCGAAGGCACGTTCGTCTGGCCCCACTACGTCGGCATAAATCGAAGTAGAGCGCAACGAGGCGTGGCCGAGCCAGCGTTGGATCAGATGCGGCGGGACGTTTGATTGGAAGGCGTTGACGCCGAAGGCGTGGCGGAGGCCTTTGGGCGTGGCGGGCGGCCCGGTGATGCGGGCGGCGGCCATCACGGCCTTTACGTGCCGCCAAGCGGTCGTACGGCTCCAGCTCCAGAGGCGATGATCCGCGAGGGCGAGATCATGCTGTCGTCGGCGGAGTCCGAGGGTCCGGTCGAGCTCATGGAGCACTTCAGGTGGCAGCGGGACCTGCCGAACGATGCCGCGCTTGCGGCGTTTCAATGTTTCGATGTTCGCGACGCCGCTTTCGATGTCGATCGCGGCCGGCGTTAGCGCCAACACCTCCGATATGCGCGCACCACTCCATCCTAGCATCAAACAGAACAGGCACGTCGTCGGATCAGCGTTGCTCGCGGCCTTGATGAAGCGCCGCCGCTCTGCGGCATTAAGATACTTGCGGCTTCCGGATGGGCCGAACAGGGTTTGGCCATCGTAGGGCTGCTCGTGCATCGGCACCTCTGGTGAAACAGAATGGCCGATAGTGTTTCAGCACGAGACCCCCCATCCTACGCCAGGTTGCGCGCAGTCGGCAGCAATAGAGAAAGATTTCGTACGCATTTTTGATGCGAAAATCAAGAGTCCTTCAGGTCTTTGAAACACTATCGGCCATTCTGTTGCATTTATATTCTTACCAATGCACCTGAACCAGCTTGTGGCCACCCGCAAATACTTAAGATGGTCTGAGTATTAGTCGCGTGGCTGATTTGGCGCGACAGCTCGATGGCCATACAAGCGTCGAGCCGCAGTTCGACGGTGCGCCCGATGTCGCAGCATTCAAGTTCCGCGCCTTTCTGAGCTACAGCCACCGCGACACGAAATGGGCCAGGTGGCTGCACAAGGCGCTTGAAGGCTATCGAATTGAGAAGGACCTAGTTGGCCGCGAGACGCCATTCGGGCCGGTACCGAAGACGTTGCGGCCGATCTTTCGGGACCGCGAGGACTTCTCCGCCGGTCACTCGCTGACGGAGCAGACCCTCGATGCGCTCGAAGCATCGCAATTTTTGCTCGTGCTGTGTTCGCCGCACGCGGCGCAGAGCAGATACGTCAGCGAAGAAATACGGCACTTCAAGTCCTTGGGCCGTACTGACCGGGTGATTACGATCATCGTGGACGGCGAGCCCGGCGATGGGGAACGCGAATGCTTTCCGCCTGCGGTGCGATTCAGGCTCGGGCCGGACAACGAATTGACGGGAGAGCGCGAGGAACCGATCGCCGCCGACTTGCGCGACGTGGGCGATGGCAAGGACCTTACCTTGTCGAAGGTGGTCGCAGGATTGCTCGGCGTCGGTCTGGACGAGGTCGTGCGCCGGGCGGAGCGTGCAAGACGGCGGCGGAAGCGGCTTCTCGGCAGCGCGGCCATTGCGGTGATAGCCTTGATCGTGGGCGCCAGCGCAGGTTGGTGGGGCGCGCTGTCCGTTACGTCACGGCTAAACTCGGCGGAGCTTATGAGTCTGACGCGCGATGCAGCCGATATCTGCGAACGCGGCCACCGCGTTGCCGCAGCAGGGCATGCGGCAGAGGTGCGTCGCATCGCGTTTGCTTTGCAGTGCGTTGACGCTATGGAGGCGGGACTGGACGGGCCAGCTGAGAACTCGCATCTGCCTCCAAGGGTCGCTTCGATATTCGAGGTAAACCTGGTAATTTTGCGGAAGGCCAGGGACGAGGGAAAGCTCACGCCTGAGCAAACCGAGGCAATGGACAGGGCCGAACTTTTCGCGGCGCGGTACGGTGGTCACTGACGACGGCATCAAATTCTCGGCGAAGGCAACGAGCTGAGCTTTTGAACGCCCTGGTCAATCTTAGCTGGAGCGGTCGCCGCCAATTTTGGTTCTGGGCCGCCTACCCCGAACATTGTTCGTAGAGCGCCCGCGTTTTGTTTGCGCGCTTTGAGATCTTTGATAGCCGCCAAAGCCGAAGCGGCGTCATTAAGGCCGTCGGGCACCGGTGCGGCCGATGTGGCAATATCGTTTTCCATCGCGTAAGCATGTTCAAATTCAACTGTATGATTATAATCCTGCCACGATTAACAAATCGGCAAACACAAAAACATATTTATAATCAATAGTTTACTAGCCTATCGCAGACGGGGCGACGCAACATTTGAAAATCGACCACCGATTGTGTATTCTAGTCATCATGACTAGAATTGCAAAATCAAAGCTGACGAAGCAACCGAAGCGCCGGGTGCGTGGCCGGCGACCGCCCGGCCACTGGCTGTTGCAGGATGCCAAGGCGCGCTTTAGCGAATTGGTGCGGCGCGTCCGCAGTGAAGGACCACAGCACGTGACGGTGCACGGGCGCGATGAAGTGGTCGTCATCGCGGCGGAAGAATTTCGCCGCCTCAAAGGCGATCTCACGGGGCAAGCGCTGATTGCCGCCATGCAGGCATCGCCGCATCGCGACATTGATATCGAGCCCGGGCGCGCGCCGATGCCCGTGCGCGGAGTCTCTTTGTGACAGGCTGGTTGCTCGACACCAACATCCTGTCGGAGCTGCGCCGCCCCAAGCCAGAACGCAAAGTCCTCGAGTTCATCGCGGCGCAGCCGCTCGAACTGCTCTACGTCAGCGCGGCGACAATAGCGGAGATCCGTTTTGGCATTGAGCTTGTGGGCGACGCCAACCGTCGTGCCGAGTTGAACGACTGGCTCGCGCACAAGGTGAGGCCGATGTTTGAGCAGCGTGTCCTCAATATCACCGAGGACATCATGTTCAAGTGGCGGCTCCTGGTCGAGGATGGCCGCAAAGCGGGCCATACTTTCTCGCAGCCTGACCTCATCATTGCCGCGACCGCGCTCCATCACGGTCTGACGGTCGTGTCCCGCGATGTGAGCGACTATCAAAGGGCGCACGCGCCGGTGCTCAATCCGTGGGTCGATCCGCTGCCGGCGAACGGTTCGTGACGGCCGCTACGATGAAATCCTTCGTTTGGATGCCGATGTGCAGTGAGCGCCACAGGGCAGCGCGAGCGCAATTCAAGCCACCGGATGTCGGCTTCCGGCATAGCTCGCCAAAGGTCCACCGGCCGTCCGCAAGAGAGGTCGTTGAGGTGATCAAAATTCCTGCTTGTGACCGTAACGGTGTATGTTTTAGCAAAATCGGTCTTGGGCTGACGTAGGTTCTGTCAATGCTTAGGCGACTAAATCGATGAGAGGCGCTGGTAGAGACGCCTTGGCCTTCGCGGCTTGCGTTGCACTTTCACTTACTGCCTGGCTGACCCTCAGGGCAGTCCTGCCATTGCCCGGTGCTGCGGGTTTGGTGGATGTGCGCCCTGACAAGAGGCGACACGATTTCTCCATCGTCCTCAATGTTCGCGATGCGGGCGCGTATGGGCACGCCCGAATGACTTGGATCGAGCATCGAGATGATGTTTACCAAGCATTTTCGTTCGGATACTACGCGGATGAAGTTGGGAATGTCTTAGAAGCTTTCGATACATCGGGAAGCCTGATAGACGAAGGCCAAAACACGTCCAACATCACCAATCAGACGCGGCTGGCACTTGTGTTCTGGGTGGATCAAGAGCAGTTCGCATCGACCGTCGCGCGGATCGACAGGTGGCGAGGGAAAGGACGTTACAAACTGTTCACGCGAGACTGTACAGCGTTCATAGCCGACATGGTTGAGCCGCTCGGTTTAAAGATGCCCACGCGCCTTTTCTTCCCACGGCCTTATGATTTTGTAGTCGGCCTCCTCGAAGCAAACGCCCAGCGGGTGCGTTCATGACTGGAGCCTGGGACCGTAGCGTTCGTGTGGAATGGGCGGAAGGATCGATCGCCGCCGCAACCGTCGGCATTGCCTGCGGCTGCATTCTGACGCGCCGCGTGGTGACGGCGGAAACCGGTCAGGTCCTGTGGCTATTTGCGGTCTTTGCCGCCACCTCAGTTATTCCTGAGGGCGTCGGCAGCGGGCTCGGTGTGACGACGCTTGCCTGTACACCGTTTGTCGCGGGCCTGTTCGCTACCCTCGTTTGGACTGGCGATGCTGAACTGGCACTGGCAGTCGGCTATGCCGTCGCAATCAAGCACGCGGTGATCCCACTGGCTGCGTTTACGGAAAGGGAAATGGCATTTCGTTGGGGTCTTTTCTTCCTCTTCGTTCTGACTAGTTCTCTGCCGGCTTGCTTGGCGGGAGCGCTGCTTCTTCGTGGTTTACGAGCCGTGGTTCTTTGGTTACTTCGACCGGGCATGCATGCATGGGGCGCTACTATATTGGGACCGATGCAGAAACGGCTTTGGAGATGCGGCATAACTGCGGTTCTTGTTGTACTTGCCACGATAGCTTAACGCTCGCATGGACTATGTTGGACGACGTCAGACTCAAAGGAGGTTGGAATGATTGTCTACATAGTCCTAGGTGCGATCTATCTACTCGTTCTGGCGCCTCTCGCTGTGGCAATGATGTGGGGCTTATCTCGCCTAGCGTCGAACGAGCGGAGTACCGAGACGTACCAGGGCATCGCAGCCAGCAGCCTAGTCGCTGTTTGCGAAGGACTCTGGTTGACCAAGGGAATTGCCGTTCAACCGGGAATCCTTGCATGGCTCACGTTTGTGATCGTGTGCGGTGTGCTCATCTGGTTGCCATCCCCGCCGCGTCCGAAGGATGCGCTAGCGTGCGCTATTGCCCCATCGCTATGCTTGCTGGGCACATTGCTTGCCGTGTATTTCATCCCACTCTGGCTTGAGGGTGTCGCTGGCGCGGTGATCTCAACAACGAGCCCGAGAGAAACCCCAGTGGTGCCGGAGCGAGCGATCACGTTCACGCTATTCGTCGCGCTGGCCACGATTCCCGCTATCGCCATAGCGATCGCTGCGCGGAATATAGTTATCAGCGTCGGAAAGACGTTGTATGGGATCGACCCAAACAGGCTGGGTCGCGTCGAGAAGACGATTAACACCCTGGTGCGCATCACCACGTCACTGGCGGCGGTTTTTGTTGTACTGCGTTAGGCCCCATTAGGAGCAACACGCACGCTACGAGCTCCAGAGCCGGAAGCTAGTGTGCCAAAAGCGCGCTGAACCGGTCCCGCTTAAGGAGGTGCTTCGGGCATACGCATCACATGATAAAGGACGTTATCACATACTTTCTAGACGGGAAGGAACCGCCCGGAATCGGCCGGTTTGCCCGGCTATTCCGCTATCGAGGGATGATCGGATTCAGAGAACGCGGTAACCCGAAGGCGTTCGCGAGCGTATTCCTCGCAGAGCGTAAGTCGGATAAGCCCCAATCTGTTAAATAGTACCCTCATCGTGAAACTGGAACATGGACAACGAGTGGGCTTATTCGAGAATCCGGGCACACCGGAAGCCGACATCATTGGCGCGGTAGCCGGGCGCATCGGCGTGGCGAAAGGCTGAGCGCAAGTAGCGCACGCCGACGCTCCACGATCCGCCGCGAGTCACGCGGTAAGCAAGGACATCGGTCGAGCCAAGAGGATTGACGACGCGTGCCGCGCTGTATTCGCGCTTGCCGTCCCAGCACCATTCCCAAATGTTGCCATGCATATCGAACAGACCCCAGTCATTGGGCGGATAGTTTCCGATGTCGCAGGTCTGCGCGATCTTGCAACTTGAGTAATTCGCATCGTCCGTAGTTATTCGATCTCCGAACGAGAAAGGCGTTGTTGTCCCGGCCCGGCACGCAAATTCCCATTCCGCTTCGGTTGGCAAACGATACGCCAAGCCTGTCGCCGAGGACAGCCAAGTAACATAGGCCAGCGCATCCTCCCAACTCACATTAATTACCGGTTTCCGGCTGCGACCCCACCCTTCATCCTTCGGCTGTTGCCGCTTTGTTGCCGCGCAAAAATGATCGTACTCGTCGAAGGTCACCGAATAACGGCCGATAGCTAAGCGATGATCAATCAGCACGGGATGTTGGGGCCGCTCGTCGTCGAAACGTCCCACCTCGCCCTCCAGCGAGCCCATGAGGAATTCGCCCCTCGGCAAGGCGACAAGTTCGGGGCACCAGATCGCGTCGACGTCCTTGAACACCGCAAAGGGCTTCGGAATAGCCGTTGACTTTGTTGGCCGTTCCTCGATGTCCTGGCGAGCCTGGGCCAAGCGATGCGCTTCCCGCAGTTCGGTGCGCCAGCCGGCATAGACAGGGTTGTCGCCGAACAGTTTTTGCTCGATGGCGGTGATCACGACCGGCACGTTCTCTCCGCGGCGCCAGTTGCGAACCGTTCGTTCATGAGCGCCGACCGCAGCGCCAAAGTTGGCGTTGGTCCATTGATCGCCTGGCATATCGAGAGTGCCTTTGGGGCGCGTTCCCCTGGTCAGATGCCAGTTGAGGAGTTGGGCAAAATTCCAGCCGATGCGGTCTGCCGTCAGGGACCGCGCTGTCATCGAATCCACTTTTCCGATCCTTTCCGACGCTCCCGGCGACCTCTCATAATGTCCGAAAAATGGGGAAACCGGCAACGTCGCCGCGGTGAATAACTGCGCGTTTCGCGAGGCGGCCTTTTCCAACTGTTTCCAACGGTGCTGACGATCTTTCCGCGAAGGCTTGCCATGCTCGAACGGTCAAATCTGACGGTTTGATTATGGGGGTAATCATGACACTTGATACAAGCTCACTGGGAACGCTGACGCGGTCTCTCCATAAAATTCATCCGGCCCTGGTTTTGCCGCTGATAGCCGTCGGCGGCTGGCTGCTTGCCCCGCCGCTCGCGGGCGGTGACGCCGACAAGCAAGGGCAGATCGACCCGGTTATTGCGACGACAGGCACTGCCCCGGGGCTCGGGACGCGGTCGGCGGAAGCAAATCCCCAGCCGCAGTTTGGCACGGTCGCGACTGTAGCGCCCGCTCTTGCGGCACCGGCGAGCGGGGGATTGCTGAGCAACTTGTTCGGCGGCAACCAGTCATCCAACAATGGTGACGGAGGCAGCGCGCCCGGTTCAGGAAGCAGATCGAAACCGCAGGCGCAAACGCAAGCTTCGCCAGCGCCAGCATCGAAGGGCATCGCCCCCGTGCACGCGGCAGCAACGCCTGCCTCTTCTGGGCCTGGCCCGACGACACCGCGCGTGGTCGCGATGCCGCGATCGACGCCGCCGCCGGGCACGCCACCCGTGGCGGTCATGCCGAGGCCGGTTATGCCTTCACCGCCCGTAGTGGTGCAGCCCGTTCCGCCGCCGGCGCCGGTTATGCGTCCTCCGGTCGTGGCAGTCCTCCCGATACTGCCTTTCATTCTCGGCCACGCGCCGGTGGGGCGCGCGCCAATCGCCGCCGCGCGCGGTCGGCGCTAATTGCACACCGATGGAGCGAACAATGAATCAGACAGCAGCAAAGCTTCGGGCCGCCTACACGGTAAGATTCCTGGTGACGGCGGGAAGTATCGCCGTCAGCGCCTTCACGACGCACCTGATCCTGCTCGGCAAGACCGGCGATCACTGGCTCGCGGCGTTCCTCATCGCCGGGGTTTGTGGGGTCATCGGATGGAAGGGCGCCGTGATCCTCTGCCTCCGCTGGAAGGACCTCAAGCAGCTCGACGTGCTTCAACAGCACGGTCCCTACGACCGACGTGAATACGTGGCACCGCAGGAAGCGGTGAGCCAGGTCGCCAAGGACAGCCGCAACATGTGGGGCGCGCCATGAATTCCAACATCTGGAAAAAGAATGGCGGCCTCTATCTCGGGTTCGCCTGCTCGAACACCGAAGGACCGCCGGAAGGTGCGCAGTCGCGTCCGCTGCAAATGGTCTCCGATCGCCATCTTTTGACCTTCGGTCCGAACGGCTCGGGCAAATCCCGCCGCCTTCTGCTGCCGAACCTCATCAATCTCGTCGATTGGTCGATGCTGGTGATCGACATCAAAGGCGAGCTTGCCGGCTGGTCGGCCGAGCATCGCCGCAAGAGCGGCAACGAAGTGGTGTTCCTCAATCCGTTTGGCGCCGGCGGCTTGCCGTCGACCGGCTTCAATCCGGTCGCGGCGCTCGATCCAACGGAGGACGATTTCGTCGACGACGCGCTCGGCCTCGCGGAAGCGATCGTCCGCGAGGAAGGCCGCGAGCCGCACTGGAGCGCCTCGGCGCAAGACTTGATCAGTGCGTTGATCATGTATTCGCGCCTCACCGGCAAAAACGACGGTTCGCTCGGCCATGTCCGCGAGCTGCTCGGGCAACCCTCCCTGGCCTTCGTCGAACACGTAAAAGCGATGATGAAGGCCGGCGTCGATCTCGGTCACGAAGAGCTAAGTTACAAAGCGGCGCGCTTTCGTGATCTCACCCCGGAAAGCCGCGAGCTCAACGCGATCCTGTCAACGGCGATGACACAGACGCGCTGGCTGGATTCCCGTCCGGTCAAGCGGGACCTGGCGCGCGGCGCGTTTGATTTCAGCCTGATGAAGGAACGGCCGGTTACCATTTATTTGGTGCTGCCGGCCAATCGTCTCGGCACCCACAGCAGCTGGCTGCGGCTGATGATCACGGCCGTCGTACAAAAGCTTATGAAGGACATGCGCGCTTCAAAGGTGCCGGTCCTGCTGATGCTCGACGAGGCGGCGCAGCTTTTCGATCCGCCGATCATCCGCAATGCGATGGCGATGATGCGGGGCTACGGCCTCAAGCTGTGGTCGGTGTATCAGGACCTGCCACAGGCCAAGCTGGTGCTCGGCGATCGTTGGGAAAGCTTCGTTGCCAATGCCGGCGTGCTGCAAGGTTTCGCGCCGCAGGACATGACCACGGCAAAATTTCTGTCCGATCGCAGCGGCGAGCGTAACGCCGACGTGCTCAGCTATTCGTCGCCGGTCGATCCGCTCACCGGAATTCCGCAAGGCGGCAACCTGAGTTTCAGCCAGGACAAGCTGCCGGGGATATTGCCGCAGCGGATCATCAACATGGACGAGGGCTATTCGATCCTGTTCACGCACAAGACCAAGGGCACGGTGCGCTCTTACCTACCCGATCCGTCGACAATGGCCGGCTTTGAGCACATCGCCAGTCGCACGGCTGCCTAACTTGGCCGCCAGCGGCGATCTTCAGGAGTCCACCATGAGCACTGAGCAGGACGACGAGTCCAATTTGGCGCCGGGCGTCGACCGGTGTCGCCCTGTAATGAGCCCGGTC
Organism: uncultured Alphaproteobacteria bacterium; assembly: GCA_963807015.1. Taxonomy (GTDB): domain Bacteria; phylum Pseudomonadota; class Alphaproteobacteria; order Rhizobiales; family Xanthobacteraceae; genus JAJPKK01. Next base: position 232,851 of record CAWEAS010000008.1, on the reverse strand, counting down.
GGCGAACTATCGGCCTCCTCGTCCAAGGTCGCCGCGATCGCGCTGCTGCTGCCGATCGGCATCGTGCCGCGCGTAAGCGGCCTCCGTCTCTTGCAGCTTTGCGAGTTTGGCGCGTTTGGCATCGGTCATTTCGGTCGGGCTTCCCTCGCGTCCGCCATGCTTTACCGCGGGGTCGCTCGGATCGTGCCTGGCGTCATCACTCTTGTCTGTCTCCGACGGACGCGCGGGCTGAACCGGACCGCGCGCGGGCTCGGCAGCCCGCTGCCGGTCCTGCGTTTCTCGCTCCTCGATGAGACTGCTGCGCTGCTCCCGCAACTCGCCCGCCCGCTTCTGGTAGGCCCGCGCCCGCTCGCGATCCAGCACCGCCTGCGGGGTATCAGAGCGGCCGACAATCACTTCGCTCATGCCGGCAAGCCGGCTCGAAGTGATCGCCATGTAATCGCAGCCTTCGATCTCACGCTTGAGCTCGATCTCGCGACGCTTAGCGGGATCCCTCTCGTTCGCGATCTCCTCGCGCATCTCCTCCTGGCGGCGATGGAACATCGCGTATTCCTGCATCGCAGCACGCGCCAGCGAACCGTATGGGTCGCGTACGTCGTATTGTTCGCCAAGCGCGATGCTGTACCGTGCCGGAGCGTTGGCGATGTCTCCGTCCATGTGCCGACGCGCTTCCTCCTTAGCAGTGTCTTCGCGCTTGCGCCTGGCCTCCTCCGCGTCCTGCTCGGCTTGACGCTTGAACGTCTGCAAGCGCGCGTCCTGCTCGCGCATTTCCCGCAACAGGTCGGCCTCGCGCTTCTGCTGCTGGCGCAGAATCTCCTCAGTCGGTGCTTCCGGATTCGTGTCGGTGCCCGTCAAACGATGCGTCATAAGGTCCACAATACGTGCCTCCTCGGTCACGGCCTGGGCGTGCTCAAGTTTCAGGCGCGCCCGCTCGGCGTTGCGGGCTTTCACCTCGCGGCGCTCGGCGCCGGCGAAGCTCTCTTTCCCCTCGCGTTCGATCTCCGTCGCGATCGGACCTTGTTTCGGCTCTGGTTCGCGGTCGATTCCACGCGCTTCAAGACTGCGATGATCGATGCGAATTTCGAGGCCCGCAGCTTCCAAGTGCTTGTTCGCCGTCTCGGCCCAGGCGATCCGGAGTCTCATCAGCTCTTCTTTCCAGATCAGCGCAGGATGCTTGAGGCCATCGCCAGCGGTGCGTTCCTTCTTGGCGGCAAAGCCGGTGCCCTCGACCTTACGCATCGGCATCATCACATGCGCATGCCAATTAAGCCCACCCTTCTTATTGGGCGCGTGCCAGGCGACATCCGCGACGTAGCCCCGAGCGCAAAACTGCTCTCGTACGAATTCCCGCATCAGGTCAAAACGCTGCTCGCGCGAAAGCTCATGCGGCAACGAGATGACGAAATCTCTAGCAAGCTGCGAGTCCTTGCGCTTCTCAATGATTTCGACGGCATTCCACAATGCCGAGCGGTCCAGCATCCAGGCAGGCGCGCCCACCGGAAGCATGATCTCGGCCCTGAGCACCCCGCGCTTGCGGCTGTAGTCGTAACGGGCGCCGGTGCGTTCGTCCTCGAGTACGGCCGCCGCGCGATAGGCCGCCGCCGATGTTACGCATTTGCCGGTTCGCACTCCGGTTGCTGTGGCCCATTTCCCCGCTCGGTACGACGCGGCTTCGACCGTCGACCGGCCGCCGCCTCTGGAGATGACCTTCGCCTCGAACCGGTAGATCGCCATACCCGCCGGGTCCTCGCTACGCCGCAGGGTCGCTCTCAGCGCGTCGACGCTCAGCCAGCCCTACGTCCGAAAAGGTACGTTGCGAAGCAACGTATAACCGCGCCTTTCCCTTTTTTCACTTTAGGGGGCGCCGGTCCGGTGGACCAGAGTCAGAGAGGAACTCGACGCCGTTTTTTTGGAGGGGAGTAGGATATGACGCGCAATCGTAAAACGCTTGAAGAGCAGCTCGCGGAAGCCCGCGCAAAAAAGGAGCAGGCCGCGGCCAAGCTCGATCAGCTGGAAGCACGAAGGAAGATCAGGGATGCCCGCATGCGAGCCTGGGGGGAGAAGGTGTTGGTCGGCGTCGTGCTCGACACCGCAGCCTCCCAGATCGAGATAAAGACGGTCTTGGAGGGCCTCATCACCAAAGCCGAGCTCAAACCCAAAGAGCGCGAGGTGGCACTGTGGCTGCTCAGTACCCTTGGGCGATCCGAGATGTCTGAGTCCGATGGGACCCCCGCAAATGGCGGATTTGACTCGGCTCAAGCGGGTTGAGGAGAGCCGCAGTCACGGGAGCCGGCTTTTGGTACGGCGGCGGGTCGCGAACGCCGCCGGCCATAAAGAGCCTTTGCCGCCTGTGAACGGCCGATTTGCTCCATTTTGGCTTGCTGACGCGCCAAGGCCAGGGCCGCCCGCCGCTCGGCGGTTATCATCGCCAGTGCCGCCGCAATTTGATCCTTTGGCATATTCTTTCGCGCGGAGGCCTGCCGTGCAGCGCATTGAGACACGATGCCTTGGCAGACCGCAGCGTAGTGTCGGTACACCTCCTCTGCGATTGCGCTGAGGACTTGGCTCAGTTCGACATTCTCTTGGTCTGAATTGCTTGGACCTGACGCGCCTGTCTCAGCATAGGCCTCCGGTTGGGACGACCGCAGCGATTCAGACCGTTCGTTCGCGCCGGCGGCCCGCGAGGGTGCGCGCGGAGATGCAATATCAACGCCGGGAATGGAGCTGAAACACGGGGCACCGCTAATGTTCGGTCTTGGGCTCAATCGGGCGTAAAACCCTGGCGGTCGCCGGATTTCGAAATGGCGGTGGTAACGGCAGGGAGCCGGGAAACCCCATCTCTGGGTCAGGGGTAGTATGCGGGTCAAACTGATGGTGGGTCGATATCGGCGGAGGCCTATACTGGTACGCGGTTGACGGGACAAGCGGCGTACAAGTCCTTTGTGTGTGGCGGATATCGCCGGTCTTTCGCGCGCTCTTTTCACGGCCGCCCTTAGGCGCTGCGTCGGAGCGTGCTTCTGGCCTTTTGAAGATGCGGCGCAAACCGGTGTCGGTTGGCCCCTCGCGCGTTCGCGCTGAATCCGGCGAGCCTCGGCGACGCTCGGAAGGCTTGCCGGATCGAGATCGGCCATGCGTTCCCGGATGTCCTTTGCTCTTGCACCCTCCACCCGGCGCGCAAGACTATGCGTGCCACCCTTTGGATCGATCACGACAAAATCCCGCCGATCGCCACGCGCCAGCAGGTATCCGGCGGCCCGGAGCGCACTCGCGAAGGACTGGCCACTGTCGGTGCACCGCCAAATGTTCGTGATCGCCACTTTCACCGTCTGCACGCTTAGGCCGGTGCGATCCGCTTGCAGCATTTCGCCGTGACTCGGTGTGCGCTTGGGACGTGGCCGCCCCTCGCGCTCGACATGCGCGCCCTGTACTCGCGCATGGCCGAATTCGCGCTCAAGCTCCCGCGCTACCAATTCATGCTTGCGGTAATTGTGGCTGTCGCTGATCGCGCGCATGCGCACAAGGTCGATGCGCGTCCACACTATATGACAGTGAACCCGGTCGTTCTTGCGGTGGATCACCACGACCCGAGGCTGGCCGGAAAGGCAGAGTGCGGCCTCCAGCCGGTCGATCGCCCGCGCCCACTGCGCGTCGGTCAACCGCTCGTGGGCCGGCGTATTGATCGAGGCGTGGTAGAACGGTTTTGTGCAGCGCGTAGCGGCGGCCACGGCTTCCATTTCGCGAAGCGCGCCCAACAGGTCCTCCGCTGCGACACCGCGCAACTCACGAAGCACATTTCGTTCATTCGTTTGTGTGCAGGACAGGTGGGCGGCGATCCGGCGCGCGCCGGCGCAAGAGGTGCCCTTAATCACCACGGCCAAGCGCTTTGAGCAGCGCCTTTCGCATGCGCCCGATATCTTTGCGCATGACCGATAAGGCGGACGAGCTCGGCGGATGGCGATAGGTATTTGCTATTCGCGCGATCTGATTCACGTTGGAACCAAGTTTGCCAATGTGCCCAAGCAACCGCGCTAACTCGACTTGCCCGACCCGCGGCCGGCGCACTGAACGCGGGCCAGTCGTGCCAAGCGCCCTCATGCGCAAGAATGCACCCACGCTCAAACCGGCGTGCGTGGCTTCGTCGTGAATGGCGGAGTGCTGGTCAATCGTGCAGCGAACGGCAATGAAACGAACCTTCGGATCGGTCACGCGGCGGCGGCCCCGCCAGGGGGCCGCATGTCGTGCGCGTCGATCCGGTGCCGCCTCGGTCATTCACCGCGCCTCCCGCGTCTGGGGGGTGGGTCCGGGAGGGCAGCGCCCTCACCGGTCGGGGATGCAACGGGGGCCGAGCCCCCTTGCCCAGCGTGATGTGGAGCGGAATGCCGGGGGCATTTCCGTGTAACATCACATGGCTTGCCACTCCCCTTATTCGCTGCACCACATTACCATAACTATTCACTCGTTTCGATATCGAAATACTCAAAACGCCAATAAACATGGGCCTTGCAGGTAAGTTCTTCGTCGTTTTCGGTGCGGCATTTTGACTCGCATACGGTTGCGTGACGTAGTTGGTGACACGGGTATGCGTGACAGAGCCAATACATTCAGCGCCGTTTGCTTCAATCGATCGAGAAGCCGCCGCAGTCTTACAGGAACGCGATAAATTCCCGCACGTCAGCGAGCCGAAGTTGGCACGGCTGGATTCTGAGCTTCGCGATGTATCGCGACACGACGCGTTTCGAGAGGAGCTTCTCAAGACGAACAGCCAGTTTGATCGCTCGCGCTTGGTCAAGGCCATCGCCATCCATCTTGAACCATTTTTTGCACGGCCACGTTTCCCATATTGCGAGATCGAGGCACAAATTAACCAGATACGGCCATTGCCCGATGCTGCTGCGCCGGAAATGGAAGCCGTGCGGCGAGGTTGGCGCAAGGCCGTGAAGATCATATCCCATGTTTGCCACCTTTTACTTTTTTGGCACGCGGCGCCTCAGCTACGATGACCTAACCCCCATTCGGCTGTTTGCCGCGCCAGCGCGATGTCGTCTGGCTTTACGCGGAACATTTCGATGGTGATGCGCGGGAAGGCGAGCAGCGAGACGACAGAGCCTTCATGGGCGCGAAGAAGATGAAAAGCGCGCCAGAGCGGCACGATGACGGTGGGATAGAATTTGCCGAAGCCGTCATGCCAGATATACATACACTCTTCCGCTATCCGGATTTATGAGCGTTGCTTCTTCTGTTTCTGACACCCAGATTTTCGGCTTCGGCGGGCCGTCTCCGTGCCGACGCCGCGTCTGGAACAGCCGTTTGATTTTCGATAAAAACATGCGCCCTCCCTCGGAAAGAATGATTGAGTGCAGAGGATCGACGGCCTGATCGGGTGACAAGAAAAGAATTTTTTGCGGAGCCCCACAGGAGTCGCGCGAGGCGCGAGGCCTTGACGGCCAGCGCAGCGCCGCGGTCAAGGCACGGCGCACAAAAATTGTTTTCTTGAGCGCGGGCCGCGCTCGCGCGCGGCACAAGCGACAGCCGATACGGACGGCGATACTCTACGGGCCGCCGCCTCCGCAGCAAGTCTACTTCTCTGGCGCGGCGGCCTGACGGCGCGAAGCGCGCGACCGTGCCGGACGGCGGGGCGGCGGTTTGCGATCCGCGCCGGATTCCGATTGACCGCGCAGGGCGACAGCAATGACGCTATCGGGTTTTGTGAGCAGCAGCTTGGACTGCTCGTTGCCGTCCTGATCGCGCCACCGGATGCGCGTCAGATAGGGCTTCGTCGGCTTGAAATCATCCGTCGGCGCGAAGGTCTCGACCTGGAACATGACGCCGGGATTGGCGGCGACATCATCCTCGGTGAGCAGGCGAAAGCCGTGAGCATCGGCGAACTCCTTGGGCGTCGCTTCGGCGAGAACGGTGTCGCGGTTGAGCAAGACGATGCGGGACTTGAATGGCTTCTCGGGCTTGAATTCGGGATTGCTGGCTGGATCGAACGGTTCGACGAGGGCGATATGTTCGAGCGGAACGAGTTTGCGTCCGATGGTGACAACGTTTTGCATGAGTATCTCCATGAGCAAAAGGTTCTTTGTCGAGGTGGGCAATTAATGGCGTCATATTACCAAAAAACCTCCTCCGGCTCGACTCGAAAATCGCTCCCTGCGTGAGCGACGAGGGTAGGTTGTTGGCGTTATTCGGCAGAATACCTACGCCGGTATGCGAGATTGCGAATGATCGGCAGAATGCGAAACTCCTCGACCGGAGCGTCGCCGGTCGAGGAGCTTTTTCGTGAGGACGTTACGGCTCGCCGCCCTTGGCTTCCGCAATCGCGGCGCGGCCCTGTTTGAGCAGACAGGTCGGGATTATCGTGTCGCCGGCTTCATCGGGGCGCAGATCGCAGAGCGCTTCGAGTGCGTCCAGCAGATCGCGAGCCGCGAGCCGCAGTCGCAAATCATCGTCACGCCACGCGGCGAGCAAGTCGTGCTCGTCATCGCAGACCTCGATTTCGTTGATCGGGCTGTCGGCTGGCTCATAGAAATGATCGAGATCGATCATATCGCCGGCAAGCTTGCGCGCCATCGCAAGCGCCTCGGCTGGCGTGTCGGCCTCGATATCCTCGCGGCCCCATTGCAAGTCGGAACGGAAATAAACGCGGTAGGTATTCATGGCAAAATCTCCTGTTGCTGGTGATGAGAAAAACAAGGGCCGCGCCACCGGATGGCGACGCGGCCCGAGCGGTCAGGCGGCGTCCTCGACCCGGCTTTCGGTCACCGGCTGTTCGCCGTCCTGGGCCTTCGGCTTGCGGATGACGATGTCGGCGCCGTTGAGCGGCAGGTAGTCGAGCACGAGGTTGAACCCGTCGCCGTCCGCGTGGGCGAACAGCGCGCCGATCGGCCGCCAGTAGCTTTGCTTTCCCTCCTTCTTCACGGCGTAGACGCGGTGGCTCGGAGGATTGGTTCTCTTACTCATGGAATGTTCCTTTCTGAAATCGGAAGCTGCACCATTGCGGCTTCGTGGGGTGAAACTGGCCCGCGCGTCTGAGGGGCGCGTTCAAAGGCTGCCCCGCAGGGGCACCGCTGCGCGGCGCGGAGCTGCACAAGCGAGCCCTTGCGAGCGCGGAAGCGAGCGGCCTTGAACGCGACGCGCGCGCGGGCATAAACCCCACGCAGAGAAGCCGCGGTGCCCAGCTGACTTGATTGGAAAGGCGCATCGCAGCAGGAAGGCCAATCGTCGACACCGCCGGAATGTCGGATTTGTTGGCAAGGGGATATCTGGCGGCTAACCGTGCCCGGGTGTTCTGCAAGCGCCGGTCAGGCGAACAAACTCGGCTCCAGGCTCCAGATACCGCCCCTCGGCCGTGCGCTCGGCCTCGGGGCCGGCAGTCGGTCTTAAGCTCGAACAGGGCGGGCTGCTCGGGCCGCGTGGCTCGTATTCCTTCGGATGCTCGTTGGCGCCATCGAGAAAATGTGGGAAGAGAGACGGTCGCCGTCGACGATCAGAGCCGGTGCGGCCGGGTCGCTGGGATCATTAAGCGACCATTCCCGCGGCCTGCTTGCTGCTGAAATTCGTCTTGTCAATCATAAAGCTATGACACGTGTTGTTGTCCAAACAGGGGACTCTCGCCCCCAGTTTTGTCGCGACGATTTGTTCGCCTCTTTCATTTTGGCCCAGGTTGATGTAGGTAAAGCCGGTTTCGTTGGATGAGACTTACTCCCAGAGACCGTGACGGTGGCAGGGGGACGCCACCCTAGAAAGCTACGCAGCCAATCCCGCCGGTTGTGCTCCAACTTCTGACGGCATCACGCCGCAGGCCGGTGGCGCCTAATGCGCTTGCGCAAGCGTACTTGATGTGAGTTGGGGGCCGTCGTGGGTTTTTACAATTCCGAGTACAGATCAGGGTATTCCGGTTCGGTTAGTACCACCAGGTACGATTCGGCCCACAACGCCCAAATGTATCATTTGGGTCAGGATCAAAAATCGTGGGATGATCGGAATAAATCAGGGAATATCGTCTCGACGGGCGTCGGCGTCCGGGGTACCGGGGGGTTGACTTTTATTGCGATAGTATGTGGTACAATAGTTATTGTACATTTTATTGATCAACTAATAGTTGGCTTTGCCGGTATTTTACTGGGGACAGCATCAATCGCTTTTGTTCTGAAGTGGGCGACATTCACGGGAATGTCCCGATTGCGCAAACGGTTGCTGGCGACGATAGCGGCTAGTGTTCCTCTGATTGCATCTGCTTCTGTTGAATACATAATCTATGCTATCGATCTGCCCCCCTTGGCGCTTTCGACACGTTCTTGGAATTGGATTGAAGCTGCATCTTCGGCACATCCATTTGCATTTTGGATCGGGTTTGCCGGAGTGTTGCTGGCGTTCGTCGCAGTCTTCACTGCGACGAATAAAGAGGAGTTGCTGGGCGCTCCAACAGGGTTGCTGATCGTCACAGCGCTTTGTGTGATCTGGATAATTGCTTTCAGCGATTCGGCCGGCAATGCATCCATTACGTCTACCTCGGTTCCGCCACCTGTAAATGGGCCGACCCCAATCAAATCCGACTCTGAATCCACCGCATCCATCACGGGAAAAGAGCCGGCAGCGAAAAGCGCCAACCCGATGAGGGCCGAATTGTCGGGAACTCAATACGTTACCGTCGATACAAACTCAGGCCCGCTGCGCCTAAGATCATGCCCAGTCACGTGTGCAGTCGTTGCTTCGTTGCCGAAAGGCACCACGGTGAAGGTGGTTGGCGGTGACGCAAAGGGATGGCGAGAAATCGAAACAGCTGGCCCTGGAGGGACGATGCTTCGCGGCTTTGCGAGCGGGCAATTCCTAAAGTAGGTTGACTAGCCGGGCGCTAAGTTGAGCATGCGTTTGCAGGCCTGGGCCGGCTCATTCAAAGCGCGGGTGGCTATCTCTGATAGAGGTTCCTGCTTTCCCGCAGTCGGCACCGCGACTAACCCGGTGCCGTCGGAGCGTGCATGTAATATAGTTTTGCCAGTGTCCACTTCTGTTATCTCACCTTCGATGGCGCCGTTCGGATGCAACACGCCCTCAACGGTTTGCGTTGTTCCAATGTTTTTTGGGTGAGCGACCAATTGCTTAAATTTGATGTCGATTGCACCGGCGTCAGTACCATTTTGGCTTGGTACTTGCTCACAGCTTAACTTTGCGAACCGACCGTTCTCTGCCATCAAGGCCTCCCAATGTGTGTTGAGAATAATATCCTAGATCGGTAAATACGCAGTTAATTCTCGCTATTTCAAATACTTACCCCCAGGGACGTGCACGTGCATAAACCCCACGCAAAGAAGCCGCGGTGCCCAGCTGACTTGATTGGAAAGGCGCATCGCAGCAGGAAAGCCAATCATGCGCGCCGCCGGAACGCCGGATTTTGGGAAAGCGGGTTGGTGACCGGCTGATCGTCTCGGCGTCGTTTGCCGGCGACACGTGAGGCTCAAGTCCCGCGCCAGTTCTGGTCGAGGAAGGCCGCTGCCGCAAACAGGTCAGGCGAACAAGCTCGGTTCGAGATACCGCCCGGCGGCGGTGCGCTCGGCCACCGGGCGGCAATCGGTCTTCAGCGCAAACAAAGCGGGCTCCTCGGGCTGCGCGGCTTTCCATTCCTCCAGTTGCTGGCGGCGTAGGTCGCGGAGGCGCTGCCAGCTGAACGCATGGCCATCCACGATTAGAATATCCGGCCTTGCCACCGCCGCACCCTCACGCCGCCTGCGCGGTTTCGGGCTCCGCTGCCGCTTGCGAAGCGGTGCGCAAGATTTCCGGCAGCCAGCCGGTTTCCGCGAGCCGCTGCGCGGCGGCCTCTGCCATCGCCTGTTTCTTCAATCCGGCGATATTGGCGGCGGCTTCCGGCGACACGCCTTCGCGCACCGCCTCGATGATGCGCTCCTTCGATACGCGTCCGAAGTAATTCGCGACCGTCGGCTTCCATGTCGTGCGCATATCGAGTCCCATGGATTGAGCCAGGACGTCGGCATGGCCCGATGCCGCCGTTTGTCCCGATAGCTTGGGCAGGCGCAGCGCGTTCGCGGTCAAGGATGCGCAATGGGCGAGAAGCTCCGTCTGCTCGGCCATATCGAGCCGCGCCACGAACTCCCACAAGCCTGACGCATCCTTCGGCAACCGGCTTTCCCACTTGGCGTGTCGTTCGGCGATAGCGAGCATGGCCGGACATTCGTCGATGCCCTGCGCGTGAGTGGACAGCGCGACGGAACGCGGCGCGATCTCAAGGCAGCTAAGCCCGCGATCCCACGGATAAAAGGTCGACGCTGCCAGCGCATGCACGACGGCGGTGAGCGCCAAGGCCGAATGTTGGGCCACTGCATTGCGCAACCCGGCGGTGCGGTAAGCGGCCAGTTCGGCGACCAGCCTGTCGGGCAGGGCCTTGGCGCTCGATGCATCCGAGGCTTGGCCGTCCGCGTCGGCCCCGGCATCGTCCGCTGCCGATGTCCTCGCTTCCTTCCAATCCTCGGCCCGCACGAAGCCGCGCTCGATGCGCGGCGCGCCGTCGCGATCCAAGGAGACGAACGCGCCCGCGATGGCGATGTCCTCGGGCCGGTACTGCTCCCGGTCCCGGAGCGCCTCGATCTCTTGTTCGAAGCGCACGGCTTCCGCAAACGCCTCTTCGGAATCGTCGCCCTCGTGTTCGTCGCAGAAGGCCTGATATTCGTTCTCCAGCGCTTCGAGCTTCGCTTCATCCTCCGCGCCGAGCGTGACCGGCTCGGGCCGCAGGCGGCGCATGCCCGCCGTTGTGGCGTAATCATATTCGGGTTCGATGCTGACCCATTTCCAGCCTTCGGCCTGCACCTTGGCGGCCTCGGTGGCGAGCTTCTCGCGCACAAGCCGGTTGAGCAGGGCTGGATCGGCGAAATACCCGCCGCCCTCATCGTCGAACAGGTCGCGGACGATACTGCCACCCGCCGCCTGATAGGTGTCGGCCCCGACGAACGCGGCGCGGCGGTCATCCGCTGACACCTGCTCCTCGGTGAGCGCCCGCAGGATCGCATCGCGGTCGCGGTCGAACGTCGTCAATTCCTCCCACACCTGCTCTTGCCGCGCATGGTCGTCGGTGATGGCGAAGGCGGTCAGCTGGTCGAGATTCATCTCCTCGTCGCGGTAGGCCTGCATCAGCTTGGGACTGACCGCCGCGAGCTTGAGGCGCTGTTTGACCACCGCTGCCGTGACGCCGAACCGCGCCGCGATATCCGCGGCGGCCATGCCGTCATCGTTGTGCAGCTTGGCGAAGGCCTCGAACTGGTCGGCGGGATGCATGCCGTTGCGGATGACGTTTTCGGCAAGGCTGATCTCGTAGGCGTTGTGCGCGTCATCGATCACGCAGCGCACCGGATCGTCCTTCTTGATCTCTTTGCGCTTGACGCGAAGAAGCTGCGCCTGCCGCCGTCCTTCGCCGATGGTGACGAGATAACAACCGGTCTCCTTGCCCTTGCCGTTGCGTTCGGGCTCGACCACCAGATTTTGCAGCAAGCCCTTGGCGGCGATGCTCGCCGCCAGCGCCTCGATATGGGCCTGCGGATGCGGCGTCTTGCGGGCATTGCGCGGTGACGGTTTGAGTTTATTGAGCGGAATGAAACGGGTGTTGTTGGTTTCGGCTTGGTTCTGGCTGGTCATGACAGTTCTCCTTGTTGGCTGGTTGTTGGACGGCACGGCTAATCGGTGATGTGCTGTTCACGCTGCGCGGCGTCGGCGTAGGCTTGCAGGGTCTTGGATGGTTTGAAGTACAGATCGCGCTCGATGCGCAGGCCGCCGGGCCCGGCGATTGACGCGAGTTCGGACAGGCGGACGGTGCCGAGTTCAGGAAACCCCATGCCGAGATCGCAAAGGCCGAAAGCGATGTCGGCGTCGTCGGAATCGAGCTCGGTGAGCAGCCAGGTCGCGCCGTTCCATGGGCAGAACAGCTTGACGACAGGCTGAAAGTCTTCGGTGTTTCCGTCTTGCGCGGCGCGGGCGGCGTTGATTGCGCCATTCTCCCGCATGCGGCGTTCTTGGTCGCTTGTGAGAAGTTTCATTTTTCCGCCTCCTTGCTTGCTGGGTGCAGCTGCTGCTGCACCCGTGCCACGTGGCGAACGCGGGGGTAGCAAGGGCAAGGAGGCTCCGAACGCGGGCCGTCCGAGGCTCCGCACGAGGGACCCTGTCACTCGCTTGCGAGTGACAGGGATACGTGGGGATGCGGCGGGCCGGGTTTGGATGCCTTGCCCGCGCGAGGGGCGGCGCCCCTTAGAAACTCAAAACAAAAAAGCTCTTTTGCCTAATCTTCTTGCGCGAGGGATCGAAGCCCGCAGGGCCGAGACCTGCCACTCACCGGCCGTGTGCGGAGTAGCGCCGGTGCCGCTGGCAAAAAACGTGAGTGGCGCGGCTCGGTTCATGAGAGATCCTATGCAGCAGGCAGGAGTGCTCCAATCGGCGTCTCTGATTCGCCGACATAGGAGGTCGACATGAACGCTCAACCGGCGCAATCGTCACTGCCAGACCTATTGAATGAGTTTGGCCCACGCTTCCGGGCCAATCCGTAATGCGCCGCATCTGCCTGGGCTGGAAGGGCGTCGAGCTTGACTGCTCTGACGAAAACAGGGCTGATAACCTGTTTGCTGCAGGGACCCCGCCGACGCGCGCGTCGCGCTCAAGCAGCCTGCAGATAAGCGACGCACCGCGCGACGGCGCGTATCGTGCCGCATTGGGGAGGATTTTTCGTGCCAGTTCGGCGTTGGATCGGGATTTTGCTTCCTGTCGGTCTTGCCTTCACGACCGGCGCGTGCGGCACGAAGCAGACGCTCGAACAGGCCATTAATTGCGCGCAGTTCAAGCGGTTGCCTGATGGAACCTGGTCCGCCAAGGATGTTTCGCTCGACTATCTTCAGGATGGCACGGAGTACCAATTCAACATAAATGGTTCGAAAATCATTACCGGAAAGAACGACCGCGAAGAGGCGCTGATTGTGGCTGCGCTCAACAAAAAGTGTGCGGCAAACCAATAGAAGCGGCCGGCGCGGATCACTATTAGACCAGACCCTCTCCGGCGCACAATTGTGAACCTGGAGCATAGCGCAGCCCTGCAACGATGATCAGAGGAGAGCGTGACCAGCGACCCGGAATTGGAGAACAGCCGGGGTCAATCGCCGCCATCTCCTGTCGCGCCAAATGGCCGACGCTAGAGAGCCGGTAAAACAGTCGCGAAGCGGCAACGATCGTTACCCGGATGGGCGGAGGCGCTACGTTTCTCGCGCCTCCGGTCGCCGGCCATCTCCGCCGGCGAGTAGAGCGTGGCCCGACCGCAGGGAGGGAGCCGCCCAATCCCGGCTGGCAAGAAGGAGCGCTCGTGAGCTGCGAGCAGACATCCTCGCGACGCGACTAACCCTCAAGTCGTGTGAGGCCGTATGCCCAAATACAGCAAGGTGACAATTCGTCGATCGCTGTCACGATATCAACCTTGGGCCGAAAATTTCGATCACAGCCATGGTGGATCCAGGTTGGAGCCTTTCTGATCCTCCTCATCGTCCTGCTCGTGCTGTATAGCGTAATCGATAATCACTTTATAAAGCACAATCGGTTCTATGCCGCAGTCGAGAGCGGCATTTCTACTTACCGGGACCAGTTCATGTCATCGGCTAATGTAATGACATCGACAATACCGCGAAATACCATTCAGATAACGGGCCGAAGCAATGGTCAGCCTTATCGCGACTGTGGCTTCGACCCGATAGAGTCCGGTGGCCGTCATGAATGAGCCCATGAGAGCAAGCGGAGGACTGGCTATGCCGCGAGCGTTTGTTATCGCCACGCTTCTTTTCGTGACGGCCGCGCGGGCTGAGGTGGTTTCGCCGCCTAGCAACTACGGCGTTGTTACGGCACATCCGGCGGCAAGCGCTGCCGCTAAGTCTCTTCTGGACGAGGGCGGTTCAGCCGCCGATGCGGCGATCGGCGCGCAAATGGTTTTAGGGGTAGTTGAACCTCAGGCATCTGGATTAGGGGGTGGTGCGGTCGTTCTATATGTCTCAGCTGGTCGTGGTGAGATTGTCGCGCTGGATGGCCTGTCAAAATCTCCCGCCGGCTACGATCCAGCCATCCGCTCTGAGCCAAATTTTGGCCACAGCGGAGCAGCGGTTGGCACGCCAGGTGTCGTGCGAGTCATGCACACACTCCATTCCCGGTTCGGAAAATTGCCGTGGGCGAGGTTGTTCAAGCCTGCGATCGATCTGGCGGAAACGGGATTTCCAGTACCGCCGTATCTAGCAAGGAGTTTGGCGTCTAGCGCCAAAGCGGGCTTTGTTCCGCCGGCCTGGCTGCGGGGCGCTGATGGAAGCCCGGTTTCTGAAGGAGCGATTGTACGCAATGTAAAACTAGCCTCAACCCTTCGCTTGATCGCGGAGAAAGGCCCGGATGCGTTCTACGAAGACATGGCGCCCGCCATCGTTTCGGCCGTCAATGGCGCGCCGCCGGCCGGCAAGATGACAGAGGCGGATCTTTTCGGCTACAGGGCAGTAGAACGTGCTGCATTGTGCTCCAATTATAAGAATATCAGATTGTGTACATTTCCGCCGCCTTCCTTTGGCGGGCTAGCCGTATTGGAAACGATCAGAACTCCTCGAACATTTGACCTTCGGGCCGGTTGATTTTCTAAATCCTCGTTTTGTGCATGTCTTTGTCGAAGCCGGCCGAATCGCTGAGGCGGACCGCATGCAAATTGTGGGTGACCCGGACAAAGGGGCTCCGTCCGTCCTTGGGTTGCTCGATGAACGATATTTGGCTCGGCGCGCGTCAGAGATAAAGGGCAATGACGCTCTGAAGGATCCCATAAGCGTGGGCATGCCCATTGACTGCACGAGTACATCTCCGTCACCGGCGCCATCAACAAGCCAGATAGCAATCGTCGACCGGGAAGGCGCGGCCCTCTCGATGACGACGACGATAAACATCAATTTTGGATCATGGCTCGAGGTCGGGGGCTTCATTTTGAATGATGCGTTGACGAATTTTTCGTTGCCGGAGAACGGTACATGCCCGGCGAATGCCCCGGCGCCGGATAAGAGGCCGGAGACATCGATGGCGCCGATTATCGGCATGGATTCGGCGGGCAAGATCGTGCTGGTAGGTGGTTCAGCTGGCGGTGGCGAAATCGTCGATTACGTGGCACAGGCGTTGATGCAAATCGTGGAAGGTATTTCTCCGCTTGCCGCGTTGGACTCCGGTCATGTCTCCGCGGCGCGATCGCCCTATCGGAGCACGCGCGGTGAGATCGAGCTGGAGGCGGGACGGGCTATCTCGGAACTGGCGGACCAGTTAAGGGTGATTGGCCATCCGACAAAATCAAAAGTCCTAGAGAGTGGCCTCGGATTCCTTGCCTGGAAAAATACGTGGCTCGGCGCGGCCGACCCACGCCGCGACGGCGTAGCGCTGACTGCGCCTGTGCCTTGAGCAACTCAGCGCGGAGCGGCGGGAGTTCGCTCAAGGAGAGCGTCAAGATCGAAGTCATAGTACCAATTGAGCAACTTGTTGCGCTGCGACGCGGTATCGAACAGCACCGTTGCCGGCGACCAAGACGTCAAAGTCGACTGGCCCATCGAACAATACGCGGCTTGATTCGCAGAAAATCCGTAGCCGCTCGCGTCCGCTGCAACGAGATGTACGCAGCCATTGGCCGTGATCTGCCATTGACGCGCTAAATCGTCTATCGACCAACCGTGCGGCAGATCCGCGTCGATGCCGGTACTTTTCATCAAATCGCTGCCGATGGCGCCGATCGCCGATACGATGACCGCTAAATCGGCGCCGCTCTTGGCAATTTGAGTCCCGACTTCGGGGAACAGGGAGTCAACTCCGGTCAGCAACGCCACGGCTGCATGTTTGAGCATAAGCACCGGCGGTGGCGTTCCGGAACCGATAAGCCCGCCAGAATTATGTATCTGCGGATACAACGTAACGCTCTGCTGGCTGACAAATACGACCGCCAGCGACGCGCTGTTTGACTCCCGCGTTCTGGCAACCACGCTCGTTACCAGTCCTTGGGCACCCTGTTGCTTTACCAGCTCGATGACACTTAACCAGTAGGGATCGGCATACCAAGTGGGACTCGCGATCCTGTCGATCGGCGTCGTCATTAAGCCAAGCCCAGGCAACACGATGAGAGCATCAGCTTGTGTTGGCAGCGCTTTCAGGGACGACGCGACCGTGTTCAGGTTCTTTTTGGCGTCCTGATCCGGCTGATATGCAATCAATTGCACGGGTTGAACCCCTGACGGGGGCAAATTGGGGACGGGCAGGTTCCTGGGAGGGGCATAGTAAGAATTCGCCAACGCAGGATAGGCTGAAGGACGCCTGTTCAACACGGAAAAGGTGGGGTTTTCCTTCCCGACCCGCGCATTGGGAACGGTCACAACCTGGTATAGAATTTGGTCGGCAGGCTGTTGAGCTTGATCGGCCTCGTACACCTGAATTGGCAGGCCGGATGGTGCGACCGCGGCTGTTGGCCCATCGCTCATGTAGTACGAATTCGGCGGCGGAAACAGATTGGTCTCGGCGCCCCACCGGTTGGCCGCCAAGATCCACACGCCATCTTGAGCCGCACGGGCGCGCCAAAGCTCAATTTGATGATTGTTTCCCCACCAGTTAGCCGGCAATAAAATAATGTCCGCGCCCTTCAGCGTCGCGATTCTTGTCCAATCCATCAAGAATGTGTCAGCGCAGATTAAGACGGCGATGTCCCCAAAGGGCGTCGGGTAAACGTCGAACGGCGTATCGCCGCGAGAATTCCAACCAAACCCGGCTGAAGAGGCCAACCGCTTGCGTTGCACCGTGACAGCGCCGGACGGTTGGATTACAACAGCGGAATTATACAGCGCATCGGTGCCGGCCGCGCGCTCGGCAATGCCGAAGGTTACAAAAGCGCCACTCTGTTTTGCAAGTTCAATAATGTTTGCTAGCTCAGGAAACGGATGAGTGATCGCAAGACCGTGGAGTGCCTGCTCTTTTGTAATCCCGAACCCGGTTGTGGCTTGCTCCGGCAAGACCACGATCTTGGCGCCCTGACGAATGGCTTGATCGACCAGTCGCTCAATCCTGGCGATGTTACCCCTTAGATCGCCAAGGATCGGGTTGAAACTGACGATAGCCGCCAAGGTTGAGACATTGTCATCGGCGGCCGCGCCGACCGCTGTCCACGGGCAGATTAATAGGATCAATAGCGTGAAGACGGGACAGAACCCCCGATGCCGGGCTCGGTTGCAGCGCTTGTCGGCGGGAGTGCGTCTCTGATCGTTCACTTTTCCATTTCCTCAAGGCGGTTGCAGACATCTGCGGAATGTTCGAAAAGCCATGCGGCACAGGGTCTACTGCGATCTCCCGCCGCGACCGGGCTGAGGACTTCCCCCTACTCGTCGCGTCATATCCTGCGTCCTAGCGATATCAGATCACGAGCGGCGTTTTGTTCCTAAACAACTACAGTTGGATCATCGCAACGCACTGAAGATTGCAGCGTTTCAGTTTTTAGCTGGTGACGATCGGCCCACTGTTTGAGATTGCGGGGCCGGTAATTGGAGTCAGCTCGCCACCGCGCGAAGACCGAAGCATCGATGGTCTCGTTGATGCTTTCCCGTAACTCGGTCTCGGAGGATTCCTGCGGCGCCTCGCCGATCGGCCGGTAATAGGGTTGCCTGAGCGTCGCCGCCTTATAGAAGCCATAGGCGAATTTTGCGTAGGAATCGGTGATCGGAGGCGGTATCGGCGGCGTGTCCACGTCCACCTGCCGCCGAAAGGACAAGCCGCGCGCGGCGGCCTTCTCCATGATCCATTTGAGCGGCAACTGAGGCAGGCAATCGCTCATATATCCGCCGCCGACATTGGCATGGGCGCCGACGAACCAGCGCTGCTCAACCTCGTCCAAAGTCCTGTGGGTATGCGGTCCTTGCGTATTCTTCGCGAAATCGACGGTCCAAAGAGTGGGGGCAAAAGCCTTGCGGTGCTCGTCGATCGCGAGGGCATGAAAGGCGTACTTGTTGGAGACCCGCAGGCCGGTGTTAAGGAACTGCATGTCGGCCTTGCCGAGGATCGGCAGATTCCCGAAGGGAAGTCCTAGCGCCCCGACGGTGTCCCACACGCCGAGGAATTTGACGTCGATCGCCTGAGAATAGCGCAGCATCCACTGCTCTTGCAGAGGCAGGTCCGCGCGTCTGTCCTCCGCAATTTGAAGGAGCTCGCGAATTGTTGGCTCGGCACTGCCGCGGCGGTAGCGCGCATAAAGCTCCTGAACCGAGAGTGGGGCGCCGGGGGTCAGCAGCCCGCATTTTGAGATCAATCCCGACAGGCTGCGAGCGGTATACGCGCCGCGGCTGAAGCCGAAAATAAACAGCTCATCGGCAGGTTCATATTGGTCGATCAGCCATTCATAGGCGTGGATGATCTCGTCGTTGAGGCCGTAGCCGAGCATCCCGCCGCTGAAATACCGGCCGAACGTGGTGCCCACCCCGGTGCTGTAGTAGATCACCTGCGTCAGGCCGTCCGCGCTTTGCGATGCACAAAGGGATTTAAGGCGCCAAACATTGGTGTTGTCGTCGACCGTATTCCAGGTGCCGTCGAGAAAGAGCGCGATGCGCTTGGGAGTGGCAGCGGTCTCGACGGGCACGCTCGCCATAAGGATCGCTCTGAAAAAGGCGCAGGTGAACTGCCGGCGCAAGCTATTGGCGTTGGGGACAGGAATACCAGCACTAAACCACGACGGGGAAGATGGCGGGTGGCCCCACCACAGGTTTTTCCCACGAATCGCGACGCTGGAAGTGTGAGGCAGGTCACACAAATTTTGCGCGCGGTGGATTGTTCAAGAAATTGGAGCGTCGAAGCTGCTCACGCGCCGCTGGATCGGTTAAACGCGCTCCCACATTGTGAGAGCTGCCGCTGTCGTGGAAAATCTCGATTTTGGGTCGGGGTAACGCGCTGACGCGGCCAAAGGCGATCTCCGGATCGTGGCCGGACTCGTCCGCTTCCGGTCCCTATTCGCGCCGCTGCGACGGTTCACGCGAAAGCGGCGCGTTCAAAGGCCGCCACGCAGGGGCAGCGCCACGCGGGCGCGGAGCTGCACAAGCGAGCCTTTGCGGGCGCGAAAGCGAGCGGCGTTGAACGTGACGCGCGAGCGGGCATAGACCCCACGAAATCCAAGCTGCGGTGCTGGCTGTTCTGATCGAAAGGGCGTGTGCTCATGAGTAACCGGAGAATTCCCGGCGCCGCGAGGAAGCCGGACAAGGCGCGGCGTCCTGGCGTCGTTGCGGAGGGGGATCGCGATTGGCGGTGGCGAGACGAAGAAGCATCACGGTGATCACGGCGGCGAAGGCGTTGGGGTATTACACCGAGGCGGCTCGATGCGCGGCGTCCGTAACCACGGTCCAGGGTCCGGGCAATCCGAAAGTTGCTATCTTTCACAAGATGCGCCGGTTATTGAAAGACACTTGGCTCGAACGTTGGGAGGTCGCATGGGACGGCGTGGGGTTACATTCGCTCTTGCTGTTAGCGCGGTGCCGGTTGTTGCCTGCGCGATACCAGCCATCGCCGCCGAGTTGCCGACTCGAAAGGCCGGCCTGTGGGAAATCACAACGGTCAGGGAGGGGCGTAACGTCCCGATCAAGCAATGCGTCGATGCCGCGACCGACCAAGCCATGCAGGCGAACGCCGGCCCAAACCCGCAACGATCTTGCTCGAAACGCGACGTGCAGAGGTCCGGCGATACGACGACCATCGATTCGGTGTGCACCACAGCGGGGAAGACTACGACGCATCACACGGTCATTAAGGGCAGTTTCGACAGCGGCTACACGATGACGCTCACGACCGAGGGCGAAGGCATTCCGGCCGCGCGCACCATCACCATGACCGCCAAATGGCTCGGCCCCTGCGCGGCTGACCAGAAGCCCGGCGACATGATCATGCCGAACGGCACGAAGATGAATCTGGTCGAGATGCAGAAACGCGCGGGCAAGCCGGGCGCGCCGCTGCCACCGATGGGCGGCGCAC
This sequence comes from uncultured Alphaproteobacteria bacterium, assembly GCA_963807015.1. GTDB lineage: Bacteria > Pseudomonadota > Alphaproteobacteria > Rhizobiales > Xanthobacteraceae > JAJPKK01. The sequence continues at coordinate 212,826 of CAWEAS010000008.1, read as the reverse complement.
CCAAGTAAAAATGACCTCGCAAAAACGGGCGCGCAGAGGAGTTCGATCCAACTTGAAGCATGCGTTTCGGCAGGAGGAACGCGGCAAGGTGAACAAGCAGATGACCGAAAAGGAATTGCCCAACGGCGCGATTGCGATATCGCAAAAAGCATCTGTGGATATCGGGACGGTGCGCAAGAACCTTCAGGAGTTAGGTGAGCGATTGGCATCGGCAAGCGACACCGCCAGGGAAATCGCCCGCAATGAATTATGCCGGTCGCTTGTGCAGCGGCTTGAGTTGGCCGAACGGGAAGCGGTGGAACTGGCTGAGATGATCGCGCTGGCGGACACATCGTCCTAGCCTTTCGGCGTCACATCACCGCCCGGGAAGCGATGGTCCACGGCACCCGGCGGCGCTGGAGCACAGACCTCTGCGCTCTAGCATTCCGAACTTACCGCGCCCCCAGCGCATCGAGGATGTATCTTCTCCATGAACCGCGTGAATTCGTCCGAAGCTCCATGCCGTTGCCTGACCCAACTGTTGTAGCCAGCCTCGCACGATACGCCCGCGATCGACTCCGTTGCGTAGAGCAGAAGTATGTGTTCGTTGCTTGGCCGGTTCGAACGAAGGGCGGCCGTCGCAAACTGCGACAGGAACTTGATTCACCTTTACACGATCATCCAAAGTTGGGTTGTATGGAGATACGAACGTGATTCTCTAACCTGCCGCGGGAGGCTGGAGGGCTGTGAGCAGTCAAAAACAGCAGCTAAATCTAGTTTTGCCGTGCTTGAGGGCGACGATCTTATCCGAGAGCAATATTCGCTAGATTCGTATTTCGCGCGAACCAGCCGTAACATAAGGTTATTGTTTTGTAGAGAGCCATTCATCTATCGCAATAACCCAGTCGTGGTATTTCAATTGTCTTTTCTTCAGTTTTTTCCTCAAACAGAACTTCCCTAAACCCTGAATGAATTTTTTATATTCTTCAAATATATGCTGGCCGCCGTGTATGTTTCCATCCATCCCGCTAGCTCTATTGTTGTGCCCGTACGCGGACAACCAATCTCTAATACAACGAATCATCGTTTCAATGTCGTTGTTATGGGCTGTGATGTCTTGACCACCGATATCAGAAATAAATTCCCTATATCTGTACTTTTCAATATCGAAAACCTTGCACAGCTTTGTTTTGTGCGTCTTATTTCCGAATTTCTTTGCACCAAGGTATATCCCGAGTTCCAGTGGCATATTGAAACGGGGAAGGCGATTGCGATTTAACTTAGTGCGTGAAATATCGTGAATAGCTAATCGGCAGCTCTCTATCAGTTCGTAGATTTTATCTAGGCGCCCAGTGGCCGCATCGTCATATTCAAATGCGCATCGCGGAAAGAAGTTGCAGTATCTGACCGTAAAAAGCGATGCTACCAATAACTCTCTGTACCCGTCGTCGAATGGGCAGTTGATGAAAACATTCCTATTATAGTTGGCGTTCAACGGAGGGCTTCTCGGGACGACCTAAGAATCCCTCCTAACAACTATTGCGAGAGTAGTCAAAAAGTAAGTTGACCAAATTTCCTGGGCGGCGGCTCGCTTGGATTAGCGCGCTCGTTCCGAAACGCCTCTCGGATTTCCTCCAATGTAAAGCTAACTGGAGGATGAAATTCCTGGTTAGACGAGATGGGGCTGGCAATTCGACTACTTACACGACGACGTGAGGTGATCTTCCTTCGGACTAACTTCTGCATCGCAAGCTTGGTTGCGGAGTGTTTTGCTGATTTTTCGGGCACAGTGCCATCCAGATTAAGGGTAACCTTACGCGTTGGCGGAACGCAACTTAACCCGCAAAATAGAGCTTGAAGCACCGCGATCAATGGCAAAGTTGTTGCAACTTGCGGTAATCAACTGTAAGCTTAACGGATGGTTGATGCGAATTTATCTACAGATAGTGGCTTGAGCGCGGCCACACTGCTAAGGCATGTATGCTTCGTTTCCGAAGGCGTAGACTGGGTGACTGCCGATAAAGAGGCTGGCAAAGCCATTCGGGCTGAGTTCTTCAACCGTCTCGTGCGGTTTCAGGGCATACTTGAGCGGGCGCGGAAGGCCACTGTGACGCGTCAGGCCATTCGGTTATGGGAGGATCGAGGAGCCTTACCGCGTCGGCCGGCGGCGATGGATTTCCTAATTCAATACCTGTTTTGGGCTAAGGGCAGAATAGAACGTACTGGCAACTTATCCACAGAAAGGCTTGCTACCTTCGAGTCTCTGAATAAATTCCTAAGGGAGGCCCGGTCGCCCGACGATCCTACTGTTCCAGAGCAAGCATCCCCAAGATTGGCGCAACTCGATCCATTTGTAGTCATGGCTCTCCAAGGCCTCATGCAAGTATCGACGAGCTCGAACCAGTCTGAAAGTGCTTCATTCTTCCGAGGAAGTCGCTCGGAGGAAGAGGGCGATCAAAGTTATTACTTAGTGTACCGATATTCGACAAATCATGGATGGATTCTGAAGAGCTTTTTGGTCGTACAAAAGCCGGTCAAGGATCTGCGAAAAATATTTGTATTCAATCATTTCGTTTGGGGCGGAGTTAATGCTTCATATACAAGTCACATATTCCGAGAATGCGAGGGATTTATTATCAAGATGGCTAAGGCATTCTATTTTATCGGATACAACTATACGGTTCCTGCTGACAAACGTCAGGAGCCGGAATTTTACAAACGACAACGCGCGACTGCAAAGTGGACTCCGAATGGAATAGGAATTATTGCGCTAGAGTACGACGATGTTCACGCTAGTCCCGGATTATTCGGAGGTCTGACTATGACCCTGGCCGCAATGGCGCAGCCGGTCACCTCTCGTATTGCTATGCTCCATCTGGGCACAAAGCAATCGCTTGGTCGTATCATATCGGATGATATTGTTGTTCCCGGCGAAATGGAGCCAGAGCTTCTCGCTGAGGATTTAAAGATTACCGTTGGTAAATTGCGCCAAGCAGGTTGTCGACGATTTGGATTGGTTCTTGAAGGAGCATCCTCAAGCGCTGAGTGGGAAACAAAAGACAGCGCAATTCTGGCGGATCGGATAAAACAAATGATTGACAATACCCCAGCGTGGGAATTCTCTCAGTATGAACGAAGCGGGAGAAAAAAACGCAGACACAGCGCGCGAGGGGCAATTGAAACCTTTGGGGAGAGTCGGCCGCGCAACTAACCCCATCATGCAGTGTTCGGCGCGAGCGCGGCGGACATCGCTTTTTTCTCAGTTTTGCACAATACCGCCGCAGCGTGATCTATGTCCGGATGGGTGGCGCACCCCAGCACCTCTCAAGAACGGGGGCTCCTGCGGCTGTGCAGCTTTCCACGCCTCAAGCTGTTGCCTTCGCAGTTCGCAGGGGCGTTGCCAGCTAAAGGCGTGGCTCCCCGCTTTCGCGGGGACAGGCTCTGACGATGAGAATGTCGGGCTTCGACATGACGCCCTCACGCGGCGTTCGCCGTCGCGAGGGGCTGTGCATCGGATGACGGCTTCTGCAAGCCGTGCAGAAAATCCGCCGCGCGCTGGGCATGGGAAGCAGCGGTGAAGATCGCGCGCTTATCGTCCTTCAACACCTTGATCCATGACGCGATATAGGCGGCGTGATCGGCGCGAACCTCCGGCGTCAGGTCGAGATCGGCGGACAGAAACGCGGAACCAAGCTCGGCGACCAGTTCTTCCATCGCATAGCCTTCATCGCCGAACCGCTTGCGCCCGAAATCGCGGTGGAGGCGCGAGGGATGCCGCGTCCAGTGCGTGGTCTCATGTGCAAGCGTCGCGTAATAGCTCTCGGCGTCGCGGAATGCCTCGATAGGCGGCATCTGCACGTGGTCGGTGCTGATGCTGTAATAGGCCATGTTGCCGCCGTGGCGCACGGCCGCGCCAGTCGCAGCAAAGAAGGATTCCGCCGTCTCGATCCGCTGCACGGTTTCGCGGCGCGGTTCCGCCTTCGCGTAGAACCGCTCGGGCAAGCCGTCGATCTGTTCGACGTTAAAGACCGTGTAGCCTTTCATGAAGGGGATCGCGAGCTCGCTTTCCTCGCCGGTGGCGGTGTCGGTCTCGGTGCGCACGATCTTGTCGGCATAGACGACAACGCTGCCTTTCTCGCCCTTGCGCACGCAGGCCTTGAGGTCGAGCGCCTGCTTGAAGGTCATCCAGATCGGCGCGGCGTAGCCTTTCTCGATCGCCTCCGACCACAGCATCAGGACATTGATCCCCTGATACGGAATCCCGTTTGCGCGTAATGGGCGGGTGATGCGCCCGGCGGCATGCTCGGCGTTCCATGGCTTGAGCCACGGGCGGACGCCTTGCTCCAATTCCGCCACGATGTGGTCGGTGATGCGTTGATAGATGTCGGTTCTCATTGGCTGTTCCTTGCTGGCCTTGCTGGTTGCGCATGCAACCGACTAGGCCCGCGCCAATGAGCGGGGGTTGGCCGTCAAGGCCGAGGGCGGGGTGAGGGGGATCACCCGCCCCCGGTGGTTATCCGGGGGCCGCGAGGAACGAGCGGGTCTGCACGACGCGCAGCGGAGGAAGACCGGGGAGACACCCCGCCGTCGCTCGCCTTGGCCTTGACGGCCTGGGGGCTGCAAGCCCCGCTTTTCTGGAAAAAGATTCAGCCGAAGGCTGTCGATAATGCTGCGCGAGGGATCAAAGCCCGAAGGGCCGAGACCTGTCACTCACTCGGTGATTTTGCGTAAAGACAAAGGCCATTAATCGTGTGAGTGACGGGGCTCGGTTCACGCGAGCCCGCTCCGGCGCAGCTGGACGCGCCCGCCAACCATCGCGCACTGGATAAAGTAACGACTGTTGGTCGGAATAGGAAGAAACCCCAACCGATTCACATCGGTTCCAACAAATGGTACAATAACTTGTGACTTTAGCGGGGGCATCCAGAAGCCTTTGAGTTCTGACAACGATAAAGCAAAACTCTTAAATGACGTGGGAGAAGAGATTCTCGCCGCGCTGAAGTCCGTTGCGGAAAGCGCGCAGGAGGCTTTATCACAAGCGCCGACCGGACTTTCGACGATTGCGCTTGTCCGCCCTTCCAACATGATGGTCGGTGATGCTAAACCCGAAAAGCGCATTCAGGCCACCAATGTCGAGCAGCGAGAGAACTTGCGCCGGCTGTTGTACGAGCCGTTCCTCGCACGCGTGGAAGTCGATTGGGCGCCTGAGGGACGGCAAAGCGTGGAAACGTTCTATTTTCCTCGCCGATCTGCGGCCGGGCTGAGCGTAAAAGGAGCACATTTTGTTAGTTCGGCTGCGGCGCTCGGCCATCTGGCAGAGTATGAGGTCGGAGAGACGGCGTACATTGAAGTCAAGGGAGGTGAGCGGGCCGGGCGCATAGTGAAGCGGGCGGTATTAAGTCCAAGGCGACATGATGGGTTATGGGACGCACTCGTTAGAAACTTCGAGGCGATGCCGTGGGGCGATGTGCTCGATCTGTTGCGTCACGAATACTTGCGCCAAGCGCTTTCGGACATCAAGCGGAGCGGCGCCGGCCCTGCCCCGCTAGAGGATATTGTCGGACGCATACTGGAGGAGGCTGCGGGTGCGGCGAGCGAGCGTCTTAGGCTCCGGCGCAAAGTCGTCGATCGGATTGCGCTGCGCGATCAGCCTATCCTCGATAAGTTTCAGGGAGAAATCTTTCGGCTGCCGCTTGATCGGCAAGTCATTCTATTCGGACCACCCGGTTCAGGTAAAACAACCACCCTCATCAAGAGGCTCGCACAAAAGCGAACGCCGGAAGCGCTTTCAGAAAATGAGAAGAGGCTCATCTCGGAATATGCCGAAGATACGTTCGCAAGGCTCGATAGCTGGGCAATGTTCTCTCCGGCAGAACTTTTGAAGCAATATCTGGGTGAAGCCTTCAACCAGGAGGGTGTGCCCGACGCAGGGAATGTTCGGACGTGGGACAAGGAACGGCACGATCTCGGACGGAACGTGTTAAATATCCTTCGCTCGAACAATTCTGGCCGCTTCCAGTTGCAAGATAATTCCGTTTTGCTCGCAGACGGTTCGAGCCGAGGGATTGCGCACCTCCATGACGCTTTTGCGGCGTATGCCGAATCGAACGTGCGGGCTAGTTGTAACGAAGCCTTGTGGAACCTGCTCAACACAAACGACGACAATGTAAAGCGGCCGATCCAGAAACTCCGGCATACGCTCGGGCCAAACGGGCAACTCGGCTTCGAGGATTTGCTTGGGCTATTCGATAGGGCCGATGATATGCAATTCGAAATTAAGCGGCTGAATGATTTTATCTCGGCAGAACTCAACAAGATACTTAACCTGCTGCTGAACACACACCGGGAGCTGCTAGCTGAAACGATCGCGGCGCTTCCAGCCATCAGGTCGGAAGACGAGGACGAGGACGAAGAAGAGTCAGAAGAAACGGCTAAAGTCGTCGTGAGCGCAACAAATGCGCGCACGCAAGCAGTGAATGTGCTCACGGGAGCGTTGAGGAACTGGGCGCGCGCGATTTCTGAGGGTCGCCGCGGTGTTGGTGGACAATCGCGTCGCGCTATCGAATTAATTGGCAACCGGCTGCCTCCCGATAGCCAGTTTGTCGGCATAGGAGCGAATATCGCGACACGCGCATGGTTGAGGACCCTCGTCCGCGCGCCGCGCGCCCTGGTACTGGGAGTTCCATCGTTGTACGCTCGCTTCCGTCGGGAAGCCCAACGCGAAGGACGCTACTTCGGATCGGGGGAAGCCGCGGCAACCTTTATTGCTAGGAACCGGATCACGAGAGACGAACTGGACGTACTCCTGCTCGTCATGCTTCGAAACGCACGTCGCCTGTGCCAGTACGATAGCAGCCGGCTTCGCGTCGCCACTCAACATGATTGGTTGGAAAGCATTAAGAGCCGGTATCTGATGCAGGTTTTTGTGGACGAGGCCACAGATCTTTCGGCCGTGCAACTCGCGTGCACCATTGAACTGGCTCACCCTAAAGTGCGGTCCTGGTTCGGCAGCGGTGATCTTCGCCAACGGATTACGGCAAACGGCATGCAAGACGAAGCCGAGATCGGGTGGTTGAACCGCGTGGCGGGCATCAATCTCAATATACGCAGGATAGACATTGGGTATCGGCAGAGCCATCGGCTTCGAGATTTGTCGGACGCGCTCGCGGCGCTCCTTGATTCCGGTTCCGAAACAAAAACCAATTCGCCACGCGGCAGCGAGGAAGCCGATGTTTGGCCGTTGCTCGGGGAGAATCTTCAAGAAGCCGCGCTTGCCCAATGGCTTGCGGAGCGCATCCACGAGGTAGACCGGGCTGTTGGGAGGCTGCCGTCGATCGCCGTGTTTGTGGATGGCGACCATATGATTGATCCGCTTCTCAAAGCTACCGAGAGCCTGCTGGCAATGCGAAATATTACCATCGTCGGCTGCAAGGAAGGGCGCGTAGTGGGAGACGCGCGCGAGGTACGAATCTTTGATATTCAACACATAAAGGGGCTCGAATTTGAGGGAGTGTTTTTCATCGGCATTGATCAGCTGGCGGAGCGAATTCCGAACCTGTTCCATCGGTTCTTGTATGTCGGGGTTACGAGAGCAGCGACGTTCCTGGGCCTGACGTGCGAGGGGCCACTCCCGAGGGGACTTGAGCCGCTGCGTCAGCATTTCTCAGCCGAGGGATGGGGTGAGGGATAAACGGTTCTTGATCTTCGTCAGCGACGAACGAGAACTGCAATTCAGAATCCGCACAGGCCGCCTTGCTTGGCGCGAGCATGCCCCTGTTTCTCTGTGGTCTACGTTTTTGGCAAACTGATTTGATGAGATGTCAGGCGATTGCGCGCCATCTCGACGATTTCCGCAGGAAACCGATCGCCATAACGAAGGACCAGATATTCGCCCGTGTACTCAGGCAGCCCAGCATCGAGGAGGAGCTTAAATCCGTTGGTCTCAGCCTTGCCCCGGGTCCATTCGATCAACGACTGATGGACGCCCTTGTTGGCTATCTTTTGTCGCGTTCGGCTCGCCGGTGTTGTTTTGTTGTTCTTCTCCGTAAGCAGTTGCTCGTACGCGGCAAGCGTTTCATAAAAATCTCTAACCAAAGGATCGTCGGGATCGTCATTGGCAGACCCGACCAGCTGGCACATTCGCCGGAAAACGGCCTCGTAAACGTTCGGCAGGTTCCGTTCTCTCGCGCGCCGCATCACCGTCCGGCAGTCTGCGAGCGATGCAAGTTTTGTAACGTCGTACATTGCCGCCTCCGGTACGTCGAAGACTACAGCGCAAATCCTCCCTCGACAATGACCGCGGAAAAGCCTCGCTGGCGCCGGCTTCGCGATATCGGCCGCATATCGTCACGGAATCTGTAGCCGCCCACTTCCCCAACCCACCACACCAACCCCGTCCTTGCTCTCGGCCTAGTCGCACAGTTCGTCGGCTGATGGCCGCAAGTGCCGCCGCACTCCTTCTCTTCGTTCCGGTCGCCAGCGATGCGGCCGCCTCCTCCCGAGCATTGGCCTCCGCCAGAAGGCCGCGATTGGCGCGGTCGAAAACGATGGAGAAAACAATGCGCGTAATGACAATCACCGAACTGCTGCGCCTGACGCGGGTCCAACTGACTGATCTGCTCATTCGGATCACAAGCGCCTTGCCGGATTTGCCCGAAGGCTCCGATGAGCGGGTAATCGCTCTCACCAATCTGCGCAATATCCGCTACGTGCTGACGCGCAACGACCTCAGGCCAAGCTGAGGCGTGATCACAGGCTTCAGCGGGCATATCAAACCGACCAGTATCCGGCATTTTACCAGAGGGTGCGCTCGTTTGCTGTGCGGCGATTGCGGCATCGTTTGTCGAGCGTTATATAGCGCCCTTCGCCGCGCTTGAGTATTCGCCAGCGAGGCGAGCCGCGGCGGTTAGGAAAGGAAAGAGACAAAATGGTTGGCCAAACGAACCTCAAATCGATGTCGCTTGAAAAGCTGTTTGACCTCAAGAGTTGGGTTGACGCTGCTTTGAGCGCGAGAGTGGCCGAGGAACGGCGTTCGCTCGAAGCCAAGCTCAGCAGCCTTTCGCAGATTCATTCGAATGGCGGCGTTCGGGTAAAAGGAAAGCGCGGCGGACCGCGCGGGAAGGTCGCTCCCAAATACCGCAATCCCAGCAATCCCTCTGAAACCTGGGCCGGCCGCGGCCTGAAGCCACGGTGGCTCAGCGCTGCGCTCAAATCCGGCAAGAAGCTGGAGCATTTTTCAATCGCCGCAAGCGCAAAAACCTCCGCCACGAAGCGGATGGCGAAAGGCACGCGCAGGTGACGTCGGGGAGCCAGGAAATAGCTGATTTTGGGGCCGCCAATTTGCGGGCCAAAAGATGATTGAGCGATAAGGCACGGGCGGGTGTCTTTATACTGGCTCTGCTATCTTCGTGCGGGCAAAGTCGAGGTGTGTATCGTCGAATCCAGTTCCTTGATTCATGCCCGCATGAAAATCGCCCTCGCCGGTCTGGATGAGGGCGCGACCTTCACCGAAGGCCACGAGTTGACTGAAGCGATGACGGCACAGGTCCGGCCAAAAGAGCTTGGCCGCTGGTTGCCCAAAGCTGTGGCCGGAAAGCTGCTCAGCCGGTTCGGCCGCGCGAAGCCCTAGACTTTGCGTTCTCTATATGTTCTCATGGGGGATGCCGGGCGATGTTACACTTGACATACCAACCCCCATGATGTAGATTTCTGGCCATAGGAGATCGCCCCATGGCCAAGTCGGTTTTGAACGCCCCCCACTTCCAGAACGAAGCCGCCGCCTTCGATCACGTCGAAGCGATGCTTTGGCCCAATGGCCCGGTCTGCCCGCATTGCCGGAACACCAATCAGGAGCGGATTGGCCGCCTCAAGGGCAAGACCACGCGGATGGGCCTGTGCAAGTGCTACGTCTGCAAGAAGCCTTTCACCGTGCGGATGGGGACTATCTTCGAGGATAGCCACCTGCCGCTGCACCTGTGGCTGCAAATCATCCACCTGATGTGTGCCAGCAAAAAGGGCATCAGCACCCGCCAGGTTCAACGGATGCTCGAATGCAGCATGAAAACCGCTTGGTTCCTTACCCATCGCATCCGCGAAGCCATGAAAGAACCTCGGGGCATCTTCACCGCGCCGATCGGCGGGGCCGGTAAAACCGTGGAAGTCGACGAAACCTATGTGGGCCGCAAAGCTGGCACCAAAGCCTTCCTGCCCGTTTCCGAGAAGCAGCCCGTCGTGGCGCTTGTCGAGCGCAATGGAGAGGTTCGCTCCTTCCACATGCCCACTATCCGCGCCAACAATCTGCGCAGCACCATGGCTCGGAATATCTCGCTTGAGAGCCGCCTCATGACCGATGAACATACGATCTACACCTATGTCGGGCACAACTTTGCTTCCCACGGGACGGTCAACCACACCAAGAAGGAATACGTCCGTGGCGACGTGCACACCAACACGGTTGAAGGCTATTTCAGCATCCTGAAGCGCGGTATTTACGGCATCTATCAGCATGTTTCGGAAACCCATCTGCATCGTTATCTGTCCGAATTTGACTTCCGGTATAACAACCGGATCGCGCTTGGCGTTGACGATACCGCCCGCGCTGATCGCACCGTGAGAGGGGCCAAGGGCAAGCGGCTCACGTATGAAACAACTAGTCGCCCCCAAACCTAAGAAGCCGCACCAACTCAAATTGCTGCTGAAAGGCGGTCGCAGGAAGGCACGTCATGAATAGAATTTATGCCGCTCGGGTCAGCGAGGCAGACCACAAGGTCTTTACCAATTTGGTGCATGGCTACCCTTCCGACCCCTACGATAAATGGCTCAAGTTCAGAGCAAAGGAGCTTCATGAATGGAGCCTGCTGGACCTCGAAGTCGTTGAAATTGACGTAACACCGGACGATTTCACCCGGTATTGCCGGGACACCGGGGCACGCACTGATCTCAACACCTTCAGGGGTATTGCCGCCGCCAAAGGAACCGGCAAATTCAAGTGACACCGCATGCCCGGTGTCACCAACTGTCGCGCGGGCGCATGCCCGGATAATGGTTGCCAACCGTGCTGCTATCGATCGGAAAACGTCGCCATGTATCGCTTCTGCTGCTATCATTAATTCATGCCTCGCAAAGAAGTTTGGTGGGTGTTAGTCGCCGTAATCGCACTGATCGCGATTTGGTGGACGCGCGCACATGAGCCGACCTGTCGAGATGGGTTTGTCCCAATATTTGGAGCATTCGACGGGTGGAATTGCGTTTCCGGCTATAATCCGTAGGATTCAATCGAATGGCCCGAAAATCAGAGCTCAAGCCCAAGCTGACCGATGTGGAACGCCATAAGCGTTTCGTCGAGATGGCGCGCGAGGTGGAAGCCGACGAAACCATTGAGGGTGGGGAACGTGCTTTCCGGAAAGTAGTTTCTGCCGCGACTAAACCTAAACCCAGCGACCGTGCCTGATGCGATGGGCATCAGAAATATTAGTATAGTCCCAAATGATCCCCATACCTGGGGCGGTATGTTCGATAAGCGCATCTAGCGATTTTCGCGCTGGCGGCCGAATAGTCCCGTAGTTTTCCAGCGACCAATTGTCCATATGCACATCCCGAGCGTCCTGATCGGTCGGTTTGTCCGGTATCAAAAACCAATTTTCGATTTTCAAATGGTTCTTTTGAACTTCCCAGATCAGAAAATCAGCCGCCTGCAATGGAAGCACGTTGCGGAACGAGTGTTCCTTGGAAAGCGGGATCGGCACCACCATTTTGTAGACTTGATCGTAGTGAGTGTCGCTTTCGGCGTATTCCGCAGCCTTTGCCAGTTTCGAAACTACCTTTTCAACGTGATCAAAGATCAATTCGGAAGTGACGCCCTTAAGATGGTCTTTGGCGATCCCCAGCATGCATCCGTAGGCCGCCAGCGGATATGCCTCCAAGGCTAGTCCGCTTTCTGCATTGAACCGTTCCATATCGTTGACGCGCGTAATTGACCAATACGGACGCAGCCAGCAATCGCTGATGACCTGAACCATATCGGCAAAGAAATCGGCGATCTCGGAGTAATGGTCTTTGACGGGCCACCATTTCTGATAGGGCCCACCCGGCTTGTTAAACTCTCGCATGTGAAAATACGGCACCCCATGCTTGGCTAGCATTTTAGGCCATGCTGCCTCAAAGGCTTCCCATTGCAGATCATGGCCGGCATAGCCGCCAACGGCCCAAACTCGATCATTCGGGCGGCTGTCGTCCGCATATCCCTTCAGCATCGCCATAACACTAGGCCTTGGGGGCGTGTTGAAAATCGAGAAACTCGAAAATCGGATTTGAGCCGGAGCGCCAATTCGCTCTGCCGCACCCACTCACCCTACCCCTAGCGGGTAGGTATGTGAAGTGTAACTTCGCCGGATGCCGGGCGAGAACCTCCCCTTCAAGATCGTGCGGACGAATGGCAGTGACGAAGTGATTGCGCGCGCCGCCGATTTGCTGGTGGGCCGCGCCGCGTTCGAGCGAGCATCAACGCTGCACCCGAGGGACGTTATCGAGCTGCGCAGCGGCGCGCTCGTCATCGGCCGCAGCGAACCGCGCGATGGGAGCGGTTGACGAACGCATCCCGGTTCGCGGCGGATTACATAAGGAAAAATTGATGTGCGGGCGTTTCACCCAGCATTACACCTGGTCCGAGGTCAACGCGTTTCTCCGGCTCGTCGGCACGCCGCGCAATCTGCGCCCGCGCTACAACATTGCGCCGACGACCAACGTCGATGTGATCCGTCTGGATGAAACCATTTCCCGACGGAATGCCGGTGCTGCTCACCGCCAAGGATTTGATGCGTGGCTCCACGGCACGCTACCCGGAAGTGCTCTCGGACAAGCGGCGGAAGAGGCCCCTCGCGAATGGCCCATATCGCGTCGGAGCAACAAAGCAGATGTTGGCGACGATGACCCGACGGTCATCGAGGAAGAAGTCCTATAGTTAAGCCTTCGCGGTTTTGCTCGCGATTTCGCGATGATTTCATCGAAGGGGTGCCGGTCAAGCTGCCGCTTCAGCGGACCAACGCAGCTTCCTGCGCCATCCGATGAGGCCCAGAACGCCAAGGCCAGTCGCGAATAGATGCAGAGCGTCCGGAATTGGGGTTACGGCACTCTCGACGTTCAGTTGTGCCAGATTCGACACCCATCTCCCGTGCTTGAATAGCCCGTCGCCTCCGGTGATGGTGCGGGCGATTCCGCTACACGAAGCTTAGGGGCTGTTGCGTGACTTCTCTTCCGTTCCGCTCGGCGGCTCAGACAACCCCCGCCAATGATTTATTGACCTGGGCGGCAGCTGATATGTTCGCTTACAGCGCTTTTTGAACGAAAAGAACGCGCAAGCCATAGCGGTTTGCTTCTCGGCATTCCGATGTCACGCATCGCCGCCTCGTCCTCTTCGGACCGCGGGCGCACGCGTCGTCGGATGTAGTCTGCGCCGAGCACGAGATTGAAATCACTGGTCCCGCCGTAGCGATGGTGCATGAAATGGGCGCGGTACATGGCCCGAACATAACGCGTCCGCAGCAGGCGGGCCATGGGGCGCGAAGCGCGTTTCTGACCCTCTTCAAATGGCAGGTGCAAATAGGGATGGATGAAGTAACTACATAGCGGAGGCAACGCGAGCGAGAACGCCGAGCCAAGGGCGAAAGCGGGAGTGGCAACTAAGCTCAGCCCCGCTGCGGTCAGCAAAAGCGGTAGCGCAAATACAACTCCTCCCTCTGCATGAAGCCGGTTGGCGAAGTTTCCAGCGAGGATCACTCTGCCGCGCCTTCCGCGCGCCAGTAATTGCTTCTGGAGTTGCTCCCGCTCTTCGATCGACCGAAATTGGGTCACGTGGTTCCTACGGTACGTGCGTTGGTGATGAATGACATGATGAGAAAACCGAGAACTAATAAATACACGAAAGAAACGCGGATAACGGTACCAAAACTCGACCAACCAACGAGGCGCGTCTGAAACATATTCGTGCAACAGCGATTCCACCATCGAGCCGATGAGATATCCAACGAGAACGCCAATCAGAAAATCAATAACGCCTAACATGGCCTTTCGATCCCTTCGGAAATCCGACCATTTTTTGCGCTCGTTCGTCCCACAGCTTGAAGCCGAAGGCCGCTAACGATTCCCGCACCGAAAGCTCATTGGAAAGTTCAATCGGGCAATTTCGCAATTTGGCTCGCAAGTGGTAATTTGGCACTTTCGGATCCAGATGATGTACGTGATGAAGGTTGATGTGCGCAAAAAACCAGGCGGCGGGCGCTGGCAGTTTCAAATACGAGCTGCCCTTAATCGAAGCTTCTCGGAAATTCCATTGGTCCGTCCGTCTCCAGTAGGTACCCTCGAACTGGTGTTGAACAAAGAACAGCCACAGGCCAATCGCGCCAGCGAGTAGAAAACTAACCAGATGTATTGTGATGATTTTCTCCGGATGGGGATAAACATAAAACAATACAGCATATATCGCCAGCCAGATCACATTTACAAAGTGAATGCTCCGGCGTTCTCGCGTCCCTGCCGCAGCGATGTAAGGAAGCCTCATCTTAATCACGAAATGGAAAAGCGGACCGAGCAGCAGAAACAGCAACGGATTGCGATAAGCCCGGTACAGCATCCGCCGCCACACAGAAAGATGGATGAACTCCTCCACGGTATACAACAGGATCTCGCCTTTCCCTCGTCGGTCGAGATTTCCCGAAGTTCCGTGATGGGTAAGATGATGCATGCGCCAGTAAAAGTGGGGCGTCAGTGTTGCAATACTCAGCAGCGAACCGACCACATCGTTGGCCAGGCGGGTTTTGAAATACGACCTGTGGGCGCAATCGTGCTGAAGATTGAACAGGCGCACCGTAAACAGACCAATCGTAATCGACGCGACCAACATCCACGGCAAAGCTAACTCATCGGGATAGAGGGTGCTGAACCATAACCATAAATAGATGCAGACGGTTCCAGCGATTTGGCCCGTACTTCTCAACGTCGCGCAGCGATACTCGACCCGCACCTTGCTACTCCAGGTGGACGCGCTCAACCAATACTAGTATTCGTCTAACTTCATCGTCAATAAGGAATTCACACCCGCATCAGTTGGGCATAGGCAGAAGCTTGGCCACCGTCGGTCGGCGCAATCCCGTAAAGCCCACAAATGGGCGCCCTCTGCGGTCAGTCACCTCGCGCGTCGGCGGGCGTCGGATGCATGCGCGGTAACCTCGTGGAGGGTGCGCCTGGCGGATCGGTGCGGGGATGCTACGACTTTTTCGTCAAGCGTCAGTCAGCTTGCGGACGGCTACTAGTTCGCCGCGCGCGACGGGGCGAGTATGCAGGTCGCGCAGCGGAGCGCGCTTAAAGCCCTAATTCCGGGAGTCCACCGGCAGACGCTGGCTCGGACATGCGAGGTTTGGCCTACTCACGCCGCCGAAGCCGAGTGCCAGCGGCTTTTCCCGCCCGAGCCGGGCAAGGTAGCGATAGTGGTCGATAAGATACTCCTTTAGCGAAGTGTACTCTTTGTATGGATAACCGAACTCCTCACATGTGGCACGCACGATGTGGGCGATCAACGGCAAGTTTTCCCTGGCGATAGTAGGAAGTAAATGATGATCGATCTGGTAATTGAAACCACCCGAAATCCAATCATACACCGGGTTTCCGCACAATACGTTGACAGAACGAGAACAGACGAGAAAAACCCAGTCGTCGGAGGTCGTATCGCTTTGACTTGTCATGTGCACCGCGGCAGCAACGAAGTAAGTGGTGCATTGCCATACGGCGTTAAATAACACGAAACAGGCGAGCCACGCATAGGCCCCTACCAACCAGATCGGTACGAATACGTGAAAAGTCAGGGTAACCACCGGCATGCCATAGATGTGCAGCCAGAATGACTTGTCGCTGGAAAGACTTCGCTTATCGAAGAAATCGCTGATGAAGCCCACAATCACCTGCGTACTTATGTAAAAGGCGTAGACGAACGGCGCGTAGAACTTCTGGTATCTGAATATCGGCCTGTATGGCATCTCAGGCGACAGGCGCAGCACGCGCTGCAAAGCAAAGATCTCGTAGTCGTAGTGCTGGTCCATGGGAATCTTATGATGGCTCAGATGCTCGTATTGAAAATGCTTTTCAAACATGAAGGGGCAAACGATGGCCCAGATCACGCTGCAACTCAGTGATTTGAGATTGAACCGGTTTCCTCCGATTACGAGTGTCGAATGGCAATACTCGTGGGCGAACCCGCCGACCAGAGCACATGATGCAATTCCCATCACGATGACGAAGGGGTAGAGGTCGAAGAGGTAAACTGCAATCCATGCCGCCAGAAACAGCACGACCGAGCCGACTAGTTGCGGCCGCAACCGCCTCGTCCGGCGGTAGTCGATGTTATTGGCAGTGAAATGTTGATATACGCGCGACTTGAGCGTCCGCAAAAATTTACTGTCAACGGTAGGTGCTCCTGTCGGACTTGCGACGACCCCAATGCGGTACTCTTCAAGTCGCTCCCCCACGTCGCGGAAGTGCGAACTGTGAAATAATACCGAAGCGTCATCGCCCGCCATCGTGCAGATGATGTCCCCGCCCGGATGCAGATCGATCCAGGGGGTGACGTCGTAGACAGCATCGTCGATAACGATCCAGCAATCCCTCTTTTTGTTATGCCTGTTGATCTCCCGCCAATCGTATCGCGCCGATTTCCTGTCCGTCATCAGAGTGTGCTCCGCGACTTCTAACGCGACCTTCAAGCCATATTCGGCTCTCGCGCAACATAATGCGGATGCTGCTTTCGGAATTCGTCAAACGCAGCCTCCGGACAACGGATCGAACTCAGCAAGCTTCCCGCCCGGTAACTCCCGAACGCCACGACGTGCGCGCCTTCGCGGATGAGTTCATCGCGCAGGGTCAAGTGAAGGTCCGGCAACTCGCTCCAATGCACGCTGGGATGGCTATGATGCTCTGTGTGATATCCCACATTGAACATTGTTAGATTGAAGAACTCAGATAGGAACGTCGTCGACGCGCTGTGCTTTTTGTCGGTAGTCCCGCCGGCATGTTGGGTATACATGCCGGTGCCCAGGATAAATGCGCTGCCGAACCAGTGCGGATAAAGCCAGAGTCCGAGGCCCATCGTCGGATCGAAGACTACTGGAGCAAGCCAGAACGGCAGGAACAGGGCGAGCTCCGACACTGCTCTGCGCCGTCGCCGAGGGCCACTGTTGCTAAGATCCCGCCATAAATGCCAAGCGTAGCGCCAAGGCCAATGGCACAAGATGTAACGGTAGATGTTTTCGTAGCGACCATCCTTCGTTGTCCGTGGTTGCACCCAGTCTGCGGCCGTTCCGACATGCTTGTGATGGATGATAGTGTGCTTGTATTGCCAAAAATAGCTAGGCCAGCCACTCGGAATGGTCCACAGGCGGCCGATCCAGCGATTCACCGACGGACTTCGGAAGCTGCCGCGGTGCAGGTGATTATGGAATACGACCCCTATATTCACCCCTGCAGCCCACCCCAACATCGTCCCTACACCTAGCGTGTAGCAAATTTTCGAAAACGGACCCCCACCGATCCATGCGTCAAAATTGTGGTAGATATAAAATGCGGAGATATAGTCGACGATTAGGAAGCTGAGAAACAGCAACAGCTGCCGATCTTCCACGTGCGAGAGGAAACGCGGTGGGCCTGTCGGCAAACGCCTTTCGGTTCGGAGTCTCTTGCATATCTTCTCCAGCAGCCGATTTTCCTCGATCCGTGTTACGAGATGCAGGTAGGCCAGCACGATGCCCAATGTCACAATCGGCGACCAGATCAACGTCCCCCAGATGAGCACCAGGGTCGTAACCGCATAGAAAGATCTTGCTGCGGAATACGTTACATCTTTGAAGATAGCCGGCATTCTTCGATCCTTGCCGATCCCGATCTATCGTGTGTTTCGGCGACGTACCTTTCGCGCTCAATGTCGATCAAGCCCCAGATCAGCCCGACGCATTCCATCATCTTAAGACAGTAATAGGTCATATCGATTTCCCACCAAGCGACTCCCTGCTTTGCCCGTGTCGGGAATCGGTGATGATTGTTGTGCCATCCCTCGCCCAACGTAAGGAGTGCAAGAACCCAATTGTTCCGACTATGATCATTCGTGTCATATCTACTTTTGCCTAAAATGTGCGATATCGAATTTATAGCGCAGGTCGCATGAAATAGCAGGATGGTAGATACCGCGAATCCCCAGACGAGCATCTGAATCGCGCTCGTTTGATATTGCGGCGCGACGGTCGACAGCCAATGACCGAACGCGAAGAGCCCGACGGCGGTAAAAAGGGGCACTATCCAGTCGAACCGATCGAGAAATATCAGTTCCGGGTACCGGATAAGATCTTTAACCAGCGTCTTGCGGGTGGCAAAGTTACTTCTGCAAATGATCCAGCCAATATGGCTCCACCAAAATCCCCCATAGACCGGCGAATGTGGGTCCTGCGGCGTGTCCGAGTGGCGATGGTGATGCCGGTGATGGCCTGCCCACCAAAGCGGCCCTCTCTGTCCCGAGGCATTGCCGAGCACGGCAAAGATGAATTGTGTGATCCTCGAGGTCTGGAACGCCCGATGCGAAAAAAAACGATGGTAGAACGCGGTGATCGCGAACATTCGAATGAAATACATGATCAGGCAAACGGAAAGGGCGGTCCAACTGACGCCAACCCAGAAGACTGCAACGCACGCCAAGTGAACCGAAAGAAATGGAACGATCCGGATCCAGTCTATTCGGCCATCGTCGGCTCCTGTTATCTGCTGGTCATCGGTCCAGCTGTCGAACCAGCGCAGCAGCGATAACCGGATGTGCTCCATGAGATTTAACCTAATGCGGGTGGGTCAGCGTTCGCTGTCGCCGGAGCGACGCCAAGCTGGAGGCAATGGACAAAGTCTCCCACGGTTCCTTTAAGCTTATGTCGGAATGTCCGCCACGCGCAAGAGCAGACCCTGCCACACGAACGAGTTGGGAAGATAGCGTTGAAAAAGGAGCGCCCGTGAGAATTGGGTAAACATGATTTAGTCACTGACGAAGTGAAATCAGGATGGGCCAGCAGATATACGCCGCCGCCCACGGGAGTCATTGGAGTTTTTGTTTGTGCTCCCAATCCAGAGCGCCAACGGCCCATTGGGTGCCGGCGAGCCTTCGGTCCGGGCGCATCGAATCTCGATGCGAAGGAATCCCGTCTTTGCGGCTCGATCAAGGATTCGTTGCTGGCGCGGCCTTCGACCGGGCGGCTCGATCCTTCGCCGCAGCCGCGTTCACGCGGCCTGTCTCCGCCGCGAGCTGTGGCGCAGATGCGATCGGTTCCCACCCGGGAAGGCCCTGAAGAATGCGCTCGGCATTCTTCACCGGGTTGATGTGGCCATAATGATCCTCGATCATTTTCACGGACGTGCCCATCTGCTTGGACAGGAAATAGACATCGACCCCCTCGGTCAGGCGGAAGGTCGCGTAGGTATGGCGGAAGCAATAGGTGGAGCGGCGACTTCCGGATGAACTGCGCAACAACCCGGATTCGGTCAGCAGTTGCTCGATCAGCGATCGATAAAGATCGCCGGGCGGCTTCCCGTTGGATTTCGTGAACACGAAATCGTCTGCACCGGTCGCCTTGCTGATCGCGCGGATGCGTTCGAGATAGTCCGCGACATTGCCGGCGGCAACCAGGTTGCGGAACTTATCCTTGCCGCGGACATGCAAGACGACAAAATTGCGACCCTGTGTATCGCTGCGGATGGCGACATCGCGCCAGCGCAGGTTCTTGGCTTCCGGCGGGCGCATGCCAGTGTTGCACATGACCAGCATGAAGTTATAGACGATCGTACGGCCCCAGGCCTGGGACGGGTTTCGCGCCTTCTTGATCCATCCCCGCGCGAAGGTGTGGAGCTTCCGATATTCCTCGGGCGTGAACTCTTCACGCCGCACTTTGGCCAGGGGGAGCTTGCCCTTAAACGTCTGGCTCTCGGTGATGTACTTCTTGCCGGCGGCGAACAGCGTGATCGAGCGAAAGATCGACATCTCCGTGCGGATTGTCGCGTCGCTCACTTGCCCGTTGCGGCCCGTGCCGTTTTTCCGCCGCCAGATCGGGTAGCGCTCCCACCGTTCCTGCCCGATCATGTTGATTTGAACCGAACCGACATAGGGGTTCAACTGAGCGTCAATGATGGAAACGACCACATCGTAGCGATGTTGCGTGATCTGACCGGCTTCCACCCGCTCCTTCTGGAAGTCCGCGTAGTCCTTTGCGACCTGGCTGAAGGGACGGTTGAAAATTGGCACGTCATGCTTGATGCGGAAGCGGAGGTCCGCGTCCTGATCGAACGCCCGCTCGCGCG
The DNA here is from genome assembly GCA_963807015.1 of uncultured Alphaproteobacteria bacterium. GTDB lineage: Bacteria > Pseudomonadota > Alphaproteobacteria > Rhizobiales > Xanthobacteraceae > JAJPKK01. The sequence continues at coordinate 192,480 of CAWEAS010000008.1, read as the reverse complement.
CGGCGTCGATGTCGGCGGTCTTTAAGGAGACCGTTTTGTAGCGGTCCGCCTTCGGGACCTTGATCCGGCAGTACCAATTGCGGTGCTTCACGTCCGCACGGCGGAAGATGATGAGCCCCGGCTTCAACTGCTGGGTATCGACAAGGAAGGCCATGAGCGACGCGCCCCCTGTGCAGAAACTGTGAATTTTTGGCGCCTAAGTGCTTGATTTCTCATATCTGGGTAGGCTATGTGCAGGAGAGATCATAGCAAATTTGACAACAAAGTCAAAAACTTAATAAGATCACATCTCCCGCGAGGGGAGAGGTGAAAGAACCGCTGCCATATGCGATCACTCTGCCCTCGAGGGGAGAGTGATGCGGCGATTGCCGTTCTCTCCCGTGAGTGTAGAGGAGCTGCGTGCCGCGTGCATCTGCCACCGCCATCACTCCGGCTGGATGTTGGCCTTCTGCGCGATCGTCCTGAATTCGGCAGTCTCGCGTTTGATGCGCGCGTCGAATTCTGCACCGGTCGAGGGGATGGTGGTGGCGCCGCCGACCGCGAATTGATCCTTCACATCCGGCATGTCGAGGATTTTGACGACCTCGGCCTGAATTCTGTCGACGATCGCGTGAGGCGTCGCCTTGGGCGCGAGAAGTCCGGTCCAGTTCGTGGCCGCGACCTCGGGCACGCCGCTCTCCTGCAGCGTCGGCCATTCCGGGTTGAGGGCCGAACGCACGGCCGTCGTGATGGCCAAAACGCGGATGCGGTGGCTTTTCACATGCGGCATGACGGAGGATACCGCGAGCACGCCCGCCGGCAGATCGCCGCCCGCGAGGGAGGCGGCTGCCGGCGCGCCGCCCTTGTAGGGGATGTGCTGGAACTTCGACCCGATTTCGAGCCCGATCCATTCCATGATGAGCTGATTGACGCTGCCGTTGCCGGGCGTCGCGACCGCGATCTTGCCGGGCCGCGCTTTGGCGTCGGTGATGACATCCGCCATGCTGCGATAGGGCGCGCCGGCATAGACCGCGAACACGCAGGGCGTGTCCGTCAGTGTCGTCACCGGCACGAGATCGCGCGCGACGTCGTAGGGGAGTTCCTTGAAGATCACCGGGTTGATCGTGAGGTCGCCAAGCGTTGCCACCAGGAAGGTGTAACCGTCGGGCGCAGCCTTGGTGACGGCAGTGACGCCGATGAAGCCGTTGCCGCCGGGCCGGTTCTCGACAAGGATCTGCTGGCCTAGCACCTCGGACAGCTTCTGCCCGACCACCCGCGCGGCAATATCGGCGACGCCACCCGGCGCGTAGGGGATCACGAACCGGATCGGCTTCGTCGGATAGTTTTGCGCCGCCGCGGGCGCGAGGGCCGCCAGTATCCCTGCTGCAACGAGGCCGAGCATTCGCTTCATCTCACTTCTCCTACGCCGCACTCGTTCATGGTGAAGGCTGATCCGCGCCGAACGACCGCGGACCCCTTTCGGCACCCTCTCCGATAGCGGGCTTCGCAGAGCCTGTCATCGGGGGCGCCTCGCCGGGTCGATGGAAATTGTTCTACGCCGTTTCGCGGACGGAGATCGATCCGGGGCGAATGGCGCGGCGAGACCACCCGAGCGTCAGCACAGTAAAGGCGCTCCCGAGGCCGACGACGACAAATACCGCGACCGGACTGCCGCGATCCATGAGTGCGCCATAGACGAACGGCGCGAGGATGCCGGCAAGATTGAAGGCAGAGGTGACGAAGCCGAACACCTTGCCGAACTCGCCGGGCGGGGTCACCTCGCGCACCAGCATGTCCCGCGACGGGTAGATGATGCCGGAGGCGAAGCCGATAATGCTCACCATAGCCGCGAGCGCGGCGGCGGAGAGATCGATCAGGCCGATCGCCACCGCGCCGATGGCGAAGATGATCATGCCGGTGGCCGCGAGCAACGCGTGCCGCCGCAGGCGATCCACATAAGCGCCAGCCGCGATCACGCCGACGGCCGTCATCAGAAGGAACAGGGTGAGCGTGGTGTTGGCGAGCTCCAATGAAGTACCGTGCAATGCTTGGAGCGCCGCGACCAGATAGTTCGTGACGCCATAGCTTGAGAACGCGACGAGCAGGAAGAACACGAAATTGAGGAGGATCGGCGTCGACAGGAGGAGCCGGAAACCAGTGTGGCCGGGCGCTTGCGCCTTCGCCGCGACCGGAGCCACACGCTCGTGATCCTCAGCGTGCTCACGTTCGAACAGCAACACGATAATGGCGATCCAAGAGAGCGCCATCATTCCGATAAAGGCGCCGCGCCATCCAAAGCTCGCATAGAACGCAAACGTCGCCGCCGGCCCCGCCGCCATTCCCATCATTCCGGCGAAGGTGTGAAACGAGAAAGCAAAGCCGATGTTGCGATGGCTGACCCGCTTCGACAGGAAAGCATAATCGCCTGGGTGGAACGCCGTGTTGCCGATCCCCGCCAGCGCGTGCATGGCGATGAAGACATAAAACGACGGCACAAGCCCGATGGTGGTAAAGGCGACCGCTTCGACGAGGAGGCCGCCAATCAATACAACGCGGGCGCCGATGCGATCGACCAGAAAGCCGACCGGGATCTGAAGGACGCCGGACACGATGTTGAATGCGACGAGCGCGAGACCGAGTTCGGTATAGCTGACGCCGAGATCCTCGCGGATGACGGCGAACAGTGCCGGCAGGACCATCAGATTGAAGTGGCTGATGAAGTGCACAAAGCTGATGACGCCGATCACGCGCCGATCGGCTGCGCTCATTTTTATCAGGGCAGGCCGGGAGAGAAGGCTCATTTGCAGCGCGATCGGGTTCGCGGGATTGCATTTCGGATCAGGCGGATTGGGGCACCTCCGGCGGTATTCGGCGAAGCCGGAAAGCCGCGGAAACTCGCATATTCGCCCCCTCCACTAAAGCTGCGTTCGCGCGGCGGGGCATCCCACCCCGCGCATGGCTTCACCCTCCCCTGAAGGGGGAGGGTCGGACCGCCGCAGGCGGTCCGGGGTGGGGTGATGGCAGTGCAACGAGTGGATCGTCCCATCCATTGCACTGCTGTCACCCCTTCCCGGCCGCTTCGCGGCCGACCTCCCCCCTCCGGGGGGAGGTGAATTGCATCTACTGCGGCGTAAGCCCCGCGGCTTTGACAATGCGGCTGGCGCGGACGCGATCCTCCTTGAGATAGCGCGCGAATGCCTCCGGCTCATCGAACACGGGCTCCAAGCCGACCTCGACGAGACGCTTGCGACGAAACTCCGGGTTGCTGCCGATGGCTAAAACCTGCTCGTAGATGCGTGTGACGATGGACTGCGGGGTGCCCGACGGTGCAACCAGCCCGAAATAGGTCCGCGTCAAATCGGCGGTGTAGCCAAGTTCGCGCAGCGTAGGCACCTCCGGCAGAAGCGGCGAGCGCGTATCGCCATCGACCGCGATCGGCCGCACGGCGCCGGATGCGAGATGCGGCAGCCAGTTGCCGATGCCGAAGAATGCGACCGGCGTTGAGCCCGTCAGCATGCCGGTGACCGAATCGCCGCCGCCCTTGAACGGCACCCGCACGAGATCGGCGCCGGTCTTCTCGCGCCACCAGTCCATGAAGACCGCAAGCGGCTCGGACGGCACGGTGTAGCTAAGTGTCCCGGGCTTCGCCTTCGACAGTGCGGCCAGCTCCTCGAGCGATTTCACGCCGAGCGCGGTGCTCACGACCAGGAGCTGGGTGTTGAAGAAGGGATTGGTGATCGGCACGAAGCTGTCCGGATCGTAGGGCAGTTTCTTGAACAGGAACCGGTTGTAGGTGAGGGTGGTGTTCGGCAGGTTGCAGATCGTGTTGCCGTCGCCGGGCGCCTCCGCGCAGGCGCGCCCGCCAATGATCATGCTGCCGCCGGTGCGATTTTCCACCACCACGGGCCGCCCATAGCGGCGATGATATTCGTCGCCGACCACGCGCATGAAAACGTCGCTGGTACCGCCCACACCGGTCGCGACGATGATGCGTAGCGGCCGTCCGGACGAAAGCTCCTGCGCTTCACCCGGCGCCGCCGCGAGCGCAATCGCCGCGGCGATGCCGGCGATCGCGATGCAGGACACCACTGGCGCGAGGAGCGTCATCGGGACCTCATGCTGCTTCGAGACTCTCGGCGGGCAGTTTCAGGAGCCTTGCCGCGTTACGCCAGAACACCGCCTCGCGTTCGCGCGGCGGCAGCGCCAGGTCTTCGATGACCTTGATGGCGCGCGGTTTGAGCGAGGTGAGGGGCGGGGCATCGCTGCCATAGAGCACATGATCGGCGCCGACCGTGTCGACGACGAGGCGCGCCGCCGGCTTGTGGTAGGTGACGCTGTCAAAGTGCATCATCCGCAGGTAGTGGCTCGGCGCGCGCTTGATCTTCATCGGCTTGTAGGAGCCGAGAAAGAACGCTTCGTCCTGCAGTTCATAGGCATAGTCGAGCCGGCCGATGACTTCGCAGATGCCGCCGCCGCCGTGCGAGCCCACGATCGTGGCCCGCGGGAAATCCTCCAGAATGCCGCGCACGATGATTCGCGACAGCGCGAGGCAGAGATCGGCTGGGCGCCCGACGCTCGAGGCGAGGCGATACTCTTTCATGCGCTCCTCGCCGAAGCCGACGTGGGGCGGGTGGATCATCACCGGAATGTCGAGATCCTGGACGAGTTCCCAGAAGCCGCGCGCTTCGTCGTCGTCCGGATAGTGCCCCTTGTGGCTCGAATTGATGAGCACGCCCTTGAGCTTCAGTTCGCGGATCGCGCGCTCGAGTTCCTTGAGATGGTCGGGGCCGCCGCAAGGGGTCGCCATCGCCAAGCAATAGAGTACGCCGGGGTGGGAGCTCTGAATTTCGGCGGCGTAGTCGTCCCAGTCTCTGATCGCCTTCAACTCACCCGTGGCGTCCTTGTCGCGCAGGTAGTGAGCGGCGTTGCTGACAACGCTGATGGCGATCGCCGCCTTTTGCTGCGCCGAGAGCACGTTCTCCACGGTCATCGGGCAGCGTCCGCCCCAGAATGCGCTGCGAGCCGCTTCTTCCGGCGGATAGACGTGGGTATGCCATTCGATGATCACGCGTTTCCTCCCTTCCGGATCGTTCTCGCCCGGCTTGGCGCTGAACATGCCACGGAACGCTGCGGCAAAACAGCGGGCGGGATTTACATGCGGGTGATCGCTCAAGTATCCCCTTTAACAATCAAGCGCGGCTCATGAGCCGACCGGACTGCGAGGAATGTGATGCGCAATATCAGGGTGGCCGCCGCACAGCTTGGCCCGATACAAAAGGCCGAGACGCGGCAAGCCGTCGTCGCCCGCATGCTCGCGCTGATGCGACAGGCGGAGGCTGCGCGCTGCGACCTCATCGTCTATCCGGAGCTCGCGCTGACGACATTCTTCCCGCGTTGGTATTACGAGGACCGCAGCGAGGCCGACATCTGGTTCGAGCGCGGGATGCCGAATGTGGCGACGCAGCCGCTGTTCGATCAAGCACAGCGCGCCGCGCTCGCGATGAGTCTCGGCTATGCGGAGCTCGCGCCGGACGGCCATCATTTCAATACGGCAATCCTCGTTGATCGTGACGGCACGATTGTTGGCAAATATCGCAAGGTGCATCTGCCGGGACACGCGGACTACGATGCCGCGCGCAGTCACCAGCATCTCGAGAAGCGCTACTTCGAGCCGGGCGATCTCGGCTTTCCGGCATGGCACATGCTCGGCGGCGTTTTCGGCATGTGCATCTGCAACGACCGGCGCTGGCCGGAGACGTTCCGCGTACTGGGCCTTCAGGGGGCCGAAATGGTCGTGCTCGGCTTCAACACGCCATCAGTGAACTCGCAGAAGGGCGACGAGGGGCTCGCCAAACGCATGTTCCACCACAAGCTCTCGCTGCAGGCCGGCGCCTACCAGAATTCCACCTGGGTGGTCGCGGTGGCGAAGGCCGGTGTCGAGGATGGTCACCACCTCATGGCCGGCACCGTCATCGTCGATCCGGACGGCGAAATCGTCGCCGAGATATCAACCGAGGGCGACGAATTGCTGGTCCACGACTGCGACCTCGACGCCACGCGGTTCGGCAAGGAGACGATGTTCGATTTCGCGCGCCATCGCCGCATCGAGCACTACGGTGCAATCGCCTCCCAGGCTGGCATCATTCCGCCCAAACCGAGAACTATTTCGTAATTTCGACGCGTCGCTCCCGCCGGGAGCAGTAACGAGGGGCGGTGATCTACGCGAATTGCGTCTGGACCGCGCCGATCGCCATTGCGACCGCGGCCTGGGTCGGATCGACGACCGGAACCCCGAGCGACTCTTCCAGCGGGCGGCGGTGTCGGGCCATGCCAGCGCAGCCGAGAACAATGACATCGGCACCATCTTTCTCGACGAGATCGCGGCCGACCGTCGCCATCCGCGCGAAGGTCCCTTCGCCCGACGCCGTCTCGGCGACGCTCATCTCGAGCGGACGCTCACCGGCGAACCGCTCGGTGATGCCCATCTGCCGCGTTGCCCGCCGATGCCTCGCAATAGACGGCGCCGTGATGGCGATCACGCCAAAACGGTCGCCGCGGGCAAGCGCAGTCAAGAGCCCGCATTCGTTGATGCCGAACACCGGCCGCCGCGTTGCCTCGCGGCAGACATGGAGCCCCGGATCACTGAAGCAGGCAATCACGAAGGCATCGGCAGCGTTGTCCTGTTCGACGAGGCGCCGCAGCGGCAGCGTCACCGCCTCGACATCCTTCTGGGTCTCGATCCCGAACGGCCCTTCGGCGAGCGTCGCGCATCGGATCGACGGGCCGTTGTCCAGACGAAACATGGCGAGCGCGGCGTCGAGGCCCGCCGTGACTGCTGGATTTGAATTGGGGTTGATGACCAGGATGTCGCCGCGGCTCATGATGGGTCCTTGCGGTTTTCCAATTTCCCTGAGAGGGAAGTGATAAGACGTTATCGGCGGAGAGCTTAGCATGTCCACAAAACCTTATGATCTCGTTCTGCGCGGTGGCACGGTCGGGACTGCCTCCGCGGTTTTCCCTGCTGATGTCGCGATCGAGGGCGAAATCATCGCCGCGATCGGCCGCAATCTTCCGCCCGGGGCGAAGGAGATCGACGCGCGCGGAAAGCTCGTATTGCCTGGCGGCGTCGACAGTCATGCCCACATCGAGCAGTTGTCAGGCGCCGGCATCGTCAACGCCGACTTGTTCGAATCTGCGACGATCTCCGCGGCGTTCGGCGGCACCACGACGGTGATTCCGTTCGCCGCGCAGCACATCGGCATGAAGCTCGACGAAGTGGTCGACGCCTATCACGCCTTGGCTCGCAAGGGGGCGGTGATCGATTACGCGTTCCACATGATCATCGCCGATCCGACCGAGGCCACCCTCAAAGACCACATCCCGAAGCTCGTGAAGTCTGGTCATGCGACGCTGAAAGTGTTCATGACCTACGACCGCATCAAGCTCGACGACATGCAGTTGCTCGACGTATTCCACGCGGCGCGCGAGAGCCGCGCCCTGGTCTGCGTGCATGCCGAAAACCACGCTATGATCGCGTGGACCGGAAAGCGGCTGGTGGCCGGCGGCTGGCGGGCGCCGCGCTATCACGGCGTCAGCCACCCGCGCGCCTGCGAGGCGGAGGCCTTCAACCGGGTGATCGCGCTCGCCGCTTTCATCGACCAGCCGATCATGATTTTCCATGTTTCCACTGCGGAAGGCGCAGCACGTATTCGCGCGGCACGCGGCGAAGGGCTCAAGGTGTTCGCGGAAACGTGTCCGCAATACCTGTTCCTGACTGCGAAGGACCTCGATCGCCCTGGGCTTGAAGGCGCCAAATGGATTTGCAGCCCGCCAACCAGGCAGCCTTCGGATCAGGAGGCGTTGTGGCAAGCGTTGGCGCTTGGCGATCTGCAGACGGTGTCGTCCGATCACGCGCCGTACCGCTTCGATGCCAGCGGCAAGTTCGTCAATGGCACCGATCCCGATTTCAAGGCGATCCCGAATGGGATGCCGGGCCTCGAAACCCGGCTGCCGCTGCTGTTCGACGCGATGGTGTCGGAGGGCCGCCTGAAGTCTTGAAAAATTTGTCGCGCTGACAGCGACCGAGCCGGCCAAGATCTACGGCCTGCATCCGAAGAAGGGCGACATCGTGATCGGAGGCGATGCCGATCTCGTCGTCTGGGATCAGACCCGCAAGGTGACGATCGGCGCGAACCTGATGCATGACCGCGCCGGCTACACGCCGTACGAGGGTCGGACCGTGAAAGGCTGGCCCGTCACCGTGCTCAGCCGCGGCCGCGTTGTGGTGGAGGACGGGGCACTCCGCGTTGCACCCGGCTCCGGCCACTTCCTGCCGCGCGAAGCGGGCGTTGCCGCGATCCCGACCGGCCGACGCGCCCCGGAATTCGATCCCGCGCAGAGTTTTGGCGCAAAGCTCTAGCGCATTCACCTGGGTTCTTCATCGCGGCCCGGAGTTGCCGCTTTAGTGGCCTGCGGCTTGCATGCCTTCGCGGCAGTCACGGGGCGAGTGACGTGTTTGCGCATGCGCGCGGCACTTGGCCGTGGCGCAACCCTGTTTGCCTTGCCAATTCACCAGAAAATCCAAGTCGCATTGAGGAGTTATCATCATGTGCGCAGGCGATGACCACACTTGCCCACAATTTGAGCTACATCGGCAGAAGCTGATTGAAGACCTTGACGCCGAACGGCGCAGCTTTCTCAAGAGCGCCTTTGCCGCGGGCGGTGCCGCCGCGACGGCGTTCGCCGCCGGCGGTGCGCTGGTAGCGCCCGCCTCTGCGCAGACCGCGGGCACCCCGGGCCGCCCCGCCTACCATTATCTGCCGGCGACCTCCGACACGGTGCACTGGGGCTATTTCAGCAAGCTGCTGAAGCCGCGCATCGAAGTCGATTCCGGCGACTTCATCACCATCGAGGCGCTCACGCATCACGCCAATGACGACGCCGAGCGCATGGTCAAGGGCGATCCCGGGGCCGAAAGCGTGTTCCTGTGGACCAAGGAGAAGAAGGGCGTCGACCGCCGCGGCGCCGGCCCGGTCGACGGCAAGCTGCTCGGCCGCGGGTCAGGCGAAGGGTTCGGCGTGCATATCTGCACCGGCCCGGTCTACATCCGCGGCGCCGAGCCGGGCGATATCCTGGAAGTGCGCATCATCGACGTGAAGCCCCGGCCCTGCGCCAACCCGGCGTATGCCGGCAAGTCGTTCGGCAGCAACGCGGCGGCATGGTGGGGCTTCCAGTACAAGGACCTGTTGACCGAGCCGAAGCCGCGCGAGGTCTGCACCATCTATGAGATCGACACCAGCGGGCAGCGCAACTGGGCCCAGGCAGTCTACAACTTCCGCTGGACGCCGCAGACCGATCCTTATGGCGTCGTGCATAAGACAATCGACTACCCCGGCGTGCCGGTCGATCACAAGACCGTGCAGGAGAACCACGGGGTGCTCAAGAACATCCGCATTCCGATCCGCCCGCATTTCGGCGTGATGGGTGTCGCGCCGAAAGAAGCTGACGTGGTCAACTCTATCCCGCCGAGCTACTTCGGCGGCAACATGGACAACTGGCGCATCGGCAAAGGCGCGACCATGTACTATCCCGTCGCGGTGCCGGGCGGGCTGTTCTCGATCGGCGATTCCCATGCCGCCCAGGGCGATTCCGAGTTGTGCGGCACCGCCATCGAAATGTCGCTGACCGGAACCTTCCAGCTGATCCTCCACAAAGCGAATGCGCTCACCGGTTCGCTCGCAACCCTGACGTCGCCACTTCTCGAAACCCAGGACGAATGGGTGCTGCACGGATTCAGCTTCGCCAACTATCTTCAGGAGCTTGGCCCCAAGGCGCAGCAGGAGATCTACGAGAAATCCTCGATCGATCTCGCGCTGCGCGACGCGTTCCACAAGATGCGGGCATTCCTGATGAATACCAAGGGGCTGAGCGAAGACGAAGCAATCTCGCTGATCTCGGTCGGCGTCGACTTCGGGGTGACGCAAGTGGTCGATGGCAATTGGGGCATCCACGCCATTATCAAGAAGAGCCTGTTCGCCGGCGCTTCGGCGTAACGCCTCGCGCAAATCATGTGATGCCGTTGTTATGAGCGGCATCCCAACGCGTAGCCCGGATTGAGCGAAGCGAAATCCGGGTCTCCCGCCTGCAAATACTTCCCGGATTTCGCTTCGCTCAATCCGGGCTACCGTTTCTGGCTCACTCCTCATCCATCGCGATACCGCGGATCACGGCGGCGCGGCCGAATTTTTCGCGTAGGCGATCGACCGCGTGCTCGGCCGCAGCCGCGCGCCGGCCGCGCTCATCGATGAGATCGGCGGGATCGGCGTCGGCAGCCTCTGCAAGTGCGCTGACGCCGATGCCGATCAGGCGAAACTTGGTGCCGCCGGTCTCGCGCGTGAGCAGCTCACGCCCGGCGGCAAAGATTTTCGCCGCAAGCTGGGTCGGCGCACCGAGCGAACGAGCCCGCGTGCGCAGGCGAAAATCGCTGCTCTTGAGCTTGAGCGTCACGGTCGCGCCGGCAAGCTCCTTGGCCTTGAGCCGCGCCGACACCTTCTCGCAAAGTTCCCACAGGATACGCTCAAGCGCGCGGAAATCGGCGAGATCGCGTTCGAGCGTCGTCTCGGCCGAGACGCTCTTCGTCTCGCGAACAGGATTGACGCTACGCGAGTCGATGCCGCGCGAAAGGCGGGAGAGGCGAAGCCCTTCGGTACCGAAGCGCCGCATCAATTCGGTCGCTTCCGCCCGCTGCAGGTCGGCGATGGTGCGGTAGCCTTCGCGCGCAAGCGCTGCGCCCATGGCCTTGCCGACCCCCCAGATGAACGTGATCGGGCGCGGCGCGAGGAACGCGGGCGCCTCCGCGAGATCGAGCAGCGAGAAGCCGCGGGGCTTGTCGAGGTCCGACGCAATCTTGGCAAGAAACTTATTCTGCGACAGGCCGATCGACACCGTAATGCCGATCTCGCGTTCAACCCGGCCGGCGAACCGCGCCAGCGATTTTGCCGGCGTCATGCCATGCAGGCGCTCGGTGCCGGTGAGATCGAGGAAGGCCTCATCGATCGACAGCGGCTCGACGAGCGGCGTCAATTCGCCCATCAGCGTGCGCACCTCGCGCCCGACTCGGGCGTACTTTGCCATGTCCGGCCGCACAACGGCGGCATGTGGGCACAGCCGCCGCGCTTCGAACATCGGCATTGCCGAACGCACGCCGTAGGTGCGTGCGATGTAGCAGGCCGTCGCGACCACGCCGCGTTGGCCGCCGCCGACGATCAGCGGCTTGTCGGCAAGCGAGGGGTCGTCGCGTTTCTCGATCGTCGCGTAGAAGGCATCGCAATCCACGTGGGCTATCGACATGCGCGTGATCGCCGGATGACGCGCAAGCCGCGGCGATCCGCAGGCGGCGCAGCGCGCTCCACGCTCCGGCACATCGGCAAGACAATCGCGGCAAAAGCCAGCCATGGGCATCCCCCGTGGGGAATCGCGGTCGCGATTATAGCGCGATCAGGCCGCCATCACGGCAGGTCGCGCTCCCAATCGGCGCCGCCGAGGGCCGCGCGTGCCCGGCCGACCTGGAGCGGCGGCACGCCGGCGTGTTCCGCAAATGCCGCGAGGGTGCGCTCGTTGCCGCGAATGTAGTCGAGGACGCCGGCGAGAAAGCCCGGTTCGCTGGCGGCGGCGCGGATCGCGCCGGGATCGATGCCGGTTAGTGCGAGAAAGCGCGACAACTCCTCCGGCTCCTGCGCGAGCCAGTTCAGCGCGGCGATTGCGAGCGCCGCAGCGTGTTCGTGCTCGGGATTGCTGTCGCGTTTGGGCGGCATCGCCGGGACCTCATGCTCTAGCCGGACCGCGCGCGTCTCGCGCGCACTTTTTTGACGGAGCGGGCGGGACGCGCGCGCTCCTCACGGGGAATCGGACAGGAGTTCGCGCGCAAGGGTTACGACGTCGGGCGGCGAAGCGTAAAGATCGCGAACGAGGCTTTGCACCGCGGCTCCGCCGACGGGGCGGACTTCCAGGGCCTGAGCGTGCATGTCCGCAATAAAGGCAGGGTCCCCCACGGTAGCGTCGAACGCCCGGCGCAGTGCCTCGATGCGATCGGCGGACACGTCGGGCGGCGCCGCGAAGGGTCGCGCGATGCTTTGCCGCGAAACGATCAGCTTGAGTGCGGCTGCCTGCTGCGGCGTCGTGGCAAGGTCCATGATCAGCGGGATGTCCGGCAGGTCTTCGTGTCTCGCGAGCGCAATCTGCAGCGTGACCCGGATGCGCTTCGTGGTCAGCCAATCGTGATTGCGTGCTATAATGCTGGTCCACGACCAGCCGCAACGGCCGTCGATTTCGCCGCGCTCCATGGCGAGGTTGAGGTTCGACCCGTCCGGATAGCCCGTCACGATGCGCATGGGCAGATGGGTCAGATTGCGCAATACGATCGGAAAGACGTCACTGTCGGCGCCCGTACCCGACGCGCCGATGACCGTGGGCTTGGCCCGCATGTCCTGCCAGGTCGCAATGCCGCGCGAAGCGTTGACGGCGCACACGCTGACTTCGTTCGACACGCTGCCGATCCAATTGAACTTGGGCGCGTCGAACTGGGCGCCTTCGAGGTGGCCGATGAGCGGCTCGAATACGATGCCGCGCGCGAAGGTCGCGATCGTCGTGCCGTCTCGCGGCGCGGCGTTATAGAGGAAGTTCACCGCCTTGAGGCTGCCGGCGCCGGCCATGGTTTGAACCACCACCGACGGGTGGCCGTCGAGATGGCGTCCAAGGTGACGCGCGAGCTCACGCGCGTAGAGATCGTAGCCACCACCGGGACCGAAGCCGACCACGACACGCAACGTCTTGCCGGCATAGAATGGCGTTTCCGCTGCGGAGGCTCGCGTGGCGAGCGCAACTGCCGCGATTACCACCAACAGCGTGAGCGCGAACACGCGCTGCCTTGCAAGCAAAGCGATGTAAGTCATGCGATGTCCGACGATGCCTATATGGCATCGCGTGGCGTGCCGCGCAGGTCGTCTCGACCAGCCTGCGAGAGTCGATGATTGCGGTGATGCAACGCTAACCAACGGGTCATGAAAATTTTAGGTGCATTGTCCGGGCCCATCAAGGGCGGCCCGGCGGGCGGGCCGGTGAGGCGGCGAAACTTTCTCGAATTTGCCCTGCAAACGCGCTAAAAATGCAATGAATTGCACCGATTCGGGCGTCGCCGGCCGCGTGTTTGAAAGGATTAACGAACCCTTCATATTCGTTCCAGTTTCCGTTTCTGTAAGGAATCCCGACTACCGTCCGGCCTTGATTTCGGCCGCTTGGCGGCGGTTATGCAGGGTCTCGGGGCGACAACAAGGGGACGTGCGGATGGCAAGGACCGTCCTGATCGTGGAAGACAATGAGCTTAACATGAAGCTCTTCCACGACCTGTTGGAGGCACACGGGTACTCGACCGTGGCGACGCGAAACGGCGTCGAAGCTATTGAACTCGCCCGCACTTACCGGCCGGACTTGATCCTGATGGATATCCAGCTGCCGGAGGTGTCCGGACTCGAGGTGACCAAGTGGATCAAGGACGATCCTGACCTCCATGCGATTCCGGTGGTCGCCGTCACTGCATTCGCCATGAAGGGTGACGAGGAACGCATCCGGCAGGGTGGCTGCGAGGCCTATCTGTCGAAGCCGATTTCCGTCGCGAAGTTCATGGAAACGATCCGTCGGTTCCTCGGGACGCCGGATCTTGGCTCGGATGAATATGCGGCCCGGGACTATGCCCACGCGGCCGTCGATAAGCTTGCTGCTCCACCCGAGCTGACGGAGACCCAATTTGGCGCGGTCGATGGAGACGGCCGATGACCGCTCGCATTCTCGTCGTCGACGATGTTCCGGCTAACGTGAAGCTTCTGGAAGCCCGGCTGTCTGCCGAATATTTCGACGTGACGACGGCAACGAGCGGCGCCGAGGCACTTGCCATCTGCGAGCGCGCGGAATGCGATCTTGTCCTGCTCGATGTGATGATGCCGGACATGGACGGGTTCGAAGTCTGCCGTCGTCTCAAGTCTAATCCTGTCACCCATCACATTCCGGTGGTGATGGTGACTGCGCTCGACCAGGCATCGGACCGCATTGCCGGCCTTAATGCTGGTGCGGACGATTTCCTGACCAAACCGGTATCGGACCTCGTGCTGATCGCGCGCGTGCGGTCGTTGACCCGGCTCAAGATGATGACCGACGAGCTGCGCATGCGCGCCGTCACCTCCAGAGAGATCGGCCTCGAAAATCCCGCTCGCGAGGCGGTGGCTGACGACGGCCGGGGCGCTCACATCCTTATCGTTGATGACCGCAAGTCTTCCTACGACCGCATTGCCCAGACGCTGGCCGAGGAGCATACGGTCGATGTCGAGACCGATCCCAAGCAGGCGGTGTTCCAGGCGGCGGATACCTCTTATGATCTCGCCATCATCTCGCTGGGGCTTGAGAATTATGACGGGCTGCGGCTGTGCAGCCATCTCCGTTCCCTTGAGCGCACCCGCAACTTGCCGCTTCTCGCCATCGCTGAAGCCGATGACAACACGCGGCTGATGCGCGGAACTCGAGATCGGGGTCAACGACTATCTGATCCGCCCGATCGACAAGAACGAGTTGCTGGCGCGTGTGCGCACCCAGGTCAAAAAGCGCCGCTACACCGAGCGGCTGCGCGACAACGTCCAGCTGTCGATCGAAGCCGCGATCACTGACGCGCTCACCGGGCTGCATAATCGCCGCTACATGGAAAGCCACCTCAGCACGCTGGTGGAACAGTCGGCTGCGCGCGGCAAGCCGATCAGCATCCTCGTGCTCGATATCGATTTCTTCAAGGTGATCAACGACACTCATGGTCACGCCGCCGGTGACGACGTCCTCAAGGAGTTTTCGCGGCGGCTGAAAAAGGCGGTGCGCGGCATCGACCTTGCGTGCCGCTACGGCGGCGAAGAGTTTGTCGTCGTGATGCCCGACACCGACATCGGCGTCGCCACAGTGGTGGCGGAGCGGCTGCGCCGCAGGATTGCGTCAGAGGCGTTCCCGATCAATCAGAATTCCCGCACCGTGCAGGCCACGATTTCGATCGGCATCGCGGCGATGCAATCCTGCGAGGACAGCGCCGCCGACATCGTCAAACGCGCCGACCAGGCCCTCTATCGTGCTAAGCGCGACGGCCGCAATCGCGTGGTCGCGGACGCAGCGTAGCGCCAGCTTGCCGGCGCAGGCGAGGTAAGGCCCGATTCTCTACCAAAGATTGTAGAGCGCCAGCTGCGCCACTCGCTTGATACGGCTGACATCGGCATGCGGGCGATAAGAATGCCTCGGTATCAGGGAACCCCTAAAATTTAGCATAAAGATTCATGGTTGATCGGAATACCTAAAGCAATCAAGTGCTTGTCGGTTGCTTTCCGGGGGGCATCCGCTAGCCTCTGTGCCAGCAATACCCATCGGCCGCACGCATGCGCACGGCCGATGAGGGATGCACAGAAAACCCTGCGGGTTGCTCAGGTCCGCCGCATCTCCTGAGTCCGCGGGGTCGGCCGGTTGGGGGCGGTGGGAGTGGCCTCCTCAAAGACACCGCTCCCGGCCGGCCACCTTTTTCAGGAGACGCGGCGTAACTCATCTCGCGTCAGGCATTAACGGGCGGTAAAGGCGCTCATCCTCTACCTCTGTCTGCGCGGCTAAGCTCCTAGAAAGCTGAATGACTTCGCGTCAGGCGGCGCCTGAACCAGCTATTTGATCTTGGTTTCGCGAAACTCGACGTGCTTCTTCGCGATCGGATCGTATTTCTTCTTCACCAGCTTCTCGGTCTGGGTCCGCGAATTCTTCTTGGTCACATAGAAGAAGCCGGTGTCGGCACTCGACAGCAGCTTGATCTTGATCATGGTCGATTTGGCCACGGGTATGGTCCTCGGCTTTCGGCAGTTTGATGAGTTGCACGGAACGTAGCGGCGGGGGGCGAAAAGTCAAGAAATCGCAGGGGCCCCGTTCCAAGCCGGCGCTGTGCCCCTGCTTCTGACGTTTCGATCATCCCAATTAGGTCGCCGCCCTGACTTTGGCTTGACCGCATAATCCCTCCGCCGTTCAACTCACGGCCGACGACCAGGGATTAATCAGCGTTGGAAGGAGCCACAAAGATGGGCAGAGGGGATGATCGTCCGACGCTCACTGCGTACAAGCTCGTCGACGCGCCGCTGATGCCGCTCGTGCCCGCGGCATCATCGCGTGCCTGGATGGATGCGACGCCGAAGAAGTTCGCTAATCGATGTCTGCCGCTGCTGATCGCCAATCAGAGCGGATGGTTCATCCTCAACAGCCACGCGTTTCGCGCCACGTGGAACGGCCGCGACGACAGCAGCGCCATTCGGATCGAGCACATGAGCGGTCCGGAGCCCTATCCCGTTTCGTGTCATTTCGGGAATGGCATTCTCACGTGGACGCTGCCGTATCTGTTTCGGACGTCTCCCGGCTACAATCTGCTTGTCCGAGGCCCCGCCAACAGCGTGAAAGCGGGAGTGGGCCCGCTGGAAGGCGTGGTGGAGACCGACTGGGCGGTGGCGAGCTTCACCATGAACTGGAAGTTCGTTCAATCAAACGTGCCCGTAACCTTCTCGGTCGGCGAGCCGATATGCATGCTGGTGCCGCAACGACGCGGCGAGCTCGAAGCCTTTCGAACGCAGATCTGCGAGCTTGACCGCGAGTGCGACATGTTTCGGCAACACGATCAGTGGTCGAAAAGCCGTGCCCAGTTTCTCGCGGACTTGGCCACAGCCGGCTCGGATGCGCAGCGACGCGGGTGGGAGAAACATTATTTCCAGGGCCGCTCGCCAGCTGCGTCGACAGCGCGCGAGCATCAGATCAAGTTGGAGCTGATGGAGTTCCTCGACACGTCGTCAGCTGGCGAGCGGGCGGACGATCAAAACTCAGGTTGAAAACGATACTGAGAATTGCCGCCGGTTGTTGCGGGTGCATTGACAGCAATACCGCGCACGCCTAGCGTCACGCCATTGTTTCGAAGCCGCTGGTTGCGGCAATATTTTATTGGGGGCAGCTGCCATGAATATCGCCAATGGATGCCGTTTCCTGCTGCGTCGCTTTGCCAAAATTCTCGGTTTGAGCGCGGCGGGTGCAGGACTCACCGCGGCCGCAGCGGACCATCAAGTCTTTGCGAGCCTCTTCCTCAAGGAGTCGATGTCCGTCACCGACCCTGAAATGGTGTACGATCCGAAATCGCAGGTGATGGTGAGACCGGGCACCGATGACCCGGTGTTTTATTATTCGCGAAAGCTTCAACACGGTAAGGCGAATGGCGAATACAGAGTGGCACCGCTCGTAACGAAGACCTCGCCGCCACCACCGCCGCCGCCACCTCCGCCGAGGGTCACGCAGGGCCGCGGTCCAAACGGGCAGGGGCCGCATCCGGATTGAGTCAAACGGGCCGCACGGCGTCGCGGGGCGACGCACGGCGTCGTGGGGCAACGTGCGTCGTAATCGCGGAAAGCGAAAGCGACGAAAGTGCACCACGACCGATGCAGTGCACTTTCATTTGATCTGTGCGCGCACGCGAGCCCGCACTTCTGCATATGAAATCGATCCTGCTGATCAGCGAGCAATTCGATCCGAGTGTCGACAATCTGATTCAGGTCTTGCGCCATCGCGACCTACCCTACGTGCGATGGAACCTGGATCGCTATCCAAGCGAATCCTCCGTAACGCTTCGGTCGTCTACATCCGGGCTTGAAGGGACCGTCCGAACCGACGGCCGCTCCGTTTCCCTCGATACGATCGGCAGCGTTTGGTATCGCGCCTACCGGGCGCGCGGCTTTCCCGAAAGGTTCAGCACCGATCAGCGTCAATTCGCCGAGCAAGAGGCGGAGATGGTGATCGAGGCGCTGCCGGTCCTCGCCGATTGGCAGTGGATCAATCACCCGCGATCCCATCGTTATGCGCGGTGGAAGCCAGCGCAGCTATCGGTTGCTCGAAGGCTGGGATTTACGACCCCGCAAACCGTGATCTCCAACGATCCGGAAGAGATCAGAGCGTTCTACGCTCGCTGCGGACCCAACATCATCTACAAGGCCCTTTCGCAATCCTCGAACCTGGAGGAAGGGAAGGCGATCTTCACCGGGGTCATGAACCGAGAGGCCTTGGCCTCGCTTGACCTCATCCGGTGCACGCCTGGGATTTTCCAAGAGCTCGTGCCAAAGGCTTTCGAGGTCAGGTTGACCGTCGTCGCCGACAAAATGTTCGCGGCTAAGATTCTTTCTCAGGAGAAAGAGGAGACCAGGATCGATTGGCGCATCGCGCCCTACGAGGTTAAGCACGAACCTGTCGAGGTGCCGTCGGATATTCGCTACATGGTCACTGCGTTCATGACGGAGTTCAATCTGGTCTACAGTTGCCTCGATTTCATCGTCACGCCCGACGGCAACTATGTTTTTCTCGAAAGCAATCCAGGCGGGCAGTATCTCTGGGTCGAGTATCTGACCGGGCTGCCGATCACGGAGGCGATCGTCGACGCGCTTCTATGGAACAATGCGAGCTGATCGATAGCAGAGCGCTGCGGGCCACCGCCGGACCGCGATTATGGCAGCATCTCACGCACCCGCTTGCCGCGCATCATCCGATAGAATGGCACGGGCAAGTCGTGGGTGAAGCCGCCGGCAGTGCGGATCTTCAGCTCTTCGAGGACGGCCATGGTGATGCCCGGCATGTCGAGCTTCATGGTGTCGTCGATCGGCAGCCACACCAGCTCCACTAGCTCGGCATCGGGTCCGATGACTCCCTCGACGCGCGCCGCGATCGCTTGCGCATCGACCGCGAAGAACCGCGTATCGAAACGCCGCGACCGCCCCGGCGGGGTGACGGCGCGAGCGATGAAATGCACCGCGGCGAGATCGGGTAGCACGCCGGTGGCCGCGAATTTGATCCATTCCGCGTTTGGCGTGCGTGCTGCGACGCCGCCACGCCTGCCTAAAACCAATCCGGTTTCCTCAAAAACCTCGCGGATGGCGGCGAGTGGGAAGCCGCGCGACTTCTCCGCGCTCGGATGGCGCACTTCCTTCATCAGACGCGCCTCGACCCGTTTGTCGAGGGGCGTCGCCGCGCTCATCCGGCGATCCTCGGTTTCGACCCGGCCGCCGGGAAAAACGAATTTGCCCGGCATGAACTTATGGCCATGGTGCCGGCGCCCGACCAGCACCTTCGGAACCGCAGCGGTGCGGTCGATCACCAGCATGGTTGCAGCGTCGCGGATGCGCACGCCCGGGAATTTCTGGGCGATGTCGCCAACGGACAGGAATTCCGCCAGGCGCGCGTGTGGATCGGGAGTCGTCATGGAAGCCTTCACTGCGGGACCGGATCGGCGTCCGATCCCCCGTGGGGATCGAAGCCGTGCATGTAGTTAGCCCATTGCCAGCCAACGATCGCACCCTTGATGGGTTGCAGCAACCCGATCGCGAGTCCGATCGTCAGCGGAAGCCATAGCATGGCATGCAGCCAATAGGGCGGTGCAAATGCGATCTCGACCGCGAGCGCCAACGGCACGACGACGTGGCCGACAATGAGTATGACAAAGTAGGCCGGCGCGTCGTCAGCGCGGTGGTGATGAAGTGCCTCGCCGCAGACGGGGCAGTGGTCGGCAACTTTCAAGAACGCGCGAAACAGCCGTCCTTGGGCGCACTGCGGGCAGCGGCCACGAAAGCCACGCCGCATGGCCCGCCACATCGGACGATGCGGCAGCGGCGGGTCCTGCGACGTGTCTTGCCAGGTCACGAGTTCGGCGCGTGGGTTCAGCGCCGGCGTTGCCGGCGCGGACGCTGGGTGGAACGGGCGCTGCGTTGCGCTTTGTGAAACGATTGCTGGCGGCGTCCCATGTGCGCCGCGCTGCGACCCTCCGACAGCATCTCAAACCGCAAGGCACCGGCGACGGGGGCCGCCTCGATAAGGCGCACGGTCACCGGATCGCCGAGCCGGAAGGCTTCGCTAGTCGCATCACCGATCAGTGCGTGGCCGCGCTCGTCGTAGCGGAAATAATCATCGCCAAGTGTCGCGGCCGGGATGAAACCGTCGGCGCCCGTTTCGGCTAGCTTGACGAACAGGCCGGAGCGGGTGACGCCACTGATGCGACCGGTAAAGGTCGCGCCGACGCGATCAGCGAGAAAATGCGCGATCAGGCGGTCGACGGTTTCGCGCTCGGCCGCCATGGCGCGGCGCTCGGTCGCGGAAATCTGCGCCGCGATTTCGCCGAGCGATCCCGCGGTCGCGCCGGCAGGCAGGCCGTCATCGCCGAGCTTGAACGCGCGGATCAGGGCGCGGTGGACGACGAGATCGGCATAACGTCGAATGGGCGAGGTGAAATGGGCGTAGCGGCGCAGGTTGAGGCCGAAATGGCCGTAGTTCTCAGCGGAATATTCCGCCTGGGCTTGGCTGCGCAGCACCACTTCGTTGACGAGCGCTTCGCTGTCACCGCCCCTGACGCGTGCGAGGATGCGGTTGAACCCGTCCGGCCGCAGCACTCCTCCCTTGGGGAGTGAAATGTCGAGCGTGGCCAGGAATTCGCGTAGCGCCTCGAGTTTCTCCAAGGCCGGCTCGTCGTGGACCCGATAGATCAGCGGCACCTTGGCGCGCTCCAGCGTCTCGGCTGCGGCGACGTTGGCGAGGATCATGAATTCCTCGATTAAACGGTGAGCATCAAGCCGCGCGGGCGAGATCACCCGGTCGACGGTGTTGTCGGGCTTAAGGAGTATCTTTCGCTCAGGGAGATCGAGGTCCAGCGGCCCGCGCTCGTCGCGCGCGCGCTTGAGCGCGGCGTAAGCGTCGTAAAGCGGCGCGATGACCAGATCGAGCAGGGGAGTGGTCACATCGTCCGGCCGCTCCTCGATCGCAGCCTGAACCTGGGCGTAATGGAGCTTGGCGAGCGAGCGAATCAGCACGCGGTGAAAGCGGTGCTCGCGCTTGCGCCCGTCGGCCCCGATCGTCATGCGTACCGCGAGTGCGGCCCGGTCTACGCCCGCCTTGAGCGAGTTGAGATCGTTGGAGATGCGCTCCGGCAGCATCGGGACGACGCGATCGGGGAAATAGACCGAATTGCCCCGCGCCATGGCTTCGCGATCAAGCGCCGAGCCTGGTGTGACGTAGTGGGCGACGTCAGCGATGGCGACGTCGATGACGTATCCGCCAGGATTTTTCGGGTCGGTGTCGGGCCGTGCGAACACGGCGTCGTCGTGGTCCTTGGCGTCGATCGGGTCGATGGTGACGAACGGCACCTCGCGCCAGTCCTCCCGGCCGTCGAGGCCGGCGGCGTGCGCGGCCTCGGCCTCGCGCAAGACTTCGCGGCCGAACGTGTGAGGGATGCCGTGGGCATGGATCGCGATGAGGCTCACGGCCTTTTCGCTCGCGAGCGAGCCCAATCGTTCTTTGACCCGCCCGGTTGGAAGGCCGAGCCGGCCACCCCGCGAAACCTCGACTGCAACCAGGTCGCCTTCCTCGGCGTCGCCGGTCGCGCCAGCGGGGATGGCAAGTTCACGGCCGAGGTTCTTTTTATCGATCGGCACCAGGCGGCCGCCGCTTGCGAGTTTGCGGAAAATTCCAAGCACGCGGTGCTTCGCGCGATCGATGACCTTGATGACGCGACCCTGGTAGGCGATGCCGGCCTCGGCTTCGGCAAGCTGCTCGGTGCGGATGAGCGCCCGGTCGCCGACGCCCGGTACATCGCCGGGTCGGGACCGCCGTGGCACATGGATGCGGATTTTCGGTGCTTCGCCGTGGGCCTCGGCATCCCATTCGGTCGGCGTTGCGATCAGTTCACCGTCGCTGTCGCGCCCGGTGATGTCGGCGAGAACGGTCGCCGGCAGCGTGCCCGCATGATGCAGCTTCTGGCGGCGCTTCTCGATCGTGCCGTCGTCGGCAAGATCGCGCAGCATCTGCTTGAGACTTGCCCGATCTGCGTTTTTCAGGCCGAAGGCGCGGGCGATTTCGCGGGTGCCGACTTTGCCGGCCTGCTGGCCGATAAAGGCAAGGAGATCCTCGCGGGTGGGAAGAGTGGGTTTGTGTTGGGTGGGATTCAAATAATGTTCCGATAGTAGATCGACCGAGTGTCTAAACGCGGGCAGGCTGCCTCCGTAGCTCGGACGAGCGTGGCCGTATCCGGCACGGACCCCGCTCATTAGCGCACCGCCGCGACACTCGCATGTCGCGTCGCTCGCGCGGTCTACGGGCCGCCCCGGACGTCCGTCGTCGGTCGATGATGTTGGTGGGAGATTTTGCGGATTGCATCACGCAATCCATAAATAGTGGTTCGCGCCTGGTTTTTCCAGCCGCTTCATTTGGAGCCTTTGGCTTGACGCGGAGTTGGAGCACTTTTCGGCTTGGCCGGCGATGGTGTCGGAGCGGCTTTCTTGGCCTTACGGGCCGTCGAGCCGCGCGCCGCGGCCGGCGGGCGCTTCGCGGTTGCCTCGCCAGGCTCCTTTACGGCGCCATTGGCGGCCTTCTTGGCCTTGCCGGTTTTCGGCGCTGGCGTGTCCTCATCGGCTTCGGCTGAAGCAGCCGGTTTCGCCGCTTTTGCAGGCTTTGCCGCCTTGCTGCGCTTGCCTGGACGGCCCTCGCCGATCTGCGCGGCGCGCGCCGCGAGAAGGCTGACCGCCTCATCGAGGGTGATGGTCTCCGGCGTCTTGTCCTTGGGCAGCGTGGCGTTGATGCCGTCGTGGGTCACGTAGGGCCCATAACGGCCCGACTTGACGATGACCGGCCCGCTCTTGCCCGGATGATCGCCGAGCGAACGACCAGGATCGCCGCCGAAGCGGTGCCGCGGGCCTTTGGCGATTTTCTCGGCGATCAACGTCACCGCGCGATTGAGGCCAATCGTCAGAACGTCGTCGCCAAATTCGAGGCTGGCGTAGGTCTTGCCGTGCTGCACGTAGGAGCCGAACCGTCCGATGCCGGCGACGATCGGCACACCATCCTCGGGATGTCGCCCGATCTCGCGCGGCAACGAGAGCAGCTTCAAGGCCATCTCAAGATCGACGGTGGCCGGATCAGTGCCGCGGGGCAGCCCGGCGCGCTTCGGCTTCTCGCCGTTCACCGCTTCGCCCAGCTGGACGTACGGACCGAAACGCCCGCTGCGCAGCGTGACGTCGAGACCGGTGACTGGATCCTGCCCGAGCACCTTGGTGGCGGTTTCCTCGCCGCCATCCGCGCCCGGCACCGCGAATGGCCGGGTGTTGCGGCACTCGGGATAGTTCGAGCAGCCGATGAAGGCCCCGAATTTGCCGAGCTTGAGCGACAGGCGTCCGGTCCCGCATACGGTACAGTGGCGCGGGTCGGTGCCGTCCGCGCGCGGCGGAAACAGATGCGGCGACAGCATTTCGTCGAGCGCATCGATGACCTGGGCGATGCGCAAGTCCTTGATTTCGCCGACCGCGGCGATGAAGTCGCGCCAGAATCGCCGCAGCAATTCGCGCCATTCGACCTCGTTGTTGGAAACGCGGTCGAGTTGCTCTTCCAGGTCCGCCGTAAAGTCGTATTCAACGTAGCGGGCGAAGAAGCTTTCCAGGAACGCCACCACGATGCGGCCCCGGTCTTCCGGGACCAGGCGGCGCTTATCGATGCGGACATATTTGCGGTCCTGCAACACCTGCAGGATCGACGCATAGGTGGAGGGACGGCCGATCCCGAGTTCCTCCATCCGCTTGACGAGGGAGGCCTCCGAATAGCGCGGCGGCGGCTCGGTGAAATGTTGGGTCGCGGTGATCTCGCGCTTGGCCAGCGGCTCGCCTGCCGACATGGCGGGGAGGCGGCGCGATTCATCATCCTCCGCGGCCTCGTCGCTGCTCTCTTGATACAGAGTGAGGAAGCCGTCGAACTTGATGACCGTGCCGGTCGCGCGCAGCTCGAGGAGGCGCGCGGCGACCTTCGCCTCGATCTCGACGGTGGTGCGCTCAAGCTCGGCCGATTCCATTTGGCTTGCAACCGCCCGCAGCCAGATGAGCTCGTAGAGCTTCGCCTGGTCGACGTCGAGATGACGCTTCACGTCGCGCGGCCGCAACTTGACGTCCGTCGGGCGAATGGCCTCGTGGGCTTCCTGGGCGTTCTTGGCCTTGGTCTGATAGCGGCGCGGCGCGTCGGGCAGATATTTCTGGCCGTAGTCCGAGCCGATCATACCGCGGATCGCGGTAATCGCCTCGTCGGCGATCTGCACGCCATCCGTTCGCATGTAGGTGATGAGGCCGACCGTCTCGCCGTCGATGGCGATGCCTTCATAGAGGCGTTGGGCGATCCGCATGGTGTGGGCGGGCGCGAAGCCGAGCTTGCGGCTTGCCTCCTGCTGCAACGTCGAGGTCGTGAAGGGTGGGTAGGGATTGCGCCGCGCGGGTTTCGCCTCGACCGACTTGACGGTGAATGCGGCGGTCTCGAGCGCCTGCTTGAACGCTTCGGCTTCCGCGCCGGTGCCGATATCGAGGCGTTGGATTTTTTGGCCGTCGGCGCCGACCAGACGGGCCTCGAACGTCTCCTGTCGCGGCGTCGCAAGGGTTGCGACTAGCGACCAGTATTCCCGCGTAACGAATTTCTCGATCTCAAGCTCGCGGTCGCAAACGAGACGCAGAGCAACCGACTGCACCCGTCCCGCCGATCGCGCGCCGGGCAGCTTGCGCCACAGCACCGGCGAGAGCGTGAAGCCGACGAGATAATCGAGGGCGCGGCGGGCGAGATAGGCGTCGACCAAAGCGTGGTCGATGCCACGCGGATGCTTCATTGCCTCGGTCACCGCCTGCTTGGTGATGGCGTTGAACACGACGCGCTCGACCGGCTGATCCTTGATGGCGCGCTTCTGCTTTAGCGCTTCCAGTACATGCCAGGAAATCGCCTCGCCCTCGCGATCGGGGTCGGTGGCGAGGATGAGCTTGTCGGCATCCTTCACGGCACTCGCGATGCTGTTCAGCCGCTTCTGGGACTTGGGATCGATTTCCCAAATCATCTGGAAGTCATGGTCGGGATCGACCGATCCGTCCTTGGGCGGCAGGTCACGAACGTGGCCGAACGAGGCCAATACCTCATAGCCGCGGCCGAGATAGGCGTTGATGGTCTTCGCCTTGGCCGGGGATTCAACAACAACTATCTTCATGAACTTCCAATGTTTTTTTGTCGACGCCAGGATCTTCGATCAGAATCAGGATGCGATCTTTAGCACCGGAAAAATGGGTAAGCCATGCCGCACTGTCAAACTATCGACCGCGCATGGCTCCTGCCTAGAGTTGAAATTCGGTGATACAACTTAAAGTTATATATAAAAATTAATGCAATTTTTATGCGATACTAGGCAAAAGTCATGGTATTTCACCACCAACGGCCGGAGCCAACCGGCCAAGGAAATGCCCGCCGATGAATGCAGTCCAGCGCTTTGAGCCCCGTGCATCGGCGAACTACATCGCTGATATGTCAGCAACTCTCGCTTCGCTTGCCCGCGAGCACGGGTTCACCGACCTTGCCCGCGTCTTGGAGATGGCCCGTCTTGAAGCAGAGCAGATCGCCAGTCAGATCGCCAGTCAGATCGCCGATCAGCCCGCCAGACCCTCGCCAGAATCATAATATTGCGACGAGGCCGCCGCGCTGACGTTTGAGGCGGCCGGCAAGTTCCAGTTCCAGCAAGGTCGTGTGAACCGCCGCGGCGGAGCATCCCGAGAGCCGGATAATGTCGTCGACCGAAACCGGTGTCGGCCCGAGCAGGCCCACGATGCGGGCGCGGGCGTCGGCGGAGGGTTCCGCGTGGTCGGGCGGGGCCGGTTCTTCGATCGGTCCGTGGGATGGGCGGCCGGCAATCGGGCCCAGCGCCGCAAGCACATCCTCAGCCTCGGTGACCAGCACCGCGCCCTGCTTGATGAGACCGTTGGTTCCCTCCGAGCGCGGGTCAAGCGGCGAGCCGGGCACGGCGAACACCTCCCGGTTCTGCTCCAGGGCAAGCCGCGCCGTGATGAGCGAGCCCGACTTGCGTGCGGCCTCGACGACCACGACGCCGAGGGCGAGCCCGGAAATCAGGCGGTTGCGGCGCGGAAAATCGCGGCCGCGAGGCTCCCAGCCGAAGGGCATTTCACTGACCGCCGTGCCGGCTGCAACCAGCGCCTCGACGAGGGGAACATGCTCCGACGGATAGACATGGTCGTGTCCGCCCGCGAGCACCGCAACCGTTCCGGTCGCAAGGCTGCCGCGATGGGCAGCCGCGTCGATCCCGCGCGCTAGACCCGACACCACCACGAAGCCCGCTGCGCCAAAATCCCGGGCAAGCCGTTCCGCGATCTTGGCGCCCGCGGCAGAGGCGTTGCGCGATCCCACCATGGCGATCATGTCTCGGCCCAGCACGGCCGCGTCGCCGCGCACGGCGAGGAGCGGCGGCGGATCGTCAATGGTGGCGAGCCGGGGCGGATATTCGCGCTCGCCGAGGGCAACGAAAACGGCTCCCATGGCCGCTGCCGCGGCGAATTCCTGCTCGGCTTCCTCGCGGCTGTAGACACGAACCGGCCGCATCGCGCCGCCTCGCCGCGCGAGTTCTGGCAATGCTTTGAGCGCGCCGCGCGCGCCGCCGTAGTGATTGACGAGGGTGCGGAACGTCCGCGGTCCTACGTTCTCGCTGCGGATGAGGCGCAGCCAGTCGAGTCGCTGCTCGTCGGTAAGCCGAAGGTCGGCCTTGGTATCCAATGAAGTCCCGCCTCCGGTCGCCGGCGTGTTCAAGGTCGCGAGGACACCCGCGTCATCGTGGCACCTACGCTGATTGCCGTCGCGATGCTCCGATCTTGCTTTCGGTGCCCGCCATGAGCCGAGCAATATTAGCGCGATGCGTGATCCAGAGCACGGCCGCGAGCACCGCGAACAGGATCGCGGCGCGCCAGTCGACGAAATACAGGATGAGCGCTGGCGCACCTACGCTTGCAATCAGTGCGGCGAGCGAAGAGTAGCGTGTCAGCGCTGCGACTACGAGCCAGATGGCGCAAAAGCCGACCGCGGCCGGCCAGGCGAAGCCGAGAAGAAGACCGATGAAAGTCGCGACACCCTTGCCGCCCTTGAACTTGAGCCACATCGGAAAAAGATGGCCGAGAAACGCGCCAACGGCGGCTGCAATCGCTGCTGGTTCGCCGAAGCGCGCGGCAACAAGCACCGCGACGGTGCCTTTGAGGGCGTCGCCGACGAGCGTCGCCGCGGCAAGGCCTCTGTGCCCGGTACGCAGCACGTTGGTGGCGCCGATATTGCCGGAGCCGATGGCGCGGATGTCTTCAGTGCCGGCGAAACGCGTCAGGAGAAGGCCGAAGGGAATAGAGCCCAGCAGATAGCCGAACACCAGCATGCCGGCCGCGAGTGTCAGCGTCCCGGCTTCCGGCATCCTTCCCTCCCAAGAACAAGCCGCTGCCCAAGCACAGACCGCTTCCGCCTTGGATGAGCGATGCAAAGTCCACGATCGCCGGCTAAGCTTCTCCGATCCGCCCTACAGCCTCTCAAACATATTCGTAAACGGTGCGTCCGGCCACGATGGTTCGTACGACGCGGCCTTGCAAACGCGCTTCGTCGAAGGGCGTGTTCTTGCATTTGGATTTGAGGTCGGCGCGATCAAGCACCCAAGGCGCATCGGGATCGAACACCACGACGTCGGCCGGGCTGCCCGGGCGCAACGTACCGCCGGGAAGGCCGAGGAGCTCGGCCGGTCGCGTCGACATCGCCTTGAGTAGGGCCGGCAGCGTAATGTCGCCATTGTGGACGAGGCGGAGGCTCGCCACCAGCATGGTCTCGATGCCGATGGCGCCGTGCGCCGCCTCCGCGAACGGCAGCCGCTTGGTCTCGACGTCCTGCGGATTATGATCCGACATCACCGTGTCGATCAGACCTGACGCGAGCGCGGTGACGAGCGCGGTGCGGTCGGTTTCCGCACGCAGCGGCGGAGCGAGCTTGCAAAAGGTGCGGTAGGACCCGACGTCGATCTCGTTCAAGGTCAGGTGATTGATTGAGGCCGCGGCGGTGACCATCAGGCCCTGATCTTTTGCACGCCGCAGCACGTCGAGCGAATCCGCGCAGGTCAGCGAGGCCGCGTGATAGCGTCCCTGTGCGAGCGCAACGAGCCGCAGGTCGCGCTCCAGCACCACTGTCTCCGCCGCCTTGGGCACACCGATTAGGCCGAGGCGCGCCGCGAACTCGCCCTCGTTCATGACGCCTTCGCCGACCAAGTCCGGGTCTTCGGTATGGTGGACGACCAACGCATCGAAGTCGCGCGCATAAAGGAGGGCGCGGCGCATTACCTGGGCGTTGGTCACGCTCCTCGGCCCATCGCTGAAAGCGACCGCGCCGGCGGCCTTCAGGAGGCCGATCTCGGTCATCTCAGCGCCCCTCGTGCCTTTCGTGAGCGCGGCCATGGGATGAACATGGACGATGGCGGTATCGCGCGCACGCCGCAGCACAAAATCGACCATGGCAGGTTCGTCGATTGCCGGACTCGTGTCCGGCTGTGAGACGATGGTCGTGACGCCGCCGGCGGCAGCGGCCTGGCTCGCCGACGCAAACGTCTCGCGGTACTCGGCACCGGGTTCGCCGACGAACGCGCGCATGTCGATCAGTCCGGGCGCTGCGACCTTGTCGCGGCAGTCCACCACCTCGGTGCCTTCGGGTATGCCGGCGGCGCCAATGCCGCGCTTGGCATCACGGATGACGCCATCGGCAATCAAGAGGTCGCCGACAAAATCCAGATCGCGTGACGGATCGACAATCCGCGCGCTGGTGAGGAGGATCGGGCGACGGTCAGAAAGCATGGCTTACTGGTTCGGCAAATTGCGCGACAGAGCCTCGAGCACCGCCATCCGCACCGCGACGCCCATCTCGACCTGCTCGCGGATCAACGATTGGGCGCCGTCGGCAACGCTCGAATCGATTTCGACGCCGCGGTTCATGGGCCCGGGATGCATCACCAGCGCACCGGGCTTGGCATAGGCGAGCTTCTTCTCGTCGAGCCCGAAATAAGCGAAATATTCCTGGCTCGATGGGACGAACGACCCGTTCATTCGCTCGCGTTGCAGGCGCAGCATCATCACGATGTCCGCGTTGCGCAGACCCTCGCGCATGTCGCCGCAGACCTCGACGCCGAAGTTCTCGATACCCGGCGGCAGCAGGGTCGAGGGTGCCACGACGCGCACATGCGCGCCGAGCGCGTTGAGCAGGATGATGTTCGAGCGCGCCACGCGCGAATGGGCGATATCGCCGCAGATCGCGACGGTGAGGGATGCGATCTTGCCCTTGTTGCGGCGGATCGTGAGCGCATCGAGCAGCGCCTGGGTGGGATGCTCATGCGAGCCGTCGCCGGCATTGATCACGGAGCAGTCGACCTTGCGCGCAAGGAGTTCCACCGCACCGGATGCATGATGACGCACCACCAAAATATCGGGGTGCATGGCGTTGAGCGTGATCGCGGTGTCGATCAGCGTCTCGCCTTTTCGCATCGATGACGAGCTCACCGCCATGTTCATGACGTCGGCGCCAAGGCGCTTTCCGGCAAGCTCGAAAGACGACTGGGTGCGGGTCGAGACCTCGAAGAACAGATTGATCTGGGTGCGGCCGCGCAGCGACGAACGCTTCTTTTCTATCTGACGGTTGAGTTCGACGAACTCCCCGGCGAGATCGAGGAGGCCCACGATCTCGTCATGCGACAGTCCTTCGATCCCCAGCAAGTGCCGATGATGGAGAACGAACGACGTTTTCGGCGCGATGTTCATTAAAGCGGCTCCTATAGGAGCATTTGCCGGATGCCGCAAGAGCGGCTCTCAAATGGTCCCCAGCGTTGTTGAACTACCGTTCTCGAAGGGTAGGCACACGCCGCGTCGCCGCGAACGCGATACGAGATCGCAAAAAGCGGATATCCTTCCTGCTTTTAGGACATCGGTCATGCCCGATCTCACGACGAACGACGTTTTTAATCAATCGCCGCCTTATGTTGACGTCGATCTTTACGCGACCGATGTGGCGCTCGTCGGCGCGGTCGCCGCGAACAGCACCGCTGGGGCGGAGATCCTGTCAGCGTTCGGGCGGCGATGGGGATCGGCGGAGATGGTCGAGCTTGGCCGCCTGGCCAACGAGAATCCGCCTAAACTTCGTTTGTTCGATCCCAAAGGCTATCGCCGCGACGAGGTCGAGTTCCATCCATCCTACCACCGGCTGATGAATGAAAGTCTCTCGGCCGGTCTCGCCGCAATGACGTGGAACAGCGACGGATCGCGGAGGCCGACCGAAGTGGCGCGCGCCGCGCGCTACTACATGGTGGCGCAGGTCGAGAACGGGCACATGTGCCCGGTGACGATGACGCGGGCGGCAGTGGCAACGCTGACGGCAGCACCTGACCTCGCTGCGCAAATGATCCCCAAAATTCTGTCGCGCCACTACGACGGGGCGTTCCGCCCATGGAACGACAAGCATGGCATGACCTTTGGCATGGGCATGACCGAGAAGCAGGGTGGCACCGACGTGCGCGCCAACACGAGCCGGGCGGTGCAGGAGGGCGAGGGCTACCTCCTCACCGGACACAAGTGGTTCATGTCGGCACCCATGAGCGACGCGTTCCTCGTGCTCGCACAAGCGCCGTCCGGTCTCACCTGCTTCTTGATGCCGCGATTCCGTCCGGATGGAACGGTCAACGGGTTGCGGCTGCAGCGGCTCAAGGACAAGCTCGGCAACCGCTCCAATGCCTCTGCCGAGGTCGAATTTGCGGATGCCTTCGCATGGCGTGTCGGCGACGAGGGGAGGGGTGTACGGACAATTATCGAGATGGTGCAGTTGACGCGGCTCGATTGCGCGATCTCATCGGCGGGATTAATGCGCGGCGCTTTGGTGCAGGCGCTGCATCACGCCCGCCACCGGAGCGTGTTCGGAAAGAGGCTCGCGGATCAGCCGCTGATGCGCGCGGTGCTGGCGGCTCTAGCGCTCGAGGTTGAAGGGACCGTCGCCGTCATCATGCGGCTTTGCCGCGCCGTCGATCGCGCGCCGACTGACGCCGGCGAAGCGGCGCGAGCACGCCTTCTCACTCCGGTAATCAAGTATTGGATCTGCAAGTCAGCACCGGCCTTCGTCTACGAGGCGATGGAATGTCTTGGCGGCAATGGGTATGTCGAGGAATTGATCCTCCCGCGCTACTACCGCGAAGCGCCGGTCAATGCCATCTGGGAAGGCTCAGGCAATGTCGTGTGTCTCGACGTGCTGCGCGCGTTCGCGCGTGAACCCGCTGCGGCGGCGGGTGTCCTCGACGAACTTGCGCGCGAGACGGATGGC
Organism: uncultured Alphaproteobacteria bacterium; assembly: GCA_963807015.1. Taxonomy (GTDB): domain Bacteria; phylum Pseudomonadota; class Alphaproteobacteria; order Rhizobiales; family Xanthobacteraceae; genus JAJPKK01. The sequence continues at coordinate 161,220 of CAWEAS010000008.1, read as the reverse complement.
CTTCCAGGCGCAGACGAGGCCGCGCCGGCCATCGCCGCGCTGCTCAAGAGTGGGTCACCGGAGGAAAATGCGCGGGCCCTGGTCGAGCGCCTGGCGCTCCTTGCCGCCGCGGCCGCGTGCCGGTCTTGTGCGCCGGCGTCGATCGCCGAGGCGTTTGCGGCGACCCATCTCGTGCCCCAGTCAACGGTGAGCTACGGGTCGCGTCTTCCCGACACGGCCGGCGTCGCGGCGCTCCTCGAACGCGCGCTGCCGGCATAGTCCGTTTATGCTCCCTGGTAGCGCAGCCGATCGAGCGCGCCTTGCAGGATGAAAATCGCGGCATGTTGGTCGATGACGGCCTTGCGTCGCGACCGGCTCATGTCGGTTGCGATCAGTTCGCGCTCCACGGCGGCGGTGGAGAGGCGCTCGTCCCAAAGCGCGATCGGCAATTCTGTGAGGTGCGAGAGATTGCGGGCAAAGGCCCGCGTCGCTTGCGCGCGTGGACCTTCGCTGCCGTCCATGTTGATCGGGAGGCCGAGCACGATCGCGACCGACTTGCGCTCAGTCGCGAGCGCAAGAAGCTGCCGCGCGTCCTCGGCAAACCGCGTGCGAGAGATCGTCGTGACGCCCGTCGCGATACGGCGGTCCGGATCGCTCGCGGCAACTCCGATGGTCTTGGTGCCAAGGTCGAGGCCGAGCAACGCACCGCGCGCGGGCAGCAGCGGGGCGAGATCGGCAAGCGGGAGTATGGCGGCGGGCATGCGCGTGCCTAGCACGGGTGGGCACGCGGCGTCTCCACACGCGACGAACGTGACGCGGCTTTGCCCGCAGTAGATCGATCGCGTATGGTCGCCGCAGCATCTTCGCCCAATGCCAAGGAACCCCACCATGCAGATCACCTGGTATGGTCACTCGGCCTTTCGGCTCGACTTCGCCGGCAAGGCCGTGCTGATCGATCCGTTCTTTACCGGCAATCCCGCCTTCGTCTCCGACAAGGCCGCGGCCATCAAAGGGGTAACCCATATCGTGCTCACCCATGGCCACGGCGACCATGTGGGCGATACGATCGACATCGCATCTTCGACGGGGGCGTCGGTCGTCGCCAACTACGATCTCTGCATGTGGCTCGCGGCCAAGGGCTTGCAAAAATTCGATCCGATGAATACGGGTGGCACCACGGACCAGGGCGGCTTTACGGTGACGCTCGTTCGGGCCGACCATTCATCCGGCGACATCACCAATGGCATGCCGATTTATCTCGGCAACCCGTGCGGCGTGATCATCAAGGCGGCGGGTGAGCCCACCGTCTATCACATGGGCGACACCGATATCTTCTCGGACATGGCGCTGATCGCGGAGATCCATCAGCCGAAGGTCGCGATGGTCCCGATCGGCGATCGCTTCACCATGAGTCCGAAGACCGCCGCCCTCTCGGTGAAGCGCTTCTTCAAGCTCGACACGGTTATCCCTTGCCACTACGGCTCGTTCCCCATCATCGAGCCGACGGCCGACAAGTTTCTTTCCGAGATGAAGGGTGGCACGACCAAGGTGGTCGTGCCAGAGAAGGGCAAGCCGGTAACGGTTTAGTCCTGACGGCGTAGGCTCAATGCGTGGGAGCATTCGCTGGGGAACACGCCGCAGGCGCCGCCCAATCGTATCGCGCGTGGCGAGCCGGTCGACGTCGTGATGTCGCGTCGCGCTATCGCCGCACCATGCTCCCGATCAGAAAGCCAAGACCGAATGCGATTGCGATCGTCGCGACCGGCCGCGTGCGCAGTAGATCATCGAGATTGTCGACGATGTCGCTGCTGGCCTCGTTCACTGCGCGGGCGGCATCTCGTCCGCGATCGCCGAGCTGAGAGAGCGACGTGCCAATATTTTCTTTGATGCGGCCGACGCGCGCGCGAGCCGCGCGCAGCGACTCATCGCCCGTTTCGCTCAACATCGACGGGATTTCCTGGGTGAGCTTGGCAACGTCGTTGCTCAACGCCTCAAGATCGTCGCGGATCTTGTCAAACCTTCCGTTGGCGCTCATTCGCCCGGTCATAGCATTCATGTCTCTACTCCCAACCGCATTTGGTGCTCGCTGAAACGCGCTTTGAATGGCACGCTTGGCAACGTTGAATCGATCGGTGAGTTCCACAAACTGTTCGATGTTTGCAACTCGCAACGGTTTCTGCGGTCCGGTTTCGCCGCATAGCAGCATTCGATGCGGAACTTTAGGAGGCCTGGGCGATTGTTGCGGCGCTGCTGTCATCCGACGGCAAAGACGCCGAGGGACCGATGAAATGTCTGACGAAGTGACGGACGAATTCACCTGCCCGAGTTGCGGCAGCCAATCCGTTCGCTATCCGGAGCGCGCGCAGATGCGGCGGATCGTGACCTGTCGCGCTTGCGGCACCGAGCTCGGAACGTTGGCGGAGTTTCGCCGCTTCGTACATTGCCATGCGGTCCTGCCGGCGAGTGGGGTCGTGAGCGGCTGCTGAGACCCGGGCTTGCACCTTTTACGGCGTCAGATTTCTACCCATCTAATATTTGGCCAATCAGGTTTCAGCTATTCCGACACCGCCCTTGCGGAAAACGGCTTGCCCACAGTGTCCGCGGCGCCTCCGAGGAGCGGTAATGGATCGAGCGACGTGTCCGTGAGGCCACCTCGGGCTTCGCGTCTTGCATCGACACCACGCAATTCCTGCAAGAATTCCGACTGCCAGCGCACCACATCACGCTCGGTGATGGCCGCGAGCAAATCCTGGTGCCGCGCCCGCCGCTCCTCGAGCGGCATCGCGAGAGCTTGAGCGATGGCGCCGGCGACCGCTTCCGGATCATACGGATTTACCAGCAGCGCGCGCTTGAGTTCGATCGCCGCCCCGGCAAAGCGCGACAAGATCAGCACGCCGGGATCGTCCGGGTTTTGTGCGGCGACATATTCCTTGGCAACGAGGTTCATACCGTCGCGCAACGGCGTCACCAAGCCGACGCGCGCCGCGCGATAGAGACCGGCAAGTACCGAGCGGCTGTATACGCGGTTGACATAGCGGATCGGCGTCCAGGATACCTCGCCATATTTGCCGTTGATGCGGCCGGCGGCGGCGCTCGTCATCCGCTCCAGTTCAATGTACTCGGGAATCTCCGTACGGTTTTTCGGGGCAATTTGCAGATACGTTACCTGGCCAAGCCAATCGGGATTGCCGGCGAGAAAAGTATCGAACGCATCCAGCCGCTGGATCAACCCTTTGGAATAATCGAGCCGGTCCACACCGATCACCAGAGCGCGCCCACCGAGGCCCGCCACCAGTTCTTTGACAAGCGGCGACCGGATGCTTTGACGCGCGAGCCGTTGGAATGCGGTCGGGTCGATCCCGACCGGGAAACTGCCGATCCTGGTCCGGTGCCCATCGAGGGTCATGGTGATACGGTGACCCGACGACTCGAAGACGCGCAACTCGCGCCTGCCGACAGCTTCCGCCATGAGATAGCGCACGAAATTGCCGGCATCGGCGTCAGTCTGAAAGCCCACCACGTCATATTCGAGGAGCCGCGGCATCAGCTGCTCGTGGTTCGGCAGCGACATCAACACTTCGGGAGACGGCAGGGGGACGTGGAGGAAAAAGCCGATGCGGTTCGCGTGCCCGCGCCGTCGCAGCAAGTCGGCGATCGGGATCAGGTGATAGTCGTGCACCCAGATGTAATCGTCGTCCTCGATCAGCTTTGAGAGTTCGTTCGCGAAATGCTCGTTGACCCGCAGGTAGCCACCAAGGTCACGCCGTGCGAACTCGGCGAGATCGAGCCGATAATGCAGGATCGGCCACAGCACGCGATTGGCGAAGCCGTTGTAGTATTCCTGGAAGTCGTCCGCCGAGAGATCGGTGACGACGTAGTCAACGTTTTTGTTGCGGATCGTGCGGGTCTCGGTCTGATCGGGTGGCGCGATCTTGCCGCTCCATCCGAGCCAGATGCCGCCGTTCTGCTGAAGCGCGGGGCGCAACGCCACTTCGAGCCCGCCCGCTCGATTGCCGCCTTCCCGGGTCGGAACAGAAACGCGATTGGAAACGACGACTAGCTGCGCCAATATCGATCCTCCCAACTCCGCGATAGGCGCATCGCCGTCAGCACCAGCCCTGCCATCGAATAGGTTTGGGGAAAGTTTCCCCATAGTTGCCCGGTCTGCGGATGCACGTGCTCCGCCAACAAGCCGTAGCGGTTTCGATACTTCAGGGCATCAGTGAACATTTCGCGGGCCTCGTTGCGACGGCCGAGATCCCACCACGCGTCAATCAGCCAGAAGCGGCAGACCAAAAACGCGGATTCCGGAATCCCGAAATCATCCTCACGCGTGTACCGCATAACGTGCTTATCACGGAAAAGTTCCCGTTCGATCGCATCGACCGTACGGACGAAGCGCGGATCGTCGGCATCGATGAGCCCGATATCCGGCAGCAGCAGAATACTGGCGTCGAGATCATCAACGCCGAACCCGGCGGTGAAAGCGCCGCGTTTCTCGTTCCAGGATTCGGCCAGCAGTCGCGACTGGATTTCGGTCGCGCGTTCGGCCCAATGCGCGGCGCGCTGCTTGAGGCCGAGATGCGAGGCGATTGCGCTGAGACGGCTGCAGCCGGCCCAGCACATGGCGGCAGAATGGGTGTGCACGCGGGTGCGTCCGCGGTATTCCCAGATACCGGCGTCGGGCTCGAACGCCAGCCGCTCCGCCTCGACGCCGAGCCGCTCCAGCAAGGTGAAGAGCGTCTCATCCGCCAGGCGAGGCAGACGTCGATCGTAGAACATTGGCATCGCAGCGAGGATGATGCTACCGAACGTGTCGTGTTGGGCCTGATGGACCGCCGCGTTGCCGACGCGCACGGGGCCGTCGCCGCGATAGCCCTTGAGGCCGGTTGCGATCCGCTCCTCGATGCTGTCGGAGGGCACAATGCTGTAAACCGGACGCGACACTCGCTCCGACGCGATGCCGAGAATGAAGGAGATGAAATCCTCCATCGTTTGGGTCGCGCCCAGGCGATTGAGGGCTTTCACGACGAAATAAGCGTCGCGCAGCCAGCAATAGCGGTAATCCCAGTTTCGTCCCGAGTGGGGCGCTTCCGGAATGGAGGTGGTGTGGGCCGCGATGATGCCGCCGGTCTCATCGAAGCTCGACAGCTTGAGGGAGATGGCGGCGCGAATGATTGCGTCCTGCCACTCGTAGGCGGTCGACAGCCGCCTTACCCACTCGTTCCAATATTGTCGCGTGCGATCAAGGAAGGACCGGCAGGTCTGCGCGACGTCTGCCCGGAACGGCTCGTCAGAACCGATCACGAGATGAATGGGCCGCGTCAGAACGAACGGCGCCTCGCGATCGATGTACGAGATCGGGCCATCGGTCGTGAGCCTGATGACTGCGTCAGCGCCGCGAAAGCTGACGTGATTGCTGCCGATCGATTTGTGCTCCGGCAGTGCGCCATACCCGAAAGCCGGACGCAGACGAATCGTAATTCGCGGAAGACCGGCGACAGGTTCGATGATCCGTAGCAGCTGAGACGGACGATAGAGGCGGTCGAATTCGTTGAATCTGGGCGCAAAGTCCGTGATCCTGACGGCTCCGCCCTGGTTGTCGGTCAGCACCGTCGAGACGATTGCGGTGTTGCGCAGATACTCCGAACTGTACTCGACCATTCCGTCGAGCACGACGTCGTAAAACCCTTTCTCCTCGTCACCCGCCAAAAGACGGCAGAACAGCGGATCGCTGTCGAAACGCGGATAGCACCACCACACGATGCGCGACGTGGGCTCGATCAGCGCCGCCGTTCGTCCATTGCCGATGACAGCAAGGTCCAAGCCAAAATCCGTCATTGCGGATCGTTTCCGGAGCCGCATAGCTGCGCTAGCCAGGCGCGCACATCACTCGGCGTTCCGAAGGTCCCGGCTGTTCCAGGTACGTTTCGCCCCACCGAGAATCCTCGGCCCCCGATGCGAGGCAGTATTTCGAACACGGTTTGGTCGGTGGCGTCGTCGCCTACGAATATAGGAATGCGGCCGGCAAACGGAGGGAGTTGCATCAGAGCGATGACGGCACTGCCTTTGTTGTATTGTGTCGGTTTGATTTCGACGACCGATTTGCCGCGCAGGATCTCCAAATCGGCATCAGGCTCGGCCGTGACGACCGCCGTAACCTCGCGGTCGAGCGGTTCGCGCTGTTGCGGCGCCAGCCGATAATGCAGGGCAAACGAGGCGTCTTTGTCTTCGGCGATTATGCCGCTATCGAGAGTCGCGAGAGCGGCAAGGCGGCGCTTGATCGATGGGGCGAGCGATCGGGGGGTTATCCGCTTGATCGCGGCGTCGCTTGTCAACTTCACTTCCATGCCGTGTGCGCCGATGGCGGGCAGCCGGAGCGGCGCGAACAGGCGATCGAGATTTTCAATCAATCGGCCGCTGACGAGTGCGAGAGCCCCACTGGTTCTGCGATGCAATTCCCTGAGCGTATCGCGGAGCGAGGCCGGCACGACGACGCTTTCCGGAGTTGCCGCGATGTCGAGAATTGTGCCGTCGATGTCGAGCAGGATCGCGGTGCGATCGAGTGCGATCTCCTCGCAACGTGTACGTGGAAATCGAGATGACTGCGGGTCGGCGTTCGCCAGCATTGAATTGTCCCAGGATTGATGGTGTTACCGCCGCGATGCGGCGGCAACAAATTTCGGGGCCAATCGTGTCGTCGGCGTGGCGCGCCGGTATGCAAAAGCAGCCGGCAGAACCTTAGCGGCACAATTGTTCCTGGAACGGCACGCAGTCGACATTTTCATATCGAGCGATTTCGCGACAGCTCTGACGGTTCTGATAACTCATTACAGGGAGGCGCATCCCCAAACACCTGTGTGAAACGCCGCATGTGACGAAAAGTTCCAAGTTTCGTGCGCGGCAAAAAAAGAAGCTCAGCCCTCGGCGTAAGCCACGGTTGAGAGCAACGCGAAGTCGGCGCGGCGCGAATCCAATCTCGTGTGCTGAACGATGATAGGTACGTCGGATTCGAACACCGAGCTGTAGTCGGTGTCGCGAGGAACCGGGCGTGGATCTTCGAGGTCGTTGAAACGCAAGTGCAGGGTGCGCCGCGCACCGACTTCGATCCGATACGGACCGGCCGGCTCACTGTCGGCAAAAAAGATCGTCAGCGTCACGTTCGCCGGTTGGTCACTCGCATTGAGGATGCAGGCGGTCTCGTGAGAGATCAGCGTGCGCTCCGAAAAGGCGCTTCCCGAGGGGATGTAGCCTTCTGCGATTACCCATCGCCGGCGCCCGATCGAATTCATGGATGACCTCGCTGGAAATTCTTTGCCTTGCCTTCAATTCGCCACGTGCAGGGCAGGTTCCGATGCAAGAGAAGCATGGAACTTTTCTGCGGCCTGCGCGTAGCGGTGTCGGGGCCCGCAATCCGCCAGCGTAAGTCGCGACGCGACTGAGCAAAACTCAACTCGACACTGCGAAGGATCATCTTGCGCGCCATCACCGTAAAGCCAGGCGAGGCCGGATCGGCGCGCCTTGACGACATCCCTGATCCCGAAGTTTCCGATGGATCGGTCCTGGTGCGCACACGGGCACTCGGCATCTGCGGCACGGATCGGGATATCGTCGCCGGTCATTACGGTTGGGCGCCTGCCGGCGCTACACGGCTTATTCTCGGACATGAGTCGCTCGGCGTCGTCCTCGACGCGCCAAAGGACAGTGGGCTGACGAAGGGCGATCTCGTCGTCGGCATCGTCCGGCGGCCCGATCCGGTGCCGTGTCCAGCTTGCGCTATCGGCAATTGGGACATGTGCCGCAATGGCCGATATAGCGAACGCGGCATCAAAGAGCGGGATGGCTACGGCGCCGAATTGTTTCGGATCGAGCCGGAATTCACTGTGAAACTCGATCGCGATCTCGGCGCGCTTGGCGTGTTGGTCGAGCCAGCAAGTATCGTTGCCAAGGCATGGGACCATGTGATGCGAATTGGAGGCCGTGCCGGGGACTGGCAGCCGCGTACATTGCTCGTGACCGGCGCGGGCCCGGTCGGTCTCCTGGCAGCGCTTATGGGCCACCAGCAAGGGCTCGATGTGCATGTGTTCGATCGCGCTGAAGACGGTGCCAAACCCGCGCTCGTCCGCAGTCTTGGCGGCACGTATCACTCCGGTGGGGTCGAAGAAATCGAGGACCTCGCACCCGATATCATCATGGAATGCACGGGTGCACCCTCGCTGATCCACCTTCTCCTCGGGCGCACTGCTGCCGCCGGCGTGATGTGTCTTGCCGGCGTATCCAATCCCGGACGCGCCCTTGCTCTCGACATCGGCCGCTTGAATTGGACGTTGGTGCTGGACAACAACGTTGTGTTCGGGTCAGTCAATGCAAACCGACGACATTACGAGATGGCCGCGGCGGCGCTCGGTCGGGCCGATCCGAAATGGCTTGCGGGAATGATCACGCGGTGCGTGCCGCTCGATCACTGGAGCGAGGCACTGCAGTTTCGACCGGATGACATCAAGGTCGTCATTGATATGGGCCGCGCCTGACGCATTTCATAACGCGGGCGTGACCAATCCAATTTGACCGATGCCGGGGATTTGCCGCGAAGACGCCGTTATGTCGTCTGATTGGCAATCATCGGCACTGGAACCGAGCGCGCCAACGCGACGTTGGGGTATTTGACTCAACTGCGACGCAGCCGATTGGTGTATGCGCAAAAAATCGCCCGTTTGCGACCCCGCTGCTTATGACGCCGTGCCGTCAAGCGCCGAGAAGGCATCTCGGCAATCTTAGCCAACGGAAAGCCTGATGAGCGATGCCAACGCGCCCATGGATGAGCCTGAAGTGCCTATAGCGTTGGCACTGACCCAGCGCATCCGGCAACAGGAAATTCTATCCGAGCTTGGCACGTCCGCACTTCGTGGCGCGAATTTTGATCATTTGCTCGATAACGCAGCACGTCTGTCGGCTCTGGGAATGCGTGCGCAATTCTCCAAGGTGCTAGAATATCTCCCGGACGAGAACGAGCTTCTGGTCCGGGCCGGCGTCGGCTGGGAGCCGGGAGTTGTTGGGGTGGCCAAAATCGGCGCTGATCTGGCGTCACCGGGGGGATTTGCACTGCGGACCGGCAAGCCGGTCATCTCGAACAATCTCGAAAATGAGGGACGATTCAGGACCCCTGAACTGCTGCTGCGTCATGGCATTCGCCGCGCGATGAACGTAATCCTGGAAGGCGATGGCAAGCCTTTCGGCGTGCTAGAGGTCGACAGTCGCAACGATGATCAGTTCGTGGAGCACGATCTCGCCTTTCTGCAAAGCGCTGCAAATATTCTGGGGCTTGCGATCGAGCGCGAACGTCGCGAGCAGAATTTAAAGGCGGCCCTGGAGCGCCAGGAGATGCTGCTGCACGAAGTCACCCATCGGGTAAAGAACAGCCTCGCGATCGTCGCGAGCATGCTTAAACTTCAATCGACGTCGGTCGGCGACGTCATGCTGGCGCGGCATCTTGAAAACGCGGCCCGTCGTGTCGCCGCCGTCGCGACTGCTCACGAGCGCATTCATCGCAGCGACGGAAGCGACCGCATAGATCTCGGTGCCTATATCGAAAGCGTCGGCGAGGATCTCGGCGCTGCCCTATTTCATTGTGATATCAGGGTCGATGCCGACACCGGGATCGATATTTCGACCGACCGCGCTATCGCCATCGCACTCATCGCCAATGAGCTGATCACGAATGCCGTCAAGTACGCCTATGGCGACCGTCCGAGCGGTGATATCTGGGTTCGCCTTGCGAGGGGCGAGGACGGAGCCATTGCGCTCTCTGTTCGCGATAACGGCTGCGGATTGCCGACCGATTTCGACCTGTGCACTCCACCGGGCCTCGGCATGCGCATCGTGAAATCCTTCGCCACGCAGCTCAACGCGCGGCTTGATGTGCGTCGCCTCGACCCCGGCACCGAATTCGTGCTGACGGCACCTATTGATCCGAAACTAATGAACGGGAGATAGGCGTCTACTCTGATGAAATCAGGTCCCGTCGCGGTCGCAGGCTGCTGATGGCTCGACGGTAGCCCGCCGATGGCGCCGAACTTCCGGCGAACTCTGATCCTGCCACCTCAAATCCACCCGACCGGCCGCTTCTGGAGCCATCGTTAATAAATCGTGAAGGGCGCTGGTCCGATCGCTGTTCCTTCACGCTCGTAATGTCTTCTTAACACTTTCGGCTAAGCTTTCATTAATCCTTAAGAATTCCTCTCGTTTGATGGGTCGGCGGGGGTTTCTGCCTATGATTTCGGTCCTGACGGGGTTCCTCGACTGTCAACAATTTGGACGGCCGCCGTCTGTACCCTGCCATGGTGATGCCGAGATGTTCGCTAGTATCCAGAGGTGTGGGCGCGTGATTCGGGTGGGGAGTTCCGAACGCAAATGAATCGGAGACAAGTCATCGGTGGGCTGATGGCCGGCTCCCTGATAGCCCCGACACGAGCCTTTTCAGCCGACCTCAAGCGCGCCTTGGATTTCAACCCGGTCCTCAATCTTACGCCCGGCATCGATTTATCGCCGTCCATGGGCTTCAAGCCGGTGGCGGAGCCTAATGTACCTGCGGAGCCTAAAGCTGGCGGCGAACCGAAGCAGGTGGACGCCGGCCCCCCCACCGACATTAAGCCGGGAACCGAGACGCAGCAGACCGGCGACCTTAAGCTCGCGCCGGAGGATAAGCAGAAGATCTACGCTGCCTTCTTTCTTGGCCAGGGCGGCTACTGGTTCTCATGGGGTGTACCTTATCTCGCTCGCCGGGCCATCGACCTTGGTATCCAGGCAGAGGTCTACGCGTATTCCGATCTGCAGACCGCCTGGAACCGGATCCGCTGGATGCGGGAGAACGGCCGCAAGATCGTGCTGGTCGGATATTCGCTGGGCAACACCACGGCGACCTACCTCCAGCAGCATTTCGAGACCGATCTCCTGCTGGCGATTGCAGAGTTGACGCTTGGACGCAATCATCCGATCGACCGGCAGAACACCAAGCGCTCGGTTCTATGGTACGGACCTGATTTCCTGTCGCGGGCGGGCGTGACCGACGGCTTTGATGCCACCCATTACGTTGACACCACGCATCTGCTCATGGACGTGCATCCAAACGTCGTCAGCGGGGTGGTCGACGAATTGAAGGAACTCGCCGCCGTATAATCGAGCCCGATGCGGTGCGCGGCGTGGCCTCACTGCGCTTCTGAATGCCATCAGGCGGTTTCGCCCCGCTCTACTTCACTTGCCTTCACTTCAGTTCGAACTCGATGAGCTCCAGCCGCGCGGTGCCGGTATTTTTGATCGCGCGTGTCGTTCCGGCGTCCTGCCAATAGAACTCGCCGGTACGCAGGTTCATGCCGCGATCGGGCTCGCCGGCTACAAGCTCGGCAATCTCGCTTCCGTCGAGCACGATGCGAATCCCGGGGGCGGACTGAGTGATGGCGGGTGCAGTCTCGCCGGGTTCGAGGACGAGGCGCCATCCGCGAACGCGCTCGTTGTCCATCACCTGCGTATAGCCTGGCACGTTGCGGCTCGATGGCGTGAAGTGGCCGGGCTGCGCCGTGTTGAAGAGGAAGGAGACATTGTGAAACGGAGTCTCGCCCATGTTGGCAGCCTTGTGGGTGCGCGGCGGCCCCTTGGAATAGGCGGTGAAGTTCACGTCGCCGCGCTTGGTTTGCCGCGGCGGAGTTTGCGCCTCGCCGGGAAGCTGGTTCGCCATGAAGGCGGGTCCGATATTCACCGACACGCTGTCAGCGGTGTGGGTGTGGAATCCGGTGTTGCGATGAGGCGGCAGATCGATCTTCAACATCGTGATCAATCCGTTCTTGAACACCGGCAGATGGAACGGCGCCTTTTCGATCGGCACCGCTTCTTCTTGGGCGAATGCCGGTGTGAACAGGCAGGCGAGCCCAACTGAAAAGGCGACAAGGTATTTCATCGATTTCCTCCGACGGTGGGTTCGTTTTCACGTCGCTGGCGGCTTTGCAGGCTCATCGTTCGCCGAGCTGCGATCGTTGTGTCGGCTTGAAGTAGCGCAGGTCCGGCGGCGGCTGGTCCTTGTGGGCCGGCATCAATAGGCCGGTGGCGCTGAGGAAGTAGTTTTCGTTGCCGATGGTCACGTGGGAATTGCCCTCGGCACAAATGAATTCATCCCATTGCGGCCGCGGGTCGGGATTGCGAACCAGGTTGCGCGTCACGGTCCAGGGACGCGTCAGCGCGTTATCGATGACCGTGATCTCATCATGCAGGATGTTGGGGTTCGCTTTGTCGCGCCAGATGCGTTCTTTGAAGATCGACTGGTTGTCGCGATGGAGCGGCAGGCCAGAAGCATCGTAATGGCGCGGTCCCTTGAAGCCGCGTGTCTCCAGTTCGAGGGTGTCGTAACGGCCGTCGCCGTTAGTATCGCGCCATTTGCCGATGGAATAGCCGACGAGGGTCGGTACGATATCGCTTGGCCAGTCACGGCCGTCGGTATAGACGCGGCGGGTGTGCTCGACCCAGTCGACCAGGATGTAAGTCGCATCCGGCGTGATGACGAACTCCATCGGAGTAAAGCCGTAGGCAATAAGCGGCATGCCGAAGCCCAGGCATTTCACGCCGCGCCAGTCGAAGAAGCTTCCCTCCTCCTGCGATTTGAGATTGGCTTCGAGGATTGCCTGGTATTCGGGCGTGAGCGGCGCCTGCTGCCCCCTTCCCCAAGGCTTGTTCGGATCGAACGAGGGCTGACCGGCGACGCCGGGCACGCGCTCGCGGAGCCATTGGCCGCGCCAGTCCGGATATTTGCCGTCGTCGGCCGCGATCGCCGAGGTGGCGAAAAACATCGCGAGGGTTGCCGCGTGCGAGGCAATTCTGCATGCAATAGTGCCGACCCGGATGCGATTTGGCATGGTCGTTCCTCCTAGCGAGCGCGGGCGTCCCGCCCGCTTTACGGAGATGCGAGCGGGACGCTCGCGCTCCTTATCATTTTCGTGTCGGTGCAAAATAACGCAGGTCTGGCAGTGCCTGGCCTTTCCTGGTCGGCATCAGATAGCCGTCGCCGCTGATGAAATAAGCCTCGCGCCCGACCACCACGTGGTTGTTGTTTTCGGCGCAGTCGTAGTCCTCCCACAGCACCTTGCGCTCACGTCGATAGGACTTTGTCACCGTCCACGGCCGCGTCAGCGCATGATCGATCGCTGTGATCTCGTTGTGCAACGTGTCGGGATCGTTGCGGTCGAGATAGATACGCTCCTTGAGGATGCTCGCGTTGTCGGGATGGAGCGGCAGCCCGGTGTTCTCGTAAGTGCGCGGCCCTTTGAAATTGCGGGTCTCCACCTCGAGCGTATCGTAGCGACCATCGCCATCGGTATCGAGCCAGCGGCCGACGGAATAGCCCATGTAGCCCGGCTCTTCGGCCGTCGGAAAATCGCGCCCGTCGGTGTAGATGCGGCGCGGCATGAAGGCTTCAAAATGCACGTAGGTGACCTTGGGTGTAATCACGAATTCGATCGGGAAGGTCACCGTCATCACCCGCGGCATGCCGTTGGTAACGCATGTCACATGGCCGTCGGTACCCTGACCGCCGGTGGCTTGATCCTTGATGCTCGTCTCAAGGATGGCCTGGAACTCGGGTATGAGCGGTGCCTGTTGGCCGAGCCCGGAGGGCTTGGTCTGATCCCATTGGGCGCCGACTCCACGCGGCCGTTTCCACTGGCCGCTCCAGTCAGGATACTGCGATTTATCGAACGCCGCGGCCCCGGTTACCGTCAGTGCAAGCGCCGCTAGCACGGCCATCGGAACGGCCCTCGCGGGTTTGCGCGCGGCCATCATGTCCTCCCTGATGCAATTTAAGGGGCACGATACACCCTTCGCCGCGGTTGGCGGAAGGGGAGGATTACGGACGCGTCTCGCGCACGGCCCGTTAACGTCGAGACAGCGGGAAGCCGTCGCGTTCGACTGGGCACATCCTCCGGCTTTTTTCTGAGGCGATGGGGTGCTACGATCAGTGGAAATAAGGGAGCCGACAGTCCGTGTTTGCCACGGTTCGTCGGTCAAAATCGGCGGGAGGAAGCAATGCAGAATACGTGGCTTCGCGTTGGTGCAATCGCCGTTGTCGCGGCTCCGATGGTTGCGCTGTCAGGTGTCGCCTATGCCGAGGCGCCGGATATTTCGGGCGTCTATTGGGCCACGGAATATCGCGCCAAGATCGAACTCGTTGGCGGCGGCGAACTTCCGCTGACGGAGAAGGGCAAGGCCGCCTATGAGAAAAACATGGCGGGCCTCAAGAACGGCACCCTCATCGATAATGCCCGCAAATACTGCGTGCCCGACGGGTTGCCGCGCGTACTTGCCAATCCGTACCCGTTCGAGATCATTCAGGCGCCGCCCGGTCAGACCACGATCATCTATGAGCTCAGCCACCAGATCCGCATCGTCGCCATGGACAAGCCGATGCCGAACGAGGACGAACTGACCTCGTTCCCGTACTACAACGGGCACTCGGTCGGTCATTTCGAGGGCGACACGCTCGTGGTCGAAACGGCCGGCTTCAACGAGAAGACCTTCATCGACGCGACCGGCGCCCCCCATACCGACGAGATGCGCACGGTGGAGCGGATCCGCAAAATCGCGCCGGATCAGCTTGAGGACGTCATCACCATTCGCGACCCGGAATTTTATTCACGCGATTGGAAGGCCCGCTTCGTCTACAAGCTGCGCAACGACGTCCGGCTTGAGGATTATGTCTGCGGCGAGCCGCATCGCGACATTTCCATGGTGAAGGGCGTGCGCCGGCCGTAACACAGGGCGACTTCGGACGTGAACTTCGGAATGGCAAGTGCAGTTCGTGCAGCGTTGGTCCTGTGCGCGACTGCAGCCATCCCCGGCTTCGCGTCCGCGGCCGATGGGCCTGCGAGCAATGGCGCAATCCCGAACTTCGCTCCTGACGACACGACGTCATGGGCGCTGGCCGGCGCGATCGACGATCTCCTGCCGCCAGCCTCGGGTCCCGGTCCGATCGCGTCGGATCCGGCTCACCCGTATATCCCCAACTTTCGCAGCGAGCGGCCGACCTATCGCGTCTCCGATCTCACCAACCCGATCCTGCAGCCGTGGGCGAGTGAGCAGATGCGCAAGTCCAATGCGGAGGTGCTGGCCGGCAAGATACCGTTTCGCGCGCGCGAGCGATGCTGGCCGATCGGCGTGCCAGGCTTCGTTGTCTACTCGCTCATCGAGGGGTTCTATTTTCTCCAGACGCCGCACAAGGTGACGGTCATCAATCCCGGTGGTCCGGAGGTGCGCCAGATCTATCTCGACGTGCCGCATTCCGCGAACCCCAAGCCGTCCTGGTATGGCGAGTCCGTCGGCCATTACGAAGGCGGCGACACGTTGGTCGTCGACACCATCGGCATCACCGACAAGACGTTCGTCGACAATTATCGAACACCGCACACGACACAACTTCACGTAGTAGAGCGCTACAAGCTGGTCGACGGCGGCAATGCCATCGATATCGCCTTGACCGTCGACGATCCGGGTGCTTTCACCATGGCTTGGTCGGCGACGCAGCGATGGCGCCGGGTCAACCGGGGCCGTCTCTCCGAGGCCGCCTGCAACGAGAGCAACTACGACTATCTCCACCAATTCAGCGTGCCGACGCCACGTGCTGAAACGCCGGATTTCTAGCGTGCTGCTCCACGCTCGCTGGTCATTCCACGGCGCCGCAGCGAAGCGGCGGCGAGCCTAATCACTGCCCAGGAGTATGGATTCCGGGCTCGCCACTGTGCGGCGCACCGGAATGACATCATGGTGAAATTGTTAATTGAAAGACGAACACGGATGCAGAAATTCGTACTGATGACGGCAGCGGTTGTGGGATTGGCGATCGGAGCCGCGGCACTGGCCCCGGCCAGCGAAAACAGCATCCCGGATCTCTCCTTCAACAGCACCGGCTGGAGCGGCGACGGCGAGAACCAGTTCCTTCCGCCGAAAAGCGGGCCAGGCCCGGTGACCGACGATCCGGCGCATCCTTACGTCAGCAATTTCCAAGCCCGGCGCACCGGGGAAGCCCCGAACTGGCGCGTCGCCGACCTGACCAATCCCATTCTCAAGCCGTGGGTCGTTGAGGCGCTGCGCAAGCAGAACGAAAACGCGCTCGCCGGCAACGGCAAGGCGATGTTCACGCGCGAGGCGCGCTGCTGGCCGCAAGGCGTGCCGGCGATGCTGCTCAATCCGATTTTGCTCTTCTTCGTGCAAACGCCGAAAGAGGTATTGATGCTTCAGCAGGCCGATCATCGGGTGCGGAGAATTTTTCTCAACCAACCGCATTCGGCGCACCCGAAGCCGTCGTGGTTCGGCGAGTCGGTCGGACACTACGAGGGCGGCGACACGCTCGTGGTCGATACCATTGGCATGAACGACAAGTCCTACGTCGATTCCTACAACACGCCGCACACCGACCAGATTCATGTGGTCGAACGCTTCAAGGTCATCGACGGCGGCAAGACGCTGGAAGTCAACTTTACAGTCGACGATCCGGGCGCGTTCAACATGCCGTGGTCGGCGGGCAAGCGCTGGCGGCGGGTGAAGGCGCGGTTCGAGGAAGAAGTCTGCGCCGAGAACAACGCCACGTATTTCAATTACGACATCGAGCCGTTGCCCCAGGCCGAGAAGCCTGACTTTTAAGTCGGGTCACGTCGCTGTTCGAAGAGGCGAGGGGCCTTGCGACAGAGTGCGCGGGCGGGCGAAGCAGCGCCCGCTTGTCCAATCGCGGCAGACTGGCTTAAATGCCCGCCGATGGGGCGAACGCCCAAAAAGCTCGTCAAGTAGCTGATTTGCGAATGCTGAACCGGGATCCGCGTTGCGGGCGCTCGGACACGATCGGAGGAAACAATGCGCAAAAACCATGTCGCCGCCCTTGCGGTCGCCGGTCTTGTGGCGCTCCTGGGCTTTGCGGTTGCGGCGCAGGCTCAGCAGCCCATCGTCATCAAATTCAGCCACGTGGTGTCGCCCGACGCGCCGAAAGGCAAGGCTGCGGTGGTGTTCAAGGACCTCGCCGAGAAATACACCAACGGCCGCGTCAAGGTCGAAGTCTATCCGAACTCCTCACTCTATAAGGACAAGGAGGAACTCGAGGCGCTGCAGCTCGGCTCGGTGCAAATCCTTGCGCCGTCGATCTCCAAGTTCGGGCCGCTCGGGGTCAGGGAGTTCGACATTTTCGATCTGCCGTTCCTGATGAGCGATGATGCCCGGGCGCGCCAAATGATGGCGAGCCCGATGATGGCGGAGCTCAACAAGAAGCTCGAAACCAAGGGCGTCTCGCCGCTCGCCTATTGGGACAACGGCGCCCACGTCTACACCGCCGACAAGCCGCTCATCATGCCCGACGATTTCCGCGGCTTGAAGATGCGCATCCAGGGCTCAAAGGTGCTCGACGCTGTTGCTCGCGAGCTCGGCGCAATTCCGCAGATCATCGCATTTGGCGAACTTTATCAGGCCTTGCAGACGGGCGTCGTCGACGGCGAAGACAATGTGCCGTCCAACATCCTGACGCAGAAATTCCACGAGGTGCAGAAGTACCTGACCGTGTCATATCACGGTCGGCTTACTTACGCGCTTGTCACCAATAAGAAGTTCTGGGACGGGCTGCCGGCCGATCTCAAAGAGCCGCTCGGACGCGCGGTGAAGGAGTCAACGGACTTCTTCAACACAACCGCCGAGAAGGACAACGCCGATGCCTTGGAGAAGATCAAGGCGAGCGGCAAGGTGCAATTCCATTATCTGACGGATACCGAGCGAAAGGCTTGGGTCGCCAAACTGATGCCGGTCCATAAGGAGATGCAGGCGCGGTTCGGCAAGGATTTTATCGAGCGCGTCTACAAGGCTTCGGGCTTCGTACCGCCGCAGTCGTAAGGGGTTGAAACCCTCCCCTGGAGGGGGAGAGTCGGACTGCCGAAGGCAGTGCGGGGTGGGGTGACAGCGCTGGCATCTATTCAGCGCGGAACATGTTGCACGGCCGTCACCCCCGCCCGGCCGCTGCGCGGCCGACCTCCCCCCTCCAGGGGGACGTGACTTGGGGGCGAGAGGGCTGACGTGCTCCACATTCTTGATCGCATTCTCGATCGCCTTGAGGAATCGATCATTGCGTTCCTGATCGGTGCGGCGACCATCGTCACCTTCGTTGCCGTCGTTCATCGGTATGGCGCCAGCAACTCGGTGGTGCTCGCCAACTGGGCCAAAATGCATGGGCTGATGTGGCTCAGTGGAGGAGCGAACTGGGTCTACGCCTCGTTGACGGCGATCAATCTGTCCTGGGCACAGGAACTGGCGACTTACATGTTCGTGTGGATGGCGAAGTTCGGCGCGGCGCTCGGCGTGCGCACCGGCATCCATGTCGGCGTCGACGTCTTCGTGCGGAAGTTGACACCGGCGGCGCGGGTTCCGGTCATCGTCTTTGCGCTTCTCTGCGGCGCGCTTTTCACCGGGATCATCGGGACGCTCGGTGCGATCTATGTTTACGAGCTTGATCCCGATCAGGAGTCGCCCGAACTCGAGTGGCCGAGCTGGATCATCTATCTCTGCATCCCGCTCGGCTCCTACCTGATGTGCTTCCGCTTTCTGCAGGTGATGTGGCGCTTCCTGCGATACGGGGTCGTGCCCCATCAGGCGCATGGCATTGAATATGAGGCGCCGGAGGTTGCGGCTCGCGGGTCCGCTCCGCTCGCGGAGCCTGCCCAGTGAGCGTGCACGCGGATGTTGGGCCGCTGCGGCCGCGTTCGGCGGCTGTGTTGTCGCTTGCGATCGTCGCCATTCCGATTGTCCTTGCGCTTGTCTGCGTCGCTGGGCGCTTCGACATCGTCGAACTGTCCCAGACGGTGAGGGCCGTGGTGCTGTTCGCGCTGCTGCTCGGTCTGATGGCGACCGGCATGCCGATTTCGATTGCGCTCGGCCTCTCCGTGCTCACCTACTTGTTCATCCTATCGAGCGTCGATCCGAAAATGGTGGGGCTCAAGCTCTTCACCAGCATCGATCGCTTCGAGATCATGGCGATCCCGTTCTTCATTCTTGCCGGTAATTTCCTTACCTCCGGCGGGGTGGCGCGGCGCATGATCGCGTTTGCGACCTCGCTCATTGGTCACTGGTATGGTGGCCTCGGGCTTGCGGGTGTCGTCGCCTGCGCGCTATTCGCCGCGATCTCCGGCTCCTCGGTCGCGACGGTGGTCGGCATCGGCTCGATCATCCTGCCGGCGATCGTGCAGAACGGCTATCCACCGCGTTTCGGCGCCGGCGTGATTGCGACCTCCGGTGCGCTCGGCATTCTGTTTCCGCCCTCGATCAACCTCGTCATCTTTGCGGTGGCGACAAGCGGGATGCAGCCCAAGGGGCCGACCGGCGAAATCGTCGATTCCGCCTCCGTTGGCCAGCTGTTCATCGCAGGCCTCGTGCCCGGCCTGATGCTGGCCACCATGCTCGGCATCACCACCTGGTATCGCGCTTATCGCAACGATTATCCGCGCATGAAGCGGGCGAGCTGGGCCGAATGCTTCCACGCGTTCCGCAAGAGCTTCTGGGGCCTCTTCCTCATCGTGCTCGTGCTTGGCGGTATCTACTCCGGCCTATTCACGCCGACGGAAGCCGCCGCAGTGGCCGCGGTCTATGCCTTCGTGATTGCCGTCTTCGTCTACAAAGAGCTGAAGCTCGTGGACGTGCCGGCGGTGCTGCTTAAAGCCGCCTCCATGAGCGCGATGATTCTCTACATCATCACCAATGCGGCCGTGTTTTCGTGGCTCCTCACCTCCGAGCAGATCCCGCAGTCGATGGCGGAGTGGATGACGGCGCAGGGTTTTGGGATGGTCGCGTTCCTGCTCGTGGTCAACATCGTTCTGCTTGCAGCCGGCAATTTTATGGATCCAGCCGCCATCGTTCTCATTATGGCGCCGATTTTATTCCCGATGTCGGCGCGCCTCGGCGTTCACCCGGTGCACCTCGGCATCCTCATGGCGGTCAACATGGAGGTCGGCCTCTGCCATCCGCCGGTTGGGCTTAATCTTTACGTTGCCTCCGGCATCACCAAGCTCGGCATCGCCGAGTTGACCGTGGCCGTGCTGCCCTGGCTCGGAACCATGCTGGTGTTCCTCGCCATGGTGACTTATCTGCCGGAAATTTCGCTGTGGCTCCCGCGCGCACTTGGCATGCTGTGACCGGCCGCAAAAAGGGAGCGCGGGCGTCACGCCCGCACTTGAGATTGAGGGCCGGGAGCCCGGACATTCGGGGTGCTGGTGGATCGGCGCGAAGCGGTGCGTCCTGTCGCGGCGTTGCTCGAATACGCCATCGAGTTCGGCCGTTCCGCGCCGATCCTAGGCCGCCATTAACCACATCGAATCTGCGCCGGCTTGGACCGTGCGGAACGAGGGCTTGGGCCAAGGGGAACTAACCGTAGGGGAACGAGCCCCAACAGTAAACTAACCCCAGCAGGAACTAACCCGTCGATTCTCGTTGGGATGGGGCTCGGGCGCGACACATCATTCGACATGGTCGCTAAAATTCGAACGGTCCGCTGCAGGGGACCGCAATCTCTTTGTGGCAGCTTCGCGGCGTGATCGGGGGGCAGGCAATGGACATCTTCGCGGTGGCGCTATTGGCGGCCACCGGTCTCTTCAGCATTGATGTGCCGGAGCCGAGCGAGGACGCGATGCAGGCTGCCTTTGCGTCCCATCTCGCCGATGGCGTCAAAGCGGTTCTCGCCTACGCGGCGCGCACCAGCGGCGCGGACGCGGTGGCCCGCATCCGGACGACCCGGACAGACGAGTACGCCGTCCGAACCTTTCGCAAGATCGAATGCCGCCCTGGTGACAGGCGCCCCGGCCGCATCTGCCATTTCATGGTCGAGATTGACACGATCGCCGGCCCCATGGTGCGATTGCTTGCCGGTCGCTTCGTGATGGGTTCGAACGGCCTCACCTACGATCCGGACGCGTGACGGGGCGCATGCCCGCGCCTCCGCCACGCGCGCGATTGGCCGAAAGCTAGGCGACCAGCAGCGACAAGCCGGTTATGGCAATCGCGGTGCCGGCAAGTTGAGAAACTAGCCGCGCCGAGCCGTGCGCCAGCTTGCCGACGCTAAGGCCGATCCCGATGCCTGTCGCATGCAGCAATGCGGTCGCGATGAGGAAACCCGCACCGTAACCGGCCGCCGATACATCCATCGGCATCTCGGCACCATGGGCGTGGCCGTGAAAGATGGCAAAGAGCCCGACAAGGCCCATGGCCGCGGCGAGGGGCAGGTTCGCCTGCAGCGCCACCACCGCACCGAGCACGATGACCGACAAGGCGATGCCGACTTCGATGAAGGGAAGATTAACGCCGTAGAAACCAAGCGCGCCGCCGGCTGCCATCATGGTGACGAAGCTCGCCGGGACAAGCCACAACGCGCGACCGCCGAGATGAGCGGCGAAGAGGCCGACCGTCACCATGGCCAGCACGTGATCGAGGCCTCCGATCGGGTGCATGAAGCCGTGTACGAACCCCGAGGCGTTGCCAACGCCCGTGTGGGCGTAAGCCGCTTGCGGCACCAGGGCCGCTAGCACCGCAATGGCAATCGAGATATTCCGTTTCATTGCATCCCTCATCGAACTGCGCAGAGACGCGACAATACGCCAGCGTAGCGGCCAAGCAAGAGGGTCGGCGTGCCCCGGCGCGCGCGCCTACTGCGCCTCCTCCGCAAGCGTTGGGCACTGCTTCATGTCGATGCGCGCCTCGAATTTCTGATAATTGGCCTTGTCATAGAGCGTCGGCCGGACGATCAGCTCCTTCGGCACCGCTTCCTTGAGCAGAACCCGCGCGGCGATCTCGGTCGCCAGGCAGCCGATGACGAATCCGTTGAATTCGCCGGACGCGAGCATCTTGCCGGCCTTGATCAGTTCGACCGCTTCCTTGCTGCCGTTGATGCCGACGACGAGCGCCTTGCGGTTGCGTTGTTCGAGCGTCTCGACAGCCGCTGCCGCCATGGAGTCATTGGCCGCGATAACGCCGTCGATTTGGGGGAACTCTTTGATCCAGCCTTCCATCAAGGTCTGCGCCGGCTTGCGTTGATAGTTGCCGGATTTCGATGCCAGCAGCTTGACGCCAGGGAATTCCTTGAGCGCTTGCTGGAATCCGCGCAGCCGCTCGACGCTCGTGGTGTTGGCGGGGATGCCTTCGAGAATGACCACGTTGCCCTTGCCATCGAGCGCCTTGAGCAGGTAGCGCGCGGTCGCGAGGCCGAGCGTGTAGTCGTCCGGCAGGACTGCCGAGACGAATTGGCCAGCATCGCTGCGGTCAGTGATGTCGATCGCCGGAATGTTTGCGGCATTGATCTTCTCGATCGACGGCACCATCAGCTTGCCATCCACCGGATCGAACACGATCGCGTCCGGCTTCTTGGCAATGGCATCTTCGACGAGCTTGCCCTGTTCGACCGGATGGTCGGGCGACGTTGGCACGTAGTGAATGACATCGATTTTGAGTGCCTTGGCGGCGGTGTCGGCGCCGGCGCGGATCGCCTTCGAAAACGGATTGGTGGTGTTCTTCGTGAAGACCGCGATCGTCTCTGCCTGCGCGCTCGCGCCAAAGAGTACCGTTGCGGCAACGGCGACCGACAGCGGAATCAGACGTCTCATGGTTTCGCTCCCTGACTTCCAATTTGAGCCAGCATACCATTCGGCGGCGCCCATGGGGATGGGCAGCGTTTGGCGTCGGAATGCGATAGTGTAGGCGGCTGTGTCCGGTCCAAGAGTGTCGGAGAAGTCTTTGATGGTGACAAGCAGCGGAGGATGCCGGCTTGCACTGCTCGCCGCAGCGCTGACGTTGGTGTCGCCCGCGCGCGCCGACGATCTTTTGAAGGTCGCGGTCGCCCAGCGCGGACAATGGGACACTGCCATCACCGAACTGGGCGCGCGTGCCGGCATCTTCAAGAGACGTGGCGTTGCGGTCGACATCCTTTACACCCAAGGCGGCCCGGAGGCGCATCAGGCCGTGATCTCCGGCAGCATGGACATCGCCTGCGGCGGCGGAATTGAGTCGGCGATCGGCGGCTATTCGAAGGGCGCCCCGGTGCGGATCATCGGCAGTGCTATGATCGGTTCCCCCGATACCTATTGGTTCGTGCCGGCCAATTCGCCCATCAAGTCGCTCAATGACGCCGTCGGCAAGACCATCAGCTATTCACAGAACGGCTCGTCGAGCCACACCGCACTGCTTGCTTTACTGGATCAGTACAAAGTCGCGGCAAAACCGGTCTCGACCGGCGGCCATCCGGCGACGCTCACCATGACCATGACGGGGCAGATCGACATCGGCCGCGGCGCGGCCCCGTTCGGTCTCGAGCTTGTCGACGAGGGCAAGATCCGCATCGTTGCCCGTGGCAGCGAGATCAAGGCGCGCGCCGACCAGACTGTGCGCGTGTGTATGGCAAATACCGCGGCACTCGCCCGCATTGGCAATCCGGTCGCGCGCTTCATGCAGGGCTATCGCGATGCGCTTGATTGGATGTACGCCGATCCGGCAGCATTTGCCATGTACGAGGAATTCTCAAAAGTGCCGCGCGAGTTGATGGCCAGGGTGCGCGACGAATATTTTCCGAAGCGCGTATTATGGCCGGACGACATCCGCAGCCTCGATCTGATATTGTCGGATGCGCTCAAGAACAAGTTCATCAGTCATCCGCTCAGCTCTGCCGAGATCAAGGACATGGTCCAGATTCCGGCAGCGCTGAAGTAAAGAACTGAGCTCTCGAGGGATCGCTATGGGATATTGTCGCTTGCTCCGGTCGTGTTCGGTGCTTTTGCGCCACGCGATTCCCGTCCTTTCGTTCGCGGCCCTGATGTGGGTCGCAGCCATCGCGGCGCGTGCCGAGGACAAGCCACTGGAGAAGCTGCTTGTCTCGGTGCCGCAGCGCGGCTTATGGGACACCGGGGTGTCAGAGCTCGGCCAGCGGGCCGGCATCTTCCGCAAATACGGGCTCGAACTTGAAATTCTCTTTACGTCTGGAGGTGCCGAATCCCAGCAAGTGGTGATCGGCGGCAGCATGGACCTCGCTGTGGGCGTTGGCGTATCCGGGGCTATTGGCGCCTACTCCAAAGGCGCGCCGCTGCGCCTGATCGGCAGCGAGATGATCGGGTCGCCGGACCTCTACTGGTTCGTGGTGTCATCCTCGCCGATCAAGACGATCGCCGACCTCAACGGCAAGAGCGTGGGCTACTCCGTCACCGGCTCGTCAAGTCACGCCGGTCTCCTCGAATTCATTCGACAGAACCATCTCGAGGTGAAAACGGTTTCGACCGGCAATATGCCTGCGACGTTCACGCAGACCATGACCGGTCAGATCGATGTCGGCTGGGCATCGGCGCCGTTCGGCATCGATGCGATCGACGCCGGCCGCACCCGGCTGATCGCCCGTGGCCTCGATGTGACGGCGTTGAGGGGCCGCACGACGCGCGTCAACATCACAAGCCTCGACATGTTGGCGCGGCGCAAGGACGCGCTCGAGCGTTTCATGCAGGCCTATCGCGATACGATCGAATGGATGTATTCCGATGATCCGGCGGTGCTCCGCCACTATTCCGAGTATTCGGGATTCTCTGAAAGCGTGGTGAAACGGGTGCGCGACTTCATTCCCAAGGAGACGATGGCGCCCGATCGCATCCTCGGCATGGACCACGTCATCGACGATGCGACCAAGCAGAAATTCATCCTGTCCCCGCTATCTCCGGCGCAGGTCGAGGAATTCGTCAAAATCCAGCCTCCACCGCGGTCCTGACACTCGCCATGGCAAAGCTTTCCGCGGTAAAGGCGATGTTCTTCGACGTGTTCGGGACACTTGTCGATTGGCGTGGGGGGATCGCACGCGAGGCGAAGGCGGTGCTCGAACCGCTCGGCCACAAAGCCGATTGGTTTGCTTTTGCTGACGCGTGGCGCGCGGAATATCAGCCCGGCATGGAGGAGGTGCGCAGCGGCCGTATTCCATTTTCCAAGCTCGACGTGCTGCACCGGCGCAATCTCGATCGCATCCGGCCGCGCTTTGGCCTCGACGATTTGAGCGAGGAGGTGGCGGCTCATCTCAATCGCGCGTGGCATCGCCTCGACGGTTGGCCCGATGTGGCCTCGGCGTTGCATCGATTGAAGCGTAAGTTCCTGCTGGCGCCGGTGTCGAACGGCAATATTTCGCTGATGGTGGACCTTGCCCGGCGCAACGGTTTTCCATGGGACGCGATTCTCGGCGCCGAGACGGCCGGGGACTACAAGCCGAAACCGCGGGTCTATCTCGCTGCCGCCGAGGCTTTCGATCTTGCGCCGGCGGCTTGCATGATGGTGGCGGCCCATACCAACGACCTCAAAGCCGCAGCCTCCTGCGGTCTCGCGACAGCGCACATCGCTCGGCCCAACGAATACGGTCCAGGCACGGGCGAGGTCAGGCCGGCCGCTCCTGTCGACATCGCGGCCGGCAGCCTCGTCGAACTCGCGGACCGTCTCGGGGCGTAATCGACATGCATTTGGAGAAGCGCGTTCTGGTCACCGGCGGGGCCGGGTTTCTCGGCTCTCATCTCTGCGACCGGTTGATCGCAGAAGGTGCCGACGTCGTCTGCGTCGACAACTTTTTCACTGGTGCGAAGCGCAACATCGCGCATCTCATCGGCGAAAAGCGCTTCGAACTGATGCGACACGATGTGACTTTTCCGCTCTATGTCGAAGTCGACGAAATCTACAATTTCGCCTGCCCGGCCTCGCCGGTGCACTACCAATATGACCCGGTGCAGACGACGAAGACGAGCGTGCATGGCGCAATCAACATGCTCGGACTCGCCAAGCGCCTGCGCGCGAAAATTCTCCAGGCCTCGACGTCGGAGGTTTACGGCGACCCGACCGTTCATCCCCAGACCGAGGATTATTGGGGCCACGTCAATCCGATCGGTCCACGCTCCTGCTACGACGAGGGCAAGCGCTGCGCGGAAACGCTGTTTTTCGACTATCGACGCCAGAATGCGCTACGCATCAAGGTGGCGCGCATTTTCAACACCTACGGCCCGCGCATGCATCCGAACGATGGCCGCGTGGTGTCGAATTTCATCGTCCAGGCACTCCTTGGGCGAGACCTGACGATCTATGGCGACGGCGGACAGACGCGCTCGTTCTGCTACGTCGACGACCTTATCGACGCCATCGTGCGACTGATGGCGACCGATGACGCGGTGACGGGTCCGATCAACATCGGCAACCCCGCCGAGTTCTCAATTCGCGAACTTGCCGAGATTGTCGTCGACTTGACCGGTACTCGATCGAAGATCGTGGGGCGGCCTCTACCCGCCGACGATCCGCGCCAGCGGCAACCGGATATTTCGCTTGCGCGCAAAGTGCTCGACTGGACGCCGCGAACGCCGCTCAAGGAAGGCCTGGCGAGAACCGTCGCCTATTTCGAGGACCTGCTCAGGGACGCGACAGTGCGCGACGCAATCGGCGGGGAATAAAGCTCCGTTGCCAAACGAAGATCGCGGATCGGCATCGGTCTCAAAGCCACGCTAAAAACAACAATGGCCCCGAGCAAGGCTCGGGGCCATTCGTAATTCTTCCGCTGCGGACGATCAGAACTTGTAGCTCAGAGCAGCCCGGAGCACGTCGACTTTCTCGGAACTCCACGTGTAGTTCGAGGGGGTAGCCGGGAAGTTGACCGACGCGCCATTCATGCTCTGCGCATTGTTGAACTGATAATGCAGCCATTCGGTCCGGAGCGTCCAGTTGTTCCAGAAGACGTTGGCGTTGTTGTTGGAAATCAGCCATTCGATGCCGACGCCCGCCACCCAACCACTGGCGGTGTTCGTAAAGTCGACGTTTGCATTATAGGAACCCGCGCCCCCAGCGACACCATTGAAGGCATTCGCTGAATAATGAACGTTTTCCCACGCAACGCCGCCGGTGCCGTAGAGCATCAGGTTGGGCGTCCAGAGCCAGCCAAGTCGGCCGCGGACGGACGACAGCCAATTCAGTTGCGTCGAGAAACTGGTCAAGGAGCCCGGCACCAGGGCCCCGCCGGGCGTCACCCAGGGACCGGCGTTGCTGGTCCCAACCGCGCCCCACATAATGTCGCCTTCGATGCCGGCGACCCATGCGGACCAGAACTGGTAATTGTAACCGAAGTTGAAGCCGCCGACCATGCCGGTGCCCTGCGGGCTACCGACCAATCCGCTGGCCACCGGAAACGCGGCGGGGTTAGGAAGCGGGTTCCAAGCGTCCGACACTGTTTGGCGTGCATAGCCCAGGTCGACGCTGGCGTAGAAGCCGGTCCACGTTGCGACCGGCGCCGGCGGTACGTACCTGACCGGCATATCTGCAGCAAGCGCACTGTTGCAGACGCCCAGTCCGAGCGCGGCCACTGCAACCAATCCAGTCGCGATATTTTTCATGACAATTGCCCCTCGAAGCTCCCCCGGCTGGCGGTCATAAAACCGGCAGCGACGAGAAGGATGTTAATATGAATATCCGCGATCAGGAATAAGTTCGAAACTTGTCCCGTCGCTTTTCTGCCAAACGTTACAATTGAGCAACACCTGAGCATGCGCCGCGAAAATGTGCACTTTTATCAGCATCTTGTGAATGAACCAATGGTCGCGGCGCGCCGGAATCTGCACGATTTGTCAAAGATTGAGTCAACTTTTTGAGGGCGTTCGCCGCCTGCAGACCGATGATCTGGCCGATCTCCGCCCTTCCAAGAGGCGACTCAGGCCCGTCGGGAAAAGCTCGCTAAGAGTACCGCCAGGATGCCGGTGACAAAGATGCCGTCAAAGGTGCCCGCGCCGCCGATCGACGCGACCGGCGCACCAAGGCCCTGCACGACATCAAGATTGAGAAGATCCGCGCCAATCAGTGTCCCAAGGCTACCGCCGACATAGGCAAGCGCCGCAGCGTGGTAACGTGCGATAATCACTGCGGCGATCGCGGTGACGATCGGCGGCACGAACGTAGGCACCGCGATGCCGACGCCTTTCACGGGATAGGCGAGGTAGTGCACGACAGCCGCCACGACGGCCGTGGTGATGATTCCCCGAACCCAAAGGTTGTTTTTGGCCAGCAGGTAGAGGGAGAGAAGGGTCGGGATTACGGCACCCCCGACGTTGACCGCGACGATAGTGCCCGGCCAATCCACGACGACAGGCACGACGTAGTGCATGCCGAAGAACGTCACCTCATGGCCCAATTCGACCTCGTGCGCGGGAAACTCCCATACCGGGATATTGATGTAGCTCCCGATCAATGAGCTGAGCAGGAGCAGCAGCGCCGCGCCCGAACTGATGCCGAGACGCGTGTACGCATACTGCAGCACCCCGATTTGAATCAGCACCACAAGGACGAGCAATAAGCCCGCCAGCAGGGCCAGGAACGGCCATGCCACCGGAAAATAGTGCATTTGGCTCATGACGTGCGTGCCCCGCGGCCGCGCTGCTTTTGTCAAATCAGCTACGCGCGCCGAAATCTATCATCAGTGCCTTGCAGGAGGGGGGCACGCCCAGCGCACCGATTGGGGCGACCCGGAAGGAGCACGTAGCCGCGTCAGCGCAGGCTCGCGTTGATTTTCTCCAACGCTGCGGCGCCGGGGCATAACTCCTTCTCGCCGAGCATGTTGAGCGGCTTTTCGGTGGTATTCAAGTGATGGTGCAAGTCGTCCGGCTCGGCATCGAGGTACAGGACCCCCGTCACGACCTGACCCTTCGCCGTGTGATGCTGCAGGAAATTCATTGCCGCGAGGCGGTCGTGCACGTCGTAATCGGCGTTGATTTTGCGCAGCACCAACGTGGTGCCGTCATGCTGTTCGACGGCCTGCACGGTTCCGGGCGCGTAGTCGACATGGATCGGATCGCGGCCGCTCATGAAGTCGAGCCGGTTCAGGGCCTCGTTGTGCTCGCGCACGTAATCGAAGCTCTTCGTAGAGCCGGCGTGGTTGTTGAACGCGACGCATGGGCTGATGACGTCTATAAAGGCTGCGCCGCGGTGCTCGATCGCCGCTTTGATGATCGGAACGAGCTGCGTCTTGTCACCGGAAAAAGAGCGCGCCACGAACGTTGCGCCGAGTTGGAGCGCCATCGCGACAAGGTCGACCGGGCTATCGGCGTTGACGACACCCTTCTTTGATTTGGAGCCGCGGTCGGCGGTCGCCGAGAACTGGCCTTTGGTCAGTCCGTAGACGCCGTTGTTCTCGACGATATAGACCATATTGACGCCGCGCCGGATCGCATGGACGAATTGCCCGATGCCGATCGAGGCGCTGTCGCCGTCGCCGGACACACCGAGATAGATCAGATCGCGATTGGCGAGATTCGCGCCCGTCAACACGGAGGGCATGCGGCCATGGACCGAGTTGAAGCCATGGGAATTGCCGAGGAAGTAGTCCGGTGTCTTCGACGAGCAGCCGATGCCGGAAATCTTGGCGACCCGGTGCGGTTCGATCGAAAGTTCGAAGCAGGCTTCGATGATGGAAGCGGTAATCGAGTTCGTGTCCGCATCCAGCGCACAGCGTCGAGATCTTGCCCTCGTAGTCGCGGTGCGTATAGCCAAGCGTGTTCTTCGGCAGATCGGGATGATGGAACTTGGGTTTCGCCAGATAGGTCATGATCTTTGCTTAAGCCGTTGAGCCTTATGGCTTTGGTCCGTTTGTACCGACGGCCGGTAGCGTCCGCGGAGGGGATCGATAGCACACTAGGCGTCAATCCTCCAGACGACCCGTGTGCTCCCATGTCTGGAGTCTGCGTTGGCCATCGCTGCCCTTGACCCTTGCCTAGAGCCGACCTTAAATAAGGGACGTTCCAGGGAGATCCCCGACAAGGGGCTGAGAAACCGCTGGCCCGCGGACGTTGGGCAGCGCGGAAATCCTTTGAACCTGACCCGGTTCGCACCGGCGTAGGGATTGGAGATCGCGCCCACCACCAAATGGCGAAAATCTCCACCCGAAGACGGGAGTGGAGGTTTTGATGCAGGATAAACCCCCGACGGGACCAATCGGCAGGAGGCCCATCGACGGGGCGTTTGCGGCAGGCACTGCTTCCGCAGAGGCCGTCGACGTTCCGGCTTCCGTCGATGTGGCGGTGATCGGGGCGGGTATTATTGGGCTGTCGATTGCTTGGCGTCTCGCGTTGCGCGGGCTTGCCGTCGCCGTGTTCGAGCGCGCGACGGCGGGCGCCGGGGCGAGCCTTGCCGCGACGGGCATGCTCGCGGCCGCAGCCGAGCACGAGCCGGGGCCGCACGATCTTCTCGCGCTGGCGCTTGAGAGCCAACGCCAGTGGCCGCAGTTCCGCGGCGAGCTTGAGACGCAATCCGCCCACGACATCGATTTTCGCGAAAGTGGCACGCTTGTCGTTGCACTTGGTCGCGACGAGGTCGAGCGGCTCCGCTTCCGCTACGACTTGCACCGCCGCTGCGGGCTGGCGACGCGTTGGCTGGGCGGCGCCGAGGTTCGGGCCCGCGAGCCGGCGCTGCGGCCGTCGGTTGCGGCAGGGCTTTATTGCGCGGAGGATCATCAGGTTGACCCGCCCCGGGTGATGGCGGCGTTGCGCGCGGCCTTCGCGAAAGCCGGCGGCCGCCTGATTGAGCGCTGCGAGGTCGCAACCGTCGACCTTGAAGGTGGCCGCGCGGTCGGGGTGCTGACGGGCGCCGGTCGCTGCCGGGCGCCGCACGTCGTGGTTACCGCGGGCGCCTGGTCCGGCAGCGTACTTCCCGCGGGCATTTCGGTGCCGGTGCGTCCGCTCAAAGGGCAAGCACTGGCGCTCCGCACCACGCCGGAGACCGGAACGCTCGCGCACATCGTGTGGACCGAGCAGATTCATATGGCGCCGAAGGGCGACGGTCGCCTGATCATCGGCGCGACAGTCGAGGAGCGCGGCTTCGACGACACGATTACGGCGGGCGCGCTCTACGCGCTCCTTGAGGGTGCACGTCGCGCGTTCCCGTCAATCGAAGAAATGGCTCTTGACGGTGTCTGGACCGGTTGGCGGCCGAGCTCGATCGATGATGCTCCGATTCTGGGCGCTACTCCCGTGCCGGGACTAGCGATCGCAACGGGACATCATCGCAACGGCTATCTCTTGGCGCCCGCAACGGCGTTTGCGCTTGAAGCGCTGATTGTCGACGGCAGGATGCCGACCGTATCGCAGCCATTTGGGCTCGATCGTTTTGCTGCCGGGGCTCGTCAAGATTTGCAGCACACGGGAATGCCCGCATGAAGCTCACCATCAATGGACAGAGCCGCGAGTGTGGCGCGATGACGCTCGCGGAACTATGGCGTGCCGAGACTGAGGCTCTTGAGATTAGAGAGCCCAAGGGCTTCGCGATCTCTGTGAACGGTGCAGTGGTACGTCGCGCGGCCTGGTCGACAATGGCAGTTCGCGACGGCGATTCTGTCGAGATCATCCGAGCCATGTCCGGAGGATAGTTTTTCTTCCCTTCGGGATGAGTGGGGGAGGGGTGCCGTGAGCGCTCCGCGCGAAAGGAAGCTTCTGGAGTTTGTGATGTCCCTAAGTTCGATAAACCCCGATCCATTCACGCTCGCCGGCGAGACGTTCCAGTCGCGCCTCTTGCTCGGCACTGCCGGCTACCCGACCCAGCGCATCCTGGTCGACGCTGCTGCAGCGAGCGGATGCGAGATCGTGACCGTCTCGATTCGGCGCATCTCCCTTCAAGGCGCGGGCTTCGATACCGTCAATTTGCTCTCGAAATATCGCTTTCTGCCCAACACCGCGGGCTGCGAGACAGCGCGCGACGCCATCAAGACAGCGGAGTTGGCCCGTGAGGCGCTGGACACCAACTGGGTCAAGCTCGAAGTCATCGGCGATCGTGAAACGCTCTATCCCGATGTCGCGGAACTGGTCGACGCCACGCGTCGTCTCGTCGATGATGGCTTCGTGGTGCTGCCTTATTGCACCGACGATCCGGTAGTGTGCCAACGCCTCGCGGATGCAGGCGCTGCGGCCGTGATGCCGATGGGCTCGCTCATCGGGTCGGGCATGGGCGTTGCCAATCCGGCCAATCTGCAGCTGATTTGCCGCCGCTCGGAAGTGCCGGTCATTGTCGATGCCGGCATCGGCACCGCCTCTGACGCCGTGATTGCCATGGAGCTTGGCGCCGCCGCTGTGCTCCTCAACACCGCAGTCGCCAAGGCCGACGATCCGGAGCGGATGGCGGCCGCGATGCGCCATGCGGTCGAGGCGGGTCGCCTCGCTCATCTCGCCGGCCGGATTCCGCGGCGCGGCCGCGCCGAGCCGTCGAGTCCGCAGCTCGGGCTCGTCGGTTCATGATGAACCCGCGGAGCCTGCCGTCGCGGCTCCTCGTCATCACTGACCGTCATCAGGCGCGGCACCCGATCGAGGCCATCGCCGAGGCCGTCGGCGCCGCCGGCGGAGGCTGGCTCTGCTTGCGGGACAAGGACCTTGAACCTGGGGCACGTGCGCGGCTTGCCGCTCGGGTGGCGCAGATCGCGAGACGGAACTGCATGCATCTGTCGATTAGCGCCGATGTGGACCTTGCCGCCGACCTCGGCGCATCGGTGCACCTCCCCGGGACCTTGCAGGCGGAGATGGCGGCCGTCGTGGACGGAGTTCGCCAGCGTCTGGGCCCGGCGGCCTTAATTGGCATCTCAGCACATTCACAGGCCGATGTCGCAGCGGCTGCGGCTGCCGGTGCTGACTACGTAACGCTAAGCCCAGTCTTCCTGACCGAGAGCAAGCCCGGCTACGGCCCGGCACTTGGCGTTGCGGCAATTCGTAGTGCCGCCGCGGCGCGAATCTCGATTTTCGCACTCGGCGGCGTCACCGCGGCAAATGCAGGGCAGTGCCTTGCTGCGGGTGCCGGCGGCCTTGCGGTCATGGGTGAAATCATGCGTGCGGATGATCCGGCCCATGCCGCCGCCACGCTTCTCGCGGCGTGCGCGACCGATCTCCGTATCTGATTGACATAATCGTTTTTTCTGCTGCCGTACCGGGGTGCGATTGCGGCCGGGAAAGGCGTTGCCGGGGACGAGTGCAATCATGCAACAGAGTCCCGGGATTCGACCGGTCCGGACCGCAAAAGCCTTGTCGCCCCAGAAGAAAAAGTGCAGCTTGGCACAAAGGGGCGTCTTGGGGGTCCGTCAGAATGAAGTGCCGCACACTGTTGGTGGCCGCCGCGTTTTGCGGCGTGGCGGTAAGCTTTGCCCAGGCTGCCGATGTGGTGTTGGCGCCACGAGCCGCACCTTCCTACTACCCCAGTTATTACCCCCAATCGATGGATTGGAGCGGGTTTTATCTCGGTGCCCATATTGGCGGCATGGTCGCGAGCGCGCCATGGACCGATCCCTTCTCCGGATCGAGCGATGATCCGCAGCAGGCGACGGTTATCGGGGGCGGCCAATTCGGCGTTAATTTTCAAGAAGGCTGGTTTTTGTACGGCTTTGAGGTCGACGGGAGCGGGTTCGACCTCGCGGCGCGTGCAACAGACGCCGCCGGCAACGTCCATACGCTCAAGGCAAGTTGGCTATCCACCATCGCCGCACGCGCCGGCTATACATTTGGTCAGACCGTCGTTTACCTCAAGGGCGGGGCTGCTTTCGGCAACGAAAGCAATGCAGTCTCCCTCGCAACGCCCGCGGCGTTTGCGGGGAGGACTGCTACCACCGGTTCGAACACGCAGGTTGGCTGGACGATCGGAACGGGCGTCGAATACGCGATTGATCGTCACTGGTCGGCAAAACTCGAATACGACTATATCGATCTGACGCATCCGTCAGGCAGACTTCAAGGATTTCCGCCCGTCGGCAATACCTCTGCGCAAGTCAGTTACACGGTGCAGCGATTCATCGGCGGCATGAATTTCCGTTTCTAAGCCCTCTCCGCGCTTATAGAATATATCCCCTTGCTTCGTGAAATGGCCGGCGCCCCCGCAGAGGGCGAGGGCGCGCGTGAGTACTACGGCGCCGGGGTTGCGAGCGGCTTGCCTTTTTCCACAACGTACACGCCGAGCAGTTTGACCGATTGTCCGGGCGCGGTGCAGCCGTCATGCGGCGTACCTGCCGGAATGGTAAACGAATCGCCCGCCTTCATAACCTGATCCGGCTTGCCCTCGACCTTGAGCGTCGCTTGGCCTTCCATGACGTAGCTCGTCTCAATTCCAGGATGAGTGTGGCGGCCGGCGCAAACCCCGGGCGTGATCTC
The DNA here is from genome assembly GCA_963807015.1 of uncultured Alphaproteobacteria bacterium. Lineage (GTDB taxonomy): Bacteria > Pseudomonadota > Alphaproteobacteria > Rhizobiales > Xanthobacteraceae > JAJPKK01. Next base: position 127,051 of record CAWEAS010000008.1, on the reverse strand, counting down.
GACAACCGCCGTGACGGTATTAAAGCCAGGCGGAAAATCGACATTCTGGAGAGGGGTGCGCTTTATGGCTGATTGTTGCGCCATGGCGGACACAAACATCACGGGCGCGGCGATGGCCGCAACGATGAGCACTTTCTTGAACACCTGGGATCCTCCCGAAAACGAACCTGCAAATCCGGCAGCGCGGGCTGCGGAGCGATGATAATCCGCAGCGGACGCCGCGTGCAACGCGTTGACATTGCTGAAATCTCCTCGGTTCGAGATCGCATCACTTGATGAGGTCATTGAACTCGGGATGCATGCCCAGATAAGCGGAAACGAACGGGCATTGGGCTACGACCTTGCGCCCTTGCGCTCGCGCTGCTTCTAGCGCCGCGCGGATAAGCCGCGAGCCGACGCCACGTCCACTCAAAGCTTGCGGCACTTCAGTATGGATGAAGACGATCGTACCCGGTTCGAGCCGGTAATACGCGAATGCGATTCCTCCCTCGACCTCGAGTTCGAAACGATTCTGGGCGGGATTATCGCGAAACTCTTCACTCATCTATTCAGGTTCTCCGCAGTTCTCGCTCCGTGACCGATAAGATTGCTTCACGGGAACCAATCCCGTCCGTCGCCTCGGTTCTGTGAAGTACCTGCTTCGATGCTTTGTGCGGATGCCCTTGGCAGAACCGGCACTTGCAGCGAGACTGGCTCGCGCTGCAATATTCTCAAGGCCTACCTCATGCCCAACACAGCACGACGCTTCGCCGGCGTAACCTGTTTCGCCGTCCTCGCTCTGCTCCCAGGCACGTTTCCCATCACTTTACTGCGCGCCCAGGACGTGCCCGGCATCGAAGTTTGCACGCGCGAGAGCAAGCTCGACCGACGCACCGGCTGTCTGCAAAGCAACATCGAATACCTTCAGCAGCTGGTCACCAAGAACGCGCTCGACTCTCAGCAGAAGCTCAATGCCGCCAATCGCGATATCGCGGCTCTGAGGGAGCAGCTTGCCGCGGCCTCGCGCGACATGGCATCGCTGAAAGATGCGCTCGCTGCGACCAAGGCCAAGCTCGATCAACTGAGCGGAGCGCAGAAGCCGGACGACAAAGGGCGCGCCAAGTAGAGCGTTTGTTGAGCGTCCAGTGGGTCAATGAACACTGGCGCCGGAGAGCTTCACGACGTTCGCCCACTTTTCGATGTCCTTGCGCATGAAGGTGTCGAATTCCTGGGCGGTCATCACCATCGGAGTGGCGCCCTGGCGCTCCCAAGCAGCGACGATTTCGGGACGTTTGATCGTCACGTTGATCGCCTCATTGAGCTTGTCGATGATCGGCTTCGGCGTGCCGGCGGGCGCCATCATGCCGAGCCAGATGGTCGCTTCGAATCCGGGGACCCCTGCCTCCGAAATCGTAGGGACGTCGGGGAGTACTTTGGATCGCGTCAAAGCAGACGTTCCGAGCGCGCGGACTTGGCCGGCGAGCACGTTTGGCGCCATGGTGGTGATGGCATCGAACATCATCTCGATGTGACCCCCGATCACCGAATTGCGGGCGTCGCCGGACGCCTTGTGCGGAACATGGACCATCTCGACCCCGGTCATGGCTTTGAACAGTTCACCGGCCATATGATAGGGGGTGCCGCCGCCGGCTGAAGCGTAATTCAGCTGAGCAGGTTTCGATTTCGCGTAAGCAATGAACTCGGTCAGGTTCTTCGCAGGCACTGAGGGATGGATCACCATCACGAGTTCGGAATAATTGAGCGTCGCGACCGGCACCAAGTCTCGCATCAGCACGTACGGGCGATTGGGAAACAGCGTCTCGTTGGTGGTGAGCGTGTTGGAGACCGTCAGCAGCGTGTAGCCATCGGGGGCAGACTTGGCGACGGCGTCGGTGCCGATGATCGAGGCTGCGCCTGGACGGTCTTCCACCACGACCGCTTGCTTGAGGACCTGGGGCAAGTACTGGGCGAGCTGACGGCTGAATACGTCGCCAGGTCCGCCCGCTCCGAACGGTGCGATGATGCGGATCGGACGGTTGGGATAATCGGTTTCTGCTGCAGCGGGCGATAAGCCAAGCGCGACGAATGCAGCGAAGATTAGGACAAAGTAACTTCGAGCCGATGACATGGCTGCCTCTCGCAACTTAAACAAAGAGCCACCCAAAGGAGGCCGGCGTTTCCCGCCGGGGGCTTCTTGTCGCAGCAATATCTCATCATCGCAATGGCCCGTCAGGGCGCGCTTAGCGCCGCATCGGTCGAATTGTCGCGGCGCTGGTCAGGCCGCACGCGGCTCGGGCCACGGCAGGCATTCGGCGAGCCCGCGTCCCATGATCCATTCGAGATCGCTTGTTGAGAGGAACGGCATTTCCTCGGTGAACATGGTGACGGCCTGCGAATAGGTGCAGCTACAACGGCTGAGCATCGCCGAGAGATCGGTCCCCCAGAATGCGCGGCGCGGCCCGAAGGCGTCGATGAGGCGCCGGATGTAGCCGTGAAGATTGCGGTAAGGGTAGGGCTCGGACGAGCACGTCGGCGCGAGCGTCAGCTTGACGAAGACGTTCGGAAATTTTGCAAGCGTGAGCGTCTGTTCGATCGCGGGAGCGAGTTCCTCGTCCTTCATGCCCTTCACGCGCCCCATGTGATCGAGGATCAACGGCAGGTTCGGATGCCGCGCGGCGATCTTGCCGATCTCGGCCTGCAGCGTCGGGGCGTTGAGCATGACCGGAATGCCGAGGCGCTCCGCGGCCGGCCAAAACCAGTCGGCGGTTCCGTCCGTCATCCAGGGCCGGTCCCACTCGTGATGGAAGGTGAGGCGAACGCCGAGCGCGCCCGGCTGGTCCTTCCATGTCTCGATCAGCTGGCGTGCCTCGGGCTTTTGGATCGGCAGGCGTCCCATGATGGCGAAGCGGGTCGGATATTTCGCGACCGCTTCAAGGGAATAATCGATCCGATCGCCCTCCCATGACGGCGGAATGAGAATGGCGCGATCGATCCCGGCTTCGTCCATCATCGCGCGCAGGTCTTCGTAGCCGATCGGCGTGTCGAGATGCGCGGTACGACCAGGCTGCCATGGCCGATCCGGGGCCTCGGCTCTCCAAACGTGCAGACCGGAGTCGGTGATGATCATTGCAGCACCGTTGCGGCGTCGCGGTCAGACGCGCTGCCGATCGTGTGTGGGGGCATTCGGCTGATGCAAACGATCTGCGAATTACTGGCGCTTTGAGCCGCCAGCCCAGCGCGAGCCGTTGCGCCCATAGTTTCGCTTTTGGGTGAACTTGCGGGACGGGGTAACGGGGAAATGGCGCTTAAGGGTCGCGTGCGGAGTTGCTTGCTCCTTCGTCTCACTCACATCACTCTCAGGAACGGCAACGTCGGTGCGCATCGCTTCTCGCGGAGCAGGCACCGGCAACGGCGGTGCAGCGCCGTCAGCAGCACCCCGCGGCGGGGCGGTCACCACGGTGACATGGACAGGGATCGGCCCCATGGCTCGCGCCAAACCCTTCCCGCTTGGGTTCCGTTCCTCGTCGACCGGTTCCTGATCGAGCGCGGCGTGCTCTTCGTCCTTGGCGAGCGGAGCGGGCGTCTCATCATTGCTGAAGGGCTCTTGATCCTTGGCCGGCCTTGGCTGCGCGCTACCAAATCGCTCCTGGTCCTTTGTGCCGGATGGCCGATCCCGCCCGGTCTTCCCCCCACCTTCGGCGGACGGGCCCGGGGCTTTCGAAACCACAGTCAGATTGGTTTGCGGGGCCGCAGCCAGGCTGTCGGTCTTGGTCTGCTGCGCGATCGCGGACTCCTGGAGTTTTGCGACCACCATGCGGTTTTCTGTGACGCCCGTTCTCGTCTCAGCAGCATTCTTTCGCGACTGCCTGACGATTATCGCGTCGTTTGCTGACATCTCCGGCCCCATGACCAAGGCTTGCTGATCTTTCTCGGCCGGGCGCTGGTCCGCGGTGAGTGCTGTCTGGTCCTTGACTTGGGGACTCGCTGTGCTCGCGGTCGGCTCCGGCGCCTTCGCTAGCGGCTCGGGCGCGTTGCTTACTGGTTTCTGGTGGTCAGCCGGTGAAACGATCGCCTGCGGGGCCGCCGCCATTGGAGCGGAGGGGCCCGACGGCCGCTTTTGTTCCGGCGATAGGGCAGCAACTGCAGGCTCCTCCGCGATCGACTTCTCGCTCGGAGAAAGTGGATCGTTCGAAGCAATCGGAGCCTTCAGAATCTTCCCGGCCGACTTTTTGGCTGCAGCAGTGTCTTCCTTGTTCTTTGTGCCTTCGTTCTTTGCAGCTTCGGCCTTGTTCTTTGTACCCGATTTCTGGCTGCGGGAGCCCTCATCCTTTTTGGCGCTTGCAGTCTCTTGGGACTTGGCCGTCTTCAGATCTTTCGGCAGCGCAACCGGGTCTGCGACAATGGACGTTTGATCTTGAGCCGCGGACTTGTTGTCCCTGGCGACTGCGTCGCTGTGTTCCGCGATCTTTTCCGGCTCTCCGCCAACGGCGCGCTGGTCCGGCGCAACAGCCTCGGGAGCTTTGACGATCGGCTTATCTTCGTCGGTGGCCGGCGTCTCATTCGTCGCGATTGACTCTGCTTTCTTCGCCTTCTCGCTTTGAGAGGCTAGGGCCTTTGCCTGCTGGCCCTTGCTCGCCGACTTCTTGCTTCGATCGCTCTCTTCCTTGTTCTTTGCCGTTTCTTTCTTGGTTGACGGCTTTTCCTCGCGGGCGATCGAACCGACTGAATTGGTCTTCTCGCTCGTGTCTGATCCTAGGTCTTGGACGAGCCTTTGATCTTTGGCCGTTGTTTGCGGATTTAGAGCGATCGATGTTTGATCTTTACCCGCGGGCTCGCGGTTGTCGGCAGCTACGTCTGTGTGCTTGGAAACGGCTCCGTACTCGTTGGCGACAGCGTGCTGATCCACGACCGCAGGTGCGACCGCAGGCGCCTCGGCCTTTGCGATCGGTTTCCCGTCCTCGGCAGCGACTTCCTGACTTGAGGCGACCGAGTCCGGACTCTTCTCGCTAGGTTTCTCGTCTCGCGATGTGGCGGTTTTGGATTGTGCGCTCTTGCTGGCCGATTTCTTTCCTCGATCGGCCTCGTCCTTGTTCTTTGTGGCGGACTTTTGGGTGTGATTAGCCGGGGCAGTCGAATCGCTTTTCTCGACCGTCGTCTCCCGGTCCTTGGCCAGATGGTGATCCTCGGTGACAGCCTTCGAACGCACACCGATCGATGCCTGATCGTTCACATCAGGCTCGTTGCCCTTGGCGGCCAATTCTTCGCGCTTCGCGATCGATTCCTCGCCCTTGCCGCTAGGACGCCGCACGGTGGTCGCGACGTCTTGATCCCTCTGATCTTTGCCGGTCGACTTCTTTGCCGCCGGCTCCTGTCCGCGGGCAGTCCGCTTCGGACTCTCCGTGGGCGACGCGTGCTCCAAAGAAATCGCTGCGACTGCGTCCTGATCCTTGGAAGTCGGCTCAGTGCTTTCGACTGCAAGCTTTGACTCCTGAGGCACGACTGCGTCGATCGGTTCCGGAGTCTTGGCGTTCGATTGTTCGTCTTTGGCAGTCGCAGTCTTCTGCTGGCCATTCTTGCTGGCCAATTTCTTATCCTTCTCGTTGTCCTTTTCTCGCGCGCTGTCTTTTTCTCGGGCGCTGTCTTTTTCTCGCGAAGTGTCCTTCTCCCTCGCGGTGTCCTTTTCTCGCGCGGTGTCCTCTTTGCTCTTCGCACTCGACTTCGCGCTCCGGGCAAACGTGGGCTCGTCGGACTTCTCGATGCTCGGCCATCGCTCTTTGGCCGCGTGCTTCTGCTCCTTGACCGCAGCCTCGAGGTCTACCGCAACTGTCTTTTGTTCGTTAACCGAAGGCTCTTTGTCCTTAGCGGCGGCGCTCTCGCGCGCGCTTGCGAGGGAATAGTTTGACGGATCGCGATTCGCGGGCGCCTCTGTCGTCTTTTCGACCGAGGCGACGGGTTCGTTCGGCGCAACCCGCGGGGCCGCAGGTGGCACCGCAGGGTGGGGCGCCGCTGGCTGCACCGCTTTCGCAACCTGGGCGGGCTTTGCCGGCGCGATCGATTGGTTGCTTCCGGATGCGGCGGCCGGTCCAGTCGGCGCCGCGCTCATAAAGTTATCGACAGGGCGAGCCGCGTCTTTGATTGCCGGCAGCGGCATGACGGCGGCGGTTGCAGAGGCTACCGTCGACGTCGGGGGCTTGGCGCTGCGCCCACCCGGCAACATGCTGAAAACCGCGGCGCCGAACACGATCGGGGGCAACACCAGCACGCAGGCGCTGATGCCAATCTGCGCCCACGTGTTGCGGCGCGCTTCTTGCGATCGTCTGTTACCGACCATCCACGAGCTTCACGCTTGAGGCGGCCAAAGACGGCCGCCACCGACACCCCACTCAATGACCCCACCGGTTCGCATGCGCTGTCCTCCCCTGCGCCTGGCCCCGCCGCGACCACGCTCAAGACAACGCTCAACGCCACGCTCGGCCGACGCAAACATGGCCCGACCCGCAAGGTATAGGGTCGCGGCAGCCTTGTAAAACCTAAATAAAACAATGTGCAAAAACCGTAGTCGAGGAATGGCAAGGCTGCAATGCCAAATCATGCAACTTAAGGATGCATCTGGCCTTGTCTTTTGCCTATCCGATGCCAGCGCACATGCTGCGTCGCTGTACTGTCGCATTTCGGAAATGCACCCTATATTGCCCCGATGCCTTATTCCCAATCCTCCCCCTTTGAACACGGGCGCCCGCGCCGCCGCCGCTTCCGCTCCATACCGGTGCGCACGCTTGTTCCCAACGTCATTACCCTACTTGCGCTTTGTGCCGGTTTGACGGCAATCCGCTTCGCTGCCGAGGGCACCTTCGATTGGGCTATCTACGCGATTGTGTTCGCGGCCGCGCTCGATGGGATCGACGGCCGCGTCGCGCGGCTTCTGAAGGGCACGTCCCGATTCGGTGCCGAGCTCGATAGCCTTGCCGATTTCGTCAATTTCGGCGTCGCGCCGGGTGTGACGCTCTACTTCTGGAGCCTCCACTCGATCAAATCGGCTGGCTGGATCGCCGCCATGATCTTCGCCATTGCCGCCGGACTGCGCCTGGCGCGATTCAACGTCATGATCGACGATCCTAATCGTCCGCCCTGGGCAGCGAAGTTCTTTGTCGGCATTCCGGCGCCCGCCGGCGCCATCACGGTACTGCTGCCGGTCTACGTGCAATTCCTCGGCATGCCGCCGGTTGAGATCCTTCCCTGGGCGACGCTGGTCTACACCCTTGCGATTGCGTTCCTGATGGTGTCACGGCTGCCGGTCTTTTCCGGGAAGCGAATTGGTACGCGAGTGCCGCCCGATCAGGTGCTCCTGGTCTTTGTCAGCGTCGTGCTGTTCATCGCGCTGCTGATCGCCTACCCATGGATCGTGCTGACCGTCGGAACGGCGCTGTACCTCGCCTGCTTACCGCTCGGGCTGTTGTCCTATCGGGAGCACCAGCGTCGCGACGCCGAGATGGCAGGCAAACTTGCCAGGCCGGCTGACCGGACGAGCATCGAGCGGTCCGACGAGCCGGCGAAAACGCCGACCACAGCACCGGATAAGCCCATTCTGCCGTTCGATGGCGACGAGCGCCCGACGCGTCACTGAGCCAGCCGCTTCAATGCCTCGCGTTCAAAAAATCCTCGCCAAAGGCGAGCCTCACGGCGAGATCGCCGACACGCTGTTGTTGAAATTTGCTGACCGTCGCCGTCAGCAGGGTTTCGTGTTCGGGGGCAAGGGGACGTGCGTCGAGTTTGATTTTCCAAGCGCTCCGCATCTTAGCACGGACGACCTTCTGCTCCTTGATGACGGCCGCGTTGCCGAAGTCGTTGCGGACAGCGAGCCGCTCGTTGAGGTCCGTGAGAAGGATTTCGCCAAAGCGACGCGCCTCGTCTGGTTGCTTGGCAATCGGAATATTCCGGTGCAGGTGCTCCCTAACCGCATTCGTCTGCTGGCAACGGCCGAGATCGAAAAATTGCTCGCCGACCGGGGCTTCGCGTCCGTGAAACTCACGGCCCCGTTCGAGCCGCAGGATGATGAGGCGGATCATCATCACGATCATCCGCACCATGGCCATGAGCATCATCACGGTCATGCGCACCATGATCATGAGCACCACGATCACGAGCACCATGATCATGCTCATCACCATCACCACGGTGATCACCATCATCACCACGATGATGGCGATACCCATCGCCACGATCATCGCAAGTAGTCGGTACGGGCGCGCGCCGCGTCGCCCTCGGCTATCGTGTTCCCAGCGGATATCCCGGCATCAGCTCATAGGGATGTTTCCATCCCGGCAGCGTCTTGATGCGCTCCATCCACGCGCCGATCGCCGGATAGTCTTTGGCGATATCGAAGCCGAATTCGTCCGCCGGATAGTACATGTAGCCGGCGAGCGAGACGTCGGCGATGGTCGGCCGCGCGCCCAGAAGAAAGGCGGCACGGCCAAGGCGCTTGTCGATGATGGCGAGATTGTTCGTGATGCGGCCTTTGAGAAAAGCCTCCCCGCCGGGATCGCGCGCGGGCGCGAAATTCCGCAGGAAACGGTACGGCCCGAGATAGCCGTTGACCTTCTGATTATCGAACATCAGCCAGCGCAGGCACTCGAGGCGCTCATCCGCGCCGTTGGGCTGGAACTTACCGGTACGATCCGCGAGATAGGTGAGGCAGACCGCCGACTGCGTAAGCTTTCTCGCGCCATGCACCAGCACTGGCGCCTCGCCCATTTCATTGACTTCGTCGCGATATTTTTGCGTGCGCGTCTCTCCGCCGGCGAAAAAGTCGACAAAGATCGGCGACCAATCCGCGCCGATCAATTGGAGCATCAGCGCGACCCGATAGGCATTCCCGGATTGGGCAAAGCAATAGAGTTGGTATTCGGACATCGCCGCCACCTGCTTGTGCTCAAGCTGCCTAGCCCAGGCGCGCTAGCGTATGAGCAGCAGATATTCGCCGGTCACGGCTTTGCCTTCGAGGCGGCCGCTCCAGGCGACTCGCAGTTGCGCCAGGACTTCGTCGCGGCGGGTCGCGACGATAACGACGCCCGGAGCCGCAAGCCACCAACGTGGCAGGTCGACGAATATCGGCGGGCAGAAGCCCGTCGCGGTGATGGTGCCGTAAGGAATATCAGGCGCACCGCTGAAGCTGAGCTCGCAGCGCCCGCGGCCCGGCCTGTCCACGACCCAACGACCGGGAATGTCCTCGCGCGTCTCGCCCCACCAGCCGGCCTGCGCTTGATGATCCAGTGGGACAGTGAACAGGCCAACCGCCGCGGCGCAAAGGGCGGCCCACGACGCTCGCTTCCAAGCGCGAACTCCGCACATCTTGACGTCCCCCACGCACCTGCCGGGCCCCACACCCAGCCTCACTTTGGACAAAGTTCTTAACCGAAATTTAATTCTGCCGGAAGACCGGCTCATCTACCGGGAAATCCGGTGGATTCACGATGTGCGCGGCGTTGCCAGTTTCCGAGCGCACCCAGCCACAGGTGAACCATGAACAGCTTCAGCTTTGGTCGCGGCGCCGTCAAGCGCTCGCTCGTGCTCGCCGCCGGTTTGCTGCTTTGTGTTGCTTGCTTGCCGCTGGCGATGCCAGCGAGGGCGGCGCCGGCCCCGGACGCAATTTTGCCGGTCGAGGACTTTTCCCGCGAACTCGATAATCTCAAGAAGAACTTCGGCGACCTCGGCAAGAAGATCGACGACAGCGCCAAGGCGATCGACGGCTATACCGACGTCGACAAGGCGCGCAAGGAAATCGATGAGCTGCGGGCGGCGGTCGCCGCGCTCCTCGATGCCGTCGCCGACAACGGCACGCTTGCAACGCTCGGCGACAAGGCATTGGCGCGTGCGCGAGACAAACTCAAGGACTTGGAGCTCGACACCCGCTTCAAGCCGGAGGAAAAGGCCTTTCTCATCGAGCAGTGGAAACGCCTGCGCGACGACACCGAGCGCGCCACCCAGGAGCTCGGCTCGGCACGCGCGCGGTTTGCCGATCTGTTGCGCACGCTTCAGGCGAACGAGGATTTCATCGATGAGCTGGTGCAGATTCGCCAGGCGCAGAAAGTCATCGAGGTCATCCACCAACTCACCCGCGATGTGCGCGGAGCGTCCGACCAATTGCAGCGCCTGATCGGCGCGATCAAGCCGCCGGGAGCATAACGTGCGCGTAGCCTGCGGCCGCTCCGCGAGGGCTGCGGCGCTTATATTTGCCATGGCCGGGCTGACCGGCTGCAAAGGCGACGATGTCGGCTATGTGGAAATCAAGACGGTTCCCGTCGCGTCCAGCACGACGACGCCGCTCTATTTGAATTCCGTCAAGCTCGAGCCCCTCAAGAACGGCGCAGCAGTGCTGCGCCAAAGTGTTGGCACCACGAAGCTTGCGGTCGAGAGCGTCGCCGGCAAGCTCGCGCTTTGCGACATCGTCGTGCGCAAGAACCGGATTACCACCGTCACGGTATCCGTCCTTGATCGCCCCCCGCGCTGCATGTGCCGCAGCAGCACCGCTGCGGTCGGCGCTCCCGGCGGCCGTTCGTGCGTCGGGTGATAACCGGGCTGTCGACAGGCTTGTAGGGTGCGCAACGCGAGGCGTGCGCACCATACCGTGTCAGATGCGCACGCGCCGATAAATCCGCGCTTTGCCCACCCTACGCATCGGCAATCTACTTCATCGTCGGAATGACGAACTCGGCGCCTTCTTTCGTGCCCGATGGCCACCGCGAGGTGACGGTCTTCGTCTTGGTATAGAACCTGATCGAATCCGGTCCGTGCTGATTGAGGTCGCCGAAGCCGGAGCGCTTCCAGCCGCCGAAGGTGTAGTAGGAGAGGGGTACCGGAATCGCGAAATTCACGCCCACCATGCCGACATTAACGCGCTCGGTGAAATCGCGCGCGGTGTCGCCGTCGCGGGTGAAGATCGCAACGCCGTTGCCGTACTCGTGCTCGGAGGGAAGCCGCACGGCTTCCTCGTAGTCCTTGGCGCGGACGACGGAGAGCACCGGGCCGAAAATCTCCTCCTTGTAGATGTGCATGTTGGGCGTGACTTCATCGAAAAGGCAGCCGCCCATGAAGTTGCCGTTCTCATAGCCTTGCAGCCTGAAGCCGCGGCCATCGACCAGGAGCTTCGCGCCTTCCTTCACACCGATGTCGACATAGTTTTTGACCTTGTCGAGGTGGGCGCGCGTCACCAGCGGCCCGTAATCGATGCTCGGATCGCTTGATGGCCCGACCTTGAGACTTTCGACCCGTGGGATCAGCTTTTTCACCAGCGCGTCGGCGGTCGCCTTGCCGACCGGCACCGCGACCGACACTGCCATGCAGCGCTCGCCGGCAGAACCGTAGCCGGCGCCGATCAGCGCGTCGACGGCTTGGTCCATATCGGCGTCCGGCATCACGATCATGTGGTTCTTGGCGCCGCCGAAACATTGCACGCGTTTGCCCGTCGCACAGCCGGTTGTGTAAATGTATTCGGCGATCGTCGAAGAGCCCACGAATCCGATCGCTGCGACGCGCGTATCAGTGAGAAGCGTGTCGACAGCTTCCTTGTCGCCGTTGACGACGTTGAGGATGCCGGGCGGGAGACCGGCCTCGATCATCAACTCCGCGAGTCGCATCGGAACCGAAGGATCGCGCTCTGAGGGCTTCAAAATGAAGGCATTGCCGCAGGCAATCGCCGGCGCGAATTTCCACATCGGAATCATGGCGGGGAAATTGAACGGCGTGATGCCGGCAACGACGCCGAGCGGCTGACGCATCGAATAGAGGTCGATGCTCGGGCCAGCGCTGGCTGAGTATTCACCCTTGAGGAGGTGCGGAATGCCGCAGGCGAACTCGACCACCTCGAGGCCGCGTTGAATATCGCCGCGCGAGTCGGCAATGGTCTTGCCATGCTCGCAGGAGAGCAGCGTGGCCAGACTGTCGTATTCCCGTTGCACCAAATCCAGGAACTTGAACATCACGCGGGCGCGCCGCTGCGGATTGGTGGCGCCCCATGCAGACTGTGCCGCCGCCGCAACAACGATCGCGTGCTCGACTTCGGAGTGTTTGGCAAGTGCGACCTTGGCCTGCACTTCCCCGGTGTTCGGATTGAAGACGTCGCCGAAGCGGCCCGATTGGCCCTTGATCTCCTTGCCGCCGACGAAGTGGCCGATCTCGCGCATGATGACGCTCCTTGAATTTCGCTTTGATTTCCCTCGGGCGCGGCGCCCGTTGAGCTTTGGCATAGCGCAGCGGCGAGGGCGGGAAAAGGAGGGCGCGACGAACCGCGTGATTGCAGTCAATGCGTGCGTTGAAGCATCAGCGCCCACCCAGCGAACCCGAAAGAGCGGCAAACAGAACCGTAACGAGCCCGATGAAGCCAAAGACCAACAAGAGGATCAAAATAGTATAGCGAGCCTGGCTGATCCCGACCGAGGTGCGGTAGGCGTCAAAGCCGAGGGTAGCGTCCCGGGCTCGCGCGCTCGCGGGTCGCTTCAGCCGCACGCGCGCATTGTCGAATTTCTCGACAAGCTGCCATCCGGCGCGCGCCTCCTCATCCAGGACACTCTGCAGCCACGCAGCGTCACGAAATCTGCCGGTGACTGACCGCAAAATCTTGAACTCCCAATCTTCCGCTAGGTCCTTGTGCGTGTAGGGGGTCAATTCTTCTTCCTCCTCCTGCTCCCGCCGCATCCTGGCGGCGGTAGCGGCGGACGCTGCGACCGCTCCTGCGCTCATCAGAGCCTCCCGCCTAACGGTCAGACTTTGCGCGCCGCAGCTCGCGTTTCCAAGCAATCAACTCACGGCAACCGGCGCGAGCGCATCGATGTCGGTCACCACATCGATCACGGCCGGGCGATCGGCGGCGAGCGCCTGGGCGAGCGCGGCCGGGAAACCAGCGGCGTGCTCGACCCGGATGCCGAGCGCACCCATGTCCTCGGCGAGCCGCGCGAAATTCATCTTATTGAAGGTCCACAGGGTGCGGCCGCCCTCGGTCTGCGTACCGCCGTAAACCCGGTCGAAGCCGCGCTTCGATTGATTGCCGCCGCCGTTATTGTTGACGATCGTGACCGCATTGATCTTCCAGCGCACCGCGGTCTCGACCTCGCCGATGTGATACCAGAAGCCGGCATCGCCGGTGAACGTAATGACTGGCCGGTCCGGGCAGGCGCATTTCGCCCCAAGCCCTGCCGGGAATGCCCAGCCGAGATGGCCGGCGCTTCTGATGTAGCTCTGGTTGGACGTGCGCAGATCGTACATGCCGCCCATCCACATGCCGGCGTGGCCGGTGTCGACCAAGACGATGGCGTTGTCCGGAACGTGGCGCGACAACTCGGCGCAAATACGCTCTGGGCGGATCGGAACCGCGTCCGAGCCGAGCAGTGCCCCATACTTCTCACGCCATGCACTGCAGATTTTCTGAACTTCTACGATCCAAGGCTTGCGCTTGGCGGCGGTCGCGCGGTCGGCGAGGCTCAGCATGCGGGCGAGCGTTACTTTCGCGTCGCCGTTAACGCAGGCGAGGAGCGGATAGTTGCGGCCGAGCGCCTCGGGATTGATATCGATCTGGATCGCCGGCGTACCGATGGCCGGCACCGCCCAGAAATGGGTGGTCATGCCGCCGGCCTCGGTGCCGATGAAGCAGACAAGGTCGGCCTGGTTGACGACGCGGTTCGCGCTTTCGCGCGAATAGGAGCCGACGACGCCGACGGACAGCGGATGAATGCCGGGAATCGTGTCCTTGCCGTTGAGCGAGGTCGCGACCGGGATCTGGAGCGCCTCGGCGAGCGCGACCACATCGGCCTGCGCGCCCGAGGCGCGTACGCCGCCGCCGGCGACGATTACCGGGCGTTCGGCCTTTTGCAACTGCTGCAGCGCCGCGGCGATGCTCGCGTCGTCCGGCGCCGGACGGAACGGCGGCACATGCGAGAACTGCGGCTCGCACAGCGGCTCCATCTCGGCCTCTTCGGCATCGACCTGACCCTCGTTGCCGCGAAACTGGAGATGCACCGGCCCGGGAGTGCCAGACACGGCTGCACGGAACGCCTGGCGCACCATGTCGGGAAAGCGCGCGACATCGTCGACTGTCGCATTGAACTTGGTGACCGGCTCGAACGCCGGCATGTCGTCGACCTCCTGGTAGACCTTGCGGAATTTGGTTCGCGGCTCGCGTCCGCCGGTCATCGCGATCACCGGTGAATGGGCAAGCCAAGCGTCGCGCAGCCCGGCGGCAAGATTGAGCGCACCGATCACCTGCGCCATGCAAACGCCCGGCCGGCCGGAGGCGCGCGCGTAGCCGTCGGCCATGTAGGCCGCCGATTTCTCGCCGTGTACGTGCAGGCGCTTGATGTCGGTGCGGCGTTCCATCTCGACGAAGCTGCGCCGCAGCACCGCCGGCACGTGGAAGACATGGGTGACGCCGTAGCCCTTGAGCATGTCCGCCATGCACTCGGCGCCGAGCATTTTCCGATTGTGTCCGAGATTCATGGGAAACTCGTGCGGTGGGAGAAGTGTCGAGCGGTGCTCCTAGCAAATCACCGGAGGAGAAGGCAATTCAGCGCGGAGTTCTCATGGGGGATCATGGCGCGGCGTCATTGCCGGTCCGCGGTGAAGCCATGTCATCGAAATGTACGCGCCGAGCCACGAGCCGGCCGCAGCAAATGCCACGTAGATCGGATTCTCCGTATAGCTGATCACGGCGAACGCCGACAGCAGGTACCAGAACGCGCTCCAGTTTGCGGCCGCGATGCGACGCCGCGCCGTTACCGCCGCGGTAAAGAACACGAAGGCTGCGTCGGTCATCGCCGTCGAAGCGACAACCCCGAGGGCGATGAGAGGATTGATGGCAACGACCATTGAAGCTCCCACGGTTTCAGATTTGCGTTGGCAGGTCTCTTCTACCGAAGATTCCTTTACTGTTCGCCTCTGTCCTCAATCCCATGGTGCGCTCTCATCCCCTTGACGGCTGCAACCGCTCTGCCACCATCGCGCGGCAACAGGAGACCGCGCATGGCGCAGAACATCACTTTGCATGCGGAAGACATGGTCGCAGCGGCCGAGCGGGAGATCGAAACCCTGCCGGTGGCCGAGGCGATGAAGCTGCATGCGGCCGGGAAAGCAACGCTCGTCGACATTCGAGATATCCGCGAACTAAGCCGCGACGGCCGCGTGCCGGGCGCGTTCCACTGTCCGCGCGGCATGCTTGAGTTCTGGATCGACCCGAAGAGCAAGTACTTCAAGCCCACCTTCGGAGCCGATACCAAGTTCGTCTTTTTCTGTGCCGCTGGGGCGCGGTCGGCTCTTGCGACGCAAACCGCGCAGCACATGGGGCTCAAGCCCGTCGCGCACATTGCCGGCGGCTTCGCCGCGTGGAAAGCGGCCGGCGGCCCGATCGAGAAGTCGGACGACGCGAAGAAGTAACTCAGGTCGATCGCGTTGGCGTTCTGCGCGCGCTCGGCGCTGCTGCGCGCGCTCGGCGCTGCGGAGGGAGCATGCATCTTACCATTGGCAACAAGAACTATTCGTCCTGGTCGTTCCGGCCGTGGTTCGTAATGAAAGTCGCCGCCATAACGTTCGATGAAACGGTCATCTCGCTCAACGCGCCCGACTTCAAAGAACGGCTCCTGAAGATTTCGGGGACCGGCAAGGTGCCGACCTTGGTGGACGGCGAGGTCAGGGTCTGGGAGTCGCTCGCGATCCTCGAATATCTCGCCGAGACGGTTCCGGCGGCGAGATTATGGCCCGAGGACCGATCGGCGCGAGCCCACGCGCGGGCGATCGCGAACGAGATGCATGCGGGTTTCGTGCCGTTGCGGCGTCAGTGCCCGATGAACATGTGGCGCCCCGTAAAGAAGCGCACGCTCGATGCTGACGCCGAGGCGAATGTCCGTCGCATCGATGCGATGTGGAGCGATTGTCGCGGCCGTTATGGCGGCCCGTTCCTGTTCGGTGCCTTTACCGCGGCCGATGCCATGTATGCACCGGTGGTGTCTCGGTTCCACACCTATGCGGTCGACGTCGGAGCAGTGTCGCGGGCGTACATGGAGGCGATCATGGCATTGCCGGCTTGGCAGGAATGGCACGCCGCCGCAGTCAAAGAGACTTGGGTGCTGGCCGAGGACGAAGTCGACTGGCCTACAGTGCTCAAGGCGTGAGGTAGGCGCTTGGCGAAGCCGTGCTTACGCAGGCTATGTCGCGCGGAAAATATGCTATCCACTTATCGAACAAAAAAGCGAAGGCATGGGTATGCCGGTCGGGGCGACGGGAGGTGAGCATGCGACTTGACGGGACAATTTTGGCCGGCGCTACCTTGGCGGCGCTCGTGGGCCTGGCACCGATCTCGGCGACAGCGCAGCAAACGGCACCGCACTATGCGGTCGATCCGGCTTGGCCAAAGCCGCTGCCCGACCGCTGGGTGTTGGGCGGCCTTGGCGGCGTGTGTGTCGATGCGCAGGACCATGTCGTGATCCTCAATCGGCAGGACATCATCGACGGCGAATTGACCGCGGGCCATCTCGCCCCACAAATCATCGAGTTCGATCCTGCGGGCAATGTTGTCCACTCCTGGAGCGATCCGCGCCTCGATCAGCGCCTGCACAGTTGCCACTTCGATAAGGACGGCAATTTCTGGGTCGCGGCGGCGCCATCCGGTATGGTGCTCAAGTACACTCACGACGGCAGCAAGCTCCTCATGCAGATCGGCAAGAAGGGCGTGTTTGATACTTCCGACGGCACCGAGAAGGGCAAGCCGTTGAACTCGCCCGCCGCGACGTTCCACATGCCGTCGAGCATCTTCGTCGACCGCGAAACCGGCGAAGTGTTCGTGTCCGACGGCGAGAGCCGCAACAGCAATCACCGCGTCGCCGTGTTCGATCGCGACGGCAATTTTCTGCGCCAATGGCTGCCGGAAGGCATGGCGAGCGTCCATTGCATGACAATGGGCCGCGACGGCCTCATCTATGTCTGCAATCGCGACAACGCGCGCATCCAGCTTTACGACAAGAAGGGGACACTCGTCAGGAATATCGAGGTCGCCTGGAAACCCTATACCCCGCCAGCCGACGGCAAGCTCAAACAATTCGGCGGCGCGACGGTTGCAATCGACTTCTCGCCTGACGCCAATCAGAACTTCCTTTTCGTCATCAACCAGAACAACGACCAAATCGAAGTTCTCGACCGTCAGTCCGGCAAGAAGCTCGAAAGCTTCGGCAGCATCGGCAAGCTGCCGGGCCAGTTCGACCAGCCGCACGGCATCGCAGTCGATTCAAAGGGCAATGTTTACATTGCGGAGAATCGCGGCCGTCGAATCCACAAGTTCACGATCGCCAGCGACTGATGGAGTGCCCGTTCGCTCTTAAGGTTTGGGGGGACGGAGGGAGTCACAGGAGCAACTCGGGTCTGAGCGGCGACTGCCCGCTAGGCGCTTTCTCGTGGCGTTCGGGGTCGGTCGATGCCGGGAAGAATCACTTCTGAAGCCGGGTATGCCGACGAGCTACGGCTAAAGCACGTCGCCGGTCTTGGTTGGAGTGTTTGGGTAGCTGATGGTCCCGACGCTTGTGAGCCTGAACACGTGGATGGTTTGCCCAATATGCATCCGCGCTAGCGTGTCGGCGTGTTCGACGGCGTCCACGCGGTTGACATGTAGTTGAGGCAAGTCGTCACCTGGCGGCCAGACCGCCCACATATCCGGAATTTCGTCAGACATTCACTCAGCCCATTTGAGATCGAGCGGCGCTCAAACCAGCCACCACGAGCGCCTCGCCATCCGGGTTCATCCCAGGCTTTGGCCCGACCGGACATAGAAAGTCGGCTATCGGACGAAGGTTCCATCGAGGTCGATTTATTTTTGCTCTTCCGCTTCAGCTGGGGACTTCGCTTCCGCATCACGACCTGCAGTCTGCGGTTTTGACGCGTGATAATCTCGGGCGAGGTCTGGATCGGCCAAGACGTTTGTCGCGGCAGGATCGCCTTTTGAGCGGCTCGCCTTCCACTCTCATCACAGAGATGATCAGGGGAGGCCCGGGTTGGCGCAGTCAACGACCACCCAACTTTTTCAAGGAAGAGGGGCGGCCGAGGCGTCAAACGTCGTAGCTAATCGCCGAATAAGATCAGTACGTTGGTTGCATTTATCGGCGGTCTCCAATGCCGGTTCCAGGGTAACGCTCCCTTAAGCGCATCACTCTAAATTGAGGCAAACCGCGTCCAAGCGGGCGCGGCGCGTTGCGTTCGGAGTTCATTTCATGGATATCGCGACCGGCTTAGGTCTGATCGCCGGTGCCGCAGTCGTTTGCACCCTGATTTTGTTGGGTGGCGACTTCCGCATGTTTTACGATATGCACGCCCTCATCGTCATTTTCGGCGGATCGTTTTCAGCAACGCTGATCCGCTTTCCGCTTGGCGCGATTTTCCACGGGCTTCCGCTCGGTGCCAAATTTGCTTTCACGTTACGCCGCCAATCGCAGCGCGACCTTATCGACCAGCTTGCAACCATCGCGGAGACTGCCCGCAAGCAAGGCCCGACCGGCCTTGAGCGGATCGAAATCGATGATCCCTTTCTCGCCAAGGGTGTGCGCTACGTTGCGGACGGTTACGACGCTGCCTTCATCCGCGACAATCTCGAGCGCGACCGCGACAACTTCCTTACTCACCTCGACGAAGGGCAGAAGATTTATCGCGCCATCGGTGACTGCGCGCCGGCCTTTGGCATGATCGGCACCTTGCTCGGCATGGTGCAGATGTTTGCCAACATGACCGACCCCTCGAAGCTTGGTCCGTTCATGGCGGTCGCGCTGCTGGCCACGCTTTACGGCGCCCTCGTCGCCAACCTGATCTGTCTGCCGATTGCCGACAAGCTTCACGTCAAGCTCACCGACGAGGAGACGAACCGCACGCTGATCATCGACGGCATCCTGATGATTCGCGATTCGAAGAGTCCTGCGCTCGTGCGCGAGATGCTGCTCGCCTACCTGCCGGAAAAGCACCGCGATGAAGCGACCGAGGAAGCGCGGGCGTGATCCCGCCGACGGCGGGCGAGGATGATCCACTATGGCCAGGAAAAAAGGCGGAGGTCACGGCGGCGGCCACGGATGGTTCGTCACCTTTGCGGACCTGATGGGATTGCTGATGAGCTTCTTTGTGATGCTCGTCGCGTTCTCGAACCAGGATCAGCATAAACTCCAGATCGTAGCCGGCTCGATGCGCGACGCATTCGGCGTGCAGACCAATGTGCGCTACTCCGGAATCATCGAGGTACCGGGCCTCCCGACCAGGCCCAAGCTGAAGCAGGCCGAACACATTCCGCCCGAGGAAGCTTCGGCGACACCGCAGGCGGACGAGCACGACCGCATCGAAGCGCGCGGCACGCGCCTCAAGGAGGACCGTGCCTTTGCACTCGCGGCTGCCTCATTGCGGCAAGCCTTGCAGGACATGCCGGAGCTGACCGAGGCCTCCAAACACGTGATGATCGAGGAGACCAAGGAAGGGCTCAACGTCGAAATCGTCGACCAGGATGGACGTTCGATGTTTCCTGAGGGCTCGAAGGAACCTTATGAGCGCACCCGCAAGGTCATCGAGAAGATCGCCGCGCCGCTGCGGGCCACCCCCTATCGGATCGCAGTCACGGGCCACACGTCGAGTTCTCGTGCGCCGGCGCGGCCCGGTTACGGACCGTGGGAACTATCGGCTGATCGCGCCAACGTTGTGAGACGGATCCTGCAGGAGGAGGGGGTGCCGGAAGGACATTTCTTCCAAGTTGCCGGCAAGGCGGATACCGATCCGTTGTTTCCCGACGATCCCTATATTGCCGCCAATCGCCGCGTCACGATTACCTTGCTGCGTGAGGAGCCGCCGCTGCCCCTCGGGTTCAAGCCCTAGGCGGATACAGCACCAGGTTGCATGGTCGAACAGGACCCTGCGACAGAAAGGCAGCTTAAATCCTGGCACGCAGCCCTCTCGCTCTTACCTTTCCGCTACAATGGACGTTGGCACTGGGGCAGTGTTATAAGCCGCGGCCCTAATTGTGCGGCGCAATATCGGTTCACATCATCATGGCTCAAGGCATTGCCGCGTCGGGTCTGCCCACCGGCGCGGGCGGCGAGGCTGGCGAAAAAGCGGGATCGCCGTCCGGCACTCCGGCGGGACAGACGCACGCGGCGCAGAGCGGCGGAACGCTCGGCCTCGTCAGTCTCGCCATCGGCAGCATCGGTGTTGTCTATGGCGATATCGGCACGAGCCCTCTCTATGCGCTTCGCGAGGCGGTGAATGCCGCGATCGGGGAGCATGGCACGGCAACACCGGATTCGGTTATCGGGGTACTGTCTCTCGTTATCTGGGCGCTGATTTTCATCGTCACGTTCAAGTACGTGATCGTGCTGCTGCGGGCGGACAACAACGGGGAGGGCGGCACGCTGACCCTGATGGCGTTGGCGCGAAAGGTTACCGGCGATCATGCCGCGCCCGTCGTGATGCTTGGCATCGTCGGCGCGGCTCTGTTCTTCGGTGATGCCCTGATCACGCCCGCGATCTCCGTGCTGTCGGCCATCGAGGGTCTCAAGGACGTACAGTGGATCGGCTCAGAGATCGATCACTACATCGTGCCGCTGACGGTGGCGATCCTGGTCACGCTATTTGCGGTGCAGTCGCGCGGTACTGCGAGCGTCGCAAACTTCTTCGGCCCGGTCATGGTGGTGTGGTTCGTCGCCATCGCGGTGCCTGGCATGGTCTGGACCGTCTCCAATCCCAGCGTTCTGCAGGCGCTCAACCCGATCCACGGCGTTTCCTTTCTCGTACACCATGGCATGACCGGGCTGATCACGCTGGGCGCGGTGTTCCTTGCCGTTACGGGTGCTGAGGCGCTCTACGCCGACTTGGGTCACTTCGGCCGCAAGCCCATCCAGACCGCGTGGCTGGTCCTGGTGTTTCCGGCGCTCGCGCTCAACTATCTCGGCCAGGGCGCCCTCGTGCTGCACGACCCGACGACGGTCAGCAATCCGTTCTTCTTGCTTTACCCGGAGTTCCTGCGGCTGCCGATGGTCGTGCTGGCGACGGCCGCAACCGTGATTGCAAGCCAGGCGGTGATCACCGGGGCCTATTCATTGACACGGCAGGCGATCGCCCTCGGCCTGTTGCCGCGGCTTGAGATTCGTCACACTTCGGCCGAGCATGAGGGACAGATCTACATGCCGCGCGTGAATCTGGGCCTCCTGATCGGGGTGCTGTTGCTCGTCGCGTTGTTCCGCTCTTCGAGTGCGCTCGCCTCCGCCTACGGCATTGCCGTGACCGGCACCATGGTCGTGACCGCCATCATGGCCTTCATCGTCGTGCGCAGGGTGTGGGGGTGGTCGCTGCCGGGAACGCTCGCGCTCATCGTGCCCTTCATCATCGTCGATGCGATGTTTCTGATGGCCAACATGCTCAAGGTCTTCGAGGGCGGTTGGGTTCCACTTGCGATCGGTGGCATCGTGATGGTCATCATGTACACGTGGCGACGGGGAACCAAGTTGCTGTTCGACAAAACGCGGCGTCAGGAAACGCCGCTCGATTCTCTCGTCGCGACGCTGGAGAAGAAGCCTCCGCAGCGTGTGCCCGGCACCGCCGTTTTCCTCACGAGCGACCCGTTCAGTGCGCCGACCGCTCTGCTGCACAGTCTCAAGCATTACAAAGTGCTGCACGAAAAGAACGTCATCCTCTCGATCGAGACCGATCACTTGCCACGCGTGCCGCCGCAGGAGCGGGTACGTATCGAGCCGGTCGGACAGACGTTCCAGCGGGTGTGGCTGCGCTTTGGCTACATGGAGCGGCCCAACGTACCCCAGGCGCTTGCCATCGCCCGCAAGCTCGGTTGGCAGTTCGACATCATGTCGACTTCGTTCTTTCTGTCGCGCCGCGCTCTGCGTCCGGCGGCGCGCTCCGGCATGCCGCGCTGGCAGGACCGCTTGTTCATCTCGCTTGCACGAGCCGCCAACGATGCGACCGATTACTTCCAGATTCCAACGGGGCGCGTCGTCGAGGTCGGAACACAGGTTACGGTCTGAACTGGGCGCTTCACATGATCTCCCTCATCCACAGGTCGTGCAGCGGTGGATGTGTAGGGCTTGATTAACCGTGCGTTTCCCCCATGTTTGAGCGGTTGTAACGGGGTACACGCGAGGGCGATGCGATGTTCGGTTTATTCGGTCGCGGCGAGGTTCGCGATTTGACGCCTGAGGAAGTAGCCGATGGGCTTGCCTCCGATAAGATCCTGCTGATCGACGTGCGCGAGCCGGGCGAGACCGTGCGCGAGCGGATCGAAGGCGCACAGTTGATTCCGTTGTCCCAATTCGATCCGGTCGATTTACCCGATCCGGGCGGGCGCACCGTGGTGTTTACCTGCGCGTCCGGCATTCGCTCGATCAAGGCGGCCGAGATTGCTCAAGCCGCCGGGCTTGCCTTCGATGCTCACCTTGCCGGTGGTATCAAGGCATGGAAGGCGGCCGGATTGCCGCTGGTAAATTGATCCGCCGTCTGATTTGAAATTGATCGCGTAGACTCGATCGCGCGGACTTGGCGCAGCACGCGGATTGATGCACGATTGTGCGGAAGCGGGGAGCCCGGGCCTTCAACAAAAAGGGCAGGGGCGCAAGGAGGGGTCCATGCGGCCAATTTTGTTGGTGTTTGCGGTCGCGCTGGCGCTTGTCGCAGCGTCGCAACGGAGCCATGCCTATTACAATAGTGCATGGTGCGCCCGTTATTATGACCGGGGCAATGTTCTGAGTTGTGCCTTCGACACGATCCAGCAGTGCCTCGCGACGGTCAGGGGTGTCGGCGGTTCGTGCGTACAAAATCCGCGGTTACCGTCACCTCCGCCACCCTACTCGCGGCGAGGCTATGACCCATGGCGCTGACGGCGCCGCAACGGACGTTCGGTCGGCAACGATGCGACTTGCCGTTACATCGGTAGCCGGCTTCGCGGTTGCGGCCGCGCTGTTCGCAGTCGGTCCCGCGCCCGCGCAGCGGGAACGCTTCGTCAACGTCTACAATTGGTCGGATTACGTCGAGCCGACGGTGCTTGACGCGTTCACGCGCGAAACCGGCATCCGCATCCGTTACGACACCTTCGATTCCAACGATACGCTCGAGACCAAGCTCCTAGCCGGCAAGTCGGGCTACGATGTCGTGGTGCCGACCGGTTATTTCCTCGAGCGCCAGATCAAGGCCGGCGTATTCCAAAAACTCGACAAGGCGCTGCTGCCCAACCTTGCGAACGCCTGGCCCATGATCACGCAACGTCTTGCCGTCTACGATCCGGGCAATCAGTACGCTGTCAATTACATGTGGGGCACGGTCGGCATCGGTTACAACGCCAGGAAGGCGCGCGAAATTCTGGGAGAGGGTGGTCGGATCGACAGCTGGAGCGCGGTGTTCGTTCCCGCCGAGCTTGCCAAGTTCAAGGATTGCAGCGTCCACATGCTCGACTCCTCCGACGATATCCTGCCGGCGGCGCTGCACTATCTCGGTCTCGATCCGAACTCCACCGATGCGAGCGACCTGGAAAAGGCGGCCGACCTCGTCGCCAAGGTAAGGCCGTCAGTCCGCAAGTTCCATTCGTCGGAATATCTCAATGCCCTCGCGAGCGGTGAAATCTGCTTCGTTGTTGGCTGGTCCGGTGACATCAAGCAGGCACAAAAGCGCGCCGCCGAAGCCAAGGCCGGGGTGGAGATCGCCTATGCGATTCCGAAGGAAGGCACCCAAATGTTCTTCGACAATCTCGCGGTTCCCAAGGATGCGAAGAATGTTATCGAGGCTCATGCCTTCATCGACTACCTGATGCGCCCGGATGTCGCGGCAAAGAACACGAACTTCCTATCCTACGCGAATGGGAATCTCGCGAGCCAAGCGCTGATCGATCCGGCGATTCTCAATGATCGCACCATCTATCCCGACGAAGCCATGATGAGCCGGCTCTATGTGATCAAGGCTCACGACGTCAAATCGACGCGGCTGATGAACAGGCTTTGGACCCGGATCAAGACGGGCCGATAAGATCTCCCTGGTTTCGTGCACTCCGCAATGTCGGTGCGGGAGCTAAGAGCTCATTCGTACGCCAGCCTTCTCCAAAATGGCGCGAGCCTTGGTGCGCTGCTCATCCGAAATCACGAGCCGCTCGGCAAAGTCGCGACCGGCGGGGCGCGTCGCGTCGATGCCCATCTTGGTCACCGTGAAATTTTCGGGGTCGGAGGTCGGATCGAGGATGGCGCCTTTGGCGCCGGGAATGAAGATGATGTCTTTGTCCGGGCGCACCCGCGTCGCGAGCGCCCACATGATGTCGTTCATGTCGAAGATGTCGACGTCATCGTCGACGACGATCACCTGCTTCGTATAGAACTCGGTGCCGAAGGTCGCCATGATGGCGGTCTGCGGCTCGCCGTCCGCAGTCTTCTTCATCGAAATGAAGGCCATGAAAGCCCCGCAGGTCGTATGCGGCACGTGCACGGCGCGTACGTTGGGCAGGTTGCGCTTGAGCGCATTGAGAATTTCGCCTTCGCGCGTGATGCACGACACCAGGATGTGATCCTTTGCCATGCCGGAAAGGACGCTATGGAACATGGCGTCGCGCCGCATCCGCACCCGATGCGCGACGAACACATGCTGGGTCGAGCGGTAGGAGGCGTAGCCGGTGAACTCGCCGAACGGACCTTCAGGCTCCCGCGTGTGTGCCAGGATCTCGCCCTCGATGACGATCTCGGCGCCGGCCGGCACTTCGAGGTCCGCGACTCCGCAGCGCGCGAGGCGGTAGGGCGCGCCGAACAGGCCCCCGATGATTTCGAATTTTCGCACCTGCGGCGGATACGCGTAGACCATCGAACCCATGTAATGCAGCGGGTGGATGCCGATGACGATGGCGGCCGGCAGCGGCTGTCCGCGCTCCTCGGCTCGGCGCTGGAATTCGAACATGCGCCGGCGCGAGTGGAGGGAGACGCCGAGGCGATTCTTCCCCTTGAGCATGAACCGGTGGAACCCGGTGGTATCAACGCCCGTCACCGGATCGCGCGCGGTGAGTTGTCCCGCCGTGATATAAGGCCCGCCGTCGACGGAGAATTGAAGCGGGATCGGCAGTGCGCCGAGGTCAATGTCATCGCCTTCGAGGGTCACTTCGCTCCAGGCAGCCTCACGGACGATGTCGCAGGGAATGTAACGCTGGCAGCGCTCGCGGAACGCCCCAGGCAAGTCCTGCGGGGCGACCCCGAGGCAAGCCGCAAGAAGTCGTCGGTTGCCGGCGACGTTGGTTACGACCTTCATGCTGTTCCCGCCTGCCTTCTCGAAGACGATCACGGGACTTTTGCCCGCCCGTTCGAGTTCATAGGCGACCGCCGTCATATCGAAGCGGGTATCGACCGGTTCGCGGATGCGCAGCAGTTCCTCGGGATAGTCGCTTTCGACCATGTCGAGGAAGGCGCGCAAGCTCTGATTGTCGGAATTCGAAGTGGCTGACGATTTGGAAGGCATGGGTTCACCGGCGAGAACGTGAGCCCACATCTTTGGCACAATCAGCGCCGGTGTGCAGCACTCCTGGAGCCGCTTTCCGGCCAATCGGCGGCGCGGGCGCGTGCGGCCAGCCTCCCGCAGGAGATAACGCGATCAGCGGCGAATTGCTGCGTGGATCGCGGATTGAAGTCGAGCGAGATCGTAGGGCTTGTTGAGGAACGCCAGTCCAGCATCGGCCTTGATCCGAGTACGCAAGACATCCTCGGAGTAGCCCGAGGCAACGATGATCGGAAGGTCCGGCCGCAACATCTTGATCTCGGCGATCAGTTCCTCACCGGGACGGTCGGGCAGGCCCAGATCGACCATGGCGAACTCGAATTGAGCGCTCTCCGCGCCGATGCGATCTAACGCAGCCCGCGCCGAAGACGCTTCGACAACGTCAAATCCAAGTTCGCTCAAGCTGTCGCTCGCCATCATCGCGACGAGGCTCTCATCTTCGACGAGAAGAACCTTGCGCGATGCCGCCTCTGGCGTGGACATCTGTGCCACCTCGCTTGCGCCCAGCAACTCGATCGGACGACCATGGCTTGAGTTGCCCAAATCCCTTGCCATCGACGCCGATCAGCGAACGGCAACATTATTGACCCTTTCGGGCCACTCCGCATCGAAATCTGGGGATACGCCATCAAAATTTTGTGTTCGGACGACGCGTGAGACGCGAAAGCGCGTTGGATTAGATTCAAATGCCGCTTCGTTCGACGAACCCGACCAGATGCATTGCTGGGATGAGGATATCGCATTGAACGCCCGAGGCCGGGAACGAGAGCCGTACCTTTCCGCCGATCGCCTGCTCCAAGTTGCGCTCGATGATCATGCTGCCGAAATGTCGCGAGACCGGCTCGTCGATCGCGGGGCCGCCGCTTTCAGCCCATTTGATCTCGACAGCATCGCCTTCCGGCAGCGGCAGCCTGCGCCAAGTAATCGCAATCTTGCCGTTTGAAGTCGACAGAGCTCCATACCTGCGGGCATTGGTGCCCAACTCGTGCAAGGCCATGCCGAGCGCCTGGGCGGCGTCGGGCTTCAGCAGGACTGTCGGCCCCTCGATACCAACGTGCGTGCCCCGCTCCTCAGTGAAGGGCTGAAGCTGCAGTTTTATTAGGCCCTCCAGCGAGGCGCCGTGCCAACCTTGCTCGATCAGCACGTCATGTGAAGTCGCAAGTCCCTGAAGGCGAGCATCGAATTGCGATACGAAGGATTCAATCGAATTGGAACGGCGCGCGGTCTGACGCGCCATTGCTTGAATTACCGCCAGCAGGTTTTTCGACCGATGCGTCAATTCGCGCATGAGGAGACGCAAATGGGCCTCGTCGTCCTTGCGTTTGGTGATATCGACGGCGGCACCGATAAGACCCGTAACTTCGCCGGTAACAGCGCGCAGAGGTTCGATGTGGAGGTCGAACCAGCGAAGCGCTCCGCCTTTGAAACCGACTCCGATTTCGCCATCTTTGGGAGCGCCACTCTCCAGGCACTCCCGCTTGAACGCGACCATCTCCGCACCGCCGGGTTCGTTCAAAATGTCATCATCGGTGTGCCCGATGATTTCATCGTCGGTGAGGTCGCCGACGGGATGACTGATCGAGATGTAGCGAAGATCGCGATCCTGGGTGAAGACGGTTATGTTTGAGCCGCGCATAGCAAGCTCGTAACGTTGCAACATGGTCTGAAGTTCGTCGCTTAAGCGACGTTGCTCGCTCTCCAGCAAGCGGACCCGCGTCAGCTCGACAGCGGAGCAGCAAACCCCTTCGACGACGTTGTCGTGGCCGAACATCGGCTCGACGTGAAGCGCGTAGACCGCCGCCCCGCCAGGCGTCACCAACGAGACTTCGCAGTCTGCCGGTTTGCCGGTAGCAATCACATCGCGTTTGACGGCGATGACGGTATCCCGCTCGGTAGAGGGGAGAATCTGTTCGTCGGTGCGTCCGACAAGCTGCTTCGCACCTTCGTTTTGACTAATCACCGACCGATATCGCAAATCACGGTCCTGGAAGAATATGTGGATGTTCGAGCCGCGTAGCGCGCTCGCGAGACGCACGGATTCTGCCGTGATT
The DNA here is from genome assembly GCA_963807015.1 of uncultured Alphaproteobacteria bacterium. GTDB lineage: Bacteria > Pseudomonadota > Alphaproteobacteria > Rhizobiales > Xanthobacteraceae > JAJPKK01. Next base: position 99,506 of record CAWEAS010000008.1, on the reverse strand, counting down.
TCTCGGGTGCGTTCCTTGACCCGCCGGTCGATGGCCGTTCCCAGCACCCATTCCAACAGGGCCGTCATGAAGGGACTCCTCGCGGCGCGGCAAAGCCCCGCCGGTCGGGCGAACCGCGCCATCGGCATCGACTAATTGGTCCGCGTTCAATATTCAAAGAATGCACCAATCTCGGGTTCCGGCGGTCAGTACCGCGTGCGGCCATCCAGGCTGGCTTAGCGCGCTCACGTTTAAAAACATCATCTAAATCCGATTGTTTCAAATAGTGGTTCCGTTGGGATGACTCGCGGAGGTCAGCTCACGGATGAGAATTTCAAGGCGTGGTCGGAACCACTTCAAAGCTCGCGAATTGTCAGTGCGACCGGCCGCCTTCCCCCCTCCCCCCGCGCGCGGTCGGCCATAAAGAGGCGCAATCGACAATTTCGTCGGTTGCGCTTCTTCTTTTTGGGGTACGCACCACGAGGTGCGAGCAATCCTGGGATTTTCAGGTCGTCGCTCTCGCGTCCTCAGGCGCAGGAACTTTCACCGCCCGCGCAGTGTTTCCGGGTTGCTCAGCAAACAGAAGGGAGACGCTGAATGAATTGGGACCGTATTGAAGGTAACTGGAAGCAGGTCAAGGGCACGGTGCAGCAGAAGTGGGGCAATCTTACGAGCGACGATCTTGATGTCATCCAGGGCAAGCGGACGGAACTGTCTGGCCGTTTGCAGGAGCGGTATGGAATTGCCAAAGACGAAGCTGAACGGCAGATCGATGCGTGGCTTAAAAGCGTCAATTGACTGACCTGACGAGCACAAGAAAAGGCGGTCGAACGGCGATGCCGATCGACCGCCTTCTTGTTAGCGAGACACAGCTGGCCGTGTTCAGCCGACGGCCTGCCGTTTTCGCCTGACGGCGTTGCGCTCGAAAAAAAGCGCCTGGCTCACCAGTGCCGACACGGTGGATGGTTGGTAGGGCTTAGAGATCAGGAAGGCCGGCTCCGGACGTTCACCGGTCAGGAAGCGCTCGGGATATGCGGTGATGAAGATGACCGGCACTTCGAACGAGTTGATGAGGTCGTTGACGGCATCAAGTCCCGAACTGCCGTCGGCGAGCTGGATATCGGCGAGGATCAATCCCGGGCGATGACCTCTCGTTAGGGCGATGGCCTCCGTCCGGGTCCGCGCAACGCCAATGACGCGGTGTCCCAGATTGGTGACCAGATCCTCCAGGTCGAGCGCTATCAGGACCTCATCCTCGATGATAAGAATGTCCGTCGCAATCTGCGCGGCGAGTTCGCGGCCTGATTCCTCGACGAGGTTTTTGAGCGTCTCGCGATCCACATCGAGGATCGTGGCAGCATCTTCTTCCGAAAATCCCTCGACCGAGACGAGCAGGAAAGCCTGCCGGGGCCGCGGCGTTACATGTCCAAGATGCCGTTCGGCCGGCACCAGATTGACAACGCGATCGGCGGCGTCGTTGACCGAGAGCGAATTCCAGATTGCGGAGAACAGCCGAAACAAGGACACCCGCGGATTGGGTGAAGTGTCGAGCAGGGCGGGCTCTTTGACCAGCGCCTCGAGCGTCGCGGCCACGTAAGCATCTCCAGACGCTTGATTTCCCGTCAGGGCACGGGCGTACCGACGCAAATAGGGCACATGTTGGGCAACGATCTGAGATTTCGGCATCATATTCCTCCCCGCACGGGGCCTTAGAACGATGTGCGGTGCGACCGCTCGTTTTAACGCGCCGCTGCAAAAAAAGTTCCGAGCGACGGAACTGATTGGAGGTCCTTACGTTGTCGGTGATTACGGAGGGAACCGCGATGCTTCGCTCGAATTAAGGCTAAGGGGCAGGAACAGAATCATGACCACAAACAAGGCATCACGGCAACGCACACCGATGGATATGAAGGACCCCGGGACGAAGCGCCCGGCGAAGCTTAGCAGCGACATCAAGGCCAAGATCGGATTTCAGCTGCGTCAAATGTATGACGAGTACCTGTCGCAGGGGGTGCCATCCCGGCTCGCAGAAATCCTGCGCGAACTTGATGACGGGCAGGAACATCCGAAAGAGGCTTCCAACCAGGAGGATCCTACGCAATGAATCCTCCCAAACCCATACGCGAAGTGATGCTCGCGGCGGTCCCGAGTCTCCGGGCTTTCGCGATTTCGTTGTGCGGCAACGTCGATCGCGCCGACGATCTTGTCCAAGAGACCCTGCTGCGGGCCTGGACCAATCGTAACTCCTTCGAGCCCGGGACCAATATGTCCGCATGGCTGTTCACCATTTTGCGTAACCTGTTTCGGTCCGAGTATCGCAAGCGCCGTCGCGAGGTCGAGGACGCGGATGGCTCCTATGCGGAATCCTTGGTGTCGGTGCCGGAGCAGGGCAGCCATCTGGAGGTTGCCGAATTTCGCAAGGCGCTAAAATTGCTGCCACCGGAGCAGCGCGAGTTGCTGATTCTCGTGGGCGCCTCGGGATGTTCCTATGAGGAGGCAGCACAGATCTGCGGTTGCGCTGTCGGCACCATCAAGAGCCGCGTCAACCGTGCCCGCAGCCGACTTGCTGAAATCCTTGCCATCGAGGATGCCAATGACTTCGGGCCTGACGTGAAGACCCGTGCCGTTGCCAATTCCGACGTGACGTGGCGGCGGTCGGGCTGACGCGAAACTGCGCCGATCCGAGGGACCAACCCGCGGCGCAAGCTACTTCGGACAAGCTGCTCCGGTTTCGACCCAGGCCGCGACCAGCGCGCCTGCCTCTTGCTGCGTGCCTGGCGCTGGGTGCCGTCCATATCCCGGCGCCCAGGCCCACCCGACCAGCGTGTCCGCGCCGATGTGATGAACGAGGTCATTGAGAGAGCGGCCGCCGTTGCGGCTCGGGTCCTTGATCTGATCGCAGATTTCTCCGAGCGTCCTGCCTTCCCATGCCATTTCGCGCGGCGCGAGATGCCACTCGGGGTGACCGGGCACACGACCGGGATCGAAGTTGGCCTGCTGGTGACAGATATCGCAGCGCATGGCCGCGAGCCCATGGCCGTCTGCGCCTCGCTCGACCGGCGGCTGATGGAGACGTCCGAGTTCGCCTTGACGGGGACGGTCGCCGGCAGGGTGGCAGTTCACGCAGCGCGGATGGCTGAGCACTTTACCGAGCTCGGTAAACATCGCGGTCGATCGCGTCGCTTTGTCTGCGATCGCGGCGAAGCTTTCCGGTGTTGCAAGGGTGTCCGATCGGCCTTCGGTCAAAGCCGATGCGCTCAGCATGCTCATCAGCAGGGCTGAGCTCGCCATGAGGACGCGCACTTTCATTTGAGTGCCTCCGCGAATTGATGACGCGTTGCTACGGCCTCGGCCGCACGCGGTCGCTAATTGTTGTGACCACTCATTGCGATGAGGTAGCGCTCCGGCTTGGCGAGCACGACATCGCGCACGGCCTCGTGATATTTGATGTAGCCCGTGCAGCGACAAAGATGGCCGTCGAGCGCCTCGGAAATGGTCTTCTCGAGATCGGCGCGCGCTACCGGTTTCCGTGCCAGACGTTCGAGCAACACTTGGCCTTCATTGAGAAACCCCGCGGTACAGTAGCCGCATTGAAATGCAAAATGATCGATGAACGCTTTTTGCAATGCAGTGAGCTCGCCATCTTTGGCATGACCTTCGACGGTGCGGACGGACTTGCCGTTGAAGCTCACCGCTGGAACGACGCAGGTCGGGCTGGTGTGGCTCGTTCCGTCCGGATTATCGACGATGACCGCACAGCTCAAGCATTGCGCAGCACCGCAGCCGAATTTGGTGCCAGTCAACCCCAGAACCTCGCGCAGGAAATCGTTCATCGTCAGTTCGTCGCGCACGTCCACAGGTCCGTGAGCATGGCCGTTGATCGTGAGGCTGAGTGTTGTCACGACAGCACCCCCTTGAGCATGCTTTGAGTGACCGGCAATGACTGGAAGCGGTGGCCGGTGGCATCGAAGATGGCGTTCAGCAGTGCCGGAACGACTGGGATCATCACCACTTCCGCCATTCCTTTCGGCGCCTCGTTCGCAAGTGGCGGCAGGATCTCGATCTTGAGATTGTGCAGGGGCAGGTCCGATCCGCGCGCGATTAGATATTGGCCGAGATTCCATTCGCCGTTGCCAGGGCCGCCTTCGTAAGGCGGCAGCGACTCGAGCAGCGCATAGCCCACGCCCATCGCGAAGCCGCCCTGAGACTGGCCCAGCACGACCTCGGGCACGAGCGCTTCGCCGCATTCAAAGACGCTGTAGGCGTCTGCAATCCGCAGCTTGCCGGTGGCACGCTCGATCTCAACACGAACCAGGGTGCCACAGAGGGACGTAAACGCCGTTCCAATACGGTTGTAGTCGGTGGGTGGAAATTTCACCTTGGTGCGATCGAGGCGCGCGAATTTGCCGGCACCGTTGCGCAGAGCGAGTGCGTCGACATCGCCGGACCATTCACGGTTTCCGATCCCGAAAGAGGCGTGTGACCATGACCACCGCGAGAAGCTGTGAGCCATCGCACCGGTGACGCCCTTGCGGGCGTGAGTCTTCGCCGCCAACGCCGGCAGTGCGAGGGGGGGAAGCCCCGGCATCACGAGATGACCGTCTTGCCAGCGCGCCATTTCCCATTGCGCGGCGCGCGGATCGGTTGGCGGAATGCGCCATAGCTCAAGCGCTGCCGGCCACAATCCGAAGCGAAATATCACGCGGGCCGCCTCCGCCGCGGCATGGGTTCCGACATGCGCACCGATAGACGCACTTGTCGGAGTGCTGATGGCAGGCACCCACCGCGGATTGCGCTGCGCAGCGTCCTGAGTCGCCTGGTCCATGGTGTAAGGATCGCCGGATTCGACGAGCGCCAACGGTCCGAACGCATCCACGCGCGCGACCGAAACCTCATCGGCGACGCCGCCTAGCTGGGCAGCTACGCGATTGACGAGCGCCGTCCCGATGCCGTTGCCCATTTCGACGTGATCGCAAAAAATGGAAATTCGCCCATCGGGGTCGATTTCCACTCGTCCAAGGGAGCAATCGGCACCGCTGCCGTAGTCCTTGGTGACGCAAGCAACGCCGGTGCCGACGACAAGTCCCGCATTTTGTGTGCGGGCTTTCTCCTCGGCGCGAGCCACCCAAATTGGATGCTTTTCGAGCTTGTCGAGAATCTCCGGCGTGCGAACCGAGACGTAATACGGATTGCCCGTGATAGTACGGCCGCCACTTTTGAGTGCGTTGCGCCGCCGGAATTCGATCGGGTCAAGCGGCAGAGCCGCCGCCACTTCGTCGACCAATACCTCCAATGCAGTCATCGTCTGCAGCGTACCGTAGCCGCGCATCGACCCGGCCGTCACCCCGCGCGAATGGAGCGCGACCGTGGTGATATCGGCCTTGGGAACCTCGTAAATCCCGAGCGCGCCAGTCGCCCCGACAGCCGCGACGCTCGCCGAAAAATTAGCGAGGCCGCCGCCGTCCAGCACGTGGTCGGCAGCGAAGGCCTGAATCTTCCCACTAGCCCGATCGATCGCGATGCGCGAGCGCATCTTGAACGGATGCCGTTTGATGCCCGCTTGAAACTGCTGATAGCGATCGTGGGCGAGCCGGACCGGGCGCCCCGGAAAGAACATCGCCGCGAGGGCGACATAGAGTGGGAAGGGGGTGTGATCGCGGCCGCCAAACCCGCCACCGATCACGGCGAAGTGTGCGTTGATGTGCGCCGGCTTGAAGGGCGAATGAGCCTCGCCGAGGAGGAATGCGACGGCCTCCGCGGCCTCGTGCGGCGACTGCACGCCGAGGACGAGCTCAAGATTGGCGTGACTGGGGTCGTACCAGGCGAGGCCGCTTTCCGGCTCGAGAAACATCGGATCGACCGATTGCGTCTCGAATTCGCGATCGAGCACAAGGAGCGCCGGGTTATTCGCTGCGATTTCAGCGCGAATTTTCTCGCCGAACTGCGTGGCTTTGGCATACCGGGGATCAGCCGATAACGGCGCCCAATCCCGGCGATCGGTATTCGGCACGCGCGCCGGACTAACCCAGCCCGCTTGGATCGGCGAATAGACATCAGGCGAATCGGGCGTCGGACCGGCAACGCGCGTGAAGCGGTAAGCGCCGAAATCCGGGATCACCACTGGTCCCGTTTCTGCGCCGAATCTGGCGACACTCTGATCGCGCAGCACAAGCCGCGCTTGATCAAAGGCGTCGAATGTTTCGAAAATCAGGAGTGCGACTGGCTGACCGAGATAGAGTGGCGTCTTTCCCACGGGGCAGAACAAGTCCCCAGCGTAGAATTCGGGCACGCGAACGCCGCTGCGGGCGATATCGTCCGCGGTCACCACCACCGAAGGCTTGAACCTGCCAGTCAAGCGCGAGAGGTCGATACCGGCGTAAACGTGGGTCGCGTCTGCTGCTCGAATGAGGAGTGCGTGCGACGTGTTTGACGGCCAACCGGGAAGATCGGCGGCCCGGAAATCGGATGCGTACAGTTTGGCGCCCGTGGCCTTTGCGACGCCGTCAACACGACCGTGTCCGTTGACGGCGGGGTTCCACGTTTTCCGCCCGGGCAGCGTTTCGCGCGCCGCGAATCCGATTTCCTCTGCTGATCCCAAACGGGAGAGGCTGAGCGCAATGCCACTCGCGGTGACCATTCTCACGAACTCGCGTCGCGAAGGCTGCATGATTCACCTCCCGGCTGGCGCCCATAATGGCGTTCGCGCGTGCCTGTCCCGCTGCCGCCGCCATGCGACTTGTCGCCATCGGCAGATCCATTCCGGCGAGCGCAGGGACTTCCGAGCTTTAAAGGGCCGTAGGTTGTCAATTTCACAAGCGGGCTGACGGATTTCGCTTACAAGGTTTAAAAGTCGTCAAGGGGAACGGCAAAATGCTGAACATCGAACGGCGTATCCGCACGGGCGCAGGAGCGTGGCTGAGAGGGGCCTCCCGGTGGATCGTTGTCGCATCTGCCGTTTTCGTCGTCGGCATGTCCGGTGGGAGCGCGCAGCTTCAGTCCACGAAAACGATCAAGATCATCGTCCCGCTGGCCCCTGGGGGCGGCGCCGATATCCTTGCGCGCTTGCTGGCTGACCATATCCGCCGGACGCAGCCAATCGGGATGATTGTCGAAAATCGTGCTGGCGCGGGGTCCGTCATCGGAACCGAGGCAGTCTCACATGCCGCGCCCGACGGTAATACTTTGCTGATCAACACGCCGAACCTCGTCATCGCGTCGCATCTGCGTAAGTTGAGCTACGATCCGATCGGCAGCTTCGAGCCAATCTGCAAACTGGTCAATTCGCCGGCCATCATCGCTGTCAATCCTGCCTCGCCTTATCACTCCCTCGCCGATCTGTTGAACGCGGCGCGCGCCCGCCCCGGCGATCTGACTTTGGCAAGTGTGGGGCCAGCGACCACGCTGCATATTGCAGCTGAAAAGTTCAAACTCACGACCAAAGCCGAAATGACCTACGTTCCGTTTCCCGGAAGCGGTCCGACGGTCAACGCTTTGTTGGGAGGGCATGTCACCGCCGTGTTTGCCGAGTACCCGGCGGTGGCGGAACAACTCAAGGCCGGCAAGCTGCGGGCACTCGCCACCGCCGCGCCGAGACGGATTGACCCATTCCCGGAATTGCCCACGGTCGCTGAGTCCGGATACCCCGGGTTCGAAGTCGACGTGTGGTGGGGCATGTTCGCGCCGGCCCAAACGCCGAAAGGGACGGTGTCCGCCCTTGCCGACGTATTTGATCGCGCGGTGCAGGCGCCGGAGATCAAGACAAAGCTCGCGGCGTTTGGCTTCTATCCGTCTTTCTTGTGTGGCGCCGATTTCGCCGCCTACGTTCGCCGCCAATACGACGAATATGGCGAGATCATTCGCAAGGCCAATATCAGGGCTGAATAGGGCAACATTTGACGCCGCGCAATTTTGAACAGACAGACTACAACTGCGATTGACGACAATTCGGTTATCAGTTCCCATCCGGGATGCGATTCGCGACCTCGTAGTTGAATATCTTTGGCGGGTCTTCATTGCGGCAAGTGAAAAATTGAATGATGCCGGCTGGTCGATCCGTGGGGCTCGCGTATCGTTCAATGCCGGTTCGGCGCGTGCTCCTTCTTCTTGTGAGCGGGGTCGTGCTGTTGGCCCTTGCGCTGGCCGGAGTTGTCCTGCTCCGCGTTGCGCGCTCGACGCAGGTTGCGGCCCAACGCGAACTGGAACGCGCGACCAACGAGATCAGCTTTGCAATTGATCGCGAATTCGTGAACGCGGTCAACGTGCTGACAGTCATGAAAAGATCCGACCGCCTGCGCGGTGGCGACCTTGAGGCCTTCTATCGAAGTGCTGCCGAGGTGGCGCGCGAAGTTGGATACAATTTCGCTCTATACGACCAGCGGCGCGACGAGAACCTTATGTTCACCGGCGTTCCTTGGGGCGCGCCGCTGATGCGTGGTCTGCCGTATTTGATCACCGACGAGGATCGCGCCGCCCTGCATGCCGGTGCCCACTTCGTTTCGAGTGTCTTCTTCGGCCGACTAGCCAAGCAACAGCGAGTGGCGATCGGAATCGAGGCCGGTGCAGGCGGAGCATCAGAGTACCTGCTGACGGCCGTGATGGACGTGGATCGATTTGCGAAGATTCTTGCGCAAGCGCGTTTGAGCACTGATTGGGTCGTCACGATTGTTGATCGCCGCGGCGTGATCGTTGCCCGTTCAAAGGATAATGAGAAGTTCTCCGGCGAGCGGGCTCGATCGCTAGAGCAGGCCGATCCGAGCGTTTCATCCGGGTTGGCGTTTGGGCCGAACAGCGAGGGAGTGCCCTTCGTCTGGCGCTACCGCCGATCTCCGGACACCGACTGGATGGTAGGTGCAGGCCTCCCTCAAAGCGTCTTGCGGGAGCCGTTACTGTTTGCGGCAGGCAGCCTCTTGATTGTCGGCTTGATGGTGGTGTCGATTGTGGCCGTGATCGTATTTCGTGCGAACGGCCCCATTGCGCGATCGTTCAATCAGCTCCGCGAGACGGTCTTATCGACTCGTCTGGGCAGAAATCCGATTCCGCTTCATCGATCTCGTCGCGGCACGATCGAAGAGGTTTCCAGTATTCTCGCCGTCGCGTCTGCGGAACTCATGGAGGTCGACGAGCGGCGGCGCTTCATATTATCGGCCGCCGGAATTGGCGCCTGGCAATGGGATTTCGCTACCGGCGAGCAGACTTGGTCGGATGGTTGCCGCGAGATCCTCGGACTGCCACGTGATTTCGCTGCGAGCCGCGAGAGTTTTTTGCCGCGCGTGCACCCGGCGGATTACCAGGTGGTCGAGGCGGCCCTGACGGAGTGTCTAACGTCGGACAAAGAATGCGACTATCGCTATCGCATCCTTCGTGCCGATAACGGCGAAGAACGTTGGATCCGGGCAAAGACCAGGGTCGATCGAGCGCGCTCGGGCAATGCGGATCGTCTGCTCGGCCTGATGATGGATGTTACTGCTTTAAAGCGTGCTGAGATGGCGGTCGAAGACGGCGCTTCGCGGTTGCGCGCCCTCGTCGAAACGCTGCCCGATGGCGTTGTCCTGATCGACGGCACCGGCTCCGTGCTGCTGTTCAATCCGGCATGCGAGAAGCTGTTCGGATATCGTGCGAGTGAGGTCGTCGGCGGCAACATCAGCATGCTAATGCCATCGCCGGACCGCGAACGGCACAATGATTACATCGCGGAGTTCCGCCGTACCGGAATCCGAAGAATGGTCGGCCGGAGCCGCGAAATCCGCGGCCGCCGAAATGACGGCTCGACCATTCCTCTTTTGCTTTCGGTGGGGCAGGTCAAACGAGACGGCGATCTGCTCTTTGTCGGCATCCTGCGCGATCTCACAAACGAAAAGGACTCCCGTCGCGAGCGCGACGATCTGCTCCGACGCCTGATGGAAACCCAGGAAGAGGAGCGATCGCGTCTCGCGCGCGAACTCCATGATGAAACGGCGCAACTGCTTGCGGCGGCCCTGTTGGACCTCAACGGCGTTGAACGCCACCTTCATAGTAAGCCTGCTGACGGACTTCGCCGGTTGCGGGCCGATCTCGAGGAGATCGGCCGGAGCCTGCATCGTTGCGCTTGGGAACTGCGACCGACTTCGCTTGACGATCTGGGGCTGGAAAAAGCCCTCTCCAATTATCTGTCCGATTGGAGCGCACGATCGGGTCTGCCAGTGGATTTTCACTGTCGGTCTGCGGCCCTGCAATATGTTCCGACTGAAGTGGCAACTCACGTCTATCGAATCGTGCAGGAGGCGTTGACGAACGTTCGCAAGCACGCTGCCGGCACAACGTCCGTTAGCATCGTCCTCGATGGAAATTCGTCGAGGCTGCAGGTGAGTATCGAGGACAATGGCTGCGGCTTCGATCAGGAGTCGGTTGCACGGAACGCTCCCGATGGGCCCATGCAGCGATCTCGATTTGGCATCGCCGGTATGAAGGAGCGGCTGACATTGATCAATGGCGAGCTCGAAATAGAGTCTGGGCTCGGTCATGGCACCACCCTGCTTGTCCGCATCGATCATCGACGGCAGGAGGCAGTCGGATGAGCGCTCGGACGCGCCTCGTCATTGTGGATGATCATCCCATTGTGCTCCTTGGACTGCGCAACCTCGTAGCGGCCGAACCGGACTTCGATCTTATCGCTGAGGCGAACTCGGGAGCCGCTGGACTTCATTGATTCGCGCCGAGCAGCCCGATCTCGCGATCATCGACATCTCGATGGCAGACATCAGCGGCATCTCGCTGGCGCAGCAATTGAAGCAAGAGAATTCCTCCGTGCAGCTTCTGGCAATGACCGTGCACGAGGATCGCGCTTATGTGAGCGCGGCCTTGGAGGCTGGAATTAGAGGCTATGTTCTCAAACGTTCGGTCACCGAGAGGCTGATACCAGCGATTCGGGCTGTGTTGGCCGGGGCGATCTTCATTGATCAATCGATCGTGGCGCCGATGTTGGCGCCGCAGCCGTCCGCCAAACCGCGAAAAGCCGGCTCGTTGGATGGAGTGGTCCTGACCAATCGTGAGAGCGAGGTTTTGAAGCTGGTGGCGAGCGGGCTGTCGAACAAGCAGATCGCTGCCGAACTCGGGATCGGAATTAAGTCGGTAGAAACGTACCGGGCAAGGGGCTTTGACAAGCTAAGATTGCGGACGCGGGCCGACATCGTTCGCTACGGCCTGGCTCACGGCTGGCTATCCCCATAGCCGTCTGGGGAGCACCTCAGCGGTCGCCAGATCGACGTGTCAGGTTTTGCCTGACGGCAGATCGCGAATCCTGACGCTGTCGCCAACAATTGTTAACCGGACATTCGAAACATTGGCGGATTGTCTTCCGGGCGATCGCGCAGCGCCGATCCTGCAACGGGCGCTGGGTGCCGGAGCATGCGGAAACATGGGAAAAGCGAACCTTGCGGAGCAATTGCATGAGCTCCGACCGGCCGTTTCAAATGAGGTGGCGCGGGTCCATAGCTCGCCCAACAATGATGCGGAGGGAGCACCGTCGGGTGCATCGTCTCGTTTCGGAAACCGGGACTTCGACCACACGATCTGGCTCGCCGAAGCCGCCATCGATTTGATCAAATTGCATGCGCTGCCGGCCGACCCGCCGAGCTTCGAAATCTGGTACATGTACGCGGGACGCTTCATGCCCGCGCTCAACGAGGCGCTCAATCGGCTACTAAAAAACGCAGGCAAGATTTCCAGTACCGATGTCGATCAGATCTACGATCGGTACATATCGCAGTTGCGATTTGGCGATCAGATCGGTGTCATTGGCGAACGGCTCGGCGGCCAGCTTGGCGACATTTTGTCGACCATGGATGCCGCGATCGGCACGTCGAATCGGTATGGCGCCGAACTGGCGCTGATCGACGAGCAACTCGGTCGATTGGGCAAACCGGAAGCGTTGCGCGCGATCATTCAGGTGCTTGCACAATCTACCGCTCACGTCGAGGAGCAAAACCAGGCTTTCGAAGAGCGGCTTAAGGCAGCCCGGGCTGAGATCGAGTCGCTCCGCAGCGGGCTCCAGGCCATCTATACCGAGAGCCGCAGCGATCCCCTGACGAACTCGTCAACCGCAGATGCTTTGATCAAGCTTTGCAAGCTGCGGTATCGCATGCTCAGGCAACCGGGGAGCCGCTGTCGCTCCTGATGTGCGACGTGGACCATTTCAAAGCGGTCAACGACGCCTACGGGCATCCAATCGGTGATGACGTACTGCGTCTGATCGCGAGCACAGTAAAACGGCTGGTACGAGCGCAAGATACGGCAGCGCGCTACGGCGGGGAGGAGTTCGCAGTCGTTCTGCCGGACGCACCGCTGGCCGAAGCGACGAACATAGCGAAACGTATCTGCGAAGCCGTCGCTGATCGAGAGATCATCATACGATCTACGGGACAACGCGTTGGCCGCGTTACCATCTCGATAGGAGCTGCGCTGCTGGCACAAGGTGAGGGTGCGCGTGGGTTGATCGAACGTGCTGACCAGTGCCTTTATCGCGCCAAGCGCGAGGGACGAAATCGAGTAGTGGCCCTCGACTGACGGAGGCTCGCCGGGCACGCCTGTCAAACGTGACGGGCCGATCTGTTCGGTGTCCGTGCCCCTATTCGCTGTATCCAGAGTTCCGATGAGAGCTCTGACCATGCAGAAAGAAAATCGAAAGGCTGTACGGCGGAAGCTGCAGCTGGACGCTCCGGTCTAAAGTTGCGGCGGCAAGCTGCTCTCCCTGTGCCAAGTTCAAGATATTTCGGCAACAGGCGTCAAACTGTTGCTTCCGCGCGAGTCGGAACTGCCTCGAACATTCATGCTCAGTCTCACGCGTGGCGGCGAAGTCCGACGATTATGCAGGTGGATTTGGTAATATTCGGTGCTCGTGGACGCCCAATTTGATGCTTCGGAATTGAAGGGCTGACGTTTGAATGTCGGCCGCGGCGCTAGACGGAGGCTTAGCCCGCAGCGGCTTTCCGGGTCGCGGTACGCGCCTTAAGCCACAACAGGAGGAAGCCGAACAGCGGGGTGATAATGTCTGTGTAGAAAATGACACCGGCATTCCCTGGTGCAAAATTGTTGACGGTCAGCATCTGTTGCAGGTGACCGTAGGCCGCTCCGAGGGTGAATACGCCCGGCCCGATCACGGCGGCGAGACGCATATCGAAGCTCCTGAATGCGGCCAAAAAGCCAACAACAGCAAAACCGAGGCTTGCGGTTGCCACCTCGAACTGGAACGGACTGTCGCTCCAGCCGATAAACGCCGCCGCAAGCTTTCCGAAGAACGCGTGCATCACGAAATTGTACAAATAGCTCACGCCAATTGCGAAAAACACATGCCAAGCTAGCAGCTTTTCGACGACGGTGTCCGCTCCCACTGGCTTCGGCGACCGCGCTATTGCGACGGCTGAGAAGATGAGCCCAATGACAAGAAACGTCAGCGTGAAATTGGAGAGGACGAAAGTAATGACCGTTGTGACGAGATCATCCACATAGGCCTCCTCGTTGCGAATGCGCGATTCCGCCCTGTCTATATCCACCGTGCGGCTTCACAACTCCAGTGTTGCATATGGCAAACGGGATATCGGCTGTGGTCAATACCGTCGTGCGGCTGTCAATGATGCGGATCCGCCGTTACCGGATCTGAAATAAAACACCCGTCCACGTTCGCAGGAAAAGCGTGATTCATCTGCTGCACACCGTCGGAATGAGCGTATGGCAGCCTCGAATAGAGATGATAGACCTTCAGGCGAAAGCGCCTGCTGCGTCTTCAATCCCAATCAAAAAGCCCCGGCGGGGGGCCGGGGCTCAAATATTTTCAAGATTCCGTGTCTGTTACCACCACCAACGCCAGCCAGCGTAACGCCAGCCCCAGGTATGGTGGCAGCAGCAGCAGCAGTGATGGTGGTGGACCCGCGCATAGCGCACGGCATAGGTCCGATAGTAGCGGACCGCATAAGTGTGGACGACCACCGGTTTCCAAACGACGCGCTTGACGGGAACGACGACGCGGTGGACGACAGAAACAACTACCGGACGATACCGATAGCCGTGAGCCGAAGCTTCGGTCAATGGAGCGAACATACTCATGATCGACACGGCGGCGATCAGCAAGAACAACTTACGCAACATCTCGGGTACTCCCCCTGCCGGAGGCTTCCGCTCTCCGACGTCTAATCGAGCGACAGCCTCATTCGCTCTTTCTAAGCCGCAGATTATTGGTAGCGTGAAAAGATTGTGTCGGCAAGCGGGCGAAACTAAGTGGAGCGATATCTGGCGGATTTTTCATAAATGGTTTGGTCGCTGACGACATAACCACGTCATAATGTCATCGCTGCGCCATTTATTAATAGAAGGGACACGCGACTGACCGTCAGTGCTCCCTAAACGATTCCAATTCTGACAATTCATTCACTTAAGCGATCGCGTTAATCACTTCGTTAACCATAATTCGAGACGTCAGGACGTAGGTGAGCCGCCAAATGAACGGACATTAATCCCGTCGAATTTCGCATTGCAAAATGCGCGAGCACAATCTGCGGCTCGCAAGCTTCGCCATCTCGAGGACTTGGTCCGCCTAAAGGCCCCGAAAGTACGGGCTAGTTGGTGGCCGACTTGCCGAGTTCCTTTTCGATTGCCGCGATGACGCGCGCATCGGCCGGCTCGATCTCTGAAGGGAAGCTTGCGGCGATCAGACCGTCACGTCCGATCAAATACTTGTGGAAATTCCAGCGCGGAGGATCGAGCGGACGTTGTGCGGTTGCCCATTTGTAGAACGGGTGGGCGTTGGGCCCCCGAACGTCGGCCTTGGTGGCGATCGGGAAGCTGACGCCGTACTGGTGCTGCGCGGTCTCGGCAATTTCGGCGGCGCCGCCCGGTTCCTGACCGCCAAAGTCGTTGGACGGCACGCCAACGATCAGAAGGCCGCGGTCCCGATAGCGTGTCCATAATTGCTGAAGACCAGCATACTGCGGCGTGTACCCGCAAAGTGACGCGGTGTTGACGATGAGGATCGGCTTGCCGGCATGGTCTGCGAGCTGGATCTGGCCGCCATTGAGGCCGGTGAAGTGAAAGGCAAAGGCGGTGATGCGGCTCATGGCCGGAGCTTGCGCCCGCGCCGGCAGGGTAACGAAACCAGCCATGGCGCAAAGGAAAATCCTGCGATCAGTGGGCATGAGGCTTCTCCAGGGTTCATAAACAAAGGATATCAGAAGCCAACTTCGTCATCCACTTGAGAGATTTCATTGTGGCGGTTAAAGCAGGTTGTGGGTTCGCTCCTGCCGGGCGCTCTGCTCGTACGCTGGCAGATTGGGAAGCCGCGCAGAAAGATGCCTGCATCCCGGAACGAGGCCAAATTCCGGACGCACGCGAAGACGACAATGCACCTGAAAATGATGGCGAGCGCCATAGCGGCGGCAGATACGTTCAAATGGTTCTCAGCGGCAGCCGTCGTGTTGCTCACCCTTGCGGCGCACCCGGCGTCGGCAGCCGGAACGACGGCGAGGGACTGCATTTCCTTCGAGGAGACCGACGTCGACGACGTGCTGACCTACCACAACGACTGCAACCGCACGGTGATCTTTTATTACTGCGTCATCGATCCGCAGCGCACCGAAGTCGCACCGTGCCGCCGCGTTCTCGCTGGCACGCGGCGTGTCAGGATTCACAGCGCGCAGGGTCAGACTTTCCTTACCCAGGAGATGGAACCAGGCACAAGTTACGACGTCAAGCTGTGGGGCGGCACCAAGATCAAATGGGCGGCCTGCGATGCTGAACTCGGCGGGCTCGAATTGTTTCAGCCTAAGGGCAACGTGGCGCTCGATTTTTCCTACGAATGCGGCGAGTAGGGTCGCAAGGTCCGTGCGCCGCTAAAGGCGGCGTCTGAGTTTGGCGCATCACCACAGCTGTCGGCTCGCGATTTTCGCGCCCGCGGCCAGGGACTCAAGCTTTGCCCAGACGATGCTGGCATGGATCTCCTTCGAGCTCGCGAACGTGGCAAAGCCGCAGTCCGAGCCGGCGATGACGTTCTCGCGGCCGACGACCTTGGCAAACCGGCCGATGCGCTGCGCAATGAGCTCGGGGTGTTCCACCAGGATGGTCGAATTGGAGATGACGCCGGGGATCAGCACCTTGCCATCCGGCAGCTTCACGTTCTCCCAAACCTGCCATTCGTGTTCGTGGCGGGGATTCGCCGCTTCGAACGAAAAGGCGCCGGCGCGAATCTCGAGGATCAGGTGAACAATGTCCTTGAGTTCCATGTCATGAACCCGTGGGCCCATGTTGATGCCATAGCAGGTGTGGAAGCGGACCTTCTCCGGCGGAATGCCCCGCAGCGCGTGGTTTAGCGCCTCCACCCGGACCTTCGCCCACTTGAGCACGTCGGGTACTGAAAAGTCGGGCCGCAAGATCCAGTAGGTTACGAGCCGCGGGTCGTCGATCTGCAACAGGAAGCCGGCATCGACGATCGCGCGGTATTCCTCGGCAAGCGCGTCGGCAATTGCGAACAGAAATTCCTCTTGGGTCTTGTAATGGGCATTGCGCTGCCAATCCTCGACATTGGCGGGCGAGATTGCCGGAATGAACGCTTCCTCGACCTTGACCGAACCAAGTGCCGCACGGAAATTCGAGATGTCGCGATGTAACTGGTCGTGACCACGGTAGCTGATCGGTCCGGTGCACACCATGTGCACATGGCGCGAGCCCGAGCCGGCGGTCTGGGCGTAGAACTCGGGGAATGATTTGACCTCCCGCGAGCCTTCCCACGGACTGCGACCTGTGCGTTCGGTGTCGAGCGAGAATCCCGAGAGGCGATCATTCACGTAATTGACGAAGCCCGGCTTGCCGTATTCGCCGTCATCCACGATGTCGATACCGATCTCAGCTTGCCGTCGTACGATCTGACCGACCGCCTCGGTAAGCCGAGCCTCGTAGCGAGCGCTGTCGACCGGCTTGCCGTCCTGCTTCGCCTCAACCATGGCAAGGAGATCGGCTGGGCGGGGGAGGCTGCCGGCATGGGTGGTCAGGATGCGGTCGGTGCTGCGTTTCATTTGCTCTTCCTGTTTTGGATTTCAAATAAGCGTGTCAGTCCGGCGTGATGTTGGCATCCTTGATCACGCGTTGCCAAAGCGCCGCCTCGCTGCGTACGAACGCGGCGGTCTCGTCGGGCGTGCCCCCGACCGGGTCGCAACCGTGATCCCGAAACTTCTCCGCGATCTCCGTTTGCCGCAGGGCTGTAGCGATGTCGCTGCTCAGGCGTTGAGCGATCGCATGTGGTGTACGGGGTGGTAGGAACGCGCCGACCCAGGTCGAGGACACAAAGTCCGGCAGGGTCTCCGCGATGGTTGGCACCTCGGGCAAGCTCGGCAACCGCTTCGGCGTGGCGACCGCGAGCAGCCGCAGTTGCCCACCGCGGACGAGCGCGAGAGATACACCCACGTTATCGAACATCAGGTCGACGTCGCCTGCGACGAGCCCCTGCAGCCCAGGTGCCGAGCCTCGATAGGGTACGGTCACAAACCTGACCCCGGACGCCATCTGAAACCATTCGGAGGTAAGGTGAGAGGTGGTGCCTTTGCCTTGGATCGCGACGGCCAGCTTGGTTGATTGAGATCTTGCGTAGGTGATGAGACCGGAGACGTTGGCAGCCGGCACCGACGGATTGGCGAGAAGCGCAGTCGGCATCGTGGCAAGGATCGACACCGGGACAAACGCCGCCGGATCGAAGGGCAGCCTGTGATAGAGGCTCGCGTTGACGGTCATAGGCGCGGGTGCCGTGACCATCACTGTGTATCCGTCGGCTTCCGCCTTGGAGGCAACCTCGGCTCCGATGTTACCTCCGGCGCCCGGTCGGTTGTCGATGACGACCGGCACGCCCCATTTTCGTGCGAGCCAGTCGCCGACGATACGGGGGAGGACGTCAGTGATGCCGCCCGCTGGAAACGGAACAATAACCTTGATGGGTCGTGACGGATATTCATCCGCCCATGCTTCGGCAGTGAAAACCACAAGCAAAATAACAAGAAACCGCCTGAGCACGCGGGCCCAACAGGACCGACACAGCCTTCCTCCCGGCATCGGCACTCTTGAAGTCATTGCTTTTGCTTCCTATGATAATCACTCTACACTCGTCGCGCGCGGGCGTCATGGTTCGCGAGGTTGTCGTGGGGACGGCAATCGATCTTGCGGTGCAGCGTTTTCTCAACTTCGGAGGGGGTGGCATGTTGCAACTTGGGGGGTGAGCAGGTGAATTCATGTGGTCCAAAATCCTCCCCTTGTTCGGACGTAGGTCGCGCGTTTACTGGCCTTATCGCTCACGACTTCTCCGCCGCTTCTCGTATTCGCCGTATCCCCGCTCACCGCGCCGGCGCGGTTTTTTAGTTCCCGACTACCGCGGTAGTGCATGGTCGGCGTCCCGCTTCGGGGTTGCCGCCGTCGTCATAGCGACGTGTACGCTTGCCGCGGGCGAAGCGCTTTTCGGGTTGGCGGGTGATCCGACGGCGGTCGTCTCGTTCGCAGAGAGATCGGTCGACCTCGTGCCTGAAACTTCGGGGTCGAACTTTGCCGATGTTTGGCAAGACGAAACAGTCCGGCTTAGAAATCAGCGTTCGCTCTTGGCATGGACGTCGCCCGATTGGACCTCGGGCGCCGCATCGCCGCACGTCAGAAACGATCCCGACGTAGTGCCATTCACGCCGGCTAAGGCGGAAACTAAGGCGGACGCCAACGTTGCGCCCAAGCAAAGCAGTCCGGCGATCATGCAAGCGAAGCACGAGCCGGTGTCCAAGCCGGTGGACGTAGACGGTGTAAAAACAAGCTTGAAAACCGAGCCGTCGAATCCTGTTACAGTCAAACCGGCACCCGCGATGCCTGAGCCGTCTGTCGCTAAAAAAGGTAGCGAAGTGCAGGAGCAGCCGGCTTCGGAGGCGAGCTCTGCGGCGGCTGCGACCACAACTGCTGCGCCGAGTGAAGCAAAACCCGTCCCGCGTCGGGCGGTGAGATCGGCGCGGAGCAATTATGATAGCTATGCTCGCCGCAATCAGGGCTATGCACCTGCCTCGGTGCCGTTCTTCATGGCCCGATGAAAAATGCCCTGCTTATGATTAAGCGGGGCACCCGTCACAGTTTGAAGTCCTGTCTGCCGCTCGCATAATCCGCGCGCGGCAGGAGCAATTCGTCAGGACAACACGCCGTATTTCTTGAACCAGCCGTCCATTCGCTTCCAGGCGTCTTCGGCCGCTTCCTTACGGTAGCTGCCGCGATAATCGGCGTGGAAGCCGTGCGGGGCGCCCGGGTAGATCACAAATTCCGCGGTCTTGCCCGCTGCCTTCAGTGTTGACTCCATCTGCTTCACCTGGTCGACCGAGATGCCTTGGTCCTCAGCCCCATAAAGACCGAGCACCGGCTCTTTGACCTCCTTCGCGGAGGCGAGAGCGTTGACGGGCATCGGTTCGCTCGGCGGATCAGCGAGGCTGCCATAGAAAGCAACGCCGGCCTTGAGGCTCGGATTGTGCGTCGAATAGCGCCACACCGTGCGCCCGCCGCGGCAGAAGCCCATGATGCCGAGCTTGCCGGTGTTGCCGCCCTGCGACTTGGCCCAAGCAACGGTAGCATCGAGATCGGCGAACAACTCGGTATCCGTCTTCTTGTTGACGTAGGGGAACAGCGCCGGGATGTCGTTGATCTTGGTGAGGTCACCCATGCGGAAATAATAATCGGGGGCGACGGCAAACGCGCCGAGCTTGGCGAGCCGGCGAGCCACATCCTTGATGTACTCGTGCAGGCCGAAGATCTCCATGGCCACCAGGATCACCGGCGGGTTCGCAACTCCTTCCGGGCGCGCGTAATAGACCGGCATTTCGCCGCCGGTGACGGCGACCTTGGCGTCGCCAGCCTTGAGGCCCTTGGTGTCGGTGGTGATCGCATCGGCGCGAACCGGGCCCGCGGCAAGCGTATAGCCGGCGGCGGTTGCTGCCGAAGCCGTCATAAAGCCGCGCCGCGACAGCGGAGCGAACTTGGTCAAGCCGTCGAAATCCTGCATCCTGGTTTGGACATTCATAAGGAACCTCCCTGAGGGGCGCCGTAGGGGTGAGCACGAGAAGCCATTGCGCAGTTTCGCAATGCAGCGCGCGAGCGTTATAGCGCTGAACCGTGTCGCCAGGAATAGGGGCCGGTCTCGTGCGGCGCTTAGACACCTCTTCGACAGAGTCAACGCGGCCCTGCATCGTCTGGTCGGTTCCATCACCGCCGCGGATATGCTCTATGAGGCAAGTCAGTCACAGGAGGATTTGATGCCTGAAGTCGTGTTCTATGCTCTCGGCGGTCGGTCGGTCGAGCAGAAGCGTGCGTTGATCAAGGACTTCACCGACGCGGTGGTGAAGAACTACAAAGTCGACCCGAGCGCCGTCACGATTACGATCGTAGAATCCGCAAAAGAGGACAAGGCCAAGGGCGGCGTACTGTTCAGCGACATGGGTGGGCCGAAGACGTAGATCGTGCCGCAGCATTCGTGACGCCTGGGCAGTCGGAATCTCGGCAACGTCGTTTGGATTGCGCACGCGTCGCGGATGTCGTCCGTCCACGCGCTGGCGCGCAGCAATCGACGCGCGGGGCAAAGCCGGCATTTGATGAGCCCTGCGCATCACAATTAGAAATCTTCCAACCTTATCAATACGAATTCACGTTGCAGCCCCCCTGAATTGAGTATTTACCTCGCCGCAAAAGCAAAGGCGGAGCACGCCCATGGTTGCCTTTTCCGACGCCTTTCAATCCGGATTGATCCTGCTGCGTGAAGGGCTTGAGGCGATGCTTGTCATCGCCGCGCTCGCGGCGTTTCTGCATCGCGTCGGGGCCAACGACAAAGTCAGGTCGGTTTATGCGGGAGCATTGCTCGCGATCGTCGCGAGCTTTGGCGCGGCCTGGGTGTTCGAGAAATACTTCGCGGGCGAGCACAACGATTTCATGGAAGCCGGCGTCATGGTGATCGCCGCCCTTCTCATGTTCTACATGAGCGGGTGGCTGTTCCTGCGTCAGGATCCAAAGGCGTGGATGGCGGAATTGCGCCGCTCCGCCGAAAAGGCCCTTGGGTACGGGACTGCCTTTTGGCTCGGCGCGATCGCGTTCCTCGCCGTATTCCGCGAAGGCGGCGAGACGATCCTCATGCTGCATGCGGCCGCGACGCAGGCTGGTGGCTGGAATATGGGCCTCGTAGCCGGACTGGCGGTCGCGACCATTGCCCTCGCGGTGATCTATTACGTGATGCAGAAGTCCGCGGGGCTTTTGCCGCTACGTCCTGTATTTCTCGTGACCTCGGCGTTCCTCTTCATCATGGGGCTTCGTTTCATTGGCGGGGCCATCCAGGAGCTGCAGGAGCAGACGGTCGTATCCTACACCGACCTGCCGCTCCCCGCTTGGTTTCGCAACGGGATGGATGCGCTTGGCTTCAATCCCACCTGGGAAGCAGTGGGACTGCAACTCGCAATCGCCGTGATCGCGGTCGCGAGCACACTTGCGCTGCGCATGCGCCAGCCGAAGGCTGTAGCGGCGGAGTGACGGTCCAGGCCACTCCACGCCGGCTTTTCTTCACGTTCTGTTCACTGAGCCTGCGATTTCTTGCAGAGGACAAAGGACGATTTGAGTCCATATTGTCCCGAGCCCTTTCCTGGCAGGGGCTATCAATCTACGGTCGTGGGCGCGAAATCCACAGCCCGGAATCGTCCGGACCGGGACACCAAATTGCCGGAAACGGGTGGTTGAAGGCGGTGGCGAAGGGTGGGGACTGCTATGGCAAGGGCTGAGCCTTATCGCGGACAAATTCTGTCGAAGATTGTGATGACGGTCGTCCCGGGCGTCGTCGCAAGCGCGATTGCCGTCTTCGTGCTCTATTCCGTCCATTCCGCGCGCGCTCCGGAGCCCGGTGAGCGGGTGACGGGCTTGGCGCCCGCTGGCGATGACCTGACCGCCGAGGAACGCCGCGAACTGACGCGCCAAATGCTCAAGGCGCGTCGCGAAAATCAGGAAGAACCGGAGTTGGTAAAGCCAACTCCCCGCCCGGCAGCCACCGCAGTCGAGCCGAAAGCTGAGCCTCGGACCGAGCGGACGGCCAATGCAGCGCCGACGGCAACTGCACTCCCGCGACCGCCGAGGGCGAAGGCCGATCAGGCCGCGCCAGCGCCAAATGCGGTGAGTGTACCGGGTGCGGCCCAGGGCACTATCAATGCTGCGGCCGCCGTGACCCCCGGCTCGCCGGGGGCAACGGCTCTGCCGCGCGTCGATGTGACCGCTGCGACCCCTAAGGCGGACGGAGCGCCGCTGCCTCGGGCTGACGTGACGGCGCCGGATGCGCCTGAACAACGGAGTTTCGCCGCCAACGTATTCTCATCGATTTCGGTGTTCGCCGGTACTGCCGCGAATGCAACTGGGAACACCGTCAATTGGGTGATCGATTTGCCTGGAAAGGCGATTTCTGCGGGCGGCCGGCTGATAAGTGGCGCCCCCGCCGCGCCCCAAGCGGCGCCGGACGCAGCGCCGCCGAAGCGCAATTCGCTTTAGAAGCGCCCACGGCCGCAAGCAGTGCGGCCTGTGCGACAAAATGCGACGTGTAGCCTAGCTGGCGTAAAAGCGCTGTAAGTACCGATAGTTATATTCGGAATCGGAATCTGTTTGCGTAAGCTGTTGGTAGGCTCTTCGCCAGCAACCACAAAGACGTTGCTGCATTGCAATATATCGGCGATAATGTCAGCAATCATGACCTATTGAGTGATCCGCCATGGCGACAAATGCGAAGAAGAGCGACGTCTGGATAACCAAGTTCGGACCGCGCCGCGTTCGGCACGATCCACCGACGCTTGCCGAAGCGATTGCGGCGGCGCGTGGGCTCACCGATGACCCTCAGCAGCAGGTGGAGATTGCCGCCGCGCTGATGGATTTGCCCCAGGAACAGGTGCGCACGGAAGTCCTGAAAGCCAAGACGCCCCGCCGGGAAATCAACCAAGTCGCTTTCGTCGGGCGCCCTGGCGCCCCGCGCACGGTCGTTGTCGAGCGCAAGCCTAGCCGCCGCATTCCTCTTCAAAAAGCTCGGTAACGGAGATCGGCCGGCGGGCCGGTGGTCGTCCCACCAGAACGGCATCATGCGAGGGGGCTGTGGCGGTCTACGTCGACGATGCGATCTGGCCGTGGCGTGGCCTCAAGTGGTGCCATTTGCTGGCTAACGAAACGGACGAGTTGCATCGCTTCGCTGCCCGGCTCGGAATCAGTCGTTTCTCATATCAAGGGCCGCCGCGCACGCGCGCGCCGCACTACGATCTGACAGCTTTCGAGCGCGTACGTGCGATGGCGATGGGTGCGAAGCCGTGCAGCCGCGCGGAGATCGTCGCCGTTTTGCGTCAGGTCCGCGAGTAACCGACTGCAGTCGGGATTTTCCGCGGGTCGGTTACGCGATTGTCACCACCACGTTGCCCGCTGCTTTGCCCTGTTCCACCGCCTCGTGTGCGGCGACGATGTCGTCGAGGGCGAATGTAGCTGCCACGTTGTGGATAAGCCGCCGAGACGCGGTCATTTCGCTGATGGCGGCAATTGCGGCGGCGCGCTCTGCCGGCGTCAGTTCGTACACGAAGAGAAACTTGATCGCTACGGCATTCACCAGCAGGAACTGAGAGGGAATTTCCGCCGTCGGCTGACCGGTGCCGTAGACCACCACGCGAGCCCGCGGCGCGACGATGCCCGGCAGCAGCTTGGCGTTGGCGGCAAGGTCCATCTCGATCACGGCGTCGAGTCCGCGCCCACCCGTAATTGCCTGAATACGCTCGGCAACATTCTCGCGCTTGTAGTCGACGACATCATCGGCGCCGGCTGCGCGCGCGAGCTTTGCCTTTGCCTCCGAACTGATGGTCGCAATCACCGTCGCGCCGGCAGCCTTTGCAAACTGCACCGCGTAGTGGCCGACGCCTCCGGCGCCGCCGGACACCAGAACGGAGGCACCCGGCCCGATCTCCGCGACGGCGACGGCGTGATAAGCGGTCATCGCCGGAATACCGAGGCACGCACCTTCTTCGAAACTCGCATGGTCGGGAAGGCGCACCGCAAGCTCGGTCGGCAGTGTCACGTGTTGCGCGCAGGTCCCGAACGGCCGCTTCCACTGGGCATTCCACGTCCACACTCGCTCACCAACGCGTTGTGGCGACACGCCGCTGCCGACGGCATCAATGACGCCGGCACCGTCGCTGTGGGGAATGACGCGGGGAAACGCGATCTTGCGGGTGCGGCCTTCGCGCGACTTCACGTCGGACGGGTTCACGCCGGACGTTGCGAGCTTGATGCGGACTTCGCCATGACCCGGCTGCGGGGTCTCTAACTCGCCGAGCCGCAACACGGTGGCGGCGGATCCGTTCGCCTCGTAATAGGCTGCGCGCATCGCCGACGCCCGAGCGCTATTCGAGATTCGTGTAGTGGCGCTCGTCGTAGAGTGCGCCGCTTATCGGCCCGAGCTTCTCGCGGAATTCCTTCGTCCCGGCGGCGACGAGATGCGTGTCGACTGCGGCAGCGTTCTTCCACACTTCCATGACCGTGAAGTGGTTCGCCCGATTGTTCTGCACCCAAGTCTCGACGCGCTCGATGTTCGGCTCCTTGCGGGTGGCGTCGGCGAGGCTCTTGAGCATCTCGATGCACTGGTCCTTGAAATTTGGCGTCACGTCGACATGGGTGATCACATAGATCGATCCCTTGGCGCTAGGCGGCGTCGACGCGGCCACACCGACGGCCGTACTGGGCCGCTCATCGTAGGGCCCGACCCGCAAGCCCGCGAGCTTGTCGCGGAACTGTTTCATCGCATCGCTCTTGCGATGTGCGTCGGCGGCCGCAAAATCGCTCCAGGCCTCGAGGATGGCAAAATGGTTCTTGCGCTCGATGCGCTCGAGAATTTCATAGCGCTGGTTCCCGGCCTCCTTGTGGCTCGCCGCAGCGAGTTCCTTGAGGAGGCCGATCGCTTTCGCGGCGGCAGACGGCGCAACTTCGATATATGTCACGGCGTAGGAGGCGCCGGCCGGCGCTTGCGCGAGAGCGGCCGAAGGGACAGCCGCGGCCAGCATCGTGCCGGTGATCATCATCGCAAGGTCAGCCCTCATTGCGTTCTCCCTCCAGTTCCGCAGCCAACGCTTTGCAGCGGTCGCGAACCTATCGTCGACGGCTGGTAGGCGTCAAACCGATCGCGATGTGATCTTGGCGTATGCGCTGTACCAGCGCCACGGGAAGGAGGCGGGCGTCCAATCACTCGCCCATGGCACTAGGATGAAGTCGCCCACTTCATCAGGCGATCAAACTGAGCTTTGAGATAGTCGAACGTCGTGTGCTCCAGGGTGTTGACGTTGTCCCAATAGACGAGCGGTTTGCCTGCACCCGCCTCCGTATTGTCGTGCACATACGCGCCGCCGATCACCAGCGCTATTCCAATTATCAATCCGAGGATAAAGCGCATTTCGAATTCTCCCGCTGTTCGTCCCGGCGTCCTCCGGCGAACGGAATGCTACTCCACCACAAATACCCACCCGCGACCCGCGGGCGCAATTCATACAGGATCGTGTTCGCGGGGAACATATGCTCGGCGAGGATTTAAACCGTGTGACCCGGCCGGCGACACCTAGCGGCGTACCATATCGCCGGTATTCACGATCCGTTCGTTGAGCACATCGAAAAGGCATTGCCTTGGGCCATGCCACCGCTATAAGCGCGAACGCCGACAACCGCAGAGGATGTGACGACGATGGCGCGCGAGCGTACCTTTTCAATCATCAAGCCAGACGCGACCGCACGCAATTTGACGGGCGCCATCAACGCCATGATCGAGCAGGCCGGCCTGCGCATCGTTGCGCAAAGGCGGGTGCGCATAACCAGCGAGCAGGCAGAGACCTTCTACGCGGTCCACCGCGATCGGCCGTTCTTCGGGGAACTGGTGACGTTCATGGTGTCGGCTCCGGTCGTGGTGCAGGTACTGGAAGGCGACAACGCGATTGCCCGCTATCGGGACATCATGGGCGCGACCGATCCGGCGAAGGCGGCCCCCGGCACCATCCGCAAGGTCCATGCCCGCTCGATTGGGGAGAATTCGGTCCATGGCTCCGACAGTCCGGACAATGCGGCCGTGGAGATTGCGCAGTTCTTCGCCGGCAACGATATCGTCGGCTGACTCAGGCCCTGCGGCCGGCATCGGCGGCTAGCCACGCCGCCATGCGAACAGATAGGATGTGGCAGGGCCGTGAGGCTCGCCCGTAAACGCAAGCCGTTGCGGCGAAATCGGGGGACGACCTGTGGAATTCCTTGCGTCAGAAATGATGCGGCCGTCGTTTTGGGCGGCCGCGATCCAGATCATGGGAATCAACATTCTCTTGTCTGGCGACAATGCCGTTGTGATTGCATTGGCGTGCCGCGCGCTCCCGCCGCGCGAGCGCTTCTGGGGCATGGTCTTCGGTGCTGGCGTCGCAGCCGTTCTGCTGATCCTGTTTACAGGCATCGTCGCGACATTGCTGAAGTTGCCGTATCTCAAATTTATTGGCGGCCTGGCCCTGTTCTGGGTCGCGGTCAAGCTCGTCGCGCCTCAGCCCCATGACGAGGAGGACACGCCCGAGGCGGTCGAAGATCTATGGCGCGCTGTCCGGGTGGTGGTCGTGGCCAACATCGTCATGAGCCTCGACAACGTGATCGCGGTCGCAGCTGCTGCCAAGGGCAATTATCTACTGCTCGGACTGGGGCTCGCCATCAGCATTCCGGTGGTGATCGCGGGGAGCGCCTTGTTTCTGGCGATCCTTGAGCGCTTTCCGTGGGTCGTGTGGGCGGGCGGAGCCTTGCTCGGATGGATCGCTGGCGGTCTGCTGCCAGACGATCCGATCATCGGTCAGTACATCGCCAAGCTCTATGGAATGCCGATTTCGATGAGCCTGTGGCCGGACGCCGACGCGATCCGCGAGTTTCTGTCGAACGCCACAACGCTCACGTTGGACACGAATTACGCCTGGTCCGCACGGATGGGTCAACTCAAATGGGACTTCGAGTTTGAGCCCATCGACATCATATGCGGCATTCTGGGCGCGATCTTTGTGGTATGCGCCGGGTTGTATCTCGTTCGCGCGAACCGCGCGGCGGAAGCCACCGGAACTCCGGAGGCAGTCAAGGGCTGATTGCATATGAACCAGGCGGTGAGGGGCGTTGCTGCGCCCAAGAACATCGGTTTTTCCGCCTGTCCGCACGACTGCCCGTCGACTTGCGCACTCGATGTCGAAATCCTTGATGCCCACACCATTGGCCGGGTTCGCGGCGCCGCGGACAACGATTACACGGCGGGCGTGATCTGCGCCAAAGTCGCGCGCTATGCCGAGCGTGTGCATCACAAGGATCGGCTCACCAAGCCATTGCGACGCATCGGACCGAAAGGGTCCGGTAGGTTCGAGCCTGTTTCCTGGGACGACGCGCTCGGTATCACGGCTGAGGCGCTGAATGCCGCAGAAGCGCGCCACGGTGCCGAGGCCGTTTGGCCTTACTACTATGCCGGGACGATGGGACTCGTCATGCGCGACGGCATCAACCGGCTGCGCCACGCCAAGAAATATTCCGGGTTCCATTCGACCATCTGCACCAATCCCGCCCAAAGCGGCTTCGCGGCAGGCGTGGGCAAGGTCATTGGTCCCGATCCGCGCGAAATGGCGAAATCGGATCTCCTCGTGATCTGGGGCACCAACGCGGTGAACACTCAGGTCAACGTGATGAGTCACGCAACCCGAGCTCGCAAGGAACGGGGCGCCAAGATCGCCGCCGTCGACGTGTACATGAACGGCACCATGGAACAGGCGGACCTGCCGGTGCTGATCCGGCCAGGCACCGACGGTGCGCTCGCGTGCGCGGTGATGCACTGCCTGTTCCGCGACGGTCGGGCCGACCGCGATTACCTCGCCCGGTATACGGATGCACCGGCCGAACTCGAAACGCATCTGCGTCCGCTATCGCCTGAGTGGGCCTCGCGCATTACCGGCTGCGATGTGGCGACGATCGAGGCATTCGCGCGACTGATCGGCGAGCGAAAGCGCGCCTATTTCCGCCTCGGCTTTGGCTTTTCGCGATCGCGCAACGGTGCCGCCAACATGCACGCGGCAAGCTGCATTCCCGCGGTCACCGGCGCCTGGCTCCTCGAAGGCGGGGGCGCGTTCCACAGCAACGCCGACATCTACCGGCTCGATAAGTCCATGATCGAGGGGCTCGATGTTGTCGACCCCGATGTCCGGATGCTCGACCAGTCGCGCATCGGTGCGATCCTCGAGGGCGATCGCGACGCCCTCGCCGGCGGTCCACCGGTCGACGCACTATTCATCCAGAACACCAATCCGGTTTCTGTCGCACCGGAGCAGGAACGGGTGAAGCGGGGTTTCGCGCGCGAGGACCTGTTTGTCTGCGTCCATGAACAGTTCATGACCGAGACCGCGCGAGCGGCCGATATCGTGTTGCCGGCCACGATGTTTCTCGAGCACGACGACTTCTATCGTGGCGGCGGTCACCAGTACTTGATCTTTGGACCGAGACTCATCGAACCGCCCGGCGAATGCCGGAACAATCATGAGGTGATCGCGGCACTCGCCGCGCGCGTTGGTGCGACGCATCCGGGCTTTGCGATGACGCCGCGCGAACTCGTCGACTGGACGCTTCGCAAGTCCGGGCGGGGCACGCTCGCCGAATTCGAAGCGTCTCGTTGGATCGACTTTCAGCCGGACTTCGCCACGTCGCATTTCATCAACGGCTTCGGTTGGCCCGATGGCAAGTTCCGCTTCAAGCCTGATTGGGCGAACGTGCCGTTCCGCAGTCCCGTCCGGTCCGGGCCCGTCAACGCAATGCCGGCGCTGCCTTCACACTGGGAGGTGATCGAGGAGGCAGATGCTCGCCATCCTTTTCGCCTTGCCACCTCACCGGCCCGAAGTTTCCTGAACTCAACGTTCAACGAAACTCCGAGCGCGATTGCGCGCGAGGGCCGCCCCGAGGTGATGATTCATCCCGACGATGCGCACGCTGCTGGCATCATCGAAGGTGAGGAGGTCGTCATCGGCAACACCCGAGGCGAAGTTCGCCTTCACGCACGCCTCTTCGACGGCGTGCGCCGCGGGGTCGCCATCGCGGAGTCGATCTGGCCGAACGATGCCTATCCGGATGGCAAAGGCATCAACACCCTCACCGGAGCCGATCCGGTTGCACCTTACGGTGGTGCCGCATTCCACGACAACAAAGTATGGATCAGGCCACTTCGACTCCGTGAGCAAGTTATGTCACACACAAATTCGTGAACGGTGAAGTAATGCCAAGTAAACCAAGCCGGGCGAGCCTTGCTTAAGCCGTATTTCTGCGTACAAGTATAACGAGCAATCGGAATTTTTGGCCGTTCGGCCGCAGGCGTTTATGCGCGATCGCTGCGAACTCCCCAAAGAAACCCGGCTTGTTGGCGTCGCGTGCAGGGATGCACGTGCGTCCCATGTTACGTTTTGACTGATCTGGGAGACAGACGATGCAGAAAGGCACCGTCAAGTGGTTCAATCCAACTAAGGGCTATGGGTTCATTCGGCCGTCGACGGGGGATAAGGATGTTTTTGTCCACATCTCTGCCGTGGAGCGGGCGGGTCTCAGTAGCCTCAACGAGGGACAAGTCGTCGAGTACGAACTCGTGACCAATCGCGGCAAGACCTCCGCCGAAAATCTCAAGGTCGGCTGACGCCGTCCTCGCCGGAATTTCCGGCAAGCGAATAAATCCCGTAGCCCCCGGCATCACCACCGGGGGTTTTTGTTTGGCTTCGCTGTTCTTCGCGCAAATCATTTTTGCGGCTGCGATATCACGCTACGGCTTGGCATCAGGCTAGTTCTTCGAGACCGGGATAAAATCGTGCCGTCATCCGACCGACGTAGCGGCGCAAATTGTCGTGCCGCTCCGCGGCAGTGCGGGCTCGTGACGAGAAATGCGGACACAGTATCGAGCACGCGACTGCAAACATGGTCGCATCGACGCCGCTTGGCTCGGCTCCCATGAAGAACGGCCTGTCGCCAAGGAAATCGGCGATGGCGTCGATTGATCTTGTCGCGAGTGCAAGAATTTCGTCAGCGGAGTGTCGCCCGATGCCCTGGCCGTGCAGTCTTGTTCTGATATCCCGACGCACGCGCGCGACAACGAACGGCCGAATTGGGGCCGGCACTCGGCGAAAGAATGCAAGCGGACCCTTGCGAAAATTCTCTTCGTTCATCCAGCGATCGGACAGGCCGATCCAGTACAGATGATCCTCGGCCATTTTCTCGAATGCCCACGCGGCAGCGCGTTCGCGGGCATCGAACTGGTGGTCGAAGTCGATGCGGTACTTCTTCTCGAGATGCCAGCGGATGAAAGTCGAGTCCGCAACGACGACCCCATCGTCATCGATATAGGGAAGTTTGCCTTTGGGAGCTTTCGAAAACCCGTTCCGGTCGGTGCGGTAAGGCAGCTTCGCCATCTTCAGGAGCGTTTCCACCTTCATCACAAATGGGCTTGGATCGGGCAGGCCGAAGGCCGGACCGAAGGTGTAGAGTGTGATCACGATGTCGGTCTCCGTGACGATGGACAGCCGCAGTAGGGCTCAGACGGCATCCGGCACGATCAACTGTGCGACCGGCGAAATCGCGGCGGCGCTATGCACGATGCCGGCAGTGGTGAGAGTGGCTTTGCCGGAAGCGACGAGGCCGAGCGCCAAGGGATAGAGACGAAATTCGGCCTTGAGCACGCGCGCTGCAAGTGTTGCAGGCGTATCATCGTCAAGGACCGGCACGGCCGCTTGGGCGATGATCGGGCCGCTGTCTACCTCCGGCACCACGAAATGCACCGTGGCGCCGTGAATCTTTACACCGGTTGCAAGCGCGCGCGCGTGAGTATCGAGACCCTTGAACGCCGGCAGCAGGGCAGGGTGGATGTTGAGCATGCACCCATTCCATTTCGCGACCATGTGCTCGGTGAGCAACCGCATGAAGCCCGCCAAGCAGACAATTTCGACGCCGTGCGCTGCAAGGACCGCTTGAACCGACTTCTCGAAAGCCTGACGATCGCTTCCGAATTTGGTGTGATCTACGACGGCGGTGGGAACGCCCGCTGCGGCAGCGTGCTTGAGTCCTTCCGCATCGGGGCGGTTCGACAGGACGATCGCGACTTGCGCCGGGTAAGCCGGATCGCTGGCCGCCGCCACTAATGCCGCCATGTTAGTCCCGCGGCCGGAAATCATGATGGCGACGCGCCGCTTGGCCATGACTATTGCAAATGCTGTTGAAGTCGACCCGCGCCCTTGATGCCGTTCGCTGCTCTCATCATTGACGCCTCGCTGCTGCCGGGGTGGTAGAGCCTATTCGATTGCTGCGCAACGGGTTGCTTGCGCGGGCAATCGCGGTGCGGTGGAATGCTTGCGATGCGAATGATCAATCGGTTGCGATTTGCGGCGGCCCTCATCGTCTGTCTCACTGTGGCGCCGGCGGCGCTGCAAGCAGAAGAGGGCACGCGTTACCCCACGCGGGCGATCCGGATCGTCGTTCCGTTTCCGCCCGGTGGGCCGACGGACGTCAACATCCGCATCCTCGCCCAGCGCATGAGCGAGGATTGGAAGCAACCCGTCGTTGTCGACAACCGGCCCGGCGCGAATACCGCGATCGGGGCACAGGCCGTCGCGCACGCAGAACCAGACGGCTATACGCTCCTTGCCGCCATGGACTCGACCCTGGTGATGAATCCGGCGGCCGGCGTACCGCTGTCCTACGATGCGTTCCATGACTTTGCGGCAATCACCATCACGGCCAAGAACACCTCGCTCTTGACGGTGCGCGCCCGCGACGGTCCGGCGAGCGTTGGCGAACTGATCGCGCGCGCGAAGGCCAATCCCGGCAAGCTCAACTACGGAGCAGGCATCGTCATCACCCGGCTCGCCGGCTACCTGTTCGGTCGACTGGCCGGGCTGGAAATGCAATTCATTCCCTACAAGGGGTCCTCTGAGGTCGTGCAAGGGCTGCTGTCGGGCAGCGTCGATTTCATCATCGACGGCGCGGCGCCCAGCATACCGCTGATCAAGGGGGGAACTTTTCGCGCCCTTGCAAAGCTCAACGGCCGGCCGCTGTCGCAATTGCCGGACGTGCCGCCGCTGGCGGTCGCCGCCGGCCTGCCGCAGCTTGAAGACATGTCGAGTTGGATCGGGCTTGTCGCCCCGGCCGGCACGCCGCGGACGGTGATCGACGCGATCCAACGGGAGATCGTGGAGATTTACAGCAACCCGGCGGTGCTTGATCGTCTCGACAAGGCTGGCATCAATCCGGTGACCTCGACGCCCGCCGAATTCGATGCCTTCTTTCGCAGCGAGGCGGTGCGATGGCGCAAGGTTTTCGATGACAGCGGAATTCGGCTGGAATGAACGTTACTGAGCGGCGAGGAGAGCCAAAGTCCGCGAGGCACCCTTCGCTTGACGTAAGCGGCGAGCTAAAATGACTCACAAGGCGAGAGGAGACCTATATGGATGCCATCGCGACCCCGCGCACGGGTGAGGATCACATCGACGTCCCCGCGGCGCGGATCGGCCTGATCATTCCATCGGTCAATCGGCTGAGCGAGCCGCAGTTCACGCATTTCGCGCCGCCCAGCGTTGGGATCCATGTGACGCGGGCGCGCATCGCCGGCAAATGGCGCAAGCCGGTAACCGATCTCGCGCCGATCATTGCTCAGGCCGCGGGCGCGCTTGCCGACGCGACGCCCGACCTGATCGTCTATCACTGCACTGATTCCTCCATGCGAGAAGGGCTCGACGGCGAACGTCGGATTCTCGACATCGTCCGTCGCGAGGCCGGCATTGAGGCGGTGTCGACGAGTGCGCTTGTCGCTGAGGCCTTGGCGGCGCTTGGCATCAAGAAGCTCGTCATCGTGAGCCCGTACCAGGATAACGACGTCATCATTGCCTACTTGCAGTCCTGTGGGTTCACCGTGGTTCACGATGTGGCACTACGTCTCGCGGGTCACGAAGCCTCTGGTGCGACGCCACGGCAATGGGTGGAGACCACCCTCGCGAACACGCGCGATGAGGCGGACGGATACTTCCTGAGCTGCACCAACACGACGCAGATCGAGGCGATCGAGGAGCTGGAGGCGGCGCTCGGCAAATCCGTGGTGAGCAGTAATCAGGCGGTGCTTTGGGGCGCCATCAAGCGTCTGCGCGACCGGCTGGGCGACAACGTCACCATGCCGCGCCTCGGCCGCCTTATGAGTGTGTAGGTGGCGCGGAAATCCGCCACACCTTCTTACTTTGGGTCGCTGTCCGGACATGATGAAAGTTTATTCATTATCGAAATGAAAAATCATTCTGTGTATTTCAAAAAAGGCCGTCGTCGCGAGTTTTAAGTGATAGCCGGCAAGAGCCCGGCTTTGAAGCCGGTGTTCGCCGGCGCCACAAAGGTTTGGAACCATGGGCCGAGACGTCAGCCGCCCCATGTTGCGAAGTCTGGCTTTGGCCGGACTATGCTGCGTGCTCGGCGGATCCGTATTGGCGCAGGAAATTCCCGCCGATCGGACTCAGACGGAACAACTTGGCCCGCCCGTCGCGCCGTCCGCGGTGCCGGAGGTATCCGTCCCGGCGGCTGGTGCCGAGCAGGGCAAGAGCGAAGACAAAAGCCCGGGCGGAGCCGCGACCGAAAAGCCCGAGGAACGGACGGCCTCGCCGAACCAGCCTGCGATGCCGGCGCCCTCCGCGGCAACGTCCGGCTCGATTTGCTTGCTGCTTGAATCCGCCGCCGACGCGCACGGGCTGCCGCTCGAATTCTTTGCGCGTTTGATCTGGCAGGAAAGCCGATTCAAGCCGAATGCCATCGGACCGATGACGCGCAGGGGCACGCGCGCGCAAGGAATTGCGCAATTCATGCCAGGGACAGCCAGCGAACGCGGGCTGCTCGATCCGTTCGATCCGGTCGCAGCGCTGCCAAAAGCAGCCGAATATCTGGAAGAGTTGCATACTCAGTTCGGCAACCTTGGACTGGCGGCGGCTGCGTACAATGCCGGTCCGCGGCGGGTGCGAGACTTTCTTACCGGGCGCAACGGACTTCCCTCGGAGACGCGCAACTACGTGTTAAAGATCACCGGGATCGGCGTCGACGAGTGGGCCGCTCTCGGCGGCGCAGGAGACAAGGGTCCGGTGAAACGTACGAACTGCAACGAGTTGATGGCGATGTTGACGGAACAGCCGTCGCCATTCATCGGCGAACTCGCGCGGCGCGTGAGAGAAGGCGGCGAGCGGCCCTGGGGCGTGGAACTCACGGCCGGTTTCTCGCGGGCAAAGGTGCTGGCAGCCTATGCCACACTCGAGAAGACCTATCGGTCGATCCTCGAGAACCGCGATCCGGTCATTATCGAGAACCAGTTCCGCAGTCGCGGCACGCAACCTTTCTATCAGGTGCGGCTCGGGGCGGATACGCGAAGTGCGGCTGATCAAATTTGCGGTTCGCTTCGGAAGGCTGGCGGGGCCTGCCTTGTGCTGCGTAATCTGAGGGGCAAATCGCAAGCGCTGTAAGGATCGCGGCCTGTTCGCTCACGCGCGCGAGCTGTGCCTGTTGGGCAACGTAAGGTGGCTCGCGCCCGAAACCCGGCCCACCCGACGGTGCTACGGCTTCTTCATCGTCCGTCGTTCGACGTCGAGCATTGCATCGAGTCTCGTGGTGCGATGGGCGCGCTTCATTTCCGCTTCTACGCCGCCCGCTCCGAGGAAAGGATCAAGCTTGTCCCCCGCGAGACATTCCATCGATTGTCGGATGGCTTTGTACATGGCCGCGAATGACGTCCCCGATGAAGCGGCGAGACGATACCCCAGCCCGAACAGATCGGCCTTCGACAGCGGAAAGGCCGAGAAACCATCCGGCGGTGCAAACGTCATCAACGGCGGCGGCAGGCGTTCGGCGACAAAGCGCATTTCTTCCGCGTCGCGTGTGTAGATGAAAAGCATGTCGGCGCCAGCGCGGTGGAAGGCTTCGCCCCGGCGAAGCGCATCATCGAGGCCATGAACCCGTCGGGTGTTGGTGCGCGCGATGATGACGAGATTGGGATCGGTGCGAGCGGCGAGCGCCTCTTTGACTTTTGACACCATGAGCTCGGTGTCGATCAGATTGTCGATCCCGATGTGATGTTCGACGCGGCGCGGCAGCAACTGATCCTCAATCTCAATCGCAGAGAAGCCGGCTGCCTCACTTAGCGCGATGGTTCTGTGCACATGCATCGGATCGCCCCACCCGCCACCGGCATCGAGCACAATCGGGAGCTTGCAGACGGCGCGCATATCGACCGCAATCTCGGCGAGTTCAGGAAGCGCCAGATTCGCCTCGGTCACGCATTTGAGCCAGCCGAGCGAGCCGCCGCTCAGATAGACCGCCTTGAACCCGGCATCCTCGGCAAGCCGCGCCATGATCGGATTGAGCGCGCACGGCGCAACGATCAACTCGCCGCCATTCATCAACTCACGAAAATTCGCCAACTTCCTCTCCGTCGTCCGTGCGCCGCCAACAGTGGCGGTGCTGCGGTTGCCCTCGCGCGATCATCCATGACGAGGTTTGCAGGGCCGCACAAGATCTGCCGCACGACTGATCAGCTTCGGCGGGACCGGGTAGCGGCAAAGATTTGCCCGTCCGACGTCGCGCGAGTGGCCCATCACTCACGAACGGGAGAGGACGGCGTATGCCTTGTCGAAGCCCTTCATCTGGATGTTGAAGGTCACGGTGTTTCCCGCGGTCCCCTGGATGATGGCTTCGGCGCTCTGGACTGTCGTCATTTCTCGCAGCAGGTTTGCATCCATGGGCATGCTGGCGACACAGCGACCCGTATCGCAGCTCGCAAACGGCACTTTCTGCGGCGGCAGCTTCCCGACTTTCAATTCCACCCCCGGCGGAATGACGACGCCCGTCGGTGTCTGGATCACGGTCACCATCTGCTTGCTGTTGTCGATCCCGACTGCCCAGGTGAACACTGTTTGGTTGGTGTTCTGCTGAGCGATCTGGAGGAGTGCGCTGCACACGCGCTTGCGCGGGCCTTCGGCGAATTCGTTGCAGGTGACGACCCAGTTTTCGAAATTTAGGATTTCAGTGCGGGTCGGAGTTTGCGGAGGAGCGCCCGCCGCGCCCACATGTCCGTGGTTCGCCTCCGCTGGCGGCGCCGGCGGGGCTGGAGCAGGTTGCGCCACAGGCGGCGGGAACGCCGTCGACGGAGCGCCCACTGCGGGCGGCCGCGAGGGTCGGGGCGGAGACGCGTTCTGCGCCATCTCAAATTCAAGTCCGCCTGCCGCGACTGTGAAGGCGAGCACGATTGAGCCGACCACCCCAAGGGTCCACCGTGCCGCGCGACTCATGATCCGTGCACCCTAGAACGAAGTCTGCTCCGCGCAAACAGGCTCACCATTTGGTGGTTCCCAAAATGCCGGTTAAGAATGCCATGCAAGCGCCACAAGATTTGGCAATGTTCGTCGACATTATGACCGATGGGGTGGCGGGGCAACGGCTGGACTATTTGTCGGCGGACTTGCCTCCAGATCGAACACTAGAGGCATTGCCAATAGCCTCGGAAGGAAAAAGCGATGGCCATCCGATTCGTCCGTTCCCGTCTGCATCCTTGCGCGTGTGTCTTCATAGTCCTCGCGCTACTCACCGGTAGCACGGCCGCAGCCGATGTCGCCGTGCTTCGCCCGTCGGAGGGTGGAGAGGTGCGGGCGGTCGTGATCGGCATCGACTCTTACCAGTTCGTGCCGAAGCTGCGGGGCGCCGTCGCTGATGCGCGCGACCTTGAGAATACTTTGCGGAGCAGCGGCGTCACCGACCTGACCGCACTCTATGATGCTGCCGCCGACCGAGAGACCGTGTTGCGCACGCTCGGCGGCCTTTTGGTGCGCACGAAGCCCGGTGACCTGATCGTCCTGACGATCGCAGGGCATGGCGTGCAGGAACCTGAGCACGTCAAGGGCTCGCAGCCCGACGGTTTCGACAATGTGTTCGTGCTGGCGGCGTTCAACCCTCGGACGGCTGAGGGGTCTGAGCAGCGGATTATCGGCACTGAATTCAATCATATGATCAAGGAGTTCGAGGCGCGCGGCGCGCGCGTCGTGTTCGTGGCTGATGCGTGCCACGGCGGCGGCCTCGCGCGCGAGGTCGATCCGCGAGCCCCGGAGATGAGCTATCGTCAGGCGCCGCGTTACGCGCTCGCGGGTGATGACCTCAAGCTCATATCGACCGCGAGCGACGCGTTCCTGACGGAATTTGATTTCAAACGCACCGAATTTTTGGCGGCGGTCGACCGCAAGACCAAGGCGCCGGAGGTCCGTGTTCCAGGCGTGGCCGGCTATCGCGGCGCGTTGAGCTATGCGGTGGCCCGCGCGTTCGAGGGCGCTGCCGACGAGAATAACGACGGCGTGGTGACCCAGCGCGAACTGTTCAACTATGTCCGCCAAGTGGCGTATCAGCTCTCGGATCAACGCCAGAACATCGTCACGGTAGGGCCCGCCGACGTCTCGCCGGATATCGTGTTTGCGCGGGCGCGCAACGCGATCGCCGCGACTGACATCGGCTATCGGACCCGCGGAGCGGTGCTTTCGTCGTCGACGACATCGTCACCTCCCGTTGCGGTGCCACCGCTCGACGTCGTGCGCATTGCGGTGCTTGGCGATCGGCGCGATCTGATCGGTAATCTCGAACCCCGCGCAGCGCGTTTCGAAGTGGTCGATCCCAACGACGCTCCTGACCTCGTTTGGGATCCGACCTCCCGCGTCGTTTTGGCTGGAGCCGATGTCGTCGCGCCCAAGATCGATCGTTCTGACCTGCCGAGCGTGATCGATCGCGTGGCCGCGGTGAACGGATTTAAGCGTCTCGCAGCCGGCGGGCCGCAGAGCGTGCGGCTGCTGCCGGACGATCAGATTCACCGCCGCGACGCCCGAATTGAAGTGCTGGTGTCCGATGTCCAGCGCCGGTCGCTGTTGATGTTCAACATTGCCGGCGACGGCACCGTTCAGATGCTCTATCCAATGGGACTGGATTTGCGCGTGCTCTCGAGCGCCGATTACAGCTTTCGCGTCAGGGTTGATCAACCGTTCGGAGCCGACCTGGTCGTTGCCGTCACGTCGGCAGAGCGGCTCGACGATCTGGAGCAGGCGCTGTACCGGTTCAATCAGCGCCGCACTGCGGCCGAAGTCCTCGCGCTCATCGAGCGTCAAGCACCAGCCGACGCACGAATTGGCGCCACCGCGCTCTACACTGCGCCGTAAGCTCGACCGTCACCGCTCAAGCTTGCCGACGGTGGCTGATTTGCTACGCTGCGCACACTCGTCGATTCCGGGAGATTTCAGCATGGCACGCTTTTCCATGTTTCTTGCGATGGCCTCGTTCGCAGTCATCATCATCGCCGAATCAGGGACAAGTTCGTACGCGCAGAGCGCGCGTTGCCAAAGCCTGTGGGTTCAGCGCAACCAGATCTACAAGAACCACGGCTATTGCTTCAAAACGGCGAGAGCCATTCAGTATTTCGGTAATGGAGGGTGCCGAATCACGAGCGATGACGCGGTACCGCTGTCTCGGGGTGAGCGCGCAACGATTGCCGGGATTCAGACCCAAGAGCGATCATTAGGTTGTCCTAACTGATCAGATTATTCCGAATGGCTCGCGGCAGATAGCCGTCCGAGCATCAATTCGTCGCGCAAACATTTTGAATTTTCATGGGATTGTCTTGGACCGCGAGCAATCGTGGCTAGGCCTCACAGGCGTTCCTCGTCCGGATCAGCGTGGGCGTGCAAACGTCCGGGGCGCGACTCTCGTCGATCAAGTCTATGTTAGACTTCGCGATTCCCGATCGACGGTGGACAAATATAGTCAGCGGGCCGGAGACGGCCAAAGACTCGCCATGGCTCTTTACGGCTTCCTGACCTTAGTTTCCGACGAATCCAGCGGGTGCCGAGCACTGTTGCGATCGGGACAATCTTATTCACGAAAGATTTGCAGATCGTCATTTCCCATCTGGCGCATAATGTCGCGATGTGCGATGAATTAGTCCTAAACGATTGACAGACTGCAGATGGGCCGAGGCAAAGATTTCCGTGATCGTCGGCGCGGTTATTCCGACGAGCCGCCAGAATTCACTCCTTCCTTCGGACGCCCGCCGCCCCGATCAATGGATCGTACGCCGCGTGAGTCCTCCCGTCCGGTGCCAAGCGGTCCGGAACGGCAGGCGAAGGTTAAGTGGTTCAACGGTGAAAAGGGCTTCGGGTTTGTCGAATTGACCGACGGGACCGGCGAAGCTTTCCTTCACATCAGCGTCGTTGAATCCGCGGGCCATACCGCGCTCGAACCGGGTACCACCTTGACGGTTCGGGTTGGTCAAGGCGGTAAGGGGCCGCAGATCACCGAGATCACGGCTGTCGATGCGAGCACCGCCGAGCCGTCGCGCGGCCCTCGTCCTGGAGGAGGGGGTCGACCGCAGGGTGGCGGCGACCGAGAGCGCCGATCCTTCGATCGGCCGACCGGTCCGGCCGAAGAGGTCGAAGGGCTCGTCAAGTGGTACGACCCCAAGAAGGGCTTCGGCTTCGTTGCCGTCGAAGGCAGCAAGGACGTATTCATCCACCGCTCGGTGCTCGCCCGCCAGGGCATCAATGAGTTGGCGGAAGGTCAGCGCATCCACATGAAGGTGGTGCCGGGTGCAAAGGGCCTCGAAGCGGTCGGGGTTGAACTCAAGCACGACGGTTAAGCAGCGGCTTGCATGGCTAAATCCAGAATCCACAGGCGCTTGTGGGCGGCCGTGGATTCCGACCTGCTTCAATTTTTGAGTCGTAGACGCGAATCACGCGCTCAATCGTCCGATTGCTGCCCGCGAGCAGCAAGTTGGACGTGCACGCTCCGGTCTTGACCCGACCCTGCGGTCAGCCGAGTATCCCGCCCAAGACCTTCCCGCCACTCACATCACGATGTGAAACGACAATTTGGAGGAACTCATGCCGAAGCGCCGCTCGTCGCACGACCCCGATCGCCGCAGATTTCTGAAAGGCGCGACGCTCGCGAGCGCCGCGGCGGTTTCGACGCCGGTAGTAGCGACGGCTCAGGTCAGCGCACCGCATGCGGCGCTTAAGGCTTTGCCACCTGGTCCGATCCAGACCGCGCTCGAAACTTCTCCGCCTGACAAGGATCCGGTAACGCAGTCGACTAGCGGCGGCGATTTCATGGTCGACGTCTTCAAGACGCTCGACATCGACTATCTCGCGATGAACTGCGCCTCGAGCTTCCGCGGTCTGCATGAGGCGATCGTCAACTACGGCAAGAACGTCAAGCCGGAGATCCTCACCTGTCCGCACGAGGAAATCGCGGTCGCGATGGGCCACGGCTACGCCAAGATGGAAGGCAAGCCGATGGCGATGATCTGCCACGGCGTCGTCGGTCTCCAGCACGCCACCATGGCGATGTACAACGCCTGGTGCGACCGCGTGC
Source organism: uncultured Alphaproteobacteria bacterium (assembly GCA_963807015.1). GTDB lineage: Bacteria > Pseudomonadota > Alphaproteobacteria > Rhizobiales > Xanthobacteraceae > JAJPKK01. The sequence goes on along the minus strand of CAWEAS010000008.1, from coordinate 59,048 downwards.
CGGTCTACGTGATGGGCGGCAACATCATCGAGGCGAACAAGCGCGGGACCACCCCGGAATGGGTGCATTCGGCGATCGATATTGCCGCAAACGTGCGCGATTACACCAAGTGGGATGACCAGCCGGTTTCGCTGCAGCATTTCGCCGAGTTGGCGGTGCGCGCCTACAAGATTGCAGTCACTCCGCCGATGGGCCCGGTCATGCTCTCGCTTGACGCCGAGCTGCAGGAGAACCCGATCCCCGAGGCGGAGACGCTGCGCATTCCCAAGCTGTCCAAGGTGATTCCGCCGCAAGCCGATTCGGGTGCGCTCGCGGAAGCCGCGAAGATGCTCGTCAACGCTCAGGCGCCGCTCATCGTCGTCGATCGCCTTGCGCGCACGCCGGCCGGCATGGAGCGGCTTGTCGAATTGGCGGAGACGCTGCAATGCGCGGTGATCGATCGTATCGGCCGCATGAACTTCCCGTCGCGCCATCCGCTCAACCAGACCTTCCGCCGGCCTCAGGTGGTTGGCCAGGCGGACGTCATTCTCACGATCGAGATGAATGATCACTGGGCGGCTCTCAACGCGTTCAGCGATCGCATCGTGCGGTCGTCGCGTCCGCTCTATAAGCCGGGCACAAAGATCATTACGCTCGGCCTGCGCGATATGTATCTCAAGGCGAACTTCCAGGACTTCGGCCGCTACTCCGACATCGATCTCGCGATCGCGGGTGACGGCGAAGCCTCGCTGCCGGCACTGACGGCGGAGATTCGCAAGCTCATCGACACCGACCGCAAGTCGGCATTCGAAGCGCGCGGTAAGCGCTACGCTTCAGCTCGCCTTGCCATGCTGGAGCAGGCGAAATCCGACGCCACCATCGGCTGGGACGCAAGTCCGATCACCACGGCGCGGATGTGTGCCGAGCTCTACAACCAGATCAAGGACGATGATTGGTCGCTCGTCGGCAACACCATCAACAATTCCTGGCCGCACAAGCTGTGGAACATCGACAAGGCCCATCGTTGGAACGGCCTCTCGGGTGGTTCCGGCGTCGGCTACAACGCGCCCGCCTCGCTCGGTGCGGCTCTCGCCAACAAACGCCACGGCCGGTTGACGGTGACGTTTAACGGCGACGGCGATCTGATGTTCGTGCCGAGCACGTTGTGGACCGCGGCCCACCACCGGATTCCGCTGCTCTACATCGTCCAGAACAATCGCGCCTATCACCAGGAGTACATGTATCTCCAGGCGATGGCGAACCGGCTTGGGCGCGGCATCGAGAACACGAAGATCGGCACCACCATCGAGGACCCGAACGTCGATTACGCAACGGTTGCGCGCGGCTTTGGCGTTTACGGCGAGGGGCCGATCAGCGATCCAAAGGAGCTCGGCCCCGCGATCAAGCGTGCGCTTGCCGTCGTGCGGCGTGGCGAGCCCGCCCTGATCGACGTCGTAACCGACCCGCGGTGAGGAAGCTCATGCGCAAGAGTGTGTTTATGTTTGGCGCCGTTACGTTGGCGGCGCTGTGTGTAAGCGGTGCCATGATAGGGGCGCGGGCGCAGGACGCCGCGCCTCCGGGCGACGCTTTCGAAGGCAAGCGCCTTTATCTCGCGGACGGTTGTTTCCTCTGCCATGGCCGGGTGGGGGAGGGTGGAGCGATGAACGGTCCAGTCCCGATCATCGCCAAAACCAAGATGCCGTTTGACGGTTTCAAGGGCCAGCTTCGCCAGCCCGCCAATGACATGCCGGCATATAGCGAAAAGCTGATGTCGGACAAGCAGGTAGCGGATATCTATGCCTTTGTGCAGTCGCTGCCTGGGCCGTTGCCGCTCAAGGACGTGCCGATCCTGAATAATATTCTCAATAACTAGGCACCGCACTCCAGTACGGTTTTCACAATCTTCAGTGCAGGCATCGGGGCCTACACTCTGCTACCGTTGCGGGATCGCCTCGCGTCTTGCGCGCGCGTCGGCGAGGCTGCGCGCAACCTTGAATTGATGATGCGGGACGCACACAAGGGTTAACAATAATCTAAAATCTTTGGTCTCAGGGGCTCGTTTAAACGATTTTTTGTTCCCCGGCCCCGCGGCGCAGTTTACCATGTCGCAATTGAGAGGGGCTGCGCGACCGTGCGCGGAATGGGGTGGATTTCAAGAGCTGGCCAAGTTGTCTTGGCCGCAAGCATATGGCTTGCGGTCACCGTACCGCTTTTTGCCCAGAGCAATTCGTCCATCAGTGCGCAGATTCCCCCGAGCGAGCAGCTTGGCCGCGAGCGCTTTCGTTTCAACGAGCCGCGGCTTCCGCGTTCGGAGCCGGGCGGTGCCGGAGTTGCGCTGCCTTCGACGGCCGCGCCTGAGGGCGCCGACAAAATCAAAGTGCGCGTTCGCGGGATTCGCATCAAAGGCTCGACGGTTTACGCGCCGGAAGAGCTGCGGGTCATCTACCAGGATCTGATCGGGCGCGTGGTCACGCTGACCGCGATCTACGATGTCGCGCAGCGCATCACGACCAAATACGGCATCGATGGCTACGTGCTGTCGCGTGCAATTGTGCCGCCGCAAAATTTGGAAGAGAGCGGCGCCATCATCCAGATTCAGGTGATCGAAGGCTACGTCGACAAGGTGGTTTGGCCGGCCTTCCTCAAGGACTTTCGCAATTATTTTGACTATTACGCGGCGCGGATCACTGCCCAACGGCCCGCCAATGTCCGCGCGATCGAACGCTACATGCTCCTCGCGAGCGATTTGCCGGGGCTGCAATTCAAGACGAGCCTGAAGGCTTCCGAGAAAAATCCCAACGCCGCGACGCTATTCGTCGAGGCGGTCTACAAGCCGATCGATGCCGTGGCGCGGGTCGACAACCGCGGCACCGCGGCACGTGGGCCGGTGCAATATCTCACTGCGGTCACCGCGAATAACGTCTTCGGAGCGCAAGACGCTCTGACGGTCACTTACGCCGGCGTCATGCCGATGCGCGAGCTTGAGTATTTCGCCGCCACGTATCGGCAAGTGTTGACCGCAGAAGGCCTCGCGTTCTTCTTCAATGCGAGCGACGGCTACGGCAAGCCCGGCACCGCGACGCTTGATTTCCTTCAATTCAAGACCAAGACCCTTTATCTCGACTCCGGCTTGGCCTTCCCGGTCATCCGCACCCGCGAGAAAAACCTGAGCGTGTCCGCGCTGTTCTTCGCGAGCAATAGCGAAAGCGACACGTTCGGCTTGCCGCTCAACGATGACCGGTTGCGCGGGACGCGCGCCAGGCTCGACTTCGACATGGCCGACAGGTGGCAGGGGATCGATCAGCTCAATATCGTCGTGAGTCAGGGCATCAACGGACTCGGCTCGACCCCCAACAACAATCCGCTCGCCTCACGACCCGACGGGCATGTGGACTTCACTAAATTCGAAGGGACGGCGACCCGCCTCCAGCCGCTCGGCGGTCCATGGGTGCTGTTTACGTCGGTTTACGGCCAATATGCCACGACGGGGCTGTTGACACCCGAGCAATGTAGCTTCGGTGGCCGTTTCTTCGGCCGCGCCTTCGATCCGTCTCAGCTCCTGAGCGACAGCTGCGCCATGGGCACGGTGGAAGTTCGCTACAACCTGCCGGATTGGTGGAATTTCTCGCAGGCTCAGCTCTATGTGTTCACCGACGGCGCCGAGATGTTCAATCGGGTGCCGAGTTCCGGGCTTTCCCAACTGGGGCCACGCAGCCTCCGCCGGCGGCGGCATACGCTACGGTTTTCTCGGTTTCTTGACCACCGACCTCACCGTCGCGAAAGCGGTGAACGGGCCGATTGATGACACGCGGTTCTTCTTCGCCGCGACCGCGAGATATTAGGAGCACGGAGATGATCAAGATTTCATCGCCTGCTCCTGCTCCTTGCGACCACGGCGCTGCTGCCGTTGGCGCCGGCATTCGCACAAAATCTTCCGACCGGCGGCCAGTTCGTCGGCGGCACGAGCGGCACGATCTCGACCTCGGGCAATACGATGACGGTTCAGACGAACGCGAACCGGTCGATCACCAATTGGACCACGTTCAATATCGGCAGCGGCTCCCAGGTCAACATCAATCAGCCCAATAGCGGCAGTGTGGCTCTCGAGCGCGTCACCGGCGGTCTCGGCCCGTCGAGCATCTTCGGCACACTGACGTCGAACGGCATTGTGTTCCTGCTCAACCCGAACGGAATCTTGTTCGGTCGGGGCGCGGTGGTGAATGTCGGCGGGTTCCTCGCGAGCACCAACCGCATCAGCAACAGCGATTTCCTGGCCGGCCATTACCGTTTCCACGGCGGCAATCCGTCGGTGTCGATCGTCAACTATGGCTCGATCACCGCTGCGACCGGCGGCTTCGCGGCGCTGGTCGCGCCCGGTGTGCGCAACTCCGGCACCATCACGGCGACGCTTGGCACTGTCGGCCTTGCCGCCGGCCACGGCTTCACGCTCGACCTTTATGGCGACAAGCTGATCAACCTCGCCGTCAACGACAAGCTTGCCAAGCAAGTGATCGACGTTGCGACGGGTCAGCCGTTGTCCTCGCTGATCACCAACACCGGCAAGATCAGCGCCAACGGCGGCAGGGTGGAGATTACGGCGGCGGCTGCGCGCAACATCGTGAGTTCGGTGATCAATACGACGGGCGTCATCGAAGCGAATTCGATCGGCCAGCACGACGGCATGATCGTTCTCAATGGTGGCCGCGGTAATGTCCAGGTCGCCGGCACCCTCTCCGCGTCGGGCAAGCGCAAAGGCACCAAGGGCGGCACCATCGAGATCGCCGGCGAGAACATTTCCGTGACCGGCGCCAAGATCAATGCGTCGGGCAAGGATGGCGGCGGCACGGTGTTGATCGGCGGCGGCAGCAGCGGCCGGGGTTACGGGGGCGACGGCTTCAGCGACAACGCCGTCAGGGGCAACGATTGGTCCGGGTCGCAAAACGTCACGATCGATTCGAGAAGCCTCATCAATGTGTCGGCTTATGATCGCGGCAACGGCGGCACCGTCTCGATCGAATCCAATCAGCTTACGACGTTCGCCGGCCTCATCGAAGCAACTGGCGGCAAATCGTACGGGCACGGCGGGAACGTGGTGACCCAAGGCGGCGCTGTCGATATTGCCGGCGCTCGCGTCAATGCTGGAGCACGGGACGGCAGAGATGGCTCGTGGCTGATTGAAGCGATGACGCTGAACATCGATCCGGGTGCCGCTGCAGCAATCCAGGCGAGCCTCGCGACGACCAACGTCACGCTGCAAACGAGCGTGCGTTATTCGGGATTCGATCAGAAGGTCACTAACGGCACCAGCGATATTACGATCAATGCTCCAATTACATGGTCGACACGAAATGCATTGACGCTCGATGCTGCGAACGCAATCACCGTAAATGCGACAATCGATGTCGCCGGCCCAGGCACAGTCAATATTAGAGCAGCCACCGATCCGAATTATGGGGGCGCGCAATTAGCGTTCGGCAGCGGCGGCAGCGTGCAATTCACCGGCACGCCAGACAGCGGCCAGGCGCTTTCGATCAATGGGCAGTCCTACACGCTGCTCTATTCGATGAATGATTTGCAGAACATCATCGACGGGAATTTGTCGGGAAATTACGCCTTGGCAAAGCCGCTCGACGCGACGGGAAATTGGACACCGATCGGGACGAACGAAGGCAGCGGCATGAACGGCGGTGGCTTCACCGGAGTTTTCCAGGGACTTGGAAATGCCATTTCTAATCTGACCATCGCGCCAACTGCTCAAAACCTGAACTCGATCGGCCTCTTTGGCTCGATCGGCGTTGGCGGCGTCGTCGAAAATCTCAAGCTGACTAATGCGTCTGTTACGGCCAATCAGTCGCTGTCTGATTCCATTCCGGGCCAGTTCGTCGGCGTGCTAGCCGGTGAGAATGCCGGCTTGATTGAAAACGTTTCAGTTAGCGGAACCGTCAACGGCGGCACTGCAACCGGCGTCAATGCCGGTGGCCTTGTCGGGCAGAACGGGATTTTCGGTCCGGGTGATTTCCAAGCGGCTGGAACCATTCTTAACGCGCGCGCCAATGTTAATCTCACCCTGGGCAGCGGCTGCAGCGGCGGCGACTGCAACGGCGGATTTAATTCTGCGGGTGGCCTGGTCGGATTTAATCCGGGCGTGATCGCGCATTCCGAGGCGCGCGGGGCAATCGTTGTCGGATCGAACGCTGCTGCCGGCGGGCTTGTTGGCACCAATGGGAACTACCAACAAACCGAGGATGGCGGATCCGGTGGACCGATTGCCGGGGCAAAGATCTACGACTCTCGCGCATCGGGTACCGTTTCCAGCGCGGGCGTGAACGTGAGCCTTGGCGGTCTGGTGGGCCAAAACAATGCGCTTTCGTTTATCGGCCGTTCCAGGGCGAGTGGTGCCGTAACGTCCACCGCTGTCATCGATCCGAATCAGAACTGCAACGACGGTGGAAACTGCCAAACCGTGAGCGCCGGCGGTCTCGTCGGCCAGAACTCGGGGATCATCGTCCGTTCGGCGGCACGCGGAGACGTTTCAGCCGAGAACTTCGCGCAGGCAGGCGGCCTTGTCGGAATCAACCAAGGCTACCGCGGGGAGGAAGGCTGGTATGCGACGGCGAAAATCATCGATTCCGTCGCGTCAGGTGCCGTCACCAGTTCTGGCGTCAATATCACCATTGGCGGTCTTGTCGGTCTGAACGGGCCGGGTGCGACGATCGCGAAGTCGAAGGCGTTTGGCGATGTCACGTCGACCGCCAACATTTCTGCGGAAACCAATCAGAACTGCAATACTGGAAATTGCCAGTACGTAAATGCGGGCGGCCTTGCTGGTCAGAATGCCGGCGTCATCGTTCGCTCGTCAGCGCGCGGCGACGTGACCGTCGGCAGTTTCGCCCAGGCCGGCGGCTTGGTCGGTCTCAATGGCGGCTTTTTTGGCGATTCCCCAATTCGCGGCGCAGCGATTTTCGACTCCTTTGCGTCGGGCGCCGTCAGCAGCAATGGCGTCAGCGTTACTCTTGGCGGCCTCGTCGGCGAGAACCAGGCGGGCTCGCTGATTAAGAACTCCCGGGCAACCGGCGATGTTACCTCGACTTCATCAAGCCAAGGCGACTGCGCCGGCAATTCCAATTGCCTTATTAGCGTGGTTGGTGGTCTTGTCGGCCAGAATTCCAGCGTGATCGCGGGCAGATGGTTCGAAGGGACGCCAACAAAATGTAGGTCCGGAGACACATGCGCCAGCGGGACCGTATCGGTCGGTTCAGAGGGAGTGGCCGGGGAACTCGTCGGCGACAACACCGGATTTATCAAGAATGCCTTCGCGATCGCCGACGTTATTGGCGCGGCTGGCAATCCGGGCTCGTCCCCCCACGAGTTCAATAATCAAACCACGTTGGGCGGATTTGCCGGTGTCAACAGCGGGTTGATCAAGAATTCGTTCGCCGTCGGCACCGTCGGCTCGTCTACCGTCAATTGGCTTCAGGTCGGCGGATTTGTCGGCGACAACTCGGGCGTAATTTCGAGATCGTTCGCCAATGTCACAGTGGCTGCCGGTGACAATTCGGTCGCAGGCGGGTTTGCTGGCAGCAATGCGCAGGATACCAATTCCTCCTGCTGCGGCGGCGATAAGTTCAACAACAAAGCGCTCATCACGCAGTCAGCTGCCGCAGGGAATGTTTCGGTGGGCGCATCGAGCATCGCCGGCGGGTTTACCGCGTACGGCGACGGCACGTTCTACCGTGTGAGCGCGAGCGGCGCAGTCAGCGCCCTCGGCAACAGCACCGTCGGCGGCCTTGTGGGCGCGCTCGATGTGGGCGGCACCATTTCGCGATCGAAGGCCGAGAACTCGCTTGTTTCCAGCACCGGTCCCAACAGCACGGTCGGAGGTCTCGTCGGCGCGAATGGCGGCACGATTTCAAAGTCGGTCTCGACGAGCCCGGTCACCGCGGGTGCCGACAGTTTCATCGGAGGTCTGGCCGGAGCCAATTTCGGTTCGATAACGAATTCGAAGGTCGATCCGGTCATCACCGGCAATGGCCCGAACGATGTTCTCGGCGGAATCGCGGGTCTTAATATCGGGCAGCTTTCCGGAAACACCGCGAATGTCACGCTAGTCTCGAACGGCTCGGGAAATCAGGTCGGCGGCGTCGCTGGGGTCAACGGGACCTATAATTTCACCGGACCGAATCCGTTCACGCCGGGTGCGAGCACGCAAACTGGCGACATCGGAAATTCGACCGCCACGGGTTCCGGCTTTAGCGGCTCAATTGGGAGCACCGTGCCTCCGTCAGCACCGGCCTTCCCGAACTGGGTGCCAAATTGCAGCGCCACGTTGTGTGACGGGATCAACAACGGCTCCCTGCAGACAGCCGGCGGCAACCAAAGCAATACAGGAGATACCGGAAATTCGAACTCTAGTGTTAACGGCAATTATGGCTCGCAGCAAACGGCGAGCTTTACCGTGCCTGTAATTCCCAACAACAATACCTCGCTTAATCTGAACGCGCCGATTTTTAATCAGCAGTCCGGCGGCGGCATCGGCGGCAACTCAGCGAATGGCAGCACTAACGGCGGCGGAAGCAACAATGGCGCCACCGGAAGCCTCGGCAGCGGCACCCACGGCGGCAATGGGGCACCGCCCGGAACGCGCCTCATCGACATGCCGGTGATTCCGTTGCCGCCCGAGTTCGGCATGCCGCCGCCCGGCGAGACGTTCTTCGTATCGAACGAGGTCAGCCTTCACGTCGGCAATGGCATGTCGCTGCAGCAGATCGAGCAGATTGCCCAGCAATTCGGGCTGACGATCGTTGCCACGAATCCGATCGGGATGCTGGGGCGAACCATCTACACCTTGCAGATCTCCGATGGGCGTACGGTCCAGGAAGTCATCACCGCGTTTCAGAGCGCCAATCTTCCGGTGTGGGTCGGATATGTTCCGAAATATGGGTTCGCCCAGGAGCCTGCCGGTAGATCCGCCGATATCGATCCCGTTGGCGACCCCGCGCAGTATGTCATCGACAAGTTCCACTTGAACGAAATCCATCGCCTCGCCCGGGGCGACAATGTCACGATTGCGGTGATCGATTCCGAAATCGACGTGCGCCACCCCGATCTCGCCGGCGTGGTGACCGACCGCTACGACGCGGGCTGCGGTGCAACGATGCCGGACGCCCACGGCACCGGCATGACCGGCGCCATTGCGTCGCGTCGCAATCTTCTCGGTGTCGCGCCGAAGGTGAAGGTGATCGCGATCTGCGCGTTTGGCGGCGAAGCGACAGCGGAATCGACCTCGCTCAAGATCATCAGGGGGCTCGACTACGCGGTAAGCCAGGGGGCCAAGATCATCAACATGAGCTTCGCCGGTCCGCGTGATCCGGCGCTGTCCCAGGCCCTGCAGATCGCACGCGAGAAGGGCGTGCTGCTCGTGGCCGCAGCAGGCAATGCAGGGCCGAAATCGCCGCCGCTCTATCCTGGCGCCGATCCTAACGTGATGGCCGTGACGGCGACTGATGATCACGATCGGCTGTTCAACCGCGCGAACCAGGGCAAATACATTTCGGTTGCGGCGCCGGGCGTCGATATTCTCGTGCCGGCTCCGGGCGGCGGTGTTGCGCTCACCACAGGCACATCGGTTGCGACCGCGCATGTCACCGGGGTTGCCGCGCTCCTGCTCGCGCAGAAGTCGACTCGCACCCCTGAGGAGCTTCGTGCCATCCTGGTCACGACCGCAAAGGATCTCGGCCCGAAAGGCTTTGACGCGCAATTCGGCGCCGGCCTCGTTGATCCCCTCCGGGCGTTGCAATATGGCTCCGCTAAATCCGCGGCCATTCGATTGCCGGCACTGGGACGCTGAGCCCACGGGCGGCCTAAATTCAGTCCCGGGCACACGCGGCGCATTTATTCGGGTGCGACACTCGCAAATTCGCCTGAGTTTCAAATAGCAGTATCGCCGATTTTCGTTTGTGGTATATATCCCCGGGAGGGCCCCCCCTCGGAGTATAATAAATGAAAATCCGTCTGGTTCATGCGCTGCTGCTCACTGGAGCCGTCGCATTAACAAGTTCCGTCATTGTTGCTGCCCAAGAGGCCACGCCGGCACCGGGCGGCGCGCCGAATGCCGCCCCGGCTGCAAGGCCGGGCGGCGGCCTCGTCATCCTCGACTTCAAGCCCGCGATGGACGACCTGATGACGATGCTGGTTCAACCACGCCACATTAAGCTTTATTTCGCCGGACAGGCGAAGAATTGGAAGCTGGCGGGATTTCAATTAAATGAGTTGCGGGCCGCGTTGGCTCGGATCGGGCGGACCATCCCGAACTATCGAAATATCAACGTCGACAATGCGGTCGCTTCGATCTTTGCCGACAAACTGAAGGCGGTTGATGCCGCGATAAAGTCGCAGGATTTGGCTGCTTTCGCCGTCAGCTACAAGGACATGACCGAAGCTTGCAACGGTTGTCACGCCGCTATGGAACATGAGTTCCTAGTGATCAAGGTGCCCGATTTGTTAAATTATTCCGATCAGGAATTTCGACCGTAGAGTCCAAACATCTAAACTACATTTATCAATGCCCGCGGTCGCCGCAGGCATTTGCATTTAATTTAGCGCGCACGCGTCGATAATATTTTAGTTGGCGATCTTTATTTGGCGCCGCCGGGGTAGGCAGCGAGGCCGCTGTCATTTGGTATAGTAGGGCAATAGCAGCCACACCAAGAACAGCATTGATCCAACCGGCAGCAGCCAGGTAAGGCCATGCCAAGTTTTCGAGGCAACATTCGGAGGAATGAGTGCCGCGGCGGCGGTCACAACAATGGCAACGATAAGCGAAGTCAGGACAAGCCCGTACCAATACATCGGTGGACCATCGCCGGGCGCCGGCTGGAACACGCCAACATGCCACTCCCCTAATTTCGGCACATAGGTGACGGCGGCGAGGTTGAAGTCGAGTACGACCGCATAAATGACAGCAAACGCTGCGCCGTAGGTTGGGAACAACCGTTCCAACTTGGTCATGATCCGAATCCGCGGATGTTGTTGATGACGTGACCGACCAGGAAGCCCCACCAGACGACGAGAGCCAGGATCATGGTCAGCGCCGTCCTGGTTGCATGGTTGGCTTGGTCGGCCTTGTGCCAGAAGTACCAATACGCCGGCAGAAGCATGAATCCGATCGCGACGAAGTGTTCCTTGAGCTCGAATGAGCCTTCTGGCTTGAACAGCTTGTATTCCTGAAGCGTCGGTCGGACGTTGAGGCGATAGGTGGGATAGATGATTGCCCCGAGGACCGCGGTGACGATGAACAGCGCCACGATTGCGTTGGTGTAAGTTATGCCGTTGGTCGCGCGGACCGCCGAGACGAACCCGGGCGAGCGCTTGGCCACCGGCCACGCAGAACTGATCGCCTGATGGGTCGTCGCGCCGAGAAGAAACACCGCAAGGATGCCGTGAATGATGAGAAGGATCGACCATCCGACGAGCATCTGTTTCTCCTGGCTCCGCAGAGCGACGGAAAGCGTCTTGTCTTTCAAGTAACGTGCGAGCGGAGCGCCGATGCTTTCACGAAGCGGTGACGCGATCTGGGATATGCTGATAGTTTGCGATATAGGCGGGTAGTGCTATTTTTCGATAGGCCTATAGCTCCGGGGAATAGGGGACAACGTGGCTCCGCGTGCGCCGAAAACTGCGACCGTCAGCAACCGGCTCAAATTGCAACATTTGAGGGTCTTGATGGCCGTTGCCGAATGGGGCTCCATGGCGAAGGCCGCCAAACATCTGGCGATCTCGCAGCCCGTGGTGTCGAAAGTCATTGCCGACGCCGAAGACATGCTTGGGGTGCGTCTATTTGACCGCAATCCCCAGGGCGTAGAGCCGACGCTTTATGGGCGGGCGCTCCTTAAGCGCAGCATCGCCATCTTCGATGATCTGAAGGCGAGCGTTGATGAAATCAAGTTCCTGGCCGATCCGACATCGGGCGAATTGCTGATCGGCAGCACCGAACCGCTCGCCGGACTTACCGCTGCGGTGATCGATCGGCTCAGCCGGAAGTACCCGCGTCTCGTCTTTCGCATCGTGCAGGCAGACAGCGCGACACTCCTCAGCCGGGGACTGCCCGAACGTCGCATCGAACTGGCAATCGTTCCGCTCATCGGCACGTCGTTGAGCGAAGAGCTCGCGGCAACCCCTCTCTTTCACGATCGTCTGCGAGTGGTGGTCGGACGGAAAAGCCGTTGGGCCAAGCTGCGCCAGGTCACGCTCGCAGATATGGTCGATGAGCCATGGTGTGTGGCGCCGTCCTTAATCGGCTCGCTGGTCACCGATGCGTTTCTCGCGGGCGGCTTGAGAGCGCCTCGCACGGCCGTGGTAACGACGACCGCGCCGATCTTCCTGCAGTTGATCGAAAGCGGCCGTTTCGTCGGACATTTCGGCGACGGACTCTTGCGTTTCTACACGGATCGATTTGCCGTCAAGACATTGCCGATCGAGCTCCGGATTCCGACATTTTCCGTCGCGATCGTCACACTGCGGAATCGCACGATCAGTCCGGTTGCAAAGCTCTTCATCGATTGCGCCCACGAGATTGCAACCCCTCTGGCGCGGCGGGACTCCGTCCTCAATGCGAGAGGAAAGGTCCAGGCCGGGAAATCGCGTCAAAGTAAAAGTGGGTGATGCGGCTGGAACCATGCCGACGGCGGCGTCGCTCATTCCCGCGGGGTGCCGGAGAATTTGACGACTTTGGCCCACTTCTCGGTCTCCGCCTCAACGAACGAGCCGAACTGAGCGGGGGTAAACAGCAACGGCGTCGTGCCCAGTTCCGCAAGTCGCCTTCTCAGCTTGGGGTCGGCGAGGCCAGCGTTGATCTCCCGATTGAGCGTGTCGACAATCTCGGCAGGCGTGTTCTTTGGAACACCGACCCCCCACCAGCTGCCGGCCTCGAAGCCGGGCACGAATTCCCTCATCGCCGGAACGTCCGGCAACGTCTCGGACCGCATCGCCGTGGTTACGGCGAGCGCTCGCAGTTTGCCGTCTCTGATGTATTCGATCGCCTGGGGGACAGCATCGAACATGACCTGGACCTGGCCGCTCAGCAGGTCAATCATCGCCGGAGCCCCGCCCCGATAGGGCACGTGCACCATGTCGATGCCGGCCATCATCTTGAATAGCTCGCCGACCACGTGTGGCGACGTGCCTTTGCCGCTCGACGCGAAGCTGAGTCTGCCCGGATTGGCTTTGGCGTAAGCGATGAACTCGGGGACGTTATGGGCCGGAACCGATAAATTCACCTCCATGACGTTGGCAACGCGAACCATGCCGGCGACAAGGGCGATATCACGGGCGAAATTGAAATGCAGATGCTCATAGAGCGTCGCATTGATCGCATTGGCCGCGAGAACGATGAGCAGCGTGTGGCCGTCGGCGGGAGCACGCACGACCTCTTCAGTGGCGATATTGCTGGCCGCACCTGGCCGATTTTCAACGACGAAGGGCTGGCCCAGACGCTCCGACAGCCATTGCGCCATCAGGCGCGTCACGATGTCGACAGAGCCGCCGGGCGAAAGTCCGACAACGATCCGCACCGGCCGCGCGGGATAGCTTTGCGACCATGAACTCCGTGACAGGGCCGGAAGAAGAGCGGCGCCTGTGGTCAGACGCAGGAATCGACGTCGAGGTAGCGTCAAGGCACTTCCGGTCATTTAAGCAGCCGGCCGCAGGAGAGACCTGGGTCGTATACAAGTATAATGTTCGTGCGTCTGTGCCGTCAGCTTGTTTTAAACAGCCGCCACCGTGTTTGGAGGAAATATAAATTGCGAAGGAACCTCGTCGCTCCTAACCGGGAACATTTGGCAATAGAGGTCAATTGCGCTCTTTCATTGCAACTTTGTCCGCGCGGTCCGGGTAGCTAGCTAGCAGCTTCACTGCCGTACTCACGAGTTCCGGCAGTGTCCCGGCCTGCAACTTTTGCTTGAGTTGGGAACTGACATTAACAACGGTCTTGTAGCTCACGCTTAATTCGTCGGCGATGCGGTCATAGGGCTTGCCGTCCGCGAGTAGTGCCAGCACCTGCAATTCGCGGGGGGTCAGATCGGCGAGCGGGCTAAGGCGCGTGCTCGCAGACAGCGCCACTTTCGCTGCGAGGTCGCCGCTCAGGAACGATCCGCCGGCTGCGACCTGCTGCACCGCCTTAACGAGATCATCCGACGAGGTGTCCTTGAGCACGTAGCCGGAGGCTCCCGCCTCAAGCGTTCGAACGACGATGGTCGCATCATTGTGCATGCTCAGCGCCAAGATGTGGGCACGGGCATCATGCAATTTCATGCGGCGGATCAAAGCAAGGCCGCCAAGCCCCTTGCCCTGAATGGCAAGGTCGATGATGGCGACATCCGGCCGGTTGCGCCGGTACAGCCGATAGCCCGCGACCACATCGCTCGCGGTGAAGACGGGAGCGTAGCCTGCATCCTCAAGAACGCGCCGGCAACCCTGGAGCACGATCGGATGGTCGTCGATGATAAGTACCGAAGTCATGATGCGTTGCTAGCATAGTCTGCCGCGGCTGCCGAGCGCTCGGCAGTGAGTGGGATCGTGATGCGCAGCGCTGTTCCGCGACCCGGTCCGGTATCGATAGTGAATTCGCCGCCCAATGCCTGCACGCGCTCGCGCATGCCGCTAAGCCCGAACCCCCTTGGCACGTCGGCGGCCATGCCTTTGCCATCGTCGCGAATTTCGAGGTCGAGCTGCGCCTCGCCGCCGATCCGGTTTGCTTGCGCGGCTCGCACCGCGATGTGGCGTGCGCCGGCGTGGCGAAGCGCGTTGGTCAGCGCTTCCTGCACGCACCGGTAGACCGTGAGGTCCAAGGTATCGCCGTAGCTCTGGCGCAGCTCTTCCACGGAATGAGAGAACTCGATGTTCGGATTGTGATGCGCCCGCTCACGCACCAGTTCAGCGATGATATCCGACAGCGGCACGTGGCCGAGAGCCATCGGCCGCAGCCGGTTCAGCAGGCTCCGGTTGATGCCTTGAAGATGATCGATGATCGCGGTGAGGTCGTGCACGCGCGCTTCGATGGCGCGCGCGGCGCCGTCGCGAATGGTGCCGGCCGCCTTGGCGATCGAGGCCGCGTTGGCCTTGAGGCCGAAGAGACTCGGGCCGACCTCGTCGTGAAGTTCGAGCGCGGTCCGCCGCCGCTCGTCATCCTGGGCAGTGATGACGCGGCGGTTAAGCGCAACGTTCTCCGCACGCGCATCATCGAGGGCGCGGGCGAGCGCGTTAAAGCGGTCGGCGATCGCCGCGAACTCCAACACCTTGGGGCGGGGGAGACGCAGCTCGTAGTCGCGACGCTCCAGACCTCGCAGCGCGGCGCCAAGCGCGGTCAGAGGATCAAGCACGCGTCCGAGTACGAAATAGAGAATGGCCATCATCGCAGCGACCGTGGCGGCGGCGACTGTCGCGAGCGCGATGCTGTTGCCCCAGGCCTCTGCAATTTCGTCGCGCGGTTCGCTCACGAGTTCGACAGTCGCGATTGTCCTTCCGTTCACCATTACCGGCACACGGTACCGTTCGATCGGTGGTCCGATCAGACGTGCGAACCAGCGCGGTGCGCGGTCGGCCTCGCGGACGGTGTCCGTAGGCGACTCCGTGGAGTCGGAGATCGTGGTGCCGGCTGCATCGCGAACAAAAATGCGGACGTGGCGCACAAGGCGTAATTGGGCCGGCAGCGCTTTCAGAAATGGCTCTGCCGGCATGCCCTGCGCGACAAGCTCAACGGCCTCGTTGATCATCACCGAAGCAAGCTTCATGGACGCGGCGATTTCCACCCGCGTCGACGCTTGCGCCTTGAAGATGGTCACGACGCCCGCAACGGCCGCCGCGATCAGGTTGGTCAGGATGAATACGATCAGAATTTGCGTGCGCACCGAGCGTGCGAACCAGAGCCAGTTCAGCACGCGGCTCCTCCACGCGCCGCGCGGGCGATCGGTTTTCGGCACGATTGCGCGGATGATTTCCTCCCAGTGGTGGTCGCGATCGTTCTTTGCACAATATACGCTTCGCCGTGACGCCGCGACCCGCGCAGACGTGAGAGCTGCGGTTGCAGAGTGCCGGCCGTACGCGTTAGATGGCTGCAATAAAATCGCGCCGAAGGGAGGTCCACATGATCGTTAACCGCCGCACACTTTCTGCGATGCTTGCAGGCACCGTTCTCGCACCCCAGGCGTCGTTCGCACAGACGGGGAAGGAACGCGTGGCACTCTACTCAGGGGTCGGGACCGATCTCGCCCATTTCGAGGTCGATGCTGAGGCAGCAACGCTGACGCGGCGCGGCACGGTGAAAGTGACAGGCGGCGTCCAATATGTATGGCCGCATCCGTCCCGCAAATATCTTTATGTTTCATCGAGCACCGGCGGCCCAGGCTTTACTGGCAACGAGCATCGTCTAGCCGCGTTCACGGTCGGGCCAACCGGCGAGCTAACACCGTTGGGCGATGTCGTGACCCTTCGATCGCGACCGATCCATACGAGCGTCGACGTCGACGGAGCTTACGTCTTGGTGGCCTACAACTTTCCGGCCGGCGTAAGCGTCCACCGCATCAAAGGCGATGGCAGCCTTGGCGACGAAGTGCCTCAGCCCGACAATCTAGAGAAGGGAATTTATTTCCATCAGATCCGGGCAACTCCCGGAAATAAGTCCGTGCTCGTCGTAGCGCGCGGTAACAATGCCACCGCTACCAAACCCGAGGACCCGGGATCGCTGCACGTTTATGGTTTCAAAAACGGCGTGCTGTCGAACCTGCGCAAGATCCAGCCGAACGGCGGTTACGGCTATGGTCCCCGCCATCTCGATATCCATCCGAATGGCCGCTTCGTCTATCTCTCGGTCGAGCGGCAGAACCAGCTTATTGTCTATCGCTTGCAGCCTGACGGCGATGTCCTGCCGGAACCGCTCTTCACCAAGACGACACTTGCCGATCCTGCGCATCAATTCCCGGTACAGGCCGCCGGTCCGATTCACGTGGATCCCAGCGGTGGATTCGTTTATCTCGGCAACCGCTCGGGTGTCGCTGACGGCGTCGCTCCAGGTGTTGAAGAGGTTGACGGCGTCAAAGTGTTCAGCGGCGGCGAAAGCAATATCGCCGTATTTGCCGTCGATCAGACGACTGGCGAACCCAAGTCGATCCAGCACGCGGACATCCGGGCCGCACATCCGCGTACGTTTGCGATCGACAATGCCGGCAAGATCCTGGTCGCGGGATCGCTGGCGCCGACCGCGGTTCGCCGTGACGGCAAGGTGGTGGTCATTCCCGCGGGGCTTACCGTGTTCAGGATGGGTCCGGACGGCAAACTCGATTTCGTGCGCAAGTACGATCTCGACGTGGGCAAGCTGACTCAATGGTGGAGCGGCATGATCCCGTTGGCCTGAATTGCGGTCGGATCATTTTCCTTCTGGGAAGGACGGTCGCGTTAACGATCGGGTTATTTAGGTGGCCTGGATGTGATGGAGTGGCGGCTGCGTTTGCTGCCGCGCCGGCACCTCAACTTCGGATCGCTTTGACGCAATCCGACACTCTCCTTGAGCGGAGAGTGGTATGACCTTTCGATGACTGCTCTTCTCTCCGGCATTCGCGTTCTTGATCTGACCAACGTGCTGGCAGGCCCGTTTGGCGCCTACCAAATCGCGCTCCTCGGCGCCGACGTCATCAAGGTGGAGGCGCCCGGCAGCGGCGATCTTGCGCGCCAGCTCGGTGCCGATCCCGCGCTCAATGGTGCATTGATGGGGGCTTCGTTTTTGGCGCAAAACGCCGGCAAGCGTTCGATCACCATCAATCTGAAAAGTGCCGATGGCAAAGCCGTGTTTCGGCGCCTCGTACGCACCGCCGATGTCGTCATCGAGAATTTTCGGCCCGGCGTGATGGCGCGCCTCGACCTCGGTTATGAGGAGCTGCGGCTGGAGCGGCCCGGTCTCGTTTACTGCGCCATTTCTGGATTTGGCCAGGACGGACCGCTCAAGAATAATCCGGCCTACGACCAGATCGTGCAGGGGCTCGCCGGCGTCATGAGCGTCACCGGCGACGCGGAGACTGCGCCGCTGCGGGTCGGGTTTCCCGTGGCGGACACCATCGGCGGTCTGACGGCAGCCTTCGCGATCGCCGCGGCGCTGGTGCGGCGAGAGCGGACCGGGGAAGGCGAATTCATCGACGTGTCGATGCTGGAGGCGACGCTTGTCGCCATGGGCTGGCAGGTCTCGAACTGGCTGATCGCCGGTGTCCGACCGCAGCCGCTCGGCAACGAGAACATGACGGCGGCGCCGTCCGGCACGTTCGCGACCGGCGACGGTCCGCTGAACATTGCGGCGAACCAGCAACAGCAATTCGAAGCGTTGACGCGACTGATTGGGCGGCCGGAACTTGCGAGCGATCCGCGCTTTGCGGCGCGCGAAGCGCGCAAAACTAATCGCCTCGCTCTCAAGGCGGAGATCGAAATCGCGCTGAAACACAAATCGGCAACGGAGTGGGCAGCGCTCTTGAATGCTCAAGGCGTGCCGGCGGGTGAGGTGCTTGATATCCCAGCAGTGCTCGACCATCCGCAAGTTACTTCGCGCGGTCTCGTCAAGACGTTCGAGGCGGCGCCGGGGGTCGATGCAGCTATCTCGGTGGTGAGGTCCGGCTTTCGCCTTGGCAGCGGCGATCCGGCGCCTGCATCTCCGCCGCCGCCGCTTGGCGCCGACACCGATGCTCTGCTCGGCGATCTCGGATTTGACGCGGCGGAGATTGCGGCGCTACGGAAGCGCGGGGCGATCTAAGCAGCACAGGCTGGAACAAGGCGAACCATCTGGTGGGTGAACGCATTGCGTCACCGGCTAAATGCATCGCAAATCATCGGAGTTGAAATGGCATCGGAAACCGCACTCATCGTTGGCGCTTCGCGCGGCCTCGGTCTTGCGATGGTCAGCGAATATCTCAAACGTGGCTGGCACGTGGTGGGCACCGTTCGCGGTACCGCTCGCACGCCGCTGCACGATCTCGCGAGTCGCTCTGAAGGCCGGCTTGAGGTCGAGTCCGTCGACGTCACGGATTGCAACCAGGTGAATGCGCTGCGTCAGCGTCTTGGCGATCAGCGGTTCGATCTTTTGTTCATGAACGCCGGCGTGAATATTCCCTCGAGCTACACGATCAGCACGACGCCGATCGAGGAATTCGTCCGCTTGATGGTGACCAACGCTTACAGCCCGATGAGCTTCGTCGAAATCTTCGAGGGCCTCATCACGCCCAACGGCACAATCGGAGTAATGTCGTCGGGGCTCGGAAGTATCACCAACAACAGCGGAAGTTCGGACGCCTACAGCGCCAGCAAGGCTGCGCTCAACATGCTGATGAAGTGCTTTTCGGCCCGACACGCGGCTCGCACAACCGTCATCATCACGCCCGGTTGGGTGCGCACCGATATGGGTGGGGCATCCGCGCCGCTGTCGATCGACGACAGCATTCCGGGGGTGGTCAACGCGATTGAGAGCCGTGCCGGCAAGCCAGGACTGCAGTTCCTCAACTATGAGGGCCAGAGCGTGCCGTGGTGACAGAGACGCGGCTGCGATCCAAGGAGGCGGCCCTTTTTGATTGCCCCGCGTTCCAGATGTTCACGTGGTGTTCTAATCGTGCGCCGCATCGATTTGGCGGATGCGTTATTTTGCCCGGAAAATCGGCGTTAATCGGGTTTTGACTCCACTTTCGTAAGAGCGAGGCCTATCTTCTTTGGGTGCTAGTCGAGTGGAGTATTCATGCCTGCGTCTCGACCCTACTGGAAGGGCTACCTGAAGCTCTCCCTGGTTTCGTGTCCGATCGCTCTCTATACGGCGACGGCCGCGCGCGAACGCATTTCCTTCCGGCAAATCAATAAGAAAACCGGCCATCGCCTGCGCCAGCAGCTTGTTGACGACGAGACGCGCGAGCCGGTTGAGGCCGAAGATAAAGGCAAGGGCTACGAGGTTGCCAAGAATACTTACATCCTGATCGAGGACGAGGAACTCGACGCTCTCGCCATCGAGAGCTCGCAAACCATCGAGATCGACAGCTTTGTTCCCCGCGCCCAGATCGATGAGCGCTATCTCGAAAATCCGTATTACATCGTTCCCAACGACCAGGTCGGCCAGGAGGCTTTTGCGGTCATTCGCGAGGCGATGCGGGACAAAAGCATGGCAGCACTCGGCCGCGTCGTCCTGTCCAAGCGCGAACGCGTGATCATGCTGCAACCGTGGGAGCGCGGGCTCCTCGGGATGACCTTGCACTATGCCTACGAGTTGCGGGACACGAAGGATTACTTTGACGAGATTCCCGAGTTGAAAGTCCCGAAGGAGATGCTCCAACTCGCCGAGCATATCCTCGAGACCAAGGCTGCCGATTTCGATCCGGCGAATTTCGTCGATCACTACGAAGAGGCGGTGCTTGAGCTTTTGAAGCAGAAGCAGGCGGGCATGCCGACGCCTAAGCCGCGCCCGGCCGAGCACGCGCCGAACGTGATCAATCTGATGGATGCGCTGCGTCGCAGCCTGTCCGAAAAGGAGCCCGCGCCCGCCAAGGCCGGTAAGGCGGCCGCTCCGAAAGGCCGCAAGGCGAAGTCGCCTAAGCCGGAAGACCTGCGCGCAGCCCCGCAGTTCAAGTTCCCGATCTCCGGCGGCAAGGCGAAGGACAAGGCCGCAGCGGAATCGCCGAAGGAAGTGGCCAAGGAAGCGCCGAGAGCCAAGCCCCGTCGGAAATCCGCCTAGCGCCGCCCCCGCTCTTGCGCGGCGGCTCGTTTTGTCTCGCGCTCCAACCGGTCGAGCAAGGTTGCGGCGCTGCGGCGCGACAACATCGAGCCGATGTAGCGCGCTGGCACGAGTGCCGAATGCGCGCCGTCCAATTCGTAGCCTTCCACGAAGGTCGCATCCTCGTCGGCCTGGGCGAGCGAGACATGCAGCCGTGCGAAGATCAATGACGTCGCCTCGACGATGATGACCTTGATCTCTCCAGACTGGCGATAGCACAGCCACCAGAGGCTCATCTGCTCATTGCCCGCGACGATCAGCCAAGTAGGATATCAGAGCATGAATGAGGGCAGCCGGTCACGTATATGCTGGCGACCCCGGCAGGAATCGAACCTGCGACCTTCAGCTTAGAAGGCTGTTGCTCTATCCGCTGAGCTACGGGGCCATACTGTGCTTCTCATGATGTGGCATGTTTCGCGGTCGTGATCCAGCAGCCACGGTCGAAGCCGCGACTGATCTCGATCCACATTGCCGCGGGCGCGCACGAGTGGCCGAGCCGGCGCTTCCGACAATGGCCGCTTCCAACAATTGCCTTTGTTCCGCTCCGCAACTTCAGCTAGATTTGCGGCCGCGGGAAACGCAAATATCGTCGCGCTCAAACGCGACGCGACAGAGGGCTGCAAGTGACTTGGCGACAACGGATCATGTGGGCGACGGCGGCGGCCGTCGTGATTGGGGGCGGTGCGGCGTGGTATCATCTGCCGGGCTCTGAACCGGTGCGCCCGACACGCGGGGCGGCCGGACCCATTCCGGTCGTTGCCGCGGAAGTCACGAAACGCGATCTTCCGATCTATCTGACCGGACTTGGCACCGTGCAGGCCTCCTTTACGGTCGGCATCCGCGCCCAGGTCGACGGCAAGCTGGAAGAGGTGCTGTTCGTCGAGGGCCAGCACGTCAAGAAGGGCGACGTTCTCGCCAAGATCGATCCGCGCCTCTACCAAGCCGCGCTCGATCAGGCCAAAGCCAAGAAGATGCAGGACGAGGCCCAGCTCATCTCGGCCCAAAAGGACCTTTATCGATCAAAGACGCTGGTCGACAAAAGCTTCCAGACCCAGCAGGTGGTCGACCAGCAGCAAGCGCGGGTCGATCAGTTGATCGCGTCGATCGATGCCGATGACGCATCGATCGAGGCGGCGCAAACGAATTTCGATTACACCTCGATCAAGGCGTCGAGCGACGGACGCATGGGCGTACGCCTGATCGATCCCGGCAATATCGTGCATGCGTCGGATTCCGCGTCCATCGCTACATTGGTCCTCACCAAGCCGGCGGCCGTGCTGTTCACGCTGTCGGCGCGCTCGCTCAGCGATGTTCGCGAGGCCCAGGCGCGGGGGCCGGTGGAGGTCACCGCCTTCAGCCAAGACAACAAGCGCAAGCTCGCCACGGGCAAGCTTCTCCTCATCGACAATATCGTCGACCAGGCGAGCGCGACGATGCGCCTCAAGGCGATGTTCGACAATGTGGAGGACCAGCTTTGGCCCGGTGACTTCGTCAACGCGCGGCTGCTGGTCGAGGTGCGCCGCGACGTGCTGACGATCCCTTCGCCGGCGATCCAGCGTGGGCCCGACGGGATTTACACCTGGGTCGTCTCCAAGAACGACACGGTTCAGGTCCGCAAAATCGAGACCGGGCCGACAACCGAGATCCAGACCATCATCACGTCGGGCCTTGCGGAAGGCGAGCGCGTCGTCGTCGACGGGCAATACAAGCTACGGCCCAATGTGAAGGTCCAGGTGGCTTCCGCCGCTCAGGCAGCAGCGACGCCTCCGCCGTCCGAGCGGCCGACCCTGGCCGGGCGCGAGTAGCGCAACCGAGCTCCAGTTATTGCTGGGGCGCGAAGCCGAATTTGGCTGCGAACCGCTTTGCGTAGAGCGGCCAGACTTCCGGGTTGACCTGCCGAGATAGCGGCTTGCCGTCGAGCGCATCGAGAATCTGCTCCGCGGCGATCTTCCCCATGTTCAATCGCGTCTCGCGGGTGACGCCCGCTGTGTGCGGGCTGACGAGGACATTGTCGAATTGCATCAAAGGGTGATCGGACGGCGGGGGCTCGACCGCCCAGACGTCCAGGCCGGCGCCGGCGATGGCTTTGCGCCGCAGCGCGTCCGCGAGCGCGGCCTCGTCGTGGATATGGCCGCGCGCCGTCGAGATGAAGTAGGCGTGAGGCTGCATCAGCGCGAATTGGGCGGCACCGATCATGCCACGGGATTCCGCCGTCAGCGGGCAATTGAGCGACACATAATCGCTGCGGCGCAGGAGTTCATCGAGAGTGACCTTCTCGGCGCCGCGCTGGCCGCAGGTTTCGGCCGAGAGATACGGATCATAAGTGAGGACCTGCATGGCGAAGAGTCCGCGGCACAGCTCCGCGAGACGGCTACCGACGTTGCCGAGGCCGACAATGCCGATGGTCTTGCCGCGCACATCATGGCCGATAAAGTCGATGCGATTGATCCGCCCCGCGCGGCGCATCGCCTGATTGGTCTCCACAATTCGCTTCGACAACGTGAGCAGCATTCCGAGCGCATGCTCGGCAACGGCTTCGCGATTGCCGCCGGACTGGTTCACCACCAGGATGCCGGCATCCGTGCAGGCCTTGACGTCGACGGTGTCGTAACCGGCGCCGTTCGTGGAGACGAGCAGCACATCGGGCATGCGCGAGATCAGCGCGGCATCGACGTGAAACTTGCGCGCGAGTTCATGCTGGGTCGACCCCGCCTGATAGACGTGGGCGGCGGCAAGGATCGGCGCCGCGGTCGCGTCGTCGCTCGCATCCTCAAGGTGGTCGAGGCGGATGTCGGGTCGTTGGCCGAGGATGTCGATGAAAACCGGATGAGAGAGGGACCCCACGTAGAACACGCGCTTGGTATTAACGGGCACGGATCGCAGCCTTTCTGATTCGGTGTGGCCGGCAGCGGATTGTAGCGTCGGCGCAGCCTCGTCGCCCGGAAAACGACGCAGCCGTACGAAGACCGTCGATGCGATGCGATGCGGTCGGAGTGAACGTCCAGGATGCTTCGGTGTCGAATTGGCACCGATGGCAGGAGTCGAACCCGCGCTGACGCGGTTTTGGAGACCGCCGCTCTCCCGCTGAGCTACATCGGTAAATGAAAGACAGTCCCGGCCTCTACGCGTGCACGGAGTTACGGTAGAGGCCGAGACACCCCCGCTGAGAGAGCGGAGGCGGTCCCTCCAATGGGCCAGTATCAACCTAGCACTGCGGCTAGGCCCGGCCTGTTGATGTGAATCAAAGCTGACGAAGGAATCTCGCTTTTGACCCTTCGCAAGGTGGAACCTGCGAAATGCCGTCATTGGTGTAGGATGATGGAGGAAACGCACACTTGTCTCTCCTGCGGCGGGCCGATGATCCTGACCGCGAAGATCAGGCGTGGCTTTGCCGCCGACTTGTACGTCTACCGGTGCAAGCTATGCGACCAATCCGTTTCGAAGGAAGTCGAGCGGGGCGCCTTGGTGAAGCCTGCGCCGGATCGCGACGCAATGCGTTGATCTCGCGGCCTCAATAGAGCAGCGAGAGCTGTCGACCTCCATCTGCGATGTACGTCGGCCGCGCGTGATCCGTCTGCAGTGATAGGACTGCAGAAGCAGCAGCCAGTGCAAACATCAATGCGAGGACGAGAATGAGGTTCTTCATGATGGTTCTCCAACAAACTTGAATGAGAGGGTGACCGCAGCGATCGCCGTGAAATCGGCGTCGCCACTTTCCGGACGCGCGATTTTTCGCGGCCGGAAATCGCTCCGGGAGCAGCGTCTCCCTGGAACCGAAAAATTGAGATTTCAGTGATTTAGAAGGGAAAGTGGCACCTGCACGTGGGATCGAACCACGGTATCCCCGTCCACAGCGGAGCGCTCTGCCATTGAGCTATACAGGCACGTTGGTGCGGATATTTCAGACGTAACCGACACGCCAGTTGGTCGTCTGAGCTCCGGAAATGGTTCAATGAAAACTGGTCGCGGAAGGAGGACTCGAACCTCCGGCCGACGAGGCTTATGAGACCCCCGCTCTGCCACTGAGCTATTCCGCGATTTGGCTGGGGCGGTGGACTCGAACCCACGGTCGTGACGGATTCAAAGTCCGTTGCCATGGCCGCTAGGCGACGCCCCGATGTTGGTACCCCCTGACGGTTCTGACCCGTCTCCTGCGGCTTGAAAGGCCGCGATCCTACCAATAGACGAAGGGGGCGAATGGCAGAGTGCGCAAGGCGACCGCGAGGTCGCGGTCTGACGCGGCGTCGACTGGACCGCTCAGCGCTGCAGGCGAACGCGCGAGCGTGTCCGGCGCTTCAACACCCTGATGATGTACTGACGTTACGAATTGGAGCGGGCAGCGAGCATCGATCTCGCCTCATCGGTTTGGAAGACCGAGGCACATCCGTCTATACCATACCCGCCGAGTGATCGTTGTTGCCGTGGTGGCACACGGAAAATGGCGGAGAGCTGAGAGCACGATTCTCATGCCCGTAAAGGCACCCATGGTTTAGCAAACCAGGACCGGGCCCCGCCGGCTTAACTCTCCGTATTGGACGTACTGGATGACTCGAACCTCGAGCCTTTTGCTGAGGATGCGTTTCCTCTGACGCTAAGTGACTGTCGAGACGATCGAAGCTGGAGATGAGGGCCGGGATCGAACCGGCTCGTGTCGGTTTTGCAGACCGCGGCGTTCCCACTTCGCCACCTCATCATCGATTGGCAGGGAAGACAGGGCTTGAACCTGTGACCTGCGCGTTCAGAGCGCGCCGCTCTCCCGGCTGAGCTACTTCCCTAAGCTTCGGAATTGCGAGGCGATGTCGCACGCGCGCGCCGCGTCTCGCAAGAATTGGCGCGGTCAGTCGGGATCGAACCGACATTGCCCGGTTGAGGGCCGGGATTCCTTGTCCGCTTGGAAGATGACCGCGGGAGAAGAGGAAGCGGGGAGGGCGCGTGCGCCCTCCCTCAATCCTTGAAGGGATCGAACACGTCGGCGCCAGCCATCGCGACCGCGAATGGGCGAAGCCGATGCTCGATGCGTACCGTTCCGCCGTGATGCGCAAGCACCTCGGGCAAACGTCGATACGCTTGCGGCGCCTCGTCGAGATCGCCACCAAGCAGCATGACGCCGCGCTCGCGCAACCATGCCTGCATCGCCTCGGGGCTGATCCGGCCCGGCGCAATGACAACGCCGGTCTTGCGGCTGCGCTTGCCGCGCGCTTCGTTGCGCGACATGACGCGCCCGGCGCCGTGGACCGTCGAATAGAAGCTTGCCGCCGCAAGCTCGCTGTCGACGCCCGACAGGATCACTGCATCGTCGCCCATCGAGCCGCCGACAAATCCGCGCTGCCCCGGAAACGCCGGCGTCGCGCCCTTGCGCACGACCCACAGATCGCGATCGCCGTGGCGCTCGCGCCAGGCATAGTTGTGATGGTTGTGCACGCTGTCGGTGACGGCACCGCCGATGATGGAACGTACGCGCTCAACCGCCCATGCGCGGCCGGCATAGGCGTAGCGGCCGGCGAGCTCCATCGCGGCGAGATAGCGCTCGCCGATTTCGGAAGCGACGGCGACCACCGCCGGCGCGACGTCGATGCCGTCCTGGCCGCCGGCCGCCTTGAGGTACTTGGTCGCGCTCTTGTGGCCGAGACCGCGCGAGCCGAAGTGGACGCCGATCCACACCACGCCATCCTCGTCCTCGAGCAGGTCGACATAGTGGTTGCCGGACCCGACCGTGCCGAGCTGGTTCTGCGCCATGCCGCGAAGCTCCGCGGTATCGGCAGCACGCCACGCGTCGGCATCGTCGAACAGTTCATGTTCGACGCGCTCGGCGTTGATGCGACCGACCCCGAAGCTCACCGCCTTGCCGATATCAGCGAGGATCGTTCCGACCCGGTCATCGATCGCGGCGCGCGTCACATCGAGGCGCGCCGCAAGGTTGCCGCAGCCGATGTCGTAGCCGACGCCGCTGATCGACACGTGGTCCTCATAGGCGATAACGCCGCCGACGGGCTGCGCGTAGCCGAGGTGGCCGTCGGCGCACAAAACGCCGCCAACCACGCTCCCGACGGTCATGCAGCGCTCCATCTGCTCCTTGGTGCGCGCGTCATGCTCGCCGAAGATTTTCAATTCTGCCATGACAGGCCTCCTCGGATTGGATTGTTGAAATTGGTCAGGGTGCGGTGTTCCGCCCACCGGCGCCCGCGTTCCAAGCGCGGGACTCTTCTGCACGAGCTTCACCCTGCTAGATGCGACTGGGTTAGATGCGAGTTGGGTAGATGCGGCTTGCGAAACGCAATCAATTCCGGCGACCGGCCGCGACGAGACGGCGGCGGATGAAAGCCGTTTCGAAAAACAGGGAATCTTTCCCTGAGAACAGGGAAAATCTCAGGGAAAACATTTTTTCGAGACCTTTTGCCGCCGCCCCGCCTATGTTTGCGCAGCGATCTCATGGGCTTGCTGCGGTTTCCCTGGCGCGCGGAACAGCGAATTTGGCGCCGCGAACAGGGACAGGTCGAGCGACGCCAAGATCGCGCCCAAGAACGAAGGGAGATGGCGATCCCGGCAGGATTTGAACCTGCATACCGCCTGATCCGTAATCAGGTGCTCATCCAGTTGAGCTACGGGACCGAAGGGGTGCGGGCGAGCGGACCGCTGCGACGCGCGCAATCAGACCGTCGGATGGGGGCCGCCGAACACGCCCGCAAGACGTAGTCGCCTCACGGCGACGATCGAAGTTGGCAACATCCGCGCGGCTGCGCGACGTTGCCACTCAGTTGAATGGCGATCCCGGCAGGACTTGAACCTGCATGCCGCCTGATCCGGAATCAGGTGCTCATCCAATTGAGCTACGGGACCATGACGCGATGCGCTCTGTGTCGAGAGCGCATCGCGTGCAAGTGGCTCCCCTCGCAGGAGCCTGAGCATATTGAAATCGTTAGAGAATTAGTCAGTTTTGGTAGGGCTGCTCACTGCCCTATATCCAAAGCCACCACCCCAGAACGGCTCGATCGCGAATAAGTCGAACCGACAGTTGACTTATCGCAGGGGGAGCCTTGTGGAGCCGTTAGAACCGGCCGGGGGGCAGTCGTGGGTCGGCGTCCGATCGGGAGCCTAGGCGAAGTGCTGGCGGGGCCAGATCGTGTATCATTCCCCGGCCGAAGGGGAACGCAGAGCCAATGGCAGCACGTCGCTTTCCGCCACCATGGCGAGCCGAGAAGATACCGGGCGGTTGGATCGTGCGCGATGCCAACGGGCAAAGCTTGGCCTACGTCTATTCCAGGGCCAACGAAGCGGAAGCACTGCAAGCGAAGGTGTTGACTGAGGATGAAGCGCGCTGGATTGCGGCTAACATTGCGAAGCTTCCGGCGCTGTTGACGCGACAGGATGGTTAAGTGGAGCATACCGAATGGCCGACAATTCTCTATGGCCGGTCATCGTAGGTGGCCTAATCGCGATGGGCGGCGTTCTGATCACCAACGTCTCAACATTCTTTCTAAGTTTTCGGCAGGCTTCATTGGAGCGAAAAAAGCGGCGAGCCGAAAAATTTGAAGAACTTGTCACGTCGGTTTACGCCTACGATCATTGGCTTGAAACTCGATTTAATATCAACGTTCTCGGCAAAGACGAGACGATCGATGCATCGCCATTTGCTCGGCTAGAAGCCACATCTGCACTGTATTTTCCGTCTTATATGTTCCAAATTAAGAACTTAAAAGACACCTCTTACGCCTTTATTCGCTGGACTGAAGATGCCAGAATTAAACGAATACATAACACGCCCATTACAAATATTGAAATAGATGACGGTATGACCAAGCTATATAAACCTTATAGTGGGCAGCGGGACGTGTTTCTCACTCTAATTACCGCCGACATAGAGCCTATTTTGGGAAGACGAAGACGAAAGCACTTCGGTGAACGCGGGATATAAGAGAGCAGTGATTTAGCGGGACCGTCATCAACCCTGGCGCCGATCCTTCCCAATCCGTTCGACCATTTGTCTAAATCGTTCTCGTTCCGCGAAACCGGGCTGCCACGCGCAGTTCTTCGCGAAGCGAGCCTTCCCAGGAATTTGTATAATACAATAAATAAGCGACGCTAGGAACGACAAGAGCGATGCCATCGTCGTTGCATCAAAAGATAAGTAATCAATATATAACCCAGAAATCCAATTGCCGCCAAAGAACAGCAAACCAAACATTAGCGCTTGCGCTACCGAGACTGCCAAGCCAATACCATTATTAGATTTGTCAACTTTAGAAAACGGTATCGCAGCCATATATATAAACGCATTTACACATGACGAGATTACTTGTGCAAGAAATTGGGCCGACAAGGCTCCCCAAATGAGCGCACCAATAAAGATCAATGCTGCCATGACGCGACCCCTCCGACCGGATGGAAAGTTTGTGTATCACCCTACCGGTTCGGAATACGCACCGCAATCCGCAGCGCGCGATACAGCGCGCCGCGCCAATTTCGTCGCGGGACTGGGTTCTTTAGCTTCAGGCAAATTTGCCTGAAGCTTGGTGCGGCCACCGATCGTGCTGCCACCTTAACCCGGCAACAACGCCCGCCGCTTGAACGCCATTTCCCGATCGCGGCGCCGCGCCATCTTTTCGTCCATACTCATTCGGTGCTCTGGCACTTCGCGCCGTCGCGGCGGGCCGCTCGCTTCGATCAGCGGGCCGCTGCACTCCACCGCCCAACCATCGCCGCACTTGTGCCAATCCACTTTTTTCTCGCGGAATGTTGGCCAATTTTTATCGCAACCTTCGCATTTCATTTTAATGCTCCTATTTAGATAATAGTATTATCGCCGTTAATACCATCACCGCGCTGGCGATACATACATAATCAATGAGACTTACGCGGCGCATTCTATTATAATTCCTATTTTGCAAGCAATCCTATAAGTCGCCTGATGCGAATAGTTTTCTTGCTCACAGTATCCGTTGGTCCCGCAATGATCCGGCCTTCACTATCTGTAGAGTAAATTCCTGGTGGCAAGCGTGAAGGCTCGCGCGGTTGTTCTGGTTTCGGCTCATGAGAATGCGAGAAACCAAGGTCATACGTGGTTGGCATTTGAAGCACTCCTATTTTGCCAGCAGTCGCGCAAGCCTCGCGGCGCGCGACGGGACGGCGGACGGCGGCCCGCGATCGACAACCCGCCCGTGACCATCAGGCACGAAGCGCTGCGGCGGCGGTTTCGGCGGCGGCACCGGAGCATAGGCGCATCCGATCTGACGCGGTGCTGACACTGGCGGCACTCGCGGCTCTGGCTCGACGGGGAGCGGCGGCAAAGCATATTCCACCTTGGCCTCGATCCGGCGCGGCAACGCGCGGCGAACAATGAGAGCACCGCACATGCAGTCTAGTGCCTCGTTGTGTTTTCCACTCGGGAGCACCCACACCGTATAGGGCTGTCCCTTCATTTTGCGCGTTTCCTTCCGCTCGCTGGTTAGCTCCGCGTAGAAGTCTTCGTCGAATGCCTCACCATCGCTGAAATGAATGTATCCTGGCTGACGTTTTCCCGGCTCGATTGGCGCCAATTTCAAACGTGAGTAAATGATGTCCTTAGCGGTATCGACGCCCGTTAGCCAAGCAACATCGCCTGCGACTTTGGTGCGCTTGGCTCGTGCGCCAAATAGCTGGCGTTTTCCCGACATGCCTTTGCAGGGATATATTCGCTTGCCCTTGTGTTTGCGGCAGAATGAAAACACGGTCGCGCCGTGGTGTCCACCTACGTCAATTCCGAAACTGCCAATGCGGAGTTTGCGACCATTAACAGTTGTAAATTCAGAGCGTAATATACTCTCTAGCTCTCTCCATGCTTGCGGCAGCGTCGGATTTAAATCGATAATGGTGCGTTGAAAAACCCATGCTTCCTCGTCGGTGCCCCATCCGACTAGCAGAACATGCAAGCTTTGATCCTGCACGTCGCAAAATCCAGTGACCAAGATAACATCGTCAGGCAAATTGTTCGGCCCAAATGGCTCGGCGCGGTGGATTAGATTGCTGCCATCAAGCATCTCGCCTTCGTCGCCAAAAGTCTCGGCCAAACACGTGTTGAAGAATTTGCGAAGTAGCTCGCGATCCTTTTTCGCGCTCAGAAACTCTTTCGCCATGTCGGCAAGGCTATGGCGTTTGCTGTAGAGTTTGGAAACGACAAAACCAGCATGCCCGGTGAATGGCGCGGTGGCTTTCCAACCGTAATTGGGGGCGAATTGTAGAGCATCGATCGCCGCCAGCCGGTCATTTTCGGTCCAGGCTGCACCGCATTCACTACAGATAATATGAGAACTATCGGGCAAATGATTACCTTCAGCATCTTTATCCCATGCGACGTGTGACCAATTGAGGGTGATTTCCTCCCGGCAGTGCGGGCAAGTGAGGTATAGCTTGCGCTGATCGGATTTCAGATATTCCGCCATGATGCGGGATGCATCCGTCACCGTTGGCGAGCAACAGCGCACGAATTTAGCGCGACCAAGATTGTGATAAGTGCTGGCGCGTTCTTCAGCGAGCGCCAGCGGGTCGCCTTCACCCCCGGCGCTAGGGGGATACTTGTCGCACTCGTCCGCGAGTATTACGCGGCGCGGGCGCGATGACAAATCAGTGGGGCTATTGGCGCCGCAAAAGGCGAGGCTTCCACCGG
Organism: uncultured Alphaproteobacteria bacterium; assembly: GCA_963807015.1. Classification (GTDB taxonomy): domain Bacteria; phylum Pseudomonadota; class Alphaproteobacteria; order Rhizobiales; family Xanthobacteraceae; genus JAJPKK01. Next base: position 27,651 of record CAWEAS010000008.1, on the reverse strand, counting down.
GAAAGTTTTTGAGAGCAATTGTGTTGTCGCTGTCATGGGCGCGCGGCGGTGAAACCAGGGCACGCAATACGGGAGTGGCTTCAACTGTCGGGCCAAATCGTTCCTTGGAAAATGCCGCTGCATCGCCTTGGCTTGGGCGCAAAAAAAGAATGGGACTTGGGTCCTGCGCAATATAGTATGATGCAACGTTTAACAGAAACTCAGTCTTAATTAGCTGCGTGGCGGCGCAAACTGTTATCGTATGAGTTTCATTATCGGATATTGCTGCCATCGGGCCATAGGCGCAAGGCTGCGTGGCGGTTGACCAACGGCCGGGTGTGGCGCTCGTTTTCGCAGCGACCACACGATAAGTATCCGCCCACTCGATTAATCCCATCTTCGGCGGCGGTCGCAGAATGCGGCGCGCTCGTATCAGGCGCTTCAACAGGTTTTCGTCGGGGAATTGCATACAAACCTCGAATTAGTGGCCCCGGCAGGAAACGCTGAGTGTGGACGTTTCCACCGGGGCCGGGGCTCGCGATTGGGTGTGCAATGCGAGCCGTTAAGGATGCCATCGGCAGGCGGTGGTTTCATGGGGACCGCTGCCGATGGCGATTTCGATCAGGGCTAGTATTAGGGCAAGGAGGTTAGCCCTGCGAGAGAACCTGATCGAATACTATGTGCGGCTTCAACCTCTTTGAACCCAAGGCCCTTGTGCGCGCAGGCAAGAGGTATTTTCGCTATTGGACTTCGCCGCTGCGCCCGCATCACTTACGCGCGCTCAACCAAAATAGCCCGGAAAAAATGCCGGCAGACGAACGTAGTTTTCCGCAACACAAATCGGAATGCCCGGTTGCGCGGTGCTCGTTGGTGTCAATAATGTCCCTGATGAAAGCACCGTTTGCCACGCCGTCATGTCCGGTGCATCACCACCGTCATCGGCAAGGCCAAGGCACACGCAGCCAGCAAAGTTATTATCGATGCCGACATTGTGGCTCACGTCGCCCGCTGCCAAAGCAGCGGCGATCAGCGGTGCGTCGGATATAACAGGGACACCGCCAGTGAGCGCCAGATTGATTTCCGCGATCTTGGCGCTCCAATGATCCAGCGATATCGTACCATCGATCGACGCGCGGCCAATATTTGAAAGCGCCAAGAATGCGGCTTTAAATTCCGCGTTCCATTCGTCGTCGGGAAGATAAACCGCCGCTGCGCTCAGCCACGGAAACTTATCAGTCACCACAGTGCTTAGCGCGACGTATTGATCGCTAGTTGGCAAACCCATTTTACACTCCTATCCAGGATTGACAAAACCCCGGCCGGTCGGCCATGGCTGAGCCTCATTCGAATATGGCGATTGCGTTCGATTACGAATTGGCGGAAGCAACCGTCGCGTTACAAGTAGCTCACGCCATGCATCACTATTCGGTTGTCTGCCCTGGCCTATAGCCAAACCTAAATTAATACTTTGACCGGGATTTTGTGAAATTCCAACATCGTGCGGAATATCATTCCAACACAATGCAGCACAAATAAACGGCGAATTGGAAAGACGCATGCTCATATTAATGCGGCGAAGGATTTCCTCCGCATGGTCGATCCAGAAACTCATATAATATCGAGTTTCTAAAAAGTCTTGTCTCGGTATAGCCGAAAGTGCTTCAAAACTCCCGCAAAACTGCGTCATCCATTCACGATCGGAAATCCCGATGTCCCCTGGTCCGAAACGTGGATGTGCTTGCAATACAATATCGCGGAGTTGCAGCATTTCACCGGTCGTTGGCATTTTGACTGGCCCAGCTTCCGCGCCCATTGGGATCGTTCTCACCAAAGTACGAGGCTGGGATATTTGCTGCTGCCGTTCTCGCCAGCGAGCTGTTGCCAGATCGGCTTCAAGCTGCTCGTTTCTGGCCTGCAATTCTTCGTATGATAACTCACTCATATTATGCTCCCATATACTTTAGCGCTCGGGTGCTCCGCGACTTTCGAATGTAGCAGCGGCTATTAATACCGATCACGTAAACGCTGGCGTTCCACGTGCTGTTGCTGCCGCTGTAATGCATCGCAGAACGGCTGAAATTCCGATTGTCCACTATTCGCGATGCGGGCAAGTTCAAGGGCGTGCTTAAATTGAGCAAGTTCGAACTCGGCTTTTTCGGCTCTGGCATTGAGTACTCGCAGAGCCTCGACTAGATTTGCGTTTCTGGCAGTCAACGCGTCCACTTCGTCGTGCAGGCGCACAAGTTCAGTCGGCAATGTCACCACATTGTCGCTCATCGTCGGTCGCCTCGTGCCTTGCGAACCGCAGCGGCCATTGCATCACGAAACGCGGTCGGCGTTGTCGCTTGCGGCTCTGGCTGTTCGGGTAGGAGCGGTTCTACACCAGCACGGCGTCCGGTCTTGGCTAGCTCGACGGCAGCGGCCATTGCATCGGCAAACTCTCGCGGGCTCTGCGCAGCGCGCCTCGGTTGCTCAGGCAATGCCGATGGCCAGATGCTCAACGCTTCCGGCTCAGGCGGCTCGGCGCGCGGTGATGGTGCGTATGCCGGCGCTTCGGCTCGATCGCGCAAGCGACCGGGATGGGAATAGCTCGGGTCCGCCAAATGGGCGAAGCTGGAAACAAACTGTGGCATGATCAAACTCCCATGGAAACGGAACACTCCATGGGCGAGGCAGTGTGGGCAAACGGTTTCGAGAATGCAAGCCTATTCTTCGTCGTCGGAACCGGGTTTCCGGGCCTGATCTTCAACCTCGACTGCACTTAACTCGGCCAAGGATTGATTGATTTCTGTCTCTAATAATGTCGTTATTTCCGAGCGAGATTTTCCCACTAACGAATTGGCTGTTTTTCCAGGGATAGATAAGAGGCGTTCTCTGATCACACTGTATTGGCTCTCTACCAGCGGAATAATTCGGTCGCAAGGTATCAATTCGCCTGCACGTTCCATATTCTTCATATTCTGGCCCTGACGTTGGGCCTCCGCCAGCTTCGCGCGTTCTGAGGCAAGGTCTAGATTTGCTTGACTGCCGCGACCACTGGCAACGTTACGGATATGTTCGATGTAAGCCTTGCGGACTTCATCAAGATTGTAATTATCCGTGCGTGGCAAAACACCAAGCTTCTGTAATTCACGAAATCTGACGCCAGAAACGAAGATATGAGATGCGGCATCTGTTTGCGTTGTTTTTGTTTTACTTTTCATGATAGGAACTCTCGCGTAGGATATATTAAACGTAGGCATATTGGTCGATGGGGCGCATAAGCGTTGCATCATGGCGTAACGGCCATTGATATCGCCCCAGCCTTTAGCGTTGGAAATGGGGATATGGTAGCGCTCGCATTCATCAGCGAACAGCGATTTCAAGTCGCCTTTTTCCACCAGCATTTCAATATAATATTCTTGGTCGCGCCAAAAACTGAATGGGGTATATGTCTCGTGATAATGTTTAACGTTATAGATTGCTTGGGATGCTTCCTCTGCGACGGTGCCATCGATATCTTGAACATTGTCTGTAGCGCGGGTTTCATCTGGCGCGCAGATATCGACTGGCAATGAACCATCCTTGCGAAGATCGTTGATCAGTTTTTGAGCCTTGCCGAAGTCGCCTTTCACGAGGCCATGTTCTTCAAGGATGTAACACCAGCCACGCGAACTAACTTTAAAGTCGAGTGTCGAGTTGACTTCCTCGATCGTCTCAATGAACGACTTCAATTGCCGCCCGTAAGCGAGACGTGTTGCCTCCGTTGGGGCTCCCATGGGGAGCCTCGGAAGGATGGCGCTGCTAGAGCGAGCAACGATCGGCTCGATTGCGACATTCCCAGCGGCAATGAACCGTTGGAGCCATTTGAGGTCGCCGCGCTCTTGGTCGAGGAAGTCTCTGACTGTTTCCGATCGCTCGACCTTCCGCCACTGCTCATTGTCCCTACGGTCGAAACTGTAGCCGGGAGCCTTGAGCCTAACGATCTTGCCGTCCTCGATCGTTGCCGTCTTCTTGGTCGCCATCTGGCCCTCCTGTGGCCGTGGGAGCCGAACCGGGATCAATTCCCTGCTGTACTCCCTGATCCAACGGCAAAACCCTACCGATGGTTCCCGATGGATATGGACCAGAGCCGATGGGTTTGCAAGAGGGCAAAATGCGAGAAGTGCCTGCGCGACAAATCGTTCTTTGCTTACTTACTTACTGATACCGATGGCTACCGATGGTTCTCGATAGATAACATAGGACTATCCTGGCTCCCCTCGCAGGAATTGAACCTGCCTGAACTCTGCTTAACAGGCAGCCGCGTGCACCTTGCTCGCCTGAGGGGAATATTGGTGGACCGCCGGGGTAACGCTCCCCGCTCGGATTGCTTGCAAGGCATTCCTGCACCCTTGTGCGCAGCCCGTGGTGCTCAGAGTTGGTTACGATCCAACCTCTCCGCGGTTTCGGCGCGGCGCTGTCACCAGATCAGCTGTCTGAGCAATCGATGGCGTTGTCGTGCGCGCTCCGCACGAATTGGACTTCGTTGCGGGTGCGCACGGGGAACGCCAGTCACGAAATGGAGCGAACGGCGGGAATCAAACCCGCGTCTGAGCGTTGGCGCCGCCCGGCTCTGTCATTGAGCTACGTTCGCATTGGTGGGAAGTGGACGGAATCGAACCTCTTGCCCCGCAGGGACCGCGTTTACAGCGCAGCGACCGCACCAGCATGTCCTTATTGGCACTTCCCGCAATTGCGATCGTCCTTTCGAAATGGCGGAAAGCCGAGGTCTTGATCCCCACACCTCGCGGTGCCGTCCCGCTTCGAACGGGCGCCGGACGCCCGTCCGGTTGACTTTCCATGCGACGAAAATGGCGGAAGACTGAGCGCACGATGCTCACACGCAAATGCGTGCCGAACGCTTTCCAAGCGTCGCCGGCACCCCGGCCGGTTAATCTTCCAAATTGGCGGATGGCTGAGGTCTCGATCCCCATACGCCGAATGCATACGCACCGCTTTCAAAACGGTCTCGGCCGCCCGGCCGATTAGCCATCCAAGTTGGTCAGGGTAGCAGGCTTCGATCCTGCGGCCTCTTGCGTCCGAGGCAAGCGCTCTTCCAGGCTGAGCTATACCCTGGTCAGGGATCAGTGGTCAGTAATCAGGGATCAGAGGTGTCGCGCGAGCGACAACTCTTCGTGATTGCTGAGCACCGATCGCCGAAGCTGGCGACCCGTAGGGGTTTCGATCCCCTCTCACCGGTTAGACAGACCGGCCGCCTCGCCAGATGCGTAACGGGTCGGCGTAGCGCATTGCGCGCTGCAATTGGTGTGCCTGGGGTGACTTGAACACCCACTGAATGCCTTCTCAGGGCAACGCCTCTGCCGATTGGGCTACAGGCACAGAACAGGGATCAGGAATCAGGGATCAGACGTGTTCGGGGGTAGGGCCACCGATCCGAGAACAGCGATCGCGTGGCTCGCCGGTGCGGGTAAACTCATTCCATCTGATTGCTTGATTACTGATCCCTGATTACTGATCCCTGGATTGGTAGACCACCGCGGACTTGAACCGCGACCTGACCGCTTAAGAGGCGGGCGCTCTGCCGTTGAGCTAGTGGTCTGTCGCTAAACATCAAAAATCGGTCAGCGCTCATGTGTGGCGATGATTGAAAGGCGAACCCCGGAGGGCTCGAACCTCCTGCGGCGGGGTTAAAAGTCCCGTGCCCGGCCGATCCGGGCTTGATACGCTCGGGGTCCAATCACGTGATCGGATGCGGCGGCGAGCCGCGCCCCTTTGCTTGTGTTGCGCATGGTGATCTCCTTGCGATGTGGAATTGGTAGACCTGCACGGTTTCGATCCGCGTTTCCTCGCTCATCGGGCGAGTGCCTTAGCCACTAGACGACAGGTCCGACCTCCGGCGCGTCGTGACGGCGCTCTTGCGTTGAGCTACGGACGCGAATGGTGCGAGCTGAGGATTTCGAAACCCCGACATCCCGGTTGTAGGCCGGACGCTCTGCCTCTGAGCTAAGCTCGCATGAATTTGGTGCCGCAAGCAGGCCACGATCCTGCACTGAACCGGGTTTGAGTTGGGTGCCTCTGCCAATTGGGCTATTGCGGCGTGGTGCACCGAGGGAGATTTGAACTCCCACTGTCATCGTTCTGAGCGATGGGCCTCTGCCAATTGGGCTATCGGTGCGTGGTGCTCTCCGCAGGGCTTGAACCTGCTTTTGCCCCTTACCACAGGGCCGTCCTGCCGGATGAACGAGGAGAGCAACGGTGCCCCGGCGAGGAATTGAACCCCGATCGGCCGCTTACGAAGCGGTTGCATCACCGTAATGCTTCAGGGGCACGAGGTGAGCGCGAGCGCGCGCTTACCGGGGGGCCTGCCGGTCGCGAAAACTAACGGACCAACAAGCCCCGAAGCAATTTGAAAAAATTGGACGGCGTTCCGCTGCGTATCGAGCAAAGAAGCTCGAGACGGGGAAACAAGAACGCCGTCCAATTCTGGACGTTCACGATGTCAAACAGCCCGATGCCCGCACGGCATCATGCGTCACGCAATTCCGCACGCGCCGCTGACGGCGCGGAGCGCGCACCTGCAGCGGTGCGCGGCAACGATGATTTGCTTTGGTGTCTTTCGTATCGGACCATGCGGTCCCTCCTGCCTTTGCGGCGGAGGGGATGGCCCGCCGCCAGTTACTCTGGACTTCTGCTCTGTCGTCGTTCGGACAGACTCGCGAATTCGGTCGGATTGGCCAGAATCGCGCACACGGCCCAGCCGCACGAACGATCGAATGATCGTTCGGAGGGGACGCCGTGCATGGCGAGATATGGCCGCTTCAAAATCATAGAATTCCTGACCAAGTTCGAGGGCGCAGTAGCTGCCACAAGCCAAAAAAAAAAGCAAGCGCAATTTTCTGCGGCATTGCAGTTTTCTGGCGTTGCAGCGATAACGAGCGAGCCACCGCGCCGCGTCGGGGAACACGTGGGGCGGGGCGACTGACGGGGGTTTCGCAAGCTTTTGTTCGGGCCTGAGGCGCAGACTTGTTTGCGCCACGGACAAGCTCTAAGCATCTGGGAACGCGGGCTTTTCTCTATCACAGCAGATGCTGCGCGCGAACCGTGAGCGCGTCAGGACAACGACATGGCGGTCATCAGCGATAACGCGACGCGCAAGGGGATCGGAAATCTTGGCATCGCGGCCTTCATGAGGTTCGCGATCGCCTCGGATTTTCATGCCGTCGCCGTGCTGATCGCGGTGTCGCTCGTCGCTTTCCTTCCAGGTCTTTCCCAGATCCCGCCGGTTGACCGCGACGAAGCGCGCTTCGCCCAGGCGACCAAGCAAATGATCGAGACCGGCGACTATGTCGACATCAGGTTTCAGGATGAGGCGCGCTACAAGAAACCGGTCGGCATCTATTGGCTGCAGGCGGCCGCGGTCGAGATCGCGGAAGCGGCCGGCGTGCCCCGGGCGCGACTGCGGATCGCGATCTATCGCATTCCCTCGCTCATCGGCGCCGTCGGCGCGGTTCTCCTGAGCTATTGGGCGGCGCTCGCCTTCGTCTCGCGGCGCGCGGCGTTTCTCGCCGGCATCATGATGGCCTGCTCGATTTTGCTCGGCGTCGAGGCGCGGCTCGCCAAGACCGACGCAATGCTGCTGTTGACCATCGTGGCGGCGATGGGGGCGATGGCGCGAGCCTATCTCACCGAGTACGGCGAACGCCCGACGCATACGCACCCGCTTGCGGTCGCGGCGATCTTCTGGACCGCGGCTGCTTGCGGCGTTCTGATCAAGGGGCCGGTGATCATGATGGTCGTCGGTCTCACGGCCGCGACGCTGGTCGGCATTGACCGGCAAATCGGCTGGATCAAGCGGTTGCGGCCGATCCCTGGCATCCTTTGGGCGCTGCTGCTGGTAATGCCGTGGTTCATTGCGATCCTGGTCCGCAGCGGCGGCAGCTTTTTCACCGAGGCCGTCGGAGAGGACATGTTCGCCAAGGTGGCGGGAGGGCAGGAATCCCACGGCCTGCCGCCGGGCTTCTATTTTGTCGCATTCTGGCTGACCTTCTTCCCGGGTTCCATTCTGGCGGGCCTTGCGACGCCGGCCGTTTGGCGGGCGCGTGGCGAGCCGGGCTGCAAGTTTCTGCTGGCCTGGATCGTGCCGTCATGGATCGTCTTCGAAATCGTGCCGACCAAACTGCCCCATTACGTGCTGCCGCTCTATCCCGCGATTGCGATCCTGATTGCGGGCGTCATCGACAGCCAGGCCTTGTCGCGCAATCGCTGGCTGATGCGGGGCACCGTGTGGTGGTTCATCCTGATGACGGCGATTGCGGTCGCGCTCATCGCGCTGCAAATCGGTGTCGGTCAGCGGCTCGGACTGTTGGCGTGGCCATTTGCAGCAGCTGCCGTGATCTTCTCCTTATTCGCCTGGCTGCTCTACCGGGTCGATGGCGCGGAGGCCTCGCTGCTCCGCGCTTCGGCGGGTTCGATCATGTTGTCGATCGCGGCCTACGGCGTGACATTTCCTGCGATCCGCACGCTGTTCCCGTCAGTCGCGCTTGCGAATTTCGTCTACGCCGGTAATTGTCCGGACCCTGGCGTTGTCACCGCCGGCTTTCATGAACCGAGCCTCGTGTTTTTGATCCGCAGCAACGTCACTCCTGGCGTCGGCTCGAGTGCGGCCGATTTCCTCGCCGGCGGACCTTGCCGCTTCGCGATCGTCGATAGTCGTCAGGAGCGAGCCTTCGTCCAACGCGCCGACGCGATCGGCCTGCGCTATTCGCTCGGGCCCCGCGTCGAAGGCTTCAATATCAACGGAGGCCAGGCCATCACGATCGCCACCTACCGATCGGAGTTCGCGCCGTGACGACAGCCGGCCGAGCGAGCGATCAGGCAGCAGGCGCTCTCGTCGCTCGTGCCTCGGCGCTCCTCCACAATGTCCGCAGGTCTCTCGCGCTGGTCATTCGGCCTCCGCGATCGTTGCCGGCCCAGTTTGTGCCTGCATGGCGGCGCTTCCCAAAGGCGGCCGCAATCACCGCCGCCGCAATCGCTCTGGCGATGACGTTTCTCGACATCCCGGCGTTCAAGATGTCCGCTGGTCTGCCGGATTGGCTCGTCGACCTATCCTTTGTGATCACGGACTTCGGCCGGTCGGGCTGGATTCTGGTGCCGGTCGGAGGCCTCATTCTGGCGATCGGCCTCCTGGCATCGCCGCGGCTCGACTACATGAGCCGGGCGGTGCTTGCGATGGCGGTGACGCGTCTCGGGTTCATTTTCATTGCAGTCGGCCTGCCGGGACTGATTGATACAATCGTCAAGCGCTGGATCGGCCGCGCCCGCCCGTCTGCGCTCGGACCCTTCGCCTACGAACCGTTCGCATGGCGGCCGGAATTCGCAAGTTTTCCATCCGGTCATGCCACCACTGCGTTTGCCGCGCTCGTCGCGATTGGCGCCGTGTTTCCCCGCGCGCGGCCCGTGCTCTGGATCTACGCGCTGCTGATCGCGGCGAGCCGCATCCTCATTGCCGCGCATTACCCGAGCGACGTCATCGCAGGGGCCGCGGTTGGCGCTTTCGGAGCCTTATGGGTGCGCGATTGGTTCGCCGTTCGCCGGCTTGGATTTTACGTAGGGCCGGATGGGGCGGTGCATGCGATGGCCGGACCATCCTGGCGGCGAATAAAGCAGGTTGCTGGCGCCGTTTTCCGTCCATAAAAGGCGCATTCCGGGTTCCTGGAGGTTGTTGGCAATGCTGAGCAGTCTGTATCAGGCCGTCGGCGATTACGTGCAGAGTGTCTTCGTCTTGCGGCTGAACTGGTGGGTGCTGATCGGTTATGTCGGGCAGGCACTCTTTGCGATGCGGTTTGTGGTGCAATGGGTCGCGTCCGAGCGGGTGGGGCGAAGCGTCATTCCAGTTGCCTTCTGGTTCTTTTCGATCGGAGGCGGACTGGTGCTGTTCGTCTATGCGCTCTACATCCGCGACCCTGTGTTCATTCTCGGGCAGGGGCTGGGGCTTTTCGTTTATCTGCGCAATCTCTATTTCGTGTATCGGGAGCGTCGGACGCAGCTGGCGGCGTGAGGGTTACTGCTCCCCAGCCGCGCCAGCAGAACGCAGTTGACGCCCGCACAAATGGCAATTGACTATTGTTCGCAATGGGTTCTGATGTCGGCATGAGCGTTGATCGATCGGCCGTGAAATTCGATTCCGTCGAGGCAAGAGCCCGGATTCGGCAGGCCACTCCTCGCACGGCCGTTGTATGGAGCAGGCTCTTCGATTTCGCCCGCGCCTTTGTGCGTGATACCATTGCGCCGGGCGGCCTCCTCGGCATCGTGATGGCGCTCGTCTTCGTCCTCATCACCGACGCGGCGCTGATGCTGATGCGCTCCATCCAGGAGCTGCCGCCCGTTGCGTTGACGTTCCTGATCCCCATCGTCGTTGCGGCAATCCGCTGGGGGACGCTGTCCGCCGCGGTCACGGCTTTGGGCGGGGCGGCGTCGGTCATCTACTTCTTCTACAGCCCCTTCTACTCGTTCAGCACCGAGTCGCGCTCCCGCGTGCTCGGCATCATCGTCTTTCTGGGCGTGTCGCTGGTGCTCGGCTATCTGGCAGCGCGGACGCGCCGCGACGCTGCCCGTGCACTCAAGCGTGAAAACGAGATCCGGGATCTCTACACGTTTTCGCAACGCATCTCCGCCGCCCATTCGACCGCTGACATCTTCGAAGCGATGCAGCAGCATCTGAGCATGCTAGTGGGTCGGCGGGCCTTGCTGTTCGATTCGCTGGGAACGTTGGAGGGAAAGTCGGAGCGGCTTGGCGATACGGAAGTCCCCAAGGCTGTCGCGGAAGCTGTCGCCGAGAACAAAACCGCCGACGCTGATAGTGCCAAGGGCATCGTCGTCGACGATGCGTTGGGAAGCGCTTGGCTGGTCCGGCCGGTTTCCACCAATACGGCCGACTTCGGCATCATCGCCGTCGAATTGGGGCGGCGTACGGAATTCTTCGATGATCTGTGTGCTCGCGTCGTCGCGGTGATCAGCGACGCAGGCCTGTCGCTTGAGCGGCTGGGCCTTGCGCGCACGATCGCCGAGGCGCGGACGCGTTCCGAAACCGAGCGCTTCCGTGAAGCGCTGATCGGGTCGGTGTCGCACGAATTGCGCACTCCGCTGTCGTCCATCCTCGGCGCCTCCACGGTTTTGTCGCTGGCGCCTGAGATCACCGGCAATTTCCGCCTCAAGAAGCTCGCCGCGCTGATCCACCAGGAATCCGAACGGCTCAACGTCGAGATCCAAAATATCCTCGATGCGTCGAGGATCAGCAGCAATGGCCTGGAAGCCAAGCTTGAGTGGGCCGAGCCGGCGGACTTCGTCAACGCCGCGCTCCAGCGATGCCGCAATCGACTGGCGAATCGCACCGTCGAGGTCAACTTGCCCGATGAGCTCGTGCTGCTGCGGATTGATTCGGTGCTGATGGAGCGTGCGCTGGGGCAGATTCTCGACAATGCTGCAAAATATTCGCCGCCCGAATCGGTCATCGCCGTGCGCGGGCGAAGCGAGGATGGGCAATTCGCCATCAGCGTAACGGATCAAGGTGCTGGCCTTGATGCCGACGACCGCGCGCTGCTCGGTCAGAAGTTCTTCCGCGGTAACCGGCATTCGCAAGTCACCTCGGGATTGGGTCTTGGATTCTGGATCGCAAGTGCTTTCGTTGCTGCCAATCACGGAACGATCGAGGCGACAAGCGAGGGGGTCAACAAGGGCATGACGGTCACCATTCGCCTGCCGCTGACCATGAAGGAGAGCCGCAAGGACTGACATGAGCGAAGGAGAACAACACGTACTGATTATCGACGACGAGGCCCAGATCCGGCAATTCGTGCGGGCCGGCATGGAGCTTGGCGGCTATCGGGTTTCTGAGGCGGCGAACGGCGCCGACGCGCTGCGGGAAATCACACTGCATCCGATCGATCTCGTCATTCTCGATCTCGCCTTGCCCGATATCGACGGTTCCGAATTGCTGGAGCGTATCCGGGCCTGGAGCAGCGTGCCGGTCATTATTCTGTCGGTTCGTGCCGGTGAGGCCGAAAAGGTCAAATTGCTCGAGCTTGGCGCCGATGACTACGTCGTGAAGCCGTTTTTCATGTCGGAATTGTTGGCGCGCGCCAAGGTGGTGCTGCGACGGCAGAGCGACCGCAAGGATGGCGAAAGCGCGCTGCGTCTCGATCGGCTCGTCATTGATTTTGCCGCCCGCACCGTCGCGCTTGACGGCAAGCGCATCAATCTGACGCCGAAGGAATATCGCCTGCTTCAGGTCCTGGCGCAGCACCCCGGCAAAGTCATCACCCACCAGAATCTGCTCAAATCGGTGTGGGGTCAGGCTCACGTCAACAATACGCAGTACTTGCGGATTTTCGTGCGCAAGCTACGGCAGAAGATCGAGGCCGATCCCAACCGGCCGAAGATTTTGCTGACCGAGCTTGGCGTCGGCTATCGCCTGAACGACCCCGCGGCGCGGGATCAGGTCCGTACCGACTAGCGGTCGGGAACAGCATGGCGGGGACCCTCTTTCTCGACGACCTCCATGTCGGCCAGCGCTTTGCGGCCGGACCGCTCACGGTGACCGACGAGGATATCATCAGCTTCGCAACCGCGTTTGATCCGCAGCCGTTTCATCTCGATGCCGAGGCGGCCAAAGCGACGCTGTTCAAAGGATTGGTCGCGAGCGGGTGGCATACGGCGGCACTGACAATGCGCCTGTTGACCGAAGGCGGAATGCCGATCTCCACCGGCATCATCGGCGTCGGCGGAGAGATCGCTTGGCCGCACCCGGTGCGAGCCGGCGATGAGCTTCGGGTCGAAAGCGAAATCCTGGAAATCACTCCCTCGCGATCCAAGCCGACACAGGCGATCGTCACGATGCGCAGCCGGACGCGCAACCAGAACGGCGAGACCGTGCAGGTTCTGACCGCGAAGCTGTTTGCATTTGCGCGGCCGCAAGGTTGAATTGCTTGGCCGCCGAAAGCTAATTCGCTGTAATCATTACAGCTATGTAATTGATTGGTAAGTCAAACTTAACTTGTAATCCCCAGCGAACGGATATCTGATCCGTTCGTCAAATTATTTCTTGGGGAATTTCGTATGTTGAAAAATATCGTTCTCGGCGCAGCGGCGCTGACGTTGCTTGCAACGGTTGCCGTTGTCGCCCAGCAGCGGTCCGGAAATCGTGATTTCATGCACCGGCTGATTGCTGAAGATCGTGCGGCGTTACTCGAGGCCCGGGTTGCCGAGCTGCATGCGGGACTGCACTTGTCGGAGGATCAGGAGAAATTGTGGTCTGGCTTCGAGCAGGCCTACCGGGACCTTGCAACAATTCGGTCTGAGCGTGGAGATCGCCGTCGCGAAGCAACGAGCGATCCGATCGCGCGCGCGCAGCATGCGTCCGAGGATTTCGCTGCCCGCAGCGCGGCGCTCAAGCGTTATGCCGATTCAGCAGCACCGCTTTATCAAACGCTGGATGACGGCCAGAAGCACCGTTTCGCGATGCTGTCGCGGGTTAACCAGTTCCAAGGTCGCCGCAACGACGGTGATCACAGCGAGCGCGGCTGACTTTCAGCCATGCGTTGAACGGGAAGTCAGGCGCGTTTTTCCTCCCTGCCCGCGCCTTGCGACGAGCCGCCGGGATCCTCGGCGGCTCGTTCGCATTTAATGGTCAAGAGGCGGGTGATTGCTCCAGCGCCGCCGCGAAGGCCGCAAAACCACGCTCCAGGTCGGCGATGAGGTCGGAAACATCTTCAAGCCCGATATGAAATCGCACTGTCGGCCCGCCTGGCGCCCACACGGTGGCGGTGCGGACTCTGGAGCAAGTGAACGGAATCGCCAGGCTCTCGAAGCCGCCCCATGAAGCGCCAATTCCAAATAGCGTGAGATTATCGAGGAACGTGTTCACGGCAGCGGCCGGCGCCGGCTTGAACACGACGCTGAAGAGGCCGCAGGCGCCCGAGAAATCGCGCTTCCAGATCGCGTGGCCCGGGTCGCTTTCGAGCGCAGGGTGGAGCACACGAAGAATTTCGGGCCGCGATTGGAGCCAGCGGGCGACCTTCATGCCCGCCGCGTAGTGCTTCTCCAGCCGAATGCCAAGGGTCCGCAGGCCACGCAGACCGAGAAACATATCGTCCGGGCCGACGCAAAGTCCCATGTCATAGACGGTCTCGTTGAGACGTGCTGCGGCGGCTTTGTTCGCGGCGACAGTGCCCAGCATGACGTCGGAATGACCGCCGAGATATAGCCAGCAGCCCCAGCAGCGTCGACTTCCCGCTCCCCGACGCCCCCATGATCGGCCACAAACTCGCCCTTCGGCACGCTGAAGTCCAGCCCGCGCAGTATCTCCACCGTCCGCGCGCCGTTGCGAATCGACTTCCGCAACCCCTCACCACAATCATCGCCTGCATCCTGCCTGCGTCTTCACTCACCGGCCAACTCCCCCTCTGCGTCAGCGCTAATAAGACCGCAGGCAACTCCCCAGCCATCCCACCCATCTCAACCGCGCACTCGTATCTTTGATACGTTGGAACGATGCGGAAAGTTTATCCTTTCTCGGTCCTTGCGGCGTGCCTTCGCTGCTGCGCACATCTCTCCGCATTCGCGATCTCGCCCACCCCGCCCCAGCTCCGCAATCCCGCGCACCAAAGCCCAGCCCAACGACCACCGCCCCATCCTCGTCTGCTTCGGCGATAGCTTCACCGCCGGCCGCGGCGTCGGCCCCGGCGAGAGCTACCCCGACTACCTCCAGGCCGACCTCGACCACCTCCACTTCCACTACCGCGTCGACAACCAGGGCATCAGCGGCAACACCACCAAGGACGGCGTCGAGCGCCTGCCCGAGGTCCTCGCCCCGCATCCCGCCATCGTCGTCGTCGAGTTCGGCGGCAACGACGGCCTGCGCGGCCTGCCCATCGCAGACACCCGCGCCAACCTCGACCGCATCGTCGCCACGCTGCAACACTCCGGCACTCAACGTCGCCCTCGCCGGCATCACCCTCCCGCCCGACTATGGCCCCGACTACATCCAGCCAGTTCAACCAGACCTACACCCTGCTGGCCAGCAAGTACCGCGTCCCCATGATTCCCTTCCTGCTCCAGAACGTCTACGGCGTCCCCGGCATGATGCAGCGCGACCGCACCCACGCCACCGCCAGCGGCAACCAGATCGTCGCCCGCAACGTCCTCGCCCTCGTCCGCCCCCTGCTCGAAAAGTAACTGTATGCCCTTCTTCGCCGATTTGAAGGGATGTCATTCTGGGTCCCGATTGTTGTTTTTTCTGCGGGCGCCCCATTCATTCGCGTTTTTGCGGAATGGGTGGGTATCGTGCGAAGCACGACCGTCTTCCTCGACCAACCAATAAAAATGTCATCCTGAGCGAGCGAGGGAGCGAGTCGAAGGACTGCGGTTGCTCGTTTTACGTTGTCATTCTGAGTGCAGCGAAGAATCCCCGCATCTGCTTTGTTTCTGAGATAGGTCCGGGCTTTAGCCAGGACATTCCGATCGGACATCTTGATTTTGAGATGTGGGCTCTCCGCCTCGCTACGCCAGCACCACGATCGGCTGCATCAGCGTCCCGCGATCCGCTTGGCAATCCCCAGCAGCTCCGCCGGGCCGGTAAACACCTTCACCAGCTCCGCGCCGAGTACTCCGGCAGGTTCACCTGCATCCCGTTGCGCAGCCGTCCCGCCGCCTGCTCATCCACCGTCACCGACGGCATCTCCGGCAGCAGCGTCCGCGGATGCGGCATCCGCCGCGCAATCTCCTCCGGCTCGCCCGCCAGCGCCTTCAGTTCGTCCAGCCCAATCGCCTGCGCCAGCGTAAACGCCCCAGCCTGCGTCCGCCGCAGCGTGGCCAGATGCGCTCCGCATCCCGCCAGCTCGCCCAGTTCGTGCGCCACCGACCGCACATATCCGCCCGCAGATACCTGCATCTCAAACCGCGCCAGCTCGCCCTCCAGCGACAGCAGCTCAAAGCCGATGGATCACGATCCGCGCCAGCTTCATCTCCACCGGCTTGCCCGCCCGCGCCAGCTTGTGCGCCGGGACCCCGCCAATCTTCTTCGCGGAAAACACCGGCGGCATCTGCTCCATCTCCCCGTGGAACCGCTCCGCCAGCCCGCGCAGCTCGTTCCAAGGTCTTCTCCAATGGCCGAGCCTGCGCCCGCCGCCGTCCCCTCCGCGTCGAACGTGTCCGTGGCAAATCCAAAGCGGATCGTCCCCTCGTACGCCTTCTCCGCAGTGCCGAAAGAACTGCGCCAGCCGCGTGTACTTGCCCAGCAGCAGCGGCAGCACTCCGGTCGCCATCGGGTCCAGCGTCCCCAGGTGTCCCACCGAGCGTTCCCCCGTGGCCCTGCGCACAATATCCACCACGTCATGCGAGGTCATTCCCGCGGGCTTGTCCACTACCAGCAATCCATTCATCCTTACCAGACTACGGGTTCCTTGGCCGTTGCCCAACTCTCGCCGCCGCCGCCCGTACCAGCGACAAAAACTCATTGCGCGTCTGCGTCTGCGTCTTGAATACGCCGCGCATCGCCCAGGTCACCGTCGCCGGAGTGCTGCTTCTCCACGCCGCGCATCATCATGCAGAGGTGCCGCGCCTCGCACGATCACGCCCACGCCCTCGGGGTCGATCGCCTCCTGAATCGCGTCTGCGCGATCTGCTGCGTCAGCCGCTCCTGCACCTGCAGCCGGCGCGCGAAGACATCTCCACCATCCGCGGAATCTTGCTCAGCCCGATCACCTTCGCCTTGGGCACGTAGGCGACGTGCACCTTGCCGAAGAACGGCAGCAGATGGTGCTCGCACATGCTGAAGAATCTCGATGTCCTTCACGATCACCATCTCGTCGTAGTTCACCGTCGAACAGCGCGCCGTTCACGACCGTCGCCACGTCCTTCGCGTATCCCTGGGTCAGGAACGCCATCGCCTTCTCCACCCGCTCGGCGTCTCCGCCAGGCCCTCGCGGCGGGGTCCTCGCCGATCCGCGCGCAGCAACTCCTGATAAAGCTCTGCGTCGTCGAACTCGCTCGCTGTCCAGTTCCAGAATCGCTTTCCGTGTGTTGCGACTATCGTCTCAGCTCCATTACTCCTCGGAGTACTCAAACGAATTGTTCCCCGTCTCCTCGATCCGTACCCGCCAACCCCGCGCTCCGCCGAACCCCCGCAAATATCGTGTAAATCTCGCACGTAAATTTCTCCGTCGTCGGCACCGCCTCGACCAAACTCCGGGTATTCAGGTTCATCCTGTCGAACCGCTCCAGCAGATTCTGTCCGCGCAAACTCATCCAGCTCGCCCAGGTCGCAGACCATCCCCGTCCGCGCATCCACCGGCCCGCCCAGCGTCACCTCCACCGTATAGTTGTGCCCGTGTCCATGCGGGTTGTTGCACTTGCCGTAGACTGCCCGGTTTTGCTCGCGCTGTACGCATCCGTGTGCAGCCGATGCGACGCGCTCAGCCGGTACCGCCGCGAAGATACGCCTTCGGCCTTGCGCTTCTGACGCTCCGTCTGCGGATTAACCGCCGTCATCGTTCCCCGTAGTAGTCCGCGAACAGGTCCGCCATCTCATACACCCGCACCCGGTGCAGCTTTGCACGGGGGATCTTTCCCTCCAGCCGCTGCCAGATCGCAATCGCAATGTTCTCCGTCGTCGGAACCATTCCTGTCCCCGCCGCAAACTCCGGCACCTCCATATTGAGATGCCGGTGGTCGTACACTCTGCACCACCTCGCGCTCCAGAATCTCCTTCAACTCCTTCAGATCCACCACAAACCCAGACACCGGATCGACCTCGCCCGCCACCGTCACCTCCAGCGTGTAGTTGTGCCCGTGCCCGTTACGGTTCGCGCACCGGCCAAAGACGCGCTCGTTCTCCTCCTTCGACCACGCATCGTTCCAGTAGTAGTGTGCCGAAGAAAACTCCGCCTTCCGTGTCAGTAGAATCATCGTGCCTGTCCATCATCTCGTTATTGCCCGCACTCATTTGATGTCTCCGCACCCAGCGAATCGAAGGAGATCTGTCGCTGCCTTGCGTTTTAGATGACGCCACTCCTTGCATCGTCTGCATTAACGCACGAAACCCTATGCCGCCCAACCTTGTATCTCCGCCCCTTCCAATCCACCGACCTGTCACCCGATGATGAAGATGACTCCGCGCCAGCAGCCAGCAAAACATCGGCACCCCGAAGATCGAGATCGCCACATCCCACGCCGCAAATTTCGATCCCGCCACGCGTCCATAGAAACGCCACAGCGTCCGCAGCCATACCAGCACAGATCACCGCCGGCTGCCACACACCAGCAGACGGCGTCACGCAACGCCAGCGCCGGCAGCCCGAAGAACAGCGGCACTGTCCAGCACCCGCCACGCCGCCAGCCAAAGCGGTTGCGGAAACAGCAGCGCCAGGTTCTTCGTCCATCCCTCGACCATCTCCGGCAGCGTGCGGTACATCCGCGCCGCCAGCGCGTCCGGCGCATAGCGAAAGCGAATTGCATGCTTCGCGCCGCTTGATCTTGCGCGCCAGCGCCACGTCCTCCAGTATCGCCCGCCCCACCACCGCGATGCCCCCCCACCGCAAAGTATGCCTCGCGCTCCACCAGCAAAAATTGCCCATTCGCCGCCGCCACCCCGCTCGCCGGATCGCTCACCTGCTTTGGCGGATACGCGCTCGCCAGCTCGGAAAACACCAGCGGCATCACCGCCCGCTGCCAGAAACCGCTCACAATCTGCCGCGGCGAGTAAGACAGCATCGCCACCCCATACTTCTTCGCCTCATGCAGCGCCCGCGCCAGGTCCCCCGGTTCATGCACCGTGTCCGCATCGGTAAACAGCAGCCACTCCCCGCGTGCCCGCTGCGCCCCTGCCCAGCACGCATTCGTCTTCCCGGTAAACCCGCCGCGTTCGCTCTGATCCAGCTTGGGGGCCGCAATCACCACCATACCCTTGCGCCCCGCCGCGACCGCCTGCGCAATCTCCCGCGTCCCGTCCGTCGAATCGTCGTCCACCACGATCAGCTCCCACTCCTCGCCCAGCGAAAACCCCGCCTCCGACTGCACCATCAGCGACCGCAGACACTCCCCCAGCGCCGCCGCCTCATTGCGTGCCGGCACAATCACCGACAGCCGCATCCGCGCCTCCGTACTCTCCGCAACCGCCCCGTTCTTCTCCCTCGTCCCTGCGTCTTCGCTCACAGCTTCGTATTATAGGAAGCAGGAGCCTTGCGTGCGTAAAGCCAGACCGACCCCCAGACCAATTTCCAGACCCGCGGTTCTTCTCCTCGCACCCTGCGCCCTATTCATCACCGCCTGCGACCGCGGCAGCCACCCAGCCCTCATCGACTCACGCGCCCCACAGTTCACCCTCACCGACGGCAGCAAGATCGTCTCGCTCGCACAGTTCCGCGGCCACATCGTCGTCCTCAACTTCTGGGCCACCTCGTGCTTTCCCTGTGTCGTCGAACTGCCCAGCCTGATGGAACTGCAACGCCGCTTTCCCCAGATCGTCGTCCTCGCCGTCAGCCAGGACGACCGACCCTGCGGCTTACAGCCAATTCCTCCAGACCTACCACGTCAACCTGCTCACCCTGCTGGACCCCTCCGCTCGCATCCCGCACCTCTACGGCACCGTCAAGATTCCCGAAACCTACATCATCGACCGTAAAGGAATCCTGCGCCGCAAATTCGTCTCCGCCCAGGACTGGACCAGCCCCGAAATCCTCGACTACCTCAGCAAACTCTGACTATTTCTATAGAGTTGTCATTCCGCAGCGAAGCGAAGGAATCTGCTTTTGCTCGCACTGCGAGACTCCAGACCATCTCTGAATACACTCAAAGAATTATTTTCTGTAGAAAAGGAAAAATAATTGTCATTCTGAGTGGAGCGAAGAATCTCCGTATTTGTCCTTGTCCTGCCCGGATCGACCCTGAGCTCTTTCCTTCGGCCTGCGGAACTGCACCCAGATCGCGTACACCACACACGGCGTCCACATCGCCGGAGTCACCCAGCTCTCATGCGGATGCTGTCCCCGGTGCAGTGTCGCGCGCGCCCAAAACAGCCCATACAGCGCCAGCAGAAACACCGTGGTTCCGACCTTGCTCCGCAGCGGCTTCTGCCATTCCCGGGCGTGCCGTTCTACCCGCTGTGCGCGGATCTGTTCCACTTCTTCCCGCGTCGCGCCAACCTTGCCCGCGCCGATAGCGCGTATCAGCCGGCGCACAGCCAGCCCCGGCACCAGCAGCACCGCCAGTCCCAGCCCGATGAACAGGCACGTAGCCACCGCCGTATTGTCGTCGGCAAACGCAGCCCCGAAGCAGATCACCCCAATCGCCGTCATACCCAGCATCGCCAGCATGTATCCCGCCAGCACCGCCCACGCCACTGCGCGCTGCCACGGCGGGCACTCGCGATCCATCGCCGTGCAACTCGCCCACTTCACTGCATAGCTGCTCCACGAGTTCTGTCTCGCCACGCACCCTTGCGTCGAGCACTGTCCCGCACGCTGCCTCCGTGTCTCTGCGCTCACCGACCAGCACCCCGTCTTCATCTTCGTCCGTGCCAGCGTCCACACCACAAACCCCAGCGGCGCAAAAAACGCAACCGAGATCAGCACATTGTAGAGCGTGTCCTCCCACGGGCTTCCCGGCCGCAGCGCCCGCCGCACCCAGAACCCGCCACCCACCGCCATCCCCACCGGAATCGCGCAGATCAGCAGCAGCAGCGCCCACGCGCGCACCCGCTTCCACAGCGGGGGCTTCGGCTTCGGCGCACACCCACCCACGCCCCCGCCGTTCTCCCCGCTACCACCCGATGCGAACTTCGCCCACTCCGTCATCTAGCCAGAAAGTATAACCCGCCGGGTGCCACAGGCGCATCGCCATTCGCCATCAACAATACCGCCGCTACACCACAAAATACTTCGCCTGCCGGATGATGCACGACGATCGCCGTTGGTGCTCTGTTCCGGCTCCAGTATGGAAGCCGCTCGGTCAGCCGCACGCCGATCGTTCTCCTCCGGCTTCAGCAGCGGGAACAGCTTCGTCTGGTCCTCCAGGTTCGGGCACGCCGGATAGCCAAACGAATAGCGCGACCCGCGATACTTCTGATGGAACAGATCGCGCACCTCCGGCGCGTCCTCGCCGCCGATGCCCAGCTCCTCGCGCATCAGCTTGTGCATGATACTCCGCCAGCGCCTCGGCTGTCTCCACCGACAGCCCGTGCAGATACAGATACTTGCGTATATTCGCCCGCCTGGAACAGCTTCTGCGTCTCCTCGCTGGCCCGGCTGCCGATGGTCACCAGCGACAAGCCGATCACGTCCATCCGCCCGCGACGACGTCGGCGAGAAGAAGTCCGCAATCGACAGCCTTCGCCCTTCCCTCTGCCGGGGAAAATTGAAGCGCAGCAGTTCCGCGCTCCGCGCGGTTCCGGACGCCATCGATCCGGGTCGTAGACGATCACCGTCGTTGCCCTCGGCTCTGCGCACGGGAAATATCCGTACACCGCCTTGCGGCTCGAACCATCCCTTCGCGATCACCTCCTGCTCCAACTCCGTCAGCATCGGCCGGAACTTCTCCTCCACCAGCCGCAGATAATCCTCCTGCGACGCCGTCTTCAGCTGCCACTGGTTCTTGAACAGCGCCGTCTCGTTGATGTACGAAACAGCTCGTCGCAGGTCGAAGTCCTTGCCGCGTGCGCACGCCCCAGAACGGCGGCTCGGGAATCGTCCGGCGCCGGCTGCACCACCGGCTGCCGCTCCGTCGTCGGCGCCGCCGGCGGCTCGCCAGCCGCTGCCGCCGCCCGGCGCACATTGCCTCAACCGCGTCGCCCTTCGGCCAGCCGCGCTCGCGCGCCGCTCATCCGCGATGGTCAGGTCGTCCATCACATGCAGCCCGCGAAGGCGTCCTCGCGCATAAAACACCGCCGACTGTACTCCCGGCGCAGATCGTCTTCCACGTACTTGCGCGTCAGCGCCGCGCCGCCGCAGATCACCGGAAACGTCAGCCCCTGCCGCTCCAGGTCCTGCAGCACGTACTTCATCTCCAGCGTCGACTTCACCAGCAGCCCGCTCAGCCCGATGGCGTCCGCCCGGTGCTCCTTCGCCGCCTGCGATGATCGTCCTCCGCACGGCTGCTTGATCCCCAGGTTCACCACCTTGTACCCGTTGTTGCGACAGGATGATGTCCACCAGGTTCTTGCCGATGTCGTGCACGTCGCCCTTCACCGTCGCCAGCACGATCGTCCCCTTGCGTCCGCCCTCAGCCTTCTCCATCTTCGGCTCCAGATACGCCACCGCGGCCTTCATCACCGACGCCGAATCCAGCACCGACGGCAACTGCATCTTGCGCGCGCCGAACAGTTCGCCCACCGTCTTCATCCCGTCCAGCAGCACGTGTGTTGATCAGGTCCAGCGGCGTGTAGCTGCGCCAGCGCCGCCTCCAGCAGCTCCTCCAGCGCTTGCTTCGTGCTCGCCCTGCCCGATCGCCCCTCTCGCCGTGAATGATCAGCTACTTCAGCTTCTCCTCGATCCGACAGTCGTCAGCTCTCGGCCGCGATCGCTCTCCGCGCCTCGCCTCTTGTCCAGCCCGCGAAGTGCTGCATGTAGACTCTGCAGCGGATCGCCGCTCGTCCGCACGTCGCGGAAGATCAGCTTGCGCGCCAGCTCAACTTCAGCTTCGGGAATCTTGTATAACGGATAGATTTTAGAGTAGTTAACGATCGCCGATATCCAGCCCGCGATCCACCGCCTCCTTCAGAAACACGCGAGTTCAGCACGCGCCGCGCGATACACATTCAACCCGAACGAGATATTGCGAACGCCCAGCATCGTCCGGCATCTCCGGCAGCTCCAGCTTGATCCGCCGCACCGCCTTCAGCGTCTCCATTCCCGCCGTCCGATACTCCTCCTGCCCGGTCGAAATGGGCAGCGTCAGCGCGTCGAAGATCAGATCCTGCGGGCGCATTCCGTACTTCTCCGTAGCCAGCTCGTGGATGCGCTTGGCGATGGCCACCTTCTTGTCCGCCGTCAGCGCCATGCCGTCTTCGTCGATGGTCAGGCGATCACCGCCGCGCCATAGCGCTTGCGCCATGCGGCAGCACCTTCGCGGTGCGCTTCTCGCCGTCCTCCAGGTTGATGGAGTTGATGATCGGCTTGCCGGGAATGCGCTTCAGCGCCTCCTCCATCACGTTGGCCTCGGTCGAGTCCACCAGGATCGGCGCCGGCACGCGCGTGGCGATCTTCTCCAGCACGCCATTCATGTAGCGCCTTCTCGTCCTCGCCCACCATCGCGCAGCAGAGATCCAGCATTGCGAGCCCTTCGCTCACCAGCCGCTTGGCCAGCGCCAGGATGCCGTCGTAGTCGCCCTTGCGCACCATGTCGCGGAAGTGCGTGCCACGCGCGTGGTGGTGTTCATCTCCTCGGCGACGATCAGCCGGCTGTCCGTCCACCTCCAGCGGCACGACTGGAAAACGCGCTCGCCGCCACCGACTGCGGCTTACTGTCGCGCTCGGCCGGCGTCAGTGCCCGCAACCGCCTCGCCACCGCCTGCATGATGCTCCGGCGTGGTCCCGCAGCAGCCGCCCACCACCTGCACCCCGTACTCGGTAACAAATCGCCGATGATGCTCCGCCAACTCCTCCGGCGTCAGCTTGTACACCGCGTGCCCGCCCACGTTCTGCGGCAGTCCGGCATTGGGCAGCACGCTGATCGGCTTGGTCGAGTTCTGGCACAGATAGCGCACCGCGTCGTTCATCTCGCGCGGCCCGGTGGCGCAGTTCAGCCCGATCACATCCAGGCCGAAAGCCTCCAGCACCGCCAGCGCCGCGCCGATCTCCGTGCCCAGCAGCATCGTCCCCGTGGCCTCCAGCGTGATCTGCGCCTGCACTGGCACCGGGTACACCCGCGTCTTCTTCATCGCATCGCATGGCACGGCAGCGCAGCGCAATCTTCGCCTGCAGCAGATCCTGGCAGGTCTCGATCAGCAGCATATCCACGCCGCCCTCAATCAGCGCCTCCGCCTGCTCGACGTAGCCGGCACACATCGCGTCGTAGCCGATGTGCCCCAGCGACGGCAGCTTGGTCGTCGGCCCCATCGACCCGGCCACGAACCGCGGCTTCTCCGCCGTCGAGTACTCGCGCGCCACTTCCTTGGCCAGCCGTGCCGCCGCCATGTTCAGCTCGCGCGCGCGGTGCGCAATCCCAAACTCCGCCAGCACAAGCGACGACGCGCCGAACGAATCCGTCTCGATCACATCGCGCCCACCGCCAGATAGCTGGCGTGGATCTCGCGGATCACATCCGGCCGCGTAACCACCAGAATCTCCGAGCAGTTCTCTTTGCCCTCGAAGTCCCCTTCCACTGTCAGCGCGAGTTCTGGATCGACGTGCCCATCGCGCCGTCGTATACCATCACGCGTTGCCGAAGGAGTTCGAGAAATGGTTGAGATGCGGACATGGATTCACTCTCAATTCGTTGCTTCGTGCGCGGGATTGCGCCCTCTTTAGGATACAGGGCGCAGCGCCATCTTCACCATGCCTCGCCGGCAGTTCCCAACTCACGAATTAGGCCGTATGCTGGTTGTATTCCATTCATGGAGTTTTGCCGATGCGCAGCACCGCAGTTTTGTTTGTCCTTCTTTCCGCCGGCCTTCTGGCCGCGAACCCTGTCTGTCCAGCGCAGACTCCCGCTCCGCACCCCCTGCCACCCCCGCAAAATCATCCGCGCCCGCTGCCGCCCAGCAACCCGCATGGGTCCTCCGCAGTAATCAGTACACCAAGATGCTGCTCGACGCGCAGTTGAAGTTCTCGCCGGAGAGCGCATCGCGCGTGGGCTCGCGCAGTACGACTCCGCAATCACCGACGCTACACGCGCCGCCGAGATCGCACAGCGCAAGGAGTTGGAGGACATCCTGCCAATCTGAATAAAATCGAAGCGAATGAAAGGACAAGAATGTACGCGCCGACCTGGAGATCATTCAGCAGGCCTTCCATCTGCAATTTCTCCGCGACGATTACCAGCTCCACCACTCTGTTCAGTTCTTCGACGCCAGCCAAGCGGTTTATGTCGGCCTCAGCACCCTGCTCAACGACCAGGTTGCCGCAGACCGGAGGCCCGCGGCCGTGGTCCGCCTGCGCAAGTACGCCGGCGTCGAGCCCGGGTTCATACCCTTCTCCGATGTCCTGAAGCAGCGCATGATCCAGCAGATGGCTAAGCCAGGTGTCGTCTATCCCTCCTCCGCTCAGGTGGAGGGCCAGCTCGCGCGTGACAAAAACTACGTCGACTCCATTGGAGCCTTGTTCGTCAAGTACAAATTGACCGGCTGGAAGGAGCCCTACGCAAAACTGCAGCAGGAGCTGGCCGACTACGACACCTGGGTCCGCTCCACCGTAATGCCCAAGACCGGCGCAGACACCCGGATGCCCCCGAAAAGTACGTGCTCACTCTCCAGAGCTAGTGGCATCGATCTACCGCCAGACCAGCTTGCAGCACAGGCCCACGCCGCATTCACTCAGTGCCAGGAAGTAATGGCGCCGCTTGCCGTCAAGGTCGCCAAACAACACGGATGGTGCTGACCGACTATCGCGATGTGATTCGCCAGTTGAAGAAGGACCAGATCGTCGGCGACGCCATCCTGCCGTCTACAAGGAAACGCTTGAAGCAGATCGAACAGACCGTCGCCTCCAGGGACCTCGTGACGCTGCCCGATCGTCCGGTGGCCTTTCGCCTCGCCTCCGCCGACCAATCCGTCAAGACGCCATTTCCGCACATCGTTCCCCCGCCGTTTGTGGACAACACCGGGCAGAGAGGCGTGGTTGAGCTTCCGCTGAGTGCCTATGCGCCCCCCAGCGACTCCCCGAAATACTTCGACGACTTCACCTACCAGGCAGCCGCCTGGCCAATCGTCGCGCATGAGGCGCGTCCGGGTAACGAACTCGAGTTCGATTCCATGCTGCGCACTGGCATGAGCAACGCGCGCTTGTTGTATGCGTTCAACACGACCGATACCGATGGCTGGGGCTCTACTCCGAATGGCTCATGCAGCCATACGAACCCCTGGACAGCCAACTGATTACGATGCAACGCCGGCTGTTGATTGACGCGCAGGCCTTCCTCGATACCGACTTGCAGTCCGGCAAGATCACTCCGCGCAGGATGCTCTCAGAATGCTCGAGAACGACGTCGACCTCAGCCCTGCATACGCCTCCGAAGAGATCGACCGCTTCCTCTATCGCTCACCCGGACAGGCCCCCAGCTACTTCTATGGCTACGCAACGCAGCTCCAGTTGCGCAAGGACACTGAGGCCGCGCTAGGCACGGGTTCGACGTCAAACAGTTCAACGATTTTGTGCTGGCCCAGGGACTCCTTCCGCCCAACATCTTGCGCCAGGCCGTAATGGAAGACTTCATCCCGGCACATAAGAAAAAATAAATAATCTCGGGTGCCCCATCCTTCGCGCTGGTTGCGAAGAATGGGTGCGCGGTGCCACTTACGCCCGCTCCAGCACCACCGCGTAGAATCCGTCGCACCTATGCACTCCGGGCAGCGTGCGCAGCGCCCCGTCCCGCACCGCCGTGCCTGCCAGCCCAGTGGCCGTGTCCAGCTTCAGCACCCCAGTCTCGGCCAGCCTGCCATCAGTGGCCCCACCGCTGCCCGCCGAAGTCCGGCCTCGCGCGCTACAGCCTCAACCACCTGCTCGTTCTCCTCCGCCTCCAGCGAGCAGGTGGAGTATACCAGCCGCCCGCCCGGCGCCAGACGCCGCGCCGCGCCGCCCAGAATCGCGCGCTGCCGCGCTGCCTGTCGCGCCAGGTCTTCCACGCGCAGACGATGCCGTATCTCCGGATTGCGTGCCAGCGTGCCCGTACCGCTGCACGGAACATCGCACAGAATCAGGTCGAACTTCGCATTCGCCCTCCGCTTGCTCCGCGGACGTTGCATCCAGCACCGCGCACTGCACCCGCTCCGCGTACGGCATAGCGCCGCAGTCGCGCACTCCATCTGCGCCAGCCGCTTCGCGCTCCCGTCCGTAGCCAGCATCTCCGCGTCTCGTCAACCGCTTCCGCCAACATCAGCGTCTTCCCACCTGGAGCGGCGCAACAATCCCAAACCCGCGCCTTGCCCCGCAACCCCCGGCATCGCGACCGCCGCAAGCTCCGCCACCAGCCGCGACCCATCGTCCATCCGTGGGACATCTTCCCCCCGCCCATCCCCTCGCTGCACTCCTCCACCTGAAGATCGCTCCGCCCCCGGCTCGCGCTGCCCGCACTCGCAGATCGCCAACGCGGCCTCCCGCCCATACGCCGCTATCCAGCGCTCCACCAACCACGCCGGATGTCCCAGCCGCTCTGCAAACGCACCGGCGACTCGACTCACTGGGTGCCCCGCATCTCAGACTTCGAATGCGGTTGATGCAGCCGTCAGTCTTCCGCAGCACCGCGTTCACCATCCCCGCCGCATGCGGCTGCACCCGCCGCCCGGCACATCTCCACGCTTACGTCAGCGCCGCATGGGCCGGATCCTGTCCATCTGCAGCAACTGGAATGCCCCCATCCGGAATGCCAGCGCCACCGGCTCCGCCAGTCGCTGCTCCGGCCGCTGCCAGCAACCTCGCGCACCCTAGCGTCCAGCGCAATCTGCCAGCGCAACACGCCCATCACCAGCGCCGTCGTCAGGTTGCGGTC
>CAWEAS010000007.1:0-502732 GCA_963807015.1 uncultured Alphaproteobacteria bacterium | reverse complement strand
TGGACCTCAACTTCAACGGCCGCGACAACGGTAAGGTCACCTACGCCGACGTATTCCTGCAGGCCGAGCAGGAATTTTCCCGGCACAATTTCGAATTCGCCGACACCGAGATGTTGTTCGAGCAGTTCAAGATGGCGGAGGCGGCGTGCCGCAAATATCTCGACGCCGGCTGGGCCGATGCCGCACACACCCACCACCTGATGGCGCTGCCTGCCTATGACCAGTGCATCAAGGCGAGCCACGTGTTCAACCTGCTCGACGCGCGTGGCGTGATCTCGGTGACCGAGCGGCAGAGCTACATCCTGCGGGTGCGCGAACTCGCCAAGGCCTGCGGCGACGCCTGGCTCAAGACCGCCGGCGGCGGCGTGGCATGATGACGATTGCCGGGGTAGCCGTGGGGTGATGTCGGCGGCGGTTCGCCATTGACCACATGAACGCACATCGTTGATCGGAAGGAGAACCGAGATGGAAAAGGGCGAAGTGGCCGGAACGCAGCCGATCGGCGTCGATGTCGAAGCCGGCAAGGACTATTGGTGGTGCGCGTGCGGCAAGTCAAAGAAGCAACCGTTCTGCGACGGCTCGCACAAGGGCTCGGCATTCTCGCCGGTGCAATGGAAAGCCGACGCCTCGAAGCAGGTCTGGTTCTGCGCCTGCAAGCAGACCGACACCCGCCCCCTCTGCAACGGCGCCCATAAGACACTCGCGGCGAGGTAGAGATACACCCTCCCCTGGAGGGGGAGGGTCGGACCGCCGCAGGCGGTCCGGGGTGGGGTGACGGCGCTGCCCCAAATACTGCCTCAGTATATGTGGCACCGCTGCCACCCCCTCCCGGCCGCTACGCGGCCGACCTCCCCCCTCCAGGGGGAGGTGCATTGACGGCACGCTATATGGCCAAAACCACTCCCATCTCCTCTTTCCGCCGACGCACCGCGCGCCGTTTGCGTGAAGCGTCAACGGGCGCGGAGGAGTTGCTATGGCGCCACCTCCGTCGCCTGCCGATCGCCGGCACGCACTTTCGCCGCCAGGTGCCGGTCGGTCCGTATGTCGCGGACTTTGCTTGCATGGCGGCGCGGCTCATCATCGAAGTGGATGGCTCACAGCACGGCTCTGAGACCGGTCGTGCGCGGGACGATGCTCGATCACGATGGCTCGAGGCTGAGGGCTACCGAGTATTGCGGTTCTGGAACAACGATCTCACGGCAAACATGGATGGAGTGCTCGAAAAAATTTATATTGCCGTGCGCGGTTCATCGTTGGACGAAACCGAATCGCTGAAGCATCAACGTCGCGAGCGTGTGCCTCGCGGAAACGCTGCCACCCCACCCCGGCGCACTGCGCGCGCCGACCCTCCCCCTCCAGGGGAGGGTGAAGGATCATAATGCCCGATCTGTTGCTGGAATTGTTCTCCGAGGAAATTCCGGCGCGCATGCAGGCGCGCGCGGCGGACGACTTGCGCAAGATGGTGACGGACCGGCTGGTCGATGCCGGGCTCGTCTATGAGGGCGCGGCGGCGTTCGTGACGCCGCGGCGCCTGGCGCTGACGGTGCAGGGCATTCCGGCGCGCCAGCCCGACCTCAAGGAGGAGAAGAAGGGACCGCGGGTCGGCGCCCCCGACAATGCGGTGCAGGGCTTTCTGCGCAGCGCGGGGCTTGCCTCGCTCGACGAGGCGACGATCCAGAAGGACCCGAAGAAGGGCGACTTCTATGTCGCGCTGATCGAGAAGCCCGGGCGTGCCGCGATCGACGTCATCGCCGAGATGCTGCCGATCATCATTCGCACCTTTCCGTGGCCGAAGTCGATGCGGTGGGGCGAACGCTCAGGCCGCCCGGGCGCGCTGCAATGGGTGCGGCCGCTGCATTCGATCATCGCGACGTTCGGGCCCGAGACCGAGGAGCCCGAGATCGTGCGCTTTGCGATCGACGGCATCGCGGCGGGCGACGAGACGCGCGGCCACCGCTTCCTCAGTCCCGCGCCGTTCCGCGTCAAGCGCTTCGACGATTACGTGACCAAGCTCGAAAAGGCGAAGGTCGTGCTCGACCCGGCGCGGCGCAAGGAGATCGTGCTCCACGAGGCGAAGCACCTCGCCTTCGCACAGGGCTACGAATTGGTCGAGGACCAGGCGCTGCTCGACGAAGTCGCGGGGCTCGTCGAATGGCCGGTCGCGCTGATGGGCTCGTTCGACGAAGAGTTCTTGCGCATTCCGCCGGAGGTGATCCGCACCACCATCCGCGTCAACCAGAAGTGCTTCGTCGTCCGCCGCGCCAGCCCTCCCCTGGACCCTCCCCTGGAGGGGGAGGATCGGACCGCCGCAGGCGGTCCGGGGTGGGGTGGCAGCGCCGCAGCACATTCAGCGTCGGGGTCCGTTGCACCGCCGTCACCCCCACCCGGACCGCTGACGCGGTCCGACCTCCCCCCTCCAGGGGGAGGTGAAGCGGCCGCCCTCGCCAACAAATTCATTCTCGTCTCCAACATCGAGGCGAAGGACGGCGGGGCTGCGATCATCGCCGGCAACGAGCGCGTGATCCGCGCGCGGCTTGCCGACGCGAAGTTCTTCTACGAGACCGATCTCAAGACGCGGCTCGAAGACCGGCTGCCGAAGTTCGAGCACATCGTGTTCCACGAAAAGCTCGGCACCCAGGCTGAGCGCATCGCGCGCATCGAGCGCCTCGCCGCCGAGCTTGCTCCACTTGTCGGCGCGGATGTCGAGAAAACGAAGCGTGCGGCGCGGCTGTGCAAAGCTGACTTGCTGACCGACATGGTCGGCGAGTTTCCCGAGCTGCAGGGCCTGATGGGCAAGTACTACGCCCGCGCCCAGGGCGAGGACCCGAGCGTCGCCGCCGCTTGCGAAGAGCACTACAAGCCGCTCGGCCCCGCCGATCGCGTGCCGACCGATCCGGTGTCGGTCGCGGTTGCACTCGCGGATAAACTCGACACGCTGGTGGGATTTTGGGCGATCGACGAGACGCCGACCGGGAGCAAGGATCCTTACGCGCTCCGGCGGGCAACGCTAGGAGTTGTTAGACTGCTCACCGAAAATGCAATTCGTATCGGTTTGAAGACCGTCTTTACGCTCTCGCATCGTATTTTCTTGAACCAATACCGAATCACAGGACGCGATGTAATTAGCATCCGTAGGAGACCGCAAATCATTGATGAAAAGAACGTAGAGTTTCGGTTCGAAAAAATCTTTGAGATTGCTGACTATCCAGAGTCCGGAAGTTGGTGGGACATATCAGAAAAAGGTGCGATTTTTGATCGGTCCGAGATCCTGTCGAGCGGCAGAGAGCCAAAACGTTCTATGACCTTCAATCCGCTCAACGCACTCACCGATGGGACCCAATCGGATACTCTCCTTTCCTTCTTCGCCGATCGCCTCAAAGTCCAACTCCGCGAGCAGGGCGCACGGCACGACCTCGTCGATGCGGTGTTCGCGCTCGAAGGCCAGGACGATCTCGTTCTCATCGTGCGCCGCGTCGAGGCGTTGGCGCAATTCCTCGACACCGAGGACGGCAAGAATTTGCTCGCGGGCTACAAGCGCGCGACCAACATCATCCGCATCGAGGAAAAGCGCGACAACGCCGAATACACGGACGAGCCGTCTGACCAGTTGTTTCGGCAAGCGGAAGAGTGGGAGTTGGCGCGCGCGATCGACGCCGCCTCCGCCGAAGCGACCGCGGCTGTGGCGCGCGAAGACTTCGCGGCGGCGATGGGCGCGACAGCGAAGCTGCGGCCGCATGTCGATGCGTTCTTCGACAAGGTGACCGTCAACGTCGACGATCCGCCGGTGCGCGCCAACCGGCTCAAGCTCCTTAATCAAATCCGCGCCGCGACCCGCGCCGTCGCCGACTTCTCCAAGATCGAGGGCTGAGCATCGCCCGCTATGCCAGTGTTATCGTGCCGCTCATGACGGGGACGCAGGTGCCGCCGATGAACGTCGCCACTACGACGCCGTCGCGCTTGTCGGCGGCGGCATCGAGCACGCTCGGACGACCCATCACGACGCCTTGGGTGATCCGGCGCTCGAGTTGCAACGTCGGCTCGGGACGAAGCCGCGCCAGGAGGCCGATCAGCGCGACGTTGGCCGAGCCGGTCGCGGGATCTTCGGGAACGCCGTAGCGCGGCGCGAACATGCGCGCATCGATGCCGCCCTCCTGCTGGACATAGAGATGAATGCCGGTCGCGCGGTTGACCGGAACATGCTCCGCGAACACGTCCGCTCGCGGGCGTGCGGCGGCAAGCGCGTCGCGGCTCTTGAGTTCGGCGAAGACGAACGACGTCCCGCATGAGGCAATGCAGGGGAGATGCGCGCGCGTTGCGATGTCGTCCTCCCGAAGCCCGCACGCCGCCGCAATGATCGCGGGCGCGATCGTCTCCCCGACGGTGAGCTTTTGCGGGGCCGCGAGGCGAGCGCCGATGATCTCTGATCCCGACCGCAGCATGTCGATGCGCACGAGGCCCGCCTTCTCCTCGAACGTCATGGTGTCGCCGGCGAAGGGTCGCGCCACGCTCGCGGCGGCGCGCGCCAGCACGAAGGCGGTGCCGACATTGGGATGGCCAGCGAACGGCAGCTCGGCGCGCGGCGTGAAGATGCGCACTGCGGCGGTATGCGCCGCATCCTGCGGCGGCAGCACGAACGTCGTCTCCGACAAATTGAATTCCGCCGCGATCGCCTGCATCTGCGACGACGTGAGCCCACGCCCATCCGGAATAACCGCAAGCGGATTGCCGCCAAACTGGCAATCCGTGAACACGTCGACCGTGACGAAGCTGAGATTCAACATCCGATTCCAGAAAACGCCCGACTACGCGCCCGGCAATGCCCCCTCGACGGCGGCGATGGCGAAGGCATAGGTGAGCGCGACTTCGCGCAGCCGATCGAAGCGTCCGGGCGCGCCGCCGTGGCCGGCGTCGAGGTTCGTCTGCAGCAGGATCGGATTGTCGTCGGTCTTGCGGCTGCGCAGCCGCGCCACCCACTTCGCGGGCTCCCAGTAGGTCACGCGCGGGTCGGTGAGGCCGGCAAGCGCCAGCATCGCCGGATAACGTTGCGCGCGCACATTGTCGTAGGGCGAATAGGCGCGGATCGTCGTGAAGGCAGCGACATCGGTAATCGGATTGCCCCACTCCGGCCACTCGGGCGGCGTGAGCGGCAGGGTGTCGTCGAGGATCGAGTTCAAAACGTCGACAAAGGGCACTTCGGCGATCATCGCACCGTAGAGATCGGGACGGGCATTAGCCACGGCCCCGATCAGGAGGCCGCCCGCCGAGCGCCCCTGCGCGACGATCTTGCCGGGCGCGGCGATCTTCTGCGCGATCAGAAATTCGGTCGCGGCGATGAAATCGGTGAACGTGTTCGGCTTGTTCGCGAGCTTTCCCTCGCGATACCAACGCCAGCCTTTCTCCGTGCCGCCGCGCACATGGGCGATCGCGAAGACGAAGCCGCGATCGACGAGTGACAGGCGGTTCGCCACGAACGCGGGCGATATCGCGAAGCCGTAGGCGCCATAGCCGTAAACGAGTGTCGGCGCGGTGCCGTCGAGCGGCGTCGTGCGACGATACAGGAGCGACACCGGCACGGCTTCCCCGCCGCCCGTCGGCGCCAAGAGCCGCCGCGTCACGTAATCCGAAGGATTGTGGCCGCTCGGAATTTGCTGGCGCTTGCGCAGCACGCGGCTTCGCGTCGCGAGATCGTAGTCCCAAATCTCCTCGGGCGTCGTCATCGAGGAATAGGAGAACCGCAGCGTATCGGTCGCGAATTCGTAGCCGCCCTCGAGACCGAGCCAGTAGGCTTCCTCGTCGAACGCGATCGTATGTTCCTCGCCGGTCGCGAGTTGCCGCACGACGATGCGCGGCAGGCCGTCCTCGCGCTCGAGCACGATGAGCCAGTCCGCGAGCACCATGAAAGACGCGATGTAGACGCCGCGCCGGTGCGGCACGAGGTCCTGCCACTGCGCGCGGCCGCTTGCGCCGAGCGGCGCCCAGACGATCTTGAAGTCCTCGGCGCCATCGGCGTTGGTGCGGATGATGAGGGCGTCGCCGCCGCGGAAGTTCGCGTGATGCTCGACCGCGTACCGCATCGACGGCTCGCGCGGCGCGACCAGCACGGGCCGCGCATTGGGATCGGCAAGATCGACCAGCCAGCATTCGGTGGTCTCGTGGTCATGCACCGAAATCTCGGCGAAGCGGCGCGACTGCAATTCGACGAGTGAGACGAAATAGCCGCCGCCAGGAGCTGGAAAGATTTCGACATCCTCGCTCGCCGGCGTGCCGAGGCGGTGGCGATGCACACTCGACGGGCGATGCTGTTCGTCGACGTGAACGTAGTAGAACGCGCTGCGATCGCTGGTCCACACGACCAGTCCCGAGGTCTCCGGCACTTCGTCGGCGAGGTCCGCCATGGTGGCGGGATCGCGAACGCGAACCGTGAACAGCTCCGAGCCGGTATCATCCATGCTCCAGGCCAGGAGCTTGTGGTCGTGGGAGTGGGCAGTGCCCCCGAACCGGAAGAATGCCTTGCCCGCCGCAATCGCGTCGCCGTCGATCAGCGTCTCAATGGCGCCGCCGTCGCGTCGCTCGCGGCACACCAGCGGATATTGGCCACCATCGCGATAACGCGTGAAATAGGAATATTTACCGTCCGGCGTCGGGACGCCGGCATCGTCCGGTTGGATACGTCCCTTCATCTCGGCAAAGAGCGCGGCCTGCAGCGGCTGCGTCGCTGCGAGCGTCGCATCTGCGTAGGCGTTCTCGCGTTCGAGGTGAGAGCGGATCGCGGGATCTAGCAGGGTCGGATCGCGCATGACCGCCTGCCAATTGGGGTCCCGCAGCCAAGCGAATTCGTCGGTCAGCGTGACCCCATGCCACCGCGCCGTTACGGGGCGCGCGGAAGCACGCGGCGCCTCCACGGCGGCAGCCGGCATCAACTTGGCAGGGTGGGACTTCGAGGTGGCGTGCATCGGGCTCCCGGCGGCTTGGACGGCTCTCACGCGGTACAAACCATTGTCGGCGCTTGGAAAATAGTCAGTGACGGCGCCTATGCAAGTCACGTTTGCCTTTGCCTTGGCCGTGACCCGTTCAAGGTGCCGTGAGCCGCCCGAAATCGACCGCCCGGTCAACAGACCGGCATTCGAGTTTTCCGAATGAGTTAAGCGGGATTAGTTCGACCCTCTCCTCGTATAAAAGACGGTGAACTCATGTTAAAAGCCGCAAACTTTGTCCTATATTCTTGTGCAAACTTGAGGAACCCAGTAAATACGTCATAGGGGCGACATAATCTACCGAAGCGAACGGCCTTGCGTAAAAGAAGAAGCCGATCGCGCACGACGATAGGCAGCCCCCGTGGGGAAAGTCATGAACGATAAAGTCGCCAGCAATTACATCGAGCTGACGGCCGGGATCGTATCTGCCTATGTCAGCAATAATTCGGTGTCGGCGGCCGAAATACCTATGCTGATCGGTCAGGTTCATTCGGCCCTGGTAAAAGTTTCAAACGGGCAAAGCGAAGCCGCCAGTGAAGCGGCGAAACCGGCAATCGCCGTGAAAAAATCGATTACTCCCGACTACATCGTCTGCCTCGAAGACGGCAAGAAGTTCAAATCGCTCAAGCGTCATTTGCGCACGCAATACAACATGACGCCGGAACACTATCGCGAGAAATGGGGCCTGCCGCCCGACTATCCGATGGTGGCACCGAATTATGCCGAGGCTCGCTCCCAGCTCGCGAAGCAGATGGGATTGGGCCAGCAGCGCAAGCGCCGCGCGCGCTGAAATTGCGGCGTCACTCGCCGCGGCGCTGCCCGACTTCAGCACCGAACGAGGCTCACGCTCCTGCGAGCGCATTGCGGGCGTCGGTCCTGATGCGGCCCACCATCGACCTGAATCCGTTCGATCGCTGCGGCGTGAGGTGCTCGCGCAAGCCGAGGCGCTCGAACAGCGCGAGCGCATCGGTGTCGAGAATACGCCGCGCCGGCTGTCCCGAGTAGAACGCGAACAGGATCGCGATCAGCCCCCGCACAATGTGTGCATCGCTGTCGCCGACGAAGCGCAGCACCGGCCCAGTGGCGCCGTCGGGCTCGACCCGCGTCGTCAGCCAGACCTGGCTCGCGCAGCCCTGCACCTTGTTTGCGTCGGTTCGCGCTGCCTCGGGCAACGGCTCGAGGGTGCGCCCCAACTCGATCACGTAGCGGTAGCGATCGTCCCAGTCGTCGAGGAGCGCGAAATTTTCGGTGATCTCGTCAATCGTCATAGCGTTTATTTATGACGCATGACGGTCCGTGGCTAGCAGTGTCGCGACTAAAGGCAAGCGCCCCGCTCTCCATGAGCGGCGATAAACCTGTTGCAGCGCTATCCGGGAACTCGCCTAAGCCGGCCGCTTCATCTCCCGGCGTGGCGGAAGCGGCGGCGCCGACATCGGCCCACGCCAGGCTGGCGTGAGGTCGGTCGATGTGAGCGTCTGCTGGGATGTCCTCGTCGTTTCTT
Organism: uncultured Alphaproteobacteria bacterium; assembly: GCA_963807015.1. Lineage (GTDB taxonomy): Bacteria > Pseudomonadota > Alphaproteobacteria > Rhizobiales > Xanthobacteraceae > JAJPKK01. Next base: position 494,257 of record CAWEAS010000007.1, on the reverse strand, counting down.
TTGCCGGCAGATCCGTGATGGCGGTGTGCTCGTGCTTGGCGACCTGCTCGCCGACGAATTCGTAGACGATCTTGGCACCGGCTTCGGCCCGCTGGCGGAACGCGGAGGCGAACTGGGCTCCCGCGGCGCAGGCGTCAGGCTGGCGCTGGCAGAATTGGATGAGATCCGCAAACGTCGCCGACGCCGCGGTCACGGCCTCGGTCGTTTGGATGTTGGCCGGCGCGGTCGGCGCCGGGCCCGCCACGAACGAGGGCAGCAGCGCGAGCGCGATGCTCAGCCAGAACGCCGTGCGCAGAAGAAACATCATCGCCCTGTCCTTCCGAGCTCCTCCCCCTCCAACCCTTATCCCCGCAGCCGTTGTAGCAGCATCGGTTGAAAACCGCGTGGCGGAATTGGCGCGCATTCGCGTCAAATCTTCTGAAAATTTGCCGAAAATTTTAAACGATTTGGTCCCCGCGGGTTGCTGCGTGGCTTTCTCGCACGCGGGTTACGGGGCATTCACCATGACCCCTGCCGCGCAACCGGTCGTTCACCATGCCGGCCGGAATACGCCCGTGGCGACGTTGGTTTAGCAGCTGACCGGCCCTGGGACACCGCGCCGCGTGCCGTCCTTAGCGTTCGATTAATGGGCCTTTGCCACGATCCCTTCCGACACGGGGATACGTCACGCGTTGCGGCGTAGTTAAAGGCAAGTGGACCTTTCGTCACCGATTCGCGATTTTCTGGACCGGCTTGTGCACCCATCGGCACGCACCGATGTGCTTACGGCCGTGCGGCACCGCGCCTTCATGGCGCCGCGGTTGTTCGGGAGCCTGATCGCGCTCGGCATCCTGCCGATCTTCCTCGCGCTGCGCGGCGTTCCGACCCCGCTGGAACTCGTCGTTCTCGCATGGATGGTGGTGCCGATTGCAACGGCGTATTTCCTGTCCCGCACCGGACGCTACGAGAGCGCCCATATACTCTCCGCGTTTGCGCTCACGACCGTCGTTACGGTCGTCGCGGCCAATTCGGGTGGCATCAATTCCTTCGCGGCGATCTGGCTCGTGCTGGTTCCGCTCGAGGGTGCGGCATCGGGACGGCGTCGGGTTGTCGCGATCTCGGCGCTGCTCGCGCTCGGCGCCGCGGGCTTCCTGATCGTCGCCGGCTCGCAAGCGGCGTTCGCGCCGGAACCTGCGTCAGGCACGCTCGCGGCCCTCGGCATCGTTTCCGCCGCGCTCTACGCAACCGGCATCGCGCTCGGTGCCGATTCGATCGCGCGGGCGAATTCGCACCTCCTCGGACTCGAGGAAGAGCGGTGCCGGCTGCTGGCCGGCAACATGACCGACGTCATCACTCGGCACGGGCAAAACGGCCGCGTGCTCTTCGCGTCGCCGAACGCTGCGGCGGTGCTCGGGGCAATACCTGACGATCTCGTCGGCCATGGGCTGCTCGATCGTATCCACGTCTCCGACCGGCCGGCCTACCTGACAGCCCTCACCGATGCGGCGGCGAGCGGGGACATCGGGACGGTCGAGTTCCGCTTGCGCCAGGCCGAAGGCGTGTCGGTGAAGTTTGCCTGGGTCGAGATGCGCTGCCGCCCGTTGGAACGCGTTCCGCGCTCGGGAAAAGATGCCCGCGAGGTCGTCGCGGTGTTGCGCGACATCAGCGCGCGCAAGGCCCAGCAGGAAGCCCTGATCGATGCCCGTGCCGAAGCCGAACGCGCCAACGCGGCCAAGAGCCGCTTTCTCGCCGTCATGAGCCACGAACTGCGGACGCCGCTCAACGCCATCATCGGTTTTTCCGAGATGCTGCGCAATGAATCCCAGATCAGGGTCGACAGCAACCGCCGCCAGGAATATGCGCGGCTGATCAACGAATCCGGTTACCACCTGCTCTCAGTGGTCAACGACATCCTCGACATGTCGCGGCTCGAAACCGGCGATTTCGAGATCACGTCCGAACCGTTCAAGCTTGCCGCGGTGATGGTGAGCTGCAACGAGCTTCTCGCGCTCAAGGCGCAGAGCGCCGGCATCGAGCTCAAATGCGATGTGCCGTCAGCTCTGCCCGACATCATTGCCGACAAGCGCGCCATCAAGCAGATCCTGATCAATCTCATCTCCAACGCCATCAAGTTCACCGATCGCGGCGGCTCGGTTACGGTCAGCGCTACCGTCGAAGGGCAGCACATGCTGCTCCTCGTCGAGGACACCGGCATCGGCATTGCGGCCGACGACCTCGCTCGCATCGGCGATCCGTTTTTCCAGGCGCGCGGCACCTATTCGCGACGGCATGACGGCACCGGCCTCGGCCTCTCCATCGTGAAGGGGCTGGTCAAACTTCACGGCGGCGATCTCGATATCCACAGCCGGCCCGGCGAGGGCACACGCATGACGGTACGCTTGCCGCTCGACTGCGAAAGCGCGGTGGGGACAAGACCAGCCGTCGCGCCACAGCGGCGCCTGGAACCGGCCGAACCGCAAAAACAAACCGCGCAAGCGGACGTCCGCCTGGAGGCGGCAGTACAGAGGCGTGCCTGACATGTATGCTGATCGACGGATTGTCCCGGCCCGCGCGCCGGAGCGCGGCCGCGTGGTCGGGGCCATTCATGCCTTCGCGTCCTGGTTAAGCCGATTGATGAAAGACCGTCCGTGGCAGCGGGTGCGGCTGCCGCGCGTGTTTGCGCTCGTGCTGCGACATCCGCGCGATGCCGCGATGGCGATCGGCGTCAGCCTTGCTGTCGCTGCGATCATCGTCAACAGCGTGTACCTGCAGCGCGGCCCGCACCCGGCCCCGATTTTCGCCATCCATCCGCCGCCCGTCGTTCCCCGCGACGCGACCGGCGCGGTCCACAAGCTGCCGCGTCCACGGCCAGGCGAGGTCCAACGAGCAGACGTTGCGGTTGCGGCGCGGATCGATCCGGTCCCGCTGCCTCGCCCGCGCGTCGTGCCCGCTGCAGAAGCCGCCGCGCATGCTGACCCGATCGCGGCTCTCATCGAGGCGAAGCGCCCGGCGAACCAGGCGACCGCTAGCCCGGCTGGTTCGAGCCAGGCAAGTTCAAGCCAAGTCAGCGCACTCCAGCGTGCGCTCAACGAATTCGGCTATGGACCGATCAAGGTGAGCGGCATTTTGGACGACGACACCCGCGAAGGCATCGAGCGCTTCGAGCGCGACCATAATCTTGCCATCACCGGCCAGAACACCCCGCGGCTGCGCCGTGCGGTCGCAACTGTGACGGGCCGCGCGCTCGACTGAGCGGCTCTGATCTTTGCATTGTGGCGGCCGTTCGTGCGACGCCGCCGCCGCTTCTGTGCGCAGTTGATGAACGAAGCCCGTCCCGCGTATGGTGGGCAGGCCGGAAGCATCGAACCGTTTTGATTGCGCCATGAGCGACGACACCGCGAAGGCCGAGAATCCGGCGCTGAACGAATTTCCGCCGGCAACCCGCGAGCAATGGCTCAAACTCGTCTCCGGTGTGCTCAAGGGCGCGCCGTTCGAGAAGCGCCTCGTTTCCAAGACCTATGACGGGCTCACGATCGAACCGCTTTATGCGCGCAAGGCCGATGCGAATGTGGTGTTCGGCCGCAGCGCCGGCGCGCCATGGCAGATCATGCAGCGGATCGAGTTTCCCGATCCCGCGGCCGCCAACATGCAGGCACTGCACGATCTCGCCAACGGCGCGACCGGACTTGCGCCGGTGTTCGCCGGCGCGGTGGGCTCGTACGGCTTCGGGCTGCCCACAGATGACACCGCGCTTGCCCGCGTCGTCGACGGCGTGCATCTCGATGCTGGTATTGCGATCGACCTCGACACGTCGGCATCTGATGCCGCGGCGATCGTTCACGGTCTGACCGAGACGTTCAAGCGGCATGGCACCACGCCCGCCAATGCCGAGGTCCGGTTCGGCCTCGATTGGATCGGCGCGCTCGCGACCGGGCGCAGCCTCGGCGCGCATCAAGTTGTCGACGCGCAGTTCGCCAAACTGATCCGCGGGCTGGCGGAACGGGGCTATCGCGGCCCGTTTGCGGTTGCGGATGCGCGCGTGATCCACAATGCGGGCGGCTCGGAGGCGCAGGAGCTTGCCTATGCGCTCGCGACCGCACTCGCCTATTTGCGCGCGCTCGAAGCGGGCGGCGTCGCGCTCCCCGGTGCGCGGACGATGATTTACTTCCGCCTCGCCGCGGATGCCGACCAGTTCCTCACCATCGCGAAGTTTCGTGCGCTGCGCAAACTGTGGGCGCGCGTCGAAGCGGCGTGCGGCCTCGATCCGCGGCCGGCCTTCATCGCGGCGGAGACCGCGTGGCGGATGATGACGCGGCGCGATCCGTTCGTGAACATGCTGCGCACGACCGTGGCGGTGGTTGGGGCCGGACTCGGCGGCGCCGACAGCGTCGCGGTGTTGCCTTACACGGCGGCGATCGGCTTGCCCGATGAGTTTGCGCGGCGGATCGCGCGCAACTCCCAGCTTATTCTGCTGGAGGAGTCCCATCTCGCCAAAGTCGCCGACCCGGCGGCAGGCGCCGGCGGCCTCGAAGCGCTGACGCAGGAGTTATGCGTGTCCGCTTGGTCGATGTTTCAGGAGATCGAAGGCACGGGCGGCGCTTGGGCGGCGATCGAGGCAGGACTGATTCAGAGCAAGGTCGCCACCGTCCGCGCTGAACGCGAGAAAGCGATTGCGCGCCGAAAAGATGCGCTCACCGGCACCAGCGAGTTCCCCGACATTGCCGAAGCCCCCGCCGCGGTACTCGCGCCCTTCCCTTCTTCTCCCTCCCCCTCTTCTCCCTCCCCCCTTGTAGGGGAGGGTCGGGGTGGGGGGTCGGGAGGCTTTGGCACCGCAGTGCCCCATCGCACGACCCCCACCCCCGATCCCTCCCCACAAGGAGGAGGGGAGATTACCGAGGTCGCGGCACTGCCGTGTCGGCGCCTCGCGGAGCCGTTCGAAGCATTGCGCGATGCTGCCGACCGGCGCCTCGCGCAGACCGGCGCGCGGCCAAAAATCTTTCTCGCCAATTTGGGGCGACTCGGAGATTTCAGCGCACGGGCAACCTACGCCAAGAACTTCTTCGAGGCCGGCGGCATCGAAGCCGTGACCAGTGATGGCTTCGCGACCCGCGACGACATGGTCGCCGCGCTTGCCGCATCGGGCACTGATCTTGCCTGCCTGTGTGGGTCGGACGACGCCTACGGCACCGAGGCGGTCGAAGCCGCGAAGGCATTGTCTGCAGCCAAGGCGACGCACATCTGGCTCGCCGGCCGGCCCGGCGAGCGGGAAGCGACGCTGCGGGCGGCCGGCGTGCAGGATTTCATCTTTGTCGATTGCGACGTTCTGGCAGCGCTGCAATCGGCGCACGCCGCTGCGGGTCTCGCCTGAGATCGAGACCACGAGACTGAGGGCCAATGGCGTTTCGGCCGCTGCAACCTATAATGAAAGAAGCGGCTTTCATGCCGCGATCGAGGACGATATGAGCCGCATCCCCGATTTCAGCTCGGTCGAATTTACCGACACGACGGCCACCGCCGCCGCGACGGCGCGGCCATGGATGACGCCGGAAGGCATCCCGGTGAAGCCGGTCTATGGTCCGGATGACGTTGCGGGACTCGATTTTCTCGACACTTATCCTGGCATCCCGCCCTATCTGCGCGGGCCCTACCCGACGATGTACGTGACCCAGCCGTGGACAGTGCGCCAATACGCCGGCTTTTCGACTGCGGAGGATTCGAACGCCTTCTACCGCCGCAATCTCGCGGGCGGCCAGAAGGGCCTTTCGGTCGCCTTCGATCTCGCCACCCATCGCGGCTACGACAGCGACCATCCGCGCGTCGGCGGCGATGTCGGCATGGCCGGCGTCGCGATCGATTCGATCTACGACATGCGCACGCTGTTCTCGGGCATCCCGCTCGACCGCATGTCGGTGTCGATGACCATGAACGGCGCCGTGCTGCCGGTGCTTGCGCTCTACATCGTCGCGGCCGAGGAGCAGGGCGTGCCGCCGGAGCAACTCTCCGGCACCATCCAGAACGACATCCTCAAGGAGTTCATGGTCCGCAACACGTACATCTATCCGCCGGGGCCGTCGCTGCGGATCATTTCCGATATCTTCGCCTTCACCTCGGAGCGGATGCCAAAATTCAATTCGATCTCGATCTCCGGCTATCACATGCAGGAGGCGGGTGCGACGCAGGACCTCGAGCTCGCCTACACGCTTGCCGACGGCGTCGAGTATGTCCGCACCGGCCTTGCCGCGGGCCTTACCATCGACCGGTTCGCGCCGCGCCTCTCGTTCTTCTGGGCGATCGGCATGAATTACTTCATGGAGATCGCCAAGCTGCGTGCGGCGCGGCTGTTGTGGGCGAAGCTGATGAAGGCGTTCGATCCGAAGGACCCGCGCTCGCTGTCGCTGCGCACCCACTGCCAGACCTCCGGCTGGTCGCTAGCCGCACAGGACGTCTTCAACAACGTGGCGCGCACCGCGATCGAGGCGATGGCGGCGACTCAAGGGCACACCCAGTCGCTGCACACCAACGCGCTCGACGAGGCGTTGGCGCTGCCGACCGATTTCTCCGCGCGGATCGCGCGCAACACCCAGCTCTTTCTGCAGCAGGAGAGCGGCACGACGCGGATCGTCGATCCGTGGGGCGGCTCGTTCTATCTTGAGCGCCTCACCGCCGACCTTGCCGCCAGCGCCTGGCGCCATATTCGCGAAGTCGAAGAACTCGGCGGCATGGCGAAGGCGATCGAGGCCGGCATACCGAAGCTGCGCATCGAGGAAGCTGCCGCCAAGACCCAGGCGCGCATCGACTCCGATCAGCAGTCGGTGATCGGGGTCAACAAATATCGCCCCGAGCACGAGGCGCAGATCGATGTGCTCAAAGTCGACAATTCGGCAGTGCGCCAGTTGCAGATCGACAAGCTCGAGCGCCTCAAGCGCGAGCGCGATCCCGCTGCCGTCGAGGAGGCGCTGGCCGCGCTGACGCGCGCGGCCGACGATCGCAGCGGCAAGCTCGGCAATGCCAACCTGCTGGCGCTTGCAATTGATGCGGCGCGCGCCAAGGCAACGGTCGGCGAGATTTCATTGGCGCTTGAGAAAGTCTTCGGGCGCCATCGCGCCGAGATCAAGGCGATCTCGGGCATCTACCGGCAGGAGGTCGGCACCATGAGCGACGCCGTCCAACGCGTGCTCAAGTCCGTGGCCGAGTTCGAGACCAACGAAGGCCGCCGGCCGCGCATCCTGATTGCGAAGATCGGCCAGGACGGCCACGATCGCGGCCAGAAGGTAATCGCCTCGGCGTTCGCCGACCTCGGCTTCGACGTCGATATCGGTCCGCTGTTCGCGACGCCCGCGGAAGCGGCGCGCCAGGCGGTCGAGAACGACGTTCATATCGTCGGCGTGTCCTCGCTCGCCGCCGCGCACCTGTCGCTGGTGCCGGAACTCAAGGCCGCCCTCGTCAAGGAGGGTCGCGGCGACATCATGATCGTGGTCGGCGGCGTCGTGCCGCCGCAGGATTACGACGCGTTGAAAGCCGCGGGTGCCGAGGCGATCTTCCCGCCCGGCACCGTGATCGCCGAAGCCGCCGGCGCCTTGATCGTGGCGCTCAACCGCCGCCTCGGCCACGAACGCGAGGCCGCGGAGTAGTTTCGAGGATTTCGATCGGCTGGAGCGGTTGCGGAGTTAGCACACGCGGCGTTGGATCTTCCGTCAGAGCCGCAGGCCGGTGATAACGAAGGAATAGGTGAAGCCGACGCCGAACGTCCACTGGTTGGTGCTGCCGCCGGGGCCGGTCACGATCGGGGACGATGCGGTCGATCCGATCAGCTTGTCGTATTCGATGAGGCCGTAGGTCGCCCACTCCTGATTGAAGTGGTACTTCATCTGCGTGCCCGCGCCGACCGCCTGCCAACCGCCGCTCGCATTGTAGATCGGGAGCCCGGACGCGGCCGACTGCGTCGGCGTCACGCTGAAATACGTGCTCTCCACGCCGCTGGTGACGGCCCGCGCGCGCGGACCGCCGGACCAGGTCAGCGCAGGCGACAGCGGAATCACCGCATCCATGGAGAGGTTTGCGATCGCGCCGCTCGCGCCGCCGAAGGCCTCGAGCCCCTCGACACGTGCGCGCAGCCAGGGAGCCGCCCACCAGTCGATGAAGCCGCCGGCCTCGCCAGTAAAGCCGACATTGCCAAGCCCATTGAGATACGGACTCGCGGATTGCCGGCGCTGCCACATCATCGAAGCGACCGGGCCGGCGGCCAGCACGCCGTTATCGAACAAAGAGATCCCGGTGCCGTCGCGAATCGCGTGGAATTTTTCGGGTGAATCGGCGCGGTGCGCGTCGAAATAGGGGATTGGCACTGCCCCAAGCGAATTGGAGCCCATGTACTTCGGAACGCCCCGCCCATCGGCACCGATCGTCACCACCCAATCGGATGACGACAATGCCGGCGATGACGGAGGTGGCGCAGATGACGCGGGCAGCGCGGAAATGTCAGCCGCTTCAACGGCAGACACCCCCAGCAGCAACGCTAACAGCCAACCAGCCCGGTACAGCATTCCCCCGTCCCATCCCCCCGATGCACGGCGAGTCGCAAAGTACAGAAATTCTGTCTCACGCGCACCTTTATCCCTCCTTACTCCTGCGCTTTTTGCCGCCTCTGTGGCAGTTCTGCATTGATCAATTTGACGGCATGCAAACATGACTTGAGGGCATGCAAAAAGGCCGGTCCTGCGGACCGGCCCTTGCCCAAGTTCACAATCTGGGCGTGATCAATTCTGCGCCAGCGCGCGCTTATCTAAGAGTTCGTTAACGTGGCGCAGCACGTGATCCGCCACGATGGCATGGCCCTCAGCCGTCGGGTGGAACGCGCCGCTGTAGAGCGCAGCATAGGCCGGCTGCAGATCGTCGAACGGCGAGATGCCCTCGCGATGAGTGTTGCCGGCAAGGAACGTGTCGTTCGGGTTGCGGGCGAGACGCCAGTGATGCGCATAGGGCAGCGCAGCGGCCGGCGTATAGGGTGTCCACTCGTCCTGCATATGAGACAGGCGCGGGATGTTCATGTTCACCTGGTCGACCAGCGCCTTCTGCGGATCGCGCGCGCACACGCCGCGTTTGACGAATTCGCCGACGTGGTCGGTGATGAAATGGAACCCGGTGCCGCTGCCGGTCGCGAGACCCGCCGGGCAGCCAGGCTTGCTGCCGTCGCTGATGCACGTGAGCCGGTTCTGCAGATCGCGCACGAAGGTCGAGACCTGCTGGACACGCTCGCGGCTGTAACGCAGCTTTGGATGCACGTCGAGGCCGAGCGTCGGCTGTGTCCCGCAGACGCCGCCGGTCTCGTCGAACTGGATCGGCTCGTACGCGTTCTGCAGCACCTGCGAGGGCTCGACGCCGAACCCATCGTGGAGCGCGTCCTTGACCGCCTTCAGCCTCCGGTCGAGGACGCGGAGATAGGCCTGCGACACCTCGGGTCCGAAGCGCAGCTCGTGACCCACGAGGCCGACGATCGGCGCGAGATCGCCAGCGCTCTCCGTCATCGCATAGGCGACGAGCGCGCCGAATCCGACGTCGTTGCCGCCGACCGAGAGCAGGAATACGTCGATCGGGCGCTTGCGTGCTTCCGGCGGGCACCAACGCTTGGTGAAGGTCTCCTCGCTGATGCTGGTCGAGCCGGAGCTGTAGACCGGCAGGCGGTAGGAGGCCGTGCGGGTGCGGCCGGCATTGCCGTTACGGCAGATCAGGTCGCTCAGCTGATCGAGCTGCGGCACGACCTTCTTCTGCGCATTCGAGCCGGAGGTGAGCTCGCGCGCCTCACGTTCGGCGAACAGGCCCTCGACGATGTCGGCGCCCGAGCAGGCGAGACTCACGAAGGTCACGGCGCGGTGACGGTTCTCCAGCGCCATGCCGATGCTGACACGGAACGGATAGCCATATTGCGAGCGGTGGCAATCCGGGCTCAGCCACTGCGCGTTCCGGCGATCGAACGCCTCTTGGAATTCGCGCGAGGTCGGCTTGAAGATGAGTTCCTTCTCTTCATCCTCCATCAGCCGCTTCGGCAGCGATTTCGGATTGATGCCGGAATTGGCGGCAGCGACGCCGTAGTTGAGGTTCGCCTTGCCCGGTTTGCGAAAAGCCATCTGGTCGTGCGCATTGATCGGGTCGTAGACCATCTCGCGCACGTTGCTGAACGTCACCGGGCGATCGGGATTGCTCTCGCCCGAGGCGAAGCTGTCGCCCATGGCGACGACGAACACGTCCTCGACTGTGACTTTCGGATCGGCGAGTTCGGTCCCGTTCGGCAACGTCACTTTGACGGAAACGCCCGACGCCGCGCGATCGAGCGAGAACGGCACCCGCTTGATGACGAGTTTGGCGTTGCACGGCTGCTTCTTGGTCTCTGCGGCCCCGCCGCGGTGCGGCTGCCAGGTCCACACGCAGTCGCCCGCGCCCGCAGCAGCGACCTGCTCGGGTGAAATGTGCATCACCACCGTGTGGGCGTCAGGCAGGATGTAGTCTTCCTTGGCGCTGCCCCAGGAGTACTGCCGGTCGCAGGTCACCATGTAATGGCGCGGCCGCGCGTTGCGGTCGTAGCAGTTGACGTCGAGGGTCTGGGCGGCCCACCCGAGGCGGCTGCGCAAAAAGCCGGAACGCGCGGTGGCGAGGCAATTCGTCGGCGTCGACGCGTCCTTGCAATCAGGATCGTTGAGGCGGCGCTCGACCTTCCAGAGGATGTTGGCCGGAAGCGGCTCTCCCGGCTTTCCGCGCACGGCGTGGAAGGCCTTTTCATGAGCCTCGAACGACGTGCTCTTCTTGAAGAAGCGATACGGATTTTCGACTTCCCAGATGAGATCGTTGGCATAGCTCACGCCAACGCCCAATCCGGTGTGAATGGAAACGAGCAGAGTGGTGGCTAGAAGTGCTTTGGATCGCATGCGTCTCCCCTCCCGCGCACCCGACGTGCGAATGATAGCGGTTAGTCGCGCGATGGGGAAACAAAGTTCAAACTTACTTAACCATAGGCAAGCCGTTGAAAAACATAGATAAATTTCAAAGGCTGAAAATTTTCGCCTTATTTCGCCCAAAATTTATGCACCGGCAATCAACCTTGCGTCGGCGCGAGATTCGGACCGCAGATGACGTTCACGACCGGCTCGGTTAAGGAATCCTGATGAAAGCCCCGACCCGTCCCGCGGCTTCCGCGCCCCCGCGCGACGCGCCGGCCGAGATCGACATCGCGCCGTACATCGCCGGGCTCCGCGACCGCGCCGGCCTCGCCCGGGCCATCACGCTCGTTGAATCGAAACGCCCCGATCACCAACGATCCGCCCGCCAACTGGTGCAGGATCTACTGCCGTCGACAGGTCGCGCCCACCGTGTCGGCATCACCGGCGTGCCGGGCGTCGGCAAATCGAGTTTCGTCGACACGCTCGGCACATTCCTGACCGAGCGCGGCCACAAGGTCGCGGTGCTCGCGGTCGATCCGTCTTCGGCGCGCACCGGCGGCTCGATCCTTGCCGACAAGACGCGCATGGCACGACTTGCCGCCGATCCGAATGCTTTCATCCGTCCCTCGCCATCCGCCGGCACGCTCGGCGGCGTTGCCGCCAAGACGCGGGAAACCATGCTGGTGTGCGAAGCCGCGGGCTACGACGTCATCCTGGTGGAGACCGTCGGCATCGGCCAGTCGGAGACCTCCGTCGCCGACATGACGGATTTCTTCCTTGCCCTGATGCTGCCCGGCGCCGGCGACGAGTTGCAGGGCCTCAAGAAGGGACTAGTCGAGATCGCCGACATGATTGCGATCAACAAAGCTGACGGCGACAACGTCAAGCGGGCGCAGGCCGCGGCGGCGGAGTATCGCGCGGCGCTGCACATTCTCACCCCGCGCGTCGCCGAATGGCAGCCGCCGGTCGCGACCTGCTCGGCCCTGACCGGCGACGGGATCGTCGCGCTCTGGGACCATGTCCTCGATCACCGACGGCGCCTCGAGGCGAGCGGCGCGTTCGCGGCGCGCCGGCGCGAGCAGCAGGTGAAGTGGATGTGGGCGATGCTCGAGGACCGGCTGCGCACGCGCCTCACGTCCGATCCGAAACTCAAGGCAAAGCTGCCCCAACTGGAACGCGCCGTCGCCGACGGCACGCTGTCGCCGGCGCTTGCCGTCGACGACATCGTCGAGACGCTCGGCCTATGACCACGATCCTCATCACCGGCTTCGGCCGCTTTCCCGGATCGCCGGTCAATCCGAGCGGCCTTATCGCGACGCGGCTTGTGCAGCGGCGCCGGCCGGCGCTCGCGGACGCTCGGCGTATCGCCCATGTGTTCGCGACGCGCTACGACGCCGTCGATCGCGAACTGCCGCAGCTCCTTGCCCGCGAGCATCCCGACATCGTCGTCATGTTCGGGGTGGCAACGCGCGCCAAGTTGATGCGGGTCGAGGAGCTGGCGCGCAACCGCATCTCGTCGTTTCCGGACGCGAGCGGACGCCGGCCGAAGACCCGCCTCATCGCCCCGCACCGCGGAGCCTGGCGCAATCACCTGCCGCTCGCGCCGTTGCTCGAGGCGGCGCGCTCGACCGGGCTCAAGGCGGCGCGCTCGCGCAATGCCGGGACCTATCTCTGCAACTACGCCTATTGGCGTGGGCTTGAAGCTTCCGCGGCGTCGCGAGGGCCGAGCGTCGTGATCTTCATTCACGTGCCGCCGATCCGCCTCAAAGCGCTGCGCAAGCGTGCGCCCACGGGAAAGGATCGCGTGAAGATGATTGGAGCCCGCAACGGACCTCGCCTGCCTGCGCCGCAGCTCGACGACCTCGTGCGTGCTGGCGAAGCAATCGTCGTTGCGATGCTCGCGTTGCGGCGACGCGGCGCGCGCGTCGCGCTTCCGGCGTGACCAGTTTCTTGTTAAGGCAAGCGCATGCGCAATGTCGGCCGCAAGATCGGTCTCACGATCCTGATCGTGTTTGTGGTGCCCGTCGCGGTGCGAGCGGCGCTGTGGTCGTTCGAACCACCGCGGCGCTGGCTCGACGCCCGATGGTCGAGTGCCGGGATTTTGCCGGCGGCCGTGGACGATCCTGCACCGCGCATCGTCGTGTTTGCCGCGCGTACCGCCGGTTGGCGCAGCATTTTCGCGGTTCATACCTGGATCGTGGTAAAGCCCGCCGGTGCGGACGCCTATACGCGGTATGAAGTCACCGGCTTCGGCGCCGAGCCGATCCGGGTGAACCGGCTCGCCGCCGACGCCTATTGGCTCGGCTATCGACCCGAAATGGTCGCCGATATTCGCGGGCCGCTCGCCGCGGCGGCAATACCGAAGATCGAGGCTGCGATCCGCGATTATCCCTATGCGGAGTACGGCTCCTACCGCATGTGGCCGGGCCCCAACAGCAACACATTCGTCGCGACAGTGTTGCGCGCGGCACCTGAGCTTGCGATTGCAATGCCGCCGGAGGCGATCGGCAAGGATTTTCGCGCCGACGGCGCGTTGTTCGGCCTCACCGAGAGCGAGACCGGAATCGAGATGAGCCTCTACGGACTGCTGGGCCTCAAGGTCGGCAAGGTTGAGGGCCTCGAACTCAACCTGCTGACCCTCGTTGCCGGCATCGACGCGATCAATCCCGCGCTGAAGCTCCCGGCGATCGGCCGCCTCGGCCTCGATCGGGTCACCGGATCATCCGCGCTCGCGGCGCCGCAAGCGGAACGGTGACGCGCTGCGTTGCCGCGGACCGGCGTTTTATTGATGGGTCACGTTACTGATATTTCACGCCGATGCGATCAGGTCGCCGCCATGCGACGGTGCACGGGCGCATGTGGCCTTCGGCCATCAGCTTGAATTGCGCCGGCACGAATGCGTTCTCGTCAATGACGAGGCAGGCGCCATTCTCCGAGATGTTGCGTAGCCGGCAGGTCATGACCGAGCCGAGCCGGTTGAAGACGATGCTCGCGCTCTTGAGCCTCGGATGACGAACGCTCGCCCTGCGCTCAACCATGGCATCCTCCGAATTCCCGCCCGAAGCCGGCACGATAATGCGTGGCACCGCCCGGCGGGAGCCCGCCGATGGTTATTTCAGCGTTAACGATGAATGCCGGAGGCTTACTGTTTCGAAACCCTCGATCCGTCGTCGCCCGGCTTGACCGGGCGACCCAGTAACCACGTGAAATCTGAGAATGGCCGAATGCCACCGTGCTCTTCAGAGCACGGTGGATATTGGATGCTCCGCCTGCGCGGAGCATGACGGCTCCCGCAGTGTCAGTACCAATCAGCGACCATCAATACCGGTAATGGTCCGGCTTGTACGGCCCATCGACCGCCACGCCGATATAGGTCGACTGCTTCGGGCTCATCTTGGTGAGCTTGGCACCGATCTTGTCGAGGTGGAGTCGCGCGACCTTTTCGTCGAGGTGCTTGGGCAGCGTGTAGACCTTCTTCTCGTACTTGGCGGGATTGGTCCACAGCTCGATCTGAGCGAGCGTCTGGTTGGTGAACGATGCCGACATCACGAAGCTCGGATGGCCCATGGCGTTGCCGAGGTTCACGAGCCGTCCTTCCGACAGCAGGATGATGCGCTTGCCGTCCGGGAACTCCACTTCGTCGACCTGCGGCTTGACGTTGTGCCAGCGGAAGTTCTTCAGCCCGGCGACCTGGATCTCGCTGTCGAAGTGGCCGATGTTGCAGACGACGGCGCGGTCTTTCATCTTGCGCATGTGATCGACAGTGATGACGTCGAGGTTACCGGTCGCGGTGACGAAGATGTCGGCGCGCGGGGCGGCGTCCTCCATGGTGACGACTTCGTAGCCCTCCATCGCCGCCTGCAGCGCGCAGATCGGATCGATCTCGGCGACCATGACCCGGCAGCCAGCCTGGCGCAGCGAAGCGGCCGAGCCTTTGCCGACGTCGCCGAAGCCCGCGACCATCGCGACCTTGCCGGCCATCATCACGTCGGTGCCGCGGCGGATGCCGTCGACCAATGATTCGCGGCAGCCGTAGAGGTTATCGAACTTCGATTTGGTGACGCTGTCGTTGACGTTGATCGCGGGCCACAGCAGCGTGCCCTTCTTCTGCATCTCGTAGAGCCGATGGACGCCGGTCGTCGTCTCTTCCGAGACGCCGCGGATCGCTTCGGCATTCTTGGTGTACCAGCCGGGCTTCTCCTTGAGGCGCTTGTGGATCGCGGCGAACAGGATTTCCTCTTCCTCGTTCGTTGGCTTGCTGATGGCGCCGGTGTCGCCCTTTTCAGCGCGCAGGCCGAGATGGATGAGGAGCGTCGCGTCGCCGCCATCGTCCAGAATCATGTTGGGCATGCCGCCGTCCGACCACTCGAAGATGCGATGGGTGTACTCCCAGTAGTCCTCGAGGCTTTCGCCTTTGATAGCGAACACCGGAATGCCGGCGGCCGCAATGGCGGCGGCGGCATGGTCCTGGGTCGAATAGATGTTGCAGGACGCCCAACGCACGTCGGCGCCCAAGGCGGCCAATGTCTCGATAAGCACCGCGGTCTGGATCGTCATGTGCAGCGAGCCGGCAACGCGAGCACCGCGCAACGGCTGCTCCGGGCCGAATTCCTCGCGCGTCGCCATCAGGCCCGGCATCTCGGTTTCCGCGATCGCCATTTCCTTGCGGCCCCAATCGGCAAGGCCGATGTCCTTGACGACGTAATCGTGAGCGGCGGCCTTGGCGGATGCGGGCTTGGTCTTGGCTGTCGACATGGCAATCCTTTTCGAAGGGGCGGAACGTGGCCCGAGCCTATAGCAAGGCTGCCGGGTCACCGCAACAAGATATAAGGATTTCTTTATATCGACTGCGGTGACCCAAAAACGCTAGTTAATTCAAAAGAGTGCGCCTCAGGTTGGCGCGGTAGCGTCGAACTCTTTGTGGGTCGCGCGGAAGGTGTCGAGCCAGGGGACCAGCGTCGGGAAATCCTTGCGCCAGTCCACCTGCTTGCGGACGTCGATGTGGCCGAGCATGCAGGCAGCCGCGATGGTGGCGACGTTGAAGTGCGTCGGATCGGGCGGCTTCTTGGCGAATTCCGCGAGCCCGCGCACCATCTTGCCGCGCTGGTAGTCGAGCCAGGGCGGATGGTGGATCGCCTCGGGCCGATGGCGCGCCTCGTAGACGATCAGGATGCCGGCATCCATGACGCCGTCGCACAGCGCCTGGGTGGTCAGCACATCAAGACGCGCGGGCCAGCCGTCCGGGATGATGATGCCGCCGCCGGCGAGATGGTCGAGATATTCCAGGATGACACGGCTGTCATAGATCGCGACGCCATCCGTCGTGATCAGCGTCGGGATCTTGCCCAGCGGATTTTCCTTGCGCAGCACGTCGTCGGGGTTGGTGGGATCGGCCCACACCACCTCGACCTTGTCCGCAAGCTTGAGGCGGAGCGCCGCCATCCGCGCCTTGCGGGCGAAGGGCGAGGTGGGCGAAGCGCGCAATATCATCGGCATGGGAATCCTCAGCTCAGTTCGAGGGTGTGGGGGCGGGCGGGCATGTGGCGGATGGCGCGCCAGATACGTTCGGGCGTCGCCGGCATCTCGACGTGCTCGACACCGAACTCGCGCAGGGCATCGACGATGGCGTTGATCACGACCGCGAGCGCGGGCGTGGTGCCGCCTTCGCCGGCCGGGCGAATGCCGAGCGGATGGGTCGGCGTCGGCACTTCGCTGATGCCGGTATTGAAGAACGGAAAAACATCGGCGCGCGGCATCGCATAGTCCATGAACGATGCCGACAGCAATTGCCCCGTCCGCGCATCGTAGAAGCACTGCTCGAGCAGCGCCTGGCCGACGCCCTGCACGATGCCACCGTGGGTCTGGCCGTGGATGATGAGCGGGTTCACGGCGCGACCGACGTCGTCGACGGCGGAGTATTTGATGATCTCCAGGGTGCCGAGATCGGGATCGATCTCGACCTCGCAGACGTGGGAGCCGAACGGGAAGCTCGCCTCCGGCACCACCTCGTCACAGGTCGCGGCGAGCGGGCCGCGCAATTCCTCAGGCAGGTCGGTGCGGCGGAGCATCGCGGCCGCGACCTCGAACTGATCGATGCCCTGATCAATTCCCTGCGGGCCGCCGCTCACGATGTAGCGGCCGTCCTTGAATTCGATCGCCTCGGGCTTTGCCTGCAGCAGCAGGCCGGCGACGCGCTTGCCCTTGGCGATGATGTCGTTCGTCGCCTTCCACATGATCTGGCTCGCGAGCCGCATGCCGCGGCCCGAATGGGCGCCGCCGCCGAACTTCACGATGTCGGTGTCGTGGGTGATGATGCGCACCCGCTCGATCGGCACGTCGTACCATTCGTTGACGAGCTGCGCGAAGCTCGTCTCGTGACCCTGGCCCTGGCTGACGGTGCCGATGACGACGTCGATCCAGCCGTCGGGATGGACCGTCATCTCGGTGCGCTCGCGGGCGACGCCGGTCGCGGTGTCGAGATAGTTGGCGACGGCGATGCCGCGATAGCGGCTGCGGGCGCGCGCGGCGGCGCGGCGCTCGACAAAGCCCGCCCAGTCGCCCATGCGCAGCGCCCAGTCCATGGTGCGGTGATAGGCGCCGCTGTCATAGATCATGCCGAACGCATTCTTGTAGGGAAACTCGTCCTCGCGCACGAGATTGCGCCGCCTGATCTCGACGCGGTCGAAGCCGTGCTCGCGGCAAGCGATGTCGATCAGCCGCTCCATCACGAACATCACTTCCGGCCGACCGGCGCTGCGATAAGGCCGCGTCGGCGAGGTGTTGCTCAGCACCGCGCGGGCGCGGAAATAGGCCGCCGGCACACGATAAATCGTCGTCATGATCTCGACGCCCTTTTGCAGCGGCGAGTAGTTCGTCGTGTGGGCGCCGGCATTGCTGATGTTGGAGCCGCGCATGGCGAGGAAATTGCCCTCGGCGTCGAGCGCAAGCTCGGCGGTCACCGCGAGATCGCGTGCCTGGTAGTCGGTCAAGAAAAACTCGTGGCGATCCGAGGTCCATTTGACCGGCAGGCCCACCCGCCGCGCCGCCCAAGCGACCAGCGCAAACTCGGCGTAGATCATGCCGCGCGTCCCGAAATTGCCGCCGACCTCGCGCATGATCACGCGCACATCGTCCGCGGGCACCGCCAGCATGGTGGCGAGGTCGTCCTTGAGGCGCCAGGCGCCGCCACTGCCGGCGTAGAGCGTGTAGCGCCCGGTGTCCTCGTCGTATTCGCAAATGGCGGCGCGCGGCTCCATCGGGACGCCGGTGATGCGCTGCACCCACGTCTCGAATTTCACCACATGGGCGGCACGCGCGAAGGCCGCCTCGGTCGCGGCGAAATCGCCGAGTTCGCCGTCGACCACGACGTTCGAGCCCGCCTCCTCGAAGAGGCGCGGCGCATCGGGCTCGGCCGCGGCCAGGGTGTCGGTGACAGCCGGCAGAGCTTCGTAGCCGATCTCGACGAGGTCGGCGCCGTCCTTTGCGGCGGCGACGGTTTCGGCGATTACCATCGCGACCGCCTCGCCGACGAACCGCACCTTGCCGACCGCCAGCGGATAATGCGCCGCAGTGAACGTCTTGAAGCCGTTGCGCTCGCGCAGCATGATTTCGGCCGGATGCTGCGACCACACCTTGTGGGGAATGGGCTGGTGGCCATCGTCCTGGTAGTCGCGGCCGATCAGCACGGCGATGACGCGCGGCGTCGCGAGCGCGGCCGCGACATCAATTGAGCGGATGCGCGCATGGGCGTGCGGCGAGCGCACCATCACCGCATAGACCTGCCCCGGCAGATTGACGTCGTCGGAATAGGTGCCGTTGCCGGTGATGAGCCGCAGGTCCTCGAGGCGGCGGACCGGCTGGCCGATGCGGGAACTTGTCGGCTTATGAAGCATGCGCTCTTTCCAACGTGACCACACCCGTAGGGTGGGCAAAGCGAAGCGTGCCCACCGCCGCGCGGCCGGTGGGCACGGCGCGAGAGGTCTCGTGTTTCATTTCCATTGTGCCATGCGCCTTTGCCCACCCTACGATTGGATTGCACGCGTGACCGCGCGCTTCGCCATCACCACAATCACATGGGCGCGATATTCGGCGCTCGCATGAATGTCGCTGTTGAGATCGTCGGGGCTGACCGTAAGTCCGTCGAGGGCCTCCGGCGCAAAGCGTTGCGCGAGCCGCTGTTCCGCGTCGCCCAGCCTGAACACGAAGGGGCCGGCGCCGGTGACGGCGACCCGCACGCCGCCCGCGGTCTTGGCGACGAAAACGCCGACGATGGCAAAGCGCGAGGCCGGGTTCGGGAATTTCGCATAGCCCGCCCGCTCCGGGATCGGGAAACGGATTGCGCCGATGATCTCGCTGGGCGCGAGCGCCGTCTCGAACAGGCCTTTGAAGAATTCATCGCCGGCGATGCGGCGCTGGTTGGTCACGATGGTCGCGCCGAGGCCGAGCACGCTTGCCGGATAGTCGGCCGCCGGATCGGCGTTGGCGATCGAGCCGCCGATGGTGCCGCGATTGCGCACCAGCGGATCGCCGATGCCGTCGGCGAGCGCCGCAAGCGCCGGGATCGCCGCCTTCACCTCCGCTGATTCCGCCACATCGACGTGCCGCGTCATCGCGCCGATGACGAGATCGTCGCCCTCCCGCTTGATGCCGGCGAGCGCCCGCACCGCCGCGAGATCGACGAGATCGGAATGCTGCGCCAGGCGCTGCTTCAGCGTCGGCAGCAGGCTCATGCCGCCGGCCAGCACCTTGGCGTCGTCGATCGCGGCGGTGAGCCGCACCGCCGCTTCGAGGCTCGCCGGACGGTGGTAGGCGAAATCGTGCATTCAGTTGCCCTTCATGGCGGCGGCGCCGGCCTGAATCGCCTTGACGATGTTGTGATAACCCGTGCAGCGGCAGATGTTGCCT
The DNA here is from genome assembly GCA_963807015.1 of uncultured Alphaproteobacteria bacterium. Taxonomy (GTDB): domain Bacteria; phylum Pseudomonadota; class Alphaproteobacteria; order Rhizobiales; family Xanthobacteraceae; genus JAJPKK01. Next base: position 474,443 of record CAWEAS010000007.1, on the reverse strand, counting down.
TCGAGCTGCTTACGCACCGTGCGTTCGTCGAGATCGAAGCCCTTGCGCCGCACCATGTCGATCGCCGACATGATCATACCGGGCGTGCAGAAGCCGCATTGCAGCGCGTGGTGCTCGTGAAAGGCCTCCTGCATCGGGTGCAACTGGCCGTTCGTGGCGAGTCCCTCGATGGTGGTCACCTGGGCGCCGTCGAGCGCGAGCGCAAGCGCGGTGCAGGATTTGATGGCGCAGCCATCGACGTGCACCGTGCAGCAGCCGCACTGGCTGGTATCGCAGCCGACATGGGTGCCGGTCAGTCGCAGATACTCGCGCAGGAACTGCACCAGCAGCGTGCGCCCCTCGACCTCGCCGCGCACCGGCTTGCCGTTTACCGTCATGGATACGACGGGCATTATGGGTTCTCTCCGCGCGATGCCACCAAGACCAGAACTATTGGCATAGCGCGGAGATAGAGGGAGCGTCAAAACCGGATTTGCGCGGCACGCTAGTCTGCCGTTCCAACGCTCTTTCTCAAATTATCGTCGCCCGGATTGACAGGGCGATCCATTAGCGACGCAACTTCGCTTGAGGCACACTCTCTTCTCATCGTTTACCCGGTTACTGAATGCCCACCCCGGTGGAAAGGTCGGTCGGGTGCGTCCCACCGTTGCGACGGCTAATCGTCTCCCAACCGCAGAAACCATTGCACGACGTCCTCGCACAGACGGCGGCTTGGTCCGAGCGAACGCGAAGGGAATGTCTATGTCCGCACCACCCCGGTAAGCCGAACAGCATCCGGCCGACGATAACAGCCGCCTTGGGACATGAGCCAACTCATGCATCGCATGCATATGCGGGTGCAGGTAGGAAAATTTGTCCGTTATCAACGCCGGCATAATTGCCGGCAAATCTAACCCTGACATACTGCTTCATCCACACACGAGACGCCGCACTTCCATGGCCAACTCAACTCTCGGCTATCCGGTGTTGGCGTTGCTGAACGACGCCGCACAAGTTGGAACCTGGTCCGACGACAGTGTCGCCCTTGAGCATCGCGGTGTCAGCCGCAAGTGGCTCGGCGGTTTCATCGAGCGGCTGCAGCAGGAAATCAATGCGGCGCGGGACGAGGCGACCAAACAGGCCGAGTATGCCGAAAGTCACAACAAGGCCGGGTTGTGGGGACGCCACGACCAGCCGGACCTGCCGATTCCGGTTATCCCGCCGTATCAATTCATTGACACACGCGGCTTGGTTGAGGCGATTGTAAAGCCGCTGACGAAGCCAATTCGCGCGCCCCTCTACGCGCTGGTCCCGGAACAGTTCCGAGGGCGACCGACGAACTTCGTGTCGCACACCTGGAGTTCCTTGCTAATCGGGCCGCCGCGCCAGCGCATCGGCTCGCTCGACGCTCTCAATTCCAGCGACGGCGACGAATTCATCTGGATCGACTTCATCTGCTACAATCAGCACACGTTCGAAGCCATCGCGGCAGACATGTTGCGCGTGATCGGGGCGATCGGCCAGGTTTCGGTGTGCGCAACACCCACTCCGATCTTCACGCGAAGCTGGTGCCTATGGGAATTGCTGTCGTCGCAGCGCGCCGGCGCGACGGTCAATCTGCGCGTCGAGCCGGGTTATCGCAACGACAAGATCCTGTCGGTGAACACGCTCTACCGGTCATTCAAAGGGGTCGCTAAGGCAAGCTCCTCGTCCCACTCGGATCAGAAGCAGATTTACGATGGCTTCGTCTCGTTCTTCGGGTCGGAAAAGCGGGCCGACGCCGAGATCGAGAGGCTCATAAAGGACAAATTTGCCAGCAGTTGGCACGAGCTCCAAACGAAATCCGAGTCGATAAAGTTCAGCCCATCGCCTTGGGTTGCGGGCGACGCCGGAATGAAGCCGGAAGCTTTCGAGCCGTATTACGAACCGGGCCTGCTCGATGCCTCGCTATTCGGCCGCAACATGATGGTGCGCAACTCGTTTTACGAAGCCGGCGTTTATTTGGGTAAGAGCGAAACGGTGATTACCGGCCAGCGACACGCCGCCCGGAGCTGGAACGCAGCGGACACGGAGCAGCAGGAGTTCCACGAGTCGGTCCGGCTGGGCGATGCGGCGGCGGTTCGGGAGCATCTGGCTCGAGGCGCCGACCCGGACGGAGCGATCGCTCAGAGAACCCCGCTCGCTATTGCTGCCGCCGAGGGCCACGTCGCAATCGTCGAAATGCTGCTTAGTGCCGGAGCGACTATAGAGGGCGCGACGAAACTATCGCCGCTCCGGCTTGCAGCCGACAGGGGACGGGGCGAGGTAGTGCGGCTGCTGCTGCGCCGCGGTGCGGCGGCGGATGCCGCGGACGAGGGTGGCTGGACCGCGCTCATCTGGGCTTCTGCCGGGGGACATCTCGATATCGTTGAAGCACTGCTTGCAAGCGGGGCCGACGTCAATCACATCCTGAGCGACAAGAAGGCCGGTGCCCTTCACCTCGCGGCGCAGAACGGACACGCCAACGTAGTGCGCGCGCTCCTCGGGCGCGGTGCTGCTGTCAACGCCGCCGATTCGCGCAACGCGACCGCACTGCATCTGGCCGCAAACAAAGGGCATGCAGAAGTTGTCCGATTCCTGCTGGACCACGGGGCCGATGTGAACGCGAGACTCCGTTCAGGAGCGACTGCTCTCGAGCTCGCCGAGTCGAATAGACACCGGCGCGTGGTCGAGATTCTCGCACAGCCCTAGGAACCGTTGGTTCCGTCGAACAAATAGACAATCGTGCCGAAAAGGGCTTGGCCATGACGCGCACGGCCTTGGACAGCCAGGGCTGAGAAAATTGCCGCCGTGCAAACCCAATGTCTCAGTCGGGTCAATCGCGCCGGACCGGTGATATAGACGACACGGCCGCATTACCCCGATGGGCGGACCAATTCCTCCGCGCGACATGTAGCGCTCCGATGCATCGCATCAACTTCTAGCTTCTCAATTCCTCTCAAGCTTGGCTCCCAGAAATTTCAAACTGAGACATTGCCACTCGGCACTGCCGACAGCTCGGGTCACAGCCATTTTCCGAATTTCCGGATGTAGATCGTTTTGATGAGCTGGGTCAGCGCGCAGTACGCGATGAGCGTCGCGACGAGCCACGGAAAATAGGCGAGCGGCAGCGGCTGGAGGCCGACGCTCGCCCCGAGCGGCGAGAATGGAATGAAAATTCCGATCGCAATGATGACCGCGGTCAGGATCAGCACCGCCGGCGCCGCGGTGCTCTGGATGAACGGAATCTTCCGGGTGCGGATCATGTGCACGATCAGCGTCTGCGACAGCAGGCTTTCGACGAACCAGCCCGACTGGAACAGCGACTGGTGCTCCGGGCTGTTGGCGCCGAACACGAACCACATCAGGCAGAATGTCGTGATATCGAACACCGAGCTGGTCGGGCCGACATAGACCATGAAGCGGGCGATATCGCCCGCCTCCCACTTGCGCGGCGTCCGCAGGTAATCCGCGTCCAGGCGGTCCCACGGAATCGACAGCTGGGAGACGTGATAGAGCAGGTCGAGAATCATCAGGTGCAGCGGCAGCATCGGCAGGAACGGCAGGAACGTGCTCGCCACCAGCACACTGAAGACGTTGCCGAAGTTCGAGCTAGCCGTCATCTTCAGATACTTGATGATGTTGCCGAAGGTCTGCCGGCCCTGCAGAACGCCGTTTTCGAGCACCAGCAGGCTCTTCTCCAGCAAGATGATGTCGGCGGATTCCTTGGCGATGTCGGCGGCAGTGTCGACCGAAATGCCGACGTCCGCCTCCCGCAGCGCCGCGGCGTCGTTGATGCCGTCGCCGAGGAAGCCGACGGTGTGGCCGTTGGCTTGCAGCGTCCTGATGATGCGCGCCTTCTGCAACGGCGACACCTTGGCGAACACGGTGGTGCGCTCGACGAGGGCGCGAAATGCCGCATCGTCGAGGTCCTCGGTGTCCCGCCCCAGCACCGGTTCGCCGACGTCGAGGCCGACCTCGCGGCAGATCTTGCGGGTCACGACCATGTTGTCGCCGGTCAGAATCTTGACCGCGATGCCGTGCTCGCGGAGCGCGGCGATCGCCGGACCCGCGGTCTCCTTGGGCGGATCGAGGAAGGCGAGGAAGCCCTGCACGACAAGCTCGTCCTCGTCGCTCATGGCGTAATGGTCTTTGGTGGCGCCGGGCGGGAACGTGCGCGTCGCGACGGCGATGACGCGGAAGCCGTCCTCGTTGTAGTCGCGGGTCATCGCCATGAGGGTGCGGCGCTTGGCGTCGTCGAGCGGCACCCGCTCATCGCCTTCCTGGGTGTAGGCGGAGATGCCGAGCGTCTCTTCGACCGCGCCCTTGCAGACGAGCAGGTGGCTGCCATCGGTGTTCTGCACGATGACCGACATACGCCGACGCGCGAAATCGAAGGGCAGCTCGTCGATCTTCTTCAACATCGATGCTGCCTGCTGCTCGGCGGCGAACTTGATGACCGCGACATCGAGCAGGTTTTTGAGCCCGCTTTGGTGGTAGCTGTTGAGCCAAGCGAGCTGGAGGACCCGCTCGTTCTCCTCGCCCGAGATGTCGACGTGGTGCTCGAGGATGATCCGGTCCTGGGTGAGCGTGCCGGTCTTGTCGGTACAGAGCACGTCCATCGCGCCGAGGTTCTGAATGGCATTCAGGCGCTTCACCACGACCTTCTGGCGTGCCATCGCGATCGCGCCCTTGGCGAGGTTGGCGCTGACGAGCATGGGCAGCATTTCCGGCGTGAGGCCGACGGCGACCGAGACGGCGAACAGGAAGGCCTGCAGCCAGTCGCCCTTGGTGAGCACGTTGATCACGAAGACGATCGGCACCATCACCAGCATGAAGCGGATCAGCACCCAGCTCACGCTCTTGACGCCGCGGTCGAAGCTCGTCTCGGCGCGCTTCCCGACGATCGAGCGCGCCAGCGAGCCGAAATAGGTGTGCTGACCCGTCGCGACGACGAGCGCCGTCGCGGTGCCGCTCACCACGTTGGTGCCGAGAAAACAGATGTTGGATTGATCGAGCTGCCCCGCCTCCGAGGTCGCGCCGGGGGCCGATTTCACCGCGACCGAGCCGAGCGTGTCGTATTTCTCGACCGGCAGTGCTTCGCCGGTCAGGGCGGCCTGGCTCACGAAGAGGTCGCGTGAGGACATCAGCCGTACGTCCGCGGGAACGAGGTCGCCGGCCGACAGCCGCACGATGTCGCCGGGCACGAGTTCGCGGATCGGCACTTCGCGCGCCCGCGACTGGCCGTCCTCGCGGCGCAGCACCGTCGCGGTGGTGCGGACCAGCGCTTTCAGCTTCTCGGCGGCGAGCGCGGAGCGATACTCCTGCCAGAACTGCAGGCCGACGCTGATCGCGACCATGACGCTGATGATGATGATGGGGCGCGGATCGTCGGGGCTGCTGATGTATTGAATGATCGCCAGCGTGACGAGGACGATGATGAACGGGTTCTTGAAGGCGGAGAGAAGCTGGACGATCCAGTGCGGCGGCTTCTCGTGGGCGACCTCGTTCGGACCGTCGCGCTCGAGGCGCTCGGCCGCATCGGCCTCGTCAAGGCCGTCAAGGCTCGCGCCGAGGCCTTTCAGCGTCTCGTCGAGGCCGTGGCTCGCGAGCTTTGCCGCCCGTGCCGAGAGCGCCTTCTCCCGGTCGAACGAGCGGCCCGCGCCATTGCCGTCGCGGAGCTTCGGATAGCTGAGTTTTACGTTCATGGCTCACCTCCGTACCGCTGATCCACGGCACCGAGGCGAGCCGGGCCTAGTTGCCCTGGGCTCCCCGGCCGGCGCGGGTCGCGGCCGTTGAAACGTCGGTTCTGATCCCCGGAGGGGTTCCCGCTGCTGCGCCTATTGAGCGCGCAACGGGACAACTAGGCTGTTCATCCATGGTCAGGTCTCGACTCCATTTTCAGGTGACATGTCATGCGGCACGCTTCACCCTCCCCTGGAGGGGGAGGTGATTGTCGCGAGCCCGCTCCGCACGTTCGCGCCAACATTTGTCCGGGTCCTCGGCCGCAGCCAGATCGACGCGATCGATCTGCCAGCTGCATTCCAGCCCACGGGCCGTCGGGCGCCAATGGCATGCCAGCGGACGGCGTCGCGGCTGTGACACAGCCCGAACGTGATTGTCGTTTGCAGGGGGAAGTGCGAGCGGGGCGGACGCCGCATGGCGCCGGCGCGCGATCGCAAATTGTCGGGTCTTTAAAAACATTGCCCACCTCACTTGCGCGTATCGCGACAGGCGGGGGGCGTGAGCAGCCGGCTAGATGCGGACGCTCCCGCGGCCGTCAGCGCCGCGATCGGATTTGATCTGTGCTGGCGCTGCCAATGCGGGCGCAATGACCGCAATCGCCTCGCCAAAGAGGGTACTGCCCATCTGCTCGTCTGAAAGGTTGATATTAGGGGCCGGCGGACAAAGCCCGATCGACCTTGGCTGAAATACGCATCGCCACGACCGAAGTCAATTGTCAGCGCGTCTTGAGCGTGCGAATTACGCCCGCCGTTCCGCGACAAAGCGCGCGGCGGCCTTGAGGAGAGCGGCGTCGGATCCGAACGGCGCCAGGGCGGTCTCCGCTTCCGCGACCAGCCCGAACAGCTTTTCCTTCGCTTTGGCGACCCCAAGAATCCCGACCACGGTCGCCTTGTGCGCGTCCGCATCCTTGTGCGTGGCCTTGCCGACGGTCGCGGCATCGCCCTCGACATCAAGAATATCGTCGGCGATCTGGAACGCCTCGCCGATGATGGCGCCGAATCGATCAAGTGCGGAACGCCGCTGCGCATCGGCGCCACCGAGGATCGCGCCGGCGAGACAGCCGTAGCGCAACAGCGCCCCCGTCTTCATCGCCTGCAATTCCTCGACGTCGGCGAGACCCAGCCGCGGCGGGGTGGCGGCAAAGCGCCCCTCGGCCGCGAGGTCGAGCATCTGGCCGCCGGCCATGCCGCCAAAGCCCGCCGCGCGCGCGAGTTCGAGCACGAGGGCGATCCTGATCGCCGGGTCGGGATGGGTCTCGGTGCGCGCCAAGATGTCGAAGGCGAAGGTGAGCAGGCTGTCGCCGACGAGGATGGCGGTCGCTTCGTCGAACGCTTTGTGGACGGTGGGCCGGCCGCGCCGCAGGTCGTCGTTGTCCATCGCTGGCAGGTCATCATGGACCAGCGAATAGCAATGCACGCACTCGAGCGCGGCACCCGCCATCAGGGCGCGGTCCCGTGGCACGGAGAACAACGCGGCACTCTCGACCGCGAGAAAAGGGCGAAAGCGCTTGCCGCCGCCCAGCGTCGCGTGGCGCATGGCGTCACGCAGCCGCGCGGGGCGAGCGCGCTCGCCGGGAACCTTGTTCGCGGCCAGCAGGCGGTCGAGCAGTTCGTCGGTGCCCGCCGCGATTTCGTTAAGGCGCGCAACGAATTGCGTGCCAACATCATTCCCCGCCATGACAAGTCCCGTTGGCTTCGATTTCGGCCGGCCGATATTGTAGGATAACGAGACGAACGGTCTCGTCGGGGCGTTATATTGCCGAAAGGTCTCACGCCACAATAGTTCCTGGCGCAGGCGACGGCCGCGCACAGGTGAGGGCTCGCAACAGCATGGTCGTTGAAATCATTGCGGTTCTGATTTTGGCGGTGTGGCTGTATCTGGCGTTTTTCAGGGGCGGCTTCTGGCGCTGCGCGGCGCGTGACAACGAGACGCCGCCGCTGTTGCACGATGCCCCGCGCGTCACGGTGGTGATTCCCGCGCGCGATGAGGCCGAGGGAATCGGTGAATGCCTAGCCTCATTGCTCCGGCAGGACTATGCGGGGCGGTATTCGGTTGTCCTCGTCGACGATAATTCGACCGACGGCACCACGGAGGCGGCGCGAGCGGCCGCGGCGGCGTGCGGCGCTGCGGATCGTCTGACGATTGTTTCCGGTGCGATGCTGCCGCATGGCTGGACCGGCAAGCTGTGGGCGCTCCGGCAGGGAATCGATGTCGCCATGAGGGCGGAGGAGCGGCCGGAATTTCTTCTGCTGACCGACGCCGACATCGTCTATACGCCGCAAGTGCTGTCGTGGCTCGTCGGCCACGCCGTCGATCAAGGCCTGGTGCAGACTTCATTCATGGTAAAATTGCGCTGCGACACGCTCGCCGAGCGTTCACTCATCCCCGCATTCATCTTCTTTTTCCAGATGCTGTATCCGTTTACGTGGGTCAATCGCGGCGATCGTGCGACCGCGGCGGCGGCCGGAGGCTGCACATTGATTCATGCCGCCACCTTGCAAGAGGCCGGCGGCATCGAGACGATTCGCAATGCCTTGATCGATGACTGCGCGCTCGCAGGCGTCCTCAAGACGAAAGGGCCGATCTGGCTCGGCCTGACCGACCGCGTCGCGAGCAACCGCGGCTATCCCGGCTGGGCCGACGTGGGACGCATGGTGTCGCGATCCGCTTACGCCCAGCTCCACTATTCGCCGTGGCTGCTTGCCGGCACGGTCGCCGGCATGACCTTGGTGTTTCTCGGGCCTCCCGTGATCGCATTGTTCGGCTCGGGAGACGCGCGGATCGCGGGTCTCGCCGCGTGGCTCGTCATGGCAGCGCTGTTCCTGCCGACCCTGCGGCTTTACCGGCTCTCGCCGTTGTGGGGTCTCGCGCTGCCGGCCATCGCCGTGGCTTATCTCGTATTCACCATCCAATCCGCGCTGCACTCGATGCGCGGCCAAGGCGGCCTGTGGAAGGGCCGGTTCCAAGCGGCGAGGGCGAAATGACGAACGCCGAGGAGCTGAGGTCGGGAAAAGGGCACCGGGACGAAAACTTTCCCGTCGCTTCGTTCTTGATCGCCGAGCGCCACCGCCCGCCGATCCTCGCGTTTTACGAGTTCGTCCGCACCGCCGATGACATCGCCGATCACCCGAGCCTCGCCCCGACCGACAAGCTCGCCTATCTCGACGCGCTCGAGGCGACGCTGCTCGGCCGCCGTGCCGGCGAGCCGGTCGCGGAGCATCTGCGCGAAGTGCTTTCGGAATATCGGCTCACGACGCGCCACGCTCAGGACCTCATCTCCGCATTTCGCATGGATGTCACCAAGCTGCGATATCGCGATTGGGATGATCTCATCGGTTACTGCACGCTGTCGGCGATGCCCGTCGGCCGATTTGTGCTCGATGTCCACGGCGAACCGCGATCGACCTGGCAGGCATCCGATGCGCTATGCGCGGCCCTGCAGATCAACAACCACATCCAGGATTGCAGCGACGACTATTGCAATCTCGATCGCGTCTATGTGCCGCTCGACGGACTTGCCGCGACGGGGGCGCGGATCGAGGACCTGGGCGCGGAGGAAGCAACGCCGGAACTCCTGCTGTGCCTGCATGACCTCGCCTATCGCAACGAGACGCTGCTCCAGGAGAGCCTGCCCTTCGCCGGTTTGATCAGCGATTTCCGGTTGTCGCTCGAGGTCGCCGTCATCACTGCGATGGCGCAGAGCATCGTGCACCTCATCGAGACGCGCGATCCGTTATGCGACAACGTGCATTTGACCAAGTTTGGCATTATGGCATGCGCACTGAAGGGCGTGGTGGTCGGATCGTTTTCGCGGCTGGCGCGGATCGGATTCATGCCCCATCGCTCCAAGGATGCATGAGCGCCCGTGTGACACAGACCCAGAGCACCGAGAGTTCCCAACGGGCGGCCGGCAGCTCGTTCTATACGGCGATGCGCATTCTGCCGCCGGCGCAGCGCGACGCCATGTATGCGATCTACAGCTTCTGCCGGCAGGTCGACGATGTTGCCGATTCGACCGACCCGCGCGACGGGCGGCTTGTCGAACTCGAGGCGTGGCGCGCCGATATCAAAACGCTTTATGCCGGGCACTCGACGGCGCGCACGCACGACCTTCAAGTGCCGGTCGCGGCCTTCGGATTGAACGAGGCGGATTTTCAGGCGGTGATCGACGGCATGGAGATGGACGTGCAGGCCGATATCCGCGCGCCGGCGTGGGCCGAACTCGACATCTATTGCGACCGCGTGGCGAGCGCAGTCGGCCGCCTCTCGGTCCGGGTGTTCGGTCTCGACGCCAAGCCCGGCCGCCAGCTCGCCCATCATCTCGGCCGTGCCCTTCAGCTCACCAATATTCTGCGCGATCTCGACGAAGATGCCCGCGCCGGGCGGCTCTATCTTCCGCGCGAGGCGCTGGAGAAGGCCGGCATCGCGACGACGGAGCCTGAGGCGGCATTGGCGAGCCCGTCGCTCGATGTTGCCTGCGCGCAGCTCGTGAAGGCTGCACGCGGCCATTTCGACAAGGCAGATGAAATCATGTCGGAGTGTCCGCGCCGCGCCGTGCGGGCACCGCGGATCATGGCGGAGGTCTATCGCGCCATGCTGGAGAGGATGGACGCGCAGGGCTTTGCAGCGCCGCGCACGCGGGTGCGCCCGAGCAAGCTGCGGATCGCCTGGATCGTCGCGCGCCACGCTTTCATCTGATGCCTCGCACCGTTCACATCATCGGCGCCGGGCTCGCCGGTCTTGCCGCCGCTGTCCGCCTCGCCAAGCACGGCGTCGCGACCGTCGTCCATGAGGCGACCGCGCAAGCGGGCGGACGTTGCCGCTCTTACGATGATGCCGCAAGCGGCATGCGCATCGACAACGGCACGCACATCCTGCTGTCGGGAAACACCGCGGCGCTTGCGTTCCTTGCCGATATCGGGGCGATGTCGCTCGTGCGCGGCGCGGCAGCGGCGCGGATTGCGTTCGTCGACCTCGCCGACGGCAAGCGCTGGATCCTTGACCTCGGCACGAGCCGGGTTCCGCTGTGGATGTTCGACGACAAGCGCCGCGCGCCGGGAACGCGCGCAATGGACTACCTGCCGCTTCTGCGCCTGCTGCTGCCGGGGCCGGACCGGCCGCTTGCTGAGGTCGTTGCGTGCAGTGGTCCGGCGTATGAAAAGGTGGTGAAGCCCTTTCTGCTGGCGACGCTCAACATCGATCCGAGCGAGGGGTCGTCACGCCTCGCTCGCGCGGTGGTGCGCGAGACGATCGCCGCGGGCGGCGCGGCGTGCCGGCCTTATCTCGCACCAAAGGGGTTGAGCGTGGCGTTCGTCGATCCCGCGCTTACCCATCTTCAACGCCGCGGTATCGCGGTTCGCTTCAGCGATCAGCTGCGCCGCTGTATCTTTGCAGGCGACGCCGTCGCCGCGCTCGATTTCGGCGACCGCGAGATCGCGCTCGGGCCGGAGGATGCCGCCATTGTGGCGGTGCCGGCCTACGCAGCGACGGCAATCATCCCCGAGTTGACGGCGCCCGATGAGTATCGGGCGATCATCAATGCGCATTTCAACATCGTGCCGCCGCCGCGCCTTGATCCGATGATCGGCGTCGTCAACGGCGTTGCCGAATGGATATTCGCCTTCGAGGATCGTATATCGGTGACGATCAGCGGGGCCGATCGCCTGTTGCAGCATCAGCGGGAAGAGATTGCGCGGATGATCTGGGACGATGTGAAGCGCGCGACAGGCATCGCCGACGAGATACCGCTCTGGCAGATCGTGCGCGAGCGCCGTGCCACCTTTGCGGCAACGCCGGCGCAGAACGCGCGCCGCCCCGGTGTCGGCACAAAATGGCGCAATCTTGCGCTCGCCGGCGACTGGACCGATACCGGCCTGCCGGCGACGATCGAAAGTGCGGTACGCTCGGGCAACAGTGCGGCCGATTTCGTTCTGGCGATGTGAGGGCTCACGCGGATGCAACTCGAAATCAAGCCGAGATCAGCGTTGCCGCATGGCGCGCCACGCTCGCTCGACGGCGCGATCGCGGCGGCAACGCAGGCGCTCCTCTCCTGCCAGCGTCCCGACGGGCACTGGGTGTTCGAGCTCGAAGCCGACGCCACCATTCCAGCCGAATACGTGCTGCTCAAGCATTACCTCGATGAGCCGCTCGATCCGTCGCTTGAAGAAAAATTCGCGGTCTACCTGCGTCGGCAGCAAGGCACCCATGGCGGCTGGCCGCTGTTTGCCGAAGGCGACTTCGACATGAGCGCGAGCGTCAAGGCGTACTTCGCGCTCAAGATGATCGGCGACAAGCCCGACGCGCCGCACATGGCGCGGGCGCGCGAGGCGATATTGGCGCGCGGCGGCGGCAAGCAGGCGAACGTATTCACCCGCGTGCTGCTAGCGCTCTTCGGCATCATGAGCTGGAACGCCGTTCCGGTGATGCCGGTCGAGATCATGCTGCTGCCGCGGTGGTTTCCGTTCCACGTCACCAAGATATCGTACTGGGGCCGCACCGTGCTCGTGCCCCTCCTCGTCCTGCAGGCGCTCAAGCCGCGGGCGAAGAATCGCCGCGGCGTCACCATCGACGAATTGTTCCTGGAGAAACCGCAGGAGATCGGCCCGCCCGAGCGCGCGCCGCATCAGAAGAAAGGTTGGTTCGCGTTCTTCCGTGCCGTCGACGTGGTGCTGCGCGCGATCGAGCCGCACTTTCCGACAGCGATGCGCGAGCGGGCGATTTCTCGCGCGGTCGCATTCGTGACCGAGCGCCTCAACGGCGAGGATGGTCTCGGCGCCATCTATCCGGCCATGGCGAACACCGTGATGATGTTCGAGGTCCTGGGGGTGCCGAAAGACAACCCGGATGCGGCGATCGCCCGCGCGTCGATCGAAAAGCTCGTGGTCATCGGCGAGAAGGAAGCCTACTGCCAGCCCTGCGTTTCGCCGGTGTGGGACACCGGTCTCGTCTGCCATGCCTTGCTCGACGTCGGCGGCAATGCCGCGAACGCGAGTGTCACGCGAGGCCTGCAGTGGCTCCTGCCGAAACAGGTGCTCGACGTCAAAGGCGACTGGTCGACCCAACGGCCGCACGTGCGCCCCGGCGGCTGGGCCTTCCAATATGCCAATCCGCATTATCCCGATCTCGACGACACCGCGGTCGTGGTGATGGCGCTTGATCGCATGCGCAGGCTCGCGCCGACCAAGGCTTTCGATGAGCCGATCGCCCGCGCCCGCGAATGGATCGAAGGGCTTCTGAGCCGGAACGGAGGCTGGGCGGCCTTCGATGCGGACAATACTTACTACTATCTCAACAATATTCCGTTCGCGGACCACGGCGCGCTGCTCGATCCGCCGACCGAGGATGTCACCGCACGCTGCGTCTCCATGCTGGCCCAGCTCGGCGAAAAGCCTGACGTCAATCCTCAGCTCACGGCCGCGATCAATTATCTGCGGAGCACCCAGCTTGCCGACGGCAGCTGGTACGGCCGCTGGGGCATGAACTACATCTACGGCACTTGGTCGGTGCTGTGCGCGCTGCGCATCGTGGGGATCGATCCGACGAGCGATCTCGTCCGCAAGGCCGCCGACTGGCTCGTTTCGATCCAGAATTCGGACGGCGGCTGGGGCGAAGACGGCACGAGCTACAAGCTTGATTATCATGGCTACGAGCGGGCGCCGAGCACCGCCTCACAGACGGCCTGGGCGCTGATCGGCCTCATGGCCGCCGGCCGTAAGGATCACCCGGCCATTGCGCGCGGCATCGATTATCTGATCGCGACCCAGGATGACGACGGCTTCTGGACCGAGCCGCGCTTTACCGCCACCGGTTTCCCGCGAGTATTTTACCTTCGCTACCACGGCTATCGGAAATTCTTCCCGCTGTGGGCGCTTGCCCGTTATCGCGCACTGGGCGCCGGCGACATCACCGTCAATGCGTCCGGCGTGTGACGCGAAAGTCACGGTTACTAACTAGTTGATCGCAAACCTTGAAGAGCTGACGATCACATGCTTTAGTTAACGAATGCGGGGTTGGGACTCACCGTGGCGGCGCGGTTTGGGGGCTACAATTGGGTCAGCTGACTGATTCGCACTTCGTTGCGGTGACGGGACTTGCGTTCGAGGCAAGCATAGTCGCCGGTCCGGGCGTCACCGTCCTCTGCGGCGCCGGACATCTCTACTTCAAGCGGGCACTCGAACAGGCGACGCGGCAAGGCTGCCGGGGCATCATCAGCTTCGGCATCGCCGGCGGTCTCGCCCCGCATCTCAAGCCAGGCGACTGCATCGTTGCCCGGAGCGTGATTTCCGAGCACGGCCGCTACCCGAGTCATGCTGGCTGGGCGCGGTCGCTCCTGGATACCGTCCGTGATTCGGCGGATCGGCGCGAGGCGTTCGGCGGCGCGGCGTTGCGGGATATCTGCCTTGCGGATCTCGCGGGCTCCGACGTCGTGGTCGCCAGCGCCGAGCACAAGCGCACCATCTACGAGAAGACCGGCGCCGTCGCCGTCGACATGGAATCCCACATCGCCGCGCAATTCGCTGCCGAGCACCGGCTGCCGTTCGCCGCGCTCCGCGTCGTCACCGATCCCTCCCATCGCGCGTTGCCGCCGGCTGCCATGGTCGCAACCACGCGCACCGGCACCATCAATGTCGGCGCCGTGTTCATGTCGCTGCTGCGTCAGCCCAAGCAACTGCCGACCCTGTTCCAGGTCGGCCTCGACAGCTGGGCGGCGCGCCGCTCGCTCGTCCCGAGCCGCCGCTTCCTCGGCACGACGCTCGGCCTGCCCGATCTCCGCGAGGAACTCCTCGACGTGGCGTGAGCCCGCGCGGATATTCGGTTCACCGCAACGAGTCACGAAATAATCCGAAGGTTGCGCAAAGGCGGCCGGAACGCAGCCAACCTCGGCACAGCGATCGATCATTCGCACCGTTGAGGCGCCATCATCGGCAACGGCCGAAGGTGCGCATGCGGAGCCTGTCGCCGGGCCGGCCCAAGGCCGGACCCGTTCGCATTGCGCGCACCGGACTGCATCTTCACATCGATGCGTGCCGCTACCGAAGCCGCAACTCACCCAGCGCGACGCTTGGAACTCAGAGGCTCGCCAGACCTGCTTCCGACCATGGCGCGGTTCAAAAAATGGTCTAGGCTGTTGACAAAATCCGCGGGGCGTCGGCCCCGACGATGAGGGAGGTCACGCCATGCCGCTTAATCGCGCCGGTCGCGTTCTCTATCGTGCGTTGATCGTGCTTTGTTTAGGCGCGGTGTCCAGCGCATCCGCTTTCGCTGCCCCGCAACTCGGCACCCTAATCGACATTTCGGGGATGAAGGGCAAAGTCATCGTCAACGATCGCGGCGCGGCGAAAATTCATACTTACGCGTCTTCTCCCGGCGCATCGACGACGCATGTCATCGAAACCAATGATGGCCTCGTCGTAATCGACGCGCAGATGACGGTCCCCGACACGCGCAAAGCGATCGCCTATGTGCGCTCGCTCAACAAACCAATCCGCCGATTGATCGTAAGCCATGGCCATCCCGATCATTGGCTGGGGCTCGGCGAATGGGGCGACGTGCCAAGCGCAAGCATCGCCGAGGTCCAGGACTACGTAAATAGCGCGCAGGGCGCGCACCTCTATCAAGGCTTCAAGGAAGGCATTCCGCCGTACCGCGCCTTGGGTCCGCAACTCTCCGAGAAACAAGGCAAGATCATCTCTGTATTGCCGGCGCGCGAGAAGCTTATCGGACTTGATTTTGTCTACGAGAAAGTGGCGGATGGCGAGGCCGATGTGCAGTTGCTTGTGAAGGTGCCGGAACTCAAGACGCTGATCGTCCAGGACCTCGTCTACAACAACATGCACCATTTCATCGGCCAGAACCGCTTGGCAGCGGACGCTCTACCAGCCTTCGACGGTTGGATCGCGGCGATGCGCAACATCAAGAGCGGGAACCCGACAGCCGAGTTGATTCTCGTCGGCCACGGCGTGCCGACAGGCCCTGCCGCGATCGACGAGACGATCGCCTATCTCGTTAAGGCCAAAGGCGTCTTCGCTGGAGCGAAAGATCGCGCCGACCTCAGGCAGGCCATGGAAACCGCCTTTCCCGGTCTCGACGGCATCCGCTACATCGACATTTCCAGCGGATATCTGTACCTCCGAAAATAAACGACCTGACCGCGCATGTGGCCCAATAGGTTTGGCCGAAGCGCCCTGCTGGCGTGCGTGGCGCGCTGTCCGCGACAGCCGCCCGATCGACGCTGATCTCCGCGAGGAGCTCCTCGACGTGGCGTGAGTCCGCGCGATCGTTGGCGCAAGCCACCTGACACGTAAGGCTTTGTCGCCTCGTAGGGTGCGCAAAGGCGGCCCGAACGCAAACGATCTTGGCAGGACCATCGATCCGCCGTGCGCACCGCAAGGTGCCTTGATCAACAAAGGCCAAAGGTGCGCACGCGAAGCCTGTCATCGGGCCGGCCAAAGGCCGGACCCGTTGGCTTTGCGAACCCTTCTGCCTTCCGCCGTGAGGAATTCGCTGCGGGCTGAACCACTTGCCGTTCGGTGCAGTTGTCGCAACCGCATTTTTCCTGCTCCTGACGATTGCAGGGCTGGCGTCGGCAATATCGCTCTTGGAGATGCCGGTCGCCTTCCTCCAGCACCGAGAATGGTCGCGAAAGACCGCCGTGTCCGTTTCAGCCTCAAGCTGCTGGGTCGGAGGATTGGCTTCGGTCCTTTCATTCAATCTGTGGTCCGATTGGTTCCCTCTTGGCTCGATTCCAGGATTAGAAAAAGCGACCCTGTTCGACTTATTGGACGGCCTCACCTCAAATATCATGCTGCCGATGTGCGGTTTTGCGCTGGCGATCTTTGCCGGGTGGATCCTTCCGGCCCATCTTTTTGCGACGGAACTCGACCTCGGCCGCACTGAGATTACAGCGCTCCGCGTTTTGCTGCGCTATGTCGTGCCAGTCGCAATTGCCGCGGTGACGCTTGCATCTATGAAATTCTAAGCCAGCGAGAGGTCTCACTCTGAGTTGCGCGCGGTCGTTTCACCGATCGTGCCGTCTACTCCATTGCGCAGTCTGACTGGCGGCCGCTAGAGCGGCCTCACGTTGACTGGAATAGGGATGGGATTCCCCTGGGGGTTCGCTATTGCCCGCCGCCCATTGATGGCACCCGAGACTACCATACAATTGTTTTGGGTCGTTTTCGACGCGGAGGCGTCCAACAGCATAACCCCTGTCTCATCTGAGATCGGAGCGATGCTGCTGGCGGACTGAGGCTATGAACTGATTGGATCAGGGCCTATGCGGCCGCCTGCGGCCCGGCAGCAAGGACGTCCCTCGCGCGTCCGGTTGGGTTTCGTGTTCAATGCGACAGCAGACAGCAGATCGGACTCATCGAGAGCAGATCGCGCGTAACGCCGCCGAAAATCTGTTCGCCCAGCCGGCTATGGCCATAAGCACCGGCAACGATCAGGTCGGCGCCCTCGTCCTTCGCAACGCGAACGAGTTCGTCAGCGACCGATTTTGTGGCGTGAACGGGCGCGCGGCTGACGGCTTTCACACCATGACGTTCAAGATGGCGGCTAACATCTTCGACATGCGAAACCGTGCGCTCTTGGCCGGTTTCATCACACTCCACCACGCATACGCGGCTCGCCTTGAGTAGAAAGGGCATCGCATCCAGAACCGCCCGTCGTGACTCTCGCACATCCTTCCAGCCGACCACGACATTCTCCGCCTGCAGTGAATCGACATCAGGCGGCACGACGAGCACCGGTCGGCCGGCTGTCAATGTAAAGGCGCCTGGATCAAGCGTGCGATAAAATTCACCTGGTGCACGATTGCGCCCAATGATGACGAGGTCCGCGGCCCGCGCTTCGGCCGCCAAAAAATGCGTCGGCGAATCGATGCCCGTACGCCATTCGATTTGGCGATTCCGTCCGGCGACGGAGTTAAAATGTTCTCCCAATGCGGAAAGTCGTGCCGATAGCTTGTGAATCATGTCCGGGGTCGGTTGAGGGTCGACGATGACCCCGCCGTAGGTCAGCGGCGACGGCGTTCGCGATGCACTGACCCCGATGAGGGCGGACTGAAACCTGGTCGCCAGCGAGGCTGCAAGCCGAATTCTAGCGTCGCAGGGTGCATCCAGATCGACATGGACCGTCATGGTAGCAAACGACATCGGTCACTCCTGTTGAATGACCTCAAACCTTTGATCGGCAAAAACACAGATCGCCTTGATCTTACGCAATTCCGCAAGCATCCGACCCTGGCGCAATCAATTGGCCGACGACACCTCCCATTGATCTGCATTATATACATGCGGCATGAGGAGTTCGCCCCGTCCTGCACACTCGTCGATCGCCCGGCACAGAGGTGAACCATGGCTACAACACAGCCCGCCGCCGACCCGCGGGTCGCCGATCTCGTACGGGCCGGCCGAGTGAGAGTTGCGCTCTACGTTCCGAATTACACCAAGGACCCTGCGACCGGCGTGTTGCACGGGTGGGCACCCGACGTCGTGCGCGCGCTCGGCGATCGGCTCGGAATTGAAGGCGAGCCGGTTGAGCATCCGCATCCGCCGGCGGCGATGGCAAGCCTCAAAGCCGGCACCTGCGACGCCGCGATCATCGGCATCGTGCCATCCCGCGCGATCGAGATCGACTACACGCCGCCACTGGTCGAGGCCGATTACACCATCATGGCTCCCGCGGGATCGCCCTATGCGAGCGTCGCGGATGCGGACCGTCCCGGAGTCCGGGTCGCGGCCGTGCGCAATCACGCATCGACGATCGCGCTCAGCCAGATCATGAAGAACGTCACGTTCGTTTACGCCGACATGCCGACGCCAACCTTCGACATTCTGCGCCGCGGCAGCGCCGACCTCTTCGCCTCGCTCCGCCAGGTCCTGCTGCACTACACGCCGCAACTTCCCGGCTCGCGCCTGTTTGAGGGACGATACGGGTTCAATTCGATCGGCATGGCCGTACCTAAGGGCAAGGCAGACCGGCTGGCCGCGCTGCGCGAGTTCGTCGAAGCCGCCACAGCATCTGGTCTAGTTCAGCAAGCCATCGACCGTTCCGGCTGGCACGGCATCCGCGTCGCGCCACCCGGCGGCGTGTAAGAGAAGGAGATGTCGTGATACGCAGCGGTGGCCACGACGCCCTAAAGTTTTGCGCATGGCCAGAAACAACAGCGGCACAATGACATCATCAGCACCGGTATTGCGAGCGTCGCCTGCCGGAATTCTCGACCCACAGCCGGCGGCGGCAAGCGTCCCGAAGATCACCGGATTAATCAGAGAGGTGGCATGCCGATGAGAAAGATCCTCCTAGCTGCAGCAATAGTGGCATTGGTGATTGTTATCTTCTTCTCTTGGCTCGCATGGAACGACGCCCAATTCGGTTGGGCGCACGTCATCGGGTTGGGCGCGACGCTTCTGCTCCTCCTGGCCGTATGGTTTTGGCCGAGAAATTGGCAACCCACGCAGCCGCCACCTTGAAACATTCAAGCCGCGCGGTGTCGCCGATAAATCGCGAGCAACACTCCGAGACCGGACTCGACGAGAGCAAGTGGATCGCGTCTCGCGCGCGGACGCCGTCGTCGACGGCCACACCTTCTCGGTTTTACTGATCGCGGTGCGCCTGCGCTGATCCTGCCGCGAGCGCGCGAACTTCCTTACGCGACAAGAACCGCCGAGCCGTCCTATCCCCCAGGACACTATGCCCAAATTCATTGGCTGCGCGGATAACTTCATGTACTCGTCGTTTGCGCTGCGCTCGTCTCGATCAAGCGCACAAACGTGGGACCGAGGCCCGCGAAAAAAGCTCAGAGGGGGAAATGCCGCTCCTTAGTACGATCACCGTCAACCCGCGCCGCACCGTCGCGCTCGCCGCTTCCCTCCTCGGCTGCCTCACGTGCGATGCCGCGCAATTGACCGCGGCGGCGCATGGCATCGGCGGCAAGGACGCGGCCTTTGTTGCGGCAACCAAGGGGCCGGACATTTTGCCCTTCATGTATCTGGGCGCAAAACACATGGTCACCGGCTACGACCATCTGCTGTTCATCTTCGGCGTGATCTTCTTCGTCTACCGCATGAAGGACGTGCTCATCTACGTCTCGCTGTTCTCGCTTGGCCACAGCATCACGCTGCTCGCGGGCGTTCTGCTGAAGATCGATGTCAATGCGTATCTGGTGGACGCGCTGATCGGCCTCTCGGTCGTCTACAAGGCGTTCGACAATCTCGGCGGCTTCATGACGGTGTTTGGCCGTCAGCCCAACAACAAGATCGCGGTGGCGCTGTTCGGCCTGATCCACGGCTTTGGGCTTGCCACCAAGCTGCAGACCTTGCGGCTGAACAGCAACGGGCTCGTCCTGAACATGATCGGATTCAACATCGGCGTCGAGATCGGTCAGCTGATTGCTTTGGCGGTCTTTCTCGTCGTGATGGTGCAGTGGCGCCGCACGGCGAACTTCGAGCGCTATGCCGTTGCCGCAAACGTCGCGATCCTGACAGCGGGCTTCATGCTGATGGAATATCAGCTCGCCGGTTATTTCGGCGTGGGGACGGCCTGACATGGAAAGCGACGGACACATTGCGCATCCGCTATCGCGTGGAAAGATGCTGGCCACGACCGTCGGCGCGTTTGTCGTCGCAACGCTGATCACGTTCGGCGCGATCCTGCCGGCCGAGTTCAATTGGGACCCGTTGGGCCTCGGTCGCATCAGCGGTCTCAGCCGACTATGGGCGCCGCGGGAAGTTGCATTCAATGCGGCGGGAGGCGCCACGGCTCTCGCCCGCGAATACAGCGGCCCGCTCAGGAGCGACACAATCGAAATTCCGCTGCGCGCGGGCGGCGACCCGACGCGCGGGGACGAACTCGAATACAAAGTCAGAATGACGAAGGATGCGACGCTCGTCTATGAATGGACGGTGTCCGGGATCCTTAACCCGAACGAATTCTATTACGACTTCCACGGCCACACGCTGGCGTCGGGCAAGGAGATGACCGTCGCGACCTACAAGCAGGCGACGGGTATCAATGCCGACGGCGCGCTCTCGGCGCCGTTCGACGGCGTGCACGGCTGGTTCTTCCAGAACCAGTCAGCGAATCCCGCGGTCGTGCACCTGAAGGTCAGCGGTTTTTACGAACTGATCCCGCCGGGCGAGACCGGCAACGACGCTGGAATCATCGCCAATGTGCCGGCGGAGAAGGCATTCGGAGATGTTGAGGAGAAGTGAGCCATTCTGCGTGGCTGATCGATAGAAACGCGATGCCCCACCATCACGGGCCGTTTGGCCATGACAGAATACCGAACCGCTCAAGCATGAATTGAAAAGAAACCGAATGAACATCCGCGGATATCTCTTCCGGCTGAGCCTCCTGATCGCAGCTATCTGTGCCGGTACCCCGGCCGACGCCGCTACCTTCAATCTCCTCTCGCCAGAGGTTGTCGCCCTCAACGGATCCATCGAGCTTGGCGACTGCGATCGGTGGAACGCGGTCATCGGACCGAGCGCTCACACGGTTGTCCTGAACTCGCCCGGTGGACGAAACGGCCAGGGCGAATGCATCTCGCGGTCGATCGCCCAGCGGCACATGAAGACCTTCGTTCAGGGCCGATGCTCGAGCATCTGCTTCCTGTTGTTTGCGGCCGGTGCTGAGAGGTGGGTCTGCAAAGGCGCGAAGATCGGCGTTCACAGGCCGAGGGATGTCGCAACCGGTCAGGAAGACGACGACCCTCAGTTTCTGCGGGTGATCCTCGAACACGCAGCCCGATATCGCGTGCCGCGCCCAATTCAAGATAGGCTCTCAGCCACGCCCCCGAGCGACATGTACTGGCTTAACGACGCTGATCTGGCGTCAATGGGTGTGACCCGGTGCTGACAGGCCAAAGCCGAGCGTCGGAAGCACGGCGCCGGTGCTGACGCTGCTGCCATAACGCGGCTTCGCCCCACGCGCGGATTTGCATGGCGGCGTTTCCGTCGATCGTTTTGGACCGACGGCGGGAGAAAGTCGCGTCCGTTGTGTATTAATGCGCAGCATCAGAACGCCCCGCAGCGAACCCGTCATCGGACAACGAGCGTTAACGACATCTTTACAGGTCAACTAAACATCGCTTCCACAAACACACGCATCACAGACGATCTGGCGAATATCTGTTGTCCCATTCTTTCTTGCGCCGCAGATAATCAATCTTTCCGGTAGATACCGATCATTGCGCTATTGGGAGTTGCAGCCTCGAAGAGCTCAAAGACCAAGGGGACATTGAGCACGTGCGAGTTCGACAAGGCCTCGAGTGGCTTCGCCATTATGTCCAGCCGGCAACGTATCTGGGCGTTGCCATGTTGGCGTCGATTTCGGCGGCGACGCTCTATCTGCTCGTTCACGATAGCCGGAACGCGGAGGAAGAGGCGCGCCAGCATGCCGAGAACCTTGCCTACGTCTTCGAGGAAGAGGTCGCACGCGCTTTCCGAAGTGCCGATGACATGGCACTGCAGCTCCGGCGCTCTTATCAGCGCGACCCTACCGGGACCGATCTCGTCGGCTGGGTCAGCGACCCGCAGCTGCAGAAGGAGCTCAAGTTTCAATACTCGATCGTGGGTCCCGATGGCGTCATAACGGCGTCAAGCTATGGACCCGCAACGCTCGGCATCAATATCGCAAGCCGCAAGCACTTCCAGGTTCACGTCAACAATTTCGATGATCAGCTTTTTGTCAGCGAGCCGCTGATTTCCCAAAGCTCCGGCCACATGGCGATTTTCTTAACGCGGCGCCTGACAGGACCCGATGGATCGTTCAACGGCGTACTCTCAGTTTGGGTTGATCTCATTCAGCTCGAGACCTTCTTCCGCAAGCTGCAACTGGGAGCAGATGGCGTTGTCACATTGTTGCACCATGACGGGTACATGCTCGCAAGCGGGGCGAACGGCGTGGCGCGTCCGGACCTGACAGGGAAATATTACCCCAATGCGCACGTGCTTAAGCTGGCGGCAAAATCGGACCGGGGCACCTATTGGAACGGCGGAGGTGCACTCGACGGGATCGAACGGCTGGTGTCCTATCGAAAGGTCGACGGCCTGCCGCTCGTCGCGACGGTCGCGATTGCCAAGTCGGAAATCTTCCGGCATGCGCGACAAAACGCCAAGATCTATCTTGCGATAGATATTGCCGCGGCAATCGTCATCTCGATCGCCATCGGGTTCGGAGCGGCACGCGAAAGGAAGCTCGTTTTGGCGGTCGCGGAGATCGCGCACCAAGCCCATCACGATGGGCTGACGGAGCTGCCGAACCGCCTGCTGTTTCGCCAGCATATCGCTCGCACCATGGCCGAGGCGAGGAAGCATCGGAACCGCGCGTTCAACGTATTCATGTTCGACCTCGATCATTTCAAGACGATCAATGATACGCTTGGGCACGCGACCGGCGACCTGCTCATTCGCGAAGCCGGCAACCGCCTGCGGCTCTGCGTCAGGGACTCCGATCTGGTCGCACGCATCGGCGGGGACGAGTTCGCCGTCGTGCAGACGGCGGGCGAACATCAGCGCGACAGCGCGATGGCATTGGCTTCGCGGATCCTCGCGGCAATCGGCGAACCGTTTCACCTCGATGGCCATCAGGTCGTCGTCGAGACCTCGTTGGGGATCGCGCTCTACCCGGACGATGGCGATGAGGTCGAACTGCTGCTCAAGAATGCCGACCTTGCCCTATATCGAGCGAAGGCCGAGGGCAGAAACACATTCCGGTTTTTTGAGCCCGAGATGGATGGTGTCGCGCGAACCCGTTACCGGGTCGAAGCAGAACTACGTAATGCGAAGTCTCGCGAACGACTTCGAAGTGCATTTCCAGCCGGTCGTCGCCGCGGATACGGAAGAGGTCAGAGGCTACGAAGCGCTCGTCCGCTGGGTGCATCCGAAGCACGGATATATTGCGCCGGACAGGTTCATTCCCATTGCGGAGAGTACGGGCCTGATCGTGCCGCTAGGGGCCCGGGTGCTGGAGTGCGCGTGCAAGGAGGCTCAAAGCTGGCCCCGCCCCTACAAAGTGGCGGTCAATCTGTCGCCGAATTCAGTTCCGCAAGGGCGATATCGTGCAAGCCGTCAGTGATGCCCTTCGTCAATCGGGATTGAAGCCAAGCCGACTTGATATCGAGATCACTGAGTCGGTCCTGTTGCAAGGCGATGAGGTCATAGCGGCGAAACTTCGTCAGTTGAAAAGCGTCGGCGTATCGATCGTGCTCGACGATTTCGGAACGGGATACTCGTCACTGAGCTACCTGCGAACGTTTCCCTTCGACAAGATCAAGATCGATCGCTCGTTCATCGCCGAAATGTCGATCAAATCCAACAGCGCGGCGATCGTGTGCTCGATCACCGCTCTCGCAAAAAGTCTCGGCATGACCACTGTCGCCGAGGGCGTCGAAACGACAGAACAATTTGAGCTGCTGCGCCTGGCCGGCTGTGACGAGATGCAGGGATACTTGTTCGGAAAACCCTGCCGCGCCAGCGAACTTCCGTTCGGGCCGGCCGATGCACCGTCGGCGCGCAGCGCGGCAGCATGAAGCGAGATTGACACAGAAGAACGGGCGACGCGACGCGTGCCTTGATCTGCATCAACCACGCCCGCCGCAAGATCGCACAGACTGAGTGTGGCCCCCGAAGCGGCTGCCGGCCGCCAATGCATCGAAGCTGCGAATCTTGAGCGTTATCAATCATAAGATTGCCTTATCGTAGCAATCATTAAAGCCGATTTTACCTGATGGATCGGGTTAGGCTAAGGTCGCTGCGAAGGAAGCTGCATACCCGATGGGGAGTTGATCATGGATGACATCAGCAAGTGCCCGATGCACACGAGTCTCGGTGGAACGTCGAATGCGGACTGGTGGCCGAACCAGCTGAACCTGAAGATGCTTCACCAGAATTCCTCCCTATGCGATCCCATGGGCAAGGCGTTCAACTACGCCGAGGAGTTCAAGAAGCTCGACCTCAAGGCGCTGAAGAAGGACCTCTTCGCGCTGATGACGGACTCGCAGGAGTGGTGGCCCGCGGATTTCGGCCATTACGGGCCGCTCTTCATCCGGATGGCGTGGCACAGCGCCGGCACCTACCGAATCGGCGACGGCCGCGGCGGCGCCGGAGCCGGCCAGCAGCGCTTCGCGCCGCTTAACAGCTGGCCGGACAATGCGAACCTCGACAAGGCGCGCCGGCTGCTGTGGCCGATCAAACAGAAATACGGCAACAAGATTTCTTGGGCCGACCTGATG
The DNA here is from genome assembly GCA_963807015.1 of uncultured Alphaproteobacteria bacterium. Classification (GTDB taxonomy): domain Bacteria; phylum Pseudomonadota; class Alphaproteobacteria; order Rhizobiales; family Xanthobacteraceae; genus JAJPKK01. The sequence continues at coordinate 449,464 of CAWEAS010000007.1, read as the reverse complement.
GTCCTCGCCGGCAACTGCGCGCTGGAGTTGATGGGCTTCAAGACATTCGGCTTCGGCGGCGGACGCCCCGACGTTTGGGAGCCCGAGGAGAACGTCTACTGGGGCCCCGAAAGCAAGTGGCTGGACGACAAGCGCTACACCGGCGTTCGGGATCTCGAGAATCCTCTCGCCGCCGTGCAGATGGGCCTGATCTACGTCAACCCGGAAGGGCCGAACGGCAAGCCGGATCCGGTCGCCGCGGCACGCGACATCCGCGAGACGTTCGCGCGCATGGCGATGAACGACGAGGAGACCGTCGCGCTCATTGCCGGCGGTCACACTTTCGGCAAGACCCACGGCGCCGGTGACGCGACGCTGGTGGGCCCGGAGCCGGAAGCCGCCGACATCGCGGAACAGGGCCTCGGCTGGAAGAGCAAGTTCGGCACCGGCAAAGGCGCTGACGCGATCACTGGCGGCCCGGAGGTCACCTGGACGCAGACGCCGACGAAGTGGAGCAACCACTTCTTCGAGAACCTGTTCAACAACGAATGGGAACTGACCAAGAGCCCGGCCGGCGCCAATCAGTGGAAAGCGAAAGGCGGCGGTGCCACGATTCCGGACGCCTACGATCCGTCGAAGCGGCACGTGCCGACGATGTTGACCACCGATCTCTCGCTGCGACTCGACCCCGCTTACGAGAAGATTTCGCGGCGCTTCTACGCGCATCCGGATCAGTTCGCGGATGCGTTTGCCCGGGCGTGGTACAAGCTGACGCACCGCGACATGGGTCCCCGCGCACGCTACCTCGGCCCGGAAGTCCCCGCCGAGGAGTTGCTGTGGCAAGACCCCGTCCCCGCGATCGATCACAAGCTGATCGACGCGCAGGACATCGCCATGCTCAAGGACAAGATCCTCAAATCGGGGCTGTCCATTTCCCAACTGGTCTCGACCGCCTGGGCGTCGGCGGCAACGTTCCGCGGCTCCGACAAGCGCGGTGGAGCGAACGGCGCGCGCATTCGCCTCGCGCCGCAGAAAGACTGGGCGGTCAATCAGCCCGCCGAGTTGGGCAAGGTCCTGCAGACGCTGCAAACGATCCAGAAGGAGTTCAACGGCGCGCAGTCCGGCGGCAAGAAGGTCTCGCTCGCCGACCTTATCGTTCTGGGCGGCTGCGCCGCCGTCGAGGCCGCGGCGAAGAAGGCCGGGCACGACGTGAAGGTGCCCTTCTCGCCGGGCCGCACCGATGCGTCGCAGGAGCAGACCGATGTGGATTCGTTCGCCGTCATGGAGACGGTCGCGGATGGGTTCCGCAACTACCAAAAGAAGCAGTACGCCGTCTCGGCGGAAGAACTGCTGGTCGATAAGGCGCAACTCCTGACGCTGACCGCACCCGAGATGACGGTTCTCGTCGGCGGCCTGCGCGCGCTCAACGCGAACTTCGGCAAATCCCAGCACGGTGTCTTCACCAAGCGTCCGGAGACGCTGACCAACGACTTCTTCGTGAACCTGCTCGACATGGGCACGGAGTGGAAGGCGGTATCGGGCGCCGAGGATGTGTTCGAGGGACGCGATCGGGCAACGGGCAAGCCGAAATGGACCGGCACCCGCGTCGACCTCATCTTCGGGTCGAACTCGCAACTACGGGCGCTCGCGGAAGTCTATGCCTGTGACGACGCAAAGGAGAAGTTCCTGAGTGACTTCGTTGCCGCCTGGAACAAGGTGATGAACCTCGACCGCTTCGACCTCGCGCGATCGTAGCGGAAGAGTAGAATGCATCGATAAAATCAGGGCGGCGTTTCGAAACCACTTGAAACGCCGCCCTGTTGGCATGCTCTGCGATCCGCACAAATGCCATCGCCCACGTCGCCTTTTAGGCGCAAGACGCGGGTTGTCGGGCACGGCTTGATCTCGGCGAGGATTGAGAATGCCTGAAGGTTTCGCGACGACGCCGGAACCGCCTTACTACGCCGTGATATTTACCTCGCGGCGAACGGAAGGCGACAATGGCTACGAGGCCATGACTGCCGCCATGTTTTGAACTTGCGTTGAAGCAACCGGGCTGTCTCGGCGCCGAGCAGGCGCGAGAACCCGGCGGAATTGGAATAACCGTCGCTTATTTCAGCGACGAGGCCGCCATCTCCGCTTGGAAACAGCATGCGCAACACCTTGTTGCGCAGCGCCTCGGAAAGGAGCGTTGGTATTCGCACTACAAGATCAGAGTGGCGCGGGTCGAAAGATCCTATTCAGGGCCGTAAGGGCGTTGACGAGGCTTGCACTTGTCTTGAGTGCAGCACGTTGGCCGCAACTTCGTGACCTCAAAATGCGGCGCGAGGAATTCTATTTTCAGAAATCCGGTTTGTCAGCGTGCGGTACGGCGATCGCCTTTCCGGTAAAGCGATCGTAGAGGGTTTCGGCGCACACCATCTCGGACCAATCGCCGAGCGGGCGCTGGTAAGTGATCGCCCCCGACCATGGCCTTGTAAATACGTCTTCGTCCTCGACCGTGAACGCAAGATACAGTCCTTTGCCGCGGTAATCCGGATTGCGGGCAAAGCCCGGGTCGGCACGTTGGATGTGGGTGATGCCCTTCTGGCCACGCTCTTCGGCTTCCTTCGCGGCCTCGTAATCGAGCAGCCGATAGCGCTCGACCACGTGCAGCTTCTCGGAATGCGGCGTACCGTACATGTCGACCATGGCGAACGGCCCGTTCTTGATCCCGATCGTGTCGATCACCAGCGTGTCGCCTTCGTAATGGCCGACCGAATCGCCATACCAGGATGGCGTCACATGCTGCGGATGCGGCCCGTTCATGCGCACGTGCCGGACCTCGTGATCGTTGGAATAGAGGATCGTGATCCTGTCCAGCCCCTGCAGCATCTGCATGCCGATGTTCCAGAGGACAAACGGCACACCCCCGGGCCAGCACTGGTTGCTCGGCGTCGCATAGGGCACGCCGGTCGTGGAGATTTCACCGTGCTTTCTGACGATATCCGCGGCGCGCGGCTTGAGGATCGGGTTCGTGTAATCGCCGACGAGTTGGTAGTTGTTGCCGACGCCGTTGCGGCGCGACCGGTTCGTTATCGGGCCCGGCCCCGCCGCCGGCGTCTCGAAGTCGGGCCACGTCAGATGGGCCCAGATGCCGGAGAAATCCGGAATTGCCGGCGCGGCTGATGCCGTACCGCCACTCGCAGCGCCCGTCGGCGGAACCGCCTGCGCCCAGGCCGATACCGCCGCGGCTGCCGCCAAGAATGCCGCTGCCAGAACGAATTCCCGCCGCCGCGCGCTAATGAGCGTCTCCCGTCTTTACCTCGTCGTCCGTTGCTATCACGGAGAGGCAATCCTGGCCAACGGCAACGTCGGACCAACTTCGAGTGGTTCTGGCTCAGACGGAAGTGGTTGAGGACATCATTGAGGATTAGCCTCCCGCACAGTACGTGCAGCCGGCTACCTGCGCGCGGTTCACGCCCCATGTTCCCGACGGAATGATGGTGACGCCCGGAATGACGTTGGCGGCCCATTCTTTCGCGGCCTCCTCGGCGCTCACTCCGGCCTTGCCGGCGAGCATCTTGCTTTGGACGTGCAGCGCGATGTTGCAGCCGCCGACGACTACGCCTTTCGCCAGCAAGCGATCGAGTGCCATGTCATCGACCACCAGGACGCCGGGCTTCGGGTGAAAGAATGGATTCTTCACCGCGAGCGCCTTCGTCTCCGGATCGGTGATCTTGAACGACTCGCCGATCTTGTACTTTGCCCACATGGCATCGTTGAGCGCGATCGGAAACGCGGCATGGCGCAGAACGATGACCCCCGTCGCTGACTCGTTCGGCAGGAGGAACGTATGGACGAATGCGAGCGGGAAGCCGGAATTGATATCGTAGGCATCGACCACCTGGCGATGGCGCCCCTTCAGCGCTCCCGGCCAATCCGGCCCGTCGGCTTGCGCCGCCGCGGCCTGGGCTTGCAACATCGGGGGCACCGCGGCTGCGCCAAGCGCCATCACGCCTGCAATGCGGCGCAGGAATCCGCGCCGCGGTGTCGTCTCAACTGTCGCCTGAGTCATGTCGTTCATGTGCTCCTCCATACCTGAACTGTTTACTTGCTGATTCCGCGGTAAGTCTGCTGCCGCGGGTTCACCGCATCCCTGAATTCCGGAAAGCTTTTCCAAGCCGGCTCGGGCAAGTCGACGCCAGCCCGCGGCGTATAGATTGACGGCTCGATGAGCTGCATTTTCGGGATGTAGCGGGGGCAGTTTGGAAAAATCGCACGCGCCTTCACGCGCATGATGAGCTGAGCTCCGACCATTTCCCCGATCAAGGCATCGTCGCGGGAGGCATGCGCTTCACCATCAACGCGCAGTCGCCTCGGTTGCTCAAAGTCAATGAACAAGAGGCCGACGTTCGGATTTACCGCGACATTGCCGAGACTGAGAAACATGCCATTGCCGTCATAGTCCGGAAACGCGAATTCATTGGGCGCCAGAACGCGTACGAAGCCCGTTGGTCCGCCCTTCAGATTGCAGGTCGGGCGTCCGGCGGGTGTCGTCGTTGCGAGGAAGAAGAAGATTTCGGCTTTCAATGAAAGCCTTATCGTCGTCGGTAAAGGCCGTGCGCGCCGTGACTCGCTCAAGCCGATCGGCTATCCGACGGCTGTCAAACTCATCCTGAAGGCGTCGGTTGCCGTCATGATAGAGAATTGTCATAAGGCCGCTCCGGCGTGATCGTTCGACTATTCATCCCAGGCCTGAACGACGGTCTGGCGCGCAATCTTGCCGCCTTTCAACTCCAAGGCCGCTATGCAGAACACCCTGGCGCCATTCGGGTAGGTGCAGGCTTGAGTGAAGGCCAGCCGATTGTCTTCGGCAATCGTCGTCTCGACCGTATGGGTGATCATTCGGCTGCAGATGTCGTCCCAGAAGGCGGAGATGGCCGATTTCCCTTTGATCATACGGGGTCGGCTCGGCGGATTATTGTGATCGATGACCCTTAGCTCCGCGTCTTCGGCGTAGAAGCTCGAAAGAGCGCGGCCGTCGCGGGCTTCGATAGCCCGGCCGATTGCCGTGCCGGTTACACGTTCGGTCAAAGTCGTCATGGCGGTTTCCGTTTGCATCGATGTCGCGGGGATCGCGGCACCACCGTTGCAACTGGGCCTGAATAAGCGAAAAGCGGCCGCTTCGCCTCGCCCGTGCGGGCCACATCGGTAATGGCCCGTTCGGGCCATTCCTGTCAGCCCTAGGGACGCTGATCGCGCCCGATCAACGAGGCCGCCGCTGCACGGGTGGGCAAATCAAGCTTGAGAAGAATGTTCGATACGTGGCGCTTTACGGTGTGATCGCTCAGCCGCAAGCGCTGCGCGATCGCGGCGTTGCTCAATCCATCCGCCACAAGACCGAGGACTTCGCGTTCGCGGGAACTCAGGATGTCCAACGTCGGCGATTTCCCGCCACGACTATGCGGTTCGAGGTGACGCTCGGTCACGACGGCCAAAAGGCCAAGGTCGCTCCCTTCGACAGTTTCGAAGCCAAGCTCCGTAAATAGCAAACCCGAGCCCGGCACCAAGTCCTTGACGATGGATGAGACCAGCACCTCATTGGCACCAGCGCGCATCGCGACACGTTCGGCAATGCGCAGTGCAAGGCCAGAAACTTTTTCGCCGCAAACTTCGACCTCGCCGGTGTGGACACCGACTGCGAGACCAAGATGAAGCGACTGGGCTATGTCGCGCAACGCCATAGCGCAACGGACGGCGCGAACCGTGCCATCGAACCGAGCACTGATCGCGGCGCCAAGATCGATGCAAAGCCCGCCGTAATGCGCGATTAGCTCGTTGGCAGTTTCACGCAACCGGTCGACGCGTTCGCCATACAAGTTGTCCCGACCGAAGGCCATGGCGCGGAGCGTCCCCGTCGGTCTAGCCACCACAAGCGTCGTGAGGACGCGATCGTGACCTGGATTGGGAGGCTGACCGGTGAGAAATTCCTCGATAACGTCGACGATGCCGTCAACATCGCCGGTCCAGATCGGATGATCGCGGCCCTGTACCTCGATGAAGCGCGAGCCTTTGATCCTCTGGGCGAGATAGCGGCCGCCGGCAATCTTGACGCGCGCGTCATTGCTCCGGTGAATAACAAGCGTGGGGACTTGGATGCTGCCAAGTGCATGCCTCACATCGATCTGCGCGTTCATCCGCGCGAGTGCAATGGCAGCGGATGGACTCACCGACAGCCGCTCGAAGCGGGCCCACCATTCTTTGAAACGAGCATCCTCGATCCGGTCCGGCGCGAAGGATGCAAGTGAGGCGCCCGTTCCCCAGGTGCGTTCGGCATTATCGATGAACGTCGCCAGCGCCTCCGGACCGAGCACCCAGGTATGGAAATGTGCATAGCCGCCGTAGAGAACAAGCGCGCGCGTTCGCTCCGGATAAGTCGCCGCGAACAGAATTGCCATCGGCGCACCCTCGGACGCCCCGAGCAGCACCGCTCGTCCACTTCCGGCCGCGTCCATGACAGCGCGGACGTCGTCCATCCGCGTCTCCAGGCTGGGCAGGTCGCGATTGTCGACCCGATCGCTCAGCCCAGTCCCACGCTTGTCAAATTGGATGAGCCGCGCAAACGCACCGAGACGTTTGAGCAGATGACTGTAGCCCGGGTCTTCCCAGTGGACGTCGAGATTAGAAAGAAAGCCAGGCACAAATACCAAATCGATCGGCCCATTGCCGATGATCTGATAGGCGATGCGTACGTCAGCGCTTTTTGCGTACCGGGTCGCGGGGGGAGCCATGGCGCGCCTAGTATGTTCCAAAGCAAAGTGGAGCATAACAGAAGCGCAGCCGATTTATAGGCGAGCGATCTCTAAAGTCAGCTTTCGGCTCCCCGAAAATTCCGTTGCTTTTCTTTATTCCATGACGTCGAAGAGCAAGGCCGGTCGCGTTCCGGGTTTCTGGCGCTCGCCGCTGGGTCGCTGCTTTCGTGCAAGTGCGCTGCTGCGAATTCCCGCAGACCAGCAAAATGCGGCGACCCAGCTCAAGGTAGACCTCGTCGGCTGAACGCCGTTCAGCTCCATGTCAGGTCGTGGTTGCGGAGCGGCAGATCCCGGTAACGTTTGCCGGTGATCTGAAAGACCGCATCCGCAAGGCCGGATTGCACCGACGTGCCGCGGTCGTGGCCCATGCCGCGCAGCCAATGCCCGGTCTTGAAAAAGGTGATGTTGATCTCCGGCGGATTGTCCCGGATGCGCGACAGCGGGAAGCTGTCGAAGTTGTTTTCCACGATACGGCCTTCGGTGACGTTGCACGCCTGAAGCATCGTGTCGTTGTAGAACCAGGTGATCTGGCCCTCGATCTGTTTTCTGACCGATAGCGGGTTGACGAGCCCAAAGCCTTCTTCATGCGCGACGTCGACGCGCAGCAGGCGCAGCTCGCCCTGCTTGCTGATCGAGACGGTATGGACCTGGGCGCTGATGGTGGCGTGGCCGCCGCCCTCAGCGCCACGTTCCTCGAGCGCGATGGCGCGCGCCATCCCTTGCGGCAGAGGTTTCCCCCAGCCGGCCATTTCGGCGGCGGTGTCCAATGCCCTGATCATGTCGGCCTTGTAGGGAAGGTCGGTGCGCGAAATCAGCTCGCGGCGATAGAGATAGGGGTCCTTGCCGGCCGCGTGCGCGAGTTCATCCATGAAGCTCTCGCGATAAAAATCATGCGCCGGCTCGCCGACGCCGCGGCGTGTACCCACGGGGATGTGGAAGTTCGCGCTGTGGGTCGAGAAGCGATAGTTAGGCGCATAGTAACGCGAAGCCTTGTCGAATGCGGCGATCGCGCCCGGCGCCTGCTCGTCCATAGCGGTCCGCACTTCGATGGCGATCGGCCAGCCGTCCGCATCGAGGGCAGCCCGCAGGCGGGCGACCCCCATGGAGCGATAGGTCGTGCCGACGAAATCTTCCTCGCGGGTCCACAGCAAATGGATCGGCGTGCCGCGGTTCTGGTTGGCGATGTAGATCGCCTGCTCGGCTTGCGGACCGTTGCCGTTGCGGCCGAAGCCGCCGCCGAGATGGCACATGTGGAGATAGACGTTCTTCTCGGGAATGCCGGTGATTTTGGACGCCGAGTACCGCGTTTCCTGTGGGCTCTGGTCGCCGATCCAGATATCGACCCGGTCATCGGTCACAAGCACCGTCGCGTTTCCGGGCTCCATCCGGGCGCGCGGAAGATAGGGCGTCGAGTAGGTCGCCTCGACAATTTTCGCGGCACCGGCGAAGGCGCTGTCGCAGTCGCCGAGATCAGCGCGCGCGCGGCCAGGCTGGTCCAGGGCCGCGAGCAGCGTTGCGCGGATGCTGGCCGTGTTGCGTGCAGCGAGCGCGGGCGGCACATCCCACTCGATCGGCATCTTATCGAGCGCCGTCTTGGCCTGGTACCAGGTCTCGCCAATGACCGCGACGCCGGCGCCGAAGACCCGGCCGCGAATCAACGACGGATCGGGGATCGGGATCTCGACCGCCGAGATGACGCCGGGCTGGTTGCGGATGCGCTCGAAGTCATAGCTTTTGACCGTGCCGCCGTAGACCGGGCAGGCCTTGACGGCCGCCCATTTCATGCCGGGCAGGCGAACGTCGATACCGTAAATGGTCTTGCCGGTGACCTTCAGCGGAATGTCGAGATTCTTTCGCTCGGTGCCCATCAGGGTCCATTCCGAGGGCGGTTTGATGCGTATCCGCTCCGGATGGGGGTGGGGAATTTGCGCAGCGAGCGAAGCGACTTTGCCGTACGTAATCGTGCGCCCCGTTGGGCGATGGGTAATCACGCTATCGGCGCAGCTCAGCTCTTCAACGGCAACGTCCCAGGATTTGGCGGCCGCCAAGAGCAGCCGCTCGCGCGCTTCCGCGCCCGCCAGCTGAAGATAATAGCGGCCGTCCTTGACCGATGCCGCGGCGTTGGTGCGCATGCGGCGATAGAGGCTGTCCGGGATACCCTCCACGCCGGTCCGGCCTCGCCGCCCGAACTCGGGCTCCCCGCCTCCGTTCGGATCGGTCGCACCCTTGCCCATGACCTGGAGCGTCCATTCCGGCGCCATCTCCTGGCCGTCGCGATTGGCGGACGCGTATTGCGGGGAGACCTTGCTCCAGTCGCACTGCAACTCCTCGCACACCATCATGGCGTTGGAGGTCCACACCCCCTGGCCAAGCTCGGTCTGGGCGATGCGTATCGTCACGGTATCGTCGGGCGCGACGACGACCCAGGCGTTGATCTCCTTGACCTCGGGCTCAGTGGCCCACGTGGCGCCTGCCGCCCCCTTACCCTCCCCCGCTTGTGGGGGAAGGGGAATTTGGCCTGCGGCGCGTTGCGGGAGACAGAAACCAACGACGAGTGCGCCGGTTGCGGCAGCCGCGGTGGAGAGAACATCGCGGCGATTTACGCCCGGCTTCGTGAGATCGTTGTTGCGCATCACAGCGCCCTCCCCGTTCGCGGCATCTCGGATGCCGCCAGCCGGATCGCCTGGCGGATGCGGTGATAGGTGCTGCAGCGGCACGCATTGGTGACCTCGGCGTCGATCTCCGCATCGGTCGGGTTCGGGTGCTTATTGAGCAGCGCCACGACGCTCATGATCATGCCTGACTGGCAGTAGCCGCATTGCGGCACGTCGAACTCGATCCAGGCGCGCTGCACCGGATGCGTTCCGTCGGCCGATAGGCCCTCGATGGTAGTCACCGCCTTGCCGGCGGCGGCCGAGACCGGCACGCTGCAGGAGCGTACCGGTCGACCGTCGAGATGCAGCGTACAGGCCCCGCATTGGGCAATGCCGCAGCTGAACTTGGTGCCCGTGAGGCCAAGCTGATCGCGGATGACCCAGAGCAGCGGCGTTTCCGGCGCTACCTCGACGGAATGCCTGATCCCATTCACCGTAAGTTCTATTGCCATAGCGTTTCCCCGCTAATCGACCCTCTTTTCGACCTTCGCGAACGGAGCCTTGCGACAGGTTCGGACATCTCATGCCGTTGAGCAAGCGGTTCGATGGCCGCCATGATAGGTTTGTCGAGCCCGCGGCCGCCGCCAGGGACGTCGACGCCGCGCTTTTAAAAAAGGGGCGAGCCATGCTGACCCTGCCGTCGAGACCGACACTCCTCCTCTTCTTCGCCGCGCTGACTCTCGCTGCCGCCTTTTCGCAAAACGCGGCGGCCCAGTTCTACAAGGGCAAGACGATCACCATGATCGTGAACTATCCGGCAGGTGGCCCGACCGACATCGAGGGACGCATCGTCGCGCTGCATCTGCCGCAGCATGTTCCCGGCCATCCGACGGTCGTGGTCAAGAATGTCGGCGGCGCCGGCGGCATCATCGGGACCAATCAGCTCGGCGAGGCTGCGCCTAACGGCGAAACCATCGGTTTCTTCACCCTCGACGTGAACGCCCAACTGATCGGCAACCCGGCGATCCGCACCGCCAATTCCGACTTTATCGTCATCGCCGGTGTGGAATGCCCACTGGTCGTTTACATGCGCAAAGACACGCCCCCAGGCATCCACGTCGCAACCGACGTGATGAAGGCCCGTGACTTCAAGGCGCTCTCCCTGAGTGCCCAAAACAGCAACACCATCAATCAGGCGCTCATGCTCGACCTGCTGGGGCTGCAGTATCAGCCGATCCCGGCCTATCGCGGCCTCAAGGACGTCGAGACCGCGATCTTGCAGAATTTTGGACAATTGGCGAACTCCTCGCTGTCGGGCTGGAGCGGCTCGATCGAACCGACCATGGGCGACGTCGTCATTCCGCTGTGGCAATTGGCACCGCGCGGAAAGAACAACACTCACCCGCGCAGCCGGGCGCTGCCCGATCTGCCGACATTCGAGGAGTTCTACGCGAGCGTCCGGAGCGACAAGCCGCTCGCCGGCAATCTTGCCTACGAAGCCTTGCGCGTCGGCGGCGACCCGCTGCTCGCGATGTTCCGCGCAGCGGTGATGCCGCCAAAGGCGACGGACGAGGCCGTGGCCGTGATGCGCGCCGCGTTCGTCGATCTGTGGAGCGACCCAAAATTTCTCGAGGACTATGCCAAGGTCATCAAGACGGAGCCAATTCTCGTCCCCGGCCAGCAGGGGCAGGACATCCTGACCGAACTTGGAAGAACTCGCCGCGAGATCAAGGACTATCTGGTCGACTACACCAATCGTCTGACATCGCGCTAGTCTAATAATCAGACGAGATAGATCGGAAAGGATTCGATGTCGGCACCCACGAATGAAGAACACGTTGGCCGCGCGCTTGCCGAGGAAACGCCGGGTCGTGCCGGCGTCACCATGCTGGAACTCCGCTACGGGCTCGAGGACAAACCGGGCCCCATTCCGATGGTGCTGTTCGGCTTGCAGCACGTCCTCGTGATGTTCACCGCGATGATCGCGGCGCCGCTCGTCATCGGACAGTTGCTGAATCTTTCGCCGGAACTGCGCACGACCATGGTGACCGGCGTGATGCTTGGCTGCGGCATCGGCACGATGATCTCCGCTCTCGGAGTGTTTTGGATCGGCGCCCGGCTGCCGCTGCTGCTCGGTGCTTACGCCGTCTATATCGGCCCGGTCGTCGCGATGGCGAAGACCACGAGTCTCGCCGCGGCCACGACCGCGATGGTGATCGGCGGCATGGTGCTGTTCGTGCTGAGCCCGCTGCTCGGCAAGCTGCGTCCGCTTTTTCCGCCCATCGTGGTCGGCACGCTGCTCGTGGTGACCAGCGAGACCCTCATTCGAATCGCGGTGAACATCGCCTCCGCTGCGAACACGCCGTTCGCCGGACAACCGATCACAATCTTCCTCGTCCTCGGCAGCATCCTGCTGATCTTGGCGATCAACCGGCTGACGCGCGGGTTCATGCGCGCGCTCTCGGTGTTTCTTGCCCTCGTCTGCCTGTACATCGTTTCGATCCCGCTGGGCCTCGCGAATTTCACCCTGGTGGAGAACGCGCCGTGGTTCCGGTTGCCCGCAATCGCGCCCTATGGCGGTTTTGCCTGGCCGACCACGCCCGAATTGATCACCGTCATCGTGTATCACCTGATCGCGGCGGTCTACACGATGAGCATAACCCTCGCCTTATGCAGCATGTTGCGCATCGAAGGATCGGAGCGGCGCGTGCGCGGCGCTGTCGCCGCCGACGGTATCGGCTCGACCATCGCCGCCCTGTTCGGCGGCGTGCCGTTGATTTCCTACGACCAGAACGTCGGTGCGATTTCCCTGACCGGCGTCGGCAGCCGCTTTGTCGTCGCCGCGGCCGGCATGATCCTGATCCTGATGGCGCTCCTACCGAAGGTCGGCGCCCTGATCGCGATCGTTCCACCCTTCGTGCTCGGCGGCACGCTGATCTTCATGTTTGGCATGATCGGCGCCGTCGGCGTCGGCATCCTCGCCGACAGTCTCCGCAGCCAACGCGACCTTCTGCTGTTTGCCGCCGCGCTCGGACTTGCGACGGCAGTCAATTTCGCCCCGCCGACGTTGTTTCAATCGATCCCGGAATCGCTCCGCATCCTCGCCGCCGATGGGATCGTTGTGGGCACCGTGGTTGCTGTCGCTCTCAACCTCATCCTGCCGAACAAGGATTAGATAACGAGGCTCTCGCAAACCGGGAGTCCAAGCGGCAAAACGGCCGCAACCGCTTTCGAATTGTTGACATTCCCAACGATAGAATGACTCATGAAGCCGATCGCGAGCATGGCAATGACGATGGCTGCCGCTATGAAGGCGTAACAAAGGAACACGTATTTTCCCCATGCTGAATAGGCGGCTTGATCCTCGGTCGACCACCGATAGCCGTTCAGACCGCGTCTCAACATGAGTTACCTCGCAAACCGAAGTTTCTGCGTTTACGAAAACGCGATGCGCCTATGGAAGAGACTCGCGGCCTCCGTTTATCCCGAGGCAGCCAAACAGGCCGTCAAGACTTCCCGAAACGCCGGGTCGAACATAAAAACAATCGTCGATAGGAGGCCGAACGCGACGAAAATAATGACGTCGACCAACTCCGGGCTCGTAATCGTTCCGGATATTTCGGGCGGGACGGGTAGGATGATCTCTGTCGGCATAAAGTGTCCCTTTCTGGCCTCAATCTCTGCGATTCGATGCAATCGACCGCACAGGCAATACCCGCATCATCCCAGCAGTGCCGCAGGCTTTAGGGCGGGACAGCGATCCCAATATCTGAGGTCAACAACGGGCCCTGCGCGGAGTCCGCACTCGAGAGCCCCCATATCACCGAGAAAACGACAGCAGCCGCAAGCATGCAGATTACGGCCGGCGCCGGCGTATCGTCAGCGTCCGAACGACGCGATAATGAGGTGTCGAACGTTATTGGCATATTCGAGCTCCGGACGATACTTACGTTCGGCTATTGAATTGGGTATTACTCAATTCAGTATTTATATCGTCTTGCCCCGGTCCGCTGAGTCTTTGCAGTATTTGAAATAAGCTAGGCCCAGTTATAAATAGAAAGCGTCCAAAGGCTCTGCATAATACAGAATCCGAAGATATGCTGCCCGACAAAAGCAGCCCCATCATATCAATCTCGAAGCGCGATTCACGGAAGAGCAGGCTCGCTGTGAGTCCTCAACCAAGATGACGCGACAGCAGGAAGCTCCTTCCCGCTGAATCGTAACAGAAGCGGTCGCCCTAGTTCTCAGCGGAGACGCCGCTTCTATGCGCCGACTCGAGCTTCGCCCGCAGGCAAATGTAAAGGCAACAATTTGGTTGGGTTCAAGCGCAAACTGCCGTTGCGCCGCGAGTTGAGACGCCGCGTCAATCAATTGATCTCCACCGTCAATTTCATTGTCCGCACGCTGGGGTCCCAGCCTTTGGAGCGCATTTGGCGCTGCCATTTGTCGAGCACGCGCCCGCATTCTGAGGATGGGCGCTGGCCCGAATACGAGCAACTGCATGCGACCGCGGGCGCGAGCCCTTCGCGTGCCGAAAAAGGCGAGTACGGCTTTTGTCCGTGGTCATGATTTGAGACGCTGCGCGCCCGAAGCCTCCCAATCGCTGCGAGCCAGAAACAGGCTTGTACTCCCCGGTCACGCTATCAGAGGGCCGCCGCGCCGGGTGCGACCCTGCAAATGCGATCGCGCCGATCCAGGTCACGCGCCTTCTATTGCGCTGCGCGGCCGTGCTAAAGTCGTTCGGAGCCGGGAGCAGCGCTTCGGATGACCAAGAGCAGTGCTGACGTTTCGCAAACGGAAATCTCCGCAGAGCTGACCGGGACCGATAGAAGCGTTAAGGCCTCCTCGCCCAAGCTGCGAGGGTTGGATACCAATCCCCGCGGCGATTGTGGCCCGCCGATCTGGCGAGCGTTTCGCGACACCGTCGAGCACCTGCACGTGGTGTCTCTGCCGGACCCGGCGGAGGAAGCGCGCTTCACCCTCACGACCCGCCTCTATGCGACGCCCCAAGGGATGCTGATGCGCTGCCGGGGCACGGCCTTCACCATGACGCGGGGGCCAGCCCTGGTGGCGCACGGCGCCGACCAACTGCTCATCGTTCTTCAGATCGAAGGCTCAGTGGACACCGAACGCGCCGGACGGCGCATGCGCATTGAGCCGGGCGATGTCCAGATCACCGATTATGCGCGGCCGGCCCGCAGTTTGGCGACCGATTACGCAAATCTGATGATCGTGCTCGCGCGCGAAAGCGTGCCGGCGGCGCTGCTGGCGCTCGAGCCGCACGGCCTTGTGTTTCCGCGCGGGAGCGGTGCGGCGCGGCTGATCGGAGCAGCGCTGCAGGAGTTTTATGCGCAGGCCGACGACCTGACGGTGAGCGAAGCCGAGGCGGCGATCGAGGGCATTGTGGCGCTGACGACTGCCTGCGCGCGCGCACGGCTGGCGGGCGATGAATCGGATCACCTGAAGTCGAGGAGACGGGCTGCGCTCGATTACATCGATGCGCATCTTGGGAACGCGCAGCTCGGGCCCGACGAGATCGCGGACGCGGCCAACCTGTCGCGCGCGTCGCTTTACCGGCTGTTGGCGGCGGAAGGCGGCATTCGCGCGGTGTTGCTGAAGCGGCGGCTCAACCAGGCCCTGCGGCTCATGCTGGAAGACAACAACGCCGATCGCTCGCTGAAGGAAATCGTCAAGCACTGCGGCTTTGGCGGCACGAGCCAGTTCACCCGGGCATTCCGCGCGCGTTTCGGCGTGCCGCCGCGGGAGTACCGCGCGCTCGTCCGCCAGCAGGACCTCGACTGGCACGAAACGCGGCTGATGGCCGACGGCTTCGAACAGGGTTCCCTCTTATGGCGGCACCAAGGGTTGATCGGATCGAAAGCCGGCGGCGCGGATTGAGTGCAAGCGAAGTCCGGACTCGCCTTATCGGCTGTTCGGGTGTGTAAGTGTTAAGGCGTGTCGCCGTACATTGCCTTAAGCTGGCCATGGGCGAAGGCGAGCGCCGGCGGCATATCCATTTTGCCGCCAATGATCTCAATATATGCCGCGGTTTTGCTGGCGCGTGCGACCTTCATTGCCTCGTCGAGTTCCCCGAGTGTCGTCACACGTGCTGTATACCAATCGCAGCATCCGAGCGCCTTCGGTAACTCGGCATAGTTCCAGGACGCGAGGTCATTGTATGTCCAGTTCGGATTTTCCTCCAGCGCCCGCTCGACGAGGTAGCCGCCGTTGTTGAGTACGAAGACAATGACGTTTGCTCCAAATCGTCCCATGGCGCCGACGTCGTTCGCAGTCAATTGATGCGAACCTTCGCCAGTGATCAGAACGGTGCGCCGATCCGGATCGGCAAGCGCGACACCAAGAGCGGCCGGGGTCGCCCAACCGATCGATCCCCATAGAACTTGCGCTTCCACCCGGACGCCATCGGGAAGAACGGTTGGTGTGACGCCAAGGCTTGAACTGCCGGTCTCGAGAACAACCGTGTCTCCGGCGCGCAGGAACGCCGCGTAGCGCGGATAAAGCGCATCCATCGTGATCTTGTCGACTGGGCTGCCGTTGACCGGCGCTAGTCCCTGCGGTTTTGCCTTGTACAGAGCCGACGATGGTTTGAGCTCGGCGAGCGCGGATAGAACGTCCTTAAGCCGGACGTTGGCGATGATTTGGTCTCCGATTCTGACGTCGTCGAGGCCGATGGTAATGAACCGCGAAAGATCGGGTTGGCCCGAATAGGCTGCGGTGGTGATGTCATTCAAATTGACGCCACCTAGATCGAGGATCAGATCGGCGCCTTCGATGATTTGGCGCGTTTTCGGCTCCGACACCGCGCCCGCATACATACCAGCAAACTGCGGATGCGTTTCTCCGATGATGCCTTTTTCCATGAGCGTCGTGACGAAAGGACATCCCAGCGCTTCGATCGCCTTTTGTGCCTCTTTCTGCAAGCCGAGCCGCAAAAGCGTGAATGCGGGAAACGCGACGATGGATTTCGCCTTGTTGATGCGTCCTGCGATGATCGCCATCGCTTTTTGCAACGCTGCCTCGTTTGATCGCGGCACGATCGGCTTTACGTCAGCCGGCACGACCGGGGCTAGTGCGTAGTCCGACGGCACTGTGATATAGGCAGGTTGATTGTTGCGGCGGGCCTCCGCGATGACGCGCTCCATTTCGACGACGCAGTTCTCCGGATTGATGACCGCATGACAGCACGCGGCGCCGGCGGACAGTTCGATGAAATTGCCGAAAACGCCGTCGCCAAGCGTGTGATGAGCGATCTTGCGCAAGCGCTGATGCTGATAGGAGGGCATTCCGACTACGTGAAAAACCAGTGATCGTTCCGCCTTGGCGCCCATCACGCCATTTATGGCGGATAGCTCGCCGACCCCATAGGTCGTCACGAGCATTGCCGCGCCGCGAATGCGCGCATAGCCGTCCGCGGCGTAAGCCGCATTCAACTCATTGGCGCAGCCGATCCATTTGACCTTCGCGCTGCTGTCGACCGCATCGCAGATCGGAAACACGTAGTCGCCGGCAACGCCGAAACAGTGGCCGATTCCTTCTGCGGCAAGCCGATCGACGATGTAATCCGCGACGATGTTCGCCTTCACGGATTGCGACTTTTCGGATTGGTGAACGTTTTTGGACATGTTTCTACCCCGACGCTACTATGGTGGCGGTTGGATCGGGTTGGACGTTGGATCACGACGACGGTTGCGTCTTGACCGAAACGAGCAAATTTTTGAAAACGAAGGTCACTCTATCGTGAGCGTGACGGATCCCCGACATTTGACGACGTGGTCATGTCGCCGTCACTCGACGGCGGCATTCTTCCACCCTTGTATCGCCCGACGGCGACCTCGATGATGGACAAAGCTGTTTGACGACGTTTTCTATGAACGCCAGAGGTGGGCTTCCAAGCTCGGCTCTTGGGCCGGGCGTCGTCGGGAAGGTCGCTGTTCTTGGGGCCGTCGTGGCTGGCGCGGCGATCGTCGAGGCGGCGCTCATTCCCGGACTATTGATCGGCGGCGCCGTGGTGCTGGCGCCGCGCCTGCTTCCCCGTGATCTGTTGAGCGGCTTGGGGAACAGACGACGCCGGAGCGCGCCGTCCCCCGCGCCGATGCCTTCAGCGCCAACCGCGCATTCCGCGCAGCCGGTGACTTCCGGCGAGCCCGAGGCCTTCGACACGTGGCGTGCGGTCGTCAAGACCCTCACGTATCGCGTGATCGTCACGACCGTCGACTTCGGCGCGAATTATTTTGTGATCGGCGAGCTGGCGACCTCGGCGGGGCTGTCGAGCTTGTCGCTTGTCGCCGGCCCTATCGCCTATTTCGCCCATGAAGCGGCTTGGCACTATTACGGCCCCGCCTCGGCGCGACATTCCAATGCGTGCGAAGCCACGGTGCATGTGCCTCTGCCAGGCGCGGCGGCGGGCGGCGAAAATGGGCAGACGCGTCTCGCGGGCGTCAAGATGAGCCGAGCGTTTGCGAAGACAGTGACCTACGAGGTAGTGACCGGGGTGTCGGAATTCAGTGTCAATTATCTCTTCGTTCGCGATCTCGCGGCCGCCGCGGGTCTCACCGCCTTCAGCGTCGTCATCAGCCCCTTCGTTTATTACGTGCACGAAAAGGCCTGGGATTATTTCGAGGCCACGAAAGCCCGCTCGCCAGTGGCCCCGGCCCTGAAGCTGTTGCCGGCGGCTTAGGCGGATCGTTTTGGACGTCCGCTTTCCCGCGCGAAGCAACAGTCGAGTGGCTGCGAGCCGACTTCGCTGATAGGCCACAACGGGACTCCCGCACTGCAAAATCTGCGTCGCGGCGCTCATGGCAGTTACTCAAGACACGGTCGTCTTGCTGCTGTGAACGGAAGCTAGAGCCTAGGTGTCTATTCGGCACCGATCGAGCATAATCCGGCGATCGTGCTACGGCGACACCAAGCCGCTCGTCCCGAACACCAGCGACGACAACAAAGCTAAGAACCGGCGCGTCGAATTGAAAAGAGCGCAATGCAAGGGCTAACCAGCATGGGAGGCGAGTTCGGCCACGCGCGAGCCGGATCACCTGGTCTTGACGCGAGGGCCGGCACTTGCCGGAATGGAACGGCGCGGATTCCTGCCAATTGACCGCCCACGACAGGCGGTCATCCGGAGATCCGCGCCCAGGGAGGAACTGATGAATCGACACACTGCAACGATGCTGTTGGGGCTCTTGATCATCGCATCACCGGCTGTTGCCGCCGAGGTGACGCCGGAGCGGCTCATCAACGCCGACCGCGAGCCGCAGAACTGGCTCATGAACCACCGCACCTATGATGCGCAGCGCTACTCGCCGCTCGACAAGATCAACGCTGTCAACGTCAAGGGCCTCAAGCTCGCCTACGCCGTTGCGATCGGCGGCACCGGGGCGAATGAGAACCTCGAGGCGACACCATTGGCCGAGGACGGTTACCTCTATGTCGTCGATCAATGGGGCGTGCTTTACAAGATCGACGGGCGTTCCGGCAAAGCGGGTCGGATCGTGTGGCGCATGGACCCGGGTCAAGAGAAAATCATTGCGACCAATCGGGGCGCTGCGCTGTGGGGAAATTTCGTCGTCACCATAGCCAACTATCCGGCACGCTTGATCGCCACCAACAAGGAAACCGGCAAGGTCGTGTGGGAGACCAATCTCTCCGACGGCCAGCCGGACCTGCAGCTTTCCGCCGCGCCGCTCGCGGTCAAGGACAAGATCATTCTTGGCGCTTCGGGCGGCGACCGCGGCGTGCGCGACTTCATCGTTGCCGTCGAGGCCGCGACCGGCAAACTGGCCTGGCGCAGATACGTGATACCGGCGCCCGGCGAGCCCGGTTCGGAGACTTGGAAGGACACCAACAATGCGTGGCAGACCGGCGGCGGCGCGATGTGGGTCACGGGCTCTTATGACGTGGATACCAACCAAGTGCTTTGGGGCACCGGGAACCCTGTGCCGATGTTCAATCCCTACTACCGGCCGGGAAACAATCTCTACACCAACAGTCTGATCTCGTGGAATCCCGATAGCGGCAAGATGAATTGGTACTTCCAATATACGCCCGGCGACATGTGGGACTATGACGAGGCTGGAACACATATTCTGATCGACGGCCAGGTCGCGGGCCAGGCGCGCAAGCTGATCGCCCATTCGGGACGAAACGGATTTTTCTATGCTCTCGAACGCGCCAACGGCCAGACCTTGCTGGCCAAGCCTTATGTCGATGCGGTGACTTGGACCAAGGGCATCGATCAGAAGACCGGGCTGCCCGTTGACTACGATCCCACCAAAGACATCCAGGTCTATTCGGGTCAGCAGAATATGACGCTGACCGACCGCACCAAGAAATTGTGTCCGTCGTGGATAGCCGGCAACAATTACTGGTCAGCATCCTACAGCCGCCGGACCAAGCTGCTCTACATCCCGTCGGCGTCGTCGTGTAACGAGGCGACGCTCGATCCCGTGGTTGGCAGGAATGCCAACGGGGCAATCGCGGGCGGCGCGCCGAAGTATACCGAGCGCAACGAGTCGGAGATCGTCGTCGTCGATCCGTTCACCGGCGACGTCAAGAAGAAGACGCGCCAGCCGTATCCAAATCACAGCGCCGCGCTCACCACCGCCGGCGGCCTCATCTTTACGGGCTTCGTCGACGGATCGTTCGCCGCCTATGACGACGTCAGCCTCGAGAAGCTGTGGGAGATCAACGTCGGCGTCGGCTTCAACGCGCCGCCGATGACTTTTGAGGCCGGCGGCAAGCAGTATGTCGCGATCATGTCGGGCCTCAGCCGGGTTACAAAGGCCACCCTCGTCAACACGCCCGAACTCCGGGAAATGCGCAACCAGACGATGCTGTTCGTCTTCGGGCTGTAACGAGGGGGCGGCTTTCCGAGCCGGTTGGTCTCCCTCCGCTGCTTACACCTTTTTCACCGGTGGAATCGTCCATGTCCCGTCGATGATCGACGGATCGTTCTCATTCGGCCAATACATGCGCAGCATGAGAATGAATTTGTCGGCCGGTGCCGGCAGCCAGTTCGATTCCTTCTCGGCGCCCGGCGATTCCTTCTGGATGTAGAGATCGATCGAGCCGTCCGCATTCGCCTTTAGGTTCTGGCGCGGGCTAATCGAGTAGCGGTTGATCGGGTTGGCCACGAAGAAATATCCGCTGTTGTACATCGTGAGCGACCAAAAGCCGTCGACCGGCGGCAACTCGCCCTTGGCAAGATGCATGACGTATTTGTTGGCCCCATCGTAGGCTCGGTCGTCGCCGTCCTTCGAAGATGTCGGGTACACCGCGTCCTGCGGCCGGTTGGCGCCAAGGCCGATGGCCGTGATGAGCGCCCGCATGAGATAATCCGTGCCGTAGATGCCGGTCTTGGTGGTGAAGGCCCAGCCGTTCTCGTTCTTGACGTCCTTGTTAATCTTGAACTGGATCATGATCCGGTCGAAAGCGATCTCGGGGATGCGCCTGACGAAATCCGCATTGAGCTTGCTCGCATCGAAATCCTTGCCGGCGACCAAGCCGATCTTCGCGAATCTCGCCAGCGCAGGCGCATCGGACGCCGACGGCGGATTGGTCTTCATGAGTTGCGACAACAGCGTGAAGTAGGCCACCGCATCCATCCGGTTCACCTGCTCGCGCACGGCCGTCTTCATGTCGATGGAGGGATCGACCCTCCCAGGCGAAGCCATATAGGGCTTTCCATAGGCGCTCAGCGGCACCAGCTTGCACTCGTCCTGCAAAGCGTGGACGGCGGCGTAGTCCTCGGGCGTGCCGGTGCAGTAAATGCGGCCGAGCAGCCACACGAGGCTGGTAGGCGACTTGAATTGCTTGACGCCGGCCGGCAACGATCCGCTCCAGTCGGGTCCGGTGATGGCGTAGGTCTGCGCGCCGGTCCCGGTGGTGCGCGAGCCGGGCACCTGGAACACGTTCGTCCAGCCCTCCAGCAATGGCATGAGGAAGTAGCGGCCCTTCATATCCGGGATGCTCAGCACCCACGGTTCCTTGCCGACGTCGAAAAACGCGGTCGTGTAGAGGGTGTCGGCATTGGGGGCGGTCACGTCGCGGAAGGAAGCATTCGGATATTCCCGCATCCTGATGATCTGCCCCATCGGCGCGCGCGTTCCTTCCGGGACTGCAACGTTGGTGACGACCCTCCGGGTCATCTCCATCGTCACCAGCGGATAGCCGTAAATGTAGGCGTCAGTCGCAATCCAGAAATCCTCAAGTCCTTCGCCGATACCGAGAAACGAGCCGAGTTCGGCGCGGCTCATGGTGCTCATCGAGGCGCCGGCCAACAGGCTCATGCCGCCGATCGTCGTTGCGCGACGAGAGAGCTTCATCGTCATCTCCATTCAATCTCTGGTTTCAATCGCAGACGGACGCCTCGGCTTCTAAGGCTTCAAAGCGATGGTACATTGACGCGGATCAAAGGCTACCGAAATGACGGACGGCTGCAAGCTTCGAGCAGGAGCAGGTTCGAGCAAGATCGCCGTGGCGCCTACGAGCCAAGTCACGTGCATAAGGCACAAGCGAATGGGCGCATCAACGAATTGCCCGACAACCACAGCCCGCTGTTCGCTCCGGTGATTCATCCGACGCTGCAAACAGGCATGGAGACCTTGGCGATTGCCGCGGGAGCATGGACGACCGCGGTCGCCCCGGGCTGAGCTTCGCGCCGCGCTAGCCACCTATTGTCGTAGTCATCGTTTTTCGGTGCTCGCGTATCCGCCGCGCGACTGTTTCAAGGAATGCAACGGACGGACACCAAGTTCTCATTGCGCCATCCGAAGGGTGCGGGCGCCGATCACCTGGACAGCATCAAGATGCCCGCGGAATGAGCATCCGCAAGTCACAAGTCACGAGACGGTTGCGCAATCCGCGTCGTTCGCGCTTTACGTCGCGGCACCGAGCTCCTTGAGCGCCGTCTCGATCTGCTTGCGCGTTCCGGCATCGATATTCAGCGTCATCGCCTTGCGATAATCGGCGATCGCGCGATCGTACCGTCCGAGCTTTCGGTAGCTGATGGCGCGGTTCTTGACGTAGATGACCTCGCTCGGGTTGAGTTCCATTGCCTGCGTGAAATCCGCGATGGCGAGATCGTATTTGCGCTCGCTTTGATAGACGGTGCCGCGGTTGTTGTAGGCGCCCACGCTTTTCGGGCTCAGCCGCACGACCTCGCTATAATCGGCAATCGCGCGATCTTCGAAGCTGCCTTCGTTCAGGAAAGCGTCGAAATCGAAGCGTGCCTTCTCCGCGTAGGTGAGCGCCCGCCCGAAATAGGCGTTGGTCCATTTGGGATTGATCTCGAGTGCGCTGTTGTAGTCCTCGAGCGCGCGATCGAACCGTCCCTTTTCACGATAGGCGTTGCCGCGGTTGGTAAAGGGAATGGCATCTCGCGGATTGAGCTTGATCGTCTCGTCGAAATCCGCGATCGCGCGATCGTATTGTTTCAGCTGCAAGAACAAGAGACCGCGGGTGTTGAACGACGCGCGGTTGCCGGGATCGAGGCGCATTGCGACGGTCAAGTCTCCGAGGGCGAGCGCGTAGTTGTTCTTTTCGCGATGGGTATTGCCGCGGCTGATCAAAGCGCGCGCTTTCAACGGCTTGTCCTGAGTGTTCGCTATGGCGGTCGAGCAGCTCGCGATCCTCTGATCGGCGGACGTGTCGGCCGCGAAGCAGTCGCGCTCCGCATCCGTCGGTTCGGCGAGCGCCCCCGTCGTCAGCATGACGGCGGCAACGGCACCCAGCACCAGACCGAATTGAATGCGCATCGGACACTCCAAAAAACCGGCACCGGCCTGCAGGCGCAGGCATGCGGCTCTTGATTGTGGTCGCTGAAAAAGGAAAGGCGGTTCAAAGGGTCGCGATGATTTTCCGGCCGGAAATCTTGCCGGAAGTCGAACCTGCAAGAGACCTTGTCCGACTACATCGTAGCATTTCGGGAGGATTCTCCGTGTCGCAGCGAATTCGGTGGACGGTGAGAGCGCGCTGCCCGCTTGCAGCGGTGGTGCTGGCCGGCGTTGCGTTCGCCGCCGATGGCGCCAGCGCGGACATCATCAAGAAAGAAGATGCACTGCGCGGGGTCACAATGACACAGGCCCAATGCACTGCGATCGCGCAGGCGGTCTGGGTCAATGCCTACGGCCAGGATTTCTGCGTCCGCTACTATCTCTCCACGGCCGGTGGCGATGGCTCGCAGCCAGTGGTCTTCCTGAACGGCGACAGCAATGGCCCGCTTAAGCTCAATCCCAGGTCGTGGTCCGATCCGTCGAAGGCCCAGGACGTCGACACCGACGATCTGATGGCGGGGGCCGATGGGCTGTCAAAGACGGTTAAGACGACGGCGATCTATGTCGCTCGGATCGGCGTTGAAGGCACGTCCGGCAATCATATGTCGCGCAAAACCATGCTCGAGCTGCAACTCATGAATGCTGCGCTCGACGCCATCAAGCAGCGATACGGTTTCGAGGGCTTCCATCTGGCCGGTCAGTCCGGCGGCTCGCGGCTCGTGGTTGGCCTGGTCGGAAAGCGGCGCGACATCGGCTGTGCGGTCGCCGGCTCGGGGCAGATGTTCGTCCCGGGCGAAACGGGTAACTCCGGCGATCCCGGACAGGCCTATTACAATGCGTTGGGCGGTGTGCCCGCCATTGCGCGGAACCGGGCGGTGCGCTTGCTGATGATCACCGATCGCGCCGATCAGCAGGTGCCGATTTCCCTGCAGACCCCGTTTGCCGAGAAGATGCGGCAGGCCGGTCGCTTCGTCCCGCAATTCTTCGTCGAAGCGACGGACCCCAAGCATCACGGGGTGTTCGAATATACGAGGCTCGCGATGGCCGGCTGCCTGCTCGACAAGGCGGACGCGGATATCGCGCGGGCGGTCGGCACCATCGTGCGGCGCAATGTCGAGATCAATAACCAGCACAAACAGGAAGAGGCGCGGGCGAAGGGCGCAATCGGCCTGATGGCGGGCGACCCTGCCGCCGACCCGAGACCCGCGCCGGCAACCACCTTCGGGCGACGTCCTATCGGTCCTGCGGCGCGTGAGCCCGCGACCGACCCGCGGTTCCAGTCAACGAACACCTTCGGGCGGCCGCCCGGTCCGATGGCGCGGCAGCCTGGGATCGACCCTCGTCTGCCGCCACCGAACGCATTTGGTCGACAAGTCGGCCCGATGGCCCAGCAGCCCGCAGTCGACCCGAGATACTCGCAGCCGAACACTTTCGGGCGGCAGCCGGGTCCGATGGCGCGGCAGCCCGGGATCGATCCACGTCTTCCACCGCCGAACGCCTACGGGCGTCCTATCGGCCCCACCGCGCGCGGGCCCGGGATCGACCCGCGGTTCCAGCAGACGAACACCTACGGGCGGCCGACCAATCCGATGGCGCGGCAGCCTGCAATCGATCCCCGCCTTCCACCGCCGAACACGTTTGGCCGCTCGGTCGGCCCGATGGCGCAGCAGCCTCCAAGCGATCCGCGATTCCGGCCGCCGAGCCCCTACGGGCGACCGACCGATTTCAACGGCTGACCGCCGACTTTGAGTAGTCGGCGGCCGTGGTGCCAAACCGCGGAATTCGGCGAAAGCCTGTTGGCGATCCGCCTTAAGCGCTACTCGGGCGCACGCGAGCCGTGATTTGCCACCAATAGCCAGCGGTCCCCTCGTTTGACAAAGACCTGGGTCAAGAGAACCGAATAGTTCTGCGGCGCACCGGCCTTGGTCTTGGCCTGGATGGAAACGACTGTGGTGGTGGTTGCAAGGCCCGGAAAGATTTGAATATTCGGGGCCTCTTTCGCCGAAACGTTCCATTCCGCGACCGAGTTGAAACGCGCTTGCCAGTCTTTTTTTGCGGCTTCCCACCCGATCGAGGGAGTCTTATCCGGCGGCAGTACCAGAACAACGTTCGGTTCCAGCACCCACAGAGCCTCCATTCTAGCCATTTCGCGTGAAGACGCTGCAGCGAAAAAGTTATTGACTGCTGCTTTCACGCCTTCCGTATCGGAGCTTTGCGCGCAAGCAACGTGCGGTCCCAGAGCGATTGCAATACAAAAAAATGCGGCAACCGCGGTAACGTTGACAGGTCGCATCATAAGCGTTCCTTTCGCTCAAGCCTTCAGGTGGACCACGATCTCCCGAGTTCGCGATGACAACTCTAAGGCGGCGAAAGCGGGCGAACAAGGAACTGCTGGGAGGTCCGGTTCGCTCAATTGGGTACCGTTAATCCCGCTATAGTCACAAGCCACTGCGCTCATCGCTCGCCAGATGTCCGGGATATCCTCGTCATGGTGAGCGGCGCGTTGAACGTGTCGGGGCCCGCGATCGTCACCAAGTCGGACATGCCTTTGCCCCGGCTTGATGGTGAAGCGTCCGGCCACATTCGTACTGCGGGCTCCCGGCGTACTGATTAAGCACAAGTTGATCGATTATGGCCTCTAACGCCAACGCCATGCGAACCTAACTAATGCTTTGTGGAAGGCACGAAGGCAGCCGATCGCGCTTGCCGTTGCGCGGGCAGAAAATGAACAGGAGCGCACACATGTCACAGCCAAGACTATCCCCCGCAAAGGTTGCGCCAGACGGCTACAAGACGCTGGTCGGCGTGGAGACCTATCTGCGCCAGTGCGGGCTCGAACACCGGCTGATCGAGCTCGTCAAGATGCGCGCCTCGCAGATCAATGGCTGCGCCTATTGCCTCGACGTGCACAGTCGCGACGCGCGGCGCGCAGGCGAGACCGAGCAGCGGCTCTATTTGCTCGATGCCTGGGAGGAAGCTTCACTTTACACGCCGCGGGAGCGCGCAGCGCTGGCATGGACCGATGCGGTCACTCGCATTGCGGACACGCATGCGCCGGACGATGCCTATCAGGCGTTGCAGGCGCAATTCAGCGACAAAGAGATCGTTGATCTTACGATCCTGGTCGGCATGATCAATCTGTGGAATTGGGTGGCCATCAGCTTTCGCAATCAGCACTCCGTCGAACCCGCCAAGGTGGCGTGACCCTGCTTCAGAAATCAGGCGCCTCTGCCTCCGGCTGGGGAAACAAATTCTGGTGGAAGAAGTCGCCGTTGTTCTCGGCGCAGACAGTCTCCAGCATTGCCCCGTTGAACTTGAACCATCGCCTCGTCATGATGAGGGGCGCGTTGAACGCGTCGGGGTCCTCGACCCTCACCAGCGCGGACATGCCTTTGCCGCCCGCATCGATGGTGAAGCGCTCGACCACGTGCAGCTTCTCGCTGTGGGGCGTGCGGAAATTGTCGATGTAGCTGATCCTGATGGAGAGCCCGACGGTATCGACCACCAGCGTATTGCCGTTCTCGTAATGGCCGATCGATTCGCCGAACCACGACGGCGTCACGTGTTCCGAATGCCTGTCGGTGAGGTAGATGCGACGCACGAGGTGGTCGCGCTGCCACATCATCCACACTTCGTTGGGCTTCTGGATGAAATAGACGGGCTCGAACGGCCACAGGAGCTGGCCGGGAACGCCGCCCGGATAGCATCGCGATTGCGCCGTAAAGGGAATGTCGCGCACGCCCTGCAGTATCTCCTCATTGGTCGCCTGGATCTGCGCGGCCGCCCACGGCTTGAGCACCGGGTCTTTGGTGTTGGTGATGCGCTTGGTCGCGCCGGTGCCGGCCCGATTCCCATCGGCGTTATTGCGGAACGGATAGGCCGGATCATTCTTGATCGGGCCATGGCCGGCGCCGGACGGCGGATCCTCCCAATCCTCGAAGTTCGACTGCCACCCGAAAGTGGCCGAAGCAAATTGCGGGATGGCGTTGTCCGGCTCTGCCCAGGCGGTGCCCGCGGCGAGCATCGCCGCCGTCAGGCAGATGGCGAAACCGCCGGCTGCCAATCCAATGCCGCCGAACGCAATCGATTCGTTCTTCGAGATCAATGCGAGCATCAGTCCCTCCCTGAAAGGCGCCGTCCGTCGCGGTTCATCCGCAATCGTGAAGTCAGTATGCCAGAGAAAACGTCGTCGTGCCTGCTTTCCGTCAAGGTCGCGGTTGCTGCGCCCCCGCGGAATCGAAGTCCTGCGTTATGGAACGACATCAGCCTTTGAGCCTGCGACCGAGGGAAGCGGTTTGGGCACTTGGCCGACGTACGAGGATCAGTCCTTTAGTCATCCAAGATGAGCAGGGACAGAACACCGCAGTTCGCAGAATGCGCGCAACCCATGGGAAAGATCCTCGTCCTCCCCACGACGCCTTTTCTCTCGATAACGATTAACTTTACACTTTGTCTCGCTGATTATCGCCAAGTTGATAGACAGGTCACAGCATTGACGGTTTGACATTTGGTTTTGTAGACAGACCGCGTGCGGTTAATGGCTGATTTATTTCACTGATAAATATAATCAGAAAAAATTAGCAACAAATAGATTGTGATGGAATTATTATGGCGCTTCTCAAAAAAGGCTGGAAATTGCGCGCTCTTTAAGCATTGTGTGCGTTGACGGCCCGGGTGCGCTTGCCGGAGATCGTCAGCGACTTGAGGCGTTCGGTACATGGCAATTACGGCCAGAGCCAATTGGCTTAAATACTTCGCACAGCCTGTCACTTATCTGGGCGTCGCGACACTGGCGTCGATTTTTGCGGCGACTTTTTATCTCCTGGTCCAGGATAAGCGGAACGGGGAAGAGCAAGCCCGCCAGCAAACCGAGAACCTTGCGTACGTGTTCGAGGAAGCGGTCGCGCGCGCCTTCAGGAGCGCCGATGATATGGCGTTGCAATTCCGGCGGTCGTATCAACGCGACCCGACCGGAACTGACCTCGTCGGATGGGTCCGCGACCCCCAGATTCAGAACGATCTGAAATTTGAATATTCGATTGCCGGGCCGGACGGCGTCATCATTGCCTCCAGCTATCGACCGGCAATCGGCCTCAGCATAGCGCAACGCAAGCATTTCCAGGTGCATGCAAACGATGGCGATGATCGACTTTATGTAAGTGAGCCGCTAGTGGCGAAAAATGTCGGTCGGATGGCGGTCTTCCTGACGCGCCGCCTCACGGCAGCCGACGGGTCGTTCAACGGCGTTCTGTCGGTATGGGTTGACTTGATTCAGTTTGAGACCTTCTTTCGGCGGCTTCAGCTCGGTCCTGGTGGTCTGGTCTTGTTGCTGCACCGGAATGGATACATCCTGGCGGGCGGCGCCAACGGGGTTGCGCGTCCAGACTTGACCGGGAAATATTTTCCGCAAGCTCACGTGCTGGCTTTTTCATCGAAATCCGACCGGGGCACTTATTGGAACGGGGGAAGTTCGCTCGATAAGGTCGAGAGGCTGGTCTCCTTCCGAAAAGTCGAGGGCTTTCCGCTGATAGCGGCCGTCGGAATCGCCAAGCCCGAGATTTTTGGTCATGCCGGCAGAAACGCAAAGATCTACCTGGCGATCGACACGGTGGTGGCGGTCGTCATCTTGGTTGCCATAGGCTTCGGCGCCGCACGCGAGAAGAAGCTGGTCTCGGCGCTGACCGACGTCGCGTATCAGGCCCACCATGACGGCTTGACCGGCCTGCCGAACCGGCTCCTGTTTGCCCAGCACATCGGCCGGGCGATGGAACGCGCATTTTGCGGGGGCAGTACGTTTAACGTGCTGATGATCGACCTCGATCACTTCAAGACGATCAACGATACACTCGGCCACGCGAGCGGAGATCGCCTCGTCCGCGAGACCGCGCGACGCCTCAGATCATGCCTCGCGGAATCGGATGTGGTTGCGCGCATAGGCGGTGACGAGTTTGCCGTTGTACAGGCTGACTCTGGCGACCAGCGACAGGGTGCCGAGGCGCTGGCGTCGCGGATTTTGGCGGCGGTTGGCGAGCCGTTCAATCTCGACGGCCATCAGGTCATCGTGCAGACGACGATTGGCATCGCCCTCTACCCCAGCGACGGCGAGGACGTGGACACGCTTCTCAAGAATGCCGATCTCGCCCTTTACCGAGCGAAGGCAGACGGCCGGAACACCTTCCGCTTCTTCGAACCGCAAATGGACGGTGTGGCCCGCGATCGGTACAAGGTTGAAGTTGAGCTACGGAATGCGCGGCCGGCGAATGACTTCGAGATCCATTATGAGCCGGTGGTTGCCGCGGATACTCTCCAGGTCCGGGGATACGAGGCGCTGGTGCGCTGGGTTCACCCGGAACGCGGATATATAGCGCCGGATGTCTTCATCCCAGTTGCCGAGAGCACAGGCCTGATCGTGCCGCTTGGTGCGTGGGTGCTGAACAGCGCCTGCAAGGACGCGACACATTGGCCCGGCCATCTCAAGGTCGCGGTCAACCTATCACCGATCCAATTTCGGAGAGGCGACGTCGTGCAAACGGTAGCCGAGGCGCTTGCCAACTCCGGATTGGAACCGGACAGGCTCGAACTGGAGATCACGGAGTCAGTGCTGTTGCAGAAGGATGAAGCAAACGCGGCAAAGCTGCGCCAGCTCCGGTCTATGGGGGTCGCAATTGTCCTCGACGACTTCGGCACCGGTTATGCATCGCTAAGCTACTTGCGCATGTTTCCTTTTGACAAGATCAAGGTCGACCAGTCGTTCGTGGCCCAGATGCCAACTGAATCCAGCAGCGCAGCGATCGTCTGCGCCATCGTGGGCCTCGCAAAGAACTTGGGTATATCCACGGTCGCGGAAGGCGTCGAGACCAGCCAACAGTTCGAGCTGCTGCGGCTGGCAGGATGCGATGAAATGCAGGGATACCTGTTTGGAAAGCCTCGTCCCGCATCCCAGCTTCGATCCGCGATCACCGTGGCAACTTCCAGCAGCGCGGCAGCCTAGGGGCAGCGCGCCACTACTAGATCATCACTTTGCAAGAGCCAAAAAGCAGCGCAGCCCGCGAGCAGCATCG
Organism: uncultured Alphaproteobacteria bacterium; assembly: GCA_963807015.1. Taxonomy (GTDB): domain Bacteria; phylum Pseudomonadota; class Alphaproteobacteria; order Rhizobiales; family Xanthobacteraceae; genus JAJPKK01. The sequence continues at coordinate 419,246 of CAWEAS010000007.1, read as the reverse complement.
CTGCCCCAGGTTAGACGTGATGCGTGAGCCGGTAGGATGGGCAAAGGCGCCAAGACATCCCAATTTTGCGCACGGTGCTGTTGCCGCCGTGCCAACGTGCGACGTTGCCATAAGCGCTATCGCTGTGGTGGGCACGCGGAGCCTGTCATCGGGCCGGCCAGCGGCCGGACCCGTTGGCTTTGCCCACCTTACGGACTGGGATTGCGGCTCCTGGAGAACTAACCCCGCGCGGCTGGTTCCTTGACCGGCGGCTCCTTGGCGCGGACCTTGGTCTGGCCGACGTCGGCCAGCATCTTCTCGACGTGGCGCGAGAACATGTATTGCGCCGGGCGCTGGCGCTCGAGCGGGATCTCCGGCGCCATCGGCCCAGCGGTCCGCACGCCGAACATGGCGATGCGCATCGCCTCGATCGGGTGGGCAATGATCGCCGCCGCGGCGGTCGGCTCGTAGCCGCAATGCGCCATGCAGTTCGCGCATTTCTCGTAGCGGCCGGTGCCGTAGGCGTCCCAGTCCGTCGTCTCCATCAGCTCCTTGAATGAGGAAGCGTAGCCTTCGCCGAGGAGATAGCAGGGCTTCTGCCAGCCGAAGATGTTGCGCGTCGGCATGCCCCACGGCGTGCAGTGGAAGGTCTGATTGCCGGCGAGAAAATCGATGAACATGCCGGAATGCATCAGCTTCCAGCCCTTGCCCTTGCCGAGCGCGAACACCCGGCGGAACAGTTCCTTGGTCTTGCGGCGGCTGAGGAAATGCTCCTGGTCGGGCGCGCGCTCATAAGCGTAGCCGGGCGAGATCGAAACGCCGACGTCGAGCGACTTGGCGAGATCGAGGAAGGCCGCGATGTCCTCGGCGGGATGGCCGTCGAAGATCGTGGCATTGACGTTGACCGAGAAGCCGCGCGCCTTCGCCGCCTTGATCGCCGACACCGCACGGTCGAACACGCCTTCCTGCGACACCGACTTGTCATGGTGCTCCTTGATGCCGTCGAGATGCACCGAGAAGAACAGGTAGGGCGACGGCTCGAACTGATCGAGCTTCTTCTCCAGCAGCAGCGCGTTGGTGCACAGCGACACGAACTTCTTGCGCGCCACGATGCCCTTGACGATGGCGCCGATGTCCTTGTGGATCAGCGGTTCGCCGCCGGGGATCGCCACCATCGGCGCGCCGCACTCGTCGACCGCGGCGAGGCATTCCTCGACCGACAGGCGGCGATTTAGAATCGGATCAGGGTAGTCGATCTTGCCGCAGCCGACGCAAGCAAGGTTGCAGCGGAACAACGGCTCGAGCATCAGCACCAGCGGATAGCGCTCGCGGCCCACCATCTTCTGCTTCAAGAGGTAGGCGCCGATCTTGATTTCCTTGAGAAACGGTATCGTCATTCCGACGTCTCTCTCCTGACGACGCATCTCCTAACGAGGCGCTCGTCACGCATGCCAACCATCTCGCCGACGCAGAGGGCAGGGAAGCCGTCGGCGTCGCAACCGATCGGGGAGGGCCTCGGATGCACCTCCCGATGTGCAACATATCAAGTATCAACGTCCGTGCGGAACGCCAAGCCCAAGCGGGGCGTTCCATCGTCTTTTCCGTCAGTTGTTGCCCGCGAGCTATAGTTAATGCGCGAAAGCCGCCCAGGGCGCAGCGACGCGTCACAATGGCGCCGGTGGCCTACGCCGCGGAGCCGGGGCCTGCGGGATAGGGTAAATCGTGTGGCCGGAGCCGGAAATGGTTGCGGGACGCGGCCTTTGATGTCTTAACCGTGCAGGGGCCGGCGCGGGGCGGCAGCAGGAACTCAATCGGAATGCTGAAGAATGCCATTGTGGCGATCGTCGCCTTTTGCACGCATTTTGCCTACGCCATCATTGCCGTTGCAGTCGTTGTCGGCGCCGCCGCGGGTCACTACGCGGTGGAGCACTTCGCCATCAACACCAACGTCGACATGCTGATTTCCCCCCAGCTGCCGTGGCGTCAGCGCGAAATTAACTACAACCGGTCGTTTCCCGATCCCGACGAGAAGATCCTCGCGGTCGTGGAAGCGCCGACACCCGAATTCACCTCGCTCGCGCGCTCGGAACTCGTAAAGGCGCTCACGGCCGACAGCCAACTGTTTCCCCAGGTGACTGAGCCGGGCGGCGGCCCATTCTTTGCCCGCAACGCTCTGCTGTTCCCGTCGATCGAAGAGGTCCAGGGCACGCTCTATCAGCTCACCAAGGCGGCGCCGCTGATACGCATCCCGGTCACCGATCCGTCGCTGCGCGGCTTTGCCCAGATGATCTCCCTCGTGCTCGCTGGCGTGCGCGACGACGCCATCACCGCCGAGCAGGCGGCGCGGCCGTTCAATGCCGCCGCGCTGGCACTGGACAATGTCCTGGCCGGCCGTGCCGCGAGCTTCTCCTGGCGCGAGATCGTGTCGGAAGGCGCGCCGAATCCAAGCGATCTGCGCGGCCTCATCGATATCGTGCCGAAACTCGACTTCGCGGCACTCGAGCCCGGCGAAGCCGCAACCAATGCGATCCGCGTGGCGGCCGCCAAGCTCCACCTCGCTTCGAAGTACCAGGCGCGCGTGCGGCTTACCGGGCCGGTGCCGATCGAGAACGAGGAATTCGCGACCCTCAAAGAGGGAGCGCTGACGAACGGCATCGTCACCCTCACGGTGGTGCTGATCATCCTGTGGCTGGCGTTGCGATCGGGCCGCATCATTCTCGCGACCGCGATCTCGCTGTTTGTCGGCTTATCGATTACAGCGGCGATCGGCCTTCTGATGGTCGGCGCGCTCAATCCCATTTCGATTGCCTTCGCGGTGCTGTTCGTCGGCCTTGGAGTTGATTTCGGCATCCAGTTCAGCGTTCGCTATCGCCAGGAGCGCTTCAAGGAAGCAAACCTTTCGACGGCGCTGCGCGAGACCGGAGCGCGGGTCGGAATTCCGCTGACGCTTGCGGCCGCGGCGGTCGCCGCCGGCTTTCTGTCGTTCCTTCCGACGGCTTATCGCGGCTTGTCCGAACTTGGCCAGATCGCCGGTGTCGGCATGATCGTCGCCTATCTCACCAGCATCACGGTGCTGCCGGCGCTGCTGCGCGTTCTTCGGCCGCCGGGCGAGAAGGAGCCACTCGGCTTCCAGGTTCTCGCGCCGGTCGACAATTTTCTGGAGACCCATCGGGTCGCGATCATTGTGCTGACGCTTGGCGTTGCGATCGCCGGTCTACCGCTGCTCTACTACCTCAAGTTCGACTTCAATCCGATGAACCTGCGCAGCACCAAGGTCGAATCGATGGCGACCTATCTCGATTTGCGCCGCGATCCGTCGACCGGCGTCAACGCGGTCAATGTGCTGGTGCCCTCGGTTGCGGACGCCGACGCCGTGAGCCGCAAGCTCAAGGCCTTGCCGCAGGTCGCGAGCGTCACGACCATCACGACGTTCGTTCCCGATGATCAGGAGGCAAAACTCGCTGCGATCGCGCAGGCTGCCATGGTGCTCGATCCGGTTCTGCAGGCGGAGCGACGGCCGGCGCCGACCGACGAGGAGAATATCGCGGCGATCAAACAAACGGTCGAAGAGCTGAACGAGGCGGCAGCAAAGATGAATGGCACCGGCGCCGATGCGCTGCCTCGCCTCGCCGCCGCCCTGTCGAAACTCGCGCAGGCCGAACCTGCCGTACGAGCGCATGCGGAGGCGGTCTTCATGGTGCCGGCGACGGCCGACATCGAGGACATCCGCAGCCTGCTGCAGGTACAGCCGGTCACGCTCGACAATCTGCCGCCTGACGTCACCCGCGACTGGCGCACGGCCGACGGCAAGATTCGCGTCTCGGCGGTGCCCACCGGCGACCCAACAGACAATGAAAATCTCCGCACTTTTGCCCGCGCCGTCCTTGCGGCCGAGCCGACCGCGATCGGCGGGCCGATTTCGATTCTCGAATCCGGCGACACCGTCGTGCGCGCATTCCTGGAGGCCGGCGGCTGGGCGCTCGGTTCGATCGCCATCCTGCTGTGGCTGACGTTGCGGCGCCTCGGCGACGTGCTGCTCACGCTGGTGCCGCTGCTGCTCGCCGGCGCGGTGACGCTCGAGGTCTGCGTGCTGATCGGCATGCCGCTCAACTACGCCAACATCATCGCGTTGCCGCTGCTGCTCGGCATCGGCGTCGCATTCAAGATCTACTACATGCTGGCGTGGCGCGCGGGCCGCACCAAGCTCTTGCAGTCGAGCCTGACACGGGCCGTGATCTTCAGCGCCGCGACGACAGCGACGGCGTTCGGCAGCCTGTGGTTCTCAAGTCATCCGGGCACGTCGAGCATGGGCAAGCTGATGGCGCTTGCCCTCGTGTGCACGCTCGCGGCGGCAGTATTATTTCAGCCCGCCCTTATGGGGCGTCCGCGCACCACCCGCGAGACCTGAGCAGGCGCTTTGCGCTGCCGCATTGGCTTGCGGCCGTGCGCGCGCAGGCGCGCTCACGCGCGTCCAGTTCTCGCCGCCGCAGAACAGGCCACCGAACACGCAGCCTTCGACCCGCAGCACATCAGGGGACGGCAGGCTCAGGCGCGAGTCATAGGTCTTGCCGTTTTCGGCATTGTAGATTTCGCCCTGCCATTGGCCGGGCTTGGTCGGTCGCATCCCCTTGAGGATATGGATTCCGAGCGTGGGCCGCGTCCGCTCGGCCGGGTTCGGATTGGAAGAATCGACGCCCGGATCCTTCTCCCACGAGACGATGCCCCACAGCGCCCCATCGCAATCATCGATGCGGATGTTCGCTTCGCCATTGGCGACGCGCCACTCGCCCACCGGGTCGGCTGCTCGGGCAGGCGCGGCCCACACGACGGCCGCCGCACAAATTACAAAAAGTCGACGCATCCGGGTCACACCTCACTGAATTTCGTCATAGCCTACGCAACGAATCATTGCATTAGGCAATGTTTGCGTCAGTATTTCGATGCGGCACTGGGCAGTCCGGGGGGGGGCGAACTGGTGAAACATCAGTCGCAAGTCATCTACATGCCGAACAGTTCGGTGCCGAGCAACACGGCACCGGGCCTAAATGTTGCTCAGCTCTACGCCGATAACGAAGCCGACCGCTATGAGTTGCACGCGCGCCATCTCAACGAACAGATGGTCCGCGTCCTGCGCACCATCGGCTACGACGTCTCGTTTCGCCGCGGCGCGGGACAGTATCTCTACGATCGCGACGGCGCGAAATACCTCGACCTGTTGAGCGGTTACGGTGTGTTCGCGGTCGGGCGCAATCACCCTGCCCTGCGCGAGGCGCTCAAAAGCGTGCTCGATGCCGAGTTGCCCAATCTGGTGCAGATGGACGTTTCGCCACTCGCCGGGCTGTTGGCGGAGCAGTTGCTGGCGTTCGTCCCCTACCTCGACAAAGTGTTCTTTGCCAACTCGGGAACCGAGGCGACCGAAGCCGCAATCAAGTTCGTCCGCGCCGCCACGGGGAGGCCGGGGCTTGTCTATTGCGATCATGCGTTCCATGGCCTGACCAACGGATCGCTGTCGCTCAACGGCGATGGCATGTTCCGCACCGGCTTCGAGCCGCTGCTGCCGCAATGCCGCGTGGTGCCGTTCAACGATCTCGACGCACTCGAGCGCGCGCTCGCGCTGCGCGACGTTGCGGCGTTCATCGTCGAGCCGATCCAGGGCAAGGGCGTCAACATGCCCGCGGACGGCTATCTGCAAGAGGCGGCGCGATTGTGCCGGCGTCACGGCACGCTGTTCGTCGCCGATGAAATCCAGACCGGCCTCGGCCGCACCGGCCGCTTCCTCGCCGTCGAACATTGGGGCGTCGAGCCCGACGTGGTGTTGCTCGCCAAGGCGCTGTCCGGCGGCCACGTGCCGGTCGGCGCGGTGCTGATGCGCAAGGGCATCTACGACAAGGTGTTCGATCGCATCGATCGCGCCGTGGTGCACGGCTCGACCTTCGCCAAGAACGATCTCGCCATGGCGGCGGCCCTTGCGACCCTCGAAGTGATGCGCAACGAGCACCTGATCGCGCGGGCCGAGCGCCATGGCGTACGGCTGCGCAAAGGCCTGGAGCTCCTCGTCGGCCGCTCGGAATTCGTGCGCGATGTACGCGGCAAAGGTCTCATGATCGGCATCGAATTCGGATCGCCCGCCTCGTTGAAGCTCAAGGCGAGCTGGAACCTGATCGAAACCGCGAAGGAAGGGCTGTTCTGCCAGCTCATCACCATTCCGCTGTTCCGCGACCACAAGATCCTCACGCAGGTCGCCGGCCACGGCAGCCACACCGTGAAATTGCTGCCGCCGCTGATCATCACCGACGAGGATTGCGCGCTGATCGAATCAGCGTTCGAGGACGTGATTGCGGCAACGCAGCGCGTCCCGGGCGCGATCTGGTCGCTCGGACGCACGCTCGTCGGCAACGCCATCCACGCCCGCGGGTAGCAGCCGGCTCGCGGTTACCGCGAAGCGGAATAAGCGGTCAGTTCGTTGCGGATGATCTTGCCGCCTTTCATCACGAACTTCACGCGCTGCAGCTCGGTGATATCGCGCACCGGATCGCCGGACATGGCGACGAGATCGGCGAACTTGCCGGCCTCGATCGAGCCGACCTGATCCTGCCAGCCCAATACTTCGGCATTGACGATGGTGCCGGACTGGATCGCCCGCGCCGGCGTCATGCCGGCGCGCTTGACGAGCCACTCGAATTCAAGCGCCTGGGTACCGTGCGGGAAGGTCGCGCCGTCGACGCCGCTGCCCACCATCATCTTCAATCCCTTGGTGGCGGCGGCCATGGCGACCGCGTGCTCGATGATCGGGATCATCCGGTACTTGCCGCCAATGTTGCGGCTGTCGTTGTCGTCCATGTAAGGCTCGGTGTAGCGCACGATGGTCGGATCATAGGCGAGCCCCTTGGCGACGATCATGTCGGCCTGCTCCTGGTCGAGGCCGAAAGCGTGCTCGATGGTATCGCAGCCGGCGAGGATCGCGTTCCGCTGTCCCTCGCCGCCATAGACGTGGCAGCCGGTCTTCTTGCCGAGGCTGTGAGCCTCCTCGATCAGCGCCTGCAACACCGGCATCGGGTAGGTCAAAACGTACTTCGCCTCGCCGGTCGGCGTAAACGAGTAGGCCCCGGTCGGGAACAGCTTGATCCAATCGACGCCGCGCGCAACGTGGTCGCGCACCGCCGCGCGCGCATCCTCGACCGAGCGCACCACGATGCTGGTGAGCGGGTTGTCGGGAGCCGCACCCCAGACGATGCCGCGGCCCGCGACTTGATAACGCGGCCCGTCGATGCGGCCTTCGTTGATGGCGTTGCGGATATCGACATCGCCGTAGCCGTTGCCGTGCGAGCTCATGTCGCGTGCTGTCGTAAACCCTGCATGCAGATCGGCCTGGAGATGCTGGATGGCGATGAGCGTCGACGTTTCGCGCGACATGCCGGGCTTCGGCGCGTTGAACATGTGGGTGTGGGCATCGATCAGGCCCGGCACCACGGTCGCCTGACTGAGATCGATCACGGCGGCACCGAGCGGCACTTTCACCGCGGCATCGGCGCCGACCTCAACGATCCGCTCGCCGCGGATGATGATCGTCTGTTTTTGTCGCACCTCGCCCGACCGGCTGTCGAACAATTGGCCGGCTCGCACCGCGATTAACGCCGCAGGCGGCGGACATTGCATGCTGCCGCCGTCCGACCCGAAGCAGGCCGGCGCTCCGGCGCCGCGCCAGGGTATTCCAGGCCCGAACGCCACCTGTGCATGAAGCGCCGTCGCAAGCACGGCCGCCATGATGAATCCGGGTATTGCCAGTGCGAATGCGAATTTGCTCTTCATCGTCGCGTCCCTCGGTCCAAAGCGCGTATTTTTATCGTCCCTCAAAGGTGATTTACTGCAAAATCAGCCGCCCGTCAGGGAGGCTCGGCTGCGTGTTTGATCAAGATCAATGTCTCGATCGGCGACGTGGCCCACGCGTTGGCGGCGGGGCAAGGGATCAGTGGAGATGCCAGGAATAGGCTTGCCGTTGGTGGTCGGCATGTGGAGCGTGGTCGGCTTCCTGGGCCTTGCGGTCTTGGCTGTCATCTTCGGGCGCCGCGCCATTGCGACGCCGCTGATCTACGGCGGTTCGCTCGTGGTTGCGGTTGCTGCTCTCGGTGCTGCCCTCGTCCATTTCGTCGAGGCCCAACCGCCGTCGACACTCGTTCTGCCGATCGGCTTGCCCGGAATCGGCGCGCGCTTTCGCATTGATGCGCTGAGCGCGTTTTTTCTCATCGTCGTCAATCTTGGCGCCGCAGCGACGAGTCTTTACGCGCTCGGCTATGGCCGGCACGAGAAGGACCCGGCCCGGGTGCTGCCGTTCTATGCTGCGTTTCTTGCCGCCCTCAACCTCGTCGTCCTCGCCGACGACGCGTTCACCTTTCTGCTCGCCTGGGAGTTCATGTCGCTCACGTCATGGGCGATCGTGCTCGCGCGCTATAACGATCCGGCCAACAGCCGCGCCGCCTTTCTCTATCTCGTCATGGCGAGCTTCGGGACGTTGTGCCTCATGCTCGCGTTCGGCTTGTTGGCGGGGCCGGCCGGAGGCTATGCCTTCGACACCATCCGCGCCGCGACGCACAGTCCGACCATCGCGGCGCTCGCCGTGCTGCTCGCGCTTGCGGGTGCCGGATCGAAAGCCGGCATCGTTCCGCTCCACGTCTGGTTGCCGCTCGCGCACCCGGCGGCACCGAGCCATGTCTCGGCGCTCCTGAGCGGCGTTATGACCAAGGTCGCGATCTACGGCTTCGTGCGGATCGTGTTCGATCTCGTCGGCATGCCCAATCCGTGGCTCGGCCTCATCGTTTTGTCGCTTGGCGGCATCACTGCGGCGATCGGCATCCTCTATGCGCTGATGCAGCACGATCTCAAGCGGTTGCTTGCCTATTCGACCGTGGAGAACATCGGCATCATCTTCACGGGGCTCGGCCTCGCGCTCGCCTTTCGGGCGAACGACATGAACATCGCCGCGGCGCTTGCGATGACGGCGACGCTATTCCACGTCTTCAATCATTCGGTGTTCAAAAGCCTGTTGTTCTTCGGCGCCGGCGCCGTGCTTACCGCGACGGGCGAGCGCGACATGGAGCACCTCGGCGGCCTCATTCATCGCATGCCGCAAACCGCGATCGCGTTCCTGATCGGATGCGCCGCGATCTCGGCGCTGCCGCCGCTCAACGGCTTCGTATCGGAATGGCTGACGTTTCAGGCCATCTTGGTGAGCCCGCAGATTCCGCAATGGGGGCTCAAACTGACGGTGCCCGCTGCGGGCGCGCTGCTTGCGCTGTCGGCGGCGCTTGCTGCCGCCTGCTTCGTCAAGGCCTTCGGCGTGACGTTCCTCGGCCGGCCACGCGGTCCCGCCGTCGCCGCTGCGAACGAGGTCGATCCGTTCTCGCTCACGGCGATGTTTGTCCTCGCCGCGATCTGCGTTCTTGCCGGCGTGCTTGGCGGCTTCATCATCGATGCCCTCGATCCGGTCACCACCATGCTGGTCGCCGGCACCATGCCGCGCCAAGCAGCGGAGCCGTGGCTTTCGATCGTGCCCATCGCCGCGAGCCGAAGCTCGTATAACGGGCTCATCATTCTCGCGTTTCTGATCGTCTCCGGCACGCTCACCGCGATGGTGATCCACCGCTTTGCGACGCGGGCGACGCGCCGCAGCGCGATCTGGGATTGCGGCTTCCCGCTCGATGCGCCCCAGACCCAATATGCCAGCGCTAGCTTTGCGATGCCGATCCGCCGCGTGTTCGGCACGCTCGTCTTCGGCGTGCGAGAGCATGTGGACATGCCGCGGCCCGGCGAAATGCGGGCCGGACATTTCGCGATGCGCTTGCTCGATCCGGCCTGGCGTTATGCCTATGGCCCGATCGCCCGCGCCATCGGATCGCTGTCGCTGTCGTTCAATCGGCTGCAGTTCCTCACCATCCGTCGCTATCTGACATTGGTGTTCTGCACTTTGATCGCGCTTCTCGTAGTGGTGGCCGTATGGCGCTGATCGTCGACCTCATCTTCCAGGCGGTGCAGATGTTCCTGGTGGTCGCGATCGCGCCCGCCGTGCTCGGCGTCACCCGCAAAGTCAAGGCGCGGCTGTTGCGGCGCATCGGCCCGCCGGTGCTGCAGCCCTATCTCGACATCTGGAAGCTGATGCACAAGGAAGCCGTGATCGCTCGCAACGCCTCGTGGGTTTATCGCACCGCGCCCTACCTCATCTTCGCGGCGACCTGGGTCGGCGCCGCCTTGGTGCCGACCTACGCCACCGGTCTTTTGTTCTCGTGGTCGGCCGATCTCATCGCGATCGTCGCTCTCCTCGGCACGGCGCGGTTCGCCTTGGCGCTCGCCGGCATGGATGTGGGCACGGCCTTCGGCGGCATCGGCTCGTCGCGCGAGATGATGATCGCGTCGCTCGCCGAACCCGCGATGCTGCTGATCGTCTTCACGGTCGCGCTCGTGGCCGGCACGACGCAGCTCTCGGCGATCGCAACCCTGTTCTCGGCGGGGACAGTCGGCATACGCGTCTCGCTCGGCCTCGGGCTCATCGCGTTTCTCGCCGTCGCGATTGCCGAGAATGCGCGCATCCCGATCGACAACCCGGCGACGCACCTCGAACTCACCATGGTGCACGAGGCGATGGTGCTCGAATATTCGGGCCGCCACCTCGCCATGATCGAGGCGGCGGCAGCCCTCAAGCTCGTTCTTTACTTCTCGCTCATCGCGTGCCTGTTCGTGCCGTTCGGCATCGCCGAGCCGGGCGCCGGGATCGGCGCGTACGCCACCGGCATCGTCGCCTATCTCGTCAAGATATTCGTGCTCGCGGCATTGCTGCCGATCGCGGAGACGAGCGTCGCCAAGATGCGGGTGTTCCGTTATCCGATCTTCGTCGGCGGCGCCTTCGCAGCCGCCGCGCTCGCCGTGTTTCTCCTGTTCGTGTCCCAGGGCTTCTGATGCCGTCGCTTCTGTTCGATGTCGCCCATCTGCTCGCCGGCAGCATGCTGGTACTGAGCTTCCTCCTGCTCTACCAGGACCGCATCATGGCGGTCGTGAACGTGTTCGCATTTCAGGCGATCGTGCTGGCGACGTCGGTCGCGTGGCAGGCGGTGGTGCAGGATGCGCCGCACCTCGTAGTGACGGCAGCGCTGGCGCTTGTCGTCAAGGGCTTCGTCATCCCGACGGCACTGCACCGCATTATCCGCCAGCTCGCGATCCACCGCGAGATCGAACAGGTGATCGGCGCCGGCCCCACCATGCTCACCGGCCTCGGCCTCGTCGCGCTCTCGATTCTGTTGGTCCAGCCGGTCGGCGGCGAGACCAGCATCTACACCCGCGAGGACCTCGCCTTTGCGCTCGCGATCATTCTGCTCGGGCTGTTGATGATGATCACGCGGCGCAATGCCGTAACCCAGGTGGTCGGCTTCATGTCGCTCGAGAACGGCCTGATCCTTGCCGCGACCGGCGCCAAGGGCATGCCGCTCGTGGTCGAGATTTCCGTCGCGTTCTCGATCCTGATCGCCTTCATCGTGTTCGGCGTCTTCGTCTTCCGCATGCGCGAGCGCTTCGACAGCGTCGACGTGAGCGCGCTCGACCGCTTCCGTGGCGAACGGAGAGACGCCTCATGATCGGCCCCGCCGAGCTGCTGCTCATCATTCCCGCGATTGCGGTGCCGGTGCTGGCCCTCGTCTCGAGCTACCGGCTCGGCGCCGCGCTCAACGTGATTGCCTGCGGGCTCGTCCTCGCCGCCGCTATTGCGCTGTTGTTCACCACGCATCCGCGCGGCGACATCATCATCATTGATGACTTCAATATCTTCCTGCTGATCCTTACCGCCTTCGTCGGCTTCACCACGAGCATCTTCAGCGCCACCTACATCGCCCACGAGATCGAGGTCGGGAAGCTGACGCCGGCATTCCTGCGATTCTACCACGCCATGTACCAGGCGATGATGGGCGCGATGAACCTTGCGCTGGTCGCCAATAATATCGGCTTGATGTGGGTCGGCGTCGAAGTCGCGACATTGTCGACCGTGTTGATGGTCGGCATCTACCGGACGCCCGAGGCGATCGAGGCGGCGTGGAAATATTTCATCCTCGGCAGTGTCGGGATCGGGCTCGCCTTCTTCGGCACCATCCTGATCTACCTCGTCGGACAGGAGGTCGTCGGCACCGGCCTTCCGGCGATGTCGTGGGATCTGCTGGTGAAGAATGCGGCGAAGCTCGACTCCAAAATGCTGTCGCTCGCATTCGTGTTCCTGCTGGTCGGCTACGGCACCAAGGTGGGCCTCGCGCCGTTCCACGCCTGGCTCCCTGACGCCCACGCGGAAGGCCCGACGCCGATCTCGGCGGTGCTGTCGGGGTTGCTGCTCAACGTCGCGCTTTATGCGCTGTTGCGATTCAAGATGGTGCTTGCCGGCAATGAGGGCGCCATCAATGTCGGCGCGATCATGGTGGTGATCGGCCTCGTGAGCCTCGTCTTCGCGGCGTTCATGCTCTACCGCCGGCGCGATATCAAACGCCTGTTCGCTTATTCGTCGATCGAGCACATGGGGGTCGCCGCGTTCGCCTTCGGCATGGGCGGCCCGCTCGCGAACTTCGCCGGCCTGCTGCACATGACCATGCACTCGCTCATCAAGTCGGGGATCTTCTTTGCGGTCGGCCACATCGCCCAGGTGAAGGGCACCCAGCGCATCGCCGCCATCAGCGGCCTGTCGGTCTCCCATCCGGTGCTCGCGCTGTTGTTCTCGCTCGGCGTGATCGCCATTGCCGGGCTGCCGCCGTTCGGCATGTTCACCAGCGAATTCATGCTGGTCACCTCGACCTTCGCGCGACAGCCGGCGCTCAGCATCGTGCTGATCGGCGGGCTGCTTATCGCTTTCGGGGCTCTGGTGCTGCGGCTGCAGGACATCGTGTTCGGCGAGCCGAGCGGCAAATACCATGCGGCGAAGGCGTCCTACATTCCTGCCTACACGCACCTCGCGCTTGTGCTCGTTGCCGGCCTGTGGTTGCCGGACGCGCTGGTGCAATGGTTCCGCAGTGTTGCGGCGTTGCTCGGATGACAGCGATGAGCGCAATCGCCACGACGCTTGCGAAATTCGCGCCGGTTTCCTGCCACGCGCCCTGGCCCCGTTTCGAGGTCGATGCCGCCGCGTGGGAAGCTATTGGCCAGGCGCTTGGTCGCAGCGAGGGCGATCTCCTCGGCCTATGGGGCGATACCGGTGCAGTGCACATGGCGGTCCGTGCGTCCTCGGCCGAGCCTTGCGTGGTGTCGCTTGCCATCGCAGCCGGCGGCTTTCCGTCGATCGGCCGGTTTCATCTGCCGGCGATCCGTCTCGAACGCACCGTACGCGATCTCTACGGCCATGTGCCCGCCGATGCGCCCGACGAGCGTCCCTGGCTCGATCACGGCCAGTGGGGTATTCGCGCTCCGCTCGGGGCACGCAGCCCAGCGCCGCAGCGCGATCCCGTCGATTACGAATTTCTGCCCGTGCACGGTCATGGGCTCCATCAGATTCCCGTCGGTCCGGTCCATGCCGGCATCATCGAGCCCGGGCATTTCCGCTTCACCGCCAACGGCGAGACCGTGGCGCGGCTCGAGGAGCGGCTCGGCTATGTGCACAAGGGCGTCGACGGCCTCCTGACGAATGTCGATCTCGACAAGGCGGCACGGATCGTTGCGCGGGTCTCGGGGGATTCAACGGTCGCGCTCGGCTTTGCTTTCGCACGTGCTGTCGAGGCGGCACTTCACGTCGCTGTGCCGCCGCGCGCCGTCGTGCTGCGCGGGGTGATGGCGGAGCTCGAGCGCATCGCCAATCATTTGGGCGATGTCGGCGCGATCTGCAACGACGCCGCCTTCGCCTTGATCCATGCCCATTGCGGGATTTTCCGCGAGCGCGTGCTCGCCGCCTCGGACCGCGCCTTCGGCCACCGGCTGATGATGGATCGCATCGTTCCGGGCGGCGTCGGCGGCGACATTGCGTCCGATGGCGCGGCGGCGATCATCGCGGCATTCGATGACATCGAGCCGAGCTTTGCCAAGATCGTCGACCTCTACGACGAAACGCCATCGTTGCAGGACCGCACCTGCAGCACCGGCATCGTCGCCGCCGATCTCGTGCGGCAGTGGGCGGCGGGCGGCTACGTCGGTCGCGCGTCGAGCCGCGATTTCGATGCGCGGCGCGATCTTGCCTATCCACCCTACCAAGGGCTCCGCTTCGAGGTGCCGGTGCTGGGCACGGGCGATGTCGATGCGCGGTTGCGCGTGCGCGTCGCCGAGATCGGTGCGAGCATGCGCATGATCAGGACGTGGCTCGGGGCTCTGCCGGCCGGTCCGGTGATCGCGTCGCTGCCGCAGGTGTCGGAGCCGCGCGAGGGCGTCGCGGTCACCGAAGCGTTCCGCGGCGATGTGCTGGTGTGGCTGCGCCTTGCGCCGGGCGGGCGGGTCGCGCGCTGCCATGTGCGCGACGCCTCGTGGTTCCAGTGGCCGCTGCTCGAGGCCGCGATCGAGAACAACATCGTCGCCGACTTTCCCCTGTGCAACAAATCGTTCAACTGCTCCTATTCGGGTCACGATCTCTAGGCCATGCGCACGCTGCTGTTGAAATCGCTGTTCGCTACGCCGGTGACGATCCCGTCGCCGGGCGCCGACACCGATGGAATCGAGGAGATCGGCCGCGCGCTTGCCGCGCGGGCGCGACGCTTGTTCGGGCGCTCGATCACCATCCGCGAGGTCGATGCCGGCTCATGCAACGGCTGCGAGCTCGAAATTCACGCGCTCAATAACTCAGTCTATGACGTCGAGCGGTTCGGCTTGCGGTTCGCGGCCTCGCCGCGCCATTGCGACGTGTTGCTGGTCACCGGGCCGGTGACCCACAATATGAAGGTCGCGCTGGAACGCACCTACGCAGCAACGCCCGATCCGAAATGGGTCGTCGCGGTCGGCGATTGCGGCTGCGGCTGCGGCGTGTTCGAAGGGAGTTACGCGGTGGTCGGCGGCGTCGACAAGGTGATCCCGGTCGACCTCCACATCCGCGGTTGCCCGCCGCGCCCCATCGATCTCCTGCGTGGCCTCATCGCCCTCGTCGACAAGGCGGCGGCGAAGCAAGGGTGAGCGTATGCGTCATGTAGCATCACGTAGGGTGGGCAAAGCGAAGCGTGCCCGCCGTCGCGAATGATGACGCGTGGGCACGCGCGGCACCTTGGCGGTGCCAAAAAAGGGTCGCCTCGGCCGCGCTTTGCCCACCCTACGTAACTTTGCCCCACCCTACGTAACTTTGCCCATCCTACGAGATGAACGGAGCTACGCCGGCACGGTTTCCGCCTGGACGATCTTGCGCAACTCCGGCAGGCATGAGCCGCAGTTGGTGCCGGCGCGCAACGCCTTGCCGATCTCCTCGGCGCTCGCGAGCTTCTCTGACGCGATGGCGCGGCGGATGGTGTTGAGGCCGACGCCGAAGCAGGCGCAGATCATCGGCCCGGCGTCTTCGACGCCGTCGTTCGACTGGCCGGACAGGAGCGTGCGGCGGGGTCCGCTCGCAATCGCATCGGCCTCGAACATTGCCCTGACCGCATCCCACTGCAGCGCCGACTCGGGCGGCCCGACGAAGATGCAGCCGGCGAGCTTGCCGTCGACATAGGCCGCGAGACGCAGGTTGCCGCCCTGCGCATCGAGATATTCGGCGAGTTGCGCATCGGCGCCGAACCAGCGGGCCGCGCAATCGCGCCACGCTTCGAGCGAGAGATCGGCGGCAAACAACAGGCCGTGGCCGCCGCGCACGGCGACGCGCGCCCACCACGTGCCGTCCGGCAGCGTGATCTTGTGTCGCGTCAGGATGAAGCCGCGCGAGGAAAACGTAACCGCGCTGATCGCGGCCGGCGTCGCCTTGGAGTCGGGTTGGCCGGAATGGGGATCAGTGAGCGGCGTGACAAGTTCGCCGACGCGGCCGCCCGAGGACGTAGCGCCGCTCCAGTGGATCGGCACGAACACGGTGCCCGGCATCTGCGCGTCGGTCACCGCGACCTTGAGAACGCAAGCGCCGTAATGCGTCGCGACCCGCGCAAAACCACCATCCGAGAGGTCGACGGCGCGCGCATCATCGGGATGAACCGCGACAAACGGCTCCGGCAAATGAGCGCCGAGTCGTGGGCTCGTGCCGGTGCGCGTCATGGTGTGCCACTGGTCGCGGATGCGGCCGGTGTTGAGGCGGAACGGGAAGGCCTCGTCGATGGCCGTTGCCGGATGCGGCGGCGGTTCAGGCGCAACGAAACGCGCCTTGCGGTCGCCCGTATAGAAGCCGCCGGCGGCAAAGAATCGCGACGTGCTCGGGCGCGCGCCCCCGGTTTCGTTGGCGCGGACCGGCCATTGCACCGGATCGAACGCATTGTATTCGTCGTCGGTGATGTTCGCGAGCCCGCCGATATCGAAATCGCGTGCGCCCCCGTTCTCGAACGCGGACAGCGCCGCATGCTCGCGAAAGACGTCGGCGACCGAGCCGTAGGAGAAGGCGGCGCCGAAGCCCATGCGCTTGGCGACCTCGCACACGACCCACCAGTCGGGCTGCGCCTGCCCGGGCGGCGGCAGGAACGACCGCTGGCGCGAGATGCGGCGCTCGGAATTGGTGACGGTGCCGTCCTTCTCGCCCCACGCCGCGGCCGGCAGCAGAATCTGGGCGCCGGCATCGACTGTATCGTTGGACAGTACGTTCTCGGAAGCGACGAAGACCTCCAGTCGGCGCAGTGCCGCACGCACCGCGGCCGCGCGCGGCAGCGACACGGCGGGGTTCGTCGCCATCACCCACAACGCCTTGATCTCACCGCGCTCGATCGCCTCGAACATCTGCACCGCCTTGAGGCCCTCATGGGTCGCCATGCGGGTCGCGCGCCAGAATCGGCCGACGCGGTCGATATCGGCTGGCGTGAAGCTCATGTGCGCGGCGAGTTGGTTGGCAAGGCCGCCGACTTCGCGTCCGCCCATGGCATTGGGCTGACCGGTGAGCGAGAACGGCCCCATGCCGGGTTTGCCGATGCGGCCGGTCGCGAGGTGGCAGTTGATGATGGCGTTGACCTTGTCGGTCCCCTGCGCCGACTGGTTGACGCCTTGGGAGAACGCCGTCACTACGCGCGGCGTCGTGCGGAACCATTCGAAGAAGCGCGCCACGTCCGCGCTAGCAAGTCCGGTTGCCGCCGCGGTATTCTTGACCATGCGTGCGATCTCGGTCGCGCGCGCATAGGCGGCGCCGAAGCCGCGCGTGTGCGTATTGATGTAGGCAAAGTCGATCGCGCCATGCGCCGCAAGATCGCACAGCAGCCCGCTGAACAGTGCGGTATCGGTGCCGGCGACAATGGGCAGGAAGAGATCGGCCTCATCGGCGGTCGCGGTGCGGCGCGGATCGATGACCACGATACGGGTGCCGCGTTCGCGCTTGTTGGCGATCATCCGCTGGAACAGCACCGGGTGACACCACGCCGTGTTCGAGCCGACCAGCACGATGAGATCGGCGGTGTCGAGATCCTCGTACATGCCCGGCACGGTGTCGGCCCCGAAAGCGCGGCGATGGCCCGCGACGGACGAGGCCATGCAGAGGCGCGAATTGGTGTCGACGTTTGCCGAGCCGATAAAGCCCTTCATCAGCTTGTTGGCGACGTAGTAATCCTCGGTGAGCAATTGGCCCGAGAGATAGAACGCGACCGCGCCGGGTCCGTGCCGCTCGATCACCTGCTGGAAGCCGCCGGCTACCGCCTTGAGCGCCGTGTCCCACGCGACGCGCGCCAGCGTGCCGTCGTTCTGGCGGCGCATCGGGTGCAACAGCCGGCCGTCGAGCGACAATGTCTCGCCGAGCGCCGAGCCTTTCGAACACAGACGCCCGCGATTGGCCGGGTGATCCGGATCGCCCGCGATGAGCGCGCCGCCTTGGCCGTCAGGCGTCGCGAGAAGGCCGCAGCCGACGCCGCAATAGGGGCACACCGTGCGCACCTGCGGCGGATGGCGGGTTGGCGCATTCATGAGGAGCGGCGTCCGCCGGGTCGCAACGCCATCTGTGGCCTCATGCGGCCCTGCGTTCGGCGAGTGCGCGCCCGAAGGCAAGATCGTTGCGGATGGGTTTGATCGAGGCACCGGAGCGGATCAGGTCGAGATACCACAGGCCGTCCGCGGTATCGCCATAGAGCACGACACCGACCAGCCGATCGCCGTCGAGGACGAGCCGCTTATAGATGCCGAGTCCCGGATCGGTGAGCACGATGTCGTTGGTGGACGCACCGTTCGCACCGTGGCGGCCGAGAAAATCGCCGGCTGAGAAGACGTGCACGCCTGAGACCTTGAGATTGGTCGCGAGCACGCTCCCGGCATAGCTTGCGGGGCGGCCGGCAAGGCGCTGCGCCAACACCTGCGCCTGTTCATAGGCGGGCTCAACCAAGCCGTAGCATGTGCCGCGATGCTCGGCGCATTCGCCGATGGCGTGGATACCGGCGCGGCTCGTCTGCAGATTGTCGTCGACGACGATGCCGCGATTGACGTTGAGGCCGGCGTCGGTCGCGAGATCGGCGTTGGGACGGATGCCAACCGCCATCACCACGAGGTCGGCATCGAGCAATTGGCCGTCGGCAAATTCAACCGCGCGGACACGCCGATCGCCGCGGAAGGCAGCGGTCTGGGCGTTGAGGTGGACCGTGACGCCCTGCCGTTCGATGGCGCTTTTCAACAAGGCCGCCGCGCGCATGTCGAGCTGGCGCTCCATCAGGCGGTCCATGAGATGGACGACGCTGACGTTGACGCCGGCCTGGGCCAGTCCATAGGCGGCTTCGAGGCCGAGCAGGCCGCCGCCGATCACCACCGCGCGACTGCCCGCAACGGCAGCCTCCTGGAGCTTGGCGACATCGCGGAGATCGCGAAACGTGAGGACGCCGGCAAGTTCGCTGCCGGGCACCGGCAAGCGGATCGGCCGCGAACCGGTGGCGAGCACGAGATGGGCGTAAGGCAAGGTGGCGCCGCTCGCGAGGCGAACGCGGCGCAGGTCGTGGTCGATCGAGACGGCGCGATAACCGTAGAGCAGCGTGACGCCGCGATCGATCCACCATTTCGGCGGCTTGAGTTCGATCTCGGCAACCGGCACCGCGCCCGCAAGCACCGAGGACAGCAGCACGCGATTATAGGCAAGCTGCGGCTCCTCGCCGACCACCGCGATCGCGTAACGGCCGAGCGCGCGCGTCGCGAGCTCGTCGACAAGACGCACCGTCGCCATGCCGTTGCCGATGATGACGAGGGGTTCGCTCATGAGGAATGCCGATCAGACGTCGCGATGATGCCGCTTCATTCCGCAGCCTCGCTCCGTCCGTAGGCTTCGCCGATCATGCATTCGGAGAGGGTGGTGTAGGCCGCGGTCCAGGCTTCGGCGAGCTGAGGTGTCCATGCGGCACCGAGGCCGCGCTCCAGCGTCCACAGCAGGGCGGCGCCTACCGGAGCGTAATGCTCCGCCTTGACGCCGTATCCCACATGGCGCTTCGCAAGCGCGCTCGCCGCCGGCAGAATCGATTGGAGATTGGTGAGCCCGTTCACCACGACTGCGAGCGTCGCCATCAATTTACGGCCCTGCTCCGCCATGTCGCCGCGAAACAGCGGCTTCACCTCGGGCGCAATCTCGAAGAGGCGACCGTAGAACATGGCCGCCGCCTGCTCGGAGATCGGCGCGACCTTGGCGAAGCTTGCTTGAATGAGACTGACCTGTTCCGGCGTCATCACAATCCTCTTCCGGTGGCGGTCGTTCTGCGGCGTCGCCGAGAAGCTCTCGCGAGGCAAGCCGGATCCCGGAGCAACACAGCGGTTGCGCTTGCCGCTCCCCTCCATTCAAGGGATGTGCCAACCGCGCGCGCTCACCAACGCGCTGGCGCGACTTGGCTTTTCTTGAGGATGCAGGCTGGTTACGGGTTCGAATTATGTCGTCTTGCCCAGCCGGATAGCGGCTTGGCGCGGATTTAAGCGCTGAAAAAAGTATCGCCCGCCGCACGGCTTCGATGCGAAACGAAGCAGCCGCGCGGCGGGCACCAAATCATTAAATGTTTGACGGCCGAGCGCTGCGCCTCAGGCGTTGCCGCCGACCTGCGGGCTCGACTTCGCCCAGTAATCGTCGGCCGACTTCGTCGTAGCGAGACGGGCGGCGTCTTCGTAGCCGGGAGCCATTGAAGCAGACGTGCCGGCCAGTACCTGGTGATGCTCGATGTTGAGGAGGCGCAGCCAGCTTTGCTGCCCGAGCGTCAATCCGATCATGCAGCCGAGTTCGACCAGTTCCGGTTCGGTGAATTGGCGATGCATGCGCTCCCAGAACGCATCGTCGGTGTTGAGGTGCCAGACGATCGCCTCCGCATAGGCGAGCGCCGCCTTCTGGCGTTCGCCATAGCGCGTCGATTTCTCGAAATTCAAAAGATCGAGCACCTGGTCCTCGATCACCGCGCCGCTCACGGTCGCTTTAACGGAACGTTGGTTGCCGCAATACTCGCACTGTACCGAGCGCGACACGTAGAGCCGGCACAGTTCCTTGATGGCGTGATCGAGGACGCCATTGCGATAGAGATCGTTCCAGGATCGCGCGAAGAACCAGAATGCCGCCGGCACGTGGGCGCGCACCGCCGAACTTTCCGGGCGCGGAGTACCTTCGCGCTGGCACCGCTCCATTTCCCGGCGCATGTCCGCGTCCATCCGCTCCAGCGGAACGTAGCTGATCCGTTGCTTTGCCATGGCGTGTCCCTGCCCTTGTCGTTGCGCTCGCTGTTACGCTGTTTGCTCAGGCTGTCGTGTGGCCTGTTGCGTCGATGATTCTAAGTATGTCACGGCATTCGGCAATAGCATAAGCTGCCGACCCGCAAAGCACCGGGAGTTGCGGCGCTCGTCAATCAAGGGAAAGCGAACCGTGTCGCCACGCTTCAAGCCGCTCGCTCAGCATGACATGAGCCTCGATCAGCAGCGCGTCGCCCAGGCGGTCGCGACCGGTCCGCGCGGCGGGCTGCGCGGGCCGTTCCATGCGCTGCTGCGAAGTCCCGAGCTTGCCGACAGGGCGCGTCATCTCGGGGATTACGTGCGCTTCGAGAGCACGATACCCGCGCCTTTGCGGGAACTCACGATCCTGATCGTGGCGCGGTTCTGGTCGGCTCACTACGAGTGGAACGCCCATCGCAAGCACGCCGCCAGCGCGGGCCTTGACGCCAGCATTGCGGACGCCATCGAGATCGGCCGTCGCCCGCCGAAACTCTCGGCAGACGAGGCCGCCGGGTATGACCTGATCTCCGAGTTGCTGAACAATAAGGATATCAGCGACGCGACGTTCGATGCCGCGGTGACGCGCTTCGGCGAGCGCCTGGTCATCGAATTGATCGGGCTTGCGGGCTATTACGGCTTCGTTTCGCTCATTCTCAATGCTAACCGCTCGCCTGTCCCCGAAGGTGGCAAGCCGCTCCCCCCGCTCTGATCCGGTTAAGGCTGAAGCGGGCTGAACCCGGCGACAGGCACATTATCGCCTTTGCCTGTTTTGACCGCACAAACGGCTGGTTCATCGCCTTCAGCTTAGGCGTGCACAGGAAACTCTCATGACGTAGATTTCGGATCGCGCGCACATCCACTGGCGACCGAACCGTGATGGGGATGGAAAGCATGAATGCGCGGCGGTGTCATTTCCGTTTGTTGCGCAAAGTAAGCACGCGGCTGGCAGTCGGGACTGCGCTCGGCATTGCTGCTGGCGTCGTCGTTCTTTCGGCGTTAATTGCATCGGCCTCGGCCGAGGCGCAGGTGGCTTCAGCACCAACGCCAGTTGCCGCGACGCCCAGGACGCCATGGGGCGAGCCCGATCTGCAGGGCATCTGGACTGACGAGGCTGACACGCCCCTGCAGCGTCTCGCCAAATTTGCGAACCAGGAATTTTTCACCGACGCCCAGCGCGCCGAAATCGACAGTCTGCGGGCGGGGCTCCTTGCCCGCGACAGGCGCACCGAACGCGGCACCGAAGCCGATGTCACCACGGCCTACAATTCGGTGTTCCTCACCGTGAAGCGCGTGGGCGCGCGCACCTCGCTGATCGTCGACCCACCGAACGGGCGCATTCCGCCGCTGACGCCGGAGGCTGCAAAGCTTGCTGCCGCCGATCGCGCGTTTCGCCTGGCGCTGCTGCAATCGACCGAAACCTGCAGGAAGAACCTGGCGGCCTGCAATGGCGGCACATTCGATCCGACGCCGTCGCCGCGGCGCCTCGAGCAACCGCCGCGCTACAACGTCGGGCGCATGAACCGGCAGGACGGTCCGGAAGACGTGACGCTCGGTGAGCGCTGCTTGCCCGGCGGACTTCCCGAATTCGGCACCGCGTTCGGCGGCAGTTTCCGTCGGATCGTGCAGACGCCGGGCGGCATCTCGATCTTCTACGACGTGGGTCAAGGTCAGGGGTGGCAGCGCAACGTCGTCATGGACGGACGTCCGCACCTCCCGGGCAACATCCGTCAATGGTTTGGCGATTCCCGTGGCCACTGGGAAGACGACACGCTGGTCATCGACGTCACGAACTTCAGTCCGAAAGCCGATTTTCAAAACGCGCGCGAGAATTTGCACCTCGTGGAGCGCTGGACCCGTACCGGGCCGACTACGCTCGCATACGAGGTCACGATCGAAGACCCGACGGTGTGGACGCGGCCGTGGAGCGTCAAACAGGAGTTTACGAGGCAGAGCGACGAACAGAACCGAATTTATTACGAGCCGCGGTGTGTCGAAGGAAATTACGGGTTGCCGGGACTATTGCATGGACGGCGCATCGAAGAGCGCGCGTTCGCCGAGGGGCGAGGTCCCGATCCGGCCACCAAGGACAACATGACGGCGGGCTCCGCGATCGACGAAGATCCGCTGCGGTAACAGCCGCGAAGCACAGGCCCGATCATTTCGGCGTCGCGCGCCAATTCGGCGACCGACAGAGCCGCGTTACGCGTGACGTGTGCCACCTCAACGTCAGTTTCATTTGCGAGCGAGACGCGGCACGCATGGCGTGATGGGACCGACCGCGGGTCTGGAAATTATTTCGCGAAGCCGCGCTTCTTCTCCCCTCCCCCTTGTGGGGAGGGGCCGGGGGTGGGGGTCGACAAATAAGGCACTTCGTTGCCGCAAGCTCCCGACCCACCACCCCGACCCTCCCCCGCAAGGGGGAGGGAGAAAATTAACGTCGCGTTACGCCGAAGCGACGAGGCCGGGCGTCGCGCGCACGGCGGTGCTTTCGGGAAAGACCGTGGCGGCGAGGGCGGTGTCGGGCACGCGCAGGTGATCGCGGAGCACGCCCTTAAGCACCGCGCGCAGGTCGGTGGTCGGCTTGAGGTCGCGGTTCTGGTAGAGGTCGGTGTCGCGAAGTCCCGGCCAATCCGCGATGACCCGCCCGCCTTTGACGGCGCCGCCGGCGAGGAACGCGACTGTGGCGGTGCCATGGTCGGTGCCGTCGGTGCCGTTGATGCGCGCGGTGCGGCCGAACTCGGTGACCACCGCAACGACGGTGTCGCGCCAAGCCGGACCCATGCCGGTTTCGACCGCGGCGAATGCGCCGTCGAGCGCGCCGAGCAGCGCCGCGAGCCGACCGTTCACCGCCCCCTCATTGGCGTGCGTGTCCCAGCCGTCGAAGGCAAGCGCGCCGACGCGCGGTCCGTCCGGCCGCGCCATGAACTTCGCGGCACTGCCGGCGGATTCGGCGAAATAGGCACGCACCTGCGCGGCGCCTGCGGCCGGCGTCTTGCCGGGCCCGGTTTCCATCCCGCCGGCGCGCGCGATGGCCGCAAGACCGATGCGTTCCTCGAGTGCACGCGCGAGCGGTGCATCAGAATGACGATAGAGATCGAGAAGACGCATCACCGTGTCGTCGGCCGCAGGCTCAAGGCGCGGCGGCGTCCACGACAGGACCGGCGCCGGTCCGCGCGCGACGAGCGGTGTCACCGGGCCGATCGCGAAGGCCTTGCGATTGCCGGGCTCGACGCGCTCGCCGGGCGCCAGCGTGCCGAGCGCGCGATTGAGCCAGCCGCTGTCGCTCGTGCCGGGCGCGACGAGGCCGCTTTCCAAAACGTCCTGGCCGTCGAAATGCGAGCGCTCGCGATAGGGCGACGCTACCGCGTGCACGATCGCGGCTTCACCGGCACCGTAGAGGCGATGCAGGTTCGGCATCGCCGGGTTGAGGACGAAGAAATCATCGAGCGGCAGGCCCGGCGTCGGCCCGTCACGGCGGAGAACCTTGTCGCCGCGCAGCGCCTCCCATTGACGGTCCCCGACCGGCGCGACGGCGGCGAGGCCGTCGAGCGCGCCGCGCAGCACGATGACGAGCAGCCGCGGATCGCGGCCTTCGGCACGCGCCTCCTTCGGCAGATAGGCCCAGGCAAAGAGGACGCCGGAGGCCAGCAGCAGTTCGCGCCTGGTGGCGGCATGAACGTTACGCATCGTTATCTCCGTTGAAATTCGGGGGCCATGAACAGCATGGTGAGCGCCTGCGGCCGGCTCTCGGCGCGGCGGATCGCGGTGCGGGTCGCGTCCGAAGCGAGCGGCCCAAGGCTCGTCTCGGCAGCCTCGCCGGCGTCGACCATGCCGGCGACGCGGCGCGAGATCTGGTTCGAGATATCGAGGCGTTGCGCGAGGCCATCGAGCCACGCCGCATCGCCATCGGGAAATCCCGCGGGCGCAGGCGGACGCCACAACGGCTCGCCGAGAAGATTGTGCGCCTGGAGCACCGGATTGATCTCCGGCGGCGAGGTCACGCCGCTCGCGCGCAGCGCGGCGACGATCCACTCGCCCGGGCGTTTGAGCTTGCGATCCTCCGCGTTCCACGACTCCGGTGCGTTGACGAGCGCGATCGCCACTTCCTTGAGATCGCCGTCGGTCGCCGTGAACCGGCGCGCCAGCTTGTCGACCAGCGCCGGCGGCGGCTGGTCGCTGACGAAATGGCGCGCGAGCTTGGTCGCGATATGACGCGCGGTCGCCGGATGGCGCGCGAGCATCGCAAGGGCGTTGCGGCCCTGGTCGTATTCGCCTTCCGGCAGCACCGTGCCGATCAGCGTCTGCGGACCCGGCTCGTGCATGCGCGCGTCGAACGTGAACACGCCGCCGCCAGGAAAGCGCGGCGGCACGATGGTCCATCCGGTGATGATGTTGGCGAACCGCGTCACGTCATCCTGGGTGTAGACGGCACGGACGCCGAGCGTGTGCAGTTCGAGGATTTCGCGGGCCAGGTTTTCGTTCAATCCCTTGCCGCGGTTGCGACCGGCCTGGGAGTCCGGGCCGATCGATCGCGCATTGTCGAGATAGATCAGCATCGCCGGATGGGTCTCGACCGCGAGCAGCATGTTGCCGAACCGGCCGGTCACATGCGGCAGGATGGCCTCGCGCTCATAAGCGCCGACAAGGGGACGCACGCCCGCCTTGTCCGCCGAAACCGCAAAGTGATTCGACCAGAACCAGGCGAGGCGTTCGGCAAATCCGATCTCGGCATTGAGCGCGCGCTCGACGCGCGCCTTGACCTCCTCGCGATAAATCCGCTGCGGCACCGGCACGGCGCCGTTCGCGCGCGCCTGGTTGGGCGGAGTTCGCCGCGGCCGCGTCTTGCGGCGCATCGGCACGATTTGCAGCACCTGTTTGGGGCGCTGCGGCATCGCCGTTCGGTCGCTGCGCCGCAGCCTGCGCGCGCTGCGCGGCGCGTTGCGCGACGCGCAGCTGACGAAACTCGAATGCCGCGCGCGCGGCTTCGCCGCTCGTCATCAAACGCGCGTCGTCAACGTGTGCGGTTGTCGGTCGCGTAAGGTCTGCGATCAGCGCGCCGCGCGGATCCGAGGCGATCGCCGCGATCGATCCAGCGCGCGGTCCGAGCCCAAATCGATGAAGTGCGAATGCGGCCTCCATCTCCGGGGCCATTGATTGTGTGCCTGCCGTCATGGCTTGCTCCAATGCAAAGCCGAAGTCGCCCACCCGCGAATGCTTCGGAAAACTCGTGTCGTTAGTGCGGCGGAATAGTTCAAAAACGTTCATCAATGGATTAAATCTTGGAAAGATCGACCATATCGTGATGGCGATCACATGGTGATTGAATGCGCCGGCGGCCGCGGCGTGCATCGCAGCCGGTAGGGCAATGTCAGAACAAATTTAAACATCGTGCGTCCGCCCGAGCCGCGATCCGCGCGCGTTCTCGATGCCAGGTCAGGCGCATCCACGCCACCGCGACGGCGCTTCCCGCGGTCATTCAAATTCGCGACGACAAACGGTATGATCATAGCCACGAACGTCGAAAGTGGAGGAAACACATGCATCACGCCTGCCTGCGCGCCTTGCTTCTTGCCAGCACCGCTCTTTGGACTGCAGCACCGGCGCTTGCCGCCGACGTGACGCCGGATCGACTTGCCAATCCGGAACCGCAGAACTGGCTGATGAACCACCGCACCTATGACGCGCAGCGGTTCTCTCCGCTCGACAAGATCAACAAGACGAACATCAAGTCGCTCAAGCTTGCCTACGCGGTCGCGATCGGCGGCACTTCGGCGAACGAAAATCTGCAGGCGACGCCGCTCGCCGAGGACGGCTACCTCTACCTCGTCGATCAGTGGGGCGTGGTCTACAAGATCGACGGCCGCTCGGGCGACATGGGCCGCATCGTGTGGCGCATGGACCCCGGCCAGGAGAAGCTGCCGCTGTCGAACCGCGGCGCCGCGCTGTGGGGGAACCTCGTCGTCAGCACCGCGAACTATCCGCCGCGCGTCATCGCCACGAACAAGGAAACCGGCCGCGTCGTTTGGGACACCAACCTCGGCGACGGCCAGCCCGACGTGCAACTCACCGCGGCGCCGCTTGCGGTCAAGGACAAGATCATTCTCGGCGCCGCCGGCGGCGATCGCGGCACGCGCGACTTCATCGCCGCGCTCGATGCCGCGACCGGAAAGATCGTCTGGCGCAAGTACGTGATCCCGGCGCCGGGCGAACCCGGCGCGGAGACGTGGAAGGACAAGAACAACGCTTGGCAGACCGGCGGCGGCGCCATGTGGGTCACCGGCTCCTACGACGTTGCCGGCAACCAGGTGATCTGGGGCACCGGCAATCCAGTGCCGGGTTATGACGCGACTTATCGGCCGGGCGACAACCTCTATACCAACAGCGTGATCTCCTGGAACCCCGACAGCGGCAAGATGAACTGGTATTTCCAGTACACGCCGGGCGACCACTGGGATTACGACGAAGCGGGCACGCACATCCTGGTCGACGGCCAGATGGCAGGCGAGGCGCGCAAGCTCATCACGCATTCGGCGCGCAACGGCTTCCTCTATACGATGGAGCGCAACAACGGCCAGACGTTGCTGGCGAAGCCCTATCTCGACAACATCAACTGGACGAAGGGCATCGACCAGAAGACCGGCCGCCCGGTCGACTACGTTCCCGGCGCCGACATCCAGCTCTATTCCGGCAACGCGGCGCCGACGCTCACCGACCCGACCAAGAAAATGTGCCCGGGTCCCTCCGGCGGCAACAATTTCTGGCCGGCGACCTACAGCGTGAAGACGAAGCTCATGTACATCCCGACGGCGACGCCGTGCGTCGTCCTCACGCAGGACCCGACGCTCTCCAACAAGGCGAGCGATTGGAAGGGCGGCACCTACAAGCAGACCGAGCGGTTCGAGTCGAACCTCGTCGTCGCCGATCCGTTCACGGGCGAGATCAAGAAGACGATGCACATCCCCTATCCGAACTACAGCGGCACGTTGTCGACCGCCGGCGGCCTCGTCTTCACCGGGTTCACCGACGGAACTTTCGTCGCCTATGACGACGCCACGCTCGATGAGCTGTGGAAGATCAATCTCGGCGACGGCTTCAACGCGCCGCCGATGACGTTCGAGGTCGGCGGCAAGCAATATGTCGCAATCCTCGCCGGCCTGAGCCCGATCGCGCGCAGCAAGCACCAGCTCGTGCCCGAGCTCAAGGACATGCGCAACCAGACGATGCTGTTCGTCTTCGGGCTTTGAGCTTAAATTCGACGGTGGCCGCGCTCGCCGCGGCCACCCACGTCTTCGCACCTTCCCAAACGAAATGCAGATCGCCTGCAAGGACGCAGGCACCACGGAGCTCTTGCGAAGACGGACCAAGAAGGAAGAGAAAGGAACGGGTCGCGTGAATATCGTTCGGTTCGTCGGGGCCGCCGTGATGGCGGGCATGTTCACAATCGGTGGCGCGTGCGCTCAAGACTATTCGTTCGGCAAGCGGATTTTCGAAGAAAAGGGCGACTGCCAGTTCTGCCACGGCATCAACGGCGACGGGCGCGGCGATCCGCGTTCTCCCGGCCGCGCAGCGAACTTCCATGAGACGACGCTGACGAAGGCACAGATGATCGAGGTGATCGCCTGCGGGCGGCCCGGAACCGAAATGCCGCATTTCGACAAGTACGCCTACGAGGACACCGACTGCTACGGCCTCAAGGGCAAGAATCTCGGCGCGGACATGCCCCACGATCCGCATTCGACCTCGCTCGCGAAACGCGAGATCGAGGCCGTGACCAACTACATCTTCGCGACCTTCGTCGGGAAACCTTAGAGCGCCTTCGATGAGATAGACGCATCGCGTAGGGTGGGCAAAGGCGCTCTTCGCGCCGTGCCCACGTAGATGGCGAACGACGGTGGGCACGCTTCGCTTTGCCCACCCTACTATTTTCACCTCCCCCTGGAGGGGGGAGGTCGCCCGCGCGAAGCGGGGGCGGGAGGGGGTGACAGCGCTTCCACATAAGGGGCGCAAATAAATCAGCGCCGCAGTTGTTGAAGCGCTGTCACCAAACCCCGGACCGCCTTGCGGCGGTCCGACCCTCCCCCTCCCAGGGGAGGGTGCGAAACACCTCCAGGGGAGGGTGGTAGCTTAATGCGCCTCGTCCCAGTTGGCGGCGGCGCGGGCGTCGACGTGGAGCGGGACGGAGAGCGCGACGGCGGGGTGCGGCGCATCCTCCATCACTTTCTTGACCACGGGCAGCGTCGCCTCGATCTCATCGTCGGGCACTTCGAAGATCAATTCGTCATGCACCTGCAGCAGCATGCGGGCGCCGAGGCGATGCTTCTTCAGCGCGTCCTCCATGCGGACCATGGCGCGGCGGATGATGTCGGCCGCGGTGCCTTGCAGGCGCGCATTGATGGCGGCGCGCTCGTTGAAGGATCGCAGCGACGGGTTCGACGCCGTGATGTCGGGGTAGTGGCATTTGCGGCCGAACAACGTGGTGACGTAGCCGTTCTTGCGGCAGAACTCGCGGGTCGCATCCATGTAGCCGCGGATGCCGGGAAAGCGCTCGAAGTATTTCTTGATGTAGGCAGCGGCCTCATCGCGCGGAATGCCAAGCTGGTTCGCGAGACCGAACGCCGAGATGCCGTAGATGATGCCGAAGTTGATCGCCTTGGCGCGGCGGCGCACCTCGCCCGGCATGCCGGCGACGGGCACACCGAACATTTCCGACGCGGTCATCGCATGAATGTCGGTGCCTTCGCGGAAGGCGCGCTTCAAGGCGGCAATGTCGGCGATCTCGGCCAACAGCCGCAGCTCGATCTGGGAGTAGTCGGCCGACACCAGCTTGTAGCCGGGCTCCGAGATGAAGGCGCGCCTGATCTTGCGGCCTTCTTCGGTGCGGATCGGGATGTTCTGCAGGTTGGGCTCGGAGGACGACAATCTCCCGGTCGTCGTCGCGGCAAGCGCGTAGCTCGTGTGCACACGGCCGGTATCCGGATTGACGAATGACGGCAGGAGATCGGTATAGGTCGACTGCAGCTTGCTGATCTGGCGCCACTCGAGAATCTTGGTCGGCAGCACATGGCCTTCCTCGGCAAGATCGTCGAGCACGGAGGCGGAGGTCGACCATGCACCGGTCTTGGTCTTTCGGCCGCCCGGCAATTTCATCTTGCCGAACAGAATGTCGCCGAGCTGCTTCGGACTGCCGGGGTTGAGCGGTTCGCCCGCGAGTTCCTGAATATCGGCCTCGAGACCGGCGGCCTTTTGCGAGAACTCGCCGGACAGCCGCGACAGCACGTCGGAGTCGATGGAGATGCCGCGCCGCTCCATCCGCGCCAACACCGCAACGAGCGGACGCTCCAGCGTCTCGTAGACGGTGACCATGTGTTCGGGCACGAGCCGCGCCTTCAACAGACGCCAGACGCGCAACGCGATATCCGGGATCTCCGCACAGAACTGGCAGGCCCGCGTGATCTCGACCGCCGCAAACGGGGTCTGCGTGCGCCCCCGGCCGACGAGGTCCGGCAAATTCAGCACGGCATGGCCGAAGTGCCGGTGCGCGAGGAACGCGAGGTCGTGGTTGCCGCGCCCGGCATCGAGCACGTACGACATCAGCATCACATCATCGGAGCAGCGAAGCTCGATGCCATGGCGATCGAGGACCAGCGCATCCGGCTTCACGTCGTGGCCGATCTTGAGCACCGACCGGTCCTCGAGCATCGGCTTGAGCAGCGCGAGTGCCTCGTGCTCGCCGATCTGGCCCGGCACGGGCGCGGCGAGGAGATCATCGGCCGCTACGCGATGGCTTAGAGGGATATAGGCGGCCTTGTTGGGGCCGAGAGCGAGCGACACGCCGATCAACGCCGCGATCATCGGATCGGGCGACGTCGTCGCGAGATCAATCGCGACATAGCCCTGATCGGTCGCTTGCGCGATCCAGCGCGCGAGCGCGTCAGCGTCGGCGATCGTCTCGTAGGAGGCGCGGTCGATCTTGTGCGCGGCGGCTTCGGCAATGCGCTCGCGCACCAGCATCAGTGGCGTGATCGGCTCGGATCGAGCCGTCGTCCGCTTGCGCTCAGGTTCGGCAAGACCGAGCGACAATTGCCGCGCTGCAGTGGTTGGCGCGGGAGCGCTCTCGGCGTTTGCGGGTCCCGGGCCGGGTTCTGCGGCGACGGCATCGGTGTGCTCGACCCGGCTTGCCGAGGCGAGAGCCGGATCGGGATCGACCACGTTCGGATCGAGGCCGGTCGCCTCGCCGACGCGCTTGGTAAGGCCTGTGAACTCCATCGCCTTGAGAAAAGCGATCAGGGTCTTGGGATCGCGACCATCGAGCGGCAGATCCTCGAGCGGACATTTCAGCTCGACATGATCGTCGAGGTACACGAGCCGTTTCGACATCCGCGCCTGCTCGGCGTATTCGATCAGCGATTGGCGGCGCTTCTCCTGCTTGATCTCGGGCGCGCGCGCGAGCAGCGTTTCGAGGTCGCCATACTCTTTGATGAGCTGGGCCGCGGTCTTGACGCCGATCCCCGGGACGCCGGGCACATTGTCGGTCGGATCGCCGATCAGCGCCTGGACATCGACCACCTTCTCCGGCGGCACGCCAAATTTCTCGACGACTTCGTCAGGGCCGATGCGGCGCTCGTTCCCCGGCATCGGGTCGAACATAGTGATGCCGGGACGCACGAGCTGCATCAAGTCCTTGTCGCCGGCGATGATCGAGACGTCGGCGCCCTGCTCGAGCGCGACGCGCGCGTAGGTCGCGATCAGATCGTCGGCCTCGAAGCCCTCCTGCTCGATCGGGATCAGGCCGAAGGCCCGGACCGCGTCGCGCATCAGCGGAAACTGCGGCACGAGTTCATCCGGCGGCTCCGGCCGGTGGCCCTTGTAGTCGGTGTAGATGTCGTTGCGGAAACTTCTGCCCGAATAGTCGAACACCACGGCGACGTGGGTGGGCATCACGCCGTTGAGGCCCTCGCGCAGGAGCTTCCACAGCATGTTGCAGAAGGTCAGCACCGCGCCGGTCGGCATGCCGTCCGAGCGCGTAAAGCTCCGGCCACGGCTCTGCGCGGCCTTGAACATGGCGAAGTAGGCGCGAAAAATGAAAGACGACCCGTCGATCAAAAAGACATGGTCGCCCTTGCGCAGCTTGCGAGGGCCAGCGTTGGTGGTCATGGATGCTTCGTATGTATGGCGTCCTCTTCGCCATACCACCCCGCGCGATCAGCGGGAAGTCCGGGCGACCTTGATAACTACAGGGTCTGCTCGGCTTCGGCGGTGGCGCATTCGCTCAGTGCACCGGCGAAGGCTTCCATTCGCGAGCCGACCGCTGCGCTTCAGCGATCTGTGCGGGGGTCATTAAGACGGCGACGGCCGTGCGGCCCTCCTCAGCCAACTTGCGAAGAGCTGCCGTCGCCTCATCACTCGGGCTCAATTGGGAAACGGCGAGGTCGAACCACGTGTAGGCTTCAACATAATCCGGGCCTACGCCGTGGCCGTCTCTGTACATGGTCCCCAGGAACCATTGGGCGGAAGCGCTGCCTTGGTCCGCAGCTTTGCGAGACCACTTCAGCGCCTCAGCGTAATTCTGGGCCACCCCCTGGCCGTCGCTGTAGATGTATCCAAGCCTGAGTTGAGCGTCGGCATCGCCTTGGTCGGCAGCTTTGCGATACCAACTCACGCCTTCAGCGTAGTCCTGCGGTACGCCCACCCCTTCGACATAGATGAACCCGAGCCTGAACTGCGCTTCTGCGAGGCCTTGGTCCGCAGCCTTGCGATACCATTTTGTCGCATCAGCGAGGTTCTGCGGCACGCCATCGCCTTTGCTGTACATGTCTCCGAGAAGGAACTGCGCGTCCGCCTTGCCTTTGTCGGCCGGCGACCGGAGGAGCTGGGCGGCCGCCGCGTATTCGCCACGGTCATAAGCGGTTGTGCCGTCTTTGAAGGGGTCTGCCGATACTGATTCCGTTGCGGGTTGATGCCCGCGCGTGGCACCGGTCCGCAACTCGGCGAAATAAACAATTCCGAACGCCGCCGTGAGCGCAAGGATGAACGCGACGACGGCTGCTTTGAATCCGCGGTTCATGTTTGTCCGTCCGATGGCGACAGCATCATACCCGACGAAGACTTGGCCGCCAGCCTCCGCGGAGGGTGTAGCCATGCACTTGAGGAGAACTCGATGAAGCCCATATTGGCCGTCGTCATCGTCACAGCGTTCGCCCTGCCGAAGTTCGCGTGCCGAATCCGCGGTTAACGCCGGCTCAATACCTGACCGATTAGAATCAAGCGCACAAGGAGCTGAGCTATGTTCTGGTCAAACCGTCAGCGTACATCGACGCCTGCTCACCTGCCCTCTGATCGGTCCGCCCTCATCGACCGCGTGAGAAACGGCGTCCTCGAATCCCTCCAAAAAATTCTTGCCACACGGGGCACTGGCGGCTGGCTCGACAGTTCGACCGTCGAGCTAAGCGACGGTCAGCAAATGGCCATGGCGGACTACATCAGCGGGTTCGCAGAGCGTGTCCAAGAATGCGATATGACCGACGACGACTGCGTTAAGATTCGGGAGGCGCTCAGCGGACTAAACGAGCAATTCGCCTCCGCCTGACACAAGCGTTCGCTGGCGAAGTGGTTGTCTACTCTGCCCCCGGCTGCCCGGATACGCGATTTCGGCAGAGTCGCTTGAGAATAGTTTTCTTACACTATCCCGATTCGATACCAAGACGACCTCCGTCGTCAGCGTTTTCACGCGACCAAGACCGCTAATTCCAGTCTAGCCGATCGTCTCGGACCGGAGACGGCCGGGCAGCTGCGGCCACTCTCGCCCCAGCGGATCAGATCAGCGTTTAAGACTCGACAGACCACCCGCCCAGTACCTGAGCGCGCGATGTCAGCCAAGGCATTTGCGAATTACAGGGTCTTCTCGGCTTCGGCGGTCGCGCCCGGATCGCCCCAGATCGGCGAGTTCGCGCCGTCACCCCAACTGCGCGGGCGATAGAAGGTGTGGACGCCGATGCGATCGAGCTTGTGCATCTCGCGCACCCAGAACGGATGCACCCAGCGCGCGTGATAGTGGGTCGCCTTGCCGACGTCGGGGAGCCAGAACTTGCCGTCGAGGGTGTCGTGGGCGATACGCTCCGCGCGCTCGTAGGCGGCGGGCTCCGTGATGCGGTCCGGGATGCCGTCGCAGGCGAAGGAGAACTGGCAGGCCATGTGGCGGTGCGCGTTCTGGTAGACGACGCCGCAAACGCTGTTCGGGTAGTAGCCCGAGAACACCCGGTTCATGACCACCTGGGCAACGGCGATCTGGCCGCGCGTCGGCTCGCCGCGCGCCTCGAAATAGATGGCGTTGGCGAGGCACTTCTCTTCGGCGGCGCGCGCTTCGCCGACGATGCCAAGCCGCTCGGCGGGGCTCATCAGGCCGTTGGGATTTTCGGCCATGTCGCCCTTGGGCGCGACGGATTCATTGGCGTAATCGTCGCCGTACCCAATCATCGGCGGCGGCGTCGGGTCCCAGGGATCGAGCCCAAGCCCGTCGTCCGTCGGAATGTCGCCGAAATAAAGTTGTGCCGCCCGCAGCGGCGCACTGATGGTCTCGAACCGCGTGACCGGCGCGTACGTCTGCTCGGGCGAATCATAATCGGCAGCGTCGGCCTCCGGTGGCGACGGCAGCGCGGCATCGACGGCGGCCGGCGCAGGCACGGCTGCCGGCGGCGGTGCGGAGATCGGCTCCGCCGGGATCGGTTCACGCGATGGCAACGCCGCGACGACTTGAGGCGGCGATGCCGTCGCGCTGTCTGGCGCGGCCGTGACAGCCTGGGCCGGCTTATCTACCTCGGGCGAAGCCAGGCGAGATTCCTTGCGGGAGCGATCGACCGTCGGGAACGTGCGGATCGATGCCGCTGGATTGCGATAGAGGTCGCCGCGCGTTATCGGCGCGCGTGGAACGGCGGCGGTGACATTGACGTCCTGCAGCGACGCGACGCGGTACGGCGCGGGTTCCGCAACCGCCGTGCCTACCGGCTGGGGCAGTACGAACGTCGCCTCGTGGATCGTCCCGAAAGGCGAGGCAATGAAATGAGATCGCTGATTGGTGCCGGCGGCATGCGCGGACATCATGGCCCCCAGATCCTGGTGGCCACTCCGCACCGTCAGCAGGGCCAGTACCACGACAGCCAGACCGAAGGGGGCCGCGAACCCCCTCGGTCTGCGACGCGGCGCATTCCGACTAACCCGATGCAACCCCCATACCCCCACGCCGTTGGCGGTTCCCAGCTGCATTCCACTCCCGGAGATCGGCAGGATTGCGGCCAAATCTTTGCCAACACGAGACGTTATCAGTTGTTATCCTTGATCTATCGTTAATTCACCTATGGTTAATGCCCTTGGAGATTGAGAAGGAACGGAGTTGCCTCCGATGCGGGCATCCCGGTACCGATCGCCTCGATCGCCCTCACCATCCGGCCCTTCCGCGCCAACAACGCGTCGGCGAGCGCGATGATTCGCGCATTCGGAGTGGCGGTCGGCGAAGCGCGCCGAAGCGCCGTGGCGACCACGGCCTCGTCGTGAAGCGGATTCAGGGCGCAGACCGCAACGAAGGCCGCCGCCGTCGAGCGGCTGATGCCGGCATAGCAATGGATGACCAGCGGAGCCTCGCGGGGCCACTGCCGCACGAAGGCAAGGAGTTGCTCCACATGTTCGGCTTCGGGCGTCACATGCCCGTCGAGGGGCTCGCTGATGTCATGGACGCGAAGCCAGAGGTGATTTTCCGGCGTGATGGTGTGGGGCCGCGACACGCGATCCTCTAGTCCCAAAAGCGTGACCATGTGGCGGGCGCCGGTTGTTGCAACGGTTTCCTTCACCCGCGAGAGCGAACACACGTGGATCATCATTCGTGCTCCGGTTTTAATCGAGTACGAGGATTACTCCGCCTCGGCCTACTTCGTCCCGCCCGCGCGTGTCCGCCGGAAAGCCGGCAAATCGTGCATGCGGCGAGCGGCCGGCCTACCTTTATGGTTCCGTGATCGCGGAGAAGCATTCGAGGTAGCGACGCTTCGCGATCTCGGCCGGCCATGGCGTGAGATAGTCCTTCTCCGCGGATGCAGGCAAGGACGGACGGGCTCCGAAAAATCGTCGCGCCTCGGTGACCGCGAATCCTGCAAGCACCGTCGCCTCCAGGAACGCTGCACCCCGGTCCGCCGCCTTGATGACGGCGGTGACCTCCGCCGGCAGCTTGGGCGCGAGACCGAAACGGACGTGGATCGCCGTCAGCAGGCGGCGCTCCACCGCCTTGTACGCTTCGCCGATCACCGCCTTGAAGGGCGAGATCATGTCGCCGATCACATATTCGGGGGCGTCGTGCAGCAGGAGGGCAAGGCGCAGACGGCGGTCGAGCACGCCGACCCGGTGGCGCGCAACCTCCTCCGCCAGCAGCGTGTGCTGGGCGACTGAGAAGATGTGATCGCCGCGAGTTTGCCCGTTCCATCGCGCGACGCGGGCAAGGCCATGGGCGATGTCTTCGATCTCGATATCGAGCGGAGACGGATCGATGAGATCGAGCCTCCGGCCCGACAGCATGCGCTGCCAGGCGCGTGGCGTCGCCGCGTCCCCCGACGACGCCCGGCCGGCCGCTCGGGTCACGTGCCGTAGCTCTGGACCAGGCTGCCGGCGACGAGGCTCCAGCCGTCGACCAGCACAAAGAAGATCAGCTTGAACGGCAGCGATACCACGACCGGCGGCAGCATCATCATGCCCATCGACATGAGAATCGACGCTACCACGAGATCGATGATGAGGAACGGCAGGAACAGCAGGAACCCGATTTCGAAGGCGCGCCGCAGTTCGGAGATCATGAAAGCCGGCACGAGAAGGCGCAGCGACAGCTCTTCAGGCTTCGACGGCACCGTCTCGTGCGACATGTTCACGAACAGCTTGAGATCCTTCTCGCGGACGTTCTTGAGCATGAACGCGCGGAACGGATCGGAGGCACGGTCGAACGCCTGCTCGGCGGTGATCTCGTTGTTGACCAGCGGCTTGACGCCGATGTCGTAGGCCCGCTCGAACGCCGGCCCCATGACAAACGCGGTCAAGAACAAGGCGAGCGAGATGATCACCGTGTTCGGCGGCGCGGTCGCGGTGCCGAGCGCGGTGCGCAGCAGTGACAGCACCACGACGATACGGGTGAACGAGGTCACCATCACCAGGATCGACGGCGCGAGCGACAGCACCGTCATCAGCGCGATGAGCTGCAGCACGCGCTCGGTAAGTCCGCCGCCGGAGCCGAAATTGATGCTGATGTCCTGGGCCGCGGCCGGCGTTGCCGCCATGACCGCGAGGGTCGTTCCGAGAGTTACACCAGCCGCCACCGTCATAAGACGAACCCGGCGGCCAGTCATGGCACCCGTCACGTCTTCCCTGGCGGGCGCCCGAGGAGGCTTGCCATTTCCTCCTCGATACTGCCGAAGGCCTGCGGAGGCTCGTCCTCCGCTTGTTCCAGCTGGGCCGGCACGGGCGGCGGCTTCACCTCCACTGCGGGAGCGGCCGCGGGAAATGGAGCACCGCCCGGCAACGGGGTATCGAAATAGGCGGATACCCGCGAAGCCGGTTCGGCGCGAACGGTGCGCTGCGGGGCCGGCGGCGGTTCGACCGGGCGGGTCGGCCGCCGCAACGCGGCTTCGAGGCGCTGCGCCATTTCGATGAGGTTGTTCTCATCGCTTTGCGCGGCACGCGCGGGCGCGGCGGCGACCGCAGCCGCGGCTGGCGCGGGAGCAATGCGCAGCGGTTCTTCGGGAGGCGGCTGAAGCATCGGCTCAAAGCTCGAAGGCGGTTTGAGCGCGGTCCACTCGGGCTCGGGTTCGAGGCTTCCAAGCAGCGGCTCGCGCATGGGCGTCGGTCGACGCACCTCCGGTTCGGTGCGAAAAACCGGCTCGTAAGCCGGCGGCGCCGGCACCACGGGTCGGTGCAAGTCCGATTCATCCGGAAGCGGCGGCGGCGTCAGGCCGGGAAACAAACTTTCTGCCGCAGGGACCGGGGCCGGGCGCACCGGCGGGAAAGAGCGCACGGCGGGTTCAGGGCGCGCCATCGGTTCGGGGCGCACCACCAGTTCGGGGCGCACCATCGGTTCGGGCCGGACCGGCTCGGGGCGGATCATCGGTTCAGGCCGGATCAATGGTTCGGGCCGAACCATTGATTCAGGGCGCACCGCCGGCTCGAGATGGTTGATCTCTTCCAGCGAACGCACCGGGAGATCGGGTACGGGGCGCTGATTCGGCGCGGCGGCACTTGCCGGACCGCGGTTGATGTTGGGTTCGATCACGATGTCGGTCGGTCCGCCGATCATCAGCAGATGCTCGGTGTTGTCGCGACGGATCAGGACGAGGCGCCGGCGTCCATCGACATTGGCGTGGTCGATCACCGCGAGTCGCGGCTGGCGGCTGCGCGGCCCGATCGCACCCAAGCTGCCGAATTGGAACTGCCGCCAGAGGTAGGCCGCGGCGCCAATCAGGCCCAATACCAGCAGGAAATAGACAACAAACTTCACCGCATCCGGCAGGCCGCCAAACAGCGCATCTATCCACATGCTCAAGTCCACCCTGTGTGGCCGGCCGGCATCGGCAACCCCGACCGGTTAACGGCGCCGGCAAATTCTGCCGGCCCCTTTCCGGCGTCTTCGTTACAGCCGATGGCTGATTCGGCCCGTCCCGACCAGTTTTTCCCCGACTTTCCCGCAGACCTCTTTGATGGCCGTTTGATGGCGCGAACCTAGACGGCGAACTCTTAACGGTCCGTTAACCATACGCTCGGCAAAGTCTGCCTACCGGAAAGCAGACCGGCAAGTCGGAAAATCTGCGCGGGGCCGCCGCCTGGAACGCTACTGGAACGCCACTGGAAAGCCACTGGAAAGCCACATGGGCATCTCCGACATCCCGATTTTTTCCATGCTGCGGACCCGGATGCAATGGCATCAGGACCGCCAGCGTGTTCTCGCCGACAACGTCGCCAATGCCGACACGCCGGGTTTTCGCCCCCGCGACCTCGTCGAGCCGAAATTCGACGGCCTCGCGGCGATGGCACCCGCCGGGCTGATGAGGACAGATTCAAGCCATCTCGCGGGCCCGGAGGGCCAATCGGTCTTTGCCAGCACATCGAGCGGCTTCCAGGTGAGGCTTGGCGGCAATGCCGTGAGCCTCGAGGACGAAATGCTGAAGGTCGCCAGCAACCAGATGGACTTCCAGGCCGCCACCTCGCTCTACAACAAGAGCCTCGGCCTCATCAAAATTGCCGTCGGGAAGAAGTGAGGCCTCGCCATGGACTTCGTCAAATCGCTAGCGATCGCCGCCGCCGGACTGCGGGCCCAGGCCGGTCGCATGCGGGTGATCTCCGAAAACATCGCCAACGCCGAATTCGACCCCTTCGAGCGCGGGCGGCGATCCCTACCGCCGCCGCGTCCCGACGTTCACGTCGACGCTCGACCAGGCGCTCGGCACGCAGGTCGTCGCGCTTGGTCCGGTGGGGACCGACAGCAGCGATTTCCCCTCCAAGTTCGAACCGGGCCACCCGGCTGCGGACGCGAACGGCATGGTCAAATACCCGAACGTCAACACCATGATCGAAATGACGGACATGCGTGACGCCCAGCGCTCGTACGACGCCAACGTCAACGTCATCACCGCGACCCGCACCATGATCCAGCGCACGCTGGACATCCTGCGCGCCTAACCCTTTTCCGAGGAGTGACCGATGTCGACGCCTGCCATCGCCGCCAATGCCTATTCGCAACTGTCCCGCATCACCGACGCTGCCGCCGGCCTGGCGCGGACGATCGGCGGCGGCAGTAACGAGGAACAGGGCCCGAGCTTCGGCTCGCTGCTCAAGGACGCCCTGCAGGGCGTCAGCGCCGCCGGGCACAAATCCGACGCCCAGGCGCGTGCGCTCGCTGCCGGCAAGTCCAATGTCGTCGACCTCGTGACCGCCGTTGCCGAAGCCGAGACCGCAGTGAGCTCGCTTGTCGCCGTGCGCGACAACGTCATCCAGTCGTACCAGGAAGTGATGCGCATGACGATCTGAGCGATCGCATCCGCGATGGGCGCCAATTCGGAACACACGACATGATGAACGGGCCGGAGGTTATCGACGTCGCGCGCGAGGCGATCTACACGCTCCTCGTGGTATCAAGCCCGTTGATGATGGTCGGCCTCGTGGTCGGCGTCATCATCTCGCTGATCCAGGCGCTCACCCAGATCCAGGAATCGACCCTCGTCTTCGTCCCGAAGATTCTCGCCATCTTCATTGCCATGCTGATCGTGCTGCCGTTCATGGCCCAGCATCTCGCGGCGGAGATGAACCGGATCGCGGCGCACATCGTCGCCGGCTGACGGCAGCCATGAGCATCGACATTTCGTTTCTGCCGGCGATCGCCGCCGCGTTCCTGCTCGTATTCGCCCGCATCGGAACGATGCTCATGCTGCTCCCAGGCTTGGGCGAACAGAACATGCCGACCCGCATGCGGCTGACCGTCGCGCTCGCGCTCACGCTGCTGATGTTGCCGCTCCATCGCAATGCCTACCGCATCGATCTCACATCGCTCGGCCCCATCACGGCGATGCTCGGCGAGGAGATTCTGATCGGCGCGCTGCTCGGGCTCACGGCGCGGCTCGCCATCGGCGCGCTCCAGGTCACCGGCTCGATTGTCGCCCAGCAGCTCGGCCTCGGCTTCGTGACCGCGGTCGATCCGACCCAAGGCGAGCAGGCCGTGATCGTCGGCAATTTCCTGACGATGCTCGGGATCACGCTCGTGTTCGCGACCGACCTGCACTATCTCGCAATTGCCGCGCTCGACGACAGCTATCGCCTGTTCGCGCCCGGCACGATGCCGTTCGCGGGCGACATGGCCGCCCACATCACGGCCCTCGTCGCGGGCGCCTTTCGGATCGGCGTCCAGCTGTCGGCGCCGTTCCTGGTGTTCGGGCTCCTGTTCAATCTCGGGCTCGGCATCCTGTCGCGCCTGATGCCGCAGATGCAGGTATTCTTCGTCGGCATGCCGTTATCGATCCTCGGCGGCTTTGTCCTGCTGTTCCTGGTGCTCGCCGCGATGATGACGACGTTTCTCGGTCACGTCGAAGGCATCATGCACGAGCTTGCACCGCGAGGCTGATCGGACCGCGCCATGGCCGACGAAACCGACGATACCGAGAAAACAGAAGACCCCAGTCAGAAGCGATTGGACGAGGCGATCCAGCACGGCGACGTCGCCAAGAGCCAGGAGGTCAATACCTGGTTCGTGATCGCGGCCTCGGCCCTCGTGCTGCTGAGCTTCTCGGCCTCGGCGGCGGGCGAACTGCGCAACCTGTTCCGCAATCTCCTCGCCAATTCCTATCAGATGCCGGCCGACGGCTCGGCGCTGGCCCTGATGTTCCAGCACGTCGGCGCCCAAGCGCTCGCGGCGGTGGCGCTGCCGATCCTGCTGCTGGCCCTCGCCGCCATCGGCGGCAACATGGTGCAGCATCGCCTCGTCTGGTCGGTCGAGGTGCTGATGCCGAAGGTCTCGCGCATCTCGCCGCTCGCGGGCCTCAAGCGCCTGTTCTCCAAGCAGGCGCTCGCCAACTTCGCCAAGGGCCTCATCAAGCTGGCGATCGTCGGCGCCGTCTTCGTCGCCCTGATGCTGCCGGAGCGCCGCCGCGTCGACGGGATGGTGACGCTCGACCCGGAAGTGCTGCTGCCAATCGTGCGGTCGCTCGCGCTCAAGCTGTTCGGCGCCGTGGTCGCGATCCTCGCGGTCATCGCCGCGGTCGATTACCTCTTCCAGTACCGGCAGTGGTTCGAGCGGCAAAAGATGTCCCTGCGCGAGGTCAAGGAAGAATTCCGCCAGAGCGACGGTGATCCCAAGATCAAAGCCAAGATCAGGCAGTTGCGGGCCAACCGCTCCAAAAAGCGCATGATGGCCGCGGTGCCGAAGGCGACCGTGGTCATCACCAACCCGACCCACTTCGCGGTGGCGCTGCAGTACGAGCGTGGCATGCCCGCGCCCATCTGCGTCGCCAAGGGCATCGATTCCCTCGCCTTGAAGATCCGCGAAGTCGCCGATGCCCACGGCGTCGCGATTGTCGAGAATCCGCCGCTCGCCCGGACGCTCCACGCGGCCGTCGACATCGACCAGGAGATCCCGGCCGAACACTACAAAGCGGTTGCGGAGGTGATCGGGTACGTCATGCGCCTCAACGGCGGCGCGCGGCGGTAACAAGAGGTATTTGGTGGCCTTTTACTGTCTCTAAGGCGAATCACTTAGATTGCCAGGCCATTGGAGTTTCAGCCGATCTAGCTTGCGCGACCCGTTGAACTTGGGCAGTGAGGCCATCGCGGCTGGTACATAGGACGATTCGTCATGGCCATGCAGGGCGTGAACGCGATCAGCGAGCGCGGCGAACGCCGGGGCAGCATCGCGATGGTACTTTTGGTCGCGGTCGGCCTCGTCATGGCGGCCGCCGGCCTGCTACTGGTCGGCCGCGGCCAAGCCGGCTCCTATGTCGTGGTGCTGCTTGCGCTTCTCGGGGTCGTCGGCGTCTTCGCGCTGTTCGCGCTCGCGGCCGGCGTGCTGCGGCTGTCGGGCCGCGAAGCCGGCAACTCGCTCCTCGATAACGTGCTGGAAAATGCCTACGACGGGGTCGTTGTCACCGACAGCCACGGCCGCGTCCGCTATTCCAATGCCGCCTATCGGGCCTTTGCCGAGGCGACGGGGCCCGACGACGTGCGGCCGGTGGAACGCGTATTCGTCGGCGATCCCGACGTCTCGGAGGCGGTCTACCGCCTCTTGCGCGCCGCCAAGGACGGCCGCCGCCTCCAGGAAGAGGTGCGGATCGCCGGCCCGCGTGGACAGTCGGCACGCTGGCTGCGCCTGCGGGTGCGCCCGCTCGCGGCACGCGACTCCAAGGCGGCTGTATGGACCGTCGCCGAAGTGACCCGCGATCGCGAGCGCCAGGAAAACGTCTTCCAGGAATTGCAGCACGCCATCGACTATCTCGATCACGCGCCGGCGGGCTTCTTCTCGGTCGATGCCAATGGCGACATCGGCTACATCAACGCGACGCTGGCGACGTGGCTCGACTACGATCTCGCGCATGTGGGCTCGGGCGGTCTGCGGCTCTCCGACATTTTGTCGGGCGACAGCGCGGCCCTGTTCACGACCCTGTCGGCGCGCCCGGGCGAGGTGAAGACCGACATCCTCGATCTCGACCTGCGCCGGCGCGACGGCCGCACGCTTCCCGTCCGGCTCCATCACAAGGTGGCGTTCTCCGCCGACGGGACGCCGGGCGCCTCGCGCACCCTCGTCCTCAACCGCGTGAGCAATGACGGCGCCGACCCGCTGTGGGCGGCGGAGATGCGCTTCATGCGCTTCTTCAACAATACGCCGATGGCAATCGCGACTGTCGACCGCAACGGCGTCATCGCGCGCAGCAACGGGTTGTTCGCGAAGCTGTTCGAGAAGGTGCTGCGGGCGGAACCCGCGCCGCCCCAAGGCCGCTCGATCGGCATCGTCATCGCCGAGCGCGACCGCGCGGCGCTCGGCGAGGCGCTCGCGGCGGCCGCGCGCGGCGAGAGCGAGATTGCGCCGATCGACGCCGCATTCGCCAACGAGGACGAGCGCTGGGTGCGCATCTATGTGACGCCAGTCGAAAAGGACGCGCGCGACTCGGAAGCGGCGATCGTCTACGCGATCGAGACTACCGACCAGCGGCGGTTGCAGCGCCAATTCGACCAGTCGCAGAAGATGGAATCGATCGGCAAGCTCGCCGGCGGCATCGCCCACGATTTCAACAACGTGCTGTCATCGATCATGATGGCGACGGACTTCCTGCTCAACGCCCACAGGCCGACCGATCCGTCGTTCCAGGACATCATGCAGATCAAGCAGGACGCGAACCGCGCGGCGCGGCTCGTGCGTCAGCTGCTCGCGTTCTCGCGCCGGCAGACACTGCGGCCCCAGGTGCTCGATCTCGGCGAGATGCTGTCCGAACTGTCGATGTTCCTGCAGCGGATGATCGGCGAACGCGTCAGCCTCAACGTCGTGCACAGCCGCGACCTGTGGTCGGTCAAGGCCGACGAATCCCAGATCGAGCAGGTGATGGTCAATCTCGCGGTCAACGCCCGCGATGCCATGCCCGACGGCGGCAAGCTGACGGTCAAGATCGCCAATGTCACGCGCGAGGAAAGTCTCGGCATGGAATTGAAGGGCATGCCGCCCGGCGAATACGTCATGGTCGCCGTGACCGACACCGGCACCGGCATTCCGCCGGAGATCATCGACCGCGTCTTCGAGCCGTTCTTCTCGACCAAGGAAGTCGGCAAGGGCACCGGGCTCGGGCTGTCCACTGTCTACGGAATCGTCAAGCAGACCGGCGGCTTCATCTATCCGGAATCGACCGTCGGAGCGGGAACGACGTTCCGCATCTTCCTGCCGCGTCACGTGGCGGAGCAGACGACCGAAGCCCCGGGCATCGTGCCGTCCGCCGAACCGCGCGCCGCCGCCAAGGTCTCCGACGACACCGGGCAGGGCACCATTCTCCTTGTCGAAGACGAGG
Source organism: uncultured Alphaproteobacteria bacterium (assembly GCA_963807015.1). Lineage (GTDB taxonomy): Bacteria > Pseudomonadota > Alphaproteobacteria > Rhizobiales > Xanthobacteraceae > JAJPKK01. The sequence goes on along the minus strand of CAWEAS010000007.1, from coordinate 374,976 downwards.
AAGGATTGCGCGGCCTCAATGCCCGCGGGCTCGCCTCCCGCGGCTATACGGTGCTGCAGGCGGCGAACGGACAGGAAGCCGTCGAGGCCTTCGAGGGCCACGCCGGCAAGATCGACCTTGTCGTCTCCGACGTGGTCATGCCGGAAATGGACGGACCGACGCTGCTCACCAACCTGCGCAGCCGCGATCCCGACGTGAAGATCATCTTCGTCTCGGGATATGCCGAGGAAGCCTTCGAGAAGAACTTGGCGCCGGGAGAGAAATACAACTTCCTGCCCAAGCCCTTCACGCTCAAGCAACTCGTCGGCGCCGTAAAACAGGCCACCGGGAAGTAACCACGATCGCACGTCGCGACGCGCGTGGAGCAGCGATCACGTAAATCGATCCGTAGAGTGGGCAAAGCGCGGACGCAGTCCGTGCGTGCCTACGTGCCGCGCGCATGAACGGTGGGCACGCTTCGCTTTCCCTACCCTACGGGATTCGCCGGTTGCCACGCGCGTGAGCAAAATCCATTATCGCGCACCATCCATCCCACCTCGCCCAAACCGCACGAGTAACGCATGCTGGACAAGTCCGATCCTGCCGCCGCCGCATCCGCCCCATCTCGCCCAGCCGCCGATTTCCAGGAGCATCTCGCGGAGCTTGAGAAGCGCGGCCTGCTCGTGCGCATCGAACGGCCGATCGACAAGGACACCGAGTTGCATCCGCTGGTGCGCTGGCAGTTTCTCGGCGGCGTTCCGGAGAACGAGCGGCGCGCGTTCCTGTTCACCAACGTGATCGACGCCAAAGGCCGGCGCTACGACATGCCGGTCGCGGTCGGCGCGCTTGCGGCATCGCCGGCGATCTATGCAGTCGGCATGGGACGCAAGGTCGAAGAGATCGGCGCGGCGTGGATGCGCGCCATCGCCAATCCGATTGCGCCGGTCGAGGTTGCGGTTGCGCCGTGCCAGGAGGTCGTCGTCACGGGCGATGAGCTACGCAAACCCGGCGGCGGGGTTGCGGCGCTGCCGGTGCCAGTGTCGACGCCGGGCTTTGATTCCGCGCCCTATCTCACCGCGACGCTGTGCGTCACGCGCGATCCCGACAGCCTCGTCCAGAACATGGGCATGTACCGCGCGGCCCTGAAAGCGACCGACCGGCTTGCGGTGCGCATGGTGGCGCGGCCGTCCGGCGGCGCCGGCGGCTACTACCATTGGCTCAAATACAACGAACGCCGCACACCAATGCCGATCGCGATCGTGATCGGCACGGCGCCCGTGGTGTCGTTCACCGGCCCGCAGAAGCTTGCCATCGATCTCGACGAACTCGCCGTCGCCGGCGGCCTCGCCGGCCACGCGATCCGCATGGTCAAGGCGAAGACCGTCGATCTCATGGTCCCCGCCGACGCCGAGATCGTGATCGAGGGATTGATCGATCCGGAGAAGCTCGAGCCGGAGGCGCCGTTCGGCGAGAGCAACGGCTATGTGGCGCTCGAAGCCTACAACATGCCGATGCAGGTGACCGCCATCACCCATAAGCGCGCGCCGGTGTTCTGCTCGATCATCAGCCAGGTGACGCCGAGCGAATCGAGCGTGATCAAGAAGGTTGCCTACGAGCCGCTGTTCCTCAATCACCTGCGCAGCGGCCTTTCGGTGAAGGGCATCCGCCGCGTCGTCATGCACGAGCGGCTCACCAATCTGCGACCGGTGATCTTTTTGCAGTTCGCTGCCGAAACGCCGCGCAGCGAGGTGTGGCGCGGGCTCTCCGGCGCATCGACGCTCATGGCCAATTGCGGCAAGATCGTCATCGCGGTGAGCGAGGACATCGATCCGCAATCGGTCGATGCGGTGCTGTGGTCGCTGGCCTACCGCTCCAACCCGATCGAGGACGTGCACATTTCGCCCTATCGCGGCGGCGTGCAGGGCGCGCAATACGGACCGCGCAGCGCCGATTCGACGATGCTGATCGATGCGACGCGCAAGCGCCCGATGCCGCCGCTCGCGCTGCCGGCGCGGGCCTTCATGGAGCACGCGCGCGAAATCTGGGAGGAGCTCGGCCTGCCGCAGCTCACGGTGCAATCGCCCTGGCATGGCTACACGCTGGGCGACTGGACCGACACCTGGGAGACGTTCGCCCGCCGCGCCACCACCGGCGACTGGGAGGAGAGCGGCCGCGAAACGTTGACGCGCCAACGCACCGGCGTTTCCCCGGAAACGTCGACGAAGGCCGGCTCGGCGAAGATGGGCGAGTAGCCCCGCCCGGTCCGCCGAGCGCTCGGCCTGTTCACCGTAAGGTGATCCGGAAGCGGCTGCAGTTCCGTCGATGAATGCCCAAATCTCCTCGCGAGACATCGAGAGGAGCTTGTCATGAACAGCATTCTTCTGGCCGGGGCGGCGCTGGCCCTCATCGCCTTCAGCGTGCCGGCCGGCGCGGCGACGCGTTATCGCACCGTTCCGCGCGCTTATCAGGGTGTGCCTCCGACCGCGCCGTTCTATCGCGGCGGCAGTTATTACGGCGAGCCTGATCCGTTCATCCGCGGACAGATTCTGCGTGACGTCCCCCTGCGCGATCGCTCGTTCTGATCGCCCTTCTCGCCAAACAGCGCGGACCTGTTGGGCAGCGTCATCGGAGCGCGACGAGTATGCGTCGCGCCTCACTCCGCCTTGATGTTCGCGGCCTTCACGATGATCGCGTACTTCGCAATCTCCTGATCGAGAAATGCGGCCAATTCCGACGGTGAACTCCCGACGGCCGTGACGAGATGAATCTGCGCGAGCTTCTCGCGCATGACCGGCTCGCGCAACGTCGTCGCCAGCGCCTGATTGATGCGATCGATGATCGCGGAATCGACCTTGGCCGGCGCGAACAAGCCGTACCATACGGTCATGTCCACCGCCTTCAGGTCCGGATGATCCGCGAGACTCGGCAAATCCGGAGCCAGCGGCGAATGCGCGCGCTCGCTGATCCCGAAAATCTTGATGGAGCCGTCGCGGAACGGCGGCAGCGCAAGGTTCAGCGGCAGAACCGCGAGGTCGATCTGGTTGCTGATGAGGTCCGCAACGATCTGCGGCGCGACCCGATAAGGCACGTGCACCATATGCACCTTGCCCTCGACATTGATCATCTCGCCCAGCACTTGAAGCGAGGTGCCAACGCCTGAGCTCGCATAACTGTATTTGCCGGGATTGGCGCGCAGCAGCGCCATCAGCTCGGCGGTCGTGTTGGCCGGTAGATCCTTTTTCGCGGCGAGAACAAGCGGCGCGGTCGCGATCAGGCTGATCGGGGTAAAATCCTTCTGGCTGTCGAATTGAACGACGCTCGGCTGCACCAGCTTGGCGACCGCCATGGTATTTTCAACGGCAAACAGCAAAGTGTAGCCGTCGGGTTGCGCGTGCGCTGCGCGCATCGTTCCGATCACCCCGCCGGCGCCGGTCACGTTTTCGATGATGATCTTCTGGCCGAGGCGCTCGCTGAGGGTTTCGCCAATGACCCGCGCGACGACGTCGACGCCTCCTCCGGCTGCGTACGGCACGATCAGCGTGATGACGCGCGACGGATAATTCTGCGCGACCGCACTTTCGGTGCAGATGAGCGCAACAAGCGTGAACGCCCAAACCAAAGCTCTGCGCATCAGCAGCCTCCGATTGCAATCGTTTGCGTCAAATGAAGAAGCGTATTGCCCCGCTGTTCGCTTGCGGCGATGCTGCTACGGGAACGGCAATCGAGTCCACACAATTTGCCGCCGATGTTTGCAGGAGAGTCGATGTTTGCAGGAGATTTGGATGCCCGATGAGGTGTGGCGCTGGGACGCCGCAAGGCTGGCGCAGGCGATCAGCAGCCGGCAATTGTCGAGCAGGGAGGCGGTGACAGCCTGCCTGGCGCGGCTCGACGCCATCAACCCGCGCGTGAACGCCGTCGTCGAAACGCTCGCCGAGGAGGCGCTTACGTTCGCCGATGAGGCAGATCGCGAATTGGCGCGCGGCGGCCCGGTCGGCCCGTTGCACGGCGTGCCGATCACTACAAAGATCAACACCGATCAGAAAGGTTGCGCGACGACGAACGGCGTCGCCGCCTTCGCGAATCTGGTGGCGCAAGACGACAGTCCTTCGATTGCGAACCTGCGCCGAGCAGGCGCGATCGTGATCGGTCGCACCAACGCTCCGGAATTCTCCTGGCGGTGGTTCACCGACAACGATCTCTTCGGCGAGACCGTCAATCCATGGAACAGGCAACGGACGTGCGGAGGATCGAGCGGCGGCGCGGCCGTCTCGGTCGCGACCGGCATGTGCCCGCTCGCTCACGGCACTGATTTCGGCGGATCCATCCGGCAGCCCGCCCTGTGCTGCGGCATTGCCGGTCTGCGCCCGACCCTGGGCCGCGTGCCGGCCTACAACGCGACGACCGGCGACCGTCCGATCACCGCGCAATTCATGGCGGTCCACGGGCCGCTCGCGCGACGGGTCGGCGATCTGCGGCTTGCCCTCGCGGCGATGGCCGCCGGCGATCCCCGCGATCCGTGGTGGGTGCCCGCGCCGCTGACAGGACCATCGCCGGCGAGACCCGTTCGCGTCGCCGTCCTCGAGCGGCATTCCGGGCTCGATCCGGGTATCGCCGACGCGATGAACACCGCGGCCGCTTCGCTGCAGGACGCGGGCTATGTCGTCGAAGAGCCTCCGTCGCCTTCGCTCGAAGAGGCAGCGCACCTTTGGTCGACGCTCGTGCTCAACGAAGCGAAATTCGCGATGATCGCGCAAATCAATGAGCACGGCGGCGCGGCGATTCGCAAAACCGGCGCCTTGATGATTGCGCAAGCACCACCAACCGACTTTGCGTCATACGTGAAGGCGCTTGGGCGGCGCGCGACGCTCCTGCGCGAATGGCAGCTTTTCCTCGAACGCTACCCGCTGTTGCTGATGCCGGTTTGCCGCGAACCCGCCTTCGAGTTGGGTCTCGATCAGCTGGACGATGCAGCGATGAAGCGCATTTTTTATGCAGTAGTGCCGCTTCTCGCGCCAGCTCTCCTGGGACTGCCAAGTGTCGCCGTGCCAACCGGCGTGCGAGACAATATTCCGCTCGGCGTGCAAATCGTCGCCGGCCGCTTTCGCGAGGATTTATGTCTCGACGCCGCGGAGGTTATCGAAAATCAGGTTGGCAGCCTGACGCCCATCGATCCGAAAATCATCGCTTAATGCATTATTTGTGGATCGATGCATTATTGGAATAGTCATCGTCGATATATTCGTTCCGATAATTCGACACTTCACACACTTGCAAATTTTAAGCTGGGGTTTTTGCGCACCCTGGATTGCGACTTTCCGCGAACGTCAACCACAGGAGGAAATTCTTCAGCAGCATTTAAATATTTACGGATAACGGTCGTACGTTTTTTACTTTAGTTTCCCGGAGAGAGAAACCCATGTTTTCGACCAAGATGGCCGAGATGAAGGCAACGATCGACGCATTGGACCATTCCCAGGCGGTGATCGAGTTCAAGATGGACGGCACGATCCTCACCGCCAATGACAACTTCCTCAAAACGATGAGCTATTCCCTGGAGGAGATCCAAGGCCGCCATCACAGCATGTTCGTAGCGGAAAAGGAGAGGCAGAGCGCAGCCTACCAGCAGTTCTGGGACGCTCTCAAACGCGGGGAATATCAAGCCGCCGAATACAAACGCGTCGGCAAAGCCGGCAAAGAAGTTTGGATCCAGGCGAGCTACAACCCGATCAAGGGGCGCGACGGCAAACCCTTCAAGGTCGTCAAGTTCGCAACCGACGTCACCGAACGCAAGGTGCGCGAGGCCGACTCCCAGGGGCAGATCGCGGCGATCGGCGAGTCCCAGGCCGTCATTCATTTCAATCTGGACGGCACCATCGTCACCGCCAATCAAAACTTCCTCAACGCGCTGGCATATGGCCTCGACGAAATCCAGGGCCGTCACCACAGCCTGTTCATCGAGGACAAGGAACGACAGAGCGCCGGTTATCGGCAGTTCTGGGAGGCGTTGGCCCGCGGCGAATATCAGGCCGGCATCTACAAGCGTATCGGCAAGGGCGGCAAGGAAGTCTGGATCCAGGCGAGCTACAATCCGATTTTCGATCTCAACGGCAAGCCGTTCAAGGTCGTCAAGTACGCGACCGATATCACCCAACAGCAATTGCGCGACGCCGACAGCCGCGGGCAGATCGACGCCATCGGCAAGTCGCAGGCCGTCATTCACTTCAATCTCGACGGCACGATCGTCACCGCCAATGACAACTTCCTCAAGACGCTGGGATATCGCCTGGACGAGATCCAGGGACGGCATCACAGCATGTTCGTCGAGGAGAAGGAGAAGCAGAGCGTCGCTTATCGCCAGTTCTGGGAAGCGCTGGGCCGCGGCGAATATCAGGCCGCGGTGTACAAGCGCATCGGCAAAGGCGGCAAGGAAATCTGGATTCAGGCAAGCTACAACCCGATCCTCGACCTCAACGGCAAGCCGTTCAAGGTCGTCAAATACGCAACCGATATTACCCAGAAAACCAAGATTCAGCTCGAAATCGATCGCGATCTCGGATCGATTGCGGGCGCGCTCACCTCCGCGAACGAGCAGGTCACCGGCGCGGCGAGCGCGTCGGAAGAGACCTCGGCGAATGTCCAGGCGGTCGCGTCGGGCGCCGAGGAGTTGTCGGCATCGATCGGCGAGATCAGCCGAAGGGTCGCCGAGGCCACCAAGATTTCCGGCCAAGCCGTGGAGCAGAGCAAGCGCACGAACGATATCGTCGCCGGCCTTTCGACGTCGGCGAGTCGGATCGGGGACGTCGTCAACCTGATCAACACCATCGCGGCCCAGACCAACCTGCTGGCGCTCAATGCAACGATCGAGGCCGCGCGCGCCGGCGAGGCGGGCCGGGGCTTCGCGGTCGTCGCATCCGAGGTGAAATCGCTCGCCACCCAGACCGGCAAGGCCACCGAGGAAATCGCCGGTCAGATCGCGAGCGTGCAGAATGCCACCAAGGAGGCGGTCGGCGCGATCGGCGACATTTCCTCCACCATCAACACCATCAACGAAATCTCGGCGACGATCGCGGCGGCGGTAGAAGAGCAGAATGCCGTGACCAAGGAGATTTCGTCCAACATGCAGACGGCGTCCGCCGGCGTTCAGGCTATCAGCCAGAACATGAGCCAGATCATGATGGCGACGAAGGCCGCGAACGAATTGACGCTCAAGGTGAAGGACGCTTCGGTTGCGCTCGCCTCGTAGGATCGGATCGAGGGCTCGGCGGGCCAGGCCCGTCGTTCCGGCGGCCGTCAATGCTTCGGTTGGCCTGCGGCAACCGATGCAGCAATGCAACAGGTCAAGTTTAATGATGCCGCCGGCGCGACGAGGCCGGCGCGGGTATGGTAAGGTCCTCCCGTTGCCACATTCGGCAACGGGAGCGTTCGGATGAAATCGTCGATATTGGCAGTCGTCGCGGCAGTCCTGCTGGCTGTTCCAGCGAGCGCCTACGCACAGGACAAAGACACCGACACCTCGACTCAGCAAACGCGCACCAGTCAGAACTCCCGGACGCGGTCCAATGATTTGGCCGATTACGAGTTCGAGCCTCGCCGGCACTGCCGGCAGCAGCCTACCGCTCCTGCCCAGGGGCAGCGCCGGCGGTCCGCTGCCGAACGTCTTTAGAAACTGCGAACATCCGAGACCGCGGTTCTGCTACTATTACTGATGCTGATGCGGTTCACCGCGGTCACCGCGGATTTGGGCGCAACAATTTCAGCGATGGTGCCCGGCGGCGTTGTCGCTTTTGACTAGCGATCCAGTCGCCGGCCTCCCAATCCCGCTGTATCGCGCGACATTCGTTTGACGCAAATCAATGCGAGGGCTGGTGTCCGCGTTGCATCATGCCTGCTGTGATACTGCCTATCATCGCGGTCGACGCGAGGCGCCATGAGATTGCTGTGGCTGGTCTTCTTCTTCACGCTGCTGGAAACGGCGGGAGCCGCCGAGACCGCGGCTCAAAAGCGCGGTGAAACGCTGCTCACGAAGGATTGCGCACGCTGCCACGCCGTGGGCCGCGCCGGTACCAGCCGGCATCCGCAAGCACCGCCGTTCCGGACGCTAGGGACGAAATACCCGGTCGAATTGCTTGAAGAAGCTTTGGCCGAGGGCATTATCTCCGGGCATCCCGACATGCCGGAATTTCAGTTCAACGGCGAAGACGTGGGCGCAATCATCGCCTACTTGAAGTCCATCCAGGAGCGATAGCTTCGAGGCTGCGCCGATCTCGACGGGCTGTTTGCGCCGCGCCGGCACGCGCAGCTTTTAAGTCTAATGGTAGCTGCGTCCGCTCCGCGCGCTTCACCATCAATCCGATTTTTCCTGAGAGGTGACCGGCCTCACACTTGATGCGCGGGCTGCACGTTCTAATGCGATCGCCGAGGGGGGTCGAGCGCCGACATGTTCGGCCTCGCTGCGAACCGCGTTAGGAGCGCAATACGCCATGACAGAGATTGTACCGACGGCGCGCCCTGCAACGGAGCACGATCATCGAACTGGTGAAACACAATGGCAGCGGCAACGCATCATTATCGCCGTCATCGCCACCGCGCTGATCGTCGCCGGTTCGGTCGCCGGTGTCCGCACCCTGCTGTCGTCGCGGCCGTCTCCCGCGCTGGTGCGAGCCAACATCGCCCGCGAACTCCCCGCGCTGGAAACGACAAAAATTTCACCGGCCAAGGCAGAGGGTCCGGACCCCGGCTTTTTCATCGGCACCGGCGACGGCGGCAATGGCTTCTTCTCCAAGCGAGAGCCAAAAACGCCTGACGGCCGTTGACGGAAGCAGGCGCGATATTCGTTTGTCCAAGGCGCGCGGACCGCCGCGGCGGCAGCGCGCCCACCGTGTTCGCCTGATCGATCAAATCGCCCCTGCGGTCCATTCCACCAGGCGCTTCGCCGCCTGGCCGAATGCATCATTCAGGGCGGCAGTCGCGCCCGGTGCCGTGGTATCGGGCGCCGGCACCTCCACATCGAAGGTTTGCGATCCGGCGATCCGCCCCTTCCCGCTCAGAAGCTTGGCGGCGAAGGCGACGTGTGCGACGGGCTTGGCCGGCGCCACGGACGACATCTCGATATCGAAATGATGGATGTCGATGCGGAGCTGATAGTCAGCCATCAGCCCCTCGGTCGGATACGACACCGCGCCAAAATAGTTCGCATTCTCGAAGCTCTCGATAATCTTGGCCTGGATCAGCTTTGGGATGGTGTCGCTCCATTGCGCTTCCAGTCCCGGGCTTTTGCCGGCCGCCGGAGCAACGACGATCCGCTGGGTGTCGAGCGTGACCAGGGTTGTCGGCTCGGCAACCACGAGCTGGCTCGGTTGTTTCTTGCGCGGCGGAAACGAAGTCGGCGCGGTGAGGTCGAACGTGACGGGCACGGGTTTTGCCGCCTCGCCGGCGGTCATCTTCTCCAAGCCGGACAGGATGGCATCGATGCGGTCCGAATTGCGCGCCAACACGCTTGAGAACGTGTTCAGGTTGGCGATCGTCTTCTTCACGTTGTCGGCATTATCCCCGAGCAGGTCGTCGACCCGGCGCAACGCCTGGCGCGCCGCTTCGGTCACGCTTTGACCAGCGGAAGGATCGGCAGCGATGATGGGCGGTCCGTCGTTCGCGGCGGGAAGTGGGGAGGCTCCCGGCGCGCCGCCCTGAAGGCTGATGACCGGAACGCCCGTCAGGCCCTGGAATTCGAGGCCCGCGCGGGTATCCGACCGCAGCGGCGTCGCCGCTGCGACAGCGACGGTCGCCATCACCTCGCGCGGGTTTTCCGGATTGAGGCCAAGATCCGTGACCTCGCCGACGCGAATACCGTTGAAGAGGACGGCCGCACCGGTGAGCAGCCCTGATACGGTGTTCTCGAAGCGCACCCGGTAAACGGCGCGCTCGCCGAGGCCGCCGGTGTTGTGCAGCCAATACACGAAGCCGAATACGGCCCCGATCGCGGCAAGCACGAACAGGCCGATCAGTGCATAAGGTGCGCGTGTTTCCATGAATATCTGCCGTCAGTTTGCGGCGGCGATCGCCGCGCGGGAACGTTTGCCGCGGAAATAGGCCTTAACCCATGGATGATCGCAGGCGAGCATGTCCGGCATGCGGCCTTCGACAATGACCTTGCCATCGGCAAGGACCGCGATCCTGTCGCAGACCTCATTGAGGCTGTCGAGATCGTGAGTGACCATGAAGACCGTGAGGCCGAGGGTCTGCTGCAACGTGCGAATGAGGGTGTCGAAGCCCTCGGCCGCGATCGGGTCGAGGCCCGAGGTTGGCTCATCGAGGAATACGATCTGCGGATCGAGGGCCAAAGCCCGTGCGAGCGCCGCCCGCTTCGTCATGCCGCCCGAAATCTCGGCGGGAAATTTGTCGCCGTCGCGGACCTGCAGCCCCACCATCTCAAGCTTGGCGTTGGCGAGTTCCTCGAGCAGGTCGGCGGAGAGCGTCAGATTCTCCCGCATCGGAAACTCGACGTTCTGCCGCACCGTCAACGACGAGAACAACGCGCCTTGCTGGAACAGGACGCCCCAGCGCCGCGCCAGGGCGCCGGTGTCGCGCTCGTGAGCCTGCTCAACGCTGTCGAAAGTGATGGTGCCGTCGCGCTTCGGCACGAGCCCGATCACCGTGCGCAACAGCACAGATTTGCCGCTGCCCGAAGCGCCGACCACGCCCAGGATTTCGCCGCGATGGACATCAAGCGAAAGATGATCGAGCACGACCTGATCGCCGAATCCGACGACGAGGTCCTTGACCGTGATCACTGCATCGCCTGCGACGCCGCCCATCGGTCACATTCCAATCGAGGCAAAGAAGATCGCGAACAGGCCGTCGAGCACGATCACCAGAAAGATCGATTTCACCACCGACGTGGTGGTCTGGATGCCGAGCGACTCTGCGCTGCCCTTGACCTTGAGCCCCTCGCTGCAGGCCACGATCCCGATCGCGAGCGCCATGAACGGCGCCTTTATCATTCCCACTTCGAAGTGCGTCACCGAAATCGCTTCCTTCAAACGGGCGATGAAGGCGGCGGGGCTCATCCCGCCATAAAGCCAGGCCACCAATCCGCCGCCGTAGAGCGCGGCCATGGCGCCGATGAACGCCAGGATCGGCAAAGCGCAGACCAATGCGATGATTCGCGGCAGAATCAGGACCTCGATCGGATCGAATCCCATGGTGCGCAGCGCATCGATCTCCTCGCGCATCTTCATCGAGCCGAGTTCTGCGGTGTAGGCGCTGCCCGAGCGGCCGGCCGACATGATGGCGACGATGAGCACGCCAAGCTCGCGCAGCACAAGGATGCCCACCATGTCGACCACATAGGCATCGGCGCCGAATTTCCGGAAATGAAAAATGCCCTGCTGGGCGATGATGCCGCCGATCAGAAATGTGATCAGCGTCATGATCGGCACGGCGAGCCAGCCGACCCGGTAGAGATAATAGATCGTCGAGGTGAGGCGCAGCCGTCGCGGCTGCACGAGGACGCGGCCCAAGGCAGCGGCCACAGCGCCGAGCATGTCGACGAACTCGATGAAATCGCCGCCGAACCGTGTCGCGGCACGTCCGATTCGGTCGAGCCCCATCAATACGGGGTTCGCAGATGGAGGCGTCGTCGGCACCTGCCGATTGACCTGATGCATCTCATCGATGAGGCCGCGATAGCGCGGCGCCAGGCCGATGATCTGTGCCGGCTTGCCGTCACCGCCGGCGTGCCGGATCAGGCGCTCCAGCAGCCATGCGCCCAGGGTGTCGAGTTCGCCGATCCCGGCCATGTCGATCGAGACTTGGCGACGCCCCGTCACCTGCGGCGCGGTCGCCGCGACGAGCCGCTCCAGTGCCTCGACGTGTTGCGCCGTCCAGGCGCCACTCGCGGCAAGGTCCACGCGTTCTCCCGCGATCGCACAGGTCAGAAGCGGCGTGGTCATGCAGCCGGCTGTACCCGATTCAGCCGTTGGCGGCGAGCTTTTCGTTGCCGCTCAGGGGCGGAGCAGAGGCGGCCGACCCGGCTTCGTCATTCGGATCGGAGAAAACCATTCCGGACATCGGCTCGATCCAGGTCAGGTGGCTCCTGACGGTCTTTACCCCAGGCACCGTCTCGGCCGCAACGCGCGCAGCGTCGCGCTCTCGCGCATCGAACACCGTGCCCCATAGCTCTACGACACCGTTGCGCACCACGACGTCGATCATCTGACGTGGCGCCCACTTCTGCCGGTCGAGCTCCGCGAGGACCCTGTTGCGAATCGTCTCATCATCCTTCGGGCCAGGAGCGATCTCGTCGGCAATGCCTGCCAACGCATGGAGAAGATTGGCGCGGCTGACGATTCCGACCACCTTATCGCCGCGCATCACCGGGATCCGCTTGATCCGATGTTTTTCCATGAGGGAGACGATTGCATCGAGCGCTGCATTCTCATCAACCGTGGCGACCTCGGTCGTCATGACTTCCTCGACGCGGCGGGCGTGGGTGCGGACATAATCCTCGGCGATCCTGCCGGGCCCCAGCAGGAACTCGAGCCATCGCGGCCGCTTTCGTTCTGTGCCGGTTTCGGCGCGCCGGAGAAAATCTCCTTCCGTGACGATACCGCACAGGCTGCCGCCCTGGTCGACCACCGGCAGGCCGCTGATGTTCCGCTGCAGCATCAACTGCAGCGCCTCGCGGACGGGGGCGTCGGGCGCAACACAGACGACGTGGGCCGTCATCACGTCTTTGGCTTTCATGACTAATCTCCGAAGTCTTTGCGTAAGCGAGCATTCGCATGAGGTCCGGCCGCAGACATTGCGGCAGATCAAGCCGCGCGCGCTCGGAGGCCGTTGATGTAAATCAATCGTAGGCCCGATCTCGGAAAGCTATTAAGCTACTCGCGAGCCTCCCAAACGCCATCGGACCGAGCATGTGCCTGGGAATTCCCATGGAGATCGTCACCATCGATGGGCATCTTGCACGGTGCTGCGCCAAGGGCGTCGAACGGGAGGTGAGCCTGTTTTTGCTCCAGGATGAGCCCGTCTCCCGCGGCGACTTCGTCATGGTCCATGTGGGCTATGCGATCCAGAAGATGACGGTGCAGCAGGCCCGCTCGGCGTGGGAGCTGCTCGATCAGATGCTGGCCGCGGAGGACAGCGGCAATGCATGAGCTTGCAGTGTGCAAAGCGCTGGTCAAGCAGGTAACAGAGATCGCGCGCCGCCGCGCGGCGCAGATCTCCGCCGTCCATATCGGCATTGGGCCGCTGTCGGGAATCGAGCCGCACCTCTTGGAACAGGCCTATCCGTTTGCGAGCGCCGGAACGGCAGCGCAGGGATCGCGGCTCATGGTCGCGCTGATGCCGGTTCGCGTGCGCTGTCATCATTGCGGCGCGGAGAGCGCGCCGCCGCTCAATCGGCTGCTGTGCGAGGCATGCGGCGATTGGCAAACCGAGCTGTTGTCGGGCAACGAGATGCTGCTGCAGAGCGTCGAACTCGATATTCCTGACGAGGCGAACGAGTGCTGCGATGTGTGACGCGTGCGGCTGCACTCATCTCCCGGGCGAGCACGATCGCGTTGCCGATCGGCAGACCACGGTCGAAACCGTCGGGCGCAGTCTGCTCGACGCCAACGATCGCGCAGCCGCGCACAATCGCGCGCACTTCGATGCCCATGGCGTGCTGGCGCTCAACCTGATGTCATCGCCCGGCGCCGGCAAGACGGCGCTGCTCGAGGCAACCATCGATGCCTTCGGCGGGGGACTGCGCATCGCCGTCATCGAGGGCGATCTCGAGACCGACAATGATGCGCGGCGCATCCGAGCCCACGGTGTTCCGGCCGTGCAGATCACGACCGGCAATGCCTGCCATCTCGATGCGGACATGATCCACCGCGCATTGCACGACTTGCCGATGGACGAGATCGACCTGTTGTTCATCGAGAATGTCGGCAACCTGGTGTGCCCGGCCTGCTTCGATCTCGGCCAGCATCGCAATGTCGTCCTCCTCTCGACGACGGAAGGCGACGACAAGCCGGCAAAATATCCGGTGATGTTCCGCGCCGCCGATCTCGTCGTGCTGACCAAGACCGACCTGCTGCCGTTCATGGACGATTTCGACCCCGCACGCGCCGAGACGGCGGTGCGGCAGCTTGCCAACGCCGCGCCGGTGTTTGCGCTATCGGCCCGCCGCTCGCGCGGTCTTGACCCGTGGCTCCAGTGGCTGCGGCAGGAACTGGAATTGCGACGCAGCGCCAACAGCCACGTGGCAAGCCACAGCGAGACGCGCCATGAGCACCGCCCGACAGTGGCTTGATCGGATTGCCGCCCTCAAGCTGCCGCGCCCGGTCAAGGTGATGAACGTCTGCGGCGGGCACGAGCGTTCGATCGCCATGGCGGGCCTGCGCAAGGCGCTTCCGGCGAACATCGAAATCGTGCCGGGGCCGGGCTGTCCGGTGTGCGTCTGTCCGGAGGAAGCGGTCTACCAGGCGATCCGATTGGCGATCGACGAAGGCGTGATCCTCGTCGCCTTCGGCGACATGCTGCGCGTGCCGGTCAATGTGCCGAAGGACGAGGTACGCTCGCTTGAACAGGCGCGTGCCGCCGGCGGCGACGTCCGGCCGATCGCCTCCCCGCTCGAAGCCGTGCGGATTGCCCGCGCCAACCCCGATCGCCGCGTCGTGTTTTTCGCGGCGGGCTTCGAGACCACGACGGCGCCGGTGGCGGCGATGCTGGCGGAAGGCACGCCGGGCAATCTCGCGGTCCTGCTTGCGGGACGGCGAACCTCGCCGGCGGTCGCGATGCTGCTGCAATCGGAGGCGCCCGGCTTCGATGCGCTGATCGCACCGGGCCATGTCGCGACCGTCATGGGCCCGGAGGAGTGGGCGTTCGTCCCCCGCGACCACGGGATTCCGGCAGCGGTCGCGGGGTTCACCACGGAAAGCCTCGTGGCCGCACTCTATTCCGTGTTGCGCCAGCTGATCGAGGGGCGATGCTTCCTCGACAATTGCTATCCCGAGGTGGTGCGGCCCGGCGGCAATCCTGCGGCACAGCGCCAGCTCGACCTCACGATGGAGGTCGTGGATGCCAACTGGCGCGGCATCGGCGTGATCCCGTCATCTGGCTATGCGCTGCGCGAAACATTCGCGGCGCACGACGCCGCGCGGCTTTATCCATCGTCGGCGGATTTCGCGCGCAAGCGCGCCGGGCAAATGCCGCCGGGCTGCGACTGCGCCCGCGTGGTGCTGGGCCGCGTCTATCCCGATCAATGCGTGCTCTACGGCCGGGCTTGCACGCCGCGCACGCCCATCGGACCGTGCATGGTGTCGGACGAAGGAGCCTGCCGCATCTGGTGGTCGAGCGGCGTGCGTGCGCCGCGCGAGGCGGCTGCTGCGCGTGCGTGAGAGCATGGCCGACGCCGCGCGAAAATGGGTGCTCGGCGGCCGCGTGCAGGGCGTCGGCTTTCGTCCTTTCGTTTATCGCGTCGCGCAACGCTGCGGCGTGCGGGGTTGGGTGCGCAACAGCGCCGGCACCGTCGAGATTTTAGCGCAGGGCGAACCCGAGCGATTGGATCGTTTCGGGCGTGCACTTGTCGCCGACGCGCCGCCGTTGGCGCGGCCGGAAGTTCTGCACGAGGTGGCGGTCGAGCCCGAGGCGGTTGCGGATTTCCACATTCGCCCGAGCGAGGCGGCGCGGCCGGACCACGTTCACGTTCCGCCGGACCAATTCGCCTGCGACGAATGCCTCGCCGAACTGACCGATCGGTACGATCGACGCTACCGCTATCCCTTCATCAACTGCACCCAATGCGGACCGCGCTACACCCTCATCAAGCGTCTTCCGTACGATCGCGCGAACACCTCCATGGCGGGGTTCGGCCTGTGCCCGGACTGCGCTCGCGACTATGGCGATCCCGGCAACCGTCGCTTCCACGCCGAGCCGATAGCCTGCCCGCGCTGCGGCGCGCAGCTTGAATTCCGCAGTCCGACACAGGCGGCCACCCGCGGGTCCGGCGCCTTCGACGCCGCCATCGCGGCGCTGCGATCCGGCCGCATCGTCGCGGTCAAGGGCATCGGCGGCTATCACCTTGTCTGCGATGCTGCGAACTCATCAGCGGTTGCCGCGCTGCGCGCGCGCAAGCGGCGCCCCGACAAGCCGCTGGCTGTGATGTTCCCGCTCGATCCAGGCCTTGCCACACTGCGGCGGTCAACGCGGCCTGGTCCGCTCCACGTGGCGATGTTGCGCGATCCGATCCGTCCCATCGTGCTGGTGCCGAAGAACGACCTCGGTGAACTGTCGCCGGAGATCGCGCCCGGCAGTGGCGAGATCGGCGCCATGCTTCCCTACAGTCCGTTGCATCACATGCTGGTTGCGGACTTCGGCGGCCCGCTGGTCGCGACGTCGGGCAACATCAGCGGCGAGCCGGTGTTGACCGACAATCGAATGGCAGAACACCGTCTTGGTGCGATCGCCGATGGCTTTCTTCACCATGACCGCCCGATCGTCCGACCGGCCGACGATCCGGTCTATCGCGTCGTTGCCGGCAAGGCGCGGCCGATCAGGCTCGGTCGCGGCAATGCGCCGCTCGAGATTGATCTGCCCTGGTCGCTGCCGCATCCGGTGTTGGCGCTGGGCGGCCATCTCAAGAACACGATCGCGCTCGGCTGGCGCAATCGCGCGGTCATGTCTCCGCATCTCGGCGACATGGACACGCACCGCGGCCGCAAATTGCTGGAGCAGGTCGCGGCCGACCTGCAATCGCTCTACGGCGTCGCCGCCCAGGAGGTCCTCTGCGACGCGCATCCCGGCTATGCCACCACGCGGATCTCCCCCGCGTTCGGTCTGCCGACGAAGCGCGTCTATCATCACGAGGCCCACGCCTCGGCGCTCGCCGGCGAATTCGCGCCCGCCGAAGATTGGCTGGTGTTCGCCTGGGACGGCGCAGGCTTCGGCCGCGACGGCACGATCTGGGGCGGCGAGGCATTGCTCGGACGGCCCGGCCGCTGGCGACGCGTTGCGACCCTGCGGTCGTTCGCCCTCATCGGCGGCGAGCGCGCCG
Source organism: uncultured Alphaproteobacteria bacterium (assembly GCA_963807015.1). GTDB lineage: Bacteria > Pseudomonadota > Alphaproteobacteria > Rhizobiales > Xanthobacteraceae > JAJPKK01. Next base: position 357,959 of record CAWEAS010000007.1, on the reverse strand, counting down.
CGCGCGAACCGTGGCGAAGCGCGCTTTCCCTGTGCTGGGAGGCCGGACGCGAGTGGCGCGGAAGCCCGCAAGACACGGCGATGCTTCGCCACGCCTGGAGCCGCAAGCTGAACTCCCCGCGCACATCATCGATCGGCCGTCTGTTCGATGGCGCCGCCGCGCTCCTCGGCCTCGTCACGCACGCGACCTACGAGGGCCAAGCGCCGAGCCAACTGGAAGCCGTGTGCAGCGAAACATTGGGTGCGGCAACCACAAGCGAAACCGCGCCCGGCGAAATTGGCCACGAGGCGAAGCCCTCTGCTCCCTCCCCCCTTGTGGGGGAGGGTCGGGGCGGGGGGTCGGGAGGCTACGGCAACGTGGTGCCTCATCTCCCGACCCCCACCCCCGACCCCTCCCCTCAAGGGGGAGGGGAGAAGGGTCGCGGCCCGGTCGCGTGGGAGAGCTTTGACGCATCACCGGTCGCGCTGCCTCTGCACCGTCGGGCGGATGGAATCCTCGAGAGCGACTGGGCCCCGCTTATCGATCGGCTCCAAGACGAGAGCCTGAGCGTGCCGACGCGTGCGGCCATGTTCCACGCCACGCTTGCCGAACTCCTCGTCACCCAGGCGCGAGCGATCCGCCACGCGCACGGAGTCGCGCACCTCGGACTTACCGGCGGCGTCTTCCAGAACCGCATACTGTGCGAGCTGATCTCGTGCGCCGCCGAGCGCGAAGGATTTGCGGTGCACATTCCGGAAAAGCTGCCTTGCAATGATGCGGGACTGAGCTTCGGCCAACTCATCGAAGCGAGTACGCCGTCATGATCGACGACAAATACGTCACCCTCGCCCACGGCAACGGCGGGCGCTTCATGCGCGAACTCATCGAGGAGGTGTTCGCGCGCCATCTCGGCAACCCCGAGCTCGATCTTCACGCGGACGCCGCGTTGCTGTCGCTGCCGCCGGGCGACGTGCTGATCACCACCGACGGCTTCACGGTGCAGCCGCTCGAATTTCCGGGCGGCGACATCGGCTCGCTTGCCGTGCACGGCACCGTCAACGATCTTGCCGTCGCGGGCGCCACGCCCGCCTATCTGAGCCTCAATGCCTTCATCGAGGAAGGCCTCGAATTTGCGCAACTCGACCGCTTCATCGCCAGCATGGCGCGGGCGGCGAAAAGCTGCGGCGTGCGGATTGCTGCCGGCGACACCAAAATCCTGCGTCGCGGCGAGGGCGGCGGCCTCTATCTTGCGACCACCGGCATCGGCATCAGGCCGCCGGGCGTGCGCCTCGGCATCGACCAGATTCGCAGCGGCGACGCGATCCTTGTCAGCGGCCCGGTCGGCGACCACGGCACGGCCGTGCTGCTGGCGCGGGAGGAGTTTGGGCTGTCGGGCGATCTTGCCTCCGATGCGGCGAGCGTCTTTCCGCTCGCGCAAGCGATGCTGGGGCTGCCCGGCCTGCGCTTCATGCGCGACCCGACGCGCGGCGGCCTCGTCACCGTGATGCACGACATCGCGCGCGCCACGGCGGCGACGGTATGGCTTGAGGAGACGGCGATCCCGGTGCGCGAGCAGGTGCGCGGCGTATGCGAGATGCTGGGCTACGATCCGCTTTACCTTGCGTGCGAAGGCCGGGTCGTTGCGGTGGTGTCGCCCGACCAGGCCCACGATGCGCTGGCGGCGTGGCGCGCGCTGCCTGGCGGCAAGACCGCCGCCATCATCGGCACGGTCGACGATGGGGGTGAGGGTCCGCACGTGATCCTGCGGACCGACATAGGCGGCGAGCGTCGCCTCGAGGAGCTTGAAGACGATCCGTTGCCGCGAATTTGCTGAACCGGCGTCGGGCCGCGAATCCGCCTGAGCGGTCAATTCAGTAGCCGCACGTCCCGACCGGGCCGCAGATCCAATATTCGATGCCCGTTGCAAATTTGCGCGAAATCAATGTCGGCAAAGCCGCGGTCCCGCATGGTCCTCGCGAAAATCAAGCAAGGAGTCCCCGCGATGAACGCCTCGGATGTCATGGTCGCTGACGTCATTACGGTGAAGGCCGGCGCCACGGTGCAGGACGTTGCCAAGCTCCTGTTCACTAATCGTATCAGCGCCGTGCCGGTCGTTGACGAGACCGGCAAGCTGATCGGCATGGTCAGCGAAGGCGATCTGCTCCGCCGCAGCGAAATCGGCACCGAGCATCAGCGCCCGTGGTGGCTGAAACTGCTGATGGGCCGCGAAATCCTTGCCGGCGAATACGTCAGGGAGTGCAGCCGCAGCGTCGCCGACGTGATGACGCACCAGGTCATCTCGGCCGCGCCGGATACGCCGATTGCAGACATCGCAACCCTTCTCGAACGCCATCGCATCAAGCGCGTTCCCATCGTCCGGGACGGCAAGGTCGTCGGAATCGTCAGTCGTGCAAACCTCATTCAAGCGATCGCGACGCGCAAAAAGGCGCTGCCGGCGCAGCCCGTTGCGGATGCCAAGCTGCGGGACGCCATCATCTCGAAGCTGAAGGGCGAGCCGTGGGTGCGCCCGAGCCTCGTCAACGTCACCGTCACCGACGGCACGGTGGAGTTGTGGGGCATCGTCGACACCCCGGTCGAGAAGCAGGCGCTCCGTGTTGCGGTCGAGGTGACGCCTGGCGTGAAGGCCGTCAACGACAACGTCCTGGTCCGTCCGGTCGCCGCGGGCACCTGATCCGAATTTGCCGGCCGCATTCGCAGGACACGCGAAATACGAACAGCGATACGAACAAGGAGATTGAACCGTGAACGACAAGGAATTGCAGCAGAACATCATCGATGAGCTCGACTTCGAGCCGAGCGTCGACTCGGCTCATATCGGGGTCGCGGTGGAGAGAAGCGTCGTGACCCTAACGGGGCACGTGTCAAGCTATGCGGAAAAGACCGCTGTCGAGCGGGCGGCGCGGCGGGTCAAGGGCGTGCGCGCGATCGCACAGGAAATCGAAGTCCGCTATCCGAGCGACAAAAAGACGGCTGATGACGAAATCGCCAAGCGGGCCGTCAGCATCTTACAATGGGATGCGGTGGTGCCGCAGGGCGCAATCGACGTCACCGTGCAGAAAGGCTGGGTAACGCTCGCGGGCGAGGTCAACTGGCAGTATCAGCGCAAGGCCGCCGAAGACGCCGTCATGAAGCTCTCCGGCGTCAATGGCGTCATCAACAACATCGCGCTCAAGCCCGCCGTGCACGTCTCCGACATCCAGAAGCAGATCGAGGACGCGCTGTCGCGCCACGCGAAGTTCGAGGCGCATGCGATCCGCGTCAGCGTTCGCGACGGCAACAAGGTTTCGCTCGAAGGCAAGGTCGAGAGCTGGGACGAGCGCGACGCGGTTGAAGACGCGGCGTGGTCGGTCGCCGGCGTTCAATCGGTCGATGACCGCCTGACGGTCGCGCGCTGACCGCGGCCGCGGGCGTCGGGAAGGAGGACGCTGCGAGGCGTCCTCAGCCGTTTCTCATCAGCAGCAAAGGACCATGTCATGGACCTTAGGGAAGCGATCTACAGCCGGCGCGCGGTGCGTGAATACACGAATGTTGCGGTCGACGAGAAGACGCTGCGCGATCTTATCGACGCGGCAATCCAGGCGCCAAGCGCCGTGAATGCGCAGTCATGGCTCTTCTGCGTCGTGCGGGACAAATCGTTGATGGCGGTCATTTCGCAGGAGTTGAAGGCGCATATGATGCGCAAAACGCCGGCGGGCCTGTTATCCCATCACTTCCAGGAAATACTGGGCGATCCCAACTTCGATATTTTCTATCACGCGCCGGCTCTCGTCGTGATCTGCGCCGCTGAAGGGAACTGGGCGGTCGAGGACTGTGCGCTCGCCGCCGAGAATCTGATGCTTGCCGCGCGCGCCGCCGGGCTCGGAACCTGCTGGATCGGATTTGCCCAGAACTGGCTTGTCACCAAGGAGGGGCGAGCCGCGCTTGATCTTCCGGCTGGTTATCTCCCCGTCGCGCCGCTCATCGTCGGCCACCCCAAGGCGCAGCCGCCGCAGGGCTCGCGCAAGCCGCCGCAGATTTGCTGGATCGGCGCGCAGAAGGATTGCAACGGCTGCGCGAGCTGCGGCGAGGCGATCGGAGGCGGATTGAGATCGGCCAGCCACTGGTGCCAGGATGGACGACCCCAGCCGTAACGGAGAAGAGCCATGCGATCGAAGGCAGTGAGTGCAGGATTCGCGATCAGCACCGTCCTACTGCTGCTCTCCGCCACGGCGGCGCGCGCCCAAGACGCGATTCCGAACCTCAAGGGCACCTGGTCAGGCAAAGGCAACGCCATCGTCTTTGGCAGCAATTCATACCATCCCGGATCGCAAACTCCCGCCGATCCGCCGCACGTGCACGAGATTGAAGCGACGCACACCGTCGAAGGCCAGGAAGGGCGCCTTGCCTGGGGCCGCTCTTCATCCACGATCGCCGATACCAAAGAGCCGTTCGTATGGGCGATCTCCGGCGACAACAAGACAATCGTCGGCGCCGATATGGATGGTTATTTTCGTATTACGATCCTTTCGCCGGACCGCATGGAAAAGTGTTACACGCACAATGGCACCAGCCCGACGCGATCGATCGTGGCCGCCTGCTACGAAATGAATCGGGTGAAGCGGTAAGCGTTTTTCGCTTCCGTAGTTGGCTACACTTGCGCTGGATCGGCGCGTAATCGAGTGACGCTCATCGTGATGCGCTACGCACCACCGGCGCCCATCGCCTTGGAGATGGCACGACGAACCAGGGTTTCGAACAGCGGCAGCTTATAAGCGTTTTTGGGGAATGGCGTTGCCCCCTCGATTGCGGCGCGTCCGGCTGCCCTGGCCGCACGCTCGTCGATCCGACAGCCGGTCAGTGCGGCTTCGGCCTTTGTTGCGCGATAAGGTACCGGTGCTGCTGCGCCGAGAATGACTGATGCGCTTCTGCAAATTTCCTCCGGCGACACATCGAGCACGACGGCGACATCGGCGAGCGGCCAGTCGAACGATTGTTTTTCTGCCCTGCTTGATGATGCGCCATGCGCGCGCCCAGCCGCGGCGGCGGCAGTCGGACGGCGGTCAGGATCTCGTGCGGCCTCAGATCGTTCTCGCGCTGCATGTCGCGTGTCCGGCGCCACGAAAAAATTCCTCCAGCAGGACGTCGCGCACCGCGCCCGCCGCGTCGGTGAGCTCGACCTTGGCGCCGAGCGCGACCAGCGCCGTGGCGGCGGTCGAGGGATGCACGATGGCGCAAGCCGATTGTCGAACATCGCGTGGTACTGGTTCTCGCCGCGAATCGCGAAGCAATGGCCGCCGCCCTTGCGCAGGCAATGATGCGCGGCCGAGCGGAAATACCAGCAGCGCGGCCGCTGCAGCAGATTGCCGCCGAGCGTCGCGACGTTGCGGATTTGCGGGCTCGCCGAACTCGCGCCGCGGCATCGGCCAGCGCCGGATAGCGCTGCCGCAGCAGCGGGATGCGCGGCGAGTCTGCGCCAGCGTCACCAGCGCGCCGATGCGCACGCCGCCGTCTGGCTCCTCGACGATGGCGTCGAGGCCGGGCACTCCGCGCAGGTTCACCACCGCGCCGGCGCGCAGCAGGTCCTCCTTCATCAGATCGAGCAGATCGATGCCGCCGGCCTTCACGATCACGCACGTCGGCATCGCGTGCGGCCTGGTCGGCGAGCATCGCCTCGGCGACGGTGTCGACGCCGCGGCGGCCGCTTCGGCGACGGTCGTGCGCGCTTGCCCAGGCGAAGCGGTTCATGGCTCAGCTCCTCCTGGGACTTTGCCGAGCGCCGCGAGCACGGCGGCCGGCGTCATCGGCAGTCTGCGCATGCGGACGCCGATGGCGTTGTAGACGGCGTTGGCGATCGCCGGCGCGGTGGCGATGTTGGCCGGCTCGGCGATGCCGTACGCATCGGTCGCGCTTTGGCCCTGATAGTTTTCCAGCACGATGACGTCGATCGGCGGCGTCTCGCGCGGGCCGACGAGCTTGTATTGCTCCAGATTGGCGATTCACCATGCGGCCGGTGTGCTGGTCGAGCATGCGCTCCTCGAACAGCGCGTAGGAGATGCCCATCAGCACGCCGCCCTGGACCTGGCTTTCGATCAGCCGCGGATTCATCGGCCGGCCGCAATCCTGCACGGCGACGACGCGCTCGACGCGGACGATGCCGGTCTCGGTATCGACCGCGACCTCGGCGAACTGCACGCCGCCGAGGTCCTGCTGCGCCAGCGCGGCGTCGCCGCATGCGGCGGCGGAAGCCGCCATAGTCGTCGCTGCGCGACGCCACCGCGCTGATGCTGATCGGTGCGCAGCCCGGCGGCGGCCTCGCGGAAGCTCGATGCCGCGGCTCGGATCGTCGCGCACCACGATGCTTCCGTCGCGCGCGACCAGATCGCTCGGCGCCGACATTCAGAGCGCAGCGCCGCCTGGCGGAACAGCGTCTGCTGCACGCTGCCACGCGGCGGTGCGCGCCGGCGGCGTGATCGAGGCGGTGGTGCGGCTGCCGTACGAGGGCGGCCCGGCCGGGAAATTCGGTGTCGCCGATGCGCACGGTGATCGTCCTCGGGCCGCAGGCCGAACTCCTCGGCGACGATCTGCGCCAGCACCGTGCCGATGCCGGTGCCGATGTCCTGCACGCTCGAGAGCACCTCGACCGAGCCGTCGCGCAGGATGCGCACTTCGCAGGCGGCGTTGGTCTGGACATTGGCGCCCCAGAGCGATTGCGCCATGCCGATGCCGCGCTTGACCGGGCCCGGATCGGCGCCGGGCGCGTGGCGACGCTGCCCAGCCGATCCGCTCGGCGCCGATGCCGCCGCTCCTCGCGCCGCACCGGGCTCGGATCGATGCGGTCGCGCAGCGCGAGCGGATCGATGCCGAGCTTGCTCGGCCAGTTCGTCGATCGCCTGCTCCAGCGCGAAGGCGCCCGGCGTATTGCCCGGCCCGCGCATGGCGCAGCCGCGGCCCGGCATTGATGAACACGTCGTGCTGCGCGGCCGTCGAAATTCGGGCAGGCATAGAGCGCCTGCGGCGATGTTGCCGACGCCGGCGCCGACGCCGACGCCGGCCGTGCCATAGCTCTGCCAGCGAGATCGCGGTGAGCGTGCCGTCGCGGCTGCGCGCCGATGCGCAGCTGCTGCCAGGTGCCGGGCCGGTTGCCGGTATCCATCTGCTCCTCTTCGCGGTCGAGGACCAGCCGCACCGGCGCTCTGCGCCTGGCGCGACAGCATGACGGCGATGCGGCCGTAATTGCCGAGCGTGCGATTTCGAGCCGAAGCCGCCGCCCATGGCCGTCGACGATCACGCGCACGCGGCTGAGCGGCAGATCGAACGTCTCGCGCCAGCTCCTGCCGCACGCCGGCGGTGAACTGGGTCGACATGTAGACGGTCAGGCCATCGGCCCGCCAGTCGGCGACGATGGCGTGCGGCTCCATGCAGCAATGGGTCTGCACCTGCGGTGCGGTATTCGCCCTCGACCACGACCTCGGCCTGCGGCAAAGCCTTGCTCGACGTCGCCGCGGCTGCACGATCGCGGGCCGCGCACATTGCCGTCGAGCGGCAGAGCTGGCCGGCGCCGGAAATCCCGACGGATGGCCGGCGCGGCGCCGACGCGCGTCGTAGACCAGCGGCGGCGTCCGGCGCGCGCGCTGCTCCATTCGACGACGAAGGGCAGCGGCGCGTAATCGACGCGGATCAGCCGCAAGCGCCGCGTCGGCCGCCGCCATCGATACCGCGGCGACCGCGGCGACCGGCGCGCCGATGTAGCGCAGCATCGCGCTGCCGCGGTCGTCCGGCCGGGCGACGACCACGACCGCGCGCACGCCGGGATGGCGCTGCGGCCGCGGACAGTGTCGATGGCGCGCACCCGCGCATGCGGCAGCGGCGAGCGCAAGATGCGGGCGTGCAGCATGCCCGGCAGATGTCACATCCACCGTGAAGCGGACGGCGCCCGTGACCTTGGCGCGGCCGTCCTGCGCGCGGCACCGGCTTGCCGATGACCGCGAGCTCGTCGTTCGGCGGCAGCGGCGGCGGTTCGTCGGCGGGGACTTCGCCGCTCGACTGTCGCCGAGACCGACGCCGGCGATGCCGAACGGAAAGGTCTCGACGGTCGCGTGTCGTCTGGTCGCTCGCCATGCTCAGCGCCTTTCGCGCCTTGGCGGCCGCCAGCGTCGCCGCGACGACGTGCGGATAGGTGCCGCAGCGGCAGATATGGCCGCTGATCGCCGCCTCGCACATCGTCCGCGGTCGGATCGGGCGTGCGCTCCAGCAGCGCGGCGCAGCTCATCACCATGCCCGGCGTGCAGTAGCCGCATTGCATGGCGTCGTGCTCGATGAACGCCTGCTTGCACCGGATGCAGCGCGTCGCCCTGCGCCAGGCCTTCGATCGTCGTGACGCGCGCGGTCGCCGACATCGATCGCCAGCATCATGCAGGAGCAGACCGGCGCGCCGTCGAGCCAGACCGTGCAGGCCGAGCAGGCGCCGCGGTTGCAGCCGATCTTGGTGCCGGTCAGGTCGAGCGGGCCGCGCAGCGCCTCGGCCAGCGTCATGCGCGGCTCGACGTGAAGCGGATGCGGCACGCCGTTAACCCTGAGCGTAACTGCAACGGTCCCCGTTGAAGTGATGAATCCTTTATCGATCGCTGTGAGATGCATAAGTAAAAATCCGGTCGGTTGCCGAGGAACCGTCATCGGCGCGCTTTATAGCTTGGCCTTCGACGCGGCCAAATCCAACAGAACCGAGAATGTGGCGCCATGACCTGTGTCAAAACATGACAGACCAGCCCACTCGAGAGATTGCTTACGGATATTTCCTGAATTGAATGAAACTTAAATTCTTCTATTTCATCGGCATGTACACCGATCCAACACATAGCCTGAAGTCACATAGCCCGAAGTGCCCGAATTGCGGGGTAACGATGACACGTGTGCGCGTCATTCCTCGCCTTGGGGGCATGCCCGAGCTTACGGTGTTCCATTGTGTGCCATGCAATTATGTGGAGACCGTCGAAAATTACGGCAGCATGACGACCGACGAAGCACGAGCGAAGGTGAGCGCAGCTTAAGAAGGGCGGCGCATGAGTCTGGCCTTAGCGATTGACGAGGAAGGCGCCGGCCGCCACCAGCGCGGCGGCGAGGCCTTTTTGAATCAAGTCGCGCCGCGACAAATCCTCGCGCCCAAGCGCGGGGAAAAAGAGCGACAGCAGCAGGCCGAACGCGAAAACAAACAGCGTCGTGGTGCTGCTGATCGCCTGCACGAGGCTGAGCGGAGCAAGTACCAGCGCGTATCTTGTTCCCAAGCTGCCGCCGAGGTTGATCAGTTCATTGGCGGCATTGATGGAGAGCACCGCGCGGGGGCTCACCTGCAGCAAGGCCAAGAATTGCCGGCGGTACGAGGAGACGCCGAGCAGCGCCACCCGAACAACGCCTCGCCGCCATACATCCAGAACGTCGTCGGCCAGAATTCATCCCTTAACGCGAACAGCTTGAAGATCAGCGCGCTCACTGCGAGCGATAGGGCGCACGCGAGCATCAGCGCTGCGAGCCGTCCTTTGAATTTGGCCTTGCTCGTCCCCGATTGCAGCGAGACGAGCGCGGTCCCGCCGATGATGAGCGCGCCGCCGACGAGTTGCAGCGGGGACAGCGTCTCGCCGAGCACGACATATCCCAGCACATAACCGAACAACGGAGCCGCCTGGTAGAACGGGGCAACGGCTGAGGCCTCTTCGAACTGCAGCGCTCGCAGATAGAACAGCATTCCTCCCATGTAGAGAACGCCCGCGAATGCGGTGAGGAGTGCGCCCTTGAGGCCGACGCCGAGGACGTCGGGCGCAAGCAGCCAAATAAACGGCAACGCCGCCAGTCCGATCACTGCGGTGAACACCAGCAGCACCGCGACGTTGCTGTCCTTGAAATATTTGTCGACGAGATACTTGTCCAAATGCGTGGAGATCGCCCACAGCACCGGCCCCGAAAAGGCAAAGACGATCCACGACATTGCGAACTCATTACGCCACGTCAGCGCGAACTTATCACGGTGGCCGCGCGTGCGTCGTTTCAAGAGCCCGAAGCTGCGTCATTCCAGGGCGCGAGCGAAGATCGCGCCCGGAATCCATAACCACCGCCTCCCAGGAGTATCGTTTCGGCCTTGCCTGCGCTCCGCGCGGCGCCCCGGAATGGCTCAGAGTAAATGACCCGCTACCGCCTTAGCCTCTCCATCTCCGCGATCACGCGATCGGCGACATCATCAACCGCGTTGGCGACCTCGGGGCTGAGCGGCGAAAGCGCATCAAAGCTCGATCCCTCGACCGCATAGAGCACGATCTCGCGCGGCGCGAGTTGAAGGCTGCGCGCGAGGGCAATGGTATCGGCAACGCCGAAGGCATGGCTCGATGCGCGCGCGAGATCGGGCGGCAGGTCGGTCGCCGCGAGATCGATGCGGCGAACCCGCCCAGGCACGCCCATCGGCGCCGAAGCGTCGATGCACACCAGCGCATCGTACCCCTTCCAGTCGTCGATCAGCGACAGCATGTCGCCGCGGCGGGCGATGATCGCAACGCTTGCGGGCAGTCGGCCGCGCAGCATTTCGGCAACGCGGGCGCCGAGCCCATCATCGCCGCGGTCCGGATTGCCGAGGCCGATGACCAGGACCTTGCGCGGCGCGCGGTCACTTTGCGGAAACTCGGCTGGCTCGCCGCCCGCGACGCCGTCGCCCGCGATGTCTTCGTCCACCGCGCTCATGTGCGATGCACGACGAGCTTGAGAAAATGCGTCGAGCAGGAGATGCAGGGATCGTAATTGCGGATGCTTTGCTCACAGCGGCCGCGGATGATGTCATCGGGCTGATCGACGATCTCACCGGCGACCAGCACCAAATCTTCCTCGATGCTGGGTTGGTTTTGCGACGTCGGCGGCACGATCCGCGCGGTGGCGATCGAGCCGTCGGCCTCGATGTCATAGCGGTGCCAGCAGATGCCGCGGGGCGCCTCGGTGCAGCCGAACCCGGTCCCTGCGCGCGGTGCGGTCGGCACCGACGCCGCCGGCGGCGGCTGGTATGCCGTGATGATGCGCAGCGCTTCCTCGCAGGCGTAGGCGATTTCGATCGCGCGCACGACGATGCTGCGGAACGGGTTGATGCAGACCGGGCCAAGGCCCGACTTCGCGCGCGAGATCCTGGATCGATCGCGGCAGCCGATCGAAATTAAGGGCGTAGCGTGCAAGCGGTCCGACGAGATAGGACCCGCGGCGGCGCAGCACGGAATGCAGCGCGGTCGAGTGCGCAACCTGGCGTTCCTCGAACTCCGTGTCGTAGTCGCTGATATCGATATCGAGGCCACGACTTGAAATGAGCCGGCCCTCGTTCAGCGGATATTCGTCGGGGTGGCGCAGTGCGACGAATTCGTAATCGCGTTCGAATGTTGGAAACGGAAAGCGGGCAACCCAGCGGACGAGCCCGACCGCAATCTCCGACGCCCGCTTCAAGCTCTCCGCAAGCTCGGCGAGTTCGGCAGCCGTCGGCAGCCGGTAGAATCCGCCGGCCTTCACGTTGACCGGATGGATCTCGCGCCCGCCCAGCACCCGAATGATGTCGTTCCCCGCCTTCTTCAGCGCGAGGCCGCCGCGCACCCTCTCGCCGTGATCGCGCGACATGGCGATGGCGTCGGGGTAGCCCAAGAAATCCGGCGCATGCAGCATGAGCACGTGCAGGGCGTGGCTCTCGATCCACTCGCCGCAATAGATGAGCCGGCGCAGCGCGCGCAGCTGTCCGCTTACTTCGACCCCGAAGGCGTCCTCGATCGCATGTACCGCGCCCATCTGGTAGGCGATCGGGCAGATGCCGCAGATGCGCGCGACGATGTCCGGCGTTTCGGCATAGGAACGACCGCGCAGCAGCGCCTCGAACAGGCGCGGCGGTTCGAAAATCCGCAGCTGCGCCGACGCGACTCGGCCGTCGCTGATGTAAAGGTCGAGCGCGCCCTCGCCTTCGACGCGGGCAAGCTGATCGACGCGGATCGTCCTAGTCGCCATGGGCTTCGCTTTCCGTGCGAAACGGTTCGGCCGCCGCGTTGAACGTGCGAAAGGCGCTGCGGATGTCGCGCGGCGCAGCACCGAGCGCCTGCCATTCGCGCGCCAACGCCGCCGTGTTGGGCGTTGCCATCGGGCCGTAACAGCCGTAGCAGCCGCGACGATACGACGGGCAGATCGCGCCGCAGCCGGCATGGGTCACCGGGCCGAGGCAGGGCGTCCCCTGGACCATGACGCAGGCCGTGCCGCGCAGCTTGCATTCGACGCAGACACTGTCGGATGAGATCGCCGGCTTGCGCCCGGCGAGAAAGGCGGAGATGACCTCGAGGAGCTGCAGCTTGTTGATCGGGCAGCCGCGCAGCTCGAAGTCCACCGGCACGTGCGCCGCGATCGGCGTCGAGGTCGCCAGCGTCTTGATATATTGCGGCGAGGGATAGACCGCGGCGACGAACTCGTTCACGTCGGCGAAATTGCGCAAGGCCTGGATGCCGCCGGCGGTGGCGCAGGCGCCGATGGTGACGAGATGCTTCGATTGCTGGCGCACCGTCTGGATGCGCGCCGCATCATGCTCCGTGGTGATCGACCCCTCCACCAGGGACAGGTCGTAGGGACCGTCCAGGACGGTACTCGACGCCTCGGCGAAATTCGCGATCTCGACGGCGTCCGCGACCGCCAGAAGCTCGTCCTCGCAATCCAACAGCGACAGCTGACAGCCATCGCAGGATGCGAATTTCCAGACCGCTAACCGGGGCCGCTTCGATCCGCTCATCTCATATCTCCCGGATGGAAAGGATCTTGCGAATGCGATCGAACGCCATTACCGGGCCATCCTTGCAGATGAAGTCCGGGCCGAACTGGCAGTGACCGCATAGGCCGATGGCGCATTTCATGTTGCGCTCCATCGAAAGATAAATCCGCTCGGCGGACACGCCGGCATGCAGCAGCGCGTTTGCCGTGAACCGCATCATCACTTCCGGACCGCACACCAGCGCAACGGCTTCATGAGGATCGAACGCGAGGCGCGGGATCAGCGTTGGCACGACGCCGACGTTGCCATGCCAGTCGGCCGCGGCATGGTCGACGGTCACCTCGATATCGACGTCGAGACGGCGGCGCCATTCTTCCAGCTCATGACGATAGAGCAGGTCCGCAGGACTGCGGCTTCCGAACACGATCGCAACCCGGCCGTAGCGGCCGCGGTTGGCGAGAATCGCGTAAATGGCGGGACGCAGCGGCGCGAGGCCAAGCCCGCCGGCGACAATGACGACGTCCGAGCCCTCGGCGTCGGCGACAGGCCAGTTGGTGCCGAACGGACCGCGCACACCGATGGTGGCGCCGGGCTCAAGGGCTGCGATCGCGCCGCTGACGGCGCCGACCGCGCGCACGGTGTGGACGAAGACGCCCTCCTCGGCGCAATCGCCGCTCATGCTGATCGCGACTTCGCCGACGCCGAAGGCATAGAGCATGTTGAACTGACCGGGTGCGAAGCGCGGTCGCGCCCCGGCGAGCGGATTGAGTTCGAGCGTCACGGTGTCAGGCAATTCGCGCCGGACGCTGCCCACGCGATAGAACTGCGGGACGAACGGATCGGCGACCGACGTCGCTGCCGCGGTGCTCGCCTCGTCCATTCACGGCTTCCCGTAGACATCGAGGATCTGCAGCCGCGTCGCATGGAGCCGCTGCACGAGAATGGGAAGGAAGCGCTTCATCATGTCGTAGCCGAAGGCGTGATCCGCTTCGCACTTCATCCGCAGACAGGCTGCATCGATGCCGATCGCCCGAGTGAGTTCAATGGCGCGCGCATCGAACAGCCAGTGATAGGGGGGGATGAGCCAGGAAAGGCCGACGATCTCGCCTTCCCGCGAGGTCGAGAAGACAATCGGGGTTCGGCCCGGCGCGGCGATTTCGAACGCCACCCGGCCATGCCGGATGACGAAGAACTCGTTCGCCGCCTCATGCTCATGAAAGAGGTATTGGCCGGCATTGAACACGCGATTGCGGGCACAGCCGGCAATCAGCCGGGTTTGCTCCGCCGAGAGCCCGGCGAAGAAGGGATGGGCCGCAACGATCTCTTCAAGCCCCTGCATGCTCCGCCTCGTCCGTCGCTTGCGGCGTTGCCCGGATGGCAGCCGCTTCTTCGGTGATATCGATGCCGACGGGGCACCAGGTGATGCAGCGGCCGCAGCCGACGCATCCCGAGGTTCCGAACTGGTCGTACCAGTGGGCGAGCTTGTGGGTCATCCACTGGCGATAGCGCGATCGGCCCGATTTGCGCACGCTGCCGCCGTGCAGATAGGAGAAGTCCAAAGAGAAGCAGGAGTCCCATTTGCGCACGCGCTCGGCGGACGTGCCGGCGAGATCGCTGTGGTCTTCGACGGTGGTGCAGAAGCAGGTGGGGCACACCATCGTGCAATTGGCGCAGGTCAGGCAGCGCTCGGCGACCGCATCCCAGCGTGGATGATCAGAGTTGCTCTGCAGGAGTTCCTTGAGCCCGTCGGTCTCAAGCGTCCGCCCCATCCGCCCGGCTGCCTGCGCGACAATGGCATCGGCTGCGGCAATCTCGGCATTGGAGGCCGGGCGATACGAAACCTGGCTGAGTATGTCGGCGCCGGCGGCGCTGCCGACCTCCACCAGGAAATCATGTACGTTGCCGTCAATGAGTTCCGTTAGCGCGAGGTCAAACCCCGATTGCGCCTTCGGGCCCGTCTGCATGGACACGCAGAAACAAGTTCCACCCGGCTCGCCGCAATTGACCGCGACCATGAACGCATCGCGCCGGCGCATCGCGTAGGCTTTGTCGACGAACGGCCCCTCGCAGAAGACCCGGTCCTGAATCGCGATCGCGTGGATTTCGCAGGCCCGCACGCCAATGAAGGCGAACTTGGGGATGTCCTCTTGTGCCGCCTGAAGGGTCAGGCCGTCCCCGCTCTTGCAAGCAGTCCACAGCGTCTCGACCGGCGGATGAAGGAAACGCTTCCACGCTTGCGGACCGACGGCGAAGCCGAACAGCGCCTTGTCGTCGCGCCGCTCCAGACGATAGCGCCCCGGGTCCTGACGCTCGCGCCAGCCGATCGGCAGTTCGGCAATCGTCGCGATATTGTCATAGACGATCGCGCCATCGCGCACGATCGGTCCGATGACGCGATAGCCGCGCGCGGCAAGCGCGTCCACGAGCGCCTGCAACCCGTCACGGTCGATCGTGACCTTCGCGCCTGGGGTCAATCGATTCTCAGCCATCAGCGGCTCCGGTGGCCTCGTGTCTAGACAAGATTCCCGACAGATTGCTGACGCGTTGATCTGGCGCAATTCGATTGGTCGCAGCGGGACTTTTCGGCCGCCGGGACGGCGCCATCGCCGCCTCGATATAATCACTTTTCTTCTGCCCGGGCGATGCGTGCGGCAAAGGTGATGGACCTCCATGGCGACGGGAAAGCATAGCGCCGGCCTTCTGATGTTCCGGCGGCACGGCCGCAGGGGCGAAGTGCTCCTGGTCCATCCGGGCGGACCCTACTGGAGCAAGAAGGACGATGGCGCGTGGTCGATCCCGAAAGGGCTTTACGATTCGAGCGAAGACGCGCTCGCCGCGGCCAAGCGCGAATTCGAGGAGGAAACCGGATGCGTGCCGGCCGGCGAGTTCATCGCGCTGGGCGGTTTCAAACAGCCGGGCGGCAAGGTGATTTCAGCATGGGCATTCGAGGGCGATTTCGACCTCAAATCGTTTCGCAGCAATCTGTTCACGATGGAATGGCCGCCGCGATCGAACCGCCAGGCCGAGTTCCCGGAAGCCGACCGCGCAGAGTGGTTTGATCCGGCAACCGCGGCGCGAAAGCTCGTCCGCGGCCAGGTTCCGATCCTGGACAAATGGCTTGCCTTGCTGTCCGCCGGCTAGGGGTACCGGATACTCCGCCTTCGCGGAGCATGACATCGAAAAAAACTTTGCGCACTTGATTCGTCGCGGCGAGTTGCGAATATCATCACCGCCACGCAGAGCGGCAGCCGGCCGAGGCCGCGCGGCGACAGAGGACCAATGAAACTCGCGATCGCGTCAGTGTCGCTCAGTGGCGATCTTGCCGAGAAGCTCGCGGCGATTGCGGATGCCGGCTTCAAGGGCGTCGAAATCTTCGAAAACGATCTGCTGTCCTTCAACGGCACGCCGGCCGACATCCGCGCGATGGTCGCCGATCTCGGGCTCGAGATCATTACGTTCCAGCCGTTTCGCGATTTCGAGGGCATGCCGCCGGAGATCCGCGAACGCAACTTCGCGCGCGCCGAACGCAAGTTCGATCTCATGGCGGAGCTCGGCTGCAAGCTGCTGCTCGTCTGCTCCAATGTTTCGCCGCAAAGCCTCGGCGGCATCGACCGCGCCGCGGCTGATCTTCATGCGCTCGGCGAACGCGCGAGCCGCCGCGGCATGCGGGTCGGCTTCGAAGCGCTGGCGTGGGGCCGCCATATCAACGATTACCGCGATTCCTGGGAGGCGGTACGCCGGGCAGCGCATCCGGCGATCGGCCTCGTGCTCGACACCTTCCACATCTTCGCCCGCAAGACCGACCTGACGCCGATCCGCTCGATCCCGCGTGACCGCATCTTCCTGGTGCAGGTCGCCGACGCGCCGATCCTCGACATGGATTCGCTCTCGCTGAGCCGGCACTTCCGCAACTTTCCCGGCCAGGGCGAATTGCCCCTCATCGATTTCATGATGGCGCTGCAGGCGACCGACTTCGACGACCTGCTGTCGCTCGAAATCTTCAACGACCAGTTCCGCGCCGGCTCGGCCAAGAGCGTCGCCGTCGACGGCCAGCGCTCGCTTCTGTTCCTGCTCGACCAGCTGCGCGAGCGCACCGGCGTCGCCGTGCCGGGGATTGCGCCGTTGCCGCCGCGCCCAAAGGTCCTCGGCACCGAGTTCATCGAATTCGCCATCGACGAAGGCGAGGCGACGCAGTTCGAGAAGCTCTTGCGCGGGCTCGGCTTTGCGCGCGCGGGCGTGCACAAGTCAAAGGCGGTGACGCGATGGTCGCAGGGCGCGATCAACATCGTGGTCAACACCGAAAAGGAAGGCTTTGCGCATTCCTTCAACATCACCCACGGCACCGGGGTCTGTGCCATCGGCCTCAAGGTCGATGATGCGACGGCGACACTCAATCGCGCACAGCTCCTGCACGACAAACCGTTCCGCCAGGCGGTCGGGCCCGGCGAACTCGAGATTCCGGCGGTGCGCGGCCTCGGCGGCAGCCTCATCTATTTCATCGATGGCAAGAGCGAACTCGGCCGCGTCTGGGACATCGAATTCGCGCCCACCGGGGAGGCCAGCGCCAGCGCCGGTCTCACCGTGGTCGACCACATCTCCCAGTCGATGCATTACGAGGAAATGCTGACCTGGGTGCTGTTCTACACCTCGCTCCTCGATCTCAAGAAGACGCCCGAGCAGGACGTGCTCGATCCCGGCGGGCTCGTCAAAAGCCAGGTGGTGCAGTCGGCCGACGGCGAACTGCGCATCGCGCTCAATGCATCGCAGTCGGTGCGCACCCAGTCGTCGCGCTTCCTCAACGAAGCGTTCGGTTCAGGCGTGCAGCACATCGCGCTCGCCACCAACGATCTCGCCGCGACGGTGAAGCGCCTCGAAGCGAACGGAGTTGCGCTGCTGCCGATCCCGGAGAATTACTACGACGATCTCGAGGCGAAGAGCGATCTGTCGTCCGCGCAGATCGACGACCTCAAGGCGCACAACATGCTCTACGAACGGGACGGCAACGCCGAATATCTTCAGGCCTATACCCGCACGTTCGAGAACCGCTTCTTCTTCGAGCTCGTCGAGCGGCGCGGCTATCGCGGCTTCGGCGCGACCAATGCTCCTATCCGCCTTGCGGCGCAAACGCGGCTCGCGCGCCATCCGGCCGTGCCGGCGCGGTGAATCGAGAGGTCCAGGATGATACGACGGAATTTGAAATCAGCGCGGACGCTCGCACTGGCGGCCGCTACCACGTTTCTGGTCCAGCCGCTCCGCGGGGAAGTCATCGAGAAGACGAAGGATGTCGCCGGCTCGACCGTGCATTACAAGGTCGTCCTGCCGAACGGCTTCGATCCGGCAAAAACTTACCCCGCGATTCTCGCCTTCGGCGGCGGCCCGCAGACGATGAACACCGTGGACGGCGTGCTGAGCCGCAACCTCCAGGCGGAGGCCGAGAAGCGCGGCTACATCGTGATTGCACCCGCAGCGCCCGACGGTGATCTGTTCTTTCAGGACGGAGCTCGCATCTTTCCCGAGTTCTTGGACAAAATGCGCGCGGATTACAAAATCCGCGACGGCAAGTTTCATATCGCCGGCCCGTCGAACGGAGGCATCGCGGCATTGCACGTCGCCGCAACCAACCCGCAATACTTCCTGTCCGTGACAGCCTTTCCCGGATACATGTGGGAACCGAGCGCAGCAAAGCTGCAGGCGATCTCGAAAATGTGCGTCTTCATGTACGTCGGCGAATTCGACCCTTACATGTGGCACGGCGAGATGAAGAAGGAGGCCGAATTCCTTCGGTCCAACGGGACCCTCGCACTCTACAGCGTCGAGAGCGGACAGCCGCATCGGATGGAAACGCTCACGGGCGCGAACGCCGGCCGCCTGTTCGATAATTTTGCCGAAGCCGAGAAAGGCTGCAGCAAGTGACGGCCGCCGACAGCGCTGGCCTCCCGTGCTCACGCAGCAACAGCAATCCGGCGGCATCTGACCACGCGATCGGCGCTGTCACGCCAGGCCGTAGGAGCGCGGCCTTGCGTGCTGGCGGAGCAGCAGCGTCGCGACGATGATGAAATTGAGGAGGTTCGATCCGATCGCGGCGACGAAGGCCGGCGCGTAGTAGCCGAACCAATCGTAGAGCGCGCCGCCCATCCACGCGCCCGTCGCCATTCCGGTGCCGCTGAACATCAGCACCGTCGGCACCCGCCAGCTGGCCTCGCCGACGGAATAATATTCGCGCAGCGTCAGCACATAGGCGGGCACGAGGCCGCTGAAGCCGACACCGAAAAATGCCGCCACGGTGAAGAGCCCTATTTCGTCCTGGGTCAGAAGAAACCCGCCAAGCGCGGTCGCCTGCAGCGACGAGCACACGAGGAGCGTGGTCAGACCGCCGGCACGATCGGAGAACCAGCCCCATAATTGCCGGCTGAGGAAGCCGCAGCCCAGCACGACCGACAGCATGGCGGCGCCATGAGACGCCGCGATGCCGAGGTCGGAGCAGAAGGCAACCAGATGACCTTGCGGCAAGGCCATCGGAATGCAGCAGAAAAATGCCGCCGCACACAAGAGCGCGAACACGAGGTTCGGCGGCCAGCCGAGCACGTTGCCCGCGGGCACGTCAGTGTATGCGCCGCTGCGCGGGCGCGGCGGCTGCGGCGCCGGGCGAAAAAAGATCGCCGCCATCGGCAGGATGATCGCGAACTGGAATAGTCCGTAGACCCACATGGTGGTCTGCCAGCCGACTTGCGCAACGATGCGCTCGAAGATCGGCGGCCACACTGCGCCCGCGACATAGACGCCGCTCGAGATCAGCGCGAGCGCCGAGCCGCGGCGGCGGTCGAACCACTTGCTCACATAGACGTAAAGCGGGGCGTTGATGGCGCCGTTGCCGAGAAACCCGATGAAGATGCCGTGACCGATGAAAAGCTGCCACGGCCGCCCGAGCGAGGAGATCGCAAGGCCGAGGCACACCATGGCTGATCCGAAGATCACGGTGGCGCGGATGCCGATGCGCTCGGCGACCCGGCCCATGACGATCCCGCCGACGCCGACGCCGATCCAGCCGAGCGAGCCCGCCAGCGCCGGCATCGATCGCGTGCCGCCGAAGTCCGCCGCGATGATCTTGAGCGAGACCACGGTCACCCACGGCGCGCCGAACGAAAAGGCGAAGGTCGCGAGCGCGATGAGGGCAACGACCCAGGAGGCCTGCGTCTCAATGCTGTAACCGCCGAACGTCCCGGCTTTGTCGGTTGTCTGGTCCACTGTGGTTCCCGGCCCCGGCATCGCGCAGGCGACGCAGAGAGCGGTGACTATAAAGTGCGCACAGCG
The DNA here is from genome assembly GCA_963807015.1 of uncultured Alphaproteobacteria bacterium. Lineage (GTDB taxonomy): Bacteria > Pseudomonadota > Alphaproteobacteria > Rhizobiales > Xanthobacteraceae > JAJPKK01. The sequence goes on along the minus strand of CAWEAS010000007.1, from coordinate 337,915 downwards.
GCGATCAAATGCGCAACACGGGGACCTGCCATGGCAAGTCCCTGTGGCTCAGCGTGTCGCGGCGAGGCTCCCTGCGGCGGTCGGCGGCAGTTCGGCCCGCGCGATCCCGATCGAGACGGCGGCGGCCGCGATCGCAATCGAGAGGACGAGCGAGACCGTCGCGATCAGTTGCGCGAGCGCGACCGCAAAGCGGCGCTCGCGCCGCTGCCGGGGAGCGGCGAACCCGGTGTCGGCAAGATCGCTGTCGGCAAAATCGATGTCGGCAAAATTGGTGGGCGACAATTGAGGGCTCCGAATCAGTGTTCGAATGCTCCAAAGAATGCGACGCGAAGCAGGCCCGCATCCGGCCCGACTGCGGCTTTGGTCGTGACCTTGTGCGGCAAACCGGTGGCAGGTGGTAAACGAGAGGCTAACGAGGTCACCGCTCAGCGTACACGGCGCGAGAACCGGCGCCTGAGTCGTGGCGTCGTCAGGCCCAAAGAATAGGCCGTCCTGCACCTCGTCCGCATTGTCCTTGCCGCCAGGGCGATATTATTGACCCTTGGCCACCCGGAACTGCACCCCCTCCGGTTCGATTCTCATCGCATGAGCAGCAAGACGGTACTCATTTCGGGGGCGGGCATTGCCGGCCCGGCGCTCGCCTTCTGGCTGAAGCGCGGCGGGTTCGAGCCGACGCTGCTCGAATGTGCTCCGCGATTGCGGAGTGGCGGCTACGTCGTCGATTTCTGGGGGCTTGGATATGACATCGCCGAGCGCATGGGCCTGACCGACGCGATCGAGCGCGTCGGCTATCACATCCGCGAATTGCGTGTTGTCGATCGACGCGGGAGGCGCATCGCGGGCTTCGGCACGCGCGTTTTCAGCGATGTGACCGGCGGTCGGTTCGTGACGGTCAGCCGGAGCGATCTCTCACGATTGATTTTCGATAAGATCGGCGGTGCGACCGAAACTATCTTCGGCGACGAGATTGTTTCGCTCCAGGAGCGTTCTGGCGCGGTGGACGTTCAATTCCGGAAGGGAGGGACGCGCCGATTTGACCTCGTGATAGGCGCCGACGGCCTGCATTCGAATGTGCGGCGGCTGATGTTCGGTTCGCAGGATCGCTTCGAGACACGGCTCGGCTACCAGGTAGCGGCATTCGAAGCGAACGGATATCGGCCGCGGGATGAAGACGTTTATGTCGTCTACAATCAGCCCGGTCGAATGCTGGGCCGGTTTACCCTGCATGATGACCGCACTTTGTTTTTGTTCGTCTTCACCTTTGATCATCCGCGTCCGGTCCTCACCGCTGCCGAACAGAAGGCGATATTGCGGGAGCGGTTTGCGGACGGCTCCTCGGAATGCGAGAGGGTGTTGGACGAACTCGATCGGGCCGACAGCCTCTATTTCGACCGCGTCAGCCAAATCAAGATGGAGCGTTGGTCTTGGGGCCGCGTCGCACTCGTCGGCGACGCCGCCTTCTGCGTATCTTTGGCGGCCGGCCAGGGCGCGGCGCTCGCGATCACGGCCGCCTACGTAATGGCAGGCGAGCTCGTCAAAGCCTCCGGCCGCCACGAGGAGGCGTTTCGCAATTACGAAGTTCTCCTGCGTGATTATATCGCCGCAAAACAAAAAGGAGCCGAACGTTTCTCCAGCGCCTTGGCTCCGAGGACCCGATGGGGTCTATTCGTGCGCAATCGGGTGATGAAAGCAGCCGCCATTCCCGGCCTGGCAAGGCTGTCGTTCGGGCGAGACATTATCGACAAATTGCTGCTGCCGGATTACCGCTGGCCGTGATCGCAGTCGTCGGTGATTACGCTACTGTTCGCAGCGTTTGTGCGTCGGTTTCCTATCTTTAACTCGGACGGTGACAGATTCCGCTCACATCTTCCGACATCTCAGCCATATCACGCCGGCCATCATCTCGACGGCCCATCCTGCGGAACATGAAGGGCATGCTCGGCGGGTTCGACCGGCGTGCTAGTGAGGCCCGCCGAACCAACCGAACTTGTAGTTCAGGCCGACGCGGAGCATGCTCCCATCAAATTTCTGGCTGGCGTTGATGAAAAGTCCCTCGCCGACCGCGATGGCATTTGCCGGCGCCACTGCGTAGCTCGCCGTGCCGAGGTTATAGTACAGGTATTCTGCTTTCGCGGTGAGATTGTAGGTGACGGCGTATTCGATACCACCGCCCACCGCGTATCCTACACGGACGCCTGACGCGTCGCCGGCGAATATATCGGTATTGGTGCCGTCGCTGCCCGAGCCGTTCGTCGTCGCAGTGACACGCCCGTACGCGAGGCCACCTGTTCCGTAGAACAAGGTGCGATCGAATGCGTAACCCAGCCGTCCTCGCACCGTGCCGAGCCATTGCAGGCCCGCCTTTTGAGTGTCGCTGTTGGTGATGATGCCGTTCGGCGGTGCGGTGTACGATGTGGTCTTGACGCCGCCGACCCAATCGAGATCCGCTTCGAGGCCCAGAACGTAAGCCCCCATCTGGTAGTTATAGCCGAACTGTCCGCCCACACTGAAAAAGTTTGCCGAGTCTTGTCCGAGACTGGTCGGGAGAAAGCCGCGAGCGATGGCGCTGCTGACCGCAGAACCCCCGCCGACATTCAGCGGACCGCCAGGTCCGAAGATGTCCTGAAACCCGGGAGGCGCGGGAGCCGGTATCGACGAGTAGCTGTAGACTGTCTGCGTGTTCTCCCAGCCATAGCCGCCATTGATGCCGAAGTATCCGCCCGTCCAGCTGAAGTAGGGGGCGGGCGCGATCACAGGGGCTTTGTACAGCGGCCGTTCGGCGAGATCAGCCGCCACAACAGGTCCTGCAGCGAACGACGACATGATGCCAATCAACAGCAGCTTACGCACTGAAGTTCTCCCGGCGATCGATTGCAACGAAGATGCACTTGATATCACCCGGCAGGTCGGGAGCCTGTAGTTTCTGCGTCACACTCACGTGCAAAACGCAGGTTATCCTCAAAATTCCGGTTCTCGCTTCGCGTCCGTCTCCGCGGCGACCGGAGCCCCATGGAGTTCGAGCGACAGGCCGGATTAGCTTAAGCGGGTGTCATCCAAACCGGGTGCAGGCCACACCGCCGATTTCTTGCACTTGATCCAAGCCAAGCAACGCCGGGATGGTGGAGCGCGCTCCCTCACAATTTCTTGCACGCCGCGAAGGAACGCGCGAGCAATGAGCAGCAAGTGCTCACCAGTAATGTGACCTCCTCGCTCTCGGCGCGAGCCGGTCAGCACGGCTTTTCCTTCGATTGTTCGAAGTAATGGAACTTCGGGACCAAAACCTTGAATGTGAGCGGCGGCTTCACCGCTCAACAGTCGAGGTCAACTACAAATTCCGGCCCGGCTTCCTGTTCTGGTCAGACACCGGAAAGACAATGAGACGCGGGGCGCAGATGCTCGGCCCCGTTTTGTTTTTGACTGACCTGGATTGGGTGGTCGGTCACAGTTCGATGTGCACCGCGAGCGCTGCCCATCGGCGTAACCCACCGTGACCGATCAAGGATGTTTAATTGAAAAACGGACGCGAAGCGCGTGCCGCAAGATGCCGCACCCTTCCTTAGTTCGCGGGCCAACGCGGCGCGCGAGCGCCCCACAACAGCAAGTGCTTGGCCAACGAATTGATACGTCCCTGATTTTCTCCGACCGCCGCTGTCCAGAGACGATCGATGTCCTCGGCGCGCTCGGCTGCCTCGAGCATCTTCCATCTGTTGATCCGGACACTTCCGTCGGCAAGCTGCGTCACTGTTAGTTTTTCGCCCATGCCCTCGAGACTCGAGATGAACTTCGCAACATCGAAGAAATCCACGACGCGACCTCCACCACTGACCCCGCACACGACCATTGTGCCGTGCGCGTCAGGTCCCGGAGGAGGGAACTTGTGTTTTCCCCGCTGTCCACCGAGCTGCGCCAAGAGCTGCGGCGCTCGCCGTCAGTCGAAAAGCGAGCGAATGAAATCCAGCGCCAAACTGCAAAAAATCCCGGCGCCCATGGAACGGCGTGCCGGGCCAGGTCAAAGGTTTCACGGGTCAATGATGAACATGCCGACCTTTATGGTCGCCACTTGTGCAACGTCTGCTACGTGCTGACGTTCCGCGACGGGCACGCGACAAAAAACCCCGGCGCTGATATCTGATTGATTGGGCTTCATTTCCTCGCGTCGAGCGGCTAATGACGGTCGCGCGGGTGTGTCCTGCTCTGTGCGGCCTCCTCCCGTGCTCTCCCGTCGTTTATGGATTTGACAGTCATTGCGAGCCGCAACGCCCCTCATGGAAAAGCCTGACCCTTCCCAGTTTCGTTTCATTGGCCATCCGCTCCCCCGCAAGGAGGACGCGCGGCTCACGACCGGCGCCGGCCGCTTCAGCGACGACTTCAATGCGCCGGGGCAGAGCTACGCCGCGATCGTGCGCTCGCCGCACCCCCATGCGCGCATCCGCGGCGTCGACTTCACCCGCGCGCGCGCGATGCCGGGGGTGATCGGGACGTTCAGCGGCGCCGATTGCCTCGCCGCCGGGATTCATCCGATCCCGCACGATCCGCTGCCGAAGACGAAATTCGACATGAAATTGCACGCGCCGGAGGGGAGCGCGCTGTTCATTGGCCCCCATATGCTGCTGCCCGCCGACAGGGCGCGTCATGTCGGCGAGCCGGTCGCCATGGTGGTGGCCGAGACCTTGGCGCAGGCGCTCGATGCCGCCGAGGCGGTCGACGTCGACTACGAGGTGCTGCCGTTTGTGCTGCACTCGGAAGACGCGATGAAGCCGGACGCGCCGCTGGTGTGGGACGAGACGCCGATCAACATGCCGATCGAGACCTGGTTCGGCGACAAGGCGGCAACCGACAAGGCCTTTGCCGCCGCCGACCACGTCGTCGCGATGAATTTCCACATCGACCGCGTCACCGGCGTGCCGCTCGAGCCGCGCGCGGCGCTTGCGGAGTACGATGCCGCGACCGGCCGCTACACGCTGCATGCCGGAAGCGGCGGCGCGGTGCGCCAGAAGAACGAACTTTCCGGCGTGCTCGGCATCGCGCCCGATCGACTACGCGTCCTCTCCTATGACGTCGGCGGCAATTTCGGCACCCGTAACCGCGTGTTCGTGGAATTCGGGCTCGTTCTGCTGGCGGCCGGGAAGCTTGGCCGCCCGGTCAAGTACACGGCGACACGCTCGGAATGCTTCCTCAGCGACTACCAGGGCCGCGACCTCGTCAGTCGCGTCGAACTCGCCGTGCGCAAGGACGGCAAGTTCCTGGCGATGCGCGCGACCAACATCAGCAATGTCGGCGCGCGCCTCGTCTCATTGTCACCCCTCTCGAAGGGCTCCGGGCTCATCACCGGCTCCTACGACATTCCGGCGGCATCGCTGCATGCGATCGCGATTTACACCAACACCACCCCGACCCAGGCCTATCGCAGCTCGGGCCGGCCCGAGGTGACGTTTGCGATCGAGCGCCTGGTCGATACCGCCGCAGCCGAGCTTGGCTTCGACCGCATCGCGCTGCGCCGCAAGAATTTGATCCGTCCCCGGCAGATGCCGTACCGCAACGCGGTCGGGATGCTGTACGACAGCGGCCGCTACGAGGAAGCGATGGACACGGCGATGGAGATCGCCGACTGGAACGGCGCCACCGCGCGGCGTCGCGAGGCCAAGCGGCGCGGCCGCTTGCTCGGGCTCGGCATTGCCAACTACGTGGAGTCCTCCATCGGCGCGCCGAAAGAGCAGACCCAGATCAGGGTCAAGCCCAATGGCCGCGTCGACGTGGTGATCGGCACCCAGCCGAGCGGCCAGGGTCACGAGACGAGCTTTGCGCAGGTCGTATCGGACCTCATCGGCGTCCCGGTCGACCGCGTCGACATCATCCTCGGCGACACCGACGTGGTGCGGGTCGGCGGCGGCTCGCATTCGGGCCGCTCGATGCGCCATGCCGCGACGGTGTTCTCCAAGGCAGCGGTCAATCTCATCGAGAAAGGCAAACGGATTGCCGGTGCGATCATCGCGACGTCGCCTGACCACATCACGTTCAATGACGGCCGCTTCGTCGCGCGCGAGACCAACCGCACCTTCGACATGCTCGAGCTCGCCGCCGAAGCAGAGCGCACCGAACTCCCCGACGATCTCGCCGATGGTCTCGCGGTCGTCACCGACAACGAGATGCACGAGCCGGTGTTTCCCAATGGCTGCGCGATCTGCGAGGTCGAGGTCGATCCGGACACCGGCGCGATCGTGATCACGCGCTATGCCTGCGTCGACGACGTCGGCCGCTGTATCAACCCGCTGATCGTCGATGGCCAGACCCATGGCGCCATCGCCCAGGGCGTCGGCCAAGCCATGTGGGAGCATGTCAATCTCGACCCGGATTCCGGGCAGCTGCTGTCGGGCTCGCTGATGGATTACGGCATGCCCCGCGCCGACGTGCTGCCGTCGTTCACGACGCGCATCTTCGAGGTGCTGTCGCCGACCAATCCGCTCGGCATCAAGGCCGGCGGCGAGGGCGGCACCACCGCGGCGCCGGCGGTCATCGTCAGCGCCATCGTCGATGCGCTGCGCGACTTCGGTGTGCGCGACGTCACGATGCCGGCGACATCGCACCGTATCTGGAAGGTCATCAAGGATGCCAAGGCGGCGCGCGCCAACGGCGCCGGCTCCTGAAACCGATGGACGCAAGAATGGAAGCAAAAGTCGACAGCAAGCCGGCAGCCCGAACGTTCGCCGCCATGATCGTTCCGGTCACGGCCTTCCAGCAGAACTGCACCATTCTGTGGTGCACGAAGTCCATGCGGGGGGTCGTCATCGATCCGGGCGGCGATCTCGACCGCGTGCGCGCCGCCATCGCGGAGAGCAAAGCCAAGGTCGAGAAGATCTGGCTGACCCACGGTCACATCGATCACGCCGGCGGCGCCACGGAACTGAAGGAGAACCTCGGCGTGCCGATCGAAGGCCCCCACGTCGACGACAAGTTCCTGCTCGACATGGTGGCGGGCACCGGTCTCAAGTTCGGCGTCTTCAGCGCCCGCAATGTCGCGCCCGATCGCTGGCTCAACGAGGGCGATAAGGTCGAGGTCGGCGAGTTGAGCTTCGACATTCTGCATTGCCCCGGCCATTCGCCGGGCAGCGTCGCCTACGTCAACCGAGCTGAAAAATTCGCGATCGTCGGCGACGTCCTGTTTCGCGGCTCGGTCGGCCGCACCGACCTGCCGCGCGGCGATCAAGCAGCGCTCCTCGCCTCGATCAGGAACAAGCTGCTGCCGCTCGGCGACGAGACGGCATTCGTCTGCGGCCACGGCCCCGGCAGCACCATCGGCCGCGAGCGGCGAGGCAATGCGTTCCTGCAGTAAAGTTGCTGCGTTGCGAGGTCCTCATCCCGCTGAAGTGAAAATCTTCTGAACCTCATCCATCAACGGATTGGTAAGCCCCGCCTCTCGCAGCTCGGCGAAATCGTCAAGAATGCCAGTCTTCCAGGATTTTCCCTCAACATTATCCTGTTCGCGGTACTTCAAATAAAGTGATCTCGCTTCCTCAATTCGGCCGAGGAACATGAGCGCATGGGCGCGGATTGCGTAGAGCCAAATTTTGTCAGGGGCGAGCGAAATGGCTTGGCCCACGGCATCCAAACCAGTTGCGAAATCGCGCTCTAAGACAAAGCGGAAAGCCAAGCCACCGATGCTGTCGCTGAGATGTCTCAGGTCCTCCTGCGAATGTTTGTCGCCGGTATTGCCAGGCTCCAATTGCGCCAGCCGTTCAAAGACGGCGAGGCTACTACGGTAGGATTGGAGCGCCCCCCTGAGGTCGCCCTGCGCCTGTTGCACTTCGCCGACCTTTGCATGCGACACCATCAGATCGCGCCGCCACCCGGCGTTACCCGGGTCGGATTGCGCCAGCCGCTCAAAGATGGCGATGCTGTCGCGGTAGGACTTGAGCGCGTCCGCGAGGTCCCCCTGCGTCCGCTGGACATCACCCACCCTGCTGTACACCAACGACAGGTCATGCTGCCAAAGCGAATTGCCAGGGTCGGATTGCGTCAGCCGCTCAACAATGGCCAAGGCCGCTTGGTAGGATTTGAGCGCGCTCGCCAGGTCGCCCTGGGCCTGCTCCACGCCGCCAACCGCAATGTATGACACCGACAGATCGCGCTGCCGGCCGGCGTTGCCGGGCTCGGATTGCGCCAGCCTTTCCGCAATGGCGAGGTTGTCGCGGTAGGATTTCAGGGCGCCTCCAAGGTCACCCTGCGCCTCCTGCACGCCTCCAATCCTCTCGTACGATACCGACAGTTCGCGCTGCCAGAAGGAAGTGCCGGGATCGGATTGCGCCAACTGCTGGAAGATGGCGAGACTTTCGCGATAGGATTTCAGCGCGCCGGCAAGATCGCCCTGCGCCCTCAGCACGTCGCCGACCTTGATCGAGGAGACCGACAGATCGTGCTGCCGGCTGGCATTGCCCGGATCGGATTGCACCAGCCGCTCGATAATGGCGAGGCTGTCGCGGTAGGATTTCAGCGCGCCGGCAAGGTCGCCGCGGGCCGCGTGCACGTCGCCGATCTCTGCATCGGCGCCTGCAAGGCCGCTCTGATACCTGCTGTCATCAGGCTTCGCCGCGGCAAGCTCGGCCAGGAGGCGGTAAGCCACTTCGGCGTCGGCGCTTTCCCTACCGGTATCACCCAGGATGGCGTAATTGCGTGCAAACTGGATCAGCATCAACGCCTTCTGATACTGAAGTTCGGGCGTCGGGCGGCCGTAGCGCGCCATGTTGTCGAACAGGACTTCGGCCCTCCTCAGAAGCTCAAGCGTTGCGGCTCGCGGCACGTTGTATTTTTCCGCCTGCGCCACTGCCATATTGACGATGTCGGTTGCGGTTTGGAGCGTGGCGTTGAGAAATGCTTCGTTGGTCTTGAGCTGCTGCCGGGCGTAGACGGCGGAGCTGGTCGCCGCGATCGCGAGGAGAATGCAAAACCCTGCGATCCCGGCCCAGATCCGAGTGCGCCGTCGCCGTGCTCGTTCGGCCCGTCGGAAAATGTCATCGGGACCAAGCCCAGTTAGACCGGCGATGACCTTGGCGAGCCCCAGACTCCTCCCATCGGCACTCTCGCGGAGATCTGGCCCAAGAATTGTGATCGGCTGGCCGGTGACATTGCCATCCTCGGCAAGCTCGAAGCGCAGCGCTGGCGGAAAATTGTCCGGCCATGTGCCCTCGACAATGACCGGAATCACCGGTCTGTCGGGATGGCGTGAACGAAACAACCGCACTTCCTCGTTGACGGCCGGCCGAGTGGCCGCCACTGGCGAGCACAGCACGACCAGCGCCGCCGAGGCATCTATTGCCGCCACTGTGGCCGCGGTCAGCGTATGACCGCCGGAAAAATCCTCGCGGTCGCGAAAGACCGGCCGCAGCGTCTTCGGAACCGGTCCGAGCGCCGTCTCGCGGCCAACAAGGTCCTTGTCGAGACGAAATCCCTCAAGTTGTCCGTGCAACCATTTGGCCCAGCCAACGTCGCGGTGGCCATAGCTGAGAAACGCGTGGTACTTAAAACGAACAGTATCCACGACGAATGCTCCGCAAAATCACCATTGCAGTGGCCACGACGGCGCGACCTTCGCGCAATATAGTAAGCGGCTGCGGTATGGCAAAAATGAGCTTGTAGCCCGCATGAGCGCAGCGACATGCGGGGCAAGCCAAGCCACAGGCAGAACAGGTGCAAAAAAGAAGCTCAGCTCCGGACGTCGCGGAGCCTGTCATCGGGCCCGCCAGAGGCGGGACCCGTTGGCTCATCCGGGCTACGAATTGAGCCTACGCCGACTTCGCGGCCTGGAGCCCTGTGCCGGGAAATAGCTTGTAGCCCGCATGAGCGCAGCGACATGCGGGGCAAGCCAGGCCACAGGCGGAACAGGTGCAACAAAGGAAACTCAGTCCCGGACGTCGCCGAGCCTGTCATCGGGGCCGCCAGAGGCGGGACCCGTTGGCTCATCCGGGCTGCGAATGAGATTAGGCCGACTTCGCGGCCTTGGCCCCCTGCGCCGGGAAATAGTCGTGCAGCCAGTCGCGCAGCACGCCCCACACCCGCGTGTTGCCTTCGGCGAACATGAAATGATCGGTGTCGCTGAAGAGGTGCAGCTCTGACGGCTGGCCGGCGCGCTTGAACATCTCGATCGACTGCTCGGTCGGCGTCACCGAATCGTTTGCGGCGTGCAGCAGCAGCAGCGGGCGCGGCGCGATCTTGCCGACCACGTCGTCGGCGCGGAAATCGTACATGCTCTGCGCGGTCTCCGCCGGGAACATCTGCACCGCGTCGCTCGGAAACATCTGCACCGATTTCTGCGCGAGCCCCTCGCGGACATGCACCGGGATCGGCACGATGTCGTAGCGCGGCACCATCAGTGACTTGCCTGTCCGCGCGCGGTGCTCGCGTCCGTCCGCCAGCATCTTGGTGAACTTCGCCCATGCCTCCGGGCTCGTGTGCTGGCCGCGGAATTTGCGCTCGCCGTCGCCCCAGCCGCCGTTGGAGATAACCGCGGCAAGGCGATCGTCCACGCCCCCGGCATAGGCCGCGACCGCGCCGCCGAAGCTCGTGCCGATGACGCCGATGCGCTGCGGATCGACATTCGGATGGCGGGAGAGAAACGTCAGCGCACTCGAAGTGTCCTCGACCTGCTCGAGACAGATGATGCGGCCGAACTCGCCCTCGCTCTTGCCGCAGCCGCGCATGTCGAAGCGCAACGTGACGTAGCCGAGGTCGTTCAGTACCTTGACGGGCGCCATTACATTGCCGGAGTCCTTGTTGCTGCCGAACCCGTGCAGCACGAGGAATGCCGCGCGTCGCTCGCCGCGGCCGACGCCGTCGGGCACGCGCACTACGCCGGACAGCTTGAGCCCGGCTGATGGAATGACGACTGTCTCTTCACTCACGCGTCTCGTCCTTTCACTCTTCACCCCTATCACTTCTTCACCCTCCCCTGGAGGGGGAGGGTCGGACCGCCGCAGGCGGCCCGGGGTGGGGTGGCAGCGCTTCAACAAATCTCAGCATCGCTTATGTTGAAGCGCTGCCACCCCCTCCCGGCCGCTGACGCGGCCGACCTCCCCCCTCCAGGGGGAGGTGCAAGGTTATTCCGTCGTGATCTTGCCGGAGATGATCACCGGAGCCCAGCGTTCATAGCTCTCGTGGATGATCCGCGCCATGTCCTCAGGCGTCGTGCCGGCGGGCTCGATCATCGTAGCGCGCATGCGCTTGTTGAGGTCCGGGGAGTGGATCGCCTTTGCTACCGCATCGGAGAGCCTGCGGGTGATCTCCTTCGGTGTCCCAGGCGGCGCCGCGAACGCAATCCACGTCGAGGATTCGAAACCGGGCAGAGCCTCCCCGACCGTGGGCACGTTGGGATACTTCTCAAATCGCGTCGCGCCGGCCGTTGCTAGGAGCTTGATCTTGCCCGCCTCGATGTAGGGGACGGTCGCGACCGGCACGTCGGCGACGATGTCGACCTGGCCGCCCAGGAGATCGTTCAACGCGGGCGCGCTGCCGCGATAGGGGACGTGAAGAATGTCGGTGCCGGTCATCGACTTGAACAATTCCATGGTCAGGTGGCCGATCTGGCCGCGGCCCTGCGAGCCGTAGCTGAGCTTGCCCGGATGCGCTTTGGCGTAGGCGATGAGCTCGGGCACGTTGTTCGCCGGCAGGTCGGCGCGCCCGAGCAGCAGGGTCGGATAGATCGCGATGACGCTGATCGGCTCGAACGCGCGCGGATCGAAGTTGAGCTTCGGGTTGAGGAGATGGTTGACGCTGAACGTCAGTTGCGCGCCGCTCAAGAGCGTGTAGCCGTCAGGCGCGGCGTGCGCCACCGACTCGGCACCGATATTGCCGCCCGCGCCGGTGCGGTTCTCGACGACGATCTGGGTCCCGAGAATATCGTGCAGCCGGTCGGTCACCATACGGGTGAGCGTGTCGGCGGTCGCCCCCGCCGGGAACGGCACCACGACGGTGATCGGACGCGACGGGTAGGCTTGGGCCTGCAATTCGGTTGCGCGCCCCGCGAGCGCCGCAACGACGATCGCGCCGGCGACGAGCAGCCGTCGAGCCATGGTTTCGCTCCCTGATGCTCTAGTTTCCCCATCTATAGGCGCCGGCGGGGAGTGCCGCAATGGCGTCAGCCGTGGCGAACTTTCAGGGAAACGATCACCAGCATCAGGGCGAGGGTCACGATGTTCGACGTGATGAGCGGCCAATCGACGAGCGCAAGGCCGTAGACGAGCCAGAACGCGATGCCGACAGTAAACGCCACCGTCCCGGCAAGCGAGATGGCGCTCGTCTCGCGCGAGCGGATGATCTTGACCGCCTGCGGCAGCCAGCACACCGTGGTGAGGACGGCGCCGGTCATGCCGACGAGATCGACGAGCGCTGCGTTCATGGGCCCGTCATAAGTCCGATTCGCTCACGGATTCATGACAGCGGCTTACATGTTCTCGTCGCAAGCCGGCTCGAACGCGCTTTTTGCGAAAATTCCGCCTTGCTGCAGTCACGATGCCGATGTAGAGGCCCGCATCCTTCGATAAAATGACCGGCGCCACGGCGGGCTTGTCACGCTGCGGTGCCCTTTTTGCTGAAACTGTCATGTTCCGTTTATTCGAAAAGACGCTCAATCCGACCATCCAGCCGGACCGCCCTGAACCGCCGGGCGAGCTCGTGGCCTTCTATTGGCACTTTGCCCGTCAGGTCAAAGGCCTGTTCGCCGCGCTGTTCGTTGCCGGCCTCTTTGTCGCGCTACTCGACTCGCTCGTGCCGGTGTTCATGGGCCGCGTCGTCGGCCTCGTCACGTCGAGCGATCCGGCGCGGCTGTGGAGCGAATCCTGGCACATGCTGCTCGGCATGGCGGCGGTACTCTTATTTGTCCGGCCGCTGGCGCTGACGGCGCAGAACCTGATCGCCAACCAGGCGATCTCGGCCAACGTCGCCAACATGATCCGCTGGCAGAACCACTGGTACGTGGCGCGCCAGTCGTGGGCGTTCTTCCAGAACGATTTCGCCGGCCGCATCGCCAATCGCGTGCTGCAGACCGGACCGGCGGTGCGCGAGTCGCTCGTCTCGCTCATCACCGGCGTCTGGTACATCCTGGTCTACGGAACCGCCGCGCTGGTGCTGCTCGCCTCCGCGGACGGGTGGCTGGCGCTGCCGATTTCGGTGTGGTTCATCGGCTACATCATACTGCTGCGCGTGCTCGTGCCGCGCATGCGCGACCGCTCGAAGCAAGTCTCCGAGGCGCGTTCGATGCTGACCGGGCGCATCGTCGACACCTACACCAACATCCTGACCGTGAAGCTGTTCGCGCGCGCCCATCGCGAGGACGCCTATGTGCGCGATGCGATCGAGGAGCACACCGGGTTGTTCCATGCGTCGCTGCGGCTCAACACCTTGTTCAGCTTCTGCCTGTCGACGCTCAACGCCATGCTGGTCACCGGCACCGCGGCGATCGCGATCGCGCTCTGGGTTCACGGCAAAGTCCCGGTCGCGACCGTGGCGATGGCGCTGCCGCTGTCGTGGCAGATCATCAGCATCGCCGGCTGGGTCGCGATGCGGGTGACGGAAATATTCGAAAACATCGGCGTCGTGCAGGAAGGCATGATGACGATCGCGCGGCCGATCGGACTTGCCGATCGCCTCGATGCCGAGCCGCTGACGGTGACCCGCGGCGAGATCAAGTTCGAAGATGTGCGCTTCGGCTATGGCCGCGAGAGCGGGCTGATCGACGGGCTCTCCATCGTCGTCGAGCCCGGCGAGCGCATCGGCCTCGTCGGCCGCTCCGGCGCCGGCAAGTCGACGCTCGTCAATCTGCTGCTGCGGTTCTTCGACCTCGAGGACGGCCGCATCCTGATCGATGGCCAGGACATCGCCCGCGCCACCCAGGAAAGTTTGCGCGCGCAGATTTCCGTGGTGACCCAGGACACCTCGCTGCTGCATCGCTCGATCCGCGAGAACATTCGCTATGGCCGGCCCGACGCGAACGATGCGGAGATCGTTGCCGCGGCGAAGCTCGCCCATGCCCATGAGTTCATCGCGGACCTGGAGGATTGGCGCGGGCGGCACGGCTACGAAGCGCAGGTCGGCGAACGTGGCGTGAAGCTGTCGGGCGGCCAGCGCCAGCGCGTCGCGATCGCGCGCGTGATCCTCAAGAATGCGCCGATCCTGGTGCTCGACGAGGCGACCTCGGCGCTAGACAGCGAGGTCGAGGCCGCGATCCAGGCGAGCCTCGATACGCTGATGGCCGGCAAGACCGTCATCGCCATCGCCCACCGGCTCTCCACCATCGCGCGCATGGATCGGCTGATCGTGCTCGACCACGGCCACATCGTCGAGCAGGGCACGCACGACGAGCTTCTGCGCGCCGGCGGCCACTATGCCTCGCTGTGGCGTCGCCAGTCGGGCGGCTTCATCGATGCGGCGCCGACGAACGTGTCGGCGACCGCGGCGGAATAGAGTGCGGGCTGCGCCCCGAAGGGTGGGCCGCGCGGTTGATCTGTAGCGAGTGATCTCACCCGTTGCGGGAGGGGTGCATCCATGTTGCGATTTTGCTGCTGCGCGCTCGTTTGCTTCATCGTTGTGCTGATGTCTGCCGTCGGTCGTACGCAACAGGCGAACACCGCGCCCTCGCAGGATCGCGTCGCCGCGTTGCTCCGCGCTTATCCGGATTTCCTCGATCGCATTGAGCAGAACCAATTGATCTGGAAAGACGGCACCAAGATGCCGATTGACGACGGCAAGGGATCGAAGACCTTCGACGCGTTGCTCGACGATCCGGACATCAAGGACATGTTCTCGATGAGCTACCCGCTGGGGGAAAAGGGCATCCCGCCGGCGGTGAACTTCGATCCCGGCCGGGTGCGGTATTTGCCGTTGTTCCAGAAAATGTACGGCGATTGCGAAAAGCGCGGCTTCATGGCCAACGCGGGCGACGTCGTCTGGCTGCCGAGCAAGCCGGGCCACAAGACCATCAAGTTTTCCAAGATCAACGGAGCGGCGAAGGCGCTGGCGCAAGTGTCGAACGAACTCGACAAGCTGCCCGGTCATTTCACGCAATATCTTCAGCCGACCGAGGGCACCTACAATTGTCGCGTCATCGCCGGGACAAAGCGGCAGAGTACTCACGGCCTCGGTATCGCGATCGATATCGCTTCCGCCCACACCGACTACTGGCTCTGGACCAAACCAGCGCCGAACGCCGTCATTCCCTACAAGAATCAAATTCCGTGGGACATCGTGAACATCTTCGAGCGCTTCGGCTTCATCTGGGGCGGCAAGTGGTATCACTACGATACGATGCATTTCGAGTATCGCCCTGAAATCATCGAGGCGGCGAAGAATTGAAATAGCGCGCCTATCGGTGATTTGTTTCCAACAAATGATCCATTCTGTCATCGTCCGGCTTGACCGGACGATCCAGTAACCACGGGATTTCGGCTTTTGGCACGGCCGATGTCTTTTCGTCGTCCGGTGGTTACTGGATGCTCCGCTTTCGCGGAGCATGACATCGCGGATGAGGAATCGTTGGAGTCACAGCACTAAGCGTAACGCGCTTCGCCCCCATCCCCCATCCGCGCATCATTTCAGGGCGCGGCGGATGATCTGATTCAGTTCGCCGCCGTAGACGAAGATGCCGGCGCTCCAATAGAGGAACACCAGCGCCACCATGGCTGACGCGAGGCCGGCATAGGTGGCGATATAGGCGCCGGAGAATTCCGCGAGATAGCGGCCGAAGCCGGCGGCGGTCACGATCCAGAGGACGAGCGTGACCAGGATGCCGGGCGCAATGTCCACGAACCGCCGCCGCCCGTACGGCAGCCACTTGTGCACGAGGACGAGGGCGACGATCAGCACGATGCTGGCGATGCCGAACCGCGCGAAGGTGAAAACGCCTTCGACGTCTTGCAGCCACGGCATATAGGGTCGCGCCCGCTGGAACGCGATCGGCGCGAGCACGAGAAGGAACGCCAGCGTGCTCAAGGCGACGGCGCCGATGATGACGTAGGCGATCGACTCGAGCCGCAGCAGCCACCACGGGCGCGCCTCGGTCACGTTGTAGGCGCGGTTGAGGCCGATGCGCAGGCTTTCGACCCCGCTCGAGGAGAAGTAAAGCGCCAGCACTGCGCTGATCGTCAGCAAGCCGCCGTGGTTCACGCTCAGCACGCTCGCGACCTCGCGGGCGATCGGTTGCGCGACCTCGGGCGGCCAGGCCTCCAGCAGGATTTTCGCGACCTGATCGCCGATCGCCGCGGTGCCGAACATGAAGCCGGTCAATGCCGTGACGAAGATCAGGAACGGAAACAGCGACATCAGCGTCGACAACGCGATGTGGCTCGCAATCGCCCACCCGTCATCGCGCGCAAACGCAAGGAACGCGTCATAGGCGATGCGGGCGCAAAACAGGATCAGGCGCACGATTGGTTCCCGTCAGGAAGGCCAACTGGCGAACAAGGTGGCGGACAAAGCAGCGAATGACACGGCGAACAAGGTGGCACACAGTGGCAAGCGGCGCCTCCGGCCGATGTTCTTAGCCGTTTATCCCGCCCGCAAAGCAGTGAAGCACTGGCGCCCCACACCAATATTTGTATGATTGTGCATTGCAACAAGGGCGATCCGGGCGCCCAAGGCAAGCAAGACATGGGCAAGCAAGCCATGGGAGAGAGCAATGTCGCTGGCTGAGCCGCGGACGCAAGCCCGATCGGATCTAATGGCGCTGTTGGAAGCGGCGCGGAGCGCCGCCGACGCGCTTCTCGCCGACGCCACCTACAAGGTGCGCGAACGCACCGCCGTGAACGGCCGCACTGATCCGCGCCGCTTCGAGCGCGAGCAGCGCGCCGCGCACGGGCTCGCCTGGTTCGCGACCTACGTCGAGGCGATCCGCCAGCTTGAGAGCTACGCCAAGCGGCTCGCCGGCGACGGCCGGTTCGGCGAAACCGAAGAGCTGCTGGTGCGGATCGGCGCCGGCGAGTTCCTGGCGCAGATGGCGGGCGGCATCCTGATGAGCCAGGGCGAGCTGGTGCGCCCGGCCGATCTCGGCCTCGACGCCCGCGCGATTGCGGCGCGCTTTACGCCGGCGGTCGAGGAACTGATCGCGACCGGCAACACCGCCGAGAACCGCGCCCGCCTGATCGCGCTCATGGCGGACCATTCCGGCGCGACCGTCGGCGACTGCGGGCTCGACGACGTCCTCGACACCATGCGCGAGGAGATGCGCAAGTTCGCCGACAGCGAAGTGGTGCCGGCGGCGCAGCAGTGGCACCGCACCAACAGCTACATTCCCCTCGACGTGATCGGCAAGATGGCCGAGCTCGGCGTGTTCGGCCTCACCATCCCGGAAGAATTCGGCGGCCTCGGCCTCGGCAAAGAATCAATGTGCGTCGTCTCCGAGGAGCTGTCGCGCGGCTATATCGGCGTCGGCTCGATCGGCACCCGCGCCGAGATCGCGGCCGAGCTGATCCTCGGCAGCGGCACCGAGGAGCAGAAGCGCCGCTGGCTGCCGAAGCTTGCTTCGGGCGAAGTGCTGCCGACCGCGGTCTTCACCGAGCCGAACACCGGCTCCGATCTCGCTTCGCTGCGCACCCGCGCCCAGCGCGCTGGCGACGTCTACAAGGTCTACGGCAACAAGACCTGGATCACGCATCCGGTGCGCGCCGACCTGATGACGCTCCTCGTGCGCACCAATCCGAGCGAGCCCGGCTATCGCGGCCTCTCGATGATGCTCGCCGAGAAGCCGCGCGGCACCGACGCCGAGCCGTTCCCGGCCGCCGGCATGTCGGGCACCGAGATCGAAGTGCTCGGCTATCGCGGCATGAAGGAATACGAGATCGCCTTCGACGGCTTCGAGGTGAAGGCCGACAGTCTGCTCGGCGGCGTCGAGGGCCAGGGCTTCAAGCAGCTGATGGCGACCTTCGAGTCGGCCCGCATCCAGACCGCGGCGCGCGCGGTCGGCGTCGCCCAGGCTGCGATGGAAGAGGCGATCGCCTACGCCAACGACCGCGTGCAGTTCGGCCAGAAGCTGATCGAGTTCCCGCGCGTCGCCGACAAGATCGCGATGATGGCGGTCGAGATCATGATCGCGCGCCAGATCAGCTATTACGCGGCGCGCGAGAAGGACAAGGGCCGCCGCTGCGACCTCGAGGCCGGCATGGCAAAACTCCTCGCCGCGCGGGTCGCATGGGCCGCCGCCGACAACGCCGTGCAGATCCACGGCGGCAACGGCTTCGCGCTGGAATACAAGATCTCCCGCATCCTCTGCGACGCCCGCATCCTCTCGATCTTCGAAGGCGCCGCCGAAATCCAGGCCCAGGTGATCGCGCGCCGCCTGCTCGACGGGGGGAATTAGTTTTCCGACTTGGCTTAAACTCGCGACGAGGCCCCTCGCTTCCTCGCAGCGCTCGTTTTCATTGAGAGCCTTTCAGCTCATTCGCTCGACCCATTGAGCGCGCGATGCGCCTGGCTCGAACGGATCGCCGAAGTACTGGGTCTCCCGCGCAACCTTCCCTTCCCTGAACTC
The DNA here is from genome assembly GCA_963807015.1 of uncultured Alphaproteobacteria bacterium. Lineage (GTDB taxonomy): Bacteria > Pseudomonadota > Alphaproteobacteria > Rhizobiales > Xanthobacteraceae > JAJPKK01. The sequence continues at coordinate 319,410 of CAWEAS010000007.1, read as the reverse complement.
CATGATGCTCACCGTGTACGACGGCACGCCGTCGTAGGTGAGAACGAATTCAGTGACCCAAAGATCGGCGGAACCGAGTATGCGGCGCACCGTGAAGCGCTTCTTGTTCGGCTGCGCAAAACGCGAGGCTTGAATATTGCGCCGGCCGCGGATCCGCTCCCCGGACTGCGGATATTCGAGCACTGCGTCGTCGCGGTAAATCTCGTGCTCGACCTCGAAATCATTCGCGTCCGAAGCCGCCCAGTGGCGATCCAAAGCCGCGCGAATGTTGCGCTCGTCATTCATTGGCGTCTCCCACGTCGGCTTCTCCCGCGTCGACGGGCATGCGGTTTGCATCCAACTTGGACATCCGCGGGCCCGAATGGAATATCCGCCAAACGAGAAACATTGTTGCTGCCGTAGAGTCCGCCTCAGCAAGTTCGGTGCCCCGATACGGCACCCGCGAGCCGTCCACAGGCCATCTGCCCCACGAGCGATGACGCAGATTGAGCCGGTATGGCGGGCGCGGTAGAGATTCGCTTGGCTCGGTGAGGGGGGCTCCATGAAAACAGTTGCCGTTGTCAGCCAGAAGGGAGGCGTCGGCAAGACCACCGCGGCGATCCAGATCGGATTTGCGGCGCACCGGGCCGGCCTTGTCACGGTCATCATCGACCTTGACCCGCAGGGTACCGCGGCGAAATGGGGAGAGCGGCGCCCAGCCGACGGCCCTTGCGTCGTCGGCGCCCGCGCATCGCGCCTCGCACTGATGTTGGAGACGGCGCGCGCCAACGGCGCCGATCTTGCCATCATCGACACGCCGCCGAGCGCCGAGGACACCGCCTTGCAGGCCGCGAAGATCGCCGACTTCGTTCTCATTCCGACGAGGCCCGGCGGCTTCGATGTGGAAGCGATCCAGACCACCCTGGAAATGGTCGAGTATCTCGGACGGCCGGGCGCCGTCCTCGTCAACTCCGTGCCGACCAACCGCCAGCACCTCGCTGCAACGACGCTCGACCGGCTTGGCAAACGCGGCTTTGCGGTTGCCCCGGTGCTGTGGATGGAGCGCGCAGCGTTTGCCGATCTCGGCGCCGACGACATGCCGACGCTCGAACGCGACGCCGAATGCAAAGCGAGCGAGGAAGTCGCCGGCTTGTTCGGCTGGCTCTGCGAACACGTCGGGCTGAGCCCGCCATCTTCGGCGGCCGAGCGATCGAAGCCGAAATTCAATCGAATGAATCAGGCCGTGCTCAAGGTGCAGCTCGCCGCGCTCACGCTCGGCCACCACGAGGGCGAACGCGCCGCCGAAATGAGCCTTGGATTTCGCCAGTTCGATCGCGAGCGCCGTTCGGGCTAGGTCACCTGGTCGATCGGAGCCATACCCCGACGATCGACCAAAGCCTCATGGCAATGATGTTGCCGCCGCAGGGACGCGCGCGCCCGGACGCATCAGAATTTCTCTTTGAAGCCTAAGGTGATCCCCTGCGTGAAGTAGGCCCCCTGCCTGGTGATGGCGGGCGACGGGAGTTGGGTCGCGATCAGGCCGACGTCGCTCATGTAGAGATAGTTGTAGGCCAAAGTCACCGACCGCTGATCGGGAATGATGTCGTAGCCGAACTTGAGGTTGCCGCTTGGCACCACTGTAAACGCCGCCTTCACGTTGGCGGTGCCGCCCGAAACGCCGGTAACGCTTCCCGCACCGGAGTTCACCGCCAGCGGGATGCCGGCCAACGAAACGCCCGTAGTCGCCGTCGCACTGTGGACGGTCGGACCCGCCGTCCCCACCTCGATCGTGGCACCCACCGCCACCTTGTTTTCGCTCTGGATCCAGAAGGCTCCCCAGTGCCGTTCGGCGTTGAAACCGATCTGCGGCCCGACGAAATTATTCCAGACGCCGTACCAGCGCGGCGCTGAGGAATCGACGACCGGCTGGTTGAACGGAAACGGCAGGCCGAGTGCCGATTGATAACCCCGGGTCAAGACGGAGCTGGGCGAGGCTGCGAATTCGTCAAGCCCCACGTAACGCCAGCCAAGCAGCACGTCGAAGTTCGTAACATACGGAAAGTTCGGCACCGTCATGCGGTAGTTTGAATCGACGCCGTAGACCACGTCCCAGATTGCGCCGGTATTGACCGTCGTGGTGTCGTTGAACAGGCCAACGAACACATCGGGGGTCGTGTTGATGAAGCTGCTGTTCGTGAGGGCCTGCCCCGACGGCGGCTTGCTATAGCCCACCCCGAAGAACGCGCTGCTTTCGAGGGCTCTCGTATGCTGCGGGTCGAGCCAATAACCCCACCCGAAGCTCACCCCGCCGCCGAGATTCATCGGGGGACCGTTGGAGGTCGGGGTCGCCGTCGACTGCTGGTAGAGCCCGATGAACCCGGGAGAAGTGGGAACGTGGTCTGCCAAGATGGTGGCCGGTGCCGTCGGCCCGGCATTCTGCACGTTCCTCATAGCTCCGAAAAATCCGCCCTCGGCTTCGAACCAATAGCGCGAAGCGGACTGCACCGGGGGCGATCCCCTGACGATCGGTGTCGCCGCGACCGCATTCGACGGCGTGCTCCAAACGGGGGTCGCGGCGGCGGGCTTCGCCGATCGCGCCGGAGCACTGGCCGCCTTGTCGTAACAGGCCAGACGCTTCTCCGGATCGGAAATCGACGAGCAGGCAGAAAAGGACGCATTCGCCGATGAAGTAAGAGCAACCACACTTGCCGAAACCACACTTGCGGAAACAGCAAGGCCCATTCCGATTTTCTTCATCGACCCCCCAACAGAGTCGGCGACCAGCGCCGATTCCGAATCCAGTCCCTGGTACCATGCAGGGCCCGTTACGCCATCGGGTGTCGCGTACGCGGCGCGTTTTCCGATGCCCATGTGGCGTGCGAGCAACGAAGCGGCTGCGATTTCAACTTGCACTTGATGCCAACGAGATTGCACACATCAGCAAGTGCTCGCGATGAGCGACAGCTTCGAGTCAATCGCGTCGTTTCGCTCGCGTCGGCAGGGCGACCGCTCTGCGCTTCAAAGCGGGAGCACAAGCATGCACTGGGTTCTTAGCCCCTCACGCGCTCACGCGTCGCTCGATCAATGCAGCTGATGTTGGCGCTTCAGGTCAGCCGCGAGGACGCCGGCCGGCCGGATGTGGAGGGCCACGGCGACGCCATCCTGAAGATCACCGCCCTTCCCAACGACGACCCGGTGAGCGTGTCCTATCTCCACTGGTTCCAGGCTATCACGCTTGCGGACCTCGGGGCCGACGAGGAAGCGAACGCGAAGGCCCTCGATCAGCTCGCGCGTGACGCCAGACTTGCGTCACAGCCCGATTGCTTCGAGATCGGACGACGCCAGTACGTGCTGCTGCGCCGTTTCATCGAGGGCTTCGGCCGCGTGTTGCGCCATCCCAAGATCATGGGCCGAATTTCACGGCACCTCTACATGGGATTGCGTAAAGGGACGAATTGAACGGGTAGCTAAGATCGTCCTCGGCAAGGTCAATGCAATTCACGCCAACGCGGCGCGCGCCAACTCTCTCTCCCCGCTTGCGGGGAGACCGTCGGGGTGAGGAGGCGTTTCCACAAGCTCAAACTCCTGGAGAGGAAGGCGATGCGAAATGACGAATGAGCACACCTCGGCACCGTGCCGCTGCGGCAACGTAGAGCTCCAGATCGTCGGGGCTCCAATTTTGCGGGGCATTTGTTATTGCGCGAGTTGCCAAGAGGCAGGTCGCCGATATCAGGCAGTGCCCAGCATCGACTCCATCCTGGCCGAGGATGGCGGCACGGACTACGTTCTCTATCGCAAGGATCGGGTACGCTGCGTTCGGGGCGGGGACCTTCTTGAGGAACGACGGCTGAAACCGGGTTCGCCGACGAGGCGAATGTACGCGCGCTGTTGCAACACGGCCATGTTCCTCGACTTCACCAAGGGTCACTGGCTCACGGTCTATCGCGGCCGCCTTCCCAACGATATCCCGCTGGCAACCATGCGGATGATGACTGCCGAACGGCCCGAGGGTAGGGTTTTGCCTGACGATATGGCCAATTATCCGGGCCACTCGGTAAAATTCATGCTGAAGTTACTCCGTGCGTGGATGGCTATGGGGTTCAGACGACCGGCCATCGACGGCGTACCGTAAGCGCTCACCCGGCCGAACCGTCTCATTCGCCTCGCTTCGCTCGGTCACCTCTCCCTGCGCAGGAGGTGAAGAAGGGAGCGTATAACAAACTCCGCCTGCGCCAGGATGTGATTTTGTTCAGGCATCAGATCCCCTCCGCATCGGGGAAAACCCTCTGCGATCGTCCTCGCTTATGGCAGCCGGGTAAGGGACATGGTGTTCGGGTCGACCTGCCAGCCGACGGCACCCTGGAATTCCTGTGCGTGGTCGTAATAGGTGCGTCCATCGACGAGAAGCGGATGGACATACCACGGGTCATGTTCCGTCGAGACCAACCAAGTCTCGTCAGGAATGTGGGTTCGGCCCCTAACCGCTGCGAGATACGCGTCGCAAACAAGCAGGACATTGGTGGTCTGGATGTCGTTCTCCTCCAGCACGAGAACCGTTCGCGCCTTCGCATCGCGTCTCCAGACATCAAGTTTGGGCAGCTTCTTGTCGCAGGCGCGCACAATGCGTGCCGCTCGCGATTCTTCGATCTTCGGAACGGCATGCCGGATCATGAAATTTTCGGGAAAGCCCATGTTGTCCCAGCGTCGGAGCGTCACGGGCATGTCCATTACCGTGCCTTCGGCTTGGCCACTCCGCAAATTGCCATAAGGCTGCTTCGGGATGGTCGGGGCCGTATCATGCACCCATTGCCGCAGGGCATCGTGCCGCTTCCTCACGTCGATCATCCTGAGCCCGCGCAAAGCGTGCAACTCGATCGTCAGCTCAAATACGGAGCTGGGATCGAACACGCCGATCAGACTCTGCCGTAGGGGCTCGAAGAGCCGGTTAGCTTCGTTATTCATCTCCACAAAGCCGCCAAAAGGCTCGATGCCCGTGTGCTCAAGGGCGTAAAGCTGGCCGCCAATGCGAAAGGTCATTTCGACTCGGGCGTCGACGCCGGCGATATCCATGCCTTGGTCACGCAGGCACACATCCGCGCGCGGATGGTCCTCGCGCGCCTCAAGGTGCCGGATTATCGCCTCACAAACGCGGTCTTGATCGAATCGAAGCATGGCTAACAAATAATAGCCCACCGTGTGAGGCCACGCTCAATTGTCGTCGCCTGCCGGGATTTGGCGCGAAAATCATGATCCAATGGAATAGTTGACTGCTATAGGAATAGTCCTACAATATAGTCATCCAGCTACCCCGAATGCTTGAAAGATTGTTTCAATGGAACGCCACGATGACTTCCCTCAGATTCGCTGTTTCCAGCCGCCGCATCGCAGTTCCTACCCGGCTCATGTGTCCGGCACAATTGTCGAAATCGCCGCGCCATGCGTCGGGCGAAGGGCGATTTTTGGTTTTCCCTGATATTTTCCCTGTTCTGAGGGAAAATCCGAGGGTTTTTGGCGCGCAACGATCTTGCGCGGTAAACCCCTGTCTCGATCGTCGTCCCAACGACGCCGACGTTCGACCGCGGCGGTTGCCGCGATCTCAATTTTCGTAGCCCGGATGGAGCGGAGCGCGCGAGCGCGGAGCGCAATCCGGGGCGGCGGTGCAACACGAGGAGAGGCCTGCCCCGGATTTCGCGCGGACGTGGTCCGCGCTTCATCCGGGCTACGGGCTGGCCGGAGCTGCGCGTTCTCCCGTCTCAACCCGGGCTGTAATTCTGCTCCCCTCCCCCTTGTGGGGAGGGGTCGGGGGTGGGGGTCGGGAGATTTGGCAAGTCCGCGCCATAACCTCACGACCCCCCACGCCGGCCCTCCCCCGCAAGGGGGGAGGGGGAGAAGGAGGGCAAGGGAGAAGAATGGCGTTCCTCACTCCAGCGGCAACGCGAAGGTCCAGAGGGAGCCGCCGGCGGGGACCTTGGAGGCGGCGTAACGCGGGGCGACGGCGCCGCCGAGGCCTGACTCGACGCTGACGTATTGGCGGCCCTTGTGGGTGTAGGTGATCGCGGTCGAGTTGACGCTCGAGGACACCTTGAACTGCCACAGCGTCTTGCCGGTGTCGGCATCGAGCGCGAGGAACTCGCCGGTGAGCTTGCCGGTGAAGACAAGGCCGCCGTCGGTCGCGAGCATGCCGGCGGCGCTCGGCAGGTCGGGAAGCGGCGTCTCCCACTTCTTCTCGCCGGTGAGCGGGTTGATGGCGATGAAGCTTCCCAGCACGTCGCCGGGGCTCACCCGCGGCACGCGCGCGACAACGCCGGTGGTCTCGCCGCCGAGCATCACTGGCTTCGGCTGCGCGAGCTTCTGGATGCGCGGGATGTTCCAGGTGTTGGCGTAGACGAGGCCGCTGTTCGGGTTGAACGCGATCGCCACCGCATTGGTGCCGCGCGACGGCCAGACCTCCACCTCGTCGCCGGCGAGGAAGCGCTTGTAGACGTCGGTCAGCACCGGCCGGCCGGTCGTAAGATCGATGTGGCTCGCCCAGTTGACCTTCACGTAAGCCGGCGCCGCGATCGGCTTGCAGTTGGTGCGATCGAGCACGTACATGAAGCCGTTCTTGTTGGCCTGGATCATCACCTTGCGGACCTGGCCGTTGATCGGGATGTCCGCGAGCACATTCTCGTCGGTGCCGTCGACGTCGTACACGTCGTTCGGCGTGTACTGGTAGAAGCAGGCGATCTCCCCGGTCTTCGGCCGGATCGCGAGCACGCTCGCGGTGTAGAGGCTGTCCATCGCCGCGCGCGGCCGCGGATCGTAAGGCTCGGCGTTGCCGGTGCCCCAGTAGACGAGGTCGAGGTCGGGGTCGTAGGAGCCGGAGCGCCAGGTCGGGCCGCCGCCGCGCGTCCAGGCATCGCTGTCGGCGGGCCAGGTCTCGTGGCCGGGCTCGCCGGGAGCCGGGATGGTGTAGCGGCGCCACAGCTTCTTGCCGGTCTCCGGGTCCCAGCCGTCGAGGAAGCCGCGCGTCGTCGATTCGCCGCCGGCCATCCCGGAGATCAGCACGCCGTTGGCGATGATCGGGCCGCCGGTCGCGTAGTAGCCCTCCTTCGCCTCGGCGAACTTCTCCTTCCAGACCTGCTTGCCGGTCTTCATGTCGAGCGCGACGACGTGGTTGTCGATCGTGACGCGGAAGAGCTTGCCGTTGTAGAGCACGGGCGCGCCGCGCGTGATCGGCCGGCGCTTCACGTCGGGCTCGATCTCGACCGGCGTGCGCCAGATCTGCTGGCCGGTCTCGACGTCGATCGCAAAGGTGTAGTTGCCGTTGATGACGTAGATGACACCGTTGTAGACGGCGGGCGCCGACAGCTCGCCGTCGGTGTTCATCAGGCTGGTGCTCCACACCGGCACCAGGCGCTTGACGTTCGCCTTGTTGATCTCCTTGAGCGGGCTGAAGCTCCGCCGCGCATAGCCCATGCTCTCGGTCAGCACGTTGTCGGTGTTCCTGCCGTCGTTGATGAGGTCCTGCGTCGTTTGCGCAAAACCCATCGCCGGCCACAGGCTGATCAACGTCGTGAGCAGCAGCATCCTCTTCATGACTGTCCTCCCTGTGCGGGCCGTTGAACCGGTCCCGCTTATCGCAACGGGCGCGCGCTAGTCGTGCACGGTGCCGTCCGGCATCAGCGCGCCCTTGAGATTGGCACCGTCGAGCTTGGCGTCGGTCAGGATCGCGCGCGACAGGCGCGACTCGGAGAGATCGGCACCGGTGAGGTTCGCGCCGGTGAGGTCGGCGCCGAACAGATCGGCGCCGGAAAGATGCGCGCCCTTGAGATTGGCATCGCGCATCACCGCGTCGATGAGCCCGGAATCCTCGAGGTTCGCGCCTTCGAGATTGGCGCCGCGCAACGTCACGTTGAGGAGGTTCGCCCGCATCAGCTCGGCGCCGCGCAGCGAGGCGTCGTCGAGGCGCGCGCCCATCAGGATCGCATCGTTGAGCTTGGCGTTGTCGAGGTTGGCGCGCACGAGCCGCGCGCGGCCCATCTTGGCATCGGTGAGGTCGGCGCCGGCAAGATTGGCGACGCTCATGTCGGACTCGTAGAACATCGCGCCGGCGGCGCTCGCCTTGCCGAACTTGGCGTTCTTGAGATCGGTCTTGTTGAAGTTCGCCCCGGTGAGAACGGCGCCGGTGAAATCGGCCCCGATCAGCTTGCAGCGATGCAGCACCGCGCGCGCGAGATCGGCGCCGGCGAGATCGGCGCCGTTGAGATCGCGGCGCTTCAGCGGCGCTTTCTCAAGCGCGCATTTGGGGCAGGCCTTCGAGGCGCCGGCGAGAAACTCCGCCTCGCCTTGCGCGAACGCGGCGGTTGTGCCGAGGCAAAGCGCCAGCGCAAGCGTGGCGACGCACGCTGTTGAAATTCTGTTGGACGACATGACCTTTGATTCCGTTTCCTCGCCCAATATGATGGCACGTTTGAAGGCGCCGCCAAAGTGCGCCGGGAGACCTCCATGGACCGACCCCTGCGGGCGCGCGCGCCCTCCCCGTTTGCCGGCGTTGTCGTCGCGGCTGTCATTGCGTTCGCGGCAAGCCTCGCGGGCTCGCCCGTCGTTACCCACGCACAAATCGGCCCGGGCGAGCGGCCGGTCCGGCACGAGATCTGGGACATCAAGCTCGGCCAGCCCGTCGCCGACCTGCCGGACGACTACATCGATTATGCCTGCGGCACCAATGGCGGACCGCCGTCGACGCCGCTCACCGCCTGGAAGGATTTTCGCCGCTGCCGGCCGGAGCCGAGCGGGCTGCGCGAAGTCTATTTCCGCTATGACGACGAGCTCGAGTACTGGGCCAAAGCCAACAACCTCGCGCCGCAGATGGAACAATATATCGGCACCAAGACCTACGGCTTTCCGATCAACGTCTCCGTGCTGTTCGGCGAGGACGGCATCGTGCGCGGGCTGCGCATCGTGACCGATCCGCGCGACGCGACCGGCGACCGCGACGAGGCTTATCTGCTGCGCAATTTCCTCAACGCGCGCTTCGGCCGCGAGGACTGGCAATGCGAGGACCTGCCGGCCGAGCCCGGCGAGACGCCGGTCGCGGGCGTGTTCATCAAGCAGAACTGCAAGAAGGAGATCGATGCCTCGACCCGCGCCACCCTCGCGACGCGCTACCTGCGCAAGCCCGGCCAGAGCCAATATGATCCGCACTCGGGCAAGGAAACGATCAACCAGTTCGACAGCAACGTGCGGTTCGAACTGCTGCGCGTGAAGTAAAGCGAGCGATACGCCACCCCGAAGCCGGAGCAGGATCATCGCGATCAGCCTCAAGGTTAACGGCGAAGTGCACGGCGTTCCGGCCGAGCCGGACACGCCGCTGCTCTACGTGCTGCGCAACGATCTCGGGCTCAATGCCGCGAAGTTCGGCTGCGGGCTTGGCCAATGCGGCGCCTGCACGGTGCTTGTCGATGGCGCCCCGGTGCGCTCCTGCGTCACGCCGATCGGCGCGCTCGGACAAGCGGAGGTGACGACGCTCGAAGGTCTCGGCACCGCCGAGCGGCCGCATCCGCTGCAGACCGCTTTCATCGAGGAGCAGGCGGTGCAGTGCGGCTACTGTATTCCCGGCATGATCATGCTGGCCAAGGCGCTGCTCGACCGCAACGCGCAAGCGGGCGAGGCCGAAGTGCGGCTCGCGCTTGCGGGCAATCTGTGCCGCTGCGGGACCCACAACCGGATCGTTCACGCAATCCTCAAAGCGGCGCAAGCCGGCGGGCGGATCTGAATGAACGCCAGAGCACGATGCAGCCGCGCCAGGACGTCAGCACCACTCTGGACCCTTGCCCAGTTTGGTGACCAGACGGTTCGTCGCTCTTTAACGTCATGCTCCGCGAAAGCGGAGCATCCAGTACCCCCAGACGATGAAGAGACACTGGCCGTGCCACAAACAAACTCCGATGGTTACTGGATCGCCCGGTCAAGCCGGGCGATGACGGAATCAAATCATTCATTGGGAACAGATCAAACAAGTCCGGGCCAGCTTGCGCCTCAAGCCCAAGGCCGGCATTCTTCATCCACCGTGGCTACTCGAACAATGGCAGCGTGAACATGATCAACACTCGCCTTCCGACTGTCTTTGGTGTTCTGGTCGTTCTCTTCGCGCCGGCCTATGCCGCCGAGAATGCGGCGCCGGGGCATGCCGTCGAGAGACCGGCGCTGGCGACGCCGGGCAATGCCGCCGAGGCCCAGGCCATCCTCGGCGCCAAGCTGCTCGTCTGCAACACCTGCCACGGCGACAACGGCATCCCCAAAAGCGCGGCGACGCCGATCATTTGGGGCCTGCAGGAAAACTATCTCCTCAAGCAGCTGCGCGACTTCCACAGCGGCGATCGCAACAACGAAGTCATGATGTGGATGGCGACGGCCCTCACGCCGGCGGAACTCGGGTCGGCAGCCACGTACTTCGCCAAGAAGAATTGGCCGGCGCAGACCACCAAAGCTGCCGCCGCGTCGGCGCCCGCCGAAGTCGCCGTATGCCAGGCGTGCCATCAGCAGAATTTGGCCGGCGGCCTGCCGGCGCCGCGGCTCGCCGGCCAAAGGTACGAATATCTGGTCGAGGCCATGCGCCGCTTTGCCGACGGCGAGCGGACCAACAGTCCCGACATGGCAAGGATCATGGAGGCGATGTCGCCCGCCGAGCGGGAGACGATGGCGCGCTACCTCTCCGGCCTGTGACCGACGCCGGCGGAGTCGCAAACGCGCCTCCCGTTGACAGGCTGTCGGTTTGACCGGACATTATGAAATTGGCTGCCTGGAGAAAGTCGGCCCAAAACCAAATCAAAATCAATCGAAAATTCGGGATCACGGAGGCGACCATGGATAGCAATGGATCCGGCCGTAGGCGGTTCCTGAAGCAGGCAGCTGCGGTGGCCGGTGTGGCCGCTGGCGCAGGCGTCGGGGCGGAGTGGGCCGCGAAAGGCCAGTCAGGCAAACCCGAAGCTGCCAAGTCTGACGCCGTCAAGTCTGACGCGCCGGCAAAGCCTGAAGCGCAAGCCAGGGATCCTCACGACCACCGCGAGCTTTCTCGCCGCGGGGCGAGATTCAGCGTCGATCACATCACCTACTACACGCCGCTACAGGATTACGCCGGCATCATCACGCCGGCTTCGCTGCATTTCGTGCAGTACCACGCGTCCCACTTCCCCGAGATCGATGTGCAGCAGCATCGGCTCACCATCCACGGCCTGGTCGACCGTCCGTTGAGTTTCTCGATGGACGATCTCAAGCGGCTGCCGTCCGTGACCCGTATCCATTTCCTGGAGTGCCACGCCAACAGCTCTCCCATGATCCATGGCGCGGGTAACCAGAACATGGGCCTGCCGGTCCAATACATCCACGGGATGACCAGCTGCAGCGAATGGACCGGCGTGCCGCTGTCCGTGCTGTTGAATGAAGTCGGCCTGAAAAAAGAGGCAAGCTGGCTGGTTTCGGAAGGGGCCGACCCCGGCAAGTTCTCTCACACCCTGCCGATGGCAAAGGCCATGGAGGATGTCCTCATCGCCTACGGCCAGAATGGCGAGCCGCTGCGCATCGAGCAGGGCTACCCGATCCGGTTGATCGTTCCCGGCTGGGAGGCCCCCTTCAGCGTCAAGTACCTCAAACACATCAAGGTGGTGGACGAGCCCTACCACGCCTGGAATGAATCGATGAATCACTCCATCCCGCGCGCCGATCTCGACGGCAAAGCGCGCTGGTACCACTTCCAGTACGGCCCGAAATCGGTGATCACGCGGCCTTCAGGCGGGCTGACAATTCCGAGCAAGGGATATGTCCAGATTACCGGCTTGGCCTGGTCCGGCGGCGGCGTCGTGAAGAAAGTCGATGTCACGACCGACGGCGGCAAGACCTGGAAAGAAGCGAAGCTTCAAGGGCCGGTCGTCCCGCGGGCGCACACCCGGTTCACGTTTGACTGGGCCTGGGACGGCGAAGAGGCGGTGCTGATGTCGCGCTGCACGGATGAACTCAACGAAGTTCAGCCGTCGCGCGCAGAGCTCTACAAGAACTGGGGCATCAGCGAGGAGGAGGCGAAGAAGCCGCCGTCACGCGCCATTCACACCAACGCCATGCAGCCCTGGAAAGTGGCCCGCGACGGGAGCGTGCAGAATGCGATGTTCTCTTAAAGTCCTCGCGTCGCTGCTGATCCTGGCGGCACCGGCGACGGCGTTCGCCCAGTCGCCGAAATACAATGTGGGCACGCCGCTGAGCCAAGATGAAATCAAGAGCTTCGACTTCATGATCGGCCCGGAGGGACAGCAGCTCCCGGCCGGGCACGGAACCGCAAAGGAAGGCGCCGAAGTCTTCGCGAAGCGGTGCGAAGTCTGCCATGGCAAGAACGGTGAAAACGGCGTCCTGCGGCGTCTGGTGATCGGCAGTCCCGGCAAGCCGTTTCGCGGCCCGTTCAAACCTGAGGACCGAGACAGCGTAGCGTACTACCCGTATGCGACGATCGCGTGGGACTACATCAATCGCGCGATGCCCGTCCCCGCACCGGGATCGCTCACCCACGACGAGGTCTACGCGGTGGTGGCGTTCATCCTGTATCGGAACGGAATCATCGGGGAGACCGACGTCATGGACGCCAAGAGTCTCCCCAAAGTCGAAATGCCGAACCGCAATGGCTTCGTTCCGGCAAAGCCGGTCTATCCGCCGGAGCCGAAACCGAGCTGGTGGTGAGGGCGCGCTTGCCCGCCGCCGCGGGCAAGGACTGACACCGCCGCGTCACACCCGCCAGTTCGCGCGCTTGCGCAGCGAGTCGAAGGCGGCCCCGGTCTCGTCGGTCAGGCGATCGGCGTCGATATGGGTGAATTTGCCCTGCCGTTTGAGGATGCGGCCATCGACCACGACCGTATCGACATTCGCCGGCGTTGCCGCCTCCACCAGCAGATGCGCCGGATCGCTGAGCACGCCCATGTTGACGCCGCGCGTCGAGACCGTGATGAGGTCGGCGCGCTTGCCGGGGGTAAGCGTGCCGATGCGGTCGGCGAGACCCAGCGCGCGGGCGCCGTTGATGGTCGCGAGTTCCAGCGCCTTGCGCGGCAGCATCTTGAATTCGGTGCCGAATTGCCCGTTCTCGAGATTGACGAGATACTTCATGTTCTCGAACAGGCTGCAGGTCCCGGTCACCGCGGTGGTGTCGATCGAAATGCAGCAGTTGACGCCGCCGTCGATGAGTTCGGTCGTCGGCGCGAAACCGTAGCCGACGCGCGCATCGGTCACGGGCGACAGGCTGACCGATGAGCCGGCATCCTTGAGCATCTTGATTTCGTCGGCCGTGACCCAGGTCGCGTGCGCGATCAGCACGTCCTTGCCGAGGAAGCCTTCCTTGTTGTGCATCTCGACCACCTTCGGCGCGTTGCGCACGCCGGGCACATGGAGCGAGATCGGAATGCCGATGCTCCGCGCGAACTCGAACTCGCGCCGGTAGACCGCTTCCGGCGACGGTTTGCCGAACCGCCACATGCCGCGCCAGCCGAGGCCGAGATGGATGAGGCCGCCGTTCGCGAACTTCGCCCAGTCCTTGTGGACCCGTTCGATGTCGGCGAGCGGCAACGGCTCGGTCTCGGCTAGCAGCGGCGACCAGCCGTAGGAGAAGCGGGCGCGAATGCCGGTGTCGGCGAGAGCCTGCAGCTCCGCATCGGCAAATTCCGGCGCCGGCAGCATGTGCGACCAGTTGTGGACCGTGGTGACGCCGGAGTTGATCGCCTCGATCGCACCGAGCCGCGTGCCGAGATGCGTCTCGGCGGGGGTCCAGAATTTGCCGATCGCCGACACCATCGGGAAATAACTTTCCTCGTGGCGGTCGCCGGAAAAGCCGCGCAGCAGCGTGTTCCACATGTGCCAGTGGGTTTCGACAAGCCCGGGCAACGCGATCATGCGCTCGCCGCTGATCACGGTCGCGCCGGGCGCCTTGAGCGCCTTGCCGACGGCGACGATGGTGCCGTCCTTCACGTGGACGTCGCCGCTGGCAATGTCGCCGAGCGCCGGGTCCATCGTCATCACGTAGGCGCCGCGGATGACAAATTCGCCGCGCGCGGGCAGCGGACCGACGGGGCCGCTGCGCTGCGCTGCCTTCGCGGGGGCGGCATGAGCAGAGGGCGCTGCGCCGCCCGTTGCAAAAGCGGCCGCTCCAACGGCAGCCGTGTGGCCGAGCAAGGCCCGCCGCGTCATCGCGTTCATGAAGTTCCTCCCGGTTCGTTCTTCCGTATCGTTATTGCCCACAGCATGATCCTTTCCACGCGCGTCGCCAAGGCTTGATCGGGAAGGTCGATCGGGAGGGTTGATCGGAAGGGCAATGCCCTTGTGCATCGCGGAGGTTGCGCCGACAATGTTGCGAGCACAGCCGCCGGGAGGACAAACATGCACGACATCACGGGCGAGCATTGGCACGAGCCGCAGGGCACCAAGAATGCCGGCTACGGCAGCTGGAAGCGGCCGAACACGCCCTACGACGAGTACATGCTGGAGCAGGGCATCCCAATCTACCGCGGCATCGGCGTGCGGCGGGTGCAAGACATGCCGCTCAAGCGCTGGAACCGGATGGGCGGCAACGGCACCTTCATCCAGCTCTATGGCACCGAGGGCAAATGGGGCTGCTACGTCATCGAAGTCCCGGGCGCGGGCGCGCTTAATCCCGAGCGCCACATGTTCGAGGAGATCATGGTGGTGGTCGAAGGCCGCGGCACCACCGAGGTGTGGACCGACGACCAGAAGAAGCCGCACAGCTTCGAATGGCAGCGCGGGTCGATGTTTTCGATCCCGCTCAACTGCTGGCATCGTATCATCAACGCCGCATCGACGCCGGCATTGATCCTCGTCGCCTCGACGGCGCCGAACGTGATGAACATCTTCCGCGACCGCGACTGGATCTTCAATTGTCCGGTCACCTTCCCGTCGCGGTTCGACGGCAGCGCGGACTTCTTCAAGCCGAAGGACGAGATCGTGCCCGATCGCCTGCGCGGCCTTGCCTCGCGGCGTACCAATCTGATCCCGGACATTTTCAACGCTGAGCTCTATCTCGATAACCGCCGTTCACCCGGCTACAAGCGCGTCGAGCCCGACCTTGCGGGCAATGTGTTCTACGGCTTCGTCGGCGAGCACGTCACCGGCCGCTACTCCAAGGCTCATGCGCACGCGTCGGCTGCGGTGCTCGTCTGCATCAAGGGCAAGGGCTATACCTACACGTGGCCGCGCGCGATCGGCATGACGCCATGGAAGGACGGCAAGGAGAACGAGGTCTTCCGCCAGGATTACGAGCCGGTCGGCATCGTCACCGCGGCGCCTTACGGCGGCGACTGGTTCCATGCTCATTTCGGCACCGGCCGCGAGCCGCTGCGCCTGATCGGCTGGTACGGCCCCAACAACCACCGCAAGGACAAGGCCGGCGTCCCCGGCGAGAAGGACACCGACGAGGGCGCCATCGACGTAACTGAGGGCGGCACGGCCATTCCGTACTGGCTCGAGGACCCGTTCCTGCGCAAGGAATACGAGGAGACGCTGCGTCGCGAAGGCGTCGCCTCGCACATGGAAGATGCCCTTTATCGTGCGCCCCCCGCGGCGTGAGTTTGGCTCACCGTTGTTGAACCGGCACCATGGGAACCACGCGTGGACGCTTTTCTCGCCTGGATCGAGAACGGTGAGCTGAGCAACTGGATTCGCGGATCGGAGTCGATGTTCGCCTTTCCCGCGATCATCACCTTGCACACGATCGGGATGGGCTTCCTTGCCGGCACCAGCACCGCGATCGACCTGCGCGTGCTCGGCTTTGCGCCGAGAGTGCCGCTCAAGCCGCTGGAGCGGTTCTTTCCGCTGATGCGGCTTGCGCTATTGGTGAACGTGATCACCGGGGTCCTGCTGGTGATCGCTTACCCGACGAAGGCGCTGACCAATCCGCTGTTCTATCTCAAGCTCGTGCTGGTCGTGCTCGCGCTGATCCTGGTGCGGTGGATCGACATTGCGGTGCTTCGTCGGCCCGATGCCGATCACAAGCCGATCCGGATCACGGGCAAGCTCCTCGCCTTCATATCCATCGTGATGTGGATCGCCGTCATCACCGCCGGCCGGCTGCTCGCTTACACCAATCGCTGGGAACTGCTCGGCATTCCCGCCATCCACTGATCGACGGACAGCGCCATGGAAATCGAACCCTGGGAAATGGCAATCCGCGAGACGGCACTGCACGCGTTCGTCATTCGGCACGAGTGGGTGTGGCCGCTGTGCGAGACGCTGCACTATCTCGGATTATCGCTGCTGCTCGGCACCGTCGGCCTGTTCGATCTGCGCCTGCTTGGCATTGCCAAGGGCATAGCGCCGCGGTTCATCCATCGGCTGATCCCGTGGGGCGTCGGCGGCTATCTGGTGAATGTCCTCACCGGCATCGTGTTCTTCTTCGGCCACCCGGACCAGTATTTTTATAACCCCGCGTTTCGCTTCAAGCTCACGTTCATGGCGCTCGCCGGCCTCAACATCCTGCTGTTCTACGGAACGCGGCTGTTCGACTACATGAAGTCGCTCGCGCCCGGCGCGCGCGTGCCGCTGATCCTCAAATTGGTGGGCGGGGCCTCGTTGTCGCTATGGCTCGCCGTGCTGGTGTGCGGACGCCTGCTGACGTTCTACCGCCCGCCGTTCTTCCATTGAATGCAACCGTAGCCCGGATGAGCGAAGCGATATCCGGGGCCGGTCGCGCCGAAGGTGGGCCGCTCCCGGATATCGCTGCGCTCATCCGGGCTACAGGGCTCACTATTTGACTAACAGGCTTTGCCGAGCAGGACGCGGGCGCGCTGCACGACCGGTTCGTCCACCATGCGTCCTTCGAACGCGAAGGCGCCGCGGCCGGCGGCGCGGTGGGCCTCGAATGCCGCGAGCAGGGCGCGGGCGTGGTCAAGTTCCTCGGGCGTCGGTGAGAACGCGCGGTTGAGGATCGGCACCACGGTTGGATGGACGCAGCTTGCGCCGTCAAAGCCGAATTGGCGCGCCTCGCGGGCGGATTTCTCGATGCCTTCGAGGTCGCCGTAGTCGGCGACCGTGCGCAAGAGACCGAACGAGAGAACCCCCGCTGCCTTGGCGGCGTAATGGACCAAAAGCTTCGGATAGCGCAGCACCTCGGGCGTCGGTTCGGCATTGAGCGACGTCGCCATGTCTTCGCCGCCCGTGGTGAGCGCAAAGACGCGCGGACTCGCGCGCGCAATCGCGCGGGCGTCGAACAGCGCGCCGGCATCCTCGATCATCGGCACGAATTTCAACGGCGGACGGCCGATGGCACGTTCGATGCCGTCGAGGAAATCGCCAAGCGCGGCGACGGCGGCAGCCTCCCGCGACTTCGTCACGAAGAGGCCCGCTGCGCCCGCGCGGCACGCGGCCGCCGCATCGCGCCGGATGCGCTCCGGCTCGGAATTGATGCGCACGAACACGATCGCCCCGCCGCGCGCCACCATCGGCACTGCTTCGGGAAGCCGCTCCCTCGCCGAATCCTTTTGCGAAGGCGCCACCGCGTCCTCGAGGTCGAGGATGATCGCGTCGGCGCCACGCTCATGAGCTTTGGCGAGAAAGCGCTCGGAACTCACGGGAACGTAAAGCAAGGATCGGATCACGGCAGCTCCCGTCAATATGGAGCGGCCAAGCTGACGGCAAATTGGACGCGGCGCAACCCATGTTGACGTTTGCCGCCAGCACGGCAGAGTGCACGTGATCGGACGAACGAGGGAGCACCACCTTGAACGAAGTCGCGCTGAAGAACTGGCTCGGACGCACGCGCAAAGACGAAGACGAGATCGCGCTCGGTGCCGTCGAACGGATGGCGGCGACGCTCGACCAGGACCCGGCGAAGTTCCGGCGCGGCGGCGTAATGCCGGAAAGCTGGTACGCCATCCTGTTCGGCACGACGGCGCGGGAGAGCGACATCGGCTCCGATGGCCACCCCGAGACCGGCGATTTCATGCCGCCGCTGCAGGGCACGCGGCGCATGTTCGCCGGACGGCGCACCACCTTCCATCGTCCTCTCCACATCGGCGATCGCGTCTCGCGGGTCTCGACCGTGACACGGGCCGAGCCGAAGTCGGGCCGCACCGGGTCGTTCGTGCTGATGACCGTGGTGCACGAGATCAGCGGGCCCGACGGCGTCGCCATCACGGAGGAGCAGGACGTAGTCTATCGCGAGGCGGTCGTCGTCGGCACCACCGCCCAGCAACGCGAGGCCGCAGCCCCGGCCGCGGAAAAAGCCGACTGGTCGAAGCCGATCGGCCTCGATTCCGTGCTGCTGTTCCGCTACTCGGCGCTGACCTTCAACGCGCATCGCATTCACTACGATCTTCCCTACACCCGCGACACCGAGGGCTATCCGGCGCTGGTCATGAATGGCGGCCTCACGGCGCTCCTGCTGGTCGAGACCGCGCGGGCGCACCTGCCGCGCCCTATTGCCTTTTATGCGGCGCGCGCCATGAGTCCGCTGTTCGTCCCTTCGACCGTCACCTTCAACGGCCGCATCGTCGATGGCACGGCCTCGCTGTGGGCGTCGGCGCCCGGCGGCGGGCTCGCCTATCGTGTCGACGTGACGCTCGCGGGATCGGCATCCGGGCCAAGATCATGAGCGGCCCGCTCGCCGGCATCCGGGTCGTCGACCTCACCAGCGTGGTGGTCGGACCGACGGCGACGCTCTTTCTCGCCGACTACGGCGCCGACGTCATCAAGGTCGAGGCGCCTGGGGGCGACCTGTTGCGCATGCTCGGCGGCAAATCAAAAAGCGGCGCGCTCAGCGGCAAGTTCATGCACTTCAACCGCAACAAGCGGTCGCTGGTCCTCGACCTCAAGCAGGCGGCGGGGTGCGCGGCGCTGGACCGGCTGCTTGCGACTGCCGATGTCTTCATCGCCAATGTGCGGCCCGCTGCACTCGAGCGGCTCGGCCTCGGCGCCGAGGCGCTGCGCGCGCGACATCCGCGGCTCATCATCTGCAATCTGATGGGCTTCGGCCGCGGCGGGCGCTACCGCGACCGCCCGGCCTACGACACCATCATCCAGGGCATGTCCGGCGTTGCCGAATGCAATCGCCGCTCCACGGGCGAACCGCGCTTCGTGCCGATGGTGTTCGCCGATCACGTGGTCGGCCTCATCGCGACGCAATGCATCATGGCCGCGCTGTTCCGACGCGAACGCGAGGGCAACGGCGAAGGCGAGGCGATCGAAGTGCCGATGTTTGAGAACCTCGCCGCCTTCGTGCTGGCCGAGCACATGGGCGATCTCACCTTCGTGCCGCCGCGCGGCGAGAGCGGTGACCCGCGCGTGCTCGATCCCATGGGCAAGCCCGTCCCCACCAAGGATGGCTACATCTGCGTATCAGCGAATACCGACGCCCAAGCCTTCGCGATGTTCGACGCCATCGGCCGGCCGGAACTCAAGACCGATCCGCGGTTCTCGTCGGTCAAGGCGCGGCTTGCCAATGTGCGCGCCTACTTCGACCTGCGTGCGGCGAGCTTCCGCACCCGCACCACCGCCGAATGGGTCGCAATCCTCGCGGCGGCCGACGTGCCGGCCGGCCCGATGCACACGCTTGAAAGCCTCGTCGGTGATGAGCATCTCGCCGATGTCGCGTTCTTCCGCGAGGTCGACCACCCGATCGAAGGTCCGATCAAGGAAACGAAATTCCCCAACCGGTTTTCCGCCGGTGGCCGCGATGAAACCCTGCCGGCGCCGACACTCGGCGGCGACAGTGTCGCGATCCTGCGCGAGATCGGCTGCGACCCCGCCGAGATTGACGAGATGATTATCGCGCGCACCACGATCGATGGGCGCCGGAATTCGTAGGGTGTTGAATCGCTATTCGTTCGCCGATGCGCGCTGGGAGTTCGGCGAATTTGACGCGCGGGTACCCGTCAGCTCCATGCGCGGATTTCGCCGGACGAAGTCGCAATAGGCGAAGCCCAATCCCGAGATGGCGCCGCGGAAGCGGTTGCCGTCGAGCTGATAAACGGTGAAGCAGGGCGTGAACATCATGCCCTTCACCGAGGCGCAGATCGAATCCGGCTGGACCCGGATGGTGCCGGTCGGCAGCGAGATGAAACGCAGCGGCCCGCCCCGCGATTGCATCGTGCCGATTACCGAGCCGTCGGCATTGATGCGGCCCGAGCCCGAGGTGCCGTCGAAGCAGCTGTAGGTGAAGTGCTTGCCCGCGACGAAGCGCTTGGCCTCCTCGGGGCGAAGCTCGCCCGCCAAGGCCGGCTCCGCGGCGACGAGGCCTGCAATGATCAGGATACTACGCGCCCACATGACCCCCACTCCGCCTTCGAGAGATTCTCGAATCCCTTCCCCGTTAACGACACTCTTACCATGCTCGTCAAGTTGAAGATGCCCACATTTGGTGGACAAATTCTGAATGGCATTTATGCAATCTTGACCACAAGTCGCCCGCGAACGCCACCCTCAACGATTTTTTTACCAGCGTCGATGACGCCACCAAGGTTAATCTCCTCGGTCATCTGGGCCAATTTGTGCCGATCGAGGTCTTTCGCGAGTCGCCCCCACGCCTCCTTGCGCAATGCAATCGGCGCGACGACGGACTCAATTCCTAGAAGCGAAACGGCGCGTAAGATGAAGGGTGCAACCGTCGTCGGCAAATCCATACCGCCAGCAAGTCCGCAAGCCGCGACCGCCCCGCTGTAACGGGTCATCGACAGCACATTGGCAAGGGTGGTCGAGCCCACCGTGTCTACGCCCGCAGCCCAGCGCTCCTTGGCGAGCGGGCGCACCGGCCCCGTCAGGTCCGCACGGGCAATCACTTCGGCGGCGCCCAGGCCCTTGAGGTATTCGGCCTCGGCCGGGCGCCCCGTGGACGCGACCACGTGGTAGCCAAGTTTGGCGAGAAGCGCGACGGCAACCGATCCGACACCACCCGCTGCCCCGGTGACGATGACGGGGCCGCTCGCCGGCGTGATCCCGTGACGCTCCAGGGCCATCACGCACAGCATCGCCGTATAGCCGGCGGTGCCGATCGCCATGGCGTCGCGGCTGGTGAGGCCCGCGGGCAGCGCGATCAGCCAATCGCCCTTGACCCGCGCCTTTTCGGCATAGACCCCAAGGTGGGCCTCGCCGCAGCCCCAGCCGTTGAGGAGCACCTTGTCCCCGGCCTTCCAGGCCGGATGGGACGACGAGAGGACGGTCGCGGCAGCGTCGACGCCAGCGATCATCGGGAAGCGTCGCACCACGGGCGCCTTGCCGGTCACCGCGAGCCCGTCCTTGTAGTTCACCGTCGACCATTCGGGCGCGATCGTGACGTCGCCTTCCATGAGGTTTTGTTCGTCGAAATCCGTCAGCGCCGCGGCCGTGCCGCTCTCGGTCTTGGTGATGACGATCGCCTTGAATGTCGCCACGCGGGTTCTCCTCGAAACAACGGTCCCTCAATATACCCCGATGCCGGCGGGCGTTGCGAGCAGGCGCCGCCGTGGTGTCCAGATTGGCTCTCTCGTTCGGCATATCTGCTGCGTCCTACGCTGTGGCCGCCATTCTGGTCCCGCACGCGCGCGATAATCTGATCGCGCGCGTCGAGATGGTCCAGACCGTTGCGCACACGGCGAACGCCGGAAGCATGATCCTTACCGCCATTCCGGTGGCGGGCCGGTGAGGCTTCGCAGCGCATCGCCGCCCGACATGGTCCGCCGGTAGTGCCGCACGGCGCGATGATCGCGCACCAGCCGCACGATGTTGCCATCGATCAAGCCGGCGCCGCGCAGCAGGCCGAGATCGCGCCGGAACGCGGGCCACAGATGAAGCCGCAGATCCGCGACGAGCACCTTGGTGGCGAGATAGCTTCCGACCTTGCGGAAGCGGCCGACGAATTCGGGCCGCTCGCGCACATAGGCGGCAAGCCCCGCTCCGGCGTTCGCCCAGTCATTGGACAGATTGTCGTCGCCCCAGAATTTTTCCCACAGCGGATCTGGCAACAGCTGGGCGCCGCCGTGACGCGCGAGGCGGATCAGAAATTCGCGATCCTCGGCAAGGCGCAGCCGCTCGCAGAAGCCGCCGGCATCGAGCGCCGCCTCGCGACGCACGGTAATGCTCGTCGCTTCGACCGGCACGAGGTCGCAGATCATCGCCCATTCGAAGGCCGCCGCGGGCAGCTTCACCGAGGGGATCACAGCCTCGCGGGAGCGGTCGCGATCATGCCTGATCGCCGAGCTCAACGTGCAGACGAGCCCTGCATCGGCCGCGAAGGCGGCGAGCGGAATCTCCAGCCGCCCCGGCCGATAGACATCATCACTGTCGAGAAAGGCGACGATCGCCGCGCGCGCCGCAGCAAGACCGCGGTTGCGCGCCGCGCCCGGCCCGCCATTGCGCTCGGCGACGATGATGCGGATGCGGGGATCGATGAGCGTCGCAAGATAATCGGCGGTGCCGTCCTGCGAGGCGTCATCGACCACGATCAGTTCGAAATTCGCACCCTGGGCGAGAACGCTTGCAATCGCTCGCGGCAGAACGTGACGCCGGTTGTAGGTCGCAAGCACGACCGAAATTGCGGGCACACTTGCGCTTAAGCTTTTGGCAGGCTCAGGCGCAGGCACGGTATCAGCAGATGATCCCGATGTGCCGTTCATTGGCCGGCTCTACCAGCCCACGTGGGGGAATTCCACCTTATGCGCGGAGCGCCGCGATCCGCGGCACCGGCTTCTCGACAATCGGCAGATTGACCAGCGCCGACAGCACGCCGAACAGGATCGACAACCACCAGACGAGGTCATAGGAGCCGGTCCGCTCGAAGGCGAGACCGCCGAGCCAGACGCCGAGGAAGCCGCCGACCTGATGGCTGAAGAAGGCAAAACCCGCCAGCATGGCAAGCCACTTGGTGCCGAACATCATCGCGATCAATCCGTTGGTGGGCGGCACGGTGGAAAGCCACATCAGTCCCATCACGGCGCCGAACAGAAGCGCGCTCACCGGCGTGACCGGGAACGAGATCAAGGCGAGCACCGCGAGCGCCCGGATCAGATAGATCACCGAAAGGATGTAGCGCTTGGGCAAGCGGCTGCCGAGCCACCCGGACGATACGGAGCCGACG
Source organism: uncultured Alphaproteobacteria bacterium (assembly GCA_963807015.1). GTDB lineage: Bacteria > Pseudomonadota > Alphaproteobacteria > Rhizobiales > Xanthobacteraceae > JAJPKK01. The sequence continues at coordinate 296,363 of CAWEAS010000007.1, read as the reverse complement.
ATGTTGAACAGTCCGATGACAGCGATCGTCCAGCCGCCGACTTCGGCGGAGATTCCCTTGTCGGCGAGATAGGCCGGCATGTGCACGGTGATGAAAGCGAGCTGGAAGCCGCAGGTGAAGAAGCCGAGCACCAGCAAAATGTAGGAGCGATGCCCCAAAGCCTCGGCCAGTGATTGTCGCAGCGACTGCGTCGGCGCCGGTCCCTCTGACGCGGCCGACGTCTGAGGCCGCGTGGCAATGGCGACCGACAGCGGCACGACCAAGAGCACGAGGCCGCCGAAAATCATCAGGGCTTGCTGCACGCCGTATGCGCCAATCAGGGCGACGGCGAGCGGAGAAAACATGAACTGGCCGAATGAGCCGGCTGCAGTCCCGGCGCCGAAGGCGAGCGAGCGCCACTCCTCGGGCAACAGCTTCCCGAACGCCGCGAGCACGAGGTTGAACGAACAGCCGGACATGCCGAGACCGACCAGCACACCCGCCGACACTTCAAACATCGCAGGCGATTGGGCGTAGGCCATCATGACGAGGCCGGCCGCGTACATCAGCGTGCCGACGATCAGCACGCGCATGGTCCCGAAGCGGTCGGCGATGGCGCCGGAGAACGGCAGCCCCGCGCCCCAGAGCAGGTTCTGCACCGCCAGCGCCAGCGAGAAGACTTCACGCCCCCAGCCGTTTTCATGCGACAGCGGGGTCAGAAAGAAGCCGAGGGCCGAGCGCGGACCAAACGACAGCACCGCGATGGCGCAGCCGCACAGGATGATGATGCCCGGGGTGCGCCATGTGCCGAGCGAAAGCTGTCTGGTGCGGGCGAAGTCAGGGGTCTCGGCATCCATCGCAGGAGTCCTCGATAAAGCGCGAGCAACAGCCCCCGGACCTTGCAACACCCGGTCCGGGTTGGGTGCGATGTTATCTAGGGGCTCGCCTGGGCAGGCCAAATCGAACTTTGGCTCTGAATCCAGGTTTTCCTGCATAGCAGCCACGCGCGCGGCACGAAATTGGAGCAATCATGAAGCCGATTACGGCCGACGCCGCCGTTGATCTTCTCCGTCCTACGCATTCCGCCCTCCCCGCCAATGCGCTATTGATCCGGCAGCAAAAATTTCTGCCGGTGAGCCATGCTCGAGACCTTGAATCCTGATGCCTTCCTGTCGCCGCTTGCAATCGAGGAAGCGGTTAACCGCGCGCTCGCCGAAGATCTTGGCCGCGCCGGCGATGTGACTTCAATCGCAACCGTGCCAACCGGTCACTCCGGGCGCGCCGTCGTCGCGGCGCGCGACGTCGGTGTGATCGCCGGCCTGCCGCTCGTCGAGGCGACGTTCCGCAAGCTCGATGCACAGGTGAAGCTCACAAACCACTCGCGCGACGGCGCCGAGGTCCGCAGGGGCGACGTGTTGATGACCGTCGAGGGGAATGCGCGCGCCCTGCTCGGCGCCGAGCGCACCGCGCTCAATTTCCTCGGCCATCTTTCAGGGATCGCCAGCGGGACGGCGACCTTCGTGAAACTCATCGCCGGTACGCGCGCGCGGGTGTGCTGCACGCGCAAGACGACGCCGGGACTGCGCGCTCTGCAGAAATACGCCGTGCGCTGCGGCGGCGGCTTCAATCACCGCTTCGGCCTCGACGACGCGATCCTCATCAAGGACAACCACATTGCCGTCGCCGGCGGCATCACTGCGGTGCTCAAACGGGCGCGCGCCGTTGCCGGTCACCTCGTCAAGATCGAGATCGAAGTCGACACCATCGACCAGCTGCGTGAGGTGCTCGCGTCCGGGCTTGCCGATGTGGTGCTGCTCGACAACATGCCGCCGCCGGTGCTCAAGACGGCGGTCGATCTCGTGTCAGGACGCCTCGTTACCGAAGCGTCGGGCGGGATCACCCATGACAGCGCGGCCGCGGTTGCCGCGACCGGCGTCGACTACTTGTCGTCAGGCGCCATCACTCATTCGTCGGTCAACCTCGACGTCGGCCTCGACATCATCGTGTGAGCACCGCGGCGAGGTCTCGCCTTTGCAGGACGCTGAGCAGGTGGCTTACTCCGCGACGCCCGCGGCCTCGCGCTGCCCTTCGGCCTCGGCCTTCTGCTTCGCTTCGAGGTCCTCGCCGGTCTGCTGGTCGACCATCTTCATCGACAGACGCACCTTGCCGCGCTCGTCAAATCCGAGGAGCTTGACCTTGACCTTGTCGCCTTCCTTGACGATGTCCGTTGTCTTCTGCACCCGGCGCGGCGCCAGTTGGCTGATGTGGACGAGCCCGTCGCGCGAACCGAAGAAGTTCACGAACGCGCCGAAATCCATCACCTTGACGACCGTGCCCTCGTAGATATGGCCGACCTCGGGGTCGGACGCGATCGACTTGATCCAGTTGATCGCCGCCTTGATGGAATCCGCGGAAGAGGACGCCACCTTGACTGTGCCGTCGTCGGAGATGTCGACCTTGGCGCCGGTCTTCTCGACGATCTCGCGGATCACTTTGCCGCCGGAGCCGATCACCTCGCGGATCTTGTCGGTCGGGATGGTCAGTACCTCGATGCGCGGCGCATGCTCGCCAAGCTCGGCGCGAGCCGAGGTGATCGCCTTCGCCATCTCCTGGAGGATATGCAGTCGGCCGTCCTTCGCCTGGTTCAGGGCGACCCGCATGATCTCCTCGGTGATGCCGGAGATCTTGATGTCCATCTGCAGCGAGGTCACGCCCTTCTCGGTGCCGGCCACCTTGAAGTCCATGTCGCCGAGATGGTCCTCGTCGCCGAGGATGTCGGAGAGCACCGCGTAGCGCTTGTCCTCCAGGATCAGGCCCATGGCGATGCCCGCTGTCGGCGCCTTCAGCGGCACGCCGGCATCCATCAGCGCCAGCGAGGAGCCGCACACCGTCGCCATCGATGACGAGCCGTTCGAACTCGGTGATCTCCGAGACCACGCGGATCGTATACGGGAACTCGTGATGCAGCGGCAGCATCGGATGGATGGCACGCCAAGCGAGCTTGCCGTGGCCGATCTCGCGCCGTCCGGGAGAGCCGAGCCGTCCCGTCTCGCCCACCGAGAACGGCGGGAAGTTGTAGTGCAGCATGAAACTTTCTTTGTAGGTGCCGGTGAGCGAGTCGACGAACTGCTCGTCCTCGCCGGTGCCGAGCGTCGCCACCACGAACGCCTGGGTCTCGCCGCGGGTAAACAGCGCCGAGCCATGGGCCCGCGGAAGGACGCCGACCTCGGCCACGATCGGTCGCACCGTCTGGACGTCGCGACCATCGATGCGCTTGCCAGTGTCGAGGATGTTCCAGCGCACGATCTTGGCTTCAAGCTCCTTGAAGACGCCGGCGACCCGCTCCTTGCTGTGGGCCGGATTTTCAACGCCCTCCGGGAGGAAATGAGCCATTACCTTGGCCTTGGCGGCATCGACCGCGTCGTGGCGCGCCATCTTGTCGGGAATCGCATACGCCTTGCGCAGATCCTGCTCGACAAGGCCGAGGATTCCCTTCTCCAGGGTCGCGTTGTCGGGGAGCGTCAGTTCGCGCGGCTCCTTCGCGGCCTTTTCCGCGAGGCGAATGATGGCTTCGATCACCGGCTGGAAATGCCGATGGCCGAACATCACGGCGCCGAGCATCACTTCTTCGGGCAGTTCTTTGGCTTCGGACTCGACCATCAGCACCGCATCCTGGGTGCCGGCAACAACGAGATCGAGATTGCTCTCGGTCATCTCGTCGACCTGCGGGTTGAGCACGTATTCGTTGTTGATGAAACCGACGCGCGCCGCGCCGATCGGTCCCATGAACGGTGCCCCCGACAGCGTGAGGGCAGCCGAGGCCGCGACCATCGCCAGAATGTCGGGATCATTCTCCTGGTCGTGCGACATGCAGGTCACGATGACCTGGGTATCGCAACGCCAGCCATCGGCGAAGAGCGGACGGATCGGCCGGTCGATGAGGCGCGAGGTCAACGTCTCGCGTTCGGTCGGGCGACCTTCCCGTTTGAAGTAGCCGCCGGGAATGCGGCCGGCGGCAAAAAACTTTTCCTGGTAATTGCAGGTGAGCGGCAGAAAATCGATGCCAACCTTCGGTTCCTTTGCGGCAACTACGGTCGCGAGAACCGTTGTCTCGCCGTAGCTCGCGAAGATCGCGCCGTCTGCTTGCCGCGCTATCTTGCCGGTTTCGAGAACGAGCTTGCGCCCGCCCCAATCGAGCTCCTCACGATGAATGGTGAACATAGGTTTCGTCTTCTTTCATGGTTTTGCGGCGACGAAAGCCATGAGCAAGACGGCGAGGAGCTGCGCATCCCCACCGTTAGCGCTCGATGAGCGCTGAACGCAGGGATGAGCATCACAGCTTCTCGCGATCCTGCCATGGCCTTCGCGCCTTCGGCTGCCGGACATGATTGGCCCGGCCAAACACGGCGGCCATTGCCGCCGAAATGCAGCGGACGCACCACGCCTCCGCTGGGGATTGCGCGAACTCGGCGCGCAAATCGTGGCATTTTCCGGCGTCCCGACACGCGTTCCGGAAAATGCTTCCGCACGAGCATACGGCTCAGCGGCGAATACCAAGCTTCTCGATCAAAGTCTTGTAGCGGTTTTCGTCGTGCCGCTTGAGGTAATCGAGCAACTGACGGCGCTGCGACACGAGCTTCAGCAAGCCGCGCCGGGAATGGTTGTCTTTTACGTGAGTCCTGAAGTGCTCGGTCAGATTGGTGATGCGCTCCGAGAGAATCGCCACCTGGACCTCGGGCGACCCTGTGTCGCCCGACTTTCTCGCATGCGTCTTGATGACTTCCGATTTACGCTCAGTAGTAATCGACATCGTCAACGACCTTCTTGTCGGCCGGCTCTGCCCTGCAGGCCGGCGAGGTTGAACACGCGCTTGGGGACGATTTCGCCGCGGTCGACGTCGGCGAGCGCAATCAGGCTGCCAGATGCCGTGATGTAAACCGTACCGCGGACGACGGGGGCGTCCCGTCCGCGCATCAAAACGGCCTGACCCCGCTGGAGTCGGGCCGCATCGCCCCGACTGACGGCCAGCGCCGGGATGTCGTCCAGCGCGGTCGCAACCGGGAATAGCGCGTCGGCGAGGTTTCCCTCGCCGACCGCGGCTCTATGACACAAAGATTCAAGCCGTTCCAGCGAAATCATGTCGCGTTCCCCGAACGACCCCACCGCAGTCCGGCGGAGCGCCGAGACGTGACCGCGGCAGCCAAGGTCGCGGCCAAGGTCGCGGGCGAGCGAGCGCACGTAAGTGCCCTTGCCGCATTCGGCCTCGAATTCGGCATGATCCGCATCGGGCATGGCCACGAGCGTCAGTCGCTCGATGACGACACGACGCGACTTGAGATCGAACTCCTCGCCGTCGCGGGCGATGTCGTAGGCGCGCTCGCCCTCGATCTTGATGGCAGAGAAGCGCGGCGGCACCTGCTCGATCTCGCCGGTGAAACGCGGCAGCAAGGCTTCGATCTCCTCGCGCGTGGGACGCTGATCGCTCGAGGCGACGACGCGCCCCTCGGCATCGTCGGTATCCCGCTCTTCGCCCCAGCGAACGGTGAAGCGGTAGGCTTTGCGACCGTCCATCACGAACGGCACCGTCTTGGTTGCCTCGCCGAGCGCGATCGGCAAGCATCCAGAGGCCAGTGGATCGAGAGTGCCCGCGTGACCCGCACGCTTGGCGGCAAACAGACGCTTGATCACCGACACCGCGTGGGTCGAGGTCATGCCGATCGGTTTGTCCAGCACCACCCAGCCATGCACGTCGTATTTCGGGCGGCGTTGCTGCGCTTTCGTGCCGCGCGGCGGGGCCCCCGCCTCCGCGGCGGCCGGCGACGTTGGCGCGATCTCGGCATTGGCCGACAGCAAATCACTCTCGGTCGCTTCATCGGCGACCGACCGTCCTGGGGTCGCGTTGTTCATGGCTTCTTGCTCGATTCCGTATCGAGATCGCGTTGCACCTGCGGCGAGCGCAACAATTGCTCGATCCGATCGGCCTCCTCAAACCGCTCATCGACGCGAAAACGAATGTCAGGCGCGAATTTGAGATTGACCCGATGGGCGATCTCGCCGCGCAGATAGCGCTTGTTGCGTTCGAGCGCGGCAAGGACGGTTTTTGCGTCGTGGCCGCCCAGCGGCATGACGTAAACGGTCGCAAGCCTCAGATCGGGCGACATGCGCACTTCCGCGACGGTGATCAAATGCGTTTCGATCACCTCGTCATGGACCTCCCCGCGCGCAAAGATTTCGGCCAGCGCATGGCGAACCAGTTCACCGGCGCGCAACGCGCGCTGCGAAGGTCCTTTGACGGATTCATGGGAGTGATGACGCGACATGGAATTCACCAATTCGGACGAAGGACGACGGCAATGATACGTCCCCGACAATTTCAAGCAGCGACTGCTCCGCCGGTACGCGGTTCAAGAAAACCCAGTTCGCCCGGACGGATCAGTCTATGGGCGCACCGCACGCTTGAGCTTCGAACTCACAAAGTGCGCTGCACCGTCTCCACGCGATAGCACTCGATAACATCGCCGACGCGCATGTCCTGATAGCTCTCGAAGCTCATGCCGCACTCCTGTCCGGCGAGGACTTCGCGCGCGTCATCCTTGAAGCGCTTGAGCTGCGAAAGCTTGCCCTCGTGGATCACGACGTTATCGCGGATCAGCCGCACGTTGGCGCCGCGCTCCACGGTGCCGTCGGTGACACGGCAGCCTGCGATCTTGCCGACCTTGGAGATGTTGAAGATCTCCAATATCTGGGCGTTGCCGAGCATGGTCTCGCGCAGCATCGGCGCCAGCAGGCCGGACATCGCCTTTTTCACGTCGTCGACGAGATCGTAGATGATGTTGTAGTAGCGGATCTCGACGCCGTCGCGCTCCGCCATCTCGCGCGCTTCCTTGTGGGCACGGACGTTGAAGCCGATCACGGCGGCACCGGAAGCCTCGGCGAGCGTAATGTCGGATTCGCTGATGCCACCGACACCCGCAAGGATGATGCGGGCGCCGACTTCCGAGGTACCGAGTTTCTCGAGAGCACCGACGATGGCCTCGACCGAGCCCTGGACGTCGCCCTTGATGAGGAGCGGAAACTCCTTCCGTCCCGTGCTCTTGAGCTGGCTCATCATCTGCTCGAGCGAGCCGCGCATGCCGCTCGCCCGTGCCGCCTGCTTGTCGCGCCGCTGACGGGCCCGGTAATCGGTCACTTCGCGTGCGCGCGCTTCGCTGTCCACGACCGCAAGCCGATCGCCGGCTTCGGGCGTGCCGTTGAAGCCAAGAACCTCGACCGGCACCGACGGGCTGGCGGTTTCCACGCCCTCGCCGGTATCGGAAATCAGAGCGCGCACGCGGCCCCATTCGGCGCCGGCGACCACGATGTCACCGGGGTGGAGCGTGCCGCGTTGCACCAGTACGGTCGCGACCGGGCCACGGCCACGATCAAGCTTCGCCTCGATCACCGTGCCCTCGGCCGGACGATCCGGATTGGCCTTCAGATCAAGAATTTCGGCCTGCAGCCCAAGCGTCTCCAACAGCCTATCGAGATTCGTCTTCTTGGTGGCGGACACCTCGACATCGAGGACATCGCCGCCTAGCGATTCCACCTGCACCTCGTGTTGAAGCAATTCGGTACGAACCCGCTCCGGCCGCGCGTCCGGCCTGTCGATCTTATTGATGGCGACGATCATCGGCACCTTTGCCGCCTTGGCATGCTGGATCGCCTCGACCGTCTGCGGCATCACGCCGTCATCAGCCGCCACCACCAGCACAACGATATCGGTCACCTTGGCGCCGCGCGCCCGCATCGAGGTGAAGGCCGCGTGGCCGGGGGTATCGATGAAGGTGATCTTCGCGCCGAGCGGCGAGGTCACCTGGTAGGCGCCGATGTGCTGTGTGATGCCGCCCGCCTCGCCGGCGGCGACATCGGTCTGGCGGATCGCATCAAGGAGCGACGTCTTGCCGTGGTCGACGTGCCCCATGATGGTGACGACCGGCGGTCGCGACAGCAGATGGGCTGGATCGTCGGCGACATCAAACAGACCTTCCTCGACGTCGGATTCGGCGACGCGACGGACGGTGTGGCCCAGTTCTTCAGCGATGAGTTGCGCGGTATCGGCGTCGATCATGTCGGTGATCTTCGCCATCTGCCCCTGCTTCATCAGCAGTTTGATCACGTCGACCGCGCGTTCCGACATGCGGTTCGCGAGTTCCTGAATGGTGATCGCCTCCGGGATCGTGACCTCGCGCACGAGCTTCTCCTTCGGCTCGTTGGAGGCATGCCCCTTGAGACGTTGTGTTCGGCGGCGGAACGACGCGACGGACCGCTCGCGCTCCTCGTCGGCGCTGAGCGCGGTGACAAGCGTAAGACGGCCGCGACGCTTTTCGGCGCCGCCGCGGGTCGGCTTCGGAGGAGGCACCGGACGCACAACACCAGGCCCACGGCGCGCAGTGCGCGGCGCTTCTTCCTCCTCAGCCTCGACCGTTGTGTGGCGCAGACTGATCGTGGGTGTTGCGGGCGTCTGCGGTTTTGCCTTTGTCTCTTCCTCGCCGAAGCGCTTCTTGGCGGTGGTCTCGGCCTTCTGCTTGGTCTCTTCCTCGTGGCGACGCCGATCGTCTTCCTCACGCTTACGCTCTTCGGCCGCAACGCGCTCTTCCTGGGCCTTCTTGTCGCGATCCGCCTTCTGCCGCGCCGCTTCGACCGCAACGCGACGTTCTTCAACATACTGCGCCTTGGCGTCGGCGAGGGCGTGAGCGCGGGCGTTATGCTCCTCTTTGGTCAATTCGCGCAGCACCACGCCGGACGGCTTGCCGCCCGCGGTCGGCGCAACCTCTTTGCCGGCGGGTTGTCCCTGGCCGCGACGCGCGGTCGTAGCAGGCGCGGCTGCCGCCGGCTCGCCGGCCCTTCCCTCTCCGGGACCAACGCCGCGACGCTTCAGCTTCTCCACCACCACAGCCTTGGTACGGCCATGGCTGAAGCTTTGGCGCACCATCCCCTGCTCGACGCTTCGCTTCAGCGACAACGTCGACTTACTGGGGGTGACGGTCAGCGTCTTTTCACCAGGGTTCTTGGTTTCAGTCATTACGGTCCTAGGTCTGGAGCATTGTCATTCGGCCGTCGCGAGCAGAGATCGTCCGGTTCGTCCGCTCGGAAGGATTTAAGAATCCGCCAGCGGGCGAGAAATGTTTCACTCGCCCGTCCGGCCAGCAGCGCAGCATGTACCACATTTAGGCGTCCCAATGCCAAATCCAATTGCGCTGAAGTAAAGGATTCGATGATTGTGGCAGGCTCCGCCGCAGCACGGCGTGCCAGTAAGGCCGCGAGCTTCCGGCCTCCCTCAATTCCGGCGTCGCGGGACCGCACGAGGGCGACGACCGGCCCTCCCTCCACGGCGGCCTCGACCTTGGCAAAGCCTTGGACCACGAGGCCGGCCTTGTACGCCATCGAGAGGGCGTCGAGGGCCGACCGCTCAAGCAGCCGCTCCAGGGTATCGGGCAGGTCCGGCAAGGCCTTGGCATCGGTTTTAAGGCCGCGCCCGAAAGCCCGCCGCTTGACCGCCTCCTCGACCAGCCGGCGCCGCGCCGTGACCCATACGCCGCGACCGGGAAGCCGGCGCCGCAAATCCGGCACGACGACCCCATCCGGGCCGGCGACGAAGCGGATCAGGTCGCCGACCGGCCGAACCTCGCGCGTTGCAATGCACAAGCGCGCGGTCGCGGCAGCGGCGCTCCGCGGTCCCTGATCGGCGTTGTCGTCTTCTGCCGTCGTCGCCATAGGTTTCCTTCCCGCCGCGCCACGGCCTTTACGCCGGCGGCGCCGCGACCGCTTCTTCTGGGGCCGTCGGCGGAGCGGTCATGGCTGCGAGATCAGCCTCGGTGATGATGCCGACCTTGACCCTCGCCTGCATGATGATGGCTTCGCACTCCTCCCGGCTGAGTTCGAAGCCGTCGAGAATGCCTGCGTTGCGCACGGTTTCGCCGTCCTTGCGCTCGGTCCAGCCGGCGAGATCGTCGGTCGCGCAATCGGCGAGGTCGTCGACCGTCTTGACGCCGTGCTCACCGAACGCGACCAGCATCCTGGTCGTTACGCCGGGAACGGTCTTGATCTCGTCGGACACGCCGAGTTCCGTGCGCTTGGCATCGTATTCGGCCTCGATCTGAGCGAGGTGGTCGCGCGCGCGCGTCTGCAGCTCGTTCGCGGTTTCCTCATCGAAGCCCTCGATCGATGCGATGTCCTTCTCACCGACCATCGACAGTTCTTCGACGGAACTGAAGCCCTCCGAGGCGAGCAACTGACCGACTACTTCATCGACATTGAGCGCTTCCATGAACATCTTGGTGCGCTTCTCGAAGTCGGCCTGACGACGCTCCGATTCCTCCTGCTCGGTGAGGATGTCGATGTCCCAGCCGGTCAACTGCGACGCAAGCCGGACGTTTTGTCCGCGACGCCCGATGGCGAGCGAAAGCTGCTGGTCAGGCACCACGACCGAAATGCGCTCGCGATCTTCGTCGAGCACAACCTTGGCGACCTCCGCTGGGGCGAGCGCATTGACCACGAAGGTAGCGACATCGGCCGACCACGGAATGATGTCGATCTTCTCGCCCTGCAACTCGTTCACGACCGCCTGCACGCGCGATCCGCGCATGCCGACACAGGCACCGACCGGGTCGACCGAAGAATCCCGCGACACCACCGCGATCTTGGCGCGCGAGCCCGGATCGCGGGCGACCGCCTTGACCTCGACGATGCCGTCGTAGATTTCCGGGACCTCCTGGGCGAACAGCTTCGCCATGAACTGCGGGTGGGTGCGCGACAGGAAAATCTGCGGCCCACGCGGTTCGTGGCGCACGTCGTAGATATAGGCGCGGACGCGGTCGCCGTTGCGGAAGACCTCGCGCGGCAGCAGTTCGTCACGCCGCACGATCGCCTCGCCGCGGCCGAGATCGACAACGACGTTGCCGTATTCCACGCGCTTGACGATGCCGTTGACGATATCGCTAATGCGATCCTTGAACTCCTGATATTGCCGGTCGCGTTCCGCCTCCCGCACCTTCTGCACGATCACCTGCTTGGCCGATTGGGCGGCGATACGGCCATACTCCAGGGGCGGCAGCGGCTCGGCGATGTAGTCGCCGGCCTGGGCGTCGGGATTACGCCGCCGCGCATCCTCGACGCTGATATGGATGGCGTCATTCTCCACCTGATCCACGACCAGCAGCAGGCGGGATAACCGCATCTCCCCCGTCTTCGGATTGATCTCGGCGCGTACCTCGGTCTCGCTGCCGTAACGAGAGCGGGCCGCTTTCTGGATCGCGTCCTCCATGGCGGCGATGACGATGCCGCGATCGATTGCCTTTTCGCGCGCGACCGCGTCGGCGATCTGCAACAGTTCAAGCCGATTGGCGCTGACGGCCATGTGTTAGTCTCCTTGTTCAGCTTTGATCCGCGACGCCGCCGGAGAGTCACCGGAGGCACTACGCTTCTTGATGGATTGACGCGAGCGGTGATCGTACCGGGGCCTTGCGTCACCGACGTGGCGCGGGGCTCGCTCCTCGGCCTCGCCGCGACGAAGCGACGCTGCGATCAAATCGTCGGTCAGGACGAGCTTGGCGTCGCCCATGTCGTCGAACGCGAGCAGCACGACCTCGTTGCCCGCGGACGCGCCGTCGATGCGCATAAGCACTCCATCGCCTTCGATGGCAGTGATGACGCCGCGGAACCGCCGTTGACCTTCGCGCGGGGTCGCGAGTTCGATCTTCACCATGGCGCCGATGTGGCGTTCAAAATCCGAGCGCCGAACCAGCGGTCGATCAAGCCCAGGCGATGATATCTCGAGATGGTAGGCGCGATCGATCGGATCGGCGGCATCGAGCACCAGCGACAACGCGCGGGAAACCGCCTCGCAATCTTCAATGATCATCGTGCCGTCCGTGCGCTCCGCCATGACTTGCACGGTGCACCCGTCGAGCCCGGACACTTTGACTCGCACCAGCCGAAATCCCAGTGCGGCCAACACCGGAGAGGCGATCGCGGCAACCCGCGCCGCCACTCCGGTTTCGGCAATGAGACGCGGCTCCGCAAGCGCCTCTTCAGGCGTTGCAGTATCAGCCATAGCGCGTGCGTCAGTCATCATTCGATGTCTTGACTTTATGTCGTGCCCGGTACGCCGATTGCGGTAATAAAAAAGAGCGGGTCCCGGGCGGGGCCCACTCTCACGATCCGATCGACGTTAATCGATCGCTATGAGATGTTTAGTTGATGCGGCTTATATAACGCTTGGCCGCTGTCGCGCAAGGCCGATCCTTACGGTTCGCAATCCGGTGTGGACGAAGTTTCACGATCCGGGTCACCCTTCCTTAAGGCTGGCGCATACTCCCACATCGTGGTTGCTCGATAGCCCTTCTCCGCTGCGGTTCGGCATTTTCCGCCTAACCGTTCATTGAGAGTTCCTTGGTATGTGACGCCCGTGAAGTGAACCCACGCTCGCCGGTCGCAGCCCGTGTCCCTTGCCGTCCTGATACCCGAACTCGAAGGCTGTATTCGACAGGGATCAGCCACCAAGCTCACTGAGATGGCGGAGCGCCTCACCGATCTTTTCGTCGGCGGGGCGGATCGCTTTGGCGCCGAGCACGTTGATATGTTCGGCGATATCCTGTGTCGCCTTGTCGATCAGACCGAAGCCAGCAGGCTCAGCGGAATCGCAAATAGACTTGCGCGGGTTGCCAATGCGCCGCTCGGACTCGTTCGACGCTTGGCCAATCACGACGACATCGCGATTGCAGGGCCTGTTTTGCGCCTTTCGCCGTGCTTGCCGGATATCGACCTCGCGGCTGTCGCGGCACGAAGGGGTCTGCCGCATCTGAGCGCCATCGCGCAGCGCGAGATGATCGCGCCGCCGGTCACTGACGTCCTCGTCGAGCGCGGTGACGGCAGCATTTTGCACGCCGTCGCGTCCAATCCCGGCGCGCAGTTTTCCGATGTTGGATTTGGAACTCTGGTCAAGCGGGCCGCCGGCGATGATGCTCTAATCGAGACGCTCGGGCTGCGCCCCGATATTCCAGCGGGCCTGCTGCGTCAACTTGTCCGCGATGCGTCCGCAGCGGTGCGCCAGCGCCTGATCGTTGTCGCATACGGCAAGGACGGCCAGAACACGATCCTCTATCGCGACGCCCAAAGCACCGTGCTGACCCTCGTGAACGAGGGCAAGCTCGACGCGGCGCAGCTCCATGCTTTTGCGGAAAGCGGCCAACGCGCCAAAACGGTGGCGGCGTTATCGGCGTTGTCGCGCGTTCCGATCGACCGCATCGACCGGCTGTTTGTTGGCGAGCGGCTCGACGGGTTGTTGATCATCGGGCGAGCGCTCGGAATCAGCTGGCCGACGCTGCGGGCCATCATCGTGTTGCGGGGCGGCCGGCAACCGAACCTCGACGAGGTGCGAAGCCATTACGAACATTTGTCGGAGCCAAGCGCCATCCGGGTGCTCTCCTTCTGGCGCGACCGTTCGGCTGATCCCTCGCGATAGACGTCAGGCTGACCCGGCGCGGCGGTTCGTCGAAATACGAGATAACAGGGTGTTCGACCCTCGCGTTTCGCTTTGGCCTCATAGCGCGTGCCGGCGAAACCATGCCATGGCCGGCGCCAGTCGTCGGCGCGCTCCGCGGTCCACAGAAAATCCGGCGCACGCAGGAAGTGCTCCAGCGTCCAGGCGGCGTAATCGGGCACGTCGGTTGCGAAGCGGAACAGAGCGTCAGGCCGCACGACTCGCGCCAACATGGCAATCGTGTGATCTTGAATGAAGCGTCGCTTCCAATGACGCCGTTTCGGCCAAGGATCGGGATAGAGAAGATCGATGCCCGCGAGCGAAGCCGCCGGAAGCCAGTTCAAGAGATCGATGGCGTCACCCGCATAAAGGCGGACGTTGTCATGGCCCCCGGTTTCAATTAGCGCCAGGATCTTGGCCATGCCATTGATGAAGGGCTCGCACCCGATAAAGCCGTGCTGCGGATGGCCCGCCGCCTCGGCGATCAGATTTTCTCCGCCGCCAAAGCCAATTTCGAGCCGAACCGCGTCGACCGGGCGGTTAAATAGCTGCGCGAGATCCGGCGGCGCAGGATCATCGAGAGCGAGTGCGAGCCGCGGCAGCAGGGTCTCGATCAGCGACGCATGATGCGACCGCAGCCGATGGCCCTTGCGGCGGCCGAAGAAGCCGCGGGGTTCGTGTCGAGTACGGTCGTCATCGTCGGCCATAGGCAGCGTATTGGACGCGTTGCCACTATGCGGCCGCTTGCCTGACAACGTTAGCGACGAGGAGATCAGCTCGCGCTGCGGCGCAGCTCATCAACAAGGTCGGTGCGTTCCCAGGAAAAGCCGCCATCCGCATCGGGCGAACGGCCGAAATGTCCATATGAACTCGTGCGGGCATAAATCGGCCGATTGAGGCCGAGGTGCTCGCGAATGCCGCGCGGCGACAGATCCATCACCTCGCCGAGCAGCTTCTCCAGGCGCGCCTCGGCGACCTGCGCGGTCCCGTAGCAATCGACATAGAGCGACAGGGGCTTCGCGACGCCGATGGCGTAGGCGATCTGGATGGTGCAGCGGTCTGCGAGCCCTGCCGCGACAACGTTCTTCGCGAGATAGCGCGCCGCATAAGCGGCCGAGCGATCGACCTTGGTCGGGTCTTTGCCGGAGAAGGCGCCGCCGCCGTGGGGCGCCGCGCCGCCGTAGGTGTCGACGATGATCTTGCGACCCGTGAGGCCACAATCGCCGTCCGGGCCCCCGATCACGAACTTGCCGGTCGGATTGACGTGCCACACCGTGTGCTTGGTGATCCAGCCCGCCGGCAACGCCTTGCGAACGTAAGGCTCCACAATGGATTGGATATCGTGGGAGGAGAGGCCCTCGTCATAGTGCTGCGTTGAGACGACGATTTGCGTGGCCTCGACCGGCTTGCCGTCCTCGTAGCGGATCGTCACCTGGCTCTTGGCGTCGGGCCCGAGCGCGCTGGTCTCGCCCGAGCGGCGCGCTTCCGACATCAGCTTGAGAATGCGATGGGCATAGTAGAGCGGTGCCGGCATCAGTTCCGGTGTTTCACGGCAGGCGTAGCCGAACATGATGCCCTGGTCGCCGGCACCCTCGTCCTTGTTGCCCGCGGAGTCGACGCCCTGGGCGATATCGCTCGATTGGGCGTGCAGATAAACCTCGATCGAAGCCTTTTCCCAGTGAAATCCGGGTTGCTCGTAGCCGATATCTTTGATCGCGAGGCGTGCGAGATGGGAAACGTAATCGCGCGTGATCGCGGACGGTCCGCGGGTCTCGCCGGCAATCACCACGCGGTTCGTGGTCGCAAGCGTTTCGCACGCAACCCGGACTTGGCGCGGGTCCCAGCCGTGGCGCGGTGCGACGTCGAAAAACGCGTCGACGACCTCGTCTGAAATACGGTCGCAAACCTTGTCGGGATGACCCTCGGAAACGGATTCACTCGTGAACAGATAGCTTCCGCGCGACAAATTGCTCTCCATCGGCTTTAAGGCGACGCGAGACCGATCACTTCATCGCCTTTAACGCGCTGTTCTTGCAGCGGCGCCGGGCGGGGTCAAGATGTGGGCAGAATTGGGCGCCAATGGGCCATCGCCCCGCAGGCGCGGGGCTCTTGTCAGCTCACTGCATCGTCTTCGCCGGCGATCTGCCGCACGAGCTCGACGATGCGCCGGCGCAGTTTGGCGTCCGGAATGCGCATGAATGCCTTGGTCAAAGCGAGGCCGTCGGCGGTCGCGAGAAAGTCGGAGACATAAGCCGGCGATGGCGCCTCTTCGAGGCCCTTCTGCCCGGGAGGATCGACGAGGTTAGGCGCCCCTTCGAAAAAGAATGAAACCGGCACCTGAAGAATAATGGAAATCTGTTGCAGTCGGCTGGCGCCGATGCGGTTCGTACCTTTTTCGTATTTCTGCACCTGCTGGAAAGTGAGCCCGAGCGCATCGCCGAGTTTTTCCTGGCTCATTCCCAACATCATTCGTCGCATTCGCACCCGGCTGCCCACGTGCTTATCGATCGGGTTGGGCGCCTTCTTGGCCATCACAATGTCGCTCCTTAATCTTCTCCGCCCGGCGAGATTTACCGGGGGTCAAAATCGCAATTCAGAGGATTTCTCATGCAACTAATGACGTAAAAACACAATAAAATTGTGTTAGAACAATAATTTAGATGCAGTTTTCTTAATGAGGTTGCAGTTTTTGGGAATGTTACTGAGTGTTGCTGATAGACTTAGCCACTATTCACGGCTGTTTGGCTCTGAAGCTACCTACGGAGCCGCATCGCGAAACTTAATAATAGGGTGGCACTCACAACTACTATGAAGGCCCCATCCCGAATACGCTCATAAGTTGTAGAAACCAAAGGTCGTGGAAGAGGCGCGTCGAGGATCCCTTCCTGACCAAGCTGCAACGACGAGACGATGCGTCCAAGCGGATCGACCACAGCAGAAATTCCGTCGTTGGCAGCGCGCACCATCGGCAGTCCTTCCTCGATTGCGCGCACCCGCGCCTGCTGGAAATGCTGAAATGGTCCGGCGCTGATGCCGAACCAAGCGTCATTGGTGACATTGAGCATCCATCCAGGACGTTGGCCGTTCGGCACCGCCTCGCCCGGGAAAATGATCTCGTAGCAAATGAGCGGCAGGAAATCGGGCGCCCCGGCCGTCGCGATCTTGCGGCGCTGGTCGCCGGCGATGAAGCCGCCCTGCACCTTTGTGAGCTGCAAAAATCCGAGACGCTCGAGCGTGTCCTGAAACGGCAGATACTCGCCGAAAGGCACGAGATGAAGCTTGTCGTAGCGCGCGAGCAGCGTGCCGTTGCGGTCGATCACGTAGACGGAATTGTATGCGCGCATGCCGGCACGACCCGCCGATTGTTCGGCGAGACTGGCGGCACCGGTGATCAGCAACGCACCGGGCTCCAGCATTTTGGCGATGGCGGCCAATGCGTCAGGCTGGCGCGTCAGAAAAAACGGAAATGCCGATTCCGGCCAGATCAGGTGGGTAATGCCGCGCAAGCCACTCTCACCGCTCTGCGACAATGTGAGATAGCGACTCATGATCTGCGATCTGGCGCCGAAGTTGAAACGCTCGTCCTGCGGAATGTTCGGCTGCATGATCCGCAGGTGCACGCCAGCGACCATTTCGGTCGGGTTGCGCGCAAGGCGGAGCGCGCCAAACGCTCCAAGCGCAATTAGGACGATGACTGCCAGGCCCAACGGGAGCCACCGTCGCGGCGTCTCCTTGGGATCGTCCGCCACCACCGCCGGACTCGCGAACACCGCAATCGCGATGAACGTGAGGCTCCAAATGCCGAACACAGAAACGCTCTGGGCGAGCGGCAGCGGCGTCGTGAGCGCGTAGCCGAACGTGTTCCAGGGAAACCCGGTCAGCACGTGGCCGCGCAGCCATTCGGCCGACGACAGCGCCGCCGCAAGCGTCATGATCCGCCACGCGCCTGGTCGCCACAGCAGGCGAGCTACGGCGCACCCAAGCCCAGTGAATACGGCGAGCCCAGCCGGCAGCAGCGTAACCGCAAACGGCAGCAGCCAGCCGAAAATCTTCGCATCGACTAGAAATGCATTGCCGATCCAATAGAGCCCGGCAAGGAAATACCCGAAGCCGAACCACCATCCGACCGAAAAGCCCGATGCGACGCCGCCCCAGCGAGCGGTCCCGGCGCCGTCAAGCAGCCAGACGATGACCGGGAATGTTACGAACATCACCGGCCAGAAATTGATCGGCGCCATCGCGAGCGTCGAGGCGCCGCCAGCCAGAAATGCGATCAACGCCCTGCGCCAACCCCAAGCCAGAATGACCGGTTGGGCGAGCTTGAACCAATTCACGGCTTCGATACCACCTCGGCTTGGGAATCGGCCTCGACGGCTTGGATAGCGGCACCTGCCGGCACAGTCGGCTGCTCGGATGTTTCCACTGGAGCCAGCACTGACGGTGCGGCCGGACGACCGGACCCCTCGGTGCGGCGGACAGTTCCGCGATCGACAGCGCGTCGCGGCTGCTTGCGGGGGTAAATGCGCACGCGCTTCACGCGCCGGGGATCAGCATCGAGGATTTCGATCTCGAACTCGCCCGGCCCGGAGACCAGTTCGCCGCGCACCGGCACGCGGCCGATCAACGTGACGATGTACCCCGCGATGGTATCGACCTCTTCGGAGGCGGCACCGACGTCGAATTGATCGCCGATGACTTTGGTCGCCTCTTCGAGGCTCGCGCGGCCCATAGCCAGGAATGATCCGTCCGGCTGGCGGATGATCGTATGTTCGCTGGCCTCATCATGCTCGTCTTCGATGTCGCCGACGATTTCCTCGACGATGTCCTCGATGGATGCGAGGCCGTCGGTCCCGCCGTACTCATCGATGACCAGCGCCAAATGGATGCGAGTCGCCTGCATCTTGGCAAGCAGATCGATCGCCGGCATCGACGGCGGAACGAACAAAATGGTGCGGATGATTTTCGTTCCAGACAACGGCATCGCCAGATCGATGGCGGCGAAATCGAGCCCCGCCGGCAGCGGCTTCGCACGAGCCGCGTTGACCTCCGGCGCCACAGCTGCGCGCGCAGTCATGAAGGCAATCAGGTCGCGGATATGAACCATGCCGACCGGTTCATCGAGGGTGTCGTTGTAGACAACGAGCCGCGAATGAGCGGCATTCTCGAACACCTTCACGAGCTCGCCAAGGGGAATGTCCTGCTGAACCGCAACGATATCGCCTCGCGGCACCATCAGGTCGTCAAGCCGCCGCTCCCCCAGGCTCAGGATGTTCTTGAGCATCCTGCTTTCATCGGGAGAGAAATCGGTCTCGGCCGCGGTGTCGTCGAGCAGCACCTTGAGATCGGTGCGAACCGACGTCGGACTGATTCCGAATACCGAGCGGATCACGCGACCAAACCAGGATTCGCGGCTCTCGCGGGCGCCGCCGTTCGCGCGCGGCGCCGGCGCCGCAAAATCACGGTGGGCAGTGGCGGTGGGCGCGGAATTGATCATCGTGCGCAGTTCACGTTCGGCCATGGCGGAGGTTCAAATGTCAGCGTCGCGTGACGCATAGGGATCAGAAATTCCGATCCGCGCGAGGATGTCTCGCTCAAGCCGTTCCATGCGTTCGGCCTCGGCTTCCATGTGGTGATCGTATCCCAAAAGATGAAGAAAGCCATGGACCGCAAGATGGGCGAGGTGATCAGCGACTGGCTTGCCTTCGCGTTCAGCCTCGCGCGCGACGGTCTCGTAGGCAATCGCGATGTCGCCGAGCGGCGCCAGCCCTGCTTCACCGCCAGGCGAAGCTGTCGCTACCGGCGCCGGGAACGATAGCACATTGGTCGGCCGCTCTTCGCCACGCCAGTGTGAATTCAGCCCCGTGATGGTCGCATCATCGCAGAGCAGAACCGAAATCTCGCCGCCGGAATGGCCCTTAGTTCCTTCTTCGCTGGCGGCGGTGATCGCGCGGCGGATGATGTTTTCGGCGTCCGGCAAATTCCGCCAGACCGGCGCCTCGACCAACACATCGATAGCCGGGTCGGGCAGAGCCTTCGTTGGCGATTGCGCAATCATGGCGTCCCGTCAGACTTGCCGTCGGACCTAGCGGGCGTGGCCTTGTCGTAAGCCGCCACGATCTTCCCCACTAGTTCGTGACGGATCACATCTTCGCGGGTGAAGACGGCGTGGCCGATGCCCTCGACATCGGCCAGAAGCCGCACCGCCTGAGCGAGCCCCGAGGTTTGGCCCGGCGGGAGGTCGACCTGGCTCGGATCGCCGGTGACGATCATGCGGCTGTTTTCGCCTAATCGTGTGAGGAACATCTTCATCTGCATCGAGGTGGTGTTCTGTGCCTCGTCGAGGATCACGACGGCGTTCGACAGAGTACGGCCGCGCATGAACGCGAGCGGCGCAATCTCGATTTCGTTGGTCTGCAACGCGCGCTCGACGATGCGGGCATCCATCAGATCGAACAACGCGTCATAGATCGGACGCAGATAGGGATCGACCTTCTCGCGCATATCGCCGGGCAGAAAGCCGAGCCGCTCGCCGGCTTCGACCGCGGGCCGCGACAACACGATGCGGTCGACCTCCTTGCGTTCGAACAGCATGATGGCATAGGCGACCGCAAGCCATGTCTTGCCGGTGCCGGCGGGCCCGATACCGAATACCAGTGCATTGCGGCGCAGCGCCCTGATATACGCGTCCTGGCCCGGCGTACGCGCCCTGACCGGACGCTTGCGGAGGTTGATCTCCTCGAAGCTCGCCCGTGCCGAGGCAGGATCGAAGTCGAACAACGAGCCTTGCGCGATCGCGAGCCGCACCGCGCCTTCGACGTCGCCTGTCGAAAGATCGCGGCCGCGCTTGAGCTGGTCATAGAGCCCGTCGAGCACTCGCCGCGCCTGCTCGCAGGCGTCACGGGAACCTTCGATGGTAACGTGATTGCCGCGCTGTTCAACGACGACGCCGAGGCGGCGCTCGATCAGCGCGAGGTTCTGTCCGTATTGTCCGAACAGCGTCGAAGCCAGCCGATTGTCGTCAAAAGCCACCACGATCTGCGTCGCGGCATCTGGGGATTCCGGGCTCGCCACCAGCGATCCGGACTCGGGTGCACGTCGTGCCAACGAGCTAGCCTCCGATACCGGCCATGGCCGGCGCCTGAATGGACTCCGGTTCCGTGCCGGCCAACTCTCCGAACAAACTGTTCGGTCCGGCACCGGTGATTCTCACCGCGGTGATTTCGCCGACCAAAGATGACGCGGCCATGACGTTGACCGGCTGTAGATAGGGCGAACGCCCAACGAGTTGACCGGAAAGCCGTCCCCGCCTTTCGAACAGGACGTCAAATGTCTTTCCAACTGACGCTGCCTTGAACGCCGCCTGGTGACGGTCGATGCATTCCTGCAGCTGGGCAAGGCGTTCGGCCTTCTCGGCGTCGTCGACCTGATCATCGCGCGTCGCCGCCGGCGTGCCCGGTCGCGGCGAATATTTGAACGAGAAAGCACCAGCAAAGCCGACCTCCTCGACGATGCGCAACGTATCGCGGAAATCCTCCGCCGCCTCCCCGGGAAAACCGACGATGAAATCGGAGGTGAGCGCGATATCGGGCCGGGCGGATCGCAGTCCTTCGACGACGGCGAGATAATCGGCGCGGCCGTGGCGCCGGTTCATGGCCGCGAGGATGCGGTCGGAGCCCGATTGTACCGGCAGATGAAGTTGGGGCATCAGGGCAGCAAGATCGCCGTGAGCCCTGATCAGATCCGCTTCCATGTCGCGCGGGTGGCTCGTGGTGTAGCGCAGGCGCTTCACGCCCGGTACATCGGCGACGCGGTAAAGAAGATCGGTCAGCGTGGCCGCGCGCCCGTTGCCGGCTGCGCCGTGATAGGCGTTGACGTTCTGGCCGATGAGCGTGATTTCCCGCACTCCAGCCGCGACTAGGCGCTCGACCTCTTCGATGATCTTAGCAACCGGGCGCGAAACTTCGCTGCCACGGGTATAAGGCACGACGCAGAACGTACAGAATTTATCGCACCCCTCCTGCACCGTGACGAAGGCCGTCACGCCGCGTGCACGGGTCGCCGCTGCCGTGGCCGGCGCGAGATGGTCGAATTTGTTCTCCACCGGAAATTCGGTGTCGACCAGCTTGGAGCCGTGTTCCGCTTCGGCGAGCAGCGTCGGCAGGCGATGATAGTTCTGCGGGCCGACCACGAGATCCACCACGGGGGCGCGACGCACGATTTCCCCGCCCTCCGCTTGGGCGACGCACCCCGCCACCGCGACTGTCATGCGGCGGCCGGCGCGCTCCGCTTGCTGCTTCAACTGCCTGACGCGGCCTAGCTCCGAATAGACCTTCTCCGCCGCTTTTTCCCGGATGTGGCAGGTATTGAGAATGACGAGGTCGGCCTCGTCAGGCGTCGTAGCCGCGACATAGCCCTCATGTGCCAAGAGATCGGTCATACGATCGGAATCGTAGACATTCATCTGACAGCCGTATGATTTGACGAAGACTTTTCGCAACCTTCTGAAATTCCTGATAATTTTATATGCCCGCCGCGCGGCGACAGTCTTCATATAGGTCATACTGGATTTCGTGCCAAAGAGAAATTGGGAGTGTCACGCAAGTTCACGGCGCAGCACCAGCGCCGTGCCTGGGGCGCTGCCAGACTCGACGTAATAGCTGTTGCGGCGGCCGACTTCGTCGAAGCCGAAACCGGCATAGAGCCGGCGCGCCGCGGTGTTGCGTTCGTCGACTTCGAGAAACAGCGAGGTGACGGCGTAACGGGCTAGGCGGCGCATATGGACTTCCAGCAATTTGCGGCCGACGCCGTGACGGCGCTCGTCCGCCGCTACGACGATCGACAGGATTTCCGCTTGATCGGCGGCGAGCCGCGAGAGCACGAATCCGCCGAGACGCGAACCGGCCATGGCGCGGTCGGCGACGACATTGGGTTCGAGCAGCAGCCGCTCGAATTCTTCGACGCTCCAGCCGCGCCGGAACGCAGCGCCGTGCAGGGCTGCGAACTGGGCGGCGTCGGCGATGCCCGCCGATGAGATCGCAAGCTCCGGCCGGCCGAACATCCATTCGAACCAGACGAAAGGCGAGAACAGAAAGAACGGATAGATCATCGCCGCGGCAGGATGCCCGCCTCCTGGGGATGCGCATCTGCTTCGCGCAGATAGAGCGGCTTCAGGGGCACTGACGGATCGCCGGTGGCGGCGCCGAGGCGAGCGACCCAACCGATGTCGGGCGCTCGAACCGCATTGACCAGAGCGGGCCGGCGCTCGTGCTCGGGCCAGGCCTGCTCGATGAGCCGTGCTGCATTGCCGACGATCCGGGTCGGGCTCGCCATGGCGGCGCGCACGGCATCGCGCACCGTGGCGAGCCGCGGCGCGATCAAGCTCCGGCCGCCCGGCCCGAATAGCTGCATATACACTTGGGAGTGGCGCGCATCGATGACGGCGAGCAACGGCTTGCTCTCGTCGGCATGGAAGAACGGCGCCGCCAGCACCGAGAGCGTCGTCAAACCAATCGCGGGCGTGCCGGCGGCGAGCGCGATGCCCCGGGCGGCGGCGACACCAACCCGCAGGCCGGTGAAGCTGCCCGGCCCGACGGTCACCGCAATGCGATCAAGTTCGGAGAATTCGACGCCGGCCGCGCTCATGACCTCGGCAATGAGAGGCATCAGCGCTTCCGCGTGACCACGCATCATCGGCAGCGATCGACCGATGAACCCGCCTCTGCGATCAGTATCGAGAACCGCGGCCGCACAGGCATCAAGCGCGGTGTCTATGGCGAGGACTCGCAACGGCTCGAATCGTCTTTCAAAAGGTCGGTCGAAACGGTGTCTATCACATCGGACGAACTTCAACTACGTCGGGCACATAATGCCGCAGCAGGTTCTGGATACCGTGCTTGAGGGTCGCCGTGGAGGACGGGCAACCGGAGCACGAGCCCTTCATGTTGAGGAACACGACGCCGTCGCGAAAGCCGCGGAAGGTGATGTCGCCGCCGTCGTTGGCAACCGCCGGACGCACGCGGGTCTCGAGCAGTTCCTTGATGGTGGCCACCGTCTCGGCATCCTTGCTGTCAAAGAATTCGTCCGCAACGTCGCCCTCTCCCGCCGCACCGGACAGGATCGGCGCGCCGGACATGAAGTGCTCCATGATCGCGCCGAGGATTGCAGGCTTGATCTGCTGCCACTCCACGTCTCCCTTGGTCACGGTGATGAAATCGCTGCCGAAGAACACGCCGGTAACGCCGGGGACCGTGAACAAGCGCTCCGCCAGCGGCGATTTTCCCGCATCCGCCGCATCCGGAATATCGAGGACACCCTCGGGCAGAACTGGCCGCCCGGGGAGAAACTTCAGGGTCGCAGGATTGGGTGTCGCTTCGGTCTGAATGAACATTTGGAACTCCCGTGTCGCGCCGGGTTCAAGGCCCGCGGACAAATCACGTTGAATACATGGGCGTTTCCGCCGGGGCCGTCAACCGCGGCCCGGTATCGCTGCAGACGCGTCAGGCCGCGAGCTTGAGCAGGCGATCGAGATCGACATGTGCCGCGATATGGGCGGCGAGGCGATCAAGCGTCGTCTCCACAAGGTCCTCATAGGCAATAGCTGACGGGCCAAGCCCGAGACGCTTGAGCCATGCTGAGCGCTGACGATCGTCGCCGAACAAGCCGTGGATATAGGTGCCGACTACGCGCCCATCCTTTGACACGGCTCCATCCACGGAGCGGTCGGCGAGCCGCGCGAAAGGACACGCGCAGTCCGGCCCGGTGGTCACTCCCATGTGCATCTCATAGCCCGAAAACGGCACACCGCCGGCTTCGCCCCGCGCCGGCACGAGGCGCTTTTCGCCCGTCAACACCGTCTCGACGTCGAGCAAGCCGAGCCCCTCGGCAATTCCCGGCGGCCCCTCAATACCATCGGGATCGCGCACCACGCGGCCGAGCATCTGAAAGCCCCCGCAGAGGCCGAGCACAGCACCGCCCCTGCGCGCGTGCGCGGCGATGTCGATGTGGAAGCCGGCAGCGCGCAGCGCCGCGAGATCGGCGATGGTCGCTTTCGATCCGGGGAGAATGATAAGAACGGCGTCCGCCGGCAGCACACCGCCGGGCCGCACGCGAACGAGATCGACCGCGGGCTCGGCTTCGAGCGGATCGAGATCATCGAAGTTGGCGATGTGGGGCAGCACGGGCACGGCGATACGAATGCGGCCTCCCGGCTTTGCGGCCGGCGCATGGTCGAGCGCAAGCGCGTCTTCGGCCGGGAGTTGCCGCGCTTCCGGGAAGAACGGGATCAACCCAAGCGGCTGCCAACCGGTAGCCGCGGCGATCTTCGCGATTCCGTCGGCGAACAGCGCCGGATCGCCGCGAAACTTGTTCACCACAAAGCCGCGGATCAGCGCAGCATCTTCAGGCTCGATCACGGCTTTGGTGCCGACGAGGCTTGCGATGACGCCACCGCGATCGATGTCGCCGACGATTATCACTGGGACATTCGCGGCGCGCGCGAAGCCCATGTTGGCGATGTCGTTGCGGCGCAGATTGACTTCCGATGCGCTGCCGGCGCCTTCGACGAGAACGAGATCGGCCTCATCCTTGAGGTGCGCGAAACTCGCGAGCACGTGCGGCATCAGGTCGGCCTTCATGTGCTGATACTGCGCGGCCTTGGCGGCGCCGATGACGCGACCCTGGATCACGATCTGCGCCCCGATCTCGCTCTGCGGCTTGAGCAGCACCGGATTCATGTGCACGGTCGGAGGCGTTCGCGCCGCCCGAGCCTGCAGCGCCTGGGCCCGGCCGATTTCGCCGCCGTCCACCGTCACCGCGGCGTTGTTGGACATGTTCTGCGGCTTGAACGGCCGCACCTTGAGCCCGCGATCGGCGTAAGCACGCGCGAGCCCCGCGACGATCAGCGATTTGCCGACGTCGGACCCGGTCCCTTGAATCATCAATGCGCGGGCGGTCATCTAATCTCGTGGCGAGGATGCATGAGCGTCATTCCGGGGCGCCGCAGCGTAGCGAAGGCGAGCCCGGAATCCATACTCCGCAGCAAGGATTAGGACTCCGCACCCGCGAGCCGCGCTCGCGCCCCCGAATGACGGCAGTCACCACACGAATGCAGCAACGACAAGTGCGGTCGCGCCGACGACCGCAATCAGGAGAGCATCGGCGCGGCGATAGAGCGCGAGGGCAGCGCGGATATCGGCTGCAGTCGCGTCGCGCCGGCCGTTGCCCATCAACGCGTCGGTCACCTCGGTGCCGCCATAGACGCGTGGCCCCGCAAGCGCGAGACCGAGCGCGCCGGCGATCGCCGCTTCCGGATAGCCGGCATTGGGCGAGCGGTGGTGCGGAGCGTCGCGGACCACGGCGCGCCATGCCTCCGCCGCCGCTTTGCGGCTCGTCATGGCGGCGGCCGCGACCAGCAACAGCGCCGCAAGGCGCGAGGCCGGCAGATTGACGAGATCATCGAGGCGTGCAGCCGCAAAGCCGAACGCCGCGTGGCGCGGCGTGCGATGCCCGATCATGCTATCGGCGGTGTTGATCGCCTTGTAGGCCGCTCCCCCGGCAAGCCCCCCAACGGCGAGCCAGAACGCAGTGGCAACAACCCCGTCGGAAAAATTCTCCGCCAGGCTTTCAATCGCGGCGCGCGCGACGCCGGCCTGATCGAGCGATTCGGGATCGCGGCCGACGATATGTGAAATGGCGGCACGGCCGGCCGCAAGCCCGTGCTGATCGAGCGCCGTCGCGACCCGAGAAACGTGATCATGCAGGCTGCGCTGGGCAAGAAGAGTGCTCGCGATGATCGCCGCGAATAGGATGCCGAACGGCAGCCGCAGCAGAAGGTTCTGGATTCCGCCGCCAATGGCAGCCGCGACCACGACTAGAAGCACGACGGCGGCAACGCCCGCGGCGCGCCGATGGGCTTCGCTATCAGTATCGCGGTTCAAGGCGCGGTCGAGCACGGCGATCATCCGGCCCATCCAGGTCACCGGATGGCCGATTGCGTGCACCAACCGATCCGGATAACCCACGATGGCTTCGATCAGCAGGGCCAGAACCGTGAGCGTGACGGGCGTACCCCCCCACATGAAAACATCGCTCCTGCACGGCGGCGATCTCGATGCCGCGCGAAAACTGTTTCCCGACGCGCCCGAGCCGTTCGTCGATCTCTCGACCGGGATCAATCCCCATTCCTATCCCCTGCCGCAACTGCAATCAGACACTTTTGCGCGGCTGCCTGAGCCGGCGGCGCTCGACGAGTTGTGTGCCGTCGCCGCCGCGGCCTATGGGGCACCGTCGCGGGATCACGTGGTCGCCGCGCCGGGCACCCAGATTCTGTTGCCGCTCGCGATGAGTCTCCTACCGCCAGGCCGCGCGGCAGTGTTGTCGCCGACCTACGGCGAATTCGCCCGCGTCGCGGCGCACGTCGGACACCAGGTGAGCGAGGTGACGGATATTGCGGCGCTGGCCAGCGCCGATCTCGCGATCGTTGCCAACCCGAACAACCCGGATGGGCGGCTGTTCGAGCGCGATCCGCTGCTGCGCCTCGCCGATGAATTGCAGCGGCGCCGCGGCCTGTTGATTGTCGATGAAGCCTTCCTTGATGTGGCGCCGCGAGGCCTGAGCGTCGATGATTGCGCGCACGGCAATGTCCTTGTGCTGCGTTCATTCGGCAAATTCTTCGGACTTGCCGGCGTGCGCCTCGGTTTCGCGATCGGCGCCCCCGAACTCATCGCGCGCGTTGCCACGACGCTCGGGCCGTGGCCGGTATCCGGGCCCGCGATCGCGATCGGCGCAACTGCGCTTGCCGATGCCGCCTGGGCGGATGCCATGCGCCGGCGTCTTGCCGATGAGATGCAGCGCCTTCAAGCATTGCTCGCGGGCGCCGGACTCGAAGCGATCGGCGGCACGTCGCTCTTCCATCTGGTGCGCACGCCCCGCGCCGCTGATCTCTTTCAGCATCTCGGTCGCGCCGGCATCTTGGTGCGCCGTTTTGACGCGCAGCCTTCGTGGCTCAGATTTGGTCTTCCCGGCAATGAGGCTGCCTGGGAGCGCTTGCGTGTCACGCTTAGCGATTCCTCGTAAGGTGGCAAAGCGCGGACGTGTTCGCGCGTGCCCACGCACCATCGGCGCGGTGGGCACGCTTCGGTTTGCCCACCCTACGGCATATGATTATTCAACCGCATGCAGACCATCTTTGATCTCGACAATGTTGGGCTGTCGCTTCCGGTCAGCGCCGGCGAGCGGACGATCCTGCGCGACATCACCTTTGCGGTGACGCAAGGCGAGATTCTCACCATCGTCGGCGCGTCGGGCACCGGAAAGACGTCGCTGCTGCGGCTGTTGGCCGGCCTCAATCGCCAAAGTTCGGGGACGTTGAAATTTCGCGGCACGCCGATCGACGGCCCGCAGGACGGCGTCGCCATCGTCTTTCAGGACTACACCAACGCTCTGCTGCAATGGCGCACGGTTGCGAACAACGTGGCGCTCGGCCTGCCGCGCAAACTCGATCGCGCCGCGCGAGCGGGTCGCGTTGGCGCGACGCTAAAGCTGGTCGGTCTCGAGCGAAACGCCGACGACTATCCCTGGCAGCTTTCGGGCGGCATGCAGCAGCGCGTCCAAATCGCGCGCGCCCTCGTCGCCAACCCCTCGGTGCTGCTGATGGACGAGCCGTTCGCGGCGCTCGACGCGATGACAAAGGCGTCCCTGCAGGACGAACTCCTGCGGGTGCGCGCGGAAACGCACGCCAGCATCGTCTTCATTACCCATGATATCGAAGAAGCGGTCTATCTCGGCAACCGCGTTGCCGTGCTCGCGGGTTCGCCCGGCGCAATCACGCGCATCTTTCCTGTCGATATCCCGTTTCCACGCCATCAGGTGACGACGCGGGAGCTGCCAGCCTTCCTGCGCCTGCGCCACGAAGTTCACGATGCCATCGGGGGCTCGGCCATCGGGGGCTCGGCATGAAGGGCGAAACGCTGCGCGGCATCGGCGGCGTCGTCATCTTCCTCGCAGTATGGGAAGCGGCGGTGCGCAGCCGTCTCCTCGACTTCGACTATTTGCCGGCGCCCTCGGTGATCGCGGGCGCGCTCGTCGAAATGGCGCAGAACGGCGAGGTCTTCGGCGAGATCGGCCACACTTTGAGTGCGGCACTCATTGGCTGGCTGATCTCGATCTGCGTCGGCATCGCCGCGGGGGCGACGCTCGGCCTGTCGCCGCTCGCGCGGCGCTACTGTCTCGCGACTGTCGAGGCACTGCGTCCATTGCCCGGCATCGCTTTCGTGCCGGTTGCAATCCTGCTCTACGGCTTCTCGCTCGAAACCGAGTTGATCGTGATCGTGATTCCGACCGTATGGCCGATCCTCATCAATACCATGGCCGGGTTCGCCGCAGTCCCCTCGCGTCTGCATGATGTGGCGCGGTCGTTCCGCATGTCGGGTCCGGCGGCGACGCTGACGATATTCGCGCCGGCGACGGCGCCGGCGATCCTGGTCGGGCTGCGGCTCTCGATGACGCTCTCGCTCATCATGGCAGTCGCGGTGGAGATGATCGGGAACCCCGAGGGCCTCGGCTACGCCGTGGTGCGGGAGGCGGCGGCGCTACGGCCCGACATCATGTTCGGTTACGTGTTCATCATCGGGGTACTTGGCATCGTGCTCAACTCGGCGCTGATCGGAGCCGCGAAACTTGTTCTGCCCGGCGAGTTCCGCCGTCCGCGCGGCGAATTGAGCCGCACATGATGCGGCGCCTCACCGCGTTCATGCCCTCGCCGTGGGGGTTCGCCCCGCTCGTCATTGGGCTTGCGGTATGGCAGTTCGTGCAGCAGGGACCGTCGCCAAACTTTCCGCGGCCGTCGTTGTGGTGGACTGCCATCGTGCAGCTCGGCGAAAACGGCGCGCTGCGACCCGCGGTTGAAGCCACCTTGTGGACGTTCGTCGCCGGCCTAGCACTCGGCTGCATCGCAGGCTTCGCGCTCGGTCTCCTGATCGGCACCAGCGTCACGGTGCGCCAATGGTCGAGCATGCTGCTCGAATTTCTGCGCGCGCTGCCGCCGCCGGTGACGATCCCGATCGCGGTGCTGATCGCCGGCTACTCGCCAGGGATGAAGGTCGCCGTCATCGCCATCACCGCCTCGTGGCCGGTGCTGCTCAACACCATTACCGGCGTTGCCAACATCCGCAGCCTGCTGTTCGACGTCGCCCGCTCGCTCCGGCTCTCGCGCGCCGAGAGCCTGTGGAAGATTGTTATCCCGGCAACCATTCCCGATTTCCTGATCGGCGTGCGGCTCGCGCTGTCGATTGCCATCATCACCACGCTGCTCGTCGAGATGTTCACGGGCGTTCCGGGCATCGGCGTGCTGATGACGCTGGCGCAGCGCGCCTACGACTCCGCGCAGGTGTTCGGATTACTCGCGATCGTCGGCGTGCTGGCATTCCTGCTCGGGCTGATCTTTGCCATAGTGGAGGGCGTCGTGCTGCGGCGGTGGCCGCCGCGTCACGGCGCGTTACGGTAGGAAACGTTCAAAAAAACAACGGAGAGGCGTGATGTCGCGAGCTTCATCGATCAAGTCGCTGCTCGGCGCGGTGGCGACGGTCGTCATTCTGGCGCTGCCGGCCGCGGCGCAGACGCCGACAAAGATCCGCTCCGCCTATATTCCCGCCGCGACGTGGCTGCCGGCCTGGATTGCCAAGGACACCGGCATTTTCGAGCGTCACGGCCTCGACGTGAGTCTCGCGGTGATCCAGAACATCGGGCTCCTGCCCGGCACGGTCGGCAAGCAATTCGACATCGCGCCGGCAACGCCGCCCGATCTCATCAATGCCGCCGCCAAGGGACTCAACGTGGTGGGGGTCGCCGGCGGTTGGATCGAGTCGGGAGCGCACCGCTCGGTCGAGATCATCGTGCGCAAGGATTCCGGAATCAAAGGTCCGCAGGACCTCAAGGGCAAGCTCATTGCCGCCGTCGCGCTCGGCTCGCTCATCCATGTCTCGACGCTCCATTGGCTGAAAACGAACGGTGTCGATCCAAGTTCGGTCCGCGCGGTGGAAGTGCCGTTCCCGAACATGCCGGATCAGCTCAAGGCGCAGCGCCTCGATGCCGTCGAGGTGATCGAGCCGTTCGTGACACCGCTGCTTGCCGCCGGCAATGTCTCGATCGGCGACCCGGTGCTTTCCGTTGCCGATCCGACCCACGGCACGATGTGGATTGCCGAGCGCGACTGGGCGACGGCACACCCTGACGCGCTCAAGGCGTGGATCGCGTCACTTGTCGAGGGCGCGAATTACATCAAGACAAATCCCGAGGAGTCGCGCGCGATCCTCGGCAAGTACACGCGGCTGCCGGAAGCCGTGGTGAAGACCATCCCCATCCCGCAATACGACGCGAACCTCGAGCCGAAGTCGCTCGAACCGTGGATCAAGGTGCTCACCGAACTCGGCCAGGTGACGAAGCCGATGGACGCCGCCACACTGGTGGTGACGGCGCCGTAAACAGCTTGTAGGGCGCAATAGCGAAGCGTATTGCGCCGTTGAGCCGCGACCACATTCCTCGTTGCTTTGATGCCCAATTACCGCCGCGCCATCGTACCTGGGGGATGCTGGTTCTTCACCGTGAACCTTTTCGATCGTCGCCGACGTCTGCTCACGGAACGAATCGGGGCGCTGCGTGAGGCGACGCGAAAGACGCAAGCCCGTCACCCTTTCCAAATCGATGCCTTTGTTGTCCTGCCGGATCATCTCCACGCCGTCTGGACGTTGCCTGACGGCGATTCGGATTTCTCGCTGCGCTGGCGGCTAATCAAGATTTATTTCGCGAAATCCATCCCGAACCATGAGCCGCTCACTCCCATACGCCGTGCCCGCGGTGAGCGCGCGCTTTGGCAGCGGCGCTTCTGGGAGCACTTGATTAGGGATGAAGGCGACTATCAGCGGCACATTGAGTATTGCTACATCAATCCACTGAAGCACGGTCTGGTCGAGCGAGTTTCCGATTGGCCTTATTCGTCGTTTCACCGGGACGTGCGCGCCGGTTTGTTTCCAGCAGATTGGGCCGGTGACCTCTCGGCCCAAGGCGAGTTCGGCGAGCGCGCATGACGCGGCTACGCTCGGCGGCGCAATACGCTTCGCTATTGCGCCCTACGAATATTACTTCGAGGGGCGGAGGAACTCGGGGGACGGCGGCATGCCCCATAGGTCGCGCGGCGGGGTCGGGTCCCACACCTTGGGCTTCTGCGGCCGGTCGCGGTGCCACGGGCGCGGCTCGAAATAGCCGAGTTCCTCGTCCGCCATGCGGTCGAGTTCGCAGAAGAGCTCGATGATCTGGTCGTCGGGGTTGCGGTGGTAAACCGCGATGTTGTGACCCGGTCCGTGACGCACCGGACCCCACAAGATCTGGATGCGTTGCCGCGCGAGGAGATCGCACGCCGCATTCAACTGATGGGCGTCGCGCATCTCGAACGCCATGTGCTGCATGGTGGTGCGGTCGGCGCGGAGGAAGTTGACCGTGTGGTGGTCGACGCCGCAGCGCATGAAGACGAAAAAATCACCGATCCAGTCCGATACGCGGAAGCCGAGCGTCGCTGCGTAGAACTCGGATATCGCCTTGGGATCGGGGTGATAGAACGCGATGTGACCAAGCTTCTGTGCCGCGGTGCCAGCGGAGGCCATCGGCTTCACGTCAAGGAAGCTCCACTCGGAGAACAGCTCGATCTTGGTCCCTTTGGGATCGGAAAAGCTGACGAGCCGCGAAACACCCGGCAACGCATCGCTGCACGGCTCCGCTTTGAGCCCCATGGCATCGAGGCGCCGCGTCAGCTCGCGCGCATCGAGGTCACGCGCGACCTCGAACGCAAGCCGGCTGCAGCGCTGATGCTCTCCGTTCTCCAGGACGATTGCGAGTTGGCCGAGCGGCGAGGCAAGAAAGACACGGCCGTTTTCGCGGCCCGCGACCACGAGGCCGACTGTGTCGCGATAGTAATCGATCTGCCGTTCCATATCCGGCGTCTCGAAAGTGGCATGGCCGATTCGCTTTGCACTGATCATTGGGGCACCTATTCCTCCGTCGGCGGGCTTACGGCTCCTCGCCGACCGCGTCTATGCGGTCGGTCTGGTCGGGCACGGCCTCACGGGATAAGATTACACATCCAAAAACGATGGGAGGAAGAAACATGCGTTCGATCCTGTGTGGCAGCGTTGCACTGGCGCTTTTAGCCGCCTGGCCGTCCGGGCCAGTAGTCGCAGACGAGATCACGCTGATCAGCGTCGGGGCCGTGAAAGGCTCGCTCGACAAGATCGTCGAGGATTTCACCAAGGCGACCGGCCACAAGGTGAAATACACCGCCGGATCGCCGCTCGTCGTGCCGCAAAAGCTCAAGGCCGAGGTCTTCGACGTGGTGGTGCAATCCGTGCCGGCCATGGACGAGTACGAAAAGGCCGGCGGCGTCAAGGCGGGCAGCCGCGTGCCGGCGGTCCGCGGCGGCATCGGTGTCGCCATCAAGCCAGGGACGGCGGCGCCCGACCTGTCGAGCGCCGATGCGTTCAAGAAGACCCTGATGTCCGCAAAGTCGATTGCGGTCGGCGATCCCGCGATGCCCAACGGCAGCGGCATCCTGATTCAGCACATCCTCGCCGACGCCGGCCTCACCGATGCGCTCAAGAGCAAGACCAAGGTGGTCGGCCTTGATCCGGGGCAGGAGGAGATCGCCAAGGGCGAGTTCGAACTCGGCATGTTCAACATCAGCGAGATCCGCCCGTTCGTGAAATATGCCGGCCCGGTCCCTGCCCCGTTGCAGGCCTATACCAATTACGACGTCGCGATCTCGGCCAAGAGCACGGCGGGCGAGCCGGCGGCGGCTCTCGCGCGGCTCATCGCCAGCAAGGATTCCGCCGCGCACTGGAAGGCAACCGGCATGGAGCCGCGATAGAACTCGATAAACCAGGCGTATGGCGCAATAGCGCAGCGCATTGCGCTGAGGGACCGCGAAGACGGCGCAACACGATGCGCTATTGCGCCCTACCGGCGCGGCGAATGAACCGCCGAAAAAGCTGGCGCGCGAGCGCAAGATCGGTATGTTGCGGCCGCGAATCCGGCCGCGAACGCCTTGAAGGGCGCCCTCTGGGCGCCCATTTCGGCATGCGTAGCGCCATCGTTTACCGATCGAAGGATTTCAACTCGTGAAAGTCATCGCCAGTTCGCTTCGCAAGGGCAACATCGTCGACATGGACGGCAGGCTCTACGTCATCCTGACCGCCGAAAACATCCATCCCGGCAAGGGCACTCCGGTCACGCAGATCGACATGCGTCGGCTCAGCGACGGAGTAAAGGCATCGCAGCGCTACAAGACCACCGATCAGGTTGAGCGGGCTCACGTCGAAGACCGCGAATTCCAGTTCCTCTATCAGGACGGCGACGGTTTCCATTTCATGAACATGGAAAACTATGATCAGATCACGCTGCAGGAGGAACTCATCGGCAGCCAGGCTGCGTTCCTGCAGCCGGAAATGAAGGTCCGTCTCAGCATGCACGAAGCCACGCCGGTGGGGATCGAATTGCCGCCGCGGGTGACGCTCGAAGTGACCGAGACCGAGCCGACCACCAAAGGCCAGACGGCATCCTCCTCCTACAAGCCGGCGATCCTTTCGAATGGCCTGCGGACCGGCGTGCCGCCCCACATCGTCCCCGGCACGCGGATCGTGGTTTCGACCGAAGATGGCTCCTACGTGGAGCGTGCCAAGGATTAATCAGGCGCGGCGATTTCGGCTTTGGGCGGCCGCTCGGCGCGGCATGTGCGCGTGAAAAGCTGTGACCGTCGTGAAAATAGGGGTCTAAGCCGCACACTTCCGTGCTACTAACCCGATGGTCGGACAAGTTGTTGGCCGTCATCAGCGCGCGTGTTTCATAATTCTGTTCTAGCCCGATGATTGCATTTGCGGCAGCGGCGGCAGGGACATGCCGATCGCCGATGGGGAGACCGCTATGCAGGTGCTACGCCTCGCCTTCACGGCCCGGTTCATCGTCTACACCCTGTGCATTCTGCTCACGGTCGCGCTCCTGATCCTCGTCATCGCTTTTCCGTCGGCGTTCAATATCGCCGCCGTGCCATTGTTGGTGTTCGCCTGGCTCGCGATTCTGGGCACGCACGACCTGTTCCAGACGCGCCATGCGGTGCTACGCAATTATCCGATCTCGGCGCATCTGCGGTTCCTGCTCGAAGAAATGCGGCCCGAGATGCGGCAGTATTTCTTCGAGGGCGAGAAGGACGGCACGCCGTTCAGCCGCGACAAGCGCGCAGTCGTCTACCAGCGCGCCA
Source organism: uncultured Alphaproteobacteria bacterium (assembly GCA_963807015.1). Lineage (GTDB taxonomy): Bacteria > Pseudomonadota > Alphaproteobacteria > Rhizobiales > Xanthobacteraceae > JAJPKK01. Next base: position 261,570 of record CAWEAS010000007.1, on the reverse strand, counting down.
AGATGGTGCTCGACAAACGCCCGTTCGGCACCCAGTACGACGTCTATGCCGAAGGCTACGAATGGATCCGCCATTCGATGCAGCCGCGGCCGCTGGCGATGACCCCGTTCCGCATCGCGATCGGCGGACCGGATTGCGCCAAACCCTACAGCGCCTCGGTGTTCAACATCTCCGCCATGAGCTTTGGTGCGTTGAGCCCGAACGCGATCCGCGCGCTCAACAAGGGCGCCAAGGCCGGTGGCTTTGCGCATGACACAGGCGAGGGCGGCTTTAGCCCGTATCACGCCGAGAATGGCGGCGACATCATCTGGGAGATCGGTTCCGGCTATTTCGGCGCCCGTAACCCGGACGGCAGCTTCTCGGGCGAGCGCTTTGCCGCCACCGCGACGCTCGAGCAGGTCAAGATGGTCGAACTGAAAGTGAGCCAGGGCGCCAAGCCCGGCCATGGCGGCGTGCTGCCCGCAGCCAAGGTTTCGGCGGAGATTTCGCGCACGCGCGGCGTGCCCATGGGCGCCGACTGCATCTCGCCGTCCGGGCATTCGGTGTTCTCGACGCCGATTGAGATGATGCAGTTCATCGGCGAGATGCGGCGCATGTCCGGCGGCAAGCCGGCCGGGTTCAAGCTCTGCGTCGGCCATCCGTGGGAGTTCCTCGCGGTCTGCAAGGCGATGATCGAGACCGGCATCTATCCCGATTTCATCGTGGTGGACGGCAAGGAGGGCGGCACCGGTGCAGCGCCGCTGGAATTCATCGACCATCTCGGCATGCCGATGCGCGAAGGGCTCAATTTCGTCCACAACGCTCTGATCGGGATCAACGCGCGCGACCGCATCAAGCTCGGCGCCGCCGGCAAGATCGTTTCCGCCTTCGATATCGCCCGCGCCATGGCGCTCGGCGCCGACTGGTGCAATGCCGCGCGCGGCTTCATGTTCGCGCTCGGCTGCATCCAGTCGCAAAGCTGCCATACCGATCAGTGTCCGGTCGGCGTCGCGACCCAGGATCCGACCCGCCAACGTGCGCTCGTGGTGAACGACAAGTGGGTGCGTGTGCGCAATTTCCACGAATCGACACTCCAAGCGCTCAAGGAGATTGTCGCTGCCGCCGGGCTTGACCATCCCAACGAGTTCATGCCGCCGCATTTCTCCCGCCGTTTGTCCGCGCGCGAGGTCGCGACCTATGACGACCTTTACCCAACGCTGCGGCCCGGCGAATTGATCGACGGCACCGACGACCCGCGTTTCCGCGACGCGTGGAAGGTCGCCACTCCGAAGAGCTTCCGCGTCGCGATGTGACGACGTGGTGCGGGAGGCGGGCAGCCTCTCGTGAATTACGGCGTCATGCCCGCGAAAGCGGGCATGACTACCATTGCGTCATTCCGGGGCGCGACGTAGTCGCGAGCCCGGAATCCATACTCCCCGATCCGTGGTTATGGATTCCTGGCTCACCCCCGCTTCGGCCCGGCGCCCCGGAATGACTAGCAAAAAGTATTTTTACGTCCCGACCCGCATTGGCGCGTTGATCTTGCGCAGCGCCGCGATGGCCGACAGCGCGGTGATGCGGCCGGTTTTCGGGTTCTCCGAAGGAACGTTCTCGATCGACATCGAGAAGCGCGCCGAGTCCGCATCGACCTCGATGGTGTGGCAGTTGCGGACGACGGCCGGGTCCGCCCAGATCTCGATCGTCGTGAGGTCAGGGCCGATGCCGGCGAGCGACAAGGCGGCCGCGACATTGACGTTCTCGGGAAACCCCGCCGCCGCCTCCCGCGCCGTGCCGGAGAACACCAGCTTTGCGGTGTTGAGGCCTTCGACCGAGATCGCGTTCTTTACGAGGTAAGGCGCGCCAGCCAGTCCGCGCGGCGGCTTGCGGGTGATCATCCGCACCGATTGGATCGCGCCTTCGGCCGCGGCCGTGACCGCATCAAGGCCGATCAAAGCGCCGGTCGGCACGATGATCTGCCCGCCGGTCTCGCGCGCGAGGTCGATGAGATGAGGCCGCGGCAGCAGCGCACCGGCGCTCAGCACCATGACGCGCTTGCCGGCCTTGAGCATCGGCGTCACGGCCGCCTCGAGCACGGCCGCCGGCGCGCATTCGACGGCGAGATCGGCATACTCCGGAAAGGCATCGAACTCGACCAGCGGGCAGGTGATGCCCGCTTCGTCGAGCCAGGCCTGCGCTTTGGCGCGATCCCGCGCCGCCGCGCAGGCAAGCGTCAGTCCTGGCAGATCGCCGGCGAGCCGGCGTGCCAATGCCCGCCCGATGGTGCCGAGCCCTGCTATCGCAACTCTGGTCGGTGTCATCACAATCCCCTCTCGCTGCGCTCATACGCTGCGATGCGGCATGCGGCAAGGCGCGGCTTGACCGAACCATTGCCATGGCCAATGGTGCAGCCCAATGTCCGGGAGGAATTGATGTTGCGAACGTTTTCCGCCGCGGTTGCGGCCATCCTCGCCGTCGCGGCCAGCCCCGCCTCGGCCCAAAACTATCCAACTCGACCCATCACCATGGTCATCCCGTTTGCGGCTGGTGGCCCGACCGACGTGCTTGGCCGACTTGTCGGCCAGCGCATGGGCGAGGCGCTCGGGCAGCAGATCGTCATCGAAAACGTCGGCGGCGCCGGCGGAATGACGGGTGCGTTGCGCGTCGCCCAGGCGGCGTCGGACGGCTATACCATCCTTCTCGGCACCGTCGGCACCCAGGCGCAGAACCAGACGCTCTATAAACGCCCGCTTTACAATTCGACGGCTGATTTCACGCCCATCGCGCTGGTCGCGGAAATACCGACGGTGTTGATCGTACGCAAGGACCTGCCGGTCAGCAACATGAAGGAGTTCGTCGAATACGTCCGCAAGAATCAGGACAAGATGAGCTACGGCTCGGCGGGCGCAGGATCGGCGACGCATCTTGCCTGCGTGGTGCTCGACGCGGCGATGGGCACCCATGTGACCCACGTTCCGTATCGCGGCACCGGCCCGGCCATGAGCGATCTGCAGGCCGGCCGCATCGACTATCTTTGTGAGATCCTCACCACCGCAAAGGCGCAGATCGACGGCGGCACCGTGAAGGCGATCGCATTGATGAACAAGACGCGCTCGCCGGCGCTGCCCAATGTTCCGACTGCCGAAGAGCAGGGCGTCCCGAATGTCGAAGCCTATACGTGGAATGCGATCTTCATGCCGAAGCATGGGCCGGAGCCGATCGTCGCCAAGCTCAACCATGCGGTGCTGGACGCCATGCACAGTGCGCTCGTCAAAGAACGCCTGGAAGGCCTCGGCGGCCAGATCGTCTCCGATGACCGGGCGACGCCCGATTATCTCGGCACTTTTGTCAAAACCGAGATTGAGAAATGGGCAGTTCCGATCAAGGCGAGCGGCGCCGCGGCGGATTAGATTCTGACGGATTAAATTCTTGGGATGATGGAGTCGTTTCGCTTGGCATGACAGCATCGGAGTGCATGCGCTAGGATCGCTGCGAATGCGGCGCCGTGCCGTGCGCTGCAGCGTCGAGGACCATCGCGCATGGATGCCGCAACTCCGCTTCCGAGACCCCTTGCTCCGGCTGCCCGGCGGCCGTGGTACACGGTCCTCTACATCCAGGTCCTGATCGCGATCGCCGTCGGCATCGGCCTTGGACAGTTCTTCCCGAAGATCGGAGTCGAGATGAAGCAGTTGGGCGACGGCTTCATTGCGCTGATCCGGATGATGATCGCGCCGGTCATCTTCTGCACCGTGGTGCACGGCATCGCGTCGATGAGCGACCTCAAGCGGGTCGGGCGCATCGGCCTGAAGACCCTGCTCTATTTCGAAGTGGTCTCGACGTTCGCGCTCGCCATCGGGCTGATCGTCGGCGAACTCGTGCAGCCCGGCGCCGGCTTCGGTGTCGATGCGTCGACGCTCGACCCGAAAGCCGTTTCGGCCTACGTGACGCGGGCCAAGGAAGACAGCTTCGTTGCCCACCTCCTGGGGATCATACCGGACTCGTTTTTCGGTGCACTCGCGCGCGGCGACCTGCTGCAAATTCTCCTGATCTCGATCCTGTCCGGCTTCGCGATTTCGCAGATGGGAGCGCTCGGCGAGAAGATCACCAGCGCAATCGATGTCGCCGCCAAGATGTTCTTCGGCATCATCCGCATCATCGTTCGGGCGGCACCGGTCGGTGCATTCGGCGCCATGGCCTTCACCATCGGCGCCTACGGCATCGGCTCGCTCGTCAACCTCGGCGCGCTGATCCTGACGTTCTACGCGACAAGCCTGCTGTTCGTGCTGCTCGTGCTCGGCACCATCGCCTATTTCGCCGGCTTCTCGATCCTGCGATTCATCGCCTACATCAAGGACGAGCTTCTGATCGTGCTCGGCACCTCGTCGTCGGAAACCGTGCTGCCGCACATGATGCAGAAGATGGAACGGCTCGGGGCCTCTAAGTCGGTGGTCGGCCTCGTGATCCCGACTGGCTACAGCTTCAATCTCGACGGCACCAACATCTACATGACGCTGTCGACGCTCTTTCTGGCGCAGGCGACGAACACGCCGCTCACCTTCGGCCAGGAGCTCGGCATTCTGGTCATTGCGATGATCACGTCGAAGGGCGCTTCCGGGGTGACCGGAGCGGGCTTTGTCACTCTTGCCGCGACGCTCGCAATCGTGCCCGATATTCCGATCCAGTCGCTGGCGCTGCTGCTTGGCATCGACAAGTTCATGAGCGAGTGCCGCGCGCTCACCAATCTCGTCGGCAACGGCGTAGCCACCATCGTCATCAGCCGCTGGGAAAACGAACTCGACGCCGACAAGCTGCACGAAGCGATGGCCAACCCCATCGCGGCCGGCGAGGAGTTTGAGACGCAGCCGGTGTAGGCGGTCGTTGCCGAAGTTCTCGTAGGGTGGGCAAAGGCGGCCGAGGCGTCGAAATTTTTGCGTAACAATTCTTCCGCCGTGCCCACCATCGGCGCCTCGAGAACGTCACCGCTGTGGTGGGCACGCTTCGCTTTGCCCACCCTACGAATGTGAATTACGAACTCGGCACCAGCCAGGCCGCGGCCATATAGAGCACGGCGCCGCCAATCAGCAGGCCGAAGGGATGCAGGCGCGGTCGCCACGTCAGAAGCGCGGCAACGGCGGCCGTCATGACCCAGGTCAGCGGCCACAGCGAGCCGGTCGCGCTCAGCCGCAGGATCGCGAGGACGCCGGCAAACATCAGCCCCGCGCCGATCGGCGCGAGCCCGGTCTCAAAAGCGCGGTGCCAGGTCTTGCCGCGATGGCGGTTCCAGACGCGGGCGACGAAATAGCAGAGGACAGATGACGGAACGAACAGCGCCAGCGTCGCCACGATCGCGCCGGCAAGACCGGCGACTTTGAAGCCGATCAACGTTGCCAGCATCGTGCCGGGCCCCGGTGTCACGCGAGCGATGCCGAACAGCTCGATAAATTCGCGCGGGGTCAACCATTGCAGCACGTCGACGGTCTGATGCTGGAGCGGCGCGTAGACGCTCGACGCCCCGCCGATCGAAACGACCGACAGCGGCGCCAGCACCGCGACGAGGGCGAGGAGAGTGTGTTCACGCATCGCCTGTCCTCGGCCAGGCCGCCGCGATGCTGATCGGGGCGAGCACGGCCACCACCACGATCAGGGGCCAGTGCATGATGCCGACGGCAACGAACGTCGCCGCCATGACGAGGCCGGGAATCACCTCGCGTTTGACGCGGCGCGCGAACACGATGCCGAGCCGCAGCAACATGCCGACCGCGACCGCGGCGATGCCCGCCATCGCGGCAGAAAACCCCGGCACGCCGAAAAGCTCGCGATAGACGAAGCCGACCGCGATGACGATCACAAAGGGGCCGGTGAGCAACCCCACGAGCGCCACAACGGCGCCAATTGCGCCGCGCAGATGCTGCCCCATATAGATCGTGAGATTGGTGGAATTGACGCCGGGGAGAATCTGGCCGAGGGCATAGCCCGCCATGAACTCTTCCTCGGTCACCCAATGGCGCACGTCGACGATTTCACGATGAACCCAGGCGCTGATCCCGCCGCCGAAGCTGAACAGGCCGAGACGGAAGAACACGCCATAAAGCGACGGCAGCGATACGCGTTCTTTCGTCATCGTGTCCCCGAATGAGATGTCGTCACGACGCGCGTTATAACACCTGCGATCTCTGGCGGAGGTTTCATGGCTGATCCCGATGTCATCGTGATCGGAGGAGGCGCAGCCGGCCTCGGCGCGGCGCGACGGCTTGCAGCCGCGGGCGCGGCCGTACGTGTCATCGAAGCGCGCGGTCGCCTCGGCGGGCGGGCTTGCACGCTTCCTCTTGAGGCCGGCGGCGGCTATCCCCTCGACCTCGGCTGCGGCTGGTTGCATTCGGCTGAGGAGAACGAGCTCAGCACGGTTGCGGTCGAGCTTGGCTTTGCCGTCGACGAGACGCCGCCGCCGTGGGGCCGCCTCATGCACGACCTCGGCTTTCCGCGCGCCGAACAGGAGGATTTTCAGGCGGCGACGGGCCGCCTGTTTGCGCGGCTCGAAGAGGCCGGCGAGGCGAAAACCGATCAGCCGGCCGACCGTTGTCTCGAACCGGGTTCGCGCTGGAACCCGCTGCTCAATGCGACGAGTACTTACATCAACGGCGCCGAACTCGACCGCGTCTCGGTTCACGACTTCTACAATTATCACGACACTGGCGTGAACTGGCGCGTGACCGAAGGCTACGGCGCGCTGATCGCGGCGCTCGGCGCGGGCCTCGATATCGTGCTCGACTGTCCGGCGACCCTCGTTGATCACGCCAGCCGCATGGTCCGCATCGAGACCTCGCGCGGCGAGATGCGGGCCCGCGCCGTCATCGTCACGGTGCCGACAAACCTGATCGCGGACGGGGCGTTGCGCTTCCAACCGGCGTTGCCCAACAAAATCGAGGCCGCCGCCGGTCTGCCGCTCGGCGTTGCTGACAAGGTCTTTCTGCGGTTGGATAATGCCGAAGAGTTTCAGAAGGAATCCCGCATCTACGGCGCGATCGATCGCGCCGAAACGGGCACCTATCACTTCCGCCCGTTCGGGCGGCCGATCATCGAAGGCTACTTCGGCGGGCGCCACGCCCGCGCATTGGAGCAGGAGGGCGAAGGTGCGTTCGCAGCCTTCGCGATCGACCAGATCGTCTCGGTGCTGGGAAGCGGCATGCGCAAACGCTTGCATCCGATTGCAGCGTCAGCATGGGCAAACGATCCGCTCGCGCGTGGTTCGTATTCCCACGCCCTGCCCGGCCATGCGCCGGCACGGCGCGTCCTTGCGGCCCCGGTCGATGGCCGGCTGTTCTTTGCCGGCGAAGCCTGCTCGATCCACGATTTCTCGACCGCGCACGGCGCCTACCGCACCGGGCTCGCCGCGGCCGACACCGCTATGGAGGCTATCGCCGCGACGGCAGCGCCGCGGCGATAGCACCTCAAATCGCGCGCGGTCAGCGCGTGGCCGGCACAGACATTCCCTTGAAGGTGAGCTTCTGCAGGCCCATGCCGGTTGCGGCGATGTAGATGTTGCCCTTGGCATCGGTGTTGATCAGGTGACCGCCGCCGACCATGCCGGGCACTTTGATCGCACCGATCAACTGCATCGACTTGCGGTCGACGATCGCGATGTCCTCGCCGTCGCCGACATAGAGAAATTGCTGGTCGGCATCGGGCGAGAACGCGACCGAGCGCGCAAATTGCGTGTCGCCCTTGATCAATTGCGTGATGTACTTGCCGTCCTTGTCGAACACCTGCACGCGGCGATTTTCGCGGTCGGCAACGTAGACCAGGCCCTCGTGTGAGACGCGCAGCGAATGCACGATGCTGAACTGAGGCGGCCCCGGCGGCGTGAAGTCGGTCTTGCGCAGAATCTCGCAGTGATCGTCGTCCGCGGGCTTGTTGCCGAAGGCGCCCCACATCCGCTTGAAGGCACCGGTGTCGGCATCGAATACGATGACGCGGTGATTGCCATAGCCGTCGGACACGAACAGCTCGTTGGTCGGCTGATAGACCTGGGCATCCGAGGCGCGATGCAGGTTCGTGGTGTCGGCGTTGCCCTTGCTCTGGTTGCTGTGGCCGATCTGCATGACGAACTTGCCGTCCTGCGTGAATTTCAGCAGCGCGTCATCGGCGACCGGCTTCAAATTGGCGAGGCCATTGGACGGGCAGTTGTTGCCGCCGAGCCAGACGAAGCCCTTGTAATCGATATAGATGCCATGCTCGCGTTGCGGCCAATCGTAGCCCGGGCCATCGCCGCCCCACGCCTTGATGAAGTTGCCGTCGACGTCGAACACCATCACCGGCGGAGCGGCCTTCTTGAGGTCGTCGCCCTTGAGCGTGCGCGGCCGATGCAGAAGCCAGATGTTGCCCTGCGCATCGACGGTCATGCTGGAGGCATCGCCGATCTTCCATTGCGGCGGGATCTTCGGCCAGTCCTTGGCGACTTCGAAAGTCGGCAGCGCGCGGCCATTCTGCGCGGCGGCCTCGGTCGTGATCCACTTGCCTTGCGTCACCGCGACGGCGATGAGCGCCACTGCGGCAACCCGGCCAAGATGATTGGGTGTCATGTCTCTCCCCTTTTTACGTTGTGATTGAATGTGCTCGATCTTTACGCGTGGGCACGCGCGGACGCGTCCGCGCTTTGCCCACCCTACGCGCCGCCAAGGTTGCGGGTTGTTCACCGGGCGGCGGCGCTGCGCTGCCGCGTCGAGATGTAGAAATATCCGACCCGGTTGTTCGGCGGCGAGCCGTACCAGAAGCGACCGTCGTTATCGAGGAAGAAGTCGCGCATGCCGTTGTCGGTGTAAGGCATCGGGAATTCGACGACCTTGCCGGTCGCCGGATCGAGCCGGCCGATGACGTCGCGATGCTCGCCGGAGTACCAGATCGTGTGATCGCGCGCGATGCCGAGCGCATAGGGCGCGGTGTGGTCGTGCGGCAGGGCGAACTCCGTGAAGCTCTCCTTCTCGGGATCAAAGCGGCCGATCTTGCTGTCAGTGTATTCGGCAAACCACACCATGCCGTCGCTGTCGACCTGGATGCGCCGCGGCCGCTCGCGGGTCGGCGGAATGTATTTCGTCACCTTGAGCGAGACCGGATCGACCTTGCCGATGGCGCCGTTCCTGGTCATCTCGGTGAACCACACTATCCCCTTCGGATCGACAGCGATGCCGTAGGACGTCGGCACGTCTTTGATATGGGTGTAGGTCGAGGTCTTTGGATCGAAGCGCGTGAGCCCGCCGGTCGACCAGATCGAGCCGTCAGGATGGATGCGGATGGTATGCTTACGCCAGTCGTCCTGATACTCCGTGATCTGCTGGGTCGCGGGGTCCCAGCGGCCAAGCTTCTTTGACCCCGCCTCGGTGATCCATACCGAGCCGTCGGGCGCCGGCACCGCCGAATGGATCAGCGCCGGCCCCATGTTGGGCGCGGGGAATTCCTTGATTTCGCCTGTCGAGGGCTTCAGCCGCGCGACCTTGTTGGCTTGGCCGTACTCCGGAATCCAGAAATACCCGTCCTTGTCGGGATTCGCAGTCCACGGGAAACGATTCGGTCCCGGCATCTCGAAATCGACGTAGACGATCTTGAGTGCCTCATCCGAGAAGCTCAGCACCGTGTCCTTGTAGGCCGGCAAATCGGTCGGCGATTTCGGCAGCGGCGAATTCTCCCCGAACATGGTCGTGAGGTAGGAGACTACGTCTTCGGCCTGCTGATCGGAGAACCCCTGCCGGTCGGCGAGCGAGGAGCGCATTGCCTCGCGCATGAAGGTGACGCGGTCGCGCCAGCCGTCCTCGTCGCGGATCGTCGCCGCCATCTTCGACTGGAAGCCGTGGCAGCTCAGGCAGTTGTCGAACAAGGTCTTCTTGCCGCGCGCATCCGGCAGCAACGCCAGACCCTGGTAGATCGAGATATCGCTCCACCGCACCGGCGCCGTCGCGAGCGCAAAGTCGAACGCGGCGTTCTGATCGGCCGCAAGCTTCACGCCGGTCTTTAAATCCGCCTTGAAGCCGACCGCGCGAACGCCAACACGATAATCGCCCGCAGGAAGGTTCTCCGCCACGTAGCGTCCTTGATTGTCGGTGAGGACGCTCACCGTCATGCGCAAGCCGGCGTGCCGGGCCTGAACGAACGCGGCGCGAAACGGCTGGCCGTCGGGCCCCGTCACCGTGCCGGCGATCGTCGCCGCATCCGCTGCGGCGGAAGCGAATGCAAGAAATCCGATAATCCCGATGGGAGCGAGTGATCGCATGGCGTTTCCCCGTATGGCTTTCCGTTTCGGAAGGGTCGGCCGGTTGTCCGGCGCATCTGCTTATTGGGCGTCCGCCGCGTGCCTGTGTCAAGGCAGGTCAGCTCGCTCCCCGCCGAGGAAACAGCGATGGCTCGTCACTTCACCAAGCTGTAGCGGCCGTCGGCGGCGTCTCGGGAGAGGCGGCCGGCAGAGTGCAGCTTCTCCAGTACCAACACGATCTCTCGGCCATCATCGGTGCCCGTTGCTGCCATCAGCTCGGCGAAGAATTTCGGTCCGTCCGCAAGCGCCGCCTCGACGTTCGCGAAACGGCGGCCGTCGAACCGCGGCGGCTGCGGAATTTCCGCTTCGAGGCTTTTCGCAGAGGTCGCAGCACCCGCGCCGTGCTTCCCTGCCGACGCAAGCGTGAGATCGTAACCGGCCTTGGCCCCGGTCACTTCGTCACCGAGCGAAGGGTCGAGCGGCAGCGTACGAAAGCCGTCCGCGATCACGAGATCGCGGTGCGGCTGAAACCGTGTCGCCAGCGCCCATTCCATCTGTTCGTCAGAGAACACGTCGATGTCCGAATCGACTACGAACACGTTCTTGACGTTGGCTTGCGAGCCGAACGCCGCTGCGATCGCATTGCGCGCCTCGCCGGGCACGCGCGAGCGCATGGCGATACGCACGTTGTAGACGCCGCCGGTCGCAGGCGGCGCATAGACCGCGACCGGCTCGCGGATCGCGGTCTCGAGCGCGCGCCAGATCAGCACTTCCGTGCGCAACGCCGCGAGCTGGGCGGTGTCGGTGCGGCTCATGGTGGCGCCCCCAATGGTGAGGGTCTGGAACAACGCGTCGGTGCGGCGGGTAATGGCGGTGACATGGAAGATCGGATTGATCTTGACGCCGCCATAGTAGCCGAGGAATTCGCCGTAAGGCCCTTCCGGCTCGCGATAGCCTTCTTCGCCAAGGTAGCCTTCGAGTACCCATTCGGCATCGGCCGGAATGCGCAGATCGTTGGTGATGCATTTTGCGACTGCGAGCCGCTCGCCGCGCAGCGACGCGATGAGGCCGAGTTCGTCGACGGGAAGGCGCATCGTCGCCGCGAAGTAGTCGACCGGATGAGCCCCGACGACGATCGAGAGCGGCAGGCGTTCGCCGCGGGCGAGGCTCGCGAGATAAATATTGCGCAGATCACTCGGGGCGACGAGATCGATGCCGGCGCTGGCGCGACCGCGCAGCATCAGCCGGCGCAGGCCCACATTGGTCCAGCCTGACGCGCGGTCGTGGGCGAAATCGATTGCTGCCGAGATATAAGGTCCGCCGTCCTTGCCGTGCTGGAGGTGGACCGGAAGTGCGGTGAGATCGACATCGGCGCCGGTCGCGACCACGGCCTGCACCGGCGCCTCTTCGCGTCCCACCTCGACCAATTCGGGTTTGACCCGAAGCCGGCGGAGAATTTCGGGCAGAAGCTTCGGCGGCGCGACGCCAAAGGCTGCCGCAAACCGCGCGCGGCTCGCCATGACATTGCCGACGAGCGGCAAGGCTCCGCCCGCGCGGTCAAACAGCACGGCCTTGGGATTTGCTTCGAGCGCCTCGGCGACAGCGGCAAGTGCCGTCGCGCCGCGGCGGTGCTCCAGTTCGCCCATGGGGTCGAGGCGGGCGATAAAATCGCGCAGGCGGAACTTGTCGAAATCGACGGTTGTCTTGGCGGCCGTCGCGATATTTTCGATTCCCATCGTTTCCATCCCGTGAGGCACACCGCCTTGCAAGGGTGTGGCGCATTCCGCCGGCGGGATCAACCAGCCCAGGGGAGTCGAGGACGACCGGTGGCTCCCGCTCGGCTCAAGCCGCGCGCGGGCTGATGGCGCGGGCGCCTGCAAGGATGCCGATGGTCAGGACTGCGGGAAATAGCGCGGCGGCCCACATGCCGCTGGCCGCGAGAGCCGCCGTCGCGGCGCAGCCGATCGAGACGAAGGCCTCCGCAAAGGTTGCGACGCGGGATGAGACCTGGCGGCGGCGGAACTGGCTGCGTTTTGCCTGCGCGCGAAACAGTAGCTGCACATAGGTCGCCGATGCGGCCGCACCGGCGATACCGACCGCCGCGACAACCGCGGCGAAAACAGATTGCAGCGCGAGCCCCAGAAGCAGTGGCGCGAAGACCGCCATGATCGCGGCCATCACGGCTTCGATCTTGGCGCGCAGAATTTCGCGCGGCGTGAGCGGCGCGGTGGCAATGAGCTCCGGCGCGTCTTCGCCGGAAATCGCAAGCCACGCCAGGCCGCCGGCAAGCTGGCCTGCCGCCATGACCAGGATCGGCACGAGGAGGACCGTGGCACCCGAGTCGTTACTGAAACTGCGCCACAGCAGGAACGCAGGCGGCAGCAAATAAAGCAGCTGCATCAGCGACTGCGATACGAGCCACGGATCGCGCCACAGCAGAATCCATTCTTTGCGGCGCAGCGTCGCGAGCGGCGAACCCGTGCGGAACGCCACGCGTTGCCGCTGCTTGCGTCGTGTCTCGGCAATGCCTGACGTGGCGATCGCGCAACGCGCAAACCGAGGTGCGACGAGGAGGATGGAAGCACCGAGGAGCACAAGGCTTGTGGCGGCAACGACCGCAAGGGCTCTCGCGTCCCCCAGCATTGCGCGGGCCGGCCACCACATGGCGCTTGCCGCATCGGGCGCGATCGCGATGATCGGCGCCGAGGTGAGGAGCGTCAGCCGCGACAGCGTCCCTGTCGACAGGATCGCCGCAAGCTGCAACGCGATCACGAAACTGGCACCGACTACTGCGGCGACGATTTGGGCGACGAGGCGCGTGCGCTTCGCTCCGATCATTTCAAACAGCGCGGTCGTGACAAGCGCACCGATCGCTGCCGCCGCGATACCCGACGCAGCCATCGCGCCATAGGCGGCAAGCCAATGCACACCACCTTCGAGCGCTAGCACATTGATGAACGGCGCCGCAATGAGGGCTGACATCGCCATGACGGAGAACGCGATGGTGAGGAGGCGCACCGAAAAGATACGCTCGGCCGACGCCGGCGAGGACAGGAGCAGATCGAGATCGGACCGCGCATAGAAAGTGCGCGTCACCGCTTCCATCGCCTGGGACATCATCAACGCCCACGACAGCAGCATGCTTACCGTGATGACGACGAGCGCGGTCTTGTCCGGCGATGTCAGGCTGGCAAAGCGCGACACCACGCCAAACGCCACCGCGTGCATGAAAAGCGCGAACAACACGAGGGCGACGATCAGCGTGCGGGTGCGGCCGCGGCGGCCCGCCGTCATCATCGATAGCCAGTCGCGCCACATCAGCCGCAGCTCGTGCTCGGCGAACCAGGTGACGGTGCCAGGCGCGCTCATGCGGCGACGGCGGCTCCGGTCGCCTGGTTATTCTCCTCGGCTGCGCTCTCATCCGCCGTCAGCATCAGGAACGCATCTTCCAAGGTCTTGCTGCCGCCGCCGGCTTGACGCCGCAACTCGTCGAGCGTGCCCTCGGCGATCAACCGCCCACGCGCGATGACGCCGATGCGGTCGGCCATGCGCTCGGCGACTTCGAGGATGTGCGTGGTCATGATGATCGTGCCGCCGCTGCGCACGTGGTCGCGCAGCACGCCTTTGACCTTGAGGGCGGAGCCGGCGTCGAGCCCGGTGAACGGCTCGTCGAGAATGATGAGGCGCGGCGCATGGACGAGCGCGCCGGCAAGCGCCACCTTCTGCCGCATCCCCTTGGAGAAGCCTTCGCAGCGTTCGTGGGAATGAGGGGCGAGGCCGAGGAGATCGAGCAGCCCGACCGCGCGCCTCTCGGCGTGTGCCGCGTCGATGCCCCACAGGCCGGCGACGAATTCGAGATACTCGAACGGCGTGAGCTTGTCGTAGATCATCGGCTCGTCGGAGATCCAAGCCATCATCCGCTTCGCCGCCACCGGGTCGGCAAGGGCGTCGACGCCGAGGACCGAAATCGAGCCGGAGTCCGGGCGCAGCAGGCCGACTACGATCCGCAGCGTCGTCGTCTTGCCGGCACCGTTCGGGCCGAGCAGCGTGTAGAACTCGCCGGCGCACACCGTGAGGTCGAGACCATCGACCGCCGGGCGGTCAAAGGATTTGCGCAGGCAGCGGATATCGAGGGCGTAAGGCTCGGGCATCAGCGCTCCGGTCGTGGACGGCGCGGACCGTAGCGGGACGAAGCTAATAGTTGGTTCTGCGCACAAGGGCTGGCGCGTCGTCAGCGTTAACGCGACGTGCATCGGTCCAGGTCGTCCATCAGGTCATGTGAGTGTCACAAAAGTCACACCCGGCCGAGATGATGACCAATTGGGCGGCAAAACATCGGATTTTGATCGCAATATCGGCAAGGTGGGCGTAGCCTTGCTGCGGGCAGCGGACTCGTACTGCGTCATCGTTCCGCTGGGGAGGGGAAAATGTCTCGTATCGTCGCTGTGGCGCGTATCCTAGCCATTGCGCTCGCCGCGTTCGTTTGCATCGGCATATCGACGCCATCGCGAGCCGAAGTCGGCTACGTCCGTATTCATCTGTTCAAGGCGGGTTACATCGTCGGCGTCACCGGCGGTAGCGGCGTGCTGTATTTTCGCGGCCGCGCCTACCCGCTGTCCATTGCTGGTGCGAGCTTCGGCGCAATCATCGGGTTTTCGTCCGCCGATCTCGTCGGCACCGTGAGCAATATCCGCGGGCCGTGGGATGTCGCAGGCGTTTACGGCGCGGGCCAAGCCGGCGTGACCGTCGTTGGCGGCGGCAAGGTCGCCACGCTCGTCAATGGGGTTGGGGCGGTCCTCACGTTGGAAGGGCCGCAAGTCGGCGTCGAACTTTCACTCGATGTCGGCGGCATGGTGGTCGGGGTTCAATAGGCGCGATTAACAAAAGGGGAACCACGCGCACGGAACAAAAGCAGCTGTCAAAAGAAATTGAAGGAACCGCGAGGTAGAAGCGCGCGACTGATGAAAGTAGCGCACCAGGTGCAGGAGTTCCGCGGAGTGAGAGAGTTGATCGATCAAATCTTCGTCGCGGCAAGCGCAATTCGCTCCGGAACAATGCGATTTGTGCCGCCGTTTGCACAGTGACCATGGCGCGCCAATGCGCATCACAGGGTGATCGATAGGAGCTGCAACATGCCCACACTCTTCTGGTACTTCCCGTTCATCGTTGCCGCCGGAATGTATGACTTTTTGGTCGGCGAACCCGAGGCGGCGACACGCCCGCAACCCGCTCGCGCTACCGCGTCGCGTCAGAGCACCGCGAAGACGACGCATGAGAATTTGCGCAAAGATTGGGACTAGACCGAGCTGATCGTTGTCGATGTGGAGTTGCGGCCGCGAGGCTACGGTGCCGCCAATTCTGTTTGTGGACCAGTTTTGAGCTGATTTAAGAGCCCACGATTGCCCTTCGCTGCAGGTCAGCGAATGATGGCCGGATAGCAACAATCGATTGACTGAGTTTACACGCGAGTGCTCGCGTCAATCCCCTGTTACCAGTCACAGTCGAAAACCCAAATCGATGTGCGCTCGTGCCGCAGCACGATGCCTTGTTCCTGATCGGGCGAAGCCGTATGCGTGTATCGCTGGCACAATACAATCGTGCCCTACCGGGTGGTCGACCCAGAGGAGAAAATCCATGTCAACGACCCAGGTGTCTGTTTTGGCGTTTGCAAGCCTGCTCATCTTATCAACAACGGCGATGGCGCAGGACCGCGGCTATCAGCAAGGTTATTCGCGGTATCAGTATGCGCCCCGCGCAGATACTTACGCGTCTCCCCGCGGTTACGGTGCATACAGCAGCCGAGGTGGCAGCCCGGTCGTCACGCAGCCGAACGGGACTTACATCGGGACCGATCCGGACCCGAGCATTCGCACCTATATGAACCACGACAACATCGGACCTAACGGCGCCTTCGGCGGCGGTCCGGGCAACTAACGTCGGCCATTACGAGAGCTTTGGCTTGACCGGCGCGCTTGGCTCTGCCGAGCGCGCGCAACGTCCAATGCTTGCTCCACTGTCCAATGCTTGCTCCACTAACGACGTCGTAGATTCCCGCACGCGCCGTCAGTAATGCCGCCACTGCGGCTGACGATATCCATGCCGAGATCATCGGCTGATGCGGGTGATTTTCGATCCTTCCAAGGTCAAATTGTACATCAGCCCTTTGGGATCGAGCACAAACCCGATCACCGGACTGGTAATTTTGTCGGTATCGATTGAGCCGCCCGCACCGACCACGATTACCGCGATCGAGCCATCGACGCCGACCTTGAAACCTTCGACGCGATTGAAGTTCACGAGCGCTTCAGGCGTCATGAACATGATGATGACCGATCGCGCCTGCGCGCCAAGCTGAAAGCCGAAGGAACCAGCAATGGTATTGTAATAGCCGACCGTCCTTCCCCCGCTGCGCATTGCGCCTTCGCCGTACTCGCCGCCGAAACCCATGCCGGCCTTGATGACTGTCGGAAATACCAGAACACCGACCGCACGCGCGGCAAGCTCACGTGATCCTGGTACCTGCCGATAGAATCGGTCGAGCGTCGCGCTTACCCCGGCATTGATGTCGGCCGCGCTCGCCGCCTTGCCGCTGCCGCTGGCGGCAAACAGCGTGAGTGCCGCAATCAGGATGATGTAAACGCCCTTCCAAGATTTGCTCATGGCAAGCACCCCCAACGACTCAAAGCCGCCGGCAAGCTACGCGCAAAGGCTCCGGCAAGGCAATTGCCTCAAGCCGACCCTCTAACCGAAATAACGGTGTTCAGGAGATATGCGATGGCCTGGCGCTATCGGGTTGCGGCGATTGTCGCGGTGCCATTGGACTGCTGCCGCATGTAGTGGGCGTAGTGGCAACTCCGCTCAGGACGCCCAATCAGATAGCCTTGTACTTCGTCGCACCCCTCCTGACAGAGAAACGCGAGTTGGGCATCCGTCTCTACGCCCTCGGCGACAACCGGAACATCGAGACCGCGCCCGAGGCCGATGACCGCGCGCACGATCGCGGCCGACTGGGGATTGCGATCGAGATTGCTGATGAATGCCTTGTCGATCTTGATCTTATCGAAGGGGAAAGACTGCAGGTAGGACAGCGACGAGTAGCCGGTTCCGAAATCATCCATTGCGACCCGGACGCCAAGCGCTTTCACTCTTCGCAGGATGGAAACCGCCCGCGCGAAGTCATCGATCAGCACGCCTTCCGTTATCTCGATTTCAAGCCGGCTTGGCGCGAGACCTGTCTCGAGAAGCACTTGGTGGACGAGGCTCGGAAGATCGCCGTGCCGGGATTGAATCGGCGAGAGATTGACGGCGATTTGCAGGGGCTCGGCCCAGCCCGCCGCTTCGCTGCAGGCACTGCGCAAGACCCATTCTCCGAGAGGCATGATCAGTCCACTCTCTTCGGCAATCGGGATGAAGGCCGCGGGCGGTACCATGCCAAGCCGCGGATGCTGCCAACGGACCAATGCCTCAAAGCCTCGAATTTTACCGGCGACCGTCGCCTGCGGCTGGTAGTGAACCGACAGTTCGTCGCGCTCAATCGCCAATTGCAGGTCATGCTGCAAGCTGCGCCGTTCGCGAAGCCGACTGTCCATCGCGGCTTCGTAAAATTTCACGGCATTGCGCCCCTGCGATTTCGCGCGGTAGAGGGCGGCATCAGCGTGAGCCAAAATCGTCGTCGCGTCCGCTCCGGCGGAGGGGTATATCGCGACGCCGACACTGATGCCGATGCGCATTGGCTGGCCGCTGATGGGGATTTCCTCGGAGAACGCTGCAAATAATCGCTCGGCAAGAGCTTCGGCGGTCGCCGGTTGCGGTCCATCTCTTGAGATGAGCATGAACTCGTCACCGCCGAGCCGTGCGACATAGTCGCCGTTTGCTGCGGTCCGCAACCGGTGCGCAACTTCTCTCAGCAGCTCATCGCCAATCGAGTGGCCGAAGAGGTCATTGACTTCCTTGAACCGGTCGAGATCGATCGAGAGCACCGCAAATGGGTTACCCGACCGAGCGGCCCGATCGAAGGTCGCCCTGAGGAAATCCGTAAAGTGTGCGCGGTTGGGAAGGTCCGTCAGCGCGTCATGGTGCGCCATGTGAGCGATGCGCTCCTCGGCCAACCGGCGCTCCGTAATGTCTTCGTTGAGCGTCAGAAGATAATTGGCGATACCGTCAGCATCGACGATGGGAATCTTGCTGGCCGAGAAAATGCGGGTGCCTTTGTCGGGCAAGTAGATGGCGTGTTCGAATGAGAGCGGCTGTCGGCTCGCGATCACATCGCAATCCCGCGCGACGAGGAAGTCGGCTTCTTCCCGCGCGAAAAAGTCGTGAAGGCGTTTGCCGAACATTTCGACCTGGGGCACGCCAAAGAGCTGTTCGGTCGCCTTGTTGGCGAGGACGAACCGGTGCTCGGCGGCATCCTTCACGCTCACCATGACCGGCATGTTGTTGATCACGGTATCGAGGAAGGCGCGGGTACGGCATAGTTCCTCGTCGGCCCGCTTTCGTTCGGTGATGTCCTCCGACAGGGTGACGAGATATTGCGGCTCACCGGAATCGCTGAGTATCGGCACCTTCCGGGCTATCACGTGTCGGTTGCCGCTGGGTGTCTCGACGTCATGCTCGAACGTCACCAGCCGGCGGCCATTGAGAACCTCGCGGTCGCGCGCCTCGAACAGCGCGGCCTCTTCCGGAGGCAGCAAATCCTGGGCCCGTTTTCCGATCATGTCGGCGGCGGAGACTTTGAACACGTGCTCGGCAGCGTGATTGACCAGAACGTAGCTTTGGTCGCTCGCCGTTTTGACCGTCAGCATCATCGGCATGTTGACGATCACGGCGTTGAAGAACGCGCGCGTCTGCCGAAGTTCAGTTTCGGTTCGCTTAAGCTCCGCCATCGCCTTGGCCTTCGACCGCTCGGCAAGGAGTGCGGCGAGCGCGGCGACAGCACAGATGACCCCTAGTCCTGCTAAAGCCAGGAAGTCCAACGGATCGCGCAGGCAGGCAATCAACCCGTCCATGAACGGTTCCCCCGGGATTTGCGGGACGGTCGACTGACTTCGTTTAAAGTGCGGTTAAGGTGGCACGGCCAATTGTTGGTACTACTAATGTCATCTAAACCGTTGCACTGCAGCGACGGTTCATCGCTCGCCGTCGAAGAGTGTTGATTGGTCTAGAGATCCGCGATGACCAACTGCCATGGGCGACCGTCGACTTCCGTCCCTCGCCGGGTCGCCATCTCTTGCACGCGGCTGCCACTTTATTTGGATGTTGCGGAAGCTCGGCCTGTCTTTTGCGGCGGTTAACCCACATATTTCGTCGGAGAGCCAAAAGAACGCACCAAAGCATGGAGAGCAGCATGTCGGGCATCCACCATGTCACCGCGATCGCCGGTACTGCATTGCGCAATTTCGAATTCTACACCCGTGCCCTGGGGCTGCGTTTCGTCAAGAAAACCGTCAATTTCGACGATCCGAGCACCTATCACTTCTATTACGGTGACAAGGTCGGCAATCCCGGCTCAATCCTTACCTTCTTTTCCTGGGAGCATGCAGCGCCCGGCCGCGGGGGGATCGGCCAAACTCACGAGACGGCATTCCGCGTACCCTCGAGCTCGCTTGGATTTTGGACCCATCGTTTCATCGAAAAAGGCATCGCCCACCGCTCACCCGAGAAGCGCTTTGGTGAAACCGTGCTGCCATTCACCGACCCGGACGGCATGAGCCTGGCTTTGGTGGGCATTCCGAGCGCAGCGCCCGGGGCAACATGGTCGACGGAGGATGTTCCGTCAGAACATGCCATCCGCGGCTTTCACGGCGTCACACTTCTACTGGAAAATGGGGCAAAGACCGGCGCGATCCTCACTGACGTGTTGGGATTTCGCGAGATGGATCGCGATGGATCTGTCGTCCGCTTTGAGGCTTCGCGGGCAAACGTGGGAGGCCTGGTCGATATTCGAGTGGCCAAGGGCTTCTTGCCGGGGCGCCAGGGGCGCGGCTCGGTGCACCACATCGCATTTCGTGCTGCCGACGATGCCGCTCAGGCCGAGATGGCAAAGAAGCTCGTCGAAGGCCATGACATGCATCCGACCGAGCAGAGGGACCGCAAGTATTTCCGATCCATCTATTTCCGGGAGCCTGGCGGCATCCTGTTCGAGATCGCGACCGACATACCGGGCTTTGCGGTCGATGAGCCGGTCGACTCACTCGGCCAGCACCTGAAATTGCCGGATTTTCTCGAGCCGCGTCGCAAGGACATTGAAAAAGTCTTGCCGGCACTGGAAGAGGCCGCGTGACTGAATCACTTTGAGGGGTGATCGCTCACCCCTTGACCTCGGTGTTGGGCCGATCCTCGCCTTCCGATAGTTCGTCGTGCCAGTGGCCCTGCTTGTCTTCGAAGGAGATACCTCTCGTTTCGCCGGGAACGCGCTGTTCCCCGGCGGCACGTTCGGCCGCTTGTCGCGCGAGATCGTGGGTCGGAAATGTTTCGGAGAAAACGCCGTCGGCGCGGTAAGCCCAACCGCCGTCATGTTCGACGATCTCATATGTGACCTTTGTCATTTCATTCTCCCTTCGCGCCGCGACGGCGCTCCCAGGTCGCCTCATTCTCGAGTGCGACGCGCAACTCTATGCAAGCGCCCCGCCTGGGGCGCGACGGAACGACCTTGCGGCGGCGTATCCGACCGCGATGAAGAGCACCAGCGCGATGAGCTGTGCTATCGCGAAGGGGGACTCGGATCCATTCGGCGCGAGGACATGGAGAAATGGCATCTTACCAAAGGCCTGCGCGATGCCGACGAAAAACAGGAAATAGAGGCTCGCGACGATTGTGACAGCATCGATCGGACTCCATACGCCCCGCTGGTGTGCGCCGTACAGCGCATGCAGTGCGATCGCTAGCACGATGAGGGCGATTCCGCCAAGAATGTGCGATGGCAGGATGCCATGAAACGGAAATCCGAATCCAGTCACGCTGGTGGCGATGGCGGTGATCAGGAAAAGCACGGTCAAGCCGGTTTTGATAAAATCCCCGCCGCGCGCCCGCTTGCACGAACACGCCATGTTTTGTCTTTTTAATCGAACCCGCACAAGCTCCAATCGAGTTCCCCCCTCGGCATGTGAGGACGCGCTACTTGCTTACGGTCCGCAACGCCTGCCGCAGGTTCTCCGCACTCGCTTCCAGTTGCCGTTGTTCCTCCGGGGACAGCTCCGGCTGCATCACCGACACGATTCCGGTTCGGCCGACGACGCTTGGAAGCGAAAGCGTCACGCCAAGCGCGCTGTGGTGACTGCCGATCGGAATGGCGGCGCGCTCGTCGCGCAATATCATTTCCGCGATTCGAGCGGATACGATGCCGATGCCGTATTGGCTCGCGGCGTGGCCTTCGATGATCGTGATGTTGGCGTAGCGCACGTCCCTTTCGAGTTGCGCGCGCAGGTCGGCGAGATTCTCGCCGCGTTTCTTCAAAAGCGAGGTCACCGGCACGCCGGCGATGCGCGCCGAAGACCAAAGGAACACCTGC
Source organism: uncultured Alphaproteobacteria bacterium (assembly GCA_963807015.1). Classification (GTDB taxonomy): domain Bacteria; phylum Pseudomonadota; class Alphaproteobacteria; order Rhizobiales; family Xanthobacteraceae; genus JAJPKK01. Next base: position 239,848 of record CAWEAS010000007.1, on the reverse strand, counting down.
GACGTGCCGTGGTCTCCGATCACCTGAGCATCCACATGGGCGGGATCGACGCCAAAGTGCTTTCCAAGGTGCACGCGGAATTGCAAGCTGTCGAGGAACGTGCCCGTGCTCAGGACGCGGTCGTGTCCGGCCGCCTCGCGGGCGATATCGGCGAGTGGGTCGGGCGGATCGGTAACGGCGACCAACACGGCCCCCGGCGCGGCGCGTACAATTCGCGGAACGATGTCACGGTAAATCTCGGCGTTCTTGGCCAGCAGTTTGAGGCGGCCTTGCGGGTCGTTTCGATCGGTGGCGCCGCCGGTCTTCTCATTAACGCCCGTGGTGACAAGAACCACGTCGGCATTGGCTAGGCCATCGTAATCAGCATCCCTGATGTCGACTTTCGGACACAGCGGAGTGCCGTAGCGGATGTCGGTTGCGACGGCCTCTGCCGTCTTGCGGTTCCGGTTCACGAGCACGATTTCGCGGGTGCTCCCGCGCGTTGCGGCGGCGAGCGCGATGGCGCAACCGACCTGGCCGGTGCCGACGATACCAAGTTTCATAGGCGTCTCCGTTCCCTCAGCACTTGCGCCGTGAACTCAGAACACGCACCGCATGGATGCCACAACACGCTATCCGACCGCGCATTAAGAAAGCGGCAAAGTCGATCAAATCAGAGCAAAGCTGGACGAAGCCGCCGTTGCCGGCCGTCAAACCGCGATGCAGTCGCGTTGGGCTGCTCGAAACATGGTAAGGCGAAGCGCCGGTTTCCCGGGCGCCTTCAGCAGTTGAGGAGATATGCGATGATACCGCGATACAGCGACCACGCCGCAAACGAGCGCACGTTTCTGGCGTGGGTCCGCACCGCGATCGCGATCATGGCTTTCGGGTTCCTGGTCGAAAAGTTCGATCTGTTCCTGGAGATCGCCGCGACGACCCTCGGCAGGCGCGCGCTACCTGTCGGCGGTCAGTCAGTTGGAAATATTGCCGGGCTCATTCTCATTGCACTCGGCAGCGCGACGATGATCTTGGCAATCATCCGCTTCCGTAGAACGGCCGGATCGATCGACAGTACGGACGTTCGTCCGGACGTCGGCGGTAGAGCCGATGCAACTCTCGCGGGGCTTCTTTTCATGCTGGGCGCAGCGCTGTTTGTTTATCTCGCGTACGCGCTGATCACCCGCTCATAGTCGTTCCGCTGGGCGAGCTTTGCGCGGCGTCTCACATTTGCTGCGGCGGTAGTTCCTTCAAGAACTCGGCCACGTACGGCTTCCAGAACTTCGCGCGCAGATGTGTGAAGTGGCCGTGGGTTTCCTCGGTTCCGGGAATCAGCACGTATTTGGCGTGCGCGATGCGCGCGATCTCCCGCGCGGTCGAGCTAAGTTCGGGCGGATTGGCTTCGTCATCGGACGAATTGATCGCCATCAGCCGCGCTTTGATTTCATGAAGATGCGGCGCGGGATTGTAATCCATCACCGCTTCGATGCCCCATAGCGTGTCATTGGCATCGCGTTTCTTGGCGTCCTCCTGAAGCCTTTGGAATAGGGCGTCGCCGACCTCACGCGTCGGCGCCATTTTCTGGATTTGCAGCACGCTCTCGGTCTGCAGGAAACCGTAGGGGGCGGTGACGGTCCAATGGGTCGGATTGGTCTCGTAGAAGCCGTTGTGCCAGCCCGGGTCCTGGCGGATTGCCTCGGCCGCGACCCGGCGCTGGATCCAGTTGCGCCCGCTGATCTCGATCGGCTGGCTCGCAATCGCCACCAGCCCGTCCATCAGATCGGGATACATGTAGCCCCACATCCAGGTGTGCATGCCTCCCATGGAAGAGCCGAGGACGAGGCGGAGGTGCTTGATGCCGAGATGTTCGACGAGGAGTTGGTGCTCCGCCGCGATCATGTCCTCGTAGCGATAATGCGGAAACTTGCCCTTGAGCCCGTCGCTCGGCTTACTCGACCCGCCGCGGCCGATGCCGTCAGGGAGCACGATGAAATATTGCGAGGCATCGAGCAGTTCGCCCGGCGCAAACAACTCGTCGGCAAGCGAGGGGATGAACCAGATCTTGCCGTTGGAACTGGTGCCGTGAAGAAGGATCACTGCGTTGACGATGTCTCCCGCAGCATTGCGCTTCGGCGTGCCGAGCGTGGTGTAATGCTGCTTGAGCTCAGGCAGCGTCTCGCCGCTCTTGAAATGGAAATCCTTGATGATGAAGTCGCCCTCTTGCTGGTTGGGCCAAGTCCGCGTCTGGGCATGGGCTGCTGCGGCGAGCGCCAGCAGCGCGATCGCAGCGGCAATGGGACGCGTGATGTTCATGGGGATTTCTCCAGACACGGCGAGCGGACAGCTGGCAGACAACGCCAGGCGATCTGAACACGAAATCCACAGCTTCACCAGCGTCCGAGGGCCGGCCAATGACCGGTGGCGGGCAACGTCGCGAACCATGAGCCCGGGTGGAAACGAGTTCCGTCCCTGGCCTCGCAAAAGACGCTTGCTGATGCCATTTTGGGGTACAGAGAATCACTCGGACCCGGTCATTGAACGATCCTGCGAAATACAACCCGGCGCCACCCCCTTCAGCCTCCAGTGGCGGCATCGCCGCGCGCGCCCGTGCGGCCGGCGCCTCATATCTTGCCGGCCTCAATCCCGAGCAGCGCGAATCCGTGGAGACGCTGGACGGGCCTGTGCTGGTGCTCGCCGGCGCCGGCACCGGCAAGACCCGGGTGTTGACGACCCGGATCGCCCATATCCTGCGCCTTGGCCGCGCGCGGCCCTCGGAAATCCTCGCCGTCACCTTCACCAACAAGGCGGCGCGCGAAATGAAAATACGCGTCGGCGAGATGGTGGGCGAGGTGGTCGAGGGCATGCCATGGATCGGCACCTTCCATTCCATCGGCGTGAAGATCCTGCGGCGCCACGCCGAGTTGGTCGGCCTCAAGAGCAATTTCACCATCCTCGATGTCGATGACCAGATCAGGCTGCTCAAGCAGCTCATTGCGGCCGACGACATCGACGAAAAGCGCTGGCCCGCCCGCATCCTGGCCGGCATGATCGATGGCTGGAAGAACCGCGGCCTCACGCCCTCAGACGTCAAGCCCGGCGAGGCCGCGGCGTTCGCCAATGGCCGCGGGCTCAAGCTCTATGCGGCCTACCAGGAGCGCCTCAAGACCCTCAACGCGGTCGACTTCGGCGATCTGCTGCTGGAGAACATCCGGCTGTTCCGCGAGCACCCGGATGTGCTGCGGCAATATCAGCATCGCTTCAAGTTCATCCTGGTCGACGAGTACCAGGACACGAACGTCGCCCAGTATCTGTGGCTGCGCCTCCTCGGCCAGAGCACCTCTTCACCTGAAGGGGGAAGGCCGCCTTCGCACGAGCCGGGCAACGGAACGTTGGCCGTCCTTTCTTCTCCCTCCCCCCTTGTGGGGGAGGGTCGGGGTGGGGGGTCGGGAGGCTTTGGCACTGAGGTGCCACATCGCTCGACCCCCACCCCCGACCCCTCCCCGCAAGGGGGAGGGGAGAAGAGTACGCGCCCGCTGAAAAACATTTGCTGCGTCGGGGACGACGACCAGTCGATCTACGGCTGGCGCGGTGCCGAGGTCGACAACATCCTGCGTTTCGAGAAGGACTTCCCCGGCGCCAAGGTGATCCGGCTCGAGCGCAATTATCGTTCGACCGGCCACATCCTGACCGCCGCCTCGCATCTGATCGCCCATAACGAAGGTCGCCTCGGCAAGACGCTGCGCTCCGAGCAGGAGCCCGGCGAGAAAGTGACGGTAACGTCGGCCTGGGATTCCGAAGAGGAGGCCCGCGTCATCGGTGAGGAAATCGAGCAGCTTCAGCGCGCCGGCCACTCGCTCGACGAGATCGCCATCCTGGTGCGCGCCTCGTTCCAGATGCGCGAGTTCGAAGACCGCTTCGTCACTCTCGGGCTGCCCTACCGCGTGATCGGCGGCCCGCGATTCTATGAACGCACCGAAATTCGCGACGCGCTCGCCTACCTGCGCTGCATCAATTCCGATACCGACGACCTGGCCTTCGAGCGCATCGTCAATGTTCCCAAGCGCGGGCTCGGCGACGCGACCATCAAGGTGCTTCACGATCACGCCCGCGCCGCGGGCCTCGCCCTGATGCCCGCGACCCGCGCCATCATCGCGACCGACGAATTGAAAGCGAAACCGCGCCAGGCGCTGCGCGATCTTCTCGTGGCCTTCGACCGCTGGCGCGAGCAGCGCGATCTCCTCCCGCACACGGCGCTCGCCGAGATCGTGCTCGAAGAGTCAGGCTACATCGATATGTGGAAGGCCGACCGCTCGGCTGACGCCGCCGGGCGCCTCGAAAACCTCAAGGAGCTGGTGCGTTCCATGGAGGAGTTCGAGAACCTGCAGGGCTTCCTGGAGCACATTTCGCTTGTCATGGATGTCGACAAGCAGGGCGGCGCCGAGGCGGTCTCGATCATGACGTTGCACTCCGCCAAGGGACTGGAGTTCGACACGGTCTTCCTGCCGGGCTGGGAAGAGGGCCTCCTGCCGCACCAGCGCTCGCTCGATGACAATGGCCGCGCAGGCCTCGAGGAAGAACGCCGCCTTGCGCACGTCGGCCTGACCCGCGCGCGGCGCCGCGCCAAAATCTATTTCGTCGCGAACCGCCGGATGCGCGGCACCTGGTCGAGCACGCTTCCCTCGCGTTTCGTTGATGAACTGCCCGAACACAACGTCGCAGTCGAGGAAGCGCGTGGCTTCGGCGGCTTCGCCGGCTACGGCAATGTCGGCGCCTCGCGTTTCGACGAGATGGAGAGTTTCGGTTCGACCTACCGCACGCCCGGATGGCAGCGCGCCCGCAACAATCGCGGCGGACAGGGCGGCGGCGGATCCAGTAACGGTGGCTTCCGCGATACCGGGACATCGTGGACGAATTCCGCGGCGGGCAGCCGCGAATACGGATCCTCCACCGGCTCTCGATCCGGCGGCAGCGCCGGCGCCAAAACAAGCGCGCGACCAGGCTTGCGATCAGGCCCCATCACCATCGAAGGCGAGTTGGTCGCCAAATCGACCGGCACGGTCTCGGCTTTCACGGTCGGCGACCGGGTGTTCCACACCAAGTTCGGCAACGGCAACGTCGTCCACGTCGAGGGCAACAAGCTCACCATCGCCTTCGACCGCGCCGGCGAAAAAAAGGTCGTGGACAGCTTCGTCGAACGCGTGTGAGCGCGTTCTGACGAACCGCTGCCGCAGCATTTCACGCCTCTTGTAAAGCTTAGCCTCGCGGGCATACGCTCCGCCCCGCTGCCACGACGAGGTGCGCGTTCCGTTACGCGCTCATCTTGAAGCGCGGCGACGACAAAAAGCGGGAGGACAACATGTGCAAGCAGGGCTTCGGCCGGCTCATGGCCGGCGCGGCAGCAATTTCCATGATGATGATCAGCGGTGCGTCGGCACAGGCGCCGCCGCCGACCTCGCCGCCGCAGATCGCGCCGGCGCTGGTGCCGTCGCTCTCAGTCGATTTGATGACGACCCAGGGCGCCAACGAGTTCAAGGCGCAATGGAAGACGATGGAGGCGAAGATCGTCGAGGTGGCGCCCATCAGTAGCCACCTGCCGGGCTACGACAAGGCCTATGACATCGCGCCCCATGCCGGCGAAGCGGGCTTCGATGATTCTTCGTGGCCGAAGATCGAGCCCAAGGACCTCGCGGCGCGCCGCGGCGGCGGCAAGGTGTCGTTCATCTGGTATCGCACTAACCTTACGATTCCCGCGAAGATCGGCGAATTCGACACCACAGGCGCCAAGATCGTGCTGACGGCGTATGTCGATGACTACGCGGAAATTTGGGTGAACGGCGAGGTCCCGCGCCGCGCCGGGATCACGAGCCCCGCGACCATCCAGGGCTTCAACATCCCAAACCGCGTCGTGCTCACCGACTCGGCGAAGCCCGGCGACACGATCCAGATCGCGGTGTTCGGCATCAACGGACCGATTTCGGTGGCACCATCGAACGCAGTGTGGTTCCGCCAAGCCTCGGTCGAACTCTACAAGTGACACGTAGCCCGGATGAGCCAACGGGTCCCGCCTCTGGCGGGCCCGATGACAGGCTCCGCGATATCCGGGGGCGCCATTGCAAAATTCACGACTGAGCCCGGATGTCGCCCTGCTCATCCGAGCTACGGCTGATCCGATAGACCGTATCACCGAGCGCCATCGCGCTCCGAAAACCGCAGCTCGCGGCGTGCCTAATCTCTCGGCGCGCCGCGCCCGCGAAAGCTGATGCAAAACCGAAACAATGACCTATTATTACACCCAAGCCGCATAGAAGCGGCTGTTTGCAAGGGAGGCTTACGCATGTCCAAGATTACGAGTTGAATTGCCGGTCTTTCATTGACCACGGCGTTGGCCGTCGGCCTCGCCACCTCGGCGAGCGCCCAGTTGCTCGCGCACAAAGACTTGTCGCTCGCGATGGCGACGACGATTGCTCAGACCGCGATCGATACCTGCAAGTCGCAGGGCTATAACGTTTCTGTCCATGTCGTCGGCCGCGAGGGCCAGGTGGTCCTCGGCGTGCGCAGCGACGGCGCCGGACTCGCTACCTTCGAGAACTCGATGAAGAAGGCCTACACCGCGCGCACCTTTGCGCGATCGTCGGGTGAATTCGCCGCGGGTGTCAAAGGCAATCCTAATGCAGGCGCGCTCTTCCTCACCAACATCACGCCGGCGCAAGGCGCGCTGCCGATCAAGGTCGGCAACGATACGATCGGCGCGATCGGCGTCTCGGGTGCGCCGGGCGGCGAGAAGGATGAAGTCTGCGCCAAGGCGGGCATCGACAAGGTCGCCAACGAACTGAAGTGATCGACGTCGCAGCACAAACAACCCTGATGTTTTCCCGACGTGCCCGCCTCGCGGCGCGGCCGTCATAATGGAGACCTAACGATGTCCACGAACGTAGTACGCGTTGCCGGCTTCTCGCTCGTTGCGGCCTTTGCCGTGAGCCTCGCCGGTTCGGCGGATGCGCAGCTCATCACCCGCAAGGAGATCTCGACTGCCATGGCGATGACCATGGCCGAGACCGCCATCGCGACCTGCAAGACCAATGGCTACAACGTATCGGCCAACGTGGTCGGCCGTAACGGCGAGGTTATCGTCGCCATGCGCGGCGACAGCACCGGGCCGCACACCCTCGAAAACTCTATGAAGAAGGCCTACACGGCCCGCGCCCAACGCCGTCCATCAGGCGATTTCGGCGACTCCATCAAGGACAACTTCACCGCCGGCGCGCTCCACCTTTCCAACATGACGACCGCACGCGGCGCCTTGCCGATCAAGGTCGGCGAGGAGACGATCGGAGCGATCGGCGTGTCCGGCGCGCCGGGCGGCGAAAAGGACGAAGCCTGCGCCAAGGCGGCCATCGACAAAGTCGAAGCGCAGCTGAAGTAGGAATTGACGGCTTTCTCCCTCTCCGAAACCGGAGAGGGAGACTACGCCGCGCGGCGGTGCATGGCCTTTCCGCTGGCGACGTCCCCCTGAATCATCTTGACGCTGCGTTCGATCGCGGAGAACAGGCGGCCGATCTCGCTCGCGGCCGCCGAGCCTGGATCGTACTCGCGGGCGCCCTCGCCTTCGGCAAGCGCCAGCGAGTAGGTCGTGCGGTTGGTAATCTGGCCGCCCCACACCGGTGCCTTGAGATCGTCGAGAGATTTGCGCGCCGAGGTGGTGATCGGCGCTTCGTTGCCGTCACGCAGAGCGGGCGCGCCGTTGACGACGATGGCATAGGGTTTACGGCGCTCGCGGCAATAGGCGATCGTGTCCTTCACGGCATCAATGTCGAACACCGACGGCCGCGCCGGGATCACGACGAGCGTAGCCGCGCGGATCGCGTCATTGACGACGCCGGAGATCTGCGGCGGGGTATCGATGAAGACCCATTCGAGCTCGGCATCTTTGGCGGCCTTGACGACGTTATCGATGCCGCGCACGCCGTTGCGCAACAAGAGCTCGTTACCTTTGCGCAGGCTGTGCCAGAGCGTCAGCGAGCCTTGCGGATCGGCATCGATGAGAAGACAGCGGCGCGACGCTTTGTTGGCATAGGCAGATAGATGGGCGGCCAAGGTGCTCTTGCCCGAGCCGCCTTTGCGCGATGCGAATGTGATGACGACCATTTGAACCGGGCTCCTTCGTATTATTGTCAGTGCGCGGCGCGGCATGGCAGGCCGCGAAAGGAATTTTCTTCAGCTAGAATTGATCCACGGCTGATTTGCAAGAGTCCGCAACTAGCTAAACGTTGCCCGCGAACCGCCCTCGAAGTGACTCAAACAACACAATGAACCGCGGATATTGCCGCGGCTCCGCACGCGCTACCGTCGCCGCATCTGAAAAAGGCATAAGGCGGCGATCATGATGACGCCGCCGAGAATCTGGATCGGCGTCAGGCGATCGCCGAGGACGATTGCGCTGAGCACCGCCGTCATGAACGGCTCAAGGTTCATGTACAACGCGGTCCGAAACGGCCCGATCCGCTGTGTCGACAGGTAGAGCGTAAAGAACGCCGAAGTGGTGGCGACACCGACTCCGATGGTCGCGAACCAACCGAGCGGTGTCTGCGGCCAATGCCAATCCCACGCAATGAGCGCCGCCACGACAAATATCGGCAGCGATGCCCACATCGTGTACCAGGTGACGAGCCGCGGATCGGCAGTGTTCAGGGCCGCACGGGTGATGAGCAGCATCGCGGTGCGGGCCAGCGCGCCGCCGAGTGCCGCAAGGATCCCGAGCAGGGCAAGCTCGCCCGGATTTGCCCCGATGATGAGGGCGAGGCCAAAAAACGCGACCAGCGCGGCTGCAGCCCCCGCCCAGGTGAATTGGTCGAGGCCGGTCAATGCTCCGATCAGCCCGGTCATCAACGGATAGGTGAAGTAGGTGAGGATCGCGATCGACACCGGGATGAGGTCGATCGCCTTGAACACCCCGACCAGATTGAGCGTCAGGACGAGGCCGAGCGCGAGCGCTGTCCATTTCATGCGCGGGCTGAGCGGCGTTGCCGCCGGTCCGAGACGCAGCCAGAGGAACATGAAGGCGATGCCGATGCCGGCGCGAAACACCAGCAAGCTCACGACGTCGCTGCCGCCCTCAAGCGACAGTTTGGCGAGAACATCAGAGCACGTGAAGAGCAGCGCCGTCGCCAGCACCGGGCCAAGTTGATGGAGGGTGCCGCTAACGCCGTGCGGCGGCTTGTCTGTCACGTTGCCTCCCCTGTTGCCGCGCGATCCGCGGCTATTGAAGGAGGGCCTCAATAGCATGGTGCGGCCTGTCGGGGTGAGAAGCGGCCGATGCAACCCATCCATGTGGAAAAACGGCGGGCCCGAGGTTGTGGGCTGCTGGGGATAAGCGTCGGACGAGGATGCCATCGCAGTGTCTTCAAACCAAGACACCACCGGATGAATAAGTCGCGCGGTCACCCCGGATCATCATCGCTAACGGGTCTCGCGATATAACCCCGTCATTTCGGGGGGCGAGCGTAGCTCGGCAGCCCGGAATCCATACTCCGCAGTCCGCGTTCATGGATTCCCGGCTGCGTCCGCTGTGCTTCAACGCCCCGGAATTGGCCGCCGGTTGGGAATCCGGCGCAAAGGCTGTGGACGGACCGTGGATTGTCAGTGCATGGGTTGTGCATGTCTGCCGCCTTAAGCCGCGATGCGATGAGCGAGGAGCCGCCTGGGGAAAACTCGGTGGTGGCCCGCGTTGCGACAGACGCCGCAACGGCGCGCAGGCTCGGCGACGTGCTCGCGGAACTGTTCGCGCCTGGCGAGGCCGTCATCGCTGCCTTCGAAACCGGCTCGGCCGGAACCGGTGGCGCGATCAGCCGTGGCCGCAAAAATGACCTCGACTGGACCGTCGAGATCTATTTCCACCATGACCCCGACGAGGACGCCGTGCGCGCGCGCATCGGCGAACTTGCTGACGCCGCTACTGCGCGGCGTCTTGCCTTTGGCACGGTCGCCAAGCGCGACTGGGTCGCGGCGAGTCTCGCTGGATTGCCGCCGGTCGAGGCCGGACGCTTCTTCGTGCATGGCTCCCACGATCGTCTGCGCATTCCGCCGAGCCGCATCGCGATCGAGATCGAAGCAGCGCTCGCTTTCGGCACCGGCCACCACGCGACGACGCGCGGCTGCCTCCTCGCGCTCGACCGCCTGCTCAAGCGGTATCGTCCGTGCGCGATCCTCGATGTCGGCACCGGCACCGGCGTGCTGGCCATCGCCGCAGCGCGCGCGAGCCACCGTCGCGTGCTTGCGGGCGACATCGACCGCACCAGTGTGCGCGTCGCGCGCGATAACGCCCGCCTCAACCGCGCTGCTGGCGCGATCGAAACGATCGTCGCGAACGGTGTCGCCGATCGCAGAGTCCGCACCCGCGCGCCATTCGACCTCATCTTCGGCAACATCCTGCTGATCCCGTTGAAACGTCTGGCGCGGCCGTTCGGCGCGCTGGCCGCGCCAGGCGGGCGTATCGTGCTGTCCGGGCTCCTAACGAGAGAAGCCAACGCGGCGATCGCGGCCTACCGTGTGATCGGACTTGTCCTCGAACGCCGCATCAATCTCGACGGTTGGACGACGCTCGTCATGGTCCGGCCGGCTGCGCTCCGGCCGCGCAGCGATTTGCGGCCTCCACGTTAAATTTGCTACACCGCAGCCGCGTTAGCCTGGACCCCGTAACGGTCCGCCGCGAAGCTGTTCCGCGATTAACAACGAGGTCATCATGTATCCGAATACGAACCTCTACACCGATGGCGCATGGAAACCGGCGGTCAGCGGCAAGACGCTCGAGGTGCTCAATCCCGCGACCGGCGATGCGATCGGCACGGTGGCCCATGCGGAGAAGGCCGATCTCGATATCGCACTCGCAGCCGCGCAGCGGGGCTTCGAGACCTGGCGCAAAGTGTCGGCCCATGAGCGCTATCGCTTGATGCGCAAGGCCGCGGACATTCTGCGCGGTCGCATCAACGACGTCGCGGCCACCATGACGATGGAGCAAGGCAAGCCGTTGGCCGAGGCCAAGGGGGAGACCATGGTCGCGGTCGAGATCATCGACTGGTTCGCCGAGGAAGCGAGACGCTCCTATGGCCGCACCGTGCCGGCGCGCATGGATGGCGTCTACCAGCTCGAAGTGAAGGAGCCGGTCGGGCCGGTCGCAGCGTTCACGCCGTGGAATTTTCCCATCAACCAGGCAGTGCGGAAGATTTCTTGTGCCGTCGCCGCCGGATGCTCGATCATCATCAAGGGCCCGGAGGAGACGCCGGCCGCCTGCGCGGCGCTCGTCGGTGCCTTCGTCGAGGCGGGCCTGCCGGCGGGCGTCATCAACCTCGTGTTTGGTGTTCCTGCGGAAATTTCCTCCTACCTCATTCCGCACCCGGTCATCCGCAAAATCTCGTTCACCGGGTCGACCGCGGTCGGCAAGCAGCTGGCGGCGCTTGCCGGCGCCCACATGAAGCGCGTCACCATGGAGCTCGGCGGCCACGCGCCGGCGATCGTGTTCGCGGATGCCGATCTCGACACCGCGGCAAAGATCTTGAGCACCAACAAGTATCGCAACGCCGGTCAGGTTTGCGTGTCGCCGACGCGCTTCCTGGTGCAGGAGCCGGTGTACAAGCAGTTCGTCGACAAGTTCGTGACCGCGGCGAAGGCCATCAAGGTCGGCGACGGCCTCAAGGAAGATACGCGCATGGGCCCGCTGGCCCACAGCCGCCGGCTCGACGCCATCGAGGGCTTCGTCGCCGACGCGGTCGCCAAGGGTGCCACGGTCGAAACCGGCGGCCGGCGCATCGGCAACAAGGGCTACTTCTACGAGCCGACTGTGCTCACCAACGTGCCGCGCGAGGCCCGCATCATGAACGAGGAGCCGTTCGGTCCGGTCGCGATCGTGAACGCATTCGATACGTTCGACGACGTGGTAACAGAGGCAAACCGACTGCCCTACGGTCTCGCCGCCTATGCCTACACCCGTTCGACCAAGACCGCGGCCGCCATCGGCCACGCGATCGAAAGCGGCATGGTGTCGATCAACCACCACGGCCTCGCGCTGCCGGAAGTGCGCTTCGGCGGCATCAAGGATTCCGGCTTCGGCAGCGAGGGCGGCGCCGACGCGCTCGACGCCTACTTCAACACGAAGTTCATCACGCAGCTGAACGCGTGACCTCCTGAACTGCTTGTAGCCCGGATGGAGCGAAGCGCAATCCGGGACCGACCGCGCCATCCGTGAGGCCTGCCCCGCATTGCGCTTCGCTCCATGCGGGCTACGCTACATCCGCAATGCCTGCTCGGCGGGGATGTAGGGCAGCTTCAGCGCGTCAGCGACGGCCTTATAGGTGATCTGGCCTTCGTGGACGTTGAGGCCGGCGCGCAGGTGCTGATCCTGGCCGAGGGCGACGCGGTAGCCTTTGTCGGCGAGTGCGATCACGAACGGCAAGGTCATATTGTTGAGCGCGAAAGTCGAGGTGCGGGCGACCGCGCCCGGCATGTTGGTGACGCAATAGTGCACGACCTCGTCGACGATGTAGGTCGGATGCGAATGGGTGGTCGGCCGCGAGGTTTCCGAGCAGCCGCCCTGGTCAATCGAAACGTCGACAATGACCGAGCCGGGCTTCATGGCTTTGACAGTTTCCGCTGAGATGAGCTTCGGCGCCGTGGCGCCCGGGACCAGCACCGTGCCGATGACGAGATCGGCGCGGCGGCACAGGGGTTCAATGGTGTCGCGGGTCGAGAACACTGTGCTTACGCCTTTCAAGATGTTGTCGATGCGCCGCAGCGCATCAGGATTGCGGTCGACCACCGTCACGTCGGCCCCCATGCCGGCGGCGATCCGGGCTGCATTGACCCCGACCACGCCGCCACCCAGCACCAGCACATAAGCGGCCGCCACGCCCGGCACGCCGCCGAGCAGCACGCCGCGCCCGCCGATCTCCTTTTCGAGACAATGCGCGCCCGCTTGCGGCGCCATTCGCCCGGCGACCTCCGACATCGGCATCAGCAGCGGCAGTCCGCCCTGCGCGTTCGTCACGGTCTCGTAAGCGATGGCGATGCAGCCCGACGCGAGCAAATCCTCGGCCTGCTCGCGGTCGGGTGCGAGATGAAGGTAGGCGAACAGAACCTGACCGCGCTTGAGCTTCTTGCGCTCTTGAGCAAGCGGCTCCTTCACCTTGACGATCAACTCGGCCTGGTCGAACACTCGGTCGGCATTCGGCGCGATCTCAGCGCCGGCCGCAACATACGCTTCGTCGGTGAGCCCGGCGCCAGTACCGGCATTCGTCTCGATCAAGACGCGATGACCCTTGAGCGTCAGCTCGCGCACCGTCGACGGCACAAGCCCGACGCGAAATTCGCTGTCCTTGATCTCCTTCGGCACGCCGACCAGCATCCCTGCCTCCCGTTGCAGCCGCTTAGAGCGACCTATGAGCATCATAGGAAAAGCGAATAACGACCATAAGCAAATGCCATCTTGCGCATGCGCTACGCGCCTATGCAAATAGGCCGAACGTCACGGAGGAAACCGCAAATGTTGGGCAAAGCCCAACGCGCACCGCGCGGAAAGATCGACTTGCGGACACGAATTTTTACGCGCGCTGCCGCGCTCCTGGCCGTCCTCGGTGTTGGCGCTTTCGTCGCGTCCGCGGCCACCGCCAACGACCGCATTCGCATTGCGGCACAGAAGACCGGGACGCTCGCCTGGGAGCTTGAGATCATCCGCAGCCATAACCTCGACAAGGCAGCGAACCTCGACGTCCAGGTGGTCGAGCTTGCATCGCCCGAAGCCGGCAAGATCGCGCTGCGCAGCGGCTCCGCTGACCTGATCGTCTCGGATTGGCTGTGGGTCAACCGCGAACGCGCCCTTGGCGATAATCTCGTCTTCTATCCGTACACGAGCACGCTTGGCGCGGTGATGACGCCGGCAAGCTCGTCGATTGCCAGCATCGCCGATCTCAAAGGCCGTAAGCTCGCGATTGCCGGCGGTCCGTTGGACAAGAGCTGGCTGATGCTCCAGGGGGTCGCGCGGCGCGATGGCATCGATCTCAAGACCCAGGCGACGATCCTCTATGGCGCCCCGCCCCTGCTCTCGGCGAAGGCTCTCGAAGGTGAGCAGGATGGCACCCTGACGTTCTGGAATTTCTGTGCCGAACTCGAAGGTCGCGGCTTCAAGCGCGCGATCGATATGGAGGAAATCGAGAAGCGCCTTGGCGCGAGCGGTCCGGTCGCCATGATCGGCTACGCGTTCAATGGGGATTGGGCGGCGAAAAACCGCGCGGCGGTCGCGCGGTTCCTCAAGGTCGCGGCCGAGGCCAAGGACATTCTCGCCGCGTCGCCGGACGAATGGCTGCGGCTCGCGCCGCGCATTGGCGTCACTGACAAGTCCGGCCTCGAAATCTACCGCAAGCGCTACAGTGAAGGCATTCCCCGCCGCCCGATCGCGGATGAGGAGAACGACGCCAAGGCGCTTTATCGGGTGCTGGCCGACGTCGGCGGGGCCGATCTCGTCGGTCCGGCACGGGAGCTGGCCAAGGGGACATTCTACGACCCGGGGAAGTCCGATTGAATGTTGCCGCCCGGCTGATCTCGCTCGGGGTGCTCATCGCGGCCTGGTATGCCGGATCGGCGATTGCGGGCTCGCGGGCGCTGCCCTCGCCTGATACGGTCGGCCTCACGCTATGGCATGAAGCGGAAAGCGGCGCGTTGGCCTTCAATCTCGGCGTGACGCTGGCGCGGGTCATCGTTTCGTTCGTCATTGCGATGGCGCTCGGCACCGTGCTCGGCGTGTGGATGGGACGCCATCGCCTCGTTGATCGCTTCGCCGACCCCTGGCTTGTGGCGCTCCTGAACCTGCCGGCCCTCGTCATCATCGTCATGGCTTACGTGTGGGGCGGGCTCAACGAACCGTCCGCCATCGCCGCAGTCGCGCTCAACAAGCTCCCCAATGCGACAGTCACTGTGCGTGAGGGGGCGCGCTCGCTCGACCGCCAGCTCGACGAAATGGCTCAGGTGTTCGATATGAGCGGATGGACGCGGCTGCGCCATGTGCTGGTGCCCCAGCTCGCGCCTTATCTCGCCGCGGCGGCGCGCTCCGGCCTCTCGCTCGTGTGGAAGATCGTCCTCATCGTGGAGCTGTTGGGTCGCTCCAACGGCGTCGGCTTCGAGATCGGAACCGCGTTTCAACTGTTCGACGTCACGCGCATCCTCGCATATGCTATCGCCTTCGTCCTTGTCATGCTGGCGATCGAATCCTTCCTGGTGCAGCCGATTGAACGACACGTCTCCCGCTGGCGGCCCAAACCGGCTTGAAAGCCAACTTGACGTCAGCATCCGCGAAAAAACCTACCGCTCCGCTTCGGGCGCTCGCGTCGATGTGCTGCGCGACTTCGCGTTCACGCTTCCTGCGGGCACGGTCGGTGCGCTGGTCGGCCCGTCGGGCTGCGGCAAGACGACGTTGCTGCGCATCATCACCGGGCTCGATCGCGATTTCGCCGGCACGGTGAAGCTGCCCGACCACGGCAAGCTCGGCATGGTGTTCCAGGAGCCGCGGCTGTTGCCGTGGCGCACGGTGGAACAGAACGTACGGCTGGGCGCGCCGGTGGCGACCGACGCGGAGCTCGATACGCTCTTCACGGCGCTGGGCCTCGCCGCCCATCGCGGCCATTTCCCGGGCGAACTGTCGCTCGGACAGGCGCGCCGCGTCGCGCTTGCGCGCGCCTTCGCGGTCAAGCCGGATTTGATGGCGCTCGATGAGCCGTTCGTCTCCCTCGATGCCGCCCTCGCCTTCCATCTGCGCGAGGAACTCGCGGCGCTGGTGACAACCCGAAAGGTCACGACGCTCCTCGTGACCCACGACCTCGACGAGGCGATCGCCCTTGCCGACCGGCTGTTCTTGCTGTCGCCGAGCCCGACCCGCGTGATCGGCGAAGTGCCGATCCCGCGACCGCGCGAAACGCGAACGGCTGCGGAGCTTGAAAAAATCCGAAACGAGATCGCGCGCGTTCGCGGCCAGTTCACGCCGGCTGTGGCGCGCGGCGGATGATGCCGCGCTGCGGGTTGTAGCCCAGCACCGCGAGCATAAAGAACAACACGGTGCAGGCGCCGACGACCGCGGCGGCAATGGGTTCGAATTCGCCGTAGAGGGCGAAGCGGATCAACTCGACCGCATGCGTGAACGGGTTTGCGAGCGCGGTATAATACAGAAGCTCGGAGCCGCCCTCGCGCAGCTTCCACAGCGGATAAAGCGCCGAGGAGAAGAAGAACATCGGGAACATGACGAAGTTCATGGCGCCGGCGAAATTCTCAAGCTGCTTGATGTGTACCGAGAGAAACAGCCACAGCGAGCCGAGCATCAGCCCGGACAGGATCAGGGCCGGCAATACGGCGAGCCAGTATTGAGGCGGAAAGGTCACGTCGAACAAGATGCAGACCGCGAGGAAGACATAGCAGGTGATCACGGCGAGCGCGGTGCCGGCGACGAGCTTGCAGATCAAGAGCACCCAGCGCGGCAGCGGCGCTGTCAGCAGCAACCGCATCACGCCCATCTCGCGGTCGTAGACCATGGAGAGCGAGGACTGCATGCCGTGGAACAACAGAATGATGCCGAGCAGCCCCGGCACAATGTAAACCTGATAGGTGATGTAGGTCTTGTACGGCGGAATGATCGAGACGCCGAACACGTTATAGAAGCCTGCCGCGAACACCGCGAGCCACATCAGCGGCCGGACCAACGCGGAGAGAAGCCGTCCGCGCTGCTGGACGAACTTGGTGAGTTCCCGCGTGGTCAGCGCCTTGAGGGCGCGGCCGACATGTGCGGCGCGTTGTCCAATTTCCATGGCGTCTACTTGTTCAAATGGCAGGGGCTCTCGGGCTCGTCATCGCCCAGCGTGTCGAGCTCATTGATGCGGTGGAGAAATCCTTCGACGGGCGCGCTGGCGACGACCTGATAGGGCGCTGCGAGCAGCACGGCCTGGCGCACTTGGTGATCCCACGACCGCACGCTGACCGGCAGCCCCTTGTCGCCGTCGAAGCCGGTGTCGCCGAGGATGAAATCGCGCTGCTTCTTGAAGTCGGTCGATCGGGTGCGCAGCACCGACTGCACCACCATCTTCACCGCGATCCACGCCGCCCAGTCGTCGCCCTCCATGCGGCGGCCGCCGGAGCGCTTGTCGAACCGCGCATTGACCTGCGGCGCACCGTTGTGCTCCCAGGTCCAGTGCCAGGCGACCGGCTCGAGGTCGATCGCGCCGACCACCGGTCGCGGCAGGACCGTGTGATAGGGAACCTGGCGGACGAAATCGAAGGCGTCGTCGGCGACGAAGACCGCATCGTAGTTGCCGCGGATCGCGGAGAGCAGGGCCGGATCGTTCTGTTCGCGCTCGCGTGGATCGGTGCCCGGTTTGAAATGCTGGTTGGCGACGATCTTGGCGCCGAATTTCTGCACGGAGCGCGTGAAGGCTTTCGTGGTCTCGGCGTCGGCCGGCTGTGGGCCCTCGAACACCAGGATGTCGCGCCATTTGCGGGACAGGAGATACTGCATCAAAGCATCCATGCGCATGGCAAGGCTCGGCGTGACATGCACGAACTCGCGCGCGCAGAGATCGCGCCGCAAGGTGTCGTCCGGCGCCGAGACGTTGAACAGCAGCGCATCGCGGCCCTTGACCGCGGCCGCGAGCGGCTTGAAAGCCTCCGCTGGCGCATCGATCAGGAAAAAGCCGATCTTGCGCGCCTCGATGGCCTCGGTCACCGCGGGCGCCACCTCGGCGGCCGACTTGACGGTGATCCGCTCGAGCGAAAATTCGGTGTTGAGGACCCGCACCAGCGCCGCGGCCTCGTCGACGCCGATCTGCGCCCCGGTGAACGGGTGCTCGCGGGTCTTGAGGATCAACCGCTCATAGGCGCGCACCGGCTCGTGACGCGGATCGCCGGCGATCTCCACAAAGCCGATAGTGACGTGCTGACGCGGTTGCGAGGCAGGGGGTGCCTGCGCGAAGGCAGGGGCAGCGAGAACGAGCAGGCCGACAAATGTAGGGTGGGCAAAGCGAAGCGTGCCCACGCGTTGTTGCAAGCATGCACGGCAGACCGCGTGGGCACGGCGGAACAGCGTTCGTGCGACCGCCGAAGCCGCTCGGCCGCCTTTGCCCACCCTACGGGTCCGGAGGTTAATCATCGATGACGACGCCCCACGGTATGCGGCCGACCGGGATCGAAATCACGGCTTTGCGGCTCGGCAAATCGATCACGGTGACGTCGTCGCCGAAGCCGTTCGCCACATAGAGCGTCTTCTCGTCGCGCGTCATGCCGAGACCCCAGGCTCGTTTACCGACAAGGATGTAACCCTGGATCTTGCGCGTCGGAACGTCCACGACGGCGACGTGAGCGGCGTGGCCGAGCGTCACGTACGCGGTCTTGCCGTCCTTGGTGATGCGTAGATCGACGGGCGTCACGTCGGTCTTGCGCATGCCGGGCGGCAGAAAATCGAGCTTGCCGCTGACCACGAATTTTTCGCGATCGATGATGTAAACCTCGCCCGAGAGTTCGGTCGAGACCCACAGCTCCTTGCCGTCGGGTGTTGCCGCGAAGCGGCGCGGCCGGGTGCCCACCACCACGTCCTGCACCACGTTGCCGCTGTCGGCATCGATGAGATGGATGAGGTCCCCGACCTCTGAGGTCACGTAAACGTTGTGGCCGTCCTCGCTCACGAATACGCCTTCGGGCTCGGCGCCGGTCGGAATTTCCTGAATGATGATGTTCTGGTCCATGTCGATGACGGAGAGCGACGAGCCCTCCTCGTTCGACACGTAGATGCGGCGTCGCTTCTCGTCGATGCCGAAGGTCTCGGGGCTCGATCCGGTCGAAAGCTTGCCCACCACTTCGAGCTTGGCCACATCGATGATGTCGATCACGTCATCGTCACCGCAGGCAACGTAGAGCTTGGTGTGATCGGCGTTAAAGTGCATGTCGCGCGGGCGGCGCGAGGTCTTGAGATCCTTCACGACCTTGTAGGTCTTCGGATCGATCACGATCAGATTATTGGTCTTCTCATTGCTGACGAAAATAAGGCCGGTCCCCTTGGCCGATCCGTTCGTGCTCGCACTGGCGAGCAGTACAGCGGCGAGCATTAGGACAGCCAAGGATCGCAGGGCGATGGAAGTGACGGCAGCAACGGATGCTGGCCGTCGCCTAAGCCTCTCGATGGGCACGGTGGGTTCTCTTTACTTGCGAAGTCGCTTAAACCCAGCGTACGACTTATTCAAGCAGCCGGGCAAGGCGCAAACCGGCGCAGGCGCGCGAGCCGTGTGCGCCAGGCCTGGGAGGATGAAAGGTTGATGGACGCACGCTCCGGCGCGGCATTCGCTGGGCCCGCTCTGTTGCTCGATAATGTGGTGAAGACCTATGGGCCGGTGCGGGCGGTCGATGGTGTCAGCCTCAAGGCGTGGCCGGGCGAGTTCATCGCGCTGCTTGGGCCGAACGGCGCCGGCAAATCGACCCTGTTCCAGCTGCTGTCCGGGCTGTTCGTGCCGGATTCCGGACGCATCGAGGTCATGGGCCATGACATGACGCGCAACGCTGTTCCGGCCCTCGCACGACTCGGCATCGTGTTCCAGCAGCCGACGCTCGACTTGGAGTTGTCGGTCCTGGCGAATCTCCTGTTCCATGCGGGCTTGCACGGCATACCCCGCGCCGTTGTGCGACCGCACATCGACGCCGAGCTCAAGCGTCTCGGTCTTGCCGACCGCGCGCACGACAAAGCCGCGAAGCTCAGCGGCGGCAACCGACGGCGGGTCGAACTTGCCCGCGCACTGCTTCACGAGCCGAGCGTACTCCTGATGGACGAGGCGACCGTCGGCCTCGATCCGGCGAGCCGCAGCGATCTCCTCAAGCTGCTGCTCACGATGCGCACCGAGCGCGCGGTCGCGGTGCTGTGGGCGACGCACTTGTGCGATGAGGTCGGTGATGCCGACCGGGTGATCGTGCTTCACAAGGGCAAGGTCCTCGCTGATACGACGCCGGCCAAGTTCATGGGCGCTGCCGGCGCGAAGACGATCGAAGAAGCGTTCCTTGCGATGACCGGCACCGCAGCCGAGCGCGTGTGATACCTAGTTCTTCGGCGGCAGCGGGATGCCCGAGAGCGGGCGGAATTCGATCTGCTGGGCCTGGCGCAGCATTTCCATCTCGACCTTGGAAATGCCGGTCTCTGCGCGGTTCGGGCCGGTCATCTGATCGAGCTTCGCCTCGGTCTTGACCTCGTCGCCCTCGAGGTCGCTCGCGGTGCCCTCCTGGGGATTGCCGGCCATGATCTCGTCCTTGGCCTTGTTGGAGCGGTCCGCGAGCGGCGGCGTGTATTTGATTTTGTAGGAGCGCGGCACGCCCGTCGGCACGTTGTTCTCGTCGAGTTCTTCGACCCAAAGATAGATCGCGCCAGGGTCGCCGATCTTGGGATCGGGCTCGACCACGCGGGTCCACAACAGCTGAAAGCGATGGGGAAGCTGGCCGGTACCGGGCCATCCGAGCAGGCTTCTGGTGGCGAAGAACGACTCGATGAAGAACACGCTGGTGACGACGATGACGACGCCCTTGATCCACCATTTGAAGCGCGAGGTGAGCCCCATCGACAGCAGCACCACGGCCATCACGACGTAAGCGACCGATATCGCGAGCACTGCCAGTGTCATGCACGGGGCTTTTCAAATCGGTGCAGCGCGGACCGGTACAAGGGCATCGGCAGCACCGTCATTTGGCACCGGCGTTGCGGCGGACGCTGCGCGTCATCTGGATGAGCGACTTCTGCCGGTGGTTCACCTCGACCACGTTGCCGTTTTCGGCGACCCGGAATCGCGCCGCGGTCTTTTCCTCGCCCATGTGGGTGAGCGTCATGGTGTCGTAATAGACGACCTCGACGGTCGGATTCACTTTCTCGATCTTCACGGAGACCGGAACGGGCGCCGTCGCGGTGGCGAGATAATAGTTCACGTTGACGGTGTACTCGCCGGCGAGGATGCCGCGAATGCTCACGGTCTCCTGGCGAATCGGGCTCATCACCTTGTGGCCGGCGACGGTGATGGAATTGTTGAGGCCGCCGCGATCGTCGCGGTCGAGCGTCATGAAGCCCGCTTCGCGTTCGTGGTACCAGACGATGTTGCCGAGAGGGTCTTCGGTATAGAGGTCCATGTCATCGGGATGGCTGTCGGGCCAGCCCAGCGTGATGATGAACTCGGCCTTCGAATCGACCTTGCCCTTGGTGCTCTCCGGATTCATCGCCAGGAGCGCAATGAAAAACAAAAATGCGACGACCTGCAGCGCCTTGAACAGCATCACGCTGAAGGGATCAAACGGCTTGTCGTCGGGATAGTTGCCGAAGCTATCCATTTGGCTTTCGCTCGAGGACGGAAACCACGAAGACTTCGGTCAGATTGGTGGCAATCCCGAACAGCCGCTGGGTCGCCTTATCCAGCATGTAGTATTGCGTCTGCACCAGGATCGAACCGATGAGGCCGGTCAGGGTCGTGTACATGGCGACCGCCATGCCATCGCTCATCAGGCCCATGGACGTGCGGACCGAGACCCGGTCGGCGGCATCCAGCCCCGCAATCGGCGCCAGCATCATGATGAACCCGATGACGGTGCCCAAGAGCCCGAGCTTCATCAGGGCATCGCCTGCATAGGAGCCAAGCTGGTTTGGTCCGCGCAACGCATCCGCAAGGCCGCGCAACAACAAGGTCTGGTCGAGCCGATGCTCGTCGCCCTGCAGCCGCGCCTTGAGGAGGAGGTTGCGAATATGCTCGGTCACCTGTCCGCGCGGAAGCTTTGTTCCGTCGGGCGTCACAACGTCGGAGCCTTGGACGTCGAGGTGGGGCTCCCCGTTGCTCACGATGCGGAGCACCCGGTGGGCTTTGTCGAGCTCCCGAGAAATCGTGGAGGTGCGCAGCAGGCAGTGCAACGAACTCGCGACGTAGAGCACGGCGATAATGATGGAGATGTAGGTCTTATCGCCGTTTATCATCATCCGCACGAGGCCATATTGCCAGGCGATGACGAAAGCAAAGACGCAAACGCCGGTAAAAATCAGCCACCGCAGCAGCGGCAAATGGTCGGCGGGAAATTCGCTTTGCCAAGCGCGGGGCGCCAAAGCCTGGGTAGACATGCCGAAAATTCTTCTCGTTGAGCCTGACGGCTGGTCGTGACGCGGGCGTGTTTCCGGTTAACTTGTTACCCGGCCCCCGGGGTCGTGTCGATACCCCCTCCGACCCTGCCGCTTGAGCCGGCGAGGCGACTTCGACAGCACCGCAGGTTTGGAAGAAGCTCCCTTCCGCTCACCCGCTGCCGCAGGTAACGTGCGGCAACGCCTTTTGGGAGAAACCATGCGAAGGGTTGGTTACGTCATCCTGCTCAGCCTGCTCGGCATCTCAAGCGCAATCGCGGTCGAGCGCCCGACACGGTTCTGGAACCTGACGCGCAACACGATCTCGGAATTCCAGCTCGCGCCGACCGGCACGACCAACTGGGGCGAGAACCAGTGCAAGAATGACAAGGACGGTACGGTCGATTCCGACGAACGGCTGCGGATCACCGGGATTGCACCGGGCACCTACGATGCTCGCCTCAAGGATGTGACGGGCCGCGTCTGTTACGTCCGCAACATCGCCATCAAGGCGGGCGAGGTCTTTTCCATCGACGAGAAAGAGTTGACCGGCTGCGGCAAGTGATCGTTGAGGTCGCTTAAAGCACTACCTACGCAAAAACTGCAATCTTGCCCATCTGCCTGCAAAGGCGTTGCTGCCCACTGAAGCAAGTTGGGACGCGCCCTCACGCTGCTGCAATTGGGCGCTGCGCGCGACGGCGTAAACGGGTTGACCCCCCAACATCAGCCGGCCTACCTTCCAATCTAATCTGCGGCCCCCGATCGAAAAATTGGCCGTTGAGCCGACGCATCCGGGCCGTGCACCGGTTGACCACATTGGGAGGAATGCGATGACGACGAGACTGTTCGCCGGCACTATTTTGGCTTCGTTATTGATGGCGACCGCGCTGACGCCGGCGCGAGCCGCCGACATGACCATGGATCGCGCGCTCAATCCGCAGCGCGAGCCGCAGAACTGGATCCTGCACCACGGCAATTATCAGGGTCACCGCTTCTCGCTGCTCAAGGACATCAACACCGAGAACGTGAAGAACATGAAGGTGGCTTTCACAGTCGCCTTGAGCGGATTCCAAAACGGCGGGCGCTATGCGTTCGGCAATCTCGAAGCGACGCCGCTGGTCGAGGACGGCATCATGTACGTGCCGGACGGCTGGGGTTCGGTCTACGCGATCGATTTGACGGCCGGCAACAAGGCCGTTGTCAAATGGAAGATGGATCCCGGCACGGATCGCGCCTGGGCGGGCGATGTGGCGTGCTGCGGCGTCAACAATCGCGGCGTCGCGCTGTGGAAAGACAAGGTCATTTCCATCGCGCTCGACGGTCGCATGTTCGCCATCAACAAGGCCACCGGTGAGGTCGCGTGGGAACGCAAGATCGCCGATCCGGCAATCGGCGAGACGCTGACGATTGCGCCGCTGGTGATCGGCGATCTCGCCATCGTCGGCACGGCGGGCGGCGAGTTCGGCATCCGCGGCTTCATCGAAGCGACCGACCTTAACACCGGCAAGCAGGCTTGGCGCACCTATACGATTCCCGGCAAGGGCGAGCCCGGCAACGAAACGTGGAAGGACGGCAAGGATCGCTGGAAGCACGGCGGCGGCTCGGTCTGGGAGACCGCGACCTACGATCCGCAGAGCGACACGTTCTACCAGGGCATCGGCAATGCCGGTCCGGACTGGGACACCGAATATCGCCCGGGCGACAACAAGTGGGCGGCGAGCGTGCTTGCGATGAGCCCGCGTGACGGCAAGATCAAGTGGGGCTTCCAGTACACGCCGAACGATCCTTATGACTTCGACGAGATTTCCGAGCACCCGATCATCGATGCCAAGATCAATGGCCAGGATCGCAAGATCGTGGTGCACGCAGCGCGCAACGGCTTCTACTACGCGCTCGATCGCCTCAACGGCTCGTTCATCGCCGGCAAGCAATATGTGGAGAAGCTGAACTGGACAACCGGTCTCGATCCGAAAACGGGCATGCCGCTCAACTACGATCCGAGCAAGGACCTCCAGGCCTACAGCACGGGCAGCCACCCCGACCGCGCCCATCCGCAGATGACGCAGCCACTGTGCCCGTCGCACTTCGGTGCCAAGAACTGGGAACCGACCGCCTACAATCCCAATCTCGGAACGATCTACATTCCGACGATCGAAGGTTGCAACGCGCTCGAGACCAAGGAGCAGGCCGACTTTGCCGCCGACGGCGGCACCGTGAAGCCGCGCGAGCGCTTCACCGGCGGCGGCCTCAAGATGATCGAGCCGCTCTCCGGCGGCCTCAAGGCGCTCGATCCCCTGACCGGCGAGATGAAGGCGAAGATCCGCCTCACCTATTCGAACTACTCCGGCGCGCTCGCGACCGCCGGCAACCTGGTGTTCCTCGGTCACGCCGACGGCGCGTTCACCGCTTATGACGGGCGCACGTTGCAGGAGCTGTGGTCGTTCAATACCGGCACCGGCATCAACGCGCCGGCGATCAGCTATTCGGTCAACGGCAAGCAGTACATCGCGGTGCTGGCCGGGTCGAAGCAGTCGCAGTTCGTGATCGGCGATCGGCCGGAGCTCAAGAACAGCGCACCGGCGTCGATGCTGTTCGTATTCAGCCTGTAACTTCGTATTCGCGCGGCGCGATCAAAAAAAGATCGCGCCGCGCTTGATCGAGCAAAGACTCGGATCAAGCAAAGATAAGCCGGAGTCATCGAGCTCCGGCACAACAGGGGAGGAGTACCATGAGACCGGAGACGTATGCGTTTATCGGATCGCTGCTGCTCGCGACCGCTCTGACATCCGTACAAGCAGCCGACATGACCACGGAGCGCGCGCTCAATCCGCAGCGCGAGCCCCAGAACTGGCTCCTTCATCACGGCAATTACGAGGGTCACCGTTTCTCGCTGCTGAAGGAGATCAACACCGAGACGGTCAAGAACCTCAAGCCCGTGTTTACGGTTGCGCTCAGCGGCTTCCAAAGCGGCGGGCGTTACGCTTCCGGCAACCTCGAAGCCACCCCGATTGTCGAAGACGGCATCATGTATGTGCCGGACGGCTGGGGCTCGGTCTATGCGATCGACGTCTCGAACGGCAAGAAGGGCGTCATCAAATGGAAGATGGATCCCGGCATCGACCGCGCGTGGGCCGGCGATGTCGCCTGCTGCGGCATCAATAATCGCGGCGTCGCGCTGTGGAAGGACAAGGTCATCTCCATCGCGCTCGACGGTCGCCTGTTCGCCATCAACAAGGCAACTGGGGAAATCGCGTGGGAACGCAAGATCGCTGACCCGGCGATCGGTGAGACGCTGACGCTGGCCCCGCTCGTGATCCGCGATCTCGCGATCGTCGGCACCGCCGGGGGCGAATTCGGCATCCGCGGCTTCATCGAGGCGACCGATCTCAACACCGGCAAGCAGGCGTGGCGCACCTATACGATCCCCGGCGCCGGCGAGCCCGGCAACGAAACGTGGAAGGACGGCAAGGAGCGTTGGAAGCACGGCGGCGGCTCGGTGTGGGAGACTGCAACCTACGATCCCGAGAGCGATACATTCTACCAAGGCATCGGCAATGCCGGGCCTGACTTCGACGCCGAATATCGGCCGGGCGACAACAAATGGGCGGCAAGCGTGCTCGCCATCTCGCCGAATGACGGCAAGATCAAGTGGGGCTACCAGTACACCCCGAACGACCCTTATGATTTCGATGAAATCTCCGAGCACCCGATCATCAACGCCAAAGTCAATGGTGCTGATCGCAAGCTCGTGGTGCATGCCGCGCGCAACGGCTTCTTCTACGCATTGGATCGCATCAACGGGTCCTTCATCACCGGCAAGCAGTATGTCGATCAATTGAACTGGACGCCGGGCCTTGATCCCAAGACCGGCAAGCCGCTCAACTACAATCCGAACGCGGACACGCAGATTTATGAGCCGGGCAGCCACGGCACGCGGGCGCGGCCGATCAGCAACAAGCTGTGCCCCTCCGTATCGGGCGGCAAGAACTGGGAACCCGGCGCCTACAATCCGCAACTCGGGCTGCTGTTTATTCCGTCAATCGAGGGCTGCAGTTCGATCCAGACGGTCGAACAGAAAGACCGGAGCGAGCAGGGCGGTCCGATCAAGCCGCGCGAACGCTTCACCGGCGGCCCGTTCAAGATGCCCGACCCGCGCCTTTACGGCGCGCTCAAGGCCGTCGATCCGACGACGGGAGAAATCAAGGCAAACACGCGCCTTGATTACGCGAACTTCGCCGGTGCCCTCGCGACCGCCGGCGATCTTGTTTTCCTCGGGCATATCGACGGCGAATTCAGTGCCTATGACGCGCGGACCCTCAAGGAGCTTTGGAGCTTCAATGCCGGGTCTGGAATCAACGCGCCACCGATCAGCTTCGCGGTGAATGGAAAGCAATATGTCGCGGTGCTGGTCGGCTCGCGTTTGCCGGCCAACATCATTCCGCTGGCGCCGGAACTGAAGAACACGTCGACGGCGTCGATGCTTTACGTTTTCGGCCTTTGAAAAACGGCCAGCGGGCGTATCGCCCGCTGCCGAACATAAAGGAGCGCGCCCGCCGTCGGGTCGGTGCGGCGTGCTCTGCTAACATCAGGGAGAGAAATGATGAACGCGAAACATTTAGCGGGCACGCTGTTTGGCGCACTTTTGACCGCGACCGCGCTGACACCTATCCAAGCCGCCGACATGACCACGGAGCGCGCGCTCAATCCGCAGCGTGAGCCGCAGAACTGGATCCTGCATCACGGCAATTATCAGGGTCACCGCTTCTCGCTTCTCAAGGAGATCAACACCGAGACGGTGAAGAATCTGAAACCGGTGTTCACGGTTGCTCTCAGCGGCTTCCAGAGCGGCGGGCGCTACGCCTTCGGCAACTTGGAAGCGACCCCGATCGTCGAAGACGGGATCATGTACGTGCCGGACGGCTGGGGCTCGGTCTATGCGATCGACGTCTCGAACGGCAAGAAGGGCGTCATCAAGTGGAAGATGGATCCGGGCACGGATCGCGCCTGGGCGGGCGACGTCGCCTGCTGCGGCGTCAACAATCGCGGCGTCGCGCTGTGGAAGGACAAGATCATCTCCATTGCGCTCGACGGGCGCATGTTCGCCATCAACAAGGCGACCGGCGAAGTCGCGTGGGAGCGCAAGGTCGCTGACCCCGCGATCGGCGAGACCATCACCCTCGCCCCGCTCGTCATTCGCGATCTCGCGATCGTCGGCACCGCCGGGGGCGAGTTCGGCATCCGCGGCTTCATCGAGGCGACCGATCTCAACACCGGTAAGGCCGCGTGGCGCACCTACACCATTCCCGGCACCGGCGAGCCCGGCAACGAGACCTGGAAAGACGGCAAGGACCATTGGAAGCACGGCGGCGCCTCCATTTGGGAAACCGCCACGTACGACCCCGACACCGACACGTTCTACCAGGGCGTCGGCAACGCCGGGCCGGATTGGGACACGGAGTATCGTCCGGGCGATAACAAGTGGGCGGCGAGCGTTCTGGCGATCGGCGCCAGCGACGGCAAGATCAAGTGGGGCTTCCAGTACACGCCGAACGATCCCTACGACTATGACGAGATCTCCGAACATCCGATCATCAATGTCAAGATCAATGGCCAGGATCGCAAGCTCGTGGTGCACGCCGCACGCAACGGCTTCTTCTATGCGCTCGACCGCACCAACGGCTCGTTCGTTGCCGGCAAGCAGTACGTCGATAAGGTCACGTGGACGAAAGGCATTGATCCCAAGACGGGCCGGCCGATTGATTACGATCCCGCCGGCAACGCGCAGACCTACGTCCAGAACAGCCATGGGACGCGGGCAAATCCGCAAAGCGCGACGCTGTGCCCGAACATCCAGGGCGGGAAGAATTGGGAGCCCTCGGCCTATAATCCTGAACTCGGCCTCCTCTACGTTCCGACGATCGAAGGGTGCAACACCATCGACACCGTCGAGCAGAAGGACTTCGTCGACCAGGGCGGCACGGTGAAGCCGCGCGACCGCTTCACGGGCGGCGGATTCAAGTGGCAGGAACGTCTCTACGGCGCGCTCAAGGCGGTCGATCCGACCACCGGTGAAATCAAAGCCACCGCAAAACTCACCTACCCGAACATTGCCGGCGCGCTCGCCACGGCCGGAAACCTGGTGTTTCTCGGCAATATCGACGGCACGTTCTCGGCCTACGATGCGAAGACCATGCAGGAAGTATGGAGCTTCAACGTCGGCAGCGGCATCAACGCGCCGGCCGTCACGTACTCGGTCAACGGCAAGCAATATGTCGCGGTGCTCGTGGGTTCGCGCCAGCCGGCGAACTTCATCTCGGTGGCGCCCGAACTCAAGAACACGTCGACCGCGTCGATGCTGTACGTTTTCGGCCTGTAGATCATACCCCGCCGCGAATGCTCGGCGGGACTACAGGTTCGAAGGAGCGGGATCGTCCGGTTTGACCGGACGGCTCATGAACCAGTCGGTGTCGGCTGCGGCGCCTGCCCAGGCGACAGCTGACGGATTGCTGCATGCCCGCCTTGCGCGGGCATGACGCCGTATGGGATTGATGCATCAGAGCCACAACACTAAACGTCACTAGTTCTGCCCGTGCCGTGGCGGCAGATCAAAAGGGAGAGAGACCATGAGGATGACAACGTTCGCCGGTGCCCTGCTCGCCTCGCTCCTGACGGCAACGGCGCTGACGCCGGCCCGTGCCGCCGACATGACCATGGAGCGGGCGCTCAACCCGCAGCGCGAGCCGCAGAACTGGATCCTCCATCACGGCAACTACCAGGGGCATCGCTACTCGCTCCTCAAGGAAATCAACGCGGACACGGTCAAGAACCTGAAACCGGCCTTCACCGTGGCGCTCAGCGGCTTCCAGAGCGGCGGGCGCTATGCCTTCGGCAACTTGGAAGCGACGCCGCTGGTCGAAGACGGCGTCATGTATGTGCCGGACGGCTGGGGCTCGGTCTATGCGATCGACCTCACCGCGGGCAAAAAGGGCGTCATCAAGTGGAAGATGGACCCGGGCACCGATCGCGCCTGGGCGGGCGACGTTGCCTGCTGCGGCGTCAACAATCGCGGCGTCGCGCTATGGAAAGACAAGGTCATTTCCATCGCGCTCGACGGGCGCATGTTCGCGATCAACAAGGCGACCGGCGAAGTCGTGTGGGAACGCAAGATCGCCGACCCGGCGATCGGCGAGACGCTCACGATCGCGCCGCTCGTCATTCGCGATCTCGCGATCGTCGGCATCGCCGGCGGCGAATTCGGCATCCGCGGCTTCATCGAGGCAACCGACCTCAACACCGGCAAACAGGCGTGGCGGACGTACACGATCCCCGGCGCCGGCGAGCCCGGCAACGAGACGTGGAAAGACGGCAAGGACCATTGGAAGCACGGCGGCGGCTCGGTGTGGGAGACCGCGACCTATGACCCCGACACCGACACGTTCTACCAGGGCATCGGCAATGCCGGTCCGGACTGGGATGCCGAATATCGGCCGGGCGACAATAAATGGGCCGCAAGCGTCCTCGCCATCTCGCCGAACGACGGCAAGATCAAATGGGGCTTCCAGTACACGCCGAACGACCCCTACGACTATGACGAGATCTCCGAGCATCCGATCATCAACGCCAAGGTCAATGGCGAAGATCGCAAGATGGTGGTGCACGCCGCGCGCAACGGCTTCTTCTACGCGCTCGACCGCACCAACGGCTCGTTCATCAGCGGCAAACAGTATGTCGACCAGTTGAACTGGACGCCCGGTCTCGATCCCAAGACCGGCAAGCCCATCAACTATGACCCGGCCGGTGGCTTCCAGGTCTACAACGCCGGCAGCCACGGGACCCGCGCCGAGCCGCACGGCAACAAGCTCTGCCCGTCTCACTTCGGTGGGAAGAACTGGGAGCCGACCGCGTACAGTCCTGCGCTCGGCGTGCTCTTCATCCCCTCGATCGAGGGCTGCAACTACATCGAAACGGTGGTGCAGAAGGACATGGAGGACCAGGGCGGCACGGCCAAGGTGCGCGAGCGCTTCACCGGCGGCGGCCCGAAGACGTCGGAACGCCTCTATGGAAGTCTGAAGGCCGTTGATCCTGCGACAGGCGAGATCAAGGCCAACTTGAAACTCGAGTATCCGAACTATTCGGGCGCGCTCGCGACCGCCGGCAATCTCGTCTTCCTTGGTCACCCGGACGGCGGCTTCACGGCCCACGACGCCAAGACGCTGAAAGAGCTGTGGCGCTTCGACGTGGGCACGGGCATCAATGCGCCACCGATCACCTATTCGGTGAACGGCAAGCAGTACATCGCCGTCCTGGCCGGCTCGCGGCAGCCGAACAACGTCATTTCGCTGTCGCCCGAACTGCGGAACAATTCGACGGCATCGATGCTGTTCGTCTTCGCCCTCTGACCAAAACCCGGAAATGCCGCTAGCAATGAAACCAACTCGTGTTGTCGCGTTCGTCTTTCTCGCTCTCGTTTCGTTTGCGTCACTCGGCAGCTCGGCCAAAGCACAGGCCGCGCTGTCGGCCGAGGAGCAGCGGCAACTCGAGTTCGGCAAGGAAATCTTCAAGAGCAAGGCGGTCTGCCAGTTCTGTCACAAATGGGATGCGTCGGGCGACCAAGGCTATGGCGGCAACGCCTTGTCGCTTCGCGCGACCAAGCTCACGCCGGAGCAGATGACCGAGGTGGTGAAGTGCGGGAGGCCCGGCACCGGGATGCCGTATCACGATCGCTTCGCGTACACGGACAAGCGCTGCTACGGCTATACCCGCGAGCAGATGGGCAAGGACATGCCGCCGGCCGGCAACGACTTCCTCTCCAATCGCGAAGTCGAGGCGGTGGTCAAATATCTGTTCGCCAAGGACGTCGGCAAAGGACCTGCGACCTACGACGACTGCGTCGACTTCTGGGGCAAGGACACCAAACAGTGCGAGCCGATGAAGAAGTGAGTGCGATGAAGGTCCGTAGGGTGGGCAAAGGCGGCCACGTGCAGGCGAATTCTGGCGCAGCCGCGGTTCCGCCGTGCCCACGCGTGCAGGCGCAGCCGGCACGTGGGCACGGCGGAACAAGCGCCGTTCGGCTTTGGCAACGTTGGGGCCGCCTTTGCCCACCCTACGGGCTCGCGTTCGCGCTGGCGGCGCTCGCCATCGCGGTCAGCGCGATGCAGGTTCACGCGCAGCCGCGACCCGACCCCGGCGAAATTCACGGATTGAAGCTCGGTCTCAAGGCTGCCGAGATGTCGACCGCGACATGGGGCGATCTCGCCTGCGGCAGCAATGGCGGCCCACCGCGGCAGATGATCGACGGCTGGGCCGATTTCCGCAAATGCCGCCCGGAATTGAGTGGGCTCTACGAGGTCAATGCCCGCTTCGATGATGAACGCGATTATATCGGACGGGCGATCGACGACCCGCTGTATGCGCAGGGGCGGGTCGGGACGCAGGTCGCCGGTCATCCGGTGATCCTGTCGGTGCTGTTCGACAAGGATGGCATCCTGCGCGGCATCCGTATGGTGAGCGATCCGCGGGGGTCGGTCATCGAACGCCGCATGGCGCACATGCTGCGTCTCGCCGTCATCAATCGGTACGATCCGGACGGCTGGACCTGCACGGATTTTCCGCCGGCGCCGGGCGAAACGCCGGTCGGTGGCGGCGTGTTCATCAAGCAGCGCTGCGAAAAACATACGGCGGAACGCGATCTCATGGTCGAGGCGCACTTCCTGCGCAAGCCGGGCCAAAGCGACACCAATGCGGCAACCGGCGAGAGCACGGTCGGTCAGTTCGAAAGCTGGACGCGTTTCGAGCTGATGGACCCGAACTACAAGACGACGGACGTTCGCCCCAACGGCACGGGACAAACCCCATGAAGCATCTGCTTGCCGCGGCCGTTGCGTTGGCCGCGCTCCCGCTGGCGTCGCCCGCCTACGCGACCTGCTCGTCGTGCAACATCCAGTCGAAGACGCCGTCCGCGTCCGCGCCCGGGAAGTTCGACTATCGCGTGAGCTGCATCATCGACGAGAGCGGCGACGAGGTGAACACCGTCGTCACCGCGGCGACCGACGAAGAAGCGATCGAACTCACGAAGAAGAAGGGCTGCTGAAGCGGCTATTCACGTACCCCGGATGGAGCGAACGCCTCGCGTTCGCGCAATCCGGGGCAAGCCTCGCAACTCGCGGAAACGTTCTTCCCGGATTACGCTTGCGCTCCATTCGAGCTACGAAGAGGCTGTATCCCGGATGAGCGAACGCGCAGCGGTCGCGACATCCGGGAGTCTCGGCGAGATGAAGCGTTGATCCCGGATATCGCTTCGCTCATCCGGGCTACATTACCTGATCACTGAGGTCCCGCTTTGCTGAACCGTTCGCGGAGTTCGCTGACCATACGGAAGGCATCGCGCCGGTCGGCGTCGGCCGTGATCGATTGCAACGCGGCGTCGCGGCACATCTGTCCCTCGGCCTGACCGTTATCCTGCGCAAGCTCGCACCAGGCATAGGCCGTCGGGTAGCTTTGCGGCACGCCGAGCCCGAAGAAGTAAAGGCTCCCCAGCATCAGTTGGCCTTCGGCCTGCCCTTGCTCGGCGGCCTTGCGGAGCCAGATCGCCGCCTGGGCGTCATCGGTTTCGACGCCGAGCCCGCGGTGATACATGAAGCCGATCCCGGCCTGCGAACGCGGCTCGTTGCTGTCGGCGAGCGGGCGCCACAACCGCATCG
Organism: uncultured Alphaproteobacteria bacterium; assembly: GCA_963807015.1. Taxonomy (GTDB): domain Bacteria; phylum Pseudomonadota; class Alphaproteobacteria; order Rhizobiales; family Xanthobacteraceae; genus JAJPKK01. The sequence continues at coordinate 207,031 of CAWEAS010000007.1, read as the reverse complement.
CGGCCGCGTAGTCGCCGCGGTTGAATGCCGAGAGGCCGCTGCGGAAATCCTCTTCCGCCGAACCCGCCCGCGCCACGAAAACGAAGGCGGCGAAGCAGGCAATCGCGAAGGCAACGCGTCCGAGAGATCGCAAGACCATCATCAGGCACCCGTTCATGCGAACCCGCTCGCTCTCCGAGACACCCCCGATTTTTCCCTGAGAACAGGGAAAATAACAGGGAAAACCAAAAACCGTTCCTCCGTCCGCGCATGGCTCGGCCGATTTGTTCGACAGCGCAGGGACATGGGCCAAAGCGGTCCTGTGATTCCGCGGCCTTGAACAGCGTATCTCAGCGAAGTCGTCGAAGCGGGCATGGCAACGGTCCTGCGAACGTCATCACCTTGGAATTCTGGATAACTATTTTATAGGACTATTCCTATGATGTCAATCATCGCCGCGCGATTTCCCCTTCGCGACTCCGCAGCAGGTCGAGCTGTCGCAACTGATAATGGCGCGTGCGCTCAATCTTTCCCTCTCATTCTCTTTCCTTGCCCGCAGGCGTCGGTTTCAGGGCAGGAGCCTCGTATGCGATGCGGCGCTTTCTTCTCCCTCCCCCCTTGTGGGGGAGGGTCGGGGTGGGGGGTCGTGAGCTTGGGGCACTGAAGTGCCTAATCGCGCGACCCCCACCCCCGACCCCTCCCCACACGGGGAGAAGAACCAGGACCAGCGCAAGCGAAAGAGCAGCGATTCACTCCTGGCGCTTGCCGTCCGGCATGATGGCAGCGTCGAAATTGGCGCCTTCCGTCTGGGCGTCGGTCAGGATTGCGTTCTTGAGGTTGGCGCCCTCGAAGCTCGTGCCGCGCAGGTCGGCACCGTGGAGGTTGGCGCCGAAGAGGTCGACGCCCGCGAAGGTCGAGCCGCGCAGGTCGGCGCCGTAGAGGTCGGCCTCGACCATGTCGGACAGCGTGAAGTCGATGCCACGCAGATCCATCTCGCGCAGCTTTTGGCCATCGAGCTTGGCGCTGCGCAGATTGGCGCCGGTGAGCTTCGCCCCGGCGAGGCGCGCGCCGCGCAGGTCGGCGCCGGCGAGCATCGCGCCTTCGAGATTGGCCTGATTGAGCCGCGCCTGGCCGAGGCGGGCGTTGCGAAGCTGGGCTCCGGCGAGGTTGGCGCTCGACAGGTCCGCCTCGTAGAGGAGCGCGCCCGTGAGGTCGGCACCGCTGAAGTCCGCCCATTTGGCGTCGATCCGATTGAGATCGGTTTCGACGAGGTTCGCGCCGGCGAGATCGGCGCGTTGCAGCGAACCGCGGAAAAGGGATGCCTGGGCAAGGTTTGCCTTGCGCAAATTGGCGCGATCAAGCTTGGCGCGCTTGAACTCGCGGTCCTTGAGATCGCGCCCGGAGAGATCGCAGGCGACGCACGCTCTTGTGGTGCCGGCGAGGAAGGCTTCGATGTCGTCGGCGAGGGCGCGCGCACCCACAGGCGCGGCGATTACGAGCACCGCGACGAGGCTTGCGCCCGCCGCCTTTCGCACCACCCGGATGATTACGTCCATCGCTCCGCCGTTGCCCTTAAGTCCGCACCGTGACGGTTCGAAGTTATATCAAGCCGCTGGTGCGTTTCCGAGAGGCGCGGGCGTCCGCGGCGAGGAGGCGGCGTCGCCTTCGGCCGGCGGCTTGAGGCTTGGCAAGCCCTCAAGCCACGTGATGATGGCCGTATAATCGGCGCCATAGCCGATTTTCTTTTCCGCCGCCGTCCAGGCGGCGAGCGTTGCCTCCATCAGCGGGGAGCGCGTATCGGTCGCCGCTGCAAGCTCCGCACCGAGCGCGAGATTGCGGCGCAGAATGCCGAGCTGCAAACCCGAATTGAATGTGCGCGAGACGACCTGTTGCAAGTGCGGTTCGGCGTCGCCGCCGATCTGGTCGGCCAGATCAAGCACCGCTCCCGGCTCGAAGCCGAAACGCTGGCCGAGCCGAATCGCCTCGCTTGCGGCGAGGAGCGCTGCCGCGCGCAGATAATCCGAGATCGCGCCGGCGGCCTGGGCGGCCGGCGCCGCGCCCACCGGCACGATCCGTTCCGCGAGCAGTTGCAGCAGCGGTTGGCAGCGCGCGATCGCCGCCTCCGGCCCGCCGACGACAAGCGTCAGCTTGCCTTCTTTTGCCTGCGCGGGCGTGCCGAATGCGGGCGCGGCAATGAAATCGACGCCGCGCGCCGCGAACCGTTCCGCGAATTTCATGGTCTCCATCGGATCGGTCGTGCCGAGATCGATGAGAATACCCCCCGAAGCAAACCCCTCGATCGCGCCTTCCCACCCGAAGCATACTTCGCGCAACTCCGCCGCCGACGGCAGCGCCGTGATAATGACGTCGCAGGTCTGCGCCATCATCTTGGGCGAGCCGATCGCCATGCCGCCGTAGTCGTTCGTGAACAGGCGCGTTGCCACGTCCGCGATATCGTAGATCTGCAGCGTGTGATAGCCCGACCACAACAGCCGCAGCGCCACGCGCGAGCCGAAGGCGCCGATGCCGATCACGCCGACCTTCAACTGGCTCATAATGGCGCTCCCGCAATTGGCAACATTCTCAAAGCGGCTCACCTGCGGTTTCCTACAAGCCGTCATGCCCCGCGAAAGGCGAAAGCGGGGCATCCAGTAACCACCGCGCATGCGATGGAACATAGGTGCCGCCTCTATCCAAGTCATGTGGTTACTGGATCGCCCGGTCAAGCCGGGCGATGACATCGAGAGCGAGGCTAAACCGAGCAATCCAGCAGAGTCGCGAACAGAGTCGTCACCCCTCGCTGATCTTCAGCGCCTCGTCGATGAGGAAGAGGTCCGTCAGCAACGTCCGCAGGTGAATCGAGGCGTTGAGGTTGTCGATGATCTGCGAGCCGATGGCACGCTGCGTCAGCACGAAGCGCAGTGCGGTGCGCGCGCGGATGGCGTCCTGGCGCACCTGCTCGATGAACGCCGCCTCGTCGGCATTGCCTTGCGGCGGCATCGCGGCGACGATCGCAAGACCCGCGTCGGCGCGGGCGAGATAGTCGCGCACGCCGTCGTCGCCGGAATCATCGCGGGCGCGGCCCTGCGCGGCGTAGGCGAGCAGGTAGGCATAGGTTTCTTCGATGACGTCGATCGCTTCCGCGAGCGTCGCCGGTCCTTCCGCCATGGAACTCATCACCGCAACCTAGCCTTTATCGCCTGCCCAGCGCTCTTTGTCGAAATGGCGATCATATTCCGCGCGGGTAATCCAGCCGCGGAACATGGAGCGGGTCAAATACCATTCGTCCGGGCGAACCGCGTAATAGATGTGAATCATGACCAGCGTGATGAGCGCCATCGCCGCAAGCCCATGCACCGCGTAGATCTCGCCCCACTGGTAATCGGGGAGCACATAGGGATTGCGGCGCCACCACGGCGTGTCGATCTTGAGCAGCATCGTCAAGCCCGACACCACGATCGCCAGCCCGAGCACCGCGATGGCGAAGTGGTAGAGCTTCTGCAGGCCGTTGTACTTGCCGGGGAGACCCGGCTCGGCGCCGCCGCCGAAGGCGCGGGTGCACAGGCGGATCGCGTTGCGGACATCCTTGCCGTCGAACCACATCGCCCAGAAATCCTGCCAGATCAGGGCGCGGACGATATGAATGAGGACGAGGACGGACAGCACGATGCCGGTCGTCCAGTGCAGCGTGAGCCACTCGAATTTGATGCCGATGATGGGAAGGAACGCCGTGCCCATCAGCGTGAGCACGCATATGGCCATCAACCAGTGATAGGCGCGATCCAACAGGATGTGGCGCCGGATGCGGCCTTCGGGCAATTTCACTTCGGATATGGTCATTGCTGTTCCCGCTCGCCTCTCAGGCGCCGCCGGCGCTGCGACTAGTTCAGGACGGCCCGTGGGCGCGCCGCCGGAACAGGGCCGTCAGCACCGCGTGCACCACGATGAAGGCTGCGCCTGCGCCGACGAACCACGGCAACAAATCCCAGTTGGCGCCGATCATCAGGTCGCTGCCGCCGTAGATCGATTTCGAATAGCGGAACAGCTCTATGGGAAACGACTCCAAGCGATACATCTCCGATCTGAATGCGAGAAGGTTGGGGTCCGAAAGCACGATCCGGCGAAGCCGTATGGCTTCGCCGGATAAAATGCCTCACGTCCGACCGGATCGCAATACGATCCGGCTCAGCCGATCACGCGCTGGCGTCGCGCACCGCGCGGGTGACGAGGTTCGCCATCAGCGGAATCTTTGAACTGGTTGTAGTTCAAGGGCGAAGCGCCGCGCGTCGCCGACTGCCCGGCGAGCTTGGCGATGTCAGGGCCGGCTTTCTGGCCCTTGACGATCGACTCGACCGCCGTGAGGCGTCGCGGCGCCGCGCTGACGGCACCGCACGCGATGCGGCAGTTCTCGATCACGCCGTTCTTCACCGTCATCGCCGCGGCAACATTGACGAGCGGGAAGTCCCAGGCGTTCCTGTCGGCGACCTTCTCGAAGTAGAAATGCGCGCCGGCCCACGCATTGGAAATCCGGATCGCCGTCAGGATTTCATCGTGCGCGAGCGACGTCATGCGGGTGATGTCGGTCTTCGGGCCGATGAAGAACTCATCGGTGCCGATGACGCGTTCGCCCTTCGCGCTCTTCACGACGAACTTGGCGTCGAGCGCGACCAGCGCCGGCGCGGTGTCCGATGGCGATACCGCGACGCAGCGGTCGGAATCGAACAGCGCATGTTCGCGATTGACGCCCTGCGGTGTGTCGGCGAAGCAGGTCGTGCCGCCGGCGCGATAGCAGGGCAGGCCCGCGCGGTAGTACCAGCAGCGCGCGTCTTGCGACACGTTGCCGCCGACAGTGCCGGCGTTGCGGATCTGCGGGCTTGCGACCTTCGCGGCGGCATCGGCGAGGACGCGATACTTCGCCTTGATGACCGGGTTGCGTTCGATCTCGGTCAGCGTCGTCAACGCCCCGATCTCGATGCCGTCCGGGGTCTCGCGGATGCCCTTCATCTCAGCGATGCCGCTGAGATCGATCACGGCTTTCGGCCGCTTGGCGCGCTCCTTAAACCAGGACAGGCTGTCGTAGCCGCCGGCCAGCTTCCAGCTGTCCTTGCCGTAGCGGTCGAGCAGGGCGAATGCATCCTTGAGCTGCGTCGGTTGAAACAGCTCGAAGCCGGGCATGACGTCCTTGATGATCATGGCGGTGCTCCCTCAGACCGTATTGATCTGGAGCGGCTTGTGAGCTTGCGGCCGCTTCGAAAGGTGATTGAGGATCATGTCGAGCGATATCGGCGTGCGGTTGAACAGATGTCCGCCGAGCGCGTCGGATATCGCCGAGGTGACAGCGGCGGCTCCGGAGCCTTGCACCGGTTCGCCGACGCCTTTGACGCCGACCGGATTCTGCGGATCGGCCTTTTCGACCGCGGCCCACCCAATCTCGACGGGCACGTCGAGATAGGTCGGCGGCTTGGTCTGATAGAGCAGCGTGTTGGTCGGCAACCCGAGTTTCGGGTCGTAGACGTGGCGCTCGAGCACGGCGAGCCCGATGCCCATGATGTTGCCGCCACGGATCTGGGCGGCGAGACCCTGCGGATGCAGCACGGTGCCGCAATCGGCCACGCACAGCATGTCAACGATGTGGATCTTGCCGGTCTCGACGTCGAGGGTGATCTCGGCGAACGTGGTCGTCAGACCCGGCGTGACGCCGACGCGGGGCAGATTGTCCTTGGCGACGCCGATCAACCCGCTGCCGGCGATCATATCGAGGCCGTGCTTGGTGACCGGATTGATGTCCTTCGGCGCTTCCTTGCCGGAGAACGTGCCGCCGAGCTCGATCGCCTTGCGGGCGGCGTCAGCGTAGCTGATCGACTTCGCCGGATCGGCCTTGCTGACCACTTTCTCGTTGCCGAGATCGTAGTCGCTCGCCGCACCGCCCAGGACCTGGGCCGCGATGCCGAGGAGCTTCGCCTTGGCGTCCATCGCGGCGACGTACATGGTCCGCGATTTCGTCGATGCCGTGAGGCTGCCGGCCTGGTTCGAGTTCCAGGGCAGACCGCGGCGACTATCGCCGCGCTCGATGATCACGTTGTCCCATGCGTAGTTGAGCATGTCGGCCGCGACGCGCGCGGTCGCCGAATGGGAGTAAGTGCCGAGATTGCCGACACCCGTGTGGACGTGCAGCTTGCCGTCCGGCGTGATGCGCACCATCCCGTCGAAGCCGTTGGAGCCGGCCGAGTGGTAGCCCTGCCCGATGCCGACACCGGTGACGAGATTGCCGTTGCGCTGGCCCGACCGCTTCTTGCGATCGTCCCACTTGAACATCTCGGCAGCCTTGGCGAGCGCGTCCTTTTGGAAAGCGCTGGTCAGCGGACCGCGGTCGGAGCCGATCTTGCTTGCGGAGTCCGGCGCATTGATGCTCCGGATCGCAAGGCGATCGATGCCAAGGTCGCGCGCCGCCTTGTCGATCATTGGCTCGAACACGGCGACGAACTGGTTCTCGCCCGGTCCGCGCTGCGGGCCGACCGGCGGCGTGTTGGTGAGCACCGGCACGGCGCGCCAGCGCATTGCCTGCGGCTGATAGACCATCGACAACGCGTTGCCTGCCGAACGGAAGTCGCCGCCGCCGATGTGCGGGCCGTTCTCCTGCACGATATAGAGGTCGGCCGCGAGCATGCGCCCGTCCACGCCAAAGCCCAGCTTCACGTGGCCCTGGAAGCTCGGGCGGGCACTGCCGATGCCGTACTCCTCGATGCGGGAAATACGGTGCATCACCGGGCGATTGATCTTCTTCGACATCAGCGCGGCGATCGCCATGTTGGGATAGCCGGGGATCTTGCTGCCGAAGCCACCGCCGCAGAATTCGGCGACGAGGACGAGGTCATCGGGCTTGATGCCGATCAGGCGAGCGATGTTGGGCACCGCCGACGTGTGGCTCTGGTTCGAGCCGTGCAGGATGCACTTGCCGCCCTGCCAGTACGCCATGGCAGAGCGCGTCTCCATGGAATGGTGGGCAAGGCCGCTCGACACGAAGCTTTCCTCGACGATCACCTTCGCGGCTTTGAAGCCGGCGTCGAGATCGCCATAGCTCCATTCCTCGGCCGGCTTGCCGAGCGGCATCTTGTCGTCGCCCGCCGCAGCGAAGGCCGCGGCATCCCACTTCACCGTCTGCAGGTTGATCTGCGCGGCCGCGACGTTGCCGTTGGAGCGCGCATCAGGTCCACCGGGGAAGAGGCTTTCGAGCGGATCGGTCACGTGGGGCAGTTGCTCGAAGTCGATCTTGATCGCTTCGATCGCCTCCGCCGCGATCTCCTCGGTCTCGGCCGCAACCGCGAGGATCGGATCGCCGACATAGAAGGTCTCGTCCTTGGCGAGGATCGGGGGCTGGGGCGGCGGGAATTGCGGCACGTCATCCGCAGTGAGAATGCCGAGCACGCCCTTGATCTTCAGCGCCGCCGACGTGTCGATCCGGCGGATGCGGGCATGCGGGATCGGGCTCGTCAGCGTCTTGCAGAACACCATGCCTTCGGCACGGAAGTCCTCGGCGTATTTTGCCCGGCCGGTCACCTTGGCGGCGACGTCGACCGGAACGAAGTTCTTGCCGATGAGATTGTATGCCATCTCAGGCCTCCCGCGATGCGCGCATGACGGCCTTCAGGTAGTGGTCGTACGCACCGCAACGGCAGATGTTGCCGGACATTGCGATGCGCGCTTCCTCGACCGTGGGCTTGGGATTGTGCTTGAGAAGGGCGACGGCAGAGACCACCTGCCCGGGCGTACAGAAACCGCATTGCGGCCCGAGCTCCTCGATCATGGCTTTCTGCACCTTGTGCAGTTGGCCATTCGGCCCCTCGATGCCTTCGATGGTGGTGATCTTGCGGCCGCGTACCTGATGCGTGAGCGTCGAGCACGAATAGGTCGCGACGTCATCGATCATCACGGTGCAGTTGCCGCATTCGGAATGATCGCAGCCGAGCTTGGTGCCGGTAAGCCCGAGCTTGTAGCGAAGCGTGTGCACCAAGGTTTCGTTCGGCAGCACGTCAACCGGGCGCTCGCTGCCGTTGACGTTGAGCCTGACGAGGCGCCCGACAGAACCCGCGACTTGGGCGAGAGCTGCGCCCCCGCGGCCGAGGACCACGTAGCCTCCGGCCGAGACGGCGACCCCCGACGCGATCACCCCCTTGATGAATTCACGTCGCGAGGCGCGCAACGCGGCCCGATCGGCGGCATGTCCGCCTCCGGGGTCGCCATGGCGTTCGCATGACGGACGTACATCGTTGTCTGACATGAGCGTCCTCCCAATGTCAGCGGCTCGCCACGAGCGGCGGCCGCAAGTTTTGAACTATTATGATTCACAAGAGCACGATTTCCCTGATGCGACAACGCGTTATAGCCGACGGAACATATCGGTTTCGGCGACGGGGCATGGCCCACTTTTGGTCGCGCGCTGGCAGGGACTTGCCGGTGGGCAGGTCGTTTGCACCGAGGCTTGTGTCGTTTGCCTCGATGGTTCACAACAAGCGAAAATTCACGCCCCTCGGGAGGAGCACCATGAAGCACATCGGTTCGGTGATCGGCTTGTCGCTACTGTTTGCGACCACAGCCGCAGCACAGACGCTCGATGATCTCAAGAACGACGGCAAGAACACCGACAATGTGCTCACCTACGGGATGGGCTATGGCGAGAATCGCTACAGCCCGCTCAAGCAGATCGACAAGACCAACATCAAGCGGCTGGTGCCCGTCTGGAATCTGAGCCTCGACAATCAGTGGGGCGAGCAGGCTCAACCGATCATCTACAATGGCGTGATGTACGTGACCAACGCGCGGGCGACGGTCGCGATCGATGTCGGCACCGGCAAGCAGATCTGGAAGACGCCGGTTGAGTGGCTGCCGGAGACGCCGCGCGTCGTGTGCTGCGGCGTATCCAACAAGGGCGCTGCGATCTACGACGGCAAGATCTATCGCACCACGCTCGACGCCTACGTGCTGGCGCTCGACGCCAAGACCGGCAAGGAAATCTGGAAATCAAAGGCCGCCGAATGGAAGGACGGCTATTCCATGACGGTCGCCCCCGTCGTCGCCAATGGCGTGCTGCTGACTGGTATTTCCGGCGCCGAATACGGCATCCGCGGCTTCGTCGATGGTTGGGATCCGCAGAACGGCAACCACTTGTGGCGCCGCTACACGATCCCGGCGCGCGGCGAGAAGGGTAACGAGACCTGGCCGCAGGACAATGACTCCTGGGAACATGGCGGTGGCTCGACGTGGATCACCGGCTCGTACGATCCCGATCTCGACCTCACTTATTGGGGCACGGGCAACGCCGGCCCGTGGACCGGCGCCAAGCGGCCGGGAGATAACCTCTATACCGCGTCCGTGATCGCGCTGCGGCCGAAGACCGGCGAGATCGTGTGGCACTACCAGTTCACGCCGAACGACGTCTACGATTACGACGCCGTGTGGGAACTGATCCTTGCCGAACTGCCGATCAACGGCGTCAAGCGCAAGGTGGTCATGCAGCTCAACCGCAATGGCTTCCTGTATGTGCTCGACCGCGCCAATGGCGAACTACTCGCGGCGAACCCGTACGAGAAGGTCAACTGGGCAAGCCACATCGACAAGGAAACCGGCCGCCCCGTCGAGACCGAAATCGCAAAGAAGCTGCGCTCCGGCGAGCAGATCGAGATGTGGCCGTCGACGCGCGGCGGCAAGAACTGGCCGCACGCCGCCTTCAACCCCGAGACCGGCCTCCTCTATGCCAACACGATCCATGAAGGCCGCCTCTACCGCTGGCTCCCGCCGGAGCCGTATCAAGCGGGCCAGCGCTACATGTTCGTCGAGAACCTGAACATGCCGTCGAACGGGCAGCCGATCGGCCATGTGGACGCGATCGATCCGTTGACCGGCAAGCAGCGCTGGCGCGTGCCGCTCTATGATCACCAGTACTGGGCCGCGATGCTCGCGACCGGCAGCGGCCTTCTGTTCACCGGCAAGGAAACCGGCGAATTCATCGCGCTCGACGCCGACAACGGCAAGACGCTGTGGCAGTTCCAGACGGGTTCCGGCATCAACGCCATGCCCATCACCTACACCCATAACGGGCAGCAATACGTGACCGTGCTGTCGGGTGTCGGCGGCCTCTACTGGAACCTTGCCAAGAACGCGCTCAAGAACGTGGTGCCGGGCGGATCGGTATGGACTTTCGCACTCCTGCCGAACTGAGGCCCCTGCGGCGGCGCGCGGCCTTTCTCGGCTGCGCGCTCGCCCTCCTCGCAGTAACCGCGGTTGCGGCGGAGTTCGCTCCGGAGCGTGTCAGTGCCGGCGCCGCGATCTTCGCGCGCAACTGTTCGCCGTGTCACGGCAATCACATGCGCAATCCCGAAGGTGCGTTCGACTTGCGCGAATTTCCGCCCGAGCAGCACGAGCGCTTCGTCAACTCGGTCACGCACGGCAAGGGCCAGATGCCGCCGTGGGGCGATCTGTTCAAGCCCGACGACGTCGAATCGCTGTGGGCGTACGTCATGGCCGGCGAACCGCGCTAGCGGCTCGGCGACGCTCTTTCTGATTTCGATTTACTCGGGATCGAGACAGGCTTTCGCCGTCGAGCGCGTCACCACAGGCCCACGCGCCGGTTGTCGTTGCGCCAGCCGGTCAGGCGGCCATTGCGGAACTGCAACCAGATTTGCCGATCGTACGTATCGACCGACGGAATTGCGGTCTTTCGATCGACGTAAAAGACCTCCGAGCCCTCGCGGCCGCCGGCGTACACGAGGGGCGCGCGCAAGGCGGCCGACACCGCGTCTGGCGTCATGCCGAACTGCAGCGGCACCGTATTGGCGCGGGTGTCAAAATAGGAGCAGTTGGAGAACCACGCGATGCAGCCCCACACCACCGCTTGCCGCAGTTGACCCCGATCCCACATCGACCACCCCACCCGCCTGGTCGCAATGCCCCGAATGATGGGGAGATCGTGCGCGAGGCTGCGCGGCCAGTCAATGCCCGCGGAACGCGAGGCGCAGCAGCCGTGTCCTTGAGATCACAGCGCCGCGCGTCAGCACGCCAAAGAGATTGAAACCGAACCGATTACCGCACGCTTGCGGTCGATTCAGGCGCCAGCCGTTGGACTTGGCCCTGGCCGCCCGGCAGCACGACGACCTTCGTCCCGACCGTGACGCGGCCGTAAAGGTCTTCGACGTCGGTATTGGTCAGGCGTATGCAGCCTGATGAGACGAACGATCCGATGGTCGACGGCTGATTGGTGCCGTGGATGCGATACACGGTGTTGCCGAGATAAAGCGCGCGCGCGCCGAGCGGATTGCTCTCACCGCCGGCCATGAACCTGGGCAGGTAGGGCTGGCGCTCGATCATTTCCTTGGGCGGATGCCAGTCCGGCCACTCCGCCATCCTCGTGATCTTCTCGCGCCCGGTCCATGTGAAGCCTTCGCGGCCGACGCCGACGCCGTAGCGCATCGCCTTGCCGCCACCCATGACCAGGTAGAGGTAGGTGTTCGGCGTATCGATGATGATCGTGCCTGCGGGTTCGTGAGTCGGGTAGTCGACAACTTGCCGCCGAAACTGTTGCGGCAACTCCTTTGGACGCCCGATCTCAGGACGGTAGTCGGGCGGGAACGAGGCGTAAGCCCCGCCCGTGCCCGGAGGTGAAGGCGCAGCCTCCGCCGGCCCGCGGTTGGTGGTGTCATAGGGCGGCGGAGCACCAGCGCCAGGGACGCCAGGTCCCGGCGGGAGTCCGCGATTGCCGAGGTCGCCAGGCGGACGCACCGGCTCCCAGGCACCATAACTATAGCCGCGCGGCGGCGGCGCACTATCCGGATACGCGCTGCCGTACGGTGCCGATTGCGCGCCGTAGGGCTGCGGCGGCGCGGCCGCGTAGGGGCCACCCTGGCCGGGCGGCGGCAATGTGTCTCGCTGGATCGCCCCGGGTGCGCTTTGCGGCGGCTCGTAGCCATAGCCATAGGGCGTGCTCGAGGGACGGCCATAGGGACCCGGTGCCGGCAGCGGCACCAAATCATCATCGTCGTTCACGGGACCCGGCGCGCCGCGATAGCCGGGCGGCGGCGGCGGAGAATACGGGGAATAGCCCTGGGCAGAAGCTTCGCCCGCGAGCACGACCAAACCCAGTGCGGTCACTGCAATAGCGACTGAGCGCGTGGTCATTTTGAAAATCCCCCAACCTACTCTGATGTTCTAATCGGGTTGATAGGGCAGGAACAAGGCGAAAAAACAGTAAAGAATTCGGCGATTGCATGAATTTATCGGGAACCGCTGTCGCGATCCGGCGGCGGCTTCCCGATCAATCAAACGTGATCGTGTGTCGTCCAAACGACGCTCAGGCCGGCAACTGCTCGATGCGGTCGACGCGGTTCGGATAAAACGCCATATACCCCGTAATCGCCCCTACATCGGCGATCGGCTGCTCGTAGCTCCAGATCGCATTCTCCGCGACACGCCCATCGACATGGATCGAGTAGTAGGACGCATCACCCTTATAAGGGCAATGAGTCTTGTGGCCGGTTTTCTTGAGCACATTGAGATCGACATCTTCGCGCGGCACATAAGCGACAGGCTGGTAGGACGCTTCGCTCAGCAGCAGCGCCCGCTTGGTATCGGCGACAACGCGCCCTGCAAAGGTGACGCGCACACGCTGCGGTGCGGGACCGATTTCGATCGGATGGTCGGGAGTACCGGGCATGATTTTCACCTGCCTCCTATGACGGGGCGGGCAGCGGACGCCGCCACGCGAAGAACCCCGGTTGCTCGATGATAGTGTTCGATCTCGAATGCTCAATCCCACGCCGTCATGCTTGGGCGCGCGATCGCCGCGCGAGGCGCGCATATCGCTCGGTCTTTCAAATTTTGTACACTCCGCGGCGCAAGCCATGATCGCCATCGACCGCAAAACCATCGCCGACCGTCAAGGTACCTTCTCGGGCACCAAGGACGTTGCGCAGCCGCTGCGATTCGATGACGCGCGGCTCGAAGCCTGGCTCTCGAGCCAAGTCGACGGATTTCGCGGGCCGCTCACGGTGCAGCAATTCAAGGGCGGGCAATCGAATCCGACCTATCTCCTGGAAACTCCGTCGCGGCGTTACGTGCTGCGGCGCAAGCCGCCGGGCAAACTCTTGCCGTCGGCACATGCGGTCGAGCGCGAGTTCCGTGTCATCTCGGCACTTCATCGCCAGAACTTTCCGGTGCCGGAGCCGGTGATCCTCTGCGAGGACGCAGCGATCGTCGGCACGACGTTCTTCGTCATGGGTTATGTCGAAGGGCGCATCTTCTGGGACCCGCATTTACCGAATTCCAATCCGGCCGAACGCGCGGCGATCTACGATGCGGCCAACGCGACCGTCGCGCGCCTTCATAGTTTTGACCCCGCCGTGATCGGCGTTGCCGATTATGGCCGCGGGGAAAATTACGTGGCGCGCCAGGTCGAGCGATGGTCGAAGCAGTATCGTGCATCGGAGACTGAGACGATCGAGGACATGGAGCGGCTGATCGGATGGCTCCCGCAGCACCTTCCGCCATCCGGCCCGGTGCGCCTCGTGCACGGCGACTTCCGCCTCGACAACATGGTCATCGCGCCCGACGCTCCCCGCGTCATCGCCGTGCTCGACTGGGAGCTCTCGACTCTTGGCGATCCGCTGGCCGATTTCTCCTATCACCTGATGAAATGGCACATGCCGCCATCGGATGCCGGCACCGGGTCGCTTGTCGGTTTCGATATTGCGTCGCTCGGCATCCCATCGATGCTGGCCTACGCGGACGCCTATGTGGCCCGCACGGGTCTCGACCCTCGCCCTCATCTGCCGACTTACCTTGCGTATAACTTCTTCCGCCTCGCCGCGATCCTCCAAGGCATCGCCGGTCGCGTGCGCGACGGCACGGCAACGAGCGAGCACGCTGCGGCCAAGGCGCAGCAGGTACGGCCGCTCGCCGCGACCGCATGGAATTTCGCCCGCGAGGCGGGCGCGGCGTGAAGAGCTTCGCGCTCGCGCTTGGCGCCGGCGGCGCGCGCGGGCTTGCTCACATCGCGGTGTTCGAAGCGCTCGACGAGCTCGGCGTGCGTCCGGTGGCAATCGCCGGGTCTTCGATCGGTGCGCTCGCCGGTGCCGTCTACGCAGCCGGCATGACCGGCAAGGAGATCCGTCGCTACGTCATTGATCTCGCCCATGACCGTGCCGAGGTGTGGCGGCGATTGATGTTGGCGCGCACCGGCCACATCGGCGATTTGTTCAGCGGCAATCTGTCGGCCATGCGCCTCGATGCCGAAAAGCTCGCCGAGGCATTCCTGCCGGAGATCGTGCCCCACGCCTTCGATGCCCTCGCCATTCCGCTCACTGTCATCGCGTCGGATCTCCATCGCCGCCACGAAGTCGCATTCACAGAAGGCCCGCTGCGGCCGGCGCTCGCCGCCTCGATCGCGCTGCCGATCATCACGCGGCCGGTCGTCGCCGGTGAGCGCGTGCTGATCGATGGCGGCGCCACCAATCCGCTGCCGTTCGATCTACTGCGCGGACGCGCCGACGTTGTGATGGCGATCGATGTGGCAGGTCCGCCGGCGGACGACCGCACCACCGTTCCCAATGCGATCGAGGCGATCTATGCCACCGTGGTGGTGATGACGAGCGCGATCATCAACGAGAAGCTCAAGCACGAGATGCCCGACCTGCTGGTGCAGCCCCATGTCGGCACGTTCCGCACCCTCGATTTCATGCAGGCGAGCGCGATCCTGCGCGTTGCGGAGGCGATGAAGCCTCAGATCAAGGCAGACCTTACGGCGCTGCTTGGGACGTGAAGCCCTGCGCATCTTGGAGAACGGCCGCGCGTCGCCGGTAGCGAACGCGCGGCCGCAGAATGATGCGGACCTGCCCCCTCAGGCAGCCCGAACCGTGTGCAGGAATTTCTGCACCTCGAGCTTGAGCCGGCTGCTTTCGTTCGAGAGCGACTGTGCCGAGGCCAGCACCTGAGACGATGCGGAACCAGTATCGCTGGCACCGCGGTTGACGTCGGCAATGTTGGTGGCGACCTGCACGGTGCCCTTCGCCGCTTCCCCGACATTGCGGGAGATTTCCTGCGTCGCAGCCCCCTGCTCCTCGACTGCCGCCGCGATGGTGGAGGAAATCTCGGAGATCCGCTCGATGGTGCCGCTGATCTCCTTGATTGCCGACACCAACTCGTGCGTCGCCGCCTGCATGCCGGTGATCTGGGTGCTGATCTCCTCGGTGGCCTTGGCGGTCTGAGCGGCAAGCGCCTTCACTTCCTGAGCGACCACCGCGAAGCCCTTGCCGGCCTCGCCGGCCCGCGCCGCCTCGATGGTGGCGTTGAGGGCGAGGAGGTTGGTCTGCTCGGCAACCGAGTTGATCAGCTTGACCACATCGCCAATGCGGACTGCGGCTGATGACAGATCGTGAATGCGGGCGTCGGTCTGCTCCGCCTGCTTGACGGCTTCCGTCGCAATCCTGCTCGATTGCTGGACCTGCCGGCTGATCTCGCTGATCGAGGACGTCATTTCCTCGGTCGCCGAGGCGACTGATTGGACATTGGCCGAGGCCTCCTCGGATGCCGACGCCACCACGGTCGAGAGCTGCTGGGTCGTGTCGGCGGTCTTCGTCAGCGTATTGGCTGCCGCCTCGAGCTCGGTCGAGGCCGACGAGACGGTCTCGATAATGTTGCCGACCGCTGCCTCGAATTCGTCGGCGAGCTTGCGCATCGCCGCCTTACGGGCTGCTTCTTCCCGTTCCGCAGCTGCTTTCCGTTCGGCCACCTCGCGTTCCTCGGCAGCCTTCTTTTCGGCGGCCGCTCGCGCCTCGGCCTCGCGCTGTTCGGCCTCCAGCCGCTCCATTCGCACGAGATTGTCGCGGAAGGCGTTGGCGGCCCGCGCCGCGTCGCCAACTTCGTCGCCCCGCCCGGTGAACGGAATGTCCACCGCTTTGTTGCCGTCAGCGAGGGCGAGCAGCACGTGGGCGATCCGGCCGATCGGCCTTGCGATCGAGAGCGCGCCGAAGATCGCCGACCCGATCAGGACCAAGATAACAAACGAGCCGATGCCAAGGCCGACGCGGCTTGCTTGCGTGATCGTCGCTTCAGATTCCTGGGCCCTGATTTCCGCAAGCTTCGACGTCGCGCCGAGCACTTCGTCGGTGACCTTGTCGATGGCCGCCGCCGTTGGTAATCCCCGCTCGCGCGCCAGCCGTAGCTTTTCTTCGTCGGACGCTTTCGCGATTTCGTTCCCGATGCTGAAATATTCTTCGCCGAGGGACCGGAGCTTGGCGATGCGCTCCCGGTTTTCCGGCTTGGTCAACAGCGGTGCGACGGTATCGGCGCGGCTAATGAGCAGCGCTCGTTGCGCGCTTAAGCTATCCAACCCGGCTTTCGCCTGCTCGGGCGATTTCGCGAGGCGTAGATCGCGTACCGCGACCTGCATGCCGCGCGCCGCCGTGTTGGCCTCGGAGACCAACAGCGCGATCTTTTCTTGAGACAGTGCCGCCTCGTTCAAAGTCGCAATCGAGTCGCCGCTCATCTGCTGGTTTGCGACCATGCCGACGACGAGCAGCACGCCGATGCCGGCAGAAAGGCCGAGTTTGGTCCCAATCTTGAATTTAAGGTTGAACATGGAAGCACCATTTTTCGTGCCAGCAATCGGTCCTGCTGCTGGGGGCAGAATTGATCAGCCATTAATCAATCGACTAAATATTGAGCGGTACGAATTAATATTTTACCTACCATGAGAACCGCTGTTCTTTGGCGTACACAATCTGAAGTTGCGCCGTCGGCGACGGCAAGCGTCACCGCCGTGCCGCGAAAAAGTCGCGCAGCAGCGCGGACGCCTCCTGCTCCGCAATTCCTCCATAGACCTCGGGGCGATGGTGGCAGGTGTCCGACATGAAGAATCGGATGCCGCTCTCGACTGCGCCGCCCTTCGGATCGGCCGCCCCGTAGTAAAGCCGCCGCACGCGCGCGAACGAGACCGCGCCGGCGCACATTGCGCAGGGCTCGAGCGTGACATAGATGTCGCACTCGGTGAGGCGCTCAGTGCCGAGCGCATGAGCCGCCGCGCGGATCGCCAAGATCTCCGCGTGGGCGGTTGGGTCATGATCGCGGATGGTGCGGTTGTGCGCCGACGCAACGACCTCGCCATCGCGCACGATCACGCAGCCGACCGGCACCTCGCCCGCCGCGGCGGCTGCCCGCGCTTCGGCGATCGCCATTTCCATGAAGGATGCCACACTCGTTCCCGAGAACAATCTTTGCTATCAGCCACCCCGTTATCGGCGAACTCGGCCAAGGTCCGCAATATCCATGACCCGCAAGCATGAATTATCTCCCCGTCAGGACGAGGGTGACCGCATCGCCAAAGTGATGGCGCGGGCCGGGCTGTGCTCGCGGCGTGATGCCGAGGCGTGGATCGCGGCGGGACGCGTCGCCGTCAACGGCGGGACGATCCGCTCGCCGGCGATCAATGTCAGTGTGCGCGATCGCGTCACGGTCGACGGCAAGCCTTTGCCACAGCGCGAGCGCACGCGGCTCTTCCGCTATTACAAGCCGGTTGGCCTCGTCAGCACCAACGCCGATCCGCAGGGCCGTCCAACTCTCTTCGACGCCCTGCCGGCGGGATTGCCGCGGCTCGTCAGCGTCGGTCGGCTCGACGTTGGAACGGAGGGCCTGCTCCTGTTGACGAATGACGGCGGGCTGGCGCGGGTGTTGGAGTTGCCGAAGACGCAATGGGTGCGGCGCTATCGCGTGCGCGCGCATGGCCGCGTCACGCAGGCCGATCTCGACAGGCTTGCTGACGGCATCACCATCGATGGCGTTCACTACGGACCGATCACTGCGACGCTCGAACGCGAACAAGGATCGAATCTGTGGCTCAGCTTTGAGATCACCGAAGGCAAGAACCGCGAGGTCCGCAACGTGCTTGGTCACCTCGGCCTGCAGGTCAACCGGCTGATCCGGGTCGCCTTCGGCCCGTTCGCGCTCGACGAGATGGCGGACGGCGCGATCGAGGAGGTGGAGACGAAGACGCTGCGCGCCATGCTCGGCGCTGAGATCATTGCGGCCGCAAGCTGCGATTTCTCTGGACCTGCACTGACACATCAGCGCGAGGCGGTACGCGAACCCGATCGTCGCGCGCGCGGTCCGGGCGGGTTCGCCAAGGAATCTCGACACTCTCGCAAGCCGCGTGCCGGTCGCGACGATCGCGACGACAAGCCCATGGGGCGCCCGCGACGCGGCCACGCCTGGCGCGAGGACGATGCACCGCTCAAGCGCACCTATCGCGGCTCACGTCGCGACGATCTCAAGATTTGCGATGCGGACCGCACGGAACGACGGGCCGGTCTCGTGACCGACCGGAAGGGACGCCGCGTTTTGGTGGAGCGGTTCGGCGCCGGCGAAACGGCCGATGAAACCCGCCCTCCAGAATCCGCGCTCACGCGTAAGCCAGCGCGTGGGCCGCGCCGGCCGTCGCGCGACCGTTCCGGCGGGCCACGCCCGTCGCGGCCGAAACCGCCGCAGCGGAAGCGCTGAATGCGCATCATCGGCGGGCGCTTCCGCGGGCGCAAACTCGCAGCGCCGCAGTCGCTGACGGTGCGACCGACAAGTGACCGCCTACGCGAATCGATCTTCAACATTCTGGCTCACGGCCAAGGCGATCCCGTGAATGGCGCCAGGGTCATCGATCTGTTCGCCGGCACCGGAGCACTCGGGCTTGAGGCGATGTCGCGCGGGGCGGCGTTTGCCCTCTTTATCGATGATGGCGCGGAGGCACGCGCCCTCATGCGGCAGAACGTCGAAGCGCTCGGGCTCGGCGGCACCACCCGCATCTTTCGCCGGGACGCGACGCAGCTCGGCCCGGTCCATCCGTTGGCGCCGTTTTCGCTCGCCTTCATCGATCCGCCCTATCGGCGGGGGCTCGCGGAACAATCGCTGGTCGCGCTGCGCGACGGCGGCTGGCTCGAGCCGGGTGCGATCGTCGTCATCGAGGAGGCCGCGGATGCGGAATTCGCACCGCCGCAGGGATTCCTGGAGATCGAGCGCCGTCGCTACGACGATACCCAGCTTGTGCTGTTGCGCCAGCCTTAGCGGAAAAACCCCGGGCCTCGCGGCCCGGGGTTTCGTTGTAATCGGCTGACCGATCAGAAGCGGTAGTTGATGCCACCGCGAACGATGTTCTCGGTCAGGCTGACGTTATTGCCGCCCGGCAGTCCGCAAGCGACAGAGCAGCTGACATTGCCGAGATCGACATAGAGATACTCGACCTTCGCGGTCCAGTTGGCGACGAGCGCGAACTCGACGCCCGCACCCACGGTCCAACCGGCATTGGTCTGATCGATGCCGCCATTGATGGCGTTCGGGGTGCGAATGTTGCCCATCGCGAGACCGCCGGTGAAGTACGGCAGCACGCGATCAAACGCATAGCCGACGCGACCGCGCACGGTGGACAACCAATCGGTCCGCGTCTGGCACAGGTTGGCCGCGCAGAGGCCGGAATTGCCTTTGATGTCCGCCCAGTCAATGTCGCCTTCAAGGCCCCACACGAATTGACCGAACTGCCAATTGTAGCCGAGCTGGCCACCGACAAGGCCGCCGGTCGTGTTGAAGCTGGTCGGCAGACCGTCCCAATTCGACGTGCCCCAAGCCCCACCGCCGTTGATACCGATATAGAGGCCGGTCCAGTTGTACAGCGGTACAAATGCCGGGGCTCGGTACGGCAGCGGCGGCGGCCGTGCCAAATCTGCCGCCTGGGCGGCGCCGATCGATCCGGCCAGGGCCATCAGCCCGGCCAACGCCAACAGATAACGCTTCATTAGGTCCTCCTCCAGTCTCACCATGCCGCGCAAATTATGCGCTTAACGATTTATGTCTAGTGCAGAAGAGCAACACCCGCGCAGATTAGTATTGATGGTATACAAAAGTTTTATCTCAATATTTCCCGATCAACGACACAATCGCGCCGCTTTTGCATCCAGCCGAAGCTGTTGCGATTTGGCAACAATACTGTCGATGATGATTTTACCGTCTGTTTACACAATGGAACAATATCCATTGCATAAACAATATTCGGCGAATTCACGCCCCATTCCTCCCCCTCCAGGCACCGCCTTAACTCCGGGAAATGAGGTTGGTTCCTTTCCGAGGTGGCCTCGGATCAGAACCGATAGTTCAGGCCGAACCGTCCCAGATTCGATCTCAGTCCGTTGCTCGTTCCGGTGAGAAAGTAACTTTCGTCCGCAAGGTCGATGTAGAGGTATTCCGCTCTTACCGACCAATTCGACGTGAGGCCCACTTCGAGCCCGACCCCGGCGGCCCAGCCGGGGTGAAAATTGTCCTCGCCAAAGCCGTTCGACACCACGTGACCGCGCCCGTAGGCCAGACCGAGGGTGCCGTAAAACAAGATGTTGTTCAGAGCGATGCCGCCGCGGCCGCGCACGGTACCGAACCACGGATTGGAGAACTTGTAGTTGTTGAAGGTATCGCTGTTGGACGAGAATTGCAGGTCAGTCTCGACACCAGCCACGAACTGACCGTACTGCCAATTGTAGCCGCCTTGAAAGCCGCCGGTCGCGCCCGACGGCTGCGCCCCGCTGTTGGTGAGTTCGCCCCATTGATAGCCGAAATTGCCGCCGACATAGGCGCCGGACCAGTTGTATCCGTAAGCAGGATACGCCGGATAGGCCGGCGGCGGAGCCCGGTAGTAGTCGGCCGCGCCGGCGACGCTCACCGAGAGGGCCCAGACTGCCGCAGTCGCCGACAACAAGCCTTTACGCATTGTTTCACCCGCACCCCAGGAACATGGTTGATGGTTATCTCAATGCTGAGGTTAAGCAGTTCTCAACGACTTCGGTCGGAGCGAATTAACGATAAGCAGGCGTAAACGGGCTCTCCAATACTTAACGCGGCGTTGCCTATACTTTCCGATGACTCACCCAACTCAGCGTGGACGTGCCGGGGTTGCCGATCACCCATCGCCTGGGCGAATAGATTGAAATGCCCGCCGACTTCGCCGCCGAAACGTCGCCCCCTGCCGCTCCGTCAACCACGCGGCCTGCCGCCTTAGTCACTGGTGGCGCCGAGCGCATCGGCCGCGTCATCGTTCTCACCCTGGCGCGCGCCGGCTATGCCGTCGCAATTCATGCCAACCACTCCAGAGGGGCAGCAGAGGCGCTTCGCGACGACATCGTGCAGGCCGGCGGCCGCGCCGAGGTGGTGCTCGGCGACCTTACCGACTCTGACGCCGTGCTTGGTCTGGTGCCTGTCGCTGTCGCGGCGGTCGGCGCGCTGACCCTGCTGGTCAACAACGCAAGCACCTTCGAGTTCTGATGAAATCGGGCGCCTTGACCCCGTGCGGTTCGATCGCCATGTCGCGATTAACTTGCGCGCGCCGATCTTCCTCGCGGATGCCTTTGCGAAGCAGGCGCCCGTGGGTGGATCGATCGTCAATCTGCTCGATCAGCGCGTATTGCGCCCGAATCCCCGCTTTCTGTCCTACGGGATCGCCAAAAGCGGATTGCACGCTGCCACGGTTATGCTCGCCCAGGCGTTGGCGCCGCGCCTCCGCGTGAACGCGGTAGCTCCCGGTCCGACGCTGCCGAACCCGCGCCAGGATGCCGAAGCATTCGCCCGCTACTGCCGGGCAATGCCACTCGGCCATGGGCCCACTCCGGAGGAGATCGCGGACGCCGTGCTGTTCCTCGCGCGGGCAAACAGCATCACCGGGGCGACGATCCCGGTCGATGGCGGCCAGCACCTTGCCTGGCGGGACGCGAGCGGGGACACTGATGAATAGCGGGCGCGGCGAACACCGCAGAACCAAGATGCCGAGCACCGCGATTGATGCCCATGCAAAAGAAGAACATCGATCCTGAAATCGATCTCAAGGACGAGGATGAGGACACCTCCCTCCCCGACCTTCCCGACGAATCTGCGATCGACCTTGAAGCCGCCGCCGATTCCGCGCCTGGCCGCGATGTCGTCGCGGAATTTGCCCGGCATGCGCCGCTAGCCCCCGGCGTTTATCGCATGATCGGCGCGGGCGGCGAGGTGCTCTACGTCGGCAAGGCCAAGAGCATCAAGAAACGCATCCTCTCCTACGCGAGAGGCGCCGGTCTCGAGACCCGCATCGCACGCATGGTGGCGGCCACGACCTCGATCGAGTTCGTGACCACGGCAACCGAGACCGAGGCGCTGCTGCTCGAAGCCAATATGATCAAGCGGCTGCGCCCGCGCTTCAACGTGCTGCTGCGCGACGACAAGTCGTTTCCGTACATCTTGATCACGCGCGGCGACAAGCCAGCGCAGATCTGCAAGCATCGCGGCGCGCGCAATCGTGACGGCGATTATTACGGGCCGTTCGCAGCCGTGAATGCCGTCAACCGCACCATCACGGCGCTGGAGCGCGCCTTTCTGATCCGCTCCTGTTCCGACGCCGTGTTCGAGAGCCGGACCCGCCCCTGCCTGCTCTTCCAGATCAAGCGTTGCTCCGGGCCATGCACGGGGGAAATCGCGCGCGCCGACTACGACGAGCTCGTGCGCGAGGCGCAGGCCTTCCTGTCCGGCAAGAGCCGCGCTGTGAAGGAGGAACTCGCGTGTGAGATGGACGAGGCCGCCGAGGCGCTCGATTTCGAACGCGCCGCCGCGCTTCGCGACCGACTCGCGGCTTTCTCGGCGGTGCAGGCGCGGCAGGGCATCAATCCGCGCGGTGTCGAGGAGGCAGACGTATTCGCCATCCACCAGGATGGCGGTTTCAACTGCATCGAAGTGTTCTTCTTCCGCACCGGCCAGAACTGGGGCAACCGTGCCTATTTCCCGCGCGCCGACCGCGAACTCGGGCCGGGAGAGGTACTCGGCGCATTTCTGGCCCAATTTTATGACGACAAGCCCTGCCCGCGTCTCGTCCTACTAAGCAACGATATCGAGGAGCGCGCGCTCCTTGCCGAGGCGCTGACGATCAAAAGCGGCCGCAAGGTCGAGGTTTCGGTGCCGGCACGCGGCGAGAAGCGCGATCTCGTCGAGCATGCGCTTGCCAATGCCCGCGAGGCGCTCGGCCGCAAGCTCGCCGAAGCCGCCTCTCAGCAGCGGCTCCTCGCCGCGCTCGCGACCAGCTTCTCGCTGCCCCATCCGCCGCGACGGATCGAGGTGTACGACAACAGTCACATCCAGGGCACCAACGCGGTCGGCGCCATGATCGTCGCCGGTCCCGAAGGTCTGCGGAAGAACCAATACCGCAAGTTCAACATTCGATCTGAGGCACTCACGCCCGGTGATGACTTCGGCATGATGCGCGAAGTGCTCACCCGGCGGTTCAAGCGCCTGATCAACGAGGCGCCCCGGCCCGGTACACAGGCGGCAACCGAGCCCACCGAGCAGGGTGGCGCGACGCCTTCTTCTCCCTCCCCCCTTGTGGGGGAGGGTCGGGGTGGGGGGTCGGGCAATTATGACGCTGACGAGCCGAATCTCCCGACCCCCACCCCCGACCCCTCCCCGCAAGGGGGAGGGGAGAAAGCGTCGGCATCGACCGACGATGAAGGATCGCCATGGCCTGACCTCGTGCTGATCGATGGCGGGCAGGGCCAACTCAACGCCGCCCGCGAGACATTGGCCGACCTCGGCATCACCGACGTACCGCTGATCGGCATCGCCAAAGGCCCGGACCGCGACGCCGGCCGGGAGACGTTCCACATGCCGGGCCGGACACCGTTCCGCCTCGCACCTCGCGACCCGGTGCTCTATTTCGTCCAGCGCCTCCGCGACGAGGCCCACCGTTTTGCGATCGGCTCCCATCGCCAGCGCCGCAGCCGCGATATCCGCGAAGCCGGCCTGCAGGAAATCGCCGGCATTGGGCCGACCCGCAAGCGTGCCTTGCTGCGCCATTTCGGTACGCTCAAGGCGATCGAGCGCGCCTCGATCGCCGATCTCAGCCAAGTTCCGGGCGTCAGCGCCGAGACCGCACGGCGCATCTACGACTTTTTTCACGAGGCACCCCGCTGAGATCAACAGCGGCGGACGATTGGGCAGGTTAGTCGCCCCCCTGCCCCTTTGGGTCACGAGATCGTGGATGGCGAGGACACGCCGCGATTGGAGCGGCGTAGTCAAATTTTAATCCCGCACACCGGTGTCCCATTTGGCGCAACATGCACTATGTTAGGGCCATGGATGCAGTCACGAGTCACCCCCTCCCGGCCCGGCCGCTCGCGATCCCGAACCTGCTGACCTACGCCCGGATTCTGGCGGTGCCGCTGGTGGTCGCCTGCATGTATTGGCAGTCGATCTTGTTGGGCGGCTTGTGGCTGCGCTGGGTCGCGCTGGCGATCTTCATTGCCGCCGGCGTTACCGACTTTCTCGACGGCTACCTTGCCCGCAGCCTCGGCCAGCAGTCGAGCTTCGGCCGCATGCTCGATCCCATCGCCGACAAGCTCCTCGTCGCATCGTGCCTTCTGATGCTTGCGGCCGACGAGACCATCCGGGGCTGGTCGCTGTGGGCCGCCATCGTGATCCTGTGCCGGGAGATCCTGGTATCCGGGCTGCGCGAATACCTCGCCGAGCTGCGCGTCAGCGTTCCGGTCACCCGCTTCGCCAAATGGAAAACCACGGTCCAACTCGTTGCCATCGGATTCCTGCTCGCCGGCGATGCCGGTGACGAGGCGTTTCGGTCGTTCGTCGGCGGTGCGTCCACCCCGGTGGTGAGTCTGACTGGGCTGACGTTGCTGTGGATTTCAGCCATCGTGACGCTTTACACGGGCTACGACTACTTCCGTGCCGGTGTCCGCCACCTGATCGACTGATGAGCGTGAAACTTCAGTATTTCGCCTGGGTGCGCGAGCGCATCGGCAAAGGCGAGGAGACCGTGGACCTGCCGGCGGGCGTCGTCACGATCGCCGACCTGATGACGTGGCTTGCGGGCCGCGGCGAAGAATATGCCTTTGCCTTCGAAAAGCCCAAGGTCATCCGCGCCGCGATCGATCGCGGTCACGTGAAACCCGAAGCGCCGATCGCAGGCGCCCGCGAAATCGCGTTCTTTCCGCCGATGACCGGCGGGTGACGCCCATGACGACGCAGATGACGATCCGGCTGCAACGCGAAGACTTTGATGCCGCGGCGGAAGCCGCAGCACTCGCGCGTGGGCACACCGACGTCGGCGCGGTCGTCACCTTCACCGGCATTTGCCGTGGCACCGACGGTGGCCGACCGCTCGCTGCGCTGACCCTGGAACATTACCCCGGCATGGCGGAGGCCGAGATCGCGCGCCACGTGGAAGAGGCGCAGGCACGCTGGAAGCTGCTGGGCGTCACGGTGATCCACCGCCACGGGCGGCTCGTTCCCGGCGACAACATCGTGCTGGTGGTGACCGCGGCCTCCCATCGCGGCGATGCCTTCGCGGCCGCGGAATTCCTGATGGACTACCTCAAGACCCGCGCGCCGTTCTGGAAGCTTGAGGAACACGCGGACGGCGCCAATTGGGTCGAGGCCAAGGCCGCGGACGATTCCGCCGCGGCACGCTGGACGGACACCGGCAAGCGTTCGACCCTCGGAAGCAACTGAGTTCAGGGCCGGGGGATGGCGATCGATTTTCTGCGCAACAACGTCAAGGAGAAGCTCGCCCGCGACGAGGTGGTCGCGTCGATGACCGTGCGCCTCGTGCGTCAGCCGGAGATCGCCCAAATCGCGAAGACCGCAGGCTTCGACACCATCTACGTCGACATGGAGCACTCCAGCGCCTCGATCGAAACGACGAGCCGGATCTGCATGGCGGCGCTTGCCGTCGGCATCGCGCCGTTCGTGCGCGTGCCGGCCAATACGCCGGAATACATCACGCGGGTGCTGGAGGGCGGCGCGCTCGGCGTGATCGCGCCGCATGTGGGCTCCGCCGACGAGGCCCGCGCCGTGGTGCAGGCGGCGAAATTTCCGCCGCTCGGCGGGCGCTCGGTCGCGGGCGGGCTTCCGCACCTGCATTTCCGCACGTTTCCCGTCAACGAGGCGTTCGCGGCGCTGAACGACGCGACCACGGTGATGATCCAGTTCGAGAACGCCGCCGCGCTTGGCAAAGCCGAGGAAATCGTCGCTGTCCCCGGCATCGACATGGTGATGATCGGCACCAACGATCTTTTGTGCGACTGGGGCATCCCGGAGCAATACGAGCATCCGAAGGTACGCGAGGCCTATGAGACGACGATCGCTGCGTGCCGCAAGCACGGCAAGCACGTGGGCGTCGGCGGGCTCGCCACTCGACCAAGGCTCGTCGCGGACTTTGTCCGCATGGGTGCGCGCTACGTCTCGACCGGCACCGACCTCGCGTTTCTCATGGGCGCCTGTAGCGAGCGCGCCAAGCAGGTGCGAGACATCGCGCTCTGATGGCCGGCTTTGATTGCTCGGCGGATCGTTGAGCTTATGACGTCTTCATTGTTCGTTGGGGCGAAGGCTGCTCGACAACCATGGCCGGCGCTGCAACCGCTTCGCGATGAAGCCAATCGATCAGCTTGCGACCCAATTTCATGAACGGCGCCTCAATCAGCACGAAGGTAATCGAGGCGGCAATGAACGTCACGATGACGAGAAGGGGATAATAGACCGCGAGCGCCAACCCGGCGCTGACCTTATCCAGCATCGACGACAAAACGACGGTGACCGCGTCGAGCGTGGGTTCAAGCAAAGCAAAATGAAGGATGTACATGCTGAAGGAGACTCGGCCGATGCGGGTCATGACACCGTTGACGAGAAGGGGCGTCGGCGATCGGTGCAAAAGCACGCAAAGAACGGCGGCGCAGGCGCCGAACCGCAACGAGGGTTCGAGCCAAGGCGTATTGACGAAGGGCAGGATCGTCACCATCGCGACAAAGAGCAGGGCGGCAAGCCAACTCTCCCAGGTTCGCGGTGTATTGTGGGATCGACCGCGAGGCCTGTTGATCAGCACGTCCGCTGCGAGCATTCCGAATAGAAAAACCGGCAGCTGATTTGGGAAGCTCCAGTAGATCATCGGTTGCCAGAGCGTCGCGGCGTAAGGCCAACCCGCCGGCGGGACTGGCGCCAAAATCATGTAAGCAATCTGAACGACAATGACCGCCGCTACCGCGACGATCCACATTCGCGTCAGCGACCGCGAAACGATGATCAGCGCCGGAAGCAGGAGATAGAACATCGCCTCGGCGCCGATCGACCAGCCGCCGGGCACGACGCTGTTGTAGGCGGTCGGCCACCAGCCGTGCAGGAACAGCGCCGTCAGCGCCACGTCGAGGCCGCCGATGCCATCCGGCGCGAACTCGCGCGCCCTCCAGCCGAACAACAGCAGATAGAGTCCGATGCCGACATAAAACATCGGCGCAATCCGGAAGAAGCGCCGGATGAAAAAGTCGCGGACACCAGCGGTTCCCGCCGTGTGTCGAGCCTGCCAGCTCAACGTCAGCGACAGCGCGCTGACCACGAAGAACAGTTGCACGCCGAGAATGCCGCCGGTGGCGATCTTAAAGATCGTCTGGTTCGGCACGAATATCCGATGAGTCATCAGGGCGCGCGGAAACTGCAGGGACTCGTACGCCGTCGGTCCCAGCGTAGCGTGAACGAGAATGACCAGCAAAATGGCCCAGCCGCGCAGGGCGTCGATATACGCGAGTCGTCGCGGTTCGTTCACGTTGCACCTTCCCCTCTCGGACGAGAGGTTAGGCGATCACGGACGGCGTATCCATAGGCCGGCACGCCATTCGTTCTATGGGGAATTAACAGACGGCAGGAAGCCGCGCCGTGCGGTCGCGTGGCTTGCCAGGTGCCCTACCCGCTCGCGAGGCAAGCCCGCAAGCCGCTTTCCAGTTCGGCGCGATCGAGGTTGCGGCCGATGAAGACGAGGCGGCTGTTGGGACGATCAGCGTTCCAAGGATTGGCCGGCCGCAGTTCGAACAAGCGATGAACGCCCTGCAGCACCAACCGCCTTGAATCGTCCTTTGCTGCCAGAATGCCCTTGAGGCGGAAAATCTCGTCGCCGCGACGCTCCAGCAAATCCCTCAAATGATCTTCAAGACGCGCCTTGTCGAAGGCCTCATCGAACATGAACGAGACCGAATCAAGCGACGGATCATGCTGGTGGTCGTGATCGTCGAGGAAATGCTCGTCGCTTGCCATCGTCCGCGAGAGGTCGAATGCGCCGATGCCGAGGATCTTCTCGAGATCGACCTTCGCGTAACTCGAACGAATGATCGATGCCGTTGCGTTGAGGCCGCGCATGCGAGTCTCGAGCGTCTCGATCTTGTCGTCGTCGACGAGATCGATCTTGTTGATGATGATGCGGTCGGCCGCCATGATCTGATCGACGGCCTGATTGTCGATGCCGTCGAGGTTCGGGTCGTCGAGATGCGTATCGATGTGCTTGGCATCGATGAGCGTCACGATCCCGTCGAGATTCACCTGGCGCGCGATGTCGTCGTCGATGAAGAAGGTGGCGGCGACCGGGTTGGGGTCGGCGAGGCCGCTCGTTTCCACCAGAATGTGGTCGAACTTCTCGCGCCGCTCCATGAGCTGGCCGAGGATGCGGATGAGGTCGGTGCGCACGCTGCCGACGCAGCAGATGCAGCCGTTCGTCATCTCGAAGATCTCTTCCTCGGAGGTGAGCACGAGACCGGAGTCGATGTTGATCTCGCCGAATTCGTTCTCGATCACCGCGATGCGATGGCCGTGCCGCTCGGTGAGAATGTAATTCAGAAGTGTCGTTTTCCCTGATCCGAGAAATCCGGACAGGATGGTCACTGGCACCGGCCGAGATGATTTCTGCTCACTCACGCTCATGATCGCTCCATACAAGACAGCATTCTCGATATTCGAAACTATGATTGGTCATTCCGGGGGCCGAGCATAGCGAGGCAGCCCGGAATCCATAACCACCGCCGAGGAATATGGATTCCAGGCTCGCCTGCGCTGCGCTCCGGCGCCCCGGAATGACAAAATCCATGTAACCTCACGCCGCTCGTTCTGCCCGCGGTGCGCCTTCGCGTTTTTCCCGCAGCGCATCCAGCACTTGTTCCGGCGTAATCGGATAATGCCGAAATCGAACACCGATCGCGTCATAGACCGCGTTCGCGATGGCGGGTCCGATGGCGATGATCGGGTCTTCGCCGACCCCCTTCGCGCCGAACGGTCCGCCGGCGGACGGCGCCGTCTCCAGGATGATGGTGTGGATCGGCGGCATGTCCATCGACAGCGGCATCTTGTAGTCGACGAAACTCGGATTGAGCGAGCGGCCATCGTTCGGATCGATGACGTAGTCCTCGGTCAGCGTATGACCGATGCCTTGCTGGATGCCGCCTTCGATCTGGCCTGCCGCGGCGATCGGATGAATGACGCGGCCGATCTCGTGCACGGGCACCACTTTCACGACCTCGATCTGGCCGGTCTGGGTATCGACTTTGACCTGCACGAAGTGCGCCGCGAACGAATAGGATTTCGTCGGATAATAGGTCGCCGTTCCGACGAGGTGAGCGGCCGGTATGCCGAGGCGCGGCGCGATGGCGTCGCGCACGCTGAGCTTCATGCCCGGCACGCCTTTCACTGAAATCATGCCTTCGGAGATGACGAGATCGTCGGCTGCGGCTTCAAGCTGGTCGGCGGCGCGGCTCAAGAGTTGCTTCTTCACTTCCGCTGTCGCCATTTGCGCCGCGCGACCGCCCATGAACGTGGTGTGGCTTGCGAACGCGCCGATATCCCATGGCACGATGTCGGTGTCGCCATGAACCACGGCGACATCCTCGAACTTCACCCCTAGCTCCTCCGCGACGATCTGGGCGAGCGCCGTGTGCGCGCCGGTCCCGAGTCCTGCCGTGCCGGTCAAAAGCGTCACGGTGCCGTCCTCGTTCATTTTGACGATGGCGTTGCCCTGCTCCTTGATGCCGGGATAGGCGCTGCTGCCGTGCATCTCGCAGCCCATGCCCCAACCATAACGGATGGGCCCCTGCGCCTCGCGCGCGCTGTTGCGGAGCTCATCCCATTTCACTTCCGTCCGCCCGCGCCGGATGCAGTCCTCGAGGCCATGTCCGGTGAGCGGATGACCCGACGGTGCGATGTCGCCCTCGCGGACGGCATTGCGCAGTTTCAATTCCGCCGGATCGATGCCCAGCCGCCCTGCCGCCTCGTCCATCTGGATGTCGAGGGCGTAATAGGTCTGCACCACGCCATAGCCGCGAAATGCGCCGGCGATCGGCGTGTTGGTGTAGACGCCGCGCCCTTCGAGATGGACGTTCTCGCAGCGATAAAGCGAGGTCAGCGCCGCGGTGCCGACAGCGGTCACGCCGGGGCTGTGCGACCCGTAGGCGCCGCCGTTGAACGTGACGCGCGCCTGTCGCGCGGTGATCGTGCCGTCCTTCTTGAAACCCTGCTTCAACCAGACGGAGCCGGGATGGCGCGAGCGCCCGCTGAGAAACGTCTCCTTGCGGCTCAGTTCCAGCCGCACCGGCCGGCGCGTCTCCTTCGCTAGCAGCGCGCACAGAAACTCGTTCTGAAAAAGATCCTGCTTGGCACCGAAGCCGCCGCCCATGTGGTCGACCAACACCCGGACATGGTGCAGCGGCAGCCCGAGCACCTCGGCAAGGATTCCGCGCACCATGAATGCGGTCTGGGTCGAAATCCAAACCGTGAGCTTGCCGGTCCCATCCCACTGGCAAACGCAGACATTGGGTTCCATGTAGGCCGGCGTCGGACGGCCCATCTCGTACTCGTCTTCGATGATGAGGTCGGCGTCGGCGAAACCGCGGCCGATGTCACCGCGCGTGACAACGAACGGGTCGATGACAAGGTTGCCCGGGTGCGTCTCATGAACGAGCGGCGCCCCGGGGCGCAGCGCATCTTCGACTGTAAGAACGGCCGGCAATGCCTCGTACTCGACTGCGATGAGGTCAAGTGCCTCTTCCGCGATCTCCTCGCTGACGGCAGCGACCGCGGCGACGCCGTCGCCCCAGTAGCGGACTTTGTCATCGAGGATGTACTGGTCCTTGGTCACCGACGCGGAGCGCGGATGGGGTGATCCGTAATGGAGGACGCGCGGCACGTTGTCGTGCGTGAGCACCGCCTTCACGCCGGCAAGCGCCAGCGCCTTCGTCGTATCGATGCGCTTGATCCGGGCATGAGCGAGGGTGCTGCGCTTGATCTTGGCGTGCAACATGCCCGGCAGCGCCACGTCGCCCGCATAACGCGCCTGGCCGGTCACCTTGCCCAAGGTGTCGACGCGTTTGACGCTGTGACCTACGACCGCGAAGCTCATCGCACACTCTCGGCTGATTCAACGAGTTTCTCTGCGCCGGCCGACAGCTCGCGCGCCGTCGCGAGGATCGCTTCGATGATCTTGGTATAGCCGGTGCAACGGCAAATGTTTCCGGCAAGGCCGAAACGAACTTCTTCCTCGGTCGGGTTTGGGTTCTCGTCGAGCAGGGCCTTTGCCATCACAATGATTCCCGGCGTGCAGAAGCCGCACTGCGAGCCGCCATATTTCATCATGTTTTCCTGCAGCGGGTGCAGACGATCGGGCGCCAATTGGATGCCCTCGATCGTCACCACCTCGCAGCCCTTCGCTTCGACAGCGAGCACCAAGCACGAATTGACCGGCTTGCCGTTGAGGATCACGGTGCAAGCGCCGCAATCGCCGACATCGCAGCCCTTCTTGGTGCCGGGCAAAGCCGCTTCGTTGCGCAGGGCATCAAGCAGGCTGCGGTAGGGCTCGACCGCAAGCTCCTGCAACTCGCCATTGATGGTGATCGGCACCACCTGCTTCATTGGATGCGCTCCCGCGCCTCGGCGATCGCGCGTGACGTCAGCACCGCAGTGGTCTCGCGCCGATACGAGGCGCTGCCGCGCACATTGCTGATCGGCCGCGTGTCCTCGGCCGCGGCGCGCGCCGCCTTTTCGATCACACTTGGATCGAGGGCGTGTCCCTCCAACATCGCTTCGGCGCGCTTTGCCCGGATCGGGGTCGGCGCGACCGCACCGAGCACGATGCGAATGGCGCGGCAGACATCGCCATCGAGCGTGAGAGAGACGGCAACGCCGACGGTCGCGAGTTCCATCGCTTTGCGGCGGCCATGCTTGATATAGACGCTGGCCGAGTGCGGTGCTGCGGCCGGCACTTCAACCCCGGTTACGATTTCATCACCACGCAGCAGCGTCTTGCCTGGGCCAACGAAGAAATCCTCCAGCGTAATTCGCCGTCCGCCGGCCCGCCCGCGAACGGTCACACATGCGCCATCGGCGATGAGCGGCGGCAGGGTATCCGCCGACGGCGACGCACGGCAGATATTTCCGACAACGGTCGCGCGATTGCGGACCTGGATCGAGCCGAGTTCGCTCACGGCCTGAGCCAAGCCGCGATAGTGCTTGCGCACCGCCGGCGAAATCTCGATCTCGCGTGCCGTGACGAGCGCGCCGAACCGCAGCCCCGCGGTCGGATCGAAGCTCAACGCGTCCATGCCAGATATTTTCTTGATGTTGATGACATGGTCGGGCGCGCGAATGTGCTCCTTGATCTCGACCAGCAGATCAGTGCCGCCCGCGAGCACGCTGGCGGCACCGTCGTGCTGTCCCAGCAGCGCGACCGCCTCATCGAGGCTATCCGGTTCGAAATAGTCGAAGCGCTTCATCTTTACTCGCTGCCGAAGGCCCGCATCTATTCAGCGGGCACCGGCTGGGCCGCTATCTTTTCGCGCGGCGGCAAACCGTTGAACAGCAGGTTCAACAGCACCGCCGTCAGCGTCCCGATCAGGACGCCACTCTGGAAGAAGCGGCCGACGCCCGCCGGCAGCTTCGAGAAAAACTGGTCCGACACCACCGGGATCATCGCCAGCGCCACGCTTACGGCGACGATGTAGAGATTGCGTCGGTTGGTGGAAAAGTCCGCTCGCGCAAAAATCTTGACGCCGGTGGCCGTGACCATGCCGAACATGACGATCGCCGCGCCGCCGATGACGTAGCTCGGGATCGACGCCGTGAGAAAGGCGAGCTTCGGGAAGCAGCCGAGCGCGATCAGGATCACGCCGCCGGCGGCAACGGCCCACCGGCTCACCACGCCCGTGATCTGAACGAGGCCGACGTTCTGCGCAAACGTGGTGTAGGTGAATGTGTTGAAGATGCCGCCAATGATATTGCCGACACCGTCTGCGCGCAGGCCTCGCGCGAGATCCTGCTCGGTGACCTGGCGACCGCCCATATCGGCAACCGCGAGGAATTGACCGGTCAACTCGATCATCATCACGATCATGACCGCGCAAAGCGCGGCAATGGACCACGGCTCGAAGACCGGAAAGCCGAAACGGAACGGCAAAACCAACGTCAGCCAATCGGCGGAGGCAACGCCTTGGAAATCGACCCGACCCAACGCGACGGCCAGAACAAATCCGATGGCGATGCCGAGGAGCACGGCGAGGTTTCCGAGAAACCCCTTGAGATAGCGCGTCATCAACAGGATCGAGAGCAGCACGATCGCGGCAATCGCGAGATTCTCCGGCAGGCCATAATTGGGATTGGGCGTGAGACCGTTCGGACCGCGGATGAAGGGCTGGCCGCCGGCAGCCCAGTCGACGCCAACCCGCATCAACGACAGGCCAATGATCAACATCACGGTGCCCGTGACGACCGGCGGAAAGAACCGGACCCAGCGTCCGAAGAACGGCGCCGCCAGGAACGCGAACACGCCGGAGCCGATGACGGCGCCGAATACGCCCGGCATGCCCAATTCGGGGGTGTTTCCGGTCGCAATGATGCTTGGGACCGCCGTGAAGGCGACGCCCATCACCATCGGCAGCCGAATGCCGATGTTCAGGAAGCCGACGCACTGGATGATCGTGACGATGCCGCAGACCATAAGGTCGGCGCTCACCAGCATCGCGATCTGCTCCTTCGGCAGATGCACCGCGCCGCCGATGATCAATGGCACCGCCGCCGCGCCCGCATACATCGCCAGCACGTGCTGGAGGCCGAGCACGAAGAGTCGCGGAACCGGAAGAACCTCATCGATCGGATCGATCTTCGATGGCATAGGATCCACTCTCGGTTCCATGGTCTTAACTCCCGGTCGGTTTCCTCATCCCTGCTTACCGCCGCGGCGGCTTTGTTGATGTCGATGAGCGTGCGGCAAGCGCAGTCATTCGTCGAAACGACGAATCCGTGATCGATCCTGAGCAACCCTCGGCCGCTTGCTGCGGCGGCCGAGGAAATTCGCGAGAGTTTAGACCGCCTCGGCCATGACCTTGCCGGTCAGCCGGCTCTTGGCCTCTTCGACCGTCTTCGGCGGCTTGGTCGGCTTGATCCCAAGAAGCTTCGCGACATTGTTGCCCATGAAATCCTCGAGCGAATCCTCGTCGAGGTTCATGCCTTGGGGCGGCGAGCTGCACAGCACTTCGAGTTCACGCAGCCACATGCCGGGTTCGTTCGGCGGCGAGTTGGTGCCGAACACGATCTTGTTGCGCGGCAGCTGCTTGGCGAATTCCACGATGCGCGACTGCAAGCACCAGCCCGACTCGACGTAGACGTTGGGCGTATCCATCGCCATCCAGAACGCCTCGAAGCAGTAGACGCCGCCGGTCTGAATGCCGAAGTGCCCGATGATGAAATTGACGTTCGGGAACTCACGGATGATCGGATAAAACTGCGTCGGAATGCTGTACGGCCCGTCACCGGTGTGGATCAGCACGACGACGCCGAGTTCATCGCACTTGCGCATCGCCGGCCGCAGCCAGTCGAGCGCGCGGTCGGGCCGGTACGAATGCATGTTGGCGTGCAGCTTCAGCATCTTGAAGCCGTATTCCTTGACGTGGAACTCGAGCTCCGCGGCGCCGTTTTCCGGTCCAAAGCGCGGGTTGTAGGTGAAGTTGCCGATGAAGCGGTCGGGATATTTCTGGACCAGTTCGACGATGTACGACATGTAATCGCGGATGCCCTCGCGTCCGGTGCGATTGCCTTCGCGCCACGCCGTGTTGCCCGGCGGCGGTTGAATGAGGCCCATATCGATGCGGCGCGGCTTGCCGTTGATGTAGTACGGGCCGTCCATCAGCTTGAGCATCCGTTCGCCGTTGAACGGAGTCCCATCGTGTCGCCACGCCTCGTCGACGAGGTTCGTGGGATGGAGGTGGGTGTCGATAATCATGGTTTGCTCCCTGCAAACGACACAAATGATCGCGACCGCGACGGAATGCGATCGCAATCCGGCCCACGGCCACGCTTCCTGACGATATCCTGGATCAACAGCACGGTGGGCTCCGGTCCAAATCGCGACGGCACACAAATGCCTGTCA
Source organism: uncultured Alphaproteobacteria bacterium (assembly GCA_963807015.1). Taxonomy (GTDB): domain Bacteria; phylum Pseudomonadota; class Alphaproteobacteria; order Rhizobiales; family Xanthobacteraceae; genus JAJPKK01. The sequence continues at coordinate 171,794 of CAWEAS010000007.1, read as the reverse complement.
GCAATCTCCGACTGAAACGTCCCGGCGCTACGGCGACGGTTCAGCTGACCGCTTCTACCGACACCGGACCTCTATCAAACTCATCCTCGCCGCGCAAGCGCGATACTGCCGCATTTGCGCGGGGCCGATCACCGCAGGTGATTTGAAATGTAGTTCCGCGCCCACGCGACGGATTTCTCCGGCAGCCGCGTGCGTTCGCCCTCGAACTTCGGTCCCTTGGTGGCGTCGATGCCGATTTTCGCCGACATGCCCTCGACCGAGGATGGATCGAGCCGGTTGCAGAACACTTTCGGGATCATGAACATGTCCGTATCGGCCTGGAACCGCGTCGCCAGCGCCCACAGCACTTCCTCCTCGTTGAAGACGTCGATGTCTTCGTCCACGGCGACCGCGAACTTGACGTAGGAGTCCAGCCCCATCAGCAGCATAAGCGCCTGGCGCGCCTGGCCCTCGGCTGTCTTCTTGAACGACATGTAGGCGTGAAAGTGCGTGCCGGATTTCGGATAATTAATCGCCTTGAGCGTCGGCACCATTTCCTTGAGCCGGTGGAACACGTGCGCCTCGCGCGTGCTGCGACCGAGCAGCAGATGCTCGGCGGAATAACCGGGGATGATGTCGAGGAAGATCGGCTTACTTTTGTGCGTGATCGCTTTCACTACAAATACATTGCGCGTTGAACGGTAGGTCGAATAGCCGGTGTATTCTCCATACGGCCCTTCGTCCTCGTGGACACCGCCAAGAATCTCGCCCTCGACAACGTATTCCGCATCGGCCGGCACTTCGACGTCGATCGTCTTGCATTTCACCATCTCGACCGGCGCGCCCAGCAGAGCGCCGGCGATCGCAAGCTCGTCGACGTCCATGGCGACCTTGGCCGCCGCAGCAATGTAGATCGCGGGATGGCAGCCGATCACCACCGCAACTTCGAGATTCTGTCCGCGCGCCTCGCAGCGCTGCAAATAATCCCAGATGTGGCCGCGTGAATGCAGGCTCGCGCCGAATTGATTGGGACCCTTGAGCTGCATCCGCTGGAAGCTGAGATTGCGCACCCCCGTATCCGGATCTTTGCAGACCAGGATGCCGGAACCGATGTAGCGGCCGGCATCGGCCTCGAAATGCCGGGAAATCGGCAGCTTGCCGGCGTCAGCCTCATTGCCGAGCGCGACCACGTCCTGCACCGGCGCCCGGTCGGTCATGACGGCGGGCTTCATGTTCGAAAGCGCGTCCGTCCACGCGGCATTGAACTCACCCGGGCCCCGGCCAACCATCCGCGCGATGCGATTGCGATCAGCAAACAGGTTCGTCACCACCGGCACGTCGAAGCCATCCGGTCGCTCGATGCAGACGACGGGGAAGCGCTTCTGCGCTTCAAGCTCGAGCACGAGCGCCGTCGGCCCGAAATCGAGATTGACCGGTTCCGCGATCATCACCTTCTCGCTCGCCGGAAGGGTGTCGAGAAATTCCTGGAGGTTGGGCATCAGTAAGTTCCTGCTGGTGCAAGCGGTCTTCCGCGATCGTTCCAATTCTCAGCAGTGTCATTCCGGGGCGCCGTAGCGGAGCGGAGGCGAGCCCGGAATCCATGAACACTAGCTGCGGAGTATGGATTCCGGGCTCGCCCCCTCCCTTCCCTCCCCCGCGTGCGGGGGAGGGAAGGGAGGGGGCGCCCCGGAATGACGCTGCGGATATTCCGGAGTGACGTTGCACACATCCCGGTCAATTGTGCTCGCTCGGTCCCATGATGACGACGCCTTCGGTCGCCTCGACGTGGCGGACAAAGACATACTTGTCCTCGCGGCCGTCGCTGTGTTTGCGCTTCACGTCGCGGCGGACGCTACGGTCGACCTTCGCGACGATCACGAACGGTGACTTCGCCGCTAGTCCTTCATCGCAACGCTGCGCGAATTCACCAAGATCACGCACCGTGTGCGCGTTTTCCACGCCTGCGCCGCACGCAATCGCGGCGATGTCGACGCGGCCGGACGCCGTGTGGGTCGGCGGCCCGCCAATCGATTGATAACATTCGTTGTCCCACACGATGACGAGCAGATTGGTCGGGCGCTCGTTCGCCAGCGTCGCCAGGATGCCGAGGTTGAACATCATGCCGCCGTCGGTATCGAGCGCAACGATCCGCCGGTGCGGCAGTCCGACGGCCAGTCCCAGCGCCTGCGGCGTCACGCAACCCAACTGCTGCTGGAACAGGCTCGCTTCGCGCATGTGCGGCGCGGCATCGTACCATTCATCGACACTGCCGCCGAGCGACAGGATGACGAGCTCGTTCTTGAGCTTTGCCGCGAGCACCTTCATGCAATCATAACGCGTCATCGCACGATACTCCCGGCAAGCACGACGGCGGAATGATAATAGGCGGTGTGCGACCAGGTGAAGGCGTCGCGGATCGCCTGTTCGATCCCCTCCTCCCGGTCGACGATGCGATAGGGGATGCGCATCGCCTGCAGCAGCGGCTCCATGGTCATGCCGTGCGGGATCGCCCACCAATTGTTCTCGCCGAGGTCGCCGCGATAGCTCATCAGCATCACCACCGGAATGCCGGCGCCCATGCCCATGCGCGCCAGCGGCTCGATCGACGCGCGCAATCCGGAGTTTTCCATGACCAGCACCGCGCGTTTACCTGACAGCCACACGCCGCCGCAAATCCCGGCGCCTTCGCCCTCGTTGGTGACGCGGATGGTGCGAATATCATTATCCCTGTCGAGCGCCGGGTAGAGCTCCTTGAGGAGCGAATCCGGCAGATAGCAGGCGACACTGACGCCCGAGGCTTTCAGGGCCTTGATGACCTTGTCAACGGCGCTCGCTTTCATTGCTTTCGAAGATCCCTCTTACCGGATGAATGATACACGATACCGCGGCGATCGCGTCTGCGTCGATTTCGCCGGTTCATGAAGCTTGAACCGAAGGGGCTTCTCGCCGTAGGACGCAATCAACGCCTCGCGCAAAACGAATTGCAGGGCGACATGCCGGGGAGTGAAATCATGAGCCTGATCGAGGAAACCGTCCATCCGGTCGATGCGGTACCGCCGCCCGGTCGCCTCGCCGTACTGGGGCTCCAGCACCTCTTCGTGATGTACGCCGGCGCGATTGCAGTGCCGTTCGTGATCGGCGGTGCGCTCGGCATGTCGCCGGCTGACATCGCGCAGATGGTCTCGGCCAACACGATATTCGCGGGGCTTGGCACCATCCTGACCACGGTGGGTCTGTGGAAATTCGGCGCGCGCCTGCCGATCGTGCTGGGTCCATCCGCTAACGTCATTGGACCTCTGATCCTCATCGGCAAGACTTATGGCCTGCCGGCGGTGTGGAGCACATGCATCCTGGCCGGTGCCGCCATGATGATCTGTGCGCCGATCATCGGACGATTGCGGCGCTTCTTTCCACCGGTTGTGATGGGCACGATGCTCGCGCTCGTCGGCATCATGCTGGTGCCGATCGGGGTACGGCTCATCACCAATTTCAAGCCGGACGATCCGGTCAGCGCCAAGAACCTGATCATGGCGGGAGGCACGATTCTGCTGGTCGCTTTGTTCATGAAGTTTCTGCCGGCAATGCTGCGGCAGATGTCCGTCCTGTTCGGGCTTGTCCTGGCGACGGCGATCGCACTCGCGCTTGGCGATGCGGATTTCAGCCGCGTGTTCCAGGGCGACCTGTTCGGATTCACGCTGCCGGCACACTTCGGTCAGTTCAACTTCGACATCGGCGCTTCGATTTCCGTCATCGTCCTGATGGCGGTGCTGATGTTCGAGGTGCTGCCGCAACTCGTCGCGGTCGGTGAAATGGTCGGTCGCGAGGCAACGAGCGAAAACGTGCAGGGCGGTGTTCTGGCCGATGGGCTGACGAGCCTGGTCGGAGGCATATTCGGTGCGTTCCCGCTGGTCACCTTCTCGCAGAACATTGGCGTCCTCGGCCTCACCACGACGCGCAGCCGCTTCGTTGCAACCGCGGCTGGCGCGTTTCTGGTCGCCCTCGGGTTATTTCCCCCGCTGGGGCGGCTTGTGGCAGCAATTCCCGGACCGATCATCGGCGGCATCGCGCTCGTGATGTTCACCGCGATCGGTGTGGTCGGCATCAAGATCCTCAATCGCGTGGATTTCGGCGAGCCGCAGAACCTGTTCATCGTTGCCACATCGCTTGGGATAGGCTTCATTCCGATGGTGGCACCGAAATTCTACGATGCCTGGCCGAAGAACCTGCAAACCATCTTCAACAGCCCGGTGGGCGCCGGCTTGATCGCCGCCATTCTGCTCAATCTCCTGTTCAATCATTTGCCGGCGATGCGAACATCGGCGAGAGAAAGCGAGCGTGCGGTGCCTCCGCCAGGCGCCGCGAAGAAGCAGCAACACAAGGCATAGGACGCGTGAAGGTGACGGCCCCGATCCACGATCTTCGTGATTTCATCGACGTGCTGCGGAACGCCGGCGCACTTGCCGAGATCATGACACCGGTCGATCCGGTGCACGAACTCGGCGCGATCTTGCGCGCCTGCGAACAGAGCGGCAAGGCCGCGCTCTTTCACGACGTGAAGGGCTCGGAAATTCCGGTCATGGGAAGCGCGCTCGGTTCCCATGAGCGGATTGCGCTCGCGGTCGGCTGCGAACGGCAAAAGCTGGGCGATGTGCTTGATGCCGCGACCCGCGCGCCGGTGGCGTTTCGTGCGATCGAGGGCGCGGCGCCGTGCCAGGAGGTCGTCACCGATAACGTCAATCTCGCGACCCTTCCGGTGCCGGTTCATGCGCCAAAGGACGGCGGCGCCTTCATCAATGCCGGAGTTGTGATCTGCCGCGATCCGGTCAGCGGCCGGCACAATCTTTCGTATGTGCGCATGCAAGTGAAAGGCCGCGACCGCGTCGGCATCAATCTGAACACCTGGCGCCATATGCGCGAATTTTTCGAGACCGCGGAAGCGCGCGGCGAGAATTTGCCGTTCTGCGTCGCGATCGGCGTCGATCCCGTCCTGATGATCGCGGCCGCTTTCCGCTACGGCGGCGACGAATATGAAATCGCCGGGGCGCTGCGCGGTGCGCCGATCGCCGTTGTGCGTGCCCGCACCTGCGACATAATGGTGCCGGCGACGGCGGAGATCGTGCTCGAAGGCGAGGTTCTGGCCGGCGAACGCGAAGAGGAAGGCCCGATGGCCGAGTACACCGGCCATTACTCCGGCGTTCACCAGCAGCCGGTCGGGCGCATCACCGCAATCACCCATCGCCGCGACCCGATCTTCCAGACGACTGCCGGCGCGTCGTTCGAGCATCTGCTGTTGGGTGCGGCAGCGACTCGCGAGCCGCATCTCCGCCGGCTGACCATGAGCACGTCGCCGCGGGTGCGCGATGCCTACCTGCCGCCCTATGCCTCGGGCTTTCTCGCGCTGATTTCGATGGAGGAGCCGCGGCCGGGCGAAGTGCGCGCGGTCGGCATCGCCGCGTTGATGGCGCACGTCAACATCAACACGGTGGTCGTCGTCGACACCGACGTCGACATCTTCGATCCGACCGACGTGTTCTGGGCGCTGTCGACGCGGGTGCGATGGGATCGCGACCAGGTGGTAATCCCGGGAACGCTGGGCAACGAGCTTCACCCTTCCGCCGATGAAAACGGCGTCATCAGCAAGACCATCATCGATGCGACGCTCGCACCGGAACTCCGCGCCTCCTACAGCAAGATCGTCTATCCGAAGGTCGACCTTGCGGCGCTCCTGGCGCGCCAGCCCCGGACGCCGCCCAAGCGGAGCTGAATGTTGCGTCGCTGCGGCCATCCAACCGCGTGACGCTTGAGATTGATTCTAAGAGGCGCGTCGCCGCGCCGTAGGGAGGAACAGATGTCCGAACATTTGGGCTTCATCGGCGTCGGACGAATGGGCGGGCCGATGGCGGGCCGCCTGATCGATGCCGGGCACACGCTCACCGTCTTTGACAGCAGCGCATCGGCGACTGCGGCACTCGCAGCGCGCGGTGCGCGGGTCGCTGCCTCATCGCGCGAGGTTGCGGACGCGGTCGAGACCGTGATCGTGAGCCTGCCGACGCCCGACATCGTTCGTGCCGTCGCGCTTGGCGACAGCGGTGTTGCCGCCGGCAAGCGCGTGAAGACCTTCATCGATCTATCGACCACGGGGCCGCGCGTGATCGCGGCGGTCGCGGCGGCGCTCAAGGACAAGGGAATCGCCACCGTCGATTGCCCGGTGAGCGGAGGCGTCGGTGGCGCGCGCAAAGGCACGCTCGCCGTCATGGCGGCTTGCGAACGGTCCCTGTTCGAACGTTTCGAGCCGATCCTGAAGGTGTTCGGCAACGTCTTCTATATCGGCGAGCGGCCAGGCATGGGGCAGACCATGAAGCTCGCCAACAATCTCCTGTCGGCTACCGCGATGGCGATCTCCTCGGAAGCGATCGTCATGGGCGTCAAGGCCGGGCTCGACCCCAAGATCATGATCGACGTCATCAATTCCGGCAGCGGGCGCAATACCGCGACCCAGGACAAATTCCCGCGCGCGGTGCTGCCGCGCACCTTCGACTACGGTTTCGCCACCGGCCTCATGTATAAGGACGTGAAGCTCTGCCTCGAGGAGGCCGAAGCCCTCGACGTGCCGATGTGGCTCGGCAGCGCAGTGCGCCAGCTCTGGCAGGTCGCGCAGGCCGAACTTGGGCCGGCGAGCGACTTCACCCAGATCGTCCAGTGCATCGAGAAATGGGCCGGCGTCGAGGTGAAGAGCGACAAGGTGTGACGATTATTCCGCGATCGCCATCGCTGCCGGATGCCAGTCCATGCGCACATGGCCGGGCTGCTCGGCAATGCGCTTGAGCCAGCCGCGGACTGCCGGGAAGCCGGTGAGATCGAAATCGCACTCGTTGGCGACGTGGGTGTAGGCGTACAGCGCAATGTCGGCGACGGTGTAGCGATCGGCCGCAAAGAAGCGGTGGGTCTCGAGATGCTTCTCCATCACCTGAAGCGCGCGGTAGCCGTGCTCCATCCATTCTTCGATCGCGTGCATCTGCAACTCACGTCCGCCCTTGACGAGCGCCAGCCAGAAGTGCGCGGCTCCGAGATAAGGCTCGAGGCTGTGCTGCTCGAAGAACATCCATTGCAAGGTCTCGGCACGGTCGATGCGATCGTCGGGCGCGAGCGGCGAGCCGCCAGCGAGAAACCACAAGATGGCGCCGGATTCCGGAAGATAGCGGCCCGGTGCAGCCTCCAGCAACGGCACATGGCCACTCGGATTCTTGGCTAGAAATTCAGGCGTGCGGGTCTCGCCCCTGAGGATGTCGATCTCGACGAGATGATAGTCGATATTGAGCTGCGACAGCGCGAGGCGCACTTTGTAGCAATTGCCGGACCGCTGCATCGAATAGAGCGTGTACATCGCGCTTCCCAGCTTCGCGGATACCCCGTGTCACGGCGTGACAGGCGAATGCGACCTCAATGCGACTGCTGACGATGACGTGATGGCGCAATCCGTCGCAGTCACCAACTTTTCCGAACAGCTGAAGACGATTCGGAGAAGGTCTTGAGATCGTTTGCGTTAAATGGGAGCTATCCTGCCGGATATCCAGTCGCACGCCATCGATTGTACAAGCCGCATTCTTGTGCAGCGCGGCATAATATTAATGCGAACACGGCGATCATCGCCATCACACCGAGCGGAATCAGTGTGGCCTCGGCCACGCCGCGTGCGACAAGCGGGGCAAGCCAAAGCGCCGCCAGCGCTGTCTTCTCGTAAGGCGCAAACCCATCGCGCACGCCGTGCATGGCAAGGAATGCGATCGCCGGTGCGAGCGCCGTCATGTCGTAGTCGAGGCTGTATGGGGTCGCGAGAATCGCGGCAATGACGAGCGCGGCAGCCTTCGGCGCGTAATCCACTTTGAGCCGCCACAGCCAGATGAGCGCCGCCGCGAGCGCGAGCGTGACGATCGACTGCACCGCATAAGCGAGCGCCACCGAACCTCCCCACATCCGCACTGTCGCGAACACGCTCTGGATCTTGTGCCAGCCGGTCCCGCCCGCTTCGAGCACCACGGCGCGGGTGAAGTGCGTCGAGTCGAAAAATGCGGTCCACACCTCGGATCCGAAAGCGAGAGTCGTGACAAGCGTGAGCGCCGCTACGGTGAATGCCGCGGCCGCAAAACATTTCCATCGTCCGGTTGCGACGAGGACGAGCGGAATGAGAATTCCGAACTGCGGCTTGTAAACGAGAAGCCCAAACAGAATGCCGGCGACGAGCGGCCGTCGATCGAGAAGCACCAGTGCCCCGCCGATCAGCGCCGCCGTCAGCAGGCCGTTGTGTCCATGACCGAGATTAACGAAGACCGCCGGAAACGCGAGCGCCAACAGCGGCCACAGGTAGCCCGGATGAGCGTAGCGACATCCGGGGGCGGTCGTGCCCTCATCGCTGCGCTGGTCCCGGATATCCCGGAGCCTGTCATCGGGCCCGCCGGAGGCGGGACCCGTTGGCTCATCCGGGCTACGCGCTGAAGATCCGGACAACGAACCATCACCCATCACGATCGCGCGGATCGCGAGAAGATAAAGGAGGAGCGTCGCCGCCTGCCACAGGACGAGCGCCGGCACATAGGGAAGGAGCGCGAGCGCCGCCGCCACGGCGAGGAAGAATGGCGGATAGTGCCAGCCGTAGAACGGCGTCGCGGTCCCGAAGATTTGCTGTTCGCGCGCGTACTGTCGCGCCGGGTCGAAAGGAGCCGCAGGCTCGCCGTCGAGCACATAGGTTCCCGCCGCATAAACATTGGAGAAGTCGGTGCCGAGGGGCCGGCCCATGGCGTCGTTTCGACCGTGGGCCGTCGCCGCCATGTAGGCGAGCGCTACGGCAAACGCGGCGATGAGTGCAAGGCTCACAAGGCGGATTCGCTCGCGGGTCACGAAATCGCCGTTGTGCACGGCGCCCACGAATGCGCTGACCGCCTGACCCATGACCGTTGATCCTTCGCGACGCCGCGCTCGGCGGCCGCTCGCGTAGGTCCTATCAACGGGTCATTAAGGGAGCGTTGCGGCGCCAGCTCTAGGTTGCGCCAAAAGCAGCGCGGGCTTCCGCCTCGGATCGAACGATCGGCAGCAACTGGTCGAGCCCGGCGACCCGCAGCACGTCCGTCACCAGCGGCGTCGGATTAAGCAACACGAGTTTGCCGGCGCCTCGCGCGACCGTCTTGGCCGCCATGACAAGGTGGCGAATGCCGATCGATGCGATGTAGTCGACCGCCCCCATGTCGATCACGATATTGCCGCGCGCACCAGCCGCCGCCGCGAGAGGCAAGTCGATCTTGTCGGCGCCCTGGATGTCGAGTTCGACCGACCAGCGTGACTTTCTTCGCGACACCGTCAAAATCTGAAACCGTTATTTCCATCGCATTCCCTCGACCCGGCGGCTTCAGACTACCTCATCCCGATGCGCAACCACAATCGTGCGTCCTATGGCACGAACAGCTAAGTCCGGCCTCACCTTTACGTGATGCGCGGTAGCGTTGTTCATACGTTTTGCTTGATGCTTTCCGCTTGCGGTAGCGTTCAACCCCCTTTAGGAAACGGGCGCCCGCGAACCGGGCGGACGCACTCTAAGGAGATTCGACGGAGGTTATCGTGGCTCTTCTCGCCGACCTGATTTTGCGCATCAAGCCTTCTGCCACCATTGCGGTGACTGATAAGGCGCGGGCGCTCAAACTGGCGGGCCGCAATGTCATTGGGCTCGGCGCCGGCGAACCCGATTTCGATACGCCCGATAACATCAAAGAGGCTGCGATCCGCGCCATCCGCGAGGGCCGTGCGTCCAAGTACACCAACGTCGATGGCCTTGCGGAACTCAAGGAGGCGGTGGCAGCGAAGTTCAAGCGCGAGAACGCGCTCGAGTACAAGCCGAGCCAGATCACCGTCGGAACCGGCGGCAAGCAGGTGCTCTACAACGCGCTGGTCGTGACGCTCAATCCAGGCGACGAGGTGATCATCCCAGCGCCTTATTGGGTGAGTTATCCGGAGATGGTGATGCTGGCCGGCGGCACGCCCGTCGGCGTCGCGGCGAGCGCGGAGACCGGCTTCAAGCTCAAGCCCGAACAGCTCGAGGCCGCAATTACCCCGCGCACCAAATGGCTGATCCTCAATTCGCCGTCGAACCCGACGGGCGCAGCCTACACACGCGCCGAATTGAAGGCGCTGACCGACGTGCTCGTCCGCCACCCGCATGTGTACGTGATGGCCGACGATATGTACGAGCATCTCGTCTACGACGACTTCGTCTTCACCTCGACGGCGCAGGTCGAACCTCGCTTGTACGAGCGCACACTCACGGTGAACGGCGTTTCCAAGGCCTATTGCATGACCGGTTGGCGCATCGGCTTTGCCGGCGGTCCCGAGCCGCTGATCAAAGCGATGGCGATGATCCAGTCGCAGTCGACTTCGAACCCGGCAGCGGTGTCGCAGTGGGCGGCGGTCGAGGCCCTCAACGGCCCGAAGGATTTCATTCCTCGCCACAACAAGATCTTCAAGGAGCGTCGCGACCTTTGTGTCGCCATGCTCAACCAGGCCAAGGGCATCAAGTGCCCGAAGCCCGAAGGCGCTTTCTATGTCTACCCGTCCTGCGCCGGCACCATCGGGCGAACCGCACCGTCCGGCCACACTATCGAGACCGATGAGGACTTCGTGAGCGAACTCCTCGATGCCGAAGGCGTGGCGGTGGTGCAGGGAACGCCCTTCGGGGTCGGTCCGGCGTTCCGCATCTCCTACGCGACTGCGACCTCGGCTGTGCAGGAGGCCTGCGAGCGCATCCAGCGCTTCTGCGCCAACCTGCGGTAAGCGGGAACCTGTAACATATTGAAAGGCTGCCACATTGTGGCGGCCTTTCCTCCCGCGCCGCCGATTGACGGCGCGACATCGCCTCCTTTATGTCGTATGGTTGCCATGGGGAAACCGGCGAAAGACGCCGGGCACGCGTACCCGGCCGTTCAACGGCTTGCGTAGACAGGGGAGCTTCAATGCGTCACTTCGCCAAGTTGGCGGTCGTCGCGGCAGTTGCCGTCATGACCGCGGTGCCCGCCGGCGCGCAGCCGCGCGAACGGATTCAGGCCGGCACGCTGACCTGCGACATTTCCGGCGGCATCGGCCTGATCTTTGGTTCGCAGCGGACGCTCAACTGCTCTTTCACGCCGGCGATTCCGGGACCAATCGAGTTTTATGCCGGCACGCTTACCAAGGTCGGCGTCGACCTCGGCATTACGACCGGCGGCGTCATGGTGTGGACCGTCTATGCGCCGACGTCGCGCCCGGCAGGCGCCCTCGCCGGGAGCTACGGCGGAGCCACCGCTGAAGCCAGCGTCGTGGCTGGCGTGGGCGCCAATGTGCTGATCGGCGGCTCGAACCGCACGGTCGAATTGCAACCGCTCTCGGTGCAGGGGCAGGCCGGCCTGAATGTGGCCGCGGGCGTTGCCGGCATCGATCTGCGTTGGGTGCGCTGACGTCGCGCGATCGTTCGTGACGCCGGACCTGACGCCGGCGCAGAGTGCAAAGCCCCGGTTTGTCCGGGGCTTTTTTGTGAGGAAATGCCATGGTGCCGCTGCCTGATCCCGTCACGTCCGACGAACGCTCTTATCCCGACCTGCACGACCACATCGCCGCGCTCCGCAAAGCCGGCCTGTTGATCGAAGTCACCCGCGAGATCAACAAAGACACCGAGATGCACCCGCTGGTGCGTTGGCAGTTTCGCGGCGGCATCGCGCCGGAAGACCGGCGCGCCTTCCTGTTCACCAACATCGTCGACAGCAAGGGACGCCGGTTCGACATTCCGGTGCTGGTGTGCGGGCTTGCCGGCAACAATCAGATTTATTCGCTCGGCATGGGCTGCCGCGTCGACGACGTGCGCGACCGCTGGATCAAAGCGATGAGCCATCCGATCAAGCCGCGCCTGGTCGGCGTCGCACCGTGCCAGGAGGTCGTCTATGGCGCCGGCGAATTGCGCAACGGCCACGGCCTCGATGCCATCCCGGTGCCGATCTCGTCGCCGGGTTGGGACAATGCGCCTTACACCACGTCGAGCCATTTCATCACCGCCGATCCCGACACCGGCATCCAGAACGTCGGCAATTATCGCGGGATGATCAAAGCGCCGGACCGCATGGGCATGAATCCCTCGGTCGAACTGCGCACCGGCGGCTATATGCATTGGGCGAAGTGGAAGGCGCGCGGCCAGCCGATGCCGTGCGCCGTCGTGCTGGGCTGTCCGCCGGCGGTCTCCTACACGGCGGTGCAGAAAGTGCCGGAAATCTACGATGAGCTCGACATCGCCGGCGGGCTCATCGGCGCGCCGCTCAACGTGGTCAAATGCAAGACTCTCGATCTCCTGGTGCCGGCGGAGTCCGAAATCGTGATCGAGGGATTCATCTCGACCGAATTTCTCGAGCCGGAAGCGCCGTTCGGCGAATCCCACGGTCACGTCAATTTGCAGGAATACAACGCCGTGCTCGACGTCACCTGCATCACGCGTCGCCGCGACGCCGTCATGACGTCGTGGGTGAGCCAGGTGACGCCGTCCGAATCGAGTTGCATCAAGCGCCCGGCCTTCGAGGCCGCGCACATGATTCATCTGCGCAACAACCTCGGCATTCAAGGCATCAAGCGCGTCGTCACCCACGAACCGCTGACGGCGCTGCAAAAGCTGATCGTGGTGGTGTTCGAGAAGGGTGTGCCGCGCACCGAAATCTGGCGTGCGCTCTACGGTATCGCCACGTTTCGTCGCGCCGAAGGCAAGTGGGTGGTCGCGGTAGACGAAGACATCGATCCGGACAATGCGGATGCGACATTCTGGGCGATGTCGTTTCGCTGCAAGCCGCACCGCGACGTCAAGATCCTCGAACACAAGGACGAGGGGCATGGGCCGCGCAGCCTCATCGACCACGAGGACTCCGCGGTGCTCGTCGACGCGACGCTCAAGGAGACATTCCCGCCGATCTCGCTGCCCAAGCGCGAGTACATGGAACGAGCCAAGACGATCTGGGACGAACTCGGATTGCCGAAGCTTCGGCCGGAAATGCCGTGGTACGGCTACGATCTCGGCGAATGGAACGACCACCTCGAACACCAGGCCGAACTCGCGGTGAAGAGCGAGTACTGGCAGACCGGCGAATGGTGCCGCCAGCACAAACGCAGCGACGTGAAGATGAATACCGAACTGCGCACGCTCACGGATGATCCGGACTCGGCGGGGAGCGGCACGCGCAAGGCTTGACCTGTTCGCATCCGGCAGGCTGTCCAATGCGGCCACGCGGCAAAGGCGCGGCCGCTCCGAAGGCAGTCATTCCGGGGCGCCGAAGGCGAGCCCGGAATCCATACTCCAAGGCCGTGGTCATGGATTCCGGGCTCGCCGCTTCGCGGCGCCCCGGAATGACCGGCAATGCGAGGATGCGAGGATGCGAGGATACTGTAGTCTCCATCCCGTGACCTCACACATTCGCGGAGCCGCTCATGCCCAACATTCAGTTCCTCAATCCCGACGGTCTCGGTAAGCCGCTCGGGCAATATTCGCACATCACGCGGGTCAAGGCGTCCGAGTTCCTGTTCATCGCCGGCCAGGTCGGGGCCGACAAGGACGGCAAGGCAGGTGCCGACTTTGAAGCACAATGCGCCCAGGTCTTTGCCAATATCGGCGCGGCGCTCGCCTCCCAGGGTGCGAGCTTCGCCAACATCGTCGAATTCACGACCTATCTCGTGAATGCGGGGGACATTTCGAAATTCATGCAATACCGCGCGCGCGAGTTCCCGCGGTTCTTCCCCGGTGGCAGCGCCCCGCCGAACACGCTCCTGATCATCGAACGTCTCGTGCGCGAAGAGTTTTTGATCGAGGTCAGTGCCGTCGCGGCGCTGTAAAGAATCGGCGCGATGTTCGAGAATGGCGCGTAGCGCGTAGGGCGGAATAGCGAAGCGTATTCCGCCGTCTTGCCGGCCACAGTCACAATGGTGCGATGTGATACTTCACACCGGCGCAATACGCTTCGCTATTGCGCCCTACGGCGCATGTCCCATTAGCCGTTCGCGCACGGCGGCATTTGCCGCGAGATCGCGGGCCTTCTTGCCGCTTTTGTCCTGGAGGGTCGGATCGGCGCCGTAGCGCAGTAATGCATCGACGATCGCGGGATCGCCGCGCTCGGCCGCGATCATCAACGCGGTGCGTCCGCGATTGTCGGCTGCGTTGATTGCGGCACTGCGCTCGATCAATAAATCGATCACTGCGGAAGCGGCACGCGCGCCGACGCCATCCTCGGCGCCGGCGGCCCACATCAATGCGGTGAGATCGTTGCCATAGCGCGCGTTCGGGTCGACGCCGGCATCGAGCAGGCGGCGCACAATAATTTCGAACCCGCGGCCGGCGGCATAGACAATGGGCGCCTTGCCGGTCGCATCCTTGAGTGTCGGATCGGCTCCGTGGGCGAGCAGGAGCTCGACGATACGATCGTTGCCCTTGTAGGCAGCGGCAGCGAGCGCTGACACACCGGAGCGGCCGGCGAGATTGGGATCGGCGCCCTTGGCGATGAGGAGCGCGACGGTCGTCGGCCGGTCAGCTTGTGCCGCTTCATTGAGCGCGGTCGCACCATTGAGGTCGCGCGCATCGATGGCCGCACCGGCGCCGAGAAACAGTTCGACCACAGCCGCGTGGCCGCCGCGGGCCGCGTGAGCGAGAGGCATCGCACCCGTCCGATCGCGCGCCGCGAGCGAGGCACCGTCTGCCAGCAGGCGCCGCGCCAACGCCACGCATCCCCCGGACGCCGCAGTGAACAACGCGGCGTTGCGTTCGATCGAGGTGGGTTGAGGCCCGGCAGTGGCGTAGCTTACTTCGAGATCGCGGCAATCGCCCTCCGCTGCGGACGCGGGCGGGGCCACCGCCGCCAGCAGCGCGGTGGCACACAGTGCTATGGCCGCTCTCGACGTCAGGGGCCTTTCGAGGTGAGATAGGCCGCAATTGCGATCATGTCGCCGTCGTCGAGCTTCTCCACCACGCCCTTCATCAGCGGCACCATCGAGCCGCTACGGGTACCGATCTTGATGTCGTTGAGCTGGCGATAGATGTACATCGGCGATCGGCCGACGATCGGCGGAACATCGCCGAGGCCTTTCAATTCGGGACCATGGCAGATCGCGCATGGGAGCGCCTTGCCGCCGCCGGTCGCAACGATCGCCTCGCCTTTCTTGATGCTGCCGACCGGCACATGAGCGACGAAGCCCGTGCGCGGATCGCGACTTTCGGCGCTGAGGTCGTTTTGGGGCAGTTCGATGATGCGGTTGCCGATCGGCTCGGTGCCGGCCTCGGCGCCTTCCAGTGGAAAGCGCATGGCGCCATTGCCGAGATAGGATTTCGGCACGGTGTCGCTTTCGACGACCTTGTACCAGACCGGGTACTTCATCGATGAAAAGTACTCCGCCGCGGCCTTGAAGTCCGCGTCGTCGAGACCTTTCGCAATCGGGATCATCGCGACGGCGCGCGCGCCTTTGCGGGCGCCGCTCTTGAACTCTTCCATCTGGCGGATGATGTAGCCCGCGGGGAGCCCGGAGATGCCCGCGGATTCCGGATGACCGCCGCCGCTCGTCAAGTGACAGAGCGCGCACCCGCGCGCGTTCGTCTCCTTGCGTCCGTGCGCGACGACGTCGGGCATCGGCGCGTGATCCTGAGGATACCAGTCGGGCGGATTGAACCCGTCGTCGATCTGCGCCTGAGTGTACGATTTAGTGCTGCCGGGCAGTTGGATCGGCTTCGTGGCATCCGGCGGCTTCGGGTTCGGATTAACCGGATAGGCCCATTGCGGAAGTTCTGCCGCCTGCGCCGGCAAAGCAACGGCACCGAACAGCGCAATAACGAGCAACGCCCTCATGGACATCTCCCCTTTTCCGATTTTCGTTTTTTGAAGGTGCGTCCCTCGGGGTTTTCCCGAGGGACACTTGGCGTCAAGTTGTCAGTCGAGCGGTTTAGATCCCGCCTTTGGCAACAAGGTAGGCGGAGATGGCGACCATGTCTTCGTCGCTCAGGTGCGCGACCACGCCCTTCATCAGCGGCACCCAGGTGCCCTGGCGAGTCCCGATCTTGATGTCATTGAGCTGACGATAGATGTACTCCGGCGAACGTCCGACGATATTCGGCACCTCGCCGAGGCCCGTCAGATCAGCCCCATGGCAGACCGCGCACGCAACGGTTTTGCCGCCGCCCGTTGTTACCAGCACCTCGCCCTGTTTGATGCTGCCTGGCGGCACATAGGCGATGTGGAGAGCACGCGAATCACGCGCTTCCGTGCGGTCTTCATCGGCGGGGATTTCGATGATGCGATTGCCGATCGGCTCCGTTCCGCCTTCTTTTGCAGCGAATCGCATGGCGCCGGCGCCGACATAGGATTTCGGAGCGGTAGCGCTTTCGATGACTTTGTAGAAGCGCGGATATTTGATCGAGGCAAAATAGTCGGCAGCCGCCTTGGTCTCTTCCTCCGTCAGCGCCGAAGCGATCTGCTTCATGACGGGGGCACGCATGCCTTTGCGCTCGCCCGATTTGAACTCTGCCATCTGTCGCATGATGTAGTTGGCGGGCAATCCCGACACGCTGGCCGATTCCGGGTGCCCGGCGCCGTTCGTCAGGTGGCACAGGTCGCAGGCGAAAGCGCTCGGCTTCTTGCCGTGGGCGACGATTTCCGGCATCGCCGGATGATCTTCCGGATACCAGTCAGGCGGGCCGAAGCGATCGTTGATCTGGGCTGCCGTATATTTCTTGGCGCTGCCCGGCAGCGTCTTCTCAATGACGTTGTCCGGCGGGGGCAAGTTGGGCGGGGCAACCGGGTAAGCCCATTGCGGCAGCTCCGCGGCTTGGACCGGCACTGCCAATAATCCAAGCATGGCGATCGAAGTCAGTAGTCTCATGCAACCCCCCTTTAGGGTTTTGAGTTCGAGCGTTTCCAAAGGGTCAGGCGCGGAGTGCCAAAATCTCGTTGGGAGCCCCGCGACAGCCGTGCCCACTTTAGCCCACAGCATCGCCCTTGACGATAGCCGATGGGAGGGCATTGCGCGGCATTGCAACCCGAAGCGGCGGACGCTTGACGGCCAAACGGCCCCGGGGTCAGCTTGTCCGTAAACCGCGCAAAGCCCTTTATTTTCACGAGGAGCGGAAATGCCGGATCAACGCCAGGGAGATACCAACCCGCCCGACACATCGGGCTCCGGTCAGTCGCCAACGCGGCGCGCCATCCTCGCGGCGGCCGCCGGTGCCGCGGCGGCGCCAACCACCTCTCTCCTCCCAGCAGCCGGCGGCAGCCAACCCGCCTATGCCCAAGCCACCGCGACCCGCGACGCCGATGCGGCGGAGCTTGCCCGCCTCCTGGCGGCGCGGCGCATCCTGATCAAAGGCGCGGTGGTGCTGTCGCAGGATCGAGGCGTCGGCGATTTCGCGAGCGCCGACATTTTGATCGAGGACGGGCGGATTCGCGAGTTGCGGCCGAACATGGCGGTATCCGACGAGACCGTCGCCGTCATTGACGCGAGCAAACGGATTGTCGTTCCCGGCTTCGTCGACACCCACAGCCATTCGTATCAAGGCGTGCTGCGGTCCATCATGCCGAACGGCGTGCTCGACCCCGACTACAATCGCGACGTTCAGTCGCTGCTGACGCCCGCCTTCTCGCCCGGCGACGTCTACGCGGGCGTGCTCATGACGGCGCTCGGCCTGATCGACATGGGCACCACCGCCATCATCGACCTGTCCCAGATCAGCCATACGCCGGAGCACAGCGATGCGTGCGTGCGTGCGCTCCAGGACGCCGGCATCCGCGCGGTGGTCGCCTATTCGCGGGGCGCCGGTCCGGCGGCGCAATATCCGCAAGACCTGCTGCGACTGCAGCGCACCTATTTCAACACCAAGGATCAGCTGCTCACGCTGGCGCTTGGTATCGGCCTCGACCCCAAGCTCTTCGTCGCCGCGCGCGAAGCGGGCGTGCCGGCGGTGCTGCACATGCGCAACGACAGCGCGAAGCTTCTCGAAGTCGGCCGCGCCGCGCTGCTGCGTCCCGGCGACGCCTATATCCATTGCACCAACCTCAATGACGCGGCCTGGCGATTGATCCGCGACAGCGGCGGCCGGGTGTCGCTGTGTCCCCAGATCGAAATGACCATGGGCCACGGCATGCCCGCCGTCCAGCAAGCCCTCGACATCGGCATGCGGCCGAGCTTGAGTTCGGACCACGGCGTCTCCATTGCCCAGGACTTTTTCACCATCATGCGGACGGTGTTCACCTTCCAACGCATGCAGATCTTCGCGCGGCGGCGCGCAGGCGAGGCGAACGTGCCGCCGCTCATCACGTGCCGCGACGTCCTCGAGTTTGCGACGCTCGCAGGCGCGCGCTGCGCCAATCTCGACGGCAAGGTCGGCTCGCTTACGCCCGGCAAGGAGGCCGACATTCTGCTTCTGCGCGCCGATACGCCGAGCTTGTGGCCGGTCAACAACGCGCCCGGCACTGTCGTCAACATGATGAGCCCCGCCAACGTGGAGACGGTGTTCATTGCGGGCAAGGTGAAAAAGTGGCGTGGCAGCCTCGTCGGCATCGATTGGCCGCGCGTCATGAGCATGACCGACGCGGCGCGTGACGCCGTGATGCGCCGGACGGGATTTTCGGTGAAATTCCTCGGCTGACGCTGCGGCGACAAGCGTCGCAGCCGACAGAACAGGGAGGAAACGATGGCGAACACTCGCGATACGAGCAGCACGAGCAACGCATCCGAACCCAACGACTTCGCGCCGAAGGATGCGCTTTCGCGCCGCGCGCTCCTTCACTCCGGCGCCGGCATCGTGGCCGGTGGGCTTGCCGGCGCCGCTCTGCCCGCTGCCGGCATGGCGCAGGGCCTCTCTCAGAATTCGGCCGATGCTGAGTTGGGCCGCCTGCAGGGCGCGCGCCGCATTCTCATCAGGGGCGCCACCGTCCTCACCGTCGATCGACAGGTTGGTGATTTTGCCGCTGCGGATATTTTGATTGAGGACGGGAAGATCCGCGAAATCAGGCCGGGCATAGCGGCGTCGGACGCAGCGACGATCGACGGCTCGCGCCGGATCGCCATTCCGGGCTTCATCGATACCCATAGCCACACTTATCAGGGCTTGCTCCACAGCATCATGCCCAACGGCGAGTTGGTGCCGGACTACAATCGCGACGTTCAGGCGCTGCTCTCGCCCGCATTCGCGCCGGCCGAAGTGTATGCCGGCGTGCTGACGTCAGCGCTCGGCCTGCTCGACATGGGGACGACCGCAATCGTCGATCTGTCCCAGATCAGCCACACGCCGGAACACAGCGACGCCTGCATTCGCGCGCTGCAGGAGGCCGGCATCCGCACCGTCTACGCCTACTCCCGCGGCGCCGGACCGGGGAACCAATATCCGCAAGACATCGGGAGGATTGCGCGGACCTATTTCAGCTCCAAGGACCAGTTGCTGACCCTCGCGCTCGGGGTCGGCCTCGATCCCAAATTGTTCATGGTGGCACGCGAGGCCGGCGTGCCGGCGGTGCTGCATCTCGTGGCCGAGAACACGAGCGGACCTCTGATGGAGATCGCCCGCGCGGGGCTGCTCAGGCCGGGTGATGAGTACATCCATGGCCTGAACCTCACGCCCGACGCATGGCGCCTCATCAAGGACACCGGCGGGCACATCTCGATCTGCGCCGCAATCGATATGGCGATGGGGCACGGCACGCCCGCGGTTCAGCAAGCCCTCGACTACGGCCTGCGGCCGAGCCTGAGCTCCGACCATGGCGTTGCGATCGCGCAGGACTTCTTCTCGGTGATGCGTTCGACTTTCACGTTCCAACGCATGCAAATCTTCGCGCGGCGGCGCGCCGGCGAAACAAACGTGCCGCCGCTGCTCACGACGCGCGATCTTCTCGAATTTGCGACAATCGAGGGGGCGCGCTGCGCCAATCTCGACAGCAAGGTTGGCTCGCTCTCGCCCGGCAAGGAGGCGGACATCCTGCTTTTGCGAGCCGATGCGCCGAGCTTATGGCCGGTCAACAATGCGCCCGGCACCGTCGTCAACATGATGAGCCCCGCCGAGGTGGAAACCGTGCTGATCGGCGGCAAAGTGCGCAAATGGCAAGGCCGCCTTGTCGGCATCGACTGGCCGCGCATCATGCGGCTTGCGGAGGAAGCGCGCGATGCCCTGATGCGCCGGACCGGCTACACGGTGAGTTTCCTCGGCTGACGTCCTTCCGATGCTGGCCGCAAATCTGCTAACGTGAGCAACAACCGAAGAGAAAAATGGCGGAGGAAATATGCGGTCGGTCCCGGCGACGATGGCGGCAATGGTTCTCGTATCTGCGATCGGGACATCGGGGATTGCCCAGAACGCCGCGCCTGGCGCCGCGACGAAGCCGGTGGAAAAAGATTACTACCAGCGCTCGCTCGAGACCTACGAGTTCAAGAAGGCGGCCGCCAGCGGGCCGGAGCGCGGGCGCGAGATTTTCTATTACAAGTGCTGGTTCTGCCACAACGAGTTCACCAAGAACGCGCCGCGCCTCGACGGACTGTTTGGGCATGAAACCCTGCTGTCGGGGCTGCCGGTGAACGTCGACAACGTGAAGGACCGCATCCGCAACGGCGGCGCCGGGATGGCCGCCTACAAGTACACGCTGAGCGAAGCCGACATCGACGATCTCGTGAGCTTCGTGCGCACGGAGTGCTGCTGGGATTCGGATGCACCGCCGCCTAATCCGCGATACCGCATGCGCTGATCGCGCAACGACGATTTTTGGGAGGACACCATGGCCACACACTCGACGCGTTACGGCGCCTTCGGCTTGATTGCCGGTTTCGCGCTTGCACTGTCCGGCGCGACCACGTTCGCAGCGGATGCGACGCGCCTTGCCGGCGGACCGAAGGGCACCGTCAAATCGACCAAGGGTGATCTGCTCGAAGGCGTCATGGTGCAGCTCATCGCCAACAAGACGGCGATCCGCACCACCGTCTACAGCGACGCCGGCGGACACTACGAGTTCCCTGCCCTCGCTGCCGGCACCTATACGCTGCGCATCGCGCGACCGCGCGAATTTCGCCCCTATGTGCGGGAAGGCGTCGACATCAATGGCGCATCGCCGCTCGCCGACATTTCCCTCGAATCCGTCACCGATCGCGACGTGCTGCCGTTCTCGCCGGCGATCGCGTCGCAAATGAGCGGATCGGAATGGCTCTTGAGCCTGTCCGGCACCGGCGAGCAGAAAAAGCTCCTCACCAACAATTGCAACTGGTGCCATTCCTATCAGCAGATATTCCGCAACCATTACGACGAGGCGGGTTGGGGCAAGATCGTCTATCGCATGATTCACGGCGCCGGCTCGCCGCTCATCAACATCAACGAACGCGGCCGCTGGGGTGGCGATGAAGAGGCGCGGCTTGTCAAATGGCTCGCCTCCGTGCGCGGGCCTGATTCTCCTGATCCTGCGTTCGTGATGCTGCCGCGACCGCAGGGCCGTCAGACCCGCGTTGTCATCACCGAATTCGAGCTGCCGCGGCTCGAAACCGCGACCCATGACGTGACCGGCGATTCCAAGGGCAATCTCTGGTACTCGACCCACCGCTCCTCCTATGTCGGGCGGCTCGATCCCAAGACCGGCATGGTCAAGGAATTTCACGTGCCGCCGGTCGCCGAGGGTGTGCTCCCCGGCACGCATTGGATCTATGCCGACAAGAACGACATCATCTGGGGTTCGGAGAACTGGGCGCACAGCATCTGGCGGCTCGATCCCAAGACCGAACAGTTCACCCGCATTCCCTGGCAGGTGCGCGAGCCGGTGAACACGCCGATGGGCGGCAACTACGCCATCGATCCCGACGGCTTCATCTGGAAGGCACGCGCGCGCAAGGTAAGCAAAGTCGCCGCGCTGACGGGCGACGAGGTCACGGGCTATGTGCTCAAGAAGTTCGCCGGCACTTACGGCAGCGCCATGAGCCGCGACGGCCGCTATTTCGGCGGCGGCGCGTGGCCGCGCGACGGCGTGGTCATCGTCGATACGCAGACGGCGGAGGTGTTCGAACCCGATACTTCGCCGCGGTCCGGTCCCGCACGCGGCGAGTTCGATCTCAACGACAATTACTGGGCGGGCGGCCGCGGCGGGCAGCTCGTCAAGTTCGACATGAAGGAAAAGCGCATCCACGAATATCCGCTGCCGACGCCGTACGCCTCGATGTATTCGGCGCAGACCGACAAGAACGGCGAGGTCTGGGCCGGCGAAATGCATTCCGGCCGCTACCTGCGGTTCGATCCGAAAACCACGACCTTCACCGAATACGTGCTGCCTGAGCCCTATGGCCTCGATCGCGAAACCTGGATCGACAATTCAACCACACCGGTCACCGTGTGGTATGTCGACCACGAAGGCTGGCTCGTGCGAATCGAGCCGAAGGATTAGCGACCTCGCCTCGCCTCAATGCGGTAGGGTGGGCAAAGGCGCGCGCGATGCGCGCCGTGCCCACGCGCCAAATTCGAATGCGAATCGTCAAACGTGGGCACGGCGCGACGGGTCCGATCCTCTTGCGCAGGTCGTGCCTTGCGCCTTTGCCCACCCTACGATAGCGGCAGTGCCTTACAGGAGCGCGAACGGAACCTCACATGACTCACGACGAACTCAAACAGAAGCTCATCATCGCCGGCAAGGTGCTGGTCGCCGAGGGCCAGGACGATTTCACCCGCGGCCATATTTCAATGCGGCTGCCCGATAATCCGTCGCTGTTCTTCATGAAGCCGCACAGCGTCGGCATGGACGAGATCACGATGGATAACATCCTCACCATCGATCTCGACGGCAACGTCAAGGCCGGCACGGCACGGCGCCACAGCGAGGTCTACATCCATTCGGAAATCCTGAAAGTGCGCAGCGACGTGAACTGCGTCATTCACACCCATCCGTCCTATGCGGTCGCTCTGTCGGCGACCGGCCAGCCGATGAAGGGCTACAGCCAGCCGAGCGCGTTGTTCTATGGCGACCTCGGGGTGTACGAGGACTCGATCGCGCTCATCCGCACGCCGGCGATGGGCGCGCGGGTCGCCGAAGGGCTCGGACCGCACCGGGCCGTGCTGCTGCGCAATCATGGCGTCGCCGTCGTCGGTGCCACCATCGAAGAGGCGGTGGTTTCCGTGATCATGCTGGAGAACGCCGCCATGATCCAGCTTGCGACTGAAGCTGCCGGCGATCCCGGGCCGCAGTTCTCGCGCGAGGACATCGCCAAGCACAAGAAGGAAATCTCCCAGCCCGAGCAGTTCATCGTCAATTTCAACTACCTCGCGCGCCGCGTGAAACGCCGCGAGGGATGATGTCGCCAGCGGGCATGTCCCGACCACATGCGTCATTCCGGGGCGCCGCGAAGCGGCGAGCCCGGAATCCACACTCGCGGACCAGTCGTCATGGATTCCGGACTCGCCTGCGCTTCGCTCCGGCGCTCCGGAATGACGTGGTGGACGGGCTAGTTGTGCCGCCGCGACATGTGATTCTAGCTGCGCGGAATTCGCGTTAAAACCCCAGCGTCGGCACGACGTCGGCCGGCGGCGTCTTCCATCGCTTGGCCGGCCGCCCTTCGGCGATGGCGCGCAGTTCGCGCGCAAGGATTTTGCGCCACATGATGATCGCGGCATCGGAGCGGCCGAGCCGCTCATTGTCGCGATCCTCGATGGCCCCCTGTCCGGCCTGCACCGCGATGTCCTGGACGATGGCAAGGTCCGGGTGCACCACGTCGGCCAAGCGCACCTTGCCCGACCAGATGTCGCGGACCACGTCCATCACCGGCGGCGCCTGGGCGACCTTGCGGTCATATTCGGCGCGCTTGGCGCGGTAGGTGTCGACGTCCTTGCCGGCGACTTCGACGTGACTGGTGATCAGCCACAGATGGTTTTCGTCATCGACCGGCGTGAAGCTGAAATAGATTTCATTCCAGCCGCCGACGCCTTCCATGCCGGCAAGCGGCGGCACGATCACGCGCGTCAGGTTGGGCGCGTAATGCAAGGTGTGGCGCACCTTGCCGGATTTGCGCGTTCCGAATCGCAGCAGTCCCCAGTCGGTCTCCTCTGCCGTGATGATCGGCAGATCGGCCGCGAGCTTGGCATGCGAGCCGCCGGGCTGATGGGTAAAGGCGACGTGCACCTCGTCCATGCTGTTCTCGAAACTCTGCAGATAATTGCAGGGCACACGCTCGGCATTCCACACCTGAATCAGCCCCTCGGTCATGCGGTGCGGAAAATGCGGAAAAGCCGGTGGCTGTCCCGGCCCGAAATAACCGAATATCAGACCGGGTTATCGCGGCCTAACCAGTGGCGCTTCAGTCCAGCCCGCTGCTTCGCGCGATGGCACGATAGAGCGAGAATTGCTCGCGGGTCAGCGCGTCAAGTTCCGCGGGCGGCGAACCGACGGATTCCGTCCCGACCTCGCCGAGCCGCCTGACTACTTCGTCGCTGCGCATGGCCTTGCCGATGGCACTCGCAAGCTTTTCGACGATCGCCGACGGAGTCTGAGCCGGCGCGTAGATCGCGGTCCAGAACGGTAATTCGTAATCCAATCCGGATTCCCGCATCGTCGGCACATCGGGAAGCGCGGGCGAGCGGGCGGCCGTGGTCACTGCAAGCGCGCGCACGGCGCCGGTCTGGATATTCTTGGTCTGCACCGGGACACCGTCGATCATCATGGCGACGCGTCCGGTCAAAATATCCGGCATCGCCGCGACCGTGCCGCGATAGGGAATGTGCAACATGTCGACGCCGGCCTTTTGCAGGAACAACAGTTCGGCAAGATGCACGGCGGTGCCGCGACCGGAGGACGCGTAGCTGTATTTGCCCGGGTTTTCTTTCAGGAGCGCGATGAACTCGCGCAGATCCTTCGCCGGCAACGTCGGCGACACGATCATCACCGGAGCGAACCGGGTGACGATCGAGACCGGGGCGAGGTCGCGCAGCCAGTCATAGGGCAAGCCGTCGGTAACGGCCGCATGCACCATCCCGGTCGTCGAGTGATAAAGCAGGGTGTAGCCGTCGGCCTCCGCCTTGACCACCGCATCGGTGCCGATGGCGCCGCCCGCGCCGCCCTGGTTCTGAATGACGATCTGCTGGCCAAGAATGCCGCTCAACGATTGCGCGGCAATCCGCGCGGTCATGTCGATGCCGCCGCCGGCTGGAAACGGCACGATCATCTTGATAGGCCGGGACGGATAATCGGCCTGCGCGGCAGCCGGCGAAGGACATGCTGCGATCCAGCACATGCAGGCCGAAAGAATGAGAGCGACCGCATGCGCGTTTTTCATGGCAGCCATTCCTCCCGAAACTCGTTATGTTTGGCGGCCCGAGGTGCCGGGCTTGAACGCGGCCCGATTGTATAGAAAAACCTGTCGCTACCAAGCGCGCCGCTGTGCCGCATCAAATTCGCGAGGACCAAGGAGATCGATGGGACGCGTGCGATCGATAGCGTTCGTGCTGCTGCTTGCGGGCGTCGGATGGGCGAGCCCGATTCGCGCGGCCGAGCTCGAGAAGCCGACGATCACGCTCGCCGTCGGCGGCAGGACCTTGATCGCGTACCTGCCGCTGACGATCGCCGAAAGCCGCGGCTATTTCACCAAGGAAGGTCTGCAGGTCGAAATCAGCGATTTTCAGGGTGGCGGCAAGGCGCTCGAAGCATTGGTCGGCGGCAGCGCCGATATTGTCTGCGGCGCTTATGAGCACACGCTCTACATGGCCGCCAAAGGCCTCGCTATCAAAGCGATTGCTTTGCAGGCCAACTCGTTCGGTCTCGTCGTCGGCCTGCAGAAAGATAAGGCGGCATCCTACCGCTCGCTCGCCGACCTCAAAGGCATGAAGATCGGCATCACCGGCCCGGGCTCCGCAAGCGCGATGGGGCTCGCCATGCTGTTGAACAAGGGCGGAATGACGGTCGAAGATGTCGCCATGATCGGCGTTGGCGCCGGTTCGGCGGCGGTCGCTGCGATAAAGGTCGGGAGGCTCGACGCTATTGCCAACTTCGATCCTGCGATTTCGCTGCTGCAACGCGACGGCACTATCAGCGTCATTCTCGACACGCGCCGTGAAAAGGATCTCACCTATCTGTACGGCGGCCCCTTCGCGGCCTCGGCCTTCTATGCCGATACCCGTTTCATCCAGCGCTATCCCAAGACCACCCAGGCCTTCGTCAACGCGATCAGTGCAGCACTGACTTGGCTTCATTCGGCATCGACGGACGATATCGTCGCGTCCGTGCCGCCGGAATATTATGTCGGCGACCGCAACCTTTATCGCGCGATGGTCGAGAGTAATCGCGAGCGCGTGTCGCCCGACGGGCGAATCAACCCGGAAGCGGCGAACCTCACCTGGCGCAATCTCGCGGCGTTCGAAGAGACGCTGAAGAACGCGAAGGTCGATGTCGCCAAAACCTATGATAATTCTTTCGTGGAACATGCGCTGGAGCAGCAGCAGACACGATAGGTGGGATTGCATGTGACGATGGGTCCGCCCATTGTCGCTGCCCGATCACTAGGTCCCGGCGCAAATCGAAAGCGTCGGATGCCGACCCCTGAAATGTGGAGCCGATTTCTACAATGAAACGCAGCACTGATCGCATCTTGACGACCCACGTCGGCAGCCTGCCGCGTCCGGACGACCTGTTCCAGATGATGCTCGACAAGATGGACGGCAAAGCGGTTGACGAGGCCGCGTATGCCGCGCGCGTCCGCAAGGCGGTGCACGACAGCGTTCGACAGCAGGTCGACGCCGGTCTCGACATCGTGAGCGACGGCGAGATGGGAAAGCCGAGCTTCATCACCTACGCCGCGCAGCGCCTCGATGGCCTCGAGAAGCGCGAGGGCGCGCGGCCAAGCCCGTTTGCCGAATCACGCGAGACCGCTTCGTTCCCCGAGTACTATAAGTCCACTGCCGCGGAACAGGTCAGCGCGAGCCGCCGCCGCGCGCGCATGGTTTGCGCCGGACCGATCAAATACAAGGGTCAGGCGCAGCTGAAAGCCGACCTCGACAACCTGAAAGCGGCGCTCAACGGCGTCAACGCCGCGGAGGCCTTCGTGCCGGCGATTGCGCCGTCAAACGTTGAGACCACGACGCCGAATGAGTACTATCGGAGCGCGGAAGAGTACGTCTTCGCAATCGCCGCGGCGATGCGCGAGGAGTACAAGGCGATCGTCGACGCAGGATTTCTGCTGCAGGTCGATGACCCGTTTCTCGTGACCTACTACATCACCCGCCCGGAGCTATCCATTGCGGATTGCCGCAAATGGGCGGAGTTGCGCGTCGAAGCGCTCAACGCCGCGCTCGAAGGCATCCCGGCCGACCGCGTGCGCTTCCACACCTGCTACAGCATCAACATGGGCCCACGCGTCCATGACATGCAGCTCAAGGACATCATCGACATCATCCTGAAAGTGCGCGCCGGGGCCTATTCATTCGAAGCCGGCAATCCGCGCCATGAGCATGAATATGCCGAATGGAAACGAGCGAAAACGCCGGACGACAAAATCCTCATTCCGGGCGTCATTACGCAATCAACCGTTCTCGTCGAACATCCGGAACTCGTGGCGCAACGGCTCTGCCGCTTCGCCGAGGTCGTCGGTCGCGAGCGCGTGATCGCCGGCGCGGACTGCGGGTTCGCCTCCTTCGCCGGATCGAACGAAGTCCATCCGTCGATCGTGTGGGCGAAGTTCAAATCCCTGGTGGACGGCGCGTGGCTCGCGAGCAAGGCGCTGTGGAAACGGTAGTTGCTGGCCTTTCCGAAGTTCGAATCATATTGGCCGTCATTCCGGGGGCTGAGCGAAGCGAGGCAGCCCGGAATCCATAACCACGAACCGGGATTATGGATTCCGAGCTCGCCTTCGCTGCGCTACGGCGATCCGGAATGACTAACGCCGATCGCCGCAACGATCGCGTCGTTGCCGAGCACCCAGCCGACTGTCGCCGACATCAGGCGCAGCGCGAAACGGTGCATTTCCTCTCCGTCCATCGAGTCGACGGCGTCCTCGGCGATGATCACGCGGTAGTCCCGATTGGTCGCCTCGAACGCGCAACAGAGGACGCACGACGTCGTGTTGATCCCCGCGATGATCAACGTGTCGGCCTTGAGCCGGTGGTCCAGGAGAAAGGCGAGATCGGTATCGCGAAACGGGTTGTAGCGCTTCTTGCCGCGCACTACCCAATCGCCCGCGCGGTAGAGCTCGGGAATGATCTGCGTCGTCGGTTCACCGGCGATATTGTGGCGCGACATCCCCTTGCGCGCCTTGCCGGGATCGTCGTGGATTGCTTTCCAAAAAGGATTGGCGAGGATTTCCTCTGCATCGCGGTACTCGGTGACGATATGCACAATCGGCACCTCCCGTTCCCGCAATTGCGCAAACAGCCGCGCCGCACGCGCGATCACCGGGCCGCAGCGCTCCGGTACCAGCGGAAGGGTCGCCACGGAAGGGTCGAGGTGGCCGCGATGCATGTCGATGGCGACGAGTGCCGTCCGTGTGGGGTCGATGCGGTTCATCGTCGTGTCACCTCGTCAGTCGCGACGACGCGCAGCGACGGCTGACGACGATCGAATTACGACTGGACATTGTGGAGAAACCCTGCTGCAACAGCGCGCATATCCGAGACGATCTGTCCATGCAGAAGCCCGCATCCAACGCATTTCCGCGGATCGAGTTGTCGCAGTACACCCAAATATCCAATTGGGTCACGCTCGTCGAGAACCGCGTCGTGCAATCCGCGCAGGACGACGTCGCTTACTATCATTCGTTCGTCACGGCAGATTACGTGTCGATCCTGGCGATCGCGAACGATGGCCGCATTCCGCTGGTGCGGCAGTTCCGGCCCGCTCTCAACAGCGTCACGCTGGAATTTCCAGGTGGCATGCGCGACGGCGACGAAGAGCCCCGCACCTGCGCGATCCGGGAATTAGCCGAAGAGGTCGGGCTTGAAGCCGCCTCGATCGAGCCGCTGGCGGACTTCCATCCGGATTCCGGCCGGCTCGGCAATCGCATGTGGACCTTCTTTACCCGAAACGCTGCGCCGGTTCCCGGATGGCGGCCGGAATCCGGCGTCGATTCCCTGATGGTGAGCGTGCCGGAGTTGTTCGATCTCGCCCTCGCCGGCAAATTCGATCATGGGCCGCACCTTGCGATGCTCGGGATGGCGGTGATCAAGGGTCTGTTGACGCCGCCCATCGGCTAGTCCGGGTCGCCTGCCGGCTCACATCAAAATGACGTCGGCGCCATGCCGGGCGAGCCGTAGACAAGGCGATGCAGATCGGTGAAGTTCTGCGGCCCGCGTCTGACGGCGGGTCAAGAAAGGTTCGGGAGAGTCCTCAATGCCGTTTCCGCGGGCATCAAAGGCGCTGTCGCGTTTCACCGTGCTCGATCTGACGCGCGTGCGTTCTGGCCCAACGTGTGTGCGCCAGCTTGCGGACTGGGGCGCCAACGTCATCAAGATCGAAACCCCACCGAACCTCGACAGCGGCGAACCGCTCGGCGGCCCGCGCGACGGCCCGGATTTCATGAACCTGCACCGCAACAAACGCAGCATCACCCTCAACCTGAAATCCAAGGAGGGCGTCGCCGCGTTCAAGAAGATGGTGAAGAAGGCGGACGTCGTCGTCGAGAACTTCCGTCCCGACGTCAAGGAGCGGCTCGGCATCGATTACCACACGCTGCGCAAGGTCAATCCGCGCCTCATCTATGCCAGCATCTCGGGGTTCGGCCAGGACGGTCCCTATGCGACCCGCCCCGGCTTCGATCAGATCGCCCAAGGCATGGGCGGGCTGATGTCGATCACCGGGTTGCCCGGTCAGGGGCCGGTGCGCGTCGGCATCCCGATCGCCGATCTGTCGGCCGGACTGTTCTGCGCCATGGGCATTCTCGTCGCCTTGCTCGAGCGGGAGACGTCCGGCAAGGGCCAGCACATCGAGACGTCGTTGCTGCAGGCGCAAATTTTCATGCTCGACTTCCAGGCTGCGCGGTGGCTCGTCAACGGCGAAGTCGCCAAGCAGGCCGGCAACAACCATCCGACCAGTATCCCGACCGGCGTGTTCAAGACCGCCGACGGCCACATCAATATCGCCGTCGCCGGCCAGAAGATCTGGGAACGCTTCTGCCATGCGCTCGGCGAGCCCGACCTCATCTCGCGGCCCGAATATGGAAGCGGCGCGAACCGCTCGAAGAACCGCGATGCGCTCAATGCGGAGATCGAATTGCAGACGGTGAAGCGCAGCAGCGCCGACTGGGTCGACCGCTTCAACAAGGCCGGCGTGCCGGCCGGTCCGATCTATGCCATCGACCAGATGTTCGCCGATCCGCAGGTCAAACACGTGCGCATGGCGCAGCCGGTCGAGGCGCGCGGCAAGAAGGCCGCAGCCCGCAAGAACCTTACGCTCGTCGGCCAACCGGTGACGCTGTCGCGCACGCCGAGCCATCTGGTGGCGCCGCCGCCATCGCTCGGCGAGCACACCGATGCGGTGCTCAAGGAATTCGGATTCAATGCCAAGGCGATCGCAGCGTTGCGTGAGGCAAACGCGATCTAGTCGCGACAGAACGAGGACCGTCATGAATACAGTGGCCCAGACCGACAAGATGCTGTCGCGCAAGGAGGGGCATGTCGGCTATGTCGTCTTCAACAATCCCGAACGGCGCAACGCGGTGTCGCTCGAAATGTGGGAAGCGACCGCGCGCATCCTCGACGACTTCAAGAAGGACACCGACATCCGCTGCGTGGTGCTGACCGGCGCCGGCGACAAGGCGTTCGTGTCGGGCGCCGACATTTCGCGGTTCGAAAACGAGCGCGCCAACGAGGAGGCGATCGCGCGTTACGGTCAGACAGTGGAACGCGCCAATACCGCAGTCTACGAATATCCGAAGCCGACCATTGCGATGATCCGCGGCTACTGCATCGGTGGCGGTCTTGGGCTCGCGCTGTGCTGCGACCTGCGCATCTGCTCGAACGATTCCCGCTTCGCGGTCCCGGCGGCGAAGCTCGGCCTCGGTTACCCCTATCACGGCCTTAAGAAGCTCGTCGATGTCGTCGGGCCTTCGTTTGCCAAGGAAATCTTCTACACGGCACGCCAGTTCGACGCCGAGGAAGCTCGCATCATGGGCCTCGTCAACCGGGTCGTGCCGGCCGAGGAGTTGGCCGGGCATGTGAAGAAATATGCCGACACCATCGCCGAGAATGCGCCGCTAACCATCGCTGCGACGAAGTTCATCATCGGCGAGGTCGTCAAGGACGAGTTCGAAGCGCGATCTCGCGAAATGCGAGGCCCAGGTGAAGCAATGCTTCGACAGCCGCGACTATGTCGAGGGCCGCCGCGCCTTCATGGAAAAACGCAAGCCCGCCTTCATCGGCGGCTGATTTTGTGCACCCTCCCCTGGAGGGGGAGGGTCGGACTGCCGCAGGCAGTCCGGGGTGGGGTGTCAGCCGTGCGACAAATAAGCGAAATCGAATATGTGGAACCGCTGTCACCCCCTCCCGGCCGCTAACGCGGCCGACCTCCCCCCTCCAGGGGTAGGTGATCCAAACTGCCCATGAACGAACCTCTTCCGACCATCGCGGTTGCCGAGCAGCTTGCGGAGCGCATCGCGGCGATCGATCCGCGACGGCTGCCGCCGGCGGTGCGGACCAAATGCGAGGACTTGGCGGTCGACGTTGTCGGCCTTTGCCTGACCGCGCGCCGCTTCGATTACGTCACGAGCACCCTTGCGGCCTGTGATGACGACGGCCCGTGCACCGCGATCGGCCATCGGCGCTCGCTCAGCGCCGTGGCCGCGGCGCTCGTCAACGGCACGGCCGCCCATGGCGAAGATTTCGACGACACCTTCGAGGGCGGCCCGGTTCACGCCGGCGCCGTCATCGTGCCCGCCGTGCTTGCCGCATGCGAGCGCCACCGCCCGGATGGCGCTGCGGCGCTCATCGGCGTAGCCGCGGGGGTCGAGACTTTGTGCCGGCTCTCGCTCGTCACGCCGAAGCTTGTGCACAAGGCCGGCTTCCACCCGACGGCGGTTTTCGGCGCAATGGCCGCGGCGGCAGGCGTTGCCGCCGCGCTCGGGCTCGACCGCCGCGCCATCGCGAACGCGCTCGGCATCGCAGGCAGCATGGCGTCAGGGATCATCGAGTATCTCGCCGAAGGCACGTGGACCAAACGCATGCATGCCGGCTGGGCGGCGCAATCGGGCTTGCGCGCCGCGCTCATGGCAAAGCATGGCTTCACCGGTCCGCGCACCGTCTTCGAAGGCACCCACGGCCTCTTCCACGGCTTCGCCCACACGACCAAAGGCGATTACGACGCGCTCGTCGGCGACTTTGGCACGCGCTGGGTGACCGAGACGCTCGCCTTCAAGCCGTATCCGTGCGGAACGATGACACATCCCTATATCGATTGTGCCCGCAGGCTTGCCGCGCGTGGGATCGCGGCCGAGCAGATTGCCGAACTCGTCTGTGACGTCGCCGAAGGCACCGTGCACCGGCTGTGGGAACCGCTCGCCGACAAGCAGCATCCCGCCAACGGCTATGCCGGCAAGTTCTCGACGCCCTACTGCATCGCCGCGGGCTTCGTGCGCGGCAACGTCGGGCTGGGCGACTTCACCGATGCCGCGGTCAAAGACCCGGCCGTGCTGGGTGTTGCCGCCAAGGTCCGTTACGTGATCGACCCCGACAATCCGTATCCGAAGAATTACACCGGCCACATCCGCGCGGTGCTCCGCGACGGCCGTGTGATCGAGGAGCGCCAGCCCTATATGCGCGGTGGCGCCCACGAGCCGCTGACGCGACAGGACGTCGAGGACAAGTTCATCCTCAATGCTCGCCACGGCGGCTGGCCGGAGACTGCGATCGCATCGGCGCTTGAGCGCGCACGAACGATCTACGACGGGCCGCTGAATTTGCTGGCGCTGAGAGAAAGCAGCAATCCGTAGCAAGCGGTAGGGTGGGCAAAGCGCGGACTTGTCCGCGCGTGCCCACGCGGGCCGCGCCAAATTGCGGAGCACGGATGGTGGGCACGCTTCGCTTTGCCCACCCTACGAAGTTTCTCCAAATCGCTTCCGAATGACCGCCGCCATCAACGCCATTCATGGCCGCACGGCGGGCGACTCCATCGGCATGCCGGCGGCCCGCTGCATCAGGAAAAGCTCGAGATCGACGTACTCCGGCGAATCGTATTCGGGGACCTCGGCACGCATTCCGGAGATGCAGTTGCGCAGCCGGCGCTGCAGCGACCCGACGCTCTGCCATTCGAGCCGGTAGAGCGGATAGCCGTTCGGGTGTCCCTGCGGCACGATGTTGCCGGCAAGCCGCTTGCCCCAATTGTCGTCATGGCACAACGCGCACGACAGGTTGAGCTGGCCCTGGCGCAGATTGAAGAACGCGCGCCCGGCCGCGATGAACGGCGCCAGACGTTCGTCGTTGGGCGGCGCGATCGGCTCGCCGCGCGATGGCAGCGCGACGTAGGTCGATAGTGCCAACAGTTCGCTCGACTCGAACCGCAGCGGCGGCGCCTGCTGATGACGAACGCGCTCGAGATTGATGCGCTGCTCAAGATCGACCGGCTTGCCGCTCTCGGCATCGAATGCCGGATAGCGCGCGGCCACACCCTTCATGCTTTGTGTTGCATCGCCATGGCAATCGGCGCATGAGCGGTCGGCTGAGCCCGCCTTGCGGTTCCACAATGCTTCGCCGTCGAGCACCGACAGCATGCCCGGGTTCGCCGTGTCGTCGTCCTGCATCGCACGGGTTTCGCGGCTCAGGTCCGCGTAGCCCGAACGACGCTCGGCCGGCGGGATATCGGCGCCAAGCAATGGCGAGAGCGCGGCGCAGACAACGCACACCGCACCGAACGCCGCCGCGCCGCGCATCGAGACGCGATTATTCGACCGCAATCTTGGCGGTGCCGCTTTCGACATGGCCGTGATCGTCGGTCCACTTGAACTCAAGCGTGCCGCTCTCGGCCGCCGTCGTAAAGAATGTGATGAACGGGTTGGCCGAGATTGCCGGATAGAGGTTGGCGCGAAAAATTTCCTCGCCGTTATAGGTGCAGACGAACAGATTGATGATGTCGCGCGGAATCGCGACGCCGGTCTCGTTGCGGCGGTATCCGGTCTCCATGACGTGCGAGATCAGGGTCTTGATCTCGATCACCTGGCCGCGCTTCGCTTTGGGCGGAACGTTGATGAGCATGCGGGCCATGGCTAGTTGTACTCCAGGCAGGCCGCGATGGTGACGATGACCTCGGCCTCATCCGACCACAGCGAGCCGTCGCTCATCTCGGCGATCGCGGTCACGGTCTGGGAATCGGCGAGGCGGATGCGGGTCGAGAACGCAGCCTTGCCGGCGCGCGGGCCGAGGTGCACCGAGATCACATCGGGCTGCGGATTCTTCTCGTTGAAGACGTGGATCGCCTTGACGTAGTCGGTCGCGGTCATCGGGCTTTCGACCGCAACCGTCATGGCGATGGTGTTGCCGTTTTCGACGAGCGGCGGGATGTCGAGGCTCACCCTGCCCTTGCTGACCGGCGATTCGCCGATCACACGGTGAATCGCGGCCTTCATCGTGGCCGGCGTCGCGTCGGCGCGGCGCACCAGGATCGGCGTCAGCGCCGCTCCGGCCGCACCTATCAGCACGGCACGCCGCGTCGGCGCCTTGTCAGTCTCGTTCATGGATGCCTCGTGTCATCACGCAAGGTCATGAGGAACGCCACCACGTCCTCGATTTCATCCGCGGTCAGGACGGTCTTGCCGCGAAACGCCGGCGCCACGCGGTCAAGGCCGTCGAGCCGATAGTAGGACGGCATGATCGTCCCTGGGTCAACTAAGCTCGAATCGACGATTCGCAACCGTAACTGGCCTTCGGTGTTGCGCGAACCGGCGCCCTTCAGGTCCGGCCCGATGGTGCCCTGGAATTTCTCCTCCGGCAGCGGCGCGGAGTGGCAGAGCAGGCACAACCCCGTCTGCCGGCTGACGACGATCGCCTTGCCGCGCGCCGGGTCGCCCGGCTTGCCGGTGAGAGAGGCGGGAATGGCATCGCCGACAACAGCGTAGGGGCGCAGCACCGACTCGGCGGCGAGCAAGGAGGTGCAGACGAATATTGCCGCGAGGCCGCAAGCGATTTTGATAGAATCGCGGATCGCGCGACGAGTCTTCCTCGTTCCTGCGCGTACGTCTTTTCTTTTCCCCTCCCCCGCCTGCACGCTTTTCTCTTTCCCCTCCCCCGCTTGCGGGGGAGGGTTGGGGAGGGGGCACGCTCCACGGCACTGTCTTGCGGGACGGGCCCCCTCCCTGACCCTCCCCCGCAAGCGGCAGGGGTGTCCGGGGAATGATTCATTGTGACGCGGTGCATGCTCGGCAGAATCGGTGCAACCCGATCCTTGCTGGTTGTCGAGACTCAGAAAGGGCCGAGCATGCGCTACCTCGATAGCATCATGGGGACACTGCTTAAACCGATCGATCGTCGCTGGTTCCAATCTGTTGTGGATCGGCACGGCGCCGACGCCTACGACAAGTCGTTCAAGAGTTGGGATCATCTGGTCGCGCTGATTTTCGCGCAGTTGAGCCAGATCGACGGCTTGCGTGGGCTTGAGACCGCCTTCAATGCTAACGCCCATCACCACTATCATCTGCATGTCGGTCCGCTTGCGCGCTCGACGTTGTCGGACGCCAACGGGCGCCGCCCGACCGCGGTCTTTGCCGAAGTCTTTACGATGCTGTCGCAGTCGGCCGATCGGTCGACCCGGCGGGACGGCGCCGAGATGGTGCGCGTGATTGACGCCAGCCCTGTTCCGTTGGGCAAGGTGTGCAAATGGGCTAAGTGGAACGGACGTATCCGCGGCATGAAAATGCACGTCGTCTATGATCCGCAGGCCGATTGCCCGCGCTGTATCGAGGTCACGGCGGCAACCGTCAACGACGTCGAGGTCGGCCGTAAATTCGCGATCGAGACCGGCGCGACTTACGTGTTCGACAAGGGCTATTGCCACTTTGGCTGGTGGCAGCGGATCAATGACAGCGGGGCTTTCTTCGTCACCCGGGCCAAGGTCAACACTCGCTTGCGGATGACCCGGCGCCGGCCGTTGCGAAAGCGGCGCGGCGACGGCTTTAGGATTATCGATGACGCCGAGGTCAGGCTCGTCAGCAAAGGCGATTCGCGGCTGCCGATGGCGCTGCGCCGCATCAGGCTCAAGCGCGACAATGGCGGCAGCCTGACACTGATCACCAACGACCTCGTGCGCAGCGCGACCGAAATCGGCCAGTTGTACAAGGCCCGTTGGCAGATTGAGCTGCTGTTTCGCTGGATCAAGCAACATCTCGATATCCGCAAGTTCCTCGGCACGAGCGAAAATGCAATCCGCCTGCAGATTCTGGCTGCGATGATCGCCTATCTCCTGCTGCGCATCGCCGCGCGCCTGCATCGCCTCACCATCCCCGTCCTTCGCCTCATCGAACTCATTCGCCAGCGCCTGTTCATGCGAAGGCCGATCGCCGAAATCGACAAGCCCCCTCCCGTCAACCCATCTCGAAACGCTCCAAAATCATCCGATGCCCAACTCGAATTCCGCTATGTCTAAAACTTCCCCGGACAGCCCTGCGCTCGCGGGGGAGGGGAAAAAGAGACGCGGACACGCGGGAACGGAAAAAGAGGGATGCGCTCAAATGGGACAGGCAACGGCGCAAAGCCGTCCACGGCGAAGAGCGCGGCAAAGTCCCGCCGCGTTCAGCCAAAGATTTCGGCGGTGATGGTGTTGAACCAGCCATCGGCCAACAATGCTTCCTGTTTGCGGAACGAGGGCGGCGCGTCGATCGGGCTGATGCCGCCGGCGCCTTCGACTTCCAGCCACTGGCCGTTGACGGGATGATAGACGCCCGCGATCGAGAAGCCGTAATCGGGTGCCACCACGCTGTAGCAGGTGTTGACGAATTTCGGCGGCGGGGGCGCCTCGCCGCGCACGAGCCGCGCCACCGCGGCCGCGCAGATTTTCGCTGCGGCGTTGGCGGCGAAGGCCGATTTTGGCACGGCGCCGGCGATCGCGGCATCGCCGACCACATGGATGCCGGGAACGAGCGCAGACTCGAACGTCACCGGGTCAACGGGGCACCAGCCGGTGCGATCGGCAACGCCAGCAAGCTCCGCGATGCGGCCCGCTTTCTGCGGCGGGATCACGTTGGCGACATCGGCCTTGTACGTGTCGAAGTCCGACATAATGGTTTTGGTCTTGGCGTCGACAGCAGTCGGATTGCCGCCGGACGACAACGATATCCATTCGAGATTGGGATAAAGCTCCTTCCATGCGTTCTCGAACAGGCGCTGCTTCGAAAACGTGTCCTTGGCATCAAGGACGATGATCTTCGAGCGCGGCTTCTTCGTTTTCAGATAATAGGCGATCAGGCTGGCGCGCTCGTAGGGCGCCGGCGGGCAGCGGTAGGGCAGCGCCGGCAGCGCCATGACCACCGTGCCCCCGTCCTCCATCGCTTCGAGCTGGCGGCGCAGCAGCACCGTCTGCTCGCCGGCCTTCCAAGCGTGGGGCATGCGCCCGACCGCCGCCTCGTCGTAACCCGGCAGCGCATCGAACCGCAGATCGATTCCCGGCGCGATCACGAGCCGGTCGTAGCCGAGCCGCGTGCGGTCGCCCATCGTGACACTGCGGGCGGCCGCGTCGACCGCGATTGCCGGCTGATGTACGATGGCAATGCCTTCCGCCGCGATCCGGTCATAGCGAAAATACTGGCTCGCCATATCGCGCAGGCCGGCGATGACTTCGTTGCTGAACGGGCACGACGTGAAAATCGGATTCGCCTCGACCAGCGTCACGTCGAGCTTCGGATCGGCACGCTTGAGAAAGCGCGCGACGGTCGCGCCACCGAACCCGCCGCCGACGACAACGATGCGCGGTTGTGCGCCTTGCGCGCGCAATGGGCGCGGCAGGGCCGCGCTGGCGGCTCCGGCTGCTGCAGCGGCGATAATCTGACGGCGACTCGGTGCTGCTGGGGTCATGCGGATCACCGCTGGGCCGCGTACCAGGCCGCGATCGCCCTT
Organism: uncultured Alphaproteobacteria bacterium; assembly: GCA_963807015.1. Lineage (GTDB taxonomy): Bacteria > Pseudomonadota > Alphaproteobacteria > Rhizobiales > Xanthobacteraceae > JAJPKK01. The sequence continues at coordinate 133,774 of CAWEAS010000007.1, read as the reverse complement.
ACCTCGTCATCGGAGAAGCCTTTGGCGATGCGATCCATCACGGTCGCCGGACGCTGACCCGTTCGGAACGCCTGCATCGCCGCGACGATCGCCGCCGGGTCCTGCCCGGCAAGCCGCGCCACCGGCGTCTCCACCTTCGCCGTCGCCGGATGACACCCAGAGCACGAGGCAGCGCCGGGCGGGGCATCCGCGGCCATCGCCGGAAAAGCAAGTGCCGTAATCAGAGCGGCGAGCGCGGCATACCGCACCCGCGCACCTGACATTTCGAGAAGCCGGCGGCGGTCCCCGCAAATCGCTGCGGGACCGCCGCCAGAACGCTCAGACAAGGGTCAAGCCATGGTTCTTGAGCGGGAAGGTGCGATAGCGCTTGCCGGTCGCGGCCGTGATGGCGTTGAGCACGGCTGGCGCGGCGACGCAGATCGTGGGCTCGCCGACGCCGCCCCAGACACCATGGTAGGACGGCATCACGATCGCCTCCACCTTCGGCATCTGGCTGATGCGCATCATGTCGTAGCTGTCGAAGTTCTCCTGCTCGATGGCGCCGTCCTTGACGGTGCATTCGCCCAGGAACAGCCCCGTCAGCCCGTACACGAACGAGCCGGCAATCTGCCGCTCGATCTGGCCCGGATTGACCGCGTAGCCCGGATCGGTCGCGCCGACGATGCGGTGGACCTTCACCTTGTTGCCGTCCACGGAGACCTCGGCGCACGCCGCCACATAGCTGCCGAAGCCCATGTGCTGGGAAAGGCCGCGATAGATCCCTTTCGGGGCCGGCTTGTCATAGCCGATCCTTTCGGCGACCGCATTGAGGACCGCAAGATGGCGCGGATTCTTCGTCATCAACCTGCGACGGAACTCGAGCGGATCGACGCCCGCCTCTTTCGCGAGCTCGTCCATGAAGCTCTCGATGTAAATGGCGTTGTGGTTGATGTTGACGCCCCGCCAGAAGCCCGGCGGCACGTGCGGATTGCGCATGGCGTGATCGACCAGGATGTTCGGGATGGCCTCGTAGCCGAACGCCGCTTCCGCGCCGCCCTTGTAGAAACCCGCGAACGTTGCGGCATCCTTGCCGTCCTCAAGCCGCGCCGGCATGACGGTCGCGAGAATCGACTGACCCGAGATGCGCACGTGCAGCGACGTCACGTTGTTCTTGTCGTCGAACCCGGCTGACATCTTGCATTGGGTGATCGGGTGATACCACCCATGCGTCATGTCCTCCTCGCGAGTCCACAACAGCTTCACCGGCGTGCCGGGCATTTCCTTGGCGATGAGAACTGCCTGGCGAACGTAATCCACTGAGGTGGAGCGCCGCCCGAAGCCGCCGCCCAGGAACGTCTTGTAGACTTCGCACTTGCCGACCGGCAGTCCGCAGGCTTCGGCGGTCGCCGCCAGTGCCTGCTCGCCGTTCTGCACCGGGCACCACACCTCGCACTTGTCCGAGGTGTAAAGCGCCGTTGCGTTCTGCGGCTCCATGGTGACGTGGTGCTGATAGGGATAGGCGTAGACCGCCTCGAACTTCTTCGCGGCAGAGGCGAGCCCGGCTTTGACGTCGCCGCTCTCATTGCCGATGATCGCCTTGTCGGCGTCGAGGCCGGCCTTGAGGAAGTCCGCGATCGATGCGCTCGTCACATGATCGTTCGGGCTTGAATCCCACTTGACCGGCAAAGCTTCGAGCGCGCTCTTGGCGTGCCACCAGGTGTCAGCGACGACGGCGACGGCGTTGTCGTCGACCTTCATCACCTTCTTGACGCCCTTCATCGACGCGACCTTGGTCGCGTCGAAGCTCTTGAGTTTGGCACCGAAGACGGGCGCGGCCTTGAGTGCGGCATTCACCATGCCCGGCAGCTTGACGTCGATGCCGTAGACCGTCTGGCCCTGGACTTTACCGATGGTGTCGAGGCGCTTGACGCTCTTACCGATCAGCTTCCAGTCCTTCGGGTCCTTGAGCTTGATGTCGACCGGCGGTTCGACCTTCGCTGCGGCATCCGCGACCTTGCCGAACGTCACCTTGCGGCCGGAGGGCGTGTGGGTGATGACGCCATTCTCGGCGGTGCATTCGGCCGCCGGCACTTTCCACTGATTGGCGGCAGCTTCGATCAGCATGATACGAGCCGCGGCGCCGCCTTTGCGGACGATCTCCTGGGAGGTGCGAATGCCGCGGCTGCCCGCGGTGAGGTATTCGCCCCACACACGCTTGCGCGCTAGGCTCTGGCCCGGCGTTGGAAACTCGTAGGACACCTTGTTCCAGTCGCACTCGAGTTCTTCGGCAACCATTTGGCAGAGACCCGTCAGGGTGCCCTGGCCCATTTCGGAGCGGGCGACGCGAATCACGACTGATTCGTCGGGCTTGATCACGACCCAGGCGTTGACCTCGGGAGTGGCGGTGCTCGCATTGGCCTTGCTTGCGAACGGCAGGTGGAATCCAAGTGCGAGCCCGGCGGCACCCGTTCCAACGACGAACGCACGGCGATCGATTTTCGGCATATAGGTCATCGTCGCCTCCCTCACGCGTTCGCGGCTTCGTGGATCGCCGTGCGCACCTGCTGATAGGAGCCGCATCGGCAAATATTGGTGATCGCCGCATCGATATCGGCGTCGGTGGGCTTCGGCTTGTCCTTGAGCAGCGCCGTCACGGCCATGATCATGCCGCTCTGGCAATAGCCGCACTGGGGCACGTCGTTATTGACCCAGGCCTGCTGAATTTTGGTGAGATGACCATTGTTGGCAAGGCCTTCGATCGTGGTGATCTGCTTGCCCACCGCATCGCTCGCCAGCACCGAGCACGACCGCGTCGGTACGCCATCGATATGGACCGTGCAGGCGCCACACAGAGCGACGCCGCATCCATACTTCGTGCCGGTCAGCCCAATATTTTCGCGGATTGCCCACAATAGTGGCGTATCGGGATCGATATCCACTTCGTAACCTTTGCCGTTGACTGTGAGACGAGCCATCAACTGATCTCCTGTGTGCGATCGATGGATGTGATTTGTTTGGCGGGATTGGAACCGAGCATAGCGTAGTTCGACAGATTCCAAAATAGCGGCGGCGCATGAGAGACCATAGCGACCATTCACAGGAACGTGACCGTCGCAATTCTCCCTTAACTGTTCAGCTCAGATTGTCGCCCACTCAACGAATCATTGGCCGACACGCCGAACACCGACGCCGCGAACTGCGGATAGACTTCTGCGAGTTCCTGGGCAACGACCTCGCGCATGAGGCGCAGCGTTTCCGCAGTCGGCGGCGGCGTGGTCGGCACATCGTCCGGAGCGTCGTAATCGAACCCGGTGTTGTCGGCGACCTCGGCCACGGTGTGGCCCGGATGGACGCTGTGCAGGCGAAACCGCTGTCGCGCGCGATCGAAATCGAACAGGCAGCGGTTGGTGACGAGCGCGACCGGTCCGCCACGGCGATAGACGTTTGCCGGGCTGCCGCCGGGTGCACTGATGAAGCTGACGCGCGGCACCAATGTACGCCGTGAATGTTCGGTGCGGAACAGAACGACTTTGGGCACGACGTAATAAAGATGCGCCGAGCCGAACGATCCGGGGAATCGCACCCGCGGCTTATCGTGATCGCCGATGCTCACGAGGTTGATATTGCCCTCGCCGTCAATCTCGCCGCCCGAGAGGAAGAACACGTCGATGCGACCCTGACCCGCGCAGTCGAACAGTTCGCGCCCGCCGTCGGTGAAGAAGTTGTGCTTTCGGCTTTGCAGGAGCGACACATAGGGCATGCCCCCACCACGCGCGCGGGCAAGCAGCGCCGCCGTTGCGGGGATTGGCGAGGCATTGCCCACCGCGATGTGTCGCACGTCGCCGATCACGCGCGTGATCACATCGGCGAGGAGTTCTTCGTCGCGGACTGGTTTGGGATTTGGCTCAGACAAATGTTGGTACCTGCTCGATGTCGCTGTCGCCGACGAAATGTCGCTGCGAATTGCTGGCTCTCTTTCCCCACCCACTGTCCTCGATGTCCCCGGCCCAAACACCCGCAAGCGGGGGAGGGGAAAGATTCACGCCGCCAGCCGCCGATAGACATATCGATCGAGGTACTGCGCGAATCCCTCTGCCGTCGCGGCGAGGCGGGCGTAGTCCGCAAGGTGGCCGAGATCGGCGCCATAGTGATCGGGGAGCCCGAGCGGCCAGCAGCCCTTTTCCGCAACGGCGACAGCGTCCACGTAGAAGCCGGGCAGCGTCCCCGCCGCACGCAGCGGATCGTCGAGCAGATTGCCGTCCACCAGCTTCTCGACGGTGACCACCGTCTTCTTCGCCGCGTGCGCCATGGTCGCAAGCTCGCGCTGGCGTCCGATCCAGACGTTGCCGGCGCGGTCCGCCATCGGCGCATGCAGCAGCGCGACATCGGGATTGAGCGCCGGCAACAGCACGATCGGATCGTCATTGCCGAACGGATTGTCGATCACGCGCCAGTCCGGTCGGCAGTTGAGCACGTCAGAACCAAGAATGCCGCGCAGCGGCATGAACGGGACGCCCTTCTCCGCCGCCTGGAACGCGGCATGCAGCGCCGGACAGGTCGCTTCCAATATGCGGATGGCGCCGCTGGTCATTGCGGCGGTGAAGCGCGGCGCCGGCCCGAATTCGCCGAGGCTCACGGCCGACGTCTCCAGCACCGCGACCGCGCCGGCCCCGACCAAGAGATCGGCCTGCAGGCTCGAGGTCGGCAGCGTCACGAGATGCAGGTTGCGAACGCCGCGCCGGATCAGAGCGCGCGTCGCTTCCATCGGCACGCCCGCAACTTCGCGCGGCACCGCCAGCATGATGCCGTCGCCGATCGGCGCCAGCGCCTCATCGATCGTCTGCGCGATCAGCGGCATGATCGTTCCTCGGCCCGGGACATCGCCAAACTCAAGTCGATTTCCACGGAATGATGAAGCGCTCAAGCTCGTTGAGCGCGAGCGTGAGGATAAACCCGATCAGCGCGATCATAAACAAGCCGACATACATCTGCTCGACGGAGAACGTCTCCCACGCGCTCCAGATCAGGTAGCCGAGCCCACTCTTCGCGCCGACCATTTCGGCGACCGCGATCAGGATAAGACCGATGCCGATACCGAGCTTGAAGCCGGTCATGATGACCGGCAATGCGCCGGGCAGCGCGATCGTCCAGAACATGTTCCAGCGACTGGCTTTGTAGTTGCGGCCGACGTCGATGTAGATCTTGTTGATCTCCAGCACGCCGGTGGTGGCATTGATGGCGACCGGAAAGAACACGCCGATCGCGACCATGAAGATCTTCGAGCCCTCGCCGAGCCCAAAGATCAACAGTGCGAGCGGCAGGATCGAGCTCTTCGGAATCGGATAGGTCGCGGCGATCAGCGGGTCGAACAGCGCGCGGGTGACGCGATGCAGGCCCATGACGACGCCGAGCACGAGCGCCGGCACGCCGCCGATCAAGGTGCCCCAGAACAGCCGGCGCAGGCTTACGAGCGTGTGGGTGACGAGTTCGCCCGACATGAGCATCTGCCACAGCTGAGCGAGAATGCTCGACGGCGCCGGAAAGAAGCGGGTGTCGATGAATCCGAACCGTGCGGCAATCTCCCAGACGAGAAGGAGCCCGAGCGGCGAAGCGACGCTGAGGATGCGGTCGCGCGTGCGCAGCGACAGCGGCTCGGAACGACTGAGCGGACGCTGGGCGGACGCTTGTCCGCCCTGGGCGGACGCTTGTTCGACGCTCATGATGACTTTTCCAATCCTTCCGCGATCTCCCGCGCCCGTGTCACCTCGTCGCGCAGGCTCGCCCAGATGCGATGCACGAGCTCGCCATATTCGGGCGCGCCCTGCAGGTTCATGATGTTGCGCGGCCGCGCCAGCGGAACGCCGACGAACAGCTTGAGCCGTCCGGGTTGCGCCGTCATCACCATGACGCGGTCGCCGAGCAGCACCGCCTCGTCAACGCTGTGGGTGATGAACACGACCGTCTTCTTGTGCTCCTCCCAGATGCGCAGCAATTCCTCTTGCAGCAGCAGCTTGTTCTGCGCGTCGAGTGCCGAGAACGGCTCGTCCATCAACAGGATCTGCGGATCGTTGGCGAAGGCGCGGGCGATGGCGACGCGCTGGCGCATGCCGCCGGACAGCTGGTGCGGATAGTACTGTGCAAACCGCGTGAGGCCGGTGCGGTCGAGATAATGCGAGACGACGTCCTTGATGACATTGGCAGGAACATGCCGCATGCGCAGGCCATAGGCTGCGTTCTGCCAGACCGTCATCCAGGGAAGGATCGAGTCGCCCTGGAACACCATGGAATTTTCCGGGCGACCGCTGCCGGCCGGAACATCGATCTCGATCGATCCTGACGTTGCCTCCTCCAGGCCCGCGAGGATGCGCAGCAGTGTCGTCTTGCCGCAACCGGACGGGCCGACGATCATGAAGAACTCGCCCTGCCCGATGTCGAGCGACACGTTGTCGACCGCGACGAGGTCGCCGAAGCGCTTGACGAGATTGCGGATGCGAATCGCCGGGCGGACCGGCGACTCCGCCACCGTGGGCGGCGCAACGCTATGCAGCTGGGTAACCGGACTGGACATCAGGGGCGATCCACCATCCGATAGTGGCCAAATTCCGCGGCGCACACAACATCACTTGCGCCAAGTGGTTGGCCGGTATGTAGCCCGGATGAGCGCAGCGACATCCGGGGCCACGTTTCACAGAGGACACGCTTGTCCCGGATATCGCTGTGCTCATCCGGGCTACGGATCGTGATCATCCCTTTCGACATCATCCCTTGCGACACGCGGCCCAGACCTTCTCCGGAGTCGCCGGCATGTCGAGATGCGCGGCGGCGGGAACCGCATTGGCAATCGCATTCATGATGGCGGCGAGCGCGCCGGTGGTGCCGGCTTCGCCCACGCCCTTGACGCCAAGCGGATTGGTGGTCGCCGGCACGCTCTGCTCGGCTGCCGTGAACGACGGCAGATCGGCGGCGCGCGGCATGGCGTAGTCCATGAACGAGCCGGTCACGAGCTGGCCGCCGCCGTCATAGACAAGGCGCTCCATCAGCACCTGGCCGAAGCCTTGCACGATCGCGCCGTGCACCTGGCCTTCGACGATCATGTGATCGAGCACATTGCCGCAGTCGTCCACCGCGACATAGCTGATCAGCGAAACCGCGCCGGTGTCCGGATCGATCTCGACCTCGGCGATATGGCAGCCATTGGGAAAGGTCTGCGGCGTGTCGACCGTGAGTTTGGTGTCGAGATCTTCGGCGATCTCGCCGCGGCGCTTGCGCTCCTTCACCTCCGCCGCGAGATCGACGATGCCGATCCGGCGGTCGGTGCCGGCGACCGTGAAGGTGCCGCGCTCGTAGACGATATCGTCTTCGGCGGCTTCGAGCTTATCGGAGGCGAGGCTGCGGCCCTTGCGGATCACGGCCTCGACGGTGCGCACAATCGCGGTGCCGACGGTGATGGTCGAACGCGACGCGACTGAGGACGAACTCGTCACGCCGAGCGAACTGTCGCCCTGCCGCAGCACGACGTGCTCCGGCGCGATGCCGAGTTCGCGCGCAACAAGGCGCGGAAACACCGATGCATGCGCCTGGCCGGTCGATTGCGAGCCGACCTCGACCGCAATTCGGCCATCGCCGGGAAAGGAGATGCCGGCGCCTTCCGTCGGCATGCCACCGGCGTGTTCGAGAAAGCAGGAAATGCCGATGCCGCGCCGTTTGCCGCGACGGGCCGCTTCGCGACGGCGCGCGGCAAACTCGTCGTAGCCCGCGATCGCGAATGCCTTCGCGACCACCGCCGGGAAGTCGCCGCTGTCGTAGGTGGTGCCGACCGGCGTCCTGTACGGCATCGCCGAGGGCGGGATGAGGTTGCGTTTGCGGATCGTATGCGGCGCAATTGCGCTGATGCGCGCCGCCTCGTCCACCAATCGCTCCAAAAGATAATTCGCCTCCGGACGGCCGGCACCGCGATAAGGCGCGGTCGGCACGGTGTTGGAGAAAGCGCAGCGCACTCGCACGTCGATTGCCGGAATGCGATACATGGCGGGCAAGCAGCGGGCAAAATTGTTGGTCGCGAGATGGATGCCGACGAAGCCCACGTAAGCGCCGAGGTTGACGACGCAGTCGAGGCGCAGCGCCAGGAACTTGCCGTTGTGGTCGAGCGCGAGTTCGCCGTCGGCGAACATGTCGCGGGCCTGATTGTCGCTGACGAAGGATTCCCCGCGCGTCGCCATCCAGTGCACCAGGCGTCCGAGCATTTTTGCTGCTACGAGTAGCACCGGGTATTCGGGATAGACCGGGGACTTCATGCCGAAGCCGCCGCCCACGTCCTCGGTCACGACCCGCAGCTTGTCCGGCTTGATGCCCATGACGCCGGCGAGAGCGTCGCGCTGCACGATGGCGCTTTGCGTGCAAACGCGCATCGTATAGCGCTCGGCGGCGGCATCGTAGCTCGCGGTCGCGCCGCGCGGCTCCATCGCCACCGCGGCAATCCGCTGATTGAGATGCGACACCCGGGCGACGAGCGGCGCCTCGGCGATGATACGGGCAACCTCACGTTCATTGGCGCCGTCCGGCGAGGCCGGCGCCTGCCAGTCGATGGAGAGGTTGCCGGGGGCCTGCGGCCAGAGCTGCGGCGCGCCCGGCGCCACTGCGGCACGCGCATCGATGACGACAGGGAGTTCCTCGTAGTCGACACTGACGCGGTCGGCCGCATCCTGTGCCAGCGCCGTCGAGGTCGCGACCACGAGCGCGACCGGTTCGCCGACATGTAGGACGCGATCGGTTGCGAGCGGCGGCCGGACCGGATTGATCAGCGGCGCACCGTTGCGACCCGGCATCGGGAAATGCGTATAGATCGTGCCGATACCGGCGGCTTTCATCTCGGCCGCAGTGAGCACCGCGAGGACACCGGCGCCGGACCGAGCCGCCGCGGTATCGATCCCGCGGATCTTTGCGTGGGCATGCTGCGACCGCACGAAGACGCCGTACGCTTCGCCCGGCAGCGGGGCGTCGTCGAGAAAACGGCCGCGGCCGCGCAACAGTGCCTCGTCTTCGACCCTCGGCAATGCGTGCCGAGCGGCCGCTTCACTTGAACTGCTCATCATTGGATGTCCGTCGTCGCGCATGTAGCCCGGATGGAGCGCAGCGCAATCCGGGACGGGCTATCACATGCTGAAACGCTTGTCCCGGATTGCGCGGAGCCTGTCATCGGGCCCGCCAGAGGCGGGACCCGTTGGCTCCATCCGGGCTACCAGCCCGGCCCCGGATTGGTATAAGCACGGCAACCTCGTGGGGCGAAATGGTGGAGCGTAGAAATGTCGACGGCCGAGCGGCGCCAACCTTATATCGGCCGGGCGCTGCCGCGCTTCGAGGACCGGCGCCTCGTCGCGGGGCGCGGGCGCTACACCGACGATTTCTCGCTCGAGGGACAGGCCTATGCGGTATTCGTGCGCTCGCCGCATGCCCACGCCCGTATCGTGTCAATCGACGTAACGCCGGCGACGAGCCTGCCGGGCGTGATCGCCGTTTTCACGGCAGCCGATTACGCCGCGTCCGGCGGGCGTGGCGTCAACCATATCGCAAACCCGGCCTCGACCCATGACGTGAAGATCAAGTCCTTCACCGGCCCCGGGCGCCGCACCGCATTCGAGAAGCCGCATCTGCCGCTTGCGACCGACCGCGCCCGCTACGTCGGCGAGCCGGTGGCAATGGTGGTGGCCGAAAGCCGCGCCGTCGCCCAGGACGCCAGTGAATTGGTCGTTGTTCACTACGAGGAGCTGCCTGCAGTCACCGATGCGGTGGCCGCGCTCAAGCCCGGCGCGCCGCAGCTCCACGATGAACTTCCCGGCAATCTTGGCGTCGAGACCTTGTTCGGCGATGACGCAGCGGTCGCGGCTGCCTTCGCAGGCGCCGATCTCGTCGTTGCTCAGACGTTCCGCAATCAGCGCGTGGCGTCGGCACACATGGAGCCGCGCGCAGCGATCGGCAGCTATGACAAAGACGAGGACATCTACACCATCATCACCTGCAGTCAGGGCGCGGTGCGCATCAAGCAGACCATCGCGGCCGGCCTCGGCGTCTCGCCCGAGCGGGTTCGCGCCCGCACCCACGATGTCGGCGGCGCCTTCGGGCTTCTGAGCAACGTCTATCCCGAGCAAGTGATGGTGACCTGGGCGGCGCGCCGCGTCGGCCGCCCGGTGAAATGGAACGGCGACCGCACCCAGGCCTTTCTCACCGATTACCAGGGTCGCGACATCGTTACCGAGGCGCGGCTCGCGCTCGCGGCGGACGGGCGATTTCTCGGACTTGCCATCGCCATGACCGGCAACGTCGGCGCCCATCCGGTGACGTATGTGCCGCTCTCCAACGCCTATCGGGTGACGCCGACCATCTATGATTTCCCCGTCGCGACAGTCGCGATTCGCGGCGCACTCACCAATACGGTGCCGACCGCACCGTTCCGTGGCGCCGGCCGTCCCGAAGCGACGTTCGCGCTCGAACGCCTGATCGACATCGCCGCACATCGTTTAGGCATGGATCGGCTGGCGCTGCGGCGGCGCAATCTCGTTCCCCGCGCCAAGCTTCCCTACGAATTGGCGACCGGTCTCATCTACGACAGCGGAAATTTCCGCGCCAACATGGACGCCGCCGTCAAGCTTGCCGACTGGCACGGCTTCCCGGCGCGGCGGCGCGAAGCGAAGCGACGCGGCATGCTCGCCGGCATCGGCGTTGCGAATTACGTCGAGTCGCCCGTCGGCCAACCCAATGAATATGTGCGCGTGACGGTGCATCCCGACCACGCCATCGAAGCGGTGGCCGGCACGCAATCGAGCGGGCAAGGGCACGAGACGACGTTCGCGCAAGTGCTCGCCGATCGCTTTCAAGTGACCCCCGACGAGGTCAAGCTTGTCACCGGCGACACCAAGATCGTACCGGCGGGCGGCGGCACCCACTCGGATCGTTCCATGCGGCTCGCCGGCACGCTCCTGGTCGAAGCCTCGGGCCGGATCGTCGCCCAAGCCCGGAAAATCTTCGCGGCGCTCGCAGGCTGCGGCGAGAACGACGTGAACTTCAACGATGGCTTCTTCGAATCGCCGCGCTCCAACCTGCGCCTCGACATCTACGATGTCGCGCGCGCCATCGCCTCCGACCCCGCATTGCCGCAGGAGTTGCGCACGCCGCTCACGAGCGAAGCAAGCTTCAGCGGACGCATCCCCGCGTACCCGACCGGATGCGCGGTGTGCGAGGTGGAACTTGACCCGCAGACAGGGCTCGTTGCGATCAAGCGCTATTCGTCGGTCGACGACTGCGGGCAGCCGATCAATCCGCTGATCCTGCATGGCCAGGTCCATGGCGGGATCGTGCAAGGCGCCGGCCAAGCGCTGTCCGAATGTTTCCGATGGGAGCCGGACTCAGGGCAAGTTCTCACCGCAAGCTTCATGGATTACGGGATGCCGCGCGCCGACTGGGTGCCGAGTTTCACGGTCGCGCTCGCAGAGGATCCGACCAAGGGCAATCCGCTGCGCGTCAAGGGTGGCGGCGAAGCCGGCATCACACCGTCGCTCGCCGTGATCATGAATGCCGTCGTCGATGCGCTCTCGGTCTACGGCATCGAACACCTGGACATGCCGGCCACGCCGGCGCGGGTGTGGGCTGCTATCAAAGAGGCAGTGCGCAACGCGCCGCAAAAATGACGCAGTGCGATATCAGAGTAATGCTACATAATTGTTACAAGTATAACTTTCGCTTATCACATTTTAAAATAGCGAAAATTTCGAATAGTTTGATGTGAATGGACTTGATCTTCTTTGCTGCATTGCACATTTGACCGCGCGTCGGCTCGCTGCCGGCAATGACGACGCTGACCGTCGTACCTTCGTAGTGCCCGTTGCTGTCGAATAGCTTCCGAACCCGTTTCGGAAGGCAAAGTATAGATTTCAAAGGAGGCCTCACATGAAAGCATCACTCGCCCTGAGCGGATCTGCTTTCGCGCTGGCATTGAGCGTCGCGTCGGCTTGTTCCGCGGACGTGCCGCCAGGCGACCTTCCGCTGGATCGGAGTGCCGGGGCCGTTCGCGCCATCACCACCCCGCCGGGCGGCGCCGGCAGTTGCGGGCCGATCTTCGACACTGGCCTCTTCGTCCCAACCGAGCGCGATCCGTTCATCAGCGGGCCATTGTCGAGAGATCCCGATTGCGCGCGATAGTCGCGCTGCCATCGGTCAAGAGCTGACGTCAGTCAAAACGAAACTTGTCCGAGGCGCGCGGGAAAAGCGCGTCGATCAGGCACTATCGCGTGCGCCTGCCGTTCGGCAGCGCGCCGGCACAGGGACGCAAACCTCTCAATCGAGTCCGGATGCGGTTCCGCACCGACTCAGATCGGCTCAGAATCGATGGCAGACCAGCGCCCGCCACATCAGGTTGAACGCGGATTTCCTCTTTACACGCCGCCGCCCGGCACGAAGCACCGGATGTAAAACGCATTGGAGCCCTGGCGGACGTACCACACGACAGCTTCACCGACCGGATTACCCGCATTGTAGACGATCGCTTCCGGCGGCACCGGACGCCACTCGCCTTCGATCGGCACCCAGTAGCCGTCGCTGCGGATGTCATACGACGTACGATGGCCGTCGGCGATATCGCAGCACGGCACGCCGTGCGGACTGCGCACGCTCTTGAACCAGGACCGGACGCTGTCCGGCACTTCGTTGTATTGGCCGTTGTCGAATGCCAGGGCAGCATAAGATACGGACGTTATGGCAGCAATGAACAAGCCACGCATGATCATGCGCATGTCGTCGTTCCTCGCATGTGTTGGCCGCATTTGCGGTACGCGGAACTCGTCCGCGCCAGGTTGCGGCAATCCCTGAGGGGCCCCAACTCCACCGACGCATGCACGCGCGGTGCCCACGCTCAAAACTTTAGCAATATTCGCGCCAAGGCTGCGGTATCGGAGGGATACCGCGCGCGCGGCATCACATTCGTGTTATTTCGGCATCATCAACCCGCAACGAATCGACAGCATGCGGCTGTCGGATACCGCTGCGGGCAAAACCGGCAGGAATTTTCGGGCGCACCTGTCCGCCAGGACTCCCGCGAGAGCCACACGACGACCATGGAAAGCGTGCACACATCCGAATCAGCTGCCCTCGAATGGGCACAGCGTTTGTTCACCGAACTGCCGATCGCGGCTCTGCTCGGCGCGCGCCCACTCGGGTGCGATCCGCAGCGCGGGCGGTTCACGGCCGCATTCGACGCGCGACGCGATTTCTGCAACCTGATCGGCTCGATCCAGGGCGGCATGCTCACCGCGATGCTCGATCTCGCGATGTCGTTCGCGACGCTGTGCACACTGGAAGGCGGTTTCGTCGTGCCGTCGCTCGAGATGAAGACGAGCTTCATCGCCCCCGCCCGCCCCGGCACCATCACCGGCGAGGGCGCGTTGCTGCGCCGAGGCCGCACCATCGCTTTCATGGAGGGGCGCCTTCTCGACAGCCAAGGCACCCTTCTCGCCGTCGCCAGCGCAACCGGCCAGATCAGGCCCCGCCCGACACCGCCGCAATGAGGGGAGGCGGGCTGAATCTTGACCGTCGCCCGCGCCTGGCGACCGCGCCACCATATCGACCCGGTCATGTGGACAGCACCGGCTTGAGCCACTATAACCCCGCCGCTGTCCGCTTCGTCCCGCGAGGCCAGCGCCCAGGTAGCTCAGTTGGTAGAGCACGTGACTGAAAATCACGGTGTCGGTGGTTCGATTCCGCCCCTGGGCACCAAGTCCTAGTACATAGGAAAACATACCATCACACGATTTGAAGGAAAGGCCGATTTTTCGGGCCTCACCTGAGTCATTGTGACTTACTGGAACGCATTGAAGCGCCGAAAATTGGGGGCTATTTTGGGGGTATCGAATTGTTTACCGGCGAAGGTGGTACCCCCAACAATACCCCCAAAATGGCGCTGACAGATATTGCCATTCGCAAAGCGAAGCCGCGTCCGAAACCCTTCAAGCTGGCGGACGACGGTGGCTTGCATCTCGTTGTTCAGCCGAACGGCAGCAAGCTGTGGCGTCTCAAATATCGCTTTCTCGGGCGCGAGAAGCTGCTGTCGTTCGGACCCTATCCTTTGATCGCCCTCGCCGATGCGCGACGGCGAAGCGATCAAGCCAAGAAGTTGCTTCTGGACGGAATTGATCCGTCAAATCAGCGCAAGCAGGAGAGGATTGCAGCGCGTATTTCCTCTGAGACGACGTTTGGCGGCATCGCTCGCGAGTACCTTGCCAATAAGGAGGCGGAAGGCGCCGCCACTTCCACAATCGAAAAAAATCGTTGGCTGCTTATTGATTTGGCGTTTGAATTCGAAAAGCGGCCCATAGCGGAAATCAATGCGGCAGAGGTACTGGAACTTCTGAAGCGCATCGAGAAAAGCGGAAGACGCGAGACTGCACGTCGGCTGCGAGGGGTAATGGGCAGTGTCTTTCGTTATGCCATCGTGACACTTCGGGCGCGGAACGATCCAACGATTGCTACGCATGGCGCGCTGCTCGCGCCGCGAGTTCAACACCGCGCCGCCATTGTCGAAGAGAAGCAATTCGGCTCACTGATGTGCTCAATCGACGAGTACGACGGCTGGCCAACGATTCGCGCTGCGCTTCAATTGCTGGCGCTCACCATGACTCGGCCGGGCGACGTACGGCACATGCGGCGGCCGGAAATTGATTTTGAGAGAGCGCGATGGCGGATTCCTGCCGAACGCATGAAGATGCGACGACCTCACGATGTTCCACTATCCAAGCAAGCCGTCGATATTCTTCAGGACATCTGGTCGCTTTCGGACACTTGCGATCTCGTCCTTCCGGCGATTCGATCGCCGAGCAAGCCTCTTTCCGAGAACGCTATGAACTCGGCGCTGCGGAGAATGGGCTACATCAAAGATGAAATGACGGCGCACGGATTTCGATCTGCCGCCAGCACAATTCTAAACGAGCGAGGTTACAATTCGGACGTGATCGAAGCAGCTCTCGCACACCAGGATGAAGATGACGTTCGGCGCGCGTACAATCGAACAACATACTGGTCAGAGCGCGTTAAGCTTATGCAAGAGTGGGCCGATCTGCTGGATCATCTTCGCGAGCTGCGCTGAGAAGAATAAGACAAAGACACATATCGAGTTGGCGGGGCCGAACGATATTCAGGTATTGAGCAGAGCGCGAGGAAAACATTCGCAGTATTGCTCCTCATCGAAACAGGCGCACTTGATATCGAACAGCCGCATCCGGCGGGGCGGGTGAGCGCCAGCGCATAGAGCGTCAGCTGCGCGATGGGTTTGTTGGTGCGAGCGTCCGGCTTGTAGTCGAGGATGTGGACGGCGCCGTTTCGTACTTGGATGAAATCGATGGGACCGGTGTTCTTCGGGGAGAAGATGGATGCGTACTCGACCTCCGGGGCGTCGATATCCGAGGGAGCAGCCAAATGGGAATTCGACCGCGAGCGTCACGGAAGGAGCGTCGAGCTTGTAGTCATTGCGCGCCGCTTTCGGTGCGACGCAGTGCTGTGCGGCAGGCAGATCTTCGCAGAGCGTTTCGCCACTGACGTTCTGGCGCCATCGGCGCGACGAACTGGACGGCTCGATTGCATCGTGCATCATCTCGGTCTCGCGCTGGGCGGACGTCCGGCAGCAAGCTTTGCCCGAAGACTGTTGCTGCCGGTGAGCAACGACACGTTGCTCCGTGTCGTACGCCGACGAGCCTACGTACCGACTGAGCCGCTCAATGTCATCGGCGTCGACGATTGGGCGTGGCGCCGGAACCAGCGCTATGGAACGATTATTTGCGACCTCGAACGCCATCGGCCGGTGACACTGTTGCCGGATCGTGAGCCGGCAACGGCCACAGCCTGGCTCGAAAGGCATCAGGAGATTACCGTTGTCGCTCGTGACCGCGGCGGCGGATACGGTGAAGCTGTTACCCGGGCGCTTCCTCAGGCGACCCAGGTCGTTGATCGTTGGCACCTGATGAAGAATGCCAGTCGCGCTTTTCTCGATGCCGTACGCAAAACGATGCGCCAGATCCGAACTGCTATTGGCGCGACGACGATCAATCCTGAGCTGCTCACTGCCGCCGAGCACCTGCAGTACGAAGGTTACCAGCGGAGGGAAGAGGTCAACGCCGCGATCCTCGCGCTGGCGAAGGACAATGTGCCGATAAAAGAGATCGTCCGTCGTCTTGGCCACAGCCGACAGCTTGTCCGTCGGGTCATTCGTGGAGAGCGGCAGGACATCTTCCGCACCCGGCAGAGCTCCTTGGAACGGTATCTCCCCTGGCTCGATGCCCAATGGTCATCAGGATTGCCGCAACGGCGCGGAACTTTGGCGGCGCGTCAAAGGACAAGGATTTCGAGGCTCTCTCAGAGTGGTTGCCGAATGGGCGACCCGGCGGCGACGCGCAGAGAGAGCCGATGCCGAGAACCTACAACGCATTCCCTCGGCACGCACCATTGCGCGCTTGATGACGATCGGGCGCAACAATCTATCGAAGGCGGACACCGTCACAATCACGGCGATCGAGAATGGGGTGCCGCGTTTGGTGGAGGCTCGAGAAACGATCGCCGAATTCCAAGCCATGGTTCGCAACAAAACAGATGTCGATCTGGCAACGTGGATCGCAGAAGCGCGCGGAAGCTTGGTTGCTTCATTCGCCAGCGGCGTCACGAAAGACGAACCCGCCGTTCGAGCTGCGATCACACTGCCGTCGTCCAACGGCCAGACGGAAGGTCAGATCACGAAACTCAAGCTGGTGAAACGGCAGATGTATGGACGGGCTAAAATCGATCTACTTCAAGCTCGGCTGATTGGTGTTCCTGCCTGAGGGGGGCTACACCAAAATTGCGTCAGAGCCAAATTTCGAAACACAATCGACCGTAATATGCAGCGCCACCGGCACCAGGAGTTCATCCGCTTCCTCAACGGCGTCGAGGCGCAGGTGCCGGAGCGAAAGTCGATCCACGCCATCGTCGACAATTACGCAACCCACAAGCGTCCGAAGGTCCGCCAATGGTTGGCCCGGCATCCCCGTTGGACCTTCCACTTCACCCCAACCTCGGCACCATAGCTCAACGCCGGCTAGGGCTTCTTCGCCAAACTCAAGAGAAGCGTCGATTGAAGCGCGGCGTCTTCCTATCGGTCGTAGACTTGCAAGCAGCAATCAATCGCTTGGTCGTCGAACACAACGCCGAACCAAAACCCTTCACATGGACTGCCGATCCCGACAAGATCATCCAGGCCGTCAGACGCGGGCACCAAGTGTTAGATTCGATCCACTAGGATGGCGAGACTTGGATTTATGGTCGACGCCACCATATCAATCGCGATACAATGTATAAATATACATATAAAACAATAAGTCAGTTGATTTCAGGCGCGCCATTGCTCTTTGTGGTCCTGTCCGTGCCGGACGACCCCTTGTCCGGCCGCTATTAGCCGCGGTCGTCGATGGATATGCGCGCGTCGAGTGTCGGGGGCAGCCTGAATCGGAAACTATGTCTATGCACAGCCGAGGAGCGCTTGCTGGAGCTGCGCCGTTTCCGCCCATCGTCAGCGACTGAACTTCAAACCCAACGGCTCTTCCTTGTCCCAACATACAACATTGCTCAGCGTGATCTGGCGTTCTCCGCGCGAATGGCGGGACTGTCGGAACAAGCTGTCACCGTATGGAGTGGGCCTGAATGATGGGGCACCGCATGTGCCTCATCATGTCGATCATGATCGCTCTTGCGGTCAGTGCCTGTACCACGCTGCCCCGTCAGACTTTCACCATGTCAGAGCAGGAGCGCGCATCTCCGGGTGGATTTGCCGAAATCAGGCAGTGGGCGGATGCTCCGCCGCACGAATTGGCCGAATCGGTCAAATTGGGACGACTAGGCGATGCTGGTCGTATTGATGTGTTGGCGATTTCTGGAGGTGGCTCGGGAGGCGCATTTGCGGCCGGACTCCTTAAGGGATGGACGGAGAGCGGACAACGGCCACAGTTTTCCATCGTGACTGGGGTTAGCACGGGGGCATTGATTGCCCCGTTTGCTTTCCTGGGTTCGGACTACGATGACCAGTTGGAGCAGCTGTATCGAAGTGGTGCGGCGGAAACCCTGCAGCGTCCGCAAGATCCGATCAGCATATTGTCGGGAAATGGTCTGCTCGATCCAACGCCGTTGCGTCAGCTGATCGAAACGTGGCTCGATCCCGCCCTGCTGGCCCGTATTGCGACCGAGCATCGGAAGGGGCGCCGGCTTTTCGTCATCACCACAAATTTAGACGCCCAGCGACCTACACTGTGGGACGTTGGAAAGATCGCTAACAGTGGCCGCGCTGACGCGCTGACGCTATTGCGGGATATCCTGCTCGCCTCAGCCAGCATCCCTGCCGTCTACCCTCCCGTCTTCATCCGATCGCAGGCTGCGGGGAAGCAATTGGACGAAATGCACGTTGACGGCGCGGCGACGATGCAGCTGTTCTTGCCCATAGAGGCAATGTCTTACACTACCGCGTTCCGTCGGCCCAGGAATGTTCATCTATGGGTGATCATCAATAACACGCTCCCGCCCGAGTTCGACATGGCTGACCAGGGCACGTTCTCGGTCGCGTACCGCTCTCTATCCACATTGATGAAGTCTCATGCCCGAGAGAACGTACAGGTCGCCTATGAAATAGCGAAGCGGATGAAATTCGATTTCAACGTGGCCTTTATCGATCGGCATGTAGACTATCGGCCAGATCGGCCGTTTGCGCACGGCTACATGGATGCGGTATTTGCGATCGGCAAATTGCAGGCTGTCTCGGGATCGGCCTGGCGGAAGAGCTTGGAAGCCGTAAAGCCCGTGGTGGAAGCGGAGGTTGTGACCAAGCCTTAGTTAGGCGTCGAAGAATGCAATTCGAATCCTGTCGACGCTGCGGCGGATACGCAAGGAATCGTGACGAACATAGATCGGTCCCGACCCTTATTCGCAGCGTAATTGCCAGCGGTCAGTATCGTGCCTCACGATACCCACAACAAGAGCGCGTATGCAGGAGGGTCTCACGCGGTCGCGGATGATGGAACTGAGCCGTTCATGTCATTTGTGGAAACCGCACCCTCGCAATCAGCCCCTTGGGTCGTCGGTCGAGGAGTTCCAGTGTTCCGGCATGAGCCTCGACGATCTCTTTGACGATGGAGAGGCCGAGGCCGACGCTGCCGGGGCGGCTGGACCGTGCGGAGTCAAGGCGAACGAAAGGCTCGACAACGTCTTGCACACGATCTTTTGGAATACCGGGGCCATCGTCGCCAACTTCGATTGTAATAAATCCATGCTCGGCAGACGCTGTAACATCGACGCTTTCGCCAAAGTGAATGCCGTTCTCAACGAGGTTCGTCAGGGCTCTGTTGATGGCGTTCGGGCGGCAGAAGAAGCGAATCTGCTCTGGGCCGGCATAACTCACACCGCTCTCCTCATATTCATCGGGGAGCGTGGCGAGCAACGCTCCGAGATCGAGCCACTCCTTTTCCTCTTCCTCAAAACCGCCGCTGAGATAGGTAAGCGCGACGGTGACCATGGACTGCATTAGGCCGATATCGCGCAAGAGCTTGCTCCTGATGGCTTCGGTCGGTTGCGTGTCGAGTTGCAGACGCATGCGCGTTAGCGGTGTCCTGAGATCGTGGCTGATGGCAGCGAGCGTGCGCGTGCGATCGCGGATCGAGCGGGTGATGCGCTCCTGCATGAGATTGAAGGTCCTCGCCGCACTGCGGATCTCCAGCGGACCTTCCTCCTCGATCGGGGCGATTGCGATGTTGCGGCCGAAGTCTTCGGCTCTTGCGGACAGCCGTCGCAGCGGGCGGATAACCCTCCAGACCGCCCAGGCGGACATCGCGGCGACGGCCACGCAGAGGAAGAGAAGCGCAGCGACGAAAGGAGCGGTCAGTCTGAAGACGGGTTGCGGCCCGACCTTGGCGGTGCGCACCTCAAGATTCTGACTGTCAAGAGGGATGAGAACCTGAACCCTCGCCACAGGAGCGGCCGCATCGCACGAGCGGACTGTGATCTTCGGCGCGAGAGCGCCCAGCTCGGATCTCAGGACCGCTTCCAGATTGCGCGTGTCCGGATCAAACGCTTCGCAGGGCGCCGACGCCTGTGTGACCCTGATCGACATTCCAGGACGTTGGGTGGCGGCAATGAAGGCAGCACGTTCGTTCTCCGGTGTTGCCCCGAGACTCTCGACAAGGGTTATGATGCGGTAGGCAGTCTGCCAGGGCCACGGCGGAGGCGGCGGAATGCTGGGATAAAGCGCCCATAGAAGAGCGAGGAACAGCACGAACGTAATCGCCGACGATGTGGCAATGATCGCAAGAATCTGGCCGAGCGTGGTGGAAAAGAACCGGCGCATCAACCGGCTATGACTTCGGGTTGGAAAGCGTAGCCGTCCGCTCGGACTGTGCGGATCAGATCGGCGAGCGGGTTGTCGCTCGCAAGCTTGCGGCGCAATCGGCTGACGAGGAGGTCGATCGATCGCGCCGATATGGCGAAGCCTTCGCCGCGCGTGAGATCGATCAGTTCCTCGCGGGAGAGGACTTTCCGGGGATTCTGGCACATAACGAGCAGCAGATCGGTCTCGGCGCCGGTCAGCGGGACGCGCAGGCCTTTCGGCGAGCGCAGGAAACGGCGATGCGGATGGAAGGCGAAGCCGGAGAAGCGCAGCACCAGTTCAGAACCAGACGGTTGCGACACGCCGTCCGCGAGCGGCGCACGTCGCAGCACGGCACGGATGCGGGCCAGGAGTTCGCGCAGATCGAAGGGCTTCGACACATAGTCATCGGCGCCGAGCTCCAGCCCGGCGACCTTGTCGGTGGCCTCGGAAAGCGCTGTCACCATGATGATGCGGGGGCCGCCAGCCGAACGCAGGCGTCGGCAAAGATGGAGGCCGCTTTCACCGGGCAGCATGATGTCGAGCAGCACCAGATCCACCGGCCCGCTCCCGAGAATATCGCCGGCGGATTCGGCGCTGCCGGCTACTGAGGCCACGAATCCTTTGTCGCGCAGGAAGCCTGCCAGCGGCGCGCTGATGTCGGGGTCGTCTTCGACAATGAGGATATGGTTCTGGGTCGACGAATCCTCGGCGTGAGTTTCGTACGAGTTGGTTCGTTCCGGGGCCCTCGCGTGAAAGTTTGGCGTCGCCCGCTGCAAGAAGCACTGTAAGGATAGCCTGACGCATCGCTTCACGACATTCATTGGGGGTCGGCGGCGCGGCGGGCGCCTGCGGGGCTTCTTTCTCGGATAGGTACGTACACGCGCGCGTGTCAAGGACGCGATGATGTCAATTCCGACACAATGTATAAATCGCTATACAGGCCAAAAAGTTAGTTGATCCACGGCGGCTGGCGTCCTTCAAACTCGGACCTCGCGGCGGAATGTCCCCGTGTCCGGCCGCTCTTCCGTTGCGGTTGTCCATGGATACACGCGTTGAACCTCCCAGGGAATCGGATGCTGCCATTCGACCGAAGAAAACCGGAGGTCGCCGTACCATGGCCGTGGCTGCTGCTCCTCGTCATTGCCGTCGCGGCTCTCGTGGTCTGGCGCCAGCCGTGGAAGCAGGGTGGCATGGGGCCGCTTGGCGGCCCTCCGGGTGGCCCACCGGGCGGACCACCGGGACAATCCGTGCAATCTGTCGGCGTGGTCACTGCGGCGAAGGACGATATTCCGATCCGGTTGACGTCGCTCGGCACGGTGACATCGCTCGCGACGGTGGTAAAGTCGCAGATCAGCGGCTTTCTGACGGAAATTCATTTCCGGGAAGGTCAGCCGGTCAAAAAGGGCGACCTCCCCGTGCAGGTCGATCCCCGGCCTTACGAAGCGCTGCTGGCCCAATATCAGGGCCAGCTCGAGAAGGACCAGGCGCTGCTCGACAATGCGCGGCTCGACCTCGAGCGCTACAAGCGGCTGATCAAGCAGGATTCGACGTCGAAGCAGACGGTCGATACGGCTGCCGCGACGGTGCGCCAATATGAAGGGACCGAGCGCACCGACCAGGCGCTGGTCGACACGCAAAAACTCAATCTCGCCCGGCAGGCCGTCACGATCGCGCTCAACGAATATCGAGCTAGCACGGCGAGCTACACGACCGTCGTGACCGCCCAGGCAACGGCCCTTTCCAATGAGGAGACCGCGCTTCAGATCCGGCAGAGCCTGCTGGCCGCCACTGCGAACCTCATCGAGGCGCTCGGCGGCGACTGGGACACTTCACGACTACCGAAAGCAGACACCCTATGACCGGTCTTGTTTCGAGGTGGCGACTATGGCCTCGGCGATCTGCCTCCGCGAAAGAAGCCGCTTCAGAGGTCGAGATGCCCATCGTGGAAGGACGGGCGCCCATCTCGATATCGCTGCGCGATATCGCTGAGCGATTCGACATCGTGCTTCCTGAGGGGATCGACGCGGGTATGTACCTGACGGGCGGAACGGCGCTCCAGAACGCAACGACGACGGATTTTGCCTATATGGATCATCCGCGCTACGTCGATGACCTCAGGCAATGCCACGCTGGAGCCTGCTTCGTCAGCGAGTACTTCAAAGAGCATGTGCCGGCACGAACGGTTGCTCTCGTCGTAGACCAACCTTATGCCGCCTTTGCCGAGATTCTCGCTCTGCTCCATCCCGACGCGATGCGACCTTCCGCCATTCATGCCGATGGGACAGTTTCGTCTCGCGCGACGATCCATGCGACCGCATGCCTGGGCGAAGATGTTGTGATTGATCCCGGCGTTGTCATCGGCAAGCGCGCCCGCATCGGGGCTGGGAGCGTGATCGCAGCGAACGCCGTGCTTGGAGCAGACGTTGTCATTGGCGCTAACGCCTCTATCGGCCCTCATGCATCGATCACGCATGCTCTCGTTGGCACAGGGGTCATCATTCATCCAGGGGTTCAGATCGGACAGGATGGCTTCGGGTTCGCGCCGACTGAACGCGGGCACATCAAGGTCGCTCAGCTTGGCAAGGTAATCATCGGGGACGACGTTGAGATCGGAGCGAACACGACAATCGATCGTGGCAGCAGCCGCGACACCATCATCGGCACAGGAACGAAAATCGATAATCTCGTCCAGATCGCTCATAACGTCGAAATCGGACGTCATTGTCTCATTGCTGCGCAAGCCGGCATCGCCGGTTCCACCACTATAGAGGACTTCGTGGCGATTGGAGGTCAGAGCGCGATCGCCGGCCATCTTCACATCGGCCGCGGCGTACAGCTAGCCGCCGCCTCGGGCGTTATGCGCAACGTTCCGGCCGGCGGCCGCTGGGGCGGATGTCCCGCAAAACCGATCAGGACCTTCTTCCGCGAACAGACCGCTCTCAAGAAGTTGGCGGCAAGCAGAGCACAACAATGATCGTAGTTAAAGACGGACATGGCAGAAAATTGCATGCCGCTGGAGAAGTCGAAGCGGTTTCGTCTGAAAAGGATAGCGAGACTACAGTCGTGCGCTGTGCACGTTGGATATTCGTTGATGAGATGGAGGACCTCGGGCGCGTCTCCGACAGTCTGCTGGCGGCGCTCAATCTCAAAGAGGGTGAATTTGCCCGCACATGAACGCAGGCGCGGGAGGCGGCTGCTCTAAATTCTCAATTCCACGTCACGGATTTTGAATGGTTAGGGTGGGTGCTGTGGCTCTATTGGGCCGTGGATGATTGGCTCGACCTCACGGCACTCGCGGGATCATAGGGTTGATGTGGGTGGTGACGACGACGTGGGAGACGGCATTCGGCGTAGGCTGAAGGGGATTTCGTGCTGATAGGAATGACAACTGGGTCGTGGACTCAATTGATCGCAGCCAAATTCGCACGGCAGCGATCTTGAGGAAAGAGAAGAAGGTGGCGCCGAGCTTATCGTAGCGGGTGGCGATACGTCGGAATTGTTTGAGCTTGTTGAAGAAGCGTTCGACGTGGTTGCGCTCGCGGTAGATGGCCTTCTTCCAACGGTACTTTTTCGTTCGGTTGGAGCGGCTTGGAATGTTGGG
The DNA here is from genome assembly GCA_963807015.1 of uncultured Alphaproteobacteria bacterium. GTDB lineage: Bacteria > Pseudomonadota > Alphaproteobacteria > Rhizobiales > Xanthobacteraceae > JAJPKK01. The sequence continues at coordinate 109,781 of CAWEAS010000007.1, read as the reverse complement.
AATGGCACCTTGAGCCCTGATATGTGCACGAACGCGGTCGGCATCGTATCCCTTGTCGGCGATGACGATGGCACGCCGCTGCAGGCCGTTGAGCAGAGCTTCCGCACAGGTGACATCATGAACCTCACCGGGCGAGATCAGGAGGCAGACCGGGCGGCCCTTCGCATCGACCCGCGCGTGGATTTTCGTCGTGAGGCCTCCTCGGCTTCGGCCCACACAACGATCTCCACTCTTTTTTTGACACCGGATGCGTGCTGATGAACGCGTACAATCGAACTGTCGATCATCTGCACCTTGCCGTCGTGCGCCTTGACGACGCCATCCATCAGGCGATCCCAGATGCCCGCTTTGCGCCAGCGGTTGAAACGATTGTAGACGGTCGTATAAGGCCCGTACCGCTCCGGCAAATCCCGCCATGGCGCGCCGGTGCGCAAAACCCAAAATATGCCGTTGAGAACGCCGCGATTGTTGCGTGGCTTGCACCCTCGACGGTCTTTAGGCAGAAGCGGTTCGATAACACCCCACTCAAAGTCCGTCAGGTCGTAGCGCATGATCCCAGCTCCGATGTTTCGCAGCTTGAATCACTGTTCGCTCCGATCCGCTAGCGGAAATTGAGTACAAAGCCTAAAGCAGTCCTTGATATGACATCGGCGGCGGTGAGCGTGACAATCTCGTAGTGGCGCCTCGGGGTGCGGTCGTATTTAATGCTGGCCGCCAGTTCGATTGCCTCCCGATAGGCAATGAATACTTCTTCCGGCTCGGTCAAGTCGAGTGTACGGCCTACGTCGACCAAAGCTTGGAAGCTAATACGACACGGCACCTCAATGACGCCGTCGCGCATCAGGAAACGAATGCCATCGATTCCCGATACACATTCATCCCGCGCTCTTTTCAGCGGCATAGGGTGGTGTCGATCCCAGCGGGCTCGTTTAGTTGATTGCGGGGCGGGAAAATCGCCCGGCGCGCGATGGCGCGAGCGTCGCCGGGGTGCGTCCGTAGCGTGCGGATCACCGTCGTGCCGCACTGCACGCAGCTATAAGTGACATCCTCAAGATCGTTTGATTTGGTGCCGTTAGGGTACAGCGCGGGCGTGATGGCCGTGATCGCCATCCGTTGTCCACAATGCGAGCAGGGGAGGAGGAAACTCGGCAGACTCGATGGGGCAACGTCCCAGGCAGGGATGGTGTCTTCCGGTTCCACATATGATTGCGCCAAGGTGAAATCGACCAGCGCACGAATTCTCTGCACGGATCCGGCCGGGCCCTACGTCAGCAACGAGCTACGCGATGAACTGGAGCAGCGTGGCACTAAATCAGTCATTCCCAACCGCAGCAACCGCAGGCGGCGGTTCACCTTCAGCAAGCGCCCCTCTATAAGCTGCGTGACGTGTGGAGAGGCATTCAACAGGTTGAAGGACCTTAGACGCATCGCAACGCGTTATGACAAGCTGGCGCTGAACTACTTGGCCTCGGATTTAATGAGTTTGGACACTAGCTAGTAGGTCGCGACGGGAATGCTCACATTCGGCTCTTAGTAGACAATACAAATCGGCTCTTTACCGCACAGATTCCGCTTTGGGGACATCGACGAAATTTACGCCCTTGCGCGCCAAGAACTTGAGCCTGACACCGTGCATGCTGTCCCGCGGGTCGAGCGTATATCCGACCGTAGCGCTACCGGTGACGCCAAAGGCGCGCTCCCGCCTGAGCCGCGAGAAGACGATCCGGTCTTCGCCGTCCCCGTTTGGCAATACGGAATAGGACCACAACGGGACGACCTGCGGCATTGCCAGCTTGTTGATGGCAAGCGCCGACGGACGCACGAATCCGCCGACCTTCGAATAAAGGCCGCTGTCCGGGCCGACGCTTTCGATTTCATCGACGCACAAGATGCGGCCATCGTTTGGATCGGCATAATAGCATAGTGAGAATGCCCATTTCTTGCCGCGGATCGCTTGGGCGAGTTTGCCGATGTGGGATTTGAAATACCAATCGTCGTCGTCAAGATAGGCGACGATCTGGGATTGCGCGCACATGGTGAGGATCGAGCGAAGCGCGCCGCCATAGCTGCACGAGTGGACGCCGCCATGGCGTTTGGACGTGGAGTAACCGAGATCGAGCCAAGTGATCTGCATCCGCTCGGGACAGCGCGCGGTCAGCATCTCCCGAAGCTCCCGGCACTTTCCAAGCAGGTCGACGTCGACACCAATCAAGATATGTATGCTGCCCGCGAAATCCTGTGCGAACACGGATTCGACCGCGCGGCGCAGCGATTGTCGTCCGACGGTCGGGACGACTACCGCAATATCGAACGTCTGCGATCGAAGCATTACGGTTGTTCCTTACTTTCGCGCGAAACCGACGTGACTAGTTGCCCTAGGCCGACTGCCGCATCGAAGACTGCGTTCGCGACATCATCGCAAGCTGCGCCAATTCGACTTGCACACGCGCGACCACGCTCATCCAATCGCCCGGGCGCGGCTGTCGAAACAGGCGCATGGTCGGATACCAGGGCGTGTCCTCGCGCTCGATCATCCAGCGCCAGTCGAGGGCGAATGGCAGCATCGTCCATACCGGTCGGCCAAGCGCGCCGGCAAGATGAGCGACCGAGGTGTCGACTGAGATGACAAGATCAAGCGCCATCAGTGCCGCCGCCGTATCGTTGAAATCCCGTAGCCCATCGGAAAGGTCAACAATCGTATTGCCGAGCGTGTCGAGAACGTCGCGATCGCCGGGTCGCGGTTCCTTTTGCAGGCTATAGAGCTGCACGCCGATCATTGTTAGCTTCGATAGCAGTGCGCCGGCTTGGATCGAGCGCTGATGGTCATGAGTGTGGCGGTGATTGCCCGCCCACACGACGCCGACTTTCAGCGCGCTGTCAGTACCGAGGCGTTGTCGCCAGGCCGCGACCTGCGATGGGTCGGGCTTGAGGTAGGGAACTTGCGCCGGGATCGTTTGCAGTCGCGTCCCAAGCACGTAGGGTGCGCTCATCAGGGGCAGGTGGACATCGAAAGGCGGTAGCGAACTTCCGGTCGCCACCACAGCAACGATACCAGGTGTTGTTCGGAGGAGTGCGAGTAGCGCCGCGGGCGCCTCAAGCACGACACAACCGCCACGCTCGGCAATTGCCGCCGCGTAGCGCACGAACTGCAGGGTGTCGCCGAAACCCTGTTCGGCATGGAGCAATACAACTCGACCGCCAAGGTGGCTACCGTCCCATTGCGGCTGTGCGAAATTGCGGTCCTTCAGACCGGGAACGCCTCCCTTCCACCGCCATTCGTACTCCGCAAAGCCCTCTTCGAATTCGCCGGCCATCAACAACGCTGCCGCAAGATTGAAGTGAACTTTCGGATGATCAGGCTCGGATGCGACCGCGCAACGGTGCGCCGCGATCGCCTCGCGGATCAACCCGAGCTCTTTCAACGCCACGCCAAGGTTGGAATGGGCGGTCCCGAAAGCAGGATCGAGCCGAACGGCCTCACGGTGGCGAGCGATCGCCTCTTCGAACGCACCCTCGTAGTGCAATAAGACGCCCAAGTTGTTGTGAGCGACGGCGTAGTCCGGCTTGAGCGCGATCGCCCGATGATGTGCGTCGCGCGCCGCATCTGGTCGGCTCAGCTTTTTGAACGCGATGCCGAGATTGGTCCACGCATGGGCGAAAAACGCCTTCGATGGCCGTTCCACCGAAGCTGCGACCTCAGGTTTGCGACTGTCGTCCGTAGCGTGGCGATAGGCGAGCGCAGCATCGGCGAACCGACCCATGTCCATCAGAACGTTTCCGAGATTGAGGAAGGCCTCCGGATAATAGGGCTTGAGCGCAATCGCGCGCCCGTAGGAGACGGCCGCCTCATTGAGCTTGCCGTCACGCCGAAGCAGAATTCCTAGGTTGAAATACGGCTTAGGTGCATTCGGGTTATGCAAGATGGCGCGGCGATAGATCGCGGCGGCCTCAGCGGGCTTGCCCTGATCCTGTAGCGCGATGCCGATCTTACACCATGCTGCGACGAAACTCGGATCGAGGTTTACGACGCGCGCATAAATCGCGATCGCGCGATCTCGGTCGCCCTGCGCGTGAAGTGCGTCGCCGAGTCGATCGAGCGTCGGCACATGCTCCGGCTGCACCGCCAGTGCGCGGCGGAACATCACGATACCGTAAGGCACATGTCCCAATCGGCACAGCACGACACCAAGCAGATTGAGAGCCGCAACGTGCGCCGGCTCGGCCTGAAGGATCAAGTGGCAGAGCAGCGCGGCCTGAGGCAGCCGTCCCTCGGCGTGGTGGCGCTCGGCTGATGCCAAAGCCTGTCCCGTCAGCAATGCCGCCATTTGCGCCCGCGATCCCGCAACCAATCCACCGTCGTTGAAACGGACGGACGCTCCATTTCGGGCGTCGCTTCAGCGCCAGAGGTCCATGGACGTCGAAATCGGCTTTGATGGACGCGTCGCGTGGCACGCCCGCGATCGGCAGTCGCGGCCGCGCCCGATATCGGAACCTCGCCCGTACAATCCCCAGGTCGGACATGTCACCCGCACTCGGGCGCGGGCGTCAACAGCCCAGATCGTCGATCTGGCACCGTCCGCGTCGCCATTCAGCTTTTCTGAGGAGTAGATCATGACGACTGTTGGGGGAATCGGGACGAGCTCGCTCTATACCAATATGGTGCAGAACCTCTTCAACAAAATCGACACCAATGGGGACGGATCGATCTCCAAATCAGAACTCGAAAAGGGGGTGACCGCAGCCGGTGGGACCACCGCGGCAGCCGACGCCCTGTACGCGGAGCTCGACACCAGCGGCACCGGCGGCGTGACCGAGCAGCGCTTTGCCAGCGCCATCCCGACGCTCAGCGGCGCCATGAATTCCCAGCTGATCGACGTCCAGGCGCAACAGTTCGGCAACCAGAGCTCCGGCCTGACATCTGGGCTCGAGAGCCTGTTTTCGAGCATCGATACCAACGGCGACGGATCGATTAGCAAATCCGAGCTCGAAAATGCGGTAGCGTCGGCCGGCGGCACGTCGGGGGCGGCCGATGCGCTGTATGCTGAGCTCGATCCGAGCGGCACCGGAAGCGTCAACGAACAGGCGTTCGTTGACGAAATGTCGTCGACCCTCGCGAGCATGAGCCCGCCTTCCTCGCCGCCCCCGCCACCGGACATCGCGTCCTCGGCGACGGACGGTTCGGTAACGTCCGTGAGCGCCGCGTCGGCGAGTTCCAGCACGACCGGCGCCGAGGACGCCATCATGGCACTGCTCGACAGTTTCGATTCCTCTCAGTCCACGACTTCCGCCAGCGGCAGCGGAAATTCTGCACAGGACGCCCTGTTCGATCTCTTGAACAGCTTCGATTCTGCGAGCGGTACGACCGCCACTTCCACCGCGACATCAAGCAGCATTACCGATACGTCGGCGACCGGCGACGCCACCGATCAGCTCGCAGCCGCGGCTCTGCAGGAGCTGATGAGCTATTTCCTGCAGACGCAGCAGTCCTCGAGCACCTATTCGACGAGCGCCTAAGAACGACGGTGCCGCTGCGTCCGGGCGCTCGTCTTGCCAGAGACGGCGCCACTGGCGACGTCCTTCGAGCCCAGAGATACGGCAGCATTCCCCCCGCGCCGCGACCACGCGCTGCCGAAATGGCCTTGCCGATTTTCCGGGCTCTATTTCAGATAACTGACCAGGCTGAGGCTCTCGATCTTCGAAAGCGCCGCATAGGAGGCCTCGAGCTGGGTCTGATAAGTCGTGATCTGGGCGGTGACCGCCGCCACATTCACGTTGGTCAAATCGTCGGCCAGCGTGGTGGCGAAGGTCTGATAGTCGCTCTGCTCGCTGCTAGCGCTCTCCATTGCGCTCATGTCGGAGCCGAGCTTGCTTTGCGCGTTGGTGAGACCGTCGATGGCGCTCGTCACCAGGTTGGACGCCGCCGTCAGGGTGCTCGAATCGACTGTCGAACCGGACGCGTTCGCCACCATGTTGAGCGCGCGCAACGCCTGCTCGAAAGCCGTATTGTCGGCCGTGATGCCGTAGCTGATCACCTGCTGGCCCGAGACGCGCACCGATGTTACCGCGTCGTCTCCCTGGTAATAGGAGGTGTCGGCAGAGGAGTTCGCCGTAGCGGCCGCGTAAGGTGGGTCGGAGATATTAACGGGCTCGGTCCCAGTTTCGCTGCCGGCGAAGACGTATTCACCTTCGTATTGTGTGTTGAGCTCGGACGCCATCTGCTGGAGCAACTGCGATGCCGTTTCCGTCAAGCTGGTGCTGCTGCCGTCGGTGCTGGTGGCCGCGGTGAGGTCCGACCGAAACGTGGTGAGGAGATCGCTCATCGACGTCAAGGCCGAGCTCATCGTGCTGGCACGGTCATAGCCCGCCGTCGCGGCGGACGCGAACGACTGGGCCTGGGCGATCGACACCTGAAGGTTGACGACCTGACCGGCCTGTGATCCCAGCCCACCATAGTCGGTGGACACCAGCCCGGACGACTCCTCAGCCTGCTCGTTGTTCATCGTCGCCTGCGTGCGTAGCGCGGCGTTGACCATTTGGTCGATCGATCCGAAGGTCGCAACCCGCATGAGCTCCATTGCAGCCTCCTTTCAGGGGCGCTCTCGTTTCAGCGACCGTTGCGCGACCCGTTGTGCGCTCGCGTCCGGCCTCGGCCCACCACGCCATAGCTAGGCCGCCGTTTGCGCCATGGTGATGAGCGCGTCGAACATCTTGCTGACGACCGACAACACTTCCGACGCCGCCGAGTATTGATTCTGGAGTGTACTCAACAACGCGGTTTCCTCGTCGACATTAACGCCGGTCTCCGACGACATCGTGCTGGAAAGCGTAGATTGGGTGGTCTCCTTGCTGGTGTAGTCCGCCGAAGCGTTCGACGATGCCGTCGCCACGTTGGCGATGATGTCGGCAGCATAGTTTGCAAACGACGTACTAGTCGCGCCGAGATTGCCGGCGGCCGCAAAGTTCGTCGATCCGGTGAGCGCCGTATAGAGATTGTCCGCAACGGTAGTGCCGCTGGTGATGACGTTGTCGCCAGTCGTGAGTGTCGACGATGAGCTCAGCTCGGACGTTGCGATCAGGCCCGGATCCGATAGGATGTCGCCGCGCACTGCGATGTCAGAGGCATCGGTGCCGGTCAGAAGATCGTTCAGCCCGAAATAATCCGAAAACCCCTCGTCGGTGCCGCCGACAGCGCTCGTCATCTCGTTGATGGCCACGCCGTCGCCGGAGTTCGTCGCCGCAATAACCAGGTAGCCGGACGAATCGATTGATGCCGCGACGCCCGAGATATTGTTGATCGCGCTCACGACTTCGCCGACCGTCGAATAATCGGACAGGTCGAGATCGTCGTAGGAGACGAGGTCGCCGCTTGAATCGGTTACTGCGATCCGGACCGAGCCGGTCGCGGAGAACGCATCGCCAGAGCTGACCGCCGCCGTACCGGTCAGAGTCGAAGCCGGCGGCGACGACGTCCCTTCATTGTGGATGCTGTTGAGCGACGTGATCAGGTTGCTTGCAAGCTCGTCGAGTTCCGATTGTGCAGCCGGCAAGGTGTCGTCGCGCTGGGAGATTAACGCCCCGATGGTCCCGGACGTGATCTGCGACGTGACATCCACGCCGTCCACGCTGATCGGGCTGAAGCCGCTCGAAGACCCGGCCGTGTATGTCGTGCTCGACGTGACGGTTCCGAGGCTCTGATAGCTAAGCTCGTGAACTTGGCCGTCCAACAGCGTCTGGCCGGACCCCGTGTAGATTTGCATGGCGCCGCTTGACGTCACGAAATACGAGATGTTCATCTTGCCGGCGATGGTCTGCAGATCGGTGTTGCGCTGGTCTTCGAGATCGGCGGTCGACTGGCCACCCGCCTTAGCGGTGACGATCTGCTGATTCAAGCTGTTAATGTCCTCAAGCGCGGAGTTCGCGGTGTCGACCGCGCTGGCGATACCTTGGTCGGCGTTGGACCGTAGGCTCTGGATGCCGGTCGAGGTCTCGCGTAGCTGGGATGCGACCTCGTCGAGGCTTTCAACGACGCTCGACTGGTCCGAGCTGCCGTTGTCGGCGCTCTCCAGCGAGGCGATAGCGCTATTCAGGTTCGCGATGGTGTTGGCGACAGATGTTCCGGTGTTACTCGAGCTGCCGGATGACGTCGATCCATAAAGCTCCTCGAGCTGCGTCGCGTAATTGTTTGTCGAATCCGCGTATCCCAGGTCCGAGGTCGCCCCGACCAGGGACTTGAGCAACAGTTGATCGACATTGCTGGTAATGCTGCTGATCGTCGTGCCGGTACCCACGCCCTCGGTAACGCTCGCGACCTGATTCGCGGTTTTCTCGGTATAGCCTGTGGTGCCGGCATTGGAGATGTTCGACGACGCTACCGCGATCTGCGTCTCGATCGTCATCAGAGAGCTCAGTGCAATGCTGCTTGCGATCGAAATCGACACGACGTCTCCTCCGTCGGCTCTCCCGATCAGACTCTGACGCCATTGCCGCGTATCGAATGGGCGGTCCGGGAATCGCGGAGGCGGCCATTCGGACCGTAAGGCGAGGCTCCCGAAACTTCGGTCCGGATCGCCCGCATGACTGCATCGATGCGGCGGCGGCTGGCGTCCATCGCAGCCCGCAAGCGCGTGACGTTCTCTGCCATCACGTCATGGAGCATCTTGATGCGATCGAGCAGGCGCCGGCGAAGCTTTTCGTCGGTCACGCGCGCGAAGAGCTGCTGCTCGGCCACCTCCTTGACGCACTGCTCGAACGCGTCGGCGAGCTCGTTCTTGCGTGTCACCGACATCGACAGCGATGCCGGCATGCCGCGTGCCAAAATCTGGTTTTCCTCTTTGATGACGACGGACAGCTCGTCGACGATTGCGATGACCTGCTTGACCACCGTATTCGCATGGGTATCGCGGGCGATCGACCCGCTGTGGAGTTTTGTGGGTTTCATAGGTTGTCTGCTCCTCATCTTGATCGCGTTGCATGCTTGTCAGGCTTGAGAAGCAGGCTAGCGCGATGATAGGCGGAGACGACTTGTCTCCTGTGGAAAGTGACACCGGCTTGACGGCCCAACTCGTCGCGCCGGCTTCGCATGGTTTTGATGACAAGATTGAGCTCGGCAATCAGCCCGATGATCCGGCTTCTCTGTTGTTGCGTCAGTCGCGGCGCGGACCTCGCGCCGGCGCTTTCCCCGTGCAAAAACGACGCGGCGCCGACCTCCCGTACTGCACGCGCGATCACGGAGCGCGCGCGACGTAGCGTCTGGTCGTCCTGCAACGATGGACGCCTGGTGCGGCGCATCTTCGTTACCTTAAATCGGTGATCAGCGTCTGGAACATGCTGTTGACGGTCGTCATCACCTGCGCCGCCGCCGAATAGGCTTGCTGCGCCGAGATCATCTTGCTGAATTCCTCGCTGGTGTCGGTCGTGCTGCTTTCGAGCTCGCCGCCTTCGACAGTTCCGGCGCCTCCGGCTCCTGAAACTTGCAACGTCGCCGTGCCCGATGCCTGCGTCGCCCCGTAGACGTCCCCGCTTTGCGCCGCGAGGCCGTCGGCATTGTTGAAGGTCGCGACCGCAATCTTGGCAATCGTCTTGGTATCGCCGTTGCTGTAGGTCCCAACGACCGCGCCGCCGCTGCCGATCGAGATGCCGCTCAAGGTCCCATAGGCCATTCCGTTCTGGGTGATATTCTCGAGATCCACCGAGGGCGTCGTTTCGCCGGACGAATACTGCGTCAAGCCGTCGGCTTCGCCTGACGTGCCAAGGTCAAGCGTGATCGAACTGTTGGTGGCACCGTCGGTCCATCCGGTAATCGACAGCGTCGCCGGACTCGGGGAGGTGCTGTCTAGCGTGCCGTCGGAATTGAACGTGATCGTCACCGGGCTGCCGGAGGACACCGTACCGCTGGTCGTCGACGAAGCGCTCGCCAGGGTCGGATTAGCGAAGCTCGCCGTCCACGTATTGGACGCCGTCTTGGTCCAGGTGACCTCAATGTTGCTGCCGGTGCCGAGCGAATCGTAGATTTCGGTGGAGCTTGTATAGGTGTCTCCAACCGCCGCATCGGAGGGGAGGTTGGCGGCGATCGTCAGCTTGGATGTTGCAGTCGCGGAGCTGGAGGCGGCGTCGACGTTAATCGGCCCCAGCGCCGAGGCTGATTCATTGTTGTTGACGACGTTGCCGTCTGCGTCGGTTGCCCAGCCGAGCAGATAATAGCCGTTGTTCTCAAGATAGCCCGAACCGTCGACCGTGAATTTGCCATCGCGGGTATAGAGCGCCTGCGAACTGCCCAAGCCGTCCCGCACGGCAAAGAAGCCGCTTCCCGATATGGCAACATTCGTGCTCGTACTGGTCGACGTGAGTAGGCCCTGCTGCGTCATGTTCGACCAACCAGAAGTCTGCACCCCGCCGGCCGACGATGTAGACGTGCCGCCCGTGATCAGGTCCTCGAATGAGGTATCCGTTGTCTTGTAGCCGGTGGTGTCGGCATTCGCGAGATTGTCGCTGACCGAGGAAATCGCCTGGCTTTGCGCGGCAAGCGCCGAGACTGCCGCATTCAGGGCTCCCATCAAACTCATTAAAGTCTACTCCCTAGCTCGTGTGGCGCTTCAGGCGGCTGGCGCCAAGCTGCGATCAAACTCGGCAGGTAATGCGACAGCTGCGCTTGGCGGATTCGCTCTATGAGGTGATTGCAACGACGTTGCTGAATGGCACGCTGATGCCGCCGATGTTGAGCATCACGGTGCCACTTGAACTATCGATACCGGTGACCGTCCCGCTGATGCTCGTACTCGTTGTGACCGCGTTGCCACTGGCATCGGTCGCCGTTACCGAGAGCGTGTAGTCTCCGGACGTAAGCTGCGTGCCATCATTGGTGGTACCGTCCCAGGTAAAGGTATGATCGCCAGAGGAGGTATCGCCGCTGGTCGAATAGACGGTGGCGCCGCTCGAAATCCGTGACGGTCAGCGTCACGTTTTTGGCGTTGCTGTCGAGCGTATAGCCCCACGAAGCAGAGCCGTCCGAAAGTGCCGCGGTGTTGCCGGTAGCTTCGGCTGTATGGCCGATATAGCCGAGTGCGCTCGACGACAGCATGCTGTTGAAAGATGAAACCAGGCTGCTGAGCTGACTGTTGATCGAAGATTGCTGGCTGTAGCTCTCATAGGACATCAGTTGTGTCATGAACTGGTTGGTGTCCGTCGGATTGAGCGGATCCTGATTTTGCAGTTCGTCGAGCAGCAAACTCATAAACTCAGTGCTGTCCAGCGCCGTGCTCGACGCGGTCGAGCTCGTGCTCGAGCTCGTGCTTGTACTGGTTGAAGCAACCGAGGTGCTGACGCCTGCGACGCTCATGGCAAACCTCCGCCGTTGCCTCGCAATGTCGTGCGAGGCGTGTGGCTGCGATGCTGTATTGCGAAGTGTTGTCGCGTTCGTCAGTGAAACGGCCGGAGCGCCGGAACCGGGCGTTTTTTTGCAGACGCGGCCCGCGCGCGGCGCGTCCGTTAGCCCATTGGTCCCGGCGGCAGCGTCAGCACGGCGTCCGCAAATATCCTGCGATCCTCGGGCGAGAGCCTCTCCACGACCGTGGCGATCCGTGCGTTCATCTCACTGTCGAAATGGCTGCGCGCCGTCTGCAACACGCCGAGCGTGCGGACGAAGTCTGCGGAATTGAAAGGTTCGGTTATCAATATTATGTGCAACCGTCGGCGGATTGTATCGTTCGCCCCAATCTGCTGTCGAAATTCGCTGTCGATATCGCTGATCAGACCGGCCACTTTGGTCATACCGTCGGGGCTGAGCCGACCGCGCAACTGGCGCTCAAGCATGCCAAACGGCCCACCTCTGCCGAGGGGCGGCTTTAATCCCGATCCGGCCCACCATCCGGCAAAGAACAGATTGAGACCGAGTGATGCCAACAGCGCAACACGAATGAACCGCTGGGTTGCAACAGGCTGTACCTGAGGTCGTTCAGTCATCCCGACGGACGTTCCAACCTCCTCCGCAGCACGCTTGGAAAAAGGCGGGGACCTCAATCTGCGAGTCGCTAGTGCGGCTCCCGATCGGGACCAAACTCAGCACAAAGCCAGCCGCAAAGCACAGCGGCAGCAACAGCGCTGCCGCGAATTGAAAACGAGCGACGGCAGCCGGACGATTCACCTGGGCCGGTGCCATCGACGGGTGGCCGGCAGGTGAGAGCGCCCGGCGCACGATGCGGTCGGCAAGATCAGGCGGGGCACGATCCGTTTCGCGAGGCGAAAACGCCTGACGTAAGGCGCGACTTTCTTCAAGGATGTCGCGCGCCTCGCGCGACTCGATGAGCAATGCTTCTCCAGCTTGCCGCGCCGCTACGGGCCACTTTGTCAAATCCTCCCCAAGGCGATCGACCAAATCCTCGAATTCTTCGATATCCATCGCACGCGCCCCAAACGTCTTTAGCCACTCGAAAGCTACTAGTTTCACAACCGCCCTGGCATACGCCTTTCAATGTATCGCCGTGCCAGGGTAGGAGATTTCGTCGCGGATACTTAGAGGGTAAAACTTACACTCTGGACCTTCGCGAGTCACCCACGCCGCTTCCCGCCCCGCCATGACGCTCGCTAACGAACGCCTTGATGAGGGTCCGGCGGCAGCCTGGCGACCAGCGCCCAGGCGTCACGAAGCTCATTCAAGCCTTTGATTATCTTATTGAATCTCTCTGCCGCATCGGGCTGGCCGACCGATCGCAGGATGGCCAGGATATTTTTTGTATACATTGCCTGCAGCCGGACCGCCAACGCGCCGCCGCGCTCGAAATCGAGGTTGTGGCTGAGCCCGCGCAAGATCGACGCCGCCGTCACCACGTGATTGTGGCTTTCATCGAGCCGACGCGCTTCCAATGCGGCCACCGCCCGCCGCAGGCACGTAATTGCGCCGTCGTAAAGCTTTACCATGGCCACCGCCGGCGACACCGTGATGGCGGCGCGCTGATAAGCGCGTGCCGCGGCGTTTGCTTGTGCATGTCGAGTCATCTGCTGATCCCTCTTTCGTCTTCATTAACCGCTCGAGCTGCTGGAGCTGTCGAGCAGGGCGGTCAGATACTGCTGCGTCGACGTCGCTTCCGAAATCGCCGACTCGTATTGGGCGTATTGCGTTGTCAGATCGGCTTGGTAGATCGCCGCCGCCCAATTGATGTCGTTGATCGTGTTCTGCAGCGACGTATCGTCGTCCTCGAGACCGCTGATCATGGTTTGAACCGAGCCGGTTGTTGTGTCGGCGGCGCTGTCGGCGGCGTTATAAAGCAGTGACGCGATGCCGTAGCTGAGCGATACGTTGATGGACTGAGATGTCGTGCCGCTGTAGGAAAAGGTGAACCCCGCATAGGCAGTGCCGCTGTTACCGACGATCTGCGTGCCCTCGATGGTGAACAACGAGCTGTCGCCGTCGACGGAGGCAGAGGTGAGGTTACCGGAAATGTCGGTTGTGAGATCAAGCGTGAACGACGTCGGCGCCGCGCTGCCATGGAGCACCACCGACAAGTCGCTGGACGACGTCGTAGCGCTAAATCCGAGCAGGCTTTCGACGCCGCTGAGGTTGGAGCCGAGAATGCTCGCAAGCGTGCTGCTATCGAGTTCCAGCTCGTTCGAAGAATTAAAGGACAGCCCAAGGCTCGACAGCGCAAGTCCGTCTTTGGTCGTGTTCAGCGCGCTTTCGAGCTGCTCGCTGACGTCGCGCAGCGTTCCGTCGCCGAACAGGATCGCCGTCGACAGCGCGGTCCCGGTCGTTGAGTTGGTTGCTTCCTGTTCGATCACGAAGTCGCGGTAGGAATTATAGGAAGTGACGAGCGATTTAAGCGCCGTCTCCACCGCATCGGTATCGACGCCGACATCCAAAGTCACCGAGGTGCCGGACGGGGTCGTCGAATACAGGTCGAACGTCACTCCGCTCAGCACGTCACTGATATCGTTGGTGTCGCGGGTTATCTCGATGCCGTCCAGTGCGAAGATCGCCGGCTGCGCGGTCTGCAGCGTGTTGGCGAAGGCACCGGAACTGTTGGTGACTCCGAGCTCATTGAGGACATCATCGCCTGAAACCACGCTGGCCGTGATGGCCTGGTTTGCGGTCGACGTGGTGATTACCAGCTCGTACTCGCTGCTTGCTACTTCCACGATCGAGGCCTGAATGCCGCTCTTTGACGTTTCGTCATTGATGGCATTCGCCACGTCGGACAGCGACATGCTGCTGTCCACCGATATGTCGACGGCGGTGCCGTCGGCGGCCGCAAGGGAAAATACGCCGCTGTAGCCGAGCGCGGTCGACTCGCTCGAAACCGTCGAGCTTCCCAGCTTCTCAGCTTCGGCAAGCTGGCTGACCGTGAGCGTATGGCTCCCGGTGGCCGCCCCGTTGTCGAGCGTAACCCCAACCACCGAGCTCGCGCTGACGTCGCCGCTCGACGTGAGGGTGGCCGATCGGGCCAAGAAGACGTTGTTGCTGCTGGTCGACGGATTAGATGGATCGCCCAGCACTTCGGCGGCGGTTTCGACGCCGCTCAGCAATGTCTGCATCTGCTGATAGGCCGTAATCTTCGTTTCGTTGTCGGTGAGCTCCGTCTCGAGGGTGTCAGCCTGAGCGGTCCGCGCCGCGACCATCTCGCTGATCAGCCCGCTCCAATCGACGTTGGCCGGATTGGTCGTCGCACTGGCCGTAGACGTAGTGGTCGAGGCTGTCGATGCGGTGCTCGTCGCGCTGCTCGCACTGCTCACGGTCGACATCTCGTTGCCTCCGCGCCACGAACGGGAGCCGGCGGCGTCCGCCACCGGCCCGCCATGAGATCCGCCTTACCCGTTAAGCAGGTTCAGCAGGTATTGCGGCATCTTATTAGCCGCCGCAGCGGCGGCTACCGCCGCCTGCGTCTTCACTTCGGCGGACGACAGCGTTGCCTCTTCGGATGCAACGTCGACGTCGGTAATGGCCGATTTCGCCGATGTAAGGTTCTGCTGGTTCGTCGATATGTCGTTTGAGCTGAAATTGAACCGCGACTCCTGCGCGCCGATTTCGGCACGGGCGGCGGACACCGTATCGATCGCGGAGTCGAGCGCTGTCAGCGCCACGTTGGCATCACTCTGCGACGACACGTCGAGCGAGGACACCCCTAGGCTCGAAGATGACAGATTGCTGAGCGTGACCGTAATGGTGTCGGATGCGCTCGATCCGACCATCACGGAGACGCCCGACGCGAAGGCGCTGGTCCCATCCAGCAAGCTTTGATCGTTGTAACGCGTGCCCGTCGCGATGCTGTCGATTTCCGACGTCAGCTGCTGGAATTCATCGTTGATGTAGGCGCGGTCACTGTCGGATTCGGTGCCGGAGGCGGCCTCGGACGCCAGCGATTTCATTTGGGTCAGGATGTCGCTGATATTGGAGGCACCGCCGTCGGCAGTTTGTAGTACCGAAACCGCGTGCGACGAATTGGTCGCAGCTTGCTCCAATACGGAGACGTCAGACTGAATGCGCGTCGAAATCGCAAGGCCGGCCGCATCGTCGGAGGCGTTGACGATACGCGAACCGCTCGACAATTCCGACAGGGCCTGAGATTCCTGGGCCGAGTTGACGTTCAGGTAATACACCGCGGTGTTCGCGGCGGTGTTCGTTGAGATCACAGGCATGTTCGTTCCCCTGATTTGAAGGAGCCTGTCCGATCCGTTCGGGGCAAGCGAACGCGTTCGATCCGCGTCTGGCCTTTTCAACGAGGGGCGCGGCGGGACTGGGCGGCATTTTTTTCCGCGCCGGCCCGGTCCGCGCTATTTTTTGCCGATCCCACGCGGCGTGGTTAAGCGAAGGTTTCCATCTTACTCATTCTCGAAAGATTGGCGGACATCCGCTTCAGCGCGCCGCAGCAGCTTCCGCAATTGCTGGCGGCCGCGCTTCAGCAGCGATTCAACAGCCGAAACGCTCGTTCCCATCACCTCGGCAATTTCACTGTTGCTGAGATTTTCATGATAGGACAGCACCACGGCCACTCGCTGCTGGTCCGGCAAGCGCTTCATTGCCACTTCCAGCAGGTCATTGACCTCGCCCCGATGGATCGAGGTGACGGCGTCGGGTTGGCGGTCGGCGAGGTGCGGAAGCTCGTCCACGTCCTCGCCACGCGGCTGACGAGTGAAATCAATGCAACGGTTGGTGACCACGCGATAGAGCCAAGTCGAGAACTTGGCGTGGCCCTCTTGCCAGCGGCCACGGTGCAGCCAGACCTTCAAAAACGTATCTTGAACCACGTCCTCGGCGTCAGCGCGATTGCCCAGAATGCGCAGCGCCAAAGCGAACGAGCGGTCGATATGGCGCGACACCAGCATGCGAAATGCTGCTTCATCGTTCGTGGCGATGCGGCGGAGTAACGGATCATCGCTGTCCGCCGGATCGCCGGAAGTGTCGGAGGTCGTGGGTGCCGCCTGCGCCTTTCGCTCCGGCTCATCCTGACGATCGGATTCGCACAATGAAAGCTCGGCCGACGTTCGGCTGGCGATCACACACACGGACGACATGGCCCTAAATTCCCCGTCGAGACGCCTGTCGGAAAATCTCCCGACCTTCGGCTTCGACAGGTTCAACGCGCGCTCGCAACATTTCAGGCGCAATACATTTAAGTTTTCCAAAGTTATTTTCGATTTTACAGAGGAAATATTTGCCTAGATCTGGGAAAAACTTGCCTATCTCAAGTATTATTTTTCGACTTACGCGACGATTACTTAGGTTACTTCGAAACCGTGATGAATACATCCTGGAAATTTTTACCTCCTTCAAGGCGCACACGCCTGCCTAGCAGCCTCGATACTTCGCGGAAAGGTAGGCATGCTTATGCCTCGACTTGGTCGATATCGCGAAATCTTCCCGCGATAAGAGAAGCGGCCGCTTAATCTTGCATCCGCCGTTTGCGCGGTTCCAATGGCGGCGGCGCACCCGCCTGTTTTGCGGACCTGCCCCGTTATGTGTGTGGTGAGGGGAGACAGCTCATGCAATCACGCCTGATCGACGCATTACATTGCCGCCTGCGCACGCACGCCCTCCGCGCGGTCTCGTTCGATGTCTTCGATACATTTCTGCTGCGCGGATGCACGGCGCCCGACGGCGTCTACGAGCTCGCCGCCCGCTATGCGCCGATCACCGACGTTAGGGCAAACGTCGTCGACGCCTTCGTGCAGCATCGCCAGAAGGCCGAAGGCATGGCGCATTACGAGGCGAAGCGGGCCTACGGATCGCCGGAGACCCCGATCGCGGATATCTACGCGCGGTTTCCGTTTCGGCTGTTCGGCCTCCATCGAGCTGCCCTTCCTGACCTCGTCGCCGCCGAATTCCGCGCCGAGGTCGATCTGTGCTTCGTCAACCCCGACATAGCCGCGCTCTATGCCGAGGCCCGGCGCCTCGGGTTGAGGGTAGGTTTCGTGTCGGACACCTACTGGAACACCGAGCAACTGGCCACATTGCTGCGCGCGTGCCGAGCCGAGCTGTGCTGGGACTTCCTTTATGCCTCCTGCGATCACCGGACAGGCAAGGCCGAAGATCTGTTCGGCCGACTTCTGACCGAACAACAACTTGACGCCGCGGAGGTGCTGCACATCGGCGACAATGCGGTAGCGGACATCAGGGGCGCTGGCCGTTTCGGTGTCCATTCGCTCCACGTTCCCCAGGCCTCGGACCGCCTGGCATCGGTACTGCAACGCGAACATGCGACGCACCGATTGCTGGCCGACGGTGGCACCACCGTGCGGCTCGACCATGGCCTCTCCGCGTGCCGCCGAAATCGTAGCGTCGCGCGCGGCGCTCGGCACCGCGGCCTTCCGGCTCGGCGTTGAAGTTGTCGGTCCGATCTTGGCGGCGTTCGATCGCTTTATCACAGATCGTATCGCCCGTTTGTCGGGCGCCGGCAGAAACGTCGCGGTCGCCTTCCTGGCGCGCGACGGCAGGCTGTCATTCGACATCTGGCAAGCCTCGCGCGACCACGCGGCGCATTATCTTGAGATCAACCGTCGCGTGGCCGTCCTCGGATCGGCCGCGAGCTTCGAGCCGCTTGTAAAGCTCTTCCAACATTTTCCGGCTGTCGACGAGCCGACCGTCTCGTCCGTCCTCAAAATCAATTTGCCGCGCGTTTCGGCCTTCTTGCGGCAGCGGCCTAGCGGCCGATGCTCCGGGGACGAATTCGCCGACGCCTTGCCGGATCTGCTCGACGATGGCGACCGCGAGGCGTTGGCGTCCGACACGAGGGAAGGTCTTTTGACGTACATCCGCAGCGCCATCCCGAATTTTGATAGCGTGACCGATCTGGTTATCATCGACCTCGGCTACTCTGCGAGCATTCAGAAGGCACTGCGCCGCCTCCTCGATCATGAGGGCATCGCCGTGCGCTTGCACGGCCTTTATCTGTTGTCATTCGATGACAGGTTTGCGGAGCTGTGCGAGACGGATACCGCGGAAGGCTTCATTTCCGACCTTGTCGTCAAACCACGCGTGAACCGCATTATCGCCCGCAACATCACGATTCTCGAGCACGCCTGCTGCGCGCCCGAAGGTTCAGTGCGTGGCTACCGGAATGGCACCCCCCTGCGCGAGCCCGATCCCCGGCCGGCTGGCCAACTCGCCCTATGCGCGGATATCCAGGCGGGCGTTCTCCATTTCGTCGATCACCTGGCCGAGTTCTCGGCAGCCGAAGGGCTCGATCCGTTCGATGATCTCGATCTGGCAGCGCATCGCGCAGCGGCCATCCTGGCGCGCCTTCTGCTGTTGCCGACCGATGATGAACTTCAACTGCTGGGCGGCATCCAACACGACATCAATCTGGGCACCCAGACGTTGGTCGCGATGGCCGATCCGGCCGCGGCGGAACGGTTCAACGTCGCGCTGGCGCTGCCGTCATTATGTGTCGCTTCCGAGCCGCCGATGTGGATGGCCGGCACGATGTCGGCGCTTTCGCCGGCCCACGGTTTTCTTTACGCGCTCTTCGGGGTCGGCCATCTCCCCGGCGACATCTTCGCGGATGCACGATGCGGCACGCTCGACGTGGAAGCGATTTCCGCCGGCAGCAGCCGTTCCTTCTCGGTGTCGTGCTTCCGTTGCAGCTTTGGCGACATTCGCGTCCGCATTCCCATCCTGCGTTCGCTCGGAATGCTTGCGATCTCGATTCCGCTTGGGCGCCTGATGCCGGAGGGGCTCATTCTGGGAATTGCGGTTCAAACCGGGAAGACGCTAGCGGACGCCGCATCGAATCGGCAAGTCCAGAACCTGGCGCGCGCCGCACGGACAGGGATCGGCATTGCGCTGTCAGGCGATCATTTTCAAGCTACCGGAACCGATGCCGACAAACTGCTGATCAGGCTGCCTGTCCTCGGCGAGGCCGTCGGCATTGTCACGATGCTGGTCAAGCCGTTGTGCGGCGCCCGCGCCTTGGCGCTCGCCGATGAGCAATCGCCTGCCGCTGCGGCGAGTGCATGACCGCATAGCTGCGGCCTGCCCGAAATCGCGCTTTCAGCCGTTTGATGCTCATGACGATTCTGGGGAGGCAAGCATGAGCGGTCCGGCCACCAAGCGTATTCTCGCCAACGCGACCGAGCACTATCTCGCGGGACGGCGAGATCAGGCCGAGGCGCTGTGCAGCGACATCTTGCGCGCGCAGCCCGACCATGTCGAAGCCCTCCATCTCGCCGCCCTCGTCGCCTTGGCTACCGGCCGCACTGCGCAAGGCTCAGCCCTGCTGCGCCGCGTGCTCGATATCGAGTTTGCCGAGACGCCAGCGCCTACGCCCGACGCGGTCGCCACCCAGGACGAGGCCGATGGCGCCGTCGCGGCATTTCGCCGAGGCGTCGCGCTGCGGCCCGACGACGCGAGCCTTCACGTCAAGCTCGCTGCCGTCCTGTGTAAGTCCGGACGCTACGAGCAGGCGGAAGCCGCCTGTCGGCGCGCGTTGGCGCGCGATCCTCAGGCCGCTGTCGCGCACTTCAATCTTGCCATCGCGTTGCATCGGCAAGGCAGGCTAGACGAGGCCGCCCAAGCTTACCGCGCCGTCACGGCGCTCGCGCCCGACGCTGTCGACCCCGTCCTCAACCTCGGCAACGTGCTGATGGACCAGGGCAGGATCGATGAGGCGATCGCGGCTTACCGCCAAGCGGTGATCCTCAAACCGGATTTCGCCTTCGGATATCGCAATCTCGCCTTGGCGCTGCACCGAGACAAGAGATTAGACGAGGCAATGGCGGCCTGCCTGCAGGCGCTCTTGCTCGAGGCGGACCACGTCGCGGTGCACCGAATTTTCGGTGCGATTCTGCGCGATCTCGGCCAGCTCGACAGCGCCGAAGCGGCCTATCGGCACGCGATCTCGCTCCGCCCCAATGACGCGACGCTCTATTGCGGTCTCGGATCGGTGTTCTGGCACCGACAAGACCTCGAGCAGACCGTTACAGCGTGCCTGCAGGCGATCGCGCTCGCACCGGACTACGCCGACGCTCACAAGCTCATGGGCCTCGCGCTGCACGACGCCGGTCGCACTGCGGAAGCTGTCGGAGCCTACCGACGCGCACTCGCACTCCGTCCCGACGACCCTGCGATCTGCAGCAATCTAGGGGCGGCGCTGTGCTCCCTCGGCGACTTCGCCGCCGCCATCGTGGCGTGCCGGCAGGCTATTGCCCTCGATCCCAACCATGCTCCGGCGCACACCAATCTCGGCGTTATATTCGAGGAACAACAGCGCCTCGACGACGCACTCGCGGCTCACCGGTGCGCCATCGCCGCAAACCCGTTCTATGCCAAAGGATATGCCAATCTCGCGATCGTATTGCGCGGTCTCGGACGGATCGATGCAGCGACCGACGCTGCGCGGAAGGCGATTGAGCTCGATCCAGACGATTCGCTGGCCCGTTTCAATCATGCGCTGTTTCTGCTGATGAACGGTGATTACGCCCACGGTTTTGAGGAATACGAGTGGCGTCGTCGATGCAAGGCATTGCCCCAGGATGAACCGGTGTTCGATTCTCCGGAGTGGCAGGGCGAACCGCTTGCCGGGCGCGTGCTTCTTTTGCATGCCGAACGTGGCTACGGCGATACGTTACAATTTCTGCGGTTCGTCCCGGCCGTCGTCGCTTTGGGCGGCAGGATCGTGGTTCAAGTTCAGCGCCCGCTCGCGCATCTGACGAAATCGCTCGCGAATGTCACGGTTGTCAGTCGGGGCGACCCGTTGCCGCCGTTTGACCTGCATTTGCCGCTGATGAGCTTGCCGCGGCTGCTTGGGACGACGCTCGCGACCATCCCGGCAGATGTCCCCTATCTCGGCGTCGAACCTGCAAAACACACGGCTTGGCGGCGGCGCCTAGCCGACGACAGTGCGGTGACGGTCGGCGTGGTGTGGGCGGGCAATCCCGATCACAAGGCCGACCGCCACCGCTCGCTCGCTGCCGCGGCGCTACTGCCGCAGCTCGTCATGCCGGGCGTGCGTCTCTACAGCCTTCAAAAGGAGCCGCGGCAGGCGGACCGTCCGGTGTTGACCGCGTTGGGCGACGCCATCGCCGATCTCGCCACGGACCTCCATGATTTTGCCGATACCGCGGCCGCGGTCACGGCGCTCGACCTCGTCATCGCGGTCGACACTTCGGTCGCCCATCTCGCCGGGGCACTTGGCCGCCCGACCTGGATGTTGCTTCCCCACGCTCTTGACTGGCGCTGGCTGCGCAGACGCGAGGACAGCCCCTGGTACCCAACCGCGCGGCTATTCCGTCAGGACGAAGCTGGCAAATGGGAAGCTCCCATCGGCCGCGTCGCGGCGGAGCTATCGCGGGTCTCCGGCACACGCGAGTTGCTGCTGCCGTTATGCCAGTCGACGATGCCCCACCGCACGATTTGAGGAGTATCTGACGAGCGATCTTCGCGCGAGCGCCGCGATCTCATCGCTGCTGGCGTTCCGTTCATGATGAACTCTCATGCTCGAAGCATTCGCGCAAACAGCGTCCACAAAGATTGAAGTCCCGGCCTGCCAGGGCAGCCCGGGACTTCACGGTCGGATACGGGGCGATATGCATCCTACCTGCGAAACAAATTAAGCGCCGCGGCGCGAATTAGCGCAAATTAACAATTCGTAATGGCTAGCCTTTTTTGCTTCGTTGTATTTCGGAATTGAGCTTTAGAAACATTAAGAAACACAATTCTGGTTATTCGACTCTTTCGCTCGAGGCATGTCAGATGATGGTGCTTGTGCCACCGCCGAGTGAGCTCGATGGCTGCTGATCGAACTCGCTCTGGTAGAATGCAATGACGCTCATGAAGTTGCTCGCACTGCTGTTGGAAGCGGAAGCACTGCTAGCGCCGTTCGACGAACTTGACTGGCCGGCCTGCAGGAGGGCCAGCACCGCATCTTGTGCGATCGAGCCGGACGTGGAAATCGAGGCTAGCCCGGTGCCACTGCCCGCAGTCATCGGCAAGAGAGGATCTTCGCTACCGGTAAGTCCGCTATCGGTGCCGAAGGTCAATCCCGCGCCATTAGTAAAGAGCGAAAATAGTTCGGCCGCCGCGGATTGACTGGTCCCACCAGCGCTGTTGCCGGCCTCGAGCTCGCTCATCAGTGCCGTCATGGCAGATTGCGCGCTGTTGCTGCTCGTCGTGCACGAACCCGATGCCGAGCCTGAACTCGAAGTGCTGACCGTATTACTATTGGACACAACGGAGCCGCTCGGAGAGGACGGATCGATGAGCGCGATGATGGCGTCTTGCGCGGTAGTACCGGTTGGCGATGGCGGTGCCAGAGCATTAACGAATTGCTGCTCGCTGACGCTACTGGTGTTGTTCGGATCGAGTTGGGCGTAAAATGCATCAGCCGCGGCAGTTGTACCCCCGGCCGTAGTGACTGCGCTCTCAAGCTCGCTTTTTGAGATCGAGCCGTCCCCATCGGTATCGATCTTCTCGAGCAGATTCTGTGCGAAAGTATCGGCAGCATTGGAACTCCCCGGGCCCGGCCAGCCGTTGGCCTGAAAGCCGATCATCTGTGCTCCCATTTGACCAACGAATGGCGGCGCGGGCAGGTTTTGGCTGAATTGCTGCTCGGTAACGCTTCCGGTATTATTCCGATCGAGCTGAGCATAAAGCGCGTCTGCCGCTGCGGTCGTGCCGCCGGCCTTGGTCACAGCCGTTTCCAACTCGGCCTTGGTGATCGATCCGCTGCCGGATGTATCGATTTCGTTGAACAGACTCTGTTGCATCGAATATGGGTTTGTGAAGCCGGATCCGAGTCCGCTGATGCTGGACATGAGCACGTCTCCTCATTGGCGGAGCAACCGAAAGTAAGCATAGCATCCGGTAGCTGTCCTCTGGGCGTTTCGGAAATTTGTGTGCCATGGCTCCAGCCGCGAAATTCCGCAAACGAAACCAGACATTGTTTCGCAATGTTTCTGTCTATTTGTGCAAGCGGGCGATTTTTGCCGGCTGTCGGATCTTAAATCGGGCTGATCGGCAGGAAATTCCGCGTCTGCGCCGTATGGCGCATAAACAACCCCGCTATCTGGCGATGGCTTAGAGGCGAGATCCCAGCGGTGGATTGCAATGATTGGCCGAGTTGCTGATAACTGCGCAAGTCAACTCACCACCGTCGTAATCCCGTGAGCTAGGGTCAGACTGAGGCTCTGACGCTACCCTGTTGATTACGGGAGCGCCACGCGTGCGATCAGACCCGACGGGCTGCGGTCAGCCAAGGTCAACGTACCACCATGCGCTTCGATAATATTGCGTGCGATCGAAAGTCCAAGACCAAACCCGGTATCGCCGTTCACGCCGCGCGCGGGATCGCCGCGCACGAAGGGCTCAAGCATATCTTCTTTGTCGCCCGCGGTGATGCCAGGGCCATTGTCCTCGATGGCAATCGTGACACCGTGCGGTTCTGCATTTAGGCGCACATCGACCGTGTCGCCGTAGCGCACGGCATTATCAACGAGATTGGTGATCGCTCGATGCATCTCGTCAGCCCGTGCTCGCACAACAAGATGGTCCGGGCCGTAAAACCGAACGTTCTGCCCCATGTCGGCAAATTGATCACAGATGGTCTGCAGTGACGTCGAGATATCGACCATGCCGATTTGCTCGCGGGACTGACCATCACGCAGAAACGTTAGAACGCTCTCGACCATAGCGTTCATATGCAACGATTCTTCGATAAGCTGATTTCTGGTAACGGGATCATCGACGAACTCGCAGCGCAGACGCATCCGCGTGATCGGCGTGCGCAGATCGTGACTTATCGCGGTCAGCATACGAGTACGCCCATTGACAAGGTCTTTTATTCGCTGGCGCATTTGATTAAGGGCGCGCGCCGCGGCGCGAATTTCGAAGGGGCCACGTTCCGGCAACGGCGCAACGTCGGTCTCGGGGCTGAATTTCTCGGCGGCTTTTGCAAAATGGCGTAATGGACCAGTGAGGCCGCGGGCGGCCCATAACCCGAGCAGGGTTACGCTCGTTGCGAGCATAAGGATCGTGAGTCCAAGGGGACCACCGAGGAGCCGCGGCGGCACCATGTCCGGCTCAAGCGCGGTGATGACACCACCCCCAGGGATTCGAAACGCTATGTGTAATGGCAAGTTGGGCGATTGCGACTCGACCCGGGCAATCCGGTAATCCGATCCGAGATGACCTCGCAAGCCGTCAAGAAGTCGGTCACGTCCGGGCGCTTCTTTTGAAGCCGGTTCGCCTTCGTCCACCCGGCTGTCGAAAGTGAGTTCAAGATGCGGAAAGGCGGCAGCGATGCTTGAAGCGAGGGCGGGCCGCTCGGTCGCACGGCCCGCGCCGATCAGCTGGACAAGAGTCACCAGCTGTTCCGGCGACGCACGACGGTCCGGTCGCATCAAAACAAACGTGACCGTCAGCAGGGCATGAATGGCGAATAGCGAGGCAGCGATGATCAACGCGATCTGTCCGCTGATGCGATTGGGCAGGAAATCGCGCGGATTAATTTTCATGTCGCCTCGACGGTCGGCGTGAACAAGTAGCCGCCAGAACGTACGGTCTTGATATAGTCAGGGTCATGTGGATCGCGTTCAAGCTTCCGGCGCAGTCGGCTTATCAGCACGTCGATGCTGCGCTCGTGCGAACCCGCCGACCGCCCCTGCGTCAAATCCAAAAGCTGCTCGCGTGAGAGAACCCGATTTGCCCGCTCACACAGGACGTGGAGAAGATCAAATTCGGCACCGGTCAACATAATGCGAGTACCGTTTGGGTCCAAAAGTTCGCGTTTCACGGTATCGACGCGCCAGCCATAGAAGGTAAGTACGCTCGCACGCTCCACCGTAGATGGCGCCGCCCCCATGCGACGCAGGATCGCCCGAATGCGGGCCAAAAGCTCGCGTGGATCGAACGGCTTCACCATGTAATCGTCGGCTCCCATTTCGAGGCCGAGAATGCGATCGATAGCTTCACCCTTGGCCGTCAGCATGATGACGGGAAGCTGCGAACGTCCGCGTAAGCGCCGGCAGAGGCTCAACCCGTCTTCTCCCGGCAACATCAAATCAAGCACGACAATGTCGAAACGGTTACTTTCGAGTTGGCAGTCGGCGTCGCGGGCGTCCGGGCTGGCCGATACCCGGCAATCGTTGTCGCGCAGGTAGCGCGTGATCAGCTCGCTGATTTCCGAATCATCTTCAACGACCAATATATGCGGCGAGGAGGTCATGCTTTTATATTATCGAACTGAACGGCGTTTTGAACGACGAAAATTTGTTTCTGAATGTTTCATTAACCCATCTGGACACATCTGGAAACAAAAATAACCTTGCCTCGGCAAGGCTGTGTTAAGGGCTTCGCGGCATTAGTCGCTGAGCGAGCGCGTGGTTTCGTCCACGACTCGGTTCGGGAGCCGGCCATGTCTTCGATCACACCGACCACCTTCGCGTCTTCGTCCTCGCCACTCCAGCTACTGCAGAACGAGCTCAATTCGGAAGTGTCGAACGGAACGATTTCATCGTCTGATCAAAGCGCGCTCAGCAGCGCGCTCAACGACATCAATTCGTCGCTGACAAATAATTCTGCATTTCCGGGCGGGAGCTCGGGTCCGCCATCTCCCCAGGCCATGAAGTCCAAGATCGACAGCCTGATTTCCCAGGAGGTGCAGAGCGGGAAGCTCACCAGCAATCAGGCCACCGAATTGCAGAATGTGTTCGCCAACGCATTCTCGAAGGGCCCGCCCCCGGGTGGCGGGGCGGCCGGGAGTCTTCCTCGCCGATGCGTCCACTTCCGGGTCGGGTTCTGCCATTGACTTCAACATCTGGTTCACCGACCGCTTCATCGAATTCGGATTCGACTTTGTCCGCGTTCCTCAAGGCGCTTCAATCCTCCTATAGTCAGGCAACGTCCTACAATTCAAGTGGCCAGAGTCAGGCCGCAGACGCTGCAGCCGCACTGGTAGTCAACTACCAAAGTTAGACGGCCCTTATTGTCACGTGGCGGCGCGCCGACGTACCGCGCGGCCGCCGTACCCCCTGCCGGCGCGCAGATTGGGGCCGCGCCCAATGCTGCGACCCGCCGCTTCCTTCGCTTTCCGACCTCGCCCACGACTGCTCGGCAGGTGCGAGCAGAACGCCGACCGCCTCCCGAGTTTCAAAAGCTGGCTTCACCGTCAAGCTCCCGTCCGACAACGGCCAGTGACAACGTCGAGGCGATAGGGCTCAGCCGTGATACTGCGGTTGTGGAACCAGCATTGCGCGACGAGTGAAACGGATTTGAACTGCGAGTGATGTCAGTACTGTATATCTCAGCACTCGATAATGATATTGGCCATCGCGCTTAGTCAGCGCCTTCCGCACCCGCTCGTTTCGGTAATCGCGACTGACTCGGTTAGCGCTTCGATTTTCCGCCTTAATGTCGTGCCACAATAAACAACGTATCATGGGGCGTATGGAAAAGGGGTGGCAATGCGACGCTTACATCTTGTTGGACCGGTTTGTATTTCAGCTCTGTGGGAGTTGACGGTCTATCGGAAACCTAAGCTGTACACGCCGGGCTGTATTTCGGCTTCGGACGACTGCGTGTCTGCGCAGACATATCTGGAAATACTCCAGACATATTTCGACATAATATCGAACAGACTTCCAAACAACACACCGCACCATTTTTTTGGCTTACCCAAGTTAGCTTTTTGATAGTTGTTGGTCGCAGCATCCGCCTAATTGGCAACAAAGCATGGAGCAAGGAGAGAACAAGAGCGCATGCACAGCGAAAATGCTCGTACCGCACCTCTATATAGCCTTCGGCATTGGGGCTCTGAATAGTGACGGCAAGAGAAATGACTAGTGACGTGCAAAATCTTCAGCTGACCGAGACGGCCAGCGCGACGCAGAATTCTCCCAACTTTGGACCGAGAAGACTTCGGAAGATGTTCGGCGTGATCATCATCAGTGCGACGGTTTCGGTGTTGTCGGCGATACTCGTCGGCGGAGTTGGGTGGCGACCCGGGCAAGCGCTGGTGCAGGTTTCGAATGTCAAGTCAGTGCAGGCCGATGCGGCGAGGTTTGCGGCAGGCAAGGACACATCGGCCTGTGTCGACGAGGCCGCCGCGCGAGCCAAGGCTGAGGGCCCCTTTACAATCGGATTTCCGATTCGCGTGTTTCTGACGGACTGCCTTCGTCAGAGCAGGTATTCCGATGGGTTTTGCGATGAGGTGCCTCCTTCCTTCGACGTTATTAAATCAGTGATGTGGGAAACGGAGTTGAATGAAAGGTATGCGCTATGGGGACCGCTGCAGACTTCGGTCCTTGCGCCGGAGATCCAGGACTTCTGCCAGAGGCGGGCGAAAAATGGGGCCGGAAAGCAATTGCCGCCTCGACTGGCCCGCTGGGTATCCGCTCCCGCGGAAAAACGGAAGGGGATACTTTTCGCTACCGCAAAGTCATCGGGTTGAAATCGCGTAGACGGCGCTACCCGGCGTTAATCGGGTTAGCTGTTCCAACGTCGGTCCGGCTTCGTGTTGGAGACTTCATCGCGAGCTTCAATATTTTCCCATGTCAGTTAACAATGGAGTTCCAGCAAAACCTGCTCCACTTGGGCTCCAGGCGATTTTAACGCGAATAATTGTCGCTTGCCGTTCGTCTCAACGGTTAAGAGGGCAATGACGATGTCACCCTCGACCCTTGCTTCGATAAGATTGCCCTTGATTCGGCCTGTTATTTTTCCACCAACGCGATGCGTGCTTTCGAACCAATCTCCAGAAATCGTATCTTCGTACTGAACCAGGTTGCCGACAGTTCGAACTTGTACGCGTCACTGGCGCACCGCAACTCGAGTTTGACTTGTCGGGTGTCGCTCGGTTTTACCAGATAACCGGCCTTGCAGCGGACGCGCTCTTGAGAACCAGTACGCAATACGACAACGCCGTCTCCCGACCACGCGCCTGCCAGCGGGCTGAAGGCGCTCTGCGAATAGGCTGGCCAAACGCCCGCGGTGCCGAGTATGGCGCCACATAGCCATATGTTTACGCTAGGTCGTAACATCAACCTCTTTTTCATCACTCGGGCTGCCGCGTGCTCCGCGCCGCTGCTGGGCCGACTGGCGGTCACCGTCCCAGCGCCTGGTCGGCCAACATCCGCAGAAACCGCACCCCGCCGGTCAGCACCTTTTGTCGTGAAGTATCCTGCAACTTAGCCGTGCCGTCCAACAACCAGCCAACAGGGAGAACGATCATGACCACCCAAAACCAGACCGAAGCAAGCACCAAATTCATTCCGCTTAACCGGCTTAAATTGTCGCCTAGGAATGCCCGCAAGACCCCGCACCTGCACGCCCACCAAGTGAAGCTCCGAGGCGCATCAGCAACATCGATCATCGTCCATGTGCGCTTCATGCACTTTCTCGCAAGGCCAATTACTCGGGATAAGACTTTTGGCTGTCGGCGTGCGCGCCATGTCGAGTGATCGGCGCCGGCTGGCTGAACATAATGAAGGCCAGCACGTTTCCGGGCTCGGATGAGGCGTCGGTGCGATAAGCGGCCATTTTGCCGTTCACGCTGGTCGTGTATTCCGCAACCACCTCGCCAAACATATTGCGCTGCACGGCGATCGTCTGGCCGGATTTGACCTCTTCATCGAGCCTGGCCAAATACTCAACAAGGCCACCGTGCGTCGCGATGATCGGAAACGCGGCATTGCCGATGAGCGCGCCTGCATCTGCCGCGGTTCGGCCAATCGACCCGCTTACCACCCCATAGTGCTTGAGCACGTTCATCGTGCCTTCCACGAATAGGCCGATCATATCCCTGTCGAGAATGCGCGAGGCGCCGATTTCCGGCGTGAAGCACGGGACGCCGACATCGACGAACGCGTTGTGCAGAACCCCCGGATAAACCGGGTCATCCCAGATTTGCCCGATGGGATAAAGGTCCGTCATGGTCTTCACATCGGGGATGCTACGGTCCCCGATAGCGAGGCGGCGATTTCCAGGCCGGTAGTCCCAGTATGGAAGTCAATCGCGAGGTCGGAGTTTGGCCTCAGCAGCCGGTTGAACAGAAGGCCGGCGTGACGGCTCGTGGCGCTCGCGCCATTCTCGTCTCCAGGCCACTCTCGATTCATGTCGATCAGATCGATGCCTCGTCCTGAATTGGGCCATCGACGCTGCATGCTTTCCACAGCCGGAGACGCAATGTCCAGCACGGCCATGACCGTCCCAGACATCTGGGTCGGATCAAGCTGCTCCATTATGGTCTGCACCGTGAGGATCGAACTCATCTCGTCACCGTGCACGCCGCTGGTAAGCGTGAACCGCTTGCCCGATCGAACGCCTTTGGCAACGACGACTGAAACATACAAATGCCGGCCGCTCGGCGTCTGCACGCCCTGAAAATAGAGAGCATGCTTTTTACCGGGTTCGAGATCTGCGACGTCGAGTTGACTGACGACCTTCTTTCCCTGGACAACCTCGCCTGAGTAGACGGTTCCCGACCCCGAGCCTGGTGCGCGTTGCTGCGCCCTGGCCGCCCTAGCTTCAGCGACGACGACTGCGGATGCGCTTACCACCGCGAGGGAGCCGGTCACAAAATCGCGGAGGCGCGAGTTGGCGCGCCGACTGCGTGGCGTGATAGGCAGTGTCTTCCGCTATGCGATTGTGACCCTTCGAGCCACGAATAACGATCCGACAATCGCAACCTATGGTGCCCTCCTCGCGCCACGAGTCCAGCACCGCGCGGCGATCGTCGATGAGAAGCAGTTGGGGGCATTGATGCGCTCGATCGACGAATACGACGGCTGGCCCACAATTCGCGCTGCGCTGCACCTGCTGGCTCTCACGATGACTCGGCCAGGCGACGTACGGCACATGCGTCGGTCGGAGATCGATTTAGAGAGAACACGATGGCGTATCCCGGCAGAGCGCATGAAAATGCGCCGTCCTCACGATGTTCCATTGTCGAAGCAGGCAATCGATATTCTGCAGGACATCTGGTCTCTCTCGGATAAGCGCGAACTTGTCCTTCCGTCGATCAGATCGGCGGACAAGCCTCTTTCCGAGAACGCGATGAATTCCGCGCTGCGGAGAATGGGCTACGCGAAAGACGAGATGACTGCTCATGGGTTCCGATCAGCTGCGAGCACTATCCTGAACGAGCGCGGCCACAATCCGGATGTGATCGAGGCGGCTCTCGCACATCAGGACGACGATGATGTGCGGCGCGCCTACAATCGATCAACCTATTGGAATGAACGCGTGAAGCTCATGCAGACGTGGGCGGACCTGCTGGACCAGTGCCGGGCGCAACCCCGGAAGTAAGTTGCCCGAGGACCGCCGAGCGGGGCCGCTTCTTTCTCTCTATTCCGCAATCAGGCGCCAGTCTACCAAAAGATACGTACCGAGTAGCATTACCAAGAAATCGAACCATGATGAAACTTATTGAATTTTGCGACAGCATCTTCCAGCTCGCCATCTTCGTTGGTAATGACCAACTTTGGAATTCCGTATCGATCAGCCATAGTCTCGAACAGGTCTCGGCTCTTTGCTATGTGCTCCTGCAAAATCCCTTTCTTCTCGTCCAGTGTCGCAGCTGGAGGAAACAATCCCCGCGCGCGTTCGTCCTTTTCAATTCTATGAAGAATCGTTTCTATAGCCGCCGTCAAAAGCACTAGGCCGTCGAACTCATTCCAGCATTCCTCGTCTATTGTCGCGTAACTGTAACCCTCGACGAGATCGAGATAATGCGAGTTGAATACGAGTGCGTTAGTGTTATTGCCCGCTCGTTTTCTCTCAATTAGATCACGTACCAAGCTGCTATAGCTCGATACGGTAAAGGCTCTTGGCAACTTTCGAAGGCTTTGATAGTCACCGGGCAGAAGTTTCAACCACGACATAAGCTCTTGCGATCCAGATACAGGGTGCCAGCCGGCCTGACCCAGACATAGCGTCTTGACAAATGTGGACTTGCCCGAGGCGTTGACCCCGCCAACAAAATAACTTTTCATTTTCTAAAACCGCGCTCGCTCCAAATTGGGCTTGTCAAAACGAAAACACGCTGTTTCTCAATCTCTTCCAAATGCCTTACATAAAGTTGAAGCGAGTCAACAAAATGCAAGTATCGGCCGACCGGTACGCTCATACGTTTCGCAATTTCGTCCTGGCACCAACGCGCAAATTGCATATCTGGCAATAGGAGGCGATAAGCATCGTTAGCTCGCGAGTGCGAATGTACCTCAAGTCTCCCGCTTCTCAGTCTAAAGTACAATTGGGTGACGCAGGGAGCGGAACTGCGTGGAGCATTCATGTGCGACGACTCCCAGACGCTGACGACGGCGCGACGAGAGTCCGGTTTTCGCTGCAATCCGCTGGCCACTAGCTCCAACTTGCCCGTTGTAATGAACGCCGAAGTAAAATAGGCCTCCTCTAATTTCGCGTGGTCCTCGGTCGCGAACGGAAGGTATCTCCGATAGTCGCTCAAATACCTAAGCGAGGTGCCTCGCAATTCGAACGGCTGATCGTCCAAGCCGGGGTAGGGCAATTCCAAAACCGCTGCATCCTCGCGATAAATTGCGGAGTCGCTTTCGTTGGCGCGACCATTGTAGAGGGCTAGAAACGCCGCCTTTGCACATTGGAGCAAACTCTCCGATTGGACCGTGATCATTGGCGGGCGACCCTTGACTTCGAGACCTCTCCCGTAGA
The DNA here is from genome assembly GCA_963807015.1 of uncultured Alphaproteobacteria bacterium. Taxonomy (GTDB): domain Bacteria; phylum Pseudomonadota; class Alphaproteobacteria; order Rhizobiales; family Xanthobacteraceae; genus JAJPKK01. Next base: position 77,680 of record CAWEAS010000007.1, on the reverse strand, counting down.
ATTGCGCAAGAACGTATATTTAAGGTCAACCAAACGAGGCGAGATTCTTACATTAAGCTCTCTTCCCGGTTCAGCGTATAAATCATCCCCGACGGATTCGATTGATGTCTCGTATATTTTGTACTTCAAATTTGGAAATGCGGGGTTAGGCCCCATTTCGCCTTTGGGAATCACGCCATTGAACAAAGCAAGTGCACCAAGTTGATTCCAATAGTTCCATGCTTGAAGCGCTTTTTGTTGATCAAAATAAAAGTAAAAATCAGGATATCGACCAAAGTTTCGAAGCTCGCGATGAATTAGATGGCCTAGTAACGGCCCAACCTTTTCAATCAAATCTACAAATTTCCAAGTAACTCTCGTCAGACTGCCAGGATCATGTCGAAAGAGACGAGCGCAAATCAGAAAACTTAAGCGGCGTTTTACGTAATCGCTCAGCTGCGGGATCGATATGTTCACAATGCGCTCGCTCGCCGGCGAGCTTAACGCCTGACGCAAATCTGAAACGGTTGGCTTGAAAGCGCCAAGATTGAAGTTCGTTCTAAGGGAGGGTTGAACTGAGAAAAGTAACTCTTTGTAGCCCCAGCTATTAAACTCTCCTCTTTCCGAACAAAGTGAGCTAAAATCATCGTCAGAATATAGCATAAGGTATTCTGACAAGACCTCAAAGTAAAAATATCCAAGAATTGGAAGCAGCTCTATTGCGTGCACCAGAAGCGAAATAAATTCGCCGCCGGTCAGCTGATGCCGCTCATGTACTATGCGATGGCAGAGCTTTAGGAATTCGAACGCATTTCGCACGCGAACCATTATACGTTCTTCTAATTCCATTCTCTCTTGGAGGGAGAGTAGGAAGTTAAGCTCTCTATATATATTAAGATGCACGTCGCCCAAGCGCAAATAGTCGACTCCCACCAGGCCTCTAAACGATGTCTCAGGATAGATTAGTTCAAGGATGAGCGCTTTCACTCCAGTGGGGTCGAGGTCCTTACTCAAGCGGGAAGCAGGAGCCTCGTGCTTGAAGAGATAGGCGCCAAGGTTGTGCAGTCGAAAGCGTCCGCCGTCCGCAAACAAGGGAGTTGAGTAGATACTTCCAATCAGGCAACCTCCGCTGGGATAAATCGCACCATTCCTCTCGATACCTTCAGGGTCAGCGGTAAGATGAAGCATGTGCAATGCGCTGGATTTTCTAAAAAGCTGAAAGAACGAATTGTATAGGAGCAAGCGCCCGTGCACACTCTGGTTCACCAATTCATCCCGCCATTGCTGTTCCATCTCCGCCAACGGTGAGGAGCCGAGATCGGTCGGCGTCTGATGTGTATAGAGGTCGTATTGGACGTGACCGGCGGACCAACAATCTTGAAGGCTTGCACCGTCCACCATTTCCCATCCCCAAGGAGGACCTGATTGTACTAGGTGATTATCGCAGGTTCGAAGGGTCAGGACTAGGCCCCACTTAAGCAGCGTTCAGCCAGACACACGATCTGAATGAGAGTAGGAAGGATGCGCTCCGTGACTGGCCTCGAGCATCTCAAAGACTACCACCAGCGAGCTCGTGCCACGGCTCGCTCCAATTGAACGCGCCGGGATCGATTTCCGTGCGCAGCACAAGATCGAATGCCAGCTGTTTTAGCCATGCGGGCGGGCGAAGGGTCAACCGGTCGTCGTTGATCCACCAAGTCAGCTTCGGCAGACGATAACGATCAAGGGCGTCGGCAGTCTTTAGCGCATCGAACAATCCGCGGCATTCGCTGTACGCCCGCTGCTGACGTTCGGTAAAGTACGGGTACGGTGTCTCGTGAAGCTCAATCACCAATGCGGCGGTGGCGATGCCTTCCGCACCGAGGCGTATGCGCATATAGTCTTCAACAGATTGGCTGTTATTTCGTAGCCAGTCCGCCGCTCGAACCGCGTGTCCAGGATCGCCCTTGTCATTCTGACGGCGGATGTCGTGCAAGAGTGAAGATATGAGCAGCGTCCTAGTTGTGCGGTCGTCGAAACCCAAGATCTCTGATAGGTAAAGACTGTACCACGCACAGCGCATCAAGTGACGTCGTCCGTGTAAGCCGACAATTGTTCGCGCGTCAAGAAACCAAGCATCTGATAGGCGCATATGTTGGATGACGTCCAGTCGTCGACCCAACCGGAGCTGTCCAATAGGGTCGTAACGCGGATTGTTGGCGGCGATCCACTCGCATGTGGCGCGATCCATATGCTGGAAGAGGGGCAGCTCTCCTCGGTGGGCCAGATCGATCAAAGACATCAGGTTAGCCTCCGGGTCGTATCACGTCGCTGTCTGTGCCTGCGATTGATATCGTCCACAAAGGCCGCCAGCTCGTCATCGGACATTAATTGAAGACCAAGGTCCTCGGCTACCGATCTGATCCTCGCCTCCGCCTCGGTCCTCATAATGTTGTCATGTATGACAATTTCGAGCTCGACGTGATGGCCCCAATCTGGACTGTACTTTATCGCGATCTGCACGCCTCCGTACTCGAAGTTGTGCCGTATCTGGTAGGTGTCCTGAACCTGATCAAATCCAAGGTGGGACAGAATTTCAAGAACCCTGGGAACAGCCCCAGGGGAAATAGGCACTTCGATTTCTTCGAAGGAGCTTCCATTACCAATATAGTTCAGCTTGAGAACTAGCTTGCCGGAATTGCGGCTGGTATTGTGTTCGACTTTGATGATTTTTCCCGGCGCCTCAATAAAAAATACCCTCTTATTGTCTTCGCCAAGATCGATACCTGCACGACGAAGGAATTTAATCAAATCGCCTCGTTTAGAATAATCGATCAGTGCCCGAAACTCAATTTCTATCGTTCTAACTTTCATCCGGATAATAGTATCACTATACCACCATAGCTTTGAATGTGCAACGTTGACAGCATACTCTTTTGAACTCATGGTAAAATGCATGGACGTTAGAAACGTTATCTATCGATATTGATTTGAGAACAAGAAACAAGGGCTGCTAATCATTAGATCTATCTTTTGGAATGTTCAGGGCATGGACGAGTCAGCAGCAGTTTCGAGAGGCACGGGAAAAATGTAAAGGTGCGGGACGCGGCATGTTATCAACCATTTTGAGTATCGCTTTGCTCGGAGCCGAGAACGAATTGCGGCTCGCTTTGATTGAGTGGATACGGTTCACAGGGGGCAATTAAAAGCCCGCTCTTTCGGGAGAGCGGGCAGTTTCTGCGGCACAGGCTTGGATGAGGTTGACAAAGTAACGAGAGCGCGTGGCGCAGCATGTTTTATCTGTGGCAACGCTTATCGCGGAGGCGAACGTTCGCGTCGCGGACGGTTTGTTAATGTTCCGCATCGACAACTTCAGAAGAGCTCGACGGTCTCGCACTTTGCCTCGTCCATCACCGCCGCCAGGATTTCGAGCTGTTGTGGCCCTATTTCGGCTAGGAAACTTACGACGTTCTCGACGCCATTCTCGAATGCGAGCAGGAGGTCGAGAGGGGAGCGGACCAGGAAAAGCGGCCCCGCTTGCATGCGGTCAGCCCCGAGGAGCGCAGTGCTGCCGTCAAAATTACTCGGCAGCAAATTCTGGGGCGACTGCTCCCTGTCGACCGCAATGCCGACGTAGGCGAGGAGTGTGCCGTCCTTGGCTTTCACCGGGACCGCGAGCCTACCGCGCATGATGCCTTTGCCGGCATACCCGGCCTCGAATGCTTCGCAGGTCGCAGCCGAGACGCCGAGTGCCTGCACGGTGGGATGCAAGGCTTCGAGGTAGGTGAGCGGCTGAAGGCGCTTTTCGCCGGCATTGAGCGATCCTGAAACAACCGTACTGGTACTGTTTCCGGGAACTGTACTGTTCCGGGAAACTGGTACTTGTACAGTTCCGAAATTGCGCCAAATGAGGGCTGCGGCCTCATTGATCTTGCAGCCGTTGACATGGGCGGCGAGCGCGATCTGATCGCCGCCTTGCCGCGCTGCAAAGCAATAGAAGAGGCTCTTGGCCGGCGTGACGACCAAGGCGCGGTCACCACCGGTCTTGCAGGCTGGGCAGGGCGCGCGCAGCTGCGCGCCCTGCCGTCGCACCTGGATTTGCAGCATTTCGAGCACCTGCTCGATGGTGACGCGCTCCTTAAGCACAGCAAAGTCAACGAACGCGGCCATATCGACCTCCATAGTTGTGGTGGGGATAACCGGAAGGGGACTTCCTGCCCAATTGTACAATTGGGCAGGACGACAACCCGGAACGGAGGTGGATAATGTCCAATACTCAACGTGCCATGGCTTCCCGACAGCCGCGGGAGAAGCGCAAGCCAGTGTTCGTCGCCCGAGCGAAGGTCGGCAGCGGCTGGCAGACGCTTGGTGCGGCGTGGGAACGCCGCAACGGCGAGCCCGGCTACAGCATCAAGCTCAATACGTTGCCGGTCGGCAATTGGGACGGCAATTTCGTTCTCATCCCGCCGCTCGGTGACGAGCCGGTCGACGAGCCGCCGGAGGAATAAGAGGGCAGAAAAACGCAATGGGCGACCCGTAGGTCGCCCATTTTTGTTACGCTTCTGCGGGCTCCATCGGAGTTTCGGGCTCGCGCGATTTGCGCGGCCGACCCCGCTTGACTTCGCCGCCGAAGATTTCAGCGAGCTCGGCGTCGATTTCGTCACGCCGGGCGATCAACTCGCGGGCGCGGGTCAGCTTGGTTTCGTAGTTCGGATCAATCACCTCCTTTCATTGAGACAGTGGTCAGGATGCCCAGCCCGCTGCCACGGAGCAGAAAAAAGTTCGGGCATGGGTTTGCAGACCCGGTCGATGTCGCTCATCACCGGGATTTCGCGAAACAGGACGTAGGACGCGCCCTTGTCGTTGGTCAGACGCATGATCAGGGCCTTCATGGTGTTGATGCGCGCCTGGCTCGGCGCCACCACGAGGTGGAGCAGGTTCGGGATGCCCCATGCCTTTTTGTAGAGATGGTTTTCCATGATCGATTTAATCGCGAGGAATTTTTTGAGAAAGCTCGTCTGGTTGAGATTGCTGGTCGAAGCGACGCGGTTGGTGTGCTCGGCCTCCAGGCTGAAGAAGCGGTACGGTTGGCCGGGCAAATCGATCGCGAAAATACCGTTGCTGTCGTTCTGATAATCGAACTCGGCGTGATGCAGTCCGCCATGTTCGAACTGGTGGCGGATCTTGACGTGCAGGCGGCGTGGCGCATGTGCCGGAAATTTCGGATGGCGACCCAATTCATCCCACCACACGATACGAGCCGGCCGGATGCCGATCGCCAACGACGCCATGACATCGTTGACCATCATCGAGTGCTCGAACAGGTGTTCGTCGCCGAGGCGTTCGGAGGGCAATTCGAAGCCGCGGTCTTTCAGCACCGCCTCGCCGCGCTTGCTCAATTCAAAGATTTGGTCGCGATAGTTGGCGTTGAAGACGCGACGTTGGGCATCAGGCCGCGCGAGATATTTATTGGGCTGGCGCGCCAACAGGCTCAGGCGGCGCTGGCGGTGCTTGGCGTTGCCGCCGATCAGGGCCGTGAAGTACGGGGTCCGCAGATAGCGAAACCGGGCGAGCAGCTCGAAGCATTTGAGGTCGAGCGGCTGCAATTCGTGTTCGCCGATAGCCGCAGGACGTCCGTCCTTTTTAAGGACCGGTTGGTCGCTCCAGCGATTGAGTTGGTTAGCGGTCGGTGCAATTTCCATACGAAATGGCGTAGACGATCGGCACCAACGCGCAACGTTCGACACGTGCAGCCATGTGCAACGGGGAGCATCGATGGTGTGCGGTGTTGTGCCGATCACATTTTATCACGCGATTGCACCGTCAAGGCATCGGCTCCCGGCTCTGCCTAGCGGAATAAAAGTGGACCGAAGAAAAATGCCCCTCGAAAGGGGCTAAATTGGCCGGTACGGCGCGTCGCGTTTGATGATCTCCCGTTTGAGCTGGCGAGCGATGGTGAGGGTGACGCTCGACAGCGACGCATAAGGGCCTTTGGCCTGGTCCTTATCTCCATAGGTTCGCCAGAAGTACCAGCCTTTCGGCCGCTGCTCGACGGTATACTCCGCGAGGGCGTAGATGCGCTTGGTCTCGGTGAGCACGGTCAGTACTCCTCGGCCAGCATGATGATGAGCACGCGGGTGGTCCGGGCGGCATCGGCGGGATCCTCGGAGCCGAACTCGGCGTCCTTGTCGAAGTAGTCGATCTTCCACATGAAGGATTTGCCGCCGATCTCGAACGCGCCGAAGTCATGCTCGGCGTGGAGATCGTTGTCGGGTGTGAACCGGTTGAAATCCCGCACCCGCCGGAGAACTTCCGCTTTCACCTCGGCGCACAAACAGTCCACGCCTGCGGTGAGCGTCACGATGCCGCCGACGAAAGACCTGCGGAAGGCGTCGTTGAGGTCCCTGATGGGGCTGTCGGCTGCGGAGGGCGTGATGCCGGTCATATCAGGCCTCCCAGCACCAGCGCGGATTTCAGGGTCTGCTTACGGCACTCCTCGCACCAGCCGGCGTCCTGATCCGGCTCCATCTCGCACATGAAATTACAGGATGGATTGTCGGGGTTGATGCAGATCGCCGGCGACACGGTGTCGGAGACGACGGCCTGGGCCAGGGCCGCAAAATCATCGTAGCCCTCGATTTGTAGCAGGGTAGCGAGCTTCTGCTGCTCGAATGGCAAGGTACTCATGCGAACCTCCTTTCGGGTCCGCATTTAATTGTCTCACGAGAAAACGTAGTCGAACGGCGCGATGGGGATTGTCCAAAGCGATGATTCGATCGATAGGGAAACGGGCAGCAACGACTTCGGATTGCTGATTCAGCGCGGCTGTTCCGGGCTGTACCAATCGCCGGAATCCTCATCCTCCTCCGGTTCAGAATGCGAGAGATGGTCCGGGTCGTCGTGCGGATCGACCTCAGGCTCATCTGGCGGGGTCGCGGACGGGGCGAGTGCCGGCGGGACCGGCGGCAATTGCTCGAGGACGGTCTCCAGGGTGCCGAATGGCACGGTGAGGCTGATCGCAGTTTGGCCGCGCAGGCTACAGGCAAATTGCGACGCGCCGTTGCCCTTGCGCTGCGCCAGGATGAAATCGGCCGAGGTACGCATGTCGGTTGAGAGTGCGCGGGCGTCGCGGTCGGACACGCCACCGGCCATCTTGATGGCGGTGTTGGCGGCGATCGAGGCGCGCAGCGCCGGGGTGCATTGGTCGAGATATTGGTGACTGAACACCAGGCCGAGATTGAATTTGCGGGCCTGGATTAGCAGGTCGTCGATATTGTCGTCGAAATATTCCGAGGCCTCATCGATGTAGAGAAAGGCCGGATGGCGATCGCGCTCGGGCACGGCCGCGCGCTCGAACGCGGCATTCATGGTGAGCGAAATGAACAGTCGCCCAAGAAACGACGAGCGCTCGGCCTTGAGATAATCCTTGGCGGTATTGACCAGGATAACCTTGCCGGCATTGAGGGCGGCAAACATGTCGATCTCGTTCCTGGGCGCCGACAGCATGCGGGCAAAGGTGTCGTTCTCCAGGATGGCGCTGAGCCGATAGCCGATCTGCTCCTTGGTCTGCTTGAAGGCGGGGCTGAAGAAGCCGGATTTTTCGTTCTCGAAAAAGCGGCGCTGGATCGGCGGCAGGGCATCGATCGCTTTCAAATAGGGGGCCGGCTGCTCCATCAGATTGAGGAGATCGATGATGGTGGCGTTGCGACCGCCGTGCTGGGGCATCGCCAGCAACAGGCGCAGGGAATAGCGAAAGAATACACTCTGCTTCTGCGTGAGCTCGGCGCCGAGCAGAGAACCGAACAGATAATCGTAAAGGTCAATGACGCCATTGAGAACTTGCTCGCGCATGGCGACGCCATAGTGGGCGAGCCGGTCTTGCTTGATATCGAAGACGTTGAGTTGAGGGGCGTTGCGCGGGTCGATCACGATGGCGTCGGGGACGAGCCGGCGAAGCTTGGCAATCATGTCGCCCTGGCTGTCGATGACGACGATGGCGGGTGGGGTTTCCTGCGCCAGGTCGTGCACCATGAAATGCTGCAGGAGCTGGGTCTTGCCATGCCCGGAGCCGGCGATGATGTGGGTGTGCTCGAACCGCGCCGGGGCGGGGATTGAGAACGGAATGTCGGCGAGGAATAGCTGGGGGAACGGCGAGCCAGCAAGATAGGTCGAGACCAGCTCGCGAGGCGCCATGCCGCGCGCGGCGGTGGGGCCGATGATCGCCCGGCCACGCAGCGCCTCTTCCCGCGTGATCCCGGAGGCTCGGCATAGATTGTCGTCGAAACGCCGGCGGATGAGACTGAAGAGACCGGCGCGGACGATATCATCGTCGTACATGGTCGCCATGGCGCGCTCGACCGCCTCGGCAACATCGGCACACATGTCGATGAGCTGGACGGTGAACTGGGCGGCGGATTGGTCGGGCATTTCGAAGGCGTAGGCCGGGAAATATCCCATCGTGCCTTCGAGCAGCCGGATGATCTTCTCGCGCCAGACGGCGGTATAGGTGGCCGGATCGGCGAGGACGCGCTGCTTGACCGTGAGCAGGCTGCGGAAATACTGCTGATCCGGCAGCGACAAGTGGGCGAAATCCGGCCGATCAGGCATGCCAAACAGCAGCGGCTCGTCATAGAGGAGCTGCCACACGGTTTCGCCCATGGCGGCGCGCAGCGCCTTGGCCGGCACTTTGCGAGCGCGCGCCGACGCCTCATCGACGACCGCATCGACGAAATCGAGGTCGGCGAATTCGCGGGCGAAATCGGAGGCCCGGTAGGCGGCATCGACGTGGGCATAGAGCATGCGGAGCGCAGCGCGGTCACGGTTGGCGACCGAGCCGCCGAAGGCGGCCCGCATGTTGCTCCACTGGAAAATGTTGGAGACGGCCCAATAGAAAATGTTCTCAGAGGGCAACGACTTCCTCTCCGCCGAAGTGGGTGGCCGCGTTGAGGACCTGCTTGAAGGTCGTGGCGGCTTCCCTGATCTGGTCTTCGACGGCGAGCATTTCGAGGATGTTCTTGCATTCGATCCGCTTGCCGTTGACGAGATCGTTGACGCTCACGGAAATGTTGATGGCGTGGAAGGCCATGCGCGAGGCGAGGCCGAGCAGCCCCGTGCCGCGGTCCACCATCTCGGTCTTGGTGTAGAGCACGGTATCGCCGAGACGATAATGCTTGATGTATTTCAGCTCGTCGTCGGTAATCTCCGCCCATACTTCCAATTGGAAGATGGCCTTGCCGAGCATCGATTGCCGCTGGTCGCGGCGCAGCAACAGGTTCATCAGCTCCTCCGTTAAGACAAAACATTTCCGTGATGCGAGCCAAGGATTTGACTCACACTCGGGTTGGACACAGAAATCCAGATTGGCTTGGTCGGATCAGCCGGTTTGGATCAGATTTTTACTGCGCAACGAACGTACTGATCGTCATTTGCCGGGCAGGTTTTCGAACTGCCCGGTGCCCCGCAATACTGGCACGCGGCCCAGATCAGCTCTTGCGACTGTCCGGGTGGTCGTCCGAATCGGTTCATTCCGCACCGTTCTTTCAACCGAATCGGTACATATCACAAAACTGCAACCTTGTTGGATTCAGGTTGTGGAAAGAGTTATTCGCCCGCGAGCCGGAGATGTTTGACCATCGGCTGACCTGCCGGGCCTCACAACTCGCCCTCGCGCTCATGAGGCGAGGAATCGCTCGATGTCCTGCTGGACTTTTTCCCGGGGGCGGGTGTGGCAGGCCCGGGTCCGGGCCCTAATGGCAGCCATGCTGTTGTTGCTGCGGGCTGGGGGAAATGTAAGCAGACGGTGCGGAAGAGAAGGCTCGCCGCGTTGCATGAGCTTGACCCAGGCAGTGAAATTAGGCGAGTCGCTGAGCGGCACCGGGGTATGGAGGCCACGCTCGCAAAAGGGAAGGTGGGTGGGGTCGTCCATGGTGCCCGGATCGTGCAGACCGAATTCGCCGGCAAGCAACGGCGCGTCCTCGGCGCCGATGCGAAAGCTGATGAGGGTGCCGGCATTGCCGATGACGGCCTGGCGCAACCGCGGCGGCATCTGGCCAAGAAACTGGTGGGCCAGCACCAAGCTCAAACGCCATTTCCGGGCTTCGGACAGAATGGTTGCGAACGCATCGGTGGCGAAATTCTGGAATTCATCGACGTAGAGGGTGAAATCCTGCCGATCGTCTTCCGCCATCGATGCCCGTTCCTCGGCGGCCTGTGCGAAGCCGGAGACCAACAGCGCCCCCAACAGGTGCGAGGGAAATTCGCCCAGCCGGCCCTTTGACAAATTGGCGATGAGAACTTTGCGGCGGTTCATCAGATGGGAAAGGTTGAAGGTACTATGCTGCTGACCGACGATATTGCGGATGGTGGGGGAGGCAAGCAGGGCACCGATTTTGTTCTGTACCGGGGCGATGGCCTCCTGGCGGAAGCGCTCATTGTAAGCATCAAACTCGTCGGTCCAGAAATGGCGGATGACGGGATCCTGGCATTTCCGCAAAAGCGCGGCGCGGTAGGCGGCGTCCGCCAACAGCTTGGGGAGTGCCAATAGCGTTGAGCGGTTATCCAGCAGCAGGCGGAGCGAGTTGTAGAGGATATATTCCATCCGGGGACCCCAACTGTCGCCCCAAATCGCTTGCAGTGACGACACGACGCGGGAAGCGACCAGGGCACGGCGGTCGTCAGCGACATTATCGAGAACATTGAAGCCGACCGGCCGCGCCAAATCGGACGGATCGAGGTAGACGACGTGATCGATGCGGCGAAGCGGCGCGAGATCGGCGACCGCTTCGGCGAGGTCGCCGTGCGGATCGAGCAGGGCAAAACCGCGCTCGGCCGCGAAATCCTGCGCCATCAAATTCAGCAAAAGGGTCGATTTGCCGGTGCCGGATTTACCGACCAGATAAATGTGCCGGCGCCGGTCGTCGGCGCTCAATCGTATGGTCGCCCCGTCGAGGCGCTGTCCAAGCTCCGTGTCCATGCGTCGGCGTCCGCCCGAGAACAGAGCCCGTGCGATGGCAGGATGCGCCCGGCTGTCGGAGGCCGACGTTCGAACAAGGAACTGTCTTTATGCATTGTACTGGAAAAAGCACCGGTACCGCCCCGTTCGTCGTGCGCTAAGCGCCGACCTTTTGCTTTTCCCCCAGCGTGTAGTGGCAACTCACGCGCTGTGGGCGCGAGCGCAGCGAGCGCCAATGTCGCCGACGCTAGGAGGGGAATGGAAAAGCAAAAGGTCGGGGCTGGCAAGCCACGCGAACGGTGGCGGAAACGTTGTATTTTCAAGGATTTGTGGAATCAGCCCCTATGCCTACGGAAGGCATGAGCGTAGGCATATGGCCGGCGGCGTGCCGGTGCTTCCTTTTTCAAAGGAATGAGCCCACACACCCTGTGTAGAATATATTGGAATATATAAGAGCGCCGGTCGCTCCGGCGAAAAACCGTTGTGCCGCAAAGTAAGATCGGCAACTCGGCTGCCCGAGTTTTGTGTCAAAGCCCCCACTTTGTTGGGTCAAAGCCCCCAGTCCCTTGTGTCAAAACCCCCGCTCCGAACCGGGTTCTTGCTGTGGCAAGCGTATAAAAGCACGGTCGGCGGGGGAGCCTATTAAGCTGAGACCCGTTCGGCTGGCCAGGTGCGGCTCTCAATAGGTGTGAGAGCCGCGACGCAGGACGTTGATGATAATGATGAGCCGGTGCTCGGTTTGAAGCTCAAATAGAACACGCCAGTCGCCCTCGCGGCGACGAAATACGCCGTTGGTACCCTTGAGAATTTTGATGTCGCCCCAATAGGGATCGATGCAGAGCGTGCGAAGGGCTTCGAGGATCACCAACCGATCGTGGCGGGGAGCGCGACGTATGGTGCGGCTGGCGGCGTTAGTCAGCACCAAGCTCCATTTCATGTTCCAGGGTGGCTAGCGGGACAAATTCGCCGGCCTCGTAGGCGGCGCGACCGTCGGCGATCGCTTGCAATTCATCGGCCGTAGGAAATTCTTCGAGCAACTCAGCCACGCCATTGGCGACCTGATCTTGGTCGGCCTCAGGAAGTTGTCGCAATCGATCGATGATCGTCTCCATTAACTTGGTCATAACGACAGTATATCACGGAACGAAAGTCCAGGCCATTTAAGGACTTGCTTAAATCATGGGTCGCAAAAGAAATGTTGCGCGACCTATTTTCCAAGGCTCTGTTGAGCCATTTTCTGGGAATTGGGTCGTTCCCTGTTGACGTTCGTTGATGAATGTTTCCGAATTATCGCCGGCGTGGACGCCAAGCTGTATGGGCCTACAATGGTGGATATGAGTCAATTGCGAATGGCGATGGACAAGGCAACGTTTGAAGCTCTCGGGCGGGTCATGAATCTCCTGGCGCGCGTGTACAGTTCGGATGATCAAGGCGGGTCCGATGCACGGCTGTATGAGGATGTTCAGCGGGTCTTTGCGTGGCTGGACAATAACGTCCAAACGGCCGGGCGGCGTCAGACAAAGACGATTTCGATACGTTAGCCCTGCCGATCGTTACTGTCTCCCCTTCCCTCGGGCGTCTCGTCAGTGAACCGGATCGGATTTGGTGACCCGATCCGTCCACTTTTCATACGTCAAAATCCGATCGGGGTATCGGTCGGCGACGATCCTCGCTCGTTCTATGCTAGCAATAACTCCGGCCACCGAGCCGGTCTGTCGAAAAGCCGGCGTCCCAGCGCGTGCCAATTGGTTGATGTTCTCTTGCTCTTCGGCTGGCAAGGTGGTGAATAGGCGGTCGCAGGCGGAGCGACGGAAGCGGTCGTACTCTGCCCGCCGGTGAGCCTCGCGCTGTTGGATGCGCTGGTCGGCCTGCGCCGCCGCGATGGTGGCACGACGCTGGAGGTGTTCCAGAAATTCCGGGAGGTAACGGCGGATGCCGCCGAGCGTCTGCACCGGATAGTTGGTCCGCTTTGCGGCGGCGAGCGCGTAATTGAGGAAATCCGGCATCTGGTCGAACGGGACTTCCGCCAATAGATCTTTTGCCGTTTCGACCTCCTTTGACGAGACATACGGGATGGCCTTGAGCGGCTGGCCGGTTCTTTTTTCGGCAAAAAGGTAGGCGACTTTGAGCGGTTCGGCTGTTGCGCGTCGATCGTCATGAATTTCGTACTGCACATCGTTCCGATGGGATCGGCCGCGGTAGAACCGATGATAATCAGCAAAGAAGACGGGTCCGGGCCGGAACGTGACGACGAATCCGTCAGCGCGCGCGGCCTTCGCAATCGTCCACGAGGCGAGAAAGCCGACTTGCACGAGCTGCCGCAGATGCGGTCCCAACTGGTCGCGTTCGATTTCTGACTTATGCTTGCGTACCATGAGTTCCGCCGAGCCACTCGGCGCAAATGTCATCATAGCGCTTGGGGAACGACAGGCGGGAGCGGTGGTGACCATCAAAGAGATTTGCGAAATGAAAGAACAGCCGCATATAGAGCGCTTGGCCGATGGTCCCGAGTTGCTGCATGATGCCGTAATTTAGACAGGTGAAGTGTTCGTCTTGCAACGAGGCGATGATCGGACGCGCTAGTGTGACCGTGCATTTTTCGATCGGATCGGTGGCGAATTCGGCGCGCTCCAGATAAATTTCTGAAAAAATGTTGAAAGAATGTTCGGCGTGTCGGCCGTTCGGTACCTTGAAGCTTGTCTTGATGAAGGCGTGATGGATTTCATGAAGGGCGCGGGCGAGTTGCTCGGCATCGCGTCCTCCCCACTCCTGTCGGCCGATCAATCGCATCAGCTCGCGTTTGGTGAACGACACATCGCTTTGAATTGGCCGGCCGTACGTTGAATGCTTCTTGATGAGGGCGACAAAAATTTTGTGGGCAAGAGGACCTGGCTGTCCAAGCGCGGGGTCGGGTCTGACGGTGATGCTCTTGTCTCTCGCTCCCCTGTTGAGTTGAATTTCGGTTGTGCGCGTCGGCGCGCGTTTGGCATCGTGGCAGAACAGCGCGCCGGCTACGCGCAACAGCGTGTTTTCCATGTACACTTTTTCGGTTGACTGCGGAGCGCAGTCTGTCGATTTGATTTGTTGTGCATCGATCATCGCGCCGTTAATTATAACTGGCGCGAGAATCCTCCGCCTCAAGGCATTGGGGACAGCGGGGCGGATTGATGCGTGTCCGAGCCGTTTGGAGAGTCTCTGGCCTGTGGAGGTCGCGCGGCGTTCTGGAAGTCCGAGCAGCGTCTGCAATCCCCTGATCAAAAAATTCGTCTCGCGGTCACGTTCCAGCATGGCGGCAATCTGCGTGTCCTTGATCTTCAATTGCTCGTCTTTGGTCCTCAGTTGATCGGTTAGATCGGCGTTCACTTTTTCAAGCAAGACGACATAACGATCATCGCGCGGAACTTCGACGGTCGTGACCGGACGTGGCTGGTCATGGCCGCCTGTGTCCGGACTTGGCTGGTCATGGGCGGTTACGTCCCGGGTACCCGTTGGGAATGTTTCTGAAATTTCTTTGACATGGCGATCAATTGATGCGGGATCGATAAGATAAACCTCTGAGAAATTAGATGTTCTAACTTTCCTGGAATTGAGAACGCCCTGATGGCAGAATCAGCGAATGCTGCGGGGGTTGCGAGGATGACCGAGTGCAGCGTACCGAAGGGCGGCTTCCTCTACGGTCATTGTAAATCGTGTGTCCGGCTCTGGCCGCTCTTGGCCGGGCGTGTCAAAGGTTAGTTGGTGATCTTGCGGTGATTGGGTGCCCATGCCCTTAGGATAGCGCACGAGAGTCACAGTACCGGGGGATTTATCCCCATAGGCGGACTTATCGCGCTCGGGTTAGCGGCGGATTGGCTCTTCCTGATCGTCCGGTCGCGTGGTCCAACTCCCGTGGCAAGATTGAACCCCGACGCCGGTCTCCTCGAGATGAGCGCGTAGCCGCTGAAGTTCTCCCGCTGGGCTCGCGCCGCCATTGCGTCGATTGGGGTACGGACAGTCGGATGTTCGTTCATAAACTATTCTCCTGGCTCAACCCGCCGATCGGGCCCTGGTAAAAGCCGCCACCGACCTTATTGACGACAAGCACAGATGAGACTAGTATCTATATTCATCTAGTTCTTTTACCTGTCAATAAACTTTGCTGTGGGGAGAATGATAGTGGAGGAACGAGTTCGAGCGTCGACGCTGGGGGACCGCGCAACGTCTTGAATTCATTGAATTTTGTCTATTCTGGGATGGCAGTGTCAACCGCTCCGACATCACGGACCGCTTCGGTGTTTCCACACCTCAAGCATCTACCGACCTCGCCCAATATCGTGAGTTCGCCCCCGACAACATAAAGTACGACACGAGCGGAAAGCGCTACCTGCCGACGCCGACGTTTCGCCCCCAGATCTTAAAGCCCAATGCTGAACGGTACCTGGCGCAACTGCGAGCGGTGACCGAAGGCGTGATAAGTGCGGCGGACACCTGGATGTCTGACCCACCAGATCTCGGTGTGACGCCTATTCCAGCGCGCCGTGTCGAGGCCACGACGTTGAGAAGACTCCTGGCTGTGATCAGGGAAGAGCGATCAATCTCGATCGAATATCAGTCACTGAACGAGACTAGGCCCGATCCCCTGTGGCGCGATATCACACCACACGCACTGGGCTCCGATGGCCTACGCTGGCATGTCCGCGCCTTCTGTCACATGGAGCACAAATTCAAAGACTTCATCATCTCGCGCTGCCTCAAAATAGGGAAAATGGGTAAGCCGCTTGCCAGTGCGGCTGATGATGTCGATTGGTCGACGCACTTCACCGTTGTGTTGGTCCCCAATCCTAGGCTCTCGGTGGCCCAACGAAAGACTGTCGAGCGAGATTACGGGATGAAAGAAAATCGCTGCGAAGTTAGGGTTCGCCGCGCCCTTCTCTATTATTTCGACAAACGACTAAGGCTCGACATCGCCGAGAAGCAAGACCGTCCGAAGGAGACTCCGGTAGTTGTCTCTAACCGAACGGACTACGATGCCGCTCTCAAAGAACTCTCATATTGAATACGCTTGGCGCGTTCCGCAACTGCGAGACCCATCACCGCTTTTGAAATCACAATTCTCTTCAACCAGCAGCAGCATCTCTCACGCCTAAGCATGGAGATTTGCAAATGGAACGTGTCTCAATCGACCTCAAGCACTGCTACGGCATCAAAGCGCTAACAAAAGATTTTGATTTCAAGAAGACGAAGGCATACGCAATCTACGCACCCAACGGCGTGATGAAGTCTTCCCTTGCGAAGACATTCGCTGACGCAGCAACGGGCGAGGTTTCCCAAGACCGCATTTTCACCGCTCGGAAAACGGTCCGAAAGATCGTCGACGAAGCCGGCAACGAAATCGACGGTGACCGCATCCTGGTTGTCCTTCCAGTATGATTCGGAGTTTGGCCCCACTGAGAAGACGTCTACCCTTCTGGTCGACGCTAAATTGCGCAAGGAATACGAGCAACTACACGTCGAGATCGAGGATGCCAAGGCTAGCCTCCTGAAAGAGATCCGCCAACACGCTAATTCGAAGCGAGATTTCGAGGCGGAGATCGCAGATGCATTCACAAATGGCAGCGATTTTGAGACTGCCGTTACTCGCATCCGAACCGAACTGCAAAAGCAGAAGAGCGCGCCCTTCGCCGGCGTGTCCTACGATGTCATTTTCGCAGATAAAGTCGTCGCGGCGCTTGAGGACAATGACCTGAAGGACGCCGTGGGGGATTACATCCGACGATACAACGAGCTTCTGGCGAACTCGACTTACTTCAAGAAAGGGACGTTTGACTATTATAACGCCGGCCAGATCGCCAAGAGTTCTCGCGAACAATGGATTCTTCGATGCAAAGCACGTGGTTACGCTGAGGGCGGCGTCCGGAGGCGTTAAGGAAATTACGACCGAGAAGGAACTAGAAGCCGTCATCGCGCACGAAAAGGAAACAATTCTCAAGGATAAGGAACTCCGCAAATCGTTTGACGGTGTTTCGAAGAAGCTCGAGCGCAACGCCGAACTTCGTGAATTCTGCCGATATCTTCAGGAGAATGAGACCCTTCTTTCCAGAATGAATAATCTCCCAAAGTTCAGGGAAGATGTTCTGAAGTCGTACCTGAAGGTTCATCAGGATCGCTATGAAGACTTGATGCATAAATACGATGCCGCCGCCAAGCGTAAAAAGCAAATCGAAGACGAGGCACGCAAGCAGCGCACACAATGGGAAGAGACTATCGCTATCTTCAACGAGCGCTTTTTCGTTCCGTTCCAGTTGGAGGCGCGAAATCGAATAGAAGTCATGCTGGGAGAGGACGAGATTATTGATCTCGGTTTCACCTACATCGACGGTACGGACACTGCTGATGTTGAGAAACCAGAACTCCTGCAGGTCCTGAGCACCGGCGAACGCAAGGCCCTATATGTTCTCAATGTCATTTTCGAGGTTCAACGCCGGATCAAGACCAATCAGGAAACTCTCGTAGTTGTCGACGACATTGCAGATTCCTTCGACTATTCGAACAAGTACGCGATTATCCAGTACCTGAAGGACATTAGCGAGGCAGGCCCGTTCAAGCTAATCATAATGACCCACAACTTTGACTTCTTCCGAACAATCGAAGGGCGTTTCGTTGGATACCCGAACTGCCTGATGGCCTCTAAGAATGTGCAGGGCGTTTCGCTTGCTCAGGCTACTGGAATACGGAACGTTTTCGCGAATGACTGGAAAGACAATTTCTTCAAAGACTCGAAGAAGAAGATTGCGTCGATCTGCTTCTTGAGAAACCTCGTCGAAATGACGACCGGCGAGGCCGATCCACATTACGACA
The DNA here is from genome assembly GCA_963807015.1 of uncultured Alphaproteobacteria bacterium. Classification (GTDB taxonomy): domain Bacteria; phylum Pseudomonadota; class Alphaproteobacteria; order Rhizobiales; family Xanthobacteraceae; genus JAJPKK01. The sequence continues at coordinate 59,934 of CAWEAS010000007.1, read as the reverse complement.
AGCTCACTTCCATGCTGCATTGGAAAGCTGACTCCCCGAGCATCACGGTGGGTGACCTGGACGCCATCTACAATGCAGTCTGCAAGAAATCCGGCGCGTCGGAGGACGCCAGTAAATTGGTGCACGTGCTCGTCACGGAAGAAGCCGACAACTGCGTAAACGGATCTGCGGGGCTGAACCTCGAGAACAAAATTTTGCTCGCGGTCGCAACGCGGCTTGCTGCGGAACGCTTCATGATTGCAAAAATCAATGATGCCAACTTTCTCACCACGATAAAATATAATCAGACACAGGCGCTGATAGGTAAGTTCAAGGAAAAGCTTCCAAAGGAGATGACGCAGATAAGCTGTCTTGACCGCGTCGCTCTTATGACTCCCGAGAATATTCACGTGAACTCATTCATGTACGAACCCATCGTCGATATGTCCGACGAGCACCTAAAACGCTTATACGAAGACATAAAGAAGCTCAGATGAAGCAAGGCCTTCGTCGCCGGCGATCATGGCGGCTCCTACAGGTATCCGGAATTGCTTGCAGAGTGAGCAGATGAGGGGGACGCCATGATCGAATTAAGCGTTCGCATAGTCGCCGTCGTCGAGTTCGATCGACTGAATTGCAGAGAATTGCGATGGATGTAGAGATCTATGAGACGAAGGAATTTCTGAAGGCCGTTAGAGCCATGAAGCTCGCCGGCGGGCGCAAGAGCAAGGCCGCTGACCAAGTATTGGCGATGCGCAGCAGTGTAGGTCTGTTTGAAGATCCCTTTCAGAGTCTTCGCAAGACTAAGCACGGTGAGAGCCGGATTGCTGGCTGCGTGAAATACGACCTGCAGGAATTTTGCAGGTTAATCACGATTGTTGGTAACGGATGCATTTTTCTACTCTACGTCGGCGACCACGAGGAGGCTGACGCCTGGCTCGAAAAGCATCGAGGCCTCACGATTGGTGCCGTCTCAGGGACTTCGCTCGGAAGAACCAAGATCTCTGACAACGAGAGCGGATTGACCATAAGCAACGAGCCGGACAACTGGTCTGGAGTGCTGATCGATAGGTTGCCCGCGGACTTGTTCGAACGCCTCCTCGGAGACCGCCCCTTCCGCGAGGTTCAGGCTATTCGACAGGTTAAGGCCGGTAGCCGCGATACGATGATACGGGGCTGCCTTGTTCAGGTCGACAATGAAGGTCTGCGATCCGCTCTATTCGATATTCTTGTTCTACTGAATGGTGGCTTGATCGAAGAAGCTCAAAACCGCGCGCTGCATCATCTTGGGAACTTCAAGCCCCTCGCAGAGCTTTCCGCCGAAGAGCTTCTGGAGCTCGATATGGGCGACGGAACGCGAAAGGTCGAACTTGGTTCGAAGGAGTACAGCGAATGGGTTTCGCGCTTCATCGAGACAAAGCATCCGTTTGACTGGTTTCTGTTCATGCATCCGGAGCAGGAGCGGCATGTTACCGCAGACTACAATGGCCCTGCAAAGCTGTCCGGCGTAACAGGGTCGGGCAAGACCAGCATCGCAGTAAAGAGAGCGATACGCCTCGCGTGCGAGTACGAGAACGAAAAGATTCTTGTATTAAGTCTGAAATCGAGCCTTGTGCGAGTTCATCTCAGAAATCGTCGACCACGCATGCGGTTCCGCCGTAGCCTTGCGAAGCCGAATCGAAGTTAACTCGCTATTCTCGATTTGCCAGGCGATACTTCAAGAATTTGAACCGGCAAATGCAAAACTTTACAGCGATGTCACTTGGCGCCTCGAGGAACATAAGGACGAGGTTTACCGCGAGTTCTACCGTTGCCTCAGCAACGTCAAGGATGCCGAAGTTCTGCGCCCGATGCACCGCTTGCTAACTTCACAGTCTATAGATGCAGAGAAATACATCGCCGAGGAATTCGATTGGATTCGCAGCGCTCTCGGATTAGACAAGCGGTCCGACTACAACTCTATCGTGCGCTTGGGCCGTGGATACAAAATCCTAGAGCAGCATAGGACGGCCATTCTGGAGGGCCTTGCGGGCTGGGAGCGGAAGATGTTCGCAGTTGGTGTTATCGACTATATGGGGTTGGTAACTGCTGTTGCGAGATACATCGACAAAATCATCCCACGGTACCGCTGTATACTGGTCGACGAAGCGCAGGATTTCGGCAGCGTCGAATTATCGATCCTGCGAAAGCTTGTAAGACCAGATAAAAACGATCTCTTTCTCTGCGGCGATGCTGCACAATCTATTCTTCCTAAGCATCAATCGTTTGATGCCGCCGGCATCGACGTGAAGGGCAGATCCTCACGGATATTTCGCAATTATCGAAATAGTCGAGAGATATTGAAGTTCGCACATCAAGTCTTGACCCTGAATTTGTCAGAGTCTCATTTCGAGCAAGGTGAGCTTGAGATTTCTGATCCAGAACTGTCCTATCGATCATCCGCAGAGCCGCTTCTCCTCGAAGCATCGTCGCTCGACGTAGAGATAGCTGCCGCCCTCAGGCTACTGGACGTAAACGATGAAATAGCAGAACGACGAGGATCGAGCCATTCGGGCTGCATCGCAATGGTCGGATATTCGGGCTTCGAGGTTCAGGAATACGGCAAGGAAATTGGAATACCAGTCCTCGACGGCGCCTCGAAGTTTCTACACGGATCCCGCTTCCTGTCAGATCTGGAGCAGACGAAAGGCTACGAGTTCGACACGATGGTTGTCGTGAATTGTACGCAAGGCCAACTCCCGCCCCTCGGGGCTCCCGAGCAAGAGGTGTTTCGCAATGCGAGCGAGTTTTACGTGGCAATGACGCGCGCAAAGAGTCAGTTGATCCTATCATTCTCCGGAAGGCTGTGCGATTGGCTGGAGACGCTAAAATTGCCGATTTCTCAATGGTCCGATGTTGTGGATATGGATGACTTGACGAACATTAGAATGCCGGGGTTCCTTCAAGAATTTCCTGACACGGAAACGTTGAATTTGCGCGAACTGACCGGAACGGAGTTCATCTTCACGCCCTACGCTCGGGGCCTTGACGTGGAGCTCCAGGAAAAGCTCGAGGAGTTCGTCGACGGTCGAGGAATGATACAGGCTCGAACACAACGCAAACTCAAATGGAAGAATATTGGCGCGCTCATCGATGACCTCGACTTGGGTACGGGTACTTCTGTATTAGGGCCTGTAGCTCGCGATGTGATGAAGAATCGATTGGCTGAGGCGGCGCTTGGATTGAGGCCGAGCCTCAGGTCAAGGCCGACGCGCAAGAGGTCGGCACCCACGGAAACGGCTTTGCCGACCGAACGCTCCGAAGACAGACCTCTCGTGCGCGAGGTGTCCCGTCCGGCCGGATTGGAGAACCTAGGCCTCACGACCCGCGAACTGATGATTTTGCACTCCTTGAACATCAGGTCGCCGCATGACTTGATTAATGCTAGCGAGAAGTTGCTCGCAAAGCACCTCACCATGACAGCGATCAATTCATTGAAAGATCGAGCTAGGAACACCGAGAGGCATGTCGTGCCAGACGATCTGGCCGATACAGATATTAGCGACGCCGAGTTTTCCAAGCAGATTGTTGCGATACTGAAAAGGATGGGATTGAAGAAGCTTAGGGATTTTTCGCATCTTTCGAAGAGAGATCTCTGGACCCAGTCTCAGCTGGGCAGGGTGGATGTACAGAGAATACTTAGAGTCTGCCGGGACCATGGTGTGACGTTAAGAGACGGCTGAGCGAAGCGGAACGTGGTGAGAGCTGACGGAGAGTGACAGTGACGCCAGAGGTTCACACCCTTTCACTGTTCTTCGTCAATCTCGCATCAGTGGGCTAGCGATTCGTCCTATTTGTACGGTAAGGCCGCCCGCGGCCATACTTGAGATGCTCCGGGCTTGCCCCGCGGTGGACCAGGCGGTGAGGGCTTCAGCCGCAAGCAGAGTAGCGACGACGGAGTGTTTCGGCGTGCAAAAATTGGACGCCTGCGAAGGCGCGTTGGCACTTCCCGAATCAGCAGCAATTTCCGGGGCGCCTACGGCCAATATTGAAATCGGCTGGTTCTTTAAAAGGTTAAAGGGCACGCGCGGAACGATTTGAACGTCCGACCCCTCAGATTCGTAGTTTTAAGGGTTTGCGCTGAAATTAAAAGAGCCCCGGTTTGGACACCGGGGCTCCACCCTTCAAGAAGGTGATGTCGAGTTGCGAAGAGCAACGCGCTCGTCGATCCAGTTCTGCACTTCTTGCGACAACCACGCGACCCTGCAGGCACCCAGCTTTACCCGCTTGGGGAATTCGCCGGCAGCCTCAAGACGCGCGATGTGTGCGAAGCTGTACGGAACTCCAAAGACGATTCTCAATTCCTTCTTCGATACCAGTTTCTGTGTCATCGGACACTCCCCTCGAAAAGGGAGCATCGCGATGCTCGCCAGGAACCAGCCAGCGGGCACCGAGCTACATACAATCAAATGGCTGCACGCGCAACGTGCATATAGGTGCACATAGCAACCGGATACCGGAACCGAACCCGGATCAATTTCCTAAATGGGGGTATTTTTGGGGGTATCGTCTGGGGGTATCGATTCGCAGCGTTTTCAGATGTGCCAGTATGATGGGGATAAAGTAGCCCTCTTCGATTCCGCCCCTGGCACCAATCATTTTATCCACAAAACTCAATATGTTAATTCAATTCATCTTTAGCGACCCAGAGGTGGCCGTACGCCGGCTAGGGACGCGCTGGAGACGCAGATTAGCCGCAACAGCTGGAAGCCGGATTGTTTGCGCGGGGTACTTGCACGGACCAAGGGCCATGTGTCCAAGGCCGCCCGCCAGACCGCTCGGCGTAATTGCCAAACTCGATCAGCTTCGTGACGAAGGGAAGATTGGAATGTGAACGCCAAGGCATAGCGCTGCTTGGTCGCGAAGATATCGGGCATTTCCCACGAAGGATGCCTCCCGTATTATTCGACGACGAAGTTCGCGGTGCGTGCCTCCTCGTCGCTCGAAACCAGATCGCGGAGCTGGCCTAAATCGAAGGTCATGTCATAGTCTCCCAAGCCGAACAATGTCTTGAGTTCGCCCATGCGGGTTTCCAGTCGGAGCAGAGTTTCGCCCAGTTGCTCGACCTGTTCTTCGCTCAAGGCGCCGCTTTCCACGCGTCGTACCGCCTGCCGTTCCAACACCTGCCGCAGTAATTCGATGACACTGAGCACGAGGCGCGCAAGGTCGCGCTCGACACGTTCGGGATCCGTCGCGAGGAGTTGGCGTGGAGGTTGACGACCCTCGCCCAGCGCAGTGGCAAATGCCGCGAGAGCTGCCTCGTCATCGGGCGCATAAATGATTTTTTGGGCGTGGTGCTTCTTCCTGGTATCGTGATTTTCGCTCATTAACGCGCCCCGAGTACATTCTCGTTCACAAATGAATACGGCGGCCATGGCCCCGTACAGAACAGTGCAAGCTCGGGATGCTCTCGCGCTGCTTGATTTACGTGCTGCCGAAACGGCCCGATCCGGTCATGCGACACCAGAAATGCCGCCGCGATATCTGGCCGATCGTCCCGCGCATCGTTGAGCGTGGTCGCCCTAGCGTGGGCAGCGAGTGCTTCATGGACTTCGCGAACCGTCCGCAGCCAGTCGCGCCGTCCATCGCGGGCCTCCCGCTGTCGCGCCAAAACCCCCTGCAAATAGGCGGTGCCGCGGCGGTTTCCGAGACTGCTGAACGGCCGCGCAGCCGGTGCGCCGCCGTAGGTGCGCGGCTCGAGGTTGGTGATGAATCTCATTCCAATCTCGACGTGGCCGCGCACGCGAGCAATATCTTGAACAAGGACAGCATAGGCTCGGCTCAACACGGCGTTGATCTCGTGCTCAGACGGAAGGAAAGTGCCGAAACGTACCGGAAGTACCGTCCGGGTGGCCATGAGCGTTTCAACGACTTCTTCGTGCCGCCACAACTCATCGGCAGTCGGGAACCCTCGTCCGGCCCTACGCGCACCCACCACGGCGGCGATGTCGCGCCAGACGATGTCCGACGTTATCTCGTTTTCCACGCCCAATAAGTTAGGAAGAGGCTCATCGGGCCGGTCGGTGATGGCATAAACCCGGAACATCATTCGCGACCTTCCATGCCAGGAATGCCTACCGCGTGATCGGCGTGGCGCAGCCGTTCGGCGGTATCGACCGATGCGAGCAGGACCTTGAGACCAACATAAACCAGATCAATTCCCGCGACCGAGATCGTGGCGTCGCCCCACAGGACGACGCCCTTGTTGAGGGCGCGATCCAGGAGCTCGCTCAAGGCAAGCCGGTTTCTATTGAGCTCCGTCTCCACCGGCGGTGCCTCCTGATTGAAGGGCAACGAAATGATAGGGTGGCCAAGGTCCGGTAACCTCATAGGAGAACCCGCCGACTGCGAATTCCTGCTGTAAGGCAATAACCATCTGCCGAAATTGTGCTTGCGATTTTTCCGCCACCAGGAAAGCAATGTTCATGACCATTTCGACGGGGCACCCGTGTACGGATGGTGGCCGGGCCGGGAGATCGACTGTTTCAGATGTGCTTCCGGCAAGTCGCTCGCGACTGCGCGCGACGCAGTCGGCAATCCGAGCCCTCATCGCATCGTCTCGAGCCTGGGTGTGTTTTTTGCGCAGGAAGAAGCCGATGCCGGGTGACGCCTCCGCAAGAGCCGCCCGCAAGTCGCGCAGCGCGCCCGGATCGGCGTCGACCCGATGGCCCAGCACCGCTTTGTCGCAGTAGACCTTCACGCCCCATTCGGAAGCATTCCGAATACGATCGAGGGCCCGGGATAATTCGGCACGGTGGCGCGCGAGTATGCGCGACACCTCTACTGAATCTCGATAGATCGAGCCGAACCGGAAGGGTACGACATCGCAGCCGCGCCTAAGTTCCTCGAGCACACGCTCATGTGCAAGGATGCGGTCCTTCAGCCATCGTGAGTCGAGGAGCGACGAACGCAATTCGTCTGCGCCGAACTCTGATGTCGGGACCGTGGTGACGAAAGCCCGCAAGTCAGCGTGGGCGACCGCTTCCACCGACACATCCGGAAGCAGCCCATCAATTCGAGCCGAGCGGACTTTCCGACCGAGCGGCGCGCGCGCCACGCCGAACATGTATAAGACGTTCTGATCGGGTACGCTGTTCTCATGACCGGCCGGCGTCATGACGTTATTTCCGCATGCGCTGCGGCGGGCGTTTGCCGGCGCACTGCCACGAAAATCGAATCCTCGACAGCACCCCGGTCGAAGCGAAAACCACGCGCGCCCGCCACATCTACGCCGGCCGCACCCGGCAGGGCCGCCGCATAGTTGATCAGCGTCTTATAAGCGTCGTTCAGTTTCGCTGCGCAGTCGCCGTCAACTGCCACATTCGACGCGAGATCAGGGTGCGCCTCCCGAATCCGCCGATGATACGCCGATTTGATTTGCGCAAGCCCGGCATAGGGTCCCAAGCTGAGGACGCGGCGAGCGCGATCGACAGCTTCAAACGACGGCAGACTAACTTCCACTGTAGCGAAGCTATACGGCGGCAGCGGGCCGACGCAGCGAAAACCGAGCCGGCCATCGAACGCCCTGTCGAGTTCGGAGAGTTCGCGATCGAGCATGTCGCTCGCGTCCTTCGGCAGTAACAGCGCCAGGTTAGCGACCATTCGATCGTCCATAACAAGATTTTCGATCAGGTCGGTGGTGAGGGGGCGCATCTTCGCTATGATGCCGTTTCGGTAAAATGCGCGGCGGCGATCAATCAACTCCTTGACCAGTTTTCCGATGGCGACGCGTTGATCGGTGGTGGCGCCATGGGACTGCGCGCTGATTTGCGCCTTGAGCAGAAGGATTGCATCTTCGGCGGCGATCTCGTGCAGCACCTCCTCGATTTTCCACGAGACAACGAGCTCCACCTGAATGTATTGCGAAAGCTTGGCCAACGGCGGGGCAAGAATCGGAGCGCCGTGTACCAGCAAGCTGACCACGGCGGCAGGGTCCGGCAAGGTCGTGCCGAACTTGACCGGCAGCGCCATCGAAGCACCCATAACAGCCTCGACCACGCGCTGGTGGGCAAACAGATACGCAGCCAGGTCTGCGCGCGCCAAGCCCCGAAAATTGACTGGAGGGCTCGCACTGACCACAGCGGCGAGGCACTCCCGAGCGATCGTCCACACTCGTGGCTCGGCCGGCCACAGGCCGTCAACCTCAAGGACCTCTCCTTCCTCGGCCGGTATGATCGCGTAGACGTAGAGCCGGCTCATGGCTCGCCCCTACTGGCCGCGCGTTCGGCGAGCGCCCGGTCGAAATGCCGCTTGGCGACCGTAAGCTTCCCAAGCATCGCATCCACTTGCCCGATATCCTTCGGCGCCTTTGCATGAGGCGCCTTTGTCACGGTCGCCTCCATGATCTCGCGGATTGCAAACATCGCGGCTTGGCGGCAAAGGCCTTCGAGGTCAGCACCGGAGAGGCCGTCGGTGCTGCTCACCAGGGTCTCGGTATCGACGTCCTTCGCGAGCGGAATGTGCCTCATATGGACCTTCAGGATCGCGCGCCGTGACGCCGCGTCGGGTGTCGGGAGAGCAACATGAAACTCAAGTCGGCCCGGACGCAGAAGGGCCGGGTCCAATCGATCAAGTCTGTTGGTAGCCGCCAGCACCACCACCCCTTTGAGATCCTCGATGCCGTCGAGCTCGGTCAGGAGTTGCGCCACCACGCGCTCAGCGACCTCGCCGCCGCCTCCCCCGCCGCGACGCGGCGCCAGCGCATCAATCTCGTCAAAGAAGATGATGCAGGGAGCGGCCTGACGAGCCTTGCGGAACACCTCGCGCACGCCTCGTTCCGATTCGCCGATCCACATGCTCAACAGCTGAGGACCTTTTACGGCGATGAAATTGGCCTCGGTCTCTCCCGCGAGGGCTTTTGCCAACAACGTCTTGCCGGTGCCCGGGGCGCCGTGGAGCAAGACGCCCTTGGGGGCGCGCACGCCCATGCGTTTAAACACGTCATCATAGCGAAGCTGCCAGAGCACCACCTCAGTGAGCAATCGCTTGACATCCTCCAGCCCGCCTACGTCGTCCCAACCGAGGTTCGATAGTTCCATCGCGACCTCGCGCAGTGCGGAAGGTCCGACCTCCGCCAGCGCACTCTCGAAATCTGCCCATTCGACCTTGAGGGCATTGAGCCGGTCGTAGGGAATCTCCGTCGTCTTGAAGTCGATGTCCGGCATCAACCGCCGCAAAGCGCTCATCGCCGCCTCCCGGCACAGGGCGGCCAAGTCGGCGCCGACGTATCCGTGAGTGATGCCAGCAAGGCGGTCGAGATTCACCGCCTCGGCGAGCGGCATCCCCCGGCTGTGGATCTCGAGCGCTTCGCGCCGACCCTCCCTGTCAGGAACTCCGATCTCGATCTCGCGGTCGAATTGCCCCGGCCGGCGCAGCGCTGGATCCAACGTGTCGGGAATATTCGTGGCGGCGACGATGATTACCTGTCCGCGTTCCTCGAGGCCGTCCATCAAAGCAAGAAGTTGGGCGACGACTCGTCGCTCAACCTGCCGTGCCCCTCCCATTTCCTCGCGCTTGGGCGCGATGGCATCGATCTCGTCGATGAAAATGATGGCGGGAGCATTCCGCCCCGCCTCCTCGAACAGCTTGCGCAGATGCGCCTCGCTTGCACCGTAGAGCTTGTCGATGATCTCGGGACCGTTGACGTGAATGAAGTGCACTTTGGATTCGTGGGCGACGGCGCGGGCGATCAGCGTCTTGCCGGTGCCGGGCGGCCCGTAGAGCAGAACGCCCTTGGGCGCCTCGATGCCGAGGTGCGCAAACACTTCCGGGTACCGCAGGGGCAGCTCGATGATCTCTCGGACACGGCGCACCTCCTTGTGCAGCCCTCCGATGTCCTCGTAGGTGACGGCTTCACGCGCCCGGTCGGCGCCACCCTCGCAGGTGACGGACGTCGTCGGCGAGACGATGACCGGACCCGCCGGCGTCGCCTTCGTCACAACGAAGCTTCGCGTCTGAGTGCCGATCGGATTCACGCGCACCCGGTCGCCCGTCACCATCGGCATGCCATCGAGCAGGCGGGTGAGATAGCGCCCTTCAAGGCCGCGCGCGGCACGAGCCGATGCATCGCTCGGCGCCAATACGATCGTGTTCGCCTTCTTGGCCGTCGCCCTCCGGACTGACACCTGCTCGTCCACTCCGGCCCCCGCGTTGGCGCGGGTGATGCCGTCGATCTGGATCAAGCGCTTGCCGCGCAGCTCGGCATGGGTCGGCATGACGCGCGCAACCGTCGTCTGTTTCGACGTGACCTCGATGACATCGCCGATCTCGACGCCGAGTTCCGCCATGTCCTTCGGATCAAACCGCGCCAGTCCGCGCCCAACATCCTTGGGAAGGGCCTCTGCGACCCGATAGGTCTGGTTGATCGCGCCGCTACTCATGTTCTTTCCCGACTGCCATGCGTCACGGCACCTCGCGCGACGGCATCTACGTCCGACTTCCTGCCATCACGACACCGCATGCCGCACCACTCGGTCTCCCCTGCGGGGTTTGCCGTTCTCAGCCTTCGGCAACTGCTTGCTCTGAAGTTGCGCCTCCAAGCGACTGAGCCGCTGCTTTAGCGAGCGGTTTTCGCGCTCGAATTTATCTGCGCGGGAGGAAAGCTTCGGATCGGTCTCCCACCAGTTGATCCCGAGCTCCTTTGCCTTATCGACGGACGCAATGAGCAGGCGCAGCTTGATATTGAGCAGGTCGATTTCGACCAATGAGATCGTGATGTCGCCGGCGATCACGATGCCCTTGTCGAGAACCCGCTCGAGAATATCGGCGAGGTTGGTGGTTTGAAGTGCGTGTTCCATAGCCCGATCGCCCTACCTTCAGATTGACCTCGCGTATCATCACTTCATCAAGGTGCCGTACCCAGTGCACCGACCTCGACGAGCAGCATCGCCGCTTTCCGTCGCAACTCGGAAAAATTACGGCAAAGAGCGCAATTGCGGTTCGATCGATCGAAACTCGCACAGTCGAGCAAGACGTTCACCTCGCGAAGCAGCTCGCGCGCGACCAGCGCCTTTTCCGGCGCGCGCGTCGCCATATTGATCCTTGCGGTCAGCGCATCGACCTTGGCCTCTTGCGGCTCGAACAGACCGATCGGACAATTGATCGCGGCTCGGGACTTCGTGTGGGTCATGGCTCCTCGAACATTTGGTCGCGCAAATAACGCCGGGTGCGGTGATAGCTCAGCAGCACGCCGGTCGGTCCGAGTATTGCCTCATAGGCGGCGATCACGTCGGTCGCTGCCGGGATGCGCCGGAGTTCAACCAGATCAACCGTGACTTGCCAGCCTTCGGGCGTATGCATCACGGCGGAAACGCGGTCGGCGTCGAGCCCGGTGATGCTCTCCAGCTCCGCCTTGGCCTGCTTTGCGATCCCCCCCGCGTCAGCTGCTTCACCCTTACGGCGCCCGATCGGTTGCTTTTTGGCGGATCTCTCGTCGCTGTCGATGTCAGCGACGGTCGAATAGCGCGGACGGCCGGAATTGTTAGGCATCGCTTCAGGAGCGATCGATTCGCTTTCCACCAGGCTGGGCTCAGGCCCTTCCGCGAGCTGCTTTAAGCGTGGTGACATGATCTAACGTCCTTCCTTCATTCTTCGCGCGTGGTTTAGCCGCTGCAGCAATTCGCCCTCGGCGCTCTCGAACTCCTCGATCGTGATCTTGCCGAGATCATATTGCTGCTCCAGCTTGAGGAGATCCTTGCGAATGTTGTCTTCGTTGTAGAGCTCCTTTTCGGCGTGCTCGGCGAGCGTCTGGGCGAGCCACATCACGCCCCGGAGCGGACCCAGGACCGGCGCTGTTACGATTGTGCCAAGTATTCCCATGTTGCGGTCTGTTGCGGTTGCGGCCCTCGTCACGGGCCATGTTTGTCGGTGCGCCAGCGCATGGTGACGTTTACGAAATTGTAGGGCGCCACCGGACCAACGCATTTGATCAACAGTCGACGCCCCATTTCCGCATCGAGCGCCCGAACGGCTGCATCGAACGCAGGTTCGCGGGCCCGGGTGATCAGGAGCGCCGCATTCGTCACCATGTGATCGGCGATCGTGGGGTTGACCTGCACTTTTTCGGCGAGGGGCCGCAGCCGGGCGAGCAGGTTTTCGGCGTCCTCGGTGCGGCGCGCGCCGAGCGCCGACTCGACCAGTTCGCCGAGTTGAATTCGGTCGTAGTAGGTCTCCTCGAGCGAGCGGCCTTCCAAGCCGTCGCGCAAGCGACGGATGGTCGGATTGTCCTGCACGATCTCGCGGAAGATGACGTCCTCGTACCAGAACGCCTTGAGCCCGATCTCGATCCGATCTTTCATCTCGTCGAGTAGCGTACACAGTTCGCGGTAACGGGCCTTCAACAATTGCTCGCGCACCGCCTGCGGACGAGGCGCCACGCTGTCGAAACGAATCGGCAGCAGGGTGAAATCGGACATAACCTCGTCCAGCACCCGCATGTGCGCCATCATGTTGCGGCGGGTGTTGTCGTAGCGCTCATGCGGGGAATCACTGGTGACGACCGCCAGGTCTTCGAAATTGATCGTGTGCACGACATCACCGCGCTCTCCCATTCCAAGTGTCTCGAAGGTGCGCGGCTCCCGGGAGCGGATGATGCAATAGAGATATTGAGCGACGTCGCTCTCGATATGAGCTTTCGGAGGACGTGCGACAGCGAGCCTCATGACGGACCACCTCCATGCTCGCAGGTGGCGGACCGCGCTGCGATGGGCACCGATGGCGGCTCTTGCGGCTGGCGCGACCGCGTCTGCGCGAGTTCGAAACGCACCGCCAGTTTCCTTTCCCGCAGTCCGGCGGCCAGGGATGCCAAGGCTTCACTCGTCCAGGCCTTTAGGGGCACCGGCGCAAGGTCGGTTCGCAGCCGCAGGTAATGGTCGCGCAGGCATTCGTAGAGGCGCCCCGCGATCGGGTCGAGGCGCGCCCATACGTCGCGAGCGAGTGCTGCCTCCATGGCTTCGGCCTGCCGCCGCTGACCCGCCCGCAGGAACGCGGCGGTCTCAAGCGCAAACACCAGATGGCCCTGGAGATCGCCGATGAGAACCAGGGCAGCCGCGTGGTCGACGCTAAGCTTGCCCTCCTTTACTTGCCTTTCGACACCCTGCGCGAGCGTCGACCGCTCACGAATGCCCAAGCGCGCCTTCTCGACGAGACCCAGGTCGAGCTGCAGGAGGTCATCACCAAAACCCGCGCGGATCGCGATCTCGTTTGCGAACACTTCTTGTGGTGCATGCACGCAAAGCCGAAGCGCCAGGAGCTGCAGGATTTGCGTGATCGCCAGCCCCACAATGCTGCTTTCGGGCTTAACCTCCAGCGACAGCTGACGTGCCGAATGGACGGTGGCATTTTCCGCCAAGGGATGACCGTGCTCGTGAGCCAGGAGGGCGCGCAACGCGACCTTGTCGGCCCAGGCGCCAGCGCGCATGAGGGCAGACCGATTGACGAAGACCGCGCATTCCGACAGATCGGAAACATCGTAGACGTTCACCATCGGCCGGTTGTCGATGTCCTCAGCGACGACAGAGGAAACAGCGGCAAGGTTCTTGATCTGCGCGACCAGTGGCCGCAAATCCTCGAACACGAACATGTTGACCCTCTTGTGCGGCCAGTTCTGGAGGCGGCCGTAATGCCGGATCACGTTCTCCTCTTCCTCGACCAGGCGACCAACATCTCGCTCCGCATCCGCCAGCACCTGCAGCATCGTGTCGTCGATGCGGTGGCGCGAGAAATGCTCGATCGCCTGCGACATGGTTCAAGTCTTTTTCAACCGCAGCTCCAGCAGCCCATTCTTGAAGGAACGCCGCATCGACGCGGCATCAACCGCGCTGGGCAGCAGGATTTCCTTGGCATACCGTCGTTCGCCCGATGAACTGAGCGCGAGGACGTCGTCGCGAACTTCGATGTTGATCGCATCCTCGCGTACGCCCGGGAGTTCGGCCGCGACAACAATCTCTTGGTCTTCGTCAAAGACATCGATCAGCGGTTCCCGGACATCGACGACTTCGGGACCTTCCTTCGTCGCGCGAATGTTGCCGAACCGCTCTACATGCGGCTCGCCGCCAAGCCCAACCCGCACGCTCACGCCGTAGACGCCGTGCGCCTTATCGCCCAGGCCCTTGACCTTGAATTCACCCGTGCGATTGATCTGCTGCTCGCCGGCCTCGATCAGATTGCCCAGCACGCCCACAAAATCGCCGAGACCCTTGAACAGAGGCCCGAAACCAATGTCGATCTCTGCCTCGCGGCCCACATGCCCGGCCTCCTTGCGTACGCCCGCTTTCCGACTTGCAACCATGACTGCTCCTCCAAAGAAAGCTCCGCACCGCGCTCGCGGCGCTTCAATATTCAACCGTCACGTCCCGGTGCTGCGCTGTGGCTGAAGCGCGGTCGATCGGCAGATCGGGCGCAGCATTGCGGGGGCGTGATTTCGTGGCCCGGATCGGCGCGACGCGCTCTCGGATCAGACGGCTGAGTTGCGCCATCTGCCTCTCAAGAAGGCCCAAGCGCAGCTTCGTTACCTGCTGCTTCTCGGTCCACACCGCGAGCTGGCGGTCGAGCAGCGCCCGCTGGTGGTCGAGCCGTGCGAGCTTGGCGGTGAGCTTGGCGGGATTGCCCTTCGATCCCGTGACGCGCATCGTCTGCATTCCGGGGGTTTCATGCAGTCCTTTCACATGCACCATCACCGCATCTCCTTCGCAGCGAGAAGACGTCCGCACGGTCCGGACTCGTCTATCGAGCGTGCCATCACACCGCTTCCGCCAGCTTCGCTTTGGTCACTCTGCGCGGATCGGATTTTCCGACCTGCGTGCGTTCGGCCGGACAATGATGCTCAATCAGGCTCATCAACATCTTGCGATGCTGGATTCGATCATCCGTGGCCCGGTTGCCGATGGCACTCCTGGAGCCGAGCAGATCGAGGCATGTCTGTACGAACCGAGGATCCGTCATGGATGTGGCGAGCTTCTGGTCGGCGACAACGCGGGAAATCATGATGCTGGCCCGTAGTGTCGGCGCCTGGTCGTATTCCCCCGAGGCCCGGTAGTCGCGCACCAAATCGACGATGCGAGCGGCAGCCGGTTCGGCGAGGCCGGAACGGGACATCGTGATGGTGAGTTCGGTCTCGCGGTCGAAATACTCTACGTCGATCATGATCATCCGATCGCTCAACGCGTCCTGCGCGTCATGGACGCCGGAATATTCTTGCGGATTGCTCGTGAAGATTGCCCGGAATTCCGGATGCACTCGGACATAGCTCTCGTTCTGATTGGGGACCGGGAGGACCAACAGACGCTCCTCCAGCACACCGAGCAGGATGTTGTTGGCCTCCGCACGCGAGCGGGTGAATTCATCGTAGATGAGCGTGCAGCCGTCCCGGCAAGCCGTCGTCAATCGATGATCGGACCAATGGCGCGATGCGTTCTCCTCGTACTTCATGACCGTGTGGATGAAGCGATCGACGACCTTGCGATATTGATATCCGAACTGCCCACCCACCAGATTTGACGTCGTCATTTCGTCATCGCCGGTCAGAAAGATCACCGGCCGTGCGAGTTGGGCTGCCACGTGAAATGCAAGCGTCGTCTTGCCGGAACCGGCCGGACCACGAAAATGAACCGGAAAGCCGGCGCGCAAATAGCCGAGTGCGCGGTTTTGCACGTCCTGTACTGCGGCCGTTTCCACGAAATTCGTGCTTGGACGAAGCGCGATTGTCATTCCGGTGTTTTGATTCAGGGAAGGCGATGGCATCGGCATTCTGACTCTCCTGCATTACCGCGGATGACCGGCGGTGCGCTGCTCGGCGCAACCGACGACGCTTTCGCATTGAAGCGCGAGGTTCCATTGCTGGCGCGCGATGCGATATTCATTGGGATCGTTCTGCCACATGAGAAACTGCCGGCAGATGCGCCGAAGCGCCGGCTCACTTTCCCGCCAGAATTCTTGGTCGAAGGGCGTGACCAGTCGTCGAGCATGGAACTGCGCCTGCCGGAAAAAGCCGCCGGCCATGCTGCGTTCGAAATCGCTGGCAAATCCCCCGGGTATTTGCGTCACCGCATAAGCCACCGCATCACCGAACGCCAAAGCGAGGGATTGCTGCAGTCCCAAAGTCTGGCCAATCCCCGCCGCAACGACCGACAACACCCGAGAAAACGCTTCCCGATTTTCTTCGTCCCAATCCTCGCTGCCTTGGCTCAACGCAACGATGTCCGCATAGGCGAGCGACAGATCTCCATTCGGGGACCTGGTCGGCAAGAGCGTGAGGATGAAGGCCTTCGAGTTGAAATCGTCGACCAGTTCGGCGCAGCCAAGCACGAGCGATACCTTCCGCCACAGCACCGCGAGCAATGATCTCGTTTTGATCAGATCGGGCTGAAGGACGATCTCCGGCTGCAATCCATCGCGCACGACGACCCGGCAGCGGAGTCCGATAAAGACTCGAAGCACCGGCGGCAGCGTCATCTCGATGCTGCCGCTCGTGCGTCCCGCCGATCTGATTTTGCCTGTTCCGAGATACATCGTCCGCTCGCCATCCTGTCCGGTATCGTCGCTAACCTGCTTCGCTAACCTGCTTCGCTAGCCTGCGCCCTAGCAGCGCATCTAGCAGGTCATTCGGTCGCACTCTTGCATCCCACCTGCCGCGGCGTGGGTGGAGCGTTCAAACTGCTCGCATTCGATGCGGGTGCGATCGATATTCCTTCCCGCAGTTTCGCAACCTAGGCCGCGCCTCCAAAATGGAAAGCCGACCATATGTCGTGAGTCTTCGCTCGATCCCGATGGATCGCGGTCATCAAGCGGTTCGTGTCGGTAGTTAGCTGGCGACGCCCGGCGTCGAGCCAGGCTCTCTGCCGCGTCGCCATTTTCTGGTGCGCGTTTGCTAAGGCCGAGACGGCCTGCCGAGCCGCGGCACGTACTTCCGCGGTCTGTGTCGCCACAGCATCGACCTGCTGATGAAGATTGCTCCGCAATCGGCTGCCCATCTTGTGCCGCGCAATCCCCAGCTTGGCGATGTCGTTCATCGTCGCGTTGCGGTGAGCCGCGACGCTTCTCGCCTCGGCGCCGAGAATTTTTCGGGTCTGGGTGATCTGATGCGACATGGTGCGGCGGTGGGCTGCGACTTCGTGCACCAGAGAGGCGAGAAATTTGTGCATATCAGCCCGATAATCCCGAGCCATTTCCGTACGCATGGAAGCGAATGTCGCCAAACTGGATTTGGTGGCTTGGCGCATGGCGTCGATGGCCGACTTACGCATCTCTGCCGCCTCTTCAATGTCCTTCGTCAGACGGCGCATCTCGGTGGCTCGTGACATGGCGGTACCCTTTCATTGGCGCAACGTGCATCCCCATCAGATCGATGGTCACGTCGCGGATCAGGCACGGTGGAAGGCGAAGTGACGACTTGAAACCTAGCGATCGCAAGAGTGCCCTTCGCCCTTCCTTCGTTCCGGCGGGTCGCGGGGCCGCTAGGCCTCGGCTGCCGTGAGGCCGATCGCCTCGGCGTATTTGAGATAAGTGTCGACGCCGGCGACGACGATGCGGGCTTCGATCGCGAGCAACTCAATGCCCACCAGCGATACGCGGGCCCAGGCGTCAATGACGACACCTTTGTCGAGAATCCGATCGACAACCTCGGCGAGGCTGGTCGATGCGATGGTTTTTTCTACAGCCATGACGTACTCCTCAGATTTGGGGTATCCAGGAACGGCATGACAAGAACACATTCATAGCTGTCGCATAAGTTGGGTAGAATACGCGTCGCGCTTAGGGTATTCCCGCATTGAAATTGCGGCTTCGGCGTCACGGAACTCAAGGCGCAATGATGATCCCGACTTGTTGGACGCTTCACCGAAGTCGCAAATCAATCGCCAAAAGCTGCCGACCGAGTGCGGTGTCCATCACGAGAGGCGCTGGCCGGAATAATTGGCGAACTTCAAACAGGTTACGACCCGGATGACCAGCTTCACGACGTTGCGCACCTCCATCTTTTGCATGAGGTGCGCGCGATAGGACTCGATCGCCTTCGGGCTAACGCCGAGACAGCGCGCCGTCTCCTTGTTCGACATACCGTCGAGCACGCAATCGAGGACTTGTCGCTCGCGGTTCGACAACTGTGCCAGCCGAGCGAGCGTCGCCTGGCGCTCGCGCATCGCTTCGTGTGCCTTGATCTCGTATTCGACCCAATGCTGAACGCTTTCGAGCAGCACCTCGGCCTCGATAGGCTTCTCGAAAAAATCGACGGCGCCGAGTTTCATCGCGCGAACGACCGCCGACATGCATCCATAGGCACTGAGGAAAATTACCGGAACAGTCCGCGCACGCTCACGCACGCGAATCAGCGTCTCGACCCCGTTCATTTCCGGCATGCGCAGATCGAGGATCACGCAGCCAGGCCGATCAGAGTCGAAATTCGCCAGGAACTCCGAGGGAAGGGCGTATGTCGATGTCTCCAAGCCAACTGACTTAAGCATGATCCGGAGCGATTCACGCGTCGTCTCATCATCGTCGACGACATACGTCATAACATCATCGCTCATGGGCTCTCCGAAAACGTCGTAACGCGAAATGTAGACCGGTGTCCTGACCACAAACCGCGTCTTTTTCGCCCACAAGAACCGCGTTCACCCATAGGCATCGATCGATGCGCCCACTTCAGAGTACGACTCAACCCTTTTGGATAGTTAAATAAACTTCCGTGGATTCGATGGATGATGCTCCGTAATAGTACCTAGTTGCGCAACTCTAATTCGGTTGCCGCGCGTAGGCTTGCCTTATCAGTAATACTTCCAAGCCCGTTGGTGATTGTGCTCATCGCGTGGTCTTTCTTTAAGAAAGGATTGAAAACCACAGAACACTAAACTGCAAACAGTCACATTTGCTCGTCGAATCAATAGCCTTCGACGGAGCACCATATTTAAGAAACATAGCCCCGCCCCGTCCGCCTTGATCTGCGTCGATACTGTTTGTCGGATTTAACCGCGCGTGCGAGAGGCGCGATGCGTGCGTTGGCTGGAGTCGCTGGCAATGGGCCTTATGAAACAGTTCGTCGCCGTTTAAGCGTCGCCGCTCGAGCCGATCGAGAAGGCTGCAGCCTGCCGCCGCGTTCGGTCGGCGGGCACCGCCCGGAAGCGCGCATATTTTCCGCGACGGTTGCTCTGCCGCAACGAGTGCACCCCCGGTATCGCCGATGTCCATCAGTGAGGTGCCGATTTCACCGAAGGCGATAGCCTCGCTGCGCTTGAGTGCCAGCGTCGTCCGGCCCGACTTGCCAAGCTCGTCAACGAAGCCGCGTGTTCGGTCGACGATATCTTAGACAAGATCAGCCGGCACACCCACCACGTCGCGGAAACGCTGCGGCCGCTTGAGCAAGCGAGCCGACCGCATTTTCGGTTTTCATGTTTTCCATCAGATACCAGCCGGAAGTGGAATTCATTCGCCACTTTCCTCGGTCGACCAGCCGTGAATTGAACCTTGTC
The DNA here is from genome assembly GCA_963807015.1 of uncultured Alphaproteobacteria bacterium. GTDB lineage: Bacteria > Pseudomonadota > Alphaproteobacteria > Rhizobiales > Xanthobacteraceae > JAJPKK01. The sequence goes on along the minus strand of CAWEAS010000007.1, from coordinate 40,456 downwards.
CAGTCTCTGCCAACCGGTCCCGAGTGATGGCGCGGGCGGGTCAGCACATCACTCCGGCACCCCGCGTTAGGTAGGACGTCTTGACGAGGGCCAACAACGAGGCCATCCAACTCCGCCTCGGCGTGGGTGCGCTTCGGCGCTCGTCGCTGCTATTTGCAATGGGCACACCATGCCTGCAACATCAAGACGGTGTCGCAAAAACCTTGCGGGAACTCGCTCTCGATCAGCTGCGCAATCTGTTTGCGATAATGATTGAAGGCATCGGATGTCGCGTCGCGTGGGCGCGGCAATTCGATCGGCACGATGGCCTTGATGAAGCCCGGTCGCGCCGTCATGACGGCGACCCTATCGGCAAGGTAGATTGCTTCATCGACGCTGTGCGTGACGAACACCACGGTCTTGAGCGTTTGCATCCACAGCCGCTGCAGTTCTTCTTGCAGGATGACGCGTGTCTGCGCGTCAACCGCAGCGAAAGGCTCGTCCATCAGCAGGATCTTCGGGTCGATCGCAAGAACGCGGATCAGCGCGACGCGCTGGCGCATTCCGCCAGACAATTCATGGGGGAAACGACGTTCGAATCCAGTCAGGCCCACCATCGCAAGAAATCGTTGCGCGATGGACTGGGTTTCCGTCCTGGGAATGCCCTTCTCTCGCAACCCATATTCGACGTTGTGTTGGATATTGAGCCAGGGAAACAGAGCGTAATCCTGGAACACAACTCCGCGGTCCGGACCGGGGCGCTCAATCGGAATGCCATTGAGCAGAATTTTGCCGCTATCGGGCTTCTCGAACCCCGCGATGATGTTGAGAAGGGTGGATTTCCCGCAACCGCTTGGGCCAAGCAAAGTCAGAAATTCGCGCGGCGCGATGTCGAGGGTGAGATCATCGAGTGCCGCAACCTCCGTGCCATCGGCCGCGTCACGATACGACTTGCGCACGGCCTTGCATTCGATCCGGCCGGCGCCGCCTGCATCTAGCGTGCCCGCAGGCCCGTATTCCATCGCAGCAGCCTCCGATTGAGCAGCAGCAGAAGTCGGTCGCTGACGAGCCCCAGCAGACCCATGGTGAACATCGCAGCAATGATGAGATCGATGCGCACGAACTGGTAAGCAGTCCACATGGCGTAGCCGATACCGCCTTTGACCGCCAGCATCTCCGAAACGATGACCAGCACCCAGGCGATGCCGAGCCCGACGCGAAGCCCGTTGAAGATGTAGGGCAGAGCGGACGGCAGCACTACGCGCAGCAGCAGTCGGCGCGGCGGTGTGCCGAGCATCAGTGCGGCGCGCACGAGGTTCTTCGGAGTTTGTTCGGCGCCGATCGCGCAACTCACCGCAATGGGGAAAAACGAGCCCATGGCGATGAGAAAAACGGCGGCGCCTTCTCGAATGCCGAAAATGAACGTCGCGAACGGCAGCCACGCCGTCATCGGGATCGGACGCAATCCCTGCACGATCGGATCGAGGACGTCTTTCGCGATCTCAAACCAACCGATAAGGATGCCGACCGTTACCCCAGCAACCGCGGCTATCGCAAAACCAAGCAAAACCCGCCAGGTGCTGAGCCCGACGTATTCGAGCCACGTGCCGGAATACCAGGCGAGGTCCGACCGCGGCCCGAAAATCCATTGCCACCACGCGCTGACCACCGCCATCGGGGAAGGGACGAAGCTTGGATCGAAGAGACCGGCCGACGACGCGTATTGCCAAAGCGCGAGCAGCACCACCGGCAACGCTGCACGCCGCGCCGCGCGCTCCCAGCCGATCCGCGCGGGGTTGCGCGTCGTGCTGATCCGCCGGGCGGGCCTTCCGGTCGTCGATGGCAACGTTTCGTGGGCGGTCACGCGCTGTGCCTAGCGTCCATCACTGTCGAGTTGCGCGACCGGCTCACCAGTGGCAGCGGCGAGATAACTGAGATCAAAGTACGAAGGGACCTTTTCGCTCATGTCAGCTTTGGTGAAGCCGAATTTTGGTCCCTCCTTGGCCACGGCGACGGCAGTCTTCACATCGACCTGATAGACGATTTTCGCATGCTTCAAGGCCTCGTTGATCACGTCTTTGCTGACCCCCGTGAACTGAGTGATGACTTCGATAGCCTTGTCGCGGTTCTGCACGTAATAATTCTGCGCCTCGAGATAGGCCTTGAGGAATTTCACCGCCGTCTCGCGGTCCTTAAGGAATTCACTGGTAGCGCCAAGAATCTGGTTGCGACCGCCGAAAGTCTTTGTCGAGGAAATGTCGCAGCAAGCTGGGTAATAAGCGTAGCCTTCAACGACGCCACGATCGACAGTCGGCGAGAACATGACGAGGCCATCAAGATCGCCGCTCTTGAGCGCCTGCAATTCCGCAGTGCCCGCCGCGGTGACGTTGATGAGATTTATCCTGGAAACGTCAACGCCATTCGCCTCGGCGGCGAGGATAAAGACGATCTGCGCGAAAGTCCCAGGCGCGCGTCCGATTTTCTTGCCCTCAAGATCCTTCCATGACTTTACCTCGACGCCCTTGCGCACGATCAGGTTTTGGCCGCCAAGGTAGATTCCCGCAATGATCTTCACGTTGGCGACGTTCTGTTCCGCCATGATGGCGGGGTTCTGATAACCAAGCGTTGCCACATCCGCCCCGCCGACCTGCAACGCGCGTTGCTGGTCAGCGTTCGTCATCGCGGGCACCATTTCCGTTCGCAGGCCATATTTTTCCGCGAACGGATTAAGACCCCACAGCGCGACGAAATTTATCCCGCGTGCTGAAGCAATCCGGATCACTTTCTTTTCCGTCTGCGCGCGCGCTGCGGGCACGTAGAATTGCGGCACTGCCAATGCCACGCCGGCGAATGCGCTTATCGCCACGGCAACCCAGCGCCACGTCTTCATGATCCACTCCTTCCGATGGGCTCAGCTCAGGACGCTCGCGACCGGAATGATTTCATCCGATGGCCAGGTGCTGAGGATGCGGTGGCCCGTCTCGGTCACCAACACCATTTCCTCGAGGCGCACGCCTCCGTACCCCCATTCGCCTTCGCGGCACTCGACGGCGATCACCATGCCCGGCTCGAACACCTGCGGATGATCGAATGACCAGATACGGCTGATGACGGGCTCCTCGTAGGTCATACCGATACCGTGCCCGACTTCCGCAACCAGCAGCGATTGTTCCGCCGGATAGCCCCATGTGTTCGACGGCAACAACGCCTTTGCCGCCTGAGCGGTCGTGGCGCCGGGCTGTATGCCTTCAATGATCCCGTAGACCCGCTCGCGGCAGCGCGCATAGAAGTCGCGCTCTTTTTGGTTCGGTTTGCGGCCGACAACGAAGCTGCGATAGATGCAAACACGATAGCCGGCGAAGGTCGTTCCGCAGGTGTTCACAACGGCGAGATCGCCGGCATCGACAATACGATCGGTGTTGCCGTGATGATAAACATCATAAGTATTCAGCTTTGAGCGCACTCCGCCGGAAGCAAATTCAGCGCCAGCGCGGATCATCGCTGCGTGCATCGCAGCGCCGCCGTCGCGTTCGCGCAGCCCTGGCTTGAAATCCATGAAGCTCGCGTAGCCGTTATTCGAAATAGCGATCGCCGTTTCAATGCACGCGACCTCGTCGGGCGTTTTGCAGCGTCGCGCTTCCATGATCGCCGGCTTCACATCGACGAGCTCGATATTCTCACTGCGCAACGCCGCCCGACCCGGTTCGTCGAGCATGTCGACGCCGATGCGCTCGCCGAATACGCCGTTTGCCTTGAGGTCGGCTGCGATCGCTTTTGCGAAGCGGCGAGCCTCCGTCTGCGCGCCCTCGGGGCCGCAGATTGAATCGAGCCAGCAATAGGAAAAACGAATGTTCTCAGGCTTGAGCCATGGGCAATAGAGCTTCTGATGCTCGACCATGTCGCCCAGCTCGTAGAGAATCGGATCGTGGTCGGCGAAGACCAGCGCGTAGCTGAGTTGAGGACAGAAAGCGTGTCCCTTGACCGCCACGGTGTAGCGAAGGTTTTCGTGGCGCACGAACAAGGCCGCTGCGAGATTGTGTCGTTTGAGGGCTTCCTGTGCTTTGCGAAGGCGCTGAACCCGCATCCGTTCGAAATCAATGCCTGCCAGATAATCGGTGCCGCCAACGCCAAAAGGATTGGCAAGGGCATAGGAGCCAGGGGGCATTACATCTTCCTTCGTTGCCGCCAAGGACGCCGGCGCAGGTCAGTGCGCCGCCACGCCCAGGTGCTCAGCGGTCCAGTCGGCAGTCAGAGGACGAAACTTGTAGCTGATATTGAAGCACACGTGATTGCCCTCGTCGAAGACGACGAAGTCGCTAGGTCCCGAGGCAGCGCGCGCTAGGCGCTCCCCTTCGCTTGCCGGAATCAATTTGTCTCCGGCTCCGAAAACAACGAGGAGCGGGCATTGGATACGATGGGCAACGCCCTCCAGCGTGAGGCCACGCGCGATCTCATGGGCCTCCGCAAGCGTCTTGGCGTAGCTCCTGGCCCGGAACGTCTCCTGTGATGCCGCCGGCATCGTCGGCAGGACGGGACCGAAATCGAAGGGCCCGCAATTCGACACGCAAGCTTTGAGGCGCGGCTCGAAAGCGGCGGCCAGGGGCGCATAGAGTGCGCCAAGGCTCTGCCCGACGACGGCGACATTGCGGCCATCTACGTCGCTACGGACCTCGAGCATGTCGATCACGGCACCGATGACCTTGCCCCACTCCGTCGTGATAGGCAGGCGGAAGGCCGTCTCACCTTGTCCCGGTCCGTCAATTGCGAGCGTTGCAATGCCACGCAGCACGAAGGCTTCGCACCACGCGTGCAACTCTTCCTTGCAGGCATCAAGGCCTGGCAAAATGATCGCGACCGGCGGCCGATCCACATGCGCTGGACGGCGCAAGTTGCCGATCAGCGTTTCCGCCCCAAACGGGATAACCACGCGTTCGAGCGGCGGATCGAGAAGAGCGACACCGGCCTGATAGCACGCGAGCATGCGACGATGTGCGGCCAGATACTGATCGGGGTCGTGCGCGAAGAGGTGCTTCGCATAATGATAGTAGATTGATGCGCGCAGATTGGCTTCGGCGGCGGTGATGGTGCGACCGAGCTTTGCAGCATCAAATGCCTGCTGTTCGTGCCGCGCCGCTTGTTCGGACCAAATACGACACCAGTCATCCCAGCGCTCGATCTGCTCCTTCAGTCGTTGCAGATCGTTCGGATCAACTCCCGTCGCCACGTAGCGTGGCGTCATGTGGGAGAAGACCAGATCCACCTGCGGATCACGCATCAGCATAATTCCCAGAACACCGGCAAAGTAGAGCCTAGGAAGCGGTGCAAGGAGGTGTCAAGGTGCGCCTTGTCGCGCACACATCGGCGCGCCCCCGGATCAAGCCGCATGCGTTGCGCGAGGTTGCTCGCGCAAGCCGGCACGCTCCAGACGCGGCAGAACCTCCTGGATGAAATACGGCATCGCGGCGAGATAATCGAGAAAGCAGATCGACGCGCCGGCAAGCCCGGCGACGCTCATCTCGAGCATCTCGTCAGCGACGTCGTCCGGCGTGCCGACGATGATGTAGCAGCCCGGGAAGGTGCCAGGATAGACCTTGCCGCGCTTGCGCGTATTGGCCTCCGGGTTGGTGTCCGGTCGCTCGGATCTTGAGGTATCGCTGCCCGCGGTCGCAACCTTCTGCTCGACGATGTAAGCAAGTGATTCCCGATCGGCCATTTCCTCCGCATAATAATAATAAAACTCCTCAGCCTCCTTGCGGGTCGGACGGCAAACGATATGACAGGTGGTGAAGACCGCGATCTTGCGACCATAGCGCGCAGCGAAATCGTGCACGCTTTTCACAATCGCCGGCGCCCGTTGCATGTTTGACACCGAGGTAAACAGCAGGTCGGCCGTCTGGGCGGCAAAGTCACGCCCCTTCGGCGAGAAGCCGGCGGACATGATCGGCGGCCGCGGCCGCTGCACGGTGAGCGGATTCGTGGTCACGCCGCGGAGTTTGTAGAACTCGCCGTCCCAGTCGAATGGCGGCCCGCCTTCCAACAGCTTAGCGTAAATCTTGAACCACTCGAGCCCCTGGTCGTAACGGCGCTCCGGGTCGATCGTCACGCCGTGCACGTTGAATTCATCTTGATTCCAGCCGCAAACGATATTGAGCCCGGCGCGGCCGTGGGTCACGTGATCGATGGTCGCGATGGCTTTGGCGATGAAGGCCGGCGTCGCCAGCGGCACATGAATGGTGGAGAATACCCCGATCCGCCTTGTTACCGCGCCGATGGCGGCACTGTGAGTCATGGTCTCGAACGAGCGTCCGAGATTGTCGGCCGCCCCGGCGAGGCCACGCCATTTCGCCACGGGAAGGATGAAGTCGATGCCGGCTTCGTCGGCCATCACGCAAGCTTTGACAATGTCGTCCCATTCGCCGCGCCAGCGCTCGGGCGCTTTGCTGATGGCAAAGCCGCCATCGCAGTTTGCGTTGAACAGCCCGAACTTGAATTTGTTGGGCCCGACGATGGGATTTGGCACGCGCTCCATCTTTGTTTTCCTTGGCGCGCGCACAACGGCGCGCTGCGAATGCCCCGGTGCCTCTCAGGAATTAAACCTCACGTCTGAAGACGTAGCAGGCGGTCGGCGTTGCCGTGAAAAATCTTCTCCTTGTCTGCGTCGCTGAGTGGCGCGGAACGCACGAACGCCACCCCTTCGGCGTTCGCATTGTAGGGATAATCGACCGCGAACATGATCCTGTCGATACCCAACTCCGCGATGGCGCAGACCAGAGCCGTCGTTTGAAAATCGCCGCTGGTGGTGAGGTAGAAATGCTCGCGAAACGTGTCGGCGAAACCGGATTTTGCACCGACATGATTCACCAGCCAGTCGCACCGCCATAGAGTGAAAGGAATGGTCTCGCCGAGATGGCCGAGGATGATCTTCAGCCGTGGGTAGGCGTCGAAAACCCCGCTGACGATGAGCCGTATCGCGTGGATAGCCGTCTCGGCTGTGAACCCCCATGCCACCGATAGAAACGGGAAGTCGCCCCGCCGGTGATCAGAATAGTAGGCCTCGGTCACGGCAGGGTGAGGAATTCCCGGATGCAGGTAGATCGGTACATCGATCGCTTCAGCGCGTTCGAAAATGCACCAAAAGCGCCTGTCATCGAGAAACGCCCCAGCTGTCAGGCCATTGATGAGGGCCCCTTTGAACTGCAAATGCGTAACGGCCCTCTCAAGTTCGTCGGCTGCGGCTTTGGGATCGACGGTCGGCAGCTCGGCAAAACCGGCGAAGCGGGTCGGGTGAGCGCTGGTTGCGGCATAGAGGGCGTCATTTGCCCTGCGCGCCAGGGCGATCGCGGTCTCCGCATCGAAAATCTGCGTGCCGGGCTGCATGTGGGAGATGACCTGCACATCGATGCCGGCAGTGTCCATGTCACGCAAACGGATTTCGCCGAGGTCATCGAGCTGGCGAGCCGGCGTGTGTGCTGAGATGCCACGGGGACCGCTGTAGCGATCGCGCAGCTCGGGGATCCAGAAATGCTCCTCGACCGCAACGATCCTTTCTTTGCTTTTTGTGGACATCAACACTTCCTCGTCGGCCCTATCCGTCTCACGCAGCAACCGCAAATGCAACGCCGTCTCATCGTGACTTGGCTTCAGGCCTGCCCTAACATCTTAATTCGTCACCGGAGCTTAGAAATTATATGCGAACGAGTGTGTCTGGCTTGGACCATCGATTGGTAATGCTGGCCGCAGCTGCGCTGCTCGCGGCTGCCATCTCGTTGCCATTCGACACCCGTGCCGTCGAATTGAGGCCGATCCGCATTACCGTCGCGCGCAGTGTCAGCGGCATCCCGCTTTGGGGCATCAAGCCGTTTGCCGAGCAGGCAGGGTTCCGGGTCGAGCTGATTGCGGCCCTGACCAATGCCGACATGCAGCGCAATCTGCAGAGCGGCGTTGAAGTCGGCACGCTCGGCTACCAGAGCGCTGCGATCATGGCCGAGCAGAACGTCGGGAACATCAAGATCATCGCCGGCGAGCAGCTGGGCGGCCAGAACCTGATCATGCGCAAGGGCGTCGACATCAAGTCGTGGAAGGACTTGGAGGGAAAGCGCATCGGGCGCCCTCCGGGGAGTTATGTGGCGATCCTGTTCACGCTTGCTGCGCGAGAACAGGGCGTCGATCTCGGCAAGGTCAATCTCGTCAACATCACGTCCGCGGGGCCGGCCGAATTGCAGGCGCTCAAGAACGGCGACCTCGACGGGCTCGCGTTGTGGTCGCCGGTGATTGATCGCGCGATCGTGGAGGGCTTTGGTTATTATCCGGACTGCTGCGACATTGGATCGACGCAAAAGTACGGCAGCGGAAATCAGGTGCTGGCCGCCAATACGGAGTTTCTCAAGAACCGTGAAGCTGCGGTCCAGTTTCTCAAGGCCTACACTGCTTCGATGGACTTCTACGTCAACAATCCGGAGAAGGCGGTCAGTCTGATTACGGAATATACGGGTGTGAATAAGGACGTGATCGCCGAAGCGTGGAAGCATGGTGTCTGGGACGTGCGCACCGACGTCCGAGCGATGGTCAATGTTGCGAAGGAAGGGCCAGCCTTCGGTTTCAGCAAGACCGATCTGAGCGCGCGGGTCCCCGACTTCGTGGACATGAGCTATCTGTCAGCGGCGACCGGAAAGCCGGCCGATCAGCTTGGGCGTGTCTCAAACTGACGAAGCGCCGCGTGCCTGCTCAAGCGCTCCGAACGCGGCGCACTGATGCGAAGACGGCAGAACTTAAGCCCGCGGCGCAAACCATTCGAGCTGATGCGCCTGCCTCGGCGGGCGCGGAAGATAGCGGCCGTTCGCGCTTGCGACGATTTTTCCATCGCGTGCGATGATTTTGCCGGCCTTGATGGTTGCGACTGGCCAGCCGCGCAGCCGCTTCCCCTCGAACGGAGAGAAGTCCGACATTCCCTGCAGATCTTCGGCCCGCACCACCCGCTCCCGTTCGAGATCAACGATGACAAGGTCGGCGTCGGAGCCGATCGCAATCGTGCCCTTCTGCGGATAGATGCCATAGACGCGCGCTGGACTGCGCGTCGCGCGTTCGACCAGAATCTCCAACGGAACGCCCCGCTCGCGCCCGTAGTGCAGTAGCGCCGGAAGATGCGTGCCGAGCGCCGGCAAGCCCGGACGTGATCCGTGCAATCCGGCCTCAGGTCTCTTGGTGGCGCGGACCCGCGAGGTATTGTCGGTGCCCACCGTATTGATGGAGCCGTCCAGAAATCCTTCCCAGAGCGCAATCTGATGTTCCGGCGTGCGGACCGGGGGAACCATCTTTACGAGAAATCCGTTCGGATCGCTGCTGTTGATCCCCAGATAAGGTGTAGTGGTCTCAACCGTAAATCGAAACCCGGCGCGGCGCGCCCGGCGCACGACTTCAAGCCCCTGTCGGCTCGAGAGGTGAACGACATAGAGATGGGCGCCGGCGACGCCGGCGAGATAAAGGGCGGTCTGGATCGCAAGCGCTTCGGCGACGGCAGGATGCGCATCCTCCCAGTCGGCCAGTGTACCCTCGGGCTTGTGCGCCTTGAGTTCGTCGCGCGCCCGATCGATCAGCGCGCCGGTCTCGCAGTGAACGCAGGCGACGGCATCCGGTCCAAGCGATGCGACCGTGCGGAAGCCTTTCAGCAAGACGTCATCGGTCACTGATTTGACGATCCCGGGCATTCCGGACATGTAGAACTTGAACGACCGGATGCCGTATTGCTCGGCATAGCGTGGAATTTCCTCGATCTGCTGCTCGGTGAATATCTGCGGATGAAACACCGAGTCGACGTAGCTGCGCTCGTTCATCGCCGCGCAGAATGCAGGCAAGTGGTCGAAATAGGAGTCCTCGAGGCTGCGCAGGAAAATCCCGACCGTCGTCACGCCGCCGAGGATGGCGGCGCGGGTCTCGGTCTCGGCCTCGCTCTCGTAAGACTGCTCGTTGCCGATATGGATGTGCGGATCGAAGATGCCCGGCAGCACGGTGAGGCCGCTCGCGTCATAAACCTCGGCAGCAAATTCGTCGAGGCCGCGGCTGAGAACAGCGATCTTGCCGTCAGCGATGCCGATGTCGGCATCGAACGTTCCGAGCCCTGGAATAACAACGGTGCCGTTACGGACAATCAGGTCAAGCGCTGCGGATCGACTGCCGGATGCCGCCATGGTCATGTGTTCTGTCATGTCCTTCTTATCGGGAAAATCGGCGCCGTCACGCTGCGCCGCGGCCCCCACGCCTTGCTCAGATTGCAGACAAAAGCGACCAAAGCCAAGTGGCCTTCGGAGCGCACCTTTGTCCGTGACTATCGACCAAGCGCCAAGTGACCTAGGACGCTGCGGCTCAGGGCAATCGACATTGAAAATGAGTGGCATGTGCGCCGCCTGGCGCGTTTCCCAAAGCGTTCGCCGCTATGGCCACGTCCTGAAACGTGGCACGTCCGCTTAATCAGAAGTCTGGCTTGTCAGCCTCAGGCACGGCCATGACCCACGGGCCGGACGCTTGGGTGTTCTCGGCGCATACGGCTTCGGGCCATGCGCCCTGCACCCGACGATAGGTGACACGCGCTGACCACGGCGTCGTAAACATGATCGGGTCATCGACGATGATCTCGACTTGCAATCCCGGCTTCGTCGTGTCGGGATCGATATCCCCCATGCCGTAGGCATTTCTCATCGGTGCGGCGCCAAAGTAGGTGCTCACATGCCGGCGCTGCACGTCCCGCGCCAGCGCACCGTCGATGAGCCGGTAGCGCTCGATGACGTGCAACGCCGCGCTGTGGGGCGTACCAAATCGATCGACCATGGAAAGCGGCCCGATCTTTTGGCCGATCGTGTCGATGATCAACGTATCGTTCTCATAATGACCAACGGCTTCGCCCTGCCAGGTGGGCGTCGGATGCGCCGAATGAGGCACGTTCATGCGCACATGGCGAACCTGATGATCGCTGGGGTACAGCAGGATGACCTCGTCCTTCCGCTGTATCAGCTGCATGCCGAGCTGAATGTTCACCGTGAATGGGGTCGGTTCCGGCCAGCATTGGTTATGCGGATTCGGAATCGGAATGCCGCTTCGCTCTCGTTCGCCGTTCTTTTTCAAGATTTCCGCGGCCTGCGGCTGAAGGATCGGATTGGTGTCGTCGCCAACCGCGCTGAAGATCTGGCTGCCATCTGCCCTCCGGATCTTGCTGACGACCGGAGCCGGGCCTGACGCCGGCGGCTCAAACAACAGAAAAAGACGGCCCCATGTACCGGATAAATCGGGAGTCGATGCGGTCGTCTGCGGCGCAGGCTTCAAGGTCGATGCCGCGTCTTGTCCCAAGGCAGACGTTGCTGACACCGCCGCCGCGCATGCAATCAATAACAAGAGCCGAGCCGAGTTCATGCTTCTAACCTGAGGCTGGAAGATACTGCCTTTATATCGCGTGTTGCCACCGTGGGCACACATTGAATGCGGAGCTATCGCGCGAGCAAGAAGCTTGAGGGCCATTTTTCCGCTTCTACACCATCCCACGCGTTACGATCGTTCAAATCCGGTAGCGCCGCACAGCCTCATCGTTCCACCTCAGCCCTGCGCCGGGTAATGCCGATACTTGTGCGAGCCCGTCGGCAATGACGAGCGGGTCGGTGAGGATGGCATTCGCCCAATCCACATATTCGAGCCAATGCGCCGTCGGTGTCGCCGCCAACAGATGCGCGCTGACTTCCGGCAAGAGGTGCGACGACACGGGAATGTCGTGAGACGCAGCCACGCCCGCGGCCTGCATCCAGCCGGTGACACCTCCGATGCGGCCGGCATCGGGCATGACGAAGTCGCATGCGTTGGCGTCGAGCGCTTGCGCCATTGCCTCGGCGCCGTTGAAATTCTCGCCGATCTGCAGCGGCAAGGTGTACGCGTCGGCAAGCTTTGCGAGGCCGCGCACATCGTCGTGCCGGATCGGCTCCTCGATCCAATAGACGCCTTCGTCGGCGAGAGCGCGGCCGCGCTGCTGCGCCTCAGCTATCGTCAGCGCCTGATTGTAGTCGACCATGATTGCGATCGAGACTGGAAGCCTACCGCGGACGGCGCGGGTGACGGCAAGGTCTTCGGCGAGCGTCGGATAGCCAAGCCTGAGCTTCACGGCGCGAAAGCCGCCGACGATGAGCTTCTCCGCCTCATCGGCGGCCGCCTCCGGCGCCATCAGGCCGAGCCCGCCGGAGTTGTAGGCCGGCAGCGGCTTCGGCGTCGCACCGAGGAGCGTTGCCAGTTGCACGCCGGCAGCGACCGCGAGCGCATCCCACAGCGCCATATCGAGAGCGGACAGCGCCATCCGCACGACGCCCGTGACACCGATCAAGGCGTGACCGCGTTCGAGCTTGGTGGCGATGTCGCGCGGCGCAACCTTCTCTCCGGCGAGCGATTCGACGGCTTCGTGGAGGATGGCAGCGATTGCGGCCGCACCGCTGCGGCGATAGCAGAACAGATAGCTTCGCCCGATCACGCCCTCGTTGGTCTCAAGCTCGATCAGCAGCAGTGGCGCCTCGCGCACCGTCGCAGCACTGGTGCCGAGCGCAAACCGCATCGGAACCGAGACGGCCACGGTCGAAACCGAGCGAACGGTCAGGATGGGTATGGCGGCCATATCGCCCTCAAGCCGCGGGACCACCGGCGCGAAGCGCGAGGATGTCGGCGATCGCGCGGTTGAGCGGGGTCGGCACTCCGAGTTCGAGACCCAACGCGACCACAGCGCCCGACAGCCAATTTACTTCCAGCCGGTTGCCCCGTTCGAAATCGTGATGCATCGACGACGTCATGTCGTACGCGACCTGATCCGCGAGGCTCAACCGCTGCTCGGCGTAGTCTGAGGGCAGATCGACGCCGCGGGCACGCCCGACCGCGACCACCTCGCGCATGACATCGAGCAGGAAGGCGCGGGTCTGGGGATTTGCCCGGATCGGTCCGATGGTGGTGCGCATCGTCGTCGTGGTGCCGGAGAGACCGACGAGAAACACAAATTTCTCCCAGATCTCGCGGCGGATATGTGAGCTGAGTTCGGCCTTGATGCCGCCGCGCAGGCAGAGGTCAAGAAATTGTCGCGCGCGCAATGACGACGTGCCGTCGAATTCGCCAAACACCATGCGCTCGAGCGGACCGGTGCGGGCGATGACGCCGGGCCGGGCAATCGAGGTCGCAACATAACAGACGCCGCCCATCGCCCGCGGGGCGCCGAAGGCGCGCACCATGTAGTCGTCTTTGAGAACGCCGTTCTGAAATGAGATCACGGTGGTGTTGGGCCCGACTATCGGCCGGATCTGATTGATTGCAGCTTCAGTGTCCCACAATTTGACGGCAAACAGCACGAGATCGACGACGCCGATCTGGGCAGGGTTGTCAACGACGTTGACGCGCGGGAGGTGGAGATCAGCGCCGCCGCCTTCGATCGCGAGGCCGCGCTCCCGCATCGCCGCCAAATGGGCTCCGCGCGCCACAAAAGTTACGTCCGCACCACCATTCGCGAGCCGCGCACCGAAGTAGCCGCCAACGCCGCCGGAGCCCATCACCGCAATCTTCACCAGAAGATCTCCTCGCCGTTATGTAGAAAATCGCCCGTTCCACCCGTCTGAGGTGGTCTTGGCCCGTGTATAGAGCTTTTTTTAAACGGATGTTGCGTCGATCGAAGAGGCGCCAAGGCGCGCCGAGGCTGCATCGCCGCAGCGGCGTCGCCGCCAGCCTCGCTCTTCGACAAACCGCGGGAAATTCTGAACCAATCCTCGCGAATCGGCTCAGCCCACGAGCCTCAGAACGGAGGCATCATATTGCTTCGATCCCAGGTTCCCATCGGCGAAGATGCCGTGATCGGCGACCCAGTGGATCATGTCGTTGAAGACTTCCCTGGTGTAGGGCTCGAACACGATGCGCTCGCCCGGACCCCAGCGTCTCGTATCCATCTGGGGGTGCCATCGAACCGGAAACTCCTTCTTGTAGTAGTGGGTGTAGAGCTCGGGGCGCTGATCGATATCGCGCTGGGCGCGCTTGAGGCCGCGCGCATATTTTCTCAAGTCTTCGACGTCCGGATCGCCATGCACCATCATCGCCATCATGAACGTGGTGTCGATGATCTTCCGGAATCCGAGTTGCTCGGCGAAATAATAGGGCCCGCTGAAGAGATGTACGGCCGGGACTTTGCGCTCGAGCAAGAGCTCCATTCGGCGGAACAACAAGCCGTCGTTAAAGGACAGGTTGATTTCTGCCGGCTTGAGATACTGCTCCAGCGCCTGAACGGTCGAGTAATGGCTGCCGGATTGGTAGCCGACCGAGATCGGCACGCCGGCGAGTTGCTCGGGCGAGGTTATCGCCGATTCAGGCGCAACGAAGATGCCGGCCGGACTGACCGAATAGAGCTCGCCGAACAGCTTGCCGTGACCTGACGAGGCGGCAACCCCGATGGTCCAGTGGCAGGCGCAGCTTACGTCCGCCTTGCGTCCCGCCTCGATCGATTGGAACGCACCCACTTTGGTGGCGGTGTTGTGCTGCTGACCATCGCTCGATTGCACGAGCTCGCGGAAAATGTAGTCGAGCCCCTCGTCCCTGAAGTAGCCCTTTTCCTCGGCGACCCATTCTTGCAGTCGAAAGTGGGGTTCAATGATGAACTTCGGCATTGGCAGTCCTCCTCAGAAGTGGTTCACGACGCGGTGACGAAGCGCGGCAGCTTTCGCGCCAGGATTTCATTGGCTTCGTGCGCGATGCGCGTCACGACATCGCCAGCCGGCGGGATGTCGTGGATCAATCCGGCATCTTGACCCATCGAGAGCGGGCCCTCATCGACATCGCCGGTCTCGCGCGCCGCCTGGAGTTTCGCTCTCGCTTCGGCCCGTGACTGGCGTAGCACCCATTCGCGACCCGCCCAACGTTCGATGAAACGATTGCGTCGGGAGCGCGTCATCGCGCCCGGCCAGACCAGCCCCGCGGCGATATCGGGAATTTCCGACAACTGCGTGTCGTGACCATCGCTGTCGACAATGGCTTGCTTGAAATTCGGATGGAGCGGCGATTCCTCGGTGGCAAGGAAGCGGGTTCCCAGCAAAATGCCATCAGCGCCGAGCGCGAGAGCGGCAACGAGGCCGCGCCCATCGGCAAATCCGCCCGCCGCCAATACCGGAATTGGCGAAACGGCATCGACGACCATGGGAATGAGCGGCATGCTCGCCATCCAGCCCACGTGACCGCCGCCCTCGGTGCCCTGCGCGATGATGACATCCGCGCCCGCTTCGGCAGCGCGGACAGCCTCCAGTACTCCGCCCGCCATGTGCGTGACTTTGCAGCCGGCACGATGCGCGCGATCGAAATAGCTTTTCAGATCCTGATCTGGCCGTGCCCAGGCGAACTGCATCACGCTGGGCCGTAGTTCGAGTGCCGTTTCGAAGCTGTCTTCGCGGAGATCGAACAGGAGAAAGTTCACGCCGAATGGCTTGTTCGTCTCGCGTCGAATGGCTTCCGTACGCGCGCGAATTTGCTCCGGCGTCAGATAGTGACAGCCGAGCGCTCCGAGACCGCCCGCACGCGAAACGGCGGCGACCAGCGGCGGCGAGGTAGCCGATCCCATGCCGCCGAGCGCGATCGGATGCTCGATGTCGAGGAGGTCGCAGATCGGTGTCCGGATCATGTTTCGCTCCCTGAGACCGTCTTCGAACTGTCAGCTCACCGATGAGGGGACGAGACTTCTCGAATTGCCGCTCTTTCAAATGCTGATCGAGGCCCCAGCGCTCGACCTGCTGCATGACTTCGTCGAACTCAGCCTGTGGAACAGGTTCGTAGACGAATCGTTCGCCGCGACTGAATTTGCCGAAATCCCATTCGCGGTCCTTGAATTCGGCGGGGATCGAGAGCCTCCACAGCGGCAGAAATCTGCCGAGATCGGCATCGAGCGCATCTTCAGCGCGATCGAGCGCTCTGAGGTAGCGGGCGAGCACGTCGGCAGGCATGTCGTCCGGCACCCACCAGATCGTGTGGAACGTATCCTCCAGGATCGGGCGCAGACCAAGCTGCTTGGCCATATCGATCTGCGGCGGCAGCAAGCTCGCCGCTTCCACTTCGCCGTCGAGCAAAGCTGAGAGACGCGCTCCGAATCCGCCGACGTTCACGGTTTTGATGTGCTCCAGCGGCAGGTAGTTCTCCAGCCGATAAGGCACGTTGAAGTGGCTTCCCGCCCGTAGCCCGACCGCTATCGGGATATCTCTTAGGTCCTCGGGCTTGCGTATCCACGAGTCCGGGCGAACGAAAATGCCCCACGGTGAAACGCCGTAGCAATCGGGCACGAACTTCCCCATGCCGGCGCTGGCATTGCAGATGCTGCCCCAGGCGCACGCGCCCTGAATAATGGAACGGCCTTCCGCGAACGGCCGATCCTGCGGGCGATCGAAATATTGCAAATCCCTCCAGCTGCTTTGCGTACCCCGGAACGTCTTCGTGTCGAATTCGACATCGAGCCCTTCGTCGAGGAAGAAGCCTTCCTCCATGGCGACAAAGTCATTGAGGCCCATGCCTTTTGGCGCAACGGTCACTTTGATGGACATGACGCGCTCCCTCGTGTCTCGGGGCTTGCCCTTGTGAATTATTGCGTAACACGTACTGTATTGCGTAATGGTAGGCCGTCAAGGCGCCTCCCCGTCGCACTTCACCCGAGCAGCCGTGGTCATGAAGAGAACGCGCAGAAGGCAAATCAAGGCAGCCACGAGGATCGATCGCGGCGGAGTGCAGTCGGTGACGATAGCCGCGAGGATCTTGAACACGCTCGCCGCGTTAGGCGGCAGGGTTCCGCTCAAACAGCTCGCCGCCGAGACCGGGTTGGCGCGGGCCAAGGCTCACCGGTATTTGCGAAGCCTGCGAAACGCCAAACTGGTGTCACAAGAGACCGACACCGCGCTCTATCAACTCGGGCCGCAGGCCATCGCCATCGGTCTTGCGGCATTGCGCAGCACCAATCCCGTCGCGGAAGTCTGTAACGCGTTGCCCGCGCTGCGCGACGAGATCAATCAGACGGTCACGGCCGCGGTTTGGAGCGAGACCGGGCCGGTTCTGGTCGCAATGCAGGAGAGTGATCACTGGCTCACCATGAACGTCCGGATCGGCTCCAGACTGCCAATTCTGACGACAGCGATCGGGCGCACCTTCCTCGCCCATTTGCCCGAGACGGATACGATGCCGCTCGTCATCGCCGAACGAAAGACGGCGCGATCGCGCGGCATGGCGCTGCCCTCTGATCAAGAGATCGAAAGTTTGACCCGCGAAATTCGCTCACGTCAGCTGGCGCGGGTGCCGAGCGCGATCATCCCAGGTATCGATGCAATCGCAGCACCGGTCTTCGATTTCGCAGGCAATCTCGTCGCGGTCATATGCGTCGTCGCCAAGGCAGAAGCGAAGATCACCGGCTGGAACGGAAGTGCAGTGCACGCCCTCAACGAGGCCGCGGCGCAGATCTCCGAGCGGCTGGGATTTGCAAATGATCAGCGAGATGCAAAGTGGGATCAGATGGTGGAGCGGCGCAGTCCATTGGGAATGAGAAAGGTCCCCGACCAAAGGCCGAAATCAAGAAAAAGCAACTGACAGCGTCGTACAGACGAGAACCCGCTCAACTGCCGACAAAAAAGCCCCGGCGGACCGGGGCTTGAAGTCGTCGACCGAGATTACGTTCGACGAGTCTCAGAACCGATAGTTCAGGCCGACCTTCAGCATCTGGATGTTTCGGCTCACACTGAGGTTGTCGGCGGCCGGGGCGAACACCGTCGAATTGACGTTCCAGGTGTTGAGGCCGAGGTAGTCGTATTCGATCTTGGCGGACCAGTTCGGCGTGAAGCCGTATTCGATGCCGGCGCCCACGAGCCAGCCGCTGTTGGTGTTGGAAGCCGACACCGCTGCGCCGGTGAGGTTATTGGTCACCGTCGCACTGTTGTTGACCCAGCCGCCGCCGGCCTTGCCGTAGAACAGCCAGTTGCCGGACGCGACACCGAAGCGCGCCGCCAAGGTGGTCACCCAGTTGGTGTTCGCGCTCGCGGTCACGAACCCGCCGGTCCGCGACGCATTCAGCGCCGTCGCGTCGAAATCCCACTCGGCGCCGAACACGAAGTTCGAGATCTGGTAATTGTAGCCGACCTGACCGCCGCCGATGAAACCGCTCTTGCTGTCGCCGAGGCTTGCACCGGTGAAGCTGTCGGTCATGGTGCCCGACGCCCAACCGGCCCCGAGGTTGCCGCCGACGTAGAAGCCGGTCCAGTTGTAGATGAAGATCGGCGCCGGAGGCGGCATGTAAGGCATGGGCCGGCCGAGATCGGCCGCAGAAGCTCCGTATGCGCTGGCCAACAGTGACACAGCCGCGGTGATCGAAATCGAAATGTTACGCATGTTCCCCCTCCACCCAATGAGATGCCCCTACTGGCTTAGTGTCCTGAGGAGGCGGATAGGTTCGATGGGGTTCACGATTTTGAATCGTTTTATCGAGGTGTGACCCGGAAGCCACAAAGCGGTCGGCTTTCGACCGGAAAGCTTCGATTCAGGAGCCGAGCGGCTTC
This sequence comes from uncultured Alphaproteobacteria bacterium, assembly GCA_963807015.1. Classification (GTDB taxonomy): domain Bacteria; phylum Pseudomonadota; class Alphaproteobacteria; order Rhizobiales; family Xanthobacteraceae; genus JAJPKK01. Next base: position 21,917 of record CAWEAS010000007.1, on the reverse strand, counting down.
AACCTTTCGCTGATCTCGGCTCAGGACGCCCGCGCCACGCCTTCGTACATGAAGGTCATCGGCTTCAGGCCTGGCATGTAATCCATCTCAATGCGCTCGGTGCGGAAACCGGCGTCTTCGATCAGGGCCCGAATGGGGCGGTTGAGGTGGCAGCCGCCGCTCAAGCAGCGCCAGGTCGGCGTCAGGCGATCCTGCCACCAGCGCACGCGCTCGTCGGGAGCTAGTCCGTGCTCGACAAACAGCAGCCGGCCGGCCGGCCGCAACACGCGGCGCATTTCGACAAGCGCCGCGTCCGCGTGAGGAATGGTGCAGAGGGTCCAAGTGGTGAGAACAGTATCGATGCTGCGGTCATCGAGCGGTATCGATTCCGCCGAGCCTTGAAGAAAATCGACGGCGCTCCGCGATGCCCCCCGCGAACGGCGTGCCATTGCGATCAGCCGCGCGTTCGGCTCGAGCGCGATGACGTTGCGGACCGCGGCGCCGTAGAACGGCAGGTTCAATCCCGAGCCGACGCCGATCTCGAGCACGCGTCCTTCGGCTGATCCGACGACGCGCTGACGATAGGGCGCGAAACGGCGATTGCGCATGGCAAGATCGCAGAGGCGCGGCAGCAGCACATCGCCATAAAACCCCATCGGCCTCCCGCGCCCTCGCGCTAGGCCGCCACGCTCACGGTGCCGTCGCGATTATCCACCATGACGGGCGAATGGAGATATTCGATCTGCGGCGGCGAGCCGTAGCGATCCTCGACCGCCTTTTTCCAGTCCGCCGTGTAGACGCGATCCGCATCCGCGCGCGAGGCCCACACATAGATGCCGCCGGCGCGCCTCCCGTCTTCGCTCATCCAGTAATTCTTGCGAAGCAGCCCGGGCATTCCCTGATAGCGCGGCGCCGTCTCCCGGAAGACCTTGGTGATGTCAGCCAAGCTGGTCGGCTGAGATAATCGAAAGGTGACGATGGTCACGATCATGGTGTCCTCCGCGTCGGCGAAAGCGAGTGCGGTGATGCGTTTAACATGAACGATCGCTCGGTCGCCAGCAACAGCGCACCGCTTGTGCGCGCCTGTTCCCAGAACGCGCGCTGCTTCACTCGCGCTCGAAAAAAGCCGAACTCGTGATGAATCAAACGGAGCGCAAGGTCGCCGAGCTAGTCATTACTCTTGTCGGTGCCGAAGACTTTGCCGGTCGTGGGGTTTACGAGGTGGATGCGCTGACAGGCAAGACAGGTGACCGTGAAATAGCTATCTGCCTCAGCCGGGAAGACCTCGTCCGCATGCCAGCCTTGGACGTTCAAACCCGTCGCCGGGCATCGGTAGAGGAAAGAAGACATTGTGTAAACGTAGAGGCTGCCTTCGCCCCTTCTTTGATCCAGGTCAACGCGGGAGCCGAACCGTCGTCAGGTGTTGCCCATTTGCGCATCGGCAGTCAGTGCCGTGCTGTCGGGTTGGCGGTAGCCATGCCGCTCGTCGTCGTGGGAGACCGGTTGGCTGACGACATGGAATGAACGATCCTGATCCGGCGCGTCACCCGCCGGCGGCGGATTGAGAGCTGCGAGGGTCGAATCGAGCCGCATCGCAAGTTCCTCGATCTTCCACAGAACGCGCGGCTCAAGGGTCGAAATCCGCTGTGCCGTTTCCTTGGAAAAGGCGTCGATCGCGGCCACCGATTGGGCGAGCGATTCGGCCGATGTCGACAACCGGGCGTGGTTCGCCTCGGCCGCATCGCTGCGCTGCGACAAGCCGGTGGCGTGCGTCTGGACCGCCGCCAGCGTTCCGGTGATGGTTCGCAGGTCGTCGCCGGTTTGTTCGTGCGCCGCCATGCTGCTGTCCAACGTCACTTTGACGTTGGACAGTTGCTCCGCCATGGCGGTCAACTGCCGGTTGATGCCTTCCAGCTTGGAGATGATTCGCTGCTCCAGGTCGGCGACCGATTTTTCCAATTCCGACGAGCGCTTCTCGCCCGCGTCGGCGCGCCGCTCCAACTCCTCCAGGCGCTTGTCGCCGCCGTCGGCACGCTTTTCCAGTTCTCCCGAGCACTTCTCGACGGCATCCGACCGCTTCTCCAACTCCGACGACCGTTTGTCGCCCGCATCGGAGCGCTTTTCCAACTCCGTGATGCGGTTCTTGAAATCGCGGATCGCCTGGTCAATCGGCTTCAATGCCGCGACGAAGGTCTCGCCGATCTTGGTCGCCCGTTGCGCCTCCGCAAGCGCGCCGTCGATCAACTCCTCGAAATCGGTCCGCAGCGCCTCCAATTCGCGCGGCAGCCCGAGCCAGGGTCGCGGTTTGGGCGCGCGGCGCTTCATCCACACGATCCATACCGCCACTACCGCGGCGATCCCGATGAGTGCGTACCCAATATTCAGTGCGAACGTGCCCAACTTCGTCCCTTTGCGGTCAGATCAAAAAATAGACGGCCCCAGAAACATCAGATGACTGACGCGGTTCGTGACTGCAATCCGGCAATTCAGTGGTCGTGGCGGCAGCTGACGCAACACCTTTAATTCTAACATACTGCGGTCGCAGGGGAATCAATAGAAATGTTAGGAATTTTACCCGCGCCTGATTGTGTCGAAGCTTGGGATCACTTGTCCCATGTGCAGTTATGGACTGGCGCACGGCGGTAGCCCAGCCCCTTGCATGATCAGCGTATGTTGCTTCGCGCCGGAACTACGGCGCGCCTCGGTGCTCGCCGCTCCGGCGAGACCTACGATCGCTCTCAGACCGGGATCGGCTCCTCGCCGGCATCGCGATCGAAATCCTCGTCGCGATAGCGGCGCCCGCGCCGACGGCGCATGCCGGGCAGTCGACAGGGAACGAAGCTGCACGCATCATCGAGGAAACTCGCCCAGCGTTGGCCGCGCGCCAGCGCGCGGTCGAGCGCCGCCATGGTGCGGGCGAGGCCATCGTCGTCATCGTGAACGAAGGTCCGCAGCACGCCCGCGAACAGCATGGCCAAGCCCTGTGCCCTCACCATGCCGCGCGGTCCCGATGCCGGGACGTTGGCGGCGGTGAGCATCCACTGCTGCGAGTTCACCGCGATCGCATTAAGCGCGAGCGCAAGACCCGGATAACGTCGCGCCGAGCGCAGCAGCGAGCGGATGGCGGGACGATAAGGAACGAGCGCTTCGAGGCGGCGCATCAGCACGTCGAACAGGCGCTCGCGTGCCGGCTCTTCGGCAAGATCGGCGTCGCCGCCCGCAAGCACTTTGCGGTCGATCGCCTTGACGTGAGCGGCATAGATGCGGAGCTTGGAATCGAACTCGTCGCGCAGTTGCACGAGCGAGACGCCGGCGCGCGCAGCGATGTCGCCAAAACCGATCTCCTCAATGGACTGCTCGCCGAGCAAGGCCATGAAGGCCTCGATGATCTTTTCGCGATCGGTGCGCGGCGGTTCGCCCGCACTGGTATTGCGTTGGCGGGAGGGTCTCGCTGGCTTGCGTGCCATAGCCGGCTCCTGTGTGGGAATGTGGCAAAGCCGCATCCTTCGGAGGGTGTGACTTCCAATCTAGGCCTTTGGAGCCGACGGTTCCAGGGTGCTGAAAGTTCAACGTCGGCGGATCCGGAAGCGTCAGCCGGCAAGTTCGCGGCCACGCCGGGTGGCGGCGGCGACAGCGCGTTCCATCAGCGGATCGAGACCATCGGGCGCCGTCAGAACTTTGAGAGCCGCTTCGGTCGTGCCGCCGGGCGAGGTCACGTTGATACGCAACGTCGCTGCATCGAGCGGGGAGCGGTAGAGAAGTTCGCCTGAGCCGGCAACGGTTTCACGCGCGAGGCGCGCCGCCAGTGGCGCCGGCAGGCCAGCCGCTTCCCCGGCGCGGGCGAGGCTTTCGGCGAGCAGGAAGACGTAGGCGGGGCCGGAACCCGAGACCGCGGTCACGGCATCCATCAGTCCTTCGTCAGCAACCCATTCGACCGTGCCGACCGCGGCGAGGAGCGCGTGAGCGAGCACGCGTTGCGCCGCCGTCACCCGTGGATTGGCGACCGCGACGGTGATGCCGCGTCCGATGGCCGCGGGCGTATTCGGCATCGCACGTACGATCGCGGTCTCCGGCGGAAGTGCACGCCCAAGAAATGCGAGCGTGCGCCCGGCCATGATGGAAATGATCACCGTTCCAGGCGAAACGAGCGCGGCGACCGCGGCCATGACTTCCGGCGCCGTCTGCGGCTTGACGGCGAGCAGCACTGCGTCCGGCCTGATCGAGTCCGGCGGCGGATTGAGTTGCAGCCCGCGGGCCGCAAGTTCGGCGACAGCAGGCGCCGGCTGCGGTTCGATCACCACGGCGCGGCCGGGATCGAGGCCGAGCCCGATCCAGCCTTCCAGCATGGCGCTGCCCATCTTGCCGGCGCCGACGAGGGCTACGCAGCCCGTGACCGTGGAAAGATTCTCGTTCGCTGTCGCCATCACCTCAGGCTCGCGAAGAGGTTTGCGTTATGCAAACCCATCCTACGAACCCATCCTACGCTTGGCCGGAGGTCTCGAACATGCTGGATTCGAGGGCGTCGCGCGGGCTCTTGCCGGCCCACAGCACGAATTGGAACGCCTGGTAGTGACGCTCGCAGGCATCGAGCGCGATGCTCAGGATTGTTTCGCACTGCGGATCGGACGCTGTCGCGCCGCCGCTCAGCAGAAGCGCGTGGCGGAACATGACGATGCCGTCGCCGGCCCAGACGTCGAAATGTCCGATCCAGAGTTGCTCGTTGATCAGGGCGGCGAGTTCGATCACTTCGGACCGACGCCGGTCCGGGACCTTGAGTTCGAAGGCGCAGGCCAGATGCAGCGCCTCGATCTCCGGCATCCAGGTGAACGAGATCTGGTAGTCCGTCCAATGTCCGGTGACGAGGAGCGTGACCTCTTCGTCGCTGGCGCGGGTGAATGACCAGTCGTGGGCAGACGCCAGGCGCTCGACCGCATCGACCGGATTCGGCTGTTTGTCCTCGGAGAGGTTGACGAGCGACATGGGGCTACTCCGAAAGAGAGGGAACGCATGACGGAGGAAAACGCATGGCGGAGGAAAACGCATGACGGGAGGGAACGCATGACGAGAGGACGGCGCACCGGCGCCGTTCGCAGCAATTCGACGCACGGACAACGCGGTACTGACCGGCCAGAATCATAAGCGGCCCGCCCGGGCCGCCGCACTTCCTGTCGATCGAAGTCTTTGACGCCGCAAGTGATCGAGGATTCGCGGCGGAGGCGCAATGAGCCCGATTCCACCTTCCACAAAGATGACTGCGACAAGTTGACTCAGGGGCGAGAAAGGACTGGGCCGGGGGCAATCGACGCAGCCGCCGGCGATCACCGCGCCGTTCAGTCTCAAGGCTGGGTCTTCGCCGTAGCACAGCAGTTCGCGCAGCAAAGCAGTCATTCCGGGGCGCCCGGAGGGCGAGCCCGGAATCCATACTCCCGGTCCGTGGTCATGGATTCCGGGCTCGCCTCCGCTTCGCTGCGGCGCCCCGATAAGGCCCTTGATCTCATAGCGTTTTTTGCCATGAAAACCGGGAATGCACAAGAATTTGGCAGATGCGCGCAGGTTAGCGTGGGGTCAGGGTCGAGGGTCGCGCCACCACAACGGATGCAACACCCGCCGCGCTAGGATCGAGCGGAACGCTTCAGCTTCGCGTCAGCCCGAGCGCCAATCGCACGCTCGGAGCATGGAGCGTGCACCGTATCTCGCAAACCTAACCGCACCGCCCATATGATCAGCGCCCCCGTGGGGATTTGATAGCAAGGATTTTCATGCCCGAAGACGTTGCGGACGCAGTGCTCGACGAGGTGAAGCACTTCACTATCGGGTTCGTTGGAGCGCGGGACACCCCAGCCGCGAAGGGAAGCGGCTTCCTGATCAAGCACGGCGAACTCCATGGAATTTTGACCTGCGCGCACGTCGACACGTACCTCCGGGAGTTGAAACAGCCGGTTGGGCTCGTGCGGCTCAATCGCGGACTTGCGCAGCAGTCCGGAACCCTCAACATGGATGAAGTTATGAGCTATGCGGCAGGCGAAAAGCCTTGGACCAAGGGAGACGACGACATCTCCTTCATTCACTTACCGCCGCACCTTGTCGGAAACATTAAAAAGGATTGCGTTTTCCTCGACGCCGAGAAGAACTTCTCGGCCCGAGCCCGACGATTACTCATCGCTGATCCAGGTGCACTCCATCTTCGGGCTCGTCGAACAGTTCACTGGCGCAACGACGCAGCAAAACGGCCGGGCGACGACCTTACTAAGGGGCGTGCTGACGTCCGGAGTCTTGCGCGAGTTGGAGGTTTTGACTGCTACGTTAGAGTGCTTCGAGCAAAATATTCCCGATCTCCCTGACAGCTTCGGGGGCACGAGCGGCGGCGGTCTGTGGCGCGTTTACACGCGCAAACGCGACGATGGGAGCTTCGAAGCCGTACATCACCGACTAATCGGCATCGCGTCACGCGAAGACGAAGGCTCGCCACCCCGGATTACGTGTCAGGGCATGGGGCGGGTTGAGGCGATGCTTGAGGGCGTACGTCGCAGTATGAGCGGCGCGGCTTCCGGATAGAAGTGCGCGCCATCCGCGTCGCGACTTGACGGGCGCGGTAAAGTCCCGTCGTGGCCCAGTCGATCGCGGTCACGTCGGTGCAGTTATAAAGCGGCATCTCGGCGCCTTGGGCGGCCATCAGGAGACCTTCGCAAATTGAAACGAACACCGTGGCATCGCGGAGCAGGCTAACCTGCCGCGCGAGGTCACGGCCTTTGATGCAGCGGATGGCGGCGGGTGTTCAAGATATGTGATCTGGTCCGCAGCTCACTACGGTGCGCGGCGATGGCCGCAGCGCCGTCGAACTCGGTTGGGCGGAAAAAATACGAGAAAGTCCGGGTATTCGCCAATGTTGCTCAGGTCGAGAGCGGCAAAATTGGAACCGGTTCGCTCGTCCGCGTCACCGCAAGCGAATATCCGGATCGCGTCTTCGAGGGCAGGGTCACGAGGACGAGCGAATCGATCGACTTGCGCGCGCGCACGCTGCACGTCGAAATAGATTTGCAAAACAAGGATCTCGCCCTGCTTCCCGGAATGTATGTGCAGGCCGAGTTCGCTCTCAAGCCGGCCAACATTGTGCAGGTGCCCGCAAGCGCGATGCTGTTTCGAACCGGGGGCCCGCAGGTTGCGGTTGTCGATGCGACGGGCACGGCAAGATTTAAGGACGTAACAATTGGCCGCGACAATGGTAATTTCGTCGAGATTGCATCTGGTCTCGCCGAAGGCGACAGCGTTGTTCTCAACATCAACAGCCAGATCGCTGATGGCGATCGGGTGACGGTGAGGGACGACAAGACGGCCGGTCAGTAGATATGGACCACCCAAAAGGATCGTTGGTTCTCGAAGAAAAACACTTTCGTTTTCTATCCTAATTTAATAACTGCCGCTCCGATCTCACACGAGGGTTCGCCAAAGATAACCTGCAGCGACGCCACGATAAGGCCGAAGGCTTGCCCCTTGAGTCGATAGAGTTCCGCCGGCTCTACCGCAGAGCCGAGGTTGGCTATTTTTTAGAGGTGTCGACACCTTTAGAATTTGCCGGAGCGTGATCAAATTCGCTGTCGGCGAGCGCAGGCCATCATGGACGCTGATCGTTCGCGCGGCCACGTATTCTTCCCCGACAGGCAGAGGGCGCGTCGAAGTCGAAGCGGGTGCGAAATTACTGCTCATGCGCTAACGCGCTTACGTGCCGGTGGGCAATATGGCGACGCGCCGTCACTTATCCGCGGCCGGCGAAGGAAAAAAATGTAGAGGAGATTGGGCGGGCACTGAAACTCGTTGGTCTCGACCACCTGGTTGACCACATCGAGGAGGACGCGCCCTGGGACCAGATATTGTCTGGTGGCGAAAAGCAAAGGCTGGCATTCGCACGGATTCTCCTTCACCGGCCGAACATTGTTGTGCTCGACGAGGCAGAATTGGCACTCGATCCCGCGAGCCAGGATCGTATGATGGCTCTTAGCCAAGGAACTTCGGGCAACAACCATCGTCAGCGTCGCGCACCGGCCGGAACTTGAGGCGTTCCACGACCGCAAGATCACTCTTGAGCCTCAGCGCGAAGGGGCCAGGTTCGTAGCAGACGTACACCTGGTTCCTAGCCATCATGGCGTCACGTGAAGGGACCGCCTCGTGAACCATCAACAACCGAGCAAGTCGATCGGCGAATGGAGACGTTCGCGTGAGTAGCTCCGACCCCGTAGCCCTGACGCCCATCATTGCCCCTGGGGGGCGCCGGCGGCCGAACGCACCGGAAGGGTCGGCCGCGAGCGGAAAAGCCTTGGGTGAAGTTGCTCGCCTTTCGCCCGACGAAGCATTGCAACGGCTTTCCAGCACCGCGGGCGGCCTTACGCCGGACCAGATCGAGGAGCGGCTCCGCTCGGTGGGGCCAAATCAAGTCACTCACCAGGCGCGTCATACGATTTTCGGCGAACTCGTCGGCCGCTCGATCAACCCGTTGAACCTGCTCCTGCTCTCGCTTGCGACAGTGTCCTACTTCCTGGGCGATCAGCGGTCCGCGATCGTGATCGCCGTCATGGTCGTTCTGAGCATCTCGTTGGGCTTCGTCCAAGAACATCGGTCCAACAATGCTGCCGACAAGCTGCGACGGATGGTGTCGATAAATGCCACCGTGCGCCGACAGGCAGGTACCTCGCCGCCTGACCACGTCGACGTGCCGATTGAACAACTTGTGCCCGGCGACATTGTCCTGCTGTCGGCGGGTGACATGATACCCGCTGACCTAAGGCTGATCTCGGCAAAGGACCTCTTCATCAACCAGTCGACGCTCACCGGTGAGGCGATGCCGCTCGAGAAAGTCCCAACTGCACACGCTGGCACCGCGGAGACGTCTTTTGATCTGCCTAACATCTGTTTTATGGGAAGCGCTGTCGTCAGCGGCATCGGCTGCGGTGTCGTCGTACTCACCGGCCCGCGTACCGCCTTCGGCCAAGTGGCGACCGCAATTGGCGAGCAGCGCGTGCTCACGAGCTTCGACAAGGGCATCACCCGTTTCACCTGGTTGATGCTCACATTCATCCTGGTGATGGCCCCTCTGGTGTTCGTGATCAACGGCATTACCAAGGGCAATTGGCTCGAAGCTCTGCTGTTCGCGGTCGCCGTTGCGGTGGGTCTCACGCCAGAGATGCTCCCCATGATCGTGACGGTCAATCTGGCCAAGGGCGCGATGGCGATGTCGCGCAGGAAGGTCATCGTCAAGCGTCTCAACGCGATCCAGAATTTCGGGGCCATGAACGTGTTGTGCACGGACAAGACCGGCACACTCACGCAGGATCGCATCATCCTCAAACGGCACCTTGATATCAGGGGCGGCGACTCCGACCGCGTCCTCGAATATGCTTATCTGAACAGTTTCTATCAGTCCGGCCTCAAGAACTTGCTCGACGTTGCTGTCCTGAAACATATCGAGCTCGAGGCCGGGCTCAAGGTCCAGGCGCGGTTCAAGAAGATCGACGAGATGCCGTTCGACTTCGAGCGGCGGCGGATGTCCGTCGTTCTTGGGCGCGATGACGGGGTTCACATCCTCATCTGCAAGGGAGCCGTCGAAGAGGTGTTCGCGGCTTGCAAACACTACGCGATCGACAGCGAGACCGGTGCCCTTGATGAGAGCCACTTCGCCGCAGCGATGGAAACGACGGCGAAGCTCAATGCGGACGGATTTCGGGTCGTCGCGGTGGCGTTCAAAGAGATGCCGCCGACGCAGGCGGCGTATTCAGTAGCCGACGAGGCCGACCTCACGTTGCTTGGCTATATCGCGTTTCTCGACCCACCGAAGGAGACGGCGGCCGCGGCAATTGCAACACTGAAGGCGAGCGGCGTGGGGGTCAAGATCCTGACCGGGGACAATGACATCGTTACGCGCAAGATCTGCCACGAAGTCGGTCTGCCCGTGGACCGCATTGTCCTCGGCAGCGAGATGGCGAAGTTGTCGCCCGGCGAGCTCGCAAGCCTGGCCGAAACCGCGACGGTGTTCGCCAAGGTCTCACCGTCGCAGAAGGCAGCGGTCATCGAGGCGCTGCACCGCAAGGGGCACGTCGTCGGATTTCTCGGCGATGGCATCAACGACGGACCGGCGCTGAAGGCTGCGGACGTGGGCATATCGGTGGATAGCGCCGTCGACATCGCCAAGGAGTCTGCGGACATCATATTGCTGGAGAAGAGCCTGGCCGTGCTTGGTGATGGCGTCATCGAAGGCCGGAAAGTCTTCGGCAACATAACCAAATACATCAAGATGGGCGCGAGCTCCAATTTCGGAAATATGTTCAGTGTGCTCGGGGCCAGCGTCTTCCTACCGTTCCTGCCCATGACGGCGATCCAGGTGCTTACCAACAACCTGCTGTACGACTTCTCGCAGACCACCATCCCGACTGACAACGTCGACGCCGAATACGTGGCGGTGCCGCGGCGATGGGATATCGGCAACATTACGAAATTCGTGCTGTTCATCGGCCCGATCAGTTCGATCTTCGATTACGTCACGTATTTCACGATGCTCTACATCTTCAACGCGTGGAGCAATCCTGCGCTGTTCCAGACTGGCTGGTTCGTGGAATCCTTGCTCACCCAGACGCTCATCATCCATATTATTCGCACCGCGAAGATTCCGTTTCTGGAAAGCCGGGCCAGCACGGCACTCATCACGACGACCATCATCATTGCCGCAATCGGAATAGCCCTGCCATTCACTTGGCTCGGCAGCGTCCTGGGCTTCGTGCCGCTGCCTCCGGCCTATTGGATCGCGCTCGGTCTTATCCTGCCGAGCTATGTCGTTCTGACGCACCTCGTGAAGACGTGGTTCATTCGACGCTTTGGGTTGAGCTGAATGGTTGGTTGCACTGTGGACCACATAACAGGGCTGTCGAGTGCCTTCGTTTTGATTGGCATTGCATTCTGCATTTCTCAATTCGCATTTTTCCAAGCCTCGATTTGCTATTCTCAGCCGATCGTGGGCTTCAAAATCGAAAGCGTCATTGTTGTCATCGGCCTCATCTTGATCATCGTTGTCGTTCTTATGCTGCTTGGGCGAAACTGATCACACTAGCGGGATAGCTGATGAGTCGTCTTCGCCCACCGGCAGAGCATCATTTCGCCACCCGCATCGGGTGGTTGAGAGCCGCTGTGCTCGGGGCAAATGATGGAATTATTTCGACCGCAAGCCTGATCGTTGGCGTTGCGGCGGCCTCCGCGGCGCAGAACGATGTCTTGATCGCTGGTGTCTCCGGTCTGGTAGCAGGCGCAATGTCGATGGCCGCTGGTGAGTATGTGTCGGTCAGCTCACAATCCGACTCCGAACAGGCGGATCTCGCTCGCGAAAGCAAGGAATTAAGTGAGAATCCCGAATTCGAGCTGGAAGAGCTCGCCGAAATTTATGTCAAGCGCGGCATCGATCGCGCGCTGGCGCGGAAGGTTGCCCAGCAACTGATGGCGAATGATGCCTTGAGCGCCCACGCACGCGATGAGCTTGGCATCTCGGAAATCACTACCGCGCGTCCCGTGCAAGCTGCACTGACGTCCGCCGCATCGTTTACCGTAGGCGCGGCCATGCCCCTGCTCATGGTTGTCGTATCGCCGACCGGCGCGCTTGTGCCTTTCGTGTCCGCCGCGTCGTTGGGCTTTCTCGCGTTCCTAGGGGCGATCGGAGCAAGAACAGGTGGCGCGAATGTTCTGCGCGGCACAGCCCGAGTGACATTCTGGGGCGCGCTGGCGATGGCTCTCACCGCCGGCATTGGGAAACTATTCGGGACAATTGTCTGAAGGTTGGGATCGCGACCAACGGGGCGGTGAACTTCATCGGAGATGAGTCGCATCGCGACTTCCTGGACATCGTACGCCAAATGACGAGCCCGCTTCTGCGCGCGGATAATGCTATCAAGCTGGCCGTTCTGTGGTAGATTTTCCACCATGACATCAAAGCCCAACGCAAGATCAGGCGATCGCAAACAATCAAAACTCGCCACGGCAAGCAAGGTCGCGGCTGAACAAGCCCCCCAAGGCGTTAGAAAAGGCGCTCAAGAAGGTTGCTGCGAAGAAACGACAAAAGCGCGTCAAGTGGACGTGAACGCTTAGACCGTTACGTTCGCCGCCGCTTCCTGAACGGAATGCGATTCGTCGCCAGCGGCCACGGTCGGATCCGCGCGCCGACCGCTGGCCGGCCCTCGCAGGCTCGCCACAGCAGTCGTCTCCTGTTCGCATCGAACGACTTGAGCCAAAGGACATCGCATGAAGAGAGGTAAGACGAAGTTCGATCCCAAAATATTTCTTGCCAAAGTGGGGCAGGGTAAATCAGTATTAAATTACCGGAAGAATCAAACTGTTTTCTCGCAAGGAGAGGTCGCGGACGCGGTCTTTTACATCCAGCAGGGCCAGGTCAACTGACCGCGCTGCCTTTTGCCGCCGTCCCGGCGTTGAGTGTGTTCGGTCTTTATGCATTTTGATGAGATCGATGAGGTTCTCATTTCGAAGTCAGTGAAGGCCATCACGCCGTCCTCGCCGACGCCGTAGACCCATATCACTCCGTCTTCAATTTCCATTTCGTTGGCAATGTCGTGAAGCCAGTCCTCGCTTTCGCCGAGATCATTGGCGATGCGGTCAATCGTCGTGACGTGGTGGACCTTGTTGATGTGCACGGTCAGGCCGCCCGGGCTGCAATCGCTGACGTCAGTGGCGTCCAGTTCCACGGCAACAATTCATCCAATCGATGGGCAGGATGAGTTGCGATACGGGAGAGGACGTCGGTGAGCCAGGCCTGCGGATCGACGCCATTCATTTTGGCCGTGACGACGAGACTGTACATGGCTGCGGCGCGCTGTCCGCCGCGATCGACCCGCAGAACAGCCACGATTTTCGACCCAGGGCGATACCCCTCAGGCCTCGTTCGGCGGCGTTGTTCGAGAGGCAGACGCGCCCGTCCTGAAGGAATAGGGTAAAGCCCACCCAGCGCTTGAGAACGTAATTGATCGCTTTGGCCAAGTCGTGCCCGCGAGCGAGCCGAGCGAGCTGCGCACGCATATAGACATGAAGGTCGTCGACCAATGCCAGCTCGACATCTGCCTGACGACCAGGCGTTCCTCGACGCTCTTGCCGTTGATGGATCGCTCGATCTCGAACAGCGCGTCGATACGGCGCACGATCTCGATCGCGATGGGCGACAGCGCGATCTCTTTCTTGCCTGAGGCTTTGCGTCGAGCGTTCTCCTCGATGTCGGCCATGGCGAAGAACGGGCGCCGGGCATGCACCCAACATGCCGCCTCCAGGATGGGGCCAGCACTTCGGCCGGCCTGATAGAGCTTGTTGTAACCGTCATAGGCGTCCGCTTGCAGGATGCCGGCATAGCCAGCCAGATGCCCCTGAGGATGCTCGCCCCTGCGATCGCGTGAGTAGTAAAATATCGCCGCGGGGGTCCGGTTCCGCCAAAGGCCTGTCGTCGCGCAGATATATCCAGCATCGCCCGGTGTCGGTCTTTCCTTCGGCCAGAACCGGTACGGTCGTATCATCCGCGTGCAAGCGCTCTGCCGCCATGACATGGCTTTCCACAAGGCGAAGGAGGGGATCGAGCGCCGCGCAGACCGACCCCACGGCGTCGGCCATCGTCGACAACGCGATCGGCACGCCTTCCAGAGCATAGCGCTCGGCCTGGCGGTTCAGGGGCTGATGCTGACCAAACTTCTCGAACACGATCATCGCCAGGAGGCTGGGTCCCGCCCAGCCTCTCGCGATGACATGGAACGGCGCCGGCGCTTGCGTGATCTTCTCGCAGTCGCGGCAGGTGAACTTTTCCCGCACCGTCTCGATCACTTTCCACCGACGGGGCTGCGTCTCCAGGGTTCGGGTCACATCTTCGCCGAGCTTGCGCAGGCGATTGCCGCCGCAGCACTCACATGCCGTAGGCGGATCGATCACCACACGCTCGCGGGAAGTGATCGGGGAATGTGCTGCGCTCGGGTCGCTTGCGCGTAAATCCGCGCACCGACATTGTCTTGGCGACCGCTGTCTCCGCCGCGAGTTCGTCTTCCGTCGCGCCGGCTTCCAGCTCTTCAAACTCCAGCGCCAACTGACCGATCAGACGCGCCGAGCGCTCCGATCGTTGCCCGTAGACCTGGCGCTCCAGTTTGGCGATCCGCAACTTCTGCTGGGCGATCAGTGCCACGTCTTCAGACGCCTGGGCCCGAGCGACCGCCAGCTCCGCGGCAACCTCCAGACCCTTGGCACGCTCGATGATCAGCGCCTCTTTCAGAGCGGTTATGTCATCGGAAGAGCGTCGCGATCCGCATCCATGGCAACGAGAAAATCATAAATTCTCTGATTTGTGACGCCCTAAAATGCACGTGGCCCCTTATTTTATGTGGCTCAGCCGGCGCTCTTGGGACGCCATGTCAGTTGCGGATTTCGCCAGTCGATCCCTTCCAGCATATAGGACATCTGAGCCGCCGAGATCGACACCGCGCCATCCGACGCCGAAGGCCAGATGAACTTTCCGCGATCCAGTCGTTTGGCGTAAAGCGACAGCCCGATCCCATCGTGCCAGAGGATCTTGGCCAGATCGCCGCGACGACCTCGGAAAATATAAAGATCGCCGGCATGGGGATCGCTCTTCAGAACTCTCCTGAACCTGAAGCGCCAGCCCCTGCATGCCGCGCCGCATGTCGGTATGACCCGTCGCAATCCAGACCCTGACGCCGCTCGGAATTGGAATCATCGCCGCGACAGCGCCTTCAAAACGCGCGACAACGCCGCTGCCTCGACATCAGCCCAAACTAGGACCCGATTGCCTTCCGCAAGAACGATTTCCATCTGCCGGCCGCCGTCGGGCAATGCTTCTGCGCGACCGATCCCGGCGCAATCGTCACCGGCAGGATAGGCATCGGGCCAGACTGCTCAGACGGCTCAACGCCCATCTTGCGACGCCATGTAAACAAGAGATTGGCGTTGAGCTCGTGACGTCGAGCGACCTCGGCGATCGATGCACCTTCCTGAAGGCTCTCTTCAACGATCCGACGCTTCTCGTCCCGCGTCCACGATCGACGCCTGCGCTTGCCAGCCGCGACATCACCGTCTTCGTCAACCGACATCACAGATGGTGTCCATCATCAGATAGTGGACACGATCATCGAGCCACTCCTCAGAGAGCTATCTCCAACAGCGAGATCATTGCCAGGCGGCCGCCAGCGTGCTCACCGTCGTTTCGGAGCAAGGCAAGGAAGCGGTGGTTGCCATCGTGGGGCGCGGCCACTTTTTTGGCGAAGGATGTCTGAATGGCCATCCGCTGCGTATCGCAACGACGAGGACGATCGATGAATGCGTGATTACTCGCATAGAGAAGGCGACCATGATCGCCACCATCCATAATGAGCCGGATTTTTCCGAACTTTTCATGTCGTATCTATTGACGCGAAACAGTCGAATTGAAGAGGACCTGATCGATCAACTGTTCAATTCCAGCGAAAAGCGCCTCGCCCGACTTCTCCTTCTCCTTGCCAATTTCGGCAAGGAAGGCAGGCCAGAGCCGATCGTAGGAAAGTTCAGTCAGGAAACGCTAGCAGAAATGATCGGCACGACGAGGGCGCGGGTAAGTTTCTTTATGAACAAGTTTCGCAAATTAGGATTTATCGAATACAACGGCAAATTGGAAGTTCATAATTCCTTGCTGAACATGGTCTTGCGCGACAATCCCGAGATAAAAACGAGGGGTGAAAAAATATAATAGCGGCGCAGACTTTCGTTAAGCTAGGCCGAGGGCCCGGACCCTGGGATTTGGCTGACTGTGCTCGACCGCCGAGCGAAAGCCGTCAAGTGCTTCCCGAACGATGCGCAAACGGTCGACGTCGTCCGCACTTGTCCCGTCAACTCCCTTGGACGCGAGTAAATCTCGGTACGTTATATAGTCGCGGGCTCGACGCGAGAGCTGATCCGCTTTGTCATCAACTTCGTTGTTGTATTCGAGGAGGGCCAGAATATTCTCTATTCCACAGCGCACGTTGTGCAGGTGATGACGACTGGCAATCCCGCGGGATATATCCTCCAGCACGGTGTCGATGAATTTTAGAAAGCTCGCGGTGTGGGTAGTCAGCATAATTAGCCCCTAATGCTGAAAAGGAACTGAGACACTATCAGGATTGATTTCAGTCGCAGGCGCCACGAGAGGGACCGCCAGACTGAGTTGGCGATGAGACGCTTCAGCTCTTGCTTCGGCCTCTGCCTTCTTGACCCTAAATTCCGCATATTCCGCAGTTCTAATCTGATGTTTGATGGCAACCGTCGATGGGAGACTGATTTTACGTCCGAACCTAAGATTGCGCATTTGGATCTCCCACGATTTAACTTTGGGTTATGCCACCGCTCCTTTCATATGGGGTGGATCAGCATCAATTGCGAATCAAATCGATGAAGCTCAGGTCGATCTTGCACGCGCGTCGAAATGCGCATCGGGACATGCGCCACCACATAACGCATGCGGCACGATAGAGTACCGATAATTCGATCCGTCCAATTCGGCATCGATCGCTCCGGATCGGGATAAGAACGTAACCGCTAACCGCGCTTCTCCACGGCCATCACCCGGCACGATTTGTAACGTGCCACCGATCTGCTTCACGAGCGATAGTACGATTTTCATTCCGAGGCCCTTGCTGCGCGTGGGATCAAATCCCGCCGGCAACCCCGGCCCTTCGTCCAAGACGGACAGCGAATAGCCGAGAGGCGACGTCGTTCCGAGTCGAACGGTGATGTTGCCCGGAGCGTATTTTGATGCATTGGTGACCAGCTCGTTGACGATAAAGCCAAGCGGAATTGCGGTCAGAGTTGGGATGTTAATGGTCACGCCTTCCACGACGACGGGGCAATCGCATTTCCCCTCCTGGAACAGCAAACTCGACAGGTCCTCGCACAGACCATGAAGATATTGTTTTAATTCGACGGTTTTCCGACGATCGAGAAGATGCAGCCGGCGATGCACTCGGCCAAACGCCGCTATGCGGCCGGCGGCCATCGTCAATTGCTCCGCCGCTTCAGGTGCCGCGGTGCGACTTTGCAATGACAGGAGAGACATGATGCATTGCAGACCATTGCCGAGCCGGTGCTCGAATTCAAGCGCCAGCGTGTCTTGGCGGCGCAAGAGGTCGATGTTCGCATTTTTCAGCGCCTTTTCACGCGCCAGCGAGGCCTGCAATTCGGCGGTTAACGCGTCGAACTGCTTCTGCTCACGCTGGCCGCGTTCTTTCTGTTGTGGCCAGAGAAACGTGGGTTTGATGGCGTACGCCATGCTGGAAATGCTCATCGCTTTTCCCCGCTCGTTGTGAGATGTCGAAAGCACCTGTTCGACGCTGTCTGCCCTTCCCGAGGACAGCACCTTTGGACAGTAGTCCAGGCTTGAAGCATCCTCAGCCGAATCCCGGTTATAGGTCTGTATCAAATTGCTCACTTTGAACGATTGGGCAGCGCCGCACGTGCCAAACAGCGCACAGTGAGCCTCACGCCATCATGGGCGCCGCGTCGAGCGGGCGCTGAAGCTCATCGGCGAGTGCGGCACCGATCTGAGGGCTTGGCCGACCGCCAAGCACTTCACTTCCTGGCTGTGCCTCGCACCGGGTAACAAAATCTCTGGCGGCAAGGTGCTCTCTTCCCGGACACGAAGGTCTTCGAGCCGGGCAGCTGCCTTATTGCGGCTGGCGGCTACGAGCGTCGGACGGAGCGATACAGCACTCGGGGCATTCTATCGACGGCTGTCTTCACGTGCCGGCAAGGCAAAGGCCGTAACAGCAACCGCCCGCAAAATTGCAGTCCTGTTCTACAATACCCTCAGGCACGGCATGACCTATAAAGATCCCGGTGCTGATCACTATGAGGAACAATATCGCGGCCGCGTCCTCGCCAATCTGAAGCGGCGCGCCAAATCGCTCGGCTTCGTTTTGCAAGCTGCTCCCTGTGTTTCTTAGGAAAGCCGCGGCCTACTTCGCGAAGGAGTCGACGTGAAGTTCGCCTTCATTGCGAAGCACCGGGGGATCTGGGCCGTGGACTGGATGTGCGGGGCGCTCGGTGTCTCGCGCGGAGGACTGTACGCCTGGCTGCAGCGACCGCGCAGCCGACGCAGCCGCAGCGATGAAGAGCTCGGCGTGAAGGTTCGAGCGAGCTTCATCGGCAGCGATCGAACCTATGGAGCCAGGCGCGTCTGGCGCGATCTCCTTGCAGAAGGCATTCAATGCGGACTTCATCGGATTGAGCGGTTGATGCGATCGCAGGCTCTCAAAGCCCGTCCGCGTCGGCGTCGACTGCCGCCCGATCCGGGTGAGCGGGAGGTCGCCGCCATCGCTACCAACGTGCTCGACCGCACCTTCGTGGCGCTCTCTCCCAATCGCAAATGGATTGCCGACTTCACATACGTGTGGACGGCGGAAGGCTGGCTCTACGTCGCTGCGGTGATCGATTTGTTCTCCCGACGCGTCGTTGGTTGGTCGATGAGCGCAGAGATGACGGCCCAGTTCGTCACCGATGCCTTGGTGATGGCGATCTGGCGTCGAGGCAAACCTGATGCGCTGCTGCATCACTCCGATCGTGGCAGCCAATACACCAGCGAGCAGTTCCAACGGTTGCTCGCCGACCATGGCGTTGTCTGCTCGATGAGCCGATCAGGCAACGTTTGGGACAATGCAGCGATGGAGAGCTTCTTCTCCTCGCTCAAGACCGAGCGCACAGCGCGCAAAACCTATCGAACGAGGGAGGATGCCAAGGCTGACGTGTTCGACTACATCGAACGCTTCTACAATCCAAAACGAAGGCACTCGACAATCGGCTACATGAGCCCCATGGAGTTCGAGCGACAGGCCGGATTAGCTTAAGCGGGTGTCAACCGAACCGGGTGCAGGCCAATTCAAGACCTTGAAAGTTTCAATAGTACATCGAGAACTCTTCGAGCAATCATCCGGCACTCCATATCACTTCCAGTTCAACCGGCGTCGATTTAACAAATTGAACAGTGGTCTGAGGCATCTGAGCGGCTGGTGACCACGCTAAAGTCCAAGCTGAGCAAACGTGTAGGAGGTGATGAAGAGACGCTCGGCAGCTCTGTTGGTGAGGCAATACGATGGTTTCTAGATCGGGAAAATACTCTGGAGACACTGAGGAGTAGGTTTCCAGATCTTCATGAAGCGTTGATGGGCGTCATCCAAAGGCACGGGCAACGGCTCAGCTTATACGGTCCGCCCGCAGAAGGTGCTGCTGATAGAATTCTGCGCAACGAGCTTGAGGCTCTGATGAAGTCCCTCAAGGAAATTCCGAATATCTCGGACGCCGGCGCCCATCAGTTGGCTCTTGGCACACTCGCTGACTGGCTAATGCGTTGCCCCCTCGACTTCCCGCCTTACAGCTATGCCAGCTAGCTTGTTAGACGTTCTTTTGGACGGACCTTTTCGCTACCCCAAAGACAGAGCCGGTGGCGGGCGACTTGCGGCGCGCCTGGGGGATCGCCCTTATTCTGCTTATTCTTGGCAAGAGTCGTGGCAAACGAGCCAGCTTGCAGAAGCTTCATTTCCTCGGTCATTCCGCTCGCACGCGGCAAACTCGCCTGGAAGCTCAGCAAGTATTCACAGGTGAACGGCGACCGTCAGATTTGGTAGTGCGCGTTGAGCCATGGCTGAACCGCGCTGTCGCTTTTGCGAAGGGAGCGGGACTGATCGAGCTAGAGAAAGGAAAGTCGGCCAAGCTGACCGAAGCCGGAACTCAATGCCTATGAGGTCCTAGGCGAGGACTTAAGCATATGCGCAGAAGAGAAGGCCTTCTTGGAAGCCGTGGCGCCTAAAGCGAGTGAGGCTGCCATAGAAAAAATCATGCGGATGGAATTGGCCCTATGAGCCTTCTTATCCGCCACCTGCGCCTACGAGTTCGAAACTAGTATTGGTGCTTTCGGAGCTGATCTACCCTTCCGAACGGGATTAAACGTCCTGTGGGCAGACAATACCCGCGGCAAGTCAACGTGTCTTCAAGGCATATTGTATGCCCTGGGTCTCGAACGCATGCTGAGTCCCGCGACGGGAAGTGCCTCTCACCTACGTCATGACGAGCCATCTTGATGATCCTAACACCAACGAACGGCATCAAGTATTGGAATTGTCCGTTTGGCTTGAGTTGGAGAATGCCCAGGGTGAAGTCATAACAGTGAAGCGTGGCGTGATCTCTTCGGCCGATCGCAGATTGATTTCAGTATTTCGAGGCCCCTTGCTGACGCAGCCCGGAGACAATTATCGGCAGCAGGATTATTTTGTGGGGGATCCAGGTGCTGCCCAGCGCGAAGCTGGGTTTCACCGCATGCTGACGGACTACATCGGCTGGCAGTTGCCGCCCGTCCGCCGCTACGATGGGACTGAAACTATACTCTATCTAGAAACGATTTTCCCGCTTTTGTATGTTGAGCAAAAGTCGGGTTGGTCTTCAATCCCGGCTGCGTTCCCAACCTACTTCCAAATTCGCGATGTAGGGCGACGCGCGGTCGAATTTATCCTTGCACTCGAAACGCATGAGCTTGAACTTAAGAGGCAGCGCCTGGAGTTGGACCTCGCGTCAAGCAACGCCGCCTGGGTTGCGAAGCGCGACGAACTAGTCGGAATTGCCTCTATTGTGAATGCGCGTGTGGAAGCATTGCCGTCGGCACCGACCCTTTCGCTGGAGGAAATTAACCGGGCTTATCTTCTTGGATCAGATGGGACTACTTGGAAACCGTTAGAGGAAATTGCTTCCTCGCTCCGAGCCCGGATCGCCGAACTGGTGCATGCTCAGACATCGACCGTCGAGGATGTTTCCTCGGAAGCCGAAATTGAGGTCGAGCGTCTTATGGCGTACGTTGCGGATCAGAATGCCAAGCGAAGCGAGATTTTTCGAGCGCGACAGACCGAGATTTTTCAAAAGGCATCAGTCGTCAAGCGCCTAGCCGCGCTAGAAGAGGACCTTCAGAAGAATTTGGACGCTCAAAAGCTCAGAAATCTAGGCTCGAAAATCGCTGAAAGTTTTACGCCGGATCATTGTCCCACCTGCACTCAACCGATCGCAGACACCTTGCTTGCACAAAGAGCGGGCGCTGCCATCATGCCGGTAGAGCAAAATATAGAATACATTCGGGCTCAACGCGGTATTTTTCTGCGGCTGCGCGATCAGGCGGACGTAGCCATTGCGGAATTGGAGAGACAGCTCGCTGCTGCTACCGCCGAAGTCAATGAATCCAGTAGTCGCCTGCGAGCGCTAAGAAGCGACCTCGTTGCGGCGTCCGGCGCACCTTCCATCGCGGCTCTTGAAGAGCAGATTCGCCGGAAGCTCGCCTGCGTGGGATAAACGACGCCTTGCAGCGATTTGAGCAGCAGAAATCGTCTTTGGTAATGCTCGCTAGACAGCATGCGGAACTATTGTCTGCGCGAAGCGAGCTACCTGCAGATCGACTAACCGATAAGGATAAGGCGAAGGTCACCCTTATGGGTGAGCTTGTTCGCGAACAGGTGGCAAGCTATGGCTTCAGCAATTTCCCGCCAAGCGAGCTCGAAATTTCATATGAAAATTACAGGCCACAGCGGGAAGGATTTGAGATTGGATTGAGATGTCGGCTAGCGACACTATTCGATTGAAATGGGCCTATCAATTGGCACTCTTGGAAGTTGCACGCACAGCGCAGACCCATCATGCCGGCTTGGTGATTTTCGATGAGCCGCAACAACAGAAGACCGCGAAAATCAGCTTCAAAAAACTCCTTGATCGCGCGGCAACAGCGCGTGCGTCAGCGCAGCAAGTGATATTTGCGACGAGTGAAGATCGCGATCAGCTGGAGATTCTTATCGGATATAGATTGTAATTTGCTTGCCTTTGATGGCCCGATCGTGCGGCGGGTGAACTGATCGGCGCCCTGATGGCCGCGC
>CAWEAS010000006.1:0-54822 GCA_963807015.1 uncultured Alphaproteobacteria bacterium | reverse complement strand
GATTGAATCGGGCGACTAGTTTGCTTGGCAGCTTCTAGGATAGCGATGGCGAAGACGGGGGTCATTCCCCGTCGTCGTCCCAAAATGGCAATTCAAGCTGACGCCGGTCGCCGCGACGCGGATGCTTTTTGCGCCAGCGCAGGAACCGCTGCGGCGCGATATCTGAAATCCGGCTTAGTGAGGTTGCCGGTACATCAACCGCTTGCCTTCAATGCCTCTGATCGCGGCAAGGGTGCGGTCGATGTCGCTGTAGCCGAGCGCCATGCGGTGATTGTAGCGGTGATCGAACTCGGCAAGATAACGGTGCAAATGCTTCTCTTTGCAGTGCTGATAGACGCCGCGCATTCCGCGCTTGAAGATCGAGAAATAGCCTTCCGCTGAATTGGTGTGGACGGCTTCGCCATCGTCATAACGGACGTATTCGCCAGCGCGTGCTTCACCGTCTCATGCGACAGCAAATAATCCGCCGATTTCAGATATAGAGCGGCTTTCGTCGGTGTGCAGCCGCGACTCGCGAGCGATGTTTTCGCGCACGATCTTGGACGCCTCTTCCTTGTCGGCGACCGGGACATGGAACGTGCGGACGTTGCCGCCACGCTCCACCAAGGCGACGATTGGGCGCTTGTTGGCGCGGGCCGCGTCCGCCACTCTTGTGAAGGGCGGCCACTTGTCGTCTTGGTTCGACCTTGGCCTTCTCGATCGGGCCGTAGTAGGTTTCGTCGGCTTCGACGATCTTGCCTTCGCCACCCAAGCGGCCCAAAGCCGCCAGTGCGCATTGCTTCGCGGATGCGATGGCACATGAACCAAGCCGACTTGTAATCGAGGTTCAGGGCACGGTGGAGCTGGTGGGCGCTCATGCCCTTCTTGGAGGCGTTGAGCAGATAGAAGGCCATAAGCCACTTGTTCAGCGGGATATGGCTTCGCTCCATCACGGTCCCGGTAGTGACCGTGAAATCCTTCCGGCATTCCTTTTCGGCGCAGCGATACCAGCCGGGCTTTTTCGTCTTATAGGCGTGGTTGATCGTGCCGCAATGGCAGCAGATCGGCCCTTCCGGCCAGCGCAGGTTTTCCAGCCAATCGCGGGCAGCTTCATGGGACGCGAAATGCGGGGCGACAAAGGCGTTCGACATGGCTCAATTCCTCGAAAACTGAGCCAAATCTAGCACTTGTGGTCTTGTGGAGTCAAGTCCATAATTGGGATGAAATTCCTATTCCCAGGCCTCGCCTCCCATGCGTTATTTTGCCAATCGCCGCATAGATATCTTCTATCAACCCCAAACCTGTGATTGACTCGCGATGGCTGCCGATGCGGTCGGCGCCTCAGAAGAATGCGCGCGAGCGCAACGTATTGGGGACCAAGGAGGACACGCGATGGCTCTGTTACCTATTCTCGATCGTAGTCATACGATCGCTCCGCCGGGCTTCAGCCGGTGGATGGTGCCGCCCGCGGCGCTGTGCATCCACCTGTGCATCGGACAAGCCTACGCATTCAGCGTTTTCAACCTGCCGATGACCAAACTCATCGGCATCACCAAAGCGGCGCCGGGCGACTGGAACATTCCCGAACTCGGCTGGATCTTCTCCATCGCCATCTTCGTGCTCGGCACGTCCGCTGCGATCTTCGGCCGCTGGGTCGAGGAAGGCGGTCCACGTCAAGCCATGTTCATGGCCGGCCTGTGCTGGGCGATCGGCTTCTTTATTTCCGCGTTTGGCGTCTACATCCATAATCTCTGGGTCGTTTATCTCGGCTACGGGATTTTTGGCGGCCTTGGCCTCGGTATCGGTTACATTTCGCCGGTTTCCACCCTGATCAAATGGTTCCCAGACCGGCCGGGCATGGCCACCGGCATGGCGATCATGGGCTTCGGCGGCGGCGCCTTCATCGCCTCCCCGCTCTCGGTCTGGCTGATGGCGAAATTTTCGACGCCGACCCATGTCGGCGTTGCCGAGGCCTTCATCGGCCTCGGGGTGATCTACCTCATCTTCATGTGGGTCGGCGCGGCCATCGTGCGCATACCGGCGGCGGGCTGGAAACCGGCGGGCTACACGCCGCCGGTGCAGGCGCAGAAACTGATCACCAAAAGCGACGTCTACGTCTATGACGCGATCAAGACGCCGCAATTCTGGCTGATCTGGGGGGTGCTCTGCCTCAACGTGACGGCCGGCATCGGCGTGCTCGGCCAAGCCTCCGCCATGAGCCAGGAAATGTTTCCCGGCAAAGTCACTGCGGTCGCCGCAGCAGGCTTCGTCGGTCTGCTTAGCCTGTTCAACATGCTCGGCCGTTTCTTCTGGGCGTCCACGTCCGATTATATCGGCCGCAAGAATACCTACTTCGTGTTCATGGTGCTCGGCTTCGTCCTGTACTGCACCGTGCCCTATACCGGCTCGATCGGCAGCGTCGTCGGTTTCGTGTTGTGCTTCCTGGTGATCATCACCATGTATGGCGGCGGCTTCGCCACCGTGCCGGCGTATCTGAAAGACATGTTCGGCACCCGCTATGTCGGCGCCATCCATGGCTGGTTGATCACCGCCTGGTCGGCGGCAGGCGTGTTCGGGCCGGTGCTGGTGAACTACATCCGTCAGTATCAGATCGATCACGGCGTCCCGAAGGCGCAGGCGTACAACGTCACCATGTACATCATGGCCGGACTTCTAGTCGTCGGCTTCATCTGCAACTTGCTGGTCAAGGCGGTCATCAGCGATATCACATGAAGCCCGATAGCGAAGCCGAACGGGCACAAATGCAAGTCGACGCGGCGGCCCGGCCGGCCGGCGCATAGAGGAGAAAACGACCATGGCAAATTCAAATCAGCATGGCACCACCACCTTGCAGCTCGCGCTGGCGTGGGCCTTCGTCGGCATCCCGCTTACGCTGGGCGTGATCCAGACGCTCATCAACGCGATGAAGCTATTCCAGTAACGGCTTCAGCTACGCAAAATGCGAACGGCGCGGCTGAAACAGCCGCGCCGTTTTTATTTCATATGGCCGAAGCGCTACGCGACCTTTTCCTTCAGGTGCGGGAACATGGCGTGCAGCGCTTCCTGATCCATTTCGGTCTTGAATTTGTGGCGGTCCTTCAGCGCCGAGGCCTTCTGCGCGGCGGGACGGGCGTTGATCTCGTCGATCAGCCGCTTGATGTTCTTGTACTTGTCCCAGGCCCCTTCGCCGTCACGTTCGGCAGCATGCGCGCCCAGCCCCACACGTTCATGTCGACGATGGTGTAGCTGTCGCCGAGCATGTATTTGTGCTTGCCAAGCCGCACATCGAGAATGCCGGCGTGCCGCTGCGCCTCGAACACATAGCGGTTGATGGCGTAGGGAAGCTTCTCCGGCGCATAATTGCGGAAGTGCACCGCCTGGCCGAAATACGGCCCGACGCCGGAGGAGACGAAGAACATCCACGACAATAGCTCGCCGCGCGCCTTGTCGGTTTTCGCCGGCATAAATTTTCCGGTCTTCTCGGCGAGGTAGAGCAGGATCGCGCTCGAATCGAACACGGTGACGTCGCCGTCGACGATGGCCGGCAGCTTGGCGTTCGGATTGATCGCCAGAAATTCCGGCTTGTGCTGCTCGCCCTTGCGGGTATCGACCGGGATGGCCTCGTAGGGCAGGCCGGCCTCTTCCAGGAACAGCGCCACCTTGGTCGGGTTCGGCGCGCCGCTATAATAAAATTTCAGCATCGTCACTCCTTTGTTAGTATTGCCTGCGATAGAAGACTGTTTCAACAGCTGTATCGCGTGCATCGACTCGCGATGACGTTAGAACAACCCGACGATCCTGCCGTCCGGCCCGACGTCGATCGAGTCCGCCGCCGGCACTCTCGGCAGGCCCGGCATGGTCATGATCTCGCCGCAGATCGCGACGACGAACTCGGCGCCGGCCGACAGCCGCACTTCGCGCACCGGAATAATGTGGTCGGTCGGCGCGCCTTTGGCGTCCGGATTGGTCGAGAAGCTGTATTGCGTCTTGGCCATGCAGATCGGGAATTTGCCGTAGCCCATCGCCTCGAACGCGGCGAGCTGATCGCGCACCGACTTGTCCACCGAGATGTCCTTGGCGCGGTAGATTTCCTTGGCGATGGTGCGGATCTTCTCCAGCAGCGGCATGTCGTCGGGATAGAGGAATTTGAGCTTGCTCTTGCCGCTGTCGGCAGACCTTGACGACGGCGCGGGCGACGTCGGCAGCGCCCTCGCCGCCCATCGGCCCAATGGTCGGCCATCAGCGCCTCGACGCCGAGCGCCTGGCACTTGTCTTCGACCAGCTTGATCTCGGCCTCGGTGTCGGCGGAGAAGCGGTTGATCGAGATCACCGGCACGATGCCGAATTTCCGCATGTTCTCGACGTGGCGCTGCAGATTGGCCATGCCGGCTTCGAGCGCCTTGAGGTTCTCGGCCTTGAGGTCCTCTTTCTTCACGCCGCCGTGCATCTTCAGCGCGCGGATGGTGGCGACCAGCACCACGCAGTCCGGCGCGATGCCGGCCTTGCGGCACTTGATGTCCATGAACTTCTCGGCGCCGAGATCGGCGCCGAAGCCGGCCTCGGTCACCACGTAATCGGCGAGCTTGAGCGCGGTGGTCGTCGCCAGCACCGAATTGCAGCCGTGGGCGATGTTGGCGAACGGGCCGCCGTGGATGAAGGCGGGCGTGCCTTCCAGCGTCTGCACCAGATTGGGCGCCAGCGCTTCTTTGAGCAGCACGGTCATGGCGCCGTGCGCCTTGAGGTCGGCGGCGCGCACCGGCTTGCGGTCGCGCGTATAGGCGACGACGATGTTGCCGAGCCGCTTCTTGAGATCGTCGACGTCGCGGGCGAGGCAGAAGATCGCCATCACCTCGGAGGCGACGGTGATGTCGAAGCCGTCCTCGCGCGGAAAGCCGTTGGCGACGCCGCCGAGCGAATTCACGATCGAGCGCAGCGCGCGGTCGTTCATGTCGAGCACGCGGCGCCAGGCGATGCGGCGCGGATCGATGCCGAGCGCGTTGCCCCAATAGATGTGGTTGTCGAGCATCGCGGCGAGCAGATTGTTCGCCGAGGTGATGGCGTGGAAGTCGCCGGTGAAGTGGAGATTGATGTCCTCCATCGGCACGACCTGGGCATAGCCGCCGCCGGCGGCGCCGCCCTTCATGCCGAAGGACGGCCCGAGCGACGGCTCGCGGAGGCACAGCATCGCCTTCTTGCCGATGTGGTTGAGCGCGTCGGTCAGGCCGACCGTCGTCGTGGTCTTGCCCTCGCCCGCCGGCGTCGGCTTGATGGCGCTGACCAGGATCAGCTTGCCGTTGGGCCGGTCTCTGCATCGACTTGATGAAGTCCATCGACACCTTGGCCTTGTAGTGGCCGTACGGTTCGAGATTTTCCGGCCCGATGCCGAGCTTCTCGCGCGCGACGTCGACGATCGGCCGCTTCTTGGCGGCCTGCGAGATTTCGATGTCGGATTTCGGATTGGAGTGCTGCGAAGCGACGGCGCGGAGCCTTCGCTGCGGCGGCGGGGGGCGGGTTCATGAAAACCTCATTCCTGTGGTGAGCTTGGCAGTTTGTGGCAAATTCGCTCGGCCGCGATTTTCTGGCCGTCGGCCTGGACGCGGGTGACCTTGAAGCGGCCGTCGGCGCAGACGACGGCGAAGCCGTCGGCCTCGACCGCGGCGATCTCGCCCATCTTGCCGGCGATGCCCTTTGGGATCCTTGGCCGGCAGCGGCTTGGCGTCGAAGATTTTCACGGTCTTGCCGTCGAGCTTCGACCAGGCGCCCGGCGCCGGATTGCAGCCGCGGATGAGACGGTCGATCTCCTGCCACGGCCGGCCCCAATCGATGTGCGCGTTGTCAGGGCCGCAGCGGCCTTCGTAGGTGGCCTTGGACTCGTCTTGTTTGATGCGCGGCGCCTTGCCGGCCTTGACCAGATCGACCGCTTCCAGCATCGCCTCGACGCCCATCGGGAACAGCCGGTCGAAATAGACCGTGCCGAGCGTGTCGGTCGGCCCGATCGGCGTTTTTTTCTGCAGCAGCACGTCGCCGGTATCGAGGCCGTTGTCGGGCCAGAAGATCGACAGCCCGGTTTCGGTCTCGCCCTTGATGATCGGCCAGTTGATGGCGCTCGGCGCCGCGATAGGCGGGCAGCAGCGAGGGGTGATACTGGATCGAGCCGTGGGTCGGAATGTTGAGAAATTCCTCCGGCACGAACAGCGTGACGAAGGCCATGACCTGCAGGTCCGGCTTGAGCGCGCGGAATTCGTCCCACACTTCCGGCTTGCGGTAGGACGCCGGCTGATACACCGGCAGCTTTGCGGCGAGCGCCGCTTCCTTGAGCGGATCGGCCTTGGCGCCCTCTTTCTCCGGCGCGACATAGACGGCGACGACGTTCTCGCCGCGCTTGATCAGCGCTTCGAGCACCGCCTTGCCGAACGCCTGCTGGCCGTGAACGACGATACGCATCGTCAAAACCTCATCTCTGCTTCATGCCCGCGAAAGCGGGAATCAGTCAACACCACGCGCCGGCGATTACCGGGTCCCCGCTTTCGCGGGGACGGCAGCCTGTTTACGCGGCGCCGCCTTGGCCGGCTTCTCCGGCGCGGTGATCGCGCCGGACATTTTGATCTCGGCAACTTCCTTGTCCGAATAGCCGAGCACCTTGCGCAAGATTTCGTCGGTGTGCTCGCCGAGAAGCGGCGAGCGCCGCACGTCGGCGGGCGAGTCCGACAGCTTGATCGGATTGCCGACGGTCAGATACTTGCCGCGCACCGGATGATCGACCTCGACCACGGTGCCGGTCGCGCGCAGCGACGGCTCCTCGGCGATCTCCTTCATCGACAGGATCGGCCCGACCGGAATGTCGTGCTTGTTGCAGATTTCCATGACCTCGAACTTGGTCTTGGTCATGGTCCATTGCTCGATGGTGTCGAAGATCTGGCGCAGCCGCGGCAGCCGCGCCGGCGGCGTGGCGTAATCCGGATCGGTCTTCCATTCCGGCTTGCCGATCAGATCGCAGATCGCGCCCCAGACCGGCGCCTGGGTGATGAAATAGATGTAGGCGTCGGGATCGTTCTCCCAGCCTTTGCATTTGAGGATCCAGCCCGGCTGGCCGCCGCCGGAATCGTTGCCGGCGCGCGGCGTCGCCTTGCCGAACGGGATGCCCTCGCCGTACTGGCTGTATTCGGTGAGCGGGCCGTGCGCGAGGCGCTGCTGGTCGCGCAGCTTCACGCGCGCGAGATTGAGCACGCCGTCCTGCATGGCGCAGAGCACCTTCTGGCCGCGGCCGGTGCGGATGCGCTGGTAGAGCGCCGTGACGATGCCGAGCGCGAGATGCAGCCCGGTGCCGCTGATCGCCGATCTGCGCGCCGGTGACGAGCGGCGGCCCGTCGCGGAAGCCGGTGGTCGAGGCCGAACCGCCGGCGCATTGCGCGACGTTCTCATAGACCTTGCAGTCCTCGTAAGGGCCGGGGCCGAAGCCTTTCACCGAGGCGACGATCATGCGCGGATTGAGCTTGTGGATATGCTCCCAGGTCAGCCCCATGCGGTCGAGCGCGCCGGGCGCGAAATTCTCCACCAGCACGTCGCAATTCTTCACCAGCCGATCGAGGATTTCCTTGCCCTTGGGATGCTTGGAATCGATCGTGATCGAGCGCTTCGATGCCGTTGAGCATGGTGAAATAGAGGCTGTCGGCGCCCTTCACGTCGCGCAACTGGCCGCGCGTGATGTCGCCGATGCCGGGCCGCTCCACCTTGATCACGTCGGCGCCCATATAGGCGAGAAGCTGCGTGCAGGTCGGCCCCGACTGCACGTGCGTGAAGTCGAGGATCGCGCACGCCGTCGAGCGCCCTGCCCGCCTGGCCCCACGGCTTCGCTGACGGCCGCGGCAGACCGTTGCCGTTGCCGCTTTCGCCGCCGGCTTCTTCACCGCCTTGAGCTTCACGACCTTCTTGACGGATTTCTTTGCCGCCGCTTTCGTTCTGATTTTGGCGGCTTTCTTGCGCCTTGCCATCGATTTCCTCTCCTAGTTCGAAGCAAATCAGCTATTTCTTGCGCAGCTTGCTTTGCGGATTGAGGTTGCCGATGCGGCCGCTCTCGCTGCCGGCCGCCGGATCGATCACGGCGTTGATCAGCGTCGGCTTGCCGGAATCCATGGCCGCGTTGACGGCGCGCTTGAGCTCGTCCGGCGAAGTGGCATTGACGCCGACGCCGCCGAACGCCTCGATCATCTTGTCGTAGCGCGAGCCTTTGACGAAGACGGTCGTCGCCGGATCCGAACCGGCATTGTTGACGTCGGTGCCGCGGTAGATGCCGTCATTGTTGAAGATGACGACGCAGACCGGCAGCTTGTAACGGCAGATCGTCTCGATCTCCATGCCGGAGAAACCGAAGGCCGAGTCGCCCTCGACCGCGAGCACCGGCTTGCCGGTCTCGATCGCGGCGCCGATGGCGTAGCCCATGCCGATGCCCATGACGCCCCAGGTGCCGACGTCGAGCCGCTTGCGCGGCTGGTACATGTCGATGACGCCGCGGGCGAGATCGAGCGTATTGGCGCCTTCGTTGACCAGGATGGCGTCCGGCCGTTCCTTGACGATGGTGCGCAGCACGCCGAGCGCGCCGTGATAGTCCATCGGCGAATTGTTGTTCATCAGCCGCGGCGCCATCTTGGCGACGTTCTCGTCGCGCTTGGCGGTAACGGTCTTGATCCAGTCCGCAGGCGGCGCACGGCCAGTTGCCGCCCATGCCGTCGAGCAGCGCCGCGACGGCCGAGCCGATATCGCCGACCACCGGAGCGGCGATCTCGACATTCGAATCCATCTCCTTCGGCTCGATGTCGATCTGGATGAATTTCTTCGGCGCCTCGCCCCAGGCCTTGCCCTTGCCGTGCGACAAGCAGCCAGTTGAGCCGCGCGCCGATCAGCATCACGACGTCGGAATCCTTCAGCACCGTCGAGCGCGCCGCGCCCGCGCATTGCGGATGCGTGTCGGGCAAAAGCCCCTTGGCCATGCTCATCGGCAGGAACGGCGCGCCGCTCTTTTCGACCAAAGCGCGGATCGCATCGTCGGCCTGCGCATAGGCGGCGCCCTTGCCGAGGATGATCAGCGGGCGCTTGGCGCTTTTGAGCACATCGAGCGCGCGCTTGACGGCATCGGGAGCCGGAATCTGAGCCGGCGCCGGGTCGATGACCTTGACCAGCGACTTCTGGCCGGCCTCCGCGTCCATCACCTGGCCGAACAGCTTGGCCGGCAGATCGAGATAGACGCCGCCCGGGCGCCCCGAAACCGCGGCGCGGATCGCGCGGGCGAGACCGATGCCGATGTCCTGCGGCGTGCAGCACGCGGAACGCCGCCTTGCACAACGGCTTGGCGATCGCGAGCTGGTCCATCTCCTCGTAGTCGCCCTGCTGCAGATCGACGATCTCGCGCTCGGACGAGCCCGAAATCAGAATCATCGGGAAGCAATTCGTGGTGGCGTGCGCCAGCGCGGTGAGGCCGTTGAGAAAGCCCGGCGCCGACACGGTGAGGCAGATGCCCGGCTTCTTGGTCAGGAAGCCCGCGATCGCGGCCGCATAGCCGGCGTTCTGCTCGTGCCGGAACGACAGCACGCGGATGCCCGCGGCCTGCGCCATGCGGCCGAAATCCGTGATCGGAATGCCGGGCACGCCGTAGATCGTGTTGATGCCGTTGAGCTTGAGCGCGTCGATGACGAGATGAAAGCCGTCGGTCAGCTCCGCTCGCTTCGGTCCGTCTCGGCGCTCGCCTTTACTGCTGCTTCAGCCATGGGATCCTAGTCTCGTCCGTGCATCTCAATCCAGATAATCGGCATATTTCGCCACATGCTCGGCGAGACCGAGCGCATGATCGCGCACCAGCGCCTCGGCGCGCACCGTGTCGCGCGCCTCCAGCGCCTCGATGATGTGCATGTGGTCGCGGATCGAGCGGTCGGCGCGATCCTTTTCGCCGATCGTCTTGCGCCGGATCATGCGCATGTGGGTGAACAGGTTCTCGGCCAGATCGATCAGCGCGTCGTTGCGGCTCATGCGGATGATCGTCTGATGGAATTCGATGTTGACGTCGGAATATTCGTCGAGATGCGCGCGCACCGCGCCGTTGTCGAAGGTCGCGAACATGCGGCGCAGCGCGGCGATCTCTTCGTCGGTGGCGGTCTCCGCGCGGGCTGTTAGCGTGGAGCGTCCCCATCGAGCCGTCGTGGCCGGTGTTCATCGCCTGGAGCAGGTCGAACGCTTCCGGGCCGCGCACTTCGCCGACGATGATCCGCTCCGGACGCATACGCAGGCAGTTCTTGACAAGTTCGCGCATCGTTATTTCGCCGCCGCCCTCGAGATTCGGTGGACGGGTTTCCAGGCGGACAACGTGGGGCTGCTGGAGCTGAAGCTCGGCGGCGTCTTCGCAGGTGATGACGCGCTCGTCGGTATCGATATAGCGGGTCAGGCAGTTGAGTAGCGTGGTCTTGCCGGAGCCGGTGCCGCCCGAGACGATGGTGTTGACGCGGCAGCGGCCGACGATCTTGAGAACGTCGGCGCCCTCCGGCGAGATCGAACCGAAGCGCACGAGCTGCTCAAGCGTGAGTTTGTCCTTCTTGAACTTGCGGATAGTGAGGGCAGGACCATCGATCGCGAGCGGCGGCGCGATGACATTGACGCGGGAGCCGTCCGCGAGGCGCGCATCGCAGATCGGCGAGGATTCATCGACGCGGCGGCCGATCTGGCTGACGATGCGCTGGCAAATGTTCAGCAGCTGCTGATTGTCACGAAACCGGATGCCGGTGCGCTGGATCTTGCCGGCGATTTCGACGTAGACCGTGGTCGCGCCGTTCACCATGACGTCCGAAATGTCGTCGCGCGCCAGCACCGGCTCAAGCGGTCCGAAGCCGAGGACGTCATTGCAGATGTCGTCGAGCAGTTCCTCCTGCTCCGAGATCGACATCACGATGTTCTTGATCGAGATGATCTCGTTGACGATGTCGCGGATTTCCTCGCGGGCCGAGTCGATATCGAGCTTGGCGAGTTGCGACAGATCGATGGCCTCGATCAGCGCCGTGAAGATGCTGGTCTTAACCTCGTAGAACTGTTCGGAATGGCGCGAGTCGAGGCTAGGCTCCTGCGGTGGTGCGGGGGCGGCGGTCCGGACTCGTGGTTCAAGGGGGCCGTCCGCGCCACTGTGGGCCGCGGGCGCAGTCGGCACCACGGCTGCCGGCGCCACAGCACTCCGCGCAGGCGTCGGCGCCGGAGCCGGGCGGGCCTCGGGGGTGTCGCTGGAGCCGGCACGCCGTCCGAACACACTCGCCTCCGATCACCGACTGGCGCGTCGCTGCAGCAGCTTGCTGAAGAGCGGCGGCAGAATGCCGCTGCCTCGGGCGCGCTTGGATTCGCCACGCCCCGTCAGGAACTGCGCCAGGGTTCGGAACGTCTCCGAGACGCGATGGCCCGATGCGATCTCCGAGATCATCTGACCGTTGTTCGCCGCGTTGCCGAAGATCTGCGGCTCGAATGGGATGACCGCGATCGGCTCGTCCTCGATCGCCTTGGCGAAGTCTGCCGGCTTGATCTCCGGGCGCTTCGGTACGCCCACCATGTTGAGGGCATAGAGCGGCCGCCGATCGTTGGGCCGCGTGCCGCGTAACATATCGATCAGACTTTTGGTGTTGCGGAGATTGGCGAGGTCAGGCGCTGCGATGATCAGGATGTCGTCGGCAGCAATCAGCGTGCGCCGCGTCCACGCGCTCCATTGATGGGGCACGTCGAGCACCACGAAAGGTACCGCAACGCGCAGGACGTCCATCACCGGATCGAACGCCTCGGCGCCGAAATCGTAGACCCGGTCGAGCGTCGCCGGCGCGGCCAGTAAGCTCAAATGGTCGGTGCATTTGGACAGCAGGCGATCGACGAAGGCGGTGTCGACGCGATCCGGCGAGAACACCGCGTCGGCAATGCCCTGGGTCGGATCCTGATTGTAATCGAGCCCAGCGGTGCCGAACGGGAGATCGAGGTCGGCGATCACCGCGTCGAGCGCCATGTCGCGGGCGACCGCCCAGGCGATATTGTGGGCAATCGACGACGCGCCGACGCCGCCCTTGGCGCCGACCACCGCCACGATCTTACCGACCGGCTTGGCGTCCGGGGCATTGAAGAGGCCGCAGACCGCGCGCACCACGTCGAGCGAAGAGATCGGCGCAATGAGGTAATCGCTGATGCCGCGGCGGATCAGGTCACGATAGAGCAGCACGTCGTTGTGCTTACCGATGACGATGACGCGCGTGCCGGCGTCGCAGACATCGGCAAGCGAATCGAGCCCGGCCAGAATGTCGTTGCCGTGACTTTCCGACTCGAGAATCACGACGTTGGGCGTCGGCGATGAGCGATAGGCCTCAAGAGCCGCCGTGATGCCGCCCATCTGCATGCGCACATGCGCTTTGGCGAGCCGCCGGTCCTCGGCCGCTGCCTGGATCACCGAAGCGGTCTCGACCGTCTCGCAAAATGCCTGCACCGACACCCGCGGCGCGGGTGCGATGAACTCGTCCTTGTCTGGCGGCGCGACCGGCGCCTCAGAGGCGCCGGTCTTTTCCTGGTACCTGATCATTTTCCGACATCGCTTATCTTGGCTTTCTCGTTGTTTTGATTTTGCGTCGTCGTGTCTTCACCCTTGCGATACTTTTCGAGCACCACCGAGCGCCGTGCCGTATAGGGCGGGATTTCGGCGCGCGGCTGGATGAGGTCGGCAGGATCGTCGACCATCGCCGCGAGATTGCGCTGCTGGGAGCACCCGAGATTGTAGTAGGGCTTGTTGCTGATGTAATCGATGCCCGCGCCGGGACCGAGATCGTTCGGCCACACGCCACACGGCCCGGCGTTCGCCACCATGCGAGGATATTGCAGCAGGATCGGTGGCGGCCTGATCGGAGCGCCCGGCGGATTGAGACCGGGTATCGTTTCTACCGCGATGGCGCTCGGCGGAATCCCGGCCTCGGCAAGAATTCGGCGGATCTCCGGAACGGTGTCGCGTGCCGCGCGCTCGTTGGGCGAGCCCACAGGAATACGGATCAAAATTCCGCCCGTCGAGTCGCGCTGCCAGTTCGTCGCGAACCCATAAACTTCGGTGCGCTCGTGTGGCGTCAGGCCGGGATGATGCATGCCGATGAGCAGTTCGACGGTGCGGACCCCTTCGTGAACGGTGATCGCATGACGCTCGGCGGCATCGTAGGAATACGGGATCGTGTCAGGCGTCTCGATCGTCTTGCACGCGGCCAGCGATGTGCCAATCAGCGCGACTGCCACGATCTGTGCGGCGCGGCTTCGCCGTAGCTCGCCCGTCCTCAGGGCCGGCACCGCTCGGTTCATCATCATCTCCTCGCCGCGCATATCAATCGAGAATGAAGCCATAGTTGCCGCGATACGCACGCTGGGGATCGACTGGAACAGGTGGAGCAACACTGGTCGCATTGGTGACGCCGTAGAGCCGGTTGAACCGGGCGAGCAGCATCGCAGACGGATCGGTGGAATCGGCGAAGCCATCGTCCGGCCGCGAGAGGTCGCGGCGCGGCACGGCATGAACGGTGTACGGCGTGACCAGGATCATCAGCTCGGTCTGGTGATTGACGTAATCGCGGCTGCGGAACAGCGTGCCCAGGATCGGGATCTCCATGAGCTCGGGCAACCCGTTGATTTGCTGCACCGTCTGCTCCTCGAGCATTCCTGCCATCGCGAGCGAGCCGCCACTCGGGATTTCGACGGTGGTCTCGGCGCGGCGTACGCGGATCGACGGAATGGTGATGTTCGGGCCGCCGTTGGGCTGCGACAGGACCATCGCGTTCTGGCTGGAGAGATCCGATACCTCGGTCAGCACCTTGAGGCTGATCCGCCCTTCGCCGAGCACGACGGGAGTGAAATTGAGGCTGACGCCGAATTTCTTGAAGTCGATCGAGGTCTGACAGGTCGTCGGGATCGACGTGGTGTTACACGAAACGCCGGCTGGGATCGGGAATTCGCCGCCGACCAGGAACGTGGCGCTCTCTCCGGAGATCGCGCTCAAGGTCGGCTCCGCGAGCGTTCGCAGGACGCCGGCGCGCTCCATCGCCTGGATGGTCGTGTTGGGGTTGGTCGGCGAGCCGCCAAACCCGGGAATGTTGACGCCGATCTGGGTGCTGCTGAGGGCCTCCAATGACGCCGAGAACGGATTGTTGGTGGAGAAGTTCACCACCGCGTTCCCGCGGCCGAACTGACCGTTAAGGTTGATGCCCAGTTGCTTGATGATCTCGCGCTGGACTTCGCCGACCGTCACCTTGAGCATGACCTGGTCGCGGCCGAGCACCGTGATGTTGTTGATCACTTTGGTAACGTCGCCGGCGAGCCGCCCGGCAACGTCGAATGCGCGCTGGGCGTCCACCATGTTCTGCACGGTGCCGGTCAGGATGACGCCGTCGGCGATCGCCTCGACGCGGACGTTGCCGTCGGGAAACATCTGCCTGATGGCAGCGCGCAGGCCATTGAGGTCCTTCGTCACCGCAATGTCGAAGCCGGCGAGTTGGTGACCTTCGGCGTCGAAGAAATAGATGTTGGTCTGGCCGACGGTGACGCCAATGATATAGGCGCGCCGCACCGTGCGGATGATCGCATTCGCGATCTTCGGATCGGCGACGAGTACGTCCTTGACGTCGCGGGGCAGGTCGACCACCACCGATTTGCCGACGCCGAGCGGAATAAAGTTCGAGGAGAACTCAGAGGCAACGACCTTCGCGCTCGAAGGCGGCGGCTCGGACGCGCGCTGACCGGCGACGGCGGCCTCGAAATCCGGCCACAGCGCGATGAGGCACGTCGCGAGGATCGCAACGCCCACGAAGTTCGATCTCCCCATTTTTCGTACCCTTTTCCCCATCGTCATTTCGGAATAGTGGTGCTCGTGACCCCAAACCGAACCATGTTGAGTTGGCGCGACATCGACGGGTCGTCGAGGGGCTTGGCGGCCTGACGCTTTTCGGGATCGGAATCCTCAAGGCTGCGCAGCGCGAGCGAGAGCGTGCCCATCAGGCGCCCCATGGCCAGCATTTCGGCCTGACGTGACGTCAGCTCGAGAGTCGCCGTCTTGCCGACCACGACGCGTTGCCCGTTTTTTTCTTCGACGTTCTGATCGATCGCGAGCACGCGCACGTCAGTGAGCAGCGTCTCCGCCGTCATCGTTTCGACGCCGGTGAGGCGTTCGGCCTCCTTGTCGCGGCGCGACAAAATCACATCGACCCGGTCATTGGGCAGGATGAATCCACCGGCCCCGGTTTCGGGTGAAATCTCCACCGACACCGCCCGCATGCCGCCGGGCAGGATCGCCGCCATGTAGCCCGATCCGTTCGCCTTGATCAGCTTGCTTTCGCGCAGCGGTTCACCGTTGGCGACGGGCACGCGCGCGATCGACCCGGCCAGCTGCGCAATGGCGTCCGGACGGTCGGACTTGCGTACGAATTGCGGACTGACGGAACCAGAAGGCCAGGCGATCCAGCCCATCTCTTGGGCCTGAATGACCTGACCAATGTTCACATCCTTCTTCGCGACCAGCACGTCGACGGTATCGACGGCAACGACCGGTGCGGGCGCGACGATCTGCAGCGGCTGCTCCGACCTGCCGACGAGCAGCACGGCGGCACCACCTGCCGCGAGCGCGATGCCGAGGACGACGAGACGCGCGACCTTCATACGCTTTGCTTTCTACAACGCGACGGATACGAGCCGTCTTCTTGCCGACAGCGGACGCTGGCGGCGGCGACGATGCCGCTACGCTGGAGGTAGTGGGCGGGCGCCGTCCTGGCGCAATTCCATCAGCCAAACGTCAATTGATGGTTAACTTTGGGTATCGAAATCGAGTTAATTAACCATTTAGGAAGGCGAGGGTGTCCCGTCCGTCTTGGCTAGGCGGCTCCCGCCGTGACCCAGGCGGTCGACGGATAGATAATGAGAGCTGCCGCCGCGAGCGCGATGCCGTACGGCACCCCGCCGGTGGGTTCGTGCAGCCGTGCTATCCAGGCCTGCTCAGCGAGCACCCGCGGCAGGGCCCGTCGACGGAACTCGAGGATCGCGAGAGTCAGCGCGCCTCCGATCACCGAGGCTATCAGGAGATAGTCGAGAAGGTGCGCGAAGCCGAACCACAGTGCGATCGCCGCCGCGAACTTGGCGTCGCCACCGCCAATCCAGCCGCGCGCAAAGAAGACGAAGCTCACCGCGAGGACCAGAAAACCAGCGGCGAAATGGTTGCCGAAGTCGGCAATCGACATCCGATTGAGCAGGCCCAGCGCGATGAAGCCTGCCGCCAGTATGATCGAAATGATGTTCGAGATTTTCATCGTGAACAGATCGGTCGAGGCCGCAAACGCCATCAATGCGGGAAACAGCAGCAGCAAGGCAGCTTCGATCAGCATCGCTTTCTCTCCGCAGGGGCGACGTCGCCGCTCATTGCATTGCGAACGGTTGTTGCCGTTCTGCGGCTTGAAGTCCGGCGGTGCCGGACCCTCGCGGCGAACCGCGAGGGACCGCAGTCGAAAGCGAGCATAAAGTGCTTGGTTTGATGATTTGTTAGCGCCTCCTCCGATCGCGCTCGCCTCTCTTGGAATTTATTTTCCGGCGGTCGCGAGCTGCGACGAAACCGTGCTGAAAGTATTTGTCAGTTGCGTGCCGAGCGCATTGACTACGGCGATGATCGCAACCGAGATGCCGGCAGCAATCAGACCATATTCGATGGCGGTCGCACCTGACTCGTCCAGAAAGAAGCGCGCAACAGACTTCATGAACAACTCCGTGGCTTGCATCGCGGCCGTGCCCGCGACGAGCGGGAAGCTATCGTTCAGCCTCTAAGCTGCGATTACGTTGCAGTGCGAAGATTGAATAGAATTTATGCGAAAAACGCGCGCCGGTTGTGATGACGTTTATTGGACGCGGCGCCGCTCAAAATGCGAAAGGCCCCGAGGCGTTCGCCTCGGGGCCTTTCATAAGGCGCGGTTTCGGCGGCTTACTTGCCGGCCGTCGCGAGCTGCGAGGTCACGGTGCTGAAGGTCTTCTGCAACTGCGTGCCGAGAGAGTTGACGACTGCGATAATCGCAACCGAGATGCCGGCCGCGATGAGGCCGTATTCGATCGCGGTTGCACCTGACTCGTCATTCACGAAACGCTTCACGAGGGTGTTCATTATAGTTGCTCCTGGTCCACTGTCGCTGTCTGAGCTCGGTCGTTTTGAGCGCCGGTTGTTTCCCCGGTCGTTCCCGACCTGCTGCAGACTTAAATCTCGCCCATTGCGGTGAAGTTAATTTGAAATGGAAAACTCGCCTTCTAAAGGCGATCATTGCGTGTGGTTAAAATGCGATTGACGTTTTCACTTCGATTTTATCGAAGCGTGCGGATCTATCGAAGAGGCAAGAGAATTCATGAAAAACCAATCGAGCGCGCCATTCAGCGTTTTGAATGCTATTTTGGTTTGATTCACCAATTTGCCTTTAGCTGACGGTCGCCTGCGGAGATTTGCTTAGTGTCTTCGTTTGAGTGCTTGCCTACGGGGTGGTGTCGATGCGTACCGAAAGTGTGAAGAAGATTGCAATCTGCCGAGCCGCGGCAATCGCCGTGACACTGCTCGCCGTTTCGATTGGATCCGGCGCGCGCGCTCAAGGGCTTACCGTCTTCCTCGATCAAGCAAGGGTAGCGAGACTCCCTGAGCGGACGAATACGCTTGTGGTTGGCAATCCGTTAATCGCCGACGTGACCATCCAATCCGGCGGCACCATGGTGGTGACCGGCAAGGGCTACGGCATCACCAATCTGATCGCCCTCGATCGCAACGGCAAGGTGCTCGCCGAGCAACTGGTTCACGTGCGAAGCGCGATCGATACCGTCACCGTGTTTCGTGGCATCACCCGCGAGTCCTACAGCTGCGCGCCAAATTGCGAGCGGCGAATCACGCTTGGCGACCTGCCGGATTATTTCGACGCGACGCTCGGCGAAACCGTCAACCGCAATTTACGCGCCCAGCAAATCCAGACGGGCGGCGGATCGGCGCGGTAATAAGAGCCTGAGGCGGACCAATCATTGTGATCCTGCACCGACGGTTGCGGTTAATCCGCCATTAACACCAGCACCAAAATAACGCGGCAACCGGGAACCGTTTGCTCATATGACTCGTGCGATAGTTCCGCGCGATCTTTCAACCTTGCGGGGCTTAGGGGCGATGCGCGCTTTCTGGAAATTGCTGCTTCACGCCCGACACCCGGCCGGGCTGCAACGCTTCTGTCGCAACGAACAGGGCGCCGCCGCCGTCGAATTCGCGATGGTGATGGTGCCGTTCCTCGCCTTCCTGATGGCGATCATGCAATCGGCAATCGTGCTGTTCGCGGGCCAGGTGCTGCAGACCGCAACAACCAACGCCGCACGGCAGATCCTGACCGGGCAGGCGCAGAACGCCGGCTGGTCCGCGCAGCAGTTCCAGAGCAGCGTGTGCGCCAATCTCACCGTGATGTTTAACTGTGGAAGCAATCTCTTCATCGACATTCGCTCGTTCTCGAGCTTCTCGAACGTGAGCCTGCCGAACGTAACCAACGCGGACGGGACGCTCGCGAACAACTACGTCTACCAGCCGGGTAACCCTGGCGACGTTGTGGTCGTGCGTCTCATTTATCAATGGCCGATCATCGCTTCGGCGCTTGGCTTGGGCGTCGGCTATGGCCTCGTCAATGGATCAGGCAACACCAACACGCTGGTCGCCACGGCCGCGTTCCGCAACGAACCCTACGCCGCCAATTGAGAGCGTCATGAAATCGTTTCGTCACTTCGTTTCGTTCATGCGGCAGCGATGCTACCACCTTGCCTGCGATCAGCGCGGCATTTCGGCGATCGAGTTCTCGTTGTTGATGCCGTTGATGATGGTAATGTATTTCGGCAGCATCGAAGTCACCGACGCGATAAGTGCCGATCGCCAGGTGACACTGGTGGCAAGCACCGTTGCCGACATCACGACGGAATACACGTCGATCGCAGCAAGCGACGTAACCAACATTCTTGCGGCCGCGTCTGCCGTGCTGTCGCCCTTCCCTATGACGAATGGCCAGGTCGTGCTCTCCAGTGTGGTGATCGATGCGAATGGCAATGCTTATGTCGATTGGAGCGCCACGCAAAACGGCTCCCAACGCTCGGGCAATGTCACAAGTATGGTCCCGACGGCGCTGCGCGTCGCCAATACCTCCCTGATCTGGGGCGAGGCCACTTACGTCTACAAGCCATCGCTTGGTTACGTCATCACCGGCTCGTTCAATCTCTACAACCAGATATTCATGCGGCCGCGGCTGTCAGCATGCGTGCAATACACCGGGTCGTACTGCTCAGGCGGAGCCGTCAACGCGCCGTAGTCCGCAGCGACGGTTCGCGGCAGCCGATATTCGGCAGGGCGTCGGTTATCCTACCGGCAGCGCGGTCGTGGATTTGATCTTCTCCATGGCGAACCTTGAGGTCACGTTCTTCAGCGGTATCGCCGAAATGAGCTGCTTGTAGAACCGATCATAGCCGTGGATGTCGGGAGCAACGACGCGCAGCATGTAGTCGACATCGCCCGCCATGCGATAGAATTCCATCACCTCCGGCATTGAGCCGACGAGCTCGGCGAACTTCTTCAGCCATTCCTCCGAGTGATCGCCGGTTTCGACCGAGACGAACACAGTGACGCCGAGCCCAAGCTTATCCTGATCGACCAGCGCGACCCGCTTCTCGATTACGCCTTCGCCTTCGAGCTTTTGAATGCGCTTCCAGCAGGGCGTCGACGACAAGCCAACTCGGTTCCCGATTTCAGCGACCGAGAGCGACGCGTCCTGCTGCAGCACCGCGAGAATCTTACGATCGATGGCATCCATCGGAGTTCCCTAAAAACAAAGCCAATTCGTCCGACATTGAATGAATTATAGACGTTTTTTCTCCAAAGCGGCAGTTTTGAAGGGTCCGACGGCAAGATTTTCGCGGTTTGCACACCTCAGAGGCAAACCGTCAAGCCGCGGCGAGCAGCGCCTCGACCTCGGCTCGCCGCGGCGCGGCCGTCGAACCGCCAAAGCGCGCGCATTTGAGGCCGGCTGCGGCCGCCGCGAAGCGGATCGCGCCTTCGAGGTCGCGCCCCTCCACCAAACCCAGGGTGAAGGCGCCGTGGAAGACATCGCCCGCCGCCAACGTATCGACCGCCTCGACCGGAAACACCGGCGTCGTGCGAATGGTCATGCCGTCCCGCCACAGCACGGGGAGAGGCCCGTTCGTGACCGCAAGGAAAGCATCGGTGAATTGCGCCATGCGATCGAGGCCGGCCGCAAGATCATCAGTGCGCATGGTTGCGCGCAGGCACTCGGGCGAAAAGACGATGTGGGTCGCGGCTGGAAACAGCGCGTGGCCGGGTTCGGTCGGCTTGTCGGCATCGATCACGACGGGGATGCGCCGGTGCATCGCCGCACGGCAGATTGGCACGACAAAGTCGCCGAAGCGGTTGTCCACCATCACGGCATCCATGCCGGCAACGAGGGCATCGGGATCATCCGGCACGACGACATCGAGGCGATGGTCGCGGAACGTTGCGATGGTGCGATCGCCGCGTTGATCGATGAAGATCGCCGACACCGACGTTCGTCCGCCCGGAACGCGCACGCAGCCCGCGCACGTCACGCCTTCCCCGGCGAGCCATGTCATCAGCCGGTCGGCGTTGACATCTTCGGGTCCGCCGAGCGGCGCGGCGAAACGTACCGAGCCGCCGAGTCGCGTAATCGCAACGGCGGCATTGGCCGCGCAGCCGCCGCCAATGGTGATGAATTCGCTCGCCTCGACTTTGGAATCCGGCACCGGAAACGCGCGGACGCGAAACACCTCGTCGAGCACCGCGATGCCGGCACACAGGATGTGCGGCATGTCAGGGCAGGCTCCCCTCGGCTTCGAGCCAGGCGCGGATGATGTGGTGAGCAATCGCGATCGGATGGGTCGCCGTCAGGCCCTCGGGATGACGCCGCCGCATCATGAGCGCGATTTCGTCGCGATCGAACCAGCGCGCGTCTTCAAGTTCCGTTCGGTCGACCTTGATCTCGGTCGTCAGCGCTTCGACGTGACAGCCGATCATCAGCGACATCGGAAACGGCCAGGGCTGCGAGGCGAAATATTTGACGCGCCCGCATTCGATGCCGGCTTCCTCGCGTGTCTCTCGCCGCACCGCTTCCTCAATGGTTTCCCCCGGCTCGACAAAGCCTGCGAGACACGACCACATCCCCGTGGCAAACCGCGTCTGGCGGCCGAGCAGGCAGCGATCGCCATGGATCGCCAGCATGATCACCACAGGATCAGTGCGCGGAAAATGCTCAGCATCACAGTTCGGGCAATCGCGGCGCCAGCCGGCATGAACCGACCGCGTCGCGACACCGCAATTCGAGCAGAAGCGATGGCGGGAATGCCAGCCGAGCATCGCCTTGGCTTCCGCAAGCGGCGGCAGGTGCTCCGCCGCGGCAAGGCCGCCGGTTGCGATGCTGCGCAGGTCAGCAAGGACGAGATCGTTGCGGCTTTTGAGGGTCTCGGCCGCTTCGGGCGCGATGCCCACCGCGAACAACGCCACGCCATTGTGGAGCCCGAGGAAGATGCGCTCGCGCGACGGCGCGAGGCTCGCGGCCTCTACCAGCGTGAACGTTGGGTCATGCTGCGGCCCACCTTTGCGCAACACGATGAGTTCGCCGCCGACCACGACCGTGCGCGAGCGCGGATCGGCCTCGAGCGCCGCAATCGCATCGGCGTCGTCGCGCAACGCGACGGCACGATCGAGCACGCTGTCGACGTAGCCGAGCTTCGGCTTTTTGCCGAGATCGTAGCGGGCGGACATGAGTTACTCCGACGGGCGGGCGAAGCTCGCACGGGCGCCGCGCTGGCGCAATGCGCTTTGCTCGCGGATCCGCCCGCGTTTTGCCCACCCACGTCGCAAGCGATCGATCGCAGGGAACCGAGCCGATCCCGCAGGGTGTGCAAATCGCGGCTTGTCCGCGCGTGCGCAC
Organism: uncultured Alphaproteobacteria bacterium; assembly: GCA_963807015.1. Classification (GTDB taxonomy): domain Bacteria; phylum Pseudomonadota; class Alphaproteobacteria; order Rhizobiales; family Xanthobacteraceae; genus JAJPKK01. Next base: position 32,827 of record CAWEAS010000006.1, on the reverse strand, counting down.
CTCGGCCGCGGGAGTGGTGCGCACGCGGAGCCTGTCATCGGGCCGGCCGAAGGCCGGACCCGTCGGCTTTGCGCACCCTACCGGTTCGATCACGCCGGGACGAGCGGGCCCGGCGACTTGAGATAGCGGCCGACGATGGCGTCGGCCGAATAGTAGGCCAGCGCGCCGACAAGGCCGGTCGGATTGTACGAGGCATTCTGCGGAAATACCGAAGCGCCCATGACAAACAGATTGTCGGCCTCCCAGGCTTGGAGATAGCGGTTGACGACGCTCGTCTTCGGATTCGTGCCGGTGATGGTGCCGCCGGTGTTGTGGGTCGACTGATACGGCACGACGTTATAGCTGCCGCGCCGAACGTTGGGATTGCTCATCGCCGTCGGGTTCATGGCGCGGCCGATACGGCCGAGCACGCCGCCGATGTACTCGGCGAGCTTGTAGTCGTTGTCGTGGAAATTATAGCTCATGCGGATCAGCGGACGGCCGAGCGCATCCCGGTAGGTCGGGTCGAGATCAAGATAGTTCTCGCGATGGGCATAGTTGCAGCCCGACGCGCCGATGTTGAAGGCGTGGTTGTACCATTTGGCCGTCGCCTGCTTCCATTGGCGGCCCCAGCGCGGCGTGCCGGGCGGCACCGGACGTGTCGCGATCGGCCGACCGTTCGAAGTACCGGCTGAAATCCACGCTCCGCCGAAAAAGCCAAGCCCCGCGTGATCGAAATTGTCGCCGTTGAAATCGTCGATGTTCATGCCGAACGACGCGCCGGCCGCCATGAACGGATTGATCTCCTTGTCCTCGAAGAACACGGTGACGTTGTTGCCGCTCACCTGGTAGCAGTAGTTGCGGCCGAGCGCGCCCTTGCCGGTCGCCGGGTCATATTGCTCGCCGATGCCGGCGAGCATCATCAACAGCGCGTTGTTGAAGACATAGGCGCCGAGAATGACGATCCCGGCCGGCTGCTCATATTCCTCGCCGCTGCGCAGGTCGACATAGCGAACGCCTTTGACCTTTTTCGCGCGCCGGTCGTAAACGAGTTCCTTCACATTGGCATGGGTGCGCAGCTCGAATCGATTGTCGGCAAGCAGCACGGGCAGGATGCACGACTGCGGCGAGGACTTTGCGTTGGCCTCGCAGCCGAAACGCTCGCAGTGTCCGCAATATTCGCAGGCACCGAGCGTGACGCCTTCGGGATTGGTGTAGACCCGGCTCATGTTGGCGGCGGGCGCGCGGAACGGGTGATAGCCGAGATCGCGCGCGGCCTTGTCCATGATCGCACCCGGCATGCTCAGCTCAAGCGGCGGATTGGGATAGTCGTTCTGCCGCGCTCCTTCGAACACATTGCCGCCGTCGATCTTCTGGCCGCGCAGATTGCCGGCCTTGCCGGAGACGCCGAGCAGCTTCTCGAATCGATCGTAGTAGGGTTCCAGTTCGTCATAGGAGACCGGATAATCCTCGATCGTCATCTCGGCCGGAACGGCGTTCTTGCCGTAGCGGTTCTCGATGTGAGTGCGCGGCGCGTGATCGTAGGACGTGAGCCGCCAGGTGACGCCATTCCAGTGGGAGCCGGCACCGCCGACGCCCGTGCCGGGCAGGAACGAGCCAAGCCGGCGGATCGGCAGCGCGGTCTCGCCAGGCGAGTGGCGCAGTGACACCGTTTCAAGCTGGGTGTCCTGGAACAGCTCCTGACGGATCGAATATTTGAGATCGTCGCGCACTGTCGGCAGCACGAAATCATCGCGCGAGGTGCGATTGGCGCCGCGCTCAAGACCCACGACCTTGAGGCCCGCTTTGGTGAGTTCCCGGGCGAGAATGCTGCCGGTGAACCCGACGCCGACGCAGACGGCGTCCACTTCTTTGAGAACGATTGCCATTGCGCGCCCCCTTTAAGAAAAGTCCGCGATCGAGTGCGGCGGCCGATCATATTTCTTGCCGAAATAGGTCTTGATCTCTTCACGATAGGTTGCCGGCAGGCCGGGGTACCCGACCATCTTCCAGGCTGCCATGTCGCGATTGCCGCCATAGATCGGGTCCGCGAAGAAGCCTTCCATCGTGATCTGCAGCAGAGCGTCGAAGAACACTCGGCTGGAGAAGCCTTCGAACGGCGCCTTGTTGTCTTCCATCGCCTTGAGGGCAGCTTCGCGATCGGCCTCGCCGAGCCGGTCGAAGTCCTTGCCGTACGTCTTGCGAGTCCAGGCATTGGCCGACTCGATCCCGGCACGGAAGAACTCGCGCGGGTTCAGCGCAAGCTGATAGCCAAGCTCGGGCTTTGCCTTCGGGAACGGCCCCTGGCGATAGAGCCGCGCCCCCATGCCGTAAGCGCCGGCGAGCTGCCGGTCGATAAACACCGCAACTCCGCAGGCGCTGCCCGATGGCGACAGATTGTCGGCCGGAATGATGGTATCGACCGCTGCGACGATGAAGGCATACTCGGTCGCATTCAGCGTCAGCGGCGCTTCCGCATCGACGGCTGTCGCCGTCGCGCTCGGCTGTGCAGGAGCTTGAGTCTGCGCGACGGCCGGTGCCGCCGCGGCCGGCGCAAGCGCGGCGGCCGTGCCGACCATGGCGCCTTTTAGAAAATCGCGGCGTGGAATGGTCTCATCAACCATGAGCGTTCTCTCCTTACCCCCGCATGCATGCGGAGCCGGCTTTAGCGGCGAGTAATCACACCGCACCGATGCAAACACGTTAGCGCGTTTTGTCGCGCCGAGCGAGACGGTCGCGCGCGCATCACACGAGCGGCAGCGCATGGCGAAGTCCCGCGATGAGCCGATCCATGGCGGCTTGGTCGTAAGTCCGCGCCGCCACGGCGCCCCAGATCGGCTTCGGCCATGCAGGGTCGTCGCGCCGTCGCGCCACCACGTGAACATGAAGCTGTGGCACCACGTTTCCGATCGCGGCCACGTTGAGCTTGTCGCAGGCGGTCGCCGCTTTGAGCGCGCGCGATGCAACGGCGATTTCGCACATGAGCTGCACTTGCGCGTCTTCGGCAAGATCAATTATCTCGCAGGCTCCGGGCGAGCGCGGCACCAGGATGAGCCACGGGTAGTTAGCGTCCTTGCTCAAAAGCACCCGCGACAGCGCGAGGTCGCCGATCGCGACGGTGTCGGCCGCAAGCTGCGGATGCAGCGACCAGTTCGCAACCTGACGATCCATGCTCGCTCCCGTGCTTGCAATCCCCTCCGCTTCCGCCGATATAGGGCGCGGGAGGTTGGCGGTGGACGAGCCACTCGCCAACCGGGTCAGGTCCGGAAGGAAGCAGCCCTAACGAGCTCCGGTTCGGGTCGCTCGTCAACCTCCTATCATGCGACCGTCAGGGTGGGTTGCGCACGAGCGCGGCGAAGCCCATTGTTCGAGGCGCGGCGGCGCTCGATTGCGGGCTCGGCTGCGCTTTCGACGCAAATGCTGGCGCATTGTCCGAGATTACCAGAGGTACGATGAGCGAAGCCGACGAGGCCCGCGCACAACCCGCTTCCGCGCCGGCGGCCGGCTACCGGGTGCTCGCCCGCAAATACCGCCCCGCGACCTTCGATGACCTCATCGGCCAGGAAGCGATGGTGCGGACCATCACCAATGCGTTCGAGACCGGGCGCATTCCGCAGGCCTGGATTCTCACCGGCGTCCGCGGCGTCGGCAAGACGACGACGGCCCGCATTCTCGCGCGCGGCCTGAACTACGCCCTGCCCGACGGGTCGATCACGGCGCCGACCGTGCGCATGCCGACCATGGGCCTGCATTGCCAGGCCATCATGGATAGCCGGCACGTCGATGTCCTGGAAATGGATGCAGCCTCCCACAACGGCGTCGACGACATCCGTCAGATCAACGATGCGGTTCGCTATGCGCCCGTCGACGCCCGCTACAAGGTCTATATCCTCGACGAAGTGCACATGCTCTCGACAGCGGCCTTCAATGCGCTGCTCAAGACCCTCGAGGAGCCGCCGCCCCACGCCAAGTTCATCTTCGCCACCACGGAAATCCGCGAAGTCCCGGTGACAGTGCTGTCGCGCTGCCAGCGCTTCGACCTGCGCCGCGTCGAGACCAGCCGCCTTGTCTCTCATCTCGAAAGCATCCTCGCCAAGGAAGGGGTCAGCGCGGAACCAGAAGCGCTTGCGCTCATCGCCCGCGCGGCCGAGGGCTCGGTTCGCGATTCGCTCTCGATTCTCGATCAGGCGATTTCGCACGCAGCGGGCGCGGTGCGCGCCGAGGACGTGCGCAGCATGCTCGGGCTCGCCGACCGCTCCCGCATCATCGAGTTGTTCGATGCGCTGATGAAGGGCAACATCGCCCGCGCGCTCGGCGAGTTGCGCGACCAGTACGATTCCGGCGCCGACCCGCTGGTCGTCCTCACCGACCTTGCCGAGTTCACCCACTTCGTGACGCGGGTGAAAGTAGTGCCGGCGGTCGCTGACGACCGCTCGCTCGCCGAGATCGAACGCACACGCGGTCGCGACTTTGCCGCCGGCCTTTCGATGCGGGTGCTCTCGCGCACCTGGCAGATGCTGTTCAAAGGCATTGCCGAGGTCAAGGAAGCGCCACGCCCGATCGCGGCCGCCGAGATGGTGCTGGTGCGGATCGCCTATGCGGCCGACTTGCCCGCACCAGAGGACGTCGTGCGCTCGCTGGGCGATGCGCAGCGTCAGGCCGCGTCGCCGGCTAGCCGCGGCGCAAGCGCCCCGCGGCCTTCGGCACCGGTTGCGTCCGCCGAGCCGGCACCGATGGCGCGGCAATCGCCGCTCACGACAACAACAGCGCCGAGAGCCGCAACAGCCTCCACCGCCGCACTTTCTTCTCCCTCCCCCCTTGTGGGGGAGGGTCGGGGTGGGGGGTCGAGCGGTTATGGCAACGCAGTGCCACATATCGCGACCTCCACCCCCGACCCCTCCCCACAAGGGGGAGGGGAGAAGCGAGTTCTCGGCGGCGCCGTACAGAACCTTCAACCTGCCGCACCGCCCACTCGCGCGTTCGCCAAATTCGAAGACCTTATCGCCTATGTGGGCGAGAAGCGTGATCTGCCGCTCAAAGCCGCGCTCGAACGCGATGTACGGCTCGTCAATTTTGAGGACGGCAAGCTTGAGATCGCGCTTGAGGCAAGCGCCTCCAAATCGCTGATCGGCGATCTTGCGCGTCGGCTCGGCGTGCTCACGGGGCGGCGCTGGATGGTCGTGGTTTCGACCGAGGCGGGTCGCCCGACCATACGCTCGCAGATCGACGCACAGCAGGAAGAGTTCAGGCGGGGCGTGCAGACCGACCCGCTGGTACAAAGCGTGCTCGCGCGCTTTCCGGGGGCCCAGATTATTGCGGTGCGCCAATCAGAGGCTGAGGCCTCGCCTGCCGTGTCTGCGGCCGGGGATGAAGAGGCGGAGCCGCCGATTTACGATGACGGCTCGGCGTTCGGCGCCCACGGTCTGCCCGACGATGTCGACGACGATTTTTAATGTCCTGGCGGCAGTTTAGCCGACCGGAAGCACGCGCTGGCCTACCGTTTTTTTGAGCCTCCGTCACATTTCATTGACCTGAGTCGGCTATCGGCCTACCGGCCGTGCCTTTGCTGTTGAAGGGCTTCGAGCGCGGATATATAAGGCCGGCCGCGGAGGGTCGTTTAACGAACAAAAACAACCAGTTTCGCGGGAGCAAGACCTGATATGGGCGTGGACAAGGCAAAGCTCTATCGGCCGACGGACAAGGAGCCGTTCATGAACGAACGGCAAAGGGAATATTTCCGCCACAAGCTGCTCGCCTGGAGAGAGGACATCCTCAAGGAGGCGAAAGAAACCCTGCAGCACCTCCAAGATGAAAATCAGAACCACCCCGATTTAGCCGACCGGGCCTCATCGGAGACCGATCGCGCCATCGAGTTGCGCGCGCGCGACCGGCAGCGCAAGCTGATCGCTAAGATCGACGCCGCGCTCACCCGCATCGAGGACGGCACCTACGGCTATTGCGAAGAGACCGGCGAGCCGATCTCGATCAAGCGCCTGGAAGCGCGCCCGATCGCAACGTTGTCGGTCGAGGCGCAGGAGCGCCACGAACGCCGCGAGCGCGTCTACCGCGAGGAATAGTCGGTAAGCCCCGTTTGGCCGCCCGCCTTGTAGCCCGGATGAGCGCCAGCGATATCCGGAGCGGCGTCTACCACTTGCTGCGCAACGAAAGACACGACGTTGTCCCGGATGCGCTGCGCTCACCCGGGCTACGGTCATCGCATCAGTACGGTGATCACATCACGGCTCTTTGCGCGCCTTCATGTACCAATCGTAGATCTGCTCGCCGTTCCAGTGCAGCACGCCGTCGAATTTCGCGGCGTAATCGTAGATCGCTTCGAGATATTTGATCCGGTGCGGCTGGCCGCTGATGTAGGGATGGATCGCCACCGCCATGAACTTGGCGCGACGTTCGCCTTCCGCGTAGAGCCGGTCGAATGCGTCGATGGCGCGCTTGAGCAGATAATCGCTTTCATGGTGCTGCACGATCATCATCGCGATGTCGTTGAGTTCGACCGTGTAAGGCAGAGTGACGAGCGGCCCGCGCGCCGTGCGGATCACGTCGGGCTCGTCGTCATAGACCCAGTCGCCGATGTATTTGATGCCGGCGTCGGCGAGCAACTCAGGAGTTCTCGTAGGTCTGCGTCAGACCCGGACCGAGCCAGCCGATCGGTCGCTTGCCGGTGAAGCGCGCGATGATGTCAAGCGACCGGTGGATCATGTCGCGCTGATTGTCGTGCTTGTGCATGGGCATCTGGTCGTAGGCGTGGCCCATGAATTCCCAGTTCTCGCGACGCGCTTCTTCGGCGACGCGCGTGTAGTCCTCGCAGACGCGTGCGTTGATGGCGAGCGTCGGGCGGATGCCGCGTTTCTTGAACAGATCGAAGAAGCGCCACACGCCGACGCGCATCCCGTATTCGTGCCAGCTCCATTGCGGAACATCGGGAAGGAGCGGCACGCCGGTCGGCGCGGGGAGAACCTGACGCGGCATCGGCCTGCCGATGTCCCACACTTCGAGATTGACGATCGGCCACAGCACGAGCCGCGCACTTCCGGGAAGCTTGAGCGGCGGGCGATCGACGATCGCCGAATAGACGGTACGTTCGCGCGGAATCATCGCTGCGGGCTTCGCCGCTTTCCCGGCCGAAGACTTGGATGCCGCCTTGCGCTTTGGTGCGGATTTGCTTGCGGATTTGCTTGCGGTTTTTTGCGGGGATGTCGGCATGGAGACCTCAAAGGAACGATGGCGGCAGGTCGGATGGGCCGGGCAAATTAGCGGGTTGTCGGAACGCTATCCACCGTCCGCGGTTGCTATGATTCGAGGCGCGGCGCCCCTCCAGCGTCATCAAATTGTGATAAGCTAACATCCACAATGATCGAGAGAAACGCCGGTGCAATCGCGCAGTGGCGAGGCTTGGGGACGAGACAAAGCGCCTATTGACGGCCCATAGGGGCGTCCTTATGGTCCGCCCCCCAATTGCGCCTGTATTCCGGGCGCCGGGTTCCGGACATTCTTTCATGCCGCTTACCGACCTCGTCGTCCCGCAGGCGGTCATTCCCGTGCTTCGCGTGAACAACAAGAAACAGGCGCTTCAGGAGCTGTCGGCGCGCGCGGCAGGGATGTGTGGACGAACCGAGCGCGAGATTTTTGAAGTGCTGATGCAGCGCGAGCGCCTCGGCTCGACGGGCATTGGCGGCGGCATTGCCATTCCACATGGCAAGCTCGCGAAGCTCGACCATTTGTTCGGCTTGTTCGCGCGGCTTGAGCGGCCGGTGGATTTCGAAGCGCTCGACGGCCAACCGGTCGACTTGATGTTCCTGCTGCTCGCACCCGAAGCGGCCGGCGCCGATCATCTCAAGGCACTGGCGCGCGTCGCGCGCCTGCTGCGCGACCCGGAGATCGCGCGCAAGCTGCGCGAGTCGCGCGATGCCGAAGCTCTCTATGCAGTGCTGATAACGTCGACGCCCGGCGAGAAGTGAATGGGCGATCAACCGAGGAAAAAGCCGCTCGACGGCGGGGTGATCTTCAGGCGGCGGGAAGGGGCCTGTCGCCCATCCCGTCTCCTGATTGCGCGCGCTCAGTGCACGCTCAGAGTCTGCAGCTCATTGCTCCAGGCGTTGGCAACCGCAGCTTCGCGGGAGTCGGTTACCATGATCGGCGTACCGTCGGCGGCGAGCAGCGCGAACAGCTGCAGTCCGGGCGCGATCTCCGGCGCCTGCGGAAACATCGCCGGCACGTCCTCCGAGCGGATGGTCCTGATGTAGGCGATTTCTCCATCGCCAAGATGTGCAAGCGCCTCAGGAGAAATCTTCGGGCTGAGTATTATATTCATGTTCTCGACTCCTCGACGATGCCAACGTGGTCGAGTTCTGCCAAGTTCCCGTAAGCCGACCTCATTATTCATGATTGGTTATTGCGATCGTCTTAACCACGCGCTCCGGTTCAGGACGCGCCAGGTCGATCGACAATAAGCCATTCCTGAGATCGGCTCCCAATACCTCCATCCCGTCCGCCAGCACGAAGGTGCGCTGGAACTGACGGGCCGCGATTCCGCGGTGGAGATAATGCCTCGTCTCGCCGTCGGTCTGCCGGCCGCGGATCACCAGTTGGCTTTCCTCGACGGTGACGTCGAGGTCGTCGCGGGTGAAGCCCGCAACCGCCAGGGTGATGCGCAGCCGTTCCGGCCGGCCGTTGTCCCGCGGCACCCGCTCGATGTTATAGGGCGGATAACCGTCGGCGGCCTTGGCGACCCGATCGAGCGTGCGCTCGATTTCGTCGAAGCCGAGCAGGAACGGGCTCGAGAGCGATGGGACGCGCGGCATGATCTCAAAGTCCTACGATAGCGACTTTGTGGGGCCCTTACGGCACCCCCACCCGCCGGAGGTCCGCTGATCGGCCACCTCCGCAGGCTTGCGACTAATATGGGAAAACGAGCCTAGCGCTGCAAGGAGGGAGACGGCCCCAGGGTCATCGGAAGGCGGGCCGCGACCCGGCAGCCTGCAACCTCGGTGCCGGAATCCCTCGACCCTGGTTAATTACGCCGCATCAACTGCTTCGCTTCGTTGAGCAGGAAGTTGCCGACCCGCTTGCCGCGGTTGCGGAGAACCCGCAGGAGGCCCGTATCGACGAAATAAGTCAATAGGATGCTGTCACGGCTCACGACTTCCGAGCCCACCGGATCGGCCGAATGCCAGGTGTTGTCGCCGACGGCAAAGGCATAGCCGGTGTTGGGGGCAAACTTCATCTGCATCGCCTTCGGCAGCGATCCGTCCGGATTTCGATCATGGAAGATGGTGCCGATATGGGTCGCCGCGGCATCACGCGGCAGGTAAAGCTGCACCGTGATGCCCTTCCACTGGGTGTCGGTGTGCGGCGTGATGCGGTAGCCCGGCACGTCGCGCGTGAGCACCGGGATCGGATACATGCCGATGCCGTCGAAGTCCTCGCCGAAGCGACGCTTAAGACCCGGCTCGAGCCGGCTCATGATTGCCGCCTGCACCTCCTCCGAACACAGCGCGCGGCCGACAAGATCCCAGATCGGGCGCTTCTCCGGCGTGATGTGGCGGATGTATTCGGCAAAAAGGTCGATCTTGACCCGCGTCGAGGTGCCGTCCGGCAGGATGTTACCCTTGTTGCGGCCCGGCAGCGGACGATAGTCGGCGGCGTCCGGCATTCCATCCAACATCGCCGCGTAAACATCGTCCGGAAAGACCCGGTCGAACTCGAGGTGGAAGAAGGGCCGGTCGACGGCGCGCGCCTTCTGCACATTGGCTACGATCGCCTCGATCAGCGGTCGCAATCTGGTGTCTGGTTGCATGGCCCGTACCCCCGGCTGTGCCAGTTCCCACCCAAGGATTTTCGACGCTTTGTCTCAGGGCTCATCGCGTCGGCTGGCGCCTTCGTCCGCAAGGACACAGAGTCAAACTCGGCTTGTCAAGGAGGCAGATCATGGACGGCGCGGGCGCGACCTGGACCGAACCCGCGTGCCTCGAGCGAGCGTGCGCTGCATGTGCAAAACGGCCTATCCGGCACGGTTTCGCGCCACGTTCCGCGTCCGCGCCCTCATTCAATCGTCTCGCGCGCGTCTTATTTTCGTCATTCGGGTCGGTTTGATCGTCGCCTGCACGCGGATCGATCCGCGTACCGATACTGAGCACATTGTCGCTTAGCCGACGGACATCGCGACCGCTCCTTGGGGGCCTGTCGCGTACGCGTTAAGTCAATTTTTAGCAAAATATCGATCACATTGATTCGATCTCGAAACTCGAATTGCCGACTTGCATTGGGGTTTGGCATTGGGGGCTTTGGGGGTGAAGTGGGTGGGGTTGTGACCATGACGAAGGCTGAACAATATCGAGCTAGCGCAGCAGAGTGCTTTCTTTACTCGCTCTCAACGAGCGACGAGGACGTCAAACAGACCCTGAAACGCCTTGCCGCCCGCTGGTACGCTCTCGCCGACGATCTGGAAGAGCGCACCCGGCCAGACGAAGACGCCGCCTGAGCCTCCCGCAAACCATTTGCATCGAGCTGGCGGTTCAACGGCGGTGGCCCTTGATCCGCTGACCGGAATGCCAAGCCGGATCGGGATGCTCACCAAGCTCCGCGTCGATCGACCGTGCTCTCTACGCTGCCAAGGCGAGCGGACGAAGCCGCACGGTTGTTTGGAGCGCGGGAATGAACCTGCCGCCCGCCAAAGCCGCGCGATCGGCGTGACCGGCTAAGTAAAGGCAGCAGTCGAATTTCAACCGCGTCGTTTAATCCGCCCTTGCGCCGGAAGCCTTAACGACCTTGCCCCATTTCTCGGCTTCATCCACGAGGAATCGCGCGAAATCCTCTGGCGATCCGGGCATTGGCGTGGTTCCGAGTTCGGCAAGCCGCGCCTGCATCTTCGGGTTGGCCAGACCCGCGTTGAGTTCGCGGTTGAGCTTGTCGATGATCTCGACCGGCGTGGCGCGCGGTACGCCGGCGCCGTACCAGGATTCCGTAACGTAGCCCGGAACGAATTCACTGACGGTCGGAATATCAGGCAATGTCGGCCACCTCGCCGGGCCGGTGACTGCGAGCGGCCGCAAGGCGCCGCTGCGAACATGTTCGATCGAGGCAGGCAGCGGATCGAACATGACCTGGACCTGGCCCGCCAAAAGATCGACCATTGCCGGTGCAGTGCCGCGATAGGGCACATGGACGATGTCGATGCCTGCCATCATCTTGAACAGCTCCGCCGAGGCATGATGTGGCGTGCCGTTGCCTGCCGAAGCGTAATTGATCTTGCCGGGGTGCGCCTTGGCATAAGCGATAAATTCTGGGATTGTCGTCACCGGAAACGACGGGTTCACCTCGACGACGAGCGGCGTGCGCGCGATGCCGCCAACCGGCGCGATGTCGCGCAGGAATACGAAGTTGAGCTTTTGATAGAGCGTCGCGTTGATCGCATTCGGCGACCCCACCAGCAGCATCGAGTAGCCGTCTGGCGGCGCATTGATGACGGCCTCGGCGCCGACATTGCCGCCGGCGCCGGCGCGGTTCTCGACCAGGAACTGCTGCCCCAGACGCTCCGACAGCCAGCTCGCGATGAGCCGCGCCATGATGTCCTGCTGACCACCGGCGGCGAAGCCGACCACAAAATGGACCGGCCGCGTCGGGTAATCGAGCGCGAGTGCGGCTCGCGGCAACGTGGACCAAGCCGCCGCCGCGGCGAGTTTAAGGAAACGACGGCGGCGTGGTGAACGCGGGCGCGAGAATTGCACGGGACCGGTTTCCTCTGCTGCCCCTAAACCAGATCAGAATCCACGAATTGACGAGTGGACGAATAATTCTCGTTACCTCATCGCGGTCGTTCACACGATCACCAAGGTTACATCGCGCGCATAAGCCCGGACCTACGGCGTGGCGGACGGCTAGGCAACGCCTGCCCTCCGCCACGCCCCTTTCGCTTATTGCTGGTCAAGCACCTCGATGTAGCCCAGATGGCTCGAGGTGTCGCCCGACCACCAGATGCGGTTCGGATTGGTCGGATCGAGCTCGATCCTCCTTGCATCCGACTCCACGATCGGCAGCGCGAACTCGGTCCACGTTTCCGTCTTGGGATCGAAGCGGGCGATTCTGTCCGCCGTCTGCAAGGTAATCCAGATGACCTTGCGCTTCGCATCGGCAACCGGGTGATAAGCACCGTTGTTCGCGGTCGGCGGCGCGTAGTAGGTCATCTTGCCGGTTTTCTGATCGACCTTCACGAGTTTCCCGGCGTTATGGAAGCCGATCCAGAGATTCCCCTCCCAATCCGTTCCCATTCGGCGCGGAATGTCGACGCCGGGAGTCGGGAATTCATCGATCTTTCCGGTGGCAGGGTCGAGCCGACCGATTTTGTTTGCTTCCCGCTCGACGAACCACACCCTGCCGTCGCCCGCGACGTCAATGCCGTAAGCGCCGGGGTTCTGCTTGGTCTCGACCCAATGAGGGATGTCGTACGCGGTGAACTGCTTGGTTTCGAGGTTCAACCCGACGATCCGCGTGCCGGCCGTCGACCACACCATCTTGCCGTTCGGGTCGGCGCGCATGCTGTTGCCGGTCATCTGGCCCTTGAAATCCGCCGGCGCCGGAAAGGCGGTGAACTCCTGGTACTTGGTGTCGAACTGCAGCCAGCGACGGTTGGCGCCGATCTCCGCCATCCAGATCGAGTCGCCGACGCCGCGCACCGGCGGGCCCATGTGAGCGAGGACGCCGATTTTCCGCGGGCCCGGCGGCGGATCGATGTCGGTGAACTCATAGGTCTTCGGATCGAAGCGTCCGAGCTTGTATTCGTTGAGCTCGTTCACCCAGGCGATGCCCTGCGGATCGACCGTGATGTCATGGAGCGCCGCGTCGGAATTCGCGACCGCATAATCGACCGCGATATACTTCGCCGCGGCACCCTGGAGCAGGGTTCGCGACAAGCGGCCGTTGGGATCAGGCTTCGGCGTGGTGTTCGAGAAGTTCTTCGCCAGATAATCGATGACCGTCTTTTCTTCCTGTTCGGTCAGGTCCTGGGCGCCCTGCCGTTCGTGGATGCGTTCGCGCATCCAGGCGATCTTTTTCTCCCAGTTGGGCCGGGTCCATCTCATCTGCGTCAGCCGATGCAGGAAATGGCACTGGCCGCACTTCGCCTCCACGATCGCCTTGCCTTCGCCTTCCGGCAGATTGGGCGGCTGCAGCTCGAAATCAAGTTCATTGCCGGCGACGCGGCCGGGCCGCCGAATCCAGCCATTCGGCACCACAGGACCTTGTTCTTCCGTGAGCAACACATCGGCTGTCGCCGGCTTGTCGGCGGACAACGTCACCGGCGTGAGCTTGCTCTCAAAGCCGTTCCCAACGCCCTGCACCGTGTAATTGCCCGGCGGCAGGTTGTTCATTGAGTAGCGGCCCTGCGCCTGGCTGATCACCATGAACGTCAGGCGACGCTCCGGATTGATCAATTTGACGTAGGCCCCGGCAAGCGCTTGCCCGGATGCGCTCCTCACCACACCCTGGACGCTGCCGGCAAAGTCTGCCGCTCTACTTGCGCAGACGCCGACAACCAGCACGACGGCCGCGATGACGGCTAAAATTCGACGCCCGTGGCGAAACATCGATTTTTCCTCCCTTGACCAGAAATTGAGTTTTTGGCCATTCGGCTGCTAAGAGCATACAACCGAGTTTGCGTACAATCGAGGCCTCCAGCGCGTTGTTTCCAAGACACGCAGGATCGTGATCCGCACCATGTTAACAAAGGGAAAGTGATGAAGGTCCTTCGATGTCTGCAGCTTTGCGCGATCAAGGCGTGCACAATTCTATCCTTGTCGCCAATCGCCGTGTCGGCGCAAGTCGTGGGTGATACTCCCGTGCGTGCTCCGGGTCTGCATAGCCTGAGTTTGCAACGTGCGGACGGACCGCCGATCCACTATGCAATCCTCGTCCCCGATAACTATTCTCCCTCAACGCCCGCACCTCTCGTCCTTGCGTTGCACTTCGGCGTTCGAGGTGGAGATACATCTGGTGCCGGCGGAGACGTGGTGCAGATCCTCATTGGTCCTGCGCTCGCGGGACTCGGCGCCATCATCGTCGCGCCGGATTCGGTGCGGGGTGATTGGAGGACCGCCGAAAACGATAAGGCCGTGAATGCGTTGCTGGACATGGTTCTGGCCAACTACGCAATCGACAAGCAAAAGATCGTCGTCACCGGCTACAGCATGGGCGGTACGGGCTCCTGGCATTTCGCCGAAAAATTCCCGCAACGCTTCAGTGCGGCAATTCCCGTCGCGGGCAGGCCGCCAGCATCCGCCTCCGGGTGGCGGCTTCCGGTTCTGGCAATCCATTCACACGATGACCAGGTCGCACCTTTTGGCCCAACGGAAGCGCGCATCGCGGAACTTCAGAGCGCGGGGGTGAACGCCAAACTGATCGCGCTCACCGGCATCACCCATTACGAAACCCATCGCTTCAGAGGTGCCTTGTTGCAAGCGATCCCGTGGCTACACCAGGTTTGGAAATAGAAACGGAAACGACCGTCTCTTCTGGGACCAATATCGAAAGCTGCCGTGCCGCGCCAAGCGCGGGCACGACGAGTTAAAGATTTTGTTCAATGATTTTGTCGCTTGGTTTAACTCGCTATCGAACGCCCAATTCTCCTCGAGCCTCGTTGACGAACCGCATATCGATCACTTCATCATAAGAAACCGGCTGCTTGAGTATGCCAGCCTGCCGTGCGACTGCCTCTGCATTTGTCCAGGATTCCTTGGAAATGAATCCGTCGATGCTGAAGAGGCCGTCGGCGAAACTGCGATCGAGGGAAGCCTTGAGGTCGTCGGCGCTGGCGGTCGGGAATTCGGATTTGGCGAAGTCGAGCATTTCGCCGCGATGGCTGTCTGTATAAGCAAGGCCCCGCACAAGCGCTTTGACGAGCGCCTTTACGGTCGCCGGATCTTTTTCCATCACGTCACGGCGCACGCTCAACGCCGTATCGACAAAGGGACCGAGTTCGCGCGACGAATTGAGGATCGGCTGGGTCCAGATGCCGTCCTTGTAGAGCTGTGTGATGAAAGGCTCCGACGAGACGCCAAGGTCGGCTTGTTTGGCCCTGACGGTCGCCGGTACGATAGAGGAGTTTCCGACCTCGATCAGCGTGACATCCTTGCCAGGCTCGAGGCTCCACTTCTTGAGGAAATAGCGTAGGACGTTGTTCGGCGTGCTGCTGTAGTAGCCGACCGCGATCCGTTTGCCCCGAAGGTAGGACCGAAGCTCCGTCGTCATCGGCGGAATGTCCGTGCGCGCCATCATGTAGATGTTGGCGCGCGCCACGAGGTTGCTCACCGCCATAATGTCCTTGCCGTTGACGTGCGCGGAGGCGTTATGATCAACGGACGCGATATAGGCGAACGCATCGCCGGACAGCACGGCATTGATGAAGCCGGGCGACACCATGACCGCAATCTTGAGATCGATGCCCTCGTCTTTGAAATAGCCTTTCCGCAGGGCGACATAGACCGGCAGGAAGCCGACGTGATGAACCGGTTCGGCGAGCAGCAGCTCCTTCGCATCGGCATGCTGCCGCTCGGTCAGTGAGGAAATCGCGAGAACGATCAAAGCTCCCGCGAGCAGACGACAGGCCTTTCGGTACATGCTTTCCTCCCGACAGTGACGCCAGCCTAGTGCGCCGACGATGTTGCACTCTCTCGCCGCTTGGCCCATTCGCCGAGCAGATGTTGCTTGTCGCGATCCTCGATATGGGCGAGCGCTTGACCGACAAAGTCGATGCCGACGAGCTTCTCCCACTCCAGCATCAGCTTGAGGGTAAGCGGCCCGGGCAGCTCGGTCCCGATCGCGACTCCATTCAGGCTCCTGACCGGCACAACGGTCGGACTGGTGCTCGCCGTGAAGGCTTCATCAGCGCAATAGACGTCGTAGGGCGTAAAATTTCCTTCGATGACGGGGACTCCAAGGTCTCCGGCGATGGAGAACAAGGTCGACCGCGTCACGCCGCCGAGCACCGTTCGGTCGGACGAGGTGCACAGCCTGCCGTCTTTGACAAAGAAGAAATTGCCAAGGTGCGTCTCGGAGATATTGCCGTCCAGGTCGAGCATCAGCGGCGTCGCGCGGGGATTAACCTGCTTGGCCTCGAAGGCCGCAATAGAATGGTTCATCTTGTTGGTGATCTTGGCCTTGGCCTCCAAGCTCTGCGGCGGCGTGCGCCGGGTTGACGGCGTGACCAGCAGACAGCCTTCGACGTATTCGCGGGCGAAGCTGTGGTAGGCAATCGGCAGACAGAAGATCGCGACCGTCGCCGCCACGGGTCGGCCTTTGCTGAAGCGATCGGCACCGCGGGAGACGACTTGCCACAGCGCGCAATCGTCGTCCCGGTTCAACAAATGCTTGTTGCGTTCGAAGACCTCGACTGAAAGTCGGGCCATCTCGTCGGGCGCTATCCCGCAATCGACGCGGGTGTATTTCAGCGAGCGGTAAAGCCGCGCGAGGTGAGCGTCCAGCTTGAACAGCTTGTGACCGAAGCTGCGGGTCACGTCGTAGACGCCCTCGCCGCTGGTAAAACCGCGGTCGAAAATCGAGACTTTCGCCTCGCTCGCCCTCACGAAGCTACCATTGAGGTAGCAGATCCCGTCCTCCATCGAACGCACCTTCCCTGTGTCCTTTCGGAGCCTTTCCAGCGCCGCAACCCTACTGCTGTACGAACCTGCTGGGAACTGGATCGGCGCGCGAGGATGCGTGTTTTCCTTTATCGCGGCAAAAATCCAATCGCCGGCTGAGCTTCGGCGAAAACGCACGCAGACGTAAGATTTCGCGCGGATGCTCGATGTCTGGAAGAGTGCACAACCACTCGCACGACGTAACGATTGCAAGCGTTCGCGATCGTTCGTTCAGTCGCGTACAAGTGCCGGCTCCGCGCTTCTACAACCATCGGGCTCAATCCGAGCGACGCCGCACCGACAAGAATCTTGATGTCGGTACGCAATATGCATTGGATAATCGCCGGGCTGGCTTACGTTCGGCGACGAGCGGGCAGCGCGCAGGTGGAGAGACCGATGAGCGACAATTCTGATCTTGTGAAGCTCTACGGATCAGTGCTTGACCTTTGCAAGGTGAAGCAGGGTGAAGTTCTTGCAGTCCTGACGGAAGGCGCCGATCGTTCATCCGATGTCGATGCCTACCTCACGGCCGCAGAGATACGGGGCGCACACGCGATGCAGGTGAACCTGCGCCGCAGACCGCCCGCGCCCGGCGCCAAGACAAAGCAGACCTCGCTTACCGGGAACCGCCCGGCGGTCGCCGCGCTGAAGTCGGCCGACATCGTCATCGATTTCGTCGGCCTGCTGTGGTCGGCCGAGCAAAAGGAGATCCAGCAGGCCGGCACGCGCATCCTTATGTCGCGTGAGGCGCCTGATGTCATCCGCCGGATGTTTCCGACCGAGGCGCTACGCCGGCGTGTCGAAGCCGGCGAGAAGATGCTCACGTCCGCCCGCGAGCTGCGCATCACCTCGCCGGCTGGGACGGACATCCGTTATGACCTTGGCCAGTACCCCGTCATCACGCAGTACGGCTTCACCGACCAGCCCGGGCGCTGGGACAATCTGCCAGGCGGATTTCTCTACACAGGCGGCAACGATACCAAGATCGACGGCGTCGTTGTGCTCAATACAGGGGACATCATCTTCCCGTTCAAGCGCTATCTTTCCAACCCCATCCGCATGACGATCGAGAAGGGGATGGTGACGAAGATCGAAGGCGATCACTTGGACGGCGAGCTGCTGCGTTCATTCATGGCGCGCTACGACGATCCCCGCGCCTACGCGGTCTCGCACATCGGATGGGGGATGGACGAGAAGGCTCAATGGGATTTCATGGCCACGAATCCCCTCGGCGCTTTCACCAACGGCGTCGATGGACGTTCGTTCTACGGCAACGTCTTGTTCTCGACCGGCCCCAACGCCGAACTCGGCGGCAGCAACGACACCGGATGCCATTTGGATCTGCCGCTGCGCAATTGCGACCTCTACCTCGACAATCAGCTCGTCGTGAAAGAAGGACGACTAGTCCCGGCCGAGTTGCGTGCGGCAGGTCGCTGACCCGGAAGCGCGCGATGAAGCTCCAGCGTCTTGAGCCGACGAGGCGGTGCGTTATCGGGAGCATCGGTTTAGCCTTGTTATCGCCGGCGCTGGCGCGGGCCGATGATTATCCGAGCCGACCGATCCGCTTCATCTGTCCGGTGCCGCCCGGTGGCAGCGTCGATGCCATGGCCCGCATCATTGCAGAACAGCTGCGTGCCAAGTGGGGGCAGCCTGTCGTGGTCGAGAACAGGCCCGGCGCGGGCAACGTGATCGGCATAGAAGCCGTCCTGCAGGCAGCACCGGACGGCTATACGCTGCTGGTCGGTCCAGGCTCGCCGGTGATCGTGCAGAAGCTGCTCTATCCAAATCGCACCCTCGACCCCGAGGCACTCGAGCCGGTATCGGAGATTGCCACCAATCCGCTGGTCCTCGTGATTCATCCGAGCGTGCCGGCGAACGACTTGGCCGCATTCGTTGCCTATGCGAAGGCAAATCCGGGCAAGCTCAACTACGCCTCGGCGGGGGACGGCGGCGTGCCGCATCTCACCGCGGAGATGTTCCAGCACAAAGCGGGGGTGACCTTCACCAAGGTCCCTTATCGCGGCGTGGCGCTCGCCATGACGGACCTGGTCGCCGGCCAGGTCGATATGATCTTCGTCGACATCAGCACGGCCATCGAGCACATTCGCGCCGGTCGCCTGCGTGTGCTGGGCGTGGCGGCGGAAAAACGGAACCCCGCGTTGCCCGGTGTCCCGGCCTTTCCTGAAGTCTATCCGGACCTCATTTCGGAGACGTGGTTTGCGGTCTACGCACCTCCGAAGACGCCGATCGCGTTGCGCGAGAAAATCTCGGCCGCGATCGCCGAGGTGGTCAATTACGCGGATGTGCGACGAAGGATGGCGGACATGGGCGGGATAGAGGCGGTGGGAAGTTCGCCGGCCGACATGGCGGCCTTTATCCAGCGCGAGAAGGCACGATGGGCCGCCGTCATTCGCGAAGCCCAGATCAAAGTGAACGAATGATGGTGCCGGGAGGCAAACGGTGCCAAGGCTCCGCTCGCAGCAAGTACAAATATTGGGGACTGACCAGGAATGAGCCGGACTACGCCGCGGGTGTTGATAGCCGGGGCCGGCGTTGGCGGATTGACCGCCGCCTTGGCCCTGCTGCAGCGAGGCATCGATTGCGATCTCTACGAGCAGGCATCCGAGCTGCGCGAGGTCGGCGCGGGACTTCAGCTATCGCCGAACGGAACGCGGGTTCTGTTTGCGCTTGGTCTAGAGCCCGCAGTGCGGCGCGAGGGAGTCGAGACCGGCGACAAAGTGGTCCGGCTATGGAGCACAGGAAAAACGTGGTCGCTGTTTGACCCGGCCGCGGGCATGTCGACCGAGCGGTTTGGCTCGCCGATGTATCTCATGCATCGAGGCGACCTGCACGCCATGCTGGTGAGTGCCGTACGGCAGCATAAGCCGGATGCAATCCACCTTTGCGCACGTTGCTCCGACTTTGAGCAGGACAAGTCGAGTGTTCGCCTGCATCTGGAAGATGGTGCCCACGCCACAGGCGACATCCTGATCGGCGCGGATGGATTGCACTCGACCATTCGCCGCCGCTTGTTCGGCCCCGCCGAGCCCAAGTTCACTGGCATCCTGGCGTGGCGTGGCCTGGCCGCCATCGAACGACTGCCCGAGCATCTGCGCCGGCCGATCGCCACGCAGTGGCTCGGGCCGCGCGGCCACGTGACGTGCTACCCGGTCCGCCGCGGGTCGCTGCTGAACATGGTGGGCGAGGTCGAGCGCGACGATTGGCAGCTCGAATCGTGGGTACACCCCGGATCACACGACGAATGCTTGCGAGACTTCGTCGGCTGGCATCACGACCTCCTCTCGATCATCGACAGCGTCGACCAGTTCTACAAGTGGGGGCTGTTTCTGCGCGAGCCGCTTCCAAAATGGTCGGTAGGACGTGTCAGTCTTCTTGGCGACGCTTGCCACGCGATGCTGCCGTTCCTGGGGCAAGGCGCCAACATGGCCATCGAGGATGGCTACGTTCTTGGCCGGTGCATTGAGCAGTGGTCGCACGACCCGGTCGCGGCGCTGCACGTCTATGAAACGGCGCGCAGGGAACGAACCACAGACGTCGTCAGACGGTCCGGCAACATGGCCGCAACATTTCACAACGAGGCCCTCGTCGATGCCCACGCCGGCGCCGCTTACATCAGCCAGCAATGGGACCCCGAGCGAATTCGCCACCGGTACGACAGCATCTATCTGTACGATGCGACGTCCGTCCCAATGGACCCACCGGTGCTCGGTGCCGCCGAGGTGCTCGACATCTCGCACACACATTGATGCGCCCTGAGGTTTAAGAGCGACGGCGAAGAGGCCCGCAAAAGTCCAGATCATCACGCTGATTGCACCGAACGCGGCCGGCCGAACTGCCTTCGGCCGACGTGGGCTAGCAGGGAAATCGGACGATGACTGTCACCGAACCCGAACCGATCTCCCGAACGGCTGCGATCTCCTACGCTATAGGTCTGCCGCTCGCTCTGGCCGCGCTAGTGTTTCTCCCCGTCGGCCGCCTCGACTGGAGGCCGGGCTGGTTCTTCATCGGCTTCGTTCTTGTTGTCTATGGTGCGTCCGCGTTGATCCTGGCGCGCGTGAACCCCGCCATTTATCGCGCGCGCAGCCGCGTCCAACCCGGCACGGAACGCTGGGACCGGATCCTGCTTTTGCTGATGCTGCCCGCCATGATTGCCGAATTACCGCTTGCGACCCTCGATGCCGGCAGATTGTCCTGGTCGCACGTCCCGCTCTCGATCGTGATCCTGGGCTATGTCCTGCTCGGCGCCGGCTTCGCCGTTACCACGTGGGCCCAGGCGGTCAACCGGTTCTTTGAGCCGGGCGTGCGCATCCAGCGCGAGCGCGGTCAGCACGTCATCGAGTCCGGACCCTACGCAATCGTCCGCCACCCAGGCTATTTCGGTGCGCTCTTGATATTTGCCGGCCTAGCGCTGGCGCTGGGATCGTGGTGGGCCCTGATTCCGGCGGCCTGGGCGAGTGCGATCCTGGTGTTGCGGACGAGCCGCGAGGACACGCTGCTTCGCGCCGCGCTCGACGGCTACGCTGACTATGCGCGGCGGACCCGATTTCGGCTTGTGCCGGGGCTCTGGTGAACGACAGCCGGCGACGGCGTGATCAACGTTTTTCACCATGGACTCTTCGCCGCATCGAGGCGGCTGCTGGCGTGCAGCCGCCGCCGATAATGAAGGTTGAGCTCCTCGACCTGAAGCACCATCCCTCTGAGAACTGCGGCGGCGACACGGCCTCAGGAGAACCGACGCTAAGGGAACAGCTTCCGGCGGACACGAAAGCCGAGATAGTGATTTCGATGGTCAACAGGATATCTATTTCGGTAAGCGGAACGGAGAAACTCACGAAAGAGGTACCAGGAACCGCCGCGAATAACCCGAGCACTTGGATCGCCGGAATCAACCCAAGCCGAGCCATCCGTGGGTGCCCCATCGTAATTCTGATGCCACATGTCCCGGCACCACTCCGACACGTTGCCATGCACGTTATAAAGACCCCACGGATTGGTCTCGAAATGGCCGACAGGCACCGTCGACTTGCGCATTTGGCCCAGTGCCGGAAAGCCTTTGTAACCGTAGTAATTGGCTTGTGCCGGAGTGATCGAAGACCCCCACCAGTACGGCGTCGTGGTGCCGGCGCGGGCGACGTATTCCCACTCAGCCTCGCTGAGGAGATCGTAGGATTGCCCTGTCAACTCCGATAACCAAGCGATATAGGCACTGGCATCATCCCAGTTGACGCACACCACCGGATGATCGTCGCCTTGGCGGAAGCCGGGATTGCGCCATGACAATGATGGATCGATGCTCCATGTGGTGCCCGTCCACGTCAGCGCGCCGCCTTCGAGCTTATAGTCTGTTGCCGTCACAAAGGCGGCGAACTGGCCGCGCGTAACGGCATGGCGGCCGACACTAAATGGCTGTGCGAATGTGATCGTGTGTTGCGGTCCCTCATTATCATAGCGGCCGCTCTCCGAATCCGGCGAGCCCATCAGGAACTTACCCGCCGGGACCACGACCATTTCGGGCCCATGTTTGTAGTCTTTGAACCATTCGGTCGTTCCAGCGCCAGGTTTGAACCACCCTTTCGTCGTGCTGTGGACCATCGGAGCATGGATCCGGACACGCCCTTCCGCGCGCCATACTGTCTCTGCGCCCGCTGTCTGGTGCTGCTGCTCAGGCATTGTTCATCGATATGTCCCGGTGCTGACCCACCAGCATGGCTTCACCGCCAGCCGACAAACTCGCCGCCGCTTGCCGGCGCATTTTTGCGCCGCATCAGCGATGATGCAGCAAAAGATACACTTACGAGGTCATTTTTTCTTTTTTGGTATCCTCTCCAACAGAACAACCAACCTTCCACAAACGGCTGCAGGGCAGCGTTTAACTTTCGCGCCGTGATTGCCGGATCGCTCGTAGATCTTTATATAGCGCCTTCCCGCGCGCGGATTGGGCCTCGGATTAAGCGATCCGTGCACAGCAGAGGTCGAGACACATGGTTGGCAAAGTAAATCTCAAATCGATGTCGATTGAAAAGCTTTCAGATCTCAAAAGTCGCGTCGACGCAGCTTTGAGCGCCAGAGTCGGCGAGGAACGGCGTTCACTCGAAGCGAAGCTTAACAGCCTCTCGCGGATAAATTCGCCCGGCATTCGGATGAAAGGAATACGCGGCGCGCCGCGCGGGAAAATAGCGCCGAAATATCGCAATCCCGCTAATCCCGCCGAAACATGGGCCGGCCGCGGTCTGAAGCCGCGCTGGCTAACGGCCGCGATGAAGTCGGGCAAAAAGCTGGAGCATTTCGCTATCGCCGCAAAGTCTAAAACGACTGCGACGAAGCGGATGGGGCGCGCGCGCCCGAAGGCAGCGCGCAAAGGTCGTCGAGCGGCGAAAAGATAGAGGCAGTGGTCCTTGCCGGCCGGGATCGAGAGCCCCTGCCATGATGGTGTGCGGGGCTTGCGATTGGAGTAAGGTCTCCTGCAATCCGCGTCGTTCAATCGTCGCCCCGGCGCCTTTCCCGTCGTTCGAAAGCGATCGGTCAATTGGGGGATTGTCCATGCTACTCAAGAAATTCGCGTTTGCTGCGATCCTCGCGATGGCCTTGTCGCAATCGGCGAGCGCCGCCGACCTGGTCATCTATCTCAACCAAGCCACGGAATCCGGAGTGCGCGAACTGGCCGCGGCCTTTGCGCAAGCGACCGGGAATAAGGTCGAGGTCAGCTTCCAGGCGGGGGCGGCCCTGAACGAGAAAATCAATGCCGGTGAATTGGGCGACCTGACGACGCTCGGACTTCGCGCAATTCGAGCCCTTCATCAAAAGCGGAAAGATTGTGCCCGGCAGCGTCGCCGAATTTGCGCGGGTGGGTAACGGCGTCGCGGTGAAGGAAGGCGCGCCGAGGCCTGACATCAGCACACCCGAGGCCTTCAAGCGGGCAATGCTTGAAGCAAAATCGATAGGTCACACCAATGCCGGCACCGGCCCGTTCAACACCCGCTTATTTCAAAGGCTCGGCATTTACGATCAAATCAAAGACAAGATCAAAATCGTTCAGGGACGGCTTGTCGCCGCAGCCGTTGCTGACGGAGAGGTCGAGATAGGCATCCAGCAGACCAACGTGATCCAGCCTTATCGGGGGACCGCCTATCTCGGACCCCTGCCTCGTGAGCTGATGGAGTACGGCGCGATGGGCGTCGGGTTGCTTGCTGCTTCGAAACATCCGGATGAGGCAAGAGCGTTCATAAAATTTATGGTCGATCCGGCTAACGCCGATCTGCTCAAGAAAGCCGCCATGGACCCGGCAGGACCGTGAAGGGTTCAGCCACCAGAAACTCCGGGTTTTTTGATCGCGTGTTCGGCAAGCCAGATCGCGGCGGGAGATAAAGCCCCGTCATTCATGCGCTGACGGCATGCATCGCGGCAGGCACCAGCCGAACGTCTTCGTCGTGGGAGGAGCCCGCCGTGGTCGTAGTACGAAGCATAGCAGTCGTCGCAATCACCTCCATCGCCGGCGCGGCGCCGATCAGCGCGCAACCAGCGGATGAGTTCTATCAACAGGCGAAGAACGAGAAGACGGTGGTGCTTTACGGCGCCGGCCCAACCGCCTCCCACGACCGTTGGATCAAGGAGTTCGAGCAGACATTTCCAGGCGTAACGGTGAATTTCACAGGGGGCCTTAGCCCCGTGCTCAACAAGAAGATCGATGCCCAGCTCGCAGCCGGCAAGATCGAGACGGATCTCGCAATCCTGCAAACCATCGAAGACTTCGCCAGATGGAAGAAAGCGGGAGCTATGATGGCGTTCAAGCCGCCGGGCTGGGAAATGATCGATGAGGCGTACAAGGACGAGGATGGCGCCTTCGTCACAGTCAGCATCAACCCCATCACCTACGCCATCAACACGCAGTTCGTGTCCGGTGCCGACGTGCCGAAATCGGCGCTCGATTTTCTGAAGCCGCAATTTGCCGGCAAGCTTGTCACCACCGATCCGACCGAGGACGATGCGGCGCTCGCGTCGTTCGCGCTGATCGTTCGGAAGTACGGCTGGGAGTATCTGGAAAAGTACGCTGTGCAGAAACCGGTGTACATCAACGGTCACGCCGGCGTCTCCAACGCGATCGCCTCCGGCGACAAGCTGGCAAGCTTCGACTCCACCACGACGACCTGGCAACTGATGCGCGCCGGCAGGCCGATCGCCGGCCTATTTTCGGAAATGGATGCGACGCCGATCTTCCTCGTTGGAGGGGGAATCTTCAAGGATGCGCCACATCCGAACGCGGCCAAGCTCTACCTCAGCTGGTTTCTCGCCCAGGAGCAGCAAGCTCGCTCCGGCACCTTCTCGGCGCGTTCGGACGTGCAGCCACCGCCCGGTTTCAAGCCGCTCGCCGATTACAATATCGACCGCGGCTATCGCAGACTCGTGACGGACCCGGAACGAGTGTCTGAGCTGCGGAAGCGCCTGGCACCTTACATCGTCCAGCGCTGATCCCAATGACAGGAGAAGTTCCAGTCTATGGGTCGAAGGCACTGCTTCGGACGCATTGAGTAGAAGATCCTACGCGTGCCCCTGAGGGAGACGGCTCATTGACTCCTCCCAACGCACAAAGGTTAGCGCGCGGCGGGCGAATGCTCAACGATGATCCGGTCGCAGCTTGTGGCATTCTGCGATGTCGGACTTTGGTTCCGCGATTTGGCAATGGTTCTTTTGCTAATCCAATTACTTTCGATACTTAGAACCCGCAACGCATGCTCTACGATCGCCTAGCAGAACTTGATGCCGAAGATATCCGATCGTCGATCGCACGTTCGTTTGGAAGCACAATGAGTTGCCAACGGATCGATCCCTGTTCAGGTGAATGAGGGTGATGATCAGCCGCCGGGAGTGGCTCGCCAGCGGCTATGCCAATTTCTCGACCGCAGCCCATACAGCAATAAATACCGCCGTGACGGGCTTCAACGCCGGGCCTGTAGTCCGCATCGAACGCCTCGCTGCCGCTCCGTTCCAGGAACTGGTCTTTTTTGAAGAAGGCCACTGTGTCCGCTCCCCATCCATATATCGACATATTTAGCAGAACCCGGTCACAATATTCGATCATTGCAGTTTTTAAAGAGTTTAATCTAAGAAGCATGGTGGTCCTGGATACCGACGGCTATCTATGGCTGGACCGTCCGCCGTTTGACGCCTAGCCAGGGCGCAGTCCTTCAAACCGGGAACACATCGATAGCACTGCGATGAATTTTAAGGCACTTGACAGCGGGGACATCCTAGTGCCCGCGATGCGGAAATGTCGCTTTCCAGACCTGTTCTAGATTTATGGCGAGCAGTAACATCACAGGCACAAGGGAGGTCCGTCATGCGCAAGACGTTCTCGGGCTTGATGCTTGTCGCGGCAGTTGCCAACGCAATCACTTTGACGTTCATGTCGCGCGGTTCGGCTCAGGCTCCCGCAAATTCCGGCGCGCCGCCAACCTCAGCGCTGAAAACACCGTGGGGCGAACCCGACCTGCAGGGGATTTGGACCGACGAAACAGACACGCCCTTGCAGCGCCCCGCACAGTACACGAACCAGGAGTTTTTCACCGAAGCCCAGCGCGCGGAGATCAATAGAGCGCGATCGGAACTGCTGGCGCGCGAGAGGCGCGCGGAGCGCGGAACGGAGCGCGACGTGTCCGGCTCCTACAATACTGTGTTCGTGTCCTTCAAACGCGCCGGAACGCGCACGTCAATTATTGTCGACCCGAGCAATGGCCGAATTCCGCCATTGACGCCGCAGGCTCAGAAGATTGGAGCTGCTGATCGCGAGTTTCGCCTCGCCTTGTTGCAATCGACCGAGACGTGCAAGAACGAAGAGCCGGCCTGTCGGGGCGGGAAATACGATCCCACGCCTTCGCAGCGGCGCGCCGAACTCGCCCTGCGGTACAACACCGCCCGCATGAACCGCAACGACGGTCCCGAGGACAGTTCGTCGCCGGAGCGCTGCCTAACCGGCGGGCTTCCCGAATTTGGTACCAACAACGGCAGCTTCCGCCGGATCGTGCAGACGCCGGGCGGCATCGCGATCTTCTACGATGTCGGTCAGGGCCAAGGCTGGCAACGCAACATCGTCATGAACGGGAGCCCGCATCTGCCGAACCACATACGTCAGTGGTACGGCGACTCGCGCGGTCGCTGGGAGGGCGATACCCTCGTGATCGACGTGACGAACTTCAGTGCCAAGACCGATTTCCAGGGTTCGCGGGAGAACTTGCATCTGGTGGAGCGGTGGACACGGACCGGGCCGTCATCGCTCGAATACATCGTCACCGCTGAAGACCCGACGGTGTGGACGCGGCCGTGGACCGCGAAGCAAGACTTCACCAAGCAGAGCGACGAGAAGAACAGGCTTTATTACGAGCCGCGTTGCGTCGAGGGAAATTACGGCCTTCCGGGCATCATGCACGGCCGGCGCGCAGAAGAGCGTGCGTTTGCCGAGGGACGAGGCCCCGATCCGGCGACGAGGGACAGCATGAAGACTGGTTTCATATCCGACGACGACGTCTTCCCATTGCGATAACGCACCGCAGATCGGAGCCACCCGCCGGCCGCGCTACCCGCGCGCTGCATCTCGGCTGCGATTCCAAAAGTCACGAATGAACCCTTGCCGGTTGCCGGTTGATCGGCGGACACGGTCTCGGTCTGCTAACTCGTTATTCTGTTGAGAAATCCAAACAGCAGCGAAAGGTTGCGGCCAAAGACAAAGCCGGGTTTTGGTGGAGCCAGGGACCGCTTAAAACCGTCTCTGTGTGCTCACCTGCATCTACTTATCCCAGCAAAACCGCTGCGTTCCTACATTTCCTTTCTATGCGTGCAGCTGTGGACATGCCAGTATCCACGTCCAAGACATGGGTACAGGCATGGAGGGCCAAGTGGCGAGAAAGATCGGCAGGCTGACGCAGAAGGAGGTCGCGCACGCGAAGCCGGATGGTGACAGCGCCGCAAAGCTCCTGGCCGACGGCGGCAATTTATATCTGCAGTGCACCCGCGCCAGGGATGGCACGATCTCGCGGTCCTGGGTCTTCCGGTACGAGATGGATGGGCGTCGCCGCGAGATGGGCCTCGGTCCGCTGAGCACGATCGGCCTTAGTGAGGCGCGGGACAGGGCGACGGCGCTGCGCCGGCAGCTGCTCGACGACGTCGACCCTCTGGAATTCAAGCGGCAGGCCCGGCTGGCAAGGCTCGCCGAGCAGGCCAAGAAGGTGACGTTCAAGGCCTGCGCCGAGATGTACCTCGCGGCGCATCAGGACAGCTGGAAAAACGCCAAGCATCGGTGGCAATGGACGCAGACGCTGGAGAAGCACGTCTATCCCGTCATCGGCCACCTTGCGGTGGCCGACGTCGATGTCAACCTTGTCGTTAAGATCATCGAGCCGATCTGGAAGAAGATACCCGAGACTGCATCGCGCATCCGCGGTCGCATCGAGGCGATCCTGGGATACGCGACAGCCCGCGAATTCCGCACCGGAGAGAACCCAGCACGCTGGAAGGGACACCTCGCCGAGGTATTGTCGAAAATTCCCAAGGCGGAGCATCACGAGGCCCTGCCGTTCGCCGACATGTTCTCATTCATGGAGGAGCTGCGCGGCAGACAGTCGATATCGGCGCGGGCCCTGGAATTTACGATCCTGACGGCGGCGCGGACGGGCGAAACCATCGGCGCGACCTGGGATGAGATCGATCTCGACACCGGGACCTGGGTAGTCCCTGCCGCCCGCATGAAGGGCGGCGAGGAGCACAAGATCCCGCTATCGGGTCGCGCCGTCGCCATCCTCAAGGGCATTGCGGCCGAGCAAGCCGGACGCGGGCTCTCAACCGATCACGTCTTCGGCCTGTCGAACATGGCGATGTTGCAGCTGCTTCGCGGGATGCGTCCCGACCTGACCGTCCACGGCTTCCGCAGCAGTTTCAGCGACTGGGCGGCCGAGACGACCAGCCATCCGAGACACGTGGTCGAGATGGCGCTGGCCCACAAGATCAGCAACGACGTGGAGGCGGCCTACCGGCGCGGCGACCTATTTCTGAAGCGCCGCCGGCTGATGGAGCACTGGGCCAAGTATTGCAGCAAGCCGGTCGCGGCCGTCGGTGATCTCAAGGCCGCCCGGGCCCGCAAGCGGGCCGCGGTAGGCAATGTCTCGCCGCTCCTCGCCGATGCGTGACGTCGCCCGCCGCTTCGATTCCGAGACCGAGCGCCTCATCGACGAGACGCGCCATTTCCTGGAGCTCTTTCGTCAGAGGGGCGATGCTTGGGCTGCTGACCCAGATGGCTATGCCTCCGATCTGGGGGCAGCTCTTGAGCAGATCGAGAACAGCAGCGACCTGGAGGACTGGGTAAAGACCTTGGCCTGGAAACCGTTCCAGGACGCGATGAAGAAACGTCGCCACAAGCCGACGCGGATGAACCGTGACATGGCGCTTTATCTCGCGGCGAAGCGCCTCGTCGCCGAGCACGGCATCTCTCGGACGCGGAACGACGCGACGCGTGATCGGACGGATCGGCAGTCAGCGGGCAGCATCATATGCGAGGCGCTCAAACGCCTCGGCGAGCCGCTGACCGAGAAGCAGGTCAACGCGATCGTGCTGAAATACCGTCGCACACGGAAAAGCAGGTTATCGTGCTGAAATACCGCCGCACCTAAACCCGCATGCGGGCGCGTTCATGCGCGCGTACATCCTTGCCGGTGGACAAGGAGACACGCCATGACCGACACCATCAATGCACCGATCAAGCCGCTCGCAGTTTCGATCGACGAGGCCGGGCGGTTAACGGACCTGTCCCGCGCGGGAATTTACAACGCCATCGCCCGCGGCGAGCTCGAAGCCTTCAAAGACGGAAGCAGGACGAAGATCATTTTCGCTTCGATCGAACGCCGCATGGCGTCCCTGCCGCGCGTCACGATGAAGGAATACGTCCCAAGGGCGGGGCGCGAGCGGTTATGAACTACAACAGCCTGAAGGCGCTCGCCGCCGAGCTGGGGCGGCCGGTGGATTTATCTGAATGCAAGCCGCCGCCACGGCCGTGGCCGTCTGGCTCGCCATCGAATTCGACATCGGAAGCGACATCTGCTGCCGCTAGATTTGCTTTCGGCAACGCGTGTTCTCCAAGCACCGCCAAGAGCGGCCGAAGCGGCGGCGCAGGGTGAGCCCAGTGTCCAGCGAACCCGCACTCACCCAGCTTGCGCACATCGATGCTTCCAAGGCGCGATTGCCGGCGACCTACGAGCAAGCGAGGCAAGCGCTCGCCAAGTGTGAGCGCATCGACGAATGCAAGGGCATGGCCGATAAGGCCGAAGCGCTGGCCTCGTATGCCCGGCAGGCGAATGACAACACACTGCGTGAGATGGCCGATCGTATCCAGGCGCGGGCGGTCCGTCGCATGGGCGAACTACTCAAGGAGATCGCGCCGGCATCCAATGCCAACCTGAAACAGAACCGAGGGGCCGGCACCGTCCCGTCGGTGACCAGGACGCAAGCGGCCATCGATGCCGGCCTCTCCGAGCGGCAACGTAAGACGGCATTGCGTGTCGCCGCTGTCCCGGCCGCGGAATTCGAAACGGCGATCGAGGGCGCCAATCCGCCAACGGTGACGGCGCTCGCTGAACGCGGGACGAAGCATCTATTTCGAGAGGCAACGGCGGAGCAGCGCGAGGCGCTCTATGACGAATTCTCGGTACCGCTGCGACACGCTTCTGAAGCAGTGCCCTCGCTTCAGAAAGCTGGGGCGAACGTCAGACAAACGCTGAACACGTTCGTCGAGGCCATCGAGGCAATCATGCCGGAGCAAATGGTCGAGGCAATCCGCAGCTGTGTCGACACTAAAAATTGGACCTCGAAGGCAGATTTAAGCAGCAGCCTGGATGACGCTCGGCGCGCGTCCGAATGGCTGACGAAGTTCATGGAGCTGGCGAAGGGCCCGTCCGAGCCGCAGGCGAAAGACAAACCGCCACCGAGGACCTGGAAAGCATTGGCGCCCGTTGGCTCGCTGTTCAAACGCAAGAAGTGACTGTGCCGCAGCAGTTTCTGCGCAGACGTGGGTCAAAGTGTGGGTTACGGCAGAGTTCACAGCGAAAGCCTAGCGAAATCAATCGCCTCCACTTCGTCTGGTCTCATTTGGAGCCAAGTGAAACGTACAGGCGCGTGCATGAGCGAAATCAAGAAAGCCCCGCAGCATGGGGACTTCTAGGGCGGCAGCTTCCACGGGCCTACGCGCCCTTACAGCGTCATAGCGGAGCAAAATGTGGGTCAGGACGTGGGGCAGCGTGAAGCCTGAGAAGTCATCAAAACTTTGACCCACGAAAAACGGAGAAACCTAAATGGTACTGCATCTTTTAACGCAGGCTAAGTTGGACAAAATCACGTGCAAAGGCAAATATCACGACGGCGGCGGATTATACCTGGAGGTTAGCGCGAAGGGTACCAAGTCGTGGACCTACCGCTATGGCGTGCTGATCGATGACGGCAAGCGCAAAGATCGCAACTTCGGCCTCGGACCCTATCCGAGGGTGTCACTCGCGGAAGCCCGCGCCGACCATCGTTTCTGGAGCGAGCGGCGCCGCAAGGAGGGGATTGATCCGCTTCTTACCCGCGATGCGGAGAAACGAGCCCGGAAGCTCGAAGCCAGCAAGTCGACGACCTTTCGCGAGTGCGCAGAGGGCTACCTCGAAGCTAGAAAACCAAATTGGACGTCGAGATATCACGCCGACGCCAAGAGGAAGCTTGAACTGTTCGCCTATCCGACCTGGGGCGACCATCCGGTTGCGGGAATCATGCCGAGGCACGTGGCCGACCTGCTGAAGCCGATCCAGAACCGTAGTGCCGTCGTGCGCGGCTCCACAACCAACAAAGGCATGAAAGCTGGCGGCGCGCCGACCGCGGAAATGGTTCGCCTACATTTGAAGGGCGTCTTCGACTACGCGGCCGCCCAAGAGCTGCGGACCGGCGACAATCCCGCGTCCAAGACCGGGGCGCTCAGCTACTTGCTACCGCGCATCGAGAAAATCCACCGCGTCGTCCATCAGCCGGCGCTCCCGTTCGAGCAGATCGGCATCTTCATGAGCAAGTTGCGCGGTTACACCGATCAGCGTGGAGCGCACTCCGCCATAGATTTCGTCGGCCGCGGCCATACAGTTATGGCGTTTGCCCTGGAGTTCCTGATCTTGACCGGCGTCCGGCGCGGCCAAGTCGCCGTTATGAAATGGGCGGATCTGCACAATCTCGACGATCCCAAAAAATCAATTTGGGTCGCGCCGGCAGAGACGACTAAGACAGGCAAGTCAACAGGCGACGACCATGTCGTGCCGCTAAGCTCGGCGGCGCTCGACGTACTTCGCGCCGTACGGGCCCTTGGCAACAGGTCCCAGTACGTCTTCACTGAAGGCAGGAACGGCAAGCACGTCGAGCCAGGCAGCATCAGCGCATGCCTCAAACGGCTCATTCAACAGCAGGAGGGCATCCCGAGCAAAGACGCCGACGGCAATCGGATCACAGTTCACGGGTTCCGTACGACATTCAAATCTTGGTGCATCGAGAATGAATATCCGGACCATCTTTCGGAGATCGCTATCGGGCACGATGTCCGCGGTGCAGTGAGCCAGATTTACGCGGGCTCACCAAAGTGATCGAACCGCGTCGTCTGATGATGGAACATTGGGCGCGATTCTGCGGCCGTACCGAACAGTTGCCTAGCGTTGTTACGCCAATTCGATCGGCAAGGAAGACCTGATATGGACGCCGCCGCCAAAACTGAGACCGTCATCCCGATCTTGGTCACCATCGCCGACGCTGCTCGTATGATTGGCAGAGGTACCACGTTCATATACGAGGCCCTCGCCCGCGGCGAAATCGAAGGTGTAAAGAGCGGGGCACGCACGCTGGTGCGCGTCGCGAGCCTGCATGCATACGCGGGCTCATTGCCGCGCGTGCAGATAAGTCCAGCGTATGGCCAACACGGAAAGCGGCAGCGCAAATTGAGAGCGCGATCTTGACCATGGGCCAGCGTGGTAGTCGCGAGGAGATTGCCACGCTCGACCGTGAAGCCAAAGTTGACGGCGAGGCGTCAGGTCGGTTCGCCGGTTGCCGTTTAACCTGGTGATGGGCACTGCTCGGCGGCCTCAAGATCGGCTGCCACACCTTCCGGGCGACCGGCATCAAAGTGTACCTCGAAGCCG
>CAWEAS010000005.1:0-88940 GCA_963807015.1 uncultured Alphaproteobacteria bacterium | reverse complement strand
AGGCGCTGTCGCGGCTTGAATCGATGATCACCATGGGCGGCTTTGCGTTGCCGTCCCGCACTATTCGCGAAATGATCTGCGCCTCGGTCGACGTCGTGATCCAAGCGGCGCGCTTGCGCGACGGCAGCCGGCGCATCACGCACATCACGGAGGTGCTGGGCCTCGAAGGGGACGTCATCATCACGCAGGACCTCTTCGTCTACGACCTCGTCGGCGAAGACGCCAACGGCAAGCTGATCGGCCGCCATCGATCGACCGGCATCGGCCGACCGCGTTTTTGGGATCGCGCGCGCTATTTCAACGAAGAAAAGCGTCTCGCCGCCGCGCTCGATGCCGCAATCGGCGAAGCGCCGAAAAGCTCGTAAGAGGTCCCGCCATGGATCTGCACACGCTGAATCTGCACACGCTGGATATGCATACGCTTGCGGTGGCCCTGCTGGCGACCTTCTGCGCCGGCGCCGTCGCCTGGGTGCTCATCTACCCGTATCTTTCCGGCGAGCGGGACGCCGAGAAGCGGATGATGAGCGTGGCACGCTCGGGCATGCCCGCCGTCAAGGCCGCGACGCGCGCGATCAAGTCGCGCCGCGAGCAGGTCGAACAAAGCCTCAAGGAAATCGAGGAGCGGCGCAAGAAATCAAAGTCGCCGCCGCTGTCGACGCGACTCACCCAGGCGGGCGTGTCCTGGACGAAGCAACAGTTCATCATCGGCAGCGTCGCGCTCGGTCTCGGAGTGGGCGGGGCCTTGATCGTGCTTGACGTTGGCATCATCCCCGCGGTGCTCGCCGGCTTTGCTGCCGGCGCCGGACTGCCGCGATGGGTTCTGTCGTATCTCAAGAAGCGTCGGGAGACCAAATTCCTCGAACTCTTTCCGGATTCCATTGACGTCGTCGTTCGCGGCATCAAATCAGGCCTTCCGCTCGGCGACTCCTTGCGTGTGATCGCGCTCGAATCGCCCGAGCCGGTGCGCACCGAGTTCCGCGTGGTGCTGGAGACGCAGGCGGTCGGCGTGCCGCTCGGGGAGGCATGCGCCAAGCTGTTCGACCGCATGCCGCTGCCGGAATCGAACTTCTTCGCCATCGTCATCGCGATCCAGCAGAAGAGCGGCGGCAATCTCTCCGAGGCGCTCGGCAACCTGTCCAAGGTGCTGCGCGACCGCAAGAAGATGAAGGCCAAGATCAAAGCGATGTCGACCGAAGCCAAGGCTTCGGCGAGCATCATCGGCGCGCTGCCGATCGTGGTGATGACCGTCGTCTACCTGACGAGCCCGGACTACATCACGCTGTTATGGACCGAGCGCATCGGTCAGGTCATGCTCGCGGGCTGCGCCGTGTGGATGTTCATTGGCGTCATGGTGATGCGCAAGATGATCAACTTCGATTTCTGATCATGCTCGATTTTCTGTTCGCCCTGTTCGACGACAAGCGCCTTCTGGCGATGATCTGCGCCGCAATTGCAGCCGGCGCGACCGTGATCACGCTTGCTATGCCGCTGCTCGGCGGCGACGCGCTGGAAAAGCGGATGGCATCGGTCGCGGCGGAGCGCGAGAGGATCAGGCAGCGCGAGCGCGAGCGCCTGTCGCGCGGCGACAAGACGAGTTGGCGCGCCTCACCGAAGCAATACATGCAGACCGTGGTGGAGAAATTCAATCTGTCCAACTGGCTCGGCGAGGAAGCCGCGCGCAATTTGCTGGTACAGGCTGGCTATCGTGGCCAGGGACCCTACGTGGTCTTCCTGTTCTTCCGGATGGTCGCACCGCTTGTGATGATGGTCGGCTCGGTCGTCTACGTGTTTCTACTGCTCCACCTCGACTATCCCTGGACCATCAAGATTGGCATATGCCTCGGAGCGACCTATCTCGGCATTCAACTCCCGAACTTGTTCATCAAGAACAAGATCACCAAGCGCCAGGCGTCAATCAACCGCGCCTTTCCGGACGCGCTCGATCTCATGCTGATTTGCGTCGAGTCCGGCATGTCGCTCGAAGCGACGTTCAAGCGCGTCAGCGAGGAGGTGGGCGCCCAGTCGATTGAGCTTGCCGAAGAACTGACGCTCGCGACGGCAGAGCTCTCCTACTTGTCAGATCGCCGCCAAACCTTTGAAAACCTCGCTAAACGCGTGCCGCTGGAAGGCATGAAATCACTGTGTCTCGCCCTGCAGCAGAGCGAGCGCTTCGGCACGCCGGTGGCCCAGACGTTGCGCGTCATCGCGCAGGAGAATCGCGATCAGCGCATGACGGCCGCAGAAAAGAAGGCGGCTGCGCTACCGCCCCAACTCACGGTGCCGATGATCGTGTTCTTCCTGCCGGTGTTGTTCGTCGTCATTCTCGGGCCCGCCGTCATCAAGGTGATGGCGACGTTCAAGTAGGCTCGATCGGGCCGAAAGATCGGGCGAAGGCGGCCGGGGCGAGGGCATCGCGCGCGCTGACTATCATGCCGCCGTCCGCACCTTTCGGCGCCGCAACGGTGCGCACGCGCGGACAAGTCCGCGCTTTGCGCACCCGACGATTTCGCCGGTACACACGAAACGCGTCGTGGAATTCAAGTTGCCTAGCGCGGAACGCAAAGTGTGGAGAGGCGCAGACTACGCCTCACACGCCGGGTCGCGGGCGCCCTTCCTGCTGGGCGATCATCTGCCGCAAATATGCGATGTTCGCGGCGGCCTGATCCGATGGCAGGTCGGCCTTCGCGATGCTCTCGGCTTCGGCGAAACGTCCTTGAAGGCCGACCACGAGGGCGAGGTTCTGCCGTACGCGAGGATCGGCGCCGGGCAGGGCCGTGGCGCGCCGCAGCGTCGACTCTGCGTTCTTGAGGTCCTTGCCGAGCGCGTAGGACAGGCCAAGATTCGAGAGCACTGACGGGTCGTCCGGTTTGATCTTGAGAGCGCTCGCATAATAGCGCTGCGCTTCGGCATGACGGCCGAGCTGATCGAGCACGGCACCCTGCGCCGACAGAATGCGCAAGTCCGGCTGGTCCGGCGAATGCGCGCGGCTGAGCACTTCGAGTGCCTGTTCGTACTTGCCGACGTCGGCCAGCGCCCGTCCGTAGGCGCCGAGAAGAGCCTTGTCGCGCGGGCGCTGCAATGAGGCTTGTTCAAGGACGGAAGCGGCCTGATTGCGCTGGCCGCTGGAGCGCAGTGCCTGGGCATAAGCGATCGCAGCCTGCACATCGTTCGGGTTGGCACGATAGCGCTCGCCCAAGGTCTCGGCGTCGCGCCGGAAATCGTTCTCGGATTTCGGTGCTGGCGTTGCGGCCGGTTGCGGTGCCGAGGCGCTGGAGAAGCTTGGCAAATTGTCGGTCAGATTGTTGCTGAGGCTGGAGAGCAATGAGGCGCTCTGGCAGCCCGAGCCCACCAAGGCGATGACGCCAAGGGCTACGAACGTCGCCGGTCGCCCGCATCGGCGCCGCTCCATGGTATTCGGATGACTCCTAACGTTCACTTTTGCGCAATCCGGTTGCAGACAACTACCGCCAGCAATAGACCGTTAACCCTAACGGCAGGTTAATGCCGCCGGGTTGCGTCGCATTGGGCGTGTCCCGAACGCCACATCTTGTGGCCGTCGATCTCCTTCAACTCCGGTTGGCGCCATGCTAGCAGGGCGCTCCCCATCCACGGACCCGTGACATGCATCCCGCCTTTGTGGCGCCCGGCGCCGGCCCAACCGTTCCGATATGGTTCGTCAATGCCGCAAGCTGGCGCAACGTCCGCGCGACGCTGGACGGCAACGCTTGCAGTTTCGCCGAAGCGGCAGGGTTCGAGCCCTCGGCCGGCCGCCATGCTTTTCTCCCTGGCGCAGACGGCACCCTTGGCGCCGCGATTTTCGGTCAGGAGGACGACGGCAAGGCGAAGGATCCGTTCCTCGCGGGCAAGCTGCCCGGCCTGCTGCCGCGCGGCACGTATCGTTTTGCCAACGCCCCCCATGATGAGCGGCTTGCTGCGCTCGGCTTTGCACTCGGCACCTACCGGTTCAGCCGCTACGGCAAAAAGGCGAGCGAAGTCTGCCTCGAATTGCCGTCGCGCCAGGATGCGGCGGATCTGTCGCGCATCGCTGACGCCGTTTTCCTGGCGCGCGACCTCATTAATACGCCGTCGAACGACATGGGGCCGGCCGAGCTTGCCGAGGCGGCGTTGACAGTTGCGGCGAGTTATGGCGCCGCGATCCGCATCATTACCGGCGACGACCTGATCACCCAGAACTTTCCGCTCATCCATGCGGTTGGCCGTGCCGCCGCTTCGGCACGCGCGCCGCGTCTTATCGACATCACCTGGGGCGATCCCGGCGCGCCCAAGGTCACGCTCGTCGGCAAGGGGGTATGCTTCGACAGCGGCGGCCTCGACATCAAGCCCAGCGCGTCCATGCTGCTGATGAAGAAGGACATGGGCGGCGCCGCAAGCGTGCTGGCGCTTGCCCAGATGATCATGGACCGCAAGCTCAACATCCGGCTGCGGGTCCTGATCCCGGCGGTCGAAAATGCGATCTCGGGTCCGGCGTTCCGCCCACTCGATGTCGTCCGTTCGCGCGAGGGTTTGCAGGTCGAAGTCGGCAACACTGATGCCGAGGGTCGCCTCATCCTTGCCGATGCCCTGGCGCTCGCCGACGACGAGAAGCCGGAGCTTCTGGTTGACATGGGTACCCTGACTGGCGCTGCGCGGGTTGCGCTCGGGCCGGACCTGCCGCCGTTCTACACTGATGACGAAACGTTGGCCGCGCAGGTTCAACGTCATGCCGACGGCGAGAACGATCCGCTGTGGCGTCTGCCGCTGTGGCGGCCCTACGATCAGATGCTGGATTCCAAGGTCGCCGACCTGAACAACATCGCGAGCGGCGGCTTTGCCGGTTCGATCATCTGCGCGCTGTTCCTCAACCGCTTCGTCTCTGCCGCAAAGGCGTGGCTCCATCTCGATATCTACGCCTGGACGCCCTCCGCCAAGCCCGGCCGGCCGGAGGGCGGCGAATGCCAGGCCGCGCGCGCGCTCTACGCGCTGCTTGCGGAGCGCTACGGCGGATGACCATCGATTTCGATCCGCGCATCACGCCGGCGCGGTCCGACCTTGCCGCTCGCCATCTCGCTGGCCGTGTGACGGCGGCGCGATTTGTCGATGGCGTTGAGCGTGAGGTTGCCGAGGCACAGGCACCTGTGCGCCGTGAGCCGGCGCCCGACGCCTTGCTCGATACCGAGGCCCTGCGCGGCGAAATCGTCACGGTCTACGAAGAGAACGCCGAAGGCTGGTGCTGGGGGCAACTGGCGTCGGATGGTTACGTCGGATGGCTGCCTGCGAATGCGCTGCGCCCGCTCGGGCCCGCACCGACGCACCGCGTCGCGGCGCTGCGCACATTCATGTTTCCCGGCCGCTCGATCAAAGCGCCGCCCATGGAGGCGCTCTCGCTCGGCTGCCGCGTTGCGATGGCGGCACGTCAAGCCGATACGACCGGTCAACTTGCGACACTCGCCAACGGCTTTTACGTCCCGGCGCGCCATCTTGCACCGATCGACACGACCGAGAACGACTTCGTCGCTGTCGCCGAGCGATTTGTCGGCATTCCTTATTTGTGGGGCGGCAAGACGAGCCTCGGGCTCGACTGCTCGGGCCTAGTGCAGGTTTCACTCAATGCCGCGGGGATCGCCTGCCCGCGCGACAGCGACATGCAGGAAAAAGCGATGGGCGTTGCGCAACCGGTCGACGATCTTGCCGGCTTGCGGCGCGGCGACCTCGTCTTCTGGAGGGGGCACGTCGCGATCGCCCGCGACGACGCAACGCTGGTGCACGCGAACGCATTTCATATGGCGGTCGCGTTCGAACCGGTTGCCGAGGCCGTCCCCCGCATTGCCGCCGCCGGCGGCGCCATCACCAGCGTCAAGCGCATCGCATGAGGCCGGCGGGAGGATGATCACACGACGGGAAAGGACCATGCCGCGTACGATGGTCATTACCGGCGCT
The DNA here is from genome assembly GCA_963807015.1 of uncultured Alphaproteobacteria bacterium. Classification (GTDB taxonomy): domain Bacteria; phylum Pseudomonadota; class Alphaproteobacteria; order Rhizobiales; family Xanthobacteraceae; genus JAJPKK01. The sequence goes on along the minus strand of CAWEAS010000005.1, from coordinate 83,003 downwards.
TCGAGCGGCATCGGCGAGGCGCTGGCGCTTCGTTATGCGCGCGAGGGCGCACGGCTCGCGCTGCTTGGGCGTAGTCCCGAGCGCCTCGAAGCGGTGGCTGCGGCGTGCCGACGCACTGCCGCTGACGTTCGGACCGCGACGATCGACGTGCGCAGCCGTGAGGAGTTGCGCGCGTGGCTTGAGGCATTCGACGCCGAGGCTCCGGTCGACCTCTTGATCGCCAACGCCGGTGTCTTGGTCGGAACGTCCACGGATGGCGCTCTCGAATCAGTGGACGACAGTTACGCGCTTCTCGAAACGAACGTGCTCGGGGTCATCAACACGATCTATCCGCTGCTCGATCGCATGATGTCGCGCGGCAGCGGCCAGATCGGCATTGTGGCCTCGGTTGCGGCGTTCGTCCCGCTTCCGGATTCGCCAAGCTACTGCGGGAGCAAGGCGGCCCTCCTGAATTACGGGCGCGCATTGCGGCACCTGGTGCGATCGCGCGGGGTCTCCGTCAGCGTGATCTGTCCCGGTTACATAACGACGCCGATGCTGCAGCAGGAAACCGGTTGGAAGCCGTTCGAAGTATCGGTCGAGCGAGCAGCCGAGCTGATCCAGCGCGGTCTGTCGCGCAAGCGTGCCGTCATTGCGTTTCCGTTTCCGCTCGCGCTCGCCGCACGCATCGGCGGACTCCTGCCCGATTGGGCCCAGCGCATCGTCCTGGTCGCATTCCGCTTTAGCGTGAGGCCGCGCACGGTCGCCAAGGCGCCGGCGACTGATTCTCGGTGAGAGCACCAGTAGCCCGGACGAGCGCAGCGATATCCGGGGACGGCAGTGCGGCGGGGCAGATAGCCCCGGATTTCGCTGCGCTCATCCGGACTACGGTTCTTGCCGCTTGCTACCGACTCGCCGTCTCGAAGCGTGTGGCCGCGAGCACGGCCGTGCCGAGAGCGGTCGGGACCGTAATGCGGACGACGGCCAGCAGCCGCGTGCCTGCGATCGGGGCGAACCACATCTCCATGTTGTGGTTCCTTTCCAGATAGCTGACGCGGAAGTTGCCGGGGATGTACCCGCCGATCGGCCGATAGATCATGCCGCACACCACGGCCGGTCCCCGGTATCCGGTCTCCGCCTTGACGTTGTCCATGCGTTTGAACGACAGCGTCACGTCGAAGCGGTGGCTGCCGTCGAAAATCGGCAGCGTGTGTTGGCAGGCCGCGGGGGTGAGCAACTCTCCTGTCCCCGACACCGGGATCAGGCCCGCGGTCAGCGGATCGACCGCGCCACGAAGATGGGTGGGACTGACCGGAACGAGTTGTGGCGTTACGGAGGCCGGCGGCTTGGTTTCGAACTCGCTCACCGCGCCGTTCTGAAACATCATGTGCACGTCTTCGACTTCTTCATCGGAGGAGAAGTTCGCCGTGTAGCCGGCCGGCGCAAGGCGCGCCTGGGCGAGCATGCCGCGCGTGCTCGCCGCAATGTCGCTGCCAAGTATGAGGCGCCAAGCACCAAAGAAACGGCCGTTCGATTTTGCCGAATACCGATCCTTGCCGATCTCGACGTCCCATTCGCCTTCGCCGATAGGGATGCTCGCGATCGAGAGCGCATAATGCGCGCTGAGTTTCGACTGCGCGCGCGCGGCGCTGCAGAGCGGCAGCAGCGCGAGCGGTGCAGCAACGCCGACGATTGCGATCCGCAATGCAACCCGGGCGAATGTCATCTTGTGATTCATTGGGGGGTGTCCCGCACTTCCTGGGTCGAGGGCTCCAGCGCCGTCCGGTCCGCCAAAATTTGCCGGAAGCGTTCGGCAAAGCGCATGAGGGGCGCTCCGTCGATGATGTCGTGATCAATGCTGAGGTTCAGATGGAGGATGTCGCGTTCGATCGGTCGACCCTCATGGAGGATGGCCCTCTTTTCGACAGTGCCGATTGTCAGGGTCAGCGACATCGGCGTGATCGGCACGCCGACGGCGCCGCCGGAGGTGTACATGCCCATCGACGAGACCCCCGCGGTGCCCGCGAGATCCTTGAACCAATATGGATTGCGCCGAACGAAGAACCACAGGATCTTTCGCAGGAACGCCGGGAGGTGGAAAAACTGCATCTCGAGCGCGCCCATGGGGCCGTCGGTTCCAAGCGGCCGCTCGCGCGCAGCGCGAAGCTCGCGATGGATTTCGTAGATGGTCTTCTGCTGTGCGGCGCGCAGAATATAGAAGACCGGGATTGCCTCGCCTTCCCATTCCCGTTCGATCATGAAGGCAAGGTCGACGTCATCGAAGGCGATCAGTCGGTTGCGCCCAAGTCGGTACGCCTGCATGCGCTTATCGGCGGCGATGGCGCTGGCGAAGCTCTTGGCGATGTAGCTCGTCAACGATAACGGCTCCCCGCCGCGCTGGCGCAGCGCCGCGATTTGTTCTCTTACGCCGCTGATGTCGGCATCGACGATAATGTGCGCGATCTGCTTACGACGGCCCTCGGCGAGCACGTCGAGCACGAAATTCCGAAGCTTCGGATAGGAATAGATTTTTCCCGGCGACTGCGGCATCCGCAGTTGATCGAGCAATTGGGACAGGATGAGGCGCCACCGGCCAGAGGCCGGCGGAATCACGAGTTGCTCCTGGTCGCTGCGGTCAACCATCCCTGCGCACTTGCACTCACAAGCGCCGTAGCGCTTCGGCCGGTACCATCCGCACGGCCCGCCACGCCGGGAACAGCGCCCCGAAAATGCACAGCGCGACGGCGGCCGTGAGCACTGGCACGATCAGCCGGGCATTCGGCTTGAACGAGATGAGATTCCCGATCGCTGGAATGTGCGGAAACGCGAGGGCGGCAAAAAAGCTCAAGAAGACCCCGAGCGCGCAGCCGATCACGCACATCACGATTCCTTCGACGACAATGGACATCATGATGCGTCCGTTGCTCCAGCCGATGGCGGCGAAGATGCCGATCTCGCGCGTCCGCTCCTGCGTCGCCATGATGAGGGCGTTGAGCACGTTGAGCGCGCTCATGGCGACCGCGATGATCGCGACCGCGAGCGAGACCGCTTGAAGGATTGCAAAGTTGCGGTCGTTGTCGAGCACCTCGTTCGCCGTCGCCACGGTGAGATTGCCGAGCGCCTCGATGGCGCTCCGCACGCGGTTAAGCTCGGCGCGCCCAGCGGCGTGGTCGACGTTGACGTGAATGATGGTGACCTGGTCCGGCCGATAGCTCGCTTCCTGCAAATCGACAAGCGGTACCAGCACTAGCCCACGATTGACGATCGTGGTGTAGTTCGCGATGCCGATCACGCGAAAATTCTTGTCGAGCAGTTCCAGCTCGTCGCCGAGCTTTTTGCCGAGCGTTGCTGCGGCCGTGTCGCCGAGGACCACGACATGGCGCTCGCCCGCGGTCGGCACCCGGCCCTCGCGTAGCGGAACTTTCTGCCACAGGTAGCTGCCGTCCGGCCATCCGAGGGTCAGGACGGCATTGATCCCGCTTGTCGCAAAGGTCGCCATCTCGCCCGACACCCGTGCGACGCCGGGGATCGCGGCCACGCGGGCGACGGTTTGTTCGGGGATGAAGCCGCCGAAAATATCGGAGGCGCCCTTCTGCATGACCACGAGATCATCGCCGATCTCGTCCATGCCTTCGCGCGTGCTGTCCTGGATGCTGCGCGACAGCGTAATCAACGCGAGCGCGCTGCCGACCGCCAAGCCGATCCCGAGGATCGACAGGCTGGTGCGGACGGGCCGCCGCTTGAGATTTCGTAGTGCAAGACCGAAAAGGTTCATGGGGTGGCACTCACGTCGCGGAACTCACCCTGCGGGGTTCACGAGTTTGGGGCTGACCGGAGCGGTCACGGCGGCCTGACGAACATCTTCCACGATCACGCCGTCCCGGATGCGTACGCGGCGCGGGCAACGGGCGGCCAATGAGTTGTCATGGGTGACCAGGATCAGGGTCATCGCGTTTTTTTCGCGCAGCTGGAACAACAGGTCGGAAACGTTCGTCACGCTGACGCTGTCGAGATTTCCGGTTGGCTCGTCGGCGAGCAGCATCTTTGGTTCGTTGACGATGGCGCGCGCAATCGCCACGCGTTGGCGCTCGCCGCCGGAGAGTTTGGTGACCAAGTGATGCATGCGCGCACCGAGCCCGACGTGGTCGAGCACGATTGCGGCGCGGGCGGTGCGGCGCTTGGCGGACAGGCCGTGGCCGAGCAGGGCGAGTTCGACGTTCTCGATCGCGGTCAGCGTCGGGATCAGATTGAATTCCTGGAAGACGATGCCGATGCTGTTGCGTCTCAGCCGTGCCCAGGCCGCGGGTGTCAGTAGCGGCTCCCCTTCCCACAACACTGATCCGGTGGTGGGGTAGTCGATGCCGCACAGAAGATTGACGAGGCTGCTCTTGCCGCTGCCGCTCGCGCCGACAATGGCCACGCAATCGCCGGCCTCGATCTCAAGATCGATATTGCGGAGCGCCGCGATGGCCCCGCCGTCGTAAAACCGGCTGATGCCACGCAGCGCAATCAAGGGTTGGGAAGTCTTTTCTGCGGCGGGCTCGGTACCGGCGTTCCGCGTTGCGCCTTTGATCATCCGCACGCAATCCCCCTCTTATTACTCAACGCACCGAGGTCGTAGCCGCGGCTGTACGTTATGATGCAAAGCAAAATGCACAGTGTTAAGGCAATTTAAAGAAATCATCGAAAATGACCATGGCGGCGTCTGCCGCAGATTATGGTTAATGCTGGCGGAGCAGCGACCGTTGCCGCCTAGCAAAAGGCGTCGATGGACTGAGAAAAATAAACAACTAGTCATGTAGCTGTCTCCGGGAGCATCACTAACTCTTGCATCCAGCAACAAACACGCTTGCGATGACGTCAACAATTGTCTGAACAACAGCTTTTCATTTACACTGCCATATAAACGATATATGAACCTTAACGCTCGATTGAAACCGGACGAAATGATCCGGGCGGTCGGGTGTTGTCCCAGGGGGCAGAGTGCTGGCTGAGTGTTGCGCGGGCGCGAGAGCCGGTGAATCCGTCAAGCCGCAATGGCGACGATGGGCTGGCACCGATAATCTCGCCGAGCAAATGTTTGCGCGACCTGCATTGCAGGTGAGCGGCCGGTTCAGTCCGGATACGCAGCGGTGCGCTATTCGCTTCCTAACAAGACGTCTTCGAGCGGCCCTGCTGCGTCGTGCGCGGCAGGCCGAAATCCCAAAAAGATGCGGCGTTGATCAGGCCAAGAGGTGCGCACCGTGAATGAGTTTATGGAGTTAGCGGAGTGGTTCGGGTGGCGCGTGCCTCATGAACCGCTGGTGGTGGACAGTCTTCCCAATCCGAGATTTTCGATAAAAGACCGACCGCAAGTCTCGTTCAGCACCAACAATTATCTCGGAATTGCAACAAGCCCGCGCATGAAAGCCGCCGCCACCAACGGCGTTGCGACCTATGGCGTCGGCAACAGCGATTTGCGGCTGCTGGGCGGCAATCTCGGGCTCTACGGCGAACTGGAACGCAAGATCGCGCGCTCCAACGGCAAGAGCCACGCGATCCTGTTCGCGACCGGTTACCTCACCAATCTCGGCACGCTGTCGACGCTGCCGCGCGCCGCCCAGATCGCCCGCGTCTTCGGTTTCGCGCCCAGCCGCGAATACACCTACGCCTACTTCAGCGACGAATATAATCACGTCAGCATTCGCGAAGGCATGCGCCTGTCCGGGGCGCGGCGCTACAGCTATCACCACCTCGATCTCGACCATCTCGAAACGCTGCTGCGGCGTTCGACTGCGACATCGAAGATCATCGTCACCGACGGCGTGTTCAGCCAGGACGGCGACATCGCGCCAATTCCCGACCTGCTGCGTCTCGCCGAGCGCTGGGACGCGATGCTCTATGTCGACGATGCCCACGGCACCGGCGTGCTGGGTGCGTCGGGCGGCGGCGTCATCGAGCACTTCAAGGCGACAAGCGAGCGGCTCATCTACATGGCCACGCTCAGCAAGGCCTATGGCTCGATCGGCGGCTATGTCGCGGCCCATGGCCTGATCACGGAAATTCTACGCATGACCAGTGCCGCCTACGGCTTCACGGCGACGCTGCCGCCGGACCAGGCGATGATCATCTCCACCGCGATCGACATCGTGCGCGACGAGCCGGAGCGGCGACAGCGGCTGTGGGACAACCAGCGCTACTTCGTGAAGCGGATGGCGAATCTTCCCTTCAAGCTGGTGTCGACCGAAACGCCGATCGTGCCGATCTGGCTCGGCGACGAAGACAAGGCGGAGCAACTCGCGCACGCGATCCGCAAGGAAGGCATCCACGTCGACTTCATCCGCTTCCCGGCGGTGCCTCTCAAGTCGGCGCGGCTTCGCATTCAAATGAATGCCGGCCATCGCCGCGAGGACATCGATCACCTGCTCGATGTGCTGGAACGCAATCAGCATCTCGCCGAGCCCGAACGGCGGCTGGTGGCCGCTCGCCGCCCCGTACCGGCGGAGCCGGCTCCGGTCGTGTTTGCGGAGTGATTTTCGATCCAATGACTATGCGCTCGGGGCTGAGCTGCGGCTCGGCCCCTATTAGCCGATACTGCCGCCCTCGAGCCACGCCTCGCCGTGGCGGTAGAGCGCTTCGACCTCCGGCCCATCGAGGCCGGGCATGTCGGTCTTCACCTTGTAGCCGATCCGGGTCTGCAGATAGGCGAGGTGACGGTAGCCCTCAGGAAACTGCGCGAGCAGCTTCGGGTCGAGCGTAAGCCGGGCCGCGGGATCGACCGGGTCGAGACGATCCTTTTCGTAGATCGGCTGGCGCAGGACAAAGCCCCAGCGCCCGTTGCGTTTCTCAAGAAAATCATAGAAGCGGCCGGTGCAGACGACGTCGCACAGCACGTTCTCCACCAGCGCGCGCTGCGAAATCGTCATCTTGGTCTGTGCGATGGCGCGGTCGCCGGCGACATCGATCGAAGAGCCGCCGAGGAAGTGCAGGATGCGCACGCCGCGTTCGTAGCCCTCCTGGCTCACCTTGATGAATTCGTCGGCAGTGCCCTGGAACCAGGTCGCCATCATCCGTCCGTCGTCGTGCCAGACGGTGCGGAAGCGCTGCCACATCAGGGCGTCGCGCCACACCGCCCAGTTCTCGATGAGTTCGTGCAGCTCGCGTCTATCTTCGATCTCGACCGCGTTCGGCATCTTGTCCTCGCGTTGGTCTGGGCGGATTTAGCGAAGTCACGGCGGGGCTGGCAAGGCGGCGAAGCGCGATGCCGCATGGCTGCCACGCGGAGGCCAGAGCGCCATTTTGGCGCGGGCGCGGAACGGCTATATGTGGACAAACGGTTTTTGTTCGGAGGACATCATGGCGACGGCGACCGCGGCCGACCCCAAGCACAACATGCAAACGGCTCGGCAGGACTATTACGATCGTATCAGCAAACACGACATGGCGCCGCTCTGGGAGAAGCTGCGCGATCTCGTCGTCAATGAACCCAAGACGCAATGTGCGCCGGCCATCTGGCGGTTCAAGGACGTCCAGCCGATGGTGATGGAAGCGGCCGAACTCATCACCGCGAAGGAAGCCGAGCGGCGGGTGCTGGTGCTCGAGAATCCAGGGCTGCGCGGGCAGTCGCGCGCCACCCATACGCTCTATGCCGGCCTGCAGCTCATCATGCCTGGCGAGATCGCGCCGGCGCATCGGCACACCGCGTCGGCGATCCGGTTCATCATCGACGGCGCCGGCGCCTACACCTCGGTCGAAGGCGAGCGCACCTACATGTCGCCGGGCGACTTCGTGCTGACCACCAATTGGACGGCGCATGACCACGGCAACACGTCCGACAAGCCGATGATCTGGCTCGACGTGCTCGACCTGCCGACCATCAACTTCTTCGAGACCATGTTCGCCGAGCACCTGGCGGACGAAAGCCAGAAGGTCCGTCATGCTGACGGCGATTCGGCTGCCTTCTTCGCCTCGGGTGTTTTGCCGGACGGTGCCGAGGCGCCGCGCAACAGATGCAGCCCGGTGGTGAACTACACCTACGCCCGCACCCGTCCGATTCTTGAGCGCATGAAGAAAGCCGGCGAGATCGACAAGCGCCACGGCGCGCGCGTGCGCTACGCCAATCCCGTCACCGGCGGGTGGGTGATGCCGACCATGGGCGCGCACATCGCGCTGCTGCCGGCGGGCTTTTCCGGCGAGCGTTACCGCGCCACCGACGGCACCATCTTCGTCTGCGTCGAAGGCGAAGGCAAAACGCGCATCGGCGACAAGGATTTCGCCTGGAGCTCCGGCGATGTCTTCATTGCGCCGCCGTGGCAGTACTACGCCCACGAGGCCGCGCGCGAATCGGTGCTGTTCTCGATCTCCGATCGCCCGGCCCAGGAAGCCCTCGGCATCTGGCGCGAGCTCAATTGACCACGCGACGAAATGCGATCTCGTAGGGTGTGCAAAGCGCGGACTTGTCCGCGCGTGCGCAGCTGTTGACCCGCCGATGGTGCGCACGCTTCGCTTTGCGCACCCTACGTCGTTGGTACGAGCTTCGGCGATATTGCCGCCCGTTTTGGGCGCCCCGTTCACCGCTTCTTGTTGTAGTAGTGGACCTCGACCGCGTCCCACACGCCGTGCACGCGGTAGGGGTCGCTCGCGGTGAATGCATCGATGGCGGCGCGGTTCTCGGCTTCGAGAATGAACAGGCTGCCGACCGGCGTTTCGCCGTCTTCAGCCACCAAGGTTCCGGCGGTCGTCACCGCAACGCCGTGCTTCATCGCTTCGTCGAGATGAATGCGATGGACGCGGTAGAACTTCGCCCGCGTCGCGAGCGCATCGGGGCGATCGACCGCGTGAATGACGAAATGCACGTGAGGTCCTCCCGGGTTGCCGCTTCTGGTCGCCCACGGTATTTCCGCGGAGCGCGTTCGAGCAGAGTCTAACGCGTTGCAGGTCGCTGCGCACGGGTGCCCGTGCCGTGACGCGGTATGCTAACATGCCGCGACGGCTTGATTGGGCTCAAAAATCGCAGGGAGGTCTCCATATGATGCAGTCGGTATGGTCCGCGGCGGCGGGATGTACTGCGGCGACACTCGTCGCGTTTGTCGTGCCCGCGGCGGCGCAGCAGCAGCACATCGGCGATCAGCCCGAGGCGCTCAACATGCGTCTCGTCGGCTACAACGACTTGCAGGCCCGCAGCGCCTACCAGCCGACCATCGCCAAGCAGGGCAACCGCTATATCGCCTATATCGGTCATCACGGCGGCAACCGCGAGACGCCGAAGCCGATGAATCCGCTGACCGGCCAAGCCGAGTTCAACGGCACTTCGATCGTCGACGTGACCGATCCCGCTCATCCGCGCTACCTCAAGCACATTCCCGGCACCGAAGGGCTCAACGAGCAGGGCGGTGCCCAGATGACGCGCGTGTGCGCCGGCAGCCAGTTGCCCAAGGGCGATCCCAACAAGTTCTATCTGCTGCGCGTGTTCGGCGGCGAAGCCCATGAGATCTGGGACGTCACCGATCCGGCCAATCCGAGCCTGCTGACCCGCATCGTCATGGGCCTCAAGGACACCCATAAGAGCTGGTGGGAGTGCGACACCGGCATCGCCTATCTCGTGTCGGGCGTGCCCGGTTGGCGCGTCAAGCGCATGACCCAGATCTACGACCTGAGCGATCCGACGAAGCCCGTGCATATTCGTGACTTCGGCCTGCCCGGCCAGGAGCCCAGCGCGACCGGCACCATCCCAGCCGACCTCCACGGCCCGATCTCCACCGGCCCGAAAGGCAACCGCGTCTATTTCGGCTACGGCACCGACAAGGGCGGCGTGCTGCAGATCGTCGACCGCGAAAAACTTCTCAACGGCCCGAAGGAGCCGACGCCGGAGAACCTGCGCTATCCCGAGATCAGCCAGCTCGACATGTCGGCCTGGAACGGCGCCCACACGACGTTGCCGATGCTGCAGATGCCGATGGCGGAGTTCGCCAACGACAAGGACGGCGCGGTCCGCGACTTCGTCATGATCGTCGACGAGCAGATCCGCAACGAATGCCAGGAGGCGCGCCAGATGGTGTGGTTCGCCGACGTGACGCTCGAGAAGACGCCGACCATGGTCTCGACCTTCATCGTCCCCGAGGCGAGCGGCCACTTCTGCGACCGCGGCGGCCGCTTCGGTTCGCATTCGACGAACGAAAGCATGGCGCCCGTCTTCTACAAGAAGGTCGCCATGGTGACCTACTTCAACGCCGGCGTCCGCGCGATCGACGTGCGCAATCCCTACCAACCGAAGGAGATCGGCTACTACATCCCGGCGATCACCGAGGCGACCGACAAGCGCTGCATCCAGGTCGACGGCAAGGAGCGCTGTAAGGTCGCGATCCAGACCAACAACGTCGAGACCGACGATCGCGGCTATATCTACATCGTCGACCGCGCCAACACCGGCATGCACATCCTCGAACTCACCGGCGACGCCCGCAAGGTCGCCGGCCAGCCGTAGCGCTGGTTCTTGGTAGACCGGATAATCGTTAGGCAAATTCGGAACGCCGCCTTTCTTTCCCCTCCCCCTCGTGCGTGCGGGGGAGGGGAAAAGAAACGAGGGCACAGCGCCCATTACTCGCCGAGTGACTTGCTGCGTCAAACGCGCCGCTTCACATGCGGCGCTGGCGCGGCAGTTCGATCGGTAAGTACTCGACCCCGGATTGCTGGATGGGCTGCGGATAGAGCTTCATCAATTCCATGACCTCTTTCGGCATGCCCACTTTGACCGGCAGGCCCAGCTTGAGCGCTTCATCCGCCGTCAGCGCGTAGTCGTGGGTCCAGTGCCCGCCAGCAAGCTTTGCGGCGAGGGCCTCGGCGGCGGCCTGCTCCATCCGCGGGGTGAGCAATTCCACCGCGCCTTGCTTGACCTGAGCAAGTGCCTTCTCGGCGACGTCGGCGAGCACCAGCGTGAGGTCGAACACGCCCGCGATCGGTTTTGAATCGCGAGCCTTGACGATGCTCGCCGCCGGAAGGCCCGCGATCTGCGGGTCGATCGGGCCGAGCACCGAGAACTCGCCAAGCACAATCTCGTCGGCTGCAAGCGCGATCAGCGTTCCGCCGGACATCGCATACACCGGCACGTAGACGGAGACCTTGGCGTTGTGCGCTTCCACCGCGCGCGCGATCTGCATCGCCGCCAGCACAAGCCCGCCCGGTGTGTGGATCACGAGATCAATCGGCATGTCGGGCGGCGTATCCTTGATCGCCGCGATGATCGTCTGGGCGTCCTCCAGATCGATGTGCCGGGCGACGGCGAAGCCGAAGAGGCTCCGCTTCTCCTGGCGATGAATCATCGTGATGACGCGTGAGCCGTGGAATTTCTCGATCGCGCGAAGCGATTGCGCGCGACGCACTGCATACCACCGCCCCATCAGCAGCGGCTGCAGCACGATGAACACGAATACGATGAAGAACAGCGACGAGAGATCAAATGACATGCCAAGCCTGCGTTCATGCCGCAATGACGTCGCGCTGTCGCGCTCGCGGGTATGCGGCTGCCGCACAGGGTAACCTGGAGCAGATCGCGGTGGAACTCTCATCGTCCCTTCTGAGTCGACCGCGAGACGGGTTCGGAATCTGGGTCGCGTCAAGTGTCGGGAACCCGGCAATCGGATCAAACGGCGCGGATCTGCATGTCTGCGCATCTCACGCTAACGGTACGGAGGGAAGCATTCCGGCGTGAGTTGTGACCCTGGAGTCACAGCCCAACAAAAAGTTGTCCCCGCACAATTTGGTCCAACTCCATTCACGATTTTCGCCGATCGTGTTTGTGGGGGAATAGGCTTGGAGGGTTCCATGCGCAACATTGCGCTTTCGGTTGCTGCGGCTGCGTCACTGGCCGCGAGTGTGTTGAGTGCCTCGGCTGCGGACATCGCGCCCGCGCCGCGCTATGTACCGCCACCGCCACCGCCGATCTTTGTCTACAACTGGACCGGCTTCTATGTCGGCGGCAACTTGGGTGGTGCGTGGGCGTCGGGCACGCTGACCGACAGCTTCACCGGGGCAAGCCTCAGCGACAGCAAGAGCGGCTTCCTCGGCGGCGGCCAGATCGGCTTCAACTATCAGATCACCAACTGGGTCATCGGGGCGGAGTGGGACTTCGACTGGACGTCGCTTAACGCCTCGCAAACCGGCGGGTTCGTGACGGGGAGTGCCAATACGAATTGGATTACGACGGTCGCAGCCCGCTTCGGTGTCGCCGCGGGCAGCTGGCTGTTCTACGGCAAGGCCGGCGGCGGCTGGGTCAACAACAGCGCGACCGTGACGAACAACGTTACGGGAGCTTCGCTGTCCGGTTCGAACACCAACAGCGGCTGGCTCGCAGGCGCGGGTATCGAATACGGCTTTGCGCCCAACTGGTCCGCGAAGCTCGAGTACGATTACCTTGGCCTCAACACCTGGAGCTTCAACTCCACGGTGTTTGCGCCGGCGGCCGATACCTTCAGCGTGAGCCGCAACATTCAGATGTTGAAGGTCGGCGTGAACTACAGGTTCTGATCGTAGACATCGAAGTTTCCCACGACAACGAAAGCCCCGGTCCGCCGGGGCTTTTGTATGAGACCCGCGCGAACACGATTTGCCGAAACATCGCTCGGCGAAATCTGCGCGGATCACGCACGCAGTTGCGCGCAGCGTTGCTGCAAGAAGCGCCGCACCGCCGGATCAGCCTCAAGCCCGATTGCCCGCGCGTAGGCCGCTTCTGCGGCATCCACGTCGCCTGTCTGTCCGAGGAGGTCGGCACGCGCCGCCCAATACGGCTGGTACTCGGCCAATCGCGCATCGCCGGCAAGCGCATCGAGCGCTGCTAAACCGGCGGCAGGGCCATCGGTCTGCGCAACGGCGATGGCGCGGTTGATTGCCACCACCGGCGAGTCGGTGATGGCCAGGAGCGCATCGTAAAGACGGGCGATAGCGGCCCAATCGCTCGCGCCCGAAATGCGGCGCGCCGCGTGCGCCGACTGCACGGCGGCCTCGAGCTGATAGCGGCCGACCGTGCCCATGCGGCTTGCCGCTTTGAGCAGCGCTTCGGCTTCGGCGATCAGCGTTGCGTCCCACGCGGCGGGGTCCTGCTCGGCGAGCGGCACGTAATCGCCCGACGCATTGCGCCGCGCTGCGCGGCGCGCTTCTGCATGCAGCATGAGTGCCACGAGGCCCAGCGCCTCCGGCTCCTCGGGCAAGAGCGTCGCCACGAGACGGCCGAGCCAGATGCCCTCCTCGGCGAGGTTGCGCCGCCGCGTCTCGGTACCGGCCGGATCGGACCAGCCTTCCGCAAAGGCCGCGTAGATCGCGGCGAGCACGGCGTCGAGGCGCGGCGCAAGGTCGGCGCGCTCCGGCACCCGGAACGGAATGCCGGCCTCGCGGATCTTGCTCTTGGCCCGCACCAGCCGCTGCGCCATGGTCGCGGGCGAGATGAGGAACGCCGACGCGATCGTCGCCGCGTCGAAGGCGAGCAGCGTCTGCAGGATGAGCGGTGCGCGGATCGCCGGATCGATGGCGGGATGCGCGCAGGCGAACATCAGCGCTAGACGATCGTCGGGAATCGCCTTGTCGGCATCCTCCATCTGCGCGAGTTCCTCGGCAACGAGCCGCAGGTGGTCCGCGGCCTCCTCGCCGGTGTGCCGCCGCCGCGCCGCATCGATCAGCCGGCGGCGCGCGACGGCGGTGAGCCAGGCCTCCGGCGCGTCGGGGATGCCGCGCGCGGGCCAGTCGGCAAGCGCGGCCGCGAAGGCATCGGACAGCGCGTCCTCCGCCGCCGCGACGTCGCGCGTGCGCGCCGCGAGATAGGCGACGAGCTTGCCGTAGCTTGCCCGCGCGACCGCCTCGGCCGTCGCGCGGGTCTGGTCGGCATCCGGCATCTCCGTCCTCCGGATTGCGGCCCGCGTGCTCCGGTTCACGATGTGCGGCTCAAAACTTGCCGCTCACATTGTGCGCTTCGCCGTTGTCACATCGCCCAGATGGGCCGCACTTCCATCGCGCCGTGGCCTGCGCCCGGACAGCGCGCCGCCCAGGACAGCGCGGTGTCGAGATCGGGCACCTCGATCATGTAATAGCCGCCGAGTTGTTCCTTGGTCTCCGCGTAAGGCCCGTCGAGCACCTGCGTCTTGCCGTTCGCAACACGCACGGTGGTGGCGGCGCTCGATCGCTGCAGCCGCTCGCCGCCGACGAGAATGCCGGCCTTCTTGAGGGCTTCCGTATAGGCCATGTAGGCGTTGTGCATCTGGTCGAGGTCGGCCTTGCTCGCGGCCTGCGCGGCGGCTTCGTTCCCGTAGATCATCAGCAGGTACTTCATGGGTTGTCTCCGTGGTCCTGATTGCGACGGTGATGGCAGCGCTCATGGCCCTGCCGCCACGATGACGTTCGAGCGGGGCCGAATTCGACAACGCGACCGAAAAACTTCACCGTCGCCGGGAAGGTTCAAGCGGCCGAAATCCGCTCGTTTTTCCCTCAGAACAGGGAAAATAACAGAGAAAGGCAAAAATCGCCCTTCCGCCGACGCATGGCTACGCGATTTGTTCAACGTCGTCAGAGACGTAGCTCAAACCGGGGCTGCGATTGGAGCCCGCGAAACAGCGAATCTCAGCGAAATCCTTGCAGCACGTCATGAAAGCGTCTCTTCGGGGTCATTCGGATGACTATATTATAGGACTATTCCTCAGAGCGTCAATCGAATATCGGCGGGTTACGCGTTTTATCAGTTGCGCGCTGCTCGAACCTCCCATTCACGCGAGCCCGGCGGCGAAAGTACGGATATGCTAAATAGTGGACCTCGCCCAATGCCTGCATTCGCAGGCAACGACGAGGTGCCGTGCGGTACGTTCCGCCGACCCGTCAGCGGCGAGCGCGGGAAGCCGGCTTTCGAAACAGCGGCCGCTTCCGGTTTTTGCAGAGTTCCGGGAGTAACTCATGAACAGCTTACACAGAGATTCTCTGGCATTTCTTTTCGCTGCCGCAGGTTTCCTGCTGTCGCAAGCGGCGCTGATCCAGCCGGTCACCGCCCAACCCGCGGCGGCCCCGGAGAAGGCATCGCCCAATCGCATCAAGATCGAATACATCGAGCCGACCTCCGACCAGTTCAAGGCGACCGCCGCGCAGATCAGGCAAGTGCGCGGCCTCGAGACCATGCAGCAGATTCTGAGCCCGCTGATTCTGCCCGAGGATCTGACGATCCGCGCCAAGGAATGCGGCATGGTCAATGCCTGGTACAACCGGGAAGACGGCAAGCCGACGGTCACGATCTGCTACGATATGCTGGACGGGTACCTGAAAAACCTGCCCAAGGAACCAACGCGCTCGGGCATCACGCCGCTCGATGCGGCCGCCGGTCAGTTCTTCTGGCTTGTCACCCACGAAACCGGACATGCTGTGTTCGACCTCTTCCGCATCCCGCTCATGGGACATGAGGAAGATGCCGCGGACAATTTCGCCACCTACATCATGCTGGCATTCGGCAAGGAGCGCGCGCGCCGGCTGATCGGCGGCTCCGCCTGGGCCTATCGCCAATACATCATGGACTATCGGAATGATTCCATAACGAAGCTGCGACTGGTCGCCTTTGCCAGCGCCCACAGCCAGCCCGAGGAGCGCTTCTACAACCAGATATGCATGGCCTACGGCGCCGACCCGGTGACGTTCGCCGATCTGACCGAGGACGGATGGCTGCCGTCCAGTCGGGCCAAAACCTGCCGAGAAGATTTTCAAACGCTGAGCTTTGGTTTCCGCACTCTGATCACCCCGCACATCGACCGGGAGATGGCGCAACGCGTCCTTGATACCCGTTGGCTCCCGGCGACGAGTTCAGTGCCTGCTGTGATCCAGAAGTAAACCGAGTCGGCTCTCTGAATGCCAACGACGGCTTGCGGGTCTTGGTGAGCGTCGGTACGCTCGCCCGAGAAAACTTTGACGTTGGTCGAGACTGGGAAGGGAGACTCGCGCCGTGATCCGCCGCATCCTGAGCATGTCTGTCCGCATCGCGATTGTCGGGTCCGCGCTGGCGACACCCTTGATGGTGCGCGAGGCCAAGGCGCAGACGCCGCTCACGATTCCCCCAGGCCTTCCCGAATGGACCTTCAACATCCCCGACAAGGTTCAGCCCAGTGCCGTGAAGCCCGCAGGCATCGTGCGGGCGCCAGGCAGCGCCAAGGAGTATGACTGGGCCAAGGTCGCCGGGAATGCCAATCCGCCGGACTGGTTTCCGGATGAGCACCCGCCTGCGCCGCGCGCGGTCACCGGCGGCGAAGGAATCCGGTTTGCCTGCGGCTCCTGCCATCTGATGTCGGGCCAAAGTCACGCGGAAGCGGCCGACATCGCCGGCATGCCCGCGGAGTACCTGATCCGGCAGATGGCCTACTACAAGTCGGGCACGCGCAAGGACGACGCGCGCATGGGGCCGATCGCGAAATCCACGTCGGACGAGGACATTCGCCAAGCCGCTGAATATTTCGCCGCGATGAAGCCGAGGGTGTTCGTGAAAGTGATCGAGGCGGCAACACCGCCGCGGACGTTCATTGCCACCGCCGGCCGCCATCGCCAGCTTCATCCCGACGGCGGCACCGAGCCGATCGGACATCGGATTCTCGAAATTCCGGAAGACCCGTATCGTACGGAGATCCGCGACCCGCATTCCGGCTTCATCGCCTACGTGCCTCCAGGCAGCGTTGCCAGAGGCGAAGCGCTGGTCAAAGGCGGCGAGTCCGGCAAGACGGTGCCATGCGGGCTCTGCCACGGCGAAGCGCTGAAAGGCCTCGGCGAAGTGCCGCGGCTCGCGGGACAGCAGCCGCTTTACATCGCGCGCCAGCTTTTCGATATGCAGTACGGCTCGAGCGCGGGGAAAGCCGCGGAGCTGATGAAGCAGGTTGTCGCCAATCTGTCCGAAGACGACATCATCGCGATTTCCTCATATCTCGGTTTGCTGCCGCCGCAATGAGGATTGCGCAATGGGCAACGCGGCGCTCGCGGAGATAGCGGCGCCGTGCCGACAAAGCGCGGACTCCTAATTAGAACAGCAGAATTTCTACGTCAGAAGCCAAATTCTTCCGCACGTCATCTGAAAACTTCTTTAGCTGGGCGGCTTGCGGTAGAAGCTGCCTTTTAACGGCGTCGGCGATGGGACGGGTTGCCTCCGTGAAGACAAATTCGATTGACCCCGGAGGTCCTTTTTTGGCTGTCGGCAGCTCGGCAAAGTCGGAATAGACGGAATTGGCAGCATATCCCTTTGCCAATAGGTCACGCTCCATTTCGGATGCCAGTTCCTTCTGCTGCGAGTCAGAGTAGACAATTACAACGGTCGATTTTCGTTTGTTGCTTGCGTCCGCGGGGAGCGGCGGTGTGGAAACGTTTGCAGCTTTGGCGAGGCTGACGACGCCTTGATCCACACGATCAAGTTCCGTCTTAAGGCCAGTGAGCATTCCCTTGATCTCTGCGCCCTGATTTGCAACCGCCTGCCGCGTCGCTACTTTGGCGCTGACTTCGAATGTGCCTCCCTTGAAACTGAAATCGGCAAAAATCGGCACCGCAAACAACAGCGCACCGAAAGCGAGAAGGACGGCATACGCGTTCGAAACTCCGGGACTGCGAAGAATGCTCACAAAGCAGATTGCAAGCAGAACGGCACCGCCAATCATAGGACCGATGCTGATGAGCGTGTCCCAGCTCATGCTGTCTATCTCCTGCCGATCGATAGAAGGTGGAATGTCATGTAAAGGATTGGAGCCGGAGCTGATTTGTATTTCGCCAACCCCGAAGGGTCGATTCGATCAGCTCCGATCGAGCGTCAGCCGCTCACCGAGCGAACTGTCCAGAAATCGCTCGCGAGGTTGGAGCGGATCAAATACTCGTAGGGCATCATGCAATAGCCGTTGAGGCCCCAGTCGTTACCCCATGAGTTGCGGATGATGAACATGCGCTTGGTGTCGTCATATCCGACGGCGACGACGCAGTGACCGCCCAGCACTGACTCGCCGGAGGCCGGGATCGGGACGATTCCGGTCTGCGCGACGGTGTCGCTTTCGAAACTGTCGTAGACGGTAAATCCGAACACGAAGGGATAGCCCTCAGCGAGACACCCCTGCATCTGCGTCAAGACTTGAGCGACGCGGGCGTAGGAGGTGACAAGGTCCTGCGTGGCGTCGGTGTAGGCTGCCGCCGGCGGCTTCTTGGTGAATTCCGAAACGTCATACGGCCAATCGGTTTCGGGCGGCGCCCCGAGCGTCGCGACGGATTTGATGCCGTCGCGAACCTGGGCACCGCTATCCTGATTGACGGTGCCTTCCATAACCCTCTCGTTGTAGTAGATGAAGAGGCGCGATGGCGTGAACTCCTTGTTGCCTTGCTTGCGCTGATCGAATTCGATCGCCGCAGCGATGCCATTTGCTGTGCAACTGCCGAGCTGGCCCTGATTGTAGACCGGCGGGCATTCCGAACGCAGATCAACTGACGTCGGCAGGCCTTGCGGAAAGCGGATGAGGGGCGCGGCATACAGATAGTCGCGCGCGTCGGGCAGTTCGCGAACCCAGCCATATCCGCCATGTCGCGAAGCCTTGCGAATCGTGAGCTTCGCCAGCGGATCGGAACCGTTGCCGGCGTGCGGTCTGCGAGCCGGCGCGTGGTGTGGTCTCGTGCGCGTTGCCGTCGACATGGTGTCAGTCCCTCCCTGCGCATGCGGCATCGATAACGGCCCAGGTTGCGATTACGCTCGCCGCTGTCGTAAACGCGCCGTATTTCGCGTAGATTTCGCCGGCCTGCTGCTTGGCGGCGTCGATATTGTTTGACGGATTGGATATCTGCGGATCAGAGGCGTTGCGGATCGCAAACCATTTCAGGTTTTTGAAATCGCTCAGGGCATCGCCGACCATGGCGTCGCCCATGTCGCACGCGCGCGCGCCGGAGCCTTGCAGCTTGTAGTGATCGGTCGAATCGTCGAAGCCGAAAAAATCCGTCGTGACGATGGTGTCGTCCGCCGAAGCCCAGATTTTCGGGACCGCGCGCGCACCCTCGATCCGGGCGGCATTCACCTTCGTCAGCGCGGGAGTGATCGCCGCGAGTGCCCCTGCGGGCAGCGCCGTCGTCGCATAAGAATTGCCGTGCCATGATTTGTCTTTGAACTGCGTGACGCAATCGAATCGCGTGCGTGCGGCAATCACGACGTCGCCCAATGCGACGTCGGTGCCAATGCCGCCTCCGGTGCCTGTGGTGATGAAGACTTTGGGATTAACGGCGGTCGCAATTTCGACCATCAGCTGCCGGACCGGCGTTGCGGGTCCGTCGTAATCGAGATGCAGCCCCGATTTGAACAGAAGGACGCGAGCCTTTCCGATGCGGCAGGGAAAATAGAGCCCCAGACTGTGAAAATACCGCGCCATGTCCGGCGTGGTGTCTTTGAACGGCGCGCGGGCTCCCGTGACCAGAGGGATATAGGAGGCGACGTCGTGCCGGTATTCGTACCAGCGCGACGGCAGATAATCGGGCGTCAGCAAAGCCGCGAGGGCCGCCGCCTCGGCTGCCGTCCACGTCACGACGACGGCGTCATAGCCGTGGAATTTGGTGAGGTCGTCGGTCTCGGCGGGGAGCGGATCAAGCGGGATCGCGACCCGCTTTGAAGCGTCCGGCCAGGGAACCGGACTCGGCAGTCGCCCGGTCGAACTCGTCAGCGCCCCTGAAAGCTTTGCGGAAACAAATCGCGCCTGAGGAGCTTCAGGGTCGTAATTGAGGATGATGTCATCGACATCAACGCCGCCCGCCATGAGAGAGCCCAGCCGGGAATACAACTAAAGGTAGCTCTATCTATGAACAAACAATCTTAAATTGCAAGCATAATGTTACCGCGGCTTTTCGAATATGACTGTCGGAATAGGACTACCGCGGTCCGCGGCAAGCCAAGCGCACGGTATTGTCAGCGGGTTGCGAGAGAACGAGGTGCGGGGCTCTGCCAACGGGAAACGTCCGCGACCTGTATTTGGAGGCGTACACATCGTGTGTCCCACCAGAAAATCGGTAGGTGAGGTGGCTCACATGCGGGCCCCGGCACCTATGGCAGCATGCGCATCAGAGACGGATGGCGTCGCGAATGGAGAAAGGTTGGTCGCGGCATCATGCGGAAACAGGTTGGCATCCTCGCCTGCAAGCTGAGGAGGTAACCATGAGGAGCTTCATTCTCAGCGCGACACTGATGTTTGCACTGGCGGCTGCCGCCGCCGCTATATCGCTTCAAGTCAATCACGCGCCGCCGCGCAGCCCGGTGGCCGCCAATAACTGGTCGCTCCTTGATTGATTGATGACGACCAGCTCGACCAACCACCAGCAACGCGCGGCGCCCGAGACGCCTCTCGGGCGCCGCCGATGATAAATCCAACGGAGCCCTGAGCGATGCGCAGGGCTGTTGCGCTCCGACACCGCCGACCCCTGCGCGTCGGGTCATGGGATTGTTATGTAGCAGTAGGCGGCGAGTAAAAATCAGACGGTGTCATGGAACTGAACGAGGAAGATGCGGCCGTGATGTATGCGCGTGCATGCCGGTCATGGTACGGCCAACGGGCGTTGAAGGTCGTCAAGCAGCAGATCAAGCACCTCAAGCACAATGGGGACCCGCATGGCGTCGAGGCGTGGTCGCGCGTCGCGGATAAATTGGCCCATATGAAGCAAGCGCCGGCGCTCGAAGACGGCAAGCTCTACTAATCGCCCGAAATGTAGTGGGCAGGCCTGACGCTTTTCAGCAGTTCGAGAATCGCCGTCGAGCATTCGTTGAGCACCACCAGGGAAATGATCGCATCCATGCGAGGTGCATTTTTCTGGTAGAGGTGGTCGACGATCATCCGCCATGCGTCGCCGGTGGCGCCCTTGGCCTTGCGCACGGTGCCGACCTGCATCTTTTCAAGGTGCAGTTCCAAACAGCGCTCGAATTCCGGTCGCGACAACATTTGTCTACACAAGACAGACAGACGCCGGCACCGGCGCCAGCCACACCATAACCTGCCAGCAAAGTGCAAAGCTATCAGCTCTTCGTTACGTCCGCGCGACACGTGGCCACGCATTAGCGGTAGCGCGGTCCGAGAAACGTTGACGCGCCACATCGGCCGTGGTGAAACGAAAGCAGGATGGCCTTCGGCGGCCGGAGAGTTTGCGTTCGGTGCCGGAGGCGGGGCGAGTTCCGAAGATTGGCAAGTTCCAAACATTGGCAAGTTCCAAACATTGGCAAGACCCAACCATTGGAGTGTGCACCCATGCTTCGAAGACTTTGCTTGCTCTCCGCAACCCTCGGCCTGATCGCCGCTACGCTGTACCCCGCGGAATCCGCCGACGATATCAAGCTGCCGACCGGGTATCGGCAGTGGTTTCACGTCAACACCATGGTCGTCAGCAAGGACAGCCCACTCTTCGATGCGATCGGTGGAATGCACAACGTTTACATCAATTCGGTGGGAGAGGCGGCGCTGAAGAAAGGCGGGGCGTATCCGAACCGGACCGTGTTCGTCTCCGACGTCCATGAGTTCACGGTGGCCGACGGGTCTTACGTCGAGGGCGCGCGCAAAGGAACTGCGGTCATGGTGAAGGACGCGAAGAAATATGCCTCGACTGGCGGCTGGGGCTTTCAACTTTTTGCCGGCGGCAATCCGGCGAAGCCGATCGTGACCGACGCCACCAAGATGTGCTTCGAGTGCCACACGCCGAAAAAGGACCAGGATTACGTCTACTCGACGTACATCCCGTGAGCGATGTGGGGTGTGAGGGCTAACAGCTGAGACCGCGCTCGCGTGGTCCTGACGAAATCCGCCGTCCGTACTGTTCGTTACGCGGCAACGGACAGCCCATCGCGCCGACCATCTCACCGTCGATCTTTGGCCGGATCGCCGGTGTGATCGTAGGTCGACATTAAATCGTCGACGATTTTGTTGAAAGCGGGCCAGTCGGTTTCGCGGAAGGCGTGGTTGCGTACGATGAACGACGCGCCGGCGTAGAATTTTTCATATTGCAGGTGCCGGCCGGCGAACTCCGAGCCCACCATGTCCCAGGCGAGCTTGAACAGCTTCATGCGGGTAACGGCGTCGCTCTGCGGCGTCTGCCAGTAAGTCTCGAAGTCCCGCGCCAGATCCGCGTCGCGCATCACCGAGATGTTCGCGGGCATTTGGAACACGCCGCCGCCGCAGAGTTCGCGCAGCTCGTCGATGAACTTGCTATAGTTCTGCGTGCACGATTCGAGCGCCGCATACATCATCCGCCGGTTGAAGCAGACGTAGCCGCCACCCGGCCAATCCTCGAAGGCGTTGATTTGCCCGTTGACCATGCCGGCGATCATCGCCTCGTAAGACGAAATCCTCCCGAGCGCCTCGCGCACCGCCGGCACCTGATCCGCGCCGGTGGCGAAGGCGACCTTGCTGCACAGGCCGACGAGCAGGCGCATCTTCGACCAGTAGCGGACGTTCGACTGATGATTGCCGAAACAGTGACTCGGCGTCTTCACGTAGATGTCGCGGGCGAGAAGCGCGTCGCCATGGACGAACACGCGCTCCCACGGCACCTTGACCTCGTCGCACAGCAGCATGCTGTCGGTTTCGTCGTAACGGTAGGACAGTGGCGAGTCGAATTCCGACGTGCAGCCGGGCTCGAACGGCTGGCGCGACCACAGTTTCAAGCCCGGCGCGTTGCAGGGGATCGCGCAGGTGATCGCCTCGTTCTTCTGATCCGGCGCGAGCGGCAGCAGGTTGCCGATCCAGATCTCATTGGCGAGAACGGCGCCGGTCGCGAGCATCTTCATGCCGGAGACGACGACGCCGGAATCGTCCTCGCGGACGACGCGCAGCGTCGGCACCGGAATATTCTGGCGCTGGTAGAACTCCGGATTGCGCGCGGCCTGCGGCGGCAGCACCGCGTAAACGATGTAGAGATCGTTGTCGCGGGCGTAGCGGTAATAGGCGGAGAGGTTGTCGGGACGTGCAAACGGCGCCTTGAGCTCATCGAGCTTCATGACCATGCCGGTGATGAACGAAGCGACGTGGTCGGGCGATCGCCCGAACATGCCGTGCGTCAGGTCGGCGATGCGGCGGTGGCCCAGCATGCGCCGCTGCAGGTCGTCGCGCGACGTTGCGCGCAGGAAGTAGATCGAATGCCGCCCGCCGTCCTCCTCGTAGGCCATCACCTCGCGGTTCGCGGGGTCGGCCTTCATGTCGTAGATGGACGCCACGGTCTGGGTGGCATTTCGGAATGCCGGGTGGCGCGTGACGTCGTCGACGCGCTCATCGCCGATGTAAATGACGCGGCCGTCGTGCAGCGATTCGATATGCTCTTTGCCGGTTCGCAGCATGCGCCTTCCCTCCAGGCACGCGCAATGTTTCAGCGCCGAAGCCGGTCCGCGCACCAAAAAAGCGCCGCCAAAGGTCCCGGCGCCGAGCGGAGGCTCAGGACCGATCTTTCGGCCTGGCGCGCGGCGGATCGTAGATCGTCAAAATGACCATGTCGTCCGCGCCGAGATTCCGCAGCGAATGCTTCTCTCCCGCACGGACCTGGCACACTGTGCCTGTTCGCACCGGCGACGTGCTGCCGTCGATGATGATGTCGCCGGTGCCGCTCAAAAAATACAGGAGATGGCTCCAGGGCTCGATGTGAGGAACGGAATGATCGCCGGGCTCGAGCCGAACAAGCTCGCAACTATAGGCCTTGGTGTAGGCGTCGTCGGTCAGCGCCTTGAACTCAAAGCCGCGGGCGCCCGGCAGGCCGCGCAAGTCCTTCCACCCCAAATCGTCGACCGAGAACACATTGGCCATGTGCCGCCTCCGTAGCTCGTCGCCATTTTGGCGCGGTTGCCTGCGAATGCCAGCGCAATCGCGGGTGCGACGAAGGCGGACACGGGGCGCAGGCGGCGCTGCGGCCCGTCTGATTTCAATTCGCGCTCGACGAGCGCGCAGTTGCCTCCATCAGAGCGAAGCCAGATAGCGCGCGATGGCCTCCCGCTGGGCGGGTGAAAGCTCCTGCATCATCTTCACCATGTCGGCGTTGTTGGTGCGATCGCCGTCAGCGAAGTTCTTCATCGCGTCGACAAGATATTCGTAGCTCTGGCCGGCGAGCCGCGGCGCCGGCAGGCCGCCGACGAACTTCGGCTGGTGACAGATCTGGCAGCGCGC
The DNA here is from genome assembly GCA_963807015.1 of uncultured Alphaproteobacteria bacterium. Taxonomy (GTDB): domain Bacteria; phylum Pseudomonadota; class Alphaproteobacteria; order Rhizobiales; family Xanthobacteraceae; genus JAJPKK01. The sequence goes on along the minus strand of CAWEAS010000005.1, from coordinate 58,911 downwards.
CATTCCGGGCGGCTCGGGAACGGCGGCCACGGGCGTCGTCCGCGCCGGCCAGGTCTTTTTCGAGAAATATTGCGCGACGGGGCGCAGGTCCGCCTGGGTCAGCCCCTTGGCGAACGTCACCATGATCGGATTTTCGCGATCGCCGGCGCGGTAATCGTGCAGTTGCTTGACGATGAAATATTCCTGCTGACCCCAGATGATCGGTGTCGTCGCATTGACGGGCTCGCCGTTGGTGCCGTGGCAGGCGGTGCACACTTGCACTTTGGCTTCGATGTTCTCGGCGGCATCCATCGGCGCGACGAGCGCGGCCGAGATCACCACAGCGCCAAAAACACTCCAAAAGTGATTGTTTCCGATCATGCTTCCCCCCTGGGCCAGGTTGTGTGCGGCCCCATGCGATGAACGCGCCGGAACCTGCCTAAGACATGCCGCAGCGGGGCTTGCGGCGCAAGCCCTCGGGGGCGGGGTTTTCATTTTGCGCCGCCCCAGGTTGCGTCCGTCACTAGCGGGGCAAGCGGTGGCGTTTACGGGTTTGGCGGCAACGATTACGCGCCCGATCGGAAAACGACGCTCAGGTTGTTCGCCGGCATCGGCACGGTCTCGGCCAGCGCAAAGCCGTGACGCGCTGCAAGATCGGTGACGTCGGCGAGATCACGGATGCCCCATTCGGGGTTGCGTGCGCGCAGCGACTGGTCGAACTCCGCGTTGCTCGGCGCGGTGTGACGGCCATCGATCTTGTACGGGCCGTAGAGATAGATGACGCCGCCCGGCGCGAGCGTGCGGCGCGCGCCCGCCATCAAACCTTCGCTGACGCGCCACGGCGCGATGTGGATCATGTTGATGCAGACGAGCGCATCGGCGCGCTCGACCGGCCACGGCTCCGCGGTGGCATCGAGGAGAAGCGGCGGCAGCAGATTGGCGAGGTTGGCGTCAGCTTGATGCGCGGCGATGCTCGCGAGCGAACGCGGCTCGATATCGCTCGGCTGCCAGCGCAGCGCCGGCAAACGCTGCGCGAAATACACGGCCTGCTCGCCGCTGCCGCTCGCGAGTTCGAGGACAAGCCCTCGAGCCGGCAATACGCGTCGCAGCACCTCGAATATCGGGTCACGATTGCGGACAATGTGCGGGAGATAGAGACGCGGATCGTCAGGCGGATCGCTTGCGGGCATACCTTAACTCCTCAAAATTCCTCCAAGACCGTAGCCCGGATGAGCGTAGCGACATCCGGGAGCAGCATTGAACTTGTCGGACGGCCCTCCCCGCATGTCGCTTCGCTCATGCGGGCTACGATTTTTGTGCGGGCCACAGCTCACATCGGAATCGGATTTATCGCTCCGCCGTTCATTTCGTAGCTCGAATTTCCCTGCTGTCTTGTTCCAAAACGCGCGCCACCAACTCGTCCGCGTGCGACAGAAATCGCTTGAGCAACGGCGAGGTGTTCGCCCGGCTGTAACCCATCACGAGGTCGATAGTGGGCGCATCGCCTTGCAGGGGGCGGATGACGACCGTCGGCGACAGCAAGTTCTTCGCGTAAAGCGGCAGCAGCGTGACGCCGCCGGTCGATGCGACGAGGGACATGGCCGAGGATAGATTCTCGGCGTCGTAGGCGGACGCGAGCGTAATGCCGGACTTTGTCGCGTAAGCATCGATCACCGCCTTCAGCGCGGGTGCCGCGCGGGTCGGCGTGATGTAGGTCTCCCCGACGATATCCTGGGGCCGGATCGTCTTGCGCGCAGCAAAGCGGTGGCCAACCGGCAGCACGGCGACGAGCGGCTCCTTGGTCAGAAACTTGAAGGCGAGGCCGGGCGCCTGCGCCTCGCGGCGGAGAAACGCGACGTCGACCTTGCCGCGCATCAGCGCGCCGGCAAGCTCGGGCGACGATTGGCTCGAGAGCGTGATCTCCACGCTCGGGTCTTCGGCACGCAGGATGCGCAGCACTTCCGGCAGCCACACCACCTCGTGCCCGGTCAAGAATCCGACCACGAACGCGGCCTTTTCCGGCTGCGCTGCGCGGCGGGCTGCCTCACCGGCCGTCTCGACCTGCAGCAGTGCGAGCCGCGCATGATCGAGAAACACGCGCCCCGCCGGCGTCAGCGCGACGCCGCGCGCGCCGCGCTCCAGCAACTGCACCCCGACTTCGAGTTCGAGATCGCGGATCTGCCGGCTCAATGACGGCTGCGCCGTGTGCAGGCGCCGTTCCGCGGCCGTGGTGAGGCTGCCCTCCTCGGCGACCGCAACGAAATAGCGCAGGTGACGAAGCTCCATCGCACGCTCATGCCTTTGAAGCATGGCTTGACCATACAAAGTCTTTGTTCAAAGGCCAACCGGCGATCACCTTATGCCGCAAGGCGATGCCTTACGGCTTCGCCTTGGTCTCGCAAAGGAGAACGCCATCATGTCCAGCCTTGCCAACAAGATCGCTCTCGTCACCGGCGCCTCCCGCGGCATGGGCCGCGCCACGGCGCTCGCGCTCGCTGACGCCGGCGCACGCGTGATCGTGCACTACGGCCGCAATGCCGATGAGGCGAAGGCGGTGGTCGATCAGATCCGTGCCATGGGCATCCGCGCCGATGCGGTCGCCGCCGATCTCGCCACGCCCGACGGCGCTCACAAGCTCGCGGAGCAGGTCCGCAATCTCGCCGGCGGCCGGCTCGACATCCTGGTGTCGAACGCCGGCATCTCGAAAGCGGCCCCGATCGAGGAGATGACGGTCAACGACTTCGACAATCTCTTCGCGGTCAACGTGCGCGCGCCATACTTCCTGGTGCAGCAGCTGCTGCCGATGCTCGGCGAGGGCGGCAATATCGTGTTCCTGTCATCGCTCGGCGCGCGCACCGCCGTCGGCGCGCTGTCGGCCTATGCCAGCACCAAGGGCGCGATCAACACGCTGGTGAAGTATTTCGCCGTCGCGCTTGGGGCGCGCGGCATTCGCGTCAACGCCGTCGCGCCGGGCGTGATCGACACCGACATGTCGAATTTCACCAAGACCGACGAAGGCCGTGAGGTCATCATGGCAATGCAGACGCTGAAGCGGATCGGCCAGCCGGACGATGTCGCCTCTGTCGTCGCGTTCCTGGTTTCGGACGACGCCCGGTGGATCACCGGAGAGACCATCGCCGTCGACGGCGGCTCGAAACTCTGAGCCGCGAGCGATGCTGTCTACCCATCATTGTGCGAACGGAATCGTAGGATCGGACTTGAACTGAACCGACGGTGACGGAGACCCGACGAGGCCGAGCCTCAGGGCTTCTCCGTCCCGCCGATCTTCAAAGATTACCCGCGCACCGCGATTGGGTATTTGCCGACCGGTGATTTGCCAATCGGCGCTTTTCCGATCGGAGCCTTGCCCATGATCGGCACCGGCGGCGGCGGTTCCTTCATGGGCATATCGGCAGCAAGCGCCGCGCTTGCCGGCAGAAGCAACGACAGGACCACGATACTGATGTGTTTCATTGTACAACCCCTCGACTACTGAACACCGCGGGATTGTGCGTCGTTGCAGTTACATAACCGTTAACCATGCCGACAAATCGCGCGGCGGGTTGCATCGGTATCGGGGCGGGGAACACCTCGCGTTTCACCAATGCCGCACTTTGAGCCAGCGGCGCAGCGCTACCATCGTCCACACCGCTTCGACGAGGCCGAACGGCCAGGCGCCTTGCAGGAAGCCGTAGGCTGAGCCGAGTGCGCACGCCGCCGCAAACGCCAGCACGAACCAGGGGCTGCGATCCTCGAGTGCGTAGCAGACGAGCATCGCCGAGACGGCGAAGAGGCCGAACAGAGTGAGAGCATCCATCGAAACGAAGTTGATGGAATCCCGACGCAAAGCTCAAGAGCTTTGCGCGACGGCTGCTAAAGCAGCCGCGAGACGCCGGCTCCGTGCGCCAAGTTCGAGGCGCTAAGTTCGAGCACCAAGTCCGAAGCGGTGAACGGCACGTGCGCGGCTTACTTTGCGCCCTTCTTCGCGCGCTCTTCTTCTGCCTTTTCCTGGACGCGTGCGCCGGCAAGGATACCGAGGAGGGCGTGATTGCCCTCGTGACACGCGAACTCGTAGATCGGCTCGTCGATCTTCGTCATCGGGATCGCTGCTGTCCATGGCCGCGTCCACATCGTCGGATCGTCGACCGTGAATTCATAGAGCAGCGTTTTGTCGTCGGTGCGCGTGAAGCGCTCGATCACGTGGGTGTGGGCGCTCGATCCGGGGAAGCTCGTCTCGCGCTTGAGATTGGTGGTGTCGACAACGAGCGTGTCGCCCTCCCAGTGGCCGCGCGAGTCGCCCTTCCACTGGCGGATGCTGATGTGGGGCCGCCCATCCAGGGGAACGATGCGGGCGTCGTGGATCATTTCGGTCTGGATCCCGACGTAGTCCGGTGTCTGGAACATCTGGAAATTATTATTGTAAGGCCCCGGGTGCATCGGCGGCCCGGCGTTGAGCCCCATGAGGCACCGCTCCGACAGCGTGCGGTCTTCGTATGAATCAGCGGGCGAACGCCCGAGCTGGTTCGCGCGCGCCCATTCGGCGCGCTGCGCCGCGCGCTTCTGTCCCTCGGCCGTCAAAGCGGGGAAGCGACCGTCAGGCGGATCGACGATCAGCGACGTGCGCCGCGTCCCGACGATCTTGTTGCCGCGGTCGTACCAGAACTCGTTGTACGGAATGACGCCGCGCGCCGGATAGTCCAGGCCGCCCTTCTCGGGATCGATCAGATCGCGGTTCTGGCGGTGATTCTCGTCCTTTTCGAAGTTCGCCGCTTCCTCTTCAGTGAAGAAGGCCTTGGTGCCGAGCGACTTCGGCCGCTCCATCGGCGTGATGGTGCGGAAATCCCACACGCCCTGCAGGTCGGGCCGTCCGTCCGGCATGCGCGGCACGGTCGACGTTTTCGCGGCAACGGTCGCCGCAGGTTGCGCGGACTGGGACTGTGCAGCGACCGGAGCCGGGGCGAGCAGTGCTGTCGCAAACGCGATCGCGAGAGTATCCACCGAAGTGAGACATCGACAGTTCATGGGAACCTCCCTTTTCACTTGCGCGGCTGCTTGCTCAAGTGCCCGTACATGAGTTCTTCCACGAACTCGACGCACTTGAATTCCAGGAGCTGCGCATTCTTTTCCAGGCGACGGTACAGCGGCATGCTGATCTTCCACGGCCGCGAAAACACCTTCGGGTCCTCAATGGTGGCTTCGTAGCTGAGCGCATCGGGGCTCAGCGGGGTGTAGCGCTCGATCACGTGCAGCGCATCGCTGTGGAAATCTCCCGCCCGGTCAAACCACGTGTCTTCGTTCAAATCGGTCACGTCGACGACGAGGGTGTCTCCCTCCCAGTGGCCGACCGAGTGTCCCATCCAGCTGTCCGCCGGGCTCTTCGGCGCCTTATCTATGTAGATGGTGCGCGTGGCGCCCGCATACTCATAGGCCATCAGGATGGCTTGCGGCGTCTGAATGATTTGGAACGGATAGGGCATGTAGGTCGCCCGCGGCACGCCGGGCAGATAGCACTTGATCTCCGGATCGGCGGTCAGGCGGTTCGCGAAGTTCTCTTTCTTCTTCGCTGCTGCTGCCGGCAGGTAGGGAATCTCGCTGCCTTCGACGACGCCGAGCCCCGCGGGAGCGGCACCGACTGCTCCGAGCGCCACGACCACTCCGGGGCCTGCCGCGTGTTCCTGGAGATCCCAGTTGGCTGAGTTGAGCGTCTGCCAGATGCCGTTGATGTTGGGTTTGCCGTCCGGGGTGCGCGGCGCTTTATACGATTGGGCGTAACTTGCGGCCGCAACCAAGCCGGACAGGAGCACGGCCACCAAGGCGGTTGCAGCATTCGCGCATCTCGCGCCTCTCGACCGATGTTCCATCCGAGCCTCCTCGCCAGATTTCGCCGCCCCGCATTTCTTGCGGGTGCAGATTGCTTTGCGGCTAGCTTTGTCACCCCGGTGGCGCAAGTCAATCGCTTTCCCCGCGGTCGGTTCATGGATTGGCGCGCGCACACTCAAAACGAGGGATTGCGCAACGCTGGGAACGCGTTTTCGAACAGGTCGGCAGATTGCTACGATATGGTCTGCAAAATAAGATGGTCTCCAACGTGAGGGAGGGCCTGATGAGAAGGCAATTGGCGGCCGCCGTGCTGTTGGCCTCATCCGCGCTCGTCATTGCTCCAGCGCTCTGCGCGGAGTCCGGCACACGATCGACGGCGCCGCCGCCGGTGTCACCTGCCGCTCAGGGGGCAACCGATGCAGATCGCCCGGTCCACACCACCATCAAAGATCTGATGGACTCGATCATCGATCCGTCGGCTGACGTGTTATGGAACGCGGCGGGCACCGTTGTGGATGAAAAAGGCATCCGCGACTTGCTGCCGAGAACGGATGATGAGTGGCACGACGTACGTCGCGCCGCAGTCCGCATCATCGAGGGCAGCAATCTGCTGATGATGCCCGGTCGCGAAGCGGCTCCTCCCGGGACTCCATCCGATGCGCCCGGGGTCGAGTTGGAGTCGCCCGAGATCAACGCGCTCATCAAGAAAAACCAAGCCGGCTTCGATGCTTTCGCCGCCGCGCTGCACGCCGTCGGTGTCGAGGCCTTGCATGCTAGTGAAGCGAAAGACAGCGATGCCTTATTGGAGATCGGCGCCAAAATGGAAGAGGTCTGCGAGAGTTGCCACCAGACGTTCTGGTACCCGCAGGCGAAGGTCACGCCGCCGCGCAAGTGAAATCGATTTGAGATCGCTTAGCTGGCCTGGCGGGCTTCGAGCCCCGCGGTCCTGTGCCGGAAAGCTTCGCGACCGGCGGCACAGAGCGTGACCAGAAGGCCGAACGCCAGCACTTGCCATGCCGGCGGGATGTCGACTTCTAAAATCTTGAACGTGAAATTGTAGCCGATCGTCTCCAGCGGACTGAAACCGCGGCGTCCCCACAGGAAGCCCGCTTCGAGCAGTGCCGTGAAAAGGCACATCGCCAACGCGAGCAACGTCAGCGCCTTGACGTTGGCGCCCAGCCGATAGCGGGCGAGCACGCGCCAGGCCATCAGCCAGACAAACAGCCCGGTCAGCATGTACTGCTCGGTGTAGGTGCCGCGCGCGAGCACGACATGGAGGATGGCGAGGGCGCTGATGACGTAGGTGGTGGTGTGCAGCCGCTGCCAGTTCTTCGCGCCCATGTAGGCGATCGCCGCATCGACGGACGTCGCGCCGAGAACGATGAGGCCGATGGTGGAGATCGTCGCCAGAATCAGCGTCAGCCGCGTCGTGACGTCGTTGACGATGAACGCGAAGTCCCAATGCCGGAAGGCGAAGTAGATGATGATGTGGGCGATCGTATAGACGAGGGCGGTGACGCCAACCATTCGCCGCACATCGACGAGCGCCGGCCAGCGGAAGATCACGATTGCCGGCGTGACCGCCAAGGCCATCAGCAGGATCACGGTTGCCCACACGCCCGACCAGAAGGTCAGGCCGCCGAGCACGATCGGCGCAGCTGTCCCGTACTCTCCGGTGGCGACGAGATAGGCGGTGCGGATCGCCGGAAACAGCATGAGCGCGAACGCGCTCGCCTTGAGCCAAGAGAACCGGCGATTCCTGTCCTCCCATGGCCAGATGAATTTCACGGCGCTTCCTCGGCTGGAATGTCTTGGCCCTCAGGCGTGGGATCGAGCTTATGTCAAGGACGCGCCGCGATCCAGCGTCGTTCGTGCGAAACGGCGAGGCGTCCGTGGGGTGTGCAAAGCGCGGACTTGTCCGCGCGTGCGCACCGTTGCCGCGCCCAGGGTGCGCACGGCGGAATGACGGAAAGCGGATTTTGCGCAATCGCCTCGGCCGCCTTTCGCACCCTACCAGGAAAGTTAGTGCGCGACTTTCAATGCTTTGACGGGCTTTCCCGATCGGGGATAAGCTTTGCGCCAGCTCTCGCCAGCGGCGAGAAACCGACGCCCGCCGGGAAGGGAAGCACGATGAACAGCACAGTTTCGCTTGCTGAACTCGACAAGCGCATTGCGATCGTTCGCGACAATATCCGGCAGTTGATTGAACAGGCCGCCGCGCAGTCGGGGGCCGAAGATGAAGATCGCAACGCCGATCGCATTGCGCGGCAAAACGAAGAACTTGACCGCCTGATGAAGCAGCGGGACGCGCTCGCGACGAAATAAGCTCGCTGTTGCGCTGAACGAGACCGCACCGCACGCCAAAGCGGGCACGATTACCGCTCGCTGATGGTGCAAATCAGGCGTTTCGCAAAAGGAGTCATGGACCAAAGACTTCGATCGAGAGTCTGGGCAGAAGATCGGCGCGCGAAGCTGCGGCCCTTCGCTTCGGTCGCCGGCTCTTTACGCGCCAGCCATACCCACGAAGGCTCTTGTTGATGGTGGACTACGAGCCGCCAAGAATTTGGCTGAAAGCATTCTGGGGCTTTGACCCCGGAAGCGAAGGTTACCTTGGATTCACGCGTCCCGGAGATCGCGATCGTTTTATCGCAAACGCCCAGCCTCGAGACCTTGTTCTAATCTATGGTGCTGATGCCCCCGAAACGGACATGAATGATCGGCGGCAAGCATTGGGTTTTCTTGAAATTGACCCGGTGCCAATTGCCGACATCGATCGCTCCTCACTGGAAGGATTGCAGCGAAAAATAGCTTCCGGATGGAAAGATAGGTGGACGTATGCAGTACCTGTGCGTCGCGCGTGGCGCGTAAATCGCCGGATTGAAGTCAAGCACTTAGCCCCAACAACCTACCGGCCCGAACGGGCGAGGGTCATTGCGACGCGCGGCGAACTGATGGCGCCGGAGGAGATTGAGAACGCTCTTAAGCTGCCAGTGAGTCCCGTCAGCGTATTTGGTGAAGAGCCGATCGATTCAACCGAACCGGAATTCGATTTGCGGTCGGCTTTTCATCCGTCCCGCGGCATCAATCCGAAATTTGGGATACGGACAAGCGAGTTCGAAGATGGCGATCACTATCTGTACATGCTTCAGATGGAGGGCGACATCACCTGCATTCTGGGCCGCCGAGCGTCGGCGCTCGACGGCAAGGTAATCGTCAAAGTGGGATTCTCCCGAGACCCCGATCGACGGGTCACGGAGCACAATGCTGCACTGCCACCTGCTGGTCAATTGCGCTGGCGAATCACGTTGAAGTCGAAAGCGTTCGTAGGCGGGCTCGCAGCCAAGCGTGCTGAAGACACCATGAAAGAGTATTTCGCGAAGCGCTTCGAGAGTCTGGGTGGAGAATTTTTCCTCGGACCAGCTAAAGATTTTACAAGCGCATTTGTCACGGCGGCGGCGCCGGCTGCCTTTCGCATCACAGCCACCAAAAAACGCACATGACCTCTCGGGGCGTCCTCGCCCATTGGCAGGTCGGGCTTATAAGAGCTAGGTCAAGGGGCGTGGGCCGGCGCCAACGGCAACCCCCATGTGCCGCACCTCAGTGCGCCGTGAAGCGTTCATCCACCACGAGGGCGTGACGGATCATGGAGATCGCGCCACGGCTGCAAGGCTGGCGGAGGCGATCTCCGTGGGCCTGCCCAGCTGTCCTCCTATCGAAACCGAGGGTCTTTGCAGTTGTTGGAGGCCGTAAACTCCGCAGGGCCTCGCTCCTGACCCCATATCTTGCGGCCCGCCCGCTGTGGGTTGGCTTTGAAATGCGCGTTCCGTTCGCGAAAATACCGATCGATCGCAGCTTTGGCCTCATCCACCGAACTGTAGTTGCTGTTCTGGATAATCGCGCGGGACATGCCGCTAAAGATCGACTCAATTACGTTGAGGAATTGCGCGCGCGCCGGAAGCACCGCGGTTTCAACGATTGGCCCAATGAAGCCGATGGAGGCATTGTTTGCGTCGATGCGCTCGAACAGCTTCTTGGAGATATGCCACGACGCCGCATCCCACGAGAGGTAGATCTTCTTACGGTCGCTATATTGCGCGACCAGCGCGTCCATCATCCGGATCATCTCGTCGGTGTTCTTCTTGGCGCTATAGAAATGCGTGATGTGATTGGACAACAGTTCGATCGCGGCGGTGATGATGATGCAGCCCTTCGATTGCTGCCACTGTTGCACGAATCGTGTTTCGTTCGGCGCCACCAACGCGCGGCCGGGCTGCTCTTTCACGGCGAAGGGGCCGTATTCATCGATCGAGAAGAACGCCTCGTCGACCTTCAGCCCGGACAGAATGGATTGGATGTGGCGGACCTTCTCGGAGAATTCCGGATCGCTGGAGGTTAACACGACGCGTGCTTTGCGCCACCGGTAGCCTGCCGCTTTGACGATCTGCCGAATGACGTCCTCGCCAACGGGCTCGCCATTGGCTGTCATTACACGCGCAAGGTCGGCCATCGTCCATGTCGTGCGGTTGATATCGAAATTGCTGGGCGGCCGATGCAAGATACCGAATAGTGAGTTCTTTATTCTTTCGTTGTCGTATTTGCGGTGCGGATTGACGCGCGGCGTGAATAGCGCCGCCGCACCACCTTCTTCGAACAGACGCACGTATCGGCAGTAGCTCTGGTGGCTGAGGTTGAGCACGCGGCAGATCAAGTTGCTACGGAAGCCGCGCCGATTAGCCAAGATCGCGATCGAGCGCTTGCGGTCGCGCGGACGTCCTCTCTCAAGCTGCTTCATCAATGTAGATAGATCGGGATGCGTCGCGATCGACTGCGGCAAATCGTCGAGACTTGTCTTGCCATAAAGTCGGTCGGACAGCCACAGCAGGCCGGATTGCGCGGGCGTACGCGCGAGTTGGCCGTAACGACCCAGAATAACCGTAATCGTCGACGGTGCCGGAACGGCAGGCGCACCAAGCAATCGAAGATGCACCGCTATCTTGCGCGCGCCCCAGGCAGGATGCTCGGCCCGCACGGCGAGAATCTGCATTTCTAACGCTTGGGGGCAACGGAGCGGAAAGTGATGTGGCTTGCGTGAACGATCACGCAGACCGGCATCTCCCTCCTCACGATAGCGCTTCACGGTCTGATATGCGATACCCGGGCTAATGTTAAAGCGCCGGCAAAGTCCCCGTATGTTCGCGTTCGGCATGAGCGCGAGCGTTACGAATTCGCGACGCGCTTCGATCAAGCTTTTTGCTGGCCATGGCATGGCAACCCCGCCCGATTGTCTTCGCCTTCCAGCCCGGCGGTGAGTTCAGCATTTTCAGTTGGTCGCTACAATTCCGTCTGCCGGTCAGATCCTTTCTTGTTGGCAGTTCTTTGCTCGTTGCGAGCCTCTTCCTGTGCCTCGGATGCTGACCACGCGTCCGGCAAGCCGGCGAGGGCTCGCCTTTGAGAGGCGCAGCGAGCGGCCAGACGAACACGTCCGGCAAGGGCGATGCCGCGGATGGCGGGTCGCGTTCTAACTCGCGGCCAAACAACCGCTCGACCGAGCCCGCAAGCGGTTTCGGCTCATTCCGATCACGATCGCTCCGCCAAAAACTCTCGGCGGTAATTCAAGCTTTCGCACAGAAACAACGTTACTGCGCCGCGCGCCAGGGCGCGTTGTAGCGCAACCCGCGAGCAAGCTACAGGTCAGTTCGGCGCGGCCACTTCCACCGCCGCCGGCGCCGAATGCTGGATATTTGCGGCGCGGTGCAGGTTGGGTTCGATCGTCGCGACGCTGTCGCCGAAGCGCTTGCGGTAGACCTGCAGGTTTTCCATGACGCGCTCGACGTAGTTGCGGGTCTCGGAGAACGGAATGCGCTCGACCCAATCGACTGCATCGACCTTGGGATCGCGCGGATCGCCGTGCGCGGCAATCCACTGCTCGACCCGGCCGCGGCCGGCGTTGTAGCCGGCGAACGTCAGGATGAACGAGCCGCGGTAATCCTGCAGGAGGCCGGAGATTTCGCCGGCGCCAAGCTGGGTGTTGTAGGCCTTGTCGGACACGAGGCGCTTCCAGTCGTAGGAAACGCCGAAGCGTTTCGCCGTGTCGCGGCCGGCACCTGGCGTCACCTGCATCAGCCCGGCCGCCTTGGCGGCCGACATGTCGGCCTGGTCGAAGCCGCTTTCGGTGCGCACGATCGAGTAGACGATGCAGCGATCGAGTTTCGCGCCGACCGGCTTGTAGTCAGGCACGCCGATGTCAGGGAACGCAAATTCTTCCATCGGCAAGCCGCGCGCCAACGCCGCCTTGCCGACGAGCAGCATCGCCTGGGCATCGTTGTAACGGGCCGTAAGCTTGCCGATGCCCGCAATCACGGCGCCGTCGTTGCTCTCTTTGGCGAGATCGGAGACGAACGACATGGCGAGGTCGCCCTCGCCCATTTTGTAGAGCATCTCCGCGGCGCGCAGAACTTCGTTCATCTCGCTGGTGGCCGGCTCAGGCGGCGAGCGCAGCTCCACGAGTTCATCAATGCCAAGCCGGGCGCGGGCGAGCTGGCCGTAATAGGCGGTCGGATAGCGGGCGGCGGCCTCGTACTGCGCGCGCATCTCGTCCGTTTGACCCAGCGCCTCGGCCGCACGGCCGCGCCAGTAGGCGGCACGCGCGAGGACCAGCGGATCGGTCTGGCCGTCATCGACATGGGCAAAATGCGTGAGCGCGGTAGCCGGATCGCCGAGGAAGCGCAGCGCAATCCAGCCGGCCATGAAGTGCGTGTCGGCACGATAATAGGGATTGGCCGGCGGCGCGGCGTCGCGCGCCACTTGATAGGCCGTCATCGCATCGCCGATGTCGAGGAGCTTGCGCGCGAGCGCGCGCCGCTCGCGCCACCATTCGTCGGTGTCCTGGCGCAAGAGGTCCTCTTGCGATGCCGCGAGCACCAGCTTGGCCGCACCCGCAACGTCGCCCTTCGGCGTCACGATACGCCCTTTGACATTGGAGCCGGGGGAATCGTTGCGCAGCAGCCAATGCACCCGGCACAGCGCATAGCCCAGATCGCCGCGGGCATCGGCGCGAACGCCATCGAGCAGCGACCCGCCTTTGCCGGCCTTGGCCTCGGCGGCGGTGCACGCCTTCACAATCGCGACGTGATCGTCCCCGGCGTGTTTCGCGGCGCGGGTCGCCGCGGCAAAATCCTTGGCGCCGATGCGCCGGTCCATCCGCGCCACATGGTTGTCGCGGGTCAGCACGTCGGGGAATGCGGCGAGCACTGCGGTTTCGAGTTCGGCCGAAAGCGGCTCCGACTGCCACACCGCACGAACCTCGCTCTCGGCATGGGCACGGTTGCCCTCGCCCATCTCGATGCGGGCGAGCACCAGCCGACCGATGGCGCTGGTCGGCTCGTTGCCGATCAACTGGCGTACCGTGGCGGCATCGCGCCGCTCCTGCCACAGCCGCGCCTCGGCGCGCCGACGCATCATCGGTATGCTGGGCCATTCGGGATTGGCGGCGATGAATCCGAGGTAGCGGCTCAAGCCCGCGTCGCTGTCGGAACGGCGCAACTGCGCCCACTCGACGAGCTTCACCGCGACCGGATCGCTGATCGATGCGGCGAGCGCGGTTGCGTCTTTGCCCTTGCCGTGGCGGCCTAAATCCAGGGCTTGCTTGGTGATGACAAGATCGGGGGACAGTGCGGCCGGCGCGCCATCGTCGGTGGCAGGCTGCTCGACGACGTGCTTGTGGTGCTCCGAACCCTTGACCTTATCGCTGTTCTTATCGGCTTCCTTTTTGTGGTCCTTGCGGCCCTTGTGATGCTCCGCTTCTTTGTCTTCCTTATCGGCTTTGTCGCCCTTGTCACCCTTCTTGTGCGACTTGTGGTGGTCCTCGGACGAAGCTGATTTGTGCTTGGCCAGGCCTTCGCCCGTGCCGAGTACCGCGACGGCGGAAGCGACGAGCCACACCAGCGAATGCTGGCGCAAATGCCGTAGATAACCCTCTGCGCGAGGGAGCTGATCCGGGCGTTGGCCGCCGACGAACTTCCGAGGCTTCATAAAACATCCCCGTGTCGAGATACGCGCCGGGTCACGCGTAAACCCAGAAGTTTTCCCCCAAATTACAGACGGGGCGATTGTGTCCGAAGTGAGTCGGTCGGGCTTGGATTGGGGCTTCCACGCGACGGTGTGGATTGGGCCGGAGCTGCTGCGGGAATTGAGGGAACCGACTGATTCAAATTAATATTATTGCGCGTTGCACCGCACCAGCCCTTCGGTCATTCGAAAGTGGCCGGTCGATAATACGGTAAAGATATCGTCCTCTGGCATTTGCGAGAGTTCACGCGTCATGCTCCGCGAAAGCGAAAGCGGCGCATCCACTAATCCGCAGCCGAGGGAAAGAAGATTGGCTGTGCCAACAACCGAGCTCCGGCGGTTACTGGATCGCCCGGGCAAGCCGGGCGACGACGGAATCGAGTCATCGGGAAACTGATCACTGTCACCGCGCTCTTCATCACGGAGTATTGCGGCGCAACAGGCCGTCGCACGGAGATGCCGCTCAGCGCGACGCGTATTGACTAGCCCTGCGCTCCATTCGTTAACGTTCTCGTCGCGCTCGCAATGCGCGCTTGCCGAGCCACGCGCCACGCGCAATGTTGCCGTTGCGCATGCTTGAGGCGAGGTTGAGTTGGGTCATGGGTTGCTGCCGCACACGCATAATGCCGGCTTTGCTGTCGGCGCTTGTGGGCGTGGCAGTGTTGGAGCTCGCCGGCTGCAGCGGGGCCATTCCCAAGGAGGAGGATGAAAAGGTTGAGACCGAAGTCGCCGTTCAGGTCGGCAAGGTCATCAGAACCGACTTGAGGGCGCGGGTCGAAGCCTACGGCCTCGTCGAGCCTGAACCGGCGAAAACGGGGCAGCCGGGCGGCGGCGCCAAGCTTGCGGCGCCGATCGCGGGGATCGTGGCCGCAATCCGCGTCGGCGAAGGTCAGCGCGTCGCTGCAGGCGATGTCGTGGTCGTTCTCGATGACCGGATCGCTCAGGCGGCGGTCGACAAGGCGCGGCATGCATTGGTGTTCGCCCAGCAGGTCGCGGATCGCCACAACAGCCTCGTCGCTTCCAACGCGGTATCGATGCAAGCGAAGCAAGAGGCGGATCAGCGTCTTGCCGCCGCTCGCGCGGAACTGGCCTCGGCACAAGCCGCGATTGCCCAGGTGCAACTCGCCTCGCCGCTCGATGGCATTGTGGCGCGCATCAACGTCCAGCCGGGCCAGTCGGTCGACCTCAACACCGTGGTGGCGGAGATCGTCGACCTCAAGCGTCTCGTCGCAACGGTCCATGTTCCGGCCGAGGAGGCCGTGCCGTTGAAGGTCGGCCAGACCGCGGAGATTTTCATTACCGGCAATGCCAAGGCCGCCACGACGGGCAGCGTGCTGTTTGTAAGTCCGTCAGTCGACCTAAAGACCGCCGCCGCCCCGGTTCGGCTCGTGCTGCCAGACGATTCAGGATTGCGGCCAGGTCAGTTCGTGCGGGCCCGCATCACCACCGCGGAATTGAACGGCCGACTTGCGGTGCCGCGCGAGAGCGTGGTGAAGGCGGACGACAAAGCCGTCGTCTACGTGGTCGAAGGCGACAAGGCGGTCCAAGTGCCGGTGAAGACCGGCCTGCGCGATGGCAATCTCATCGAAATCGAGGCCGAACGTCTAAAGGAAGGCGACACGATCGTGACCGTTGGCGCCTATGGCCTGCCAAAGGAAACGAAAGTGAAGATCACGAAGCCTTAGTGCAAAACCAAAGCAATCCTGGCCGCTCATGAGCTTCAATCTCGGACAGTTCGCCACGCGCAATGCAATCGCCATCGCGTTCATAACGGTCGTGTTGTGCCTTGCGGGCGGTTACGCGGCGCTGCGGATGCCGTCATCCGTATTTCCGCAAACGAACTTCCCACGCTGCGTCATTCTCGTCGATAACGGCGTCATGCCGGCCGACGAAATGATGGCCACCATCACGCGGCCGATCGAAGAGGCGATGAAGGACCTTCCGGGTGCGGTATCGGTGCGCTCGGCCACCGGACGCGGCTCGGCGGAAGTCAACGTCTTCTTCAACTGGCAAGTGGACATGATTCAGTCCGAGCTTTACGTCAACGGCCGCCTCGCGCAAATCCGAAGCACCCTTCCGGCGACCGCCACCGCGGTGGTGTGGCGCTTGACGTTCTCGGCCTTTCCCATCCTCGGCGTGAGCCTTACCAGCTCGACGCGCGACATCACCAGTCTGTGGGAAATGGCGCGCTACGACATCAAGCCGCGATTCCTGCGCGTCCCCGGCGTGGCGCGGGTCGACCTCGTCGGCGGCCGGACGCCCGAGTACCACGTCATCGTCGACCCGATGCGATTGAACGCCGCGCGACTGAGCCTCGCGCAGATCACCGACACTTTGGTCAAGACCAATCTGGTGGCGTCCAGCGGGATGCACGAGGAGGATTACACGCTCTATCTCACGGTCGTCGATGGCCGGGTGCACGACATCGACGAGATCGAGAACATGACGATTGCGGTGGTGGACGGCCGCGCTTTACGTCTGAAGGATTTTGCGCGCGTGGAGCGTGCGCCGGAGCCCGTCTTCAACATCGTCACCGCGGACGGGGTCGATGCCGTCCTGCTCAACGTCCGCAGCCAACCGGACGGCAGCACGGTCGACATCGCCGACGGCGTAAAGAGCGTCGTCCGCTCCCTGCAAAGGGAGCTGCCGCCTGATACGAAATTGGCATTTTTCTACGATCAATCGTTGCTGGTCCGCGCCTCGGTGCAAAGCGTCTGGGAAGCGATTCTCTTCGGCCTCATTCTGTCGGTCGCCATTATCTTTTTGTTTCTCAAGAATTGGGGCGCGACGCTGACCGCGATCGTCGTGATTCCGGTCACGGTGCTGATAACGGTGGCCGCGATGCGGCTCGCCGGATTGAGTTTCAATTTGATGACGCTCGGAGGCATCGCGGCGGCGATTGGGCTGGTCATCGACGACGCCATCGTGGTGGTGGAAGCCATCAGCGCTAAGATCGCGGCCGGGCTGCCCCGCGTCGAGGCAGTCCATTCAGCAATCGCCGAAATCTTCCGCCCGCTCGTCGGGTCCACGCTGACGCCGGTGGTCGTATTCATTCCGCTGGCGTTCCTCGATGGGGTCACGGGCGTGTTTTTCCGCGCCCTCGCGCTGACGATGGTCGTGTCCCTCATCACCTCGCTCGTGTTGGCGATCACGCTCACGCCATCGTTGGCGGCATGGTTCATTCGCGAGCGTCGCCCTCGCGAAAGCGCCGCCGCGCGCGACGTGGACGAAGGCGGGTTCCTCTTCCGCCGCATCGTGCGCCTCTACGAGATCGCCATGCGTTCGGCGCTGCGACATCGGTGGCTGACGTTGGCTGGTTGCGGTCTCGTGGTGGCTGCGGGCATCGTTCTTTATGGACGGCTCGCGAGCGAATTTCTGCCCGAGATGGACGAAGGCGGCTTTGTCATCGATTACCACACGCCATATGGAACGAGCCTCGCGGAGACCAACCGCCAACTCTTGCAGGCCGAAGAGATTCTGCGCGCGACGCCTGAAGTGGAAAGCTATTCGCGGCGCACCGGGGCGCGGCTGGCGCTCGCGATTGCCGAACCAAACACCGGTGATTTTCTGGTCAAGCTCAAGCCCGACCGGCGACGGCATACGCAGGACGTGATCTCCGAACTGCGCGCGAAGTTCCGCGTCGCGATCCCTGGGACAGCGTGGGAGTTTCCTGGAATTCTCAGCGACCTCATCGGCGACCTTACGTGGTCGCCGAGCCCGATCGAGGTGAAGGTCTTCTCGACCGACGTCGAACTTTTGAAAAAGACCGGTCCGGACATCGCCAGGCAACTGGGTCAAGTCAGGGGCGTGGTCGACGTCTTCGACGGCCGCGTGTTCACCGGGCCGACGCTGAGCCTGCGCGTGCGTTCGCTCGGCTCGCAGCGTTTTGGTCTGACGACCGGCGATGTCGCGGCCGCGGTGAGCACGGCCATGCTTGGCCAGATCGCATCAAGCGTGCTCGAAGGCGATCGCGTCGTGAATATCCGCGTGCGCGTCGATCGCGCGAGCATCGAAGAAGTGGCGACCCTGCGCGAATTGCCGCTGCGCACCTCCGACGGCAGCCTCGTGAAGCTTTCGCAAGTCGCCGACGTCATCGAGATCCCGGGGCAACTCGAACTGCGGCGCGAGGATCTGCGTCAGAATATCGCCGTGACGGCACGGCTCGAAGGCCGCGACCTCGGCAGTGCCATGACGGAGATTCGCAACAAACTAGCGGCAGATAGTCCGTCGACGCAGGGGATGATCGAATTCGGCGGTCTCTATCAACAGCAGCAGGAGTCATTTCGCAATCTGCTGCTGGTCCTCGCTATGGCGGTGCTCCTCGTCTTCATCGTGCTGCTGATCGAGTTCGGCTCCTTCCACGAACCGGTCGCGATCGTTTTTGGCGCTCTGCTCGCGCTGTTTGGCACGATCGCCGCCTTGTGGCTCACCGACACGACGCTGAACGTCGTTTCTTTCCTCGGCGCCATCATCGGCGTCGGCATCGTCGCCAAGAACGGCATTCTCATGCTTGATCTCGTCGGACAGCATCGCGCGGAGGGCTTGAGCGTCGAAGAATCACTGGTGCGGTCCGGCCGGCGTCGCCTGCGCCCCGTATTGATGACGTCGCTCGCCGCAGCGCTTGGAATGTTGCCGCTTGCCTACGGCATCGGCACCGGCGCCGATATGCTCAAACCGCTCGCGCTCGCGGTGATTGGCGCGTTGTGTTTCTCGGTGCTGCTGTCGCTCATCGCGACGCCGGTCGTCTTCTCGCT
The DNA here is from genome assembly GCA_963807015.1 of uncultured Alphaproteobacteria bacterium. GTDB lineage: Bacteria > Pseudomonadota > Alphaproteobacteria > Rhizobiales > Xanthobacteraceae > JAJPKK01. The sequence goes on along the minus strand of CAWEAS010000005.1, from coordinate 40,291 downwards.
CATGAGGAAATCGACAGCGGTACCTCAGCCGGGTGCCAGCGAACAAGCATAACTCCCCGTCTTCGGGCGAACCTCTCGGCCACTCCAATCTGCTGGACAGCGCCTGCGTCGTTGATGAATAATGCGCGCATAAAAAAATTCAGTTGGCGTCGTGGTCCTCGCCGGTTGTCAGGGTCTTCTGTCTGGCGGCGGGCAGCAGGGAGGGAAGAGATGCGGACTCGGCTTCTAAAGTCGATCGGGGCATCATTTGCGCTCATCGCCGCGCTTGGTTTTTTGAAGCCGGCGGCGAGTGTTGCGCAAACGACCGATGCATCCATGAAGTCTCCGGGCGCGGCCACGGCATTGCGGACGCCATGGGGCGAACCTGATTTGCAAGGCATTTGGACTGACGAAACGGACACGCCGCTTCAGCGCTCGCCCAGATTTGCGAATCAGGAGTTTTTCACCGAGGCGCAGCGGGCGGAACTGGACAAGGAACGATCTTCACTGCTCGGCCGCAACAAGCGCGTGGAGCGCGGCACCGAACTCGACGTGGCCGGCGCCTACAGCGCCGTGTTCATGTCGATCAAGCGCACCGGCGTGCGGACGTCGCTCGTCGTCGATCCGCCCAACGGCCGGATTCCGGCGGTGACGCCGGCGGCCCAGAAGATTGCGGCGGCCGACCAGGAATTCCGTCTGGCGCTGCTGCAGGCGACCGAGACGTGCAGAACCAATAATTCAGTGGCATGCAGCGGCGGCAAATACGATCCGACACCCTCGCCGCGCCGGGCAGAGCGCGTTTCGCGCTACAACACCGGTCGCATGAACCGCCACGATGATCCGGAGGACAGTTCGCTCGCGGACCGCTGTATGACCGGCGGACTGCCCGAGTTTGGCACCGCCTATGGCGGAAGCTTCCGTCGGATCGTGCAGACCCCGGGCGGCATCTCGATTTTCTATGACGTCGGCCAGGGGCAGGTTTGGCAGCGCAACATCGTCATGAACGGCAGTCCCCATATCCCGGCGAGCATCCGCCAGTGGTTCGGCGACTCGCGCGGCCATTGGGAGGGCGACACGCTCGTGATCGACGTGACGAACTTCAGCCCGAAGACCGATTATCGCGGCTCGCGCGAGAACCTGCATCTCGTCGAGCGGTGGAAGCGTACCGGGCCGGCGTCGCTTGAGTATGTTGTCACCATCGAAGATCCGACGGTGTGGACGCGGTCGTGGACCGTGAAGCAGGAATTCGCCCGGCAGAGCGATGGGCAGAATCGGCTTTACTACGAGCCGCGCTGCGTCGAAGGGAACTACGGCCTTCCGGGGCTCATGCGTGCGGCGCGCGTCGAAGACCTTGCTTTTGCCGAAGGACGAGGGCCAAATCCGGCAACAAAAGACAACGCCACGGACTTCGTCGGCGTAGAAGAAGATCCGCTGCAGTAACATCTGCACGGAACAAGGAGGCTTGAATGCGGGAGCGCTCGTCGAGCGCGATACTGGTTGCCGCCGTCGCGGCAACCGTCGGTGTCGTCATTTCGGTGTCTCTTGCGCCGGTAATGGCGCAGAACCCAACCCCGTCCGCGACACAGGCGGCGCCCGCGTTGAAGACGCCGTGGGGCGAGCCCGATCTGCAAGGCATCTGGACCGACGAGTCCGACACGCCGCTGCAGCGGTCGCCGAAATTCGCAAGCCAGGAAGTGTTCACCGAAGCGCAGCGCGCCGAATTGGACAAGGAGCGATCGGCGTTGATGCGGCGCGACAAACGGGTGGAGCGCGGGACCGAGCTTGACGTCGCCGGTGCCTACAACGCGCTGTTCACCTCTCAGAAGCGCACCGGCTTGCGGACGTCGTTGATCGTCGATCCGCCCAATGGCCGACTTCCGCAGATGACACCGGAAGCCGCCAAGATGGCAGCTGCCGAGCGGTCGCTTCGCCTCGCCCTGCTGCAATCGACCGAGACCTGCAAGAACAAGTCCGTGGCCTGCGCCGGCGGCCGATACGATCCGACGCCGTCGCCGCGACGCGGCGAACTTCCGCCGCGCTACAACACCCAGCGCATGAATCGCCACGATGGTCCTGAAGACCACTCGTTGCCGGACCGTTGCCTGACCATCGGGCTGCCCGAGTTTGGCGCCGCCACGGGAAGCTTCCGGCGGATCGTGCAGACGCCGGGCGGCATCTCGATCTTCTACGATGTGGGCCAAGGCCAAAGCTGGCAGCGCAACATCGTCATGAATGGCAGCCCCCATATCCCGGCCGCCATTCGCCAGTGGTATGGCGATTCGCGCGGCCACTGGGAAGGCGATACCCTCGTTATCGACGTGACGAACTTCAGCGCGAAGTCCGACTATATGGGTGCGCGCGAGAATCTGCATCTCGTCGAGCGCTGGCGGCGGACTGGGCCGAAAACGCTCGAATATGTCGTCACCATCGAAGATCCCACGGTGTGGACGCGGCCGTGGACGGCCAAGCAGGAGTTCACCCGGCAGAGCGACGAGGAAAACCGGCTTTACTACGAGCCGCGCTGCGTCGAGGGCAACTTCGGTCTGCCCGGACTGTTGCGTGGCGCGCGTCTCGAAGAGCTGGCGTTCGCCGAGGGACGCGGTCCCGATCCTGCAACCAAAGATGGGGCCACCGATTTTGTCGGCGTCGAAGATGATCCGTTGCAGTAAGATAACGCAGTGAGATAACAAAGTTGGGAGGTATCATGCGCGACCGCTACGCAGGCTCAATGATGTCAGTCGCCATTGCCGCGGCCGCGGTGAGCGCGGTTGTTGCAGCGGCAATCGCACCAATCCCGGCGCAAGCCCAGGAGCAGCGGCCGCCCGCTCGCGTCGAGGGCAAGCCCAATTTCAGCGGCATCTGGCAAGCCAACAACGAAGCCAACTGGGACTTGCAGGCGCACGCGGCGCGGCCCGGCGCGGTCACCCAGCAGGGCGTCTATCCGTATGACTACGCGCGGGTGCCGGCGGCGCCGGTTCTTGCGCTCGGCGCTGCGGGCGCGGTGCCGGGCTCGCTCGGCGTCGTCCAGGGCGACGGACAGATTCCGTACAAGCCCGAGGCGCTACAGACCAAGAAAGAGAACGCCGAGAACTGGATCGACCGCGACCCGGAACTCAAGTGCTACCTGCCGGGCATCCCGCGGGCGATGTACCTGCCTTATCCATTCCAGATCACGCAAAGCACCAACAAGATTCACATCGCCTTCGAATTTTCCAATACGGCGCGCACGATCCACATGGACAAGGTCGAAGGCCCGCCAGACGACACCTGGATGGGCCACTCGGTCGGGCGCTGGGACGGCGACACCCTCGTCGTCGACGTCGGCAACTTCAACGATCGCAGCTGGTTCGATCGTGCCGGCAATTTCCACAGCGATGCGCTGCACCTCGTCGAGCGCTTCACATTGAAGTCCCCGGACATCATCTGGTACGAAGTGACGATCGAAGATCCCAAGATCTTCACGCAGCCGTGGCGGATCGCAATGCCGCTTTATCGTCGTGTCGAGCCGAACATTCAGCTCCTCGAGTTCCGCTGCAACGAGTTCGTCGAGGAGTTCATGTACGGCAATCTGCGCAAGCAACCGCTGGTCAAGCACTGGGAAGGTGAGACGATGAGCGTCGACATCACCCGAAAGGTGCCGCCCGGCGACGCGTTTTATCAGTGGTACGGTAGGTAAGGGCGCCTGAGGTAACTCAGGATCGTTGAGCCGCCGCGGGCACGGGCGCCATCCTGATTTCAATGCGCGGCATGGAGAGAATCATGAAAACGAATCTCGCGATAGCAGTCTGTATTGCCGGTCTTGCGACGGCCGGATGGTCGTCGTCGGCGTCGGCACACCACGCATTTGCCGCCGAGTTCGATGCGAACAAGCCGGTGAGTTTCAAGGGAACGGTCACAAAGATGGAGTGGGTGAACCCCCACACCTGGCTGCACATCCAGGTAAAGCAACAGGACGGCACCATGGAAAACTGGGCGATCGAAGCGGGCACGCCGAACGTTCTGTTCCGCCGCGGCTTTACCAAGGACTCGCTTGTGCCCGGCACCGAGATCATGGTTGACGGCTATCAGTCGAAAGACGGGAGTCATCGCGCCAACGGCCGCGACCTGACCTTGCCTGACGGCCGCAAGCTGTTCCTCGGCTCGTCCGGCACCGGTGCGCCGTACGAGCTGACGCCGGCGGCCCAGCCGGGGACGCAGTAAGCAAATCAACTGAGCCTGCGTCTCGTCTGACGCGCCTGGGCCCGCGATCGTCTTCGACGGGGTTGGAATGTATTTCCTGAATTTCTTCGAGCGCCTGTCGGAATCCTCGTGGAGCGTCGCGCTCCACGAGTCGGAGATCGCTTACTCCATCATCGAATCAAGCCACGTGTGGTCGTTGTGCCTGTTCTTCGGCTTGACCGTGATGTTCGACCTGCGCCTCCTTGGCTGGACCATGCGCAAGGTTCCGGTCTCGGAGTTTGCCAACCGCGTGCTGCCGTGGACCATTGCGGGCTTCGTCGTGATGGTCATCAGCGGCACGCTGTTGTTCTATGCCATCCCGTTGCGCTCGTATCAGAACCTCTTTTTCCGCGGCAAAGTGATCATGATGCTGCTCGCGGGATTGAACGTGTGGCTCTTTCACTCGCGGGTCTATCCGGGCGTCATCAAGTGGGATCTCGATCCAATACCGCCCAAGGCGGCGAGGATTGCCGGCGCCGTGTCGCTGGTTTTGTGGATCGGCGTCGTCGTCTCGGGCCGGATGATTGCCTATAACTGGTTCGATTGCGATCGGCAGCCGCAAACCGCGCTGATCAATTTCCTGACGAGTTGCGTCCCGAGCGAAGAGGCGGGGAACTGATGTCGCTGCTGCCATTCTTCCAGTGGTGCTACCAGACCGGGATCGGCGAAGGGATTCGCAATTCGACCTGGCTGTTTCCCGTGATCGAGGCTTTCCACCTCCTGGGTCTCGGATTTACGGCGGGAGCAATTTTGATTGTGGATTTGCGCCTGTTCGGCGTCGGGCTGCGCAAGCAGCCGGCCGCACAGCTGTGGGCGTCGACGCGGCCGTGGTTGATTGGCGGCGTGATCGTGATGTTCTTGTCGGGTATCCCGTTGTTTCTCTCCGAATCGATCAAGTGCTATTACAGCTTTCCGTTCTGGGTGAAGATGACCTCGCTGTTGCTGGTGCTGATTTTCACCTTCACCGTTCAGCGCCGCGTGACCCAGACGAGCCTCTCCGCCGATCAGGTGCCGCTCGGCCGGGCGATCGCAACGGTGTCGCTGGTCCTGTGGTTCGGCGTGGCCTGGGGCGGACGCTGGATCGGATTTTCGTGATCCGCGCGCGGTGAATTGACCGCCGCACTTGCGGACGGTTCCCGCCGGACTCCCGAAGTCAGGCCTGGCATAGCAACTGAGAAAACGCCGGCCACGCGAGAACCGAGCAGTGGCTCGAAGAATACGTGCTCTATGGAGCTCGATTAAGTGAACTTGCCAAAGCCGCCGCCCCAACGGCGAGGCCAATCGATCCGATCATCCAAAGACCGAATAGACCAACTTTGATTTCTGTGACGGATTGGCTCGTCCAAAGACGTTCAGCGGAGTACTCAGCGCCTCCCAACTCATCAAGCCCCAAATAGGGACATTTGTCCGCATAAAGAAGTGTCGCATCGGCTGTACACACAAATCCCTTTGCAAAACGTTCGCCGGTCGTCGGCGCCACGTAGGTAAATTGAGAAAAAAGCGGGAGGTAGAGGCATGTCGCAAGCACCACGATCACGGCGCCATGCAGCACCGCCTTGTTGATCGTTTTCAGCTTGGAACCTCGCAGCAGATAGTAGGCCGCAATCGAAAGTGCCAACACTGCAATTGCCGTGACTACGCCCGAGTGGCTAGGCCACGGAGGAGCGAGCTCGAGGGCTAGAACCGCCGACAGTAGCCACGTTCCGAAAATCACCCATGGTGAAGGTTGTTGGAGCGATTTAAACACGCCTCTTCGCGGCCAGGACGACAGGTGATAACGGCTCTTGAGAAGCTCATCCATCGAGCGGATCAGGCGATCGACGTGGTGATGAAAATCGATGCCGGTGTCGACTCGCGTCGCATTCAGGAAGACAAATTCTTGCAGGCTTGCTGGAAGTTCTTCCGGCTTCGGCATATTGGCGCCTAGGACGAGGATCGGAATCGTCGTGATTTTCTGGGAAAAAGCGGATTCAATCTCTGCACGGACGAAATCGTTATCGTCATTGATCCTCGAAGCACCCGACTCACGTTCGCCGCACCATGCGGGGCCAACGACCGCTAATACCAAATCCGTTTGGTCCAACTCAGCCTTCAGATGTTCGCGGAAGTCAACGCCGTTTGGCACGTCGTCGATATCAACAAATACCGAGCCCGAACCGTACCGATCGGTCAAGATTTCATAAATGTGATAAACGACCGCGGCTGAGTCGTCCCGTCTATACGAAATAAAGATTCTTGGAATGCGGCGATGGCGTTGATCCACGGGCAAAGGCATCAACGTCCGTGACTGAGATCACGGTTTCCGCAGAGTGATGGTCGTAACATGGCTATCGTCTGCCGCAAACCGGAACTTCCCTCTGCGTGTCGTGCCATCGGGCCACCGAGCAATGTAATAATACTCGCCAGACACCCATTCTACCTTTCCATCAACTGCTTCACGCCAACGATTGCAGCGCTTCGTGTCTTCAGGATCAATTTTCTGAGCGATACAGAGGTCATAATAAAAGCTCGGTGTGAACAGCACTTGAGAGGCGCGAGGCTGAGTAACTATCCTCGCCTGTATCTCAGCATCGCCCGGTCCGCAACTCATGTATTCTTCTTTTATGGTCGGGTGACTTGAGCGATAAGCGTCTAAGCTCCTACGCAACTCTTGGGTAAACTCCGACAGGCGGCCTTGCCTCTCGTCCTCGCTCGGTGCTGGCGACAAATGTTGCAGAACGTCTCGCTCATACTCCAAAATGATGTTTTTCCAGATCGCTGGCGGATATCCAAGGCGTTGCAGATCGTTGCTCAAATACACTACCCTGTAGGCTAGATCGGCTACCGCAATCATTATATCGTTGTTTTTATACCAAAAATCCTCTTTTCCAAGAAGCATATTTGCCTCGGTACAAGTAGTAGCCGAAAACGGGATGCGATCCTTTTGGTATCGATAATAGAACTGCTCCATAACCCGCTTTGCTGCCTGATACTCATACTCCGGATTCGTTTTAAAGAGGTCGGTAGACGTCTGAGCTATCGCCGCAGACGTCCCAAAGGGAAGTGGCGACATCGTGAGCGCCGTGAAGATCGTCAATTTGAAGAGACGCATGCTTCGAATTCTCACTTCGCGCCGCTGAATTCGTCGAGATCAGGGCTTATGTAGGGTTATAACCTTACCATCATCATTTACACCAAATCTGAACGTGCCCCTTCGAGTTGTTCCGTCAGACCACTTTGCGATATAATGATAATCACCGGCTACGTATTCGACTTTACCGTCAATGGCTTCTCGCCAGCGGTTGCAACGGGCGGTATTTTCCGGATCGATGTTCTGCGCTTTGCAAAGCTCATAGTAAAAGCTCGGAGTGAACAACACTTGCGAGGCGCGCGGTTGTGTAACAATCTTCGCCTCAATGTCGCCATCCCCGCATTCGCCGCCTAAGTCCTCTTTTCCTATGTCCGGGTGGCTGTCCCGGTAATTCGCTAAAGCGTCGCTTAGTTGGTGAAAGAAAAGCGTCTTTAACTCCAATAGTTTTTTATCGGAAATGGAATGGTCAAGCTGGTTCAGCACATCGTTCTCATAATGAGAGAGTATCTCCCGCCACACGATTGCTGGATAGCCTAAGCGGCTCAAGTCATTTCTCAAATAAACAACACGATACGCAAGGTCTGCTATAGCGACCAAACGCCCGTCATTTTTAGCCCAAAACTCTTCCGGATGCCCTAGGTGATCTCCTATATCATTGCAGATCGAGTTCATAAATCTGGTATTTTTCTCATATCGATCGTATAGTGCTTGCATCGCCGTTTTTACAGCCTGATACTGGCCTCTTGGATCGGTCCTGATAAGGCTCGTTGAGGTTTGCGCGATACAAGAGGGCAACGAAATCCAAAAAAATGACAGAGCGACGACCAGTGGACAGCCAATCAAACGCTGGGCCGCTAATTTTCGCTTAACGGGGCGTTGGTCGTCGATTCCACGCGAAGGCGGATAATTCAGCGAAATAAAAATCGTCATGCCTGCACCGTCGGATCGGGGTCTGACTAAAAATCATCTTTTATTTTCGATCTCGGCGCCTTTCGGTTCCGCGCCTCCATTTCCAGGCAGGTATACAGATTGATATAACTCGGGCTTTTGTCCAAACTTGTTTCCCAGGCACAGTTTGCCTTGTCCCGATGCGTGAATTGTGACCAGTCCTGCGTCATCATATCCCGGGCAACTGTTTCGTTGACCATGCACTGCTTGATGTTTTCTGCCGAAGGGTCGGTTTGGTTGCGGCAGGTGGGGGCATAGTTCAGGTGTGGGATACGGTCAACCGAGGCAACCAGGACTAGCTGGGAGCCTAGCAAGGCGAGTGGGATAGAGAAGGGCATGACGTGCTCTCCCGTTTCAGCGCCCACCCACGGAAACCAGCATATGCCAAAATTTCCCGCGGTTCGACCGGCTTTGAGGATCACGCCTTTGCCGACCAAGCCAGCGACCCGGGAACCGTGGAAACGACTTATTCGTGAATGACTTAGCATGACAAAGCACCAGGGCTATCGAAGCGGCAAGTGAAAGCCGTAATCTCGATCAACATATCGAGGTCGACGCGATTCGACGCGGAGCACTTTCAATGCAAAGAGCCCTCGTACTTGTAGTGCTTGCAATAGGTCTTGCCGCCTGCGGTCCGATCAGCACGCTGACGGAGGGCTTCAAGGAGGCGAAGGCCGTTGAAACGGATCTGGAGCAATTTACGGGGATGAAGCCGAACGTCGGATTCAACTGGAACAATGGCCGGCTGACCTCGGTCAACGTCACGTTTCCGCGCGTCTATGACGGCAAATCATTGACCGAACTCGCCGCCGAGGTGCGGTCGACCGTGGCAAAAGAATTCAAGCAGGCACCCGAAAATATCGTGCTCGCCTTCTCGCTGGGCAAATGACGCAACGACGGAATCTCATGGCTCGCGCGAACCGCATCTCACCTCGAGCCCGGCTGGTGACGGCTGTGGCGGCCGTCGCAATCACAGTCGCGTTGCTTGCCGCCGCCAGCATCGGCAATCTCGGTTTTATTATTCATGCCATGGCTCAGCCGGCTGCGCCGAAGAAATCGCAGGCGAACGTCATCAAAGACGCGCAGGATAAATATAATGACGCTTTGGATGCGTTCGAATCGATCCTGAGCGAGCGGCGCGAGCAGATCAAATCGAAGCAGCTGCCGAACTTGCCGGGGCAGGCGGTCTATCTCGCGCGCAATAGCATGATGAGCGCGTACAAGGATCTGATGGACGTAGTTCCCGCCAAAATCGGCAGACCCAATAAGTACGGCATTCCTCCGGCTTATTTCGACGCCGACAACGAGCGGCTGCTCGACGAATATCTCGCGCTCTTCGCCGTCATGCAGGCGCCCCCTGCGAAGGCCCAGAAATCCGATACGCCATTCAAAGACGTGGTTGATTTGGGAATTGCCATCGCGCGCGCCAAAGGCCTCGATGCGGACTCCGCCGACGCGGCAGGCCGCATCAGCCTGGGCATCTTCTTCGCCGAGACGAACGGCAACCAAAACATGGGGAATGCGCGGTCGAATACGTACAAGGGAAGCTTCCAGACGGGAGAATCCGAAGACCAGAAGGGGCGACGGAAGTGGGCGGCCATCAAGCCGCTGCTTGCGATGTTCGATCCGGCATTGAATGCGCGGGATGACCGCGAAGAAGCGCACGTCGGCGGCTCCGACCATCGGTTCAATCACTGGACCGCGGTGAGAGACGGCCTCATGAACGCGCACGCGGACCTGTTCGTGCAAATCCCCGCGATCATGCAGGTCCTGCCGGACCCGATCGACCAAATGAAGTTTTTCGAACTGATCCAGATCATTCCCGGTCCGACCAAAGCAGCGCTCAATTCCGATAACCTTGCCGGCCATAAGATCTCCGACCCGACGATCATGAGATATCTGCGCAACAACAGCGTTTTCGTTTTCGGCCAGGCTGACAGGGCCAAGAAAGTTGCGACTTTCCGCGAAGTTCTCGATGCGATGTGGCTCTTCAACGAAAAATTCGAGCGCGCACTGTCCAAGTTCAATGAGATCAAGGCGCAACAAAAGGGGTGAAAATCCACCTGCTTCGAAACTCCTTCCCACGATCGACCGATGCGCGAACGCCCGGCGAACCGGGACTACCCGCGACGCGCGAAACGCGCTACCTTGCCGGCAAAACCTCGGGATCGATAACTCGGTCCGAAAACAACACTGCAGGTGGAGGAGGCTTCATGCGCGATCGGTTCGCTCACTCGACACTCATGATCGGCGTCACGGCGGCGGCGCTCAGCGTTGCGTTTTCAATGTCGGTCATCGGGGCGTCAGGGCAAACGCCCGCACCGTCGGACCCGGCACTGAAAACCCCGTGGGGCGAGCCCGATCTGCAAGGCATCTGGACCGACGAGAATGACACGCCGTTCCAGCGCTCGCCTCGATTCGCAAACCAGGAATTCTTCACCGAGGAGCAGCGCGCGGAATTCGATCGCTTGCGCGTACAACGGCCGGGCCGCGACGGCCGTGGCGGACGCGGCAGCGAGCTCGACGTCCAGGGCGCCTACAACGCGGTGTGGGGAGGTCTGAAGCGCACCGGGGCACGCACGTCACTGATCGTCGATCCGCCCAATGGCCGCATCCCGTCGATAACAGCGCAAGCGGAGAAGAATGCGCAGGAGGATCGCGACTTCCGCCTGACGCTGATGCGCGCGACGCAGACGTGCAAGCTGCAGCTCCCCGGCTGTGCCGGCGGCAAGTTCGATCCGACGCCCGCCACGTTTCTGCGCGACGCAGAGCCGCCGCGCTACAACACCGCGCGCATGAACCGCCATAATGCGCCGGAGGACGGCGGGCTCGCGGACCGTTGTCTCACGATCGGCTTGCCGGAATTCGGCGCCGGCAACGGTGGCGGCAGTTTGCGACGGATCGTGCAGACGCCGGGCGGCATCGCAATCTCCTATGACGTGGGACAGGGCCAAGGCTGGCAGCGGAGCATCGTCATGAACGGCGGCCCGCACTTGCCCGCCAACATTCGCCAATGGTTCGGCGACTCACGCGGTCATTGGGAGGGCAATACCCTCGTGATCGATGTCACGAATTTCACGCCGAAGACGGATTATCGCGGTTCGCGCGAGAACCTGCATCTCGTCGAGCGCTGGACCCGGACGAGCCCGACCAAGCTCGAATACGTGGTGACGATCGAAGACCCGACCGTGTGGACTAAGGCATGGACCGTCAAGCAGGAGTTCACCAAGCAGAACGAAATGGAAAACCGCATCTATTACGAGCCGCGCTGCAACGAGGGCAACTTCGGCTTCCCTGCAATGATGAAGGCCGCGCGGCTTGAAGACCGCCTGTTTGCCGAAGGACGGGGGCCTGATCCGCTGACCAAGGACAACGCGTCGGGCGGCGCCGACTCTGATCCGTTGCAGCAGTAGCCGGCGACAAAGCACACCGCAGCCCATCGCGCCGCGTGCGCGAGGAGTTCTCAAGCACGCGGTGCTAACTTCGCCATCGCTGCCGCCGACGGCACAGACGCAGCGTCGGGCAGTCGGCGGCACTCCAAGACAGAAGTCGTGCCTGAAATCTACGAGCGTCCCGCGCTCCGGAAGCTCCTCGCGACCTTTCCGGCAGCGTCGAAGGTCGCCGCCGCCTCTTTCGCCGACATCGCGACAGTGGTCTCGATGTGGGAAAGACTGCCGCCGGCCGCCGCTGCCAGGACGGCGGACGCCGCGGCTTTCTCATCAGGGAACTCGCCGATGGTCAGCCAATCATGCTGACCAAAGGTCAGGTACCAGCCGATGAGCTTGCCTCCGGCGCTCTTGAAGAGCTGAGCAACCGCTTCCTCACGATTTTCGGGCTTCGCCAGCATGCCTTTGACGGCATCTGAAGTGAAACGGCCACGCGAGATGTATACCGGCATGGTTACTCTCCCAAATTAGATTGGCTTGTGTGCCCATTTGGGGCGCGCAATGCTACTGCCGTTGTCTTTTTGGTTGCAAGGAAGCGGGTCATCACAATTCTGAGCGCACTCGGTCTGCGCTGCCGTCGATATCCGGCGAATTGCGTGCGCGGCACCCTCCAGAGCCGACATTGATGCCGGCGAATAATCTGCCATCATCGATTGGCTGACGAGAGGATGGGCCGATGAGCCGCATTCGCCTGTGCCGCGATGAGGATCGCGACACCATGCTGGCGATTATCAATGCCGCCGCCGAGGCTTATCGCGGCGTGATCCCGGTCGACCGCTGGCATGATCCGTACATGCCGGCAGATGAACTCGACGATGAGATCGCTGCCGGCGTCACGTTCTGGGGCCAAGAAGCAGATGGCATGACGAATGGCGCGACGGAGGGCGCGCTCGTCGGCGTGATGGGCATCCAATCGGTGCGCGACGTCGATCTTATTCGGCATGCTTACGTGCTGCCGGGCAGTCAGGGCCGCGGTGTCGGCGGCGCGCTGCTGCAACACCTGCGGCGTGCAAGCACGCGGCCGATGCTGGTCGGCACCTGGGCTGCCGCGGAGTGGGCGATCCGCTTCTATCAGCGCCAAGGCTTCGTGCGGGTATCTCCGGAGCGCAAATCCGTGCTCCTCAAAAGCTATTGGAATATCCCGGATCGGCAGATCGAGACCTCGGTCGTGCTCGCCAATCCTGCGGACGTCTGATTGGGCTTCCAGATACCGCCCGCAGTTTTTCAGAGTCGAAAAATGGGCCGGCGCCTACTCGCGTGCATGGAGGGCTTCGACAATCGCTAGCGCGACGCGCGGCGCGATTGGATGCGGGCAGGGATTGCCGTCAGCATCGCACATGCCGATGCCGATGGTCATCACGCGCTCGATCTTCTGCGCAATCTCGGGGCTGATGTCAGCACGGATCGGACCCCACGGGCATGGAAGCGCGGCTGCAGTCGCGGCGCCTGCCCCTCGCACCAGCGCGCCCGCGCGGCAATCGACGCCTGCGGTCGCGAACCCCACCCGCATGTCTGCGGACGACGGCCGCGTCAGGGCTCGCTGCAGCCCAGCCAATGAACCCGCAAACAACATTTCAAATGTCTTTCGGATGCAGACATAAACGAGGAACGAGATCGAGCACGCGAGCGTCAGGAGCGCGAACAGGGTCAGGTACCAAAACGCGAGGTCGAGAACGAACACATTACCCCCCTTGGAGCGAGAACCCCTCAGAGACCATCTTGCGTGCAAGGTGGTCAACCCCCGAAATCTTCAAGCGAAATGGGAATGGTCGGACGCACCCAAAATCGTCATCGGCGCCTCTTTTGAAGCCCCGACACCGAGGGGCCACAAGCCGCAATCGGATGACCGTTACTCAGCGATCGCCTATAGTCGCACGTTCCGCGCCAAAATCGGCGAGGGCATTGACGCCAACGGATCGCGGGGGAATCGGATGGTGCGGACCAACGCTTGCTTAGTCATCGGCACGGCCGGACTCAAAGGCCTCGCGATCGGCGCGGCCGCTTTCGGTGCGCTCGCTATCGACGTCGCTTTTGCTGCCGACGCGGCTAACGGCGAGCGGCTCGCCGAGCGGTGGTGCGAAGCGTGCCATGTGGTGACTGCACGCCAATCCCAGGCGAATGCCGATGCCCCGCCTTTTGATGAAATCGCCAAGCGACCGAATTTCAACGAGACCGGCCTCGTTACATTTCTCCTTGATCCTCACGCCAAGATGCCGGACATGAATTTGTCGCGCATCGAGGCCGGGGACATTGTGGCGTACATCGCCACCCTGAAGTAGGGCTGTTCCGTCGAGAATGGCGCGTGGGCGCTCGTCGGTGTCGCTCTGTGGCATTTTTCAGGCGCCCGACGTTGGGGCCATGCGCGCCGAACAATCGGTATCAAGTTTGATATCAATCAAACTGTTGCGTTTTTAAAACTGGCATCATGAGGCATCAACCGCCAGATTACGGGTGGGATTACGAGACGCCAACGTCGAAAAGGAGATTAACGTGACCTCGAAGAAGATGCTGATGTCGACCGTCGCAGTCGCCGCCATGGCCTTTGCCCTGTTCGCGAATGCCCCGGTTTACGCGCAGTGCGCCGATCAGGTGGCGCAGGCCACCGATCAGCGCGATCCGCACAACTCGCGGTTTGCCCAGGATGCGCGGGATCCGGCTAATGCCCGGTTCGCGCAGGATGACACCCGCGATCCGCACAGCAGCCGGTTCGCGCAGGACGATTCGCGCGATCCGCACAGCAGCCGGTTCGCTCAGGCGAGCCCGGATCAGCGCGACCCGCATGACTCGCGGTTCGCTCAAGCCAACCCGGACGCCCGCGATCCGGCGAATGCCCGGTTCGCGCAGGACGACTCCCGCGATCCGCATAGCAGCCGGTTTGCCCAGGCGAGCCCGGATCAACGCGACCCGCATGACTCGCGGTTCGCTCAAGCCAACCCGGACGCCCGCGATCCGGCGAATGCCCGGTTCGCGCAGGACGACTCCCGCGATCCGCATAGCAGCCGGTTTGCACAGTCCGACTCTCGCGACCCTGCGAATGCTCGGTTCGCGCAGGATGACTCCCGTGATCCGCACAGCAGCCGGTTTGCCCAGTCCGACTCTCGCGACCCTGCGAATGCTCGGTTCGCCCAGGACGACTCTCGTGATCCGCACAGCAGCCGGTTTGCCCAGTCCGACTCTCGCGACCCTGCGAATGCTCGGTTCGCCCAGGACGACTCTCGTGATCCGCACAGCAGCCGGTTTGCCCAGGCGAGCCCGGATCAGCGCGACCCGCATGACTCGCGGTTCGCTGCCGCGGCTGGATGTAAATAACAGCACCGGAAACAGTCGCTGTTAGGGTAAAGAGGCACCTGGAAGCAATATTCCAAGTGCCTCTTTTTATTTCGTCGCTACTTATTACCTTTTTATGTAATAGTTAGGGAACAGTAAGTCACTCGCCTTTGAAGACATCTCCCGTCCGGGACATCGATGCCGCGTCGCAGCAATCAATTGAACTTCATGACGCGTGAGAACCAATCGCAATGACGTTGCGTTCACTGGCAGACTGACTGGCATAAAACGACAGCGCGAACCCGGGGACAAAACCGGCGCGGCGCTTAGAGTGGGAGGAAACAATGAAAGCGACGCGCCGCGCCTTCATGCGGGCCGCTGGATGGACGATCCTCGCTCCGGCGATAGGCGCCGGGCGGCTGGCGTTTGCTGAAGCCCCGACTGCCGAACACTCCTGGCGACATGGCATCGCACTCTTCGGCGATCTCAAATACGCCGCCGGCTTTCCGCATTTCGATTACGTCAATCCGTCAGCGCCCAAGGGCGGTGCTGTGCGGCAAAGCGTCACCGGCACCTTCGACAACTTCAACCCGGTGATCGCCGGATTGAAGGGGCGGCTCGCGGCGGGGACGCGACACATCTTCGAAAGATTGCTGGCGCCTGCTCTCGACGAGGAGTCATCGGCATATGGGCTCATTGCCGAAGCGTTGAAGGTCCCTGAGGATCGCTCTTGGGTTTCCTACCGGCTGCGCGCCGAAGCAAAATGGCACGACGGCCATCCGATCACGGCGGAGGACGTGATCTTCTCCTTCGATGCGTTCAAAGCCAACAATCCGCGGGTTGCCAACTACTACAGCCACGTGACCAAGGCGGAGCGCACCGGCGAGCGCGAGGTCACCTTCGTGTTCGATCGTTCGGACATCCGGGAGTTGCCGCAGATCGTCGGCGACCTCACCGTGCTGCCTAAGCACTGGTTTGAAGGTGTCGACAAGAATGGTCACAAACGCAACGTGGCGGAAACGACGCTTGAAGCGCCGCTCGCGTCCGGGCCCTACCGCATCAAGTCATTCGAGGCGGGCCATAGCGTCGTGTTCGAGCGCGTGCCGCGTTACTGGGGCGGCGCTCTCAATGTCAGCCTCGGGCGCGACAATTTCGATGAGATCCGCATCGACTATTTCCGCGACACGACGGTCGAGTTCGAGGCTTTCAAAGCCGACCAGGTGGATTGGCACATCGAGAGCAGGGCGAAAGTCTGGGCGACCGGCTATGACTTTCCCGCCGTGCAAGACCGGCGCGTGGTCAAAGAAGAATTTCCGATCTACAACAGCTCCGTCATGCAGGCCTGCGCTTTCAACTTGCGCCGCGCCAAGTTTGCCGATCCGCGGGTTCGCCAAGCCTTTAACTGGGCGATGGATTTCGAAAGCATCAACAGCCAGCTCTTTTACGGACAATACACCCGGATCGCGAGCTACTTCGAGGGAACGAAGCTCGCGTCGTCGGGATTGCCGCAAGGCCTCGAGCTCGAAATCCTCAATTCTCTTCGGGACGAAGTGCCCCCCGAAGTGTTCACCAGCCCTTACATCAATCCTGTCTATGGAACGCCGAAAGCGGCGCGCGCCAATCTTCGCGAAGCAACGCACCTGCTCGAAGCCGCGGGCTATTCCATCCGCAACATGCAACTCATCGACAAGAAGACGGAGGAGCAGTTCACCGTCGAGTTCCTGTCGCCCGATCCGAGCTATGAGCGATTTTTCCTGTTCTACGCCGAAAATCTGAGGCGGATCGGCGTCAGCGTCACCATCCGTGCCGTCGACGATGCCCAGTATCAGAATCGGCTGCGCCAGTGGGACTACGACATCATCGTCAATTCGTGGTCGCAAACGCTGACGCCGGGGAACGAGTTGCGGGGCTATTTCGGCAGCGAGGCCGCTTCGATACCCGGTTCGCGCAACTCCGTCGGCATCAAGAACCCTGCGGTCGATGCACTGATTACCCGCGTCATCGCCGCCAAGGATCGCGACGAACTCAACGCGGCCGCGCGCGCACTCGATCGCGTCCTGTTATGGAACCACTACGTGGTGCCGCAGTGGACTTACAGCAAAACCCGGATTGCGCACTGGGATCGCTTCGGCAAGCCCGACCGGATGCCGGAATACGGACAGCCGGCGTTCCCGATGATCTGGTGGTGGGACGGCGCGCGCGCGGCGAAAATTTCGCGCCTGTAAAGGCCCGCAGATGATCGGCTGATCGGCGCAAAGCCGAAAGATCAGGAGATCAGGTACTCGCGCCGGTCCCGGTGCGCTCCTTGCTGGAAAACATCTGCGCGCCGGATCGGGTCAACGCCTCGCTGTCGGCGATGAAGCGCTTGGCGTCTTCGCTCGCCATCTCCCAATGCTTTATGGAGAAGTCCTGACAGGCCGCGGCGGTATCGGTGAGCGAGCGGGCCGCCGTCAGCTTTGCGCCCAAATCGGACAAGAGTTTTGCTTCGGCCTGCCAGCGATCGAACCACCGGCGATTGGCGTCCTGGAACTTTTGCATGAGGGCGGTTTGCGCCTTCACGAATTCGTTGAGGCCTTGCTTGCCGAAGCCCGCCATTTCCGGCATCGGGTTGAATGACTTCTCGTCACGATCGGTGTTTGACGCCATAGCCGCTGTCCCCTGCGAGATGTGAACAAACAAACTATGCAATCAAGGGGATTTTATGGGCATTGACGCATGTCAAAACAACGCGCCGATTCTATCGCCGCGCACGCTAGGCGGTCTCAAGGCACCGCCTGGCTAAGAAGAGGACCTCGCAGGGGTAAAACCCTGACGAGGCCCTTCTGCGGCTTGCTGGGGGGAAGGGGGAATGCCGCAGCGATTAGAAAAATACCCAAGAATTCCAAGCGCGCTTTGATTCAGATCAAAAGATGACGAGCGCTCCCATTCAAATCGGCGAGGCAGCGGGCCGAGGCGTGCGCTGACGTTCGAACCCTAGACGCCTACTCGGCGGCTTCGCGCGCGGGGATTACGGGCGTGATCGGCCGGGCGCCGGCGTGATCGCTGCCGCTAGAGCAATTCACGGTAACTGGCGATATCCTGCATTGGCGAAATAATTTGAGCATTCGTTTGCGGAGAAGGCAGAGAACGCCGGAAAAACGTGCGTAGAGGGCCGGCAGCACCAAGAGGGTCAGCAGCGTCGCGCTGATCAAGCCGCCGATGACGACCGTCGCCAGCGGCTTCTGCACCTCGGCACCGGTGCCGGTCGCGACCGCCATCGGGATGAAGCCCAGCGACGCGACGAGGGCGGTCATGACGACCGGGCGCAGTCGCGTCAGCGCACCGCGGAAAATCGCCTCGTGGGTCGGCACGCCCTCCGCGGCAAGCTGCCCGATGAAGGTCAGCATGACAAGACCGTTGAGCACCGCGACGCCCGAGAGCGCGATGAAGCCGACCGCGGAGGAAATCGAGAACGCCATGTCGCGCAGCCACAGCGCCGCAACGCCGCCAGTGAGTGCGAGCGGTACCGCGGTGAAGACGAGGAGCGCGTCCCGCCATGAACCAAGTGCGGCCAGCAGCAGCAGGAAAATGAGCGCGAAACATGCCGGCACCACGAGGGCGAGCCGGTGGCGCGCCGCAGTGAAATTCTCGAATTGCCCGCCCCAGGCGAGCCAATAGCCGGGCGGCAGTGCGACCTCGCGCGCGACCTTCGCCTGCGCCTCGGCGACCGCCGAGCCAAGATCGCGGCCGCGCACGTCGGCGGTGACGACGACCCGCCGCTTGCCGTTCTCCCGGCTCACCTGGTTCGGTCCTTCCGACAGGTTGAAATCGGCAAGCACGCGCAGCGGAATGGTGACGACATGTTCGCCCTGCGCCGAAGGCGGCAGCGGAACCGGCAGGTTCTTGAGCACTTCGATATTGTTGCGCAGCACGTCGGACAGCCGCACGACAATGTCGAAGCGACGATCCCCCTCGAACACGACACCCGCCGACTTTCCGCCGACAGCGATGCCGATGATGTCCTGCACGGCATCGAGACTCAATCCATGACGCGAAATCTCCGGCTTCTCGATAGCGATCTCGAGGACCGGCATTCCGGTCACGTCCTCTACCTTGACGTCGGCCATGCCGGGCGTGCGCGCGAGCACTGCGGCGATTTGGTTTGCCGCGCGCAGCATCGGCTCGAATTCGTCGCCGAACACGCTCACCGCCAGGTCCTGGCGCACGCCCGCGATCAATTCATTGAAGCGCATCTGGATCGGCTGGGAGAAGCTCACTTTGTTGCCCGGGAGCTTCGCCGCCTCGCTCGCGAGCGCACTGACAAGCTCATCCTTCGGCATTGCCGGATCGGGCCACGCCTCGCGCGGCTTCAGGATGAGGTAGGTGTCGGTCGCGCTCGGCGGCATCGGGTCGGCGGCAAGATCCGGCGTGCCGCCGCGGGAAAAGACGAAAGCCACCTGCGGGAAGCGGCGCAGCATGTTCTCGTTGATGAACTGCATCGCCTGCGATTGCGACAGCGACGTGCTCGGGATGCGCTTCACCTCCATGACGATGTTCTTTTCGTCCAGCAGCGGGATGAATTCCTGGCCGAGGCGCGTGAACAGCAGCGCCGCGCCTACGCAGAGCACAATTCCCGCGGTGATGGGCACGTGCGGCCGGCGAATGACGAATGCCAGCGCCGGCCGATAAAGTGACTTGAGGCCGCGCACGAAGGCATTCTCGTGCTCGTCCACGCGTCCGGTCACGAAGATCGCCATCATCGCCGGCATGAAAGTGAGCGAAAGAACGAAGGCCGTGGCGAGCGCGACGATGACGGTCAGCGCCATCGGCTGGAACGTCTTGCCCTCGATGCCGGAGAAGGTCAGCAGCGGTACGTAGACGAGGGCGATGATGCATTGCCCGTAGACGGTCGGCTGGATGACTTCGCTCGATGCCGCCGCGACCGTGCCGAGGCGCTCGTCGCGGCGCAGCACGCGGCCAAGCGCGCGCTGGCGCTCGGCAAGGCGGCGCAGGCTGTTCTCCGCAATGATGACGCCGCCGTCGACAATGAGCCCGAAGTCGAGCGCGCCAAGGCTCATGAGGTTGGCGCTGATCTTGAGCTCCAGCATGCCGACGGCCGTGATCAGCATGGTGACCGGAATGACGAGCGCGGTGATCACCGCGGCGCGGAAGTTTCCGAGGAGCAGCAGGAGGACGAGGATGACGAGCGCGGCGCCCACCATGAGGTTGGTGGCGACGGTGTGCACCGTGGCGTCGACCAACTCCGTCCGGTTCAAGACGGGCCGCGCGCGGATGCCCGGCGGCAGCGTCCAGTTGATTTCGGCGAGTTTGGCGTCGGCCGCGGCCGCGACCGTCCGGCTGTTGCCGCCAACGAGCATGAGCGCGGTGCCGAGCACGGTCTCGCGGCCATCGATGCTGCCGGAGCCGGTTCGCAAGTCGCGACCGATGGTAATGTCCGCGACTTCCCTGACGCGAATGGGAATGTCGCGATGCGCCGCGACCACGATATCGCCGATTTCGGCAAGCTTTTCGACCCGGCCGGTGGCGCGCACCACGTAGCTCTCGCCGAAGCGCTCGATGTAATTGGCGCCGCGCGTCGAATTATTCGTTTCGATCGCCGCAACGAGCTGCGCGACCGAAAGGCCGAAGCCGGCGAGCTTCACCGGATCGGGCTCGACCCGGTATTGCTTGACATAACCCCCGATGGCGTCCGCGCCGGCGACACCGGGGACGCTCTTCATCTGCGGGCGGACGATCCAGTCCTGGATGGTGCGCAGGTAGATGAGCCGCGAAAGATCGTCGGTGAGGCGTTCGCCTTCAGGCGTCAGATAGGAGCCGTCGCTCTGCCATCCCGGCGTGCCGTCGCGCCGCGTTGCGGGCGGCGGATCGTAGTCGACGGCCCACCAATAGACCTCGCCAAGCCCGGTCGAGATCGGGCCCATCTTCACGTCGACGCCGGGGGGCAGGCCGCCTTTGGCGTCGGCGAGGCGTTCGGTGACCTGTTGGCGTGCAAAATAAATGTCGGTTCGGTCGGCGAATACGGCGGTGACCTGGGCAAAGCCGTTGCGCGAGAACGACCAGGTCTTCTCGAGGCCCGGCGTGCCGGCAAGTGCGACCTCGATCGGAAATGTCACCTGCTTCTCGATTTCGACCGGCGAAAGCGCCGGCGCGAACGCGTTGACTTGCACCTGCACATTGGTGATGTCGGGGACCGCATCGATCGGCAGCGCGGCGATGGCAAATCCGCCGGCGATCGCAGCCGCCAGCGTGAACACGAGGACGTACCAGCGACGGCGGACCGAAAACGCCAAAATCCGTTCGATCATGGTCCGATCAGTCCTCGGCTTGCGCCTTGGTGAATTCGGCCTTCAGCGCGAACGTATTGGTGACCGCGACAATCTCGCCGCCGCGCACGCCCGCCTGGACTGCGCTCACCCGTTCGTCGTTCTCGCCGAGTTCGACCTCGCGCCGCTCGAAGCCTTCTTTGGTGCGTACGAACACCACCTTCGATTTGCCGATCGTCTGGACGGCGCTCGCCGGCACGACGAGCGGCACCGCGCGTTGGTCGACCTCGACGGTGCAATGGACGAGGGAGCCTGGGCGCCAATTGCCGTCGGCGTTGGCGATCTCCGCCACCACGCGGGCGGAATGGGTCTCTCGATCGAGCATCGGGCTGATGAAGACGAGCTTGCCGATAGCGCGGTAGGCCAAGCCGTGGGCGGCCACCGATACGGTCTGGCCCTCCTTCACCAGCGGCAGGTCGGTCGGGCTCACGGCAAGCTCGACCCACACGCGATCGAGGTTTGCGACGGTGAACAGCTCCGTCTCCAGGTTGTCGCGGCCGACGGCGGCGCCGAGATCGACCTTGCGGTCGACGATGCGACCGGCGATGGGCGAGCGGATCTCCTGCCGGCGCAGATTGACTTCCGGCTCCTGCGGCAGCGCCGCGATCTCGGCCGCCGTCACGCCAAGCGCGAACAGCTTTTGCCGCGCGATGTCGAGCTTGATGTTGGCTTGCGCCGTCGCGCCGCGGGACTTCAGCAGTTGCTGTTCGCTGGCGACCCGCCGATCGAACAGCGCCTTGTCGCGCTCATAGAGATCCTTTTCCAGATCGGCCGTCAGTCGCGCCGCGAGATATTCGCTCTTGGCGTCGGCAACCTGCCGGCTCTCCAGCACCGCGACCACTTCGTCGGCGGCGACGGGGTCGCCGAGCTTCTTGCGCAACTCCGATACGATGGCCGACAGTCGCACGGCAATGCGGGCGATCCGGTCGGCATGAGGCACGATCGTTCCCGGCACCGCGATGCGATGGGAGAGTGTGCCGTCCTCGACCGCCGCCATCTCGATGCCGGCGGTCGCGATTTCGTCGGACGTGAGCTTGATGATCGAGGGAACGGTGCCGGGCGCGTCCGTCGCGCGTTCGTCGGCTTGCCGTTCGGGACGCGCGTCACGGGGGCCGGCACCACCAAGGCCCACGGTGGCGCGCAGCATCTGCGGTATCTGCGGCACGAAGCTCGCAATCGCGATGCCGCAGGCAAGCGCGATCATCGCGAGAGATAAACGTCCGATCATGAGCCGACTTGGTGGATTTGGCGAAACTTGCTGGGATTGTACGGCACGCATGGCGCCGCGACGATGGTCAGGGAATCGATGAGCGGTTTCATAGTGGGGGGTACTATAGGACGGTCAGTTCGGGAATGACAGAGGATGCTCGCCCTTCACGAAGGGCCGCTTCCGACCCGCGCGGCTCAGATTAACAGCCGAGAACGGCTGGTTTGCCTCCGCCCCGGACATCGTTACAGTCCGCATCTGCCGGAAACATCGCCAGCCAGGAGAGGTTCCGTGGCCCAGACTGATGCCGCCAACAGCTTTGTCCCGGTGATCGACATCGCGCCCTACTTCGCCGGCACGGCCGACGGCAAACGCGAGGTCGCGGCGGCGCTCGGCCGCGCATGCCGTGAGGTCGGTTTCTACGTCATCGTCGGTCACGGCGTCGACCCCACGCTGGTCGACGAGGTCGAAGCGGTGTCGCGGACATTTTTCGATCTGTCGCTCGATGAAAAGATGAAGCTGCACATCGGCAATGCGCCCGGCGTGGGCTATGCGGCCGTCGGCGACACCGCGCTCGCCTATACCCGCGGCCAGGTCGCGCCGCCCGATCTCAACGAATCGTTCCAGATCGCGAAAGTCGACGTGACGGAAGATCCCTATTTCCAGAGCGAAGCCGCGCGTGGTCTCATTCCGCGCAATCGCTGGCCGGAGCGACCCGCTGCCCTGAAGGCGCTCTACACCAAATACTATCTGCGGATGGGCGCGCTCGCCGCCGATCTGATGCGGCTATCGGCGCTCGCCCTCGACCTGCCCGAGAATTATTTCGACGACAAGATCGATCGCCACATCAGCCGCCTCAACGTGCGGCTTTATCCGCGGCAGGAGGTTGCGCCGCTGCCCGGCCAACTGCGCGCCGCCGCTCACACGGACTACGGCACCGTCACGATCCTCAATCCGGGCGACACGGTCGGCGGGCTTCAGGTCGCGGACGGGCAGGGAAACTGGCACGACGTTCCGATGATCCCGGGATCGTTCGTGATCAACCAGGGTGACCTGATGGCGCGGTGGACCAACGATCGGTGGCTCTCGACGCTTCACCGCGTTGCCAATCCGCCTGAAGAGGCCGAGGGCGGCTCGCGGCGGCTCTCGATCGTGTTCTTTCACCATCCGAATTACGATGCGACGGTGTCGTGCCTGCCGTCCTGCGTCGCCGCCGGAGCGGCGCCGGCCTACGAGCCGATCACGGTGAGCGACTACTACAGCATGAAGAAATCGCAGCAGCGCATGGCGCGGGAGAAGGCGCTCGAAGCCGCGGCCAGCTGATCGGTGTAACGCCCGGTCGAAATTAACGGTCAAGGGTAAGGCCCGGCCACTTGCTTTTGCGCCGGTCCATACCAAGTTCCAACCAGATTGTTACAGAATCGCCACATCAGAGATGTTCCAGCCTCCGATTGGACGAAGGGGGGTTTCCCGGCCCTCGCAGTTTTGATACGCTGGGCTTGGCCGTATAGGTCTAGCAATGCTGTGGTTTAGAGCGAACCGGGCTAAGTTTGCGTGGCTGGCGTTCTTTGCGCTGACCTGCCAGCTCGTATTGTCGTTCGGCCACGTTCACGTCGGCAAATTCAGCAGCACTTCAACGGTATTGGCGGCCCTGGTGCCGCACGCCGCCGACGCGTCTGCGGGCGCTAACCCGTCTGCTCCGCCGGAACAACCCAAGGCGGTTGCCGACGAATTCTGTGCGATCTGCACCAATCTGAAGCTTGCAAGCGCACTCATTGTTCCGGCGGCGCCGGTACCGGTCCCGCCCATTGCATTTGTTTATCGATTGCGATGGTCGACGGCGGCGATCGAGCCGCCATGGTTCGACCACCCCCTCTTCGATGCACGTGGTCCCCCCGAAGCCTGACCTGCGGGTGTGATCGGCTGCGTTGACCGCACGTATCGCGGTTGAAGCGCCCCCAATCACGCCCCGCGCGCGTTCGGTGACCGCTGCGATGTCGCAGCTAACGGGGACTTAAAGACGGGCATCGGGGAATTTAATGTATAGGGCCACCATCAGGCGGAGGGCAGCAAGGCGGGGCTTGCTGCTTGGCGCCTCGGCAATAGCAATCATCGCCGCGGGCGATTTGGGACTCGCTCAAGATCAGAGCAAGCCGCCTGCGGCTGCACCCACTACGCCGGCGGCACCCGCGACGCCGCCGGCGAGTTCGCCGGCAACGCCGGCGGCACCGACAGCGCCACCCGCCGAGACAGAACCCGGCGCCACCACGATTCCGGAAATCACAGTCACGGCGCCGAAGCCTGCCGCTGCCCCTGCCACGAGGACTGCGGCGCGACCTGCGGCGGCCCCGTCGGGAAGGCCCGCCGCCACCACGCCGACGCAACCCACCGCGCAGCAGGCGGCGGCGACCGCGGCTCGGCAATACAGCCAGCAGATTCAGACCTTCGACCAGCAGCGGGCGGCCATCAATCCGCCGACCGGCACCTCCACCGAGACCAAGACCCAGCAGGACATCGAGAACCTGCCGCAGGGGAGCAATACGCAGCCCCGCGATGTCTTTCTGCAATATCCCGGCGTGAGCCAGGATTCCGCCTCATCCGGCGACTTTCACGTCCGCAACGAGCACGCCAACGTGCAATTCCGGGTCAATGGGATTCTGCTGCCCGACGGCGTTTCGGGCTACAGCCAATTCCTCGACACCACGTTCATCAAAAGCATGACCCTGATCACCGGCGCGTTGCCGGCGCAGTATGGTCTTCGCACTGCGGGTGTTCTTGATATTACCGCCAAAAACGGCTCGGAACTGCAAGGCGGCAATATCGGGGTTTATGGCGGCAGCCGCCAAACCTTTTCGAACTACTTCGAATATGGCGGCGTCAAGGATAATACCGAATATTTCGCCGTCGGCCGTTATTACTCGAGCGGCCTCGGTCTGGAAAACACGTTTAATGGCCTCAACGCATTCCACGATCATACCGAGCTTGGGCGGTTCTTCTCCTACACATCGACGGTGCTCAACCCTGAGAATCGCATCAGTACGATCACCGGCATGTCGGTGCAGCGCTTTCAGATTCCCGATACTCCGGGGCAGCCGGTCAATACCGGCGGATTTTCCGGCGTCGGCGGCGCGCCGTACTCCGCGTTCGGCCTGACCGCCGGCAACTCGCTTAACCTCAATGAGAACCAGTATGAGACGAATGCGTTCGGCGTGGTGGCCTGGCAGCATTCGGGGGGCGATGTCGACGCCCAGCTGTCCTACTTCTCACGCTACAGCAGCGTGCATTTCGTTCCTGACGTGCCGAACGACCTCCTGTTCAACAACGTCGCGACCGACGTGTTGCGAACGTCGTTGCTCAACGGCGTTCAGGGCGATCTGGCCTACAAGGTCACGAATGTTCACACCATCCGGACGGGATTTGTCGCGAGCGGTGAGCAGACGCAGGTCAAGAACCTGACGACGGTCGAGCCGCTGGATGCCGCCGGCGACGCGATCGACAACCCAACCAACATCGCCGATGGCGTCAACAAGTTCGGCTGGCTCTTCGGCAGCTACATTCAAGATGAATGGAAGCTGACCAGCAAGTTGACGCTGAACACCGGCGTTCGCTTCGACCAGATGGTGCAGTTCGTCGACAAGAACCAGGTCAGTCCGCGCTTCAACCTGGTCTACAACCCGTTCTGGGGGACGGTCTTCCACACGGGCTACGCGCGCAATTTCACGCCGCCGCCGCAGGTGCTGGGTCAGGTCTATCAAGCGCAGTACTTCAACAACACGACGAATCAATCGGCGGTCGGCAACTTCGGACCCATTCTTCCGGAACGATCGACTGTGGTTGATGCGGGGATCACCCAGCAACTGCTGCCGCCATGTCCATCGGGGACCGGCGGCCTGTTCTCGAAGGCACCCGTCGCCGGCACCAATTGTCCGGCGTTGGAGGTCGGCGTCGACGCCTATTACAAGCGCGCGACCGATCTCTTGGACGACGGCCAGTTCGGGCAGGCTTACGTTCTCACGGCATTCAACTACGCCAAGGCGGAGAACTGGGGCATCGAGGCGAAGGCCAAGCTATCTGTCGGCCACTTCACCGCGTACACCAACTGGGCGGTCGCCTATCAGCACGCAAACACAATCGTCTCCAATCAGTCGTTGTTCACGCCGGCTGAATTGACTTACATCGCGAACAACTGGGTCAACACCGACCACTCGCAGACGGTGACGGGTTCGGCCGGCATTTCCTATCTCTGGGATCGCGGCACGAACGCGTGGTACGACGGCACCAAGATCAGCGCGAGCATGATCTACGGCAGCGGCCTGCGTCAGGGCTTTGCCAACACGGATCACCTGCCGGCCTACGGCCAAGTCAATCTCGGCCTGTCGAAGGAATTCAAGGACGCCGGCTGGGATGCGAAGCCGGTCACGGTGCGCTTCGACGTCGTCAATCTCTTCGACACGATCTACGAGATCCGCAGCGGGACCGGTATCGGCGTGTTTGCACCGCAGTTCGGGCCGCGCCGCGGCTATTACATGGGCATCTCGCAAAAGCTTTGAGAGGGTTGACGATGATCAATGACACGAGCATGTGCCGCTGCTCTAGAACAGCTCTAATCGGGGTCCCTGTGCGCGCGATCGGGAACTTCTGGCAATTGACTCGCGCCATCACCTACCGCTGCTGAACGATATTCGAGCAATGCAACGCAACCTAACAAACTTGTAAGGGAGGTCAGGACGCAGCGGTCAAGGAATTGCTGCATTGAAATGTCACATGTGCATTCGGCGATGGCGAACGCGCTTGCGATTTTCATGCAACTCTGTTTGATCGTGTGAAAGGCGTCGTGGCTGAAATGGAATGTTTCTAAATCGCCTGCGACGTAAAGGCCCCTATACTATGCCACGCAATGGAAACGCCCGCTCAAGCAAAACCGCTGGATATGTTTTGTCGGCAGTTTTTCTCGGTGCCGGTTTAATCGTCAGTTCGATCGCGGCGCACGCTCAGACGCCACCTGCTCCAGCCGCGAGGCCGCCGGCGGCTGTGCCGACCGTCGCTCCGGCCTCTCCAGTTGCCGTGCCGCACGTTGTTGCTCCGACCACCCCAACCGTGCCGGCGGCTGCGGCGCCACCAGCACCCTCGCCGGCAACGCCAGCCGCCGTTCCGACCGCTCCGACCGCTCAGGCACCGAGCCCCGCTGGGGCTCCTGCTGCGCCGGCGGCTTCGACAGCGCCAGCAGCACCCACCGAGTCCGCGCCTGCGCCTCCGCCCAACGCAACCGAAGTTGCTCCCGCCGAGCTGCCGCGCGATCTGACGCCGTGGGGCATGTTCGCGTCAGCCGACATCATCGTGAAGTTCGTGATGATCGGCCTTTTTCTGGCGTCGGTGCTGACCTGGACCATCTGGCTGGCCAAGACCCTTGAACTCTTATCGGCGCGGCGAAGCCTTGCCCGCGCCCAGACTGCGCTCGCGGCCGCGCGCACATTTAGTGAGGCCGCGCGTAACGCCGCCCCCCTCAGTCGGCACGTGGCGCTGCTGATCCAGGCGGTCGAGAGCGAGTTGCGCCGGCTCGGCGAAGTGCGGGATGCCGAGGGTCTCAAGGAACGCATCACCGCGCGGTTCGAGCGCATCGAAGCCGGCGTCGGCCGGCAGATGATGCGGGCCACAGGAATCCTCGCCACCATCGGCGCGACGGCGCCGTTCGTCGGCCTGTTCGGCACGGTGTGGGGCATCATGAACAGCTTCATCGGCATTTCGAAGCTGCACACTACGAACCTCGCGGTCGTCGCGCCCGGCATTGCCGAGGCGCTGCTTGCCACCGCCTTCGGCCTCGCCGCCGCCATCCCGGCGGTCGTGATCTACAACATGTTTGCGCGGTCGATCGCGCAGTACCGTGCACTCTATGCCGATGCGAGCGTCGAGATCCTGACGCTCGTCAGCCGCGACCTCGGTCCGCGGGCGCAGCCGGTCGAAGACCGGCGCTACCCGGCCGCGGTGGTGCCGGGCGGAGTTCAGCGATGAGCGTTCGCCTCGACCACGGCGGCGACGCCATCGACGTCGTCCACGAAATCAACGTGACGCCGTTCATCGACGTCATTCTGGTGCTGCTGATCATCTTCATGATCGCGGCGCCGCTTGCGACCGTTGACGTGCCGGTCGACCTGCCGACGTCCAACGCCCAACGGCAGCCGCGCCCGGATCAGCCGATCTTCCTCACCGTCAAATCCGACCTGTCGTTGTCGCTCGGCGACGCGCCGGTCTCGCGCGGCGAGTTGCAGTCCTCGCTCGATGCGCTGTCGAAGGGTGACCGCACCCAGCGCGTCTTCCTGCGCGCCGACAAGACAGTGCCGTACGGCAGCCTCATGGACACCATGAACCTGCTGCGCAGCTCGGGTTATCTCAAGGTCGCGCTGATCGGTCTCGAGGAGTAACTGCGGTGCGGTTCGCGATGACATATTGGACGGGTCACCGCGCCGAAGCGTTGCGCTGGACCTTGTGCTTTAGCGTTGTCGTGCTCGCCCATGTGGCGGCGGCCGCCTATACCTTGATGAGCCGCTCGGAAGCGTCGGACTTCGATGCCGGCGCGGCGGTGGTGCTGCTCGAACTTCCCGAAACGCCGGCGGCGCCGATGACGCCGCCAAACGATTTGACACCCGGGCCGCCCCAGCAGGAGAGCGAGGCGACCCCGCAGCCCAAGGAAGAAACGAAGCCTCCCGAAGAGGAAACGGAAGTGGCGCTGCCGAAGCCGGAGCCGCCGAAGCCCGAGCCGCCGGCCGAGCAGCGCGTGGCAACCGCGATGCCCTCCGTCGAGACGCCCGCGGTGGCGCCGGCGCCGCTCAACGCGGGCGCGCAGGTGAAGACGCCGCGCCAGGACGTCATCCGCTGGCAGAGCGCGCTCGCCGCGCACATCGAGCGCTTCAAGCGTTACCCCTCGGAAGCCCGCGCCCACGATGAGCAGGGTACCGCAACGATCGCCTTCACCATCGATCGCAAAGGGCACGTCATGACGAGCCGCATCGTGCGCAGCTCGGGGTCATCGGTCCTCGATCAGGAGACGCTGGCGATGCTGACGCGCGCCCAGCCGATGCCTGCACCGCCGGGCGACGTCCCCGCGAGCGGCCTGTCGTTCATCGTCCCGGTTCGCTTTAACATCAGGTAAGCGCGAACGTGAAAAATATCAGGTAAGCGCGAACGTGAAAGAAGCGTGAGCCGGACGACTCACGCTTCTCATCGAGAGCAGCAGCGTCTTTGCCGCCTCAGCGCTGGCGCCGATCACCAAATATCTACGCCTGCCAGATTTGTGACGTGGGCCTTGTCTCCTACAGCGATGATGTGGAACAGCACCGCAGGCGCCTTGAACGTATACGCGCCGGCCGCATCGGTCTTCCCGCTGGCCAAAACCGCGTAGTCCGAGCTCGCCAGCACCTGCACGTCAACCCCCCTCGCCAGTTCGCCATCGGAGGTGATCGTCCGGCATGCGATCTCCTCGCCGCTCATTCTCTTGCACTGAAGTCGCAGAGTATGAGCCTCAGCGATCGTTGATGAAGCCAAGATCGCGACAGTGGCGAACAATCCCAGCATCTTGCACATTTAAAGTCTCCTCCCTCGCGCGGCGGGTCAGTCCCGCAGTCGTCGATGAGTTGAGACAATATTCATTCTGAGTTCGCGCTCATTGACGCAAGTCAACGGTTTGCGCGAGCGGGACGGGAATTCCTGAATTTCATTTAAAAACAGCGATCATACGTTAGGTCATCGCCGGGCGTTGCAGTGTGCGCCAACGATGTCCGAAGATTGACCTTCGTCAATGCGGCGACGGCTCTGTTCGCTGAAGCGTGTCGGTACGGAGCGTAGCAACATGGTCAAGCGAAGCATTTGGACCGCTCATCCGCATCTGGCATGGGCGATGTGGGGTCTCGACGAGATGGAAGCGACGGTGGCTTCGATCGAAAGCCGCCTCCATGGCCGCGCGGACGTTCATCCCGAGGCCCACAACGCGGTCGCCGAGATGCGCTCTGCGCGGGACGCGTTCCGCACGTCGATCGAGGAGCACGCGCACGCGGATGAAACGGCCTTCGCGCGCACCAAGGCCACGTTGGAGGGCCAATGGGCTGTCTTCGAGGACAGCGTGAAAGACTATCTGCAAACGGTCGGCAAGCAGGTGGCGGAGCAGGAGACCGTATTCCACGCGCGGGCCGATGCTCAAAACAAAGCTTGGCAGCACGCCATCGACAAACTGCACGAAAGCGCGGCGAACCTCGCAGCGGGTTCACGCGGCGACCTCGAAGCTGCCGTCAAACGCCTCGAGGCCGAAGCCAACGCCGCGAAGGCGAGGCTCGATCGGCTGAACCAGACCGAAGACGCGTCCTGGGAAGCGATGAAATCGGCGCTGATGGAAACGCGGGCCACCCTGGGTCGAACCCATCAAGCCGTGCTCGACGCGTTCAAGCGCGGCGTCTGAAACGCCGCAAACTCCTCGCGGGCCGTTGACTAAAATCAAGGGCGTTGGCGCCATTCGCCAATAAGAAAGGAAACCAAGCGCCTCAAAAGTCGGGCGCGGGGTCATTGAGGGAGAAACGTCGATGTCAGAACATCATAAACATCAGCACATGGTGACAGTCATCGGGGCGGGGGCAAATATCGACCAGGCCATATTCAATGCAGTTGCCGGAATGACGGACCCGCAAGGGCATCACAGCGGTCTCACCTTCGATGCGTTCGAGGTCGTCAATATCAAGGGCACGATCTCCCACAAGCCGGGCGACCACGGCACACCCGCGCATATCCAAGTGACCCTTCATGCCGTGGGATCACACGCAAAGTAAGGGGACAGCGAGTGCCATGAACAGCGCTGCCGTCAGACAGCAATGGCGGAGATTGTTGTACGGATTCGTGAGCGCTGTTCTGGTGCTTGCGCCAGTACCGGCCTTCGCCATGCATATTGCCGAAGGCATCATCACGGGCTGGCCGGTCCTCGCTTATACGTTCTGCGGGATTTTGCTGATGGCCATCGGCACCCAGGGGATCAAGACCTTTCAGCGCAAATTCCCGGATCGCAAGCCGCTGATCGGCATGGGCGCTGCCCTCGTCTTCTTCATATCCCTGATTCCCATCCCGGCATTCACCGGCACCACGTCGCACCCCTGTGGGACACCCTTGGTTGCCATCCTGCTCGGCCCGAGGGTGACCTTCGCGCTGACGGGTATCAGCCTCATCCTGCAAGCGGCCTTTTTCGCGCACGGAGGATTTGGCACCTGGGGCGCAAATCTGATGGCCCTCGGGCTCGTCGGCGGAACAGTCGGATGGGCGGCATTCCAGCTCGCACGGCGAACGGGTTTGCCGATCTTGTTCGCGGGTTGCGCCGGCGGACTCCTTGGCGATATCGCGACCTACGCGGTTTCCGGCGTCGTGCTGGCGACGGCGCTCGCGACCGCGCCACACCCGCAATATGATTTCGTTACCTATTTGACCGTGATCTATTCGGCCTATGCTCCGACCCAGATTCCAATCGCGATCGGCGAGATGCTGATCACCGGCCTGGCACTCCGTCACGCTTTTCGGCAACGTCCCGAAGTCCTGGAAGATCTTAACGTGTGGCGATCCTATGCGGCGGCCTAACGCAAACGGATTGGCGGCGGCGTGGCTTGTTATCGCGCTAAGCCTCGCCGCGCCCAACGCCGTCGCGCAGTCGCCGAATACACCGGCGTCATCCGAGGCTCGTTCGGGCCGATTTGTTGGAATGGATCAATCGATCAACGTCGATCTTGCCGAGAAGGCCGGCGTGCCTGCGCGCAAGCCTTACATCAATGTCGAGGAATGGGGTGATCTGTGGAATCTCATCCTGCTGTTCGGCGGCGGTGTATGCGGCTTTGTGATCGGCCGCTACTGGGACCACATTTGGGGCCGCCGTCGGGCGGCCTGAGCCGCGGCGTTGTCGATACACCAGTGCGGCGTTGTCGGCAGCCCGCGGAAGGCGGCAGCATGTGAGCGGCCAGTTCTATTCCTACCGTCTCGATCGGATGATCGAGGATTACCAGAATGCCGGCATCCGGGATGGCTGGCACCATTGGGACGCGCGGCTGAAGCTCTTCCTGCTCGTCGCTGCAATCGGGCTCAACGTCGTCGTCGCCAACGCATGGCTATCCGCGGGCCTGCTCGCGGTCAGCCTCGTCTTCATTGTGCGCTCCAGGATTCCTTTCCGCCTGTTCGCTATTTTCTTTCTGGCGCCGGCTTGGGCGACCCTATTGGTGTTCGTCGGCTTCTCGGTTGGATTTGGAGTGCAGCCGATAGTGTCCGTTGGCCCCGTGACGGTCTACCGCGAAGGCGTCGCGCTGGGCATCAGTGCGGCGCTCCGCGTGGCGTCGGAGATGTCCTGGATTGCCGCGCTCATGCTGACGACGCCGTTCCCGCAGCTGCTCGAGGCGCTGCATTTCTATCGGGTTCCCGCGGTGCTGATCGGCGCCTTGGGGATGGCGTATCGCTATGCGTTTCTGTTGGCTGACGAATGCTACCGCATGATTGCCGCCTCCCGCGTTCGCGGCGGCCTCAACAGCTTCTATCGCAAGATCGAAAGCCTTGGGATGATCGTAGCGCAGGTCATCATCCGCGCCTATGACCGGGCGGCCCGCCTGCAGCAGGCCATGATGATGCGCGGCGCCGATTCCGCCGACGCCAGCGGCCGAATGGCGGCGAGCGTCGAGGCTGAGGTTGCCGAGGCGCCAGGCTCCCCTCCCGATCGCCACTACGATTGCCTGATGCCCCCTGCGGCGATTTCATCTGCTGCGCTCGCCTTGGAATGCCGGGACCTTGCATTCGCCTACAAGCGGGGAGCCCCCCGCGAAATCGATGGACTGACGTTGTCGGTAGCACGGGGCGAGGTGGTTGCCCTGTGTGGGCCCAATGGTTGCGGCAAATCGACGTTCCTCAAGCTAGTCGCCGGGGTGCTGAAACCGCTGGCGGGAGAAGTGCGCGTGCTCGGCATTCCGATCGATCAAACGCGTCGCAACGAAGCGTTCCGGTCCGTCGGGTTGCTGTTTCAGGATCCGAACGATCAGGTGTTCTGCACCCACGTGCGCGAAGATATTGCTTATGGCCCGCGCAACTTGGGGCTAGATCGTCCGACCATCGACAGCGTGGTGGCGGCCGCGATGGCGCTCGCGGAGATCAGTCACCTCGGCGAGCGCTCCGTGCATCAGCTCAGCTTCGGAGAGATGAAGCGCATCGGCCTCGCAGGGCTGATCGCCATGCGCCAGCCGCTGATGCTGCTCGACGAACCGAGCGCTTATCTCGATCCCGCCGCCACGCGACAGCTCCTGCAAATCGTCAAAAGATTGAATGTCGAATACGGCTACACCTTCATCGTCGTAACCCACGACATGGAGCTCGTCGCCGAACTCGCGACGAGAGTGCTGATCATGCAAGAGGGACGGATCGTGGCAGACGGCAAGCCGCGTGACATTCTCACGGATCAAGACCTCCTTGCGCGCACGCGCCTCGAGCCCCCCCTGCTGACGCGAATGTTCTCGGAATTGAGTCGAAGCAGTGGGGCGCCGTCCGAAATCCCGTTGACCATCGCCGAAGCAAGGGCGCTGCTGCACGGCGGGCGCGCTCTGGAGCAGGGACCCTCGCCGTGACCGCCTTGGGTTGCGGCTGCTCTCCGAGCACACGACGTCACGCCTTCATCAGCATCGCCTGCGCTCGTGACGGCGTTGTCGCTCGCGTACCACGGAACCAGCGGTGCAGGCGATCGAGGTAAAGGTAGACCACGGGCGTCGTGTAGAGCGTCAGATATTGGCTGACGATCAGGCCGCCGACGATGGCAAAGCCGAGCGGCCGGCGGATCTCCGAGCCGGTGCCGGTCCCGAGCATCAGCGGCAGGCCGCCGAGCAGCGCTGCCATGGTCGTCATCATAATCGGCCGAAAGCGCAGCAGACAGGCCTGATAGATCGCTTCTGCCGGGCTCATGCCGTGGTCGCGTTCGGCAACGAGCGCGAAATCGATCATCATGATAGCGTTCTTCTTGACGATGCCGATCAGGAGGATGATGCCGATGATGGCGATGAGGCTGATCTCGTAGCCTCCCGCCTTGAGCGTGAGCAGCGCGCCAAGACCAGCCGACGGCAATGTCGACAGGATCGTGATCGGATGGATGTAGCTCTCGTAGAGAATGCCGAGAATGATATAGACCGCGACGATGGCGGCGAGGATCAAGAGCGGCAAGGTCGAGAGCGATTCCTGGAAGGCCTGCGCGGTGCCCTGGAAGGTCGCGAGCACGCCTGCCGGCTTGTTGAGCTCGATCTCCGCCGCCTGGATCGCGTCGAAGGCCTCGCTGAGCGCTGCGCCGAGCGCCAGGTTGAATGAGATCGTCACCGCCGGAAACTGGCCCTGATGGCTCACCGTCTGGTAGCCGGTCTTGCTGGTGTCGAGCTTGACGAGGAGCGACAGCGGGATCGGCTGCCCAGTGACCGGCGAGTTGATGTAGACGTGCTCCAGCGCTGAGGGGTCTTCCTGCAGCTCCGGCTTGATCTCCATCACCACGTGATACTGGTTGAGCTGGGTGAAATACTGCGTCACCCAGCGCTGGCCGTAGGCATCGTAGAGCGTGTCGTCGATCAGCTGCGGTTGGATGCCGAAGCGGCCGGCGGTGTCGCGATCGATGGTGAGGACCGCCGTGGTGGCATTGGATTGCTGGTCGGTCGCGACGTCGCGCAGCTGCGGCAAGCCTCTGAGCTTTTCGAGCATTCGCGGCGCGAACTCGCCGAGCTCGTCAAGGTTCGCGTCCTGGAGCGTGTACTGGAATTGCGAGCGCGCCGGCCGGCCGCCCATGCTGACGTCCTGGGCGGCTTGCAGGAACAACGTCACGCCAGGCACGCGGGCAAGCTGCGGCCGCAGCCGGTTGATGATCTGGTCCGCGGTGGCGCCGCGCTCGTTGCGCGGCTTGAGATTGACCCAGAAACGCCCGGTGTTGATCGCCTGCGAACCTCCGGTCACGCCGACGCAGAACGCGACGTCCGCCACGTCGGGGTCCTTGCCGATGATGTTTGCCAGCGCCTTCTGGTGCTCCAGCATTGCCGCGAAGGAGATGTCCTGCCGCGCCTCCGAGATGCCTTGCACGTAGCCGGTATCGGCCTGCGGAAAGAAGCCCTTCGGCATCGTCACGTAGTAGTAGACGGTAGCCCCAATTGTCGCGAACAGGACCAGCATCATCAGCGGCTGGTGGCGCAGCGACCATTTAAGTCCACGGTCATAGGCGGCGAGCAGCCAGTCGAAGAATGCCTCCGATTTCATATAAAGCCAGCCGTGCTGGGCGTGCTTCGTGTCGGTGAGATAGCGCGAGCACATCATCGGGGTCAGCGTCAGCGACACGAATGCCGAGACCACGATCGCCATGGTGACGACGACCGCGAATTCCCGCAGCAGCCGCCCGACGATGCCCGCCATGAACAACAGCGGAATGAACACCGCGATCAGCGAGATGCTGATGGAGATGATGGTGAAGCCGATCTCCTCCGATCCCTTCAGCGCGGCGGTGAAGCGGTCCATGCCGTCTTCGATGTGACGGTAAATGTTCTCCAGCATCACGATGGCATCATCGACCACGAAGCCGACGGCGATCGTCAGTCCCATCAGCGACAGATTGTCGATGCTGTAGCCGTTCACGTACATGAGCGCGCAGGTGCCGACGAGCGAGAGCGGCAGCGTGACGCTTGGGATGACGGTCGCCCACAGGTCGCGCAGGAACACGAAGATGATGCCGACCACGAGGACGACGGTGAGTGCGAGGGTGAACTTCACGTCCTCGACCGACGCCCGGATCGGCCCGGTACGATCGATCAGGATGGTGACGTCGATGCCGGCCGGCAGTGCCGCCTGCAGCCGCGGCAATTCGCGCCGCAGCCGGTCCACGGTCTCGATGACGTTGGCGCCGGGCTGCTTGAAGATCACGAGCAGCACGCCCTGCTTGCCGTAATGCCACGATGCGATCTTCATGTTCTCGGCAGCATCGACCGCGACGCCGATGTCCCGCACCTTGACGGGCGAGCCATTGCGGTAGGCGAGCACGAGATCGTTGTAGGGCTCGGCGCGCAGGAGCTGGTCGTTGTCGTAGATCGTGAAGCTCTGTGCGGCGCCGTCGAATAGCCCCTTCGGCGCGTTGACGGTGGCGTTGGTGAGCATGCTGCGCACGTCTTCGAGGCTCATGCCGAGCGACGCGATCTTCGCGGGATCGACCTGGACGCGCACCGATGGCTTCTGCTCGCCGGTAATGTTGACGAGCGCAATGCCGGGAATCTGGGAAAGCTGCTGGGCGAGGCCGTTGTCGGTGTAATCGTCGACGAGTGTCAGCGGATATCTGTCGGATTCCACGAACAGGTTCATGATCGGCGCATCGGCCGGATTGACTTTGCGGAATGTCGGCGGCGTCGGCAGGTTCTTCGGCAGCACGCCGCCCGCCGCATTGATGGCAGTCTGGACGTCCTGGGCGGCGCCGTCGATGTTGCGGTTGAGGTCGAACTGAATGACGATGACGGAAATTCCGAGGCCGCTCGTCGACGTCATCTGGGTGACGCCGGGAATCTGCGCGAACTGCCGTTCGAGCGGCGTCGAAATGCCCGACGCCATGGTTTCGGGGCTGGCGCCGAGAAAATTGGTGGTGACCTGGATGGTCGGGAAATCGACCTGCGGCAAGGCGCCGACCGGCAGGAATGGGTAGGCGATCGCACCGAGGATGAAGACCGCCGCCGTGATCAGGTAAGTCGCGATGGGGCGGCGGATGAAGGGTTCGGAGATATTCATGGCGACAGCCGCGAAGAGCCGTCGGCGGTTCGCTCCGGTTCTTTCTTGGTCCCCGGCATCATGGTGACGGCGACCTTGCCGCCGGGCCGGATCTTGAACTGGCCATCGACGACGACGCGCTCGCCGGCCGCGATGCCGGAATCGATGACCGCGAGACCGTCGCGGATCGCGCCCACCTTGATGACGCGCCGTTCGACGCTCTGATCGGATTTCACCACGTAGGCGTAAAGCTCGTTCGGTCCGCGTTGCACGACCTGCGCGGGCACGGCCACCGTGTTCTTTCGGAGCGCCAATTCGAGCCGGGCATTGACGAACTGGCCCGGCCACAGCGCATCGTCCTCGTTAAGGAACGAAGCCTTGAGCCGCAGCGTGCCGGTCGCGGTGTCGATCTGGTTGTCGATAAGAAGGAGCGTGCCCTCGCCGAGTTTGGTCGTGTTGTCCCGGCTGTAAGCGGTAACCTTGAGGGGTGCCTGCTTCATCGCCGCGGTGATGTTTTGCAAGTAATCCTGCGGCAGGGAGAAGATGACGGCGATCGGCTGAACCTGGGTGATGACCACAAGGCCGGTCGGGTCGCCCGCATGGACGATGTTGCCTTTGTCGATGAGGCGCAAACCCATCCGGCCGTCGATCGGCGAGACCACGGTCGTGTAGCTGAGCTGGGTCTCGGCGTTTTCGATCGCGGCCTTGTCGGCAGCGACCGCCGCGGTCAACTGGTCGACCCGCGCCTGGGTCTGGTCGAGCACTTGCTGGGTCTGGAAGTTCTTGTCGATCAGCGTCTTCGCGCGGATCAGATCCTTTTGCGCCGCGAGGAGCATCGCCGCGTCCTGCGCCTTCTTCGCCTGGGCCTGATCGAGCGCCGCCTGGAACAGCCGGGGATCGATCTGTGCCAGCACGTCGCCCGCATGGACGAACTGGCCCTCGGTGAAGCGGATGTCCTGCAATTCACCGTCGACGCGCACGTGAACCGTGACGCGGTTGAAGGCCTGAACGCTGCCGAGGCCGGTCAGATAATCGGAGACGTTGCGGGTTTCCGCGATGGTCGCGACTACCGGAATCGTTGCCGCCGGGGGGCGAGTCGAAGCGGTTGATGAAGGTTCGTGGACGAAAAAGTGCCAATAGGCGGCTGCGCCAAGTGCCATCAGCACCAGCACGCCAAGCCAAGCATATCGCCGAGACATGAAGCGCGTCCTTGTTTCGAAAAGCGCGACCGGCCGTGCCGGTTCAAATGGCGCAGCTCGGGTTGGGCTGGCCCGCAACGCGCGGGCGCAGTAATGGCGCTAAACGAAAGGAGGTCCGCGTGCCGGCGGATATGGCCACGCCGTCGAAGGCGGCTTGGCATCGGCAAATATGAAATCGCCAACGCGAGCGTAGACCTCGGGCAGCGCGAGCGCGTGCGCGACCGGCAGCACCAACGCCCCCACGAGGCTAATCGTGCTGCAAACCGCACAGAAATCACGGCTCAGCGGGCCGCGATAGGGATGCTCCGGAGAGGTTGGGTCGGCAGGTTGCTCGGGGCTCTCGACAGCTGCGGTCGCGCCCGGCGGGAGGTATCGCTCCAGATGGACGTGACCAAAGGTCAAAACCATCTGTACCGCCAGCGCCATCAGCGCCAGCTGCGCACCCCAACGGATCTGCTTCCAGATCCAGCTCATGTGCACAACCGGACGGCACTTTAATTGGAACCGTGACGGAAATAAAGGCGGTTTAGCGAGGAATGGGGCGCCGTCGTGCAAACCCGTTCTGCGCCGGGGCGAGGCAATCGAGGGACCTCAGAGCGGGAAACTGGTAATTGCCTCGCTCGCAGGATGTCAAAAGCCAGGACGTCAAAAGGGGTTTTGCCGGTGCTGACCATTCATCGCGACAGCTCGCCGTCTATTCGGATCACCGACGCGCCGGGCCTGCCCGACGGGGCGATCTGGCTCGATCTGTTGAACCCGACCGCGGATGAAAGAGCGTTCGTCGAAACTCACGCCGGGGTGCGCGTCCCTTCCGTCGAGGCCCTGAGCGAGATCGAATCGTCAAGCCGGCTGATTGCGGAGAAGGACATCCTCTACCTCAGCACGCCGGTTGTCGCGAGCACCGATCCGCTCGACCCGTTTTTGTCGCCGGCGGGCTTCGTTCTTTCCGAGAAGCGATTGGTGACCATCAGGTTCACCGAGCTTTCGACGTTTTCCGAAGTTGCCAAACGCGTGGAGGCCGGTTCGGATATCCGCACCAGCGCGGCGGTCTTCATCACATTGCTCGAAGCCATGGTCGATCGCGGCGCCGACGTGCTCGAGCGCCTCGGCAGCGAGCTCGACAAATTGTCGAGGTCGATCTTTCGCGGCGATCTCGCGCGACGCCAGCACACCGTTCGCTCCAACCGCGTGATGCGCCGAACGCTGGGGTCCGTCGGGACCATCGGGGATCGAATGTCCCAGGCGCGTGACGTTCTTCTCGGTCTCGGCCGCATCGCGTCGTTTGTCGAGCGGCTGCAGGTGCCGTGGATCGGGGCCGACATCCGGCAACGCCTCGCATCCGTGTCGCGCGATATCACCTCACTCGATGACTATCAGGCGCATTTGTCCGACAAGGTTCAGTTCATGCTCGATGCGACGCTCGGGTTCATCAACATCTCGCAGAATGATTTGTTCAAGGTGCTCACGGTCGTGTCCGTGATCGGCATTCCCCCGACGCTCGTCGCGGGCATCTACGGCATGAACTTCAAGATCATGCCGGAGCTCAATTGGGCCTGGGGATATCCGTTTGGACTGACCGTGATCGTTCTCAGCGCCGTCCTGCCTTACCTGTGGTTCAAATGGCGAGGCTGGCTATGACGGGCTTCAGTTGCTGATGCGTCGCGTTTAATGCGTGATCCCCCACGGATCGTATTTCTCCTTGGGGTCGGGGATGCGCTTCAACGCGGCTTTATAGGCCTCGTCGGCCTTTTGCTTGTCCTTGTCCGTCTTCTGCTGATCGGCCTTTTGCGCCTGCTTATGTCCCCGGCCGCCTTTGCCTCCCATGCCGCTACCGAGGTTGAAGAATCCTGCGCGCACAGCGCGCTTGGCAAGGCAGC
>CAWEAS010000004.1:0-263508 GCA_963807015.1 uncultured Alphaproteobacteria bacterium | reverse complement strand
CGGTACCCGGCCGCCGCCGAGGCCACCGCCAGGGCTCCGGCCGCCCGTCCGGCCCCGACGAAGGCCAGGGTCGCGAGCGGTCTGCCGTCGCCCGGGGAGAGGGTCTCGGGGTCGAGCCGCCCCACCCTCTCCGGGGTCGGGGGCGGCAGCTCGCCGCGCACGCTCACCGTCTCGGTCACCTCGGGA
This sequence comes from uncultured Alphaproteobacteria bacterium, assembly GCA_963807015.1. GTDB lineage: Bacteria > Pseudomonadota > Alphaproteobacteria > Rhizobiales > Xanthobacteraceae > JAJPKK01. The sequence continues at coordinate 263,322 of CAWEAS010000004.1, read as the reverse complement.
TCCAAGCGGACTGGTGGTGGCCGGTCCCGCCGCGGCCGATGCGGATCGCCTCGAGGCGCCGTGGCGTCCCCCGGGCCCACCGCGCGCGGCGCGAACGACCGGCTCTCAGTGTAGCGCGGGTTCCGAGCCGGGTCGGTGGGTCGCGCGCGGCCGACCGCCCACCCGACGGCGATCGTCCCCGGGCACGGGCGAGCACGGCGGGGAGTGCACCGGGTGCATGACCGGGGGGACCGGGGGCTTCGTGTCTCCTGCCGGGCGCCGCTCAGGCGGTTCGGGGGCGGGCCGCCACCAGGGAGAGGATCAGCAGAGCGCCGAAGGCGAGGTCCCAGCCGAGGTCCACGAGGTAGGCGATCGGGTCGGAGGAGACCCCGGTGCCGATGCGGCTGAGCACCGAGACGACGGCGATGGCGAGGAGGACGAGCAGGACGACCCGCATCACCGCGAACCTGGCCAGCCAGACGATGAGCGCGGTGAAGGCCAGCATGACGACGACCACGATCGCCACCGCCGGGCCGAGATCAACGGTCTGGGGCACCGAGCCCGCGCCGGCCGGCAGCGTGACGTGACGCAGGACCAGCCCCACGACCATGAGCAGCGCCGCCGCGAGCAGGCTGGGAACCGCCGAGGGCGACGCGCACCCAGAGCACCCAGTCGGTGCCCCGCGACGGCTCGGCGATGGTCGAATCCCCGGGTAGCCCGCGGCAGCCCAGCCGGGTTGGGGCGGCAGGGGTAGCCGGGTGGAGGCGGGCCGGCGAGGTCCTCCGGCGGGGGCGGGCCGGCGGGGTAGCCCCGGCGGGGGCGGGCCGGCGGGGTAGCCCGGCGGGGGCGGGGCCAGGCAGAGGTAGCCCGGCGGGGGCGGGCCGGCGGGGTAGCCCGGCGGGGGGCCGTAGGCGGGACCCGGCTGGGCGAGCGCCTGGTCCACCCGCATCCCACCCGAGGTCATCAGTGGAGAGCCACAGGCCCTGCACCGTGTCGATCGCCCGAGCGGCTGCCACGGCCCACATTGGGAACAGGTGACGTCCGGCATCGATCGGGAGTTCTCCCGCCGCCGGCGGGGTGGCGGCGAACGACACGGTCGCAACTCGGTCGCAGCCCGGCCCCAGCCGCATCGGGGGGGTCCGGCAGCGACGGCGACACGACCTCAGAGCCCGCGCGTCGGGGCGCGGAGTGGACCGGGGGATCGAGAGCTGCGGCGGGGGAGCAGGGCAATGGCCCCGAAGGGCTCAGACGCCGGCGGCGACCGTCCCCAGCTCCGGCCCCGGCGTCTCCTGCCGGCCCTCGAACTCCTCGATGATGCGCTTCATCTCGGCCCCCTCCATCGTCTCCACCTCGGTGAGCCTTGTGGCGAGGGCCCGGAGCACGCCCTCGCGCTCGGCGCAGCACCTCCTTGGCCCGGTGGAAGGCGGTCTCACCAGTTGGTGCACCTCCTGGTCGATCTCCGGGCGACTCCTCGGAGTAGTTGCGCTGCTCGCCGATGTCCCGGCCGAGGAAGACCATCTCGTCGCGCTTGCCGAAGGCGAGCGGGCCGAGCTTGTCGCTCATCCCCCACTCGGTGACCATGTGGCGGGCCAGGTCGGTCGCCTTCCCGATGTCGTTCGAGGCGCCGGTCGTGGTGTTCTCCCGAAGATCAGCTGCTCGGCGCGCGTCCGCCCAGCATCTCGGCGAGCTGGTCGTCGAGCTCGGTCTTGTGACCAGGTAGCGGTCCTCGGTCGGCAGGGCCATCGTGTAGCCCAGGGCCATGCCGCGGCTGATGATCGTGACCTTGTGCACCGGATCGCTGTGCAGGATCCTCTCGACCACCGCGTGGCCCATTCGTGGTAGGCGATGGTCAGCTTCTCCGCGTCGCAGATGATCCGGCTCTTGCGCTCCGGCCCGGCGATGACGCGGTCCAGCGCCTCCTTGAGGTCGCCCTGCTGATGACCTTCCGGTTGCGGCGGGCGGCCAGGATGGCGGCCTCGTTGATCAGGTTGGCGAGGTCGGCGCCGGAGAAGCCGGCGGTCTGCCTGGCCAGCACCTCGAGATCGACGCCGGGCCAGCGGCTTGTTGCGGGATGGACCTCGAGGATGGCGCGGCGGCCCCGGATTCCGGCCGGTCGAGGATGACCTGGCGGTCGAAGCGGCCGGGACGCAGGAGTGCCGGGTCGAGGACGTCCGGCCGGTTGGTGGCGGCGATGACGATCACGTTCGTGGTGGTCTCGAAGCCGTCCATCTCGACCAGCAGCTGGTTGAGGGTCTGCTCGCGCTCGTCGTGGCCGCCGCCGAGCCCGGCGCCGCGCTGGCGCCCGACCGCGTCGATCTCGTCGACGAAGACGATGCACGGCGAGTTCTTCTTGGCCTGGTCGAAGAGGTCGCGGACGCGGCTGGCGCCCACGCCGACGAACATCTCCACGAACTCCGAGCCGGAGATGGTGAAGAACGGCACGCCCGCCTCGCCGGCGACGGCCCTGGCGAGCAGGGTCTTGCCGGTTCCGGGCGGGCCGACGAGCAGCACACCCTGGGGATTCGCGCCCCGACCGCGGTGAACTTCTCCGGGTACTTGAGGAACTCCACGACCTCCTCGAGCTCCGTCTTGGCCTCCTCGACGCCGGCCACGTCCGCGAAGGTCACCGACGGCTTGTCGCCCAGCAGCCGGGCCCGGCTCGCCCGAACGACATGGCCTGGTTGTTGCCCTGGGCCTGGCGCAGGATCCACCAGACGAAGACATCATGACCCGAACAGGAAGAGGGTGGGGAGGATGCCTCCAAGAGATGCTCCAGCCGCTGACGTCATTCTGTAGTTGGTGTAGTCGACCTGGTTGAAGGGTCGGTGACCTCTGCGCTCGACCCCACGGTGGTTGTGAAGAGGGTGGCGTTGTCGTACCAGGTGACCGTGCTCCCATCCTGCTGATCTGGGCTGGTAGCCCGAGCTTCGTTGGCGATGGCAGTGGCCGCGGTGTGATCGGAGGCCCATTGTTCCACTGCCGCGGCGAGCTGCCCGCTGGTCTGGTGGCCGCGCTGGGGCCCGGGAAGCGACCGTAGAGGATCGCCGCGACCACGACGATCGAGAGGAGGAGCAGCAGCCACGTGAAGCCGCGCCGCGAGGTGCGCATCGGAGCCAGTCTATCAGGGGCTTCGAATTGCGCGGAAGGCGCGATCGGGAGCGTCCGGACTGCCCGGAGGCCGCGACCGGGGGACGGCCGGCGGCTGCCCGCGCCCGCCGGCGAGGCCTCCTCCGGCCCCGCCCGGAGCTGGCGCTGGCGCTCGGCGAGGACGACCAGGCGGCGGCGGGCACCGGGGAAGACCGCCTCCAGCGCGGGCAGGAGGTCGTGGCGCACCCGGCTGCGCAGGAAGCGGGGATCGCGATTGCTGGGGTCGTCGACCGACTCGAGCCCGAGGGCCGCGCAGTACGCGAGGGTGGCCTCGCGCCAGACCCGGAGCAGAGGCCGGGCCAGCCTGCCCTCGCGCTCGGCCATCGCCCGCAGGCTCCAAGGGGTGGCGCTGGTCAGGAGCCGCATGAGCACCGTCTCCGCCTGGTCGTCGGCGGTGTGACCCAGCGCGATCGCGCTGGCCCCGATCCGGTCGGCCACCTCGGCGAGTGCCCGATGGCGGGCTCGGCGGGCCTGGTCCTGGAGGGAGGGTCCGGCGGTACCTGGACCGCGACCGCCTCGAAGTCCAGCCCGAGGCGCCGGGCCAGGGCGGCCACCGGCTCCGCCTCCGCGGCCGAGCCCGGGCGCAGGCCGTGGTCGACGTGGACGACGTGGAGGTGCCAGCCACGCGGCGGCGCGAGCCGGGCCAGGGCGTCGACCAGGGCGGTGGAGTCCGGCCCCCCGCTGCAGGCCACCACCACGGACTCTCCGGGGAGCAGACTCCCGGCGATCCGCCGCGGCGGCCGCGGCGCGGCGGACGCGGCCCACCGCGGCGACGCGCTCCGCCGGCGGCAGCCGGTGCGCCGGCGTGGCGGTACCTGGATTCGAACCAGGGACATACCGGGTATGAGCCGGGTGCTCTACCACCTGAGCTATACCGCCGGAGGGAGCGCCGGAGGCTGGTTGCGCGACCCGCGCCCACCGCCCGACGCGAGGGAGGGGGAGGGGTGGTTGCGGCGGCTGGATTCGAACCAGCGACCTTCGGGTTATGAGCCCGACGAGCTTCCACTGCTCCACGCCGCGGAGCCAGCATAGCGCGGGCCGCCGGCCCCTCGCCGCTGTGGCGCCGGGATCGCGCCCCGTCGGGAGGAGGGCGCGCCGCGCTCGCGAACCACCGGCAGGCGCACGCGCGGCCACGGCCGGCCTCAGGGCGTCGGCGGGGGGTGGCCGCGCCGGGTGCGGGCGTCGAGGACGGCGTCGCGGGACCAGGGTCGGGCCGGGGGGGCCGGTCGGGACCGGGGTGGGCGAGGGGGTTGGGGTGGGGGCCGGGGTGGGGCTGAAGGTCGGGGGCACGGCGTTCAGGCCGCCGGATGAGGGACCGACCTTGCCCCCGGGATCGACGACGTAGATCTGCTCGCCCGGGAGGTGGTACCCGAGCCTGCGCGCCTGGTCCTCCACCCAGGCCGAGCCCTGGGCCTCGGTGATCTCCTGGGACCGCTGCGCGATCTGGGCCCGGAGGGCGGCGTCAGCGGATTGGAGCTGGGTCACCCGCGCCAGGGCGGCGCGGTCCTGCGCCGCCTCCCCGTAGAGGGCATAGGCGACCCAGCCGCAGGCCACGGCGACCACCAGGGCGATGACGCGCCGCGCCGTCACGGCGCGGGGTCGCTGGGAAGCACGAGAACTCATGGCGGGCCTTGGGGGGACGTGGGCGGGACTGGCCGCGGGACCCGTAGTCTGCTACGGGATCGCCGAAAAGACAACGTACTTGCGAGGACTCGCACCGTCCCCGGCGGCCGCCCGGGGACGGCGGCCGCGGTGAGGAGGGGCCGCGCGGCGCCGCGGAGCCGGGCTCATCAGCGGGCCTCGGCCCCCGGGTGACGGCACCCGGAGGCGGCCGCGGGCAACCGCCAGGCGGTGGAATCCGGTCAGCCGGTGTGGAGAGTGTCGTACGCCTGGAGCAGCGAGGCGACCGAGGTCGGCTCCTGGGCGTTGCCGTCGGTGCAGATGTTGGCCTGCTCCTGGGAGATGCCGAACCAGTACTGGCCGACGTGCAGGATGTCGGACGGCCCCTCGGGGATGTCGAGGCCGCTCGGATCGCTGGGGAAGACCGAGATCGCCACCAGCCCGTCTTCCTCGATGTCGGTGCAGGCCAGGTCCGCGGTCAGGCTCGCGGTCCAGATCCGGCCCCCGGCAGCTCGGTGATCGGGTTCCCGTTCACATCCGCGTTGCCCACCGCCATGCTGGCGTCGATGCGATAGGTCGCGTCGGCGACCCCGGTGGGAAGGGTGATCGCGACGTCGTACTCCTTGATCTCCAGCACCGCCACCAGCGGGGTCGGGGTGACGCTCGCCGGGACGCTCGGCAGCGGCGTGGGCGACGCCGTGACGGGTGTCGCGGTGGCGGGTGTCGCGCTGGCGGGCGCCGAGGTGGGGGCCGTGGGGGTCGGGGTGATGGGGGCGGCTCCGCCGCAGCCGGCGAGCGTCGCCGCGGCGAGGCGGTTCCCAGGAGGGTCAGGGCACGCTTCATGGAGGCGAGCGTTTCCCGGCACGCGCCCGCCTCACCAGAGGCACGGAGCATGGCCTGGCCGATGACCCTCAGCCCACAGGGGAGGGGGAGCCGCCACGGCTCAGACCGATCCGGCCTCCTCCCAGCGGCGGCGCCACTCGTCGGGGCTCAGGTCGTGGAGGTCGACGCCTCGGCGCGCGCGATCGCCTCCAGGCGGCGGAAGCGGTCGGCGAAGGCCACGGTGCGGCCGCGCAGGGCGTCCTCGGGGTTGACCCGCAGCTGGCGGGAGAGGGCGACGGTGGCGAAGAGCAGCTCCCCGATCGCCTCCTCCAGGGCGCGCGGCGCCGGGGGCGGGGGCGGCGCGTGCCCGGCGGCGATGTCGGAGGCGGTCACCGCCCCCTCCCCCAGCTGGTCGAAGCCCTCCCCGCTGGCGGTGTCGGCCTCCGCGGGTGCCCAGTCGGCGCCGCGCCGGGCCCCGGACGGGGCGGCGGCTGCGAGGCCGGCCAGGGAGTCCACACCCCGGCGAAGCCAGGTCAGGGCGTCGGCGACGCTCGGCGTCTCGTCGAATCCGACGCGGGCGGGCCGCTTCTGCACCCCCTGGGCGAAGGCGAGCGCCGGCAGGGCGTGGGGAACCCCCTCGAGGAGCGAGAGTCGCTCCCGCTTCTCGGTGCGCTTCAGCTTCTCCCAGTTGACGACCACCTCCTCAGGCCCGGCGACCGATGTGGTGCCGAAGACATGGGGGTGACGGTGGACCATCTTGACCCGGGTGGTCTCGGCGACATCGCCGATGTCGAAGCCGCCATCCCGCTCGGCGGCGATGGCGCTGTGCATCAGCACCTGGAGCAGGAGGTCGCCGAGCTCCTCGCGAAGGGTCTCGGAACCGTCCAGGTCGATCGCCTCCAGCACCTCGTAGGTCTCCTCCAGGAGGTAGGGGCGGAGGGATCGGTGGGTCTGGGCGCGGTCCCACGGGCAGCCGCCGGGCGCGCGCAGCCGCTCGACGACCTCGTTGAGCCGCCGCAGCGACTCCGCCGCCTCCTCACGCATGGCAACCTCCTGACCGGTCGTGGGGCTGGTGCTCCGCTCCGGCCCGGCCGTCGGAACGGCCTGACTGCCGTCCCGCAGCCTCTGCTCGGCGGTATTGTATCTGCCGCCTGCGCAGGGCCTTCGCTGCGCACGCACCCCCGCGCCCGCTTCTCAACGCAGCGCTGCCGGGCCTCATCGACACGTCCACAACCTCATGCGGGGACCGCCTGGCGGGCTCGGGTCAGGCGGCCCAGCTCGCGCAGGACCCGCAGCAGGGCATCCTCCCACTGCTCGTCGGGGCCCCGCCCCGGGGGCGGGACCACGTACACGCGGGTCGGCGTGGTCTCCGCGTACGCCGGGAACTGGCGGGCCACCGCCTCCAGGTCGAGGCCGTGACCATTGGGGAGCTGGACCACCACGCCCAGGCGGGGCGAGGCGGCCTCGCGGGAGTTGGCGACGCCGGGGGCGAGCCGCCGCCCCGCCTCCCCGCGCCAGGTCTCGACAGATTGGGCGCCGGCTGCGGCGGCGAGCAGCCGCACCCGCAGCGAGCTGACCAGCGCCTCGGCCTCGGGCGGCAGCGGTCCGAAGCGGTCGGCGAGGCCGCGGCCCGCCGCTCCAGCTCGGGCTCGCTGGCGCAGCCGGCCAGGTCCTGGTAGCAGCGCAGGCGGAGCTGCTCCTCCTGGATGTAGCCGGGCGGGAGGAATGCCGGCCGGGGGAGCGACACCGTCACCTGGGCCGGGGCCTCGGTCAGCGGCCGGCCCTGGAGGGATCGCACCGCCTGCTCCAGGAGCCGGTTGTACATCTCCAGGCCCACGGCCGCGATCTCGCCGTGCTGCTCCTCGCCCAGGATGTTGCCGGCTCCGCGGATCTCCAGGTCACGCATCGCCAGCTTGAATCCCGCCCCCAGGTCCTGAAGCTCGCCGATGACGTCCAGGCGCTTGTCGGCGCGCTCGGTGAGCGACCTCTCGCCGGGTAGAGGAGGTAGGCGTAGGCGCGCTGGCCGGCGCGGCCGACCCGTCCGCGCAGCTGGTAGAGCTGGGCCAGGCCGAACCGGTCGGCGTGGTTGACGACGATGGTGTTGGCGTTGGGGATGTCGAGACCCGCTCTCGATGATGGTGGTGCAGACCAGCACGTCGACCTCGCAGTCGATGAAGGCGCGCATCACCTCCTCCAGCAGGTCCTCGTGCATCTGGCCGTGGGCGACGGCGATGCGGGCCTCGGGCACCAGCCTGCGCAGCCAGCTCGGCCTCCCGATCGATGGTCTGCACCCGGTTGTGGACGTAGAAGACCTGGCCGCCGCGCGCCAGCTCGCCGGCTGACCACCTCGCGGACCAGCGGTCCTCGCGGGCGGTGACGTAGGTCCTGATGGGCTGCCGCTCCTCCGGGGGCGTCTGGATGACCGAGATGTCGCGGATGCCGGCCAGCGCCATGTGCAGGGTGCGCGGTATGGGCGTGGCGGAGAGGGAGAGCACGTCGACGGTGACGCGCAGCTCCTTCAAGCGCTCCTTCTGGAGCACCCCGAAGCGCTGCTCCTCGTCGATGACGACCAGGCCCAGGTTGCGGAACTCCACGTCGCGCTGGAGCAGGCGATGGGTGCCGATGACGATGTCCACGGTGCCCGTCCGGAGCCCCAGGAGGGTGGCTCGCTGCTCCTCCTCGGTGCAGAAGCGGGACAGCTGGCGCACCGTGACCGGGAAGGGCCGGAGCCGCTCGGTGAAGGTCAGGAAGTGCTGCTGGCAGAGCACGGTGGTGGGCACCAGCACGGCCACCTGGCGGCCCTCGGCGACCGCCTTGAAGGCGGCGCGCAGGGCCAGCTCGGTCTTGCCGAATCCCACGTCACCGCAGACCACGCGGTCCATGGGCCGGGACGCCTCCATGTCGCGCTTGATGTCCTCGAGCACCAGCTCCTGGTCCGGGGTCTCCTCGAAGGGGAACGCGGCCTCCAACTCGCGCTGCCAGTCCCAGTCGGTCGAGAAGGCGTGGCCCGGGGCCGCCTCCCGGCGCGAGTAGAGGGCCGAGCAGCTCGCGGGCCACCTCCTCGGTGCGCTCCTCACCCGCCGCTTGGTCCGCTCCCACTCCCCGGTGCCGAGCCGGGAGAGGCCGGGATGGGAGTCGGATCCGCCCGCGTATCTGTCAATCCGGTCCAGATGTTCGACGGGCACGAAGAGACGATCCCCGTCCGCGTACTCCAGCACCATGTACTCGTGCTCGGCCCGCCCGCGCCGCGTCCTCTTCCCCGCCCACCCGGGCCTCGAGCCCTCCCCCCTCCGGCAACCCGGCCGAGGCGGCGCGCCGTCCCGGCGGCGGTCCGCGGTCTCGGCCACGCGCCGCATCTCCATGAAGCGGCCGATGCCGTGGTCACGGTGCACCACCAGGTCCCCGGGGGAGAACTCCATGACGAAGTCCGGCGCGCCCGCCCGGCCGGCGGCCGCCTGGCGCGCCCCCCGGGCCGAGGTCGACTCCGCTCGCCGCGCTCCGCGGGCGAGCGGGGAGCCGCGCCGTTTGACGGCGCCGAAGAGCTCGTGGTCGCTGACAGAGCGATGCCGAGCAGGGGGGCGCGGAAGCCGGCGGAGACCTCACCGGCGCCGATCAGCAGTGCCCCGGGAGGCACCGGCAGGGTCTCGGCGTCCGGGTCGTCGATGCGACGACGGCGAGCCCGAAGTCGGCCGCCAGCTCGCGACCCGCCGCTCCTGGCGCGGTGACCACGACGCAGCCGCCCGCCTGTACTGGGGTCTGCACCGCCCGCCGCGAATGCCTCCCAGCGGCCGGCGTGCGCCTCCGCCGCCTGCCAACCGAGGTCGGCGGCGAGATCCCCTTCCTCGATCTCGCCGGGCACCAGCTCCACGGCGCGCTCCGAGGTTGGCGTTGAGGACCTCCGCATCGAGCAGGCCGCCGCGCGCCCCGGCGGGCAGCTCACCCCTCGCCTCCTCCTGGTCGCGCAGCCCCTCGATCTCGTCGAGATGCCGCGCGGCGGCGCGCCGGGCCCGCTCGGCGCCGCCGGCGACGAGCACCAGGGCCCCCGCCCCGAGATGGTCGAAGAGGTCGTCCCCCCGTTGAGGTAGGGGGCGAAGACGTCGACGCCGTCGTCGTAGACGCCCAGGGCGAGCTGGGCGCGGTCCTGCTCCCACTGCTCGCGCACCTCGGGCCGGCAGGCGGAGACGTCCAACCCGTCGACGGCGGCGAGGGCGCGGCGCACCGCCTCCGGGCTCAGGTCCAGTTCGCGGGCGGGGAGGATGCGGACCGGCTCCAGCCGGGCGACGGAGGTCTGGCTCTCGACGTCGAAGAGCCGGATCTCGTCGATCTCGTCGCCGGACCACTCGACGCGCCAGGGGCGGGAGCGGTCGAGGCCGAAGACGTCGAGGATGCCGCCTCGCACCGCCATCTCGCCCGCCGCCGTGACCGCGGTCACCCGCCGGTAGCCGAGGGCGACCAGGTGGCGGAGCAGGGCGTCACGGCCGGCCCGGCGGCCCGGCCGCAGTTCCATGTCGCCGCCGGCGGCGACGGGCAGCGTGGGGCGGAGCAACCCGGCCGGGGAGGCGACCACCAGGGACGGTTCACCCTGCGCCAGCATGCCCAGGGTGGCGATCCGGCGGCGGGTCACCTCCTCCGATGGCGGCACCCTGTCGAACCCCGGCGTGTCCGCCGCGGGCCAGAGCGCGAGACGCTGCCTCCGCCGCCCCAGAGGCGGGCGTCGCCGTACACCGTCTCGGGGTCGGAGGCGATGACGAGGACATGCCGCCCGGCGTGCCGGAGGAGCCAGGCGGCGATGACGCCCACGGCGCCGCCGGGCACGCCGCCGAGATGCGCGCAGGGAACCGTCGAGAAGACGCCCCAGTTCAGGAGCCCGATCCAGGCTCGATGAGAGGGTCGGCGCCTCAGACACCGGGCGGATCCAGCGAGACGGCGCGGTTGTACTCCCCCATGGCGATCTCCAGACCGTCGCGCACGATGGCGATGGTGGCGTCGGCGGCCCGGCCCAGGATGGCGGGCAGCGCCTGGCGCTCGCCGGGGGCGAAGGTGTCGAGGACGTGGGCGACGGTGTCCTCCCCCTCGGCGGGACGGCCGATGCCGACCCGGACGCGGATGAAGTCGGGGGTCCGCCACGAGTCGATGAGCGAACGCACCCCGCGATTGCCACCCGCTGAGCCGCCGCGCCGCAGGCGCAGCCTGCCGAAGGCGATGTCCACGTCGTCGTGGACCACCACCACCTCGGAGACGGGGAGCCCGAGCACCTGCACCAGGTGGACGCCGGCCCGGCCACTCAAGTTCATGAACGTCGGGGACGGGCGAGACCACCTCGACGCCGTCGAGGAGCCCTCGCGCACCCTGGCCGGCCCCTGGCGCCGCGCCCGGCCGAACCGGCCGCGACGCTCCATCTCGTCAAGGACCATCCAGCCGGCATTGTGCCTGGTGTGGGCGTACTCCCCCCCGGGGTTGCCCAGACCGATGACGAGGCTGGCCACCTGGAGCGCCTCAGCGGGGACCCGCACCGGGGTGCTGGGCCGTCTGCGGGGCGGGGCGGAGCGGGCGTGAAGCGGCGGAGACCGGCGGCTCGTGTGCCAGTCCGGAATTCCACGTCGGGAAGGAGCGCCCGGGTCGCCTCGGTCATCCGCGCCGCCCGATGGGCAAGGTCGTGGTCGTGACCCAGGCAGTGGAGCAGGCCGTGAATGGCGAGCAGGCGGAGCTCGTCGGCCGGCCGGGCCGGGTTCTGGGCGCGGGCGCGCTCGACCGAGATGGCGACGTCCCCCACCCGCGCCCGCGCCGCCCCCCTCACCGGGGAAGGCGAGGACGTCGGTGGCGGCGTCGGAGCCCGGCATGGGCGCGGTTGAGCCGGCGCAGCTCGGCGTCGTCGGTCAGGCGCACGGCGAGTCCCGGCGCGCGCCGGCACCCCGAGCGCCTCGCCACTGCGGCGCAGCAGCGGGCCGACACCGGCGGCCCTGACCACCGCCAGGGCGCCGGCGTCGAGGGTTTCGGAGCGATGAACCGTGACGCGCATCAGGACACGCTCATGTCAATGAGAAAGAAGAGGGCCCGCAACGGCAAGCCCGACTGTCCGATTGCCTGACGTCAGCCAGCCTTGGCCCGGCGCTTCTTGGCGGCGACCAGCTTGCGCTTGCGGCGGACGGACGGCTTCTCGTAGTGCTCGCGCCGTCGCACCTCCGAGAGGATTCCGTTCTGCTTGATTCGCCACTGTCCTACCGTTACGACGAAACCGACAGCATGCTGCTGTGCGACGAGGTCAAGGTGCCGTGGGAGCGCGTGTTCGTCCATGGCGACGCGCTTCTCGCCCGCGACATCTACGTGAAGACGCCGAGTCACTGTTTCGGCAATCATCAGTCGAACGTCCGCTACTGGTCGAAGATGCGCCTGCTCGTCGGCCTGTGCAGCAAGGTCGCCTTCGCCACCGGCGCGGATCAGGTGCCGGCGGTGCGCGAGGCGCTCGGGAGGATTTCGTCTTACGAGGTGATGATCGCCGGCATGGTCAACGGGCAAATCAACGCCTTCGAGGATTGGCCGGGTGGCGGCTACGTCTGCTTCAACCGGCGGATGATGTATGCGGCGCTCGAATCGTGCACGCAGAACTATAGCAAGTTCATCGACGAGCTGCGCGAACTCTGCGGCGGCGGCGTGTTCCAAATGCCCGCGAACATCCCGGCGACGCGCGACGCGGATCTGGCGCGGGACTTCGAGACTTACTGGCAGACGCCGCAGAGCGACGCCGTTACCCGCATGAAGCTGTTCAAGCTCGCCTGGGACATGGTGGGCTCGGAGTTCGCCGGCCGGCACCTGCAATATGAAAAATTCTACGCCGGCGCGTCGTTCATCGTACGCAACCACGCCTTCCGCGAAACCGACTGGCCCGCTTTCAACAAAATCGTCGACGATTTAATGTCGACCTACGATCACACCGGCGATCCGGCCAAAGATCGACGGTGAGATGGTCGGCGCGATGGGCTGTCCGTTGCCGCGTAACGAACAGTACGGACGGCGGATTTCGTCAGGACCACGCGAGCGCGGTCTCAGCTGTTAGCCCTCACACCCCACATCGCTCACGGGATGTACGTCGAGTAGACGTAATCCTGGTCCTTTTTCGGCGTGTGGCACTCGAAGCACATCTTGGTGGCGTCGGTCACGATCGGCTTCGCCGGATTGCCGCCGGCAAAAAGTCGAAAGCCCCAGCCGCCAGTCGAGGCATATTTCTTCGCGTCCTTCACCATGACCGCAGTTCCTTTGCGCGCGCCCTCGACGTAAGACCCGTCGGCCACCGTGAACTCATGGACGTCGGAGACGAACACGGTCCGGTTCGGATACGCCCCGCCTTTCTTCAGCGCCGCCTCTCCCACTGAATTGATGTAAACGTTGTGCATTCCACCGATCGCATCGAAAAGTGGGCTGTCCTTGCTGACGACCATGGTGTTGACGTGAAACCACTGCCGATACCCGGTCGGAGCCTGATATTGTCGGCTCATTCCGCGGAGTACAGCGTAACGGCGATCAGGCCGAGGGTTGCGGAGAGCAAGCAAAGTCTTCGAAGCATGGGTGCACACTCCAATGGTTGGGTGCTGAATGTTTGGAACTCGCCAATGTTTGGAACTTGCCAATCTTCGGAACTCGCCCCGCCTCCGGCACCGGACGCAAACTCTCCGGCCGCCGAATGCCATCCTGCTTTGGTTTCACCACGGCCGATGTGGCGCGTCAACGTTTCTCGGATCTCGCTCCCGCGAATGCGTGGCCACGTGTCGCGCGGACGTAACGAAGAGCTGATAGCTTTGCACTTTGCTGGCAGGCTATGGTGTGGCTGGCCCGTGCCGGCGTCGGCTGTCTTGTGTAGACAGTTTATCGCGACCGGAATTCGAGCGCTGTTTGGAACTGCACCTTGAAAAGATACAGGTCGGCACCGTGCGCAAGGCCAGGGCGCCACCGGCGATGCATGGCGGACGATCGTCGACCACCTTTACCAGAAGAATGCACCTCGCATGGATGCGATCATTTCCCTGGTGGTGCTCAACGAATGCTCGATGGCGATTCTCGAACTGCTGAAAAGCGTCAGGCCTGCCCACTACATTTCGGGCGATTAATAGAGCTTGCCGTCTTCGAGCGCCGGCGCCTGCTTCATATGGGCCAATTTATCCGCGACCCGCGACCACGCCTCGACGCCACGCGGGTCCCCGTTGTGCTTGAGGTGCTTGATCTGCTGCTTGACGACCTTCAACGCCCGTTGGCCGTACCAGACCGGCATGCACGCGCATACATCACGGCCGCATCTTCCTCGTTCAATTCCATGACACTGTCTGATCTTTACTCGCCGCCCACTGCTCATAACAATCCCATGACCCGGCGCGCAGGGGTCGGCGGTGTCGGAGCGCAACAGCCCTGCGCGCCGCTCAAAGCTCAGTTGGATTTATCATCGGCGGCGCCCGAGACACGTCTCGGGCGCCGCGAGTTGCTGGCGTGGTCGAGCTGGTCGTCACCAATCAATCAAGAAGCGACCAGTTATTGGCGGCCACCGGGCTGCGCGGCGGCGCGTGATTGACTTGAAGCGATATCGCGGCGGCGGCAGCCGCCAGTGCAAACATCAGTGTCGCGCTAAGAATGAAGCTCCTCATGGTTACCTCCTCAGCTTGCAGGCGAGGATGCCAACCTGTTTCCGCATGATGCCGCGACCAACCTTTCTCCATTCGCGACGCCATCCGTCTCTGACACGCATGCTGCCATAGGTGCTGGGGCCCGCATGTGAGCCACCTCACCCACTGATTTTTGGTGCGACACGATTGCGCCCCCAAATACAGGTCGCGGACGTTTCCCGTTGGCAGAGCCCCGCACCTCTTCCTCGCAACCGCTGACAAGACCGGTGCGCTTGGCTTGCCGTCGACCGCGGTAGTCCTATTCCTACAGTCATATTCGAAAAGCCGCGGTAACATCATGCTTGCAATTTAAGATTGTTTGTTCATAGATTGAGCTATCTTTAGTTGTATTATCGGCTGGGCTCTCTCATGGCGGGCGGCGTTGATGTCGATGACATCATCCTCAATTACGACCCTGAATCTCCTCAGGCGCGATTTGTTTCCGCAAAGCTTGCAGGGGCGCTGACGAGTTCGACCGGCCGGCTGCCGAGTCCCGTTCCCTGGCCGGACGCTTCAAAGCCGGTCGCGGTCCCGCTCGATCCGGCCCCCGCCGAGACCGACGACCTCACCAATTCCACGGCTATGACGCGGTCGTCGTGACGTGGACGGCAGCCGAGGCGGCGGCCCTCGCGGCTTTGCTGACGCCCGATTATCTGCCGTCGCGCTGGTACGAATACCGGCACGATGTCGCCTCCTATATCCCTCTGGTCACGGGAGCCCGCGCGCCGTTCAAAGACACCACGCCGGATATGGCGCGCTATTTTCATAGTCTGGGGCTTTATTTTCCCTGCCGCATCGGAAAGGCCCGCGTCCTTCTTTTCAAATCGGGGCTGCATCTCGATTACGACGGACCCGCAACGCCGGTCCGGCAATTGATGGTCGAAATCGCGACCGCCGTTAATCCCAAAGTCTTCATCACCACAGGCACCGGAGGCGGCATCGGCACCGACGTCGCATTGGGCGACGTCGTGATTGCCGCACGCACGCGATTTGATTGCGTCACGCAGTTCAAAGACAAATCATGGCACGGCAATTCCTATGCGACGACGGCGCTGCCCGCAGGGGCACTTGCGGCGATCACTCCCGCGTTGACGAAGGTGAATGCAGCCCGGATCCAGGGTGCGCGTTCAGTCCCGAAATCTGGGCTTCGGCCGACGACACCTCGTCACGACGGATTTTTTCGGCTTCGACGATTCGACCGATCACTACAAGCTGCAAGGCTCCGGCGCGCGCGCGTGCGACATGGGCGACGCCATGGTGGGCGACGCCCTGAGCGATTTGAAAAACCTGAAATGGTTTGCGATCCGCAACGCCTCTGATCCGCAGATATCCAATCCGTCAAACAATATCGACGCCGCCAAGCAGCAGGCCGGCGAAATCTACGCGAAATACGGGGCGTTTACGACGGCGGCGAGCGTAATCGCAACCTGGGCCGTGATCGATGCCGCATGCGCAGGGAGGGACTGACACCATGTCGACGGCAACGCGCACGAAACCACACCACGCGCCGGCTCGCAGACCGCACACCGGCAATGGCGCCGATCCGCTGGCGAAGCTTGCGGTTCGCAAAGCTTCGCGACACGGGGGATATGGCTGGGTTCACGAGCTGCCCGACGCGCGCGACTACCTGTATGCCGCGCCCCTCATCCGCTTTCCGCAAGGGCTGCCGACGTCCGTCGATCTGCGTTCGGAATGCCCGCCGGTCTACAATCAGGGCCAGCTCGGCAGCTGCACCGCGAATGGCATCGCCGCGGCGATCGAATTCGATCAGCGCAAGCAGGGCAACAAGGAGTTCACGCCGTCGCGGCTCTTCATCTATTACAACGAGAGGGTCATGGAAGGCACCGTCAATCAGGATAGCGGTGCCCAGGTTCGCGATGGAATCAAATCCGTCGCGACGCTCGGGGCGCCGCCCGAAACCGATTGGCCGTATGACGTTTCCGAATTCACTAAGAAGCCGCCGGCTGCAGCCTATACCGACGCCATGCAGGACCTTGTCACCTCCTACGCCCGCGTCGCTCAAGTCTTGACGCAGATGCAGGGGTGTCTCGCTGAGGGCTATCCCTTCGTGTTCGGATTTACCGTCTACGAAAGTTTCGAAAGCGACACCGTCGCGCAGACCGGGATCGTTCCGATCCCGGCCTCCGGCGAGTCAGTGCTGGGCGGCCACTGCGTCGTCGCCGTCGGATATGATGACACCAAGCGCATGTTCATCATCCGCAACTCCTGGGGTAACGACTGGGGCCTCAACGGCTATTGCATGATGCCCTACGAGTATTTGATCCGCTCCACCCTCGCGAGCGATTTCTGGACAGTTCGCTCGGTGAGCGGCTGACGCCCGATCGGAGCCGAAAAAATCAACCCTTCGGGTTGGAAAAATGCAAATCTGCTCCAGCTGGGTGCCAGTCCTGTTCCGCTGCCTCCACCTCTTCTACAGACAGGGGATGGATTGCATGAGTTGGGACTTATTCATCAGTGTCAGCCCGATGATCGGCGGTGCGGTGCTATTGGTCATTTGCTTTGTCGCGATCCTCCACAATCCCAAGGTATCGAATACGTTTGCGGTGCTCCTCGCGTTCGGCGCATTTTTGTTCGCCGTTCCAATTCTTGCCGATTTCACCTTCAAAGATGGTGCGTTCGAAATCAGCGCCAAAGTCGCGACACGACTGGCGGTGGCAAATCAGGGCGCAGAGATCAAAGGGATACTCAGCGATCTTAAAAAGGAACTCGACGATATGGGGCAAGGTTGTCGTCCCTCGCGAAAGCCTCAAACGTCGCAGTGCCTCCTCCCGCGACGAGTGCGAGCAACAAACGAAAATCGAATGTCATCATTGTCTACTCTGGCTCGGAGACGCAGAAGGCACTTGCATCGGAATTGGAGAGTGACCTCTTAGCAAAGGGATATGCTGCCAATTCTGTTTATTCCGACTTTACCGAGGTGCCGGCGGCCAAGAAAGGACCTCCGGGATCAATCGGATTCGTCTACACGGCGGCAACGCGCTCGATCGCCGACGCAATTTAAAAGGAGCTTCCGCCGGAGGCCGGCCAGCTTAAAGGTCGTTCCAGACGACGTGCGCAAAAATCTGTCTTCTGACGCGGGAATTCTGCTGTTCTAACGATGGGGCCGTCCTCGGCACGGCGCCGCTATTCTGCGCGAGCGCCGCGCTCCCTATCGCACCATCCTCATTGCGGCGGCAGCGAGCCGAGATATGAGGAGATCGCGATGATGTCGTCTTCCGACAGATTGGCGACGACCTGCTTCATCAACTCCGTGGCTTTCCCCGCGCTCGAGCCATACTGCATGTCGAACAGCTGGCGCGCGATATAAAGCGGCTGCTGCCCCGCGAGCCGCGGGACCTCGCCGAGGCCTTTCAGCGCTTCGCCGTGGCAGAGCCCGCATGGCACCGTCTTGCCGGACTCGCCGCCTTTGACCAGCGCTTCGCCTCTGGCGATGCTGCCCGGCGGCACGTAGGCGATGAAGCCGGAATGCGGATCGCGGATTTCCGTGCGATACGGGTCTTCAGGGATTTCGAGAATACGGTGCCCGATCGGCTCGGTGCCGCCGTCGGGATGAAGCTGGCGATGGCGGCCGGCAGTCGCGATGAATGTCTTCGGCGGCGTCGCGGTCTCGATCACTTTCACGAACACCCGCGGCTTCATCGCGGCGAAATATTCGGCGGCCTGGCGAATGTCCTCGTCCGACGTCGATTTCGCGATCGGGCCCATGCGCGCGTCGTCCTTGCGCGTGCCCAACTTGTAGTAGGCCATCTGCCGGATCAGGTACTCTGCGGGCATGCCGGCGATGTCGGCCGCCTCCGCGTGGCTTTGGCCCGACATCAGATGGCACGAGCCGCAGGCAAACCGGATTCCCTCGCCGCCGGTAACCGCGCGCGGCGCAGGCGGGTGCTCATCGGGAAACCAGTCCGGCGGATTGGCATTCCCGGCGACCTTGGCCCAGTCGTAGTCCTTGGCGCTGCCCGGCGCCCTCACGATGCCTGCGGGCTTCACGGCACTGGGCTGGACCTTGTCGGGGATGTTGAAGGTCCATTCGGGAAGTCCCGGGGGAATCGTGAGCGGCGTCTGCGCCTTGGCCTCGCGCACCATCAAGGGTGTCGCCAGCGCGGACCCGACAATCGCGATGCGGACAGACGTGCTCAGGATGCGGCGGATCACGGCGCAAGTCTCCCTTCCCAGTCTCGACCAACGTCGAAGTTTTCTCGGGCGAGCGTATCGACGCTGGGCTGGAGCCGCAAGCCGGAAGCTATCGCTAACGTTCAGAGAGCCGGCTCGGCTTACTGTCTGATTCAGAGCAGGCACTGAACTCGTCGCCGGGAGCCAAGTAGTATCAAGGACCCGTTGCGCCATCTCCCGGTCGATGTGCGGGCTGATCAGAGTCCGGAAGCCGAAGCTCAAGGTTTGAAAATCTTCTCGGCAGGTCTTGGCCCGACTAGACGGCAGCCATCCGTCCTCGGTCAGATCGCCGAACGTCATCGGGTCGGCGCCGTAGGCCATGCATATCTGGTTGTAGAAGCGTTCCTCGGGCTGGCTGTGGGCGCTGGCAAAGGCGGCCAGTCGCAGCTTCGTTATGGAATCATTCCGATAGTCCATGATGTATTGGCGATAAGCCCAGGCGGAGCCGCCGATCAGCCGGCGCGCGCGCTCCTTGCCGAATGCCAGCATGATGTAGGTGGCGAAATTGTCCGCAGCATCTTCCTCATGTCCCATGAGCGGGATGTGGAAGAGGTCGAACACGGCATGTCCGGTTTCGTGGGTGACAAGCCAGAAGAACTGACCGGCGGCCGCATCGAGCGGCGTGATGCCGGAGCGCGTCGGTTCCTTGGGCAGGTTTTTCAGGTACCCGTCCAGCATATCGTAGCAGATCGTGACCGTCGGCTTGCCGTCTTCCCGGTTGTACCAGGCATTGACCATGCCGCATTCCTTGGTGCGGATCGTCAGATCCTCGGGCAGAATCAGCGGGCTCAGAATTTGCTGCATCGTCTCGAGGCCGCGCACTTGCTTGATCTGCGCGGCGGTTTCCTTGAACTGGTCGGAGGTGGGCTCGATGTATTCGATCTTGATGCGATTGGGCGCTGCCTTCTCTGGGGTCGCCGCCGGCTGGGCCGTGACGGGTTGAGCGACGCTTGCGACAGCAGGAAACCTGCGCCGGTGAAAAGAATTGCCAGAGAATTTCTGCGTAAGCTGTTCATGAGTTACTCCCGGAACTCTGCAATAACCGAAGCGGCCTCTGTTTCGGAAGCCGGCTTCCCGCGCTCGCCGCGGACGGGTCGGCGGAACGTACCGCACGGCACCTCGTCGCTGCCTGCGAATACAGGCATTGGGCCGAGGTCCAATATTTATCACATTCGTGCGTCCGCCACCCGGCCGCGTGAATCGGAGATTCGAGAAGCGCGCAACTGACGCGACGCGGAGACCTCGCCGATCTTCGATTGACGCCTTGAGGAATAGTCCTATAATATAGTCATCCGAATGACCCGAAGAGACGCTTTCATGACGTGCCGCAAAGATTTCCCTGAGATTCGCTGTTTCGCGGGCTCCGGTCGCTGCCCCGGTTTGAGCTACGCCGCTGGCAACATTGCAAGAATTGCATAGCCATGCGTCGGCGGAAGGGCGATTTTTGCCTTTCCCTGTTATTTTCCCTGTTCTCAGGGAAAAACGAGCGGTTTTCGGCCGTTCGAATTTTTTCGGCGACGGCGAGATTTTTTCGGCTGCGTTGTCGAATTCGGCCCCGCTCGAACGTCATCGTGGCGGCAGGGCCATGAGCGCCTGACCGATCACCGTCGCAATCAGGACCACGGAGACCACCCATGAAGTACCTGCTGATGATCTACGGGAACGAAGCCGCCGCGCAGGCCGCAAGCAAGGCCGACCTCGACCAGATGCACAACGCCTACATGTCCTATACGGAAGCGCTCAAGAAGGCCGGCATTCTCGTCGGCGGCGAGCGGCTGCAGCGATCGAGCGCCGCCACCACCGTGCGCGTCACGAACGGCAAGACGCAGGTGCTCGATGGCCCGTACGCGGAGACCAAGGAACAGCTCGGCGGCTACTACATGATCGAGGTGCCCGATCTCGACACCGCGCTGTCCTGGGCAGCGCGCTGTCCGGGCGCAGGCCACGGCGCGATGGAAGTGCGGCCCATCTGGCCGATGTGGGGGTCAACGGGCGAAGCGGGCCGGGAAGGTTTCAAGTTCTTGAGTCACACATCACTTCAGGCGGGGCGCGCAGAGTGCAACTCGGAGGGCGGAGATGCCCGATGCCGACCAGACCCGCGCGACGGCCGAGGCCGTCGCGCGGGCGGCTACGGCAAGCTCGTCGCCTTTCTGGCGGCGCGCACGCGCGATGTCGCGGCGGCGGAGGACGCGCTGTCCGAGCCTTCGCGGCCGCGCTTGCCGACTGGCCGGCGCGCGGCTTCCCCGCATTCCCGGAGCCTGGCTCACCGCCGTCGCGCGGCGACGGCTGATCGACGCGGCGCGGCGGCGCCACACCGGCGAAGAGGCCGCGGACCACCTGCGGCTCGTTGCCGAGGAAATCGCAGAGGCGGATGCCGACAAGGCGATCCCCGACGATCGCCTGGCGCTGATGTTCGCCTGCGCCCATCCGGCCATCGATCCGGCGATCCGCGCGCCGCTGATCCTGCAGACGCTGCTCGGCTTCGACGCCGCGACGATCGCGTCGGCGTTCCTGGTCTCGCCCGCGACCATGGCGCAGCGGCTGGTGCGCGCCAAGAGCAAGATCCGCGAGGCCGGCATTCCGTTCCGGGTGCCGGAGCGCGCCGAGCTGCGCGCCGCGCCTCGACGCCGTGCTCGACGCCATCTACGCCGCCTTTGCCGAGGGCTGGACCGACCCCGCCGGCACCGAGCGCGGCGGCGCGACCTCGCCGAGGAGGCGCATCTGGCTCGGCCGGCTCGTGGCGACGCTGCTTGCCCGAGGAGCCGGAGGCGCTGGGCCTGTGGCGCTCATGCTGCATGCGGAAGCGCGCCGCGCAGCGCGGCGCGATGCGTCCGGCGATTACGTGCCGCTGGCCGAGCAGGATCCGGCCGCGTGGGACGCGGCGCTGATCGCCGAGGCCGAAGCGCTGCTCAAGCGGCGAGCCGCATGGGCACGATCGGCCGCTATCAGCTCGAGGCGGCGGTGCAATCGGCGCACGCGGCGCGCCGCCTCCGGGCGCGAGCGACTGGGCTGCCATCGCCCGCTTTACGATGCGCTCCTCGCCATGACCGGCTCGCCGGTGGTGGCGATCAACCGCGCCTCGCCGTTGCGCAGACCGACGGCGCGGCGGCGGGTTTGCGGCGCTCGATGCGCTTGCAAGCGATGCGCGGCTGGCCGAGTACCAGCCGTATTGGGCGGCGCGCGCCGGCCTTCTCGGACAGACAGGCGACGTGGATGCCGCGGAAGCGGCCTATGCGCGGGCGATCGGGCTCGAGGCTGATCCGGCGGTGCGGCGCTTCCTGCAGCAACGCTGCGCGCAACTGCGTGCGTGATCCGCGCAATTCCGCCGCGGGGCTTTCCGCTAATCGCGATCGCGCGAGCATGAAAAAGCCCCGGCGGACCGGGGCTTTCGTTGTCGTGGGAAACTTCGATGTTTGACGTCAGAACCTGTAGTTCACGCCGACCTTCAACATCTGAATGTTGCGGCTCACGCTGAAGGTATCGGCCGCCGGCGCAAACACCGTGGAGTTGAAGCTCCAGGTGTTGAGGCCGAGATAGTCGTACTCGATCTTCGCGGACCAGTTGGGAGCAAAACCGTATTCGATGCCCGCGCCCGCAAGCCAACCACTGTTGGTGTTCGACGAGGAGAGCGAGGCTCCCGTCACGTTGTTGGTCACGGTCGCGCTATTGTTGACCCAGCCGCCGCCGGCCTTGCCGTAGAACAGCCAGCTGCCCGCGGCGACACCGAAGCGGGCTGCCACGGTCGTGATCCAGTTGGTATTCGCACTCCCCGTCAGGAAGCCGCCGGTTTGCGAGGCGTTAAGCGACGTCCAGTCGAAATCCCACTCCGCGCCGATGACCCAATTGGTGATCTGGTAGTTGAAGCCGATCTGGCCGCCACCAAGGAAGCCGCTCTTGCTGTCGCTGAGGCTGGCGCCGGTGAAGTTGTCCGTCAGCGTGCCTGACGCCCAGGCACCACCAAGGTTGCCGCCGACATAGAAGCCGGTCCAGTTGTAGACAAAGATCGGCGGCGGCGGTGGTGGCACATAGCGCGGCGCGGGCGCGATGTCCGCAGCCGAAGCACTCAACACACTCGCGGCCAGTGACGCAGCCGCAGCAACCGAAAGCGCAATGTTGCGCATGGAACCCTCCAAGCCTATTCCCCCGCGAACACAATCGGCGAAAATGGTGAATGGAATTGGACCAAATTGCGCGCGGACAACTTTTTGTTGATCTGTGACTTCGAGGTCACAACTCGCGCCGGAAATGCTTCCCTCCTTACCGTTTGCGTGAGGTCGCCGACATGCGGATGCGCCGTGCCTGATTGCACTGCACGGTTCCCGACACGTGATGCGACTTGATTATCAATCAATCGCCCGCTGAACTCGGAACTGATGATGAGAGTTCACCGCAATCCTCTCCGGGTTACGCTCCGCGGCAGCCGCATACCTACGAGCGCCACGGCCGACGTCGTTGCGGCGTGAGCGCAGGCCTTGCCATGTCATTTGATCTCTCGTCGCTCTTTTTCATCGTCTTCGTGTTCATGGTGCTGCAGCCGCTACTGACGGGCCGATGGTATGCGGTGCGCCGCGCGCAATCGCTTCGCGCCATCGAGAAATCCCACGGCTCGCGCGTGATCACGATGATCCATCGCCAGGAGAAGCGGAGCCTGTTCGGCTTCGCGGTCGCGCGGCACATCGATCTGGAGGATGCCCAGACGATCATCGCGGCGATCAAGGATACGCCGCCCGACATGCCGATTGATCTCGTGATCCACACACCGGGCGGGCTTGTGCTGGCGGCGATGCAAATCGCGCGCGCGGTGGAAGCGCACAAGGCCAAGGTCACCGTCTACGTGCCGGTCTACGCGATGTCCGGCGGAACGCTGATCGCGCTTGCCGCCGACGAGATTGTGCTTGGCGAGTTCTCGGTGCTCGGCCCGATCGACCCGCAGATCGCGGGCCTTCCGGCGGCGAGCATCGTCAAGGCCCGCGATTTAAAACCGGTTGCGGGCGTGTTCGACCTCACGCTGGTGCTCGCCGACGTCGCCGAGAAGGCACTTGCTCAGGTCAAGCAAGGCGCCGTGGAATTGCTCACCCCGCGGATGGAGCAGGCCGCCGCCGAGGCCCTCGCCGCAAAGCTTGCCGGCGGCCACTGGACCCACGACTACGCGCTGACGGCGGACGAGGCACTCAAGCTCGGCCTGCCGGTCAAAGTGGGCATGCCGAAAGAGGTCATGGAATTGATGAAGCTCTATCCGCAGCCCGTTCAGCAATCCGGCGTCGAATTTCGGCCAATCGTACTGCCGCGCCAGCGGCGCATTTGAAGTCGCGCGTTGAAGCGATGCGTTCGACTCAGCACGTGAGCCGCGAGCAGAGGCGCGGAAAGCATGTGATTGAAGTCGGGACAACACGAAGCCCGGGCGAAATTGCATCCGCCTCGATTCCTCGGCGCATCCGCGGGCGGGAATTCACGCGCACGCGCGGATATACGGGCGGTTCACCTCCCACAGCTCATCGAGCAATTTTTCGGCGGCGACGGTGGAATTGACCACGGGATCGATCAGCAGCGCCTCCATCGCCAATTCCTTCGAGCCACGAACGGCGGCTTCAACGGCGAGCTGCTGTACGCCGGCCTGCTCCGAGAGCAATTTGGCGATCGGCGCAGGCAACGGCCCGAGCGAGACCGGATGGACGCCGGCGGCATCGGTGACGATCGGGACTTCCACCGCAAGCTCGGCGGGCAAATTGGGGATGACGCCCTGATTGTAGACGATGCCGGATTCGATGAACCGCTTTTGATTGTGGAGGACGCCGGCAATCACAGCCGCGCCGCGCTGTCCTGACGGCTTTTCCCACCACCACGGCATTTCCATGGTGCCTGCGAGCACGCCCTTGAGAGTCGCCAGCAATTCGGCGCGGAACTGCTCGTCGTGGTCGAAGTCGTAGCCGTCCTCGTTGGCTTCCCAGCCGTAGGGCACGTACTCGCCCAAATGATCGTCGCTGCATGTCGGCCAGAGACCGAAGGCGTGAAACATCCGGCGCGTCAGTGGGCGGTAGGTCGGGTCATGCAACTTCTCTTTCTCGCGCAGCAGCGGATAGAGATCCGCGCCGGTGTCATGTCGGCGAATCTGCGTGAACCACTGGAAATGATTGAGCCCGGCGCCCCAGACGTCGATTTCTTCCGATCCGAGTTCCACGATGTGGGCGATATCATCGCGCGCATTGAAAAGGCCCTCGCAAAGCCCCACCGCCCGCACCTTGCTGTACTTGCCCAGCGCAAGAATGATTCGGCTTTCCGGATTTGAGAAATTGAGGAGAAGCGCGTCGGGGCACTTCTCCTCCATGTCGCGCGCAAACTCGAGCACCATCGGCAATGTTCGCATCGTGAAGAAAAGGCCCCCCGGACCGCCGTTTTCACCGAGCGACTGGCGAATGCCGTATTTCTTCGGAATTTCGTAGTCGAGCCTCCACAACCGATTGCGATCGATGGCCGTCGCATTGAGCACGAAGCCCGCACCATCGAGCGCGGCGCGGCGATCGGTGGCCTGTTCGATCTTCAGGCCAGCGCCGGATTTTCCGTTAAGCAGATCCGCCAGCGCTTTCATGCGCGCCAGCGCCTCGGCATTTGTATCGACCAGCGTCAATGTGCTGCCGGCAAATTTCTCGCCGAAGAAAATGTCGCGGAACAGCGTGAGCCCAAATGACACGCTGCCAGCGCCAATGAACACGATTTTCGTGGTGTTGAGCATTGTCGTGGTTTCCGGGACTACCGCCTCGGCGCTAGCGAAACGCCAATATGAACCAAAAAACCGGTGCCTCACTTGATGAGGATCAAAACACTCTCGCTTTTCGTGGCGCGTGGGTAACGGAAGTGAGCGCATGCTTCTCGCGGACCCGCTCCATCAACGATATTGACTAAATTCCTATTAATGCTATCCTCATTTGTTTTCATCGCGCAGAAAATGAAAGCTCAATCGATGATGATAAATACCGCAAATATGCCGCTCTGAATATTCGCTGTTCCTCGGCGGAAATGTCCCTGTTCGGCGCTGGTTATTATATGGCAAGCCCATGAACGCATTTGCAAAACTTACCAAGTTACCGCCGAAAAAATGAGTTTCCCTGTTATTTTCCCTGTTCTCAGGGAAAAATCGGGGCTTCTGACGCGCTGTGCTGTCCGCGTAGCCGCGGTGCGCATTACCCGCTCACATTCGGCCGCCAGCGTTCGAATCTGCGTTCGATCGCGCGCAGGATTGCCGTCATGGCCATGCCGGCGGCGGCGATGATGATGATGCCGACCATCACGCGGTCGGTCTGGAAGCGCGCGCCCGACACCGCGATGAGGAAGCCGAGGCCTTCGGTCGCGCCGAACATCTCGCCGACCACGATGCCGATCAACGCGTGCCCAAGGCCGAGGCGAAGTCCGGCGAGCAGCAGCGGGACCGAGGACGGCAGGGCGACCTTGAGAAAGAACTGCCAGTCGTTGGAGCCGAACGAGCGCGCCACCTTGATGAAATCTGCATTGATGGTGCGCACGCCGGTGATGGTGTTGACGAGGATCGGAAACACCGCGCCGAGAAATACGATCGCGACCTTGGAGAGGAGCCCGATGCCGAACCAGATCATCACCAGCGGCAGCAGGGCGATGCGCGGCGTCGCATAGAGCGCGGACACGAACGGATCGAGCACCGCGTTGACGCGGCCATACCAGCCCATGAGGATGCCGAGCGGCACGCCGACGATGACGGCGAGGCCGTAGCCCGCAAAGAACTCGAGACCGCTCACCTGCAGGTCGCGCCAGAGGGTGCCGTTTGCGAAGAGGTCGTAACCCGCAGCAACGATCCGGCTCGGCGAACTCGTGAACAACGGATTGATCAAGCCGAAGTCGACGACGCCCTCCCAGATGACAAGAAATATGATCACGGCAACCGTGCCGAGGATCGCATTCTCGTAGCGCTGCCATGGCGTCGCTCGCGCCGCGGCGTCCTCGTCCGGCGCGATCACGTGACGCGCTGCGGGCGGCACGCGCTCCTCTGCTGTCGGCACCGCGTCCATCGTGTCCCTCACGCCGCCGACATGGTGGCGCCGGCGCGGGCTTCGTCCTCGATCAGCGTCCATATGCGGCGCTCGAGTTCGACGAACGGCACGCTATGCTTGAGCGCGAGCATGCGCGGCGAGGGCAGATCGATCGCGACAAGCTCGCGGATGCGTGCCGGCCGGGCCGAGAACACGGCGACCCGGTCCGACAGCAGCACCGCCTCGCCGATCTGATGGGTGACGAACAGCGCCGTCGCCTTGGCGCGACCGAGGATCTTCAGCAACTCCACCTGCATGAACTCGCGGGTCTGGGCGTCAAGCGCCGCGAACGGCTCGTCGAGCAGCAGCAGCGCCGGCTCCATCACCAGCGCGCGGGCGATGTTGACACGCTGGCGCATGCCGCCCGACAGCTCATGCGGGTAGTGATCGGCGAAGCCCGAGAGCCCGACGAGATCGACGAACGCGCGGGCGCGCTCACGCATCTCGCGGCGGCTGAGCTTGCCCTGCAGTTCGAGGCCGTAGGTGATGTTGGCCTCGACCGTGCGCCACGGAAACAGGCAGTCGTGCTGGAACACCATGGCGCGGTCAGGTCCGGGCCGGTCGACGCGCTTGCCGTCGACGCGGATGTCGCCGGCGCCGATGCGGACGAGCCCATCGACCGCGTTGAGGAACGTGGTCTTGCCGCAACCGCTCGGGCCGACGATCGACACGAGCTCACCCTCGCGCACATCGAGGTCGATGCCGTCGAGCACGGCGAGGATCCGCCCGGTGCGCTCATTGCGGTGCGCGAGGCGCACGCCCCGCGCTTCGAGCTTGGGACGGCCGGTCATGGTCCGGCGGCGAGGAGCTTGGTGAAGAACCCCTCGCTTTCGAGCGCGTCGAACGCCGAGGTGTCGACGAGCTGGGCGGGCTTCATCGTTTTTGCCTTGGGTTCGCTCGCAGCAAGCGTTTCGAGCACGAGCGCAATGCCGCCGAGCGAGGGACGCGGGACGTCGGGATAGACCTTGAGATAGGCTTCGTACGCGGCCTTCGCGCTCGCCGCATCCTTGACGCTGAGAAAGGTCTGTACGAGTTGCACCGCGCCGTCGGGGTCGTGCTTGAACTCATGGATCGCAGTTGCCATCGCCATGAGGAAGCGCTTCACCGCGTCGGGATTCTTTTTCAGGTAGGCGCGGCTCGTGACGTAGGACGTATTGGGGTAGCCGACCGCGATGTCGGTGACATCGACCAGCACGTGAAAGCCGTGCTTGGCGATCTCCGCCGTGTCGGGATATTGCTCGAGCGTTCCGGCGATCTGGCCGCTCATCGCCGCGGCAATGCGCGTCGAGGGACCGCCGAGCTGCATGATCTTCACGTCGCTGCGGGCGAGGCCGAGATGCTTCAGCGCAAATTCCGCGGCCTGATCGGTCGACGAGCCGAAGCGGCTGATGGCAATCGCCTGGCCCTTCAGGGCTTTGCCGTCGGTGATGCCGGACTTCACCACAAGCTGGAACGGCAGCGAATTGGCGATGCCGCCGATGAAGACGATGTCGGCGCCCTGCACGGCAGCGGCCGCGGCCGGCGTATAGCCATTCTGCGCGATGTCGACCGAGCCGCCAACCACAGCGTGGGTCAGGGTCGAGCCGCCCTCGACGAACGCCGGCGTCACGTCGAGCCCGAACCTGCGGAAGATTCCCCGCTGCGCCGCGTACTGCATCGGCGCGCTCGTCATCGAGAACCCGTCATAGGCGACGCGCAGCTTGATGAACGGCGCTTGTTGTGCCGACACCGCACCGACGGCAACGCCAACAAGGCCGAGCGCAAGAACCACGGCAGCGAGACGTTGGCGCATCCTTCACTCCCCGGCGCGATACAATCGCGCAATCATTCTTGGTTTCGGTCGCTCAGGCGATCAGCGCCTTCATCTTGTCCTGGTTGATCGACTTGACCAGTTGGTCGACCAACCCGGCGAGCGGCATCGGCACCTTGGCATCCTGAGCGATTTCGAGCGCGACATCCATGTCCTTTTCGGCCCATTTGCCGGTGCCGGTTCCCCAGCGTGACAGCGACCAGTTGGCGCCGCTGCCGCGTTGAAGCGCGGCGAGGAGGCGCGGCACGTCAGTGCCGAGCTTCTTTGCGAGCGTCAGCACCTCGAAATTCGCGCACATGCATGCCCACAAGAGGAGATTGTTCAAGGTCTTCGCGATCTGCCCATCGCCGATCGCGCCGACATGGATGATCTCGCGCGCGAAGGCCGCGAGCGCCGGCATCGCGCGCTTGACGTGACGCTCCTCGCCGCCGGCGTAGATCGTCAGCGTGCCGTTGTTCGCGGCCTCCTGGCCGAGCACGACCGGCGTGTCGATGACGCCGACATTGCGGGTCGCGGCGAGGGCGGCAAGCTCGCGGCAGGTTTCCGGGGCGACCGAACTTGCAATCGCGATGACGGCGCCCGGCCGCAGCCGATCGAGGAGGCCGGAGTTGCGCACGATGTCTTCGACCTGCGCGTCCGTCGCCACCATCACCATCACGACCTCGGCATGGTCGCCGACGTCGGCCGCGCTCGCGCAGGGGCGCACGCCGTGCGTCTCGGCCCGCGTGATTGCCGCCGCGTCGATGTCGGTGCCCGCAACCGTAAACCCCTTGCCCGCCATGTGCCGCGCCATCTGCAGCCCCATGGCCCCGAGCCCGATCACCCCGGTGCGTGTGACTTTCGTTTCGATACTGTCGTTCATTTGTCCTCCTAATCTTCTCTTTCGCCCCCTTGGAGTGGGCGGCCGGCCGCGCAACTCTCTTGTAGCCCGGATGAGCGAAGCGAAATCCGGGGCGGAATTTCAAATCGGAGACGCCGTCCCGGATATCGCTCCGCTCATCCGGGCTACAAGGCGCGTTCAACCGTTTCCCTTGACCTCCGCGCGTCTGTGCTTAGTAGCGGCGACGTCAACCTCGAACCCTTGCTCCGTCTCGATGACCACGACTCCATAGTCGCGCGCAGCCGACGCGACCGACACATAACCCTCGCGCACGTCGGCGAGCACGGCGTCGGCGGCGCGTTCGCACGGATCGCCGAAGCCGCCGCCGCCGGGCGTATCGAGGCGGAACATTTCGCCTGCCTTCAGCGGATAGTCGGCGTAGCGTGTCGGCAGACGCTTCGCATCCGCGCGATCGGGATTGATCACGATGTCGCCGCGGCGGCCATCGGCTCCCCCGCCGCAGCCGCTCGGCGCGATGACGTGGCGCATGGAGCGGATCGAAAACCGCGCATCTTCCAGGTTGAGGTAATCGCGACGAATGCCGAGACCGCCGCGCGTGCGCCCCGCGCCGCCGGAATCGCCGATCAGTTCGAAACGCAGCACGCGGGTCGGGAATTCCGACTCGATGATCTCGACCGGGGCGATCCGCGCGTTGCTCTGGTTTACGGTGATGCCCGAGGCGCCGTCCTTGCCGGCGCGCGCCCCCGCGCCGCCGGCAACGATTTCATACTGCACGTAGTTGCGGCCGGTCGTGGTGCTGCGCCCGCCGAGAATGATGGAACGGCTGCCGCTGCCGTCCGCACGCGCACGCTGCGGCGCCACGTGGCTCAGAGCCGCATAGATCGCATCGACCAACCCATGGACGGTCGGATTATAAGTGTTGACCGGCGCCGGGAAGCGCGGGTTGAGCACGCTGCCCTCCCGCGCCACGACCGCGAAGCTTTGCAACAGCCCGCTGCACACGTACATGCGCGGATCGATGAGCGAGATCAGGCAGTAGGCGCAGGCCGCTTCGACCAACGGCGGGCGGATATTGGCGGGGCCGCGGGTCTGATCGGCGGAACCGCTGAAGTCGAACCGGATCGCGTCACCCTTTTTGTCGACAACGACGTGAATGCGAACCGGCTGTTCCAGTTCGATGCCATCGTCATCGACAAAGCGCTCCGCCTCGAACCGCCCGTCCGCCCAACTTGCGACCGCCGCCGCGACGCGTGCGCGGGCATCCGCGAACAACCGGTCATGGCAGGCGCGGATCTTGTCCGCGCCGTGCTTGCGGACGAGGGCGGCCACGCGCTCTTCGCCGAGCCGGCATGCGCCGAGTTGGCCGCGGATATCGCCGAGCACGAGTTCGGGCGTGCGGCTGTTGGCGGCAATGATGCGCTCGATGTCGCTCAGCGCGGCGAAGCGGCTGTGGTAGCGCACGGCCGGAATGTGCAGCCCTTCGTTGAAGATTTCGCGGGCCTGGCCCGAACAGCTTCCGGGAACGGGGCCGCCGATATCGCTCTTGTGGGCGATGCTGCCGCAAAAGCCGAACAGCGCGCCGCCGACGAAGATCGGCGTCAGCACCGCGATGTCCGGCGCATGCGGGCTGCCGCCCTGGTAGGGATGATTGATGAGGAAGGCATCGCCTTCATCGATCGTATCGCCGAACACCGTCAGCACGGCGCCGCAACAGGCCGGAAACGCTCCGATATGGAGCGGCAGCACCACGTGCTGCGCCACCACCTCGCCCTTGGCGTTCATCAGCGCGCAGGAGGCATCCTGGGATTCGCGCACGATGGTCGAGAAGCCGGTGCGGAACAGCGAGTTCTGCATCTCCTGCACGATGCCGGACAGGCTCGCCTTGACGATCTCGAGATCGATGGCATCGACCGTCACCGCGCAGCCTCCGTGATGATGAGGTTCTTGCCGGCATCAACCCGCGCTATTTGCCCCGGCGCGACGACCGTCGTCGAGTTCGAACTGATCGAGGATCGCCGGACCGCTGATCGTCAGCCCCACATCCACGCGTTCGCGCTGATAGACCGGGCTGGACACGCACGTGCCGTCGAACCACGCCGGCCGATGTTCGCGCAGCGCGGCTTCGAGCGGCGTGCCCGTCGGCGCGAAGGTCGGCACCGGCGGCGGCGAAACCAGTCCGCTGCCGCGAACGCGATAGGAAACGACTTCGACCGGCTCATCAGGCGCCATATGTCCGAACATCGCGCGATGCAGTTCGTCGAAGGCCTTGCGCAGCCCCATCAGCCCGCCGGCCCGAAGTTCATCCGCAGTGCACGCCATGGCGACATCGTAGCCCTGCCCGGCGTAGCGCATGTCGAGGGCGCGATCGAGCCGGATCGCGTCCGGCGCGAACCCATCCTGGCGCAGTTGGGCCATCGCATCGCGCTCCAGCGGCGCGAACATCGCTTCGATCGCCTCCACCGTGAGTTCGGCAAGCGGCGTCATACGCGAGCGCACGTAGTCGTGTTTGACATCGGCCATCAACAGGCCGATCGCCGAAAACACGCCCGGATAGAGCGGCACGATAACGCCCGCGAGCCCGAGCTCGCGCGCGATGCGGCTCGCGTGCAAAGGTCCAGCGCCGCCAAACGCAAGCACCATGAACTCGCGCAGATCGTGGCCGCGCATGGTCGAGATCGCCTTGATGGCCTCCTGCATCTTCACGTCGATGATGCGGATGATCCCTTCAGCGGCCTGTTCGATCGACATTCCGAGCGGACGCGCCACCTTCTCCTCGATCGTGCGCCGCGCCGCGCCGACATCGAGATGCATGCGGCCGCCGAGAAAATTGTCGGCCGAGAGATAGCCGAGCGCGAGGTTGCAGTCGGTGATCGTCGGCCATTCGCCGCCGCGGCCATAGCAGGCGGGGCCCGGCACCGCGCCCGCGCTTTGCGGGCCGACCTCGAGCGTGCCGACACTGCTCACGCGGGCAATGGTGCCGCCGCCGGCGCTCACGGTATTGATGTCCATCATCGGCACCGCGATGTCGCGGCTTTCGATCTTGCCGCGGCTCGCGATCGCCGGCTCGCCGTCACGAATCAGCGCGACGTCGCAGGACGTGCCGCCCATGTCGAAGGTGACGAGGTTGGGGGCGTGCCCGGCGCGGCCGGCGGCAACGCCAGCTGTCACGCCGCCCGCGGGACCCGACAGCACCGTAGTGACGGCCTTGCGCGCCGCTGCCGCAAAAGTCGACATCCCGCCGTTCGACTGCATCACGTATTTCTGCGGCGTCGCGATTCCGGTTGCGGTCAGGCGGCGGTCGAGATTGGCGATGTAGCGGGCGAGCATCGGTGCGAGGTAGGCGTTGATGACAGTGGTGCTCAGCCGGTAGTACTCGCGGATCTGCGGCAGCACTTCGCAAGACAACGAGACGCTGCACTCGGGATGCTCCTCGGCGATGATCGCGCGCACTCGTTCCTCGTGTTCCGGCTTGAGGAACGAGAACAGGAGGCACACTGCGATCGATTCGATTCCGTTCGCACGAAGCCTGCGCACCGTCGTCCGCAGCGCCGCTTCGTCGAGCGGGCGCAGCGTATCGCCGCGTGAGCCGATGCGCTCGATGACTTCGCCGGTAAGGCTTTGCGGGACGAGCATGGGCGGCCGGTCGTACATCACGTCGAACAGCGCCGGCCCATACGGCCGCGCCTGCTCGCCGACCTCGTAGACGGCGCGAAAGCCTTCGGTTACGAGCAGCCCGGTCCTTGCGCCCTTGCCTTCGAGGAGCGCGTTGGTGCCAACCGTCGTGCCATGACAGAAGAAACCGATATCCTCGGCGCGAACGCCGCCGGCAATCAGCGCTTCGATGCCCTGAAGAATAGCCCGCGACGGATCGTCGGGCGTCGATGGCACCTTGGTGATGGTGATCGCGCCGGTCTCCTCATCGAGACACACGAAATCCGAGAACGTGCCGCCGGTATCGACGCCGATCCGGTACTTCCCCACGAGAACATTTCCTTCCTAGCCCGGATGAGCACAGCGCTATCCGGGGTGGCGCTTTTCCGGTTAGAAGCCGCTCCCGGATGTCACGGAGCCTGTCATCGGGCCCGCCGGAGGCGGAACCCGTTGGCTCATCCGGGCTACCGAACCCCGCTGTGAGCTAAATATACGAAATTACGGTTTCTGGAGAGCGCTTCGTTTCCCGATATGAACTACCGTCACGCCTATCATGCCGGCAGCCACACCGAGGTGTTCAAGCACGCGGTGCTTGTGCTTTTGCTTCAACACCTGCTTTCGAAGCCGCGGCCGTTCACGGTCCTCGATACCCATGCGGGCGCCGGACTCTACGACCTCACTGCGGAGGAGGCGCAAAGGACCGGCGAAGCGCAGGAAGGGATCGGCCGCGTCATCGACAAAGCCATTCCGACGGCGCAGGCCTATCTCGATCTCGTGCGCGGCCTCAATCCGTCAGGCCTACGCTGTTACCCGGGCTCGCCAGCCATCGTGCAGGCCTTCCTGCGCGAGGACGATCGCCTTACCGCCTGCGAGCTGCGGGAGGACGATGCGGCCTTGCTGCGGGAAAATTTCGATGATGACCGCCGCATCGCGGTGCACCGCCGCGACGGCTATGAGGCGATCGGCGCGCTGCTACCGCCGACGCCGCGTCGCGGTCTTGTTCTGATCGATCCGCCGTTCGAACAGCCCGACGAATTCGCGGCCCTCGCCGACGCGCTCAATACCGGGATCCGAAAATGGCGCAGCGGGATTTTCCTTGCCTGGTACCCACTCAAGGACCGCGCGGGCATACGCGAACTGCGATTGCGCTATCGGCCCGACAATCCGCAGACGCTCTGCTGCGAATTCTGGCGACAGCCGCTCGACGGCGTGCGCCTCGCCGGCAGCGGCGTCATCATCTGCAATCCGCCCTGGAGGTTCGAGCAGACGTTGACGGCGCTATGCCGCGAATTGCTGACAGCATTCGACGCGCGAACGGGGACCTATTCTTTGGAGTGGTGGATCAAGGAGCGAGGGTGACAGGCTCACTGCAGTGCCAAAGACCTGCAAAGCAGTCCCATTGAAATTGCCCCGAACATGCGAAATGATCCTGTGTCGGGAAGAGAACGCACTGGGGGCAACCATGCGCTCGATTACATTTGTCGCCGTTTGCGCAGTCGTGATGGTGTCGGCAGGCCATTCCTTGGCCCAAGGGCCGGACGCGGCGCCACCACGCGCCCAACCTGCAACAACGCCGCCCTCAACCGGCACGCCTCCCGCGTCCGCCGCGCCCGTGACGCTCTACACATTCAACGTCGGCAACTGGCAGGGCGCCGCCTATTCGATCAACGGCACGTTCAATCATTGCGCGGCGTCCGCGAGCTACAAGAGCGGCATCTGGCTCGCATTCGCCGTTTCGCGGACTTACGGCTGGAGCATGGGCCTCACCAATCCGAACTGGGTGCTGACAAAAGGTCAGTCTTATCCGCTCTCATATTCGGTCGATGGCAATTCGCCCAACCTCGGGACCGCGGTTGCAATTACCAACAATGAAGTCGAGGTGCCGCTCGCCGACAGTTCGGCCTTGTTCAAGACGTTCATGCAGGGCGAGCTGCTTCGCGTCGCGGCAGCATCCCAGAACTTCTCTTTCGATTTGACCGATACGGTGCAAATGCTGCCGGCGCTGCTGCGCTGCGTACAAAGCAACGCCAACACCGCGCCGCCCGCCGGCTCCAATCCGTTCGCGCCGCCGGGTTGATCGAACGCCCCTTCAAAGACGGGGCGTCCGCGCGTATCATCGTTCGTCCAAGAAAATGCGAACGCGGCCGAACTTCGGCCGGGAGGGGACACCCATGAAAACCGCGATAGTGGCTGCGATTGCAACGGCGATGCTCGCCGGCACCGCGCAGGCGGAACATCTCTTCCTGGACGGCGACATTGTGCGCGGCGCCCAGGTTGGGGCGCCAGGGCCGGTGTGCGTTCTGAACAATCAATTCAAGCATCTTGAGAAGGTCGTATTCCGCTTCCGCGTCCGCGATGCGAGCGGCAAAGTGCTTGACGACAAGGGACTGAAGAGCCTCGACGTGCAGCTTCCGGATGGGCAGACGGTCAAGGGCTATTACGGCGGTCATCCGCCGGTGTCGCAGGGCAATCCGGAAGGTCCGACCGACTTCTTCTGGGTCGCGGTGTGGATCATTCCGAGCGGCTACCCGAACGGGACGTTCCGCTACAAGGCGGTGGCGACTGACATGGCGGGCAACGCCGAGGTATGGGAACCGATCCGCCGGATCACCAGCGAGCCGCAGGTGATGCCGGGCGAGATCGAGTTCAAGAAACCGTGACGTTCGCCGGTCGCTGCCGCGCCACAACAATTTTCATTGCGACGCTGGTCGCGTTCATCCTCCCGCTCACGGCAGCAGCGACGGCCGAGACTTTGCCGGACTTCGTGCCGACGCCCGGCAAGCTGCCGAAAACCGTCGTTCCGATCCACTACGAGATCGAGCTTGCGCCAGATCTCGACAAGCTCGCCTTCAAGGGTCGCGAGAAGGTCCATATCGAGGTCCTGGAGCCGACGGACCGGCTGGTGCTCAACGCCCTCGAACTCATGATCGAGACGGCATCGCTTGACGATATCGCAAGCACGGAGATCGCATTCGATGCGGCCGCGCAGACGGTGACAATCACCTTCCCGCAGCCGCTCGCTGCCGGCCGCCATCTCCTATCGCTCGCCTTCACCGGCCGCATCAATCGGTTCGGCCGGGGCCTGTTCGTTGTGGACTATCCCGTCGGCGACGGGCGCAAGCGCATGATGTCGTCGCATCTCGAGCCGACCGATGCGCGGCGCGTGTTTCCAAGCTGGGACGAGCCCGCCTTCAAGGCGAGCTTCGCGCTGACCGCAACCGTTCCCGAGCATTTCCTCGCCGTCTCCAACATGCCGATGGTCGAGCAGGAAGCGGCCGGCGACGGCCTCAAGCGCGTCGCCTTCGCCGCGACGCCGCGCATGTCGAGCTATCTCTTCGTCCTCACCATCGGCGAGTTCGAGCGCATCACCGCCGAGGTCGACGACGTCACCATCGGAGTTGTGACCACGCGGGGCAAGACGGCGCAGGGCCGTTTCGCGCTCGACAGCGCGGTCGACCTGCTGCGCTACTACAATGACTATTTCGGCATCGCCTATCCGTTGCCCAAGCTCGACCTGATCGCGGTTCCCGGCGGATTTGGCGGTGCCATGGAGAATTGGGGCGGCATCACGTTTTTCGAGGGCCGCCTGCTGTTCGATCCGTCGCGCAATGCGCCCGATGCGCGACGCGGCATCTTTGCCGTCCTCGCCCACGAGATGGCGCATCAGTGGTTCGGCAATCTCGTCACCATGGCGTGGTGGGACGACATTTGGCTCAACGAGGGCTTTGCGAGCTGGATGCAGGCCAAAGCCGGCGAGCACTTGCACCCGGACTGGCAGACCTGGCTCAACAGCAATGCCGGCAAGCAGCGGGCGATGGCCGAAGACGCCCAGCGCACGGCTCATTCGATCCAGCATCCCGTCGCGAACGAATCCGAGGCGATGGCCGCCTTCGACTCGATCACCTACGTCAAAGGGCAGGCACTCATCCGCATGCTGGAGAGCTATCTCGGCGAAGAGACGTTCGCCGCCGGCATTCGCATCTACATGCGCCGGCATGCGCTCGGCAACACCACCACCGCGGACCTCTGGCGTGCGCTGGAGATGGCCTCCGGCCGTCAGGTCGCGGAGACGGCTGCCGCGTTTACGGAACAGCCTGGGGTCCCGCTGGTGCAGGTGCGAGCGACCTGCGAGGCGGACCGGCAGCGTATCGCGCTCGTCCAATCGCGTTTCACAACTCACGACCCCGAGGCCAAGGAACTGCGCTGGAAGGTGCCGGTGGTCTACGGCAGCCCCGGCGGAGCTCCGCCGGCAACGGCGGTGCTTGACGGCAACGCCGTCCTCGATGGCGGCCGCTGCGGGACGCCGGTCAAGTTCAACGTTGGCGACGTCGGCTACTATCGCGTGCTCTACGACGATGCGAGCTTTGCCGCCCTCGCCGGCGCGCTTGACCGCATTGAGGCCGCCGACCGGCTCAACCTCCTCGCCGACAACTGGGCGCTGGTCGAGGCCGGCAGTGCCCCACCGGGGACCTATTTCGGCCTCGCCACGCGACTTGTCAGCCTCGACAGCCGCGCGATCGACGAGCAGGTCTTGCGGGTTTTTGCGCGGATCGATCAATTGGAGCGAGACCGATCCGAGCGGGTCGCGTTTGCGGCCTATGCCCGTGGCGTGCTGCGGCCCGCCTTCGTTCAGCTTGGCTGGGACCCGAAGCCGGACGAAAACGCCGATCATGCGCTGCTGCGGCCACGGCTCATCGGTGTGCTCGGCGATTTCAACGACGAAGCGATCATCGCCGAGGCAAAACACCGCTTCGCCGATTTCCTCGCCGATCCGACGACGCTGCCGACCAATTTGCGGGCGCCGATTACGCACATTGTCGGCCGTGCCGCCGATGGCGCGACCTACGATACGCTGCTGGCACGCGCCCGGAAGGCGACCAATGCGGAGGAGCGCAATCGCTAT
The DNA here is from genome assembly GCA_963807015.1 of uncultured Alphaproteobacteria bacterium. Lineage (GTDB taxonomy): Bacteria > Pseudomonadota > Alphaproteobacteria > Rhizobiales > Xanthobacteraceae > JAJPKK01. Next base: position 225,653 of record CAWEAS010000004.1, on the reverse strand, counting down.
TACTCGGCTGCGGCCGCTGCACTCGATCCCGATCTCGCCACGGCGACCCTCGCGCTTACCCTTACCGACGAGCTGCCGACGAACATGGTCGGCAGCCTGATCTCAGAGGTCGCCGCGGAGCATCGCGAATTTGCGTGGCAATTCGTGCGCGAGCATTTCGAGGCGCTTTCGACGCGCCTCGGCCCGTCGTTTCGCGAGCGTTTCGTTGCAAATCTCCTCGCGAATTTTTCCGATACTGCTCATGCCGTCGCGCTTGATGAGTTCGCGCCCGCCCACGCGACCTCGGGCAGCCGCGCCGTCGCCGCTCGCGCTCGCGAACGCATCACCTCGGCGGCCGATTTCGTTGCGCAGCAATTGCCCGCCGTCGAGGCGTGGGTCGCGCAGCACGGTGCACCGTAACGGCCGGAAGCCGAACAGAGCGCGCTTGCGCGCCGCGGCAAGTATGCGTCATGCTGCATCCTGCAGCTTCGTGGGGCGAAATCACTGAAGCGAAAACATGGGAGGTTATGATGCGCGGTCTTGCTATCTTCGTCGCCGGTGCCGCAGTTGGACTTGCTGCTACCGCATTTGCCCAAAGCCTGACCGAGAACCGCGGGATCGTCGGGCTCAATCACGTGGCGCTCAGCGTGCCCGACATCGACAAGGCGGTGGAGTACTACACCAAGACCATGGGATTTCCGGAGGCTTTTCGAGTGACCAATCCGGCGGGCCAGGTGCAGCTCGTCTATGTGCAGATCAGCCAGAACACCTTCGTCGAGCTGTTGCCAGCCAATGCGCAGCGGCCGCCCGGCATCAATCATTTCGGCGTGCACGTCGAGAACATGGCCGCGGCCACGGCGATGTTCAAGCAGCGCGGAGCGAACGTCGGCGAGATCATCAACAGCGGCACGAAGGCGATCCTCTCCAACATCATCGATCCGAACGGTGTCCGCATGGAGCTCGCCGAGCTTCCGCCGGAGTCGCTCCACCGGCAGGCGATGCAGCGCTGGAAGTGAGTCTGCCGTCGTCGCGCAACACGCCGATGGGTTTCCACCCAAGCCGGAGTTGACGTAAACATCGCGAGGCGTTGCGTCCTCTCCGCGCTCCTGGGTGCTGATCCATGAACTCGCTGGCCGACCTTCCGGAACTCGTCGGTTTCTTCAGCTATTCGCGCGACGATGACGAAGGCTCGCAGGGGGCGCTGTCGGCGCTACGCGACGCGATCCAGCGCGAGCTCGGCGCGCAGCTTGGCCGCAACCGACAGAATTTCCGGCTGTGGCAGGATCGGGCGGCGATCGCGCCGGGGCGGCTATGGGAATCCGAGATCAAGGAGGCGATCGCCCAATCGGCGTTTTTCATTCCGATGATTACCCCGAGGGTGGTCCTGAGCAGTCATTGCCGCTTCGAGTTCGAGTTGTTTCTCGCCCGCGAAAAGGCACTCGGCCGCTCCGATCTCGTGTTTCCGATGCTTTATGTGTCGGTGCCGGCGCTCGAGAACGAAAGCGAGTGGCGCAATCATCCTGTGCTGTCGATCGTTGGCACACGCCAGTGGGTCGATTGGCGCAAGTACCGGCACAGCGACATCAATTCGACCGCGGTGCGCGAGGCCATCGAAGTCTTTTGCAGCCAGATCGCCAGAGCGTTGCGCGCGCCCATGCTGCTCCCTGCGCCCGCCATCGTTTCGGCGGCGCCGGCCGGTGTAACGCCCGTAGAAGTGGTGAGCCGGCAAACAGTCGAGGGTGAGGCCGCAGACACTGCACGCCGTCCATCGGTGCCGGATGCCGAAGCGCGGCGAAAGGCGGAGGCCGAGCGGCTTGCCCAGGCCGCACGCGAGCGGGCACTGGCGCGGGCACAGACAGGAGCACGGGCGCAGTCGCCGCCACCGCCCTTGGCTGCGACGCAGAAGCGGGCGACGTCTGGCTGGAGGGCGGCGTTCCTGCCGGGGTTGGTCTTCGTCGTGGCTACGATCCTCTACGCGGGTCTTACCTACGTCACCGACGCGTGGCCCGAGCGCTCCATGTTCCTTTTGTTTGGCGCAACGGATGCGTTCGCTCTCTCAGCGGTGCTGGGTTTCGGGGCATGGCGCTATGGCCTGTTGGATGGCCGGCGGGCCGGCAAGGCATCCTTGGCAATCTTCATCGGCGCGATGGCCGTCACACTGTTCATGTGGGAGGCCGCCTTTGTTTGGTGGACCGATATCGAGCACTGGAAGTCCGTCTTTCGCTGGGGCGGCCAGGACATTCTCTCGGTGGTCGTCACACTGCTCATCGCCGCGTACGTCCTGCCGCATTTTCGCGACGTTCGTATTTGGGCGATCTTTGCTGTGTTGTGGGCCGGCCTCGACCTCATCATTCTGGTGATGCAGGAGCGCGAGATCACGATTTCACCCTACGTGTACCCGCTCAACCGCGGCCTCGCGTTGGCAGCTTTGATCTATTGGCTGCAGCGTGGGGCGTCCAAAGTGCGCCGCAGCTGAGAACTGCGGCAACAGCACGCCGTCACAGCGGCCGCCCGCTCAACGTTCGCCGCACCGCGTCGCGCCACGCGCCGACTTTGCCGGCACGCGTCACATCATCCATCGCCGGCGTGAAACGGCGGTCGCGGGCCCAGCGCGAGGCGAATTCGTCCGGTTCGGGGTAAAGGCCTGATTGCAGGCCGGCGAGATAGGCGGCGCCGAGCGCAGTCGTCTCCATGACGACCGGCCGGTCGATTGGTGCGCTGAGAATGTCGGCGAGCCGCTGCATCGTCCAGTCGGACGCCGTCATGCCGCCGTCGACGCGCAGGACATTGGCCATGGCGTCGACGCGGGTCGCGTCGGCGCAATCGGCGCGCATCGCTTCGACAAGGTCGAGGGTCTGGAAGCAAGCGCTCTCGAGCGCCGCGCGGGCAAGTTCGTTCGGCCCGGTCGCGCGCGTCAGGCCGTAGAGGGCGCCGCGCGCCTCGGCGTCCCAATGCGGCGCGCCGAGCCCGACAAAGGCCGGAACCAGCACGACCTCGTGTCCTGGGTCCGCGGCAGCCGCCATCTCGCCGGTCGCCGCAGCCGATGGCACGATGCCAAGCCCATCGCGCAGCCATTGCACGGCCGCGCCGGCAACGAAGATCGCGCCTTCGAGGCCGTAAACGGTCTTGCCGCGAAGCCGATAGGCGATGGTCGAGAGGAGACGGTTCTGCGAGGCGACCACGTTCGACCCGGTGTTGAGAATGGCAAAGCAGCCGGTGCCGTAGGTCGATTTCAACATGCCGGGGGCAAAGCACGCCTGCCCGATCAGCGCCGCCTGCTGGTCGCCGGCAACGCCGCGGATCGCGATCGCGCCGCCGAATAGCCCCGGCGATGTCGTACCGAACTCCGCGGCGCAGTCGCGCACCTCGGGCAACATCGCCCGGGGCACGCCAAACAATGCGCACAAGTCTTCGCTCCAGGCGTTCGCATGGATGTCGTAGAGCGAGCTGCGCGACGCATTGGTGGCGTCGGTTGCGTGGACCGCGCCGCCGGTGAGACGCCACAGCAGGAAAGAATCGACGGTGCCGAACGCAAGGTCGCCGCGCTCGGCCTTGGTTCGCGCGCCCGGCACATGGTCGAGGAGCCACGCGATCTTGGTTGCGGAGAAATAAGGATCGAGCAGGAGGCCGGTTTGCGCGGCGATCGTGGTCTCGTGGCCGGCATCGGCGAGCCCACGACAGGTCGCGGCGGTGCGGCGGTCCTGCCAGACGATCGCGTTATGGATCGGCTTGCCGGTCGCGCGGTCCCAGACGAGGGTCGTTTCGCGCTGGTTGGTGATGCCGATCGCCGCAATGTCGCGCGGCGCAAGGCCTGCCCGGGCGATGGCCTCGCGGGCGGTCGCCAGCACGGTGCGCCAAATGTCCTCGGGATCGTGCTCGACCCAGCCTGACTGCGGGAAGTGCTGGGGAAACTCCTGCTGGGCAATCGCGGCGATCGAGCAATCAGCGCAGAAGACGATGGCGCGGGACGATGTGGTGCCCTGGTCGATGGCAAGCACGTGTCCGGCCGTCGCGCTCATTGCGCCCGTGCCTCGGTGTGTACGGGCATTGCCGGCGCGGCGACGTTTGTCATGACCTTCGCAAGCCGCTCGGTCTCATCCGGCGTGAAGCGCAGGCCGAGCTTTGTGCGCCGCCACAGCAGGTCGTCGGGTGTCTGCGCCCATTCGTGGGCCATCAGGTAACGCACCTCGGCTTCGGTGAGCGTCGATCCCAACGTTGCGCCGAGATCGCGTGCCGTGCGGGCGCCGGCGACCACGACCCGCGCCCGTGTGCCGTAAGTCGCGGCAAGGCGATAGGCGTGGGCGGGTGCAAGAAACGGAAATTCGGTCCCGAACGCGTCCGCGAGCTTGCCCAGGCCATCGACCGCGATGTCGCCACCCGGGAGCGGCGTGCGCGCAGTCCAGCCGGCGCGTCGGCGCTGTGCCTTCGGCAGGTAGGGCTTGAGGCGCTTGAGCGCGGCTTCGGCGAGGCGGCGGTAGGTCGTGATCTTGCCGCCGAATACCGACAGCAACGGCGGCTCGCCGGCCGCCCCATCGAGTTCCAGCGCATAGTCTCGCGAAGCCGCCTTGGGGTCGCGCACGTGGTCGTCATGGAGCGGACGGACGCCGGAGAAGCTCCACACCACGTCATCAGGAGCGACTGGACGCGCGAAGTAGTCGGAAGCCGCATCACAGAGATATCGGATATCATCATCGCTCGCCGTCACGCGAGCGGGATCGCCGGTGAAATCGCGATCGGTGGTGCCGATCAATGTGTAGCGACCGTGATACGGGATTGTGAAGACGATCCGCCCATCGGCGTTCTGAAACAGATAGGCGCGATCATGATCGTAGAGTCGCGTCACCACGATGTGCGAGCCTTGGACGAGGCGCACATGCTCTCGCCCGGTAAAGCCAATGCAAGACATGAGCACCTTCGAGACCCATGGCCCCGCCGCGTTCACCAGCGCGCGCGCCGCGATGACCTCGCGCCGGCCGCAGTTTTCGAGAGTGATTTGCCAATGATCGCCGGCGCGCGTCGCCGCGACCGCCTTCGTCCGCGGGCGGATCGTCGCGCCGTGCTCGGCGGCATCGAGCGCGTTGAGGATCACAAGCCGCGAATCATCGACACGGCAATCGGAATATTCGTACGCGGTAGAAAACAGTCCGTGCTTGAGCGGCCCGCCAACGTCGTCACGCGCAAGATCGACGACACGAGTCGGCGGCAACCGTTTGCGTCCGCCCAGATGGTCATAGATGAAAAGCCCCGCGCGAAGCATAAAGGGGGAGCGCAGGCCCGCGCGATAAGGCAGCACGAAACGCAGCGGCTGCACGATATGCGGCGCGATCCGCCATAAAACTTCGCGCTCGACCAGCGCTTCGTGAACCAAGCGGAAATCGAAATATTCGAGATAGCGCAGGCCGCCGTGGATCAGCTTGGTGGAACGTGACGAGGTGCCGCCGGCGAGATCGTCCATCTCGCAGAGATGCACTGACAGTCCGCGTCCGGCAGCGTCGCGCGCAATACCGCAGCCATTGATGCCGCCGCCGATAATGGCGAGATCAAAAGCCACCCGCCGTCTCCATGTGCGCTGTGCGCGCACAATATCGGCCCGGCGGGCGAGGTCAATGGGGCCTCATTGCGTCGGTTTGCAGCGCAATGTCGCTAATGACAAGCAAGAAGGCCGGACTGAATCCGGCCCTCTGACTGAGATCACAGGTCCGGCGCGGGTGTTACGCCGCCTTCTGCTTGGCGCTGATCAGTTTGCGGTTGATGAGGCATTCGGCGATTTGGATCGTATTGAGCGCCGCGCCCTTGCGCAGATTGTCGGACACGCACCACAGCGAGAGTCCATTCTCGACGGTTGCGTCCTCGCGGATGCGACTCACATACGTCGCGTCCTCGCCGGCGCATTCATACGGCGTGACGTAGCCGCCGGGCTCGAGCTTGTCGATGACGAGGCATCCGGGTGCATTGCGCAGGATGGTGCGGGCCTCGTCGGCGGAGATCGGATTCTCGAATTCGATGTTGACCGCTTCCGAGTGGCCGATGAACACCGGCACGCGCACGCACGTCGCCGTAAGCTTGATCTTCGGATCGAGGATCTTCTTCGTCTCCGCCATCATCTTCCACTCTTCCTTCGTGTACCCGTCCTCCATGAACACGTCGATCTGGGGGATGAGGTTGAAGGCGATGCGCTTCGGAAACTTTTTCGCTTCGATTTCGCCGGCGGTGTAGACGGCCTTGGTCTGGCTGAACAGTTCGTCCATCGCCTCCTTGCCGGCGCCCGACACCGACTGATAGGTCGCGACCACGACGCGCTTGATGCGGGCATGGTCGTGAAGCGGCTTGAGGACGACGACAAGCTGCGCCGTCGAGCAGTTGGGATTGGCGATGATGCCGCGCTTGCGGAAGCCCGCGAGGGCATCAGCATTGACCTCGGGCACCACCAGCGGAACGTCGGCGTCGTAGCGCCAGCACGACGAGTTATCGATCACCACGGCGCCCTGCGCGGCGATCCGCGGCGACCACTCTTTCGACACCGCCGACCCGGCCGACATCAGGCAGATGTCGACATCCGAAAAATCGAAATGTTCGAGGGCTTTGACCTTGAGGGTCTTATCGCCGAAGGACACCTCCACGCCCTGACTTTTGCGGGACGCGATGGCGACAACCTGGTCGGCCGGAAACGACCGCTCCGCCAGGATTTCCAGCATTTCGCGGCCCACATTGCCGGTGGCGCCGACCACGGCGACCTTGAAACCCATTTCGATTCTCCGAAAGCCTGCTGTCAGGCAAAGTATTTGTGCAACGCAATCGCGCTTCTAGTCGGGAATGCCAGTCAATTCAACATCGCAGACAGAGCAAAAGCCCCCTCAAGAGACCCGCTCTGGTATCGCTATGTCGCTTAAGACACGCGTTTTGCGATAAATAAAGCCTCCGCCATACCTATCGCACGTCCAGGTTCCGCGTTACACTATTTGAACGTCTATTGTTCAAGGTTTTGGTGGGGGTGAGATGTCCGCGCATAGGATTACCATTGCTGCCCTGGCTGCGGTCCTGAGCTTGGCCGTCGCGGCCGGCCCGGTCGCTGCCCAGACAACGGGGCAGACCAACGGCCAGACGACTGGGCAGACCACGACGGCGAAGAAGAAGCCGAATCGAGCCCCATCGAATGACGTGGCGATGAATCGTCCGCCCACGCGCGTTACGGTGCGCCGGCGCTCCTATCTCGATCCCGGAACCGAGACCAAGACGCATCAGGAGCATTTCCTCGACTATGCGTATCCGCCGAGCGATCCGTTCTCCCGGTTCCAGAACGATTACAACTTCACGAGCATCCGCAACCCGTTCCCGAGTTGCCTCGATCTCGCGGGCTTCTGCCGATAATCGAAGCGTGTAACGCGTAGGGTGGGCAAAGCGCGGACGCTGTCCGCGCGTGCCCACGTTCGCCAAGCGGTGGGCACGCTGCGCTTTGCCCACCCTACGATCGCGACGGTCTCTACCCAGCTAATCGCTCGACTTCCTGGATCACCGCGTCGCCCATCTCGGTGGTGCCCACGGCCTTGGTCCCCTCCGATTTGATGTCGGCGGTGCGCAGGCCGCGCGCGAGCGCCGCGGCAATGGCGGCGTCGATCAGGTCGGCCTCCTTGATCATGCCGAACGAATAGCGCAGGGCCATGCCGAACGACGCCAGCATGGCGATCGGGTTCGCGAGGCCCTTGCCGGCAATGTCCGGCGCCGAGCCGTGGACCGGCTCGTAGAGGGCCTTGCGCTTCTGGGTCTTGGGATCGACCTCGCCAAGCGATGCCGACGGCAGCATGCCGAGCGAGCCGGTGAGCATGGCGGCGACATCCGAGAGCACGTCGCCGAACAGGTTGTCGGTGACGATGACGTCGAACTGCTTCGGCCAACGCACAAGCTGCATCGCGCCGGCGTCGGCAAGCTGATGCTCGAGTTGCACGTCCTTGAATTCCCGCGCATGCACCTGGTTGACGACCTCGTGCCACAGCACGCCGGTCTTCATCACGTTGCGCTTTTCCATCGACGTCAGCTTGTTGCGGCGCTTGCGCGCAAGCTCGAAGCCGACCCGCGCGATGCGCTCGATCTCGTAGGTGTCGTAGACCTGGGTATCGACCGCGCGCTTCTGTCCGTTGCCGAGATCGGTAATGGTCTTCGGCTCACCGAAATAAACGCCGCCGGTCAGCTCGCGCACAATGATGATGTCGAGCCCGTCCACCACTTCGCGCTTGAGGCTCGAGGCATCGGCGAGCGGCGGGTAGCAGATCGCCGGACGCAGGTTCGCGAACAGGCCGAGGTCCTTGCGCAGCCGCAGCAACCCGGCCTCGGGCCGCGCTTCGAACGGCACCGCGTCCCACTTCGGCCCGCCGACCGCGCCGAAGATCACGCCGTCGGCGGCTTGCGCCTTCGCCATGGTGGCGTCGGTGATGGCGACCTTGTGCGCATCGTAGCAGGCGCCGCCGACAAGGCCTTCCTCCGTCTCGAACGAGCCGAGGCCGCGTGTGTTGAGCCACCCGATGAGCTTCTTCACCTCGCCCATGACCTCGGGACCGATGCCGTCGCCCGGGAGCAACAGAAGTTTGTGGGTGGCCATGATGCGCGCCTCGTTCAAATTATTGCGTCGGCGCGGAGTGCTAGAGCGTGGCCGCGCGCTTGGCAAGACGCGGCCGGCGGTCACGTACGTCAATCGTCATGGCCGCAACAAGCGACGACAAGCGCGGCCATGACTCTACTGGTTGCTGTTCAACTGCCGCTGAACCAGTTGTAACCCCGGCTTTCCCAGTAGCCGCCGAGGTCCTGGTTGGTCACGTGCATGCCGATCACATATTTCGGATTTTTGAATCCGAGTTTGGTCGGGATGCGGATCTTCATGGGAAACCCGTATTTGCGCGGCAGAATTTCGTTGTCGAACTTGAACGTCATCTGGGTTTGCGGATGAAGCGCGGTCGGCATGTCGATCGTGTTCGAATAGCCTTCCGCGCACTGGAACCAAACGTATTTGGCGGTGAGGTCGGCGCCGACACGCTTGAGGAATTCGCGCAGCGGCGTGCCGGTCCACGAGCCGATGGCGCTCCATCCCTCGATGCAGATGTGGCGCGTGATCTGCTTTTCCTGTGGCAGCGCGTAGAGTTCATCGAGCGTCCACGACTTCTTGTTCTCGACGAGGCCACCGACTTCCAATTTGTAGCCCTCGCCGTCAACCTCCGGCGCGTCCTCCTCGTCGTAATAGGCATTGAACGGAAACGGCCGCGTGATCGCACTTTCCGGATAGGTCGGCGCGAGCTTGTTGGGATTGAAGATCAGCGCCTGGACGCGGTCGTTGAAGCGCGACACCGCCAGCAATGCCTTACCGGCGGTGTCCTCGTCGACGATGTCGCAGCCGGTCAGCAGCGTGATGGCGCCGAGGCTCGTCGCGCCGCGCAGAAACAGCCGCCGCGACGGATTGGGCAGAAGCTTTGCCGCATCCTTGATGAGGAGCTTCGGATCGACGCCCGGAATGGTCTTGCGGATTTTTGCCATCGCACGCTTCCGTCAACGGCCGACGATCATGGCACGCAGGCTCTTCGGCACGATGACCGCGAGGACCACATGCACCAACAGAAAGCCGACGATCGCCGCCATGGCAAAGAAGTGGACAAAGCGCGCCGCATCGTAGCCCCCGAACAGCGCCGTGAGCTCCTGGAATTGCACCGGTTTCCAGATCGAGATGCCCGACAGCACGACGACGATGCCCGCGATGATCACGCCCACATAGAGGAGCCGCTGCACCGCGTTGTAAACCGCAATATCGTCATGAGACAGCTTGCCGGTTGCCGCAGCGATGAAATCGCGCACCACTTCGGAAAGCCGGATGGGCAGCAGTTTCTGGCGGAACCGCCCGGTGACGATCCCGAGCGTGATGTAGACAACGCCGTTGACCACGAGGAGCCACATCGCCGCGAAATGCCAGAGAAGTGCGCCCGGCAGACCATCGAGGCCGTCGCCGATGGTGATCGCCGGGGGAAACATGAACGGGAAGAGCGGCGACGCATCGAAAATGCGCCACCCCGACGTGATCATCACGAACATGGCCAGCGCATTGACCCAATGGGTGACGCGCACCCACAGGGGGTGGATCACCGGCTGGGCGGCCGGCAAAGCCGTTCCGATGTCGTCAGCTCGCGCGGCAATGGTCGTTTGGGTCATGGCAACTCTCGCGCCGAAACGGCTTCCTCGCAAATAGTGCGGGTGCCGCAGTGAGGCAACGCATCAAAATACACTTGATCGATGGTGCGCCGGCCGGCGGCTGACCGGCCGGCGCGATCCTAACGGGGACTTACATCGGCAGGAGCACGGTGTCGACCACATGGATCACACCGTTCGATTGCAGCACGTCGGCGATGGTGATGGTGGACACGTCGCCCTTGGCGTCGGTGACGGTCAGGCGGCCGGGGCCAGGCTGCTCGACCATCAGGGCGTCGCCTTCGACCGTCTTGAGATGGGCCATGCCGCCGCCCTCCTTCACGGATTTCATCAGCGAGGCGGCGGTCAGCCGGCCGGGGACAACGTGATAGGTGAGAATTTTGGTGAGCGTCCCCTTGTTCTCGGGCTTCACCAAACCTTCGACAGTGCCGGCGGGCAATTTGCCGAACGCCATGTTGGTTGGCGCAAACACCGTGAACGGTCCGGCGCCTTGCAGAGTATCGACGAGTCCGGCCGCCTTCACCGCGGCCACCAATGTCGTGTGTTCCTTCGAATTGACGGCGTTCTGAATGATGTTCTTCGACGGATACATCGGCGCGCCGCCGACATTCACGGTCTTTTCCGCCGCGATTGTCGGAATGAACGCTGTGCTCGCCAGCAAGCCGGCGGTGGCGAGAGCAAAGGCAGTAACGAGGCTGAGACGTCGAGACATGGTTGAAACTCCCAAGAAAGGGTGACGCCGGGCCCGGCGGGCCGCGGCAACGAATGGCGACGACTGCGTTCATCGTCGCGTCTAGCTACGGGGGATCAGCGCACGAGTTTCTCCGCGCCGCCAAACTCACGCGCTCGTGACTACGGGCATTCGAAACACCTACGGACTCCCATGCCGCTGGCCCTCGTGGTCGCAATGCGCTCTAATTTGGTCTGCCGGGAGTTTGCGCGCGCATGGTACGAGCACGCGGTGAGAGAGCATCATGAGCAAAAACAATCCCGGCAATTTCTTCGAAGACTTTCGCATCGGTCAGGTCATTCGGCACGCGACGCCGCGCACCGTCACGACGGGAGACGCGTCCCTCTACACCGCGCTCTATGGCTCGCGCTTCGCGGTCCAGTCGTCGGCCGCATTCGCGCGTGCCATCGGATACCCTGATGCCCCGCTCGACGATCTGCTGGTCTTCCACATCGTCTTCGGCAAGACCGTGCCCGACATCTCGCTCAATGCGGTCGCCAATCTTGGCTATGCGGATTGCCGGTTTCTCAAGCCGGTCTACGCAGGCGACACGCTGTCGGCGTCGTCAGAGGTCATCGGTCTGAAGGAAAACTCGAACCGCAAGACTGGCGTCGTCTACGTGCGCTCCACCGGCTTCGATGAGTCGGGCAACGCCGTGCTCTCCTATGTGCGCTGGGTCATGGTGCGCAAGCGCGACGAGGCCGCGCCGGCGCCGAGCGAACTCGTGCCGCCGCTGCCGAAGGCCGTGGCGGCCGAAGACATCGGCCAAGCCTGCCCGCCGTTGCGGCGCGACGGCTATGACATGGCGCTGGCGGGGAGCGGGCAATGCTTCGCGGATTATGCGCCCGGGGAGCGGATCGATCATATCGACGGGATGACGGTCGAGGAGGCCGAGCACCAGATCGCGACCCGGCTCTATCAGAACACGGCGCGGGTGCATTTCAACCAGTTCACCGAAGGACAGGGCCGATTCGGGCGTCGCCTCGTCTATGGCGGACATGTCATTTCGCTCGCCCGCGCGCTGTCGTTCAACGGGCTCGCGAACGCCTTCCATATCGCCGCCATCAATGGCGGCCGCCATGTCGCGCCGCTATTCGCCGGCGACACCATGTTTGCGTGGTCGGAGGTGATCGAGCGGACGCCGCTGCCGGGCCGCAGTGACGTCGGCGCGCTGCGGCTGCGTCTCGTCGCGACCAAGAACCGCCTTTGCGGCGATTTCCCCGACAAGACCGGCGCCGATTACGATCCCGCGGTGATTCTGGACCTCGATTACTGGGCCGTGATTCCGCTCTGACGACGAGGTCCGCCCCCCTAAGATTCCTATACGGCGGCGCAGATGGCGGCGCTAAGTGCCTCACCTGCTTGGCGTTATGCCGGTCGACACCACAGTTATGCCAAGGTCGCCATTGCGCTTACCTATTGCATCTGCTTGAAGGAAGCGATCGCGAATTCTTATGGTTGGACGTATGGCAGAGGCCAAATCCACCGCGGCGCGACCGCTGTCGCCGCATCTCCAAATTTACCGGCCGATGCTTACGATGATGATGTCCATCGTCCATCGGATCACCGGCGCTGCGCTCTATATCGGGACGATGTTGCTGGCGTGGTGGCTCACGGCCGCGGCATCGGGCCCCAATGCCTACGCGACATTCCAGACGGCAGCTTCGAGTTGGATCGGACGGATCGTGCTGTTCGGCTACAGCTGGGCGCTCATTCACCACATGCTGGGAGGCGTGCGGCACCTGATCTGGGATTTCGGGCATGGGTTCGGGCCAGCCGAGCGCGAATGGCTCGCGCGCGCCAATCTGGTCGGCTCGATCGTGCTGACGATCATCCTCTGGTTCGTCGGCGGCTATCTCATGGGGGGGTTGCGGTAAGGATGGCTGGCCAATGAATTCAACCTCGATGCGCACGCCGCTCGGCCGCGTGCGCGGCTACGGGTCGGCGAAATATGGCACGCAGCATTTCATCCGCCAGCGGCTGACCGCGATCGCCAACATCCCACTGACCATCGCGGCGGTGGTAATCATGGTCTCGTTGATCGGCCATAACCAGGCGGCCGTTGCCCAGATCCTGGGCTCGACCATGGTGGCGATCGTGATGCTGCTTTTCATCATGTCGATCACTTACCATATGTGCATCGGCATGCAGGTTGTCATTGAGGATTACGCTCATAGCGAGCGCGCCAAATACGTGCTGCTGATCCTTAACGCCTTCTTCGCCATCGCCGTGGGATCGATCTCGATCTACGCGATTCTCAAGCTATCGTTCGGAGTGTGAGTTGATGGCCACGAACGGATCAGGACATAGCGCTCCCGCGATCAACGGGCGGGCCTATCCGATCGAGGACCATAGCTATGACGTGATCGTCATCGGAGCCGGCGGGTCCGGGCTGCGCGCGGTGGTCGGGTGCAGCGAAGCGGGCCTCAAGACGGCGTGCATCACCAAGGTGTTTCCGACCCGCTCGCACACGGTCGCGGCCCAGGGCGGCATTTCAGCAGCACTCGGCAACATGGGCGAGGACGACTGGCGCTGGCACATGTACGACACCGTGAAAGGGTCGGACTGGCTCGGCGACCAGGATGCCATCGAATATTTGTGCCGCAACGCTCCGGCGGCGGTCTACGAGCTCGAACACTGGGGCGTGCCGTTCTCGCGCACCGAGCAAGGCAAGATCTATCAGCGTCCGTTCGGCGGCATGACCACCCACTACGGCAAGGGCACGGCGCAGCGCACCTGCGCGGCCGCCGACCGCACCGGCCATGCCATCCTGCACACGCTTTACGGCGCGTCGCTGCGCCATTCGGCCGAATTCTTCATCGAGTATTTCGCGATCGATCTCATCATGGATGAGGGCCGCTGCCGCGGGGTGGTGGCGATCAAGCTCGACGACGGCACCATCCATCGCTTCCGCGCCCACATGACGATTCTCGCGACCGGCGGATACGGCCGCGCCTATTTGACCTGCACCTCCGCCCACACCTGCACCGGCGACGGCAATGCCATGGTGCTGCGCGCCGGCCTGCCGCTCCAGGACATGGAGTTCGTGCAGTTTCATCCGACCGGCATCTACGGTGCCGGCTGCCTCATCACCGAAGGCGCGCGGGGCGAGGGCGCTTATCTCACCAATTCGCAGGGCGAGCGGTTCATGGAGCGCTATGCGCCGTCCGCCAAGGACCTCGCTTCGCGCGACGTGGTCTCCCGCGCCATGACCATCGAAGTTCGCGAAGGCCGCGGCGTCGGCAAGGAGAAGGACCATATCTTCCTTCACCTCGACCATCTCGATCCCGCGGTGCTGCATGAGCGGCTGCCCGGAATTTCCGAAAGCGCGCGCATCTTCGCCGGCGTCGACGTGACGCGCGAGCCGATCCCCGTGCTGCCGACGGTGCATTACAACATGGGCGGCATCGCCACCAATTATCACGGCGAGGTCCTCACCAAGAAGGACGGCAACCCGGACACCATCGTCCCCGGCTTGATGGCACTCGGCGAGGCCGGCTGCGTTTCGGTCCACGGCGCCAATCGGCTAGGCTCCAACTCGTTGATCGATCTTGTCGTGTTCGGGCGGGCCGCGGCGCTGCGCTGTGCCGAGCTGATCGATCACGGCGAAAAGCATGCCGAGCTGCCGAAGGATTCCGCGGAGAAGCCGCTCGCTCGCCTCGACAAGTTCCGTTACGCGGACGGCTCGACTCCGACTGCCGAGATGCGACTGCGCATGCAACGCGTGATGCAGAGCGACTGCTCGGTGTTTCGTACCGGCGACGTGCTGGCGGAAGGCTCAACCCGAATCCACCAGGTGCTCGGCGGCGTCGGCGACGTCAAGGTATTCGACCGCTCGCTGATCTGGAATTCGGACCTCATCGAGACCATGGAATTCGACAACCTGATCGCGCAGGCGGTCGTCACCATGGATGCGGCGGCCAACCGTACCGAAAGCCGCGGCGGCCACGCGCGCGAGGACTATCCGGAGCGCGACGACAAGAACTGGATGAAGCACACGCTGACCTGGCTCGATGCGGCGACCGGCAAGGTGACGATCGACTATCGTCCGGTGCACACCTACACGATGACGAACGAGGTGCAGTACATCGAGCCCAAGGTGCGGGTGTATTAAGCCGAATCGATCGTGCCGGGAATTTGATCGAAGCGTGAACGTGCCCTGAAATACTGAGGATGAGAAACGGATCGAACGATGGTCGAGATCACGCTTCCGAAAAACTCCAAGGTGACCCCAGGCAAGAGCTGGCCGGCGCCGGTCAATGCGATCCAATTGCGGGAATATCGTATCTATCGGTGGAATCCGGATGACGGCCTCAATCCGCGGCTGGACACCTACCACGTCGACCTCGGCGATTGCGGTCCGATGGTGCTCGACGCGCTCATCTGGATCAAGAACAAGATCGATCCGACCCTGACGTTCCGCCGCTCGTGCCGCGAAGGCGTGTGCGGCTCGTGCGCCATGAACATCGACGGCACCAACACGCTCGCCTGCACCAAGGACATGAAGGACATCAAAGGCGAGGTGAAGATTTATCCCCTGCCGCACATGTCGGTCGTCAAGGATCTCGTTCCCGATCTCACCAACTTCTATGCCCAGCACGCCTCCATCAAGCCGTGGCTGCAGACCGTCTCGGTGACGCCAGAAAAGGAATGGCCGCAAAGCCACGATGACCGGCTCAAGCTCGACGGGCTCTACGAGTGCATCTTGTGTGCGTGCTGTTCGACCTCGTGTCCGAGCTATTGGTGGAACAGCGATCGCTATCTCGGTCCGGCAGCGCTGTTGCAGGCCCATCGCTGGATTATGGACTCGCGCGATGAGGCAACCGGCGAGCGGCTCGACAACCTCGAAGATCCGTTCCGCCTTTATCGCTGCCACACCATCATGAACTGCTCGAAGGCATGCCCGAAGGGCCTCAATCCCGCGAAAGCCATCGCCGAGATCAAGCAGATGATGGTCGATCGGCTGGCGTAAAACTCCCGTAAATCTCGGCTGTTTCCGTCAAGGTGCCAATTTACCTCGGGCGCTGGCGATCGCCCCGGCGTGGCCATTCGGCGCATCCCGATTCTCGATTGGTGGAATCGTGCTGTCATCATTTCGGCGGTTTCTCGGTGCGCCTGAGTGCTGGCGCCCGGATCGTGAATCGTCAACCGGCGCGTGATCGAGACCACAAAGACTCAAGGGGCGAGAGACCGCATGACCCGATCATCAATTCTGTTTGCTGCTGCCGTTATTGCTGTCGCCGCAGCGCCGCACGCATCGCGTGCGCAAGCAATCGAGCCTGCCATCCGACTGGCGCAGGCTCCGCCGGCGCCAAATCCCAACGAAACGAAGCCGGGCCAGAAGCCGCCCGCGCCACCTCAACAGCGCCCGCCCGCTCCGTCCCACCCGCCCGCAGCCGCACCGCCCCACCCGCCGGCAGCGGCGGCACCTCCGGCCCATCCACCCGCAGCTGCTGTGCCCGCGGCTCATCCCCCTGCGGCCGCGGTGCCTCCCGTGCATCCAGGTCCCGCCGCGGCAACGCCGCCGGCTCATCCCGGTCCGGCGCCCACGGCCGGCGTTCCGCCAGTGCATCCGGGTCCTGCTGCTGCAACGCCGCCCGCTCATCCCGGCCCTGCGGCCGCAACGCCACCGGCACGTCCGGGTCCTGCTCCCGCGGCAGGCATTCCGCCTGTCCATCCGGGACCGGCGGCCGCAACGCCGCCAGTGCATCCAGGTGCGGCTGCGGCCGTGCCTCCCGCCCATCCAGGTCCGGCAGCCGTTGCGCCAGCCGTGCGTCCCGGTCCGGCGGTCGCCGCTCCAGGCCCGGCGCCGGCCGTGCATCCGGCGGCTCCCGTCGTCGCTAACGTTCCGCTTGATCCGAAGACGGCGCCCCGTCACCTCGATCAGATCCGCGGCGAGCGCCAGGAGATCAAGGAAGGCAATCGCACCGTCATCCGGGAAGCCGACCGCACCATCATTCGTGAAGGCGGCCACGATATTATCCGCCACAACGAGGCGGAGCGCTTCCAGTACAATGCCCGCGCAGTGAACGTCGAGCATCGCGGCAACGATACGATCACGATCGCGCTCCGGCCCGACGGTACGCGTATCGTGACCGAAGTCGATGCCAATGGCAGGTTGCTGCGCCGTATGCGCCGCGACGCCGAAGGCCGCGACGTCATCATCATCGATAACACCTTCGAGCCGCGCGGTCCGGGCTTCGTTGGCCTCTACGTTGATTTGCCGCCGCCCGTCGTGCGCATCCCACGGGAGCTTTATGTCCGCGACCTCGCCCTCGCGACCGCAGAAGATGTGTATCTCACCTTGGCGGCGCCGCCGGTTGTGGCGCTCGAGCGCCGGTATTCGCTTGACGAAATCCGCTACAGCGAACCGCTTCGTGTGCTGATGCCGCGGGTCGACATCGATTCGGTCAACTTCGAAACCGCATCGTGGGAGATCGGTCCGGATCAGATGGATCGACTCGCGTTCGTCGCTCAGGGCATCAGTCGCGCGCTGCAGCGCAATCCGAGCGAGGTGTTCCTGGTCGAAGGCTATACCGACGCGGTGGGCAACGACGTCGACAATCTGTCGCTTTCGGATCGTCGTGCCGAGTCAGTGGCCGTCGCGCTGACCAACCAGTTCGGGATTCCGCCGGAGAACCTGACGACCCAGGGCTACGGCAAGCAGTTCTTGAAAATCCCGACCGACGGACCCGAGCGAGCCAACCGTCGCGTTGCGGTCCAGCGCATCACGCCGTTGCTGATGGGCCAGAACTGATCGCGACGTCCTTCCAACGACGGGGGAGTGGCCTGCCTCCGGATCCGATCCGGGGGCAGGCCTGTACGACCGGCACGCAATTCGCGTTTAAAATTTCGTCGTCATATTGAGATCGCGCGCTTGTCGACCGCGAGCGCCGCTTCCTTCACGGCCTCGGGCAAGGTCGGATGAGCGTGGCAGGTCCGCGCGATATCCTCAGCGGCCGCACCCATTTCCATTGCGATCGCAGCTTCCGCGATCATGTTGCCGGCATCTGTCGAGATCATGTGAACGCCGAGCACGCGATCTGTCTTGGCGTCTGCCAATATCTTGACGAAGCCGTCGGTCTGCTGATTGGCCTTGGCGCGACCGTTGGCCGTGAAGGGAAACTTGCCGACGTTATACGCGACGCCGGCCGCCTTCAGCTCTTCCTCGGTCTTGCCGACTGACGCCACTTCCGGGAACGTGTAAATGACATTCGGGATTACATCATAATTCACGTGCCCGGCTTTTCCGGCAATAATCTCGGCGACCGCGATGCCCTCGTCTTCCGCTTTGTGGGCGAGCATCGGCCCAGCAATGACGTCGCCGATCGCGTAGATGCCCGGGACCGTGGTTGCGTAGTGGTTGTTCGTCGGGATGCGACCTCGATTGTCGAGCTTGACGCCGACGGCTTCGAGGCCGAGGCCGTCGGTGTAAGGAACGCGGCCGATTGCGACCAATACGACGTCAGCCTCGATTGCAACCGCGGCGCCACCGGCCGCCGGTTCGACGCTTGCCTTCACCACCGGGCCTTTGGTGTCGATCGCCGTCACCTTCGAAGCGAGCCTGAAGACTATGCCCTGTTTCTCCAAGATGCGTTGGAACGAACGGGCGATCTCATTGTCGATACCGGGCACGATGCGGTCGAGAAATTCGACGACCGTGACCTGCGCGCCGAGCCGTCGCCAGACCGAGCCAAGCTCCAAGCCGATGACGCCGGCGCCGACGACGAGCAGTCGTTGCGGCACCTTTTCGAACACGAGCGCGCCGGTCGACGACACGATACGCTTCTCGTCGATCGTGATTCCCTTCAGGCGGGCAACATCTGAGCCCGTCGCAACAACGATTGCTTTCGCCTCGATCGTCGTCGTTTTGCCGTCGGCAGCCTTCACTTCGACTTTGCCGGGGGCAACGATCCGGCCGACGCCGATATGCGGCTCGATCTTGTTCTTCTTGAAGAGGTACGCGACGCCCTTGACGTTGCCGTCGACTCCTTCGTCCTTGAACTTTAGCATCGCTCCAAGATCGAGCACCGGCGTGCCGACCTTGATGCCCATCTTGGCGAAGGAGTGGCCGGCCTCCTCGAACAACTCGGACGCATGCAGCATCGCCTTCGAGGGGATGCAGCCGATGTTGAGGCAGGTGCCGCCGAAGGTGTTGTCCTTCTCGACCACCGCAACCTTCATGCCGAGCTGTGCCGCGCGAATGGCGCAGACATAGCCGCCGGGTCCGGTGCCGATGACGATGAGATCGTAGGAGGGCATGCGTTAGGTCCGCTTCAACTCTCTAATCTCTTCAAGATCAAGGAGACGACTTTTCACAAATCAAGCACCAGCCGGGCGGGCTCCTCGAGGCACTCTTTCACCCGCACCAGGAACGTCACGGCCTCGCGGCCGTCGACGATGCGGTGATCGTAGGAGAGCGCGAGATACATCATCGGCCTTGCCTCGATCTTGCCGCCGACCACCATGGGCCGCTCCTGGATCTTGTGCATGCCGAGAATGCCGGACTGCGGCGCGTTGAGGATCGGTGTCGACATCAGCGAACCGTAGATGCCGCCGTTGGTGATGGTGAAGGTGCCGCCCTGCATGTCTTCGATCTTGAGCTGACCGTCGCGGGCGCGGCGGCCGAAACCCGCGATCTGCTTTTCGATTTCGGCGAGGGACTTCTGGTCGCAATCGCGCACCACCGGAACTACCAGACCCTTGTCGGTGCCGACCGCGATGCCGAGGTGGTAGTAGTTCTTGTAGATGATGTCGCTGCCGTCGATCTCGGCGTTGACGGCGGGAATTTCCTTGAGCGCCTGCACACAGGCGCGCACGAAGAAGCCCATGAAGCCGAGCTTCACGCCGTGCTTCTTCTCGAACACCTCGCGGTATTGGGCGCGCAGCGCCATCACCGCCGTCATGTCGACCTCGTTGAAGGTCGTCAGCATGGCGGCCGTGTTCTGCGCATCCTTGAGGCGACGCGCGATGGTCTGGCGCAGCCGTGTCATCCGCACGCGCTCCTCGCGCGCTGCGTCGTCGGACGGCGACGGCGCGCGCACCTGCACTGCGGCGGCGGGCTGCGCGACCGGAATTGGCGCTGCTGCGGCGCGCTCGATCGCGGCCAGCATGTCCCCCTTCGAAACGCGGCCATCCTTGCCGGTACCTGGGACCGTCGCCGGCGAAATGCCGGACTCCGCACCTAATCTGCGTACCGACGGGGCGAGCGGCGCATCTGCGGCGATGACCTTCGGGGGCGCAGCGGGAGCGGGTTGTGGTGGCGCCGCAGCAGGGGGCGCGGCCGGTTTCGCCGCCGGCGGCGCTGCCTTGGTCGGTTCGGACGGCTTTGCGCCGGCGCCCGGATTGATCTGACCCAGCAGCGCCCCGACCGCAACGGTCTCGCCATCCTTCACCGCGATCTCCGCCAATACCCCGGCCGCCGGAGCCGGCACCTCGATCGTCACTTTGTCGGTTTCGAGCTCGACCAGCGGCTCGTCCACCGCGACCGCGTCGCCCGGTTGTTTGAACCACTTGCCGATGGTCGCTTCGGTTACCGACTCGCCAAGAGTAGGGACCCTGATATCGGTCATGAGGCGTCGTCCTGTCGGAGTTGTGAGGAAAGAGGTGCGCCCCGCGTCGTCGCGCGGCTACTCCTGCAGCGCCTCTTCAAGCAGCGCTTTGAGCTGCATCTGATGCTTGGACATAAGTCCGGTGGCGGTAGCAGCGGACGCGGGCCGGCCGGCGTAGCGCGGGCGCCGGCACTCGCCGCCCACCTGACCGAGCACCCATTCGATATAGGGCTCGACAAAGTGCCAGGCTCCCATGTTGCGCGGCTCCTCCTGGCACCACACGATCTCGGCCTGTTTGAAGCGTGACAGCTCCTGCACCAGCGCCTTCATTGGGAATGGATAAAGCTGTTCGACGCGGAGGAGGTAGATATCGTCGACGCCGCGTTTCTCGCGTTCCTCATAGAGATCGAAGTAGACTTTGCCGGAGCACAGCACGACCCGCCGGATCTTGGCATCCGGCTTGAGCTTGATCCCCCTCCCTATCCCTCCCCCGCTTGCGGGGGAGGGCGGGGTGGGGGTGTCAAGCTGCGCATCGTCCCACAGGAGCCGATGGAACGAGCGGCCCTCGCCCATCTCGTCGAGCCGCGAAACCGCGCGCTTGTGGCGCAGCAGGCTCTTTGGCGTCATGAGGATCAGCGGCTTGCGGAACTCGCGTTTGAGCTGGCGGCGCAGGATGTGGAAGTAGTTCGCCGGCGTCGTGCAGTTCGCGACCTGCATGTTGTCCTCGGCGCACATCTGCAGGTAACGCTCGAGGCGCGCGGAGGAGTGCTCCGGTCCCTGGCCTTCATAGCCGTGCGGCAACAGACACACGAGGCCCGACATGCGGAGCCACTTGCGCTCGCCCGAGGAAATGAATTGGTCGAAGATGACCTGGGCGCCGTTCGCGAAGTCGCCAAACTGCGCTTCCCACAGCGTCAGCGCCTTCGGCTCGGCGAGCGAATAGCCGTATTCGAAGCCGAGCACGGCTTCTTCCGAAAGCATCGAATTGATGACTTCGTAGCGCGCCTGCTGCGGAGCGATGTGATTGAACGGCGTGTAGCGGTTCTCGTTTTCTTGGTCGATCAGCACCGAATGGCGCTGCGAGAAGGTGCCGCGCTCGGAATCCTGCCCCGAAAGGCGCACGCGGATTCCTTCGAGCAGAAGTGAGCAGAACGAAAGTGCCTCCGCCGTTGCCCAATCGATGCCTTCGCCGGTCTCGATCGCTTTCCGCCGCGCTTCGAGGAAGCGCCCGATGGTGCGGTGGACGTGGAAGTTCTGCGGCGCCACCGTGATCTTTGCGCCGATGTCCTTGAGGACCGCGAGGTTGACGCCGGTGTTGCCACGCCGCGGATCGTCGGAAGTGTCCGCGACCTTGAAACCGGCCCAGCGGCCGTCAAGCCAATCGGCCTTGTTCGAGCGATAGCTCTGGCTTGCCTCAAGCTCCGCGTCGAGCCGGGCGCGCCAGTCGCTCTTCATCTTGTCAACTTCGCCGTCGGTGACCACGCCTTCGGCGACGAGCTTCTTCGAGTAGATCTCGAGGGTCGTCGGATGCGCCTGGATCGCTTTGTACATCAACGGCTGGGTAAACATGGGCTCATCGCCCTCGTTGTGCCCATGCCGCCGATAGCAGAACATGTCGATGACGACCGGCTTCTGGAATTTCTGCCGGAATTCGGTCGCGATCTTTGCCGCGAACACCACGGCTTCCGGATCGTCGCCGTTGGCGTGGAAGATCGGCGCCTCGATCATCTTGGCGACGTCCGACGGATACGGCGAAGAGCGGCTGTAGCGCGGATAGGTGGTGAAGCCGATCTGATTGTTGACGATGAAATGCACCGAACCGCCGGTGCGATGTCCGCGCAGCCCCGACAGGCCGAAACATTCCGCGACAACCCCTTGGCCCGCAAACGCGGCATCGCCCGAAATCAGGAGCGGCATTGCGCAGGTGCGGTCCTCGGGCGTCGCGCCAAGCTGGTCCTGCTTGGCGCGCGTCTTGCCGAGCACCACCGGATTGACGATCTCGAGATGCGACGGGTTCGCGGTCAGCGAGAGGTGGACCTTGTTGTGATCGAATTCGCGATCGGACGAGACGCCAAGATGGTACTTCACGTCGCCCGAGCCCTCGACGTCGTCCGGCGATGACGAGCCGCCCTTGAACTCATGGAAGATGGCGCGGTGCGGCTTCGCCAGCACGTGCGCGAGCACGTTGAGCCGGCCGCGGTGGGCCATGCCGAGCGCGATGTCCTTCACGCCGAGGGCGCCGCCGCGCTTGATGATCTGCTCCAGCGCCGGAATCATCAATTCGGCGCCGTCGAGCCCGAACCGCTTGGTACCGGTAAACTTGAGGTCGCTGAACTTTTCGAAACCCTCTGCCTCGACGAGCTTGTTGAGAATGGCGCGCTTGCCCTCGCGGGTGAAGCTGATCTCCTTGTCAGGTCCCTCGATGCGCTCCTGGATCCAGCTCTTCTGCTGCGGATCGGAGATGTGCATGAATTCGACGCCGAGGGTCTGGCAATAGGTGCGCTGCAGGATCCCAACCATCTGGCGCAGCGTGCCGAATTCGAGCCCGAGCACATGGTCAAGGAAGATCGGCCGGTCGAAGTCCGCGTCCGTGAATCCGTAAGAGCGCGGATCAAGCTCTTCCGGGTCCTTGGGCGCCTCGAGGCCCAGCGGATCGAGATTGGCATGGAGATGGCCGCGCATCCGGTATGCGCGGATCAGCATCAGTGCCCGGACCGAGTCCCGCGTGGCCTGCTGAACCTCGCTGGCGGAGACCTCGACGCCCTTTGCCTGGGCCTTGGCGCGAACCTTGTCGCCGATCGCCCGTTCGGTCTCCGACCAGTCGCCGTCGAGCGCGCCGACGAGGTCGCCGTGCGGCAGCGGCGGCCAATCGGCGCGCTGCCAGGACGCGCCGCGGGCATTTTGGACGACGTCCCATTGCTCATCCTTGAGGCTCGCGAAGAACGCCTGCCATTGCGCATCGACCGCCTGCGGGTCGGTTTCGTACCGGGCATAGAGTTCGTCGATGTAGTCGGCATTGCCCCCGTAGAGAAAGGAAGTGAGGGCGAAAGCCGCATTCGCGTCCTGGCGTGACATGGAGTTATCCTGAAAGGTCGTAGCCCACGCCGGAGGTCCTGGCGTGGTTCAAGTCGTCAACTCGGGTTCTGCCCCCTGCCCCGGCGGAGAGACGCGCACGAATCGTGCCATTCCAGCAGGGTGACGCCTGTCTACACTATTTAGGTGGCCGTTGCGGCTTCACAATTCGGCTACATCAGGGGTTGAGTCCGCAACCTCGGAATTTGATTTCATTCCTTCAGCTGTGGCGTCTCAAGCCTTACGAGCAAATGCTTAAGAGCCCACTGCCAGCGGTTGGTTTTTCGAAAGACTTTCAGCGAACCCGGCTTCAGTGCTTGAGCAACTCGACCAGCGTCTTGCCTAGGCGTGCGGGGGATGGCGAGACCTTGATACCCGCCGACTCCATTGCGTCAATCTTCGAGCCCGCATCGCCGTGGCCGCCCGAAATGATGGCGCCGGCATGGCCCATGCGCCGCCCAGGCGGCGCGGTGCGGCCGGCGATGAAGCCGACCATCGGCTTCTTGCGGCCGCGCTTGGCTTCATCCTTGAGGAACTGCGCAGCGTCCTCCTCGGAGGAACCGCCGATCTCGCCGATCATGACGATCGACTTGGTCTCCTTGTCAGCGAGAAACATTTCAAGGACGGCAATGAAATCGGTGCCTTTGACGGGATCGCCGCCGATCCCGACCGCGGTGGTCTGACCAAGGCCCTCCTGGGTGGTCTGGAACACCGCCTCGTAGGTCAGCGTGCCCGAACGCGACACGATGCCGACCGAGCCCGGCTTGAAGATGTTGCCCGGCATGATCCCGATCTTGCACTCACCCGCCGTCATGACGCCCGGGCAGTTCGGCCCAATGAGGGTCGACTTCGAGCCGGACAGCGCCCGCTTCACCTTCACCATGTCGAGCACCGGGATGCCCTCGGTGATGCAGATAATGAGCGGAATCTCGGCCTGGATCGCTTCGGCGATAGCGTCGGCCGCGCCGGCAGGCGGCACGTAGATGACGCTTGCATCGCATCCCGTGGCGTCGCGCGCCTGTGCGACGGTGTCGAACACCGGCAGGTCAAGGTGCGTCGTGCCGCCTTTGCCCGGCGATGTGCCGCCCACCATCTTGGTGCCGTAGGCGATCGCCGCCTGAGAGTGGAACGTGCCGTTCTTGCCGGTGAAGCCCTGGCAGATGACCTTGGTGTTTCTGTCGATCAGCACCGCCATCACGCCGCTCCCCGCACCGATGTGACGATTTTCTGGGCGGCGTCGTCGAGGTCGTCGGCAGCCGTCACGTTGAGATTGGAGGTCGCAATGATCTCCTTGCCCTCCGCGACCTTGGTGCCTTCGAGCCGCACCACCAGCGGCACCCGCAGGCCCACGTCCTTGACCGCGGCGACAACACCTTCGGCAATCACGTCACAGCGCATGATGCCGCCGAAAATGTTGACCAGAATGCCCTTCACGTGAGGGTCCGAGGTGATGATCTTGAAGGCGGCCGCAACCTTGTCCTTGGTGGCGCCGCCGCCGACATCGAGGAAGTTGGCGGGCGATTCGCCGTAGAGCTTGATGATGTCCATGGTCGCCATGGCAAGGCCGGCGCCGTTGACCATGCAGCCGATGGTGCCGTCGAGCGCGACGTAGTTGAGGTCGTATTTCGACGCCTCGGTTTCCTTCTCGTCCTCTTCGGTGAGATCGCGCAGGGCGACGATGTCGGCGTGCCGGTAGAGCGCGTTGTCGTCAAAGCCGAGCTTGGCGTCGAGGCACACGAGATTGCCATCCTTCGTGACCACGAGCGGATTGATCTCCAGCAGACTCATGTCCTTGTCGACGAAGGCGGCATAGAGCTTGGTCACGAGCGCTTCGGCCTGCTTGGCGAGATCTCCTTTAAGCCCGAGCGCCTGCGCCACCCGCCGGCCGTGATGGGGCATGATGCCGGTCGCCGGATCGACCGCGAACGTGAGAATCTTCTCAGGCGCGGTGCGCGCCACCTCCTCGATATCCATGCCGCCTTCGGTCGAGACGACGAACGCCACCCGCGAGGCGACGCGGTCCACCAGTGCCGAGAGATAAAACTCCTTCTCGATCGCCGAGCCGTCCTCGATGTAGAGCCGGTTGACCACCTTGCCCTTCGGGCCGGTCTGATGGGTGACAAGAGTCGAGCCCAAGATGCGGCTCGCTTCCCGCGTGACATCCTCGATCGATTTCACGACCTTGACGCCGCCTGCCTTGCCGCGACCTCCCGCATGGATCTGCGCCTTCACGACCCACACCGGGCCGCCGAGCTGATGCGCGGCTTTCTCTGCTTCCGGCACCGAGAATGCGGGAATGCCGCGCGGCACCGGCACGCCGAACTCGCTCAATACGGCCTTAGCCTGGTATTCGTGGATGTTCATGGTGCCTCACCACACAACGGTGAACGGAGGGCAGAAAACAGGCGATGGTTGGCTGCGGGTAGATTTGATCTTTTCGCTTAGCCTCTCTTCACCCGCGTTCGCATCCGCCTGTGACGATCTTCGCCTAGGACGCCAAGGCCGGGGCGATCTTGGTGCACGCGTCGACCAGGCCGCGGACGGCATCGGCGGACTTGTCGAACATCTGGCGCTCGGCGCCGGCAAGTTCGATCTCGACGATGCGCTCGACGCCCTTCGCACCGATCACCGCCGGAACACCCACGTAAAGATCGCTAACGCCGTATTCACCATTGAGATAGGTCGCGCACGGCAGCACCCGCTTCTTGTCGCGCAGATAGCTTTCGGCCATGGCGATGGCGGAGGACGCTGGAGCATAGAAGGCCGATCCGGTCTTGAGCAGATTGACGATCTCGCCGCCGCCGTTGCGGGTTCGCTCGACGATCGCCTCGATGCGCGCCTGGGTCGACCACCCCATGCGCACAAGGTCGGGCAGCGGAATCCCGGCGACCGTCGAGTAGCGCACCAGCGGCACCATTGAATTGCCGTGGCCGCCGAGCACAAAGGCCGTCACGTCTTCGACCGAAACGTGAAACTCGTCTGCAAGGAAGTACCGGAAGCGCGCAGAGTTGAGCACGCCTGCCATGCCGACCACCATGTGCTTGGGCAGGCCGCAGTATTTCTGCAGCGCCCACACCATGGCGTCGAGCGGATTGGTGATGCAGATGATGAAAGCGTTGGCGGCGTATTTCTTGATGCCGGCGCCGACTTGCTCCATCACCTTGAGATTGATGCCGAGCAGATCGTCGCGGCTCATGCCCGGCTTGCGCGGTACGCCGGCGGTCACGATGCACACATCGGCGCCGTTCATGGCCTCGTAAGAATTGGCCCCGAGGTAGTTGGTGTCGTTGCCCTCGACGGGAGCCGATTGGGCAATGTCGAGCGCCTTGCCTTGGGGTATGCCTTCCGCGATGTCGAACAGGACCACGTCGCCGAGTTCCTTAAGCCCGATCAGATGAGCGAGTGTGCCACCGATCTGGCCCGCGCCGATCAGTGCAATCTTGTTGCGCGCCATGAGAAATCCTTGAAATGCCGTCGAACGACCGGCCCTCGGGGTGTTAACCCTTTCAGACCTGCCATTCAAGTCGACCAAAGGCGGTGCCCGCTACCAACAACGATCGTCCTGGCGGTAACGTGCGCATTGCTCTCATGTCTCCACGATGCCGGCCGCCGAGCCGGTCACCGCGAGGCGGCGCGCACGCGGCGAGGCGAGATATTCGGTCGAGCCCATCTCGATGATGCGCGACGCGGTGCGCTTGAATTCGCTAGCCTCGTAGCCCTCGTCCGCCCGGTAAAGAGCACTCGGCTCGGCCGCCGCGGAGGCCAGGAGTTTCACGCCGGCGTCGTAGACCGTATCGATGAGAGCGATGAAGCGCTTGGCCTCGTTGCGCGTGTCGTAGGTCATGACCGGCACGCAGTCGATCATCAGTGTGTGGAATTCGTGCACGATGCGCAAATAATCGACAGCGCCGAGCGGCTTCTCACAGAGATCGTGAAAGCCGAACCGCGCCACCCCCATGGCGGCGCGCGGCACATGCAGCAGGTGACCCTTGACGATCAGGTCGATTGGCTTGCCGTCCCGCCCGCCCGTCAGACGTTGCCAGGCCACGTCGAGCGCCGCTCTGGCCGCTTTATCCGCAGGCACATGCCAGACGGTCACCCCGATCAGCTTTTCCAGGCGGAAATCGGTCCGCGCCTCGAGCTGCACAACGTCCATGCGGCGTTCGATGAGGTCGATGAACGGCAGGAACAGCGCGCGATTGAGCCCGTCACGATAGAGATCCGACGGCGCGACGTTGGAGGTCGCCACCACGACGACGCCGTACTCGAACAGGCGGCTGAAGAGCCGCCCCAGGATCATCGCGTCGGCGATGTCGGTCACATGGAATTCATCGAAGCACAGCACCCAAGACTCGTTCGCCAGATCGGCGGCCACGAGATGGATCGGATCGGCTTCCGGAATTTCCCCATATTTCAGCTTGGCGCGGTAGTCGTTCAGGCGATCGTGGACATCCAGCATGAATTCATGGAAGTGCGCCCGCCGCTTGCGCTTGGCCGGACAGGTCGAGAAGAACAGGTCCATCAGCATGGTTTTGCCGCGGCCCACCTCGCCCCAGATGTAAATCCCTTTGAGCTCAGGTTCGGCGGTCGTGCGCTGGCCGAACAGCCAGCCGAGCGAGGACGACTTTCGTGCGAGCCGATGCGCGGCGAGTTGCTCGTTGAGGCGCGCCAGCCGTGCAACGATCGCCACCTGGGCTGGATCGCGCTCGACCTCGCCGGCGGCGACGAGGGCCGCATAGCGGGCGGAGATAGTGTCGGACATGCTACTCGAGTGCGGGAACCCGCAGAGGATATGAGTGACCGCCCGTTACAGGGATGCGACCGGCGCGGCAACCGGTTTCTACATACCGTTTGCTGCTATCAAGCAAATGCCGTGCGTGATTGGCAGCAGGCTATGCCAATTTCGTGCCGCACGCACAGCTAGCCCCCAGCGCAACCTAGCCTTGAACAGCCACAGCACACTAGCGCTGAATCATTATTCAATCTGCGTCCCGCCTGCCGAATAGTAGCCATCTCCATATCGCAGTGCACCAAAATTTAGGCATTCCCATTCTTGATGGGGTCATCTTTTGCTGCAATGCAATATGGGACACCCGAATCAGCCCGGGTCCACCCAACACATTGAGGTCCAATGACAAAAAGTCCGGAGGCACGGATGAATTTTGTAACTGTCGACGGCACTGTCCGTAAGTTATGGGCGGCCGACATCGACGCGTACGCCGATCATTTGCTGCGGCTTGACCCGGCAAGCCGCCGAAATCGCTTTGGTGGCGCGGTCGCCGACTCCTTTATTCGTCGCCATGCGGAGAATGCCTTCGAATCGCCAAATGTGATTTACGGGTTCATTGCCGACGGCGCGCCGCGCGGAGCCGCCGAGTTGCGGCCCTTCAATCCCGGCGCCGGCGAAGCCGAGGCCGCGTTCAGCATCGAACGGCCGTGGCAGAGCCATGGTGTCGGAACTGAGTTGCTCGAACGCGTCCTCCTTGCAGCCCGTAATCGGGGCATCAAGCAGCTGCACATCACCTGCCTCCTGGAGAACCACCGCATGCAGCAACTCGCGCGCAAGTTCGATGCAGAGCTGCGCCGCGACTCCGATTCCGTGGTGGGCGAGGTCGAGACGCCGTATCCCACTCCATTATCGCTCATGCGGGAGATGATCGCCGACGGCACGGGATTCGCGACGACGCTGCTCGACGCCCATTCGCGCCTGTTCAAGCGCGCGTCTTAACTCACCGGGTGCCGTAGGCGCGGTCGCCGGCGTCGCCGAGACCCGGAATGATATAGGCATTGTCGTCGAGGGTCTCATCCACGGCCGCGGTCCACACCGGCACGTCGGGATGAATGCCGCGCAAACGCTCGAGTGCGGGCGGCACCGTAATCAGACAGACGAAGCGGATGTCGCGGGCGCCGCGCTCCTTGAGCCGGTCGACCGCGGCAACCGCGGTGTTCGCGGTGGCCACCACCGGCGCGATGACGATCACCTGCCGTTCGGCGAGATCGAGCGGCGCCTTGAAATAGTATTCGACGGCGACGAGCGTTTCCGGATCGCGATAGAGCCCGATGTGGGCGACGCGCGCGGCCGGCACCAGCTCCAGCATGCCTTCGACGAGCGTCATGCCGGAGCGCAGGATCGGCGCGAAAACGAGCTTCTTGCCGGCGATGCGCGGCGCCAGCATGCACGCCATCGGCGTCTCGATCTCGACGCGGTCGAGCGGCAGGTCGCGCGTCACCTCGTAGCACATCAGGATGCCGAGCTCGCGGCAGAGTTCGCGAAACGTTTTGGTGGAGCGAGTCTTGTCGCGCAGCAAAGTCAGCTTGTGCTGCACCAGCGGATGCGTGACGACCGTGACGCCTTCCATCATCGCATGATCCTTCGTCAGAAGACCGTTCCGTCGCTTTCGATCGCGATCGGTGGCGCACCATCGGGCCGCAATTTTTGCGCCAATGTCCGCCCGGCGGCCCAGGTGCCGCCCTGCAGGATACGCGCAAGCGGCAGTTCTTCGGCGGTACGGCCCAGCCGCTGCCGCACCAGGCCAGCCAGGCGATCGAGCAGTGCCACCGTGAGCGCCCGCCATTCGACCACGACGGTCGAACCAACCGTGTGGCGCTGCTGCGCCTCGTCCGAGTTGCGAAAGATGAGGGTGCCGGTGTCGATGAAGAGGCCGCCGTTGCGGTATTCCGCCAGCCCGGTGAGGCCGTCGATATCGATGACGGCGATCCCAGCGCGTTCGAGCGGCTCGATCAGCGAATAGGTCAGCCACTGGGACAGCTTGTGCAGCGGCACAAGCTGGTTGGTCGCATCATCGGTCACGACGGCGGGATGCCGCCAGCAATCGCCGAGGGGAATGCCTCCGAGCGTCAATCGCGATGGCCAGACTGGCCCCAGGTATCGCAGCACTGCGGAAAGAATATCCGCCGCCGCGATCCGGCCGGCGGCACCGCGCTCGACAAGATGGTCATAGAGGCCGCCTGGCCGTGCTGAATCACGGCCGGCAAAGACAGCTGGGGCAGCCGCGATCGTTCGCCCGAGGCGACGCAGCAGATCGGCGCGGCCGGCAAAGCCGGCCAACGGATTTGTCGCACCGGCCTGGAAGCCGGCGGCAAGATCGTCATCGGCAAGTGCGGCGAGCTTTGGGGCATCGGCGCGCAACGGGTCTTGCGGATCGCTCGAAAACAGCCCATCGCCGAACATATCGAGGCTCGCAATCGCAAGTCCCTCCGAACGCCCGATGGCGCGACCCCCATGATCACGGTAGCGCCATTGCGCACCAGCACCGGCATCAAGGAGCACGCTGACGATCGCGAGGTCGAATTCGGCGCGCGCCCGTGCCGCCGCGTCCTTCCATTTCACCGCGTCGGCACGCGCCGCCCAACGGTCTTCGCCGTCAACAACGAAATGGCGCCAGCGCGAATGGAACGGAATGGCGAGATCGGGATAGGCGTCGCGGGTGATGGCGATGGTCAAAGCCGCCGCATCGTCCAGGTGGGGCAGATCGACACGAAAGTGCGGCAGCCGGTCCGCAAGGCCCGCCTCCAACATGCGGTGCGCGCGCTCGCGCACCGCGGCAGCGCTCAGGAGCGAGAGCGCAGCGTCGGTCTCAGAACGCACGACGACCCATCAGTATTTCTCGAGCGGGCGACCGACCGACGAAGCCACGTCCTTGGGCGGCTCCGGTGAATAATAGCCGGCGGCGCGCTTGGCATCGATCTCCACATGCGCATCGGGCGGCACCAATTCGTCGGGAATGGGAACGCGCTCGACGATCTCGATTCCTTGCGAGACCAGCGCATCATGCTTCATGTCGCTCATGGACACGAAACGGTCGATGCGGCGCAGGCCGAGCCAGTGGATCGGGTCGGGCATGAGCTGCTGGAAGCGGGCATCCTGCACCCCCGCGACGCATTCGGTGCGCTCGAAATAGGTCGAGGCCGAATCGCCGCCCTCCTGGCGTTTGCGAGCGTTGTAGACCAGGAACTTGGTCACCTCGCCGAGCGCGCGCCCTTCCTTCCGATTGTAAACGATGACGCCGAGCCCGCCGTCCTGCGCCGAGCGCGCGCATTCCTCGATGCCGTGGATCAGGTACGGCCGGCAGGTGCAGATGTCGGAGCCGAACACGTCCGACCCGTTGCATTCGTCGTGCACGCGGCACGTGATCTTGGTGCGCGCATCGGCAAGCTTGCTGACGTCGCCGAAGAGATAGACCGTGGTGCCGCCGATCGGCGGCAGGAACACATGCATGTCGGGCCGCGTGACGAGCTCCGGAAACATTCCCGCCGTCTGCTCGAACAGGACGCGACGCAGCTGCGTCTCGGTGGTGCCGAACCGCTCCGCGACCCCGGGCAGATACCAGACCGGATCGATCGCGACCTTCACGACCGACAGGCTGCCATTCTGATGGATGTGAACGCCATCGGCCCTCAGACGCCCGGCGCGGATTGCGTCGCGCATCTCGACAAGATCGAGCCGCGCCCGCGTGATCGCGATGGTCGGGCGGATGTCCTGGCCTTCTGCGATCTCGGTCTTGAACGTATCGGCGACCAGATGGCCCCACGGATCGAGGGAGACGATACGCCGGGGCTCCGACCATTGCGGGAATGGACCGATGTTTGCGGCCGGATGGGTATTCGTGAGGTCGGGCCGGCGGATCGGATCGAGGGCGCCGGCGGAGACTGCAAGCGCACGGTAGAGGGCGTAGGAGCCGCCGTGGGCGCCGATGACGTTGCGATGCTGCGGCCGCGAAACCGTGGCGATGATCGGTCCACGCTCGTGCGCCGTCGCCGCGCCCCAATGAATCGGAAATCGCGCTTTTCCGCCCGGCTCCGGATGCGAAGTGAGGCGGATATGGTCCGTTCGGTTGGAACTCATTCTGGCACCAGAAAAAAAGATGAGCCGCCCGCCCTGCGGCAGGTCGGTTCGCGTGCTTGTTGCGAAAGAGCGGAGCTGTTCTTGGTAAACAGCCGATTTACAGGCGCTCCACCCCGCTAAATATAGCTACCGAATGCCTTTTGCGCCATTGGCTTTTCCGGGGAAGGCAGCGCCAGGCCGGGGCAATACATCCCCAGGAGGTGGATCGGCTTGCGCCAGCCGGCGGGGGGTGAGGGCCGTACCGCTTTTTGCTGCGCAACATTTGCGCGCGGCACCAAGGCTGTATCCCATTTGCTGCGCAGCATTTGCGCGGCCTTACCCCACCCCGGAGCTCCGGCGGTCCGACCCTCCAGGCGAGGGTGCTAGGCGATCTTCGGCTCCCACCGGGCATCTACGGCGGGCTCCGTTACCTCGCGTGCCGCATCGATCACGCGGGTGAGGGCGCGCAATGCCTCGGGCACGCCCTGGCGGGTCGCGGCGGAAAGGACGAGAGGCGTCTTCTTGGCGGCGCGCTTGAGGCGGGCCGTCTGCTCCTTGACCACGTCCGGCGTCAATGCATCGACCTTGTTAAGAGCCACGATTTCCGGCTTTTCGGCGAGGCCGTGACCATACGCGACGAGTTCCTCGCGCACGGTCTTGTAGGCCTTTCCGGCATGCTCGCAGGTGCCGTCGACGAGATGCAGCAGCACGCGGCAGCGCTCCACGTGGCCGAGGAAGCGGTCGCCGAGGCCCGCCCCCTCGTGCGCGCCGGCGATGAGGCCTGGAATATCCGCCAGCACGAATTCGCGGCCATCGATCCCGACGACCCCAAGCTGAGGGTGGAGCGTGGTGAACGGATAATCGGCGATCTTCGGCCGGGCGGCGCTCACCGCGGCGAGGAATGTCGATTTACCGGCGTTGGGCAGCCCGACAAGGCCGGCATCGGCGATCAGCTTGAGGCGCAGCCAGATGGTGCGCTCCTCGCCGGCAAGTCCCGGATTGGCGCGGCGCGGCGCCCGGTTGGTCGAGGACTTGAAGTGGGCATTGCCAAAGCCGCCATTGCCGCCCTTTGCGAGCACGACACGGTCACCCAGTTCCACGAGATCAGCGAGCAGCGTCTCGTTGTCGGTGTCAAAAATCTGGGTGCCCTTCGGGACCTTGAGCACGGCATCCGCGCCGCCCGCGCCCGAGCGGTTCTTGCCCATGCCGTGGCCGCCGGTCTTGGCCTTGAAATGCTGCTGATAGCGATAGTCGATCAGCGTGTTGAGGCCGTCCACGCATTCGGCCACGACGTCGCCGCCGCGGCCGCCGTCGCCGCCATCGGGTCCACCGAACTCGATGAACTTCTCCCGCCGGAACGAGACGCAGCCTGCGCCGCCGTTGCCGGAACGGATGTAAATCTTGGCCTGGTCGAGGAATTTCATCTCTTGCGATCCATGTCGCCGGTCCCCATCCGCATAGCCCGATTCGATGCGGTGGCCGGCAAATTCCTTCCTGATATAGTGCGGAAATCCGGCAACGGGGTAGCCGGCCTTCAACCAATTCCGGCGGAGAACGCGAGGCGTGTGGTCGGTCCTGAAGATTGCTGCGCGGGCGGGCATTTGGCGGACCACATCCGAGCCCCCGCTCGTCGGGCTCGCAACCCTCCTCGGGTTCGCCATCCTGCTCGCCGCGGTCCGGATCGCCTTTCAGTATCTCGAGGCCGGTTCGGCACCTAATTTCAACCCGTACGGTCTCAACGCAATCGTCGCGTGGCTGGCGCTGGATTTGGTGATCGCGGGCCTGCTCGTGCGGCCGACCGGTCGTATCACCGCGCTTTCGGCGATGATCGTGCTCTTGATCGTCGCGGGACTGACCGCCGCCCCGGTCCGCTTCGGATTGCCGTTGCTCGCGACATCGCTCGGATGGACCGACAATCGGATTGTCGTGATCGCGACCGTCGCGATTTTTGTCCTCGAGATCGTGTGGTGGTTCGGCGCCATGGTGTGCGTGCTGTGCAGCCTCGAAGCGCAGTCGCGGGTTCATGCTGCGGCCAAAGTCGCCGCCGTGATGATGGCGATTTTTGTCGTCAACACGGTGGTGCCGCACGCGCCCGTTTTCATTGCGCGCGACTTCGATATTCGAAACGCCAATTGGTGGGAGTACCTGCGCGCCCGCTACGAGGCGGAGGCCCAGAATCAGGCCCCGAGCGCGCCGAAGCTGTCGGCCCAAGAGGCGTCGCGAATCGAGCAGTCGCAAGGCGCGCTGGTGAAGGCCGAAGCCGATCGACTTGCCCCGCAAACCGACGGCGTGACCGATGTCTACGTCATCGGTGTAGCCGGCTGGGCCGACCAGGACGTTTTCGTCAAGGAGCTCGACGGCGCGCTGGCCCAGATCGGGAATGTCCTGCCGATCAAGGATCACATCGTCCGCCTCATCAATCACCGCGAAACGATCGCGAACGTGCCGCTCGCCAATGTGGCAAACTTTGCCGCCGCCGCGCACGCCGTCGGCGAAGCGATGGACAAGGATGAGGACATCCTGCTCCTGCTGATGACGTCCCATGGCGGCCAAGGCGGCTTTGCGCTGCAGCTGCCGGGCAGCCCGATGATCGAATTGACCCCGCAGCAGGTCGCATCCACGCTCGACGCCGAAGGCATCAAGAACCGGATCGTGATCGTGTCAGCCTGCTATTCCGGTATCTTCGTGCCCCCGCTCGCGAACGACGACACCATCGTGATGACCGCGGCCGATGCGAGAAGCACCTCGTTCGGGTGCGCGCCCGAGCGGGAATGGACTTACTTCGGCGACGCGCTGTTCAAGCAGAGCATGCTCCCTGGCGCGGACTTCCAGCAGGCTTTCGAACATGCGCGTGTGCTCATCCGCGGTTGGGAGATGATGGATCACGTGGCGCCGTCCAATCCGCAGGGCCATTTCGGTCCGGCACTACTCGAAAAGCTCGAAGCGCTGTTCCGGCCGACGGCAAGCGCAGGCGCGCCGGAGAACCGCTGAGCAAGCTTTATCCGCCAAGCTCCGTGATCAGCGCTCGACGCGCCGCGTCGGCTTGCGTTTCGGCGGCACGGCACGCGCCTTGAGCGCGGCCCAGGCGCTTCGCTCCAGGCGGAACCGGTCGAGCGGCGCTGAGGAATTGATCGCTTGGACGCGGAGCAGGCTGACGCCCGTCCACTCGAAGCCGCACTTTTCAAGGACGCGCCGCGATGCCGGATTGCTGACGAGCGCGCCGGAAATCAGCGCTGCATAGAAATGATCGGAGAAGGCATGGTCGACGAGCGCGCGCGCAGCCTCGGTCGCATAGCCGTTGCCCCAGAACGGCACGCCGATCCAATAACCGATTTCCGGAACGCTGTTTCTCAACTCGTAGCCGCAGCCGCCGATGATTTCGCCGCCGGCGGTGATGAGAAATGAGGCTGTCCCCTCGGCAATCACGCCATCGATCCATTCGCGGGCGTCGTCAGGCGTATAGGGATGAGGGATGCGTCCGGTCTTCTCGGCAATACGACGGTCATTGATGATCGCAACAAGGCTCTTGGCGTCCTCGTGACGCGGCGCGCGCAGCACGAGCCTCTCGGTCTCGAGCACAGGGCTTGGAGTTGCGGCGATAGTCTCCCGGAGCGGTCTGTCGATCAGCGACATGAGTTTCCTCGGCTCTTAAAAATCAAAAAGGGGCCGGTGCGCCGGCCCCCCTTTGATCGAACCTTGAAGGTCCACCGGGTGATCGACGTTCCGGCGGACCTTGATGTGATCCACCGTCTATTCGGCCGCAGCCTCCATCGGCACGACGGAGACATAGGTGCGGCCCCTGGCCTTCGTACGGTACTCGACGCGACCGTCGATCAACGCAAACAACGTGTAATCGCGGCCTATGCCGACGTTGTTACCCGGGTGCCACTTCGTGCCATGCTGCCGCACCAGGATATTTCCGGCGAGGCAAGCCTCGCCGCCGAAACGCTTCACGCCAAGGCGCTGGCCCGGGGAATCGCGGCCGTTGCGCGAGGATCCGCCTGCTTTCTTGTGCGCCATGATGGTCTCCGTTCTATTCCGTCATTCGTTCGAATTCGTGACAATCCGCGCTCACATTGTAGAGAGCACGGACCTGCCATTTCAGCCCGCGGCGTCGGCCGCTTCGGCGGGCTTCGGCGCCGCTTGCCGTTTCGGCCGTGGCGGCGGGGTCTGCGACGGCTTGCGGCCCTCGGTCAGGATCTCGGTGATCCGCACCAGCGAGAATTCCTGGCGATGGCCGCGCTTGCGCCGCGAATTCTTGCGGCGGCGCTTCTTGAAGGCGATGACCTTCGGCCCGCGCCCATGGTGAAGCACTTCGGCCGCGACCGTGGCACCGGCAATCGTCGGCGTTCCAACCAGCGGCGAATCGCCGCCCACCGCCAAGACCTCGCCAAATTCGACGACGCTGCCCGGTTCGCCCTCGAACTCGGGCAACCTCAAGCAGATCTTCGGCGACAACGCGGTATTGCTTGCCGCCTGTTTTGATGACCGCGAACATCTTTCTTCCTCGTGTTCGTACCCGATGCACGGTCGCGGGGCGGCCGGATCGGCTTCTTTCGATCGGGGTTTTGCTCAGTCGTCGTGGGCACTCGGGGCCCACAACAAACAGCGCGCGGGCCGTTGCCGACCCGCGTTCGCGCGAACCTTATGATGGCCCGGCGCCCATCTGTCAACCGCGGAAAGCCCAACCTCAAGTCCGCGACCGACGATCAGGGCCTTGAAATAGGGCGCAAATCGCACAGCGCAATTGCAACACTACCGCATAGCGAAAAATCGCCTGACCGACTGCGGTCCGGTATATCGTCGCGCCGCGACAGGCAGTCGGAGACACTTTGCGAATGCGAAAGCTTCTGGCGGCGGCGATCCTGCTGGTGTCGTTTGCCGCGCAGGCCCAGGAAACCTGGCCGCAACGGCCGGTGACGGTCGTGGTGCCGTTCAGCGCCGGCGGGTCCGCCGACTTGATCGGGCGCCTGATCGCAGCGCGTCTGCAAGCGAAGATTGGCGCGCCGTTCGTGGTCGACAACAAGGGCGGGGGCGGCGGCACCATCGGCGCGGGTTTCGTCGCCAAGGCGGCGAACGACGGCTACACGCTGTTGATCGGGACCGCGAGCACGAATGCCATCAACGCGGCGCTCTACACGCGACTCCCTTACGACGTTGAACGCGATTTCACGCCGATCTCGTTGCTCGTGAGGCTGCCCAACCTGCTGTTCGTCAATCCGAAAGTGCCGGCGCGATCGGTGAGCGAGCTGGTCACTTATCTCAAGGCGCGGCCCGGACAGGCAAACTACGGCTCTTCCGGTATCGGCACATCCTCGCATCTCTCGGTGGTGATGTTCGAGGCGGCGACCGGGACGCAGATGACCCACATTCCGTTCCGCAGCACTGCCGAGGAAATGAACAGCATGATCGGCGGCTTCCTCGATCTCGCCATCGACAGCATGACGACGACTTGGCCGCATGCGAAATCCGGCACAGTCCGTGCGCTCGCGGTGACGACGCCGCAGCGCGTCCGCTCGGCCCCCGATCTTCCAACCATCGGCGAGACCTTGCCGGGCTACGAGGCGACCGCGTGGCAAGGACTCTATGCTCCCGCCGGCACGCCGCAGCCTATCATCGAGCGGCTCGCCGCGGAAGTGAAAGCTGTCTTGGAAACGCCTGACGTCATTTCATCGCTTGAGGCGGTCGGCGCGGGGCCGGCGCCCATGGCACCCGCCGAATTTGCTGCCTTCGCCAAGGCGGAACGCGCGAAATGGAAAGACGTCGTGCGGCTCTCCGGCGTCCGCATCGACTAACGGCGCCGAGGTCATTCCGTGAGTTCCGACCGCGCCCGCCCGGCCAATTCCTATGTCGGCAGTCCGATCGAGCGCATCGAGGATCTGCGGTTCCTGCGCGGGAAAGGGCAGTATGTCGACGATGTGAGCCCGCCGGGACTGCTGCATGCCGCGATCGTGCGCAGCGGTATCGCCCATGGCCGCATCCGCGCCATTGATCGTGCCGCCGCGCTGAAGCGAGACGGGGTTCGCGCGGTCATCACGGCAGCCGACATCGGATCGATCCCGACCATTCCATTGCGCCAGGAACAGCTCGATTGTTTCAAGCCGTTCGAGCAGACCGTCATCGCGGCCGGCACCGTGCGCTATGTGGGCGAGCCCGTCGCGGTTGTGGTGGCCGAAAGCGCGGCCGCCGCCGAGGACGCGGCGGACTTGGTCGTCCTCGATATCGAGCCGCTCGCGGTGGTGGCCGACCGCGCCGCAGCGAAGCGCGGCGACACGGTGCTGTTCGCCGCAACCGGTTCCAATCACGCCGGCACCCTGACGGCGGTGAAGGGCGATGCCGACGCCGCATTTCGCGCCGCGCCTTACGTGCGGCGCGAGCGGTTCACGGTGCAACGCCACACCGCTGTGCCGATGGAGCCGCGCGGATTTGTAGCTGACTGGACGGGAGAGCGGCTGAGCCTCTACGGCGCCGCAAAGGTCGCATTCACGAATCGTCGCATTCTTGCAAAGCAATTCGGCATTGCCGAGGATGCGATCCGGCTCGTAGAGAACGACGTCGGCGGCGGCTTTGGCGTGCGCGGCGAGTTCTACCCCGAAGACTTCCTGATCCCATTTGCCGCGCGCTTCGTCGGCGCGCCGGTGAAATGGATCGAGGACCGCCGCGAGCATCTGGTCGCCACCAACCACGCCCGTGATGTTGCGTGCGAACTCGAAATTGCCTGCGAGCGCGACGGGACGATCCTGGCGCTGCGCGGGCAAGCCGCCGCCGACGTGGGGGCTTATCTGCGCACCAACGGCGCGACCGGCCCACGCAACACCGCGCAGATTCTGTCCGGTCCCTATCGCGTGCCGAACATCCGCATGGAGGCGCTGCTTTACGTCACCAACAAGACGCCGGCCGGCACCTATCGCGGGCCAGGCCGATTCGAGGCGGACTTCTGCCGCGAGCGCCTGTTCGATCTCGCGGCCAACGATCTCGGCATCGACCGCGTCGAATTCCGCCGCCGCAATCTCCTCACCGAAGCCGAGATGCCGTGGTCGCTCGCGAAGGTCGTCGAGCTCGATCTCGATTCGGTGACCGACAGCGGCGAATACCGCACGACATTCGAACGCTGCCTCAAGGAAATCGGATGGGCGGAAAAGGCAAGTCTGATGGGCGCCCTGGTCGAGGGTCGCTATCATGGTTTCGCCATCGGCTGCTATTTCGAAGGCGGCGCATCAGGGCCGAAGGAAACCGCGCGACTGACGCTGGAGCGTGATGGCTCGATCACGGTGTTCGTCGGCTCGTCGGCCAATGGCCAGGGACTCGAAACCGCCTTCGCACAAATCACCGCCGATGCGCTGGAAATACCGATCGAGCGCATTCGCGGCGTCTATCACGGCTCGACCGACTTGTTGCGGGAAGGATTCGGCACCTACAGCTCGCGCTCGATCGTGATGGGCGGCTCCGCGATCCTCGATGCCGCGGGGAAGCTGCGCGACCTGATCCGCGCGGCGGCCGCGCGGCGGCTCGGGTGCGACCCGGCCGAGGTCAAGATCGCCGATGGCGCGGCGCGTTCAGCCGGGCGTCCCGCGTTGCCGCTCACTGTCTTGGCGCAAGAGGTCGAGACCCTTTCGGCCGACGGCGTCTACGGCAGTTCCCACCGTACCTACAGCTATGGCGCTCATGCCGCTCACGTCGCGGTCGACCCCCGCACGGGCCATGTGGCGGTCATCGATTACGTCGCCGTCGAAGACGTCGGGCGCATCATCAACCCGGCGATGCTGCATGGCCAGGCGGTCGGCGCCATCGTGCAGGGCCTTGGCGGCGTCTTTCTCGAACATCTCGTCTACGACGACCAGGGCCAGTTGCTCACCGGCTCGCTTGCCGACTACCTGATGCCGACCGCCGGCGATTTTCCCACAGTGCGCGCCGTCGCGCTCGCCGAGAAGCCGGCGCCGCACAACCCGCTGGGTGCCAAGGGAGCCGGCGAAGGCGGCATCATCCCCGTCGGCGGCGTCATCGCGAATGCAGTTGCGGCCGCGCTGCGCCCGCTCGGCGTCGAGCCGCGCGATCTGCCGCTTTCGCCGCCGCGGCTGTGGGAGCTGATCGACGCGGCGCGACCTGTGTCGCCGCGGCCGGAATAACGGGCCTTCGCGCGGCATCTATCACGGAGTGATCGCGAAGCTTTGCGCGGGTTCGCCGCGTTGCGCGGTCTCCCACATTTTCGTGTAGGCCGCTTCGATGTTGCGACGAAAGCGGTCGATGTCGAACAGCGGCGCGGTCGCAAGGTTGGCTTCGAGCCACGTCGCAATGCTCGCGAGTTGCGTCGGATCGCGTGCCAAACGTAGTGCGAGCGCTTCGTACTCGTCGAGGCTCGCCGTTACGAGGTCCGGCAATCCCACGGCATGGAGAAGGCTTACAGCGATGCGTCCCGCCATGGCGTCGCCACGACACGTCAACACGGGCAGTCCGGCGCGCAGTGCGTCGGCTGCTGTCGTGTGCGCGTTGTAGGGCACCGTGTCGAGGAAGAGGCCGGCGAGCCGGTGGCGGGCAAGGTGATCCGCAAAATGCTGGGTGCGAGGCGCGAACACGAGGCGCGCCGGGTCGATGCCGCGCGCTGCGGCCTCGCGCTGCAGATTGGCGGCCGTCGCCGTACTCGCCTGCGAGAGCCACAGCACGCTGCCCTCGATGCGAGCGAGCAGCCGCATCCAGACGTCGAACACCGGCGGGGCGATCTTGGCGTGATTGTTGAAACAGCAGAACACGAAGCCCGCGTCGGGCAATCCGGCCTCGCGCCGGGTCGGCGGCGGCGGAATCGCCTCGCGCGCTCCATTGGCCTGAAAACAGTCGGACAGGTGGACGATTTTCTCGGTGAAATAGGCTTGCCGCTCGAATGGCAGCGCGATCGCATCGGCAATGATGTAGTCGACGAAGCCCGTGCCCATCGTGCCGGGATAGCCGAGATAGTTGACGGCGATTGGCGCCGGCCGATGAGCAAGAATGCGCGGCCGGCAGCCATGGGTGTAGCCCATGAGGTCGATCACGATGTCGCTCTGGCGCTCGTGGAGCAGCGTCGCGACGGCACGATCGCTCAGGGCACGCGCGTCGTCGAAACGGTCGAACGCGCGGAGGAGCCGGGCGTGCAATGCGCTGCCG
The DNA here is from genome assembly GCA_963807015.1 of uncultured Alphaproteobacteria bacterium. Lineage (GTDB taxonomy): Bacteria > Pseudomonadota > Alphaproteobacteria > Rhizobiales > Xanthobacteraceae > JAJPKK01. The sequence continues at coordinate 184,156 of CAWEAS010000004.1, read as the reverse complement.
TCATCGGGGCCGAGGGAGACGCCGGTCACCTCGAAGCGGGCGCGGTCATGCCGCTCGATCAACTCGACGATGAGTTGGGCGACTGGATGCTGGCGAAAGTCCGCCGAGAGGTAGGCGAGCCGGATGCGGCCATCATCCCGGCGGACGCTGCGTGAGAGCGGCCGCGGCGGTGTCGTGATGCGCGAAGCAGCGTAGCGTCGCGCACAGGCGAGCTGCAGCGCATCGTCATCGCAATAGCGCAGCAGCGTCAGCGGCGGAATAACGGCGCTGCCGTCGGTGATGCGACGGCGGATCTCCGCTTCGATCTCGTCGCGCCGCGACCAGTCGCACAATCGGCTCGCGCAATCGGCATAGCCACCGAGCGCGCCCGCGTGGCTTGGCGCGAGCGACAGCGCCCTGGCGTGGCTCGCCGCAGCCTCGACGAGGCGGCCCTGTTCGGCGAGCGCATTGCCACGGTTGTAGAAGGCATCCGCGTAATCGGGCTTGAGCGCAATTGCCCGGTCCAGACTTGCCAAGGCTTCATCGAGGCGCTCGCAGGCGTACAGCACATTGCCGCGGTTGTTGAATGCTTCCGCGATGCCCGAATTGAGCCCGATCGCGCGATCGCAGTCGGCGAGCGCTTCATCGAAGCGCCGCAGATCGCTCAGCGCCACCGCGCGGTTGATGATGGCACGCACGAATGTCGGATTGAGTTCGATCGCCTTGCCGTAATCGACGAGCGCCTCCTCGAGCGCGCCGCGCTGCTTGAGCACATTGCCGCGACTGGCATAGGCGTCGGCATGATCGGGCTTGAGAGCGATCGCCCGCTCGGCGCTTGCCAACGCCTCGTCGAAGCGACCGAGTTCAAACAGGGCCGCCGCGCGGCTCGACCATGCCTCGGCATGGTCCGGCTTGAGCGCGAGCGCCGTGTCGGCGCTTGCCAGCGCCTCGTCGAAGCGGGCGAGCGCTGCAAGCGCGACGCTGCGATTGCTGTGCGCGAAAGCATTTGCCGGTTCGAGAGCGAGCGCGGCGTCGAAGTGCCGAACCGCTGCCGCGACATCGCCGCGCTGGAATTTCAGCACGCCGAGAAGGTGCAAGCTTACTGTATGACCAGGGGCCGCCGCAATGATCTCGGCATAAAGCCGCTCGGCCTCCGCCAACTGGCCGGCCTGATGGAGCGCGAGGGCGCGGGCGAACACCTGCGGCACATCGAATGCCGCCGGCGCGCTCATCAATAATCCACCCGGACGAGATAAAGCCCGTCGGCCGGCGCGACGGGACCGCACGCCTTGCGGTCGCGGGCCGCGAGCACCAGCGCCATGTCGTCGGCAATCCATTTGCCGTCGCCGACCTGCACCAGCGATCCGACCATCGATCGCACCTGATGATGCAGAAATGAGCGCGCCGCGGCGAAAATGCGGACCGCCTCGCCCTCGCGTTCCACGTCGAAGCGATCGAGCGTCTTCATCGGCGATTTCGCCTGGCACTCGGCAGCGCGGAAGGTCGTGAAGTCGTGGTGGCCGAGGAGGTGTCGCGCGCCCTCCTGCATGGCCGCGATATCGAGCGGCCGCGGCACCCGCCACGCCCGGCCGGCATCGAGCGCGAGCGCGGCGCGGCGGTTGATGATGCGGTAGAGATAATGGCGCCGGCGCGCCGAGAAGCGGGCATCGAAATCGTCGGCCACAAGCGCCGCATCGAGAACGGCGATCGGGTGGGGCCGCAGGTGAGCATTGATGGCGTCACGCACCGTGTCGGTGTCCCAAGCCTTCGATAGATCGATGTGCGCGACCTGACCGAACGCGTGAACGCCGGCATCGGTGCGGCCGGCACCGCGCACATCGGCCGCTTCGCCACAGAACGCGGCGATCGCATCCCGCAGCACACCCTGGACCGACACGCCGTTGTCCTGGACCTGCCAGCCCACGAACGGCGCGCCGTCATATTCGATCGTCAGCTTGTAGCGCGGCATCGAATCGTTTCCGCGTCGGTTATCACGCCAAGCGTGTGCCGGCGGCAAGCGGGCTGCCGCGCAGAAACTCCTCCGCCTTCATCGGTTGGCGGCCCGCGCGCTGGAGTTCGAGAATGCGCACGGCACCGTCGCCGCAGGCGATCGTGAGCCGGTCGTCGAGAACCGTGCCGGGCGCTCCGGTCCCCTCGCCGCGCGTGGTGCGCAGCACCTTGATGCGGCCGCCGGCATCCGGTCCCTCGAACCATGCGCCCGGAAACGGCGACAGGCCGCGGCAATGATCGTGCACCGCCTTCCACGGTTTTGACCAGTCGATTCGCGTCTCGCCTTTGTCGATCTTGGCGGCGTAGGCGACGCCATCAGCGGCCTGGGGGGTCAGTTGCAGCGATCCGCGTTCCAGCGCACCGAGTGCGCGGGTCATGACGTCAGCGCCGCGGCGCGCCATCTCATCGTGCAGTTCGCCCGCGGTCATGTCGGGGCCAATGGCGATAGGCTCGACAAGGGCGATCGGCCCGGTGTCGAGGCCTTCCGCCATGCGCATCACGGTCGCTGCGGTCGCCGTGTCGCCGGCCATGATCGCGCGATTGATCGGCGCCGCGCCGCGCCAGCGGGGCAGCGCGGACGCATGCAGGTTGAAACAGCCGAGCGGCGGTATATCGAGAATGACTTTGGGCAGGATAAGGCCGTAGGCGACGACCACGGCTGCGTCCGCCTCGTGCGCGCGAAATGCGTCTGCGGCTTCGGGCGGGCGCAGCGATTTCGGCGTCAGCACCTCAAGGCCGAACTTCCGCGCCTCGCGCTCGACCGGACTGGGCCGCAACTCCATCCCGCGTCCGGCCGGTTGCGGCGCACGCGTATAGACCGCGGCGATGTCGTGCCCGGCTCCGACCAACTCGACCAACGTTGGCACGGCGAAGTCCGGCGTTCCCATGAAGACAAGGCGGAGAGGCATTGGTGGCGGCGACCGCTACGGGCTAGCTCTGAACGATTGCATCAAACGGATTGATCAAGTCGAGACCGAGGTCGGCAAAGTCATCCGTATCCCGTGTGGCCAGACTCATGCCATGGGCAAGAGCAATTCCGGCAATCAGCGCATCCATTGGTTCCATACGCCGTCCCGCTTTCTGCCGGCGTGCAGCCAAACGTCCAAATTCGTGCGTCGCCGCGATGTCGAGCGCAAGGACCCGCCCGCGATAGACCTCAGACTCGAGCCGATCGACCCATTCTCGCAATCGCTCTTTGCGAGGGCTTTGAGTCAGTAGTTCGACGCCGAAACGCAATTCGGCGAAGACGGGTGTGCAGAGATAAAGCGAATCCGCCGATTGCGCGTTCAACCAAGCTCGAACTCGAGTATTAGGCCGGGCCTTCCAGCCCTCCGAGACCACGTTTGTGTCGAGCAAGATCATTCAAACTTGGGAGGCGCTGGAAAGTCCCCCTTGTACTCAAAAACCAGATCATCACCGCGGTCTTCCGGACGAATTAAGTCGAACATCTCTGATCCCAACTTTCGCCCGCTCATATCCGCTGCCAAAGCTTTTGAGAGTAGTACTTTTGCCTCGTCCGACACGCTCTGACTATGCTTCTGAGCGCTTGCCGTGAGCCGGCGCTCAAGCTCCGGATCAATGTTCTCGATGACCAGGTCAGTCATGGATGTCTCTTCCTTTGATTTATCTATACCATAACTTCCCTGTCCGTTCCGCCCTTGGCTAGCTGTCTTGCTCCGCGCGCTTTGCCGCCTTGGTGAATTTCTTCACGATGCGGTCGCGTTTGAGCTTGGAGATGTGGTCGATGAACAGCACGCCGTTGAGGTGATCGACTTCGTGCTGGATGCAGGTGGCGAACAGGCCATCCGCTTCTTCCTCGCGCGCGTTGCCTTCGAGGTCGATGTACTTGATCTTCACGCGCGCCGGCCGCGTCACGTCCTCGTGGACGTCGGGGATCGAGAGGCAACCCTCCTCGTAGAGCGAGGCCTCTTCCGAGTGCCACACGATTTCCGGATTGATAAAGGTCTTGGGCTCCGCGTGCTCTTCGCGCTTGGACAAATCCATCACCACGACGCGCGACGGCACCCCGACCTGGATGGCGGCGAGGCCGATGCCGGGCGCTTCGTACATGGTCTCGAACATGTCCTCGACGAGCTTACGCAAGCCGTCGTCGACCTTGGCAACGGGCTTGGAGACAAGCCGAAGCCGCTTGTCGGGCAGGATGAGGATGTCGCGCAGGGCCATGTTGGGGCGATGTAAGGGCAGAGGGCGGCGTGGTCAATGCGGGGTATTCCGTAATCCCCTGTGGCACATCACATTTCGGCAAAAAGGTAAGCGGCTCGCTGAACGCAACTACGGTGCCGACGCGAGCGCGGCTTCGGGCTCCTTCGCGGCTTGGCTCGCTCCCTGGCGGCTTTGATGCCCCTCCTGCCGCCCACCTTGGCGCCGCGGCTTGACCAACCGCGCACAGACGAAATTGAGCGCGGCGACTGCAAGGCCCGCCGCAAGCACAAGCCAACCCGGCCGGATCATGTCGAAGTCGACGTCGAACTCGAAATCGGTCTGCAGAACGAGCAGCGGCGAAACGTTGAAAACGATGGCGATGCCGATGGCCTCGGCGATCGCCGTCAGCGCCGCCACCACAACCGCGAGTCCCGCAAGCGCAAGCGTCGAAAGTTCGCCCCGCCCGGCCCACCGCTTGGTCATAATGCGGTAGCCGATCAGCCACGTGAACAGGCCGGCGGTAAAGGTCGGAACGCTGACGTCGGCCTTGGTCTGCTGGAAGTAGTGGATCAACGCCAGCGCGCCGATGATGTAGACGAGGCTGTGAAGACGCTGCCAGCCGCGGGCGCCAAGGCGCCCTACCATCGCATCGGTCGAGGTGGCTGCCAGCGCCGCAAGCCCCATCAGCGCCGTGAACCCGATGATCAGGTAAATGCGGTGGACGATCTCGCTCGCGACCTTGGTCAGGTCGAACATCTGGTCGGTGGCATAAAGCGAAATATGCGCGACGCCGTAGAGGAACGCCCCAACCCCGAGCATCCGCCGCACATCAATGAGGGCGCCGAACCGGGTGATGCGGCGCAGTGGGCTGACCGCAAGCGTTGAGAGGATGAAAACGAGCATCCAGAAGCCGGCACGGTGGATGAGGTCGTTGATCGGCCGGGCGCCGTGGATGATGCTGTCCGCGTCCCACAGCGCTTTTGCGACCGGCGCCAGCAGGAAGGCAAGCGTTGCAATGCGCAACAGCGATAGCTTACCGCGCCGATCGCGCCAAACCTGGAGCTTGGTCAACATCGCCTGGAAATAGCATTCCGGGCCGCGCTTCGCCATTCACGAGGATGCGGTAAAATGCCAAAAGCGGATGACGCGTTCGTGAGACACCGGTATGAGGGTGATCGGGCGACCGCGCGAGCGATCCGCCTGTGGGGAATCTTCGATGAGCGGGGCCATTGACCGGCCCATCCGGGCTTTCGCGGGAGCAGCCATCCTGGCGGCTGTGCTCGCGGATTGTTCAGCGCTCGGATCGCACACGTACGAGGCGCGAGAAGCCCGGCTGAATGTGGTTCCGGAGAATTACAGGACCGATATCCTGGCCGCGCTCCATCCCTACCTCATCGATCCGACCAATGTTCGCGATGCTACCATTGCCGATCCGGCCCTCAAGCCGATCGGCCCGCAAAACCGATATGTCGTCTGCGTCCGTCTCAATGCCAAGAACAGCGACGGCCGCTATACCGGCAGCCGCGAGATGATGGCGGTGTTCGCGTCGGGGCGGTTCGATCAGTTCATCGACCCGGCTTCCCAGCCGGGCCAGGCCACGGTCACAGCCCTGGTCAAGGACACCTGCGGGTCGGCAGACTACAAACCCTTCCCCGAACTTGAGGTGCTGAAGCGATAGGGTTTGCCCGCGCCTCAGGCGTAATAGTCGGCGGCCACGGTTTGGTCGGACGGTTCCTCGCGCGCCACAAGCTTCATCACGGCGCTCAGGCCGATCGCGACGACGAGGTTGAGAATCAGCGTGTAGACGGCGATGTAGCCGGGGAAGGAATGGCCAAAGAGCGTGACTGTATAACTCGGCGTCAGGTTCACGAGCCACGCAAGCCACGTGCCTGAGATCATGCCGACGGCCCAGCCGACGAGGAGCGCCCACGGATTGAGCCAGCGGGTGTAGAGGCCGATCAGCACCGCGGGAACCGTCTGGATCATCCAGATGCCGCCAAGCAACTGGAAATTGATGGCGTAGGCCGGCGGCAGAAAGATGATGAACACCAACGCGCCGAACTTGACCACGAGCGACACCCATTTGGCCATCTGGGCTTCGTGCCGATCGGATGGGTTCGGATTGATGAATTCGCGATAGATATTCCGCGTAAACAAGTTGGCAGCGGCGATCGACATGATCGCCGCCGGCACCAGGGCGCCGATCCCGATTGCGGCGAAGGCGATGCCCACGAACCAGCTCGGGAAGCTGTGCAACAACAGCGCCGGGATCGCGAAGTTATTCTTGAATTGACGGAAGCCCTCCTCGAATTCGGGAAGCTTGTCGACCCCCGCCGCGATCGCAAAGAAGCCGAGCAGCGCCAGCAGACCGAGCATCAAGGAATAGGCGGGAAGCAGTGCCGCGTTGCGACGCACCGCATGCCCGCTGCTGGCGCTAAGGATGCCGGTCAGCGAATGCGGATAGAGCAGGAGCGCCAGTGCCGAGCCGAGCGCAAGGGTCGCATAAATACTGTAGGCGCCGGTCGAGTTCGGCGGCGGCACCGCGAGCAGCAGCTTCGCGGGTGGAACCGCGGCAAAGATCTTGTCGAAACCGCCAAGCTGGATCGGGATAACGATGATGGCCGCGATGGCAGTCAGGTAGATCAGCACATCTTTCACGACGGCGATCGCTGCCGGGGCGCGCAGTCCGCTGGAATAGGTGAAGGCCGCAAGGACGACGAAGGCGATGATCAGCGGAATATCGCCGACAATGCCTTCGCCCGTGATGCCCAAAGCGCCGATCACCACCTGAAGCCCGATAAGCTGCAGCGCGATATAGGGCATGGTCGCGACGATGCCGGTGATGGTGACGGCGAGCGCAAGCCAACGGTTGCCGAAGCGGCCGCGCACAAAATCCGCCGAGGTGATGTAGCCGTGCTTGTGCGAAACGTACCAGAGGCGCGGAAATATGATGAACAACAGCGGGTAGATGATGATCGTATAAGGCACCGCGAAGAATGCGACCGCGCCGGCCCCGAAAGCGAGCGCCGGCACGGCGATGAAGGTGTAGGCGGTGTAGAGGTCGCCGCCCACCAGGAACCACGTGATCAAAGTGCCGAAGCGGCGCCCGCCGAGGCCCCATTCGTGGAGCAGGTCGAGATCGCCCTTGCGCCAATGCGCGGCGGCAAAGCCAAGCCAGGTGATGAAGAGGAACAGCACCACGAAGACCGTAAGCGCGACCCAGTTCAGTTCCATCCTTTGTGTCCCTCGGATACTCGACCGCTTCTAGTCACGTACTGCGCTCTTGCTGATTGCCGCGTGCGCCGTCTTCAGCTGGTTCGTTCGGTTGCGAAATAGACAATGGCGGTCACCGCCGCGCCGAGGATCACCAGTGCAAGCTGAAACCAGTAGAAGAAGGGGAGGCCGATGAAGCGCGGTTCGTCGAAGTTGTAGAGGGGGACCCACAACGTCGGCACGAATTGCAGCAGGAGCAGCAAATACCACCAGCTCCACGTGCGACCGTGGCCGTTCTCCATGTAGCATCTCCTCGTCGAGCCGCCGTTTCGGCTGCCGGTTATCAGGCAAGCAGCAGCGGCGGACGGCATACCGCACCGTCCGACCTTTAGTTAGCTGCGAAGTTGCCGCTGTCCAGCGTCGACCTCTGCGCCGAGGGAATATCTCCCGCCGGCGTCAGCGCCCGGCGCGCATACGATCAAGGAGTTCGATCGTCGGGTACGAATCAGCCGGCATGCCGAGCTTGATCTGCATCGCCCGTGTGGCGGCCCGCGACGACAGGCCAAGCTTGCCGTCGGCACCGCCGACGTCATAGCCGGCCTTGATCAGCAGCAGCTGGAGTTCTTTCGCTTGTTCGAAGGAGAGCGGCGGCGGCGGCGTGCCATTGCCGCGCTGCATCGCCGGAGCACCGGCGAGCCGGGTCGCGTAATAGGCGGCCGTCGTCGCATAGACGAGCGAACTGTTCCACTTCAGGTAGACCTGGAAATTGTCGTAAGCCAGGAATGCCGGCCCGAAACGGCCCATGGGAAGGACCAGCGAGGCTTTGAGGTCCCGTTTCTGCAACGGGTGGCCGTCCGCCTGGGTGACGCCCCACTGCGACCACTCGGCGAGGGTATGCTGGATCGACAGGTCTGCCTGGTCCCACGGCATCTTCGCCGGCACCCGGACTTCTTGCAGCCACGGCTCGCCGCGTTTCCAGCCGAGGCTGACGAGGTAATTGCCGGTCGATCCGATCACGTCCGACACGCTGCGCAAGAGATCGCGTTTGCCGTCGCCGTCGTAGTCGACCGCCCACTTGTAGTATTCGGACGGCATCATCTGGGTCTGGCCAAGTTCGCCTGCCCATGAGCCGATCATTTCGGCTGGGGCAAGATCGCCGCGTTCGATCAGCCGCAGCGCGTCAAACAGGTGCCCGCGGAACATTTCGGAGCGCCGGCAGTCATAAGCGAGCGAGACCAGCGAACGGAGCGAATTATCCTTGCCCATGCCGGCGCCGAAATCGCTTTCGAGCGCCCAGAACCCAGTGATGACCGCCGCCGGCACGCCGTACTGCTTTTCCTCCCGCTCGAAGATCGCCTGGTATTTTTTGATCTTGTTGGGGCCCTCCGTCATCCGGTAGGGCTGCAGCATCTTGCCGGAGAATTCGAGGAAGGTCTGGGTGAAGATGCGCTGGCCGCGGTCAATGTTGATGATGCGCTGCTCGTAGACGAGGTAGGGCGAGGCCGCCTCGATGGCGCGACGTGAAATGCCCTGCGCAGCGGCTTCCGCTTTGAAACGGCCAAGCCAGCTTTCGAAGCTGCCGTTGTCGCGGCAGTCTGCCGCGAGAGCGCTCGTTGCCGATACCAAAGTCGCCGCAAGCGCAGCTGCAAAATTAGAAATGCGAATGCGTTTCATGGCCCACCCCCATCGATCATCCGATGCATGGCTCTAGAAAGTCACAAATTTTCCACAGCATCCCCGCGGGAAAGCTCGTCGATTCCCACCACAGCCGCAAATCAGCCGGAAATTGCAGCGCCGTTATGGCAGTCACGCGCGGCCGAACATTCGGCGGATCGCCTGCCAGAGCACGCTCGCCATCAGCGAAAACCCCGAAATCGGCTTGGCCGCCGCAGGAGGCGGGGCAGGGGGTAGTGTCGGGCTTGCGGCTGGCGAGGGGGTTGAGGCCGGCGCGGCCGCGGAAGGCGCAGGTGCAGCCGGGGCAACGGGCGGCGGGAGCGGTGCGGCCTGGGCGGCGGCGGGGGCGCCCATTTGCGCAAGCTGGGCTTTAAGATTGTTGGCGAATTGCGTGATGATTTGCCCAGCCGTGATCTGGATGATCCCGACCCCACGGCCGTATTGCGCCACAGCGCCGGACAGCGTCAGGTTGGTGTGAACCAGCACCTTGGTGCCGCTACCCGCCGGCTCGAGGTGGAATGACGCCGTCGCGTTTGCGGCCCCGCGGCCCTTCGCATCGCTGCCTTGCGCGACGACGCGGGCGGTGTGGGCGGCGTCATCGATCTCGTCGAACTTGACGGTTCCGGCAAACGCGAGAGCGACCGGCCCCAGCCGCACTCCGATTTTGCCCTTGTAGGTGCGATCGTCGACGATCTCGGTCAGTTCCGCGCCGGGCATGCACGGCGCGATCCGCCTGATGTCCATCAGCACCTTCCAGGCATCATCAACCGGCAACGGCACCTCGAACGAATTATCGAATTCCATTACTCACGCTCCAGAACGGCTCGGGTTGGTGCCGCGATCTCAATCGTTCGTCGTAGCCCGGATGAGCGCAGCGATATCCGGGGGTCAGCTTTCCACAAAGGTACTGATGTCCCGGATATCGCTGCGCTCATCCGGGCTACGAACTTTCTCACTCTGCGGCCGCGGTCGCGACGCCGCCGTGGGCGTGCGACCAGCCGGCGGGGTCATGCATGAACTTCTCGACCTCGGCGAGCGTCTTCGGTTCGAACTTGTTCGACGCCTTGGCGACCCGCAGGATATCCCACCAGGTCGCAAGCCAATGCATCGCGATGCCGAGGTCGGCAAGGATTTTACGGCCTTCGGGATAGATGTCGTAGAAGAAGAACACGAAGATGTGGTCAACGGTTGCGCCCGCCTCGCGCAGCGCGTTGCAGAAGTTGACCTTGCTGCGGCCGTCCGTCGTGAGGTCTTCGACCAATAGGATGCGCTGACCCGCGGAGATATCGCCTTCGATCTGGGCGTTGCGGCCGAAGCCCTTTGCCTTCTTGCGCACATAGAGCATCGGCAAGTCGAGCTTGTCGGCCATCCACGCCGCAAACGGGATGCCGGCGGTTTCGCCGCCCGCGACGGCATCGAATTGCTCGAAGCCCGCCTCGCGCATGATGACCGATGCGCCGAAATCGATGAGCGTTCGACGCACGCGCGGAAATGAGATCAGGCGCCGGCAATCCGTATAGACCGGGCTCGCCCAGCCGGAGGTGAAGATGAAAGGCTTTTCGGTCATGAACCGTACCGCCTCCACTTCAAGCAGCATTTTCGCCGTCAGATCGGCGATGACCTGACGGTCGATGAAATTCGTGCTCATCGGCGGGCCTCTTCTCTCACCCCAGCCGCGCGGCCGCCTCTTGACCGTTGCGAGTGGGAACTTGTGAAATGGTCACAGCTTTCGCTGGCGATCAAGCACCGCAGGCGCATTTGTCAACCGTCGCTCGATCGATGGCGCCATTCGGATTTCGTTTGCCACAATTGCGGCCGTTTCGTCAGCGTCATTGACGGCGATCGGTCGCGGCTGCACCGTCCGTCGCGAATCATCTCTCGGAGAATGACCATGTCGCTTGATACCGACTACATCGTCGATCGCCGACGCATGAGGCGCAAGCTTACCTTTTGGCGTGTCCTTGCGGTTCTGATCGCCATCATCGGCGTCGTGGTGATCGCGGCACTGACGCGTGGCAGCGCCGAACTGTCGGGGCCGCTCGCGCGCCCGCTGACGCCGCAGATTTCGCGGGTAACAATTCGCGGATTGATTCGTGAGGACCAGGAGCGCGCGCGGGCGCTGCAGAACCTTGCGGAGTCGGGCAACACCCGCGCGGTGATCATCCACATCGACAGTCCCGGTGGCACCACCGCCGGCTCGGAGGAACTCTACGACTCGCTCCGCAGGGTCGCTCAACAAAAGCCGACCGTGGTGGTGGTGGACGGCGTGGCGGCATCAGGCGCCTACATGGCTGCCATCGCAGCCGATCACATCTTCACGCAGAACACGTCGCTGGTCGGCTCGATCGGCGTCTTGTTCCAGTATCCGAACGTGACGGACCTGCTCAAGAATGTTGGCGTGAAGGTCGAGTCCATCAAATCGTCACCGCTCAAAGCCGCGCCGAACGGCGTCGAGCCGACGAGTCCCGAAGCGCAGGCTGCGATCGAATCGCTGGTGCTCGACACCTTCGCTTGGTTCAAGGGCTTGGTGCAGGATCGCCGCAAGCTCGATGGCGAGGCACTCGACCGCGTCACTGACGGTCGCGTGTTCACCGGTCGCCAGGCAATTGAGGTGAAGCTCGTCGACGAACTCGGACGCGAGCGGGACGCGATCGATTGGCTCGCGAAGACAAACCATATCGACGCCAAGCTGCCGGTGCGGGACTGGCGCCTGCATTCGCGAATCGGCGATTTGTCGTTCCTTCATTTGGCTGTCGCAAAGGTTCTGGATAGTGTAGGCCTTGCGTCGCTGGTGCAGACATTTGACAGCTCCGGTGCACTGCACACTTTCGAAGAGCTCAATCTTGACGGCATGTTGTCGCTTTGGCACCCTTCAAACGGCAGTTGACCGGAGTTGGGGCCTTGTTCGATAGACGCGCATGAGAGAGCGCGTCGCCGGCGCGCGGCCTATGGCGGGAGCGGCGTCACCACATGATAAAATCGGAGTTGGTTCAGCGCATATCGGGGCAAAATCCCCATCTCTATCAGCGCGACGTCGAGAACATCGTCAACGCGATCCTCGGCGAGATCGTGGCGGCTTTGGCACGTGGCGATCGCGTCGAGCTGCGCGGGTTCGGAGCGTTCTCGGTGAAGAACAGGCCTGCCCGCGCGGGCCGCAATCCGCGCACGGGCGCGCATGTGTCCGTGGACCAAAAGTCGGTGCCGTTCTTCAAGACCGGCAAGGAAATGCGCGAGCGGCTCAATCGAATATAGCCCGCGGGCGGCCGCACGGCGCTTCGGCGCAACCGATTGCCTTGATCACGTCGAACGATTGGGATTATTGGGGCGCCGACATACTGCCGCACGGTGAGGCCCGGACATTGAAAATTGTGCCGCGCATCCGCATTGGTGTGAAAGCGCGGCAGGCTGCCGCCATCAAACGAGCGCCGGATGTTTCGTAATTTGCTTCGCGCCATTATCCTGATCCCGGTGGCGATCATACTGGTCGCTTGGGCGCTCGCGAATCGTGCGCCTGTTGTCGTCTCATTCGATCCGTTCAATACAGCCCGGCCGGCGTTCGCGTTGTCGGTGCCGCTTTACGCGGTCTGCTTTGTCATGCTGATCGGCGGCGTGCTGATCGGCGGTGCTGCGACCTGGCTGCGGCAGGGTCGATGGCGTCGCGCTCGTGCCCGCCTCGCCGCGGAAAACAGTGCAATCCGCGCCGAACTGGAACGCCATCGGCGCGCGGCCAATCCGCGTGACCGTAACGCGCTAACCGTCGCCCCGATGCTTAACCGGCCGCCCGCGGCGTAAGCTCAAAATCGCCACAGATCGCCGCGATCTATCGGTCGTTGCAGGGTTATTTTCCGGCGCGACGCACCAATTGCCGGTCATGGCGACAGCCAAAGACAAACACCGCGCGCAGATGTAGAAAGCCCCGAAGGTTTGAGATGTCGGTCTTGATCAAGATTTGCGGCTTGCGCACCCCGGAAGCGCTCGATGTCGCGCTCCTTGCGGGCGCAGACATGGTGGGATTCGTGTTTTTTCCGCCATCGCCGCGACACGTCGACGCGGCGAGCGCGCGAGCACTCGGCGCGCGCGTCAGGGGTCGAGCCCTGAAAATCGCATTGTCGGTCGATGCCGATGACGCGCTGCTCGCCGAAATCGTGGAGGCCCTTGCACCCGATATGTTGCAACTCCACGGCAGGGAGCCCCCGACACGCGTGCTTGCGGTGAAGTCACGATTCAGGCTCCCCGTGATGAAGGCTATCGCGGTGAAGACCCGTGAGGATCTCGATTGTGTGGCCGAGTATGCCGAGGTCGCCGATCGCATCATTTTCGATGCTCAGGCGCCGCGCGACGCGACGCGGCCGGGCGGCCTTGGCAGACCGTTCGACTGGCGCCTGCTGACGGGTCCGCACCCGCGAGTGCCGTTCATGCTGTCGGGCGGGCTTGACCCTGATAATGTAGCGGAGGCGATTGCGATCGCGCGGCCTGGCGGGGTCGATGTCTCCTCGGGCGTCGAGAGCGCGCCGGGCGAGAAGGACCCCGACCGTATCCGTGCCTTCATCCGGGCCGTGCGCGGGGCCGCCGAGAGCCGGCGCGCGGCGAATTTGCGATAGAACACTCATGACCATTCTCGAACCCAATTCCTATCGGACCGGACCGGACGAGCGCGGCCATTTCGGCATCTACGGCGGCCGCTTCGTCGCCGAAACGCTGATGCCGCTGATCCTGGAGCTGGAAAAGGCCTACGCCGCAGCAAAGGACGATCCCGAATTCAAGCGCGAGATGGACGGTTATCTCACGCACTATGTGGGCCGGCCGTCGCCGCTCTATTTCGCCGAACGACTGACCTCTCATCTGCGAGACATCTCCGCTGCGACCGGCGGCGCAGGCAGCGCGAAGATCTATTTCAAGCGCGACGAGCTCAATCACACCGGCGCGCACAAGGTGAACAACGTGCTTGGCCAGATCATGCTGGCCAAGCGTATGGGCAAGCCGCGCGTCATCGCAGAGACAGGCGCAGGTCAGCACGGCGTTGCGACGGCAACGCTGTGCGCGCGGTTCGGGCTGAAATGCGTCGTCTACATGGGCGCCGTCGATGTTGAACGGCAGATGCCCAACGTGTTCCGCATGAACCTGCTCGGCGCCGAGGTGCGGCCGGTGCAGTCCGGCTCGAAGACCCTCAAGGACGCCATGAACGAGGCGCTGCGCGACTGGGTCACGAACGTCGAAGATACATTCTATTGCATCGGCACCGTCGCCGGTCCGCATCCCTATCCGATGATGGTGCGCGACTTCCAATCGGTGATTGGGCGCGAGACCCGCGAGCAGATGCTGGCGGCTGAAGGGCGGCTGCCCGATTCGCTCGTCGCCTGCATTGGCGGCGGCTCGAACGCCATGGGCCTGTTCCATCCCTTCCTCGATGACAAGGGAATAGAGATTTACGGTGTCGAGGCGGCCGGCCACGGGCTCGGCACCGGCATGCACGCGGCTTCGATCGCCGGCGGTCGGCCGGGCGTGCTCCACGGCAACCGCACTTACCTGCTGATGAACGAGGATGGCCAGATCAACGAAGCCCACTCGATTTCGGCTGGTCTCGATTATCCGGGCATCGGTCCCGAGCACTCGTGGCTCAACGACATGGGGCGCGTGAAATATCTGTCGGCGACGGACGACGAGGCGCTTGATGCGTTTCAGCTGTGCTGCAAGCTCGAAGGCATCATCCCGGCACTCGAGCCCGCCCACGCACTTGCCCAGGTCATCAAGCTTGCGCCGAGGAAGCCCAAGGAGCACTTGATGGTGATGAACATGTGCGGCCGCGGCGACAAGGATATCTTCGCCGTTGCCGAACATCTGGGAAAAAAGATCGGATGACAACGCGCATCGATCACAGATTCGCTGAGCTCGCCGGCGCCGGGCGCGCCGGACTTGTGACATTTGTCATGGCGGGCGACCCCGATGCTGGAACTTCGCTTGCCCTTCTCAAGGCGCTGCCCCAAGCGGGCGCCGACGTGATCGAGGTCGGGATGCCGTTCACCGATCCAATGGCCGATGGGCCGGCGATCCAGGCGGCAGGATTGCGCGCGCTGCGCGCCGGCCAGAGCCTGGCGAAGACGCTGACCCTGGTGCGCGAGTTTCGGAAAAACGACGACGCAACACCAATCGTGCTGATGGGCTATTACAACCCGATCTACATTTATGGGGTCGACCGCTTCCTCGTCGATGCAAAGGCCGCGGGCGTCGATGGTTTGATCGTGGTCGACCTGCCGCCCGAAGAGGACACGGAACTGTGTGTCCCGGCGCTCAAGGCGGGGCTGAATTTCATCCGTCTCGCAACGCCGACGACCGATGATAAGCGGCTTCCGACCGTTCTCACCCATACTTCGGGCTTCGTCTATTACGTCTCGATCACCGGCATCACGGGCGCGGCGGCGCCGGACGCGGTCCGTGTGCGCGATGCGGTCACCCGCATCAAGCGCTACACCGATCTGCCGGTCGCCGTCGGCTTCGGCGTCAGAGATGCCGCAAGTGCAGCGTCGATTGCAGCCGGCGCCGAAGCGGTGGTGGTGGGTTCGGCCCTCGTCGAGAAGGTCCGCACCAGCCTCGATGCGCAGGGACATGCGACGGCAACGACGGTGCCCGCCGTGACGGCGCTCGTCGCCGAGCTTGCGGCAGGCGTGCGCAGCGGACGCCAGCAGGCGGCGGAGTAACGGCTTGAACTGGATCTCCAACGTTGTCCGCCCGAAAATCCGCAGCTTCCTCAACCGGCGCGATGTGCCGGAGAATTTGTGGATCAAATGCCCCGACACCGGGCAGCTCGTGTTCTACAAAGACGTCGAGGCGAACCAGTTCGTCATCCCGGGGTCGAACTATCACATGCGCATGAGCGCGACACCGCGCCTCAAGTCGATGTTCGACGGCGAGACCTGGTTCGACATTGGCGTCAGCGAGGTGCCTGTCGATCCGCTGCGATTCCGCGACGAGCGCCGCTACGCCGATCGCCTCAAGGACGCGCGCGCCAAGACCGGATTGAATGATGCGGTCAAGCTCGGCTTCGGCCGGCTCGACGGCCTGCCTGTGGTGATCGCGGTGCAGGATTTCGAATTCATGGGCGGTTCGCTCGGCATGGCAGCCGGCGAGGCCCTCATCAAGGGCCTGACCACCGCCGTCGACAAACGCACCCCGTTCATCCTGTTCGCAGCCTCGGGCGGCGCCCGCATGCAGGAAGGCATTCTATCGCTGATGCAGCTGCCGCGTACGACCATCGCGGTGCAAAGTCTGCGGGCGGCGCGCAAACCCTATATCGTGGTGCTGACCAATCCGACCACCGGCGGCGTCACGGCATCCTATGCCATGCTGGGCGACATCCATATCGCTGAGCCTGGCGCGCTGATCGGTTTCGCCGGGCCGCGTGTGATCGAGCAGACCATCCGCGAGAAATTGCCGGAAGGATTTCAGAAGGCGGAGTACCTGCGCGACCACGGCATGGTCGACATGGTGGTCCATCGCCATAAGCTTCGCGAAACGCTGTCGAACCTGTGCCAGTTGTTGACCAAAACACCGCCACCGGCGCGGCCGGCGCCGAGCGAAACAAAGCTGATCGCGGAACCTGTGACGGAGCCGGCTTCGCCCGTGGCGTGACGGCGGTTTCGCTTCAGCAGCGAAGTCGCAAATAAACATCCGGGTGTATCTGACGGTTCACCTGCCGGTCGAACCGAACCCGCCGGTGCCGCGCGCGGTGGCGTCGAGCGACGTCACTTCTACGACGGCGGCGTGCGCGACCGGCGCGACGACCATCTGGGCAATCCGAAGCCCGCGTGTCACCGTGAACGGCGCGCTCCCGTGATTGATCAGGATCACGCGAATTTCGCCGCGATAATCGGCGTCGATCGTGCCCGGCGTGTTGAGGAGGGTGACGCCGTCATGGGCCGCGAGCCCCGAGCGCGGGCGCACCTGGGCCTCGAAGCCCTCGGGCAGCGCGATCGCAATGCCGGTCGCCACGAGCGCGCGCCCCCCCGGCGCAAGCGTAATCGGGGCTTCGATTGCGGCAACAAGGTCAAGCCCCGCAGCATGCGCGCTCTGGTAGGACGGCAACGGCAGGTCTGCGCCATGCGGCAGGCGAAGGATTTCCACCTTCACTGCTGACGTTGCCGTCATCGCGACTTCATCGTGAAGCTGACGGCAGCGCCGCCGCGATGCGGGCGATCAACATGTCCGCGACCCGTTCCTTCGCCGCCTCAGGCCAGGATTCGACATTCTCGCGGGTGACCAAATGCACGCTGTTGCGGTCGCCGCCCATGATGCCGGTCGCCGGCGACACATCGTTGGCGACGATCCAATCGCAGCCTTTGCGGTCGAGCTTGGCGCGCGCTTGTTCCACGACGTGCTCGGTTTCGGCTGCAAAGCCGATCACAAGTGAAGGCCGCTGCGATTTTCGGTGCGCGACCGTCGCCAAAATGTCCGGATTTTCGACGAACGCCAGCGCGGGCGCATTTGCGCCCTTCTTGATCTTCTGTTCGGCTGCCGCTGCGACGCGCCAGTCGGCAACGGCGGCGGCAAACACCGCGATGTCAACCGGCAGTGCCGCCTCGACCGCCGCCAACATCTCGCGCGCAGTCTCGACCCTGACCACATTGACGCCAGGCGGATCGGGGAGCGTGACCGGACCGGCGACAAGCGTCACCGCGGCGCCAGCGCGCGCGGCTGCCTGCGCGATCGCAAAGCCCTGCTTGCCCGATGAGCGGTTGGCGATGTAGCGCACCGGATCGATCGGCTCGTGGGTCGGGCCGGCGGTCACCAGCACGCGGCGTCCCGCGAGCGCACCGCTCCCGCCGAGCAACGCTGCCGCAGCCGCGACGATCTCCAGCGGCTCGGCCATGCGGCCGGCGCCCCCTTCGCCCGCCTCCGCCATCTCACCGGCATTCGGCCCGACGACCGCGATGCCGTCGGCGGTCAGTTGGGCAAGATTGCGACGCGTGGCCTTGTGACCCCACATCCGCGGATTCATGGCGGGCGCGATCAGGATGGGTTTGTCGGTCGCCAGCAGGACCGTGGAGGCAAGATCATCGGCGTGCCCGCCTGCCATCTTCGCCATCAGGTCGGCGGTCGCCGGCGCGATGATCACGAGGTCGGCGTCGCGCGCGAGCCGGATGTGACCAACGTCAAACTCCGTGCGCTGATCGAAAAGCTCCGTATAGACATGCTCGCCCGCAACCGCTCCCGCGGCGAGCGGCGTGACGAACTCCTGCGCGGCGGCGGTCATCACCACCCGCACCGTCGCACCACGTTCCTTAAGCCGTCGGATGAGGTCGAGCGACTTGTAAGCGGCGATCCCGCCGCCGATGACGAGCAGGATACGCCGGCTGGCAAGTTGGAGATGATCGCTCGCAGTCATTCAGATCGCCAACACGTCGAGGGCATAATCCAAGTACGCTTGCGCATAATCATATCAGAAAAGGCCGATAGCCTCCCGTACAACGCCACATCATCGTAAAAACACCATCCACGCCAGCAGGATGACGATCAGCCACAGCGCGACTGTGCGCCACCGGGTGCGGCGGCGTTCGGCCTCGCCGATGGCGGCAACGGTTTCCGGGGCGAGCGTTAGGCCCTCACGTGTCGCCGCGTCGATCTGCTCGGCGATCCGCGCCGCCCGAGTCAGGAGCCCCGGCGCGGCCGCAAGGAAATGGCCGACCTCGCCGGCGCCGGCGACGGCGCTCTCCAGCCGTCCCGCCGGGCCAAGATTGCGACCGATCCACTCGCGCACCACCGGTTCGGACGTGGTCCACATGTCGAGGCGCGGATCGAGCGAGCGCGCCACGCCCTCCACCACCACCATGGTCTTCTGCAGGAGCAGCAGTTCGGGCCGGGTGCGCATGTCGAACAGGCCGGTGATCTCGAACAGGAGCGTCAGCAGCTTCGCCATGGAAATGTCTTCGGCGGTGCGGTTGTGGATCGGCTCGCCGATGGCGCGGATCGCCTGGGCGAAGTTGTCCACCGAATGATGGGCCGGCACGTAGCCCGCCTCGAAATGAACCTCCGCGACGCGCCGGTAATTGCGGGTGATGAATCCGAGCAGGATTTCGGCGAGGAACCGGCGCTCTTTCGCGCCGAGCCGGCCCATGATGCCGAAGTCGACCGCAACAAGCCGTCCCGCGTGGTCGGCGAACAGGTTGCCTGGATGCATGTCGGCATGAAAGAAGCCGTCGCGCAGGGCGTGGCGCAGGAAGGTCTGGATCACGGCGCAGCCGAGCTTGGCAAGATCGAAGCCCTTCGCAAGGAGCGTCGCGCGGTCGCTGAGTGGAGTACCGTCGATCCATTCGAGCGTCAGCACATTGCGCGCGGTCAAGTCCCAGTTGACTGTCGGCACGCGGAAATCCGGATCGTCCTTGGTATTCTCCGCCATCTCCGACAGGGCCGCAGCTTCGAGCCGCAAGTCCATCTCCATGGCAACCGAGCGTGCGAGCGTGTTGACGACCTCGACCAAGCGCAGACGGCGGGCTTCGGCCGAGAAGCGCTCGGCCTGATGCGCAACGAAATCGAAACCTGCCATATCGGAGGCGAACCGCGATTGGATTCCGGGTCGCAGGATCTTGACGGCAACGTCGCGTCGTCCGTCTGCGCCTTCAATCACAGCGTGATGGACTTGCGCAATCGAGGCTGCTGCAATCGGCGGCCCGAACGACACGAACACCGCGGCGATGTCGCGGTCGAACGCGGCGGCGACCGCAGCCTCCGCGACGGCTTGGGGAAACGGCGGCATCTTGTCTTGAAGGCGCTCGAGGTCGCGGGCGAATGTGGCGCCGACCACGTCGGGGCGCGTTGCCAGGAACTGGCCGAGCTTCACATAGCTCGGACCGAGCGCCGTGAGCGCCGTCGACAGCCGATATTCATTTGCGGCTGCGGCGGGTCGCTCAATGAGTCGCGCGGCACGGACGGCAAGGCGCGCCGGTGGCGGCAACGTCGCCGGATCAATGAGCGAGAACACGCCTTCCCGGGCCATGACGAAGCTGGCGCGGGCGAGGCGGTTAAGATGAGCGAATGCCGAGATCACGGATCCCGCCAGCTTACAGTCGCCAGCCCGAGTGGATCGCGACCATGCCACCGGTCAACGTGCGATGGCTGACACGGCGAAAGCCGGCAGCCGCGATCATGTCGGCAAAGGCCTGCGGCCGGGGAAAGCGGCGAATCGATTCGACGAGATAGCGATAGGCCTCGGCGTCGCCGGCGACCGCGCGTCCAAGCGGCGGGATGACGTTGAAGGAATAGAAGTCGTAAAGTGCATCGAGGCCCGGCACGTCCACCGAGGAAAACTCAAGACACAGAAACCGGCTGCCGAGTCGTAGCACCCGATAGATTTCGCCAAGTGCACGGTCGATCCGGGGCACGTTGCGAATACCGAACGCGATGGTGCAGGCGTCGAAGTGGCGGTCAGGAAACGGCAGCGCCTCCGCATTTCCTGCGGTGAAGGTTACGACGCCGTCGAGCCCGCGCTCGTTGGCGCGCTCGCGTCCGACGGTGAGCATGTCCGAATTGATATCGCAGACGGTGACCCGCGTGCCGGCGCCGGCTCTCGCCACGATCCGGAACGCGATGTCGCCTGTACCCCCTGCCACATCCAGCACCGTAAAGGGGCGATCGCCCCGCGGCGGGTTGAGCATCGTGACCAGAATGTCCTTCCAGACGCGGTGCAACCCGCCGGACATCAGGTCGTTCATGAGGTCATAGCGGCGCGCGACGGTATGGAACACGTCGTCCACCATCGCCTGCTTGTCGTCGAGGTCGACGGTACGGGAGCCGAAATGCGTCGTGGTGCCGTCCGTCAGCGGCATGGTGTTCTCCGTTGCGCGGACCATAGCGTCCCCAGGGGCAAGGCGCTATCAAATCCCCCGACAAGGTGAACATCTGATGGCGGAGCGCGGATGCCGGAGCTTCCGGAGGTCGAGACGGTACGGCGCGGGCTCGAACCCGTGATGACGGGGGCCCGATTCGAACGGGTCGAAGCTCGCCGTCCCGACCTGCGCCGGCCGTTTCCGAAGGACTTCGTGCGACGCCTCGAAGGCTACACCGTTACCGGACTGGGGCGGCGCGCCAAATACCTCACGGCCGACCTCTCCTCGGGTGACGTGCTCCTGATGCATCTCGGCATGTCAGGCTCATTCCGGGTCGGGCACGAAAGCAAAGCCAAGACGCCGGGGAAGTTCCATCATCCGCGCTCGGCGGCGGAGGCGCACGACCACGTCGTCTTCCACATGTCCTCAGGTGCGACGGTCACGTTCAACGATCCCCGCCGGTTCGGCCTGATGCTGATCGTGCCGCGCACCGAACTCGCCGACCATCCGCTGATGCGCGAGGTCGGTCCCGAGCCGCTCGGCAATGAATTCGACGCACGCCTTCTCGCCAAGGCTTGCGTTGGGAAGAAGACGAGCCTCAAGGCAGCGCTGCTTGACCAGAAAACCGTCGCCGGGCTCGGCAACATCTATGTTTGCGAAGCTCTGCACCGGGCGCGGCTGTCGCCGAAGCGCCGCGCCTCGACCATCGCGACGCGAAGCGGCGCACCCAATGAGAAGGCGGTGGCGCTGGTCGACGCCATCAAGGCCGTGCTCAACGACGCGATCAAGGCCGGCGGCTCGTCGCTCCGTGATCATCGCCGCACCGATGGCGAACTCGGCCTGTTTCAGCACCACTTCCGGGTTTATGACCGCGAGGGCGAGCCCTGCGTCACGCCCGGCTGCGGCGGCATCGTCCGCCGCATCGTGCAAAACGGCCGTTCCACATTTTTCTGTCCGACTTGCCAGAAATAGAACGCAGCTCACCTTTCCGGGCGCCTGTTCCTCAATGCATTGCCACTTGTTTAGTGATGTTGTGAAACGTATCACTAGGACGTGCGCGGACAGACCATGACTAACGATCCGTGACCAACGATCATCGAGCAGCCCTGGATCCCGGTCGGCCCGTTTTGCCGCCGGCATCCAATTATGACGCGATCGTGCGGCATTTCCGCTGGCCGCGGCCGGCGACTTACAACATCGGAGTTGAGGTGTGCGACCGCTGGGCCGATCGCGACCCGGCGCGCATCGCGCTGATCAATGTCGACCGGTCCGGCCGCTGCGAAGAGATCAGTTACGGCGCGCTGCGCGAGGCCTCCAATCGGCTTGCCAATGCGCTGGTCGCGTTCGGGATCAAGCGCGGCGATCGCGTCGCCATCCTGCTGCCGCAAGGGTCCGAGGTCGCGGCGATCCATATTGCCATCTACAAGGCGGGCGCCGTCGCGCTACCGCTTGCGGCGCTGTTCGGGATCGACGCGATCTCCTATCGGCTGCGCAATTCCGGCACCAAGGCGTTGTTCACCGATGCGCAGGGTCTCGCCAAGCTTGCCGAAATCCGCGATCGGCTGCCGAACCTCGCAACGGTCGTCTCGCTCGATGGCGCGACCGGCCGGGCCCTTGATTATCGCGCGACGGTGGCGCGCGCCGCGCCCGCTTTCACGCCGGTCGCAACGACAGCGGACGATCCGGCGCTCATGGTCTACACCTCCGGCACCACCGGCCAGCCCAAGGGCGCGCTCCACGCCCATCGGGTGCTCATCGGCCACATGCCGGGGATCGAATTACACCACGACCTGTTTCCGCAGCCTGGCGACCGCATCTGGACCCCAGCGGATTGGGCCTGGGCCGGCGGCCTCCTGAACTGCATGCTCCCAGGTCTCCTTTACGGCGCACCGGTCGTGGCGCGGCGTTTCGATGGCTTCGATCCCGAGGAAGCCTTCGCGGTCATGGCGGCGGCCGGCGTGCGCAACGCGTTCATTCCGCCGACCGCGCTTCGCATGATGCGCTCGGTGCCCGAGCCGCGCACGGACGTCCGTCTGCGCAGTCTCGCGTCCGGCGGCGAGACGCTTGGTGCGGAGACCTATGAGTGGGGCAAGGCGACGCTCGGCCTCGTCATCAACGAGGTCTATGGCCAGACCGAGTGCAATCTCGTGATCGGCGCCTGCGCGGCGCTGGGCATCAGCAAGCCCGCGCTATCGGCAAGCCGGTCGCGGGCCACACCGTCGGGATCATCCGGGCGGACGGTTCACTGTGTGCGCCGGGGGAGACCGGACAGATCGCCGTGAAGCGGCCAGATCCGGTGATGTTCCTCGGCTACTGGGATCGGCCCGATGCGACCGAAGAGAAATTCGTCGGCGACTGGATGACGACCGGCGACCAGGGCATCGCCGACGAGGAAGGCTACATCACCTTCCTCGGGCGCAATGACGATATCATCACGTCGTCAGGCTATCGCATCGGTCCCGGCGAGATCGAGGACTGCTTGATCCGCCATCCGGCGGTCGCGCTTGCCGCGGTGGTCGGCAAGCCCGACGCGCTGCGGACCGAGATCGTCAAGGCGTTCATCGTGCCCAAAGAGGGCGTTGCGCCGTCAGACGCGCTCGCCGCCGACATCCAGAATTTCGTCAAGGCGCGGCTTTCGGCTCACGAATATCCGCGCGAAGTCGCCTTCATCGGCCAGATGCCGATGACCACCACCGGCAAAGTCATCCGGCGCCTGCTCCGCGAACGCGGATGAGGATCAGTTCGCCGTGTTTGCCGTCACGTCGATTTCGATCAGCATGCCCGGCCAGGCGAGCGCAGTGATGACAAGGAACGTGCCCGCCGGCTGCGACGCGCCGGCAAAAGCTTCGGCGCGGCATTTGCCAACGTCGGCGAAGTAGCGAATGTCGGTCACGTAGGTCACGACCTTGTCGACGTTTTCGAAGGTCGCGCCGTGCTTTGCCAACAGCCGCTTGATCTTGTCCCAGGCGTAACGGCACTGCGCTCCCACATCGCCGAGGTGACGGATGACGCCGCCCTGGCTGCTGTCTTCGTCCTCGGAGCCGACACCGCCGAGATAAATAGTCTTGCCGGCGCCCTTGACCGTGACGACTTCGGAGAAGCGTCCCTTTGCCCATTCGGCATAGTTGTAGTTTTTCTTTTCAAAGCCGCCGCCGCTCTGCGCCTGGGCTTGCGCGCCCGCGACAGTTACCAGGAGCGAAAGAGCCGCCGTCGCGGCAAACATAATCATCTTCATGAGACCCTCCAACGATGCGCGTCCAGCAAAGCGCGGCGAGCAACATACCGCACCTGGGCTTGGCGCAAAGCTAGCGCCGGTTGAAAGCGTCTGCGAGGTAGATCGTCATGAAGGGCGGCATCATCGGATCGAAATCGCGCGGCGAGCGGACGATGCGGATATCCGCGAGTTCAGGCTCGTCCTCGGCTGCGAGGTAGCGGAAGATTTTCTCGCGCAATGCGTCAGCGGTCTCCGCACGCTCGATGGTCTTGATGAGCGCGACGTACTGCCGGTCAACAACCGCGTGCCATCCGGGCGAAAGCTTTGCGTCCTCGAGCCCGGTCTCTTCTACAACCTCGCGCGCGACGCTCTTTTCCAAATCAAGCCGGCCGTCGCGCACGTCGGAAAGGTCCGGCGTGCCGCCCGGGAAATAGATCTTCCCCGCTGCGGCGGTGTGGGCAGCCATGACGCCGAGCAGATAAGCGCCGTCGCTGGCTTTGAGCGCGCCCAAGGAAAAGCAGTTGGCGATCGAACGGTCCGCAAAGTCCCAATCGCGCCAGGCGAGGAAATCGGCATAGTCGGTCTCGAAGCAATCGCCGCGCAGCGTGTCACCGGCAAATGCGACGTTTCGCATCAGGAGCACGCGACCATTCCAGAGTTTCGGCGCCAAGCGTTGGCGTCGGGCGAAATTGGCTTCGATTTCAGCGCGCCGCTCGCGCGCAAAAGGCCAATCGAACGGCGCGACGCGGAGATCGAGATGCTGGACGGGAATAACGGACGGTTGGGCCATGGCGGC
The DNA here is from genome assembly GCA_963807015.1 of uncultured Alphaproteobacteria bacterium. Classification (GTDB taxonomy): domain Bacteria; phylum Pseudomonadota; class Alphaproteobacteria; order Rhizobiales; family Xanthobacteraceae; genus JAJPKK01. The sequence goes on along the minus strand of CAWEAS010000004.1, from coordinate 159,291 downwards.
CCGATGTGGCGGAGCGCGGCCGATTTGTCAAAGATCGAGCGGCTGCGGCACGAGCAATTCCGACGGCGCGACGAGTTGGTCCTGCGCCGCGATGAGCAGCATTTCAGCGGAACCGGCGGCTGCGGTCCGGCGCAGCACCGCGACGACGGCCGAGACCGCGCTTGCCAACGCCGCCACCGCATCTCCGGTTTGCAGATAATGAAAGAAAAACAGGGCGGCGATGAGGTCGCCGGCTCCGTTTGCGGGCGTCGTGAGGCGTTCGGTGCGCACGAGATGCTGCCCGTTCGGATCGGATGCCACGACATCGAGCATGCCTGCGGGGGTCTCGTTGGTGCGCACCGAGGTCACGAGGATGGCGCGCGGGCCGAGGGCGTGGATGTCATCGATTGCCGAGAGCAACTCGGCGCGGCCAGGCGCAAGACGTCCGGCGAGCTGTTCCAGCTCGAAATGGTTGGGCGTCACCACCTCTGCGACCGGGACCGAGCGATCGCGCAAGAATTCGGCAATGCCGGGCCGCACGAACACGCCCCGTGCCCGATTGCCGATGACAGGATCGCAGCAATATGAGGCCATGGCGTTGGCGGCCTTCACCTTGTCGACGCCGGCAAGGATCGCCTCGCCCGTTGCGACCGACCCGAGATAGCCGGACAGCACGCCGTCGCAGGATGCAAGCGCGCCGCGCGCCGCAATGCCATCCACCACGCTCGAGATATGGTCGGCTGCAAACACCTCGCCCGTCCAGGAACCGTAGCCGGTGTGGTTCGAGAACTGCACGGTGTGAACCGGCCAGACTTCGCAACCAAGCCGCTGAAGGGCGAACACGGCGGCGGAATTGCCGACATGGCCATAAGCGACATGCGATTGGATCGAGAGCAGGTTCATCGCTACAGTATCGGACCGCGCGCATCTCGCGCGCAAATGCGGGCGGGACGCCCGCGCTCCGCCTAGTTCTTCCTCGCCACAATACGATGGATGTGCTTGCCGGATGATGCGCTGATCGCCGCCTCATCGAGCAAGATCGTCGCACCCGCCAGTTGCTCGACGACCAGCGTCTTGTCGAAAGCGGCGTAGAGCCGGCCGTGACGATCACGCTCGTCGGCGGTCGCGGTCACGCGCCAGCTCAGGTAAAGGATGCCGCCGGACTTGAGAATGGCCGCGAGCCGGCGGACCGACGGCGCGATCGCGCCGGTAGCAAGATGCATGATCACGGTCTCGCACAACACGTTGTCGAACGTGTCGGCTGCAATCCCCGCCAACTCGGGCAAGGCCGCGGCCTCGAACCTGAGCCCGGGATAGCGTGCGCGAGCTTCGGCGAGCAATCCGGCCGAGGCATCGTAGCCGACCGCAGGAAATCCATTGGCTTCGAGCCAGGCGACCTCGCGGCCGCTGCCGCAGCCGATGTCGGCCGTAATTCCCGGCCGGAAGAATTTTCGAATCAATTGATGAAGGTCCTCAGGCGGCGGCTGGCTGTGCCAATCTTCCGCGTAGGCGGCGGAGTCGCCGTCATAAGCCGCTATAGTCGATCGATCCATTGCAATCACCGTCGCGGCTTGAAGTCCGGGTTCGCGAGATGCAGCGGCTCGCCTCTTTCGAACGCCACGATCTGCTCGAACGCCTCGCGAAAATAGAGTTCGAAATTATCCCATTCCGCCCAGCCGAGATGCGGCACGCACAGCGCGTTCGGCATCTTCAGCAGGGGATGATTGCCGCCGGTGATCGGCTCTTTCTCGTAAACGTCGACCGCGGCATATCCGGGCCGGCCTTTTTTAAGTGCGTCGACGAGCGCGCCGGGCGCGATCAATTCGGCCCGCGCGGTGTTGACGATGAGCGCGGTCGGCTTCATGCGGGCGAGGTCCTCGGGTCCGACAATGCCCCGCGTCTCGGGTCGCAGCCGCATATGAAGCGACAGCACGTCGGCACGCGAAAAAAAGTCGGCCTTGTCGGTAGCGACCTGATAGCCGGCCTCCCGCGCCCGCGCCCGCGAATTGTCCTGGCCCCACACCAGCACCTCCATGCCGAGGCCGCGTCCGGCCGCGGCGACGATGGAGCCGATGATGCCCAGGCCGAAAATCCCGAGCGTCGAGCCCCGCAGTCGGTGCGACAGCGTGCATGGCCAGTCGCCGCGCTTCATGCGCTCAGCCTCGAGCGCGATGTTGCGCCGCGACGCCACGATGAGCGCGATCGTGAGTTCCGCCGGCGCCACCGGCGAATTGCTTGTTCCCGTCGCCACCGGAATGCCCAGTTCGGTGCAGGCCGCAAAATCGATGGAGGCGGCGCCGCGCCCGAGGAGCGCGAGGAGTTTGAGCTTGGGCAATCGCGTGAGCAAGGCGCGGGAAAATTCCACGCGCTCGCGGATCGCGACCACCACGTCGGCATCGGCGAGGCGGTGCACCAGTTCCTCGAAATTCGCGGCCGGCTCGCGATAGCGCACCACATCGTGGTGGTTGATGAGGGCATAGCATGCGAGCTTGTGCACCATGTCCTGGTAGTCGTCGGGAATCGCGATCTTCATGGTCCTGTTCATTCTCCAACGATTTCGAGGCAAGTCTTCTCGTCAGCGGGACTGCGTCCAGGCCGGCGGCTCCTTGGCATCGATCAGCACGAAGGCGATGCGGCAAGTTTTAGACCCGTTGTTGACCCAGGCATGGTTGGTGCCTTGCTGCACGACGATATCTCCGGCCGCGAGGTGCACCTCGCTGTCGTCGAGCAGCATGTCGATCTCCCCTTCGAGCACGATGGCGTAATCGATACTGCGCGTACGATGAGTGAAGGCATGGCGCGGCGGCGCACCGCCGTGCTTCTCGTCGAGGCCCATTTCGCGGGCGACGTTGGCGTGATCGATAGCCGGTCCGGCGGCGATCGGCGGGAAATCCACGATCCGCAGAATCGAGCCCGACGACGGCGGCGCCACCGCAATCTCGCGGTCGGCTCGGTCGGCGGTACCGGCGATGTCGGCCGGCGCCTCGTCGGTCACCCAGGCGAGCGTCGACACGATCCCGGATGACCGCTGGCGTACGTTCGGCGCCGGACCGTCGGAGAGCACGACCGCCTTGCCTTCGCGGTCATGACCTGTCACCACACGCCGCATCGCCTTCACCATGTCATCCTTCCTCTCGAGTACCGGACCAATCCCGTGAAATTAGGTGTCTTCGATCATCTCGACCGCGGCCGCGTGCCGCTGTCCGAGCACTACGCCAACCGTCTTGCGTTGATCGAGGCCTATGACCGGGCGGGGTTTCATGCCTATCACGTCGCCGAGCACCACGCGACGCCGCTCGGCATGGCGCCATCGCCGAACCTGTTTCTCGCCGCGGTCGCCCAGCGCACGCAGCGCTTGCGGTTCGGCCCATTGGTGTACCAGCTTCCGCTCTATCATCCGCTGCGGCTTGCCGAGGAAATCTGCATGCTCGACCAGATGAGCGGCGGGCGGCTCGAGTTCGGCATCGGTCGCGGCGCCTCGCCCCACGAGATCGCCTACTACGGTGTCGACCCGGCGGAGGCGCAGGCGCGCTACTTCGAGATTTCCGCCGTCGTGATCAAGATGCTCGCGAGCGACGTGCTCGATCACGAAGGCAAGTTCTTCCGCTTCAAATCGATTCCCGTCGAGATGAAGCCGGTGCAGCGCCCGCATCCGCCGCTGTGGTACGGCGCCTGGAATGCCAACGGCGTCGACTGGGCGGCGAAGAACAAGATCAATGTCGTGATTAATCTCGCAGCGGAAGGCGCAACGCGCGTCATCGACGGCTATCGTGGGGTGTGGCGGGCCTCTTATGGCGATGCCGAAATGCCGCTTCTGGCGATCAACCGCTTTGTGGTGGTCGCCGACACGGACAGCGAGGCGCTCGCCATCGCGCGGCGTGCCTATGCGCTCTGGCATCAGAACTTCTTCAGCCTGTTCGATCTGCACGGCACACGGCCCGCGAACGCTGCCTATCCGTCGAGCTTCGAGGAGGCCCAGGCGCAGGGCTTCGGCATCGCAGCGCGGCCGGAGGTCGTCCGCGATCGGCTGATCGCAGAGATCAAGGCGACCGGTGCCAACTACTGCTTGTGCCGATTCGCCTTCGGCGACATGACGCGAGACGAATCACTGGCCTCGCTCGACCTGTTCGTGAAGGACGTGCTGCCGGCGCTCGCGGCACTCCCGTAAGCTATGTCGCGTCGATCGTGTGGTGCTGTGCACCGCTGGTTTCGGGATGAGGCCTGCTGATTTCGGGGGCGAGGTCTACGGGTTTATCCGGATGACATCGGCAAGTTCATCGGCCTAAACGTTATGAGGATTGACGTCGTTTTGCTCCTTGAGAGCCGCGTAGGCGCGGCTCGCAGGGTGATGACTGCTTCAGAGGTTCTCCATGGTTGATACCGATGTTCTCATTGTCGGCGGGGGCCCGACGGGACTGACGCTCGCCGTCGATCTCGGCATGCGCGGGGTGCGCTGCACGCTCATCGAGCAAAAGGAGGCGCCGCAGTTCCTGCCGAAGATGGAGCGGTGCAACGCCCGCACGATGGAGATCTATCGCCGCATGGGCCTCGCCGACCGCATTCGCGCGGTGGGATTGCCTTCGCACTGCCCGATGGACGTCTTTGTCGTCACGTCGATCGTCGAGCCGCCGCTGATGCATCATCCTTACCCGTCGGTCGCCGAAGCCAAGCGGCTGATCGCGGCTTCGCCCGACGACAAGATGCCGCTCGAGCCCTATCAGCTCATTTCGCAATACACGCTGGAGCCGTTCCTCAAATCTGTCGCCGAGACGCTCCCGAGCGTCACGGTTCGTTACGGCACCGAACTTCTCGACTTTGTGGAAGCGCCGGACCAAGTGACGGCGCGCGTGCGCGCCGGCGGCACGACCTCGACCATCAGCGCGCGCTATCTCGCCGGCTGCGATGGCGGCGCAAGCCCCGTGCGCAAGCAGCTCGGCATTGGGCTCACCGGCGACGGCAACTTGCTGGAGCTGCGCCAAGGGCTCTACCGTTGCGATGACCTCTACGAGCGCATCCCGATCGGCAAGGGCCGTCACTATCACGTGGCCGACGGTCAGCACACGTTCCTGATCCTGCAGGATTCGACCAAGCACTTCACCCTGCATGCAGTGGTCGACAGCGACGCTGCGATGGTCGAGCAATTCAGGAAGACCATCGTGATGCCGCTGCCGTTCGAGATGATTTACTGCGCGCCGTGGCGGCAGAATCTGCTCCTCGCCGACCGCTACGGCAGCGGCTCGCGGGTGTTCCTCGCAGGCGACGCCGTGCATCTCGTCATTCCGACCGGCGGGTTGGGCATGAACACCGGCTGCGGCGACGCCATCGACCTATCGTGGAAGCTGGCCGCGACGCTCGCCGGCTGGGGCGGCCCGAATCTGCTGAAGTCCTACGAGATCGAGCGCCGCCAGATCGGCGACCGCAATGTGGCCGCCTCGCGCTTCGCCTCCACCGGCCGCCGCAAATGGCGCTCGATGTGGCGGCCGGAAATCCGCGATGCGACGCCCGAGGGCGCGGCCGCGCGCGCCGCGCTCGCTGCCGTCGCCGAAGTCGAGCAGCGCAAGACCAACGAGATGACCGGCGCCGAACTCGGCTACCGTTACGTCGGCTCACCCTTGATCGCAGAGGAGCCCGGCGAAGGGCCGCCCCACGAATTCATGGAATATGTGCCGAGCACGTGGCCGGGAACGCGGCTCCCCCATGTTTGGCTCAAGGACGGGACCGCCGTGCAGGACCGCGTCGGCTACGGACACGGCTACACCTTGCTGCGCTTCGCAGGCAGAGGGGATGCGGCCGCCCTCGGTCGGGCCTTCGCGGCACACGGTGCGCCTTATCGCGAGCTCGACCTCGTCGACGAGCGCGCCCGGGACGTTTACGGCCACGACCTCATCCTGGTCCGCCCCGACCTGCACATCGTCTGGCGCGGCAATGCCTTGCCGGACAATCCCGGCAAGCTCGCCGCACTCGCCACGGGCCATTGAGATTTTACACCCTCCCCTGGAGAGGGAGGGTCGCTCGCGAGGCGAGCGGGGTGGGGTGACAGCGTTTCAATGTACTCTGCGCTAAGGTTGTTGAAGCGCTGCCACCCCCTCCCGCCCGCGCTTGCGCGCGGACGACCTCCCCCTCCAGGGGGAGGTGATCGCCGAAGCTCACTTCCCCGCGACCATCGCGGTCGCATCGACCTCGAGCAGCATCCCTGGCCATGCCAGTTGCACGATATTGAGGAGCGTGTGCGCCGGCGGCGGGACGGTGCCGAAGACCTCGGAACGGCATTTGCCGTATTCCGCTTGATAGCGCATGTCGGTCACGTAGCTCACGATCTTCACGACATCGTTGAGCCCCGCGCCGTTCTTCTCCAGCGCCCGCTTGATCTTGTCGTAGGCGTATTTGCACTGGGCGGTGAAATCATCTTTGTACTTGATGTCACCCGGCTTGCCGTTCTCGTCTTCCGCACCTACGCCGGCGAGGAAGATCATCCTGGCTGGTCCCGCGAACGTCACGGTAACCGCCTCCGAAAAGCGGCCTTTCGCCCATTCGGAGTAATTATAGTTCTTCTTGGAGAAGCCGACCGCATTCTGCGCGCTGGCGGCGGCGGAGAACATGAGGGCCGCGCCGATCACGGCCAGCACGATTGTTGCTTTCTTCTTCATGACAGGGCTCCTTGTAGGGACCACGCCGAAGTCTAGCGCAATTCGTGGAGAGTGCCATTTGAGCTGTGACGAGAACCTGACAGTCGAGCGGCCGACCTTCGTTTCCCATCTCGAATGCGCATTGACCGGGGAGCGTCACGCCGCCGACATCGCGCACAACCTCTCGCGCGCGGGGAAGCCGCTGCTCGTGCGCTACGACCTCGATGCCGTGCGTATGGCGCTGACCAACGATGCGCTGGCGCGCCGCCCGGGCGACCTGTGGCGCTACCGCGAGCTGCTGCCGGTGCGCCGCGCCGCCGACATCGTCAGTCTCGGCGAGGTGATGACGCCGATCGTGCGGCTCGAAAAGCTCGCCAAGCAGCTCGGTGGCGGTGAGCTCCTCGTCAAGGATGAGGGCCGGCTGCCGACCGGCTCGTTCAAGGCGCGCGGCCTTGCGTTGGCGGTCTCGATGGCGAAGTCCTTCGGCATCCGGCACTTGGCGATGCCCACCAACGGCAATGCCGGCGCGGCGCTCGCCGCCTATGCCACCCGTGCCGGGATCAAGAGCACCATCTTTTGTCCCGACGACACGCCGGAAGTGAATGTCAGCGAGATCGAGCTGCAGGGGGCAACGGTCTTCCGCGTCAACGGCCTGATCGACGATTGCGGCAAGATCGTCGCCGACGGAAAAGCGGCGGCCGGCTGGTTCGACGTCTCGACGTTGCGCGAGCCGTATCGCATCGAGGGCAAGAAAACCATGGGCCTTGAACTTGCCGAGCAACTGGGCTGGGAGATGCCGGACGCGATCTTTTATCCGACCGGCGGCGGCACCGGCCTCATCGGCATGTGGAAGGCTTTTGCCGAACTTGCCGCCATCGGCTTCATCGGCGCAAAGCGTCCGCGCATGATCGCCGTGCAGGCCGCAGGCTGCGCCCCGATGGTGCGCGCCTACGAGGCGGGCGCCGAGCACGCCACGCGGTTTGAGAATGCGCACACCATCGCGAGCGGGATCCGCGTTCCCCAGGCGATCGGCGATTTCCTGATTTTGCGCGCGGTGCGCGAGAGTGCTGGCTTCGCCATCGCCGTGACCGACGCGGCGATCACCGCGGCCATCGACGAAGTCGCGCGCGGCGAGGGATTGCTGCTGTGTCCCGAGGGTGCGGCGACCTACGCGGCCTACAAGCAGAGCCTCGCCGACGGCCGCATCGGCCGCCACGAGCGCGTGGTCCTCTTCAACTGTGCGACCGGACTCAAATACCCGCTGCCGCCGGTACGTCGGATGCTCGATCGCACCAAGCCGATCGATTTCGCGGCGCTGTGACCGACGGCCAGAGCCTGTCGTTCCGGGGCGCCGTCGCGAAGCGAAGGTGAGCCCGGAATCCATACTCCTCAGCAGCGGTTATGGATTCCGGGCTGCCTCGCTGCGCTCGGTCCCCGGAATGACCACTCAGGCTATTTGCTCACGCGAGCTTCCGCTTCAGCAGGCGCTCCGCATTGCCGCAATAGATCTTCCGCCGTGCATCGTCGTCGATATCGAGCCGATCGATGACCTCGATGGTCGGTGCGATCGGGCCGAGCGGGGTGTCGGTCGCAAACACGATATGATCGGCGCCGAAGAAATCGAGACCGCAGGGGATGCCGTATTTGCCGCCGAACATGGCGGTGTCGCCATAGAATTCCTTGAAATACTCAAGGTGCGGCCGTTTGAGCGAGGGCAGCACCTTGGAATAGTCCTCGCCGCTGGTGCGGGCGCCGAGCACGTCGAGGCCCGGACCGACGCGGCCGTCGAAATACGGAATCATGCCGCCGCAATGGTGGGTGATGATCTTGATGCCGGGATGCCGGTCGAACAGGCCAGCGAAAACAAGCCGGCTCATGGCGACCGAGGTGTCATAGGGCCAGCCGAAGCACCACCACATTTCGTAGCGCGACTTCGCCTCGGCCGCATAGTCCGTCATGGTCGCGGTGCGCGCCGGATGGAGCCAGATCGGCAAATCGAATTTGGCCATCGCCGCGAATATCGGTGCGAAGGCCGGCTCATCGAGCGGGCGGCCGGCGAGCGGCGTGAAGACCTGGATGCCGCAGGCCTTAAGCTGCGTCACGGCGCGCGATGCCTCCGCTACCGAACCTTCGACGTCCGTCAGCGACACCGCAGCGACGAAACCGGCGAAGCGGTCAGGATGGCGCGCGCACAGTTCCGCCATGGCGTCGTTGCCGACGCGGGCGAGCGCGAGGCCGGTCGCGCCATCGGCGATATCCTCGATAGGCGGGTTGGGGAGCGAGATGATCTGTCGGTAATCGCCGAACGCATCCATCTCCCGAAACCGCTCGTCGAGATCGAACAGCTTGGTAATGGTGCGCAGCCGCTTGCCCAGGTTCAGGGTCTGCGGCGAGACCTTGGTCATTTCCTCGAAGAACTTCTCCGGGTAGATGTGGCAATAGATGTCGATCAACGGGTAGCCGGGCATCGGATCCTCTCGTCTCGCCGCTCGGAGCGTTTCCCGCGATCCTTATCACCGAACGGGATATCATGCTGGAATTCCTCGACGGCGCGACGCGACTGCACCTGATCATCGGCGATCCGGTCGAGCAGACGAAGTCGCCGGCCGGCCTGACGCGCGAATTTCAGGCACGCAAGGTCAACGCGATCTGCGTGCCCCTGCATGTCACGCCCGTGGACTTCGATGCAGTCATGGCAGCGGCGAAAAAGGTGCGCAACATCGACGGCATCGTCATCACGATGCCGCACAAATTCGCGGCGCTCGCCCATTGCGACGAGACCACCGAGCGAGCGCGCATTCTCGGCGCCGTCAATCTCCTGCGCCCCGACAGGAACGGCCGTTGGACGGGCGATATGACGGACGGCACCGCCATGGTCGCCGCGCTCCAGCGCGCCGGCTGCGAGCCGCGCGGAAAGCGCGCCCTCGTTGTCGGCGCCGGCGGGGCGGGCTCGGCGGTCGCCCTCGCCTTGATCGAAGCCGGGGCGGCCAGTCTCGTGGTCGCTGACGTCGATGCCAACCGCCGTGATGATCTGGTGAGGCGGCTTGCGCCGCGCGGCGTGGCCGTGACGTCCGCCGAAACCGCCGACCCTGCGGGCTGCCAGATCATCATCAATGCGACCCCTGTCGGGATGAAATCCACCGATCCGCTGCCGGTCGATGTCGCGAGTCTTGCCGCGAATGCCCTTGTGGGTGACCTCATCACCAAGCCGGTCGTGACACCGCTCCTCGAAGCGGCGCGGCAGCGCGGCTGCACCATCGTGACCGGCGAAGATATGTTCGCCGTGCAGGCCGGCTATATGGCCAATATCCTGTTGGCACGGCGTTGAAGCCGCGCAGAGCAGGCTATCCGCGAAACGCCCGCCTTCGGCCGCGGATCAGCCGGGGATGGTCCCCTGCGGCAAGCTCTCGCAATAGTTCGCGATATCGCCCGGCCGTGTCAGCCACACGCGATCGAACTTCGGATGCGCCAGGATGCGGCGCAGGCCGTGGCGCAATGCGTGAAGGCGGTGCGGCTGGCCTGAGATCATGGTGTGGAGTGAGATCGAGAATACGAGCGGCTGCTTCTCGCACTGCTCGATCATCTCCTCGAACTGGCGGACGACCGTATCGACATATTGCACGACGTCTTGATTGAGCTGGCAAATGACGACGTAATCATTGAGCTCGATCGGATAGGGGATGTTGAGGAGCGGTCCCGATCGCGTTTGCAGCCAGCACGGCTGATCGTCGATCGGCCAGTCGAGGCAATAACGGTACCCGGCCTCCTTCAAGAGATCGAGCGAGACCTTGCTCGGCGACATCAGCGGCGTCATCCAGCCGCCGGGCGGCTTGCCCTCGTGCCGCGCGATAGCCGCCGTCGCCTCAGCAATGAGCGCGCGCTCGTCTTCCTCGGGCCGCGCGCCGGGTCGCTCGGAATTGGTGCGGCCGTGGCCGACGAATTCGTCGCCGCGCTTGCGGATCGCCGCGCACACCTCGGGATGGGTGTCGTAGAGATACGAATTGACGAGATGCGCCGCGGGCAGCTCCAGCTCATCGAACAGATCGAGGAGCCGCCAGATCCCGACGCGGTTGCCGTATTCGCGCCACGACCAGTTGCGGTGATCGGGCATCGGCAGGGCATTGCCGAGCACGGTGCCGATCTCCATGCCGAAGCCGAAGGTCTCGACATTGACCGCAACATACATGGCGAGCCGCTTGCCGCCGGGCCAGGAATAGGTCGGCCGATTGGGCAAGGCGCTGAACGCGAAGCGGCCATGGGTCGGAAGATTCATCGCGCTCTCCACCTTGTCCCTTCAGCCCGCGCGTCTCCGTCAGGCCCGGGCGTAGCGGCCGCGCCCGAAGAAGCGGTCCTTGTCGTCGTCCGACGCCTTTTCGCGGTGCGATTGAACCGCGCCGACGATGTCGATCGCCTTCTTGACGGCCGGCCGCGCCGAGATGGCGTCGAACCACCGGGCGAGGTTGGGATGATCGCTCCACTTGACGCCGAAGTTGTCATGGTTGCGCGTCCACGGGAACGTCGCGATGTCGGCGATCGAGTACTCGTCACCGCCGAGATAGGCGCAGTTGCCGAGGCGCTTTTCGAGGAGCTCGTAGAGGCGGAGCATTTCGCTTTTGTAACGGCCCTTGGAATAATCGTTGCCGGACGGCGCAAAGAGACTGAAGTGCACCACTTGTCCGAAGGTCGGTCCGACGCCGGTGAGCTGGACCATCAGCCACTGGATGACATCGTAGCGCTTTGCCATGTCGGTCGGCAGGAAGCGGCCAAATTTATCGGCGAGATACATCAGGATCGCGCCCGACTCGAAGACGATATACGGCTTGCCGCCCGGCCCCTCGTGATCGACGATCGCGGGAATCTTGGCGTTGGGATTGATTGCCAGAAATTCCGGCTTGAACTGCTCGCCTTTCCACACGTCGACTTTGATGGGGCGATAGGGCACGGCGAGCTCTTCGAGCATGATGAAGATTTTCTGCACGTTCGGGCTCGTCAGCATGTAGAAGTCGATCATGGATGCGGTTCCGTGTTGGAAGGGCGTGGGAGGGTACAGGGGCACATGATGCGCGACAAGGCGGGCGTTGGAGAGGCGAGTTGCAGGCAGCCTTCGCGCGTTGCGTAGGGTGGGCAAAGCGCGGACTTGTCCGCGCGTGCCCACGCGGTGCGCGCCAACGGTGGGCACGCTTCGCTTTGCCCACCCTACTTGTTGCTTCAACTCTTCCAGGCGTCACGCTGGCCGAAGATGCCTATCCCGCGCGTCCGGTCGAGATCATTGTGCCGTTCGCCGCCGGCGGCGGCACCGACCTCGTTGCGCGGATCATCTGCGACGGACTTGCGCAGCGGCTGGGTGGGTCTTTCATCGCGGTCAATCGGCCAGGCGCCAATACCAACGTGGGGACGCTCGCCGCGGTGCGCGCCAAGGCGGATGGCTACACGCTGCTGATGGCGAGCATCGGACTTGCCGCCAACCCGACGCTCTACCGCAAACTGCCGTTCGATCCCGCAAACGATCTCGCGCCGATCGCGCTCATTGCCAATGTGCCGACGGTGCTGGTCGTCAACCCGACAGTGCCGGCCGGCAATCTTGCGGACTTTATTGCCTATGCGAAATTGCATCCCGGCGACTTGAATTATGCGTCCTATGGCGTCGGATCGAGCCCGCATCTTGCGGCGGAGATGTTCATGGCTCTGACCGACGTCCGGATGGTGCACGTGCCCTATGGCGGCGGCGCGCCCGCGGCGCTGGGCGTCATCGGCAACTCGGTGCAGGTGCTGTTTTCGAGCGTGGTGCCCGTGCTTGGGATGATCCGCGGCGGCAGCCTCAGGGCAATCGCCATTGCCTCCGAGCGGCGCGTCGCGCTGTTGCCCGAGGTGCCGACGTTTCAGCAAAGCGGCGTCGACTATCGAACCGGCACCTGGTTCGGACTGCTCGCGCCGTCGAAGACGCCGGATGCCATCATTGCCCGGCTCGGCGGCACCATGCAGGACCTGCTGCACGATCCTGCAATTCGCGCGAGATTGAGTGACGAGGGCGCGGAGATCGCGGCGCTGGGTCCCGCCGATTTCAAACAGTTCCTCAACGAGGAGACCGCGCGCTTGTCGCGCATCATTCGCGCCGCCAATATCCGGCTCGATTGAGATTGAGCGAGGACGCCCGTGACTGCCCAAAATGACAAGCGATTGACCGGCCGCATTGCGGCAGAACGGATCCGCCTGGTGACCGTGCCTCGCCCGCCGGCGGACGCCGTCGAGCGGTTCAAGGCGATCGGCGACCCGACCGGCGTCATCTCCGACGCGATGGATGAACTCGGCCTGCCGCCCGGCGTCATCGGCGCATCGGTGCTGCGGCCGACCATCGCCGGCACGACGATGGTCGGGCCGGCGCTGACATTGCGCAATGTGTTGCAGCGTATCGATCCCCTCGGCGGCGCGCGCGCCGGCGTCAATCGCATGGCGGAATTCGAGGCCCACAATCTTGCATCGCCGGGCGACGTGCTCGTGATCCAGGGCGTCGCCGGCATCTCCAACATGGGCGGCATTTCCGCCCAGACCGGCAAGCGCCAGGGCGAAGCCGGCGCCATCGTCATGGGCGGCATTCGCGACATCGCCCATTCGCGGGCGGTCGGCTATCCGTTGTGGTCGAGCGAGATCAGCCCGGTGACCGGCAAGTGGCGGCTGGAGACGATCGAGATCAACGGCTCGGTGCAGATCGGCGATGTCCGCGTCGAGCCTGGCGACCTTGTCGTCGCCGATGACACCGGCGTCTGCTTCATCCCGCGGGATTCGATTGCGGCGGTGCTGGCGCTGGCCGAGAAAAAGGCGAAGGCCGAAGACATCCGCTGCAAGGCGATCGATGACGGCATTCCCGTGCCCGACATTTCGCGCGCGAGCTACGGCGAGAAAGACAAATAGCCGCCAAGTCAGGACCGAAGACAATGGAAAAATACGTCGTCGCTCCCGTGCGCGAGATCGCCCCTGGCGGACGCAAGCTCGTCGAGGTCAAGGGCCGCAAGATCGTGATCTTCAATCTGGGCGGTGAGTTTTTCGCGGTGTCCGACCGATGTCCGCACCAGGGCGGCCCGTTGTCGAAGGGGCATCTCACCGGCTTCGTGTCATCGAAGGAGCCCGGCGAATATTGTTATTCGCGCATCGGCGAAGTGATCCGCTGCCCCTGGCACGCCTGGGAATACGACATCCGCACCGGCAAATCCTGGTGCGACCCGCGCCGCGTCCAGGTGCGCCGCTTCGAGGTGGACGTCGAGGCGGGCGCGCGGTTGGTCGAGGGTCCCTATGTCGCCGAGACCTTCCCCGTCAGCGTCGAGGATGAGTACCTCGTCGTGACGATGTGAAGCCGAGACCGTAGCCCGGATTGAGCGAAGCGAAATCCGGGGTCGCGTCTTGTCAGCGCTGGCCCCGGATTTCGCTTCGCTTCATCCGGGCTACAGTACGCTCGCTCACCTAGAGCTTCGCCAAGATCGCGGCGAACTTCGCCCGCACTTTCTCAACGAGTTCCGCGCTTGCACGGGCGACGGGCGGGAAATCCTTGAGGCGCTCGAACGGGCGGCAGGCGTCGATCACGGCGCGGGAATTGGTCGAGCTCTTGGCATCGAGCAGCGGGTCGAGCGGCGTCGACCACGCACGCTTGAAGAACTCGATGTCCTCTTTCGGATCGCAGCGCGTGCACACCGCCCACATCACGTCGAAAATGTCGGTTGGATCGACGTCCTCGTCGACCACCACCACGAAACGGCCGAGATAGGAGCCAGACTGGCTCGATGCAGCGAGCATGCCGGCTTGGCGTGCGTGACCCGGATAGGCCTGCTTGATGGCGATGACATTGAACATGCGGGCGCCGCCGAATTCGTGGCACCACACGCCGCGCACGCCGGACAGCCCGGCGCGTTCGACTTCGTCCCAGATCATGCCGGCCTTCATGACGCATTTGCTGAACGAGAAGTCCGACGGCGGCCGCATCGGTGACGCGATGCCGAGGATCGGGTCGTTGCGATAATAGACGCGGCGCACCCGCACCACCGGCTGCTCGCTCGGACTTGAGGCGTAATAGCCGGTGAACTCGCCGAACGGGCCTTCGCGGGCGGTCTCGTCCGCCACCATGTCGCCCTCGATGACGACTTCGGCATGGGCCGGCATCGGCAGGCCGTGGACCTCGCTCGGAACCACGTCATATGGGACGCCGCGATGGCCGCCGGCGTAGTCATATTCGGAGAGGCCGAACTTCAGCTCGTTGCCGCCGGCAAGAAACAGGAGCGGATCGTGGCCGCACGAGATCAGCACCGGGCAGGGCTTGCCGGCACGGAAATATTTCTCCCGGATCTGGCGCCCGTGCTTGCCGGGCGACATCCACAGGCTCACCCGGCTCTTGTCCTGCACCATGCAGCGATAGGTCGCTGCATTGATCCAGTTCTCCTCCGGGTCGCGCATGATCACGAGATCGTCGGTGCCGATGTAGCGGCCCCCGTCAAGTTCATGCAGCCGCGGCGCCGGGAACTTCAGGAGGTCGATGCTGGCGTCCCGGTCGATGTTTTCCGTCACCGCGCCCTTGGCGACGACACGCGGCGGAATGGGCGCATGGGTTTTCATGCGGTCGCGATAGGAGCGCACCACGTCGAGGGGATTATTGGGCACCGGCAACCCAAGCGTGATCGCGAGACGCTTCGACGAATTGGTGGCGCCGGAGAGAAGCCGCATGCCCTTCGGATATCCGGGCACGTCCTCGAACAGGATCGCGGGCGGCTCGGGTTTGGTGTGGTAGATGATCTCGGCAAGCGTCCCGACCTCGAGGTCCCAATGCGCGCCAGGTATGCGCATCAGTTCGCCCGCTTTCTCGATGCGGTCGAGAAACTCGCGAAGATCGGCGTGCGGGCGGTCGTAGGCGTTGTAGGTCTGCGGCTTGGTCACATCGAGCATGATCGGCTCCTTCGCGCCGGCACTTTAGTCGGCTGCGATTGATTTTTCGAGGCATGTCGATATCACGAGTGCAAGAACTGGAGCACTGATTGTGAAGATGGACCCTCTGTTGCGTCGTCATGGCTGGGCCTCGGTTGGTTCACGGCCCGCGGTGATTTACCGTCGAAGCGACGTGGACGCCCGCGACTATCGCGGGCCTTACGCAGAAACCACGATGCGGCGCGCACTTGCTGCACTCGCAGCGTTGGTCCTTGTGACTGCATTAGGCAGCGCGGCGACCGCCCAGACCTATCCGACTCGCCCCATCCGCATGATCGTGCCGTTCGCAGCGGGCGGCGCGAACGATATTGTCGCGCGTCTGATCCAGCCCGATCTCGAAAAGGCGCTCGGCCAGCCGGTGATTATCGAGAACAAGCCGGCGGCGAGCGGCATCGTCGGCACCGATCAGGTCGCGAAGGCCACGCCCGACGGCTACACGCTGCTGATGGCGTTCACGACCCACACCGTCAACGCGGTCGTCAACGCCAAGCTGCCCTACGATACCGAACGCGACATCGCGCCGGTCGTGCTGATCGGAAAAAGCCCGTTGCTGTTCCTTGTCAATCCCAAGGTACCGGCAACAACGCTTGCCGATTTCATCGCGTTGGCCAAAAAGAACCCCGGAAAGTTCAATTACGGCACGCCCGGCGCGACCAGCCAGGGGCATCTCCTGGTGGCGCTGTGGAGCGGGCTTGCGGGTATCGACATCCAGCACGTGCCCTATCGCGGGGGCGCGCCGGCGGTGCTCGGGACGGTCTCCGGAGAAGTTCAGCTCACGCTGATGTCGGAGATTGCATCGGTCGCGCAGGTGAAGGCAGGGGCCTTGCGGGCGCTTGCGACCGGAAGCCTCACCCGCGATCCGCATTTCCCCGACCTCCCGACCGTTGCCGAGAGTGGCTTCCCGGGCTTCGAGGCGGTCGCATGGAGCGGCCTCTTCACCACCGCGGGTACGCCGGACAAGATCGTCGAGCGCCTCAATACGGAGGTGAACCGCATCATCCGCGAGCCCGCGATCGTCGCGCGTTTCGAGGAACAGGGCATCACGCCTGCGGGCGGCACGCCAGCCGAGTTTGGCCAATTCATTTCGCGCGAACTGCAGCGTTGGAAAGAGGCCGCGCAGGTCGCGCGCATCAATCCGGAATAGTCATCCTTCGCGCAGGAACGACATCACGACCGCGGCTGTCTCGTCGGCAAATTCCTCGTGAACGCCGAGCTTGCCGTTGGGCAGCACCGTCGCGCGGACGTTGGGCAGCAATGCGAGCGCCTCCATTTCGGCCTTCGACTTTGGCGGCGTTTCGGCCCCGTAAACGACAACGATCGGATCGTGCACGCGTCGTGCCGCGGCGAGGAATTCGTCACGGCTCTGCATCGGATCGAGCTCGCCGGTGACGAAGCGAATCGAGGCATGGCGCGCCCCGATGGCCCGCGTCACTGCGAGCTTTTCCTCAAGAAGACTTTGCGGCAGGGCGGTTGGATCGCGATAGACGTGACCAAGCGCCATCATGCGCACCATGAATTGATTGACATTGAGGCGATAGAGCGTGGCGCCGATCACCGGGAGGTCGCCGGCGCGGGCGATGCGGCCAAAGGCCTTGTGGCGCGCGCCGAACACCGTGGGCAATGGACCGTGCCACGTCGGCGCGATCAGGCAAAGCCTTCCAGTCGAGCCCGGGTTATCGGCTGCAGCCGCCAGCACGTAGCCGGCTGCGTGACCGGCGGCGATCGTGGCGAATGGACGTTCCCGCGCCAGGGTATCGGCGAGAAATGCGCGATAGGCAGCGGGATGCCACGCCAGCGCGGGTCGCGGACGATCGCCGAAGCCCGGCCAGTCGACCGCGACAGTCGCAAAATCGTTGGCCAGGCGCTCCTGCAGCGGCCGCATCTCGCCGCGCGTCGAAATCGAGCTCAACGCCGGCAGCAGCAAGACCTTGCGGCCCGACCCCGCGCGGCTCAATCCAAGGCCGACGGTGCTGCCCCGCCAACTCCAGTCGAGACGATCATCAAGCGTCTGCATGGACGATTGCCTGTTCGTTCCTCGCCCCCGACCAGCGAGGGGAGAAATCAATCTTCGCGCGACTGCAGGAAGCGGGCAAAGGCCTTGAGCGTGGTCTCCGAGACGTGATGCTCGATTCCCTCGGCATCGGCTTCGGCGGCTTCCGCCGGCACGCCAAGGGCGCGCAGCACGTCGACGACGAGGCGATGACGCGCCCGAACCCGCTGCGCGAGCGCCGTGCCGGCTTCGGTCAGGAATACGCCGCGGTATGGGCGCGAGGTCGCCATGCCGGCCCGCTTCAGGCGCGAAATCGTCTTGATGGCGGTCGCGTGCGATACGCCGAGCCGCCGGGCGATATCGGTCGGGCGCGCTTCGCCGGCGCTGGTCAGAAGATCGGCGATCAGCTCCACGTAATCCTCAAGCAATGCCGTCGACTGCGCTGACCGCGTCTTGCCGAAGCGGCGCGCCTGGGTCAGTTCGGCCGGAAGCCCGTCGATCTTTTCCGGTTTGTCGGTTGCAGCCCTGGCCGCCATGCCATCTCCGGCTTTCGCAGTATGCGAGCGGAAGCATATTCGCGCGCCGAGGTCAAAGTGTGGAACCAGATGTAACTTGTAGGCATCATTGACAATAGATGCATCGAATGCATATTGTAGCCTATGCTACATCCGGAACGACATTCGACCCTAAATGCCGCAGCCTCCGTCGCCGAATCGGGCGACAATGGGAGGACGCTTGCGGCATCGGCCTTGGGTCTTCCGGTTGCGGGCCGCGTCGGGCGCCGCCCCGTGTTGACCGATCGCACGGTCGCGACCGCGCGCGAAATCCTGGCCGGCCGGCGCAGCGGCTTTTTGGCGCGCCTCGTCTTTGTCGGACCGGCGGTGGTCGCCTCGATCGCCTACATGGACCCCGGCAACTTCGCGACCAACATCCAGGCCGGCGCCAAATATGGCTACACCCTGCTGTGGATCGTGATCGTCGCGAACCTGATCGCCATGCTGTTTCAGGGGCTTTCCGCCAAACTCGGCATCGTCACCGGGCGAAACCTCGCCGAGATGTGCCGGGATAGCTTCCCAAAGCCGGTGGTGTGGGCGATGTGGGTGATGAGCGAGGCCGCCGCCATGGCGACCGACCTCGCCGAGTTTCTCGGCGGAGCGATCGGCCTGTCCTTGCTGTTCCACATGCCGCTCGTTGCCGGCATGGCGGTCACGGCCTGCATCACCTACGCGATCCTGATGTTCGAAGCTTACGGCTTCCGCCCGATCGAACTCGTCATCGGCGCGCTCGTCGGGATCATCGCGCTTTGCTACCTCGTCGAGATGTTCATCGCTCCGGTCGACTGGAGCGCCGTTGCCTATCATTCGGTGGTGCCGCACATCGCCGATGCCGAGGCGCTGTTGATTGCGGTCGGCATCATCGGCGCGACGGTGATGCCGCACGCCCTCTTCCTGCATTCGAGCCTCACTCAGAGCCGCACGCCCGTACTCGACGACAGGGAGCGCGCGCAGGTGCTGCGCTTCTCCAATGAAGAGGTGGTCATCGCGCTTGCGGTCGCGGGCCTCGTCAACATGGCGATGGTCATCATGGCGTCGAGCGCCTTCCACGCCGGGCACAGCGACGTCGCCGAGATCCAGACCGCCTACCACACGCTGACGCCGCTGCTCGGCGGCGCGGCGGCCGGCGCCTTTCTCATCTCGCTCGTCGCATCGGGGATTTCGAGCTCTGCCGTCGGCACCATGGCGGGCCAGATGATCATGCAGGGCTTCGTCGGCTTCCGCATCCCGATCATCATCCGTCGCCTCGTCACCATGATACCGGCGTTTGTCGTCGTCGCGCTTGGCGCGGACGCGACGCGATCGCTCGTCATCAGTCAGGTCGTGCTCAGCATCGCGCTGCCGCTGCCGATGATCACGCTCCTGATGTTTACCCGCCGCCCCGACATCATGGGCGACTTCGCCAATAGCCGCCTGACCAATGCCGCGGCGATCATCGGAAGCGCGGTCGTGCTCGGTCTCAACCTCATTCTCATCCTGCAAACCTTTGGGGTCCCAATTCCCGGCCTCGCGGGAGGGGGTTGAGAGCGGCCGATGCAAACGGGTGTCATAAAACGGAAATATGCGCATGCACTTGAAGAGTTTGTTTCTTTCTGTCGATTGCACCGGTCTCCTCGGTTGTCGGCGCTGTCAGTGTCGAGCATAGAATTGCGCCATGGGGAAATTGTCGCGCCACTATCTGAGGGTCCCGATTGCGGCTTTGGCGCCGGCAATCTTCGGATTCTTAGGCGCGGAGCGAGCGCTGGCCGCGGATGCGGCCGCCACAACCCCGGCGAATTGGAATTGGACCGGATATTACGTTGGCAGCCATATCGGCGTGGCGGGCGGCCGGTCATCCTGGACGGCGACCCAGCCCGGCGGCGGGCCGGACATTGCAAGCACGTTCAGCCTGTTTCAGCCGTTCAACGGATTTAACGGCAGCGGCAGCCAGTTCGCCGGCTTGGCTGGCGGATACAACTATATGTTTCCATCCCGGCTCGTGGTGGGAGTCGAGGCCGACGTGTCGTTTCCAACCACCCTCGGCGCGATTGGCGGCTTCGGGACGCCGGCTGTCGGCGCCGTCACGTATGGCGACACCGTCGAAATGTTCGGCACCGTTCGCGGCCGGCTCGGCTTGGACGCGAACCACTGGCTCTATTACGTCACCGGCGGCCTTGCCTGGACGAGCGAGCAGTTCACCCGCACCGCCGTCAATCCCGGTGCATTGGGCGTGCAGGTGCCCGGCACGCAAGAGACGGTGTTCCGGGAACGGCTCGGTTGGACGGTCGGCGCCGGCATCGAAGCGCCGGTCGGTCACGGCTGGAGCGTGAAGGCCGAGTATCTCTATGCCCAATACGGGAACGCCAGCGCGAGCTTTCCGCTCGGCGGCCAGAACATCACGTCTGACCTCGCGACCCACGAAGTGCGGGCGGGACTGAATTACAAGCTCTTCGACAACGGGTCGAAGTCGGACAATTGGCCGTTCGGCCTCTCCGCCTTCGATTCAGACGGTTGGGCGATCCACGGCCAGACGACCTACGTCAACCAATACGCTGCGCCGTTCCATGCTCCGTACCGAGGAGCAAACAGCCTCGATTCCAACGCCGGCCGCGAAACCTGGGACGCGACACTCTACATCGGCCGCAAGCTATGGTCGGGCGCGGAACTGTGGATCGATCCGGAAATCGACCAGGGCTTCGGCCTCAGCAACACGCTGGGCATTGCCGGCTTCACCAGCGGCGAAGCCTACAAGGTCGGCGCGGACTATCCGTATTTCCGGATTCCCCGCATGTTCGTGCGCCAGACCATCGATCTTGGCGGGGAAACCCAGAAGGTCGCGGGCGATATCAATCAGTTCGGCGGCTCGCAGACCGCGAACCGGCTGGTCATCACCGTCGGCAAGTTCAGCCCTTCGGACATCTTCGACACCATCAGCTACGCCCACGACCCACGCAACGACTTCATGAACTGGACGCTGGTCGACGCCGGTACCTTCGATTATGCGGCCGACTCGTGGGGATACAGCTACGGAGCGACGGCCGAGTGGTATCAGGGACACTGGGCGCTGCGCGCGGGCCTGTTCGACCTGTCGATCGTCCCGAACAACGAGCGGCTCGACCCGACCTTCGATCAGTTCGAGATCGTCACCGAGCTCGAGCATCGGCACGAGCTGTGGGGACAGCCCGGCAAGGTCGCGGTGATCGGCTTCGTCAACCGCGGCCGCATGGGGCGATATAACGATGCGGTGCTGCTCGCCGATGCGACCGGGACCACGCCGTCAACCGCTGACGTGCGGCGCTATGCCAGCCGGCCTGGCGTCAACCTGAACGTCGAGCAGCAGATCGTGCCGAACATCGGCGTGTTCGGCCGCGTCGGCTATGCCGATGGCAATGTGGAGGCTTACGAATTCACCGACGTCGACCGCACCGCCTCGCTCGGCGCATCGTTGAATGGCAAACTGTGGGGCCGCGAGGGCGACACCATTGGCATCGCGGGCGTCGTCAATGAAATCACCAGCGCCCACATCGCTTATCTCAATGCGGGGGGCCTCGGCATCCTCATCGGCGACGGGCAATTGCCGCACCCCGGCCCCGAGCAGATTCTCGAAACCTATTACAGCCTGCCGATCGCCTCCTGGAAGGCGACGGCGGATTATCAGTTCATTCTCAATCCGGGCTACAACCGCGACCGCGGTCCGGTCTCGGTGATGTCGGTACGTCTGCACACGCAATTCTGACGCCGCCGATGCTTCGCGAATTCAGGCCGGCAAAAAGCATGGGCGCGGCGCACCACGGTCGAAGCCGATCGTGCCGCGCCCACAACGTGTGACGCTACGCTCGAACAACAGGCTTTACGTGACACGACACAAATCAGGCCGTCACCGCCAAGTCACGCGCAGCAGCGGAGCCAAATTCGTCCGGACGTCAGCTAGCTTGCTTGGCCGCTCACCCCGTTCACGAACATCTTGCGGCTCGCCTGCAGAAGCTTCTCGCCGTTTTCAAACATGCGCCGGCCGTCTTCCGCGAACAGTTCCATCTCGCGGCTCGCCCACTCGTGGTAGGCAGAGGTCGCTTCGGGAACCGACCGGACCGAGCCGATCTTGCTGATGAACTCGGCCGCCAGCGCGTTTTCCGCTTTGACGTGCGTGAACAGGTTCTGATGGATGCCTTCGAGCGTCTGCACCATCTCTTTTTGGGCCGCGAGCAACGACTCTACCCGCTTCTTCGCGAAGTCTAAGATCTCCGCATGAACGAACGGCGCCGCCGACATTGGATTAACGAACTCAAACTCATTCTGGGCCATCACGAAGCTCCCATCTTCTTGATGTGACAATCCGAACTGCAGTTGACTGTGCGCGACCGGAGGATTGGTTGAGCGGCGCTATAAACCGCACGAGGACGCATTCGCGGGCCGCATGACCGCGGCCCTCGGATCGTCCCCCCAAACTCTTGGCAGAGCCCCAACAGTACGCGCCTTATTTAGGGCCAAACTATGAATGCTGTACGAATGTCGGCGGCATCACCGCGATGTGATAGCGGAGTCCGGCGGGCGACACATCGCGATTTGCCTCGCGGCGCGATCGCACCCGCGGCGAGACTTTTTGCGACGACCGCTTACGACGACCGCGCCGCCTGCACGTTTGCGATGCGGCTCGGCACGCCGAACTCGCGCCGGCACACCTCGGCAAGGACCGCGACGCCTTGCCGGATCTCATCGTGTGACGGATTGGCAAAGCACAGGCGCATGCGACTGCGGCCGAAGCTTCGGTCCGGCGACCACTCGAAGCCCGGATTGATGGCGACGCCTTGGGCAAGCGCCGCTTGCGCGAGCTTCTGGGTGTCGACGATGTCCGGAAGCTTGACCCACAAATAGATGCCGCCCTTCGGATCGTCGAACTCGGCCGCGGTCCCAAATTGCTCGGCAAGCGCGTCCATGAGCGTCTCGAGCTTGCGCCGCAGCGCGCGCGCCAATTCCGGCACATGGGTCGCGAAATGAGGCGCGCAGTATTCGGCGAGCACCATCTGTTCCAGCGCGCCGGAGCCGGCGTCGGTCTTGAGCGGCAGCATGCGCGCGAGCACCTGCCAATCCGCCACGATGAAACCGACCCGCAGCGCCGGCGCGATCGATTTCGAGAACGAGCCGATATGGATGACGCTGCGGTTCTTCGCCATGGCGTAGATCGCCGGCGGGCGTTTGCCGTCCCAGATCAGGTCGGCGTAGCAATCATCTTCGAAGATCGGCACGTTGTGCGCCTCGGCGAGCCGCAGCAGTTCGCGGCGGCGCTCCTCGCTGAGGATGCTGCCGGTCGGATTCTGCACCGTCGGAATGGTGTAGATGTATTTCGGGCGAATACCGCGGCGCTTGAGATCATCGAGCGCTGCCGCGAGCGCATCCATGCGCAGTCCTTCGCGGTCGAGCGGTACGCCGATCGAATTGATGCCGAGCCGATTGAGCCGATTGAGCGAGCCGAAATACGTGACCTCTTCGACCAGCACGGTATCGCCGCGGTTAAGGAGCATGCCATTGACGAGTTCGATCGCTTGCAGCGAGCCGGAGGTCAGCAGAATCTCGTCAGCCGTGCAGGAAATGCCGGCGTCGCGCTTGAGCTTCGTGACCAGGAATTCGCGCAGCCGCCGATAGCCCAGCGGGCCGCTTTCGAGGCCATAGTTCGCGAGCGTCCGGCCCTCGCGCCGGAGCACCGCGTTCGCCGCCGCGACCAGCCCGTCGACCGGCACCTGCTCCGCGTCGTTGTGGCCGCCGACGAAATTGTATTTCGGAAAGCCGTTCCACTTCGCCGCGGGCGCCGGCAAGCCGCTCGCAAGCAGCGGCCCGAAATCGAACGGCACCGACGACGCGGCTGTTTCAATCGACGTGGTTGCGGTCATTGCTGCTCCCGGGACTTAACGCGCTTGTTCGCTTTGAACCGACCTATCGTTGGTCATTGCCCGGCTTGACCGGGCAATCCAGTACTCCGCAGCCGGTGGTTACTGGATCGTCCGGTCAAGCCGGACGATGACGTTTCAAAGATGCAGATGTCGTCAAGAGATGCGCCAAGTCCAAGTCGAGGACGCAGGCCAAGGCTGTCTGAATGCCACACGTCACTTCACCGCGAGCATTTGCGCGGCCTTCTTCGCGACCTCGGGCGGCGTCTTGTAGATCTCGGCGACGAGCTTCTGCACCTCGTCGCCCGAGACCGGATTGACCTCGAGCTGCGCCTTCTCCGCGTCGGCACGGAAGGCCGGGTCCGCCATCGTGTCCCAGAAGGCCTGACGCAGCGCCGCGGCGCGATCGGCCGGGATGCCGGGCGGGGCGAGGAAGGGCCGCCCCAGCGCCTGGCGCGCGAAGATCAACGTCAGGATCTGTCGTTCCTCTTCGTTCTTCGCGAGATCGATGACCACGGGGACGTTCGGAAGTTCCGGGTGCTTGTGCAGCGACAGTTGCACCAGGACGTTGAGCTTCTTCTCGGTGATCCAGTTGCCGTGCGTCGACTTCACGCTCGACCACGACCATCCGCATCGCCCCTGCAATTCGCCGCGCTCCATGGCAAGCACGACGTCGTTGCCGCCCGGATAGCCGTTGACGATCTTCATGTGGGTGCCGAGCACGCCGTTAATGATTTTTGGAAACTGATCGGTGTCCGCGCTCGGCCCGGTGCCGCCGACGGTCATTTCCTTGGTGAACAGGTCCTCGAACTTCGCGACGCTGCCGCCCGCGTAGGCGACGCAAACGCTGACCTCGCTGTTGCCGCTGCCGATCCAGGTAAACTTTGTGCCGTCGAACTGCGCGGCCGTCTGGCCGAGCAGCGGATCGAACCCGGTGCCGCGCCCGATGGTGGCGAACACCGCGCCGTCCTTGGGCGCGACGCGATAGAGCCAGTTGGCAAGCCGCAGGCTGCCCGCGCCCTCCATGTTCTTGACGACGATGGTGGGTTTGCCCGGGATGTGTCCGCCGATGTGGCGGGCGAGGACGCGCGCATAAAGGTCGTAGCCGCCGCCGACGCTGTAGCCGACGTAAAGATCGACGTTGCGGCCCTTGTAGAAGTCGGCCGGCGACTGCGCCCGCGCAACCGACGCGAGAGCGAGTGCCGCGCCTGCGACCGCGAGCGCCCGAACAGCAACCTCACACGAATTGCAGCCTTTCAGAAACGCCATTCAGTTTCCTCCGCGCCGGTGTTCGCTTTTCTCGTCGTCCGGTGCCGGCGCATGTGTCGGCACAAAATAGCAGCTTTGCGTTGCGATGCCACGCGCGGCGCGAACGCGCGCAATCGCAGCGTCTTGACGGTGGGGCGGCGATGTAAGCAAGAAAGACGGCGCAGGCGGCTCGTGTTATGACGCTCACTGTAGAGGGGTGAACATCCGCCCGGGCGCTGCCGGCCGCATCAAGACGGTCGAGGCCGGCGGAGGAACCACGGGCGAGGAAACGGCATGCCGGTTGATATGGCATCGATGGCTTGGCATGCGCTGACGCTGCTGCTCGAGCCTACACGCCTCGGCATCCTGTTCATCGGCGTGCTGATCGGCCTTTCGATCGGGGTGCTGCCGGGCCTCAACGGCATCGTCGGCATGGCGATGCTGATCCCGTTCACCTACAACATGGACCAGCACACCGCGATGGCGCTGCTGCTCGGCATGGCGGCCGTCATCACGTCGTCCGACTTCATCAGCGCTGTGCTGTTCGGCGTGCCGGGGCATGTCGGCGCGGCTGCGACCGTGATCGACGGCCATGCCATGGCGCGCAAGGGCGAGGCCGGCCGGGCCTTTGGCGCGGGCTTTGCCGCGTCGCTGGGCGGCGGCCTGATCGGCGCAATCGTGCTGGCGCTGAGCATCCCGATCCTGCGCCCGTTGCTGCTCTCGATCGGCTCGCCGGAACTCCTGGCGTTCACGCTGTTCGGTCTTTCCATGGTGGCGACGCTGTCGGGCCGCGCGCCGCTCAAGGGGCTCACCGCCGCCGCGCTCGGCCTGATGATCTCCATGATCGGCTCGCGCTCGGAAAGCGGCACGCTGCGCTGGACCTTCGACACGCTCTATCTCTATGACGGCGTGCCGCTGGTGCCGGCGACGCTCGGCCTCTTCGCCATGCCGGAACTCTGCGAGCTCGCGGTCGCGCGCCAGAAGATCGCCGGCGATCACGCCGGCAACATCAACCTGTCGAGCCAGTGGGAGGGGGTGCGCGACGTCATCGCGAACTGGTGGCTTGTGCTCCGCTGCGGCATCCTTGGCACGGGACTGGGCGCGATCCCGGGCATCGGCTCGGCGGTGATCGACTGGATTGCCTACGGCTATGCCCAACGCACCGAGAAGAACCCCGAGACCTTCGGCACCGGCGACGTCCGCGGCGTGATCGCGCCGGAAAGCTCCAACAACGCCAAGGAGGGTGGGCACCTCGTGCCGACCATCGCCTTCGGCGTGCCGGCCGGCGCCTCGATGGCGATCCTCCTCGGCGCCTTCCTGATGCACGGGCTCACGCCCGGCCCCGAGATGCTGACGAAGCAGCTCGATGTGACCTACACCATCGTCTGGAGCCTCACGCTTGCCCACGTCATCGGCGCGATCATCTGCCTGGTGTTCAGCCCTTACCTCGCCCGCATCTCGACGGTGCGGCCGGAAATTCTGCTGCCGATCGTGCTGTCGCTGGTGTTCGTCGCGGCCTACGAGGGCTCGCACGACTGGGGCGACCTGTTCTCGCTGATGATCTTCGGCGTCGTCGGCTGGATCATGAAGCGGCTCGGCTGGCCGCGACCGCCCATGGTGCTCGGCATCGTGATCGGCGGGACATTCGAGCGCTATCTCTACATCTCGAACTCGCTTATGGGCTGGGCGTGGCTCGGCCGCCCGGTGGTGATGGCGATCCTCGTTCTCGTCGCCTGGGCGCTCTACCGGCCGCTGTCGGAGATCGTCAAAAGCGTCGTCTCCGAGCTGCGTCACATCGGCTCGCACCCGCTGCGGCTGTCGGCATCGGCGGCGTTCACCATCGCGGTCATCGCCTTCATCCTCACGGCAATCGCGCTATCGTCCGACTGGCCGGCGGTCGCAAAGCCG
This sequence comes from uncultured Alphaproteobacteria bacterium, assembly GCA_963807015.1. Taxonomy (GTDB): domain Bacteria; phylum Pseudomonadota; class Alphaproteobacteria; order Rhizobiales; family Xanthobacteraceae; genus JAJPKK01. Next base: position 132,161 of record CAWEAS010000004.1, on the reverse strand, counting down.
GTGCCGCTGACCGCGTGCTACATGGCGCTGACCTTCGCGAGCCTCAACCTCATCAACGAACTGTTCGGCAAGGAGCAGGTCGCGCGCGGCAACGTCGACGGCGGCGTCGACGTCGGCGGCGGTCACGAGCCCTTCGGCGACCGCTACTACGGCATGTCGCCCGGCGCGATGCGTACGCGCGCGACGGTCTACTTCCTCTGGCTCGTCGGCCTGATGGCGCTCGTCGCGATCATCGGTTTCATCCCGGCGATCGCGGTGTTCGTGTTCGCCTATATGCACTACGGCTTCGGTGAACGCGCGCTGCCGTCCGCGGTTTTCGCGGCGGCGACGACGCTGTTATGCTGGGGCCTGTTCCAGCGGCTGTTGGCGGTCGCGTGGCCGCAATCGCTGCTCGGCGACTACTTTCCGGCGCTGCGCGCGTCGCTTGGTTTCATCTGACCGCAGGAGGTTCAGGACAGCATGACGGGTCTTTACGAACAAGCGCCGGGGCAGGGCCACAACCGTCCGCCGGTCGAGGACAAGGAAGGCAAGTGGGAGCGCTGGTCGCGCAAGCGCACCTTCGTGCGCGAACTCGCCGGCACCTACAGCGACGTCTACAAGTCGCTCCTCGAGCAGCCGCGGGTCTATTCGTCGCGCAATCATCCGTGGAAAGGCGGCCCCGCGCTCTACGGCAAACACGTCGTCAGCCCACAGGCCGCGAACGTGGTGCAGTCGATCGAGACTCATATCGAGTGCTACGCCCCCGGCGCCTACGGCCAGAAGCATGGCCATCTCAACAGCGCGGTGTTCTACGTGCTCAAGGGCCGCGGCCACGACATCCATGACGGCCGCCGCATCGACTGGAAGGCCGGCGACATCATGATCGTCGAGTGCGCAAGCGTGCACCAACACTTCAACGACGATCCCGACAACGAGGCGATCCTCCTTGTCTTCAAGGCCAAGCCGCTGTTCCTCTTCATGCACCTCCTGTTCCAGAAGATCGTGTCCTATCCGCCCAACGAAGCGGCGCCCGGCCACGAAGACTTCCGCCCGCCGAATGATCTGTGACGCATCAATCTCTGCCGGGCGTCATCGCCCGGCTTGACCGGGCGATCCAGTAACCCCGGAATTTTCGTTCAATCGCAAGGCTGCGGGGTACTGGATTCCCCGCTTGAAGCGGGGAATGACGGTGCCGAGTTTGGTGCCAGCCCGCGGTGGATACGAGGACATGACATGACCATTCTCGACGAACGCGACTTCGCCCATGTGGGCTCGAAGACCGGCACCTTGCGGGTCGAGGACATCCTCGCCTCGCAGGAGTTCCGCAAGATGTACGAGCAGCTCCCCAACGTGGTGACTGCCGAGGAAATGCCGTTCGAGCGTTCGCCGGACGGGCTCATCAAGCACCTCGTCCATCACAAGATGAACACGCGCGAGCGCTGCGTCGAAGCCTACATGCAATTCCTCAAGCCCGGCGAACGCTCGGGCAAGCACCGCCACATGTGGGAGGAGGTGCTGTTCTGCGTCGAGGGCTCAGGCTACGACCTCCACTGGGACCTCAAGTTCGATTGCATCGACGCGTTCGAATGGGAATGGTCGGACGAGCCGCGCAAGTTCGAATGGCAGCGCGGCGATTTCATCTACGTGCCGCCATTCACCATCCACCAGCATTTCAACGCCCACGCGACCGACGAGGCCCGGCTCATCGTAATCTCGAACCGCATCGTCAAGGAGATGGGCTTCGACTGGTTCGACCAGCTCGAGCGCGCGCCGGGATTTTGAGATCGGCGCGGTGCTGCGGTCGGCCGCGGGTTCGTTGCGAACCGCGAAAATGGCGGCGCGCGCGAAGGATGACGTGCACCCCACCGGTGAGACACAAAACAGGGAAACTTTCCCTGAGAACAGGGAAAATCTCAGGGAAACTCTTTTTCTGCCCTGCGCCGGCCGAATGGCTCGACCAATAACCGCACCGCTTCAAAGGGTTGGTTAGAGGCCCCGCCGAAAGAGCAGGGAATTCGATCGTTCTGAACAGCGAAACGCAGTGAGAAGGGGAGAAAATCGCAAATCATTTTGTCCGCACCTTTGAAATTCGGAGCGCTCTGCACAACGTCGCTCTTGCATTTATGTAGTCCTATCTATATCATAATAGTCCTATTCCGACAAGACGCGTTTTGGCCGCGGGCGGTGTTGAAGAGCTGAAGAATGCCAACAAGCGCACCGGCCTGGCGATCCTGCTCGTCGAGCAGAATGCGGCGCTGGCGCTCGAAATTTCGCGGCGGGCCTACGTGCTGGAGGCGGGCGCCGTGGCCTTGTCCGGCGCGTCCGCCGATCTTGCAAATGATCCGCGGGTCCAGGCGGCCTATCTCGGCGGCTGAGCCGGCTTTTTAGTGGATAACTAGCCCTCTTCCGAAACAAAATGACGGAAAACGTCAAATCGAAACGAATCGATTCATGTCAAAGCAGGGTCTCGGACTGCAAATAATTTTGATTGCTGCAGAACTATCCGGTTCCATCAGGCAGGTTTACGATTGTTGCGGATGGTTTTGCACTTTGCCGGAGTAGAAAACATGTCGACCATGGCAGAAGCTTCGAGACCCGCTGATATCTCGTCAACACTTGCCCCGTTGCACGCCAAATGGGGCTGGATCGTCGCCCTCGGCGTCGTCTATGTCGTCGCCGGATGCATCGCGCTCGGCAGCGTCGTGCTAGCGACGGTCGCGACCGTGCTGGTGGTCGGCGTCATGATGCTGATCGCGGGCGTGGCCGAAGTGATCAACGCCTTCCAGATGCAGGGCTGGGGCAAGTTCCTGCTGTGGCTCCTGCTCGGCGTCCTCTACATCGTCGCCGGCTTCGTCACCTTCGAGAACCCGCTGATGGCCGCCGCGGTGCTGACGCTCATTCTCGGAATTGCGCTCGTCGTCTCCGGGATCATGCGCATCATTCTCGGATTCAGCGTGAAGAACGGCATTCCGTGGATGTGGATCGTGCTGTCCGGCGCGATTACGCTGCTGCTCGGCATCATCATCCTGGCGCACTGGCCGGTCTCGAGCCTCTACATTCTCGGCATGTTCCTCGGCATCGACCTGATCTTTGCCGGCGTCGGCTGGATCGGCCTCGGCTTCGGCTTGCGGAATCGACCCGCCACCGCGTGACGGCGATCCACGTAGCGGTATACTTCCGGCGCCACACGGGCCCGCGGGCCTGTGTGGCGGGAGCGTGATCACTCGCTGACGGGAGATTCGCCATGCGCTGGGTTCATATCGCAATCATCGTGCTGTTTGTTGCAGCCATCGTCATCTTCGCCTTCCAGAATCTCGAAATGACGACGATGTCCTTTCTCGGCTTCAGCATCCGGGCGCCGCTCGCACTGATCGCGGCTGTCATCTACCTCCTCGGCGGCGTGACCGGCGGCAGCCTGTTTGCGCTGGTGCGACGATCCTACGTCGGCTCGCGCCTGATCGGCGCAAACTCCTGACGTTACGGTCGGGACCCGGGGACCGCAGCGACCCTCCTCACCGCCCCGCGAAGGCGACATTGTCGTCCATCGGAATATCCGCCAGGAATGGCGTCGACGGTATCGTGTCGGCGGCGGCGGATGTGCTTACCTTCCGTCACGGCTATCAAATATGATAGGCATCGCATCTGACAGGAGAGCGCATGGCTATGGCTATCACCTCAGAAGAGGAATGGGCGCAGCGCGCCGCTATGTTCTTGAAAACACGGCTTCAAGGAAACCGAGGCCTCAATCACCAATAAGCTAAAACGTGGCACATTCCCGGCAACTTGGTTCCTGGCCGTTCTTGCGGCGCTGGAACTCGACGGGGTAGCCTTGGAGGAAATCTGAGAGCTAGCGGACTTCCGAATGATCAAATCGTGGGGCGCATTGTTTGCTTTGCTAGCTTTATTAGGTCTCGCAGCCGCTAGTTTAGTAATAGATGCGACCCAGCATTATCAAGCCCAGCCATCCAAGACCGAAAGCCAGAATAGCCTACTTGGCAAACATGAGGCTGCGATCAGAGCCGAACATTACGACGACAAACGAGAACAGGATCGCCCCTGGTATAAGGAAGTTTTTGATAAGCCGACCGACTGGCTTCTTGCCATCTTCACTGGCCTTCTCGTGCTTTACACTCGCCGTTTGTACCAAGCGACCGCTGGCCTCGTTGCGTCCACCGACAAGCTGTGGGAAGCCGGCGAACGCCAATTGAAACTCATTGAGACCAATGCGGCGGATCAATCGAAATCCGCCGCCGAATCTCTCAAGATCGCCGGAGAGCAAACTGCCATCCTAGGTGCCCAAAACGACACCCAGATGAAGCAGCACGCTATTGGGCGACTGCAGTTCTTCGCTACTCACCGCCCAAAATTGCGCGTCCGTCATGTCTCCGTTGCCGACCCTGCTCTTACTATCGGCCATCCAACTCTTTTTTATCAAACGGGCGAACGGGTCAAAGGGGGCCTGGTGGTCGTCAATATAGGTGGAAGCGATGCAACAGTTGTCGAAACACGATATCGAATATTCTTTAGTAAGACCGGCCTGCCGATATCGGCCCCCTATGATGAAGATTTCAGAACCGATCTGCTGATGCCTAATCAAATCTTGAAACCGGGAGAATCCTGCGCCACCCCGATAGCGGACACTATCCGCATGGATGCAATCAATCCGGACGGCGTCCTTAAAATACGTCCATTCGAACGCGATGGCTGGACGATTTATGTCATGGGCCAGATTCGATATGCGGACGGAATGGGAGCAGAGCGTTTCATGGGCTTTTGCCGAATGCGCGATAAGACTGGGAAATATCGTCCAGTCGAAGACCCCGATTACGAATACGAGGATTGAGACGGCCCAGGCCGCCCACGCCTACACGGCGCGCGCTCCTACGCGTTAACTTCCCGCCAGTTAGGATTTGAAGTGTAGATATGCCGCCACCAGCCGTTGGACTTGTGGCGTTGCGCCATAATACCCGTTCATCGCGACCTTGTTTCCGACACTCGTTGCGATGACGCAATTCAACAGCTGGGAGGCCGTGCTCGGCGCTTTCTTCTGCCTCAACGTCATCCAGTTCGTGGTCGGCAGCTATGTCGAGCCGCGTGTCTCCGGCAGCGTGCTGGCAATTTCGCCGCTCGTCCTGCTGGTCGCGATTTTCTTCTGGACCTTCATGTGGGGGCTGTTCGGCACCTTCATCGGCGTTCCGATCACGCTCGCCATTCTCACCTTTTGCGCCCAGCACCCGTCGAGCCGCTGGGTATCCGATCTGCTCGGCGAACCGGCGCGAGAAGAGGAGGAGGGCCGAGGGCACAACTCGGACGCTTACTCATAGAATCCGATTGTGTCCGCTTCGCTCCAATTATCGGAACGGACAGGTCGGCTTTCTCACGAAGCGTGCCTCCTCAGCCACCTGTCGCCGTCAATTTCTCACTGCGCCGCGTCCAGACCGTCAATTCTTGAGAGAAAAGTCTTCAAGATCGGTGACGCGTTCGCCCGGTGAAAGCCAACCGTCACATCGATCGTCGGCGCCTCACCGGCGAGGGGACGGCTTACGACCGACCAGGGCAGGAAGTTCTTTGCTGAGGCCGGTAACAGTGCCACCCCGCGGGTCGACGCGACCAGCGAGACCGCCATCGCGTAATTGTCGATCTCGAATGCCGCTACGATCTTGATGCGGCGACGCTCGAAATAGTCGGCGATGACTGCGCGCAGCACGCGTGGCACTTTAGAGACGCCGATATAGGTTTCGCCGGCCAGATCCTTCGCGTCGAACGTCTGGCGTTGCGCAAGCCGGTGATCGCTGGGCAAGATCGCGACCAGCGGCTCCTGTGCCACGACCTTGAATTCGATGTCGGGCATCTGCTCGGCTCGCAGGAAGGCGACATCGAGCCTGCCGTGCGACAGCTCATCCGCCAGCGTCGCCGAGTGATCGCTGGACACGCGGATTTCGATATTGGCCAGCTCGTTGCGCAACAACCTGGTGGCGCGCGGCAGCCAGTCGACCTCCTGGCCAGTGGTGAAGCCTATCGCAAGTACCTGCTTGCTCGGCTGCGCCGCGCGCCGCGCGCCTTCGGTCGCGGCCTCGGCCTGCGTCAGCGCCAGCCGCGCATGATCGAGAAAGACGCGGCCGGCCGCCGTCAGCTGCACGCCATGGACGCTGCGGGTGAGGAGCGGCACGCCGACCTCACATTCGAGATCGCGGATTTGCCGGCTTAGCGAAGGCTGCGCCGTATGCAGCCGCTTTTCGGCAGCCACCGTCAGGCTGCCTTCCTCGGCGACGGCGATGAAATAGCGGAGATGACGAAGTTCCATTCCATGCTCTCCAGGTATGGAGTGGGTCTTATAAAGTCTTTTTCAAAAGCGCCAGACAGAGCCAATTATGCCTCGACACGAAACGAGCGGCGCTTCCCACCCATGCCCACTCGGCAGGGAATAGGGAGCTCATGCCCAGAATTCGAGGAGCATCGTCATGCCCACCCCTGTCGTTCTCGTCACCGGCGCGCTGACCGGCATTGGCCGCCGCACCGCGATCGCTTTCGCCAAGCAGGGCGCCACCGTGATCGTTTCCGGCCGCCGCGAGGCGGAAGGCAAGTCGCTCGAAGCGGAGCTTCGCGGCCTCGGGGCCGAGGCGGCGTTCATCCCGGCTGACGTGCGGTACGAGGACGACGTCCGCCGCCTCGTCGACCAGACCGTCGCGCGCTTCGGCCGGCTCGACGTCGCCGTCAACAATGCCGGTACCGAAGGGACGCCGGGTCCGCTGACGGGCGTGACGCCCGAGAGCTTTGCCGCGATGTTCGACACCAATGTGCTCGGGACGCTGCTCAGCCTGAAGCATGAGCTCAGAGTGATGCAGCCGCAGGGCGGCGGCAGCATCGTCAACATCTCGTCCACCATGGGAGAGCGCGGCGCGGCGAACCTGTCGCTCTATGTCGCCAGCAAGCACGCCGTGGAAGGTCTCACCAAATCCGCGGCCCTCGAGGCCGCCGCTTTCGGCGTCCGCGTCAATGCGGTCGCGCCGGGGCCGACCGACACCGCGATGCTCGATCGATTGACCGGCTCGCCGGACCAGAAGGCCGCGTTCTACGCCGCCGTGCCGCTCAAGCGCGGCGCGAAGCCTGAAGAGATCGCCGACGCCGTCACCTTCCTCGCCTCGGAGAAGGCATCGTTCATCACCGGCCAGATCGTGCGGGTCAACGGCGGCAAGACCGCCAGCTGAACCCATCCCTCCGTCCGAAAAATTCATTGGAGTTTTGCCATGACCACCTTCACCCACCAAACCGTGCCCACGCAATTCGTCGAGGCCAACGGCATCCGCTTCGCCTATCGGCGCTTCGGCAAGACAGGCGGCGTTCCGATCGTGATGAACATTCATTTTCGCGGCACCATGGACCATTGGGATCCGGTCGTGACCGATGGGCTGGCAAAGCAGCGCGAAGTCATCCTGTTCGACAATGCGGGGATCGGCGCGAGCTCGGGCGAAGTGCCTGCGACTTTCCAAGACATGGCAAGGGATGCGATCGCCTTCATCAAGGCGCTCGGGATCGGCAAAACCGACGTCCTGGGGTATTCGATCGGCGGCAAGGTCGCTCAGGAGATCGCCGTGCAGGCGCCCGATCTGGTGCGGAAGCTGATCCTGGTCGGAACCGGGCCTCGCGGCGCCGACACCGCCGCCAGCAAATCGGCGGAGATATTTTCCGCGACCTACGATCCGCCCGAGCATCTCTGGATCGCCGCGCACTTCTCGCCCTCCGCCGCCGGTCGCGCGGCCGGGCTCGCCTATCTCGAACGCAAGCACCGCCGCCAGGACCGCAGTCCGGAAGTCTCAGAGGCAGCTGCGGCGACCCAGCTGCAGGCGATCGTCAAATCGAACGAAAAGGTCGATGGCGTTCTGGATTATCTCGCCGAAATCCACCACCCGACGCTCGTCGTGCATGGCCGCAACGACCTGATCATTCCCACGATCAACGGTTACACCCTCCAACAGCATCTGCCGAACGCGCAGCTCATCATCTATCCGGATTCCAACCACGCTCCTTTCTATCAGTATCCGGAGCTCTTCCTGGCCCACGCGTCCGCTGTTCCTGGATGCGTGACGCGACATGACGCCATCGAGCCGATCGGTCGCGTTCGTGGCGGATCCGATCGGACTTCCCCTCTCTCCAGAACAAAGAAGATCTTCAATGACACCGTGCAATGGAAAGACTGCGCTCGTCACCGGCGCCTCGCGCGGGATCGGCCGCTCCGCGGCCCTGGCGCTCGCCAAGGCTGGCGCGCAGGTGCTCGTCCACTATGGCCGCAACGCCGCAGAAGCGCGGTCGGTCGTGGACCAGATCAAGGCGGCCGGCGGCCGGGCCGAAGCGATAGGATCCGACCTGTCCGCTCGCGAGGGCGCGCATAAGCTCGCCGCCAGGGTGCGGGAGATCGTCGGCGAACGGCTCGACATCCTGGTTGCCAACGCCGGCGTTTCCAAGGGCGCAACGATCGAAGAGACGACGATCGAGGACTTCGACGCTCTCTTCGCCGTCAATGTCCGCGCGCCATACTTCCTGGTCCAGCAGCTGCTGCCGATCCTGAAAGAGGGTTCCAGCGTCATCTTCACCTCCTCGCTTGCGGCGCACGCGGCGGTGGGAGATTTGTCAGCCTATGCGGCGACCAAGGGGGCGATCGACACTCTGGTCAAACATTTCGCCCTGGTCCTCGGAGCCAAGGGCGTGCGGGTGAACGCCATCGCGCCGGGAATCGTGGAAACCGACATGTCGAACTTCGCCAAGACCGAGGCCGGCCGCGAGTTCACCCTTGGTATGCAGGCGCTGAAGCGGGTGGCTCAGCCCGACGACATTGCCGGCGCCATCGCCTTCCTCGCCTCCGACTCCGCCCGCTGGGTATCGGGCGACACGCTGCGCGTGGACGGTGGCTCGAAGCTCTGAGCGCCGGACCGCTTATCCGTACCGCGCCCGCAATGAGGTCGAACGGTTCTTCAACCGGATCAAGCAATGTCGTCGGGTCGCGACGCGCTACGACACGCTTGCGGCGAACGAGCTTGCCTTTGTCCGGTTCGCAGCCATCCGGATATGGCTGCGCGCATAAGTCCACGTCCCAATCCGCGCTAGATGCCCGCGACAAGGGGCGGGCATGACGAAGTGATCTGACAGATCAAAATATGCTCCAGCGATAAGCGCCGTGACAGCCCGCGCTAATTCGGCGATGGTGGCCGCGCTGACGGGGCGGAGAGCGACCTCGAAAAGAGCAACGGTCGGTCTGCTGGCGAAAGCGCCGTGTGTCATAAACCGTCCGTCGCACCGAAGGTAAGTTACCGAAGCCGTCGCTACGCTGTCGTCGTCGTGTCGAGGGAAGGGGGCTTCATTGAGTCAGGCCGCGCGAGAAACCGTCCCTGTCGACTTGGCGCTCCAGGGCGGCGGCTCTCATGGCGCGTTCACCTGGGGCGTGCTCGATCGATTGCTCGAAGAACCCTGGCTGAACATCGTCGCGATTTCGGGCACGTCGGCAGGCGCCATGAACGCCGCGGTGCTGGCGGACGGGTGGACGGAAGGCGGTGCGAACGGTGCCCGCACGGCGCTCGATGAATATTGGCAGCGCGTGTCGCGGGCCGCCGCTTTCAGTCCGCTGCAGCGCTCCTTCTTCGATCGGATGATGGGGCGCTGGACGCTCGATACCTCGCCCGCCTATCTCACGATGGACCTGATGTCGCGCGTGCTGTCGCCCTACGACCTCAATCCGATGGGCTTCAATCCGCTGCGAAATATCCTGGCGGAAAGCATCAACTTCGAGCGCCTCGTCGGCTCGCCGATCCAGCTGTTCATCACGGCGACGAATGTGCGGACCGGCCGGGGCCACATCTTCCGCAACGGCGAGATCACCGCCGACGTCCTGCTGGCTTCGGCCTGCCTGCCGACCATGTTCCGCGCGGTCGAGATCGACGGCGAGGCTTATTGGGACGGCGGCTACGCCGGCAATCCGACGATCACGCCTCTGATCCGCGAAAGCGATGCGCGCGACACGATCCTCGTGCAGATCAATCCGCGCGAGCGAGCGGAGATGCCGCGCTCGGCTTCGGAGATCCTCAATCGGCTCAACGAAATCTCGTTCAATTCGCCGCTGATGAAGGAACTCCGCATGATGGCGCTCTTGCGCCAAGTCGCTGATCCAGGCACCGGCGAGGGCGCGCGTTGGGCGCGGATGCGCACGCATCGCATCATGACCGACGTGCTCGCCCAATACGGCGCGTCTTCGAAGCTCAACGCCGAGTGGGATTTCGTCTCCATGCTGCGGGACGAGGGACGGCACGCCGCGAGTGCATTTCTGGCGGAGCATGCCGACGACATCGGCCAACGCTCCACCACCGATTTGGACGTGTTGCTGGCAGAGTGCTGACGAACGCGGCGGCGACGACGCCGGGTCACTGGATCTCTGACACGAGGATCTCGGATATGGGTCTTTTAGGCATCCTCGTTGGACTTGGTCTGTTGATCTGGCTCGCCTTTCGCGGCTGGAGCGTGCTGATGCTCGCGCCGGCCGCGGCGCTTGTGGCGGCGCTGTTCGGCGGGCAGCCGCTGCTCGCCAACTGGACCCAGATTTTCATGGAAAGCGCGGCGAGTTTCCTCGCGCAGTTTTTTCCGATCTTCCTCCTCGGCGCGATCTTCGGAAAGCTCATGGACGACAGTCGCTCGGTTACGGCCGTCGCCGACTTCATGACCAAGAGCCTCGGCGAGCGGCGCGTCGTCCTTGCGGTGGTGCTTGCCGGCGCGCTGGTCACATTTGGCGGCGTGAGCCTCTTCGTGGCGTTCTTCGTCCTCGCTCCGATGGCGCAGGCGCTGTTTCGCGCGGCGGCGGTGCCGCGCCGGCTGATGCCGGCCGCGATCGTGCTCGGCACCTCGACCTTCACCATGTCGGCGCTGCCGGGCACGCCGTCGATCCAGAACGCGATCCCGATGCCGTTCTTCGGTACGACGCCGTTCGCCGCGCCCGGCCTCGGCATCATCGCAGCGCTCATCATGCTGGGGTTCGGCCTGTGGTGGCTCTCCCGCGCCGAAGCCGCGGCTCGCCGCGCCGGTGAGGGCTACGGGGACGACACGCCGGTGCCCGTCGATGCCGCCGCCGACGACGAGATGGTGCGCGAGCGCGCGACCACGGCGCGCGAGTTCGATCCCGCCGAGATCCACCGCGGGCTACACGGCGACGCCGTGCCGCCGATCTTTCTTGCCGCGTTGCCGCTCATCGTCGTCATCGTGGTCAATCTGCTGATGTCGCTTGTCATCCTGCCGCGGCTCGACTTCTCGTTCCTGGCCGAGGAGCGCTGGGGTCGCACCTCGCTTCCGGCGGTGGCCGGCGTGTGGTCCGTCGTGGTCGCGCTTGCCGCAGCGATCGTGACCGTGATCCTCGCCAATCGCAGTCGCTTGCCGGCGCTGCGCCAGAGCGTGGACTGCGGGCGCCAACGCGTCGGTGCTGCCGGCGGTGAGCGTCGCGAGCCTCGTCGGGTTCGGCGCCGTGATCGCCGCGCTGCCGGCCTTCGCCATCGTGCGCGATTGGGTGCTGGGGATCGAAGGCGGCCCGCTCGTCTCGCTCGCCGTCGCCACCAATGTGCTCGCGGCGCTGACGGGCTCGGCATCCGGTGGCCTGACGATCGCGCTCGATGCGCTCGGGCAGACCTACATGATGATCGCCGCGCAAACCGGCCTCAGTCCCGCGCTGATGCACCGCGTCGCCGTGATCGGGTCAGGCACGCTCGACATCCTGCCCCACAACGGCGCGGTGGTGACGCTCCTCGCCGTCTGCGGATCGACCCATCGCGAGAGCTATTTCGACATCGTCATAGTCGGGATCGTCAGCGCCATTCTCGCGCTGATCGCGGTCATCGTCCTGGGAACGATGTTCGGATCGTTCTGACGGATGGTTGGAATCCTGGCGCCCGAAGCGCAAATCGATCGCGGCCGATAACTGATGTAACGGTTACGCCTTCGAGCCAAGCTGCGCCCGGGCCGCGTTGAGGAACGCGGTGCGATCCGCTGGTGCGCTGATGTGGGCAGCAAGCCGTTCGCAGAAGTCGTCCTTTGTTTTCGCCTGCGTCGCCGCCTTCTCAACATAGATTTTGGCGATTGGACCGATATGGCGCGCCAACAGCGAACGCATCGCCTCGAATTCGCGGCTTCCGGGAGCGACGATCGGCGCGCGCACACGCGGTCTCTTCTTGGCCGGCGGTGGCTGGACAACGACGTCGGCGATGCGCGGCGCCGGAGATTCGTGCAAATCCTCCGCGCCCACCTCGGGATCAGGCGCGGAATTGTTGTGGATCTTGGAACGGATAGTCTCGACGAGCCTCGCCAGCCCCTCATCCCGATCTTCGAAGATGTCGATCCACTGGCGCGTTGCGAGTTCATACCGCAGGGCCCCCTTGGGGGTGACCGGATCGAGCCGCAGCGGGAACACCGGCATGCTCAGGCTCGCGGCGACCGACAGTTCCTTTTTGATCTCGCCCGACTCGGACGAGGCGTGGGAGAAAAGAAAAACGATGCAGGTGGCGCGCTCGAGCGCGTGGATAATCGTTTCCTGATAATTATGGCCACCGGGAACATCGCGTACCGAAATCCAGCATTCGAGGCCTTCACGTTCAAGAAAATCGACGATTTCCAGTGCGGCCTCTTTGTCTTTGGATGAAAAGCATATGAAAACATGGTCGCCCATCGGCGATCGGCCCTTTTAATAACGCGAACTCTGTCCACCAGTGATCGTAAGCTTTCTAGTTTATGTGGGCCACAAAGCGAAAGCTAGCGGGTCAGCCTGTCGCGGATGCCAAAAACGTGGGCTTTCACGAGATTGCTCGAACTGACGCCGGACGCAATTGCAACCGAGCGGTTGGCGCCGTAGGAAGTCCGGACGGAACTGCCACCGGAGGGGATCGATGGGTCTGAGAGCCAAGTTCAATCTTGCGATCCTGGCGGCAATCGCCGTTGGCTACCTGATCGCAGCCGTCGTGCTGGATCGGGTATTTGCTGCGAACGCGCGCGATCAGGTGTTGCAGAATGCGCGCCTCATGATGACCGCGGCAAACGCCATCCGCACGTACACGACCAGCGAGCTGGTTCCACTGCTGCCCATGGTTCATGACGGCAAATTCGTCGCGGAAACCGTGCCCGCTTATGCCGCGCAGAAGAATTTCAAGTCGGTGCAGGCCTCTTTCCCCGGCTACACCTACCGCGAGCCCGCGCTAAACCCGACGAACCTTTCGGACCGCGCCCAGGACTGGGAAGCCGACATCATTAACCACTTCCGCAACGAGCCCGCGGATATGGAACTGATCGCGGAGCGCGACACGCCGGTTGGCCGGACCCTCAACCTGGCGCGACCGATCGCGATCCACGACCAGGCCTGCCTTGGCTGCCACAGCACGCCCGCGACGGCACCGGAGGTGCTAACCCAGACCTACGGAACGGTGAACGGTTTCGGGTGGAAGCTCAATGAAACGATCGGCGCGCAGGTTCTGTCCGTGCCGATGGCGGTTCCGCTCAAGATCGCCCACGATGCCTATTATCTCTTCCTGGGCATCCTCGTCGCGATATTCGCCGTCGTTTTCATCATCCTGAACCTGCTGCTGCACTTCCTGGTCATCACGCCGGTCAAGCGCGTGTCGGCGATGGCGAATGCGGTCAGCCTCGGGGAGGAGGACGTCAAGCCTTACATCAAGCCGGGCAAGGACGAGATCTCCTCTCTGTCGGTTTCCTTCAATCGCATGAGGGAAAGTCTCGAGCGCGCCATGGCGATGATCAAGTGATCATGCGGAAGCGCCGGACGCGGTCCCGGCTCACAGCCGCGCGAACCGCAGCCGCAGCGCATTGCCGACGACCGATACCGAGCTGAAGCTCATCGCTGCAGCGGCGACGATCGGACTCAGCAGCAGGCCGAACGCGGGATAAAGCACCCCGGCCGCGAGCGGCACGCCGAGCATGTTGTAGACGAAGGCGAGCACCAGATTTTGCCGGATGTTGCTCATCGTCGCCCGGCTCAAGGCCCGGGCGCGCGCAATGCCGGCAAGATCGCCTTTCACCAGCGTTACGCCGGCGCTTTGCATGGCGACATCGGTGCCGGTGCCCATCGCGACGCCGACATCGGCTTCGGCGAGCGCCGGCGCATCGTTGACGCCATCGCCCGCCATCGCAACGACGCGGCCTTCGCTTCGCAGGCGCCGCACGACGGCATTCTTCTGATCGGGGAGAACTTCGGCTTCGATCTCAGTGATGCCGAGCTTCGCGGCGACGGCTCGCGCCGTCGTGCGATTGTCGCCCGTCAGCATGACGATGCGGATGCCGTCAGCGCGCAGCTGCGCCAGCGCCGACGGCGTCGTCGCCTTGATCGGATCGGCCACCGCGATGATGCCGGCGGCTTTTCCGTCGACGGCAACGAACATCGCGGTCGCGCCCTCCTGCCGCAGCGCGTCGGCGCGCGCTTCGAGAGCGGCGCCGGTGACGCCAAGCGCCTGGAGCAGGCCGGCATTGCCGACGCCGACCGAGCGGCCGGCGATGCGGCCGGTCACGCCCTTGCCGGTCACGGACGCAAAGCCGCTCACGTCCTGCAGCGCGATGTCACGCTGCTTGGCGTTGGCGAGGATCGCGGCCGCGAGCGGATGCTCGCTCGATCGTTCGAGGCTCGCGCCGAGCGACAGCACCGTGGCCTCGTCAAAGCCTTCGGCGGCCTCGATCGCGACGACACGCGGCTTGCCTTCGGTCAGGGTTCCGGTCTTGTCGACGACGAGCGTGTCCACCTTCTCGAATCGCTCCAGGGCCTCCGCGTTTTTGATGAGGACGCCCGCGGTCGCGCCTTTGCCGACGCCCACCATGATGGACATCGGCGTCGCCAATCCGAGCGCGCACGGGCAGGCGATGATGACCACCGACACGGCGGCAACGAGCGCATAGGCGAACGCCGGCGGCGGGCCAAAGATCATCCAGGCGACGAACGCAACGACCGCGACCGCGATGACGGCGGGAACGAACCAGCCGGACACGACATCGGCCAGCCGCTGGATCGGCGCGCGGCTGCGCTGCGCTTCGGCTACCATGTGAACGATGCGCGCGAGCATGGTGTCCGCGCCGACCTTCTCGGCGCGCATGACGAGGCTGCCGGTGCCGTTGATCGTGCCGCCGATGACCTTGGCGTCCGGCTCCTTTTCGACCGGCAGGGATTCGCCGGTCACCATCGACTCGTCGACGGCGCTTCTGCCTTCGAGCACGACGCCGTCGACCGGGATGCTCTCGCCCGGCCGGATGCGGAGGTTGTCTCCGATGTGAACCTCCTCGAGCGGCACCTCCTCGTCGCCGCCATCGCGAATGCGGCGCGCGGTCTTGGGCGCAAGATTGAGCAGCGAGCGAATGGCGCTGCCGGTCTGCTCGCGCGCGCGGAGTTCGAGCACCTGGCCGAGCAGGACGAGCACCGTGATGACCGCCGCGGCCTCGTAGTACACGGCGACGATGCCACCCTCCTGCCGCAGCCCGGCAGGGAAGAGACCCGGGGCGAAGGTCGCGACCAGGCTATAGAGATACGCCGCGCCGATGCCGAGCGAGATCAGGCTGAACATGTTCAGCGAGCGATTGCGGACGGACTCCCATCCGCGCACGAAGAACGGCCAGCCGGCCCACAGCACGACCGGCGTCGCGAGGACGAACTCGATCCATACCGAGGCCTGCGGCGAGATGTAGTGGTGCAGGTTCAGGCCCGGAAAATGTCCGCCCATTTCGAGGATCATGGTCGGCACCGCCAACGCCGCGCCGATCCAGAGGCGGCGCGTCATGTCGATCAATTCGGCGCTTGGCCCCGAGTCCGCGACGGCGCCCATCGGCTCCAACGCCATGCCACAGATCGGGCAGCTGCCGGGCTTCGACTGCTGGATCTGCGGATGCATCGGGCAGGTGTAAATGACGCCCGGCTGCGCGGGCGGCGGCGGCGCGGGTGCGCGCGGCTTCAAGTATTTGTCGGGGTCGGCACCGAATTTCGTCTGACAGCCGGCGCTGCAAAAGTAGTGGTCCGTGCCGTTGTGCGTGGTGCGGTACTTCGCGGTCGCGATGTTGACGGTCATGCCGCACACAGGATCCCGCGCTTTGCCCGCCTCCGGAGCATTCGCGGCTGCGACTCCATCGCCGTGATGATGGCGCGGGTCGTGGCCGTCATGATGCGGACGATGTTCGGCGACGGTCATGATCGAGAGCCTTGGGGCGTTGGTGGAAGTCGTTTACTGCCGCGCCGCACCGTGCGGTACTGGACGCGGATTTATGCCTCAACCATGTGGCGTCCCCGTTGACGCGGATCAAGGCATGTCTGAGCATCGGGGAGCACATTGAATTATGCTTCAACCGCGAATGAGGCTCCTCGCCGCGACGATCGCCAAGGAAAACCCGCCCTGAACTTTCATTCGTGAGCGCCGTTGTGTGTCCGTTGGCGGATGATCGCCGGCGCCGAGCGATTGACGTTAGATCGCGTCAACGGGCTTTTAGGGGAAATGATGGATACGCCGGCGCGCGCAGAGTCAGCGGCAGCATCGGTGACGGCTGACGGCCAGCATCGCAAGTCGATCTGGCGCGGCATTCCCGCCGGCGTGTGGGCGCTCGGCTTCGTGTCGATGTGCATGGACATCTCCTCGGAGATGATCCACTCGCTGCTTCCCGTTTACCTCGTGACCGTGCTCGGCGCCTCGGCGTTGACGGTCGGCTTCATCGAAGGCATCGCCGAGGCAACGTCCCAGATCGTCAAGATCTTCTCCGGCGCACTCAGCGATCTCCTGGGCAAACGCAAAGCGCTGGCGGCGCTCGGCTACGGTCTCTCGGCGTGCACCAAGCCGATCTTTCCGCTTGCCTCGACCGTCGGCTGGGTCGTGGTCGCACGGTTCATTGATCGCGTCGGCAAAGGCATCCGCGGTGCCCCGCGCGACGCGTTGATCGCGGACCTCACCCCGCCGGAGGTTCGCGGCGCGAGCTTCGGACTGCGGCAATCGCTCGATACGGTTGGCGCCGTCTTCGGACCCCTGATCGCGATCGCCGTCATGTGGCTCACGGCCGATCGGTTCACGTTGGTCTTTTGGGTCGCCGTCCTGCCGGCGTTCGTCGCGCTCGGCCTGATTATTTTTGCTGTGCGCGAGCCTGCACAACACGAGACCGCGAGCGGCGCCCGCACGCCGCTCAAGTTCAGTGAGCTGGGGTATCTCGGGCCGGCATGCTGGGCGGTCATCGCCGTCGGTGCCGTTTTCACGCTCGCGCGATTTAGCGACGCGTTTCTGGTGCTGCGCGCGCAATCGGTTGGCATATCGCTGGTGCTGGTCCCGGCGGTTTACGTGGTGATGAATGTCGTCTACGCGCTGTCCGCCTATCCTGTCGGAGCG
Organism: uncultured Alphaproteobacteria bacterium; assembly: GCA_963807015.1. Classification (GTDB taxonomy): domain Bacteria; phylum Pseudomonadota; class Alphaproteobacteria; order Rhizobiales; family Xanthobacteraceae; genus JAJPKK01. Next base: position 114,810 of record CAWEAS010000004.1, on the reverse strand, counting down.
TTGTCAGATCGGATGGATCGGGCAGCGCTGCTGGTGGTCGGGCTGTGCGTCCTGGTGATCGCCGATATTGCGCTCGCCCTTGCCGCCGGGGTCGTGGCTCTCGCCATCGGCGTCATCCTGTGGGGATTGCATCTCGGCATCACCCAAGGCCTTCTTGCCGCTTTGGTGACCGACACCGCGCCAGCGAACCGGCGCGGCACCGCGTTCGGCATCTTCAACCTTGTTTCAGGCGTTGCGCAGCTGTTTGCCAGCGTCGTTGCCGGGATGTTTTGGGATGCTCTCGGTCCGGGCAGCACGTTCTACGTGGGCGCGGTGGTCGCTGCCGCTGCGCTCGCGGTGTTGCTGCCGGTCCGGAAATGGCTGCGCAGACCGGCCGAAGCGCCGGTCAATTGAACGACCGGCCCCGAACGGGGCCGACGTCACCTGCAAGGCGCGCACGCCTCTCAGCGCTGATGCTTTCGCGAGTTGCGGACCGCAGCCACTTGCGAGTGCGACCCGCCTTGGCCGCGGCCCTTCGGCTGCTCGTCCGTCACGGCCTTGCGATCGTGGCTTGCGAGCGTGAAGTTACGCGGCTGGCCGACGAAAGTCATATTCGGGCTCGGAGCCGGGCCGGGCGCGGTTGCGGGATCGGGCGCCTTCGGTGGGTCGACGGCAGCCGGCTGGGCGGCGACGGTGCTCGCGGGCGCGGCGTCCGGCGCAGGAGCGGTCGCCGCCGGAGCATTGGGTGCATTCGGCGCGACCGCCAGCTCAAGTGTCGGCGGCGCGGTCCGCGTCGTGGACGCGTATTTGATTTGATCCTCGATGATCTGGCGCATGCGGGTGTCGCGCGCGCCATTCGATTTGCCGCCGAGCACCACCGCGATGATGTGTCTTCCATCGCGGCGAACCGACGCCACGAGATTGTAGCCGGACGCTTCGGTGTAGCCGGTCTTGATGCCGTCCATGCCCTCGACGTTGCCGAGGAGTCCATTGTGATTGTGAATGTCTTTGCCGTGATAGCGGAAGTAGAGCACCGAGAAATACTTGTAGTAGCCGGGGAAGCGATCATGGATCGCGCGCCCGAGCACGGCCTGGTCGCGCGCGGTCGTGATCTGATCGTCGGCCGGCAGGCCCGAGGCGTTGACGTAGATGGTGTGCGTCATGCCCAACGCGTTCGCCTTCAGCGTCATCAGTTTGGCGAAGTCTTCTACGGTGCCGCCGATCGCCTCGGCAACGACGGCCGCGGCATCGTTGGCCGAACGGGTGACGAGCCCGCCGATGGCGTCCTCGACGCTGAGCGTCTGATTGGGCTTGAGGCCAAGCTTGGTCGGCGGCTGTGCGGCGGCGTTGGCTGAAACAGGCAGCTGTGAGTCGAGCTTGAGTTTGCCGGCTTCGAGCTGCTCGAACAGCAGGTACAGCGTCATGATCTTCGTCACCGACGCCGGATGGCGGGGCTCGTCGGCATTGAGTTCCAGCAGCGCCTGGCCGGTGTTGTCGTCGATCACGAACTCCGCGTAGTCCGGCTTGTAGTTGGAGCCATGGATCGGACCGTGGGCAGCGTGCTTGGCCTCCGCGTGGGCCGGGCCGTGGCGGGCCGCCCGCGCTTCGGTCTGGCTGACCATGGCGATGCCCAGACCGGCGGAGACGCCGGCCAGCATCAAATGACGCCAAGAAAACTTAACCCCGAGGTACATCGCCGACGCTCCATCGAGTCATGGCAGTTCGAGTCATGGCAGTTCTTGGCACGGCAGCTATCCCGGAGGTTGTCATCGCGCGGCGTGACCCGTTGATGACGGAGGTAAAATCAACCCGACGGGAAAATGCTGTCGCGTAATATGACCGCCATTGTGATCGGAATCCGGTCTTCCTGCTGTAGTTTGCACGCAACACTTGGCGGAAATACTTGGCAGAAATCGCCGCAGCCGGCCACTAAAAACGTGAACGCCGAGGGGTCGGCGGCGGTCATTGGGTAGCTTGTCCCGGCCACCGTTAACGATTTGCTTTCTCGTCGGGCTCGCCGCACCGCGGGAGTGTCGATCGTCCCAATCCTCGATTGTATGACGCGACCGCGCGCGGGCGCTGGCGCGCGGACACGCGCATCAGGGGCGAACGCCCACTACCAGCGATGCGGTGGCGGTTCCGCGGACGAATCCATTCCATCGAAATCGACAATGCCCGGCCAAATCAGTACAAGCTGGCGCGCTTGAATTCGGCACGCGTCCCCCGCAGTTGCCGATCTGATGTTCGAGGAGGAAATCCATGAAAGTCTATCTCGATCCGATTTCGACCACCTCGCGTCCCATTCTTCTGTTCCTTGCCGAGAGCGGCACGCCGGCTGAAATCGTCAAAGTCGATCTGTTTCAAGGCGAGCACAAAAAGCCGGAATACGCGAAGATCAATCCGAACCAGTGTGTCCCGACCCTCGACGACGACGGGTTCCTCCTCACCGAAAGCTCCGCGATCCTGAAATATCTTGCGGAGAAGGCCAGATCGCCGCTCTATCCGCAGGACTTGAAGGCAAGGGCGCGGGTGAACGAGGTGATGGACTGGTTCAACACGCACTTCTATCGCGACCTCGGCTACGGCGTCGTCTATCCCCAGACCGTGCCCGGCGCGGGCTTCACCAATGCGACCACGCAATCCGACGTGGTGAGCCGCGCCAAGGAGCAGACCGAAGCGCGCTTCAAAATCCTCAACGATCACTTCCTCGCCAAGAACAAGTTTCTGTGCGGCTCAGAGCCGACGATCGCCGACTATCTCGGCGCCGCCTACGTCTCGATCACCGACTGGGTCGATCTCGACATCAGCCGCTATCCGAACGTCGCGCGCTGGATGAAGGACATGAAGGCGCGCCCGTCCTGGGACAAGGTCAACGGCCCGTGGAACGGTCTCGTGACCTACATCCGCTCCCAACGCGCCAAGCCGAATTGAGACAGCGATCGATCCGGCGCCGGCACGGGCTTTGATCCGCTGCCGGGCGCCGCGGACAAGCCGAACGCCGCGATCCGCGGCAGGTCGTATTGGTTGTCGGCGTTGGCCATCGCAAGAACGTATACCGATAGCCTGGCTGCCGGCCAGGCTATCGGCATAAAAGCTCAGCCCAATGTCAGGTTACTTATCGACCGTGGCGCGGATGTAGGCCCAGATCGCATCGATCTCCTCGGGTTTGAGGACGCCGTACCAGGACGGCATGTTGTCCTTGCCGTTGGTCACCGATTGGACGAAGCGATCGTGTTCATCCGGGCGCAGGCGCCGCAGATCGAACGACCAGCCGCCGCTGGTGTTGCGCAAACTCTCGCCGTGGCACGCTGAGCAGCGATCCTCGTAGATCTGCGCGCCCTTCTCCGCCAGCGCATTGTCCGCGGCGTGTGCGAGTGCCGCCGCTGCGGCTACCACGGCGATGCAGCCGAACAGTGCGGACACGGTGCGAAGCCACCGCGACTTTGCGACGTTCAACGCCACCGACACCAATCCCATTTTCAATTCGGATCCTCGAGTTGCGGGCAGGCCTCGATATAGGCTTCCAGCGTCCCCGCTTTATCCATCGCGACGAAGCGCTCGACGTTGGCGCCCAGGTGGACCATGACGACCTTGTTCGCTTCCTCGTTGGAGACTTTTTTGTCCTTTTCGAAATAGCCGATCGCGGCGAGCCGATACGCATCGGACTCTTCCTTGATCATCGTGCTCATCGACGGCGCGCGGCTCTGCATGCGGCTCTGCCAGTTGGCCTCGTAGGCCGCTGCGCAATTTGCAAAGACCTCCCAGCGCGGGGCAGAAATTGGCTGCGCATCCGCAGTCACGCCGGGGACCGAAGAGCCCGCCAGTGCAGAAGCGATGGCGCCTGCGCGCAGCAGACTGCTCAACGAGAAAAGAACACGCATGACGCTTCCTCCCTCACGGTTTCACGCCTCACGGTTTCACGCCGCCCATGGTGCAGACGATCTTCCATTCCGCAGGCGTCACCGGCTGCACCGATAGGCGGGATTGCTTGACCAGGATCATGTCCTTGAGTTTCGGCTCGGCCTTGATGGCCGCGAGCGTAACGGGAATCGCGAACGGCTCCAGCGCCTTGACGTCGACCACGACCCATGGATCGCCGGCCGTTGCCGTCGGATCGGGATAGCTTTCGCGGATCACCTCGGCGATGCCGACCACGGCTTTCTCATCGCCCGAGTGATAGTAGAAGGCGCGGTCGCCCTTTTTCATCTTCATCAGGTTCTGCTTGGCGGTGTGATTGCGCACGCCGGTCCAGGCCTCACCCTTGGCGCCCTTCTTCGCCTGCTGGTCCCAGGACCACACCTCCGGTTCCGATTTGATGAGCCAATAGTTCATCGCCTATCCCTCCGCCCGCAACGGCCGCGTCAGCAGCGCCTCGATCGCAGCGTCGATGCCGAGCTTGCCGTCGAGCACAGCGGCGACGGCAGCCGCGACCGGCATCTCGATCCCGCGCTCCTTCGCCATCTCGATCAGCACCGAGGCCGTGAAGGCGCCCTCGGCAAGCTGGCCGGAGTGGCGCGCATGATCCGGAGTTTGCCCTTGTCCGAGCGCCAATCCGAGCGAAAAATTGCGCGACTGCGGGCTGGTGCTGGTGAGGATGAGATCGCCCAGGCCCGACAGGCCAGTGAGCGTCTCGATCCGCGCGCCATAGGCGCGGCCGAACCGCACCAGCTCGGCAAAGCCGCGGGTGGTCAGGGCCGCCGCGGCGCTCGCACCCAGTTCGCGGCCGCTCACGATGCCGGCAGCGATCGCAAGCACGTTCTTGGCGGCGCCGCCGATCTCGACTCCACGCACATCGGTCGAGTGATAGGGCCGGAAAGTCGCCGACCCGAACGAGCGGGCGAGCATCTGCGCGATCGGCTCGTCCGCGGCCGCAAGCGTCACGGCCGTCGGCAGTCCGCGCGCCACATCGCTCGCGAAGCTTGGCCCGGACAGGATCGCCGGCATCGAATTGGGCAGGCATTCCGCCACGACCTCGGTCATGAAACGTCGCGTGGTGCGCTCGATGCCCTTCGCGCAGGTCACGACCGGCATGCCGGACGGCAGCGCTCCGGCAAGCTGCGTCGCCGCACTACGCAGCATTTGCGCCGGCACCACCATCAGGATGGCATCGCCTTCGGGCTGCGCGTCGGCGAGCGCGGCGATCGCGACGCGCGCGTCGATGCGCACGCCGGGCAAGTGCGGGCTTTCGCGGCGGGATGTGATGATCTGGGCTGCCGCCACATCGCGGGCCCATAGCGTCACCGTGCGCCCGGCACGCGCGATCACATTGGCAAGCGCGGTGCCCCAGGCGCCAGCCCCGATCACCGCGATGCGGTCGGCGATCATGGCTGCGCAGGCGGCGTGTCGGCCGGCGCCGATTCCGTAGCGGGCTCGTTCGGCGCGGCGCTGTCGGCCGCTGGCGTCGATGGCTCTGCTGATGTTGCCGCAGCTTCTTCTGACGCTGACGCGGCAGTCTCCGCCGAAGTCGCGGCGTCCGTCGTGGCCGGCGCTGCCGGCGCAATCTCGGCTGAGGGCGCCGCGGCATTTTCGGCGGGACCCGAGACGCTAGCCTCCGATGGCGCCTCTCCGGTCGCAAGGAGATTGCCGGCAGCGGCGGTGCCGCCCGTCTTCTCCCCTCCCCCTTGTGGGGAGGGGTCGGGGGTGGGGGTCGCGAGATGTGGCACTGCTGAGCCATCGCCTCCCGACCCCCCACCCCGACCCTCCCCCACAAGGGGGGAGGGAGAAGATTGCGGCGCGACATTCTTATCGCTCCCAGCTTCGGGCTGAGAAGTTGGGATATGCACAGTGGTCGGTTGCTCCACCGGCGCGATTGATACGTTTACTTGTTCCGGTTGCGGCACGGGCGCGACCGCAGCCGGCGCCGCGGCAGACTCGGGCGTCGCCTCAACCGCAGGCTTCGCCGCTACGGGCACAGGCGCGGCCTCGACCTTGGGCCTAGCCGCGCGCTCGCGCACCGCGGGCTTCGTCACCTGGTCGAGGGGCCAGCGGGCGCGCGGCGGCGTGTCGAGCGAATCCCACAGGTCGTAGACCAATCGCTCGGCGCCGGCCCACGCGATCATCGCGGCGTTGTCGGTGCAGAGCGACGGTGGCGGCACGATGAGGGCAATCTGATCCTGCAAGGCGACGTCGAGCAGCGCGTCGCGGATTGCCTGGTTCGCGGCAACTCCGCCGGCAGCCACCAGCGCAGTCGGCGGGCCGAACTTTTGTCGAAACAGCCGCAAGCCGTGACGGAGGCGATCGACGATCATTTCGACGACCGCAAGCTGGAAGGAAGCGCATAGGTCGGCCACGTCCTGGTCCGACAGCGGGGCGATCTTCTCAGCTTCGAGCCGCAGCGCGGTCTTGAGCCCCGACAACGAGAAATCGGCGTCGGGCCGGCCGATCATCGGACGCGGCAGCGCGAATCGCCCGCGATCCCCGCGCGCAGCCTCCTCCTCGACCTTTGGGCCGCCGGGATAGCCGAGGCCGAGCAGCTTCGCGGTCTTGTCGAAGGCCTCGCCGACGGCGTCATCGCGCGTCGTGCCGAGGCGGACGTAATCGCCGACCCCGAGTACCGCGACGATCTGGGTGTGGCCTCCAGACGCCAGGAACAGGCAATAGGGAAACTGCGCCTCGTCGGTGAAGCGCGCGGTCAGCGCATGCGCTTCGAGGTGATTGACCGCGATGAGCGGTTTCTCGTGCACCATGGCGATGGCCTTCGCCATGGTAAGGCCGACGATGACGCCGCCGATCAGGCCAGGTCCGGCCGCCGCCGCGATGCCGTCGAGGGCCTGAAAGCTCGTGCGCGCCTCCGCCATGGCGCTCGCGATCATGAGGTCGAGCGCTTCGACGTGGGCGCGCGCCGCAATCTCGGGCACCACCCCACCGAACGCCGCATGTTCCTCGATCTGCGACAGCACCAGGTTGGCGCGCACCGTGGCGGTGCCGTCATCGAAGCGCTCGACGACCGCCGCCGCTGTTTCGTCGCAGGTGGTTTCGATTCCCAGCACAAGCATGATGGTTCCGCCGGGCGGTTTGCATTTTTGCAAGCGGTGCTTAAGACCGTGAGGCCCGGGCGGCACCGGGTAGCATTGCAGGGTCCCATGGCGCAATCCCAGACCGCGTTTCTGCGTATCGGCTCGCGTGGCAGCCCGCTGGCGCTCGCTCAGGCGCGGGAGGTGCGGGCGCGGCTTGCCGGCGCGCATCGCGTCGCAGAAGATGCCATCGCCATCGTGACCATCCGCACCAGCGGCGATGCGATCCAGGATCGCCCGCTCGCGGAAGTCGGCGGCAAGGGTCTGTTCACCAAGGAGATCGAACAGGCGCTCGAGGATGGCGCGATCGACCTCGCGGTGCATTCGAGCAAGGACATGCCGACGGTGCTGCCGGCTGGCCTCGGGCTGACGGCGTGCCTGCCGCGCGAAGACGTGCGCGATGTCTTCATCAGCCGCAAGGCGGCGCGGCTTGCGGATCTGCCGCACGGCGCGATTATCGGGACCGCATCGCTGCGGCGCCAGGCGATGGTGAAACGTCTGCGTCCCGACATTGCGGTGGTGAATTTTCGCGGCAATGTCGAAACGCGGCTGCGCAAGCTCGATGACGGAATCGTCGATGCGACGCTCCTCGCCTACGCCGGACTGAAGCGGCTCGGCCGCGCCGATGCGGCGACCGCCGTGCTCGACATCGACGAGTTTCTGCCGGCGGTGGGCCAGGGCGCCATCGGCATCGAGACGCGCGAGAACGACGTCCATACCCGCGACGCGGTCGCCGCGATCAATCATCCCGATACGCTTGTTGCGCTCAATGCCGAGCGCGCCTTCCTCGCGGTGCTCGACGGCTCCTGTCGCACGCCGATTGCCGGCCATGCCCGCATCGCAAACGGCGCGGTCAGTTTTCGCGGGCTGATCCTGCGCCCCGACGGCAGCGAAGCGCTGGAAACGGCGCGCGCCGGCAGCGTCGCCGATGCGGCGCTCCTCGGCCGCGACGCCGGCCGCGAACTCAAGAGCCGCGCGCCGTCCGACTTCTTTGCCGCCGGATAATGCGCATCCTCGTCACGCGACCGCAGCCCGACGTCCAGCGCACCGCCGCGGCGTTGCGCGCGCGAGGCCACGAGGTCCTGACGATGCCGCTGCTGGGCATCGAGGCTATCGCCGATGCACATCTCGGCGACGGGCCGTGGGCGGCCGTGGTGTTGACGAGCGCCAATGCGGTGCGGGCCATCGCCAGCCATCGCCGGTTCGCCGAGATCGTTGGCTTGCCGGCCTACGTCGTCGGCGCGCGCACCAAGGCCGCGGCGGAAGCGGCGGGGTTCGCGATCGTGCGCTCGGCCGATGGCAACCTCGACGACCTGGTGCGGCTCGTGGCGGCCAATCCATCGGCATCGGGCCGCCCGCTTCTTTATCTTGCCGGCGCCGAACGGGCCGGCGATCTTGCCGGCGCCTTGCGCACGCGCGGCATTGCGGTCGAGACCGCGGTCGTCTATCGCTCGGTGATGGTCACGAGCTTCGACTCGGCCGTGCGCAGGGCGTTGGCGGACGGCGAGGTCGACGCGGTGCTACACTATTCAGCGCGCAGTGCGGCGGCATATCTCGCTGCCGCCACTGTCGGAGGGATTGATGTTTCAGTAACAAATCTCAAACACTTCTGCCTATCTTCCGAGGTCGCGGCGCCGCTTTTGGCCGCGGGCGCCACGGCCGTTAAAGTGGCCGCTGTGCCGACAGAACAGGCACTCCTGGAGCTGGTCGGGATTGCGGCACGATAACTAGACTTGAGCCGACTAGACTTGAATCGACAAGACGTGAGCCGAGCAGACTTGCTGCAAGTTGCATTGCTGCCACACCCGGGTGCGCAGTATTTTGTGTTTCGCGAGGTTGGAGATTGCAATGGCGAACCAGGACGAAACCGCAACGCCTGACGAGCCGTCGCGCCGCCGGCAACCGCCGACGATCGAGGGCAAGGCGGTCGAAGTGCCGTTGCGCCCGGCAAAGGCGCCGCGGTCATCCTCGGACACGAGCGAGGCGGCTTCCGCCGCCGCCGCCGAGGCACCGCAGCCGCCACCCCATCCAGCCACTGCCCACCCGGAGACGGCGGCGCCACCGCCGCGGTCGAATGCCGCACTCGGCTTTGGCGCGGCGCTGGTCGGAGCGCTCGTCGGGGCTGCCGTCGTGGCGGCGGCATGGGTCTATTTCAGCCCCGATCTTCTCAAGGGCAATGAGGAGGTGGGCGCCCGCGTCGCGACCCTCGAAACGCAACAGCGCAACGACGCCGCTCGTCTTGCCGCGGCAACCGGCGATCGCGCCCGCATCGACGATCTTGCGGCGCGTCTGACCAAAGTCGAGAGCGCGCCGAAGGAGGCGCCCGTTCCGCCGGTCGATACGACACTCGCCGATCGCATAGCGACGCTCGAATCGGCGATCAGGCCGCTTGCCGGGCGCCTCGACGAGCTCGATGGCCAGGTCCGCGACAATGCCGCTGCGATCCGTCGTCTTGGTGAGGCCGGCGAGACCAAGAAGAGCGGCGAGGACAATGCGTCGGCGGCGGCCGAACGTGCCGCCGTCGACGGCCTTTCGTCGCGTCTCGCGGCACTGGAGGGCACCATCGCGGCACTCAAAGCGGCGCAACAGGATCCCGCACAATCGGCGCAGGATCGCGCTGCGATAGAGGCGCTTTCGACCCGCGTCGCCGTCGTCGAGAGCCTCGCCGCAACACTCAAATCGGCGCAGCAGGGCGCGGAAAAATCCGTGCAGGAGCGCGCCGACAAGTCCGCCGCGGCGGCCGCGCTTGCGGCGGAGCGACCGCTACGCGTCGCCATGCTCGCCGCTGCCATTCGCAGGTCGGTCGACCGCAGCTATCCCTTCACGACCGAACTCGCGGTCGCCCGCGGTCTCGGTCTTGACCCCCAGGCACTCGCAGCACTGCAACCGTTCGCCGAAGCCGGCGTGCCGCCGGCGAACCAGTTGCTGCGCGAGCTGTCGACCCTCATGCCCGAAGTCGCGCGCGTCGCGGCGCCGGAGAGCCGCGAGGGCGGTTATCTCGAACGGTTGCAGGCCGGTGCCGAACGGCTGGTCCGCATCCGCCCGGTCGGCGCCGTGCCGAGCGACAGCCCGGGCAGTCCGGCAGGGCAGGTTGAGGTCGATATCGCGCGGCAGGACATTCCCGCGGCCATCGCCAACCTCGACAAGCTGCCGCCGGCGGCGCGCGACTTGACGCAAGCGTGGCGGCAGAAGGCGGTCGCCCGCACGGCCGCGGTCGAGGCGGCGCGCAAGCTGGCCGATAATGCCTTCATCAGTCTCGGCGAGGCTGCGGACGCCGCGCCACGATGATTCGTACCGCTGTATTTCTGGCCGTCACGGCGGCATTTGCCTTCGTGGCGGCTTGGCTTGCCGACCGGCCCGGCGAAGTCACCATCAACTGGCTTGGCTATCGCGCCGACACGTCGATGGCGGTGCTGATCGGCGTCGTCGCGCTCATCTGTTGTCTCGCGATCCTGCTGTGGTCGATCGTGCTCATGATGCTGCGGGCGCCGCGTCGCCTCGGGCGGGCGCGATCGCACCGCCGCGCCACACGCGGCCAGCACGCCATCACCAAGGGACTAGTGGCGATCGGCGCCGGCGACATGCGCTCCGCGCGCCGTCATCTCGCCGACGCCACGCGGCACGTACCTCACGAACCGCTGCTCTTGCTGCTGCAGGCGCAGACCGCGCAGCTGGCCGGCGAGCGCGAGAGCGCGGACCAGACCTTCCGCACCATGGTGGAGCGGCCTGATACCAAGCTGCTCGGGCTGCATGGCCTGTTCATCGAGGCGCGGCGCCGCAATGACAAGGCGGCGGCGCGGGCATTTGCCGATGATGCCGCGAGCGTCTCGCCGTCGCTGGCCTGGGCCGGCCAGGCGGCGCTCGAATTCCGCAGCATGGACGGCGACTGGTCGGGCGCACTCGATGCGCTGGAGCGCAACCGCAAGGGCGGGCTCGTCGACAAGGATACGTTCCGCCGCCAACGCGCGGTGCTGTTGACCGCGCAGGCGCTGTCGCTCGAGAACGAGGACCGCGCGTCGGCGCGCGAGCTTGCGCTCGAAGCCGTCAAGCTCGCGCCGGGCCTGGTGCCGGCCGCGGCGCTCGCGGGGCGCCTGCTCTCCCAAGCTGGCGAGCGTCGCCGCGCCGGCCGCATCCTCGAAACGGCGTGGCGCGAGAATCCGCATCCCGATCTCGCCGCGGCCTATGCGGACATCGTTCCCGGCATTTCCGCGCGCGACCGGCTGGTGCGCATGCGCGCGCTGCGCCGGCTCGCCGAAGGCAATGTCGAGAGCACGATTGCGGTTGCGGAAGCCGCGCGCGACGCGCGCGAATTCGCCGAGGCGCGGACAGTGCTCGCGCCGCTGCTCGCGACGCCGACCAAGCGGGTCGCGACCCTGATGGCGCGGATCGAGGAAGCCGAGCGCGGCGACATCGGCCGCGCCCGCGAATGGATGGCGCGCGCGGTCAATGCCGCACTCGACCCGGCCTGGACCGCCGACGGCCTCGTCTCCGAAACCTGGCTGCCGGTGTCGCCGGTGACGGGCCGGCTCGACGCCTTTCAATGGCGCGTGCCGTTCGCCGAATTGTCGCCGCGCGGCCCGCTGATCGAAGAGGTCGCCCCGCCCGCGCGCCCTGCCATCGAGGTACGGCCCGAGCCGCAGCCTGAAACGGCCGCGGTGACAAACGGCAAGGATGAGGCCGACAAGCTCGACGCTTTGCCGGACATTCAATCGGAGGCAAAGCCTGACGCCAAGACCGAGGCGAAGCCGGATGGCAAGACCGAGATCAAGCTCGCGACCATAGCCGATCAGGCCCGCGTGGTGCCGCAGGAGTCGACCGAGCGCACGACCGTCGCGCCGCCGCCTCCATCCAAGCTGCCCGCCGAGCCGGCATCAGCCGGGGCAGAGTCGCTCGCGGGCCACGCGCCTGACGATCCCGGGCCGGAGCCCGAAGCCAGCGGCGAGCCGTTGCGGCGTCGCAAGCCCGAGAACGGCGGCATCCTCCGCTCCTGGTTCTACCGCGGCGACACGCAGTAAATCTGCGGATCACACCGGCAGGAACACGGCGAACTGATCGTCGACGGCGCGCTTGAGGTATTTGCGATAGAGCGCGTGGAACGGGTCGGGCGCGCAAATCTGGCCGTAGCGCACCTCGCGCATCGTCTTCAGCGGCACCATCACGACCGGCGTCGATACCGGCATCAGCTGCGAGCCGCGGCCAACCTGCAAGGTGGTGAGGATGCCGTACATCTCGCCCGAGATGGTCGGGCGGGACACGATGATCATGCGGTATTGGCCGCCGCTGTTGGTGATCAGGTAGATGTGGCCGGACTGATTCGGCACCGACACCGTGCCGACCTGGGTGAAGGCGACATCGAGCCGCTCGGATTCGCGGAAGACAAGGCTTGAGCGCTTGTCGTCCCACGCGATTTCGATGCGATAGGCGTAGATCGCGCTGCGATCGCCGAACGACGGCCGCACGGTGACGTAGTCGCCCTCGATGCCCGACACCGACGGCCGCGAGTAAAATCCGAGTTCGCCCGGCGCGAGCCGCACGCCGTCGCGGCCTTGAGTTCGAATTGGGCGGCGGCCGCAGTCCGACGCCGAGGGTTTCCTCCAGACGAATCGTCGTCGCCAGGGTGAAGGGGCGGCGGCCGGACAGCGCCTTTTCCAGCGTCGAAATGCTGATTTTGGCCATTGCCGCCAAGCCCTTGCGGGACAGCCGGCGCCGCGCGAGCTCTTCGCGCACGCGCTCGGCGATCAGCCGGGCCTGCTCATCAGACGGAAATTCCTCGCTCACGACCGCTCTGCACAATCTTTAGCTGCTGACCCGGACAACCCCTCACATACCCGCACATTCGAGGACGGGACAAGGCGGTCGGCGGCGCAAAATGACCAAACAAGCTCGAAACTGACGCTCACGCTCCGACGTAGCTCACCCGCATAGTTCCAAACGGCGGGAATGATTTGACACGGAGGAGGGCAAATCATGGAGACCGCGGTTGAAGAGCAAAGTCTTGACCAAAGCGAGGCAGCGCGCCGGCTGTCGCTGACGGCGGGCGTCGCCGTCACGCTTGCGCTTGCCATTGCGACAGTCACGGCGCTGACGTTCGGCGCGCGGGGCGCGAACGCACAATCCGGACTGCCGGTGGTTGCCTCGCTCGCCGACGCCCATATGGGCACGCTGCTGCTGCGCGACGGCGAGACCTATGTCGAAGCGCCGCGCCTTGCGACCGACGTCGACATCACCGTGTCCGGGCCGACGCTGCGCGGGCGCGTCACCCAGATGTTCAACAATCCGACGCAGAACTGGGTCGAGGCGGTCTACGTCAATCCGCTGCCGGACGGCGGCGCCGTCGATACGCTCAAGATGGTGATCGGCGACCGCATCGTGGTCGGCGAGATCAAGGAGCGCGTCGAGGCCAAGGCGATCTACGAGGAGGCAAAGCGCACCGGTCGCAAGGCGACGCTCATGGAGCAGGAGCGGCCGAACATTTTTACCAACTCGGTTGCCAATATCGGGCCCGGCGAAACGGTCGTCATCCAGATCGAATACCAGGAGCCGGTGCATCGCTCGGGCAATGTCTCCTCGCTGAGGGTGCCGCTCGTGGTCGCGCCGCGCTACAGCCCGGCCCCGGTTGCGCAGACCGTCGATTTCGGGCGCGGCGGCTGGGGCAGCGTCAGCGACCCGGTGCCGGATCGCGATCGCATCGCCGCGCCGGTGCTTGATCCGGCGCTCGAGCCGCCGACCAATCCGGTCGCCGTCACCGTGCATCTCAACGCCGGCTTCCCGCTGGGCGACGTGAAGAGCCCGCACCACGCGGTGACGATCGACGCGCCGTCGGACGATGCGCGCCTCGTGCGGCTCGATGCGCACGTGGTGCCGGCCGACCGCGACTTCGAACTGACCTGGGAGCCTGCCGCGGCGGCCGCGCCCGCCGTCGGCTTGTTCCGCGAGCATGTGGGCGATGCCGACTACGTGCTCGCGCTGGTGACGCCGCCGCTCATCGCCGCCACGCAAGACAAGAAGCCGGCTCGCGAGATGGTGTTCGTGATCGACAATTCCGGCTCCATGGGCGGCACCTCGATCGCCCAGGCCAAGGCGAGCCTTTTGTTTGCGCTCGACCGCCTGACTGCGAACGACCGCTTCAATGTCATCCGCTTCGACCACACCATGGACCAGCTGTTCGACGATACCGTCGCCGCGAACGAGACGAATATCGCACGCGCGCGGGCGTTCGTGTCGGCGCTCGAAGCCCATGGCGGCACCGAGATGGTGCCGCCGATGAAAGCGGCGCTCACCGATCGGCGCGATGCGGCGTCGCCGGCGCTGCGTCAGGTCGTGTTCCTGACCGACGGCGAGATCGGCAACGAAGGCGAGCTGTTCGCCACCATCGCGGCGATGCGCGGACGCTCGCGGGTGTTCATGGTCGGCATCGGATCGGCACCGAACAGCTTCCTGATGACGCGCGCCGCCGAAATCGGCCGCGGCACCTACACCCACATCGGATCGGTCGACCAGGTTGCCGAGCGCATGCGCGAATTGATCGAGAAGCTCGAGAGCCCGGCGGTGACCGGCCTCGCCGTGAGCTATTCCGCGGGTGCGCTCGACGCCGCGCCCGAGGTCTTGCCCGATCTCTATCGGGGCGAGCCGGTAGTGATGGTCGCAAAGCTTGCCGCCGGCGACGGCACGCTCGAGATCGCCGGCCTCATCGGCGGCAAGCCGTGGAGCGTGGCATTGCCGGTCGCGAAGGCCGCCGAAGGCGCGGGTCTCTCGAAGCTCTGGGCACGGCGCAAGATCACCGATGCCGAGATGGCGCGCCGGCTCAACCAGCTGCCGTCGACCGAGGCCGACCAGCGCATCCTCGCGCTCGCGCTCGATCATCACCTGGTGAGCCGGCTCACGAGCCTCGTCGCGGTCGACAAGACGCCGGCGCGACCTGTGGGCGCTCACCTCGTGCGTGCCGAGCTGCCGCTCAATCTCCCGGCCGGCTGGGAGTTCGACAAGGTGTTCGGCGGCGAGCGCAAGGCGCTCGATCGCGCCCAGCCCAACGTCGACGAGCGGCGCGCCGACAACGGCGGCGCGGCGACGCCGACCAAGGTTGCGGCGGCGCCGCCGCCATCCTTCCGGGTCGCGGTCACCGGCGGCGTTGTCCTGCCGAAGACCGCGACCGATGCCGAACTGAAGTTCCTGGCCGGGCTGTTGCTGCTCGGGCTTGCAATTCTCCTCGTGATCCGCCGATCCCCCCGCCACCCCACGGCGCACTGAGGAGATAATGACGGCGGTCCCCCCAACAGCCACGCCGTCATTGCGGGGGCGGTCGTCGCGCACAGTCGCGACGGCCGCCCTACTTTTTGCCGCCGGGCTGTGGCTCGTCGGCGATGCTCTCTACATCCATGCCAAGGCCTGGCTTGCGCAGATCCTGCTGGAGCGGGCCTTCGCCGCCGAGGTCGCATCGGGCACCGTGCTGAAGCCGTGGTCATGGGCCGACACCTGGCCGGTTGCCCGCATCGAGGTGCCGCGGCTCCGCCAGCACGCGATCGTGCTTGCCGGCGGAAGCGGGCAGGCGCTCGCGTTCGGTCCCGGGCACGTGGCCCGCACGCCCGAGGCCGGCGAACTCGGCACCGCCGTCTATGCCGCCCATCGCGACACGCACTTCGCGTTCCTGCGCGATGTGATGCTCGGCGACGAGATTTTGGTCCATCGTCGCGACGGCGCGACCTTGCGTTTCCGCGTCACCAACACCGACGTCGTGAAGTGGGATGCGTCCGGCATCGATGCGGCGGCACCTGGCCGCCATCTCGCGCTCGCGACCTGCTGGCCGTTCGATTCGATCGTGTCCGGCCCGTGGCGCTACGTGATCCACGCCGATCTGGCGGGCTAGCAGAAGTTCCCGATCCGCAGCCGCGTGAGCGCATACGGCGTCTGAGCGGACCGCATACGGCCAGCGATGTCGGGGATTTGGATATGCGGCGGATATGCCGCATTTGATTACCGTATCGTCGCAAATTGTGCACTGCCGTAATAGAAACCAGCGTCGAGCTACTCGACGCCACCGGGAGCCGCCGCCGAGTTGAATTAAATCTTCATAAACTCTGCCTAATCTTTGCACGGAGACGTGATGAAACATCATCTTGTGCACTGCGGCAAAGCGGCTAGCGTCACCCCATCAAAGAGTGGAGAGGCAGAACGCCCGAACACGGAAGATCGTCCGTCCGCGCGAGGCACGCGGGCGGCGAAAGACATCCGCGTTCGGGGCCGGTTTGCCTATGTCGGCCGATCCGCGGCCGCGCTCCGCTCGCGTCTGGGGCTCGTTGAGGGGTCTAGCCGGTGGTCGGAATTGTTCGTGTCGCGCTCGAGCGGCCTTATACGTTCGTGGTCGCGGCGATCCTGGTCTTGCTTCTCGGCACCATGTCCGCGATCAAGACCGCCAAGGACATCTTCCCGGACATCGGCATTCCGGTCATCAGCGTCATCTGGACCTACGCCGGATTGCCGCCGGACGACATGTCCGGCCGCATCGTCACGATCTATGAGCGCGCGCTGACCGCGACCGTCAGCGACATCGAGCACATCGAGTCCCAGTCGGTGCCGGGCTTCGGCATCGTGAAGATCTACTTCCAGCCGCGCGTCAACGTCGCCGCCGCGCAGGCCCAGGTGGTGTCGATCTCGCAGACCATCCTCAAGCAGTTGCCGCCGGGCATCACGCCGCCGCAGCTCGTCATTTACAACGCATCGAGCGTGCCGATCCTGCAGCTCGCACTGTCGAGCCCGACGGCGTCGCAAACCGAATTGAACGATCTCGCCAGCAATTTCGTCCGGCCGCCGCTCACGAACGTCGCCGGCGCCGCGCTGCCCAATCCCTATGGCGGCATGCCGCGCCAGGTGCAGATCGATCTCGATCAGCGCGCGCTCCATTCCTACGGCCTGTCGGCGCAGGACGTCGTCAACGCGCTCTCGGTCCAGAACCTGATCACGCCGGCCGGCACCGAGAAGATCGGCAGCTACGAATACACCGTCAATCTCAACGTCTCGCCCGGTCGGGTCCTCGACTTCAACAACCTGCCCATCAAGCAGGTGAACGGCGCCATGGTTTATGTGCGCGACGTCGCCTACGCCCACGACGGCAGCCCGCCGCAGACCAACGTCGTGCAGTTGGACGGTCGCAAGGGCGTGCTGATGACGGTGCTGAAGACCGGGTCGGCATCGACGCTCGATATCATCGAGGGCATCAAGCAGCTGCTGCCGCGCATCCGCGAGACCTTGCCGGCCGGCGTCGAGCTGAAAATCGTCAACGATCAATCGGGCTTCGTGAAAGAACTCGATGATGTCGGTGGTCCGCGAAGGCGTCATCGCCGCCGCGCTGACCGGCCTGATGATCCTGCTCTTCCTCGGCAGCTGGCGTTCGACGCTCATCATCTCGATCTCGATCCCGTTGTCGATCCTGGCGGCGCTGCCGGTGCTGTCGGCGCTGGGCGAGACCATCAACGTGATGACGCTCGGCGGCTTCGCGCTCGCGGTCGGCATGCTGGTCGACGAGGCGACGGTCACGATCGAAAACATCAACTGGCACCTCGAGCAGGGCAAGGAGATCAAGACCGCGATCCTCGACGGCGCCGCGCAGATCGTGGTCGCCGCGACGCTGTCGCTGCTGTGCATCTGCATCGCGTTCGTGCCGATGTTCACGCTTGGCGGCGTGGCCGGCTTTCTGTTCCGGCCGCTTGCCGAGGCCGTCGTCTTTGCGATGATCGCGTCCTACCTGTGGTCGCGCACGCTCGTGCCGACGATGGCGTACTTCCTGCTGCGCAACCAGGTGCACCACGCGCACGGCGCCCACGGTTACAGCGAAGGCGGCAAGCGGCCGAACATCGCGAAGCGCTTCCAGCAAGGCTTCGAACGCGGGTTCGATCGGTTCCGCAGCATCTACCTCGGACTGCTGACCGTCGCGCTCCGGTATCGGCGCGTCGCGGTCGCGGTGTTCCTGCTGGTGCCGGTGCTGTCGTTCGGCCTCGTGCCGTTCCTCGGCAAGAACTTCTTTCCCGACATCGAAAGCCCGTCGATCCGCCTTCACGTCCGCGCCCATCCGGGAACGCGGGTCGAGGAGGTCAATCGCCTCGTCAACGAGGTCGAGGCTGAAATCCGCGACGTCATCCCGCCGCATCAGATCCTGAGCACGGTCGACAATATCGGTCTGCCCAACAGCGGCATGAATTTGACCTACAGCAATTCGGGCACCATCGGCGTCATCGACACCGACATTCTGATCGCGCTCAACGGCGAGGAGGAGCCGCCGACCCAGGACTACGTCAAGCAGCTGCGGGAGCGGCTGCCGCGCAAATTTCCCGGCGCGACGTTTTCGTTCCTGCCCGCCGACATGGTGAGCCAGATCCTGAACTTCGGTTCGCCCGCGCCCATCGACGTGCAGATCACCGGCCCGAGCATGCTGAACAACCGCAAGCTCGCCGCCGATCTCCTCGCGAAGATCAGCCATGTGCCGGGCATCGCGGACCCGCGACTGCAGCAGGCGTTTCAAGCGCCGGCGTTGAACGTCGATTTCAACCGCACGTTCGCCGGGATGGTCGGGCTGACCGAGCACGACGCCGCCTCGACGGTGCAGAACACGCTTGCGGGCAGCAGCCAGACGACGCCGACCTACTGGCTCAACACCAAGAACGGCGTGTCCTACGCCGTGTCCGTCCAGACGCCGCAATACCGGATCGACACGCTCGACGGCCTCAAGAATGTGCCGATCACGGTGCCCGGCAAGTCGCTGCAATTGCTCGGCGGACTGGCGACCATGGACCTTGGGCCGGAGAGCGCCGTCGTCACCCACTACAACATTCAGCCGGCGATCGACATTTTCGCAACGACGCAGGGCCGCGATCTCGGCGGCGTGACGGGCGACATCCAGAAAATTCTGGATAAATCGCGCGCCGATTGGGGCCGCGGCGTTCGCGTCGTGATGCGCGGCCAAGTCGCGACGATGGACTCCTCCTATCGCGACCTCATCTTCGGCCTCGCCTTCGCGATCGTGCTGATCTACCTGCTGATCGTCATCAACTTCCAGTCCTGGCTCGATCCCTTCATCATCATCATGGCGTTGCCGATGGCGCTCGCCGGCATCGTCTGGATGCTGTTCGTGACCGGCACGACCTTGTCGGTGCCGGCGCTCACCGGCGCCATCATGTGCATGGGCGTTGCGACCGCCAACAGCATTCTCGTCATCAGCTTCGCGCGCGAGCGGCTCGCCGCCGGCGCCGATTCGGTCACCGCCGCAATGGAATCCGGGCGCACCCGCCTGCGCCCGGTGCTGATGACCGCGCTTGCCATGATCATCGGCATGGTCCCGATGGCGATCGAGTTGGGGCAGAACGCGCCGCTCGGCCGCGCCGTCATCGGCGGCCTTCTGTTCGCGACACTCGCGACGCTGTTCCTCGTGCCGATCCTGTTCAGCATTTTCCATCGGCACGACGTTGCCAAAGTCACCGCCGACGAACCTCACCTGGCCCTTTCGCCGCAAACCTGAAGCGAGCCATGATGCCCGAAGCTGATCAACCGCATGACACGCCGAAAAATGTGAGCCCCCGCCGCCTGCTGGTGACGGGCGGGATCGTCGCCCTCGTCGCAGTCGCGACGGCGACCATCGGCATCACCAATCGCGCCAAGGGCGTCCAGGAAATCACGCAGTGGACCGACCGGCAGGCGATCCCGACCGTCGCGGTCGTGGCACCCAAGAGCGCCACCGGCCAGGACGAGCTGGTGCTGCCGGGCAATCTCGATGCGTTCTACACCGGATCGATTTTCGCCCGGGCGAGCGGCTACGTGCGGGAATGGTATGAGAACATGGGTGCCCGTGTGAAGAAGGGTCAGGTGCTGGCCTTGATCGACACGCCCGATCTCGATCAGCAGTTGGCGCAGGCGCGCGCTGACCTCTCCACCGCTAAGGCGAACTTGCAACTCTCCAACGTGACGGCGGAGCGATGGGAGGCGCTCGCCACCCGCAATATCGTCTCGCAGCAGGCCAAGGATGAGAAGGTCGGCGATCGCGAGGCAAAGACCGCGACGGTGAAGGCGTCCGAAGCCAACGTCGCGCGGCTCGAATCGCTGCAATCGTTCAATCAGCTGGTCGCGCCGTTCGACGGGGTCGTCACGTCCCGCGGCATCGATATCGGCCAGCTCGTCGCTGCCGGCGGCAATTCAGGACGGCCGCTCTACACCGTTTCCGACATCCACCGGATGCGCATTTACGTGAACGTGCCGCAGGCGTTCCTGAGCGAGCTTAAACCAGGACTCACCGCGTCGCTGGTCCTGCCGCAATACCCCGGCAAGACCTTCCCGGCGACGCTCACGACCACCTCCAACTCGGTGGCGATGGAATCGCGCTCGGCACTGGTCGAGCTGCAAGCGGACAACCCCGACGGCAAGCTGTGGCCAGGCTTCTTCGCCGAGGTTCATTTCCATCTCGACACCAAGCCGAACGTCCTGCGGGTTCCGGCGACAGCCCTGTTCTTCGGGCCGCGCGGCATTGAAGTGGCGCTGCTGACCGGCGAGGGGAAGGTGCACATGTCCAAGGTCGAGGTCGGCCGCAATCTCGGCAGCGAAGTCGAAATTTTGTCGGGCGTCGCGGCGGACGCCTCGGTCATCGACCACCCACCCGAATCCCTGATGACGGGCCAGGTCGTCAGTGTCGCGGGTCGGGAACCCGACGACGCTGCGTCGCAGCACGTCGGATCGATCAAGAAGGAAGCGAAACAGAACTGAGGTACGTGGTTTGCGCCCTTGCCAAGGGCGTCC
Source organism: uncultured Alphaproteobacteria bacterium (assembly GCA_963807015.1). Lineage (GTDB taxonomy): Bacteria > Pseudomonadota > Alphaproteobacteria > Rhizobiales > Xanthobacteraceae > JAJPKK01. The sequence goes on along the minus strand of CAWEAS010000004.1, from coordinate 94,045 downwards.
GTGATCGCCGCCGCGCGAAAACCGCGGCCGTGCCGTGACGGGGTCGCGGAAGATTTCCACGGGCGCGGTAATGGCAGTTTAATCTGTCTCAAAGAACATGCTCTAGAATGTAAAGCCCTTGCGATCGGGCCGACGCCGGTCAGCCTCGGCGGACTTTCTGGAGATGATCATGTGCCGTCTTTGCGATAATGCGAGTCGCGAGTTGTCGGCGCCGATCGCGCGCCGCGGCCTTCTGAAGCTTGCGGGCGGTGCGGCACTCAGCCTGGCGGTATCGGGCGCGTACGCCGCAGAGGCGCCGAAAGCGCCGCCGAAGCCGGAAAACGTGCTGTCGCCCGATGCGGCGCTCGATCGCCTGATGAAGGGAAACGAGCGCTATGTCGAGGGCATCGCCAGACGCCACGACTTCAAACATGAGCGGGAAGCGCTGACCAAGGGACAGAACCCGTTCGCGGGCGTGCTCAGCTGCGCGGATTCCCGCATCGCTCCCGAATACGCGTTCGACGCGGGCCGCGGCGACCTCTTCGTATGCCGCGTCGCCGGAAATCTGCTCAATGACGATGTCACGGCGAGTTTCGAGTACTCGGTCGCGGTGCTCAACACTCCGCTCATCATGGTGCTCGGCCACCACGCCTGCGGTGCGGTCGACGCCGCGATTTCATCGATCAAGAACGGCACGACGCTGCCCGGGCACCTGCCCTCGCTGGTCACCGCGCTCACACCGGCGGTCAAGGCCGCGCTTGATCAGCCGGGCGACACCCTGCTCAATGCGATCAAGCAGAATGTTGTTCTGACGGTCGCGGCCGTGAAAGCAGCAACGCCGATCTTGAGCGAGGCGGTCGAGACGAAAAAGCTGCGCGTGGTCGGCGCGGTCTACAACCTCGCAAACGGCCGCGTCGATATGGTGAGCTGAGTCCCGTTGCACTCGCGGTGCGCCTGCCAGGTTGGCGGGCGCCGCGGTTCGGCGACAGGACATTCCAAGGAACCGACGGCCATCTGCTCAGCAGCGGACGAGCCGGCCTTGCGAACGTGAATCAAAACCGTCATTCTTCCAATCTGCCGGCCGGATCATGTCAAACGCAGGTGCCCTCGCGGAACGCTCGCGGAGGCATTCATGATGGAGGCAAACTTGGATTCCTTTGTCCGCAACTCTTGGTATCCGGCCGCGTGGTCGCGCGAGGTCGTTCATGAACTGACGCAGCGCCGCATCCTCGGCGACCTTGTCTGCCTCTACCGCACCTCGACCGGTGACGTGGTGGCTTTGGACGACGCCTGTCCGCACCGCCTCGCGCCGCTCTCGCTCGGAAAGCTGAAGGGCGACGCGCTCGAATGCGGCTATCACGGCATGACCTTCGATTGCAGCGGGAAATGCATCCGCATTCCGGGACAGCCGATGATCCCGCCGCGGTCCGACGTCAGAGCCTATCCGATCGTCGAGAAGCTTGGCCTGTGTTGGATCTGGATGGGCGATCCGGCGCTCGCGGACCCGAGCGAAATCTATGATCTGCCGGCCTATCGCGATCCGAACTACAGCGTCCTCGAAGGCGACGCGCTGGCGATCGGCTGCAATTATCTGAGCCTTGCCGACAATCTCTGCGATCCGGCCCATGTGAGCTTCGTCCATCTCTCAAGTCTCGGCGGGGCGTCCGGCGAGGATATCCCGGTTCACAACGAACGGACCGGCCCGAAGAAGCTCGTGACCTGGCGGTGGACGCTCGATTCGCCGCCGGTGCCGATCTTCGCACAGTTCAACAAGTTCGCCGGCAATGTGGACCGTTGGCAGTATTATCACTTCGATGCGCCCAACATTGCGGTGGTCGATTTCGGTAGCTCCGATGCCGGCACCGGCGCGCCCGAGGGAAATCGCGGCGATTGCCTGCAAATTTATTCGTGCCACTTCCTGACGCCGGTCGATGAGCAGAACTGCATCGACTATTGGGAGGTGGTGAAGAATTTCCCGACCGATGCGGCGACGACCGAGGCGATGCGCGCCCAGCTTCGCATCGCGTTCAATGAGGACAAGGACATCCTCGAAGCAATCCAGCGCAACGAGAACGAGCGGCCGAACGCACGGCGGCTGAAACTTGCGCTCGATTCAGGGGTTCAGCGGATGCGGCGGATGGTGGAAGAACTGATCGAGGCCGAACAGAAAGCGGCAACGGCTGCTTAGTTGACCGAGTCCATGAGACCAATCGTAGGGTGGGCAAAGCCACCGGGTCCGGCCTTTGGCCGGCCCGATGACAGGCTCCGCGTGCCCACCGCGAGGCTTCCACGTGGGCACGGCGCGAAGAGCGCGCCTTTGCCCACCCTACGAGGCCGCTCAATGCGGTGCGAGTTTTGATATCACAAAGTTTGATATCACAAAGCTAGATCGCGGGATCACCGCGCGGAGAACTTCGACATGCGCAGTTCGGCCGTCTTGTTCGTTCTCGCCGTCATCACGCTCACGGTCGGCGCCGACGATGTCGCGCTCGCGCAAGCCACGATCAAGATCGGCGACGTCAACACCTACAAGATCATGGCGGCGAACATGGTGCCCTATCGCAAGGGCACCGATCTCGCGGTCGAAGAGATCAACGCCGCGGGCGGCGTGCTCGGCCGCAAGCTCGAGATCATCCAGCGCGACGACAACGCCAACCCCGCGGATGCCGTGCGGGTCGCGGCCGAACTGCGGCTCAATGAAAAGGTCGACGTTCTCGCCGGGACCATCTTGTCCAACGTGGGATTGGCGGTCGCCGATTTCGCCAAGCACTACAAGACGTTTTTCCTCGCAACGGCCGCGACGACCGACAAGCTCGTGTGGGATGACGGCAATCGCTACACGTTCCGCCTGCGCGCTTCGACCTACAGCCATTCGGCGGCACTGGTGCCGTACGCGGCTTCGCAAAAGCGCAAGCGCTGGGCGCTGGTCTATCCGAATTTCGAATTCGGCCAATCGTCCGTCGCTTCCTTCAAGGAATTGATGCGCAAGGCGCAGCCCGACGTCGAATTCGTGAGCGACTTCGCCGTGCCGCTCGGCAAGGTCGATGCCGGCCCGCTGGTCGAAGCTTTGGCGGATGCCAAGGTCGACGCCATCTACAATGCCCTGTTCGGCCCCGACCTCGTCCGCTTCGCTCGCGCCGGCGCGACGCGCGGGCTGTTCACCGGCAAGACGGTCGTCGGCGTCTTCACCGGCGATCCGGAATACATCGATGCCCTCAAGGATGACGCGCCCGAAGGCTGGTACGTCACCGGTTACCCCTGGTACCTGATCAAGACGCCGGAGCACCTCGCATTTCTCGCGGCCTATCAAAAGCGCTGGAACGACTATCCGCGCATCTCGTCAATCATGGGCTACATCACCATCAAGTCACTCGCCGCCGGCATCGCAAAGGCAGGCTCGACGGACGCGGAAGCGTTGGTGGCGGCGTTCGAAGGGCTGCCCGTCGCAACGCCATCGGGGGACATCACCTTCCGCGCCCTCGACCACCAATCCACGCTCGGCGTCTACGTCGGTCACACCGGCCAGAAGGACGGCAAAGGCGTCATGGTCGACGACGAGTATCTCGACGGGTCGAAGCTGCAGCCCAGCGACGAGGTCGTCCGCAAACGCCGCCCGAAGGACTGACGGGCACCTCCTCAGCCCGTCGTCGCCCGGCTTGACCAGGCGACCCAGTAACGACCGACCGCGAGTTTAGGCACTCGTTCGAATTCAAACGCTGGGGTTACTGGATGCCCGCTTTCGCGGGCATGACGGCCGTGGAATGGGGTGCGCCGGTGAGCTACGAGGAGCGTCGCGTTTTAGCGTCGGACTCAGAGAGCCGGTTGCCGCTTTCGCGGGCATGACAAAGGCGACGATCGGCTTGCGCGCGCGTCGGTTCGCCCTATAGTCCGCGCCGATTTTGCGGCGTGTTCCGCCGCGCGGCAGCCAGGAGGTCGGCATTGGCCAAGGGTGATGTGAAAAAGGTGGTGCTCGCCTATTCGGGCGGGCTTGATACATCGATCATCCTGAAGTGGCTGCAAACCACCTATGGCTGCGAGGTCGTGACTTTCACCGCCGATCTTGGCCAGGGCGAGGAGCTTGGTCCCGCGCGCGACAAGGCGCTGCTCCTCGGCATCAAGCCGGAGAATATCTTCATCGAGGATTTGCGCGAGGAATTCGTGCGCGACTACGTCTTTCCGATGTTTCGCGCCAATGCGCTCTACGAAGGCCAATATCTGCTCGGCACGTCGATCGCGCGGCCGCTGATTGCCAAGACGCAGATCGAGATCGCCGAGAAGGTCGGCGCCGACGCGGTCGCCCATGGCGCGACCGGCAAGGGCAACGACCAGGTCCGCTTCGAGCTGACCTATTACGCGCTCAAGCCCGACGTGAAGGTCATCGCGCCGTGGCGCGAATGGGACCTGACCTCGCGCACGCGGCTGATCGAATTTGCCGAGCAGCACCAGATCCCGATCGCCAAGGACAAGCGCGGCGAAGCGCCGTTCTCGGTCGATGCCAACCTGCTGCACGCCTCCTCGGAGGGCAAGGTGCTGGAAGACCCGGCGCAGGAAGTGCCGGACTACGTCTATTCGCGCACCGTCGATCCCGAAAACGCTCCCGACAAGGCGACCTACATCACCGTCGCATTCGAGCGCGGCGATGCGGTCGCGCTCGACGGCAAGAAATTGTCGCCGGCGGCGCTCCTCGCGCGCCTCAACGAGCTTGGCCGCGCCAATGGCATCGGTCGCCTCGATCTCGTCGAGAACCGGTTCGTCGGCATGAAATCGCGCGGCATGTACGAGACGCCCGGCGGCACCATCCTCTACGCCGCGCATCGCGGCATCGAGCAGATCACGCTCGACCGCGGCGCCATGCATCTCAAGGACGAGCTGATGCCGAAATATGCCGAGCTCGTCTACAACGGCTTCTGGTTCGCGCCGGAGCGCGACATGCTCCAGGCCGCGATCGACCGCAGCCAGGAATTCGTGGCCGGCGACGTGCGCCTCAAGCTCTACAAGGGCAGCGTCGCGGTGGTCGGCCGGCAGAGCCCCTATTCGCTCTACGACCAGGACCTCGTCACGTTCGAGGAAGGCGCGGTTGCCTACGATCACCGCGACGCCGCCGGCTTCATCCGCCTCAATGCGCTGCGGCTGCGCACGCTCGGCCAGCGCAGGCGCAAACTGAAGCTGTAGCGAACGCGCACGGAGCCCTCATGCGCATTGCAGTCCTCGGCGGCGGAAACGGGTCTTTCGCCGCGGCCGGGGATTTTGTGCTGGCGGGCCACGAGGTGCGCTTGTGGCGGCGCGATCGCGACGCGGTCGCGGCGCACCGGGCGGCGGGCGGAACGATCATCGTCAAGGATTTTCGCGGCCGGCACGAGGCCTGCCCGACGCTCATCACGGCGGATATTGCCGAGGCCGTCCACGGCGCCGAACTCATCGTCTGCCCGGTACCGGCGCCGGCGCAGGCCGATGTCGCGCGTGCGGTCGCTCCGCATCTTGCCGACGGGCAGGTGGTGTTCCTGCCGCCGGGCACTTTCGGGTCGGTGGTGTTCGCGCAGGCCGCGCGCGCCGCCGGCAACCGCGCCGACGTCGCGTTCGCCGAGACCGGCACGCTGCCGTGGCTCGCGCGCAAGCACGGTCCGTTCGAGGTCGCGATCACGGTCCGTGCCAAGCGGCTGCCGACCGGCGTGCTGCCGTCGCGAATGAGCGAGCACGCGATCGCCGTCATCGGCCGCGCCTTCCCGGGCGTCATCGAGCCGTGCGGCAATGCGCTGTCGGGCGCGCTGATGAATGCGGGACCAATCATCCACCCGCCGCTCATCATCATGAATGCCGCGCCGCTCGAGCACTTCGCGCGCTGGGACATTCACAAGGAGGGCACCCAGCCGGCGGTGCGCCGCGTCACCGACGCGCTCGACGGCGAGCGCATCGCCGTGCGCGCGGCGTTCGGCTTCGGTCCGCCGCATTTTCCGCTGGCGAACCATTACGCGCGCGACGGCGAGGAATGGATGTACGGCCGCGGCTCCCACGACAAGCTCACCGACTCCGGCGATTGGCGCGAGCACATCGTGCTCACGGCCCACCGCTACATGCTGGAAGATGTTCGCTATGGGCTCTCGTTTCTCGTGTCGGCGGGCGCATGCGCGGGCGTCGCGACGCCGCTCGCGCGCGCCTTTCTCGCGATCGGCAGCGCGATCTGCGAGGAGGATTTCCTTGCGACCGGCCGCACCTTGAAGAGCCTCGGTCTCGGTGATCTCGATCCCGCCCGCCTCAATGCGCTGCTCGCCGAGGGGTTGCGGTGACGGCCCGCGCGCCGATCGCATGCCTCGGCGCCGGCCGCATGGCGCGCGGAATCGCCGTGTGTTTTGCCTACGCCGGCCACGACGTCACCATGGCCGACGTCAAGGCGCGCGCCACGGAGGATTTCGCGCGGATCGCCGGCGAAGCGATGGAGGAAGTGCGCTCGACGCTCGCCATGCTGGCGCAGTTCGGCCTCTTTGCCGAAGCCGCGGTGGAAACGATCGCCGCGCGCGTCACGGTCACGCCCGAGCGCGCGGCGGAGCACGCGCTCGGCAACGCTTCGGTGCTCTTCGAATGCGTGCCGGAGCGGCTCGATCTCAAGCGCGAGGTGCTGGCGCGCGCCTCCGCGACGGCCGGTCGGCACGCGATCATCGCGTCCACCACCTCGACCATTCTGGTCGACGACCTGGCCGGCGCCGTCGCCGACCCCGCGCGCTTTCTCAACGCCCATTGGCTCAACCCGGCGTTCCTGGTGCCGCTGGTCGAGGTGATGCCGGGCGCCGCGACCGACCCCGCCATCGTCGCTCGCCTCAAGGCGCTGCTTGAGAGCATCGGCAAGGTGCCGGTCGTGTGCGCGGCGCGGCCCGGCTACATCGTGCCGCGCATCCAGGCCCTCGCCATGAACGAAGCCGCGCGCATGGTGGAGGAGGGCGTCGCGACCGCCGACGACATCGACAAGGCGATCAAATACGGATTCGGACTGCGCTTTGCGGTGCTCGGCATGCTCGAATTCATCGACTGGGGCGGCGGCGATATTCTCTACTACGCCAGCCGCTATCTCACCGGCGCGCTCGCGAACGAGCGCTACGCCGCGCCCGAAATCGTCGAGCGCAACATGCACGAGGGCCGCATCGGCCTGCGGACGCGCAAGGGCTTCCTCGACTACAAAGCGCGCGACGTCGAGGCCTACCGCCGCGAACGGCTCGAAGCCTTCGTCAAACTGCTCGCCCATTTCGGCTTGACCCGCCCGCCGGTGGCGTAGGGTCTCACGCCGATTGCAACGGCTGCCGCCAATGTCTGGATACTCCGCCGACGCCGCGGATGGCCGCCGCGGAAAAGCGTGCGAACGGCCGGCATGTCAACGGCGCATGCGAAAAGAACGGTGGGGTCGCGTCGCAGCAATGCGCCGCACCTTGACCGGCCGGGTAGCTACAGTCGGCACGACGGCCTTCGAGAGCACCGCGACGCGAACCACACCTGAGCCACCCGTGCCTCTTTGTCGCCGGGAATGGGAAAAGGGTTCAAAGCGCGGCGGGGTCGATGCCCAGGAATGTTTGTGCCTCAGCGAGCGTTGGAAAGCCTTCGACCCAGCGATAGTCCGGACCGTGCTCCGCCGTTTCCGGCGACCGCATCACGACAAATTTGCCGTCCACCCTCTCGATGACCTCGGTTAAGTCTTCACTGTCGGTGGGGGACATATGCCGGGCACCGCAATGCGGGCAATCGTCGTCGCATGTGCACGACCATTCGTCGGTCCACGAATAGTTGCAGCGGGCGCAGGTGTAATGGTTGCAGAACCAGGCCACTGGCGGTCGCTCCATTAATAATGGCTGTCGAGCATCCTTGCTATTTACTACGGGCGATCAGACACGACATTAGGAAACCGTGAATTTTTTTGACCGACACTCTCCCAACGCTCGCTGGACCAGTTGAGATGCCGAAACCCGAATCCGATCTCCTGCAATTCGTGGGAGGTTCGCGCTTTACCACGGTATTAGCAGATCCTCCTTGGCAATTTGCCAATCGAACTGGCAAGATCGCGCCCGAACATCACCGACTTTCGCGCTACGGCACCATGACTTTGGATGACATCATGATGCTGCCCGTGGCGAACATTATAACCCCCACCGCGCATCTTTATTTGTGGGTACCAAATGCGCTTTTGCCCGATGGCCTGGCTGTAATGAAGGCATGGGGGTTTGGTTACAAAGGTAATCTAGTGTGGCATAAGGTCCGAAAAGATGGCGGTTCCGATGGCCGCGGTGTCGGCTTTTATTTCCGAAATGTGACCGAACTCATTTTATTTGGTACGCGCGGAAAACACGCCCGCACGCTTCCCCCTGGTCGACGACAAGTGAATTTATTGGCCTCCCGTAAGCGTGAACATTCGCGAAAGCCGGATGAGCAGTACAAAATTATTGAGGAGTGCAGCAAAGGTCCCTATTTGGAGTTGTTTGCCAGAGGTGCAGTACGCAAGAATTGGGTTTGCTGGGGCAACGAAGCCCAAAATCCTTATCGCCCTTCGTGGCCTACGTATTCTTACCACTCTCAATCAATCTCCACGACTAGTAGATGACGAACTGCCTATATTTGGGCCACTCCGCTTTGTTCGATCAAAGTATTGAATAGACTAGTTGACCCACTAGTGCCCGGCAGGAAGCGATTAGGGTTGAAGTCATCGTCCGTTAGCTCAACTCGAGAAAATATTGCAGCAAACTCATCTTGTCTAACAATTCTCGGTTCACCCGTACAGAATAGATAAGCAGGTCGCAAAAATCGGATAAAGCCATTAAAGCCGTTTGTTCTATTAATAATGTTACCTGTCCCCGTTCGTGCCCACGCCTCGGGCCACCGAGATCGAATTGCATTAAAGTAATTCAGCAGATTATCCAATATCTTTGCATCCTCATTGTTGCGAAAAAATTCATAGAAGATACGCTTCTTAAAATCTCTCGCTAAAGATGGATCCCAAAATCCAAACCTTCGGCCGATATCTCTGTCGGCGATCGGATCATTAGTAATATACGGAAGAATCCCCTTTACAATTGTCGCTTGCGACAGAGTCTCACCAAAGCGCCCATCAGTTGCTACGCCGAGTCTCTTAATACGGTTATGAAATGGACTTTCGCCCATGCGATCAAGCGCCACCACTATTTCATGACAAGTTTTCTCTGGGCTGCGGGAGCGCGCCAGAGAGAATAGATCATATACCAAGCTCCTATTGACTTTCGTTTGGGCTAAATTAACTACAGAGAATAGCATCGCCTCTGTTGCATCGTCGGCTCCTATAAATATCGATACCGGTACCTCGAAATCGTCTTTTTTGGCTTCCTGTAAGCCCTTTAATCGGTGTTGACCGTCGATGATGGAGCCGGCCTCTTCGAGTTTTATCGACAGCTCTGGGGTTTGATCATCTACGTATTCGGAAATCTTCAAGCTTTTAACGCCGATCATGTCTGTATCGGCGATAGCAGCGCATTTCTCATCTATCGATATTACAATTGAAGTTGGGAAACACGCGTCCATCGTTCCAACATATTGTTCTATGTCTTTGATTCGCTTCTTGTTCAGCTCGCGCTGAATCCCTAAAAAATCTATATAGCCACTCGTATATTGCATGCGACGATAATCAAATTTGCATATGCTAAACAAGTGATCTGCCCGCATGACGCCGACATAAAAATCTCCGACGGGCTGGGAAATCTGAAACACAGGAATGCTAATCATGACGTCGCCTGTGTTCCCGACTTTGATTTATCAGACGCGTTACTTCTGAATCCACAGTGGCGTCGATTGACGGTGCCCGAACCATCTTGAACACAAGAAGCGCATAATACATCAACAGATATATGCCATATATCCAAATGCTTGTGCGGACTAAAACAGGATTGAGGGGCTTCGACAATTCGGGATCAAGCCCATAAATTAGTAGGAACATAAAGGCTGCTATAATTGCAATTAGCACAAAGTACTTCCGCGGTGGAAATTCCTTGTTCGAAACATCCTCCACACAGAGCCACACTATGACGCCGAACATCGAGAAGCTGTACAGATAGAGTTGCCCCGATGAAATCGCTGCCCAAATAGTGCTTGTCAGATTAAAGGGCGTTTCCGCGCTCGACTTGGCGCTGGCGATGAACGGCAGTAACATCAGCGGAACGATAGAAACAATAGAAACGATGAAGACTTCTTCGAATGCCCGCTTGTGGAACTCGCGACTCGAGAAAAACAAGTTGAACCAAAAACGCATATGCGAGCGCAGCCGAATTGCCGATAAGCATACCTTACTGGAAAAACTCCTGAATTAAAAGGGCTCGGCGGCGCCGGGCCTTTTCACTTCGCGACTTCCACTCGATTCGCTGGCGTTAGGGCGTACGTCTGGCCGCCCCCGCCGTTTGAACCCTCTCACCGCCCTCGCCGCTTAAACCCCCCGCGCATTCCCGGCCTCCCGAGCGACGAGCGCGGTCTTGTCTGCGGGATCGATTCGATGGCGGGGCCCATTTGGTCGAGGTTGGGCTTGTGGGGGCCGTCGCGGCGGGTGGCGGGGCCGTGCACCCCAGCCTGGCCGCCGCTCGGCGCGGCGGCCGACCCTGCCCCACGAGTGGGTCCCCCTCCAGGGGAGGGTGAAGTGCCTTTCGCGGTCGGGTCGTCCATCACGGCGAGTTCGGTGGCGCGCAGGCGCTTGATTTCGTCGCGCAGGCGGGCGGCTTCCTCGAAGTCGAGGTCGGCGGCGGCTTCGCGCATGCGGGTTTCGAGGTCGGCAATGATGGCCTCGAAATTGTGGCCAATGGTGGCGATGTCTTCGCCGAACTCGCCGGCCTCGCCGCCGGCGGAGACCAGCACGTGGTCGCGCTCGTACACGCTGTCGAGGATGTCGGCGATGCCCTTGCGCACGCTTTCTGGCGTGATGCCGTTCTCGGTGTTGTAGGCCTCCTGCTTCTCGCGGCGGCGATTGGTTTCGGCCATCGCCCGCTCCATCGAGCCCGTGACGGCGTCGGCGTAGAGCACCACCCTGCCGTCGACGTTGCGGGCGGCGCGGCCAATGGTCTGGATCAGCGAGGTCTCGCTGCGCAAAAAGCCCTCCTTATCGGCGTCGAGGATGGCGACGAGCGCGCATTCGGGAATGTCGAGGCCCTCGCGCAGCAGGTTGATGCCGACCAGCACGTCGAAGGCGCCGAGGCGCAGGTCGCGGATGATCTCGATGCGCTCGATGGTGTCGATGTCCGAGTGCATGTAGCGCACCGGGATGCCCTGCTCGTGCAGGTACTCGGTGAGGTCCTCGGCCATGCGCTTGGTCAGCACCGTGACGAGGGTGCGGTAGCCGGCGCGCGCCACCAAGTGCAGCTCGCCGACGAGATCGTCGACCTGGGTACGGGCCGGGCGGATGTCGACCGGCGGATCGATGAGGCCGGTCGGGCGGATCACCTGCTCGACGAACACGCCGCCCGATTGGTCGAGCTCCCAGCCCGACGGCGTCGCCGACACCGCGACGGTCTGAGGCCGCATCGCATCCCATTCCTCGAACCGTAGCGGCCGGTTGTCCATGCACGAGGGCAGGCGGAAGCCGTATTCGGCGAGCGTCGCCTTGCGGCGGAAGTCGCCGCGATACATGCCGCCGAGCTGCGGAATGGTGACGTGGCTTTCGTCGACGAAGACCAGCGCATTGTCGGGCACGTATTCGAACAGGGTCGGCGGCGGCTCGCCCGGCATTCGGCCGGTGAGATAGCGCGAATAGTTCTCGATGCCGGCGCAGCTTCCGGTCGCCTCCATCATTTCGAGATCATAGAGGGTGCGCTGCTCGAGCCGTTGCGCCTCGATGAGGCGGCCGGTCGCGTTGAGCTGATCGAGACGGAAGCGCAGCTCCTGCTTGATGCCGGCGATCGCCTGCAGCAGCGTCGGCCGCGGCGTCACGTAGTGAGAATTGGCGTAGATCTTGACGAACTTCAGCATGTCGGTCTTGTGCCCGGTGAGCGGATCGAACTCTTCGATCAACTCCACCTCGTCGCCGAACAAATTGACGCGCCAGGCGCGGTCCTCGTAGTGGGCCGGGAAGATGTCAACGATGTCGCCGCGCACGCGAAACGTGCCGCGGGAAAAGTCGCCGCCGGTGCGCTTGTATTGCAGCGCCACGAGGTCGGCGATCAGCCGGCGCTGGTCGATGCGCTCGCCCTGCTTGATGGCGAAGGTCATCGCCGTATAGGTCTCGACCGAGCCGATGCCGTAGATGCACGACACCGACGCGACGATGATGACGTCGTCGCGCTCGAGCAGCGACCGCGTCGCCGAATGGCGCATGCGGTCGATCTGCTCGTTAATGGAGGATTCCTTCTCGATGTAGGTGTCGGTGCGCGGCACGTAGGCTTCGGGCTGGTAGTAGTCGTAATACGAGACGAAATACTCGACCGCGTTGTCGGGGAAGAAGCTGCGGAACTCGCCGTAGAGCTGCGCCGCCAGCGTCTTGTTGGGCGCGAGGATCAAGGCCGGGCGCTGGGTCGCCTCGATCACCTTTGCCATCGTGAAGGTCTTGCCGGAGCCGGTAACGCCGAGCAGCACCTGGGTGCGGTCGTTGTGGCGCAAGCCGTCGACAAGCTGGTCGATCGCCTGGGGCTGGTCGCCCTTCGGCTCGAAGTCGGAGCGGATGACGAGGCGCTGGCCGCCCTCGGATTTTTCTGGACGCGGCGGCCGATGGGGCACCCACGGCTGTTCGCGGAATTCGGGCCGACCCTCGCGCAGCAGGGATTCGAGTGCCTGGGCGGTGGCGGCGATGCCAAGAGTGCCGGCTTCGGCGAGGGCATTGCGGCGCCGCTTGCCCGTGGGCCCGCTGGCCGGGACCTCGTCGCCGATCGCATCGGATGACGCGTCGTCATCGGTGATGCCCCAGGCGCGGGCGAGGTCGGGGTCGATCTCGCCGGGGCCGACCTTGGTCAGGTCGCCGAACGGCGCCTTGCCCACATAGCCCGGACTCGCGTAGCCCGTTTGGGGCCGTTCCTTGAAACCGTCCGGCGTCGATTCCCGGGCGCGATGGGCGGCGGCAAAGTCGGCGCGGCGGTCGCGGGAATTGTCGGCCGGCGGCTTGAGGCCCGATGGTACATCGAGACCGGTCTGCGACCCGACCCCGGCCTCGCCGCGATTGATGGCGGGATTGAGCAGGTCGGCGAGCGCCGGGGCGATCGGCGGCAAATGCTCCCGCGCGGCCTTGGCGCGGGTCGGCCGCGCCGGGTCCTTCGCCTTCTTCGGCGGCTTGTTCGACGGCTTGCCGCTACGGTCGTCGGGGGGATTCGCCATTAACCAAATATGGGCCGCGGCGGCTGGCCGGAAAAGGGCGGCGACGGGGCGTCAACAGTCCCGCAGTTCCGTAGCCCGGATGAGCGCAGCGATATCCGGGGCAAGCCTATCCAAATTGAGGGGCCTTCCCCGGATGTCGCTGCGCTCATCCGGGCTACATTCTGCGACGTCGAACGGTACGGAGGTAACACCCAAAGTCACGCCCAACGCTTTGATTTGTCGGGAACATTAACCACGGCTCAGATTTTTTTCGGAGAATTCATTTTTCACCCCCGGTTAGCCTTAATTAAACTTTGTTTGCGATCAATTTCGCATGTGGGACGGTTAGCGGGGGGGACGCCGGCATGGGTCGGACGAGTGCCGTGGTATTGGGTTGCGTTGGGGTACTGGGGATTATCGGGGTTGCAGGTATCGTTACCGGCATGAATGCCCGCGGTACCCAGGGCGCTTCGGAATCGGTTGCATTCATTGGAGCCACGCCGGCAGAAATGGTCGCGTCGCGGTTCCCGCTGGTCGAGCAAACGCAGGCCGTTTTGGTCGACAACTCTCCGATCATCGGGCCGGATGATCAGCAGACCCTGTTCAGCCCATTCCCGTTCTATCCGGCAACCGGCGTCGCCTCGACCGCGAGCGTCGTCAACGTCGCGTCCGCCGAACCCGCGCCGGCTCCGCAGCAGAAGCCGCAATCCACTTACAGCGTCGCGTCCGTCTCGCCGGAGACGCAGGCCCCCTACAAGCTCGCATCGGTCACGCCTGAGCCGGTCAAGGCGCAGATGGCAAAGGCCGAGGTGAAGACGGAAGCCAAGGCCGGGGTGAAGGTGGCTCGCCGCGCCAAGCCGAACAGCGTCCTCAACGAGGCGCAGATCGCCAGCATGAAGCGCCGGCTGAACCTGACGCCCGACCAGGAGCCATTGTGGCCGGCGGTCGAGTCGGCCCTGCGCAACATCGCGTATGCGAAGGGCGGGACCGCGAGCCCGGTTCGCACGCCGCAAGGCGCGATGGCCTACATCGATCCCGACAGCAACGAAGTGGCGCAGCTGAAATACGCCGCGCTGCCGCTGATCATGCGGCTCGACGACGACCAGCGGCGCGAGGTCAGGTCCATGGCCCACGTCATGGGCCTCGAAGGCGTCGCCTCGCGCTTCTGATCCCGGGACAGCGTTTTCTTCTTCGTGTGGCCGCGCCTATCGCGGCCACACGCATTTTTGCGATCACCGCAGCCTAGCCACGTCATCGTCCGGCTTGACCGGACGATCCAGTACGCACTGCCTGTCCGTTGGAGCAGAGAGTGCGTCCACGGATAGTCCGGGGGTTACTGGATCGTCCGGTCAAGCCGGACGATGACGGCGCGGGGAGTTGGAGAGGCGGAGTGTGCGTAGGGTGGGCAAAGCGCGGACGTGTCCGCGCGTGCCCACGTCGGACTCTCCCCGCGAATGCAGACCCTCCGCGTGGGCACGGCGCGTGAAGGACGCGCCTTTGCCCACCCTACGAGTTCGTTCGTCGAACGGCACTACACCGGCGTGCGGAATTTCTTGTAGAGGTCCTGGACGGCGGCGAGGGACTGGTTGTTGAGCGGCACGTCGATCGGCTCACCGCTTTCGGCGGAGAGATCGGCGGCGAGGTAGCATTCCATCACCCGGCGGGCGCTTTCGGGCGAGACCATCGGCGGTCGGTCGAGCATGACGCTTTCCAGGAAATGCAGCGTCTCCGGTCCCATCTGGCCGGCGAACACGTGGTCGACCTGTTCGCCCGGCATGGTGGACATGGGAAACCGCGTGCCCTCGGTGACGGTGTTGAGCCAGTTGTCGCGCTGGGTGTCGTCGAGGAACAGCGAGCCCTCGGTGCCGGTGATCTCGATCCAGGTGGCGCAGTAGTTCGGATAGCTCGGCGGCAGGTTCCAGCCGCCGCCGATCGCGACCAGCGTGCCGGTGTCCATGGTGACGGTGGTCCACATGACGTCGTAGGAGCCGTTGACGTCCTTCATGAAGCCGTAGGCGCCCTGGGAATAGACCCGCACCGGTTTTGCCGGCTCGAGCAGCCAGAACACGAAGTCGAGGTCGTGGGTCGACTCCATCGCGGCGGGCGACAGGCGCACGCGGCTTGCGATCTTCTTGCCGAGACTGCGGCTCAAGTGCCGGCTCACCATCACCGATACGGTCCTGCCCAGCGTGCCGTCGGTGATCTTCTTCTTGGCGTAGGCCACCTTGGTGTTGAAGCGCTGCGAATAGCCGATGGTGAATTTCAGGTTGTTGCGCTTCGCGATGGTGATGAGCTCGTCGGCCTCGAACAGCTCCATGGCGATCGGTTTTTCCAGCAGCACGTGCTTGCCGGCGCGCAGGCAGTCGCGGGCAATCGGGAAGTGGGTGTGCTCCGGCGTGGTGCAGACATAGACCACGCTGATCGCGGGGTTCCTGATGATGTCCTGATAGTCGAGCGTCGCGGTCGCCGGATTGGTGAGCGCCTTCACCTCGGCGAGGCGGTCGGGGCGGATTTCGCAGATGTGCAGCTTCTTGCACAGCGCCGAGCGCGACAGCGCTTCCGAACGGATGCCGCCGCACCAGCCGGTGCCGATCACCGCCGCTTCGAGTAGGTCCGCCACGCGTTCCTCCTATTTGCCCTGCCCCGCTTGCGGGGAGGGCAAGGGAGGGGGCAAGTGATCGAGTTCCGAAAGGGCTCCCTCCCTGGCCCTCCCCCGCACGCGGGAGAGGGAAAGAGGAAAGGCGGCGCGGATAAATCACGATTGCTCTGCAATGAAAAGGGCCGGCCCCGAAGGACCGGCCCCTTCAACTCGTATGCCCGCGCAGCAGATCGTCGCTGCGCTGCTCGCTTACGACATCGCCTGCTTGACGCGGTCGGGCGAGAACGGCACGCGGCGCATGCGCACGCCGGTGGCGTCGAAGATCGCGTTGGCGATCGCGGCCGCGACCGGGCGGATCGACGGCTCGCCGGCACCGGATGACGCGATCTCCGGATGGTTGATCAGCACCGACTCGACCTTCTCCGGCGTTTCGGTGATGTCGAGGATCGGGTACGTGATCCAGTCCACCGTGGTGACGGCCTTGTCGTTGAACTTGACCTCTTCCCACAGCGTGCGGCTGATGCCCTGCACGATATTCCCCTCGATCGCATGGGCGAGGCCGTCCGGATTGATGATCTGGCCGCAGTCATGGGCGACGACGAAGCGGCGCGCCCGGATCTTGCCGGTGGAGCGGTCGACGTCGACCTCGGCGACCACCGCCACCCGGGTGCCGTTGCGCTGCGCATAGGCAATGCCGCGCCCCGTGACGTGGACGCCGGTCTGGCGCTGCGGCGACGGCCGCGGCACCCAGCCGAACTTTTCCGTCGCGGCCTTGATCACCGCGATGTCGCGGGGATCCTTGACGTGCTGGAGGCGGAAGGCGACGGCATCGACCTTGAGGGCTGCGGCCACTTCGTCAATGAACGATTCGCTCGCGAAGTGGATCTGCGGCCCAACCGGATCGCGCAGGTGCGAGGTCCGCAGCGGCGAGGAGCGGTCGAGGAGGGGCGGCACGGTCTCCCACGCCAAACGCTTGTTGGGAAACTCGTAGGATTCCGCCGGCACGCCGAAGCCGTCGCCGGACGCGAGTTGCACGCCGCGAGTCTGGCCGGCGAGCGTATCCGGCGGCTTGCCGCCGTTGGTGTCGACGTCGACCCGCGAGAACCCCTTGCTGGTGAACTCGTAGGCCGTGATGTTGCCGGCCGCGTCGAACGCCATGCGGGCGATATGGATCGAGGCCGGACCCTTCGGGTCCCAGCCGGTACCCTGCTCGCGCATGTATTGCAGCCGCACCGGCTTGCCGACGGCCTTGGCGAGGACGGCGGCGTCCATGGCGCAGTCGTCGGCGTCGTTGCGGCCGTAGGAGCCTGGTCCGGTCTTCCAGATGACGCGGATCTTCTCCAGCGGCACGCCGATCGTCGCCGCAATGCCTTGCTGGACGAAGTGCGACTTCTGGCTGCCGGTATAGCAGGTGACGTTGCCGTCCTTGATCTCGACCAGCGCGCAGGCCGGGCCCATGCCGGCATGGGACTGGTACGGCCACTCGTATTCCGCCTCGATCACCTTGGCGGCCGAGCGGAAGGCCTCGTCGACGTTGCCGTTTTCCTTCTCGACGACGCGCTTGCGCACCGACGACTTGCGGATGACGTCATAGAGCGTGGCCTGCGGCGGGAACGGCGGCGTGGTTTTCGACCATTCCACCTTGAGCTTCTGCATGGCCTTGATGGCATCCCACTCCTTGTCCGCCACCACGCCGAGGAAGCCCTCCTGCCACACCACCTTGGCGCCCGGGATGTCCTTGATGGACGCTTCGTCGACCTTCACCGGCACGCTGCCGGCGACCGCCGGCCGGATCATCCGGCCATGCACCATGCCGGGCACTTTCATGTCGGTGACGAAGTCTTCCTGGGCGAAGACCTTGGGCGCCACGTCTTCCCGCTTGATCGGCTGGCCGACGACCTTGTGCTCGGACGGCTTCTTGGGCTCGGCCTTGCCGGGCGCATAGAGCGTGTTGCCGAACTGCTTGTTCCAGGCGAGCTCGACGTTGAAGTAGCGCCCGCCGATCAGCTCGGCGTACGACACCTTCTTGGCCGGATTGGACTTCGCCTGCACCACGCTATCGATCACGGTCAGGTCGGCGGCCGGAACCGCGAGCTTCTCCGCGGCCATCTCGACCAGCACGCGGCGGGCTTCGGCGGCGGCAACGCGCATCTGCTTGCCGCCGAGCTGAATGCCGGTCGAACCGGAGGCGCCGCCCTGGTTCACGCTGGTGCCGGTGTCGCCCATGTAGACCTTGACGGCCTTGAACGGCACATCGAGTTCCTCGGCGACGATCTGGCCGATGGCGACGAACAGGCCGTGGCCCATGTCCATCTTGCCGAAGTAGGCGGCAACGGTGCCGTCACCGTTGACGGCGATGTAGGAGGAGAGCTGGTCCGGCGTGAGCGGCGGCTTGGCCGCGGCCGCCGTATCCGCATGGGCGGCGCTGATTGCCAGCACCGTGTCGAGGCCGATCGGCATGCCGATCGAAACGACGAGGGCGCCGCCACCCTGGAGCAGAGCACGGCGAGAGAAGGTCGCGGGATTGTCGTGTTTCGTCATGGCACCCTCCCTCAACCCATCATCTCGGCGGCGCGTTTGACCGCGCGCATGATGCCCATATGCGTGCCGCAACGGCATTTCAGGCCTTCGAGCGCGGCCTTGATCTCGTCGTCGGTCGGCTTCTTCTTGTCGCGCAGGAACGCGGCGGCCGTCATGATCCAGCCGTTGATGCAGTAACCGCACTGCGGCACCTGCTCTTCGACGTAGGCGGTCTGGAGCGGGTGCGGCTTTTCCGGCGTGCCGAGGCCGGCGAGCGTCACGATCTTGCTCCCGCCGACCGCCGAGACCGGCGTCACGCAGGTGCGGATCGGCTGGCCGTCGAGGTGCACGGTGCAGGCGCCGCATTGCGCGAGGCCGCAGCCGAAACGGGGATTGTTCAGTCCGATGTCGTCGCGCAAGGCGTAGAGCAGCGGCATGTCCGGATCGGCATCGACCACATGGTCCTTGCCGTCGACGTTGAGGGTGAATTTTTGCGCCATGATGCGTCCTTCCCGAATGGGGGCGGTGGCGGACCATAATCCAGCCGCGAGCCGATGAAAACCGCCTTTCCGGGGCTGATGCGCTCGGGCCGATGCGGCGCGTCGACGAGTGAGCGCGAGGTAAGAAAACCAGCCTCCTATCTTCTCCTCCCTCGCGTGCGGGGGAGGGTCAGGGAGGGGGCCTGTCTGCAACTTCGCGCCGTGGAGTGATCCCCCTCCCCAACCCTCCCCCGCAAGTGGGGAGGCATCAGAAATCGCAGCTAAACGCAGATGGTCCTTGTACAACTGGCCGATTTCGGTCGTCGCTGCGCACGACGTCGTTGGTGATCAGTGTCAGGCTGCCGCCATTGTCGCGCTTGAGCCTGATGCGACGCATCTCCATCGGCAGCCGCACATCGCCTTTGCTGACGAGCCTGACCTCGGCGTCATCGATAATCCTTAAGCTGTCGCCGCGCCGCTCTCGCAACGGCCGGCGCCGAGTCATCCGCAAGCCAGTGTTGACCTTGGCCCAGGTGATGAAGAAAGCCCCTCTGTCATTGATCCGCTGCCACCCGCCAAAGTGGCAATAGCCCTTGTCGAACACGTAAGTCGCGCCGGTCTCGATCGCGAATTTACGGCCGACTTCGACGTCGTTGACGGTTGCCACCGTGACCTCGATACAGCGCGGGCAATCGGCCTGCGGATCATCGACGACGTGCATTTTCATGCCGCGGATACGTCCGTTCCACTTAGCCCATTTGCACACCTTGCCCAACGGAACAGCGCTGCCGTCAAGGAGGGGAAAAGAAAACACGGTGGCAATTCGCAGGCGCCGGCGCGTCCGCCAAAGCCGAAGCCGTTACGCGAAGTCAATTTGTGCCCCGAATGACCCGCGATATCGAGGGTTGCCTTGCTGGGACGGACGGGCGATCAAGGCGAATGGCGGCCCTCGACACCGTAAGCCTGACGATCCTGTTCGCGGCATTGCTGGTGCTCGCGGGCATCCTGTCGAGCCTCGTGGCCTTGCGGTTCGGCGCTCCGCTGCTCCTCGTCTTTCTCGTCATCGGCATGCTGGCCGGCGAATCGGGACCGGGCGGCATGAAGTTCGACGACGTCCAAGCGACGTACCTCGTCGGTTCCGTGGCGTTGGCGCTGATCCTGTTCGATGGCGGCCTGCGCACCCGCTTTGCGACCTTCCGCAGCGTGCTCGCGCCGTCGCTCGTGCTCGCGACCATCGGCGTCCTGCTCACGGCGGCCCTCACGGCGCCGGCGGCGCACTACATGCTCGGCTTCGGCTGGGTTCCGTCGTTCCTGGTGGGCGCCGTTGTCGCCTCGACCGACGCCGCCGCGGTCTTCCTCCTGATCCACACCCGCGGCCTGCGCCTGCGACCGCGCGTCGGCGCCACGCTTGAAATCGAATCCGGCACCAACGATCCGTTCGCGATTTTTCTGACCCTCGCCCTAGTCGGCCTACTGCTGGCTCCCGACGAGAGCTGGTGGACCGTCCTTCAGGAGCTCGGCGTCGAAGCCGTGGGCGGCGCGCTGATCGGCGTCATCGGCGGCCGCGCGCTTGTCGCGGCGCTCAACCGCCTCAGCCTGCCGCAAGGCCTGCACGCGCCGCTGGTCACCACCGGTGCGTTGGTGGTGTTCGCCATCGCCCAGGCGCTCCATGCCTCGGGCTTTCTCGCGGTCTATCTCGCGGGACTGATCGTCGGCAACCGGCCGACCCGCGCCCACAACTCCATCATCGTCTTCCTCGACGCCGGGACCTGGCTCGCGCAGATCGTCATGTTCGTGCTGCTCGGGCTGCTGGCGTGGCCGGAGCGGCTGTGGGAGCATGCGGTGCCGGCGCTCGCGGTCGCGGCGACGCTGATGTTCATCGCCCGCCCGCTCGCGGTGTTTCTCTGCCTTGCGCCGTTCCGCTTCTCCTGGCGCGAGAAGACCTTCATCTCCTGGGTCGGGTTGCGCGGGGCGGTCGGCATCTTCCTCGCAGCGATTCCATTGCTGGTCGGCATGGCCGACGCGCAGGTCTTCTTCGACATCGGTTTCGTCGTCGTGCTGGTGTCGCTCCTCGTGCAGGGCTGGACCATCGCGCTCGCGGCGCATCGCCTGCACATCGCGCTGCCGGGCAGC
This sequence comes from uncultured Alphaproteobacteria bacterium, assembly GCA_963807015.1. Lineage (GTDB taxonomy): Bacteria > Pseudomonadota > Alphaproteobacteria > Rhizobiales > Xanthobacteraceae > JAJPKK01. Next base: position 73,069 of record CAWEAS010000004.1, on the reverse strand, counting down.
GACCCGGCACCGCGGCGTGTCGAACTTGATCTGCCCGGCCAGCTTGAACAGGAGCTGGTCGGCTACGCGATCGGCGGCAACAATCCCTATCTGCGGCGCCGGCTGCGCCCATCATGGGCAAAGCTGATGCTGGTCGTGCGCGACGAGCACGTGCTCACGGCGGCGGAGGCTGGCGACATTCGCGAAGGCGACCACGCCTATTTTCTCGCGCCGCCCGAAAAAGCGAAGTCGCTCGATCGCTTTTTCGTCGACATGCCCCCGCCGGCCGCCCCGGATGTGCGACTGCTCGGCGATTTCTTCGTATCGGGCGACGTCACGCTCGCAACGCTCGGCGAAATCTATGGCCTCGCCATTGCGCCGGACGAGGCGGCCATGACGCTCGCCGACTGGTTCGCCAAGCATCTGCATCACCGCATCAAGGTCGGCGAACGGTTGCCGCTCGGCAGCATCCAGCTGGTCGTGGATGGTGTCGCACATGGCCGGGTGACGACAGTCGGCCTCGACCTCGCCGACGATGAAGCGAACGAGCCGCGATCCCGCATGGCGGAGATCGGCGCGACCGTGCGCGGCGCCGTGCGGCGGCTCGGTCAGGGTTGAACGGGAGCGGTTGCGCCGACGCGAGTGACAACGCAGAGTGATGCGATGAGCAACTCCACAACAAGCAACACCACAGTCGAAACCATCGACGGCGATTACGACTACATCATTGTCGGCGCGGGCTCGGCCGGCTGCGTGCTGGCGAACCGTCTGTCGGCCGATCCACAGAAACGCGTGCTGCTGCTGGAAGCCGGCGGGCGCGACAACTGGATCTGGTTTCACATTCCGGTCGGCTATCTCTTCGCCATCGGCAATCCGCGTTCCGACTGGATGTTCAAGACCGAGCCGGAAGAGGGCCTCAACGGGCGCAGCCTCAACTATCCGCGCGGCAAGGTGATCGGTGGCTCGTCATCGATCAACGCCATGATCTACATGCGCGGCCAGGCGGCCGACTACGATCACTGGCGCCAGCTTGGCCTCACCGGCTGGGGCTGGGATGATGTGTTGCCGTATTTCATGCGCCACGAGGACCATTTCCTCGGCGCGAGCGCGTGCCATGCGGTCGGCGGCGAATGGCGGATCGAGCCGCCGCGGGTGAGCTGGCCGCTGCTCGAAGCGTTCCGCGCCGCCGCCGCCGAGGCCGGCATCAAGCCGATCCCCGACTTCAATTCCGGCGACAACGAGGGCTCGTGCCAGTTTCACGTCAACCAGAAGCGCGGACGGCGCTGGTCGGCGGCGAGCGGCTTCCTCAAGCCGGTGCTGTCGCGTCCCAATCTGCGCCTCGAAACGGGATGTCTCGCGGAGCAGATCGAGTTCGACGGCCGCCGCGCCGTCGCCGTGCGCTGGCGCCAAGGCGACGCGATTGCGGCCGGGCATGGCGGCGGCATGCAAGGCGCCATCGCGCGGCGGGCACGCGGACGCGAAATCATCCTCGCCGCCGGCAGCATCGGTTCGCCGCATCTGCTGCTGCTGTCGGGCGTCGGGCCGGCGGGAGAGCTGCGCAAGCATGGCATTGCGCCGGTGCTCGAGCGCGCGGGCGTCGGCGAGAACTTGCACGATCACTTGCAGCTGCGGTCGATCTTCAAGGTTTCGGGCGCGAAGACGCTCAACGAGACCTACCATTCGCTCGGCGGCCGCATCGGCATGATGCTGCAATACGCCTTCCTGCGCCGCGGGCCGTTGACGATGGCGCCGTCGCAGCTCGGCATTTTCACCCGCTCCGATCCATCGCGCGAGCGCGCGAATATCCAGTTCCATGTCCAGCCGCTGTCGCTCGACCGGTTCGGCGAACCGCTGCACACGTTTCCGGCGCTGACGGCGAGCGTGTGCAACGTCCAGCCGACGAGCCGCGGCCATCTGCGGCTGCGCTCCGCCGATCCGACCGCGGCGCCCGCCATCAAGCCCAATTACCTTGCAACCGACGAGGATCGCCGCGTCGCCGCCGATTCGCTGCGCGTGGTGCGGCACATCGCGGCGCAGCCCGCACTGCGTCCGTTCTCTCCGCAGGAAATACTGCCGGGACCCAAGGTGGGAGACGACGACGCAAGCCTCCTGAAGGCGGCCGGCGACATCGGCACCACCATCTTTCACCCGGTCGGTACCGCCAAGATGGGGCTAGCGAGCGATCCGCTCGCCGTCGTCGACGAGCGGCTGCGCGTCTTCGGTCTCGACGGCCTGCGTGTCATCGACGCCTCGGTGATGCCGTCGATCACGTCCGGCAACACCAACGCGCCGACCATGATGATCGCCGAAATAGGCGCGGCAATGATCCTCGAAGACGCGAAGCGATAACTCCGTCACAGTCATTCCGGGGCCGGCCGCAGGCCGGAACCCGGAATCCAGGACGGCCTATCCGCAAATTCCCTCGTACAGGTCCATCCAACTCGGATTCATTTTTTCAGCCCTCCGGACGCCGCCTTGGTTGAATTTTGTCCGTGACTGCAAAACGATACGCCGCTTTCCCTGGCGCCCCGAACAGCGAACGCGTGTCGCGCGAACAGCGAATGCCAACAACCAAACGGCAGTCGTCTCGCCCGCGCGGGATCGCCGCCCCAAGCCGCGGGAGAGAAGCGACTCGGAGTCCAGAGCGCGGACAGCAGCAAGGCGATCCAGCATCGTCCCGCTGGTGATACATCCTGAGAGCATCATCCACGGGGCCGGAGGTCGTTGCTGCGAGGTCACGATGTCTCACCCATTGTACCTGTCTGAAGTCCGGCAGGGCAAAAATGCATAGGAATATTATCCCAATTATGGACTTGACTCCACAAACACAAGTGCTAGTATTTCCTCATTGATCGGGGGAGTACAGCATGTCGAACGCATTTGCAGCCGCCCATTTCCAGAGCCACGAATTAGCCCGCGAATGGCTTGAACGGACGCGCTGGCCGGAAGGCCCGATCTGCTCTCATTGCGGCACCGTCAACCACGCCTATAAGACCAAGAAGCCCGGATGGTATCGCTGCGCTGAGAAGGTGTGCCGCAAGGACTTCACCGTCACCACCGGCACAGTCATGGAGCGCAGCCATATCGAACTGCACAAATGGCTTATGGGCTTCTACCTGATGTCAGCCAGCAAGAAGGGCGTATCGGCCCATCAGCTCCACCGCGCCCTTGGCCTCGATTACAAGTCCGCTTGGTTCATGTGCCACCGTATCCGTGAAGCGATGCGGGCCGATACCGCGACCTTCGGCCCGCTCGGCGGGGACGGCGGGATCGTGGAAGCCGATGAGACCTATTACGGGCCGACCGAGCAGCCCTACGTATCCAAGCAGCGCCGTGGCCGTCCGTATAGCAAGAGCGGTGCCCGTGGTCCTGCCAACAAGCGCCCGATCGTCGCCCTGGTGGAGCGCGGCGGCAACGTGCGGACCTTCCATGTTCCCGTTTGCGACAAGGCCACCGTGACCAAGATCGTGCGAGAGAACATCGCCCGCGAAGCCCGGCTGCACACGGACGAAAGCAAGCTTTACAGCGGTTCGGACGAGCACTTTGCCGGCCACAAGACGGTCAAGCACAGCGCGGGCGAGTACGTGCGAACCGACTTCAATTTCAGCGATGACGGCGCCGAGTTCTCAGCCGAGAAGGTCCACGTCAATTCCGCGGAAGGCTATTTCTCAATCTTCAAGCGCGGGATGCGCGGCGTGTATCAGCACTGCAAGGAAAAGCACCTGCACCGTTACCTTGCCGAGTTCGACTTCCGGTACAATCACCGCGTCGCGCTTGGCATCGGCGACATTGATCGCACGCTCGCGGCGATCCGGGGCGCGGCTGGCAAGCGCCTCCTGTATCAACAATCTGACGAAGCGTGATCTTAGTGCTGCGGCGCTGAGGTTTCTGCGCTGGCGTAGGAAGCGGTCTAAAAAATAGAAACGGCCCAATGGTTGCCGCCATGGGCCGTGAAAACCGAATAGATCATTGCGCGATCCGGTTAGCATCTTAACCGGAGAACACACGCATGTCCACGTTGTCACATCTTGACTGGAACAATAAAAGGGGGATTTCTATTTCCTCAGTTGGCGCACAATCTCGGCCACCAAAGAAAAGGGATCGGCTTCCACGCTCAAAATCGTCGAGCAAGAAGGGCAAGAATAAGAAACCCCTTTGATAGTGGTGCTTGGGCCTTCAAGCTTGATTTGCGCCGCTTTTGCCTTGGTGACCTTCGCGTCGCACTTAGGACAATTGCCGGCCATTTCAGTCGCTCCTAGTTGGTTGGCATATCTAGGGTAGCGCGATAGCCGCAGTAACAATTAAAAAATCTGCTATAAATCGAAAATGATTCGGCCGGGGCTTGGGACCCCGGCCTCATCATAACTCGCGTGGTTTGAGCCCCGCCGCGAGCATGGAATCACTTGCGCAAATTTTGCACGCGCAGATTCCATGGTCAAGGCGGCGCTCTAACGAGTAGGAGCGTGGCTGTGACTGAAACAATTCCCGTTTCATTTAGCTGCAAGCGGTGTGGAACCAAGCTCGAATGGCTCGACGATGCGATCGATTCGACCAGCATCGATTGCAAGAATTGCGGCTTTCATTTCGGGATTTATGCGGACCTCAGGCACACAGCCCTTGAGGCCGTTAGAGATAGGGCCGAGTCCATTATCAGAGACGCGCTTAAGCAAAGCTAGATCGACATAGATCGTATCGGCCATGATCTGTCGTCACTCCCAGCCCGGCAGTGTTTTCTTTTTGCAGACCAAAGCCGCCGGATTGGTTGGCCGTCCTCCGATCTTTTCTTGTCGTTTCACGCCAGCCAAGAATATCTCTTTCAGACGTTGGCAATCCGCAAGATTGGTGGCCGGTTTTACAACGGTTCCTCGCATATCGCCGCCAAACGGCGTGCAGTCAGACGTAGGTACTCCGTTGAGAAGGACACACGTAAACAAAGCGTACAATATCATCGAGAGGCGGCTTTTGTTCGTTTCTTCGACTGCGCTGGCACACCCTTTCGCCCCATCACCTTTAGTGGCTTGGGTTTCGTATTGAGCGCGGCGCGGACAAGCTTGTTGAACCGTTGCTCGGTCTCTTGCTCGCTGTACTGGTCATCGTCGCGAGCTTGCGGTGTTCGTCCCATCTAGAGCCTCTTACGATTTGTAATCGCTAAAGCTATGGCAAAGTCACCCAAAAAACCACCACGCGCTCCCCTCATTACGAAGTGTATTTTTTGGGAACCAAGCAAGTCTCATGTTCCACTGGATCGTGAGCATATCTTTGGCGACTGGCTACGTGATTATGTGCGGTCACCTGCTAACAAGCATAATTTGAAAGCCACAACTATCGGCACACATGCAACGCTTCATGTAAGTCGAAACAAGATCAGACCCGGAGAACCACTTCAAAGCAGGCTCAAAATTGTCTGCAAGACATGCAACAGCGGGTGGATGAGCGGAATCCAACAAACTGCAAAGCCTTTTCTAATTCCATTAATTCAAGGACGACGGACAACACTGACTGCCACAGAACAAAAAGCCATTGCTACTTGGTGCGCGATGACGGCAATGACGGGAGAATTTTTGTCCCTTGATCCAACGGCCATCGCCATTTCTCAAAAGGAAAGAGACTGGCTCCGAGATCATGGATCGCCTCCTGACAATTGGAAAATTTGGATTGGACATCGTCCGAGCCGCAATAGCTTTTGGAATCATTATATAGTTCCCCTAAACGCCAAAAATGTCCTCAATCTTTCGAATGATTCTCTTGCCCTTCCCGATACGCAAACAACGACCTTTATCATCGGTAATCTCTTTGTACATATTTTTAGCAGCACCGGAGACCCTTCCATCGTCTCTCGATGGTCGTGGTCCCCTCATCCGGGTCTCTATCTTAGGCTGCCTCAGATTTTTCCGCTCAAGGATGAGCTCATCGTATGGCCACCCCAAGGTCTTACAGATTTCGAGGTAGAGATGGTTTCGGACGCTGTCGAGGACGTCCTGACGGCGCTTTACGGAGGCAACCCGTTTGCGAGGAGACCTCATAGTAGGCCTCCTCGATAGCGCCGCCCTGTCGGGTTGACCCTACATCTTGCGCTTGTGGAGTCAACTCCATAATTGGGAATATTATCACATTTTCGGCATTCGGCAACCGGAATCGATCTGCTTCGCCGCGCGGCCGAGAGGAACGGAGGGGACGTCGCGCTCGCGGCGCCGGTTCGCTGCGATAAGTCGCGATCGCCGCGATGAACTGCACTTCGAAATAGAGCTTGTATGACGGCGTCAGTTGATCACTGCGATGGTTGCTGTGACTTTCGCGCTCTTCAATCGAATACGTCCGTCACAACGCCGTCGCGGACGACGACGCCGTCGTCGAGCGCGATGGTGGTGCGCATCACCGGAATGTCGAAGTGGCCCGCGGTGTAGCGGCCGGCGAACTCATTCGCGCCGGTCGAGAACAGGAAGTTGCCGGCGACGGCGCGCAGCTCGGTGCCGTTGGTGTCGCGTCGGTCGTACATGGCGAGGGCCTCGTAGCGCGCGCGCTCGTTGAGGCCGAACCCGACATGGGACACCGCGAAAGCCTCGCGGTCGCCCCACGCCGCGAGGTAGCGCCGCATCAGTTCGACATCGGTGCCCTCGCCCTCGATGCCGGTGACGTAGTCGGCCTCGATCGTCAGCCGCACCGGCGTCTCGATGTAGCGCTTGAAGGTGAGGTTGATGTCGCCGCGATCGAGCACCAGCACGCCGTTGACGGTCGCGGCTTTCGGGAAGCTCACCACGATGCCGCCGGGCCAATGGGCGAGCGTGCCCGGCCGATCGGTCCAGCCCCAGATGCCGACGGTCGTTGCGCCGGTCATGTCGATGTCGAGGTCGGTGCCGGCTTGCGATGTCACGTGCATGCTTTTCGATGCGCGCAGCATTTTGGCGGCAGCGCGTACGCGCCGCTCCAGCGCGGCGTCAGGCGCCATGCGCTCCAGCGCCTCGGGGTGCTCGTTGGAGACGACGAGGATGCGGGCGCCGGCCTTGAGAATCGCGGACGTTTCGGGCGCATGCATCAGTCCTTCGAGCGTGCAGTCGACGACGAAGTTCGATTGCTGCAGGGCGGCGACCACCGGCGCGAGCCTGCCGATCGCTTCGCTGGCGCCGGTCGAGCGCACCGGCACCGGATGGCGGTTGCGCGGCGTCGGCACGACGAGGTGATACGCGCGCGCGCCGAGGCGATGGAGCGCGAGCTCGGCAAGCTGCACGTTGAGCGCGCGCGACTGGGTTTCGGACAGGATTGCAGCGATGTCGCCGGACTTGACCGCGCAACGCTCGAACACCTCGCAAAAGGCGTCGATCCATTTGCCTTCGATGCGATCCGCGAACATGCGCAGCTCCGCCGTTGTCGCCGTCAACCTATGCCGAAATCCGGTCGGCGTCATGACGCGGTTGTTGCGGCGCGATTGGTAGCCCGGATGAGGGACCGCACCGTGCGGTCCCGATATCCGGGGTCGGCGATGCGAGAGGCGAAGTCGGCCCCGGATGTCGCTGCGCTCATCCGGGCTACGCGCGACCCGAGGAGCGCAGGCTACTTGAACAGGCGGTCGATGCGGAATGAATATCCGAGGCCGAAGATGTAAGCCGGCGCATTGCGGTTGAGGCCGACGCCAATGTGGAAATCGACCTGTTGGGTGTCGGTGATGCGATAGCCGCCGCCCGAATTGAGCAGGTGGCTCGGACCGCCGTTGATCGGAAAGTCGCCGACGTATTCGACGAACAGGAACGAACGCTCGCCGAATTCCCGCTCGATCACGACGGTGGTTTGGTTGGCGTACTTGTTGATCGGATCATCGGGGGTGAAGAAATTCGTCACCATCCCGTTGATGCTCCAGCCTTTGGTGATCTCGACCGACCACGGGAACTGCAGATAGGGCTGCACGCCGGGTCCCGCGATGCCGACAGCGCCGGTCGGCAGCGCCGCGCCGATGGTCATGGAGAGGTCGACTTTGCCCGGCACCGGGCTGATCTGCCATTTCACCGCTGGCGCGACATCGCCGAAGCCCGAAGCGGCGAGGCCGCGGAATGGGGTGGTGTAATTCGGAATATCGACCAGCACCTCAAGGCACGGCGCAATGCCGAGGCGCAGCCTGCTGTTGGTGCCGTCGAAGACCTCGCTGCCGTCGTGGCGGCTGAGATTGATGCCGTTTTCACTTTGGAAACTGCCGACCGGCACCACGACGCTCGAATTGGTGACGTCGGGTCGATCGGTCGCAATCGGCGACGTGTTCTGGGTGCAGTTGTCGGCGGCTGCAGCGATCGTGGCAACGCAAACGCTCGCCGGCAGCACGATCAACACCGATAAGGTGCGAAGAATGTTCATGCGCGTGCCCGCCGCCCCCCGCGCGCCGGCCAGAAGAATGCCCCGGCAGGACACCGGGACGCTCCTACTTGGCACGTTTATGGGCCGGCGTGAATTCGCAAAAAATTGCAAAAACGCGGGAATATTTTCGAATGTGCTTTCTCGGGTCGTACGCAGGGCGCCTCACCGCCCTCAAAAAGAAAGTGGCCGGGACTGAGCCCGGCCACCGCGATGTTTTCAAATGAATGGCGCGCTTACTTCATCGCGTCGTAGATTTTGTGGGTCCAAGCGCCTTCGGGCTTCTTGGTGATGACCGGGTCGGAACCGCCCGAGAGAAGCTCGGCGACGGTGCGGTCGTAATCGGCTGGGTTGAGCTTGCCGTCGCCGGTGTCGAGAAGCTTCGCGATCTCGCCCATCATGCGCTTCTGATGCTTTTCCGTCTGCGCACCCGTGGTGTCGGCGGCCAGCACGATTTTGGTCGCATCATCGACGTTCTTGCGGCCGTAGTCCCAGCCCTTCATGGAGGCTTTGACGAACTTCGCCATGCGGTTGACGAAGTTGCCGTCGGCGAGCTTGCCTTCGAGGACGTAGAGCCCGTCCTCCAAGGTCGCGACCCCTTCGTCCTCGTATTTGAAGACGACGAGTTGGTTCGGCTTGTAGCCGGCATCGATGACCTGCCAATACTCGTTGTAGGTCATGGTCGAGATGCAGTCGGCTTGCTTCTGGATCAGCGGATCGACGTTGAAGCCTTGCTTGAGCATCTTCACGCCGCCCGGCGAGCCATCAGTCTTGATCTTGAGCTTCGACATCCACGACAAGAACGGATACTCGTTGCCCGCGAACCACACGCCGACGGTGCGGTTCTTGAGATCGATCGGCTTCTTGATGCCGGTTTCGGCGCGGCAGGTGATCTCGAGGCCGGACTTCTTGAACGGCTGCGAGATGTTGACGAGCGGCACGCCTTTCTCGCGCGCGGCGAGCGCCGACGGCATCCAGTCGACGATGACATCGGCGCCGCCGCCGGTGATCACCTGCGGCGGCGCGATATCGGGGCCGCCGGGAAGGATCGTCACGTCGAGGTCGGCATCCTTGTAGTAGCCCTTGGCCTGGGCGACGTAGTAGCCGGCGAATTGTGCCTGGGTCACCCATTTCAGCTGGATCGTGACCTTCTCGGCGGCATTCGCTGCGCCGGCGGCGAGACCGCCGAGCAGGATGCCGGTCGCGATTGTCAGTGTTCTTTTCATGTCAACAGTCTCCAACTCCGAACCGCCGAGTCAGGTCCGATAGGACGGGTGCCAAAAGGTCGTCGCACGCTCGGCGAGCGCGACAATCCCGTAGAACGCCATGCCGGCGATCGCGGACAGCGCGATCTCGGCCCAAACCATTGCGAGCGACATTCTGCCGACCTCGGTCGAAATGCGAAAACCGATACCGAGGGTCGGCGTCCCGAAGAACTCGGCCACGATGGCGCCAATGAGCGCCAAAGTCGAGTTGATCTTCAGGCCATTGAAGATGAACGGCAGCGCCGCCGGCAGATGCAGCTTCATCAGCGTCTGCGCCGGCCGTGCGCCATAGGAGCGCATCAGGTCGCGCTCTATGCTGCCGGCGGCGGCAAGGCCGGCAAGCGTGTTCACCAGCATGGGGAAGAAGGTGATGATCGCGACGACGGCGGTCTTCGAGGGCCAGTCGAAGCCGAACCACATCACCATGATGGGAGCGATGCCGACGATCGGGAGCGCCGACACGAAATTGCCGAGTGGAAGCAGGCCCTTTCCGAGAAACACGTAGCGATGGGCGATGATCGCGACGATGAAGCCCGCGCCGCAGCCGATGGCATAGCCCGACAGCACGCCGCGCACGAAGGTCTGGACGAAGTCCTGGCCCAGCACGGGCAAGGCGCCGAAAAATTGCGTTGCGATCGCGCCCGGCGCCGGCATCAGCACGCTTGGCACGCCGAAGCCCCGTACGACCACCTCCCACAAGTAGATCACGAAGGCGCCGAACAGCAGCGGGATCATGATGTCGTTCACGCGGCGCAGCGCCTGGTGGCGCCACCGCAAGCCGGACAGCCGCGTCACCACAAGTCCGGCGGCGAGCCAAGTCCCGAGCACGATTGCCCATAATCCGAGCCGCGCCATGCCCGCGATGCCCGGGTCGGCGAGGAGTTCGAGCACCGCCGCGCAGCCGAGGATCACACCGGCGAAGCCGAGCACCACCGCGGCGCCGCGATGCCAGGGTGCGAGCGCGAACAGCGCCGCGGCGGCAAGCGTCATCGCGAGCGCGCCTTCGTGCGACGAAAGGCTTGCGTCGGGGCCGATCGGCAGCACGAGTGCGCAGAGCACGAGCACCGCCGCGACCATGAACCCGGCCGTTGTCACGGCCGTGTCCCCATGTGCCGCAGCGTCCATCGCTCGACGATGCCGACGATGCCAACAAGGATGGCAGCGAGGAGCGCAGCGGCAAACAGCGCCGCCCAGATCTGCAGCACTTGGCCGTAGTAGGAGCCGGTGAGGAGGCGCGCGCCGAGACCAGCCTGAGCGCCGGTCGGCAACTCGCCGACGATCGCGCCGATGAGCGAGATCGTGACGGCGACCTTGAGGCTCGTGAACAAGAACGGCACCGACGCCGGGCAGCGCAGCTTCCAGAAAATCTGCGCCGGGGTCGCCGACCACGTCCGCATCAGGTCGCGCTGGATCGGATCGGGCGAGGTGAGGCCCTTCACCATGCCGATGGTGACGGGAAAGAAGCAGAGATACGCCGAGATGAGCGATTTCGGTAACAGCCCGCGCAGGCCCAGCGAGCCGAGCACCACGATGACGATCGGCGCCACGGCGAGGATCGGCACCATCTGCGAACAGATGATCCAGGGCAGCAAACTGCGCTCCAACGTTCGAATGTGAACGATGAGGACAGCAAGCAATATGCCAAAGGCGGCGCCGAGGGCGAAGCCGACCACGGTCGCCGAGAGCGTGACGTAGCTGTGATAGACGAGGCTGCGCGGGGAATCCGGCGGATAGCCGAACACGCTGTCCACGAACTGCGCGACGATCTGGTGCGGCGCCGGCAGCAACGGCCGCTCCGCATCCATCGTACCAGCGACGACGTCGAGGTAGGTGTAGGGCATCTCCTCGCGCTCAAACGCGTCGCGCACCAGCGATGCATTCATGGCGACGGCCGCGACGTACCAGATCACGACCAACACCAGGACAACGACGACGACCGGGATGCGATCGGCGATGAATGGACGATGCCAAAAGGAGCGAGCACGGCCGGCGCGCTTTCTGCCGAGGTCGAGCGTGCTAGTCGTCATAGGAATGACCCGAGCGGAGCCCGACGCGCACCCGGTGGGCGATCTTCATGAATTCGGGCGTCTCGCGGATTTCGAGCGTCCGATCGCGCGGAAAATCGCACGGAATCACATCGATAATGCGGCCCGGGCGCGGCGACATCACCACGATGCGCGTCGACAGGAACACCGCTTCCGGGATCGAGTGGGTGACGAACAGCACCGTCTTGCCGGTGCCCTCCCACAGCCGCAGCAATTGCTCATTGAGATGGTCGCGGACAATCTCGTCGAGCGCGCCGAACGGCTCATCCATCAGGAGCAGCGCCGGTTCGAATGACAAGGCGCGTGCAATCGATGCGCGCTGCTGCATGCCGCCCGACAGCTGCCACGGGAACTTGCGCTCGAAGCCCGCGAGATTGACGAGCTTGAGATAACGTGCGGCGCGTGCCCGCCGCTCGGCGGGGGCAATCCCCATGATCTCCAGCGGCAGCATCACGTTGCGCTCAACGGTCCGCCACGGATAGAGCGCCGGCGCCTGGAAGATGTAACCGTAGTGCCGGCCGAGCCGCGCCTGCTCCGCGCTCACCCCGTTGACCAGCACCGTGCCATCGGTCGGCTGATCGAGATCGGCGATGACGCGCAGCAAGGTAGTCTTGCCACAGCCGGACGGGCCGATGAAGGAGACGAAATCGCCGGTCGACACCTGCAGATCGACCTTCGACAGCGCCTCGACCTTGCCGTCGGCGGTCTCGAAGGTGAGTGAGACGCCCCGGATGTCGACTGCGAGGGATCCGCCGGCGGACTGTTTGCGGTCGATCGGCAACTCCGCGGTGGTTTGCATCAGTCTGCGAGCCGTTATTTGGCGCGTTTTGCTGCTCTCAAGGGCGCGAAACGCCCGCTCTTTGATGATCTTGGCACATGCGGCGGAGAGGCGAAACATCGCCTTCCGGCCAATTTACAATCGCGCCTAATGTTTATTCAGGGCGGAATCGATTTAGGCAGATGTCTGCGATTGCGGGAACTTGTCGGTCTTAGCTGCGAACGGCGCGTTGGCAAGTTCAGTTCGTCGGGTGGTATTCGTGCTGCGCTCCTTTCCCCTCCCCCGTGAGGGGTACGTTCCACGGCACAAACTCGTGGCAAGTGCCCCCTCCCTACCCTCCCCCGCTTGCGGCAGGGCTGTCCGGGGAAGTTTTAGACATAGCGGAATTCGAGTTGGGCATCGGATGATTTTGGAGCGTTTCGAGATGGGTTGACGGGAGGGGGCTTGTCGATTTCGGCGATCGGCCTTCGCATGAACAGGCGCTGGCGAATGAGTTCGATGAGGCGAAGGACGGGGATGGTGAGGCGATGCAGGCGCGCGGCGATGCGCAGCAGGAGATAGGCGATCATCGCAGCCAGAATCTGCAGGCGGATTGCATTTTCGCTCGTGCCGAGGAACTTGCGGATATCGAGATGTTGCTTGATCCAGCGAAACAGCAGCTCAATCTGCCAACGGGCCTTGTACAACTGGCCGATTTCGGTCGCGCTGCGCACGAGGTCGTTGGTGATCAGTGTCAGGCTGCCGCCATTGTCGCGCTTGAGCCTGATGCGGCGCAGCGCCATCGGCAGCCGCGAATCGCCTTTGCTGACGAGCCTGACCTCGGCGTCATCGATAATCCTAAAGCCGTCGCCGCGCCGCTTTCGCAACGGCCGGCGCCGGGTCATCCGCAAGCGAGTGTTGACCTTGGCCCGGGTGACGAAGAAAGCCCCGCTGTCATTGATCCGCTGCCACCAGCCAAAGTGGCAATAGCCCTTGTCGAACACGTAAGTCGCGCCGGTCTCGATCGCGAATTTACGGCCGACCTCGACGTCGTTGACGGTTGCCGCCGTGACCTCGATACAGCGCGGGCAATCGGCCTGCGGATCATAGACGACGTGCATTTTCATGCCGCGGATACGTCCGTTCCACTTAGCCCATTTGCACACCTTGCCCAACGGAACAGGGCTGGCGTCAATCACGCGCACCATCTCGGCGCCGTCCCGCCGGGTCGACCGATCGGCCGACTGCGACAGCATCGTAAAGACTTCGGCAAAGACCGCGGTCGGGCGGCGCCCGTTGGCGTCCGACAACGTCGAGCGCGCAAGCGGACCGACATGCAGATGATAGTGGTGATGGGCGTTAGCATTGAAGGCGGTCTCAAGCCCACGCAAGCCGTCGATCTGGCTCAACTGCGCGAAAATCAGCGCGACCAGATGATCCCAACTCTTGAACGACTTGTCGTAGGCGTCGGCGCCGTGCCGATCCACAACAGATTGGAACCAGCGACGATCGATCGGTTTAAGCAGTGTCCCCATGATGCTATCGAGGTAGCGCATGCTCGGCCCTTTCTGAGTCTCGACAACCAGCAAGGATCGGGTTGCACCGATTCTGCCGAGCATGCACCGCGTCACAATGAATCATTCCCCGGACACCCCTGCCGCACGCGGGGGAGGGGAAGAAAGAGCGTGCTTTGGATAACCAGCGAATGATTACAGATGCGCGATGCGGGGCATCACTTCGGTGCGCATCAGTTCGAGCGAGCGCAGCGCTTCTGGGAGCGTCATCTTGCCAAAGAACAAGTAGGCCAGAAGATAGTTGATGCCGAGTTCTCCGGTCTGACGTTCGATGGCGGCGACGACGGTATCAGGCGAGCCGGCGATCACCGAACCATCGGCGATGGCGTGATCGAGCGTCGCAGGGCGCGGCACGTTGAGACGCGCCGTCAGGTCGGTCGCGCCGTGGTGATCGCGCAGCCAGTTGAGCAAGCTCACGTGATGGGCGATCGCGGGGCCGGCGATGCGCCGTGCTTCGGCGTCGGTATCGGCGACGACGATGTTGCGCAGCACGCCGATCGCGGTGCCGCCGCGGAACTCGGCCTTCGGCAACGCCGCGCCGCCGCGCTTGGTGAGCGCCACGCGAAACGCGTCGATATTCTTCTTGGCGAAGTCGGTCGGGCCGAGGCTCACGAAATGCATCCCCTCCTCGCCCGCAAACGTCGAGCCGATCGCGTTCGATGAGCCATACCAAAAGGCCGGATGCGGTTGCTGCAGCGGACGCAGCGGCAGCGGCACGTCCTTGTAGGTGAAGTGCGGTCCGGAATGATTGAGCATCTCCGCCGTCAGCCCGGTGCGGATGCAGTTGTACGCATCGGTGAAAATCTCGCGCGAGCGGTCGTGATCGATGTTGTGATAGCCAAGTTCGAACGGCGACACGCCGCGCCCGACCCCGATCTCGAAGCGCCCGTGGCTCAAATGATCGAGCATGCAGATTTCCTCGATCAGGCGCAGCGGCGAAATCAGCGGCAGGAGGTAGACGAGCGGCCCGAGCCGCATGCGCTTCGTGACGCGCGCCACTGCACCGAGGTAGGCGCCCGGCGCCGGCACCATGTTGAGCGGCGTTGCATGATGCTCGGCGACGTGGAGGCAGTAGATGCCGGCCTCGTCGGCGGCGGCCGCGAAGGTGAGACGTTCGTCGAAAAGTGTAAACAGCGGGCGATCCGCCTGCCCGACATGGTCGAAGAGTCCGACTCGCATTGTTGTCCTGCATTGATGGTTTTTGTGATGCGCCATCCTACGCGCTCAGGCGGCAAAGCATAAGTCTTAGCCGCGGTGACTTATTTCCCGAGACGCCGCGAATTCGATATGATCGATGCAGCCGCCGCATAGCGGCGCAGCCGGAGAGGAAACGATGACCGCGAATTCGTTCGTCGCAACCGCATCGATTGGCGGACTTGTGTTCCTGGCGTGGCTATGCCCCGCAACGAATGCGGAGGCCCGCATTATCGAAGTGGTGATCACGGCGACAGAGTCGCCAGCTTTCGGCGGCCGGAGTTTTGGCCCGGTCGGCCCCTATGAACGGATCAGCGGTCATTTCGTGGGCGAGGTCGATCCCAAGGATCTGCGCAATGCGATCATCGTCGACCTCGATCTCGCGCCCCGCAACGCGCGCGGCATGGTGAGTTACTCAGCCGAGTTCCAGCTGCTGCGGCCGGTCGCACGCGGCAAAACGAGCAAGCTCCTGTTCGAGATCACCAACCGCGGCCGCACGAACGCGCTCGAACTCCTCAACGATTCCAAGACCGGGAACGATGTCACGACAGCGGGTGATTCCGGCAACGGCTTCCTGATGCGCGCGGGCTACGCGCTGCTCGAAATCGGCGCCGACGTCACGGCGCCGCACAGTGGCAAGCTGTTCTCCGCAACCGCCCCCGTTGCCCGAAATCCCGACGGCTCTGCCATCACCGGTCTCGCGGTCGAGGAATTCGTCATCGACAAGAATGCGACACCGGCGCAGCAGCGGCTCACCTATCCGGCCGCAAGCCCTGACAAGTCGCAGGCAAGTCTCACGGTGCGCAAGAACTACGCCGATCCGCCGATACCGGTCCCGGCGGGGGGCTGGGACTATGTCGATGCCAAGCTCAACAGCGTAAAATTGACGTCCGGCAATTTCGGGGGTCCGGGGTCATTCGGGGCGACGGCGCTTTACGAGTTTACTTACGTGGCGAAAGACCCGATCGTGGTCGGGCTCAGCTTCGCGGCGATCCGGGATGCTGCAACGTTCCTGCGCAATGCGGAGACCGACGACAAGGGCATGCCCAATCCGCTCGTCGGGGAAGCAAAGTCGATCTACACCTTCTGCTCGTCGCAGCCGTGCCGCATCATGCATGACTTTGTGCAATTCGGCTTCAACCAGCCGGAGCGCGCGGCGGCGAGCGCGCCGAAAGTGTTCGACGGCGTTCTCAACTGGAAGGCCGGCGGCGGCGGTACGTTCTCGAACTACCGGTTTTCCCAGCCGGACCGCACGCATCGCCAGCACATCGGGCGATGGACGCCGGAATACCAATTCCCGTTCGCCGACCAGATGCTGACCGATAAGGTCACCGGCAAGACCGACTCTGCGCCTGCGTCGTTGCGGGGAAAGCGGCACCTGCCCGAAAATCTTCGAGGCCAATTCGGCCAACGAATACTGGGCCAAGGCCGCATCGATGATCCAGACCGACAGCGCCGGGCATGATCTCGGCGGCGTCGACGGCGTGCGCTACTTCACGTTTGCAAGCTTCCCGCACGCTGTCGCCGGGAGCGGCCCTGGGATTTGCGCGCAGCCGCGCAGCGCGCTGCGGCCTGGCGCGGTGCTGCGCGCCCTGCTGACCGATCTCGACGCATGGGTGACAGGTGGTGCGGCCCCGCCTGCCGACCGTCTGCCGCGCGTTGCCGACGGCACGCTGGTGCCGCCGCTGACGCAAGACGCGGTCGGCTTCCCGCGCATTCCCGGCGTCGTCTATAACGGCGCCCACCACACCGGCGACCTGTTCGACTTCGGCCCGGATTTCGACAAGGGCTTCCTGTCGGTGCTGCCGCCAAAGCTCCTCGGCACGCCTTATCCGGTGTTCGTTCCGAAAACCGACGCCGACGGCAATGATATCGCCGGCGTTCGCGTCCCCGACGTTGCCGTGCCCCTCGCGACGTATACGGGGTGGGCACTGCGTGCGGATGGCCTCGACGGCTGCGATGCCGCTGGCCAGAGGATCCCCTTCGCGCGGACAAAAGCGGAGCGGCTCGCCTCGGGCGATCCGCGTCTGTCATTGGAGGAGCGCTATCCCGACCACGCGGCTTACGTAAACGCGGTCGCCCGCGCTGCGGCGGCCCTCAAGGTCGAGCGCTTGCTCCTCGATGAAGACGTTGCGGCCTACACCACTGCCGCTCAGGCAGCACAAGTACCCTAGCCGACCGGGTGACGTTACGCTGATGCGCTAACGCAAAACGTCGCTCTGCTCCGCCGCGGCGACCAACGCCTTGGCATCAGCGTCAAGCAAGAAGCCCTGCGCCACCGCATTGTGCGCGGCGCCCTCGACGGCTGCGACATAGCCCGCATGGCTGCCGTAGCGCTCCTCGAGCGAGGGCCGCGGGTCTTCGTTGGCGATCCGCTCGGCCTTGGTCTTGGCGAATGGGATCATGCCGCCGGCGAAATTGCACTCGAGTCCCTTGAAGAAGCCGGCGGCGGTGATGTTCCAGCCGAGATAGGTGCCGAGCGGCGCATCGCGCAGCACCACCGGCACGCCGCCGAGCTCGTTGCCGTCGGCATCGACCCGCGCGACTTTCACCGGATAAACGCGCTTGATGCGAGGCGGCACGACGGTGTCGAAACCGGACCCGTCCATATAATTGAAGTCTGGGCCGAAGTCGTAATCGATCGCCGGATTGACGAGACCGTCCGGTGCGTGCGCCGGCAAACTTGGCAGCGCCGGGAAGCCCATCGCTGCCGCGGTAGCATCGACCAGCGTGCCGTCGGCAAGCCTCGGATAGCGGCTCGGCGGCGGCGCGGTCCCTTTCATGACCCAGGCGCGGAAGTGCGCCCTGATCGCGTTCACGGTCTCCACATGCGGCACCGGATTGGCGGGCAGCTGCCCGACGCCCCAGCCGCGGCCGGGACAGGCCGGTGCGGCCGCCGGCGTCGTGGAGAATCCGCCCGGGCCGCCGCCGTGCTGAGTGCTCGGGATGTAGTAGCGCCGCACATTGTCGGGCAGCGGCAGATCGACATCCTCCGCTGAGCCGGCCCATTCGGGCGACAGCTTCATGCCCCACGTTTCCGCGGCACCAAAATGCTCGATGATCTTCGGGCATGTGTGGCTCGCAGTGCAGCGGTCGAGAATGCCCGCTGACGGCAGGCCGCGCGCCGGATCAGGCGCATCGCTCCACCACTGCGGACCTTCGCTGCCTTTCTCGTAAAGGCGAAGCACGCCATCCGGCAAAGCAAAGCGCGCGTTGAGCGAAATGCGCCGCCCGGCGATGATCGGCCAGGCGCCGTCATAGACTTGGCGGCCCGCTTCATCCTCGTTGAACCCGAGATGCAGGAAGCCGCGCACGAAATTGCCCGATTGCGATACGCCGCGGGTGATCGCCCACGACACCGCGCCGGCGACAGGGTTCGCAGTGCCCGCATCATCCTGTCTCGCATAGCGGAAGAACGAGCCGACATCGCGGAACGCAGCAAAGCCGATCCCCAGCACCGGCGGGTCTTTGGCGGTGAATACCACCTCGTAGAGAAGCTTCGGATCGAAGCCGTTCTTGAGGCAGATCTGCGTCGGGTCCGGCGTGCCCGGGAACGGGTTCTCGGCACTGCACTTGGCAAATGCCCAGTCGCCGGCGGGAACCTCGGCAGTCGTGCCGATTTTGCCGTCGATCGTCTCCGAGGCGTGCGTAACAAGCGACGCCTGTCGCGTATCGAGCGATGCCGGCGCGTAGGGGAACGGGTTGCTGTAGACGTAGAGCGGCTGCGAATTCTTGCCCGCCGCATTGAAGATGCGCGCCATCACGCGACCGGTGATCGCGGAGCCATCGGCGTTCTTTGCCGCCGGCACGGTGACGGTGTCCTTGTTCGGCGCCGGCGCAGTCGTGCCGGCATTGTCGCCCTGCCAGCCGCTGGAAAGGCCGATATCACCGTTGGCCCGTTCGATCGGCACGATGGTGAGGCGTCCGCCGCGGTTCGGCACGTCGTGCCACATCAGCCGGCTCGCCTTCGAAATGTCGATCGGCTTTACAAGCTGGAACGTCGCCATGTACTCGACCATGCCGCGCGCGTTGCGCGGCGCGAGCTTGATATCCTGGATCAGGGAATTGCGCGGATCGGCAGGATCGAGTTCGCCGTACGCGCGGCCGACCAACGTCTCGTAGCGGCCAATGTCGCCGAAGCTCGCACCGTTGAAGGCGGGCGATACCTTCTCGTCGATCACAATCTTGGTCACCCGCGCGTCGGCCGCCGAGTTGATCGCCAGCAGGGCGCCGACGACCACAGCGCAAGCCGCCGACTTTGCGACATGGCGAGCGGCGATCTTCATCATGCTTTCCCTCCCGAGGGTAATTTGATGCGTCACTGCGAGGGTCACTTCAAGCGTCACTTGCCCAGCCGGTCCGGTCCCTTGGAGAGCACGGGGAGGCGATAAAGCCCCTCACGGGCGGTAATATACAAGACTTGCTTGTCGCGTCCGGCGAAGGCGAGGTTAGCGGCTTGGCGAGGGGCTTTGAAGCTCCCGAGATATTGGCCTTTGGCGTCGAACACCTGGATGCCGGCGACGCTCGTGATGTAGACACGGTCATCGCGATCGATCGCCATGCCGTCGGCCCCGCTTTCGGCACCCAGTGGAATATCGCGAAGCCGCGCGAACACCCGCTTGTTCTTGACGCTGCCGTCGGGCTCGACGTCATAGGCGAACACAGCGGGATTGAGCGTATCGTCGACGATCAGCGTCTTGCCGTCATTCGTCAGGGTGAGCCCGTTCGGGCGCGGAATGCTGCCATCGATGAGGATCGGAACCGAAGCGCCGGGGGGCAGGTAATAGACGTAGGTCGGCCGCCCGGGCACCACGGGACGCGGACCGGGATCGGTGAAATAGATGCCGCCGCGGGCATCGACGATGAGATCGTTCGGCGCAAGAAGCGGCACCCCCGGCGGCCCTTCGCTCACGGTTTTGATGGTGCCGTCTTTTTCGCGTCGGGTGATGCGCTTGCTGTCGCCCTCGGCGAATAAGAGATCGCCGTCCTTCGTCAGGGCAAGGCCATTCGCGCCGTTGGTATTTTCCCGCACGATGCCGATCATGCCGCCAACGTCCACAAAATACGTGTGACTGGTTCTGATATCCGAAAAGAACAGCCCGCCGTTTGCAGTGCCGACTGGGCCTTCCGTGAACGTGAAGCCTTCGCGGACGAGTTCCGGCACAGCTCCCGGCGCGAGCACGCCGGCGATGCCCGTGAGCGTCTGGGCGCCGCTCGATACCGCGGCAGCCGCAATCGCTCCGATGATGCTCGCCACCGTCAGGCACCGCATGATGGCGAAAGATCGCAGATGGGCCATCGCTCCCTCCCGGTTTTCGCAATGTGTGTTTTTTTTGAAATCTAGCAGAGACGGAGCGAGCGTGCACGCGCGAGGTCGACTGTTCGCCTGCGTCGACGATATGCTAGGTTATAGGCACGACGCGCGAAAATGCGCGGGAGGGAGAACGCCATGACCCAACAAAGCGAAGCATCTCGATCCCTGACTTGCCGCAGCAGGGCCACCCTGCTGGCTAGTGGTCTCGTCGGGCTCGCGGTTGTCATGGCACCGATCGCGGCGCAGGCGCAGATGCCGCCCGACGTTGTGCCCAAAATCGCAGCGCTCGGCCGCGTCGTAGACCCGCCAAACACTGCCAAAATTTACGCACCGCTGTTAGAGAAGGAGCCTTATAACTTCGTCAAAGTTTTGCGTGACGTGAAATATGGGGCTCATCCGCGAAACGTCGTCGATATTTTCGTCGACGATTCGAGTTTCTCCGGACGACCAGTGTTGATGTTCGTGCATGGCGGCGCCTACGTCGCCGGCAACAAGCGCCCGCCCGGCAGTCCATTTTACGACAACGTCATGGTGTTCGCGGCTCGCAACGGCATGGTTGGAGTCAATGTCGAATATAGGCTCGCGCCTGAATTTCCGTGGCCCGCCGGCGCGGAGGACTTAGCCGCCGCTGTGCGGTTCGTCCAAGATAACATTGCAACCTACGGCGGCGATCCGAATCGCATCTACCTGATGGGCCATTCGGCCGGTGCAACTCATGTCGCGACGTATGTATCGCATCCGGAGTTTCATGGCCCAAAGGGTTCGGGGCTCGCGGGCGCGATGTTTTCCTCCGCCATTTACGACCTTTCAAAAGGGACGCCAAACGAGGGACGAATTGCCTATTTCGGAAAAGACAAATCGCGCTACGCGGAACGCTCCTCGCTTTCCGGCCTCGTCAAAAGCAACATTCCCTTCATGATGTCCACCGCGGAGCTTGACCCGCCCGAGTTTGGCGAACAATTCGCCCTGCTGAAGGAAGCGATGTGCAAAACCGAGCGCGGTTGTGTGCGCGGCATCGTGCTCCCGCATCACAGCCATATGTCGGAATCCTACGCTGTCAACACAGCGGACACTCAGCTCACCGGCCAGATTCTCCAGTTCATCAGGACCGGCAAATAGGGCCGCGCCCGGCAGGTCGCATCAGCGTGATGAACGAGCTTTCGCAATGGGTCGGCAGCCTGCCGCTCAGCGTGGCGATGCGCCCGATCGTCTGGCTCGTTCCAATGCTCCAGGCGCTCCACATTCTCTCGATCGCCATGATCCTGTCGGCCGTGGTGATGATCGACCTGCGCGTCTGGGGCATCTCGCGCGAGGGTTCGCTGAGCGCAGCGAGCCGACGCTTCCTGCCGTGGCTTTGGGTCGCGGTTGCGGCCTCGGCACTGACGGGCGTGGCGTTGATGTTCGGCACGCCCCGCTCATGGCGCGACAGCGCCTTCGTTGCGAAGCTGGTTTTGATGGCCGCGGCTACGCTCGTGACGCTGGCGCTCCCGCTGGTGCTGCGCTGGAGCGGGGACAAAGACGGACGCTTCGCGGCAGGATTCGTCGGGGGTCTCGCCTTGCTGCTGTGGGTTGGCGCGACCTTCGCTGGCCGCGGACGTTGGATTGCGGGCATGCTCGGCGTGTAGCCGCGCCCGCGCTCATGTTCGGGCAGCGGCGGCGATCGCGAACGAAGGGGGGAGACGTGCTATCCGCGCTCTTCGGTTGGCTGGAAATGAGCGCCGCGGGCACCTTCGTCTCGCAGTCGCCTTACGGCTTTGCCGCGCTCGACATGCTCCACATCGCGTCGATCTCGGCGATGTTCGGCATGATCGCGCTCCTCGACCTGCGATTGATGGGCCTCGCCTTCACCGACTATCCGGTCACAGTCATGTCGCGGCTGGTGCTGCCGCTGACGTGGCTGACGTTCGCGCTTTCGGCGATCACCGGCGGATTGATGTTCAGCGGCCAGGCGGCGCGCTATGCGGCAAACTTCGGCTTCCGCGTGAAGATCGCGCTGCTGCTGCTCGCCGGCATCAACGTGCTGGTGTTCCACATCCTCACCTATCGCGGAGTCGCGAAATGGGATCGCGACGCGGCAATGCCCATGACTGCCAAGTTCGCCGGCGCGATTTCGCTCGCATGCTGGACCGCGATCGTGTTTTACGGCCGCTTCACGGCCTACTATCACTTCCCCTGACGAGCAGCGGAGCGCTGCAGGAACGAGCAGATGACGAAGAGACCCAAGCCGGCGAAGCGCAAACCAACCAACGGCCCTAAGACCCGAGTTATCAAAAAAGCGAAGGCGACCGCTTCTAAATCGAAGTCGCTCGCACGCGCGGCACCGCAGCCGAAGAAGCGCGCGAACGCGCGGCCGTCGGCGGCGCAGCTGTCGCCGGAGCAGAAGGTCGCCGAGATCAAACGACGTCTCCTGGAGATCAGCGACCTCAACTACGCGGGCGCCGTGCTCAACTGGGACATGTCGACATACATGCCGCCCGAGGGGGCGGACGCACGCGGGCGTCAGATCGCGGCCCTAAGCCGGCTTGCCCACGATCGATCCGTCGATCCGGAACTCGGCAAGCTCCTCGACGCGCTCGTTCCTTACGCCGACGGCTTGCCCTATGACAGCGATGAAGCGAGCCTCGTGCGCGTTGCCCGCCGCGACTTCGAGCGGGCGATCCGTGTGCCCGGGGACTGGGTCGAGCGCGCCAACGCGCTGAGTTCGGCGGCTTACGTCGCGTGGACCAAGGCGAGGCCGGCGAACGATTTCGCCGCGGTTCGACCGTTTCTTGAAAAGAACGTCGAGCTCAGCCGCGAGTATGCCAGCTTCTACGCCCCGTGGCAGCACGTCACCGATCCGATGATCGACGACTACGACATCGGCATGACGACCGAGACGGTCCGCGCGCTGTTCGCCGACTTGCGGCGCGAACTGGTCCCGATCGTGCGCGCGATCTGCGATCAGGCGCCGGCCGACGACCACTGCCTGCACGGCACGTTTCCGGAGCCGGCGCAGCTCGATCTCGGCAATACGGTCGTTCGGCGGCTGGGCTACGATTTCGCGCGCGGGCGGATCGACAAGACCCATCATCCGTTCTGCACGAAATTCTCCGCGGGCGACGTGCGCATCACCACACGGGTCGACGAGCACGACATCGGCCAGGCGCTGTTCTCGACCATTCACGAGTCCGGCCATGCGATGTACGAGCAAGGCGTTGCCCGTGCGTTGGCCGGCACGCCGCTCGGCTCCGGGGCTTCTGCCGGCGTGCATGAAAGCCAGTCGCGACTATGGGAGAACGTGGTCGCGCGCGGCCGCGACTTCTGGCACCACTTCTATCCGGCGCTGCAAGATGCATTCCCCGACTCGTTCCGCGGCGTGCCGATGGAGACCTTCTATCGCGCCATCAACAAGGTCGCGCGGTCGCTGATCCGCACCGACGCCGACGAAGTGACCTACAATCTCCATGTCATGATGCGCTTCGACCTCGAAGGCGATCTCCTCGAAGGCCGCCTCGCGGTGAAGGACTTGCCCGAGGCTTGGCGCGAGCGGATCAAAGCTGACCTCGGCATTGCGCCGAAGGATGACCGCGACGGCTGCATGCAGGACGTCCACTGGTTTTCAGGCGGCATCGGCGGAAGCTTCCAGGGCTACACCATCGGCAATATCCTGAGCGCCCAGTTCTACGCCGCTGCGCTCAAGGCCCATCCCGGAATCCCG
This sequence comes from uncultured Alphaproteobacteria bacterium, assembly GCA_963807015.1. Lineage (GTDB taxonomy): Bacteria > Pseudomonadota > Alphaproteobacteria > Rhizobiales > Xanthobacteraceae > JAJPKK01. The sequence goes on along the minus strand of CAWEAS010000004.1, from coordinate 48,907 downwards.
CGCCAGATCGCCCACGGCGATTTTGCCGTGCTGCACGGCTGGCTGGTCGAACACCTCTATCGCCACGGCCGCAAATTCAAGCCGGCCGAACTCGTCGAGCGCGCGACCGGGGAACCCATGTCGATTGCGCCCTACGTGGCCTATCTGCACGCCAAGTACGGCGACCTCTACCGCCTGCCGGCATAGCACGCCGATTGAGGTGCCCTCCAAGCCCACTCAAACAGCCTGTCGTCGCCCGGCTCGACCGGCCGACCCAGTAACCACTGTGGGCGAGATGCGGCCGGCATCTCCACCCTCGATAGCACGGTGATTACTGGATGCCCCGCTTGAAGCGGGGGCCTGACGACGGGAATGCGGTTGAGGCGCTTGCGCCGGTGGTGAGCCAGAGCACCGGCGCAGTTCGCGAGAGCCGCGTCTCAACTGAGCCCGGCCAAACGTTCGCGCCATCGCGGCAGGACGTTTGGGTTCTTCAGGTAGGGCGGCGGCTCGCCGGCGGCGATGCGGACGATGCTTTCCTGGGCCGCCGCAACGAAGGAGGCCTGCAGCTCGACGGTGTGGCCGATGTTGTGCGGGGTCAGGATGACGTTATCGAGCGTGCGCAAGGGGCTGTCGGTTGGCAGCGGCTCGGCCTCGAATGCGTCGATCGCGGCGCCGGCGATGATGCCGAAGCGCAGCGCCTGCAGCAGCGCCGCTTCATCGACGACGGCGCCCCGCGCCGTGTTCACGAGGTAGGCCTCGGGCCGCATGGTGGAGAGTTCGGGGCTCGCGATCATGCCGCGCGTTTCCGGCGTGAGGTCGACGAGCACGGTGACGATGTCGCTCAGGCGCAGCAGCATCGGGAGATCGGGCATGCGCGTTGCGCCAGCCGCCGCGCTCTGATCGACGAACGGATCGAAATAGACCGCGCGAATGCCCCAGTTGGCAAGGCGCGCAAGGGTCGCCCGCGCGATGCGGCCGAAGCCGACGAAGCCCACCGTCTTGCCGCGCATCATGCGTGCGCGCACGGTGCCGTCCCGCCATCCGTTTTGCAGGAGCCCGCGCGACTTGCGCGGCAGGTCGAGCAGCAACGCCGCCATCAGCATGACGTTCGCCTCCGCCATGCTGTCGATCGCTTCCGGCGTCACGCCGTGGGCAACCACGAGGCCGGCCGCATCGGCCGCCTCGAGATCAAGCGAGTCGACCCCGACCGTCGGAAACACCAAGCCTTTCAGCCGCGGCGCAGCCGCGAGTTCCGCCGCGCCGAAAGGCGTGCGCGGGGTGAGGACGACGATGTCGGCTTCCGCAAGCTCGGGCCAATCGGCCGGCGGTTGCGATTGCGGCGCACGCCAGACCGTGTAGCCCAGCGCTTCGAGCTTGCGGGCCACCGGATCGACCACCGGCGCCAGCAGCCTGTCCTCGGGAATGATGATCCGCGCTGTCATCGCCGCAATATGACGGCAATGGTGCCGTCACTCGATCTTGACGTTGGCGCGCTGGCCGACCTCGCTCCACGACTTCAATTCGCGGGCGATGGTCTGCGCGAACTCCTCTGATGTGCTGCCGACCGTCGGTGTCGCCATGGCACGGAATTTCTCCTTCACGTCCGCCATCTGCATCACGCTGCGTATTTCGGTCTCGAGCTTCTTGACGATGGCCGCCGGTGTTCCGGCCCGCACGAAGATGCCGCTCCACAGCTGCACGTCGACGCCCGTAACGCCGCTTTCCGCCATGGTGGGCACGTCGGGCAGATCGTCGAGCCGCTTGTCGGCGGTGACCGCGAGCGCGCGGACGACCCCGCCCTTCACTTGCGGCGTGGTCGGCGGCGGATCGGTCAGCGTGAACAGCGCTTGCTGGCTGATGACGGCAACCAGCATCTCGTTGCTGCTCTTGTAGGGGATGGCGGTCGCAGGCGCGCCGGTCCGCAGCTTGAACAGCTCCGAAGCGAGCGTGAACGCGAACGATGACGTGGCGTAATTCGATTTGTCCGGGTTGGCCTTCATCCAGGCGATGAGCTCCTGCACCGTCTTGGCCGGGTGCGAGGGATAGGTCGTGAGGATGAGCGGGAAGGCCGCGACCATGGAGACCGGCGTGAAGTCCTTGAGCGGGTCGTAGGGCGGCTTGACCGATATCGCCGGAATGACCGACATGGCGCCGCTCGCTCCGACAAGGAGCGTGTAGCCGTCGGCAGGCGCCGCCATCACCGACAGTGCCGCGAGGCTGCCGCCGGCGCCGACCTTGTTTTCGACGATCACGCTCTGGCCGAGATCGTCCTGCATTTTCTGGGCAATGATGCGCGCGATGATATCGTTGCCGCCGCCCGCCGCGAATCCGACCACGATCTTGATGATGCGTTGGGGATAGGCGCCATCGGCTTGTGCCGAGGCTACAGCGTTCGATCCCGCGACGAACGACAGGGCAAGGAGGGCGCGCGCGCCCGCCACGGCGGCGTGACGCCAAGCGAAGACTCTCATCGCAATCCTCCCTGCGGTTCTATGCTGGCGCGACCTTGGCAAGGGGCATCACGGGATGCAAGCGTTTAGGGTGCTCGGCAAGGCGCCGTAGGGTGGGCAAAGGCGCGTTCTTCACGCGCTGTGCCCACGCGGACAGGCCCAACGTGGGCACGCGCGAACTACGTCCGCGCTTTGCCCACCCTACGATTTTCATGATGATTGCTTACTCAGCAGACACGCCGAGTGGTGCGCCGGGTTCGCCGCGCAATGTTGGTCCGGCGAAGCGCGCGTGCAGGCGGTCGAGGGCGAGGTAGATGACCGGTGTCGTGTAGAGGGTGAGAAGCTGGCTTAGCAGCAACCCGCCGATGATGGTGATGCCGAGCGGGAAGCGGAGCTCCGAGCCGGTGCCGCTTTCGATGGCGAGCGGCAGGGCGCCGAACAGTGCCGCCAGCGTCGTCATCATGATCGGGCGGAACCGCAGCAGGCATGCCTGTATGATCGCCTCCCGCGGGGTGAGGCCGTCAACGCGCTCGGCATCGAGTGCGAAGTCGATCATCATGATGGCGTTCTTCTTGACGATGCCCATCAGAAGCACGATGCCGATCAGTGCGATGATCGAGAGGTCCTGGCCGAACAGCATCAGCGCCACGAGCGCGCCGACACCCGCCGACGGCAGCGTCGACAAGATCGTCAGCGGATGGATGAAGCTCTCGTAGAGCATGCCGAGGACGATGTAGATCGTCACCACGGCCGCCAGGATCAGCCACGGCTCGCCGGCGAGCGAGGAGGCGAATTCGGCGGCCTCGCCGGCGTAAGTGCCGTTGATCGATGACGGCATGTCGATCTCGTCTTCGGCGGCGGAGATCGCCGCGATGGCATCGCCCAGCGCGGCATTCGGCGCGAGATTGAAGCTGATGGTGACGGCCGGGAACTGCTCCTGATGCATGATCGCAAGCGGCGCCGTGGTGCGCGTCACCGTCGCGACCGCGCTCAGCGGGACGAGATTGGTCGAGGCGGTCGGCAGGAACGCCTGCGACTGGGTCGTGCTCGACAGCGTGAGCTGCGCCGTCGCGGTGCCCGCCGGCAGGTAAAGCTTCGACAAGGTCGACGGATCGCGCTGGTACTCCGGCATCGCTTCCAGGATCACGCGATACTGGTTGGCCTGGCCGAAAATCGTTGAGATCTGGCGCTGGCCGAAGGCATCGTCGAGCGTATCGCCGATAGCCTGCATCGAGATGCCGAGGCGGCCGGCCTTTTCGCGATCAATCGTGATGTCGGCGCGCAAACCGCCGTCCTGCGCCTCCGATGCCACCTCGCGCAGCGGCCGATCAGCGCGCAACCGAGCCACCAGCCGGTTCGCCCAGGCGCTGACGTCGCCGGCATCGATGCCGGCGAGCGTATACTGAAACAGCGCACGCGAGACCCGCGTCGAAATCTGGATGTCCTGCACCGGCTGGAAATAGACGATGATGCCGGGGACCGTGGCGACCTTGTGCTTGAGCCGCTCCACGACGTCCACGACGAAGCTCGCGCGCTCGTCGCGCAGCTTGAGCGTGATGGCGAGGCGGCCGGCATTGGGCGTCGCATTCATCGGCGTAACGCCGACCACGGACACGACGCCGGTGACATCGGGATCGGTGCGGATTTCCTTGACGACGTCCTGCTGCAGCCGCTGCATTTCGGTGAACGAGACCTCGGGCCCTGCTTCCGTCACCGCCGTGATCAGACCGGAGTCCTGGATCGGCAGAAAACCCTTCGGGATGACGATGTAGAGCCAGATGGTGGCGGCGAGGGTGAGCGCGGTCACGGCGAGCGTCGCCCGCTCGTGCCGCAGCACCCATTGGAGGCTCGCGTGATAGGCGTCGACCGCCCGCTCTACCGCGCCGTTGAGCCGGCGCGTCAGCGCGCCGACGAAACGCACGCTGCCCTCGTGCCGCAGCAGGCGGCTGCACATCATCGGCGTCAGCGTCAAGGACACTACTGCCGAAGTGATGACCGCGATCGTGAGCGTCAGCGCAAATTCGCGGAACATGCGCCCGACGATGCCGGTCATGAACAAGAGCGGAATGAACACCGCGACCAGCGACACGGTGAGCGAAATCACCGTGAAGCCGATCTCCTTGGCGCCAAGCAACGCCGCATCGAACGGCGATTCGCCCTCTTCCATGTGGCGGACGATGTTCTCGATCATGACGATGGCATCGTCGATCACGAAGCCGGTGCCGATGGTGAGCGCCATCAGCGACAGATTGTCGAGGGAGAAGCCGCAGAACCACATCACGGCAAAGGTTGCGATCAACGACAGCGGCAACGCCACCCCGGCGATGATCGTCGCCCGCACCGAGCGCAGGAAGATGAATACCACCATCACGACGAGGGCGACGCTGAGCACCAGCGTGAACTGGACGTCGCGCACCGAGGCCCGGATCGTGCCGGTCCGGTCCTGCACCACGGTGAGCGAGATGCCCTTGGGCATCGCGCGCTGCAGGCGCGGCAGCTCCTGGCCGATGCGGCGGACGGTATCGATGACGTTCGCGCCGGGCTGGCGCTGCACGTCGATGATGACCGCCGGCATGCCGTTGAACCAGCCGCCGACCTTCTCGTTCTCGAGCCCGTCGATGACGGTCGCCACATCGCTGAGCATGACCGGCGCGCCGCCGCGATAAGCGATGATCAGGGTACGATAGGCGCCGATGCCGGTGATCTGGTCATTGGAGGCGATGGTATAGGACTGCTGGGCGCCGTCGAACGAGCCCTTCGGCCCCGCCACGTTGGCCGCCACGATCGCGGTCCGCAGGTCCTCGAGCGCGATGCCGTAGGCGGCGAGCCGGGCGAGATCGGCCTGGATGCGGATCGCGGGCTTGAGCCCGCCCTGCACCGAGACGTGGCCGACACCGGCCACCTCGCTCAGCCGCTGACCGATCAAGGTGTCGGCAAGGTCGCTCATCTGGCGCAGCGAAATGGTGGGCGAGGTGAGCGCGAGCGTGATCACCGGCACATCGGCCGGGTTCACCTTGGAATAGACCGGCGGGTAAGGCAGGTTGCGCGGCAATGTCGAGCCGGCCGCGTTGATCGCGGACTGCACGTCCTGGGCCGCGGCATCGATATCGCGGTTGAGGTCGAACTGAAGCGTGATCTGGCTGACCCCGTAGGAACTCGACGAGGTCATGGTGGCAAGCGCCGGGATTTGCCCGAACTGACGCTCGAGCGGCGCCGTGACGAGCGAGGCCATGGTCTCGGGATTGGCGCCCGGAAGCTGCGTCGTCACCTGGATGGTGGGAAAATCGACCTGCGGGAGCGAGGCGATCGGAAGCAGGGCATAGCCCAAGAGCCCGCCGAGCATCACCGCGACGCCCAGCAGCGAGGTTGCGATCGGCCGATGAATGAAGGGCGTCGAGACGCTCATGCCGCTAACCGCCGGCGCGATTTCGGCGCTCCCGGCCTTCGCGTTGCCCCTGCCCGGGCTGCGGTCCGGCGGTTTGTTCCCGTGAAGGGGTGCCGGGCGTCGATTTATCGCTTGTCGCTTTTTCGGCCGCCGGCGCGCCACCGGCAGGCGCTGCGTTTGCGGTCGGCACGTCACGCGGCTGCTTGCGCCGCCGCTCGCTGCCGGCCGGACGCGTCAGATCTTCCTGCGTGCCGATGGTGATCTTTGTGCCGTCGGTGAGTTGGGCGAATCCGGTGGTCACCACGCGATCGCCTTCGGCAATGCCCTCGCCGATGACCGCCTGGATATCGTCCTGCTGGATCACTTTGACCGGATGCACCGCGACGGTGTCGTCGTCCTGCGCAGTGTAAGCAAAGGTGCCATTGGGCCCGCGCTGGACCGCGGCCGTGGGCACCACGATGACCTGCGGCAGCGTATCGACGAGAAGCTTTACATTGACGAACTGGCCGGGCCAGAGCTGCAGGTCGGCATTGGGAAACTCGGCCTTGAGCTTCACGGTGCCGGTGGTTTGATCGACTTGGTTGTCGATCACCTGCAGCGTCCCGCGATCGACAACGGTCCGATTATCGTCGCCCAGCGCCTGCACCGAGAGCGCGCCCTTGGCGAAGGCCTTGTTGACGTGGGCCAGTTCCTGCTGCGGCAGCGTGAAGATCAGCGCAATCGGCTTGATCTGGGTAATGACGACGACGCCGGTGGTGTCGGTCGCATGAACGATGTTGCCGGCGTCGATCTGGCGGATGCCGGTGCGCCCGGCGAGAGGTGCCACGACCTTGGTGTAGGACAAGGTCGCCTTGGCGTTTTCGATGGCGCCCTGATCGGAGCGCACCTGCGCTTCAAGCTGCGCGACCAGCGCTTTCTGCGTATCGGTTTGTTGCTTCGTTGCCGAATTGGTAACCGCGAGCTTCACATAGCGCTCGAGGTCGAGGCGGGCATTTGCAAGCTGCGCTTCATCCATCGCCTTCTTGGCGACCGCCTGATCGTACTGCGCCTGATAGATGGTCGGGTCGATGTCGGCGAGGACGAAATCCTGCTCGACGTCCTGCCCTTCCTTGAAATTGACGCTCATCAGCTTGCCGTCGACCTGGGCACGCACGGTGACGGTGTTGAGCGCGCGGACGGTGCCGACGCCGTCGAAGAACACCGGCATGTCGGCTTTGTGCGCGACCGCGGCCAGCACCGGCACCGGCCCGTCGCCGCGCGGACCGCCGCGGCCGGCGCGACCGCCGGTCGCCTGCTGCTGGGCCGGCAGATATTTCGCGATCGACTGCGGCAAGTAGGGCGCGATCGACTGCGGCGCGTAGAAATAGAGCGCGGCAAAAAGTCCGGCGAGGATGACGATGAGCCCGATGACCCAACCCCGTCGCCGACGTGGTTGGCTGACGGTGGGCGCGAGTTGCAGTGCCGACTTATCGATGAGATCGGTTTTCAAGCAGGTCTCCGTCCACTGGCGCAGCCGCCGCCGCGCGGACGCAAGCGCCTCGCGCCGCGTCGCTCCGGTGATAAGTCCCCCTGCCCAATTCTCCGCCCCGCGTCAGCGCTGTCCTCCGGTCCCGAATTTCGCGCCTAACAGGAATACTCGATCCGGCTGCCGCAATCATCGAAATTCGCGATTGCGAGGCCGATGCGGCTCTCACCGCACCACCCGCCAAGACCATCCCAATTCGACCGTATTGCGGCGCCGCACCGCGCTCGTTGCGCGGCGCATCCCGTTCGCGTCCCCGTGGCGCGATCAATCGTCTTCGAGTTTGCCGATGTGGTGCTGGGCGTAGAGCTCGAGGCCGAGACGATTGACGAGTTCGAGCTGCGTTTCGAGGAAGTCGATATGGTCTTCCTCGTCGCTCATCAGCTTCTCGAACAGGTCGCGCGTCACGTAATCCTTGACGGCGTGAGAATGCGTAGCGGCTTCCTGGTAGAGCGTGCGTGCCGCGATCTCCAGCGCAAGATCGCAATCCAGCACCTCTTTGACGGTCTGGCCGATGTGCAGCGGGTCGAGCACCTGCATGTTCGGGAAGCCGTCGAGGAAAATGATGCGATGCACCAGCTTGTCGGCGTGTTCCATCTCCTCGATGGATTCCTTGCGCCATTTCTTGGCGAGCGACTCGTAGCCCCAGTTCTCCAACAGGCGATAGTGCAGCCAGTATTGGTTGACGGCCGTGAGTTCGTGCCGCAACGCCTTGTTGAGGTAGTCGATGACGGTTGCATCTCCGCGCATGGCTTGTCTTCCGCTGCTGGTTGCCGCTTCGGCAGGAGTCGAGGCCCCAGGTTATAGCAATTCTAGATTATAGCAATTCTAAAGTAGAGGAGCCGTTCCGTGAGGGATGGTCTGGGCGTTAATCCCACGGACTATTCGACTGATTGAACTGGCAGGGGGTCGAAGGTGTGCCCGTCAGCGGCAGCACTGCGCCTCTTTCGCGGCGCCTTCGACCGCCTCGTCCATGATCCGGCGGATCGTCCGCGCGCAGCGTCCGCATTCCGCACTGCAACCAAGACAGCGATAGACTTCGCTGGTGCCGCGCACGGTGCGTTCGGCTGTGACCGACCGGACCTGATGGTCCGAAATGACATTGCACGAACACACGATCACAGCGTCGCTCCCGTCGGATCGGCCTCGACATTTGGTGTTGTGCACCTTGTTGAAGTGCACGCCAACCCGACGTGATTTTCTTGCCACGCCAAAAGCCGGGCCAGCAAGAGCTATGATATGAAATCGTTCTAAGGTATTTGCGCCAGATCAAGATCGGTTGGCAGCGTTAACAAGATACATGGCGCCAAACATTTGGTTGGCGCCATGCGGAGACCGACATCGAGGCTAACGCGCCGCTATGTTTTGAGTTGCGCGGGTGCGCCGCGGCCCTCATAGGGCAAAGACGAACAGCATCGTTTGGTTGCGCATGTCACGCAGTTCGGGCGTGTTGACGAGCGTCAGCCGCGCGAACAAGCCGAGACCCGCCAGCACGGCCACGTACTGCTTGCCGCCGACCGCAAAGGTCATGGGCGGCGCGTTGATGCCAATTCCGACGTTGATTTTCCACAGCTGTTCGAGGGTGACATCGTCAAGGGCGACCAATGATCCGTCGATCAACCCGGTGAATATCAGCCCGCCCGCGGTCGACAGGGCCGCGCTGCTATTCGGATACGGCATCCGCAGCTTGGTCTTGACCTCGCCGCTGAACGGATCGGCGACGATGATCTCCGACTCGTTGCGTTCGGTATATTTCGAGCCACCGTGGAGGAAGCCGCCGAGCGGCGTCCGTCCGGAATTCGGGTTGAGGGTGATCTCGTCGCAGCCCGGTCGCGTCGGGATGTAGAGAAGCTTGGTGCGCGGACTGTACGACGCCGACCAGAAATTGTTGCCGCCGTCGTGCGATGGGCAGAGTTTCTTGGTCGGGTCGGTCAACGTCTGCGTCTGTACGCCCGAATAGACCTGGATATCGCGGGTCGGGTCATAATCGACCGGCAGCCCGGTCTTCTGGTCGATGCCCTTCGTCCAGGTGATCGGCGACATGTAGGGCTTCGCGAGCACCGGCTGCCCGTTCGCCCGCTCGAACGAATAGAGGAAGCCATTGCGGGCCGAGTGGGTGACGAGCTTGTGCGGCTGGCCGGCAATCTGCCCGTCGATGAGGATGTGGGTCCCGGCGGCGTCGTAGTCCCACATGTCGCCCGGCACGTACTGGTGATACCAGTTCATCTTGCCGGTGTCGGGATTCCAGGAAATCAGGCTGTCGGTGTAGAGATTGTCGCCCGGCCGGTAGTAGGGATCATACATCGGTGCCGGATTGCCGGTTCCCCACAGCACCTGATCGGTCTCGACGTCATAGGAGCCGGTGACCCACATGCCGCCGCCGCCGGTCTGCCAGGCATTGTTGGGCCCTTTCCAGGTCTCCGAGCCCGGCTCGCCCGGCGCCGGCACCACGTATTTGCGCCACACCTGCTTTCCAGTCGCGGCATCGAGCGCGGCGATGTAGTCGCGCACCGCCTTGTCGCCGCCGGCGGCGCCGACGATGATCTTGTCCTTGACCGCGAGCGGTGCCGCGGTGAACTGCAACTCCACCTGACCGTCAGCCATGTTGGTTTCCCACACGACCTTGCCGGTCTCTTTGTTGGTGGCAATGACGCGCGCCGGATAGCTCGCGATGCTGACCACGAGATTGCCCCACAGCGCGACGCCGCGATTGGTGGTCGGCAGCTTCTCTTGCCCGGGATCCATGCGCCACACGATGCGGCCGACATCGCCCGACCGGCCATCGACCTTGTAGACGACGCCCCACTGGTCGGAGATGTAGAGGTAACCGTCTTCCGCGAGCGGCGTCGCCTCGAGGTTTTCGTTGGCGGACGTGCCTCCAAGCGCCACGGCGTAGGCGAGCTTCAGCGACTTGACGTTGGTCTTGTTGACGGCGTCGAGCGGCGAGTAGCGCTGCGCATCATAGGTGCGGTGGTTCATCAGCCAGTTTTGCGGCTCCCGGTCCGGGTGGCTCAGCCGGTCCGCGGTCACATCGGCTCCGCCCGCCGGCATAGCCAGCATCGCGCTCGCGAGCAGCGTCATTGCAGACAAACCAATCCTGCGGTTGCGGTTCATGGTGGTCCTCCCTGGATTGTTATAGCGAGGCCACAGTAGGCGATGGTCCAAAGAGGTGGAAGCAACCGCAAATTAAAAGTCGGCCACCGGCGATCGCGTCGCGCGCGGAAACGCGCCTACAAGAAACTCATCGGATCGACGTCGACATCGAGTTTGACTCCGGTCGCGGCCTTGGGCGCCTGGCGCAGCCAGTCGCGGAGGTAGGCGGAGAGGTCGAAGGCGCGCGGCGCCTTTACGAGAAGGCGAAAGCGATGGCGCCCGCGCACGACGGCAATCGGTGCTTCGGCGGGACCGAGGACGCGCACCTCATCCGCCGGTGGCACGGTGCCAACGAGGCGACGCGCGTAACCCTCCGCCGACGGACGATCCGGCCCTGAAATCACAAGGCTCGCGAGCCTGCCGAATGGCGGATAGTGCAGGCTTTCCCGGGCGTCGATCTCGCTGGCGTAAAAGGCTTCGCGGTCGCCGGCGATCAGCGCCTTCATCACCGGATGCTCGGGCTGATGGGTCTGCAGGAAGCCGTGCCCGCGGCCGCTCTCGCGGCCGGCGCGCCCCGCCACCTGGTGCAGCAATTGAAACGTCCGCTCGGCCGCACGCGGATCGCCGTTGGCGAGGCCGAGGTCGGCATCGACGATGCCGACGAGGTTGAGCTTCGGAAAATGGTGCCCCTTGGCGACAAGCTGGGTGCCGATCACGATATCGACGCGGCCTTCGGCGACCTCGTTCAGTTCCTCGCGCATGCGCTCGGGCGTCGCGACGAGATCGCTCGACAGCACGAGGATTTTCGCGCCGGAAAACAACGCCGCGGCCTCCTCCTCGAGGCGTTCGACACCCGGCCCGCAGGCGACGAAACTGTCGGCCGCCTCACATTTCGGACAGGTCGGCGGTCGCGGCTGGGCAAAGCCGCAATGGTGGCAGACAAGCTGGCGCCGGAACCGGTGCTCCACCAGCCACGCATCGCAGTGCGGGCAGGAAAACCGAAAGCCGCAGGCGCGGCACAGCGTGAGCGGCGCGTAACCGCGGCGATTGAGAAAGAGCAGCGCCTGCTCTTTGCGCTCGAGCGCGATCTTCACCGCTTCGGCAAGCCGTGCGGCAACATAACGGCCGCGCGGCGGGCCTTCGCGGGTGAGATCGATCGCTTCGATCGCCGGAAGTTGCGCGCCGCCGAAGCGCTCCGGCAGATGCAGCCGGCGATAACGCCCGCGCCGTGCGTTGACCTCGGTCTCGACCGACGGCGTCGCCGACGCCAGCACCACCGGGAAGCCGCCGATGTGCCCGCGCACCACGGCCATGTCGCGGGCGTGGTAGTGGACGCCGTCCTCCTGCTTGTAGGCCGCGTCGTGCTCCTCATCGACCACGATGAGGCCGAGATCGGCATAGGGCAGGAACAGCGCCGAGCGCGCGCCGACCACGACGGCGACCTCGCCCTCCGCCACCGCATGCCAAGTGCGGGCGCGGCGGCGCGGGGCAAGCTCGGAATGCCACTCCGCCGGGCGCACGCCGAAGCGCGCGCCGAAGCGATCGAGAAACTGCGCGGTGAGCGCGATCTCGGGCATGAGGATCAGGCTCTGGCGACCGCGCCGGATCGCCTCGGCCACCGCTTCGAAATAGACTTCGGTCTTGCCCGAACCGGTGACACCATCGACGAGCGTGACACCGTAAGCACCGGCAGCAACCATCTCGCGCAACGTCGCGGCGGCAGCCGCCTGCGTCGCCGTAAAATCCGGCATGGCGAACGCGGGATCGGGGGGTGCTGCGATCGGCTCTGCCGGCAATTCCAGCACGTCGAGCGTGCCTTCGTCGATGAGGCCATCGAGCACGCCGGCCGATACGCCTGCTTCGTGCGCGGCCTCACTCTTGCCGCGCGCGATGCCGTCGGCGAGCAGCGCAAGCACGCGGGCGCGCGCCCCGGTCATGCGCTGCGGCGGCGGCCCGGAGAGGCGGACGCCGACTCGCACGCGCTCCGGCCCCAGGTGCTCGCCCATGCGCAGCGCCATCCGCAGCACCATGCCGCGAGCGCCGAGCGTATAACCCGCGACCCAGTCGATGAACTTGCGCAGCTCCGGTTTGAGCGGCGGAACGTCGAGTTTGCCGGCAACCTCCTTCAGCCGGTTGTCGAGACGCGGATTGGGCGTCGGATTATCGGCCCACATGACGGCGGTATATTCCCGCGTTCCGAGCGGCACCCGGACGAGATCGCCCGGCGCAAGGTCGAATTCCGCGGGGACCCGGTAGGAATAAGGATGGTCGAGCGCGACCGGCACGAGCACGTCGACGATGCGCTTAGCCATTGTTGCGGGCGGCCGATTCGCGGGATTAAGGAAGCTCACACGAAGGGGGGCGATAATCGGCGACGTGTCAAGGCTGGCGGGCGTATTGCGGCATCATGGGCGCGCGTAGACAGAAAGAGCCAGAACGCGAATTACCGTTCACGGCGCCGGATGTCGCCGGAGCGATCGCCCAGTGGCTTGCGCATCTTGGCGCGGAGCGGCGGATGTCGCCGAAGACGCTCGAAGCCTATGCCCGCGATGTCCGGCAGTTCCTCGCCTTCCTGGCCGACCATTTCGGCCAGCGCGTGACGCTTTCGATGCTCCGCGAACTCACCCCGCAGGATGTGCGCGCCTTCATGGCGCGTCGCCGCAGCGACGGCGCGGGCGGCCGGACGCTGATGCGCGCCCTCGCCGGCGCCCGCTCGTTCGGACGATTTCTCGAGCGCGAGGGCAACGGCAAGGTCGGCGCGCTTGCCGCGATCCGCGCCCCCAGGATTGAAAAGACGCTGCCCAAGCCGCTCGCTGTCACGCCGGCCCGCCGCGTTGCCGATTCCGCGCTGCGCGCCGGGGAGGAACGCGAACCCTGGGTGCTCGCGCGCGACGCCGCCGTGCTGGCGCTGCTCTATGGCTCGGGGCTGCGCATTTCTGAGGCGCTCGGCCTCAAGGTGAAGGACATTCCCGAGCCCGGCCGCGGCGACTCCATCGTGGTGAAGGGGAAAGGCAACAAGACCCGGATGGTGCCAGTGCTCGCCCCCGTGCTGCGGCTCATCGCCGACTACATGATGCTGTGCCCTTATGATCTCGCGCCGGACGGCCCCGCTTTCCTCGGCGCCAAGGGCGGTCCGCTGTCGCCGCGCATCATCCAGCTGGTGATGGAGCGGCTGCGCGGCGCGCTCGATTTGCCGGAGACCGCGACGCCCCATGCGTTGCGGCATTCGTTTGCGACCCATCTTCTCGCGCGCGGCGGCGACCTGCGCTCGATTCAGGAATTGCTCGGCCACGCCTCGCTGTCGACGACGCAGATTTATACCGCGGTCGACACCGAGCGCCTGATGGAGGTCTATCGCAACACCCATCCGCGTGGACGTTGACGCCCTGGCGAGTCACGTCGTTGTGGTATAGGTGCGATAGTTGCCTGTGACCTCTCTTTTGCCCATTGTAGCGCGCCGTTTTGATTCTGGGGGTGAACATGCCTGAAGCGCACGAACAGCTCGAACATGCCGAACACGCGCAGCACGCAGCGCACGACAACAAGAAGATCGCGCTTGTGATCGCGATCCTTGCCCTGATGCTCGCGTTTTCCGAGACGCTCGGGAAAGGCGCCCAGACCGAGGCGTTGAGCCTCAACATCAAGTCGTCCGACACCTGGAATTTCTTCCAGGCGAAGACCATCCGCCAAACGGCAATCCGTACGGCTGCGGAAGGCGCGACGGTTCAATTGCCAATGGCAACCAGCGCCGACGTCAAAGACGGAATTTCGAAGCAGATCGATCGCTGGAACGCGACCGTCGCGCGCTATGAGTCCGATCCCAAGGAGAAAGATGGGCGCAAAGAGCTGCGCGCCGCCGCCGAAGAATTGGAGCATGAACGCGACACCATGCTCTCCAAGTATCACAACTATGAGCTTGCTTCGGCGGCCTTCCAGATCGGCATTGTGCTGTGCTCGGCCGCCGTCATCACCGGGATGGTGATATTGGCGTGGTTTGCCGGCGGCATCGCAGTGATCGGTGCCGGCTTCATGGCGCTCGGACTGTTTGCCCCGCACCTTCTTCATTTGGGGTGACAGACGCACGTGAGCGGGTTTGTCCCGACACGATCACCGCTGACTTCTATCCGGGCGATCCCTCTCGCAGCATTTCCTTGAGCCGGAAATGCTGGACCTTGCCCATGGCGTTGCGAGGCAGCGCATCGAGAAACACGTATTCGCGCGGCACCTTGAACCGCGCGAGACGCGCGAGGCAATGGGCTTCGAGCTGCGCCGCATCGACCTCGCAGCCGGCGCGGGGGGTGACGCAGGCGACCGGCACTTCCTGCCATTTCGGATCAGGCCTGCCGATGACGGCGGCCTCCGCAACATCGGGGTGTTCCAGCAATGCACGCTCGATCTCGGCGGGATAAATATTCTCGCCGCCTGAAATGATCATGTGCTTCTTGCGGTCGCGCACATAGAAATGCCCGTCGGCATCGCGCTCGCCGATGTCGCCGGTGAAGTACCAGTTTTCGCGCAGCGCCTCCGCCGTCGCGGCAGCATTGCCCCAATATTCGAAGAACACGTTGCGCCCGCGCACCGCAATCTCGCCAGCCGTTCCCGCGGGCAACTCGCGGCCGGCCTCGTCGACGATGCGCGCTTCGCAGGCGAGACCCGGCAATCCCGTCGAGCCCGGCCGGCGCCAATCTCCCGCAAGCCGGGTGTAGATCGCAATCGGCGACGTCTCGGTCGCGCCGTAGACCTGCAGCACCGGGACGCCACGCGCGACGAAGGGATCGATCAGGGGCTGAGGCACTTGCGTCGAGCCGGTGGTGATGGCGCGCAGGCTCGCGAGATTCGTCGCGCCAAATCGCGGATGCTCGATGACCGCCTGGAGCGTCGTCGGCACCAGGACCGTCAAGGTGGGCCGATCGTTCGCGATGGCGTCGAGCATCGCGCCGGGCGCAAAGCGCGGGTGCAGCGTCACGGTCGCACCGATCTGCAACGCCGGCGTGGCCTGGATGTTGAGGCCGCCCACGTGAAACAGCGGCAGCACGGTCAGCACATGATCCGCCGCCGTCATATCGTGCATGTGCTGGCTCATGACGGCGTTCCACACGAGCGCGTCCTGGCGCAGCACCGCGCCTTTCGGGCGGCCGGTGGTGCCGGAGGTGTAGACGACGAGCAGCGGATCAGCGAAATCCACGTGCGGATTGCGCCCGTCGCCCGACGCCGTCGCGAGAAGCGCCTCGAGCGAGACCGCACCGTCGGGCACAAAATCAAGCCCGACGATCCGCACATCCGGCAGCGCGGCCTTGAGCGGCGCGATCACGTCCGTAAAAATTTGCTCGACGACCAGCGCTTTCACCGAGGCGTCGCACAGGATGTACAGCTGTTCCGGCACGGCAAGCCGCCAGTTGAGCGGCACCAGCATGGCGCCGAGCCGCGCGCAGGCGTAGAGCAGCACGAGGTAGTCGGGATGATTGGCGGCAAGGATCGCGACGCGATCGCCGCGACCAACGCCGAGGGCTGATTTCAGCGCGCGAGCTGCGTTCGCGATGCGGCCTGCGAAGCCGGCGTAACTCAGCGCCGCGCCTGCAAAGCGGATCGCCGGCTTGTCGGGCGTAAAGCTCGCATTGCGGTTGATGAGATCGGAGAGATCCACATCATTCGTCCTTCTCGCCCGGCGCGTAGAGGCATTCGCGGCCGAGCCGGTCGACGCAGATTTCCGCGGTCCACGGCAGCATCAGCGAGCCGCAGCGGCTGTCGCGGTAGATGCGTTCCAGCGCAAGGTCCTTAAGCATAGATTGTCCGCCGCAGGTGCGGATCGCCTTAGCCGCAAGGGCGTTCGCGTTTTCCATCACGGAATACTGCGCGGCATAGGCGCGCAAGACCTGATCCTTGGTGGGATTGGCGCGCGCCTCGGTGATCGCCTGGAACCAGATCGCCTTGGTCTGCTCCAGCATGATGCGCATCTCGGCAACCGCGATCTGCTTTGTCGGAAACATGCGCCGCTTCACCGGCGGCGTGCCGGGTAGTTCGCCGCGCAGGTAGCGCACCGTGAAGTCGTAGGCCGCCTGGGCGAGCCCCAGGTAGGTCGGTGACAGGGTGAGGAACATGTGCGGCCAGGAGGTCGCCGCGCGGAAATAGACGCCGTGCGGCATCAGCATCTCCTCCTCCGGCACGAATACGTCCGTGAAGGTGAGGGTGCGCGAGACCGTGCCGCGCATGCCGAGCGGGTCCCACGGGCCGCTGACTGCAACGCCAGGCGCATTCGCCGGTATCGCGAGGTAGAGCGTGTTGCGACGGCTGGCGGCTTCGCCTTCGCCGCGCTCGGTGCAGAGCACCCCGTAGTAATCGGCCGCGCCCGAAAGCGAGGCGAAGATTTTCTTGCCGTTGACGACAAAGCCGCCGGCAACGGGTTTTGCCTCCGTGCCGAACGCGACGACGCCTGCGGCGGCAGCGCCCCCTTCGGAAAATGGCTGCGAGTAGAGCGCACCGTCGGCGACGATGCGCCGGTAATGCAGGCTCCGCCGCGCGGCATGGCTTGCGCGCTCCTCCGCCGTCATCTCGAGATCGTCGGCAAGCGCGCCCGTCCACAAGGTCGAGCACACGTGCATGTTCCAGGACAACGCGGTCGCGCCGCAATAGCGGCCCAACTCGGCGGCGGCGATGCAATAGGTCGCGAAGCTCGCGCCCAGACCGCCGTCGCGCTTCGGCACGCAGATGGCGAGCAGGCCCTCGCCGTGCATGTCGCGAAAATTCTCGATCGGGAACGTTGCCTCGCGATCATGCTTCGCCGCGCGCGGCGCCAGCACGCGAGCGCCGAACGCCCGCGCGCGCTCGATCAGCGCGGCGTCTCCTGCAGCAATGCGGAAAGCCGTGGGATCGAACAGCGGCGCATCAGGCACATCGTTCGCGGCGCTCACGGCTTCACCTCGGCGTCAATCATCGCATGCTGCAGGAAATCAAGCACCGCGCGATCGAACGCCGTCGGCGCTTCGAGGTTGGGCAGATGACCCACGCCCGGCAGGCACACATAAGTCGCGCCCGGAATGCGGCCGGCCATCCGCTCCATGACCGGTGCCGGCGCATTGCGATCGTGCTCGCCCGCAAGGCACAGCACCGGGATGCGAATAGCGCCGAGTGCTGCGCGCTCGTCAAAGCCGACGAGGCAGTTGACTGCGGCGCGATAGGTCTGCGGCGGTGTCGCCGCCATCACTTCGATCGCGAGCGCGCGGCCGGCCGGATCGGGCGCAGGGCCGACCATCTGGTCGACGATCTCCGGCGCGATCTCCGCCATGGTGCGGCCAGCATCGAGCGGCCCCAAACGATCGGCGACGAATTTGCGCTGGAAATCCCCGGTCGGATTGCCGAAGGCCGCGCTGGTGCAGCACAAGACCGCGGCGCGATACGCGTCGGGCCGGCGGCGCAACGCGGTCTGCACCACCATCCCGCCAAGCGAGTGGCCGACCAACGCCGGACATGCAAGGCCCGCCCGTTCGATGGCGACTTCGATGTCCGCCGCGAGCTCGTCGAAGGTCATGGCCGTGACCGGCGCCCGCGCGCCGAACCCCGGCAGGTCTAGGACGACCGGCGCCAAGCCGGCCGCGTCAAAGCTTGCAAGCTGCGGCGTCCAGACCCGGGCCGAACCGCCGATCCCGTGGATGAAGACGACGGGAAGCCGCCGTGTCACGCCGCCAGATTGCCGAACTTGACGAGGTTCGCCTTCTGCCGCTCGTTGCGCGGCGGCAGCTTGAACAGGCGCGCCGCGGTGCCGCCGAGAATGTTGTGCTTCGCCTTCTCCGACAGGAACGGCAGGTCGTAGATGGTCGACGGCAGGTCGAAGTCCCAGTGCGGATAGTCGGACGCATAGAGCAGTTGCGTCTCCGCATTCATCATGCGGAACGCCTGCTCCATAGCAGCGTGATCCTGAATCTCCATTGGCTGCGTGGAATAGTACATGTCGCGCATGTACTCGCTTGGCTTCTTCTTAAGGACCGGGCACTCGGACGGCCGCATCATGTATTCATGATCGAGGCGCTGCATCAGGAACGGGATCCAGGCGAGACCGGATTCGATCCAGATCACCGGCAGCTTCGGGAAGCGTTCGCCCATCCCGTTCACCACCCAGTTGGTGCAGTGGAGGATGTTGTAGAACGAGAACCCGAGCGCGTGCACCGAGAGGAAACGGTTGAGGCCCTTGAAGACGTTCTCGCCCCAGTTCGTCGCCGAGTGGAACGACAGCACGAGGCCGCGCTCCTCGATGGCGCGATAGAGCTTCATGTACTCGTTGGCGTGCACCGGCAGGTGACGCACCGTCGTCACCATGAAGCCGCCCACGTACTTGCGATGCCCGAACGTCTCCACATGACGCATGCAGGCGTCCGGATCGGAGAATGGCAGGCACAACATCGAGAACATGCGTCCGCCGGATTCCGGCAACACCTTCTCGGTGACCCAGCGGTTGTAGGCCCAGCACAGCTCGGTCTCCATTTCCTTCTGGGGATGCAGGCCGATGCCGAGCATGCCGGTCGGGAACAGGCAGGAATAGTCGACGCTCATCGCGTCCATCCAGCGATGGCCAAGCTGCACGTCGCGCAACTTGCCGGGGTCGGTCTTTTCCGAGGTGCGCATCGGATAGCGCGTCACCCGGCCGCCGATGTCCTGGAAGCCGACCTGCGGCGCCAGCATGTTGCTGCCGCGACCACCCTTCTGCCGGCCCGACATGGTCAACTGCCGCAGCACGTCGTTCTCCATGTAAGGGAGAACCTCGGCGAAATGCTCGTTCTCGTAATGGTGCGCGTCGACATCGACGATCAGGACGTCGTCGAACTTGCGCTGATGCGCCTGCCGCGTCGCATGAGCCAGGAGCTGGCTGGTATTGAGATCTTCGATGCTGATGCGCCGATCGCGGTCGGATACGAGTTCCATGGGGTCCTCTTGGTGTTCTCAAACGAACTATAACCGTCATGGCCGCGCTTGTCGTTGAACAAGTCCGGCCATGACTTACATATCTACTCCGCGGCCTGGACGGCGGCGTCGGCCGGCGGGCCAAGACCTCGTGCTGCGCGGCGCGCAAGCTTGATCTCGGAGTAGACCGGCGTGAGGTTGAAGAGACGCCGCGCGTTCTCGCCCAAAATGTTGCGCTTGGCCTGCTCGGAGAGGAACGACAGGCCGTGGATCGTGCTCGGCAGGTCCATGTCCCAATGGGGATAGTCGGAGGAATAGAGGAGCTGGGTCTCGGCGTTGATCATCTCGAACGTCAGCTCCAGCGCCTTGCGATTGTCGACCATCTCCATCGGCTGACTCGTGAAATACATGTCGCGGATGTAATCGCTCGGCTTCTTCTTGAGCGCGGCGCAGTCCGAGGTCCGCATCATGTATTCGTTGTCGAGGCGCTGGATCAGGAACGGCAGCCAGGCGAGTCCGCTTTCGATCCACACGGTCTTGAGTTGCGGGAAGCGCTCCGGCATGGCGTTAACGACCCAGTTGGTCAGATGCAGCATGTTGTGCCAGGCAAAGCCCAGCGCATGCACGGCGATGAAGCGATTGGTCTGCGAGAGCCCCGAGTTGGCCCAGTTGAACGCCGCGTGGAACGACAGCGGCATGCCAAGCTCTTGGATCGCCGCATAGGTCTTGGCGTAGGCGTTGTCGTAGACACCGCGATAGTGCGTCGCCGTGATCATAAAGCCGATCACGCCCTTCTTGTCGCCGAACTCCTGGACGATCTTGTAACAGGCGTCGGGATCGTTGAACGGCAGGTAGAGCATCGACTTGATGCGCGGGTCTTCGGACAGCACGCGCTCGCACAGCCAGCGGTTATAGGCGGTTGCAAGCGCGACCTCGACTTCGACCCGCGGACACGACGCAAGGTTGAGCATCGGCGTCGGAAACATGCAGGCGATGTCGACGCCCATGGCATCCATCCAGCGCCGCATCAGCGTGATGTCGCGATGCGGCGACGCGGGCACCTTTTCGCGGCTGCGGCCCGGATAGCGCGTGATGCGTCCGCCGATTTCCTGATACGAGCCGTCCGACGAGGTGATACCGCCGCGCCGCATGCCCTGATAGCGGAGTTCATGGCGCATCACCGGGTCGTCCATGTATTCGGCGATTTCGGAGACCGACTCCGTCTCGTAGTGATGGGAGTTGACGTCGACGATAAGGAAATCCTCATACTTGCGATCGACGGCTTGCTGCGCGGCATGCTCCAGCAGGGTCGTGGTGTCGAACTCTTCGACGGCAAGATCGCGGAAATTGGTGATCTGGGTGTTCATGGCTTTGCGTGTACTCCCCGCGCGGGTGTCATCATCAGGATTTGGCGAGCCGGCCGACCCTGGACATCGATTGCCAGGCGCCAAGCTCAAAGACGTTGAGGCCGGTCGCGTCGAGCATCGCGCTGCACGCAACCATCACGTCGGTCGGCGCGATGCCGCTATTGCGCGCAAAAGGCCGCGGCGTCGGGCCGGCCTGCGCCTTGGCGGCGAACAGGCGCACCGCGCTTGCCAGCACTTGGCCGAGCGAATTGTCGGGAACGGAGTTGAGCCGGTCGGTCTCGATCGCCTCGGCGCAACGCACCGCGATCTCGCTCGCCAGCGCGGCGAAGTCGGTCGTGTCAGACGGCGACATACACCTCTCCGTTCTTTTCGACGACGTCGAACTTCTGCAGCCGGAGGTTGGCGTCGCCGCAGTGGCGGCCATCGGCGAGGTGGAATTCCCATCCATGCCACGGGCAGACGATGTGCATGTCATTCTCGTCGAAGCGCTTGCCGTTGTAGATGCCGTCGCCGTCGATGAGTTCGACCACCTGCGGCATGCGCACGCCCTCGCAGGCGGGGCCGCCCTGGTGCGGGCAGAGATTGCGATAGGCGTAATATTTGCCGCCATGGCGGATGACGCCGATTTCAGTGCGCCCGGATTTTACGATGCGGACGCCGCCTTCGGCGATCTCGCCCTGCTTGCAGACCAATATTTCAGTCATTTCTTTCCTTCTTTTGGTTACGGCAGCTACTCGTAGCCCGGATGAAGCGTAGCGCAATCCGGGGTCAGCCCTTCGGCAGGTTAAACATTGCGTCGCTGCACCGCCGGCCCCGGATTACGCTACGCTTCATCCGGGCTACAAGTCCCGCCTATTTTCCATCCAATTCCGGCATCTCGAAATCTTCCCAGCCGGGCACGTCGGCGACTTCATAGAACGGCTCGCCGAAAGGCTTCGTGGCATCGATGCCGATCATCGAGGCGGTCCGCATGGTGCGATCGCGCGTAAGATCGACGGACGGATCTGACGGACCCGCCGGCACGTTGTCGACAACGATGACGTCGCGCGCCGGCTGCACCCGGAATGCCATGGCCCATTCCACGTCGGTCGACGAATGCACGTCGATATCGGGATCGACGATGATCGTCCACTTCGGCCGGATGTTGCTCGCCATGGCTGCCATGATCACCTGGCGCGGCTCGCCGGCAAAGCGCGGCTGCATCGCCACCACGAGATAGAACGAGACCCCCGCGGATGCGCGCACCGACACCGCCTGGATCGTCGGGAATTGACGCTTGAGGGCGCGATAGACCGACGCCTCGAACGGCACCTGCTTGAGGATGTGGTTCTCCGTGACCGGCTTGCCGGTGAGGAGGCCCTGGAAAATCGGGTTTTTGCGATGGGTAATGGCTTTGACGGTCGCGACCGGCTTGTGTGACGGCCGCGTGTAGTAGCCGGTGTATTCGCCGAGCGGACCCTCCATCACGGTCTTGTCCATGTCGACCTCGAATTCGATGACGAATTCCGAGGTCGCCGGCACTTCGAGATCGCAGGTCTTGCAGCGCGTCAGCTCGACTGGCGCGCCGCGAAAGCCGCCGGCGAGACCCCAGTCGTTGGTATCGTCGGGCACCTGCACCTGGCAGGTATAGGCAAGGATCGGATCGACGCCGATGATCAGCGCCGCCTTCGGCACGATGCCGAGCTTCTTGCACTTGGCGAGATTCTTGCCGAAGCGATGGAACGGCTGGGCCGAGAACGAAAACGTGTCCTTGCCCAGGATCAGGATCCGGTAGTGGCCGATGTCCGGCACACCGGTCTCCGGGTCCTTGGAGACGACGATGCCCGGCGTGATGTAGGGGCCGCCATCCTTGGGGCTATACTGGGGGACCGGAAGGCGCCTGATGTCGATGTCGTCGCCTTCGATCACCACCTCGTGGCACGGCGCCGGCCCTTTGACCATGATCGGGGCGATCGGCTTGTCGAGGCCGGCCAACACTTTTGCGAAAATGCCGGCCTCGTCGGTCTGGAACGCGAGCAGCGCTTTCTTGCGCGTCGCGTAGATCCCGCAGACCAGCGGAAAATCGCTGCCGTTGCGGGTGAACATGATCGCCGGGCCTTGCCGTGCATAGCTCTGCTTCATCGCCTTGCCGACGTCGTTGATGGCGATCGGCCGATCGACATCGATCAATTCACCTTGCTGCCGCAGCACGTCGAGGAATTGGCGAAAGTCCTGGTAGGGCATCAAGGTCTCCGGTCAGGCCGCAAGGCACGAAGCGGCGACAATAGACCGGCGCAGGCGGCGCATTCCAGCGGATTGAAATCGCGTCGCCGCAGCCGATGCGCCATGATGGCACCGAAGTTGCTTGGAACTCTGGATATAAATTCAGGGGGCGAAACGATGTCGGACACCTTGGTTGCGGCCGTCAACACGGCCATGAACACCCGAAAATTTGGTGGCCTGCAGATCGTCGTCGCGGCGATGTGCACCGTGATCACCGCAATCGACGGCTACGACATTTCCTCCGCCGGCTTTGCAACCCCCGCCCTGTCCGATGCATGGCACCTGCCGCCGCAGGCTTTCACCCAAGTGCTGGTGACGGGGAGCATCGGCCTCTTCGTCGGCGCGCTGCTGTCAGGCCCGATCGGCGACTGGATCGGGCGCAAGCCGACGCTCGTCAGTGCGGTCTTTATTTTCGGGCTGTTTTCGGTGCTGTCGTCGCTTGCGGATTCGATCGCATTCCTGACCGCCATGCGTTTTTTGACCGGGCTCGGGCTCGGCGCCGCCATTCCCCTCACGGTTGCGCTCGTCTCCGACTATACGCCCCGCGCGCGTCATGCCGCGATCGTCGCGTCGATGGCGACAGGCTTTCCATTGGGCGCGATGATCGGCGGCTTCATCGCCGCGCGCATCGTCCACGACTATGGCTGGCAGTCGGTATTCCTGATCGGCGGCGTTGTGCCGCTGCTCTACGTGCCGGTCCTGATGATCTGGCTGCCGGAATCGTTGCAGTTTTTGGTCCTGCGCCAAGGCCTGTCAGCGCGCGCCACCGCGCTCGCCAAACGCATGGACATCGATTTGAAAGCCGCTTCCGCCGCCGCGCCGAGCATGACCACGGCCATCGGCCGCTCGAACCCGATGATCGCGCTGTTCGAAAACGGCTACGCCGTCCGCACGGTGCTTATCTGGATCGTTATGGCGATGAACTTCCTCACCACCTACTGCCTGTTGAACTGGCTGCCGGCGCTGTTCCACGCGGACGGCATGACCACCGGCGAGGCGATCCTTGCCACCACCATGTTTCAACCCGGCGGCTTGATCGGCGGACTGTTGATCGGCCATTTATGCGATCGCTATGGCGCCGAGCGCGCCCTCACCGTGACGGTGCTCATCGGCGCGGTGTTCGTGGTGCTGTTGGGGTTTGCCACACTGCCGTTCATCGGAACGCTGGCGGTGATGGCTGGCATCGGCTTCGGCAACGGCGGCAGCCAGATGAGCATGAACGCCCTCGCCGGCGCGATCTACCCGCCGCAGATGCGCTCGACCGGGGTCGGCTGGGCGCTGGGCGTCGGCCGGCTCGGCAATATTCTCGGCCCGACCGTCGGCGGCATCATGTTGTCGTTCGGCTGGGCGCCGCACGCGATCATCCTGGTGGCGGCGGCGCCGGCGCTCGTCGCGATCGCCGCGCTGACGTCGTTGCGCGTCGTGCGCTCCGCCGATCCGGTGCCGGCCTGAAGTTGAGGGGTGACGCGCGGGCGGCGTCGATCCACGCAACGCCTCACCACGCGAGGCCGTTGTCGTCAGCCCAGCGCTGGACGATGGCGCGCTCCTCAACCCGAGGCAGCCGGTTGGCAAAACCGCGGCACTGCGCGATTTGGCCATCGCGCGTCACTTCGATCGTCAGGCTGCGATTGAATGTTTGGCCCCGCGTTTGACGGCCCAGCGACCAGATCGATGAAGCGCCGCCAGCGCAGGCATTCTGATAGGCCACCACGCAATGGTGCATCCGCCAGCCCTCCTCGAAGAGCCGCTCGCCGGTCTTGATCTGGCGAAACCGCCAGACGGTGCGGCCATCTTCGCCGTCGGTCGCGTATGTCGAGTTGGCGATCGAACGTCCGTCCCAGCGCGTCCCCGCGACGGAGGGAGCGGCCCGCAACACGCGATGCCAATCTGCCATGCGCCGTCGCAGCGCCGGCAGCGTGCGGCCGATGATCGAAAACCGTGCGTCCACGAGCCGCGTAGCGTGGAGAAAGTCCATCAGGTCATTCATATCCGCAATGGACAACAGATGGCGGGCGAAAAAGCGCGCAACATCCTTCCAGAAGGTCGACCCCGCGGAACAAGCTGCGATCTTGGTGCGCGCGACGCGCAGCGCGGCGCTTTCGTCGTCCGTCGCGGCCTTCGCAATCGCGTACCACAACGCCTGCGCTGACGAGGTCACTTGATCGGGTGCAGATAGAAAATGATGGGTCTCGCGCGCGGTGAGGTAGCGGCAGGCGGCCTCGCGATGAAGCGACTGGCCCTGCGCCGCGAGGATGTACCAGTGACGGAAATCAGGCTCCGCCGGTTCGACAGGCGCCGCGATCTCGTTGTCATTCGCGGCTGCATCGTCTTGCAATCCATCGGTCCACGCCACCTCGAGATGCTGCGGCACCGCAAAGCGCGCGAACGAGAACCGCACCAGATCGAGGAACCGTGCCTCCGGCGCGCGCACGCGCAGGCGGCATCGCCACACGTCCGGATCGCGCACCGCGTACTTGCGGTAAGCTTCCAGCCGATGCTGATACGGAAGTGCGAATTCGGCGTAGCGGCCGATGAACGCCGGACCTTTTTCAGTCCGCGAATGCTCGCGGAGGCGGGCGCAAAGCACCTGCTCCGCCGCGTGTTTCTGCGCCTCGCGCAGTTTGGTTTTTCTGCCCATGGTGTGATCCAGACATGCGTGATCGCCTCGGCCCGGTGAGGCGGATCGCAAAGCCATGGGCTCTGTCGAACAGCATGTTGGTCACTCCATTGGTGCGCCGCCGTGCTACGCACGCTTTGTGGCTGCAGCACGGCGAGGAACGTTACGTCTCCGTAAGGTGGCGGTGAATGCGGACTCTTGCGGTAGCCCGGATGAGCGAAGCGACATCCGGGATCAGCGTTTCGACCGGCATTGCGCCGCCCCGGATATCGCTTCGCTCATCCGGGCTACGGGCAAATCACGTCACCGATAGTGGCCCGGTATGGGACCAGGCCATCTCCGACCCGCTCAGAATCTGGAACTGTGGGGGTTCGACTTATCCGCCGGGGCGGCGCCGGGCTTTTGGTTTTGAGGCGCGCTGCCGGTCGTGCTCGGTGCGCTGGGCTTGCTCGTTTCTTCCGTCACCGCCGTGATGGAATCCGGGTTGATGACCATCATGACGGGGTTGCCGGACTTGTCCTTGGCGCGAACGAGGAAGGACTCCGGCATGATCTTGATGTCGGTAAACCCTGCCGACTTGAGGTTATTCTGCACCTCCTGCTGAAGGTTCTGGGGATGGGCCTGAGCCTGATGGTTCTGCGGAGGCTTTTGGGAGTTAGTGTTTTGCGCCAGCGCCGGCGCGGCGAGCGCCAACGTCAGTCCGATTGCAAGGATGGTGGACCTCATGTGGGATTTCCTTTTTATTCGGGTTTCGCCCCTAGCCCCGCCTTGCGAACGGTGTTTCACGGCCATGGTTCCAGGCGCGTAATCCAGGTGGGTAATCATGCCGCAGGGTACGAATTTTTAATGCGCCCCATGCGATCTCCTCGCATCAAGGAGACCGTCGTGTCTGCGCGTGATGGATCGCGCACACTAAGTATGAGATGACGGGGCGACTTGGGGTCTGCAGCCGGGAATCGCAACGATGAGAGACTGGATCAAGACCAACTCCGCTGCGATCGGCTGGTGGGCCCTGCTCGTCATCGGTTCGCTGCTGGCATACTGGGCGACGCGGGGGACGAGCTACCATCAGCTTGCCGTCGGCGTCGCCGCGTCGGCCGTGACGCTCTTGGTCGCGACCGTCGTGTTCGAAGCTTTGTGGCAGCTGGGGGCGGCGCTGTTTGACGGGCCCACCGGCGATTTAA
Organism: uncultured Alphaproteobacteria bacterium; assembly: GCA_963807015.1. GTDB lineage: Bacteria > Pseudomonadota > Alphaproteobacteria > Rhizobiales > Xanthobacteraceae > JAJPKK01. The sequence goes on along the minus strand of CAWEAS010000004.1, from coordinate 22,156 downwards.
GGCGGTAGCCCTCCTCTCGCATCTGAAACCGCTCGTGATTGACGGCCTGGCCTGTTTCTCGCATGAGAACGGGCAAATCCGGCGCGACAGGAGCATGGCGGATGACAGCAGCGCAAAGCGCACCGCGCTTTCGCATCGGCATCGATACCGGCGGCACATTCACCGACATTGTGGCGGTTGATGCCGGCTCCGGCGCAATGCGTGTCACCAAGGTGTCGTCGACGCCGGCGAACCCCGCGATCGGCCTCGTTCGCGGCGTGCATCAGATTCTCGCCGACATGGGGGCCGGCGTCGCGGACGTGGCGGGGCTCGCCCACGGCACCACCGTCGCGACCAACGCGCTGCTGCAGGGCCGGATCGATTCGCTCGGCCTCATTGTCACCGCAGGCTTCCGCCATATTCTCGAGATCGCCCGGCAGGCCGTGCCCGAGGGCTACGGCAATTCCTATTTCTGGGTGAAGCCAGAGCGGATCGTGCCGCTGCGGCTGGTGCGCGAAGTCGGCGGCCGGCTCGATTTCCGCGGCAACGAACTTCGGCCGCTCGACGAGGCGAGCGTGCGCGAAGCGGCACGCTTCTTCCGCGACCGCGGCATCACGGCGGTCGGCGTCTGCCTCATCCACTCCTACGCCAATCCGGAGCACGAACGCCGCGTCGGCGCGATCATGGCGCAGGAATATCCGGAGTGCACCATATCGCTCTCGTCTGAAGTGCTGCCGGAATATCGCGAATACGAACGCACGGTGACGACGCTCGTCGACGTCTTCGTCAAGCCGCACATGGAACGGTACCTGCGCCGTGTCGACGAGGCGCTCGGTGCCGGCCTACGCGAGTGCCCGTTCCTGGTGATGCAGTCGTCCGGCGGTGTCGCGAGCGCCGACCAGGTGGTGCGCAAGCCGATCACCACGGCGCTCTCGGGGCCGGCGGCCGGCGCCATCGGCAGCGCGGTCATCGCCCGCATTGCCGGGTTCGAAAACGTGGTCACGCTCGACGCCGGCGGCACGTCGACCGACCTCTGCCTGATCGAGAGGGGCGAGCCGCATCTCACCAACAGCGGCTCGGTCGGCCCGTTTCCGGTGCGCATCCCGATGATCGACATCGAGACCATCGGCACCGGCGGCGGCTCGATCGCCTGGATCAGCCGCGAGGGCGACCTCAAGGTCGGGCCGCGAAGCGCCGGCGCCGAGCCCGGACCCATGTGCTACCCGAACGGCGGCAACGAGCCGACCATCACCGATGCGAACCTCGTGCTCGGCCGCATCCCGCCGTCGCTGATTGGCGGCGGCATCCCGCTCGATGTGGCGCGCTCGCGCGCGGGCCTTGCGGCACTCGCCGAGCGCCTTGCCCATCCGGAGGGACGCCCGGCACGCCCGAAGCTCAGCGTCGAGGCGCTCGCGAACGGCATCATCGAGATTGCCAACTGGAGCCAGGCCAACCGGATCCGCCAGATGACCATCCAGCGCGGCATCGATCCGCGCGACTTCGCCCTGCTGTCGTTCGGCGGCGCCGGCCCGGCACAGTCCGCCGCGGTCATGGATCTCATCGGCATGACCGCCTGCATTGTGCCGCCCAACCCCGGCAATCTCTCCGCATTCGGGCTGCTCGCGGTCGATTGGCGCACCGATCACATCATCACCAAGGTGATGGCGCAGGACGCCGCGGATGCGACGGCCGTAGCCGGCCTTTACGCCCAGCTGGAGCGGGAGGCGTCGGACACGCTGCGCCGCGACGGCATCGACCCCGCGCGCATTCGCGTGCTGCGTCAGGCCGATGTGCGCTATGTCGGCCAGTCCATGGAGGTGCGGGTCGAGGCCCCGGCGAGCGCCGTCGACGCAACCTTTCTCGATCGCGTGGCCGATGCGTTTCATGCCGCCCATCGGCAGACCTTCGGCTACGATTACGCCGGCCGGCAGAAGGTCGAGTTCGTCAATTTCTGCGTATCGGGATTCGGCCTGATCGAGCGGCCGCAATTGCCCAAGCTCGATGCCGTGGGCGGGCCGCCGAAGCCAAGCGCCACGCGCGCCGTCTATTTCGACGGGGCGTTCGTTGACACGCCGATCTATCAGCGCCCCGCGCTCGCGCCGGGTGCCTGCATCGACGGGCCGGCGGTGATCGAGGAGTTCGGCTCGACCACGGTGGTGTTCCCGCGCCAGCGGCTCGAAGTCGATCCCCACGGCATCCTGATTCTGCGCGCGGCAAAGCGGACGGAGGCGAAGCCATGAACATCCAAGCCGCGCCCGGCGGCGCCAAACCGTGGCCGACGCCGCCGCAGCGCGCGGCTGTCGCCGTCGACCCGATCGTGCTGCAGATCGTCGAAGGCACACTTAATTCTATCGAGGCCGAGATCGAGTACGCCATCGAGCGCACGGCACGCTCGCCGATGATCCGCGAGGCCCACGACTATCGCGTCGGCCTGTTCGACCGCTACTGCCGCAAGCTCACCGGTCGCTCCTATTCGGCGATGCCCAACGCCGTGGTGCGCGACTTCCCACCCGAAATGATGAAGCCGGGCGACATCTTCCTGATGAACGACACTTATCTCACCGAGGGCAGCATCGGGCATTTGCCGGACCTCTGCAGCACGGTGCCGGTGTTTCACGACGGCGAGGTGGTCGCCTACATCCAGGCATTCGGCCACCACGACGACATCGGCGGACGCGTGCCCGGCTCGATGCCCGGCACCGCGCGCACCGTGTTCGAGGAAGGCCTCGCGGTCCCGCCGGTCAAGCTCTACAGCGAAGGCGTGCGCAACGAGGCGGTGTTCACTATCGTCAAGCGCAACACGCGGGTGCCGGAGATGCTCGCCGCCGACATCGACAGCGAGGTGCAGGCCTGCGTCATGGGCGCGCGCCGCATGGCCGAGCTGTTCGCGCGGTTCGGGACTGAAGCCGTCGAAGCCTGTTTCCAGGCGATCCTCGATCGCTGCCGCGACACCTTCCGCAACGAACTGCTGCCGAAGATCGCCGACGGCGAATACGTTTGGGAAGACTACGTCGAGCACGACGGCGTGAGCGCGCCGCGGCTGCACAAGCTTGCGCTGAAGATGATCAAGCGCGGCAGCCACATCACGCTCGACTTCACCGGGACCGATCCGCAATCGCCGGGACCGATCAACTGGCCGGCCGACTACGCCGGCGGCGCCTTCCTCATCAAGTGGATCGCGCCGATCCTGCGCAACCTCGCCGACACGCCGGAGCGCGCCGCCGAAATCTACGTCAACGAAGGCGTCTGCGACGTGTTCGACGTGGTGTTTCCGCCGAAGGGCACCTTGATCACGCCGCAGTGGCCGGCGGCGACCAATGCGCGCTCGTTCGTGCTCCTGCGCTGCCTCGGTCTTCTCGCCGGCGTCGTTGCTCAGGCGGTTGGCGGCCGCATTCCGGCCGATCAGGAAACCATCCGCTATACCGGCTTCTTCGGCAACGATCGCGACGGCAAGCCGTTCCTATCGCGCGAGGTGATCGGCGGCGGCTCGGGCGGGCGCTATTACGCCGACGGCAACGACGCGATCCACATCGTGCCGGATTCACGCAACCAGCCCGCCGAATTCACCGAGACGCGCTTTCCGGTGCTGGTGGAGCGTCTCGGCCTCGCGACGGATTCCGGCGGCCCCGGCCAGCGCCGCGGCGGGCTTGGCTACGACAAGCATTACCGCGCCCTCGTCGACTGCCACACCATCGTGACCGCCGACCGCGTGCGACTCGGCTGTTACGGCGTCAACGGCGGCCACGCCGGCACGCCGTTTTGCGTTACGATCCATTCCGCAACGGGCGACCGCGTGCTCGGCGGTCTCGTCGATGGCGAGGCGGTGGCGGCCGGCGATATCGTACAGGTACGAACGACCGGCGGCGGCGGATGGGGCGACCCGCTCGTCCGCGAGCCGGACCTCGTGTGCCAGGACGTGATCGAGGGTCGGGTGTCGCGGCAGGCGGCCGAACGCGACTACGGCGTCGTACTCAGCCCGGGCCGTGACGCCGACGAATGGCAGATCGACCTTGCCGCGACCACGGCGCTGCGCGAGAAGATGCGCGCTTCGTGTGGCGATGTATGCGCAATGATCGATCGCGGCCCGGGATATTTGGAAATGCTCAACGAAGGCCGCGCGCCCAAAGGAGTTGGAACGGATGGCGATTGAAGTTGCGAAGGTGGAGTTGAAGACGGTGATGGACGCCTCCGGCATGGAGGAACGCATCAAGGCCGGGCAGTTCACGGCGGACCAGGTGGTCGCGGTCATCGGCAAGACCGAGGGCAATGGCGGCGTGAACGACTTCACCCGCATCCTTGCCGATCAGGCGTTCCGCAGCGTGCTCAAGAAGCTCGGCCATCGCAGCGAAAGCGAGATCGCCAAGATTCCGATGGTGTGGTCCGGCGGGTGCGATGGCGTGATCACGCCGCACGCGACCGTGTTTGCCCGCAACGACAAGACCGGACCCGCCTCGAAGGCGCGCCTCGTCATCGGCACCGCCATGAGCGGCGAGCTCAAGCCCGAGGACATCGGCCGTCCCGCCATGGTGGAGAAGGTTGCGGAGGGCGTGAAGGCAGCGATGCGTGACGCCGGCATTTCCGATACCGCGGACGTGCATTATGTCCAGACCAAGACCCCGCTGCTCACCATCGAATCGGTGCGCGACGCCGAAAGCCGCGGCCAGCATGTGGCCTGCGAGGTGCACGATTCCATGGGCGTCTCGAACGGCACGACGGCGCTCGGCATCGCTGTCGCGCTCGGCGAAATCAAGATGCCGCGCGCCGAGCAGATCTGCAAAGACCTCGATCTCTATTCGTCGGTAGCCTCGTGCTCATCGGGCGTCGAACTGACGCAGGCGCAGATCGTGCTCCTCGGCAACAAGGCCGGCGCCGGCGGTCGCTTCCGCATCGGCCATGCCGTGATGAAGGACGCGCTCGACATCGACGGCATCTATGCCGCGATCCGCAACGCCGGTCTCGATCTGCCCGAGCGCGCCCGCGCCGAAGACCTCAAAGGCCGCGTTGTCAATTGCTTCATGAAATGCGAGGCCGACCGGCGCGGCACCTTACGCGGCCGGCGCCAGATCATGTTGGACGATTCCGACGTTCATCACCACCGCCACTCCAAGGGAGCGGTCGGCGGCGTCGCGGCCGCCGCGCTCGGCGATCCGGCCGTGTTCGTCTCCGTCGACGCGATGCATCAGGGCCCTCACGGCGGCGGCCCGGTGATCGCAATCGTCGATGCCGGTGAGTGAGGCGGAACGGATTTTGCAAGACCATTCGCGGTTTAATACGCTGTCATTCCGGGGCGCGAGCGCAGCTCGCGCGTCCGCAATGACGGGTCGCGCAATTTTACGTTGGCGGATTATTCGCAACGGAGACAGTACGATGATGAATTCGCAATCACGCCGAAGCCTGTTCGCCGCCCTCGCCGCGGCGGTGCTCGCCGTTGCCGCACATCCGGCCGCGGCCCAAGACAAGGTCAAGGTCGGCGTCTTTCCGATCTCATCCTCGCTGCCCTACTTCGTCGCCGTCGATCTCGGTTACTTCAAGGAGCTGAACTTGCAGCCCGAGATGACCACGTTGATGGGCGGACCGCCGAACGTTGCCGCCATGATCACCAATCAGATCGAGGTGGGGGCCGTGCTGGTCACGCTCGAGGGCCTCAACGCCAATCTCAAGAAGCCGGGCGTCGCGATGTACATCGCCATGCACAGCCAGAACACCACCTACAAGATGGAACAGTTCGTGGTGCGCGAGGGGCTCGCCGACAAGGTCAAGACACTGAAGGACTTCAAGGGGCTGAAGCTGATGTCGGCGCCGGGGCCGGCCAATCTCAACACCGCCAAGGGCATCCTCGCCACGCAGGGTCTCAAGGACGGCGATTACACCATCGATCAGCTCGACCAGGGCCAGCACGTCAATGCCATGAAAGCCGGCACATTCGATGGCGGCTATACGCTCGAGCCGAGCGCCACCATCATGCGCAATCTCGGCGTCGCCAAGACGGTCGAGGACGGCGTCATCGCCAAATACATTCTCGGTGACCCGAATGCGGAGGCTTTTGCGGCGGGCTGTGCCTTCACGACCGAGTTCATCACCAAGCGTCCCGACGTTGCCAAGCGCTTTGCTGCCGCGTGGGCGAAGGCGATCGTCTTCATCAACGAGCACCCAGCCGAGGCGCGCCAGCACCTCGCCAAGAACACGCTGACGCCCGACAATGTCGTCGATAGCGTGCCGATGCTCGGCTACATCATGACCAAGGACATGAGTGCCAAGCAAGTCGGTTACCTGCAGACCTTCGCCGACTTCGGTACCAAGATCGGCGTCGTGCCGGAAAAGATCGACGTGAAGAGCTACCTCAAGGCGCTCTGAACATGGCTCGATGACGATGCGCGCCGCAGAGCACGTCCTTCGGTCCCAATCGACGGGCGTGCAGCCGGCGCCATCCGCCGGCCGCGCGAAGCGGGCGCATGTGACCATCCGGGGCCTGTGCAAGCGCTTCGACAAGGCCGTCGTCTACGACAATTTCGATCTCGACATTCCGCGCGGCGAGCTGATTTCGGTCTTCGGTCCCAACGGCTGCGGCAAGAGTACGCTGATCAACATGATTGCCGGGCTCGTCCCGCCCGATGCCGGCGACATTCTGTTCGACGGCATGCGGCTCTCCGAGATCAAGTTCGGGTACGTGTTCCAGAACTACCGCGAGGCGCTGTTTCCATGGCTGCGCGCGTTCGATAACATCGCCTATCCGCTCAAAATGATGAAAGTCGAGCGCGCGGAGCGCAAAGCACGCACCGAGCGGCTGGTTGCTCGCCTCGGCATCAAGCTCGATCTTTATCAGTATCCCTATCAGATGTCGGGCGGCCAGCAGCAGCTGATCTCGATCATGCGGGCGCTGGTTGTCGAGCCCGAGATCCTGTTTCTCGACGAGCCGTTTTCGGCCCTCGACTATGAAATGACGCTGTTCATGCGCGAGCAGCTGCAGAAGCTGTTCCTGGAGAGCGGCACGACCATGGTGCTGGTCTCGCACGATCTCGAAGAGGCGGTTTACCTCGCCGACCGCGTGCTGCTGCTATCGCGCCATCCGGCGCGGGTCGCCGATTTCACAGCCATCGGCGTGGCGCGGCCGCGGACCGACGCGACCCTCTCCGACCCGGAATTCGTGCGCCTCAAGGCGCACTGCCTCGACGTGTTTCAGCGCGAGGTCCGCCGGGCATGAACCGCAAACGCATCGAGGGATTGCTGCCGCTGATCGGAGTCGCCGCGCTCCTGCTGGTTTGGTTCGTCGTAACCTGGCGGGAGTGGGTCGATCCGGTGCTGCTGCCGTCGCCGCTAGCGACCTTCCGCGCGCTTTGGGCCGGCATGAACGGTGGGATGCTCGGCTTCGATTTCGTTAAGACCGTCTATCGCACCGCCGCGTCGACCCTCATCGCCGCCGTGATCGCGATCCCGCTCGGCATCATGCTCGGCTCCTCGGAAAAGCTCTATCGCTCGCTCGAATTCGTCATTGATTTTTTCCGCTCAACTCCGGCCTCGGCCATGTTCCCGCTGTTCCTCGTGCTGTTCGGGGTCGGCGACGAAACCAAGATATCAGTCGCGGCATTTGGCGCCATCCTCGTCATTCTGTTCAACGTCGCCTATGGCGTCATGAACGCGCGCAAGACCCGCCTGCTGGCCGCCAAGGTGATGGGGGCATCGCGGCTGCGGGTGCTCTATGACGTGATGCTGCTGGAGTCGCTGCCGCAGACCTTCGTCGGCCTACGCAACGGCGTGTCGCTGGCCCTCGTCATCATCGTGGTGGCCGAGATGTTCATCGGCTCGCAGGACGGCCTCGGCCACAGCGTGTTCGAGGCGCAGCAACTGTTTGAGATGCCGCGCATGTACGCCGCGATCTTCGCGGCCGGCGCGCTCGGCTACGGACTCAACTTGTTGTTCCTGCTGATCGAGCGCCGCTTCGTCCATTGGACCGGGAAGTGACGCCCTTATCGGGCAACCCGTAGGGTTGAGGGGCGTGGCCAAGCTTCCGCGGCGTCCGTCGCAAACTCAGCGAACGACGTCGGCGTGCGGCCAAGGAGCCACGTCAGGGCGTTGGCGTTCCCGATGAGGCCGTGCGCGGCGTAATAGCGGAACATTTTCACGAGCGTCTCGCGCTGATAGTCACCCAAGCCTCCGGCGCGAGCACGGGCCTCCCACGCTTCGACCGGCTCGGGCACCGCCCGCACGGGTTTGTCGAGCGCATCGCTCAGCGCAGTTGCGACCTCGGTCTGGCTCAACGGCGGCGCACCGACGAGTTCGTAGATCGCGCCAACGTGGCCTGGCTGCATCAGCACGAGGGCGGCAACGGCCGCAACATCGTCGAGATCGACGAGGCTGATGCGGCTCTCGACCGGATAAGGCACACGATAAATCCCCGCCTCAACAATGTCGCGCCAACCCGCCAAGATATTCTGCATGTAGGCGGTCGGCTGCAGCACGGTCGCGTCGAGGCCCGCCGCGAACAACAGCTCCTCGGCCCGCATCTTTTCCCAGTGATGAGGCATCGCCTCGACCTGCGGATGCAGCACCGAATGATAGACTAGGCGGCGCACGCCCGCGGTTTTCGTCGCCGCGACGACCGCGCCGGCGTAGGCGACCTCGTGCGGGCTCATGTTCGGGCAGATGTGATAGACCGCGCTTGCGCCATTCACCGCCTGCGCCAACGCTGCCGCATCATCGAATGAAGCAACACAAGCCTCACGTGCCCCCAGTGCGAGCGCGGCACCGGACTGCTCGGCGCGGTGCACGAGGGCGCGCACCGCCGCGCCGCGCGCCGCAAGCGCGGCGATGACGGCCTTGCCGGTCTTGCCGGCGGCACCGGTGACGAGGATCATCGCGCTTTCGTCACCAGTTGCCACAGCCGGTTTGGGCTCAGTGGGATTTCCAGAATCTCGACGCCGTTTTCGCCGAGGCCAAGCGCATCCTCGATTGCCTGGGCGAAGAGCGGCCCGACCGGGATCGCGCCCGCTTCGCCGGCGCCCTTGATGCCGAGCGGATTGAGCGGCGACGGCGTTACGGTGTGGCCAAGCTCCATCGTCGGCACGTCGAGCGAGGACGGCAGCAGGTAGTCGGCGAGCGAGGCGTTGAGCAGCTGGCCGTCGGCGTCGAATTCGAGCTTCTCGAAGAACGCGTTGCCGATGCCTTGTGCGACGCCGCCGTGAATTTGCCCGGCGAGAATCAGCGGATTGATGACGGTGCCGCAGTCATGCACCACCACGTATTTGCGAATTTCGAGCCCAAGCGTCTCGGGATCGATCTCGACGATCATGGCGTGGACGCCGCCCGCGGTTGCGCCGCTCGGCGGGCCGAAATACTGGGTCGATTCGAGGCCGGGCTCGGTGCCGGGGCGCACCGCGCCGCGCATCGGGTTCGCCATCAGCGCAAGTTCGCCCAGCCTGACCATCTTGCCCGGCACGCCGACGATCGAGACTTTGCCGTCCGCGATCTCGATGTCCTCCTCGGCGCATTCGAAATGCTCCGAGGCGACCCGCAAGATCTTGCCGCGCACGGCCTTCGCTGCGGCGCTCACGGCGGTGCCTGCCACCACCGCGCCGCGACTCGCGAAGGTGCCGGCGCCCCAGTAGAACTGGTCGGTATCGCCGGTCACCACATCGACGTTCGTCACCTCGACGCCGACTTCATCGGCGACGATCTGCGCAAAGCTCGTGAAATGGCCTTGCCCCTGGGTGCCGATGCCGGTCGCGACGCTCACCTTGCCGTTGGCCTGAACCTGGACCCTGGCGCCCTCGTAGGGGCCGATGCCGGTGCCTTCCACGTAGGCCGCGATGCCGACGCCGAGACGGCGGCCTTGCGTCCTCGCCCGCGGCTGCTCCACCTCGATGAATCGCGCGTAATCAATCATCGCGAGCGCCTTGTCGAGGATCGGCTCGTAATTGCCGCTGTCGTAGGAGAGCGGCGCGAAATCCTGGTAAATGATTTGGTTGTCGTAGGGGAACGCGTCCGGGCGAATGAAATTGCGCCGCCGGATTTCGGCGCGGTCGATATCAAGATCGCGCGCCGCGATATCGAGGAGCCGCTCGACCACGAACACACCATGCTGCCGCCCTGCGCCGCGATAGGGCGTCACGATCGGCTTGTTGGTGAACAGCGCGGTGAAGGTCGAATCGTAATTCGCGATGTCGTAAGGGCCGAGCAGCGTGCATTGGCTGTTGATCGGCACGGTCAGGCCGTAGGGGTCGTAGGCCCCGCCGTCGTGGAGGAAGACATCCTTGATGCCGAGAATGCGGCCATCCTTGTCGAGCGCCATTTCGGCGTCGTGGATTTGTCCGCGTTCGTGGGTGGTCGCGAAGAAATGCTCCTTGCGGTCTTCGATCCACTTGATCGGCCGTTCGAGCTTCATCGCCGCCCACGGCAGCACCACCTCTTCGGGGTAGAACAACATGATCTTCGGCCCGAAGCCGCCGCCGACGAACGGCGCGATCACTCGCACCTGCCGCTCGCTCAGGCCCAGCATGCCAGCGAGCCCGCCGCGCAGGAACACCGGCGCCTGGGTGGTATCCCACACCGTGAGGTGGCCGGCCCGGTGATCCCAGTTGACGACAATGCCGCGCGTCTCGATGGGCGATGACGCACCGCGGTCATAAGTGAGCCGGCGCTTGATGAGGTGGGCGGCATTCGCAACCGCCGCCGCGTAGTTGCCTTTGGTCTGGCGCACGTGCGCAGCGACGTTGCTGCGCAGATCGTCGTGAACGGTCTGGGCATCGGCGCCGAGCGCCTTCTCGAGATCGACGACGGCCGGAAGCGGATCGATGTCGACCGCGATGTCCGCAAGCGCGTCTTCGGCGATATGGCGGCTCGTCGCGATGACCACTGCGAGCGGCTCGCCGACGTGGCGCACCTTGTCCTTGGCAAGCGGCACCTGCGTGCGTTGATTGAACGTGATTCCGGGAATCGGCGGCGGCGGCACCAGCAGCGGCCCCGGCTTCCAGTAGTCGCCGAGGTCCTCCGCCGTGTAGACCGCGACAACGCCAGGCCGAGATCGTGCCGCCGCGACGTCGATGCTGCGCACGCGTCCGTGGGCAACCGCGCTGCGCAGGAACGCCGCGTGCAGCAGGTTCGGAAATTCGACATCGTCGACGAACAGCGCCCGCCCGCGCAGCAGCCGCGGGTCCTCGTTGCGCTTGATGGGCGCGCCGAAATATCGGGTCGTCATCAGGAAGGTTCGCTCGCGGTCACGCCAGCAAGTATGGGAAGGAATGAGCGCGTGTCAAAACTTCGCTTCGCACGCGTTACTTCCATCATCAGTTAGTCGCATCCGGCTGCGAGATTTGCTTTTTCCCTCCCCCGCTCGCGTGCCGCAGGGGGGGGGGAAGGGGAATGGCGTGGGACGCTATTTGTCGAATGCCCGGTCGATTGGCACGCGGTAGCCGTTGGCGAGCCGGTTCGTCTCGTTCGCCATGCCGACGACGGCCATCAGTTCGCCGAACATTGCCTCGGTCATGCCGGCCTTGCGGGCGGACGCCGTGTGGCTCGCGATGCAGTATCCGCAGCCGTTGGTGACGCTTACGGCAACGTAGATCAATTCCTTGACCAGCGGGCTCAAGGCGCCATCCGCCATCACCTCCTTCACGCCCGTCCAGGTGCGCGCGATCAGCGCCGGATCGCGCGCCAGATATTTCCAAAAATTGTTGACGTCCTCGACCTTGCGCGACCGCTTGATGTCATCGAACACGGCGCGCACCTCCGGCGACGCATCGGCATATTCGATCGGTTTCGACGAAGACGTGTCTGGGGCGTTCATCGTTGCGTCCTTTTTTCAAGTTCGACATCACGGCAGTAGTACGATCGACCCTGCGGTACCTCGGCTCTCGATGTCGCGGTGGGCCGACGCGGCATCCCGCAGCGCGTAACTCTGCACAATGCGCGGCCTCAGCACGCCCTCGCGCAGAAGCGCGAACAGCTCGTTGGCCGCGGACTGTAACGCCCCCACCTCGCTGAAGAAGTGGCTGAGCCCCGGCCGCGAGACCGAAAGCGATCCTTTCTTGGCGAGCAGCAGGATGTCGAGCAGCGGCACACGCCCGGACGCGTTGCCGTAGTTGACCAGCATGCCGAACGGCCGCACGCAGTCCAGCGAGGCCATGAAAGTGTCTTTGCCGACGCCGTCAAATACCGCGTCGACGCCCGCCGGCTTGAGCAGTTTCACCGCGGCGACGAAATCGGTTTCGCGATAGAGGATCGCATGCGTGCAACCGTTCTCGCGGGCGATACGCGCCTTCTCCGCGGATCCGACCGTGCCGATCACCGTTGCGCCGAGATGCTTTGCCCATTGTGCGAGGAGAATGCCGACACCGCTCGCCGCCGCGTGGATGAGAATCGTGTGACCCGGCTGCGGCCTGAAGACGCGATTGATGATCGACGACGCGGTGAGCCCCTTGACCAGCATCGCCGCGGCATGCGCGTCCGAGACGCCATCGGGCAATTTCACGAGGCATGCAGCGGGGACATTGCGCTCCTCGGCATATGCGCCGGTGTCCTCATAAAACGGTCCGCCCGTGCCCGCGTAAGCCACGCGCTCGCCGACAGCGATGCCGGCCGCGCCGGAGCCGATCGCGGTGACGACACCCGCGGCCTCGTTGCCGAGAATGACGGGAAACTGCAGCGGCTTTGCCAAATAGAACCCGCCGCGGCGAACGTTGATGTCGGAAAAGTTGACGCCGATGGCGGTGTGGCGCACACGCACCTCGCCGGGCCCCGGCGGCGCTAACGCGATGTCCTCCCAGCGCATGACATCGGGGCCGCCAATGGCATAAATCAGAACGGCCTTCGTCATCGTCTCCGCAAGCCTTGGGATTTGCGCAGAATGTGCGAAATGAAAGTGGAGTTCGCAATCATGCGCGGCCGGCCGTTGCCGTGCAAGGCACAGGAGGAAAGCGATGGCAAAGCCCGTGCGGCGTGTAATCACCGGGCATGATGACAAGGGGCGCGCAGTCGTCATTTCCGACGGGCCGGCACCTTTCGTCCACGTCAACGCACTCGATCCGGAATGGTATGCGACGGATATCTTCCGCACGGACGGAATGCCGGCAGCGATCGTGCCGTCGGTCGCCGAGACGACGCTCGGGCCGCGCCGCCAACTGCCGGCGCGTCACGGTACTGTGCTGCGCCTCAATCATTTTCCACCGGAGTTGGAGACCGTACGCAAGATGACGTCTGCCGATGCCCGACGCGTCTTTGCCGGCCTCGGCAATGAACAGGCGGCGACGTTCGGCAAAGGCGGGCGCCACCCGCTGATGCATCGTACCGAGACAATCGATTACGCAATCGTGCTGTCGGGCGAGATCACGCTTCTCCTTGATGATGGCGATGTCGACCTAAAGGCCGGCGACATCGTCGTCCAATGCGGAACCAATCACGCCTGGAGCAACCGCTCCAGCGCGCCCTGCGTCGTCGCTTTTGTTCTGATCGACGGTAAGTTTGCGCCCGACCTCGAAGCGAACCTCGATAGTTTCGAGGCCTCGGCCAAGCGAGTCGATTGATCCGCGCGATACTGTGATAAATACCACTGCCCAGCGCGCTGTGCATAACAAGCGCGCCGATCTATTCCCCGCAATGAATGTCTGCAACCGCGCAGACATTCCTTTAGGCGGTGCTATAGGCAGGAGTGGAAACTTATCTCGGCCAATGCACGTTTTACGTGCAATTTTGCAGGAATAACTCTGTTTCTTTATTCAAACAGCTTGGCCGAGACATCGTTTAGCGCGGATAGCGAGGTCGCCGATTAGAAAGCGCGCGGATCGTTCGCTGCACGACATAACGCACGGCGGTTATTTCTTCCTTGGGCGACCCCGACGCTTCACCGGCTTAGCCGAGCCAACCGCGCCTGCAATACTGAAATCGTCGAGCTTCTTGCCGCTTTTAATTGCAGCCGCGAGCCACCGTGGTTTCAGACCGCGTCCAGCCCAGGTTTCGCTCGGATTTTCGGGATTGCGATATTTTGGCGCAACCTTTCCACGTGGGCCGCCGCGGCCGGTCATTACCCGCGATCGCGATCCGTTGGCCTCCACATGGCTAAGCCTCGCAAGCTTTGATTCAAGCTCGCGACGCTCCTCCGAGACTCTCGAGCCAAGCGCGGCATCGATCCTGCCCTTCAGGGTTATCAGCGCGTCGATGGACATCGATTTCAAATTCATTTTCATGTGGTCTCCCAATGATAAGATTGCCTCGCCTTATATGGAACCGGGATTGAATGCAAGTCACAACCGCACGCAGAATTGGTACGCGCTAACAGAACATTTTGAGCACATTATCGCGTTCCACCCATTAATTATAGAGCGCCGGCCCTCATAAGAGGCGCAAAATGGCAAATGATTGCGCAAATCCGGACATCGATTCCGAGTTGATCGGTAACGCCGATGTAACTGAAATTGAATGGCGCGAAGCGATCACCAATGCAGCTTTATGATTGCTAAATATGTCTCGCGTTCAGCATGTCGCTGGAAGTCGTCCGTTTATGGTTCTTTTATGCAAGGTAGCACGAGCGACCGGCCGCGCTATTCCTCGTGCGCTAATTGAGCACCATATCGCTTAGCGAGGATATTCAGAGCGGCGGCGCAAATGCTGCGACCGGCGGCGCCACGGCCACGCGTTCGATCTCGACGGTTGCCGTAGCCGAACTCGGTCCTTGCGCGAGCTTGGACGTGCCATGATCGCGCGTCAGTACGTTGGCATTGCCATGCCGGCAAAGCGCATCGGCTGAATCATCCGCGGGGTCATACCAGGCGCCGCACGAAAGCTGCACGACGCCTGGACGTACCGCTTCGCTTATGACGGCGCCGGCGAGACAGGCGCCGCGCGCATTGTAGACCCGTACCACGTCGCCAGCGCCGATACCGCGCGCCTGCGCGTCGGATGGATTTATCAATAGAGCTTCGCGGCCGTTCACCTTGCCGGCAGCGCTGACAGGACCGCAATCCATCTGGCTGTGCAAGCGCAGGCGCGGTTGGCTTGAGACGAGGTGCAGGGGATACCTGCTATTTGCACCGAGCCATTCGGCCGGCTCGATCCAGGTCGGGTGCGGTGGACAATCGTCGTAACCAAAGCCGGCAATACGATCGGAATAAAGTTCAATGCGCCCTGAAGGGGTGCGCAGCTTCCGCCCGGCCGGATCGGCACGGAAATCGGCAAACAGCACGTATTCGTCCGCGGCATAGGGTATTTCGAAATAGCCCTGCTGCCAGAACGTATCGAAGTCCGGCGGCACCGCGCGATTGGTGCGGGCGCCATCGCGCCATCTCTCGTAGATGTGTCGAAGCCACCCAAACTCGTCGCGTCCCTGGGTGAACGTATCCTCACATCCCAGCCGCGCCGCGAGCTCGCGGAAAATGTCGAAATCGTTCCGGGCTTCGCCGACCGGATCGATCGCCTGGCGCATGGCGATCACAAACCGGTCGCGCCCGGCGGCGCCGATATCGTTCCGCTCGAGCGTCGTCGTCGCCGGCAGCACGATGTCGGCATGCCGCGCGGTAGCGGTCCACCACGGCTCCTGCACCACGATGGTCTCGGGCCGCTGCCACGCCCGGCGCAGTCGGTTGAGATCCTGATGGTGGTGGAATGGATTACCGCCGGCCCAGTATACCAGGCGAATATCGGGATAGGTGCTGCGAGCGCCGTTGAAATCATACGGCTCCCCGGGATGAAGCAGGCAATCGGCGATGCGCGCCGCCGGGATCGCGAGCCGCGCCGGGTTGGGCAGATTTTCCAACGCAGGCTCGCGGAGGAGAAGCGGCGGATCGGCGATGCCCGCTGCAGAACCATAGCCAAAGCCAAATCCGCCGCCCGGCAAGCCGATCTGGCCGAGCGCGGCGCCAAGCAGGATCAGCGCCCAATAGGGTTGTTCGCCATGATCCGCGCGCTGCAGCGACCACGTCGCCGTCACCATGGTGCGGGTTGCGGCCATGCGGCGCGCCAATGCGCGAATGGTTTCGGCGGGCACGGATGTGATTGCCGCCGCCCAATCCGCATCCTTCGCGATACCGTCGGTTTCACCCACCAGGTAGGGCAGCACCCGTTCGAAGCCGGTGCAATAACGCGCGAGAAATTCCTGGTCGTGCAGGCCTTCGCCGACCAACGTGTGGACGAGCGCGAGCATCATCGCGGTATCGGTATTGGGCCTGATCGCGATCCAAGCCGGTCGCACCGCCTCGGGCCCATCGTCGCGCACTGGGCTCACGTTGATGACCTCAACGCCTGCGCCCGCGAGCGCCTGCAGCGCGCCGGCGGTCGAATGGGACGCACAGCCGCCCTTCGCCACTTGCGTGTTCTTCGGATTGGCCCCGCCGAACATCACCATCAGCCGGCAATGCCGCGCGATCGAGGACCATGACGTCAGAGGACCGGTAACCGCTTGGGCGGAGCCGAGCACGTGCGGCAGGAACGCAAGCGCTGTGCCGAAGCTGTAGTTAGTGGTCTGATCGACAAAGCCGCCCGCAGCACCGAGGAAGCGGTGGAGCTGGCTGCGCGCCGCATGGAAAACGCCGGCCGAGCCCCAGCCCTGCGAGCCGCCCATGATGGCGGCATTGCCGTGCTCCGCCTTCACCCGTGCAATTTCCGATGCGACAAGCGCGAGCGCGCGATCCCATGTAATCGGCACAAAACGCTCGCGGCCGCGCCCAATACCGCTGCCTGGACCGCGCCAGCCTTCGCGCACCATCGGTGTCGCGATGCGCGTCGGGGAATGCACGCTCGCCGGGATCGCGTTGATCAGCAGCGACGGGTCCGGATCGTGTTCGAACGGACGGACTGCGACGACGCGACCGTCCTCCACCCCAGCGGAGAAGGCACCCCAGTGGGAATGATGGCTGACCCAGCGCCGCGGGGCACCGACATTGCCGAGATCGCTCATGGGGTTGAGCTCATGGATAGAATTTAATGCGGTTAACGCCCATTCGGCGCAGTGCGCACCGCGTGCACTACGCAAAAACGGTTGGACCAAACGTCGCATGAATGGCGTCGTTTTGCGAGGGACACCGCGAAGATGCCGACATTGATTTGATTTCGCGCTAGCGTTGTGCGCCGCAGCGGGGTACGTCCTGCCCGAGATGCGACGCGCCTGCCTCTTGCATTCTGCCGTGATCTCGCTAATTCGACGCACGGCGCGGGGCAGGGCGCACTGAAGAGACCTGGATTAGAACCTGCAGCCTCAACATCGAGGATTGGCCGGACTTGAGACCTCGGGGGATACCGGGGCTCGCCGGTCGCAAACGCCGGGAGCGAAGGCATGGCCCTCGTCGAAGCAACCGACCTCGTCAAGCGATTCGGCTCCTTGACGGCGGTCGATGGGATTTCTTTCGCGGTTGAGCGTGGTGAAGTCGTCGGATTTCTCGGGCCGAACGGCGCCGGGAAGTCGACCGCCATGCGGATCATCAGCGGGTTCCTGGCGCCCACGTCCGGGCGCGCCGCCATCGATGGCCACGACAGCCACACCGACCCGATCGCAGCCCGCAAGAAGCTCGGCTATCTGCCCGAGGGCGCGCCGGCCTATGCCGACATGAGCGTCGGCGCGTTTCTGACGTTCATCGCGGAAATGCACGGGCTGTCGAAGGCCGAGGCTAATGATCGCCTGGCCGATCTGGTTGATCGCGTCGATCTTGCCGACGTCTGGAATCAACGGATCGAACAGTTGTCCAAGGGCTTCAAGCGGCGCGTCGGCATCGCCCAGGCATTGGTGCATGACCCCGACGCGCTAATCCTCGACGAGCCGACCGACGGCCTCGATCCGATCCAGAAATACGAGATGCGCGATCTCATCCGTTCGATTGCGCCGACGAAGGCCATCATCATCTCGACGCACATCCTCGAGGAGGTTGAGGCTGTGTGCACACGCGCGATCATCATCGCCAAGGGCCGCCTGCTCGCTGACGCGACCCCGGCAGAACTGCTGGCACTCCGGGCGCCGGCGGTCGCGACGCTCGCGCTGACGCTGGCCACCGCCGAGCCGCAGCAGGCGATCGACATCATCACCAAACATCCGGGCGTCGGCCGCGTCGAGATTGCCCAGCGCCTCAATGGCGTGACCCGGCTCGCGGTTTATGCCGCGGCGAAGCGGACGCAGCCGGCCGATCTCGCCGCCATCCTCGGCAGCTCGAATATCGTGGTCACCGAATACTACGCGCGACAGGCGACGCTCGACGATGTGTTCCGCGAGATCGCGGCCGCTCATTCCGACCGCGAGCGGGCGGAGGAGAACTAACATGCGTCCGATGTGGCTCGTTTTCCGCCGCGAATTCGCCGCCTATTTCGCGACCCCCGTCGCCGCCGTGTACCTCGTCGTGTTCCTGGCGCTCGCAGCCGGCATGACCTTCCTGGTATCCGGCTTCTTCGAGCGGGGGCAGGCCGACCTGTCCGGCTTCTTCTTCTGGCATCCGTGGCTCTACCTCGTGCTGATGCCGGCGATCGCCATGCGGCTCTGGGCCGAGGAGCGGCGCAGCGGCACGATCGAAATCCTCATGACCCTGCCGGTCGCACCGTGGCAAATCGTGGTCGGCAAATGGCTTGCCGCTTGGACATTCGCGCTGCTCGCCCTCGTGCTGACGACACCGCTGTGGATCACGGTGTGGGTGCTGGGCTCGCCCGACCATGGGGTGATCCTATCCTCCTACGTGGGCTCGTGGCTGATGGCGGGCGCGTTCCTTGCGCTCGCGGCAGCGATCTCGGCGCTGACCAAGAGCCAGGTGCTTGCCTTCATCGCCGCAACAGCCGTGAGCTTCCTGTTCGTGATGGCGGGGTTCGACCTCGTCATCTCGTCGGTGCGATCGTGGGCGCCCGCTTTCGTCATCGACGCGGTGCGATCGATGTCGTTCTTCGGTCAGTTCCAGCACATCACCGACGGCGTGCTCGAATTGCCGTCGATTATTTTCTTCGTCTCGCTGATCGTGTTCTGCCTGTGGCTCAACGTCCGCATCATCGAAGTCAAAAAGGCCGCCTGAGGTTTTCCGATGTCCGATACGAATACTCCTCGCCCTTCCCGCGGCGCCGGCGTCACCGCCGGACGGATCGCGGTCCTGGCCGCGGTGCTCGGCGCCGTCGTCTTCGTCTGCGTCAATATCATCAGCGCGCAGACGCTGCGCACCGCGCGGCTCGACCTCACCCAGCAGCATCTTTATTCGTTGAGCGAGGGCACCAAGACGCTGCTTGGCGAACTCAGGGAGCCGATCCGCTTTCGCCTGTTCATGTCGTCCGCGCTCACCCGGCAGGCGCCGCAGCTTGCCGCGTTTGCAACGCGAGTTCGCACGCTACTCGATGCCTACGTGGCGGCCGCCAAGGGCAACATCATCCTCGAAACGATCGATCCGCGGCCGTTCTCCGAGGAGGAGGACCGCGCGGTCGCGTTCGGCGTCGACGGGTTTACCGGCACCAATGGCGAGCGGCTGTTCTTCGGTCTCGCCGCCACCAACTCCACCACGGGGCGCTCGACCATTTCGGTGTTCGCCCCCGATCGTGAAGCATTCCTGGAATACGACCTGACCCGCCTCGTCTCCGATCTCGGACGCCGCGGTAAGCCGGTGGTGGCCCTGATCGACGGCCTTGGCCTCTCCGGCAATCCGATGGGGCCTGTCCCTGAGCAGCAGGTGCTGATGCAAATGAAGCAGTTCTTCGACGTGAAGCCAGTTTCGGGCGACGTCGACAAATTTCCCGACGGCACGCGCGTCCTGATGGTGGTGCACCCGCAGGAGCTGGGCGAAAAGACGCTCTACGCCATCGACCAGTGGGTGATGGCGGGCAACGCCACTCTCATCTTTGTCGACCCGTTCGCCGAGAACCAATTGGGGCCACGCGGCGGTCCTGTGCCTAATCCAACCTCGACGCTTGAGCCGCATTTCAAGGCGTGGGGCGTGAAGTTCGATACTTCGCGCGCGATCGGCGATCCGGACTATGCGTTGCAGACCGAGCGCAACGTCAATGGCCGGCCGGTCGCGGCGCAGAACCTTGCCTGGATGGCGTTGCGCGGCAACGCCCTCTCGCGCGACGAAGCGATCCTGGCACAGTTGTCGGCGATCATAGTCACGACGGCCGGCGCCTTCGAAACGGAGAAACCGGGCGTGATGCTGCGGCCGCTGGTACAAGCCTCCAACGCCGCGGTGACCATCGATGCCAAAAACGCCGGCGATCGCACCGCCGATCCGCGCCGGCTGCTGGTCGGCCTTACCAAAACTCCGAGCCGGCCGATCATCGCCGCGCGGCTCGAGGGCACGCTCGACAGCGCCTATCCCGATGGCTTGAAAAAGCCGGAGACGGCGAAGCCCGAGGAGAAGGCGGGCGAAGCCAAGGCCGATGAAGCGAAGGCCGGCGAAGCCAAGCCGGGTGAGACGAAACCGGATGAAGCGAAGACCGGGGCCGCGAAGTCTGAGCCGGCCAAGGATGCGGCCAAGGACGCCGGAAAGCCGGAAAGCACGGGGCTCAAGCGTTCGGTGAAGCCAGTTAACGTCATCCTCGTGGGCGACGTCGATATGCTGATGGACCGTAACTGGATCTCGAAGCAGTCATTGTTCGGTCAGCAGATCGCGCAGGCGTTCGCCAACAATGGTGACTTCGTCATCAATGCGATCGAACAGATGGCCGGCGGCGCCGCCCTTTCCGACCTGCGCGGCCGCGGCGTGTCGTGGCGGCCGTTCGAACTCATTCAGCACATGGAGTCTGAGGCCGACAGCAAGTTCCGCGCGAAGGAGCAGGAACTGACCCAGCAGCTCAAGGACACCGAGCAGAAGCTGTCGCAGCTGCCGAAGGCCCCCGAAGGCTCGAACGACGTGCTTACGGCGGAGCAGGTGAAAGCCATCGATAGCTTCCGCGCCCAGCTTTTGACGATCCGCGCCGAGCTGCGCGACGTGCAGTTCGCACTGCGCCGCAACGTCGACAATGTGAAGAGCTGGATCACCGCGATTAATGTCGGCGTCGTCCCGATTACCATCGCGGTCATCGCGCTTGGCTTCGGCCTGCGACGACCGCGACGGCCGCTGCCGAAAAAGCGCGACGACGATAAATCGAACGGAGACGCGTGATGAACCGCCGGCAACTTGTCGTCCTTGCGCTCCTGGCGGCGATCTGTGTCGTCGCGACCGCAGCCGTGCTGCGCAGGAGCACACCGACGATCACCGCCGACCGGCACGGCGAGCGCGTCGTCCCCGGGCTTGCCGACAAGGCCAACGACATCACCGCCATCGTGGTGAACGAAGGCAAGGAGCCATTGGCGATCGAGCGGCACGGTAACGCCTTGACCGCGGCGTCGGGTTACCCGGTCAAGACCGACCCAGTGCGCGACCTCGTCGCGAGCATTGCGGAGCTCTCTTTCGAAGAAGCGCGGACCAGCGATCCTGCCCGCTATGGCGACCTCGGCCTAGCTGATCCCGGCGCAACCGACGGCGGCAAAGAGGTGACACTCTCCACGTCGGGCGGCGTCCTCGCCGATCTGATGGTCGGCAATCGCGACACCACCGTGGGCGGCCCCGCCGGCGGCATGTTTATCCGCCTCAAGGGGCAGCCGCAAACCTACCTCGCGCGCGGCAGCGTGCGGTTGCCCTCGAACTCGATCTGAGTGGTTCGTCCCGGTCGATTTCGACGTGAAGCGCGACGAGATCAAGAAGATCGAACTCGCCGGCGGCGGCCGCGATACGATCACGGTCACGGCCGAGAAGCCGGGCGACTTCAAGCTCGCCGAGGTGCCCGAGAAACGTTCCGAGGACCAGTTCAAGGTGAGCCGGCTCGCGACCCTCGTCGACAGCTTCACCTTCCAGGAAGTGCGCAAGGCAGAAAAGCCTGCCGACGACGCCCGGCATATGACGGTCGAGGCCGGTGACGGCCTGCGCATCGTCTTCACCAGCGTCGGCAACGTTACAGACGGCTGGGTCCAGATCGCCGCCACGGCGACAAATGATGCGCAACAGGAGAAGGCCAAGGCGATCGGCGCAAAAGTCGCCGGCTACGATTTCCGCCTGACGTCAAACCAGATGGAAATCCTGAGCTGGTCCGTGAACGACCTCACGGACGAAAAGAAAAGCTGAGCAGCCTTCAGTCCGTAGTGCGTAGGGTGGGCAAAGCGAAGCGTGCCCACCCTCACACGCTAACGCGTGGGCACGCGCGGACGCGTCCGCGCTTTGCCCACCCTACCAAACTACGAAGCAGATCAGGCCAAAGCTTCGCGTATCAC
>CAWEAS010000003.1:0-34196 GCA_963807015.1 uncultured Alphaproteobacteria bacterium | reverse complement strand
GCGCGTGCGCGTGAATTCCCGCCCGCGGATGCGCCGAGGAATCGAGGCGGATGCAATTTCGCCCGGGCTTCGTGTTGTCCCGACTTAAACCAACGGCACTAGGGAGTGACCGCTGCCCATGCTCGGGTGGCAATTGAACGGATGCGACTGGGCTCGGCAGTTAGCGCGTTCCAGGCGTCGCAGCAGGCATCGAGGATGGCATCATGGCTGTCGAAGACTCGGTTGCTGAGGTGGTTCTGACGCAAGAACTGCCAGATGTTCTCGACCGGATTGAGCTCGGCATCGCGTCCAGCATCCAGCATCCAGCCGCCGAGACAGGCCCAGAACGTCCGCTTCTCGGCCGCATTCATCTCCGCATACCACGCGGTCGGATGATGGTCTCTGCCGGTCATCACGCTCGTCGTCGTCATGGTCGATCTTCAGTCCGCGATTGCAGTCGATCAGCGCTCGTAGTGCCTGAAGTAACGCAGGTCCGGCGGCGGCTGGTCCCTCACCGCGGGCATCAGCAGGCCGTCGGCACTGAGGAAGTACACTTCCTTGCCGATGCCGACATGGACGTTGCCCTCGCCGCACACGCTGTGTTTGAACCACACCGGCTGGTCGCTCACGAAACGCCGGAACAGCTTGCGCACCTCCCACGGCCGGGTCAGCGCATGGTCGATGGTGATGATGTCGACATGCAGCAGATTCTTGTCGGCCTTATCGAGATAGAAGCGCTCCTTGATGATGGTCTCATTGTCGGCGTGGAGCGGCATGCCGGTCGCATCGAACACGCGCGGTCCCTTCAAGCCGCGCGTTTCGATCGTCAGCATGTCGTAGCGGCCGTCGCCATCCTCATCGATCCATTTGCCGACGGAGTAGCCGAGGAATTGCGGCTCCAGCGCCATGTTGGAGGGAAAGTCGCGGCCGTCGGTGTAGATGCGCCGGAAATGATCGTGGTCGCGCTCGGAGAGGACGTAGGTCGCTTCCGGCGTGACCACGAACTCCAGCGGCGAGTAGCCGATCATGACTCTTGGCATGCCGGGCGACACGCAGGAATAGGTCGGGTCGACGCCCTGGCCGCCTTGGACCATGTCCGCCAGGTTCGTCTGATAGATCGCCTGGTATTCCGGCGTCAGGGGCGGTCGCTGACCGAGGTCGGGGGCCGTGGAGGGCGGGCCGCTTTCATCATAGCGAAGACCGCCCGCGCCGCCGGCGAATAGGCCGACATTGTTGAAGCGCCGCCATTGACCCCGCAGATCGGGATATTTGCCGTCCTCGGCGATGGCGAGGCCGCCCATGAGAAGCGCGAGTGTTGCCGCGAGCACGGTCGCAATGATCCCGTCACGAGAGCGCATTCCAGTCCTCCCTAGGCCGCGGCGCGTCGCGCACTTGATCGCGCGCGCTTCTGATCGGGTACGGTCAACCCATACGTGTATCAGCAAACCCTATTTGCCGGCGGGACTCAACGGCTCCGTTTACTTTCACTCATCGATTTTGTTTCTTGGCCGCTTGATGGAACGCAGCCGCGCTGCTTTGCGGATTTGCCTCTTTCTCGCATGCGGCGGGCGTTGTAACCTTTGTGCGGTGCCGCCTGTGCACTTGGCACCTCGATCAACCCGTCAACAACACGGGGAACTGAACCCCGCCCGCAAACCGGTCGAGGCGCATGGGTCATCAAGGGAGGACTACATCATGAAACGGATTACGATCGCCGCTCTCGCCGGCGCCGCGGTGCTGTTTGCCGGCGCTGCCAACGCGCAGCAGCCGGATTTCTCCAAGGTGGAGATCAAGACCACCGATCTCGGCAACAAGACCTACATGCTCGAAGGTCAGGGCGGGAACATCACCGTCGCGGTTGGGACCGACGGCATCATCATGGTCGATACCCAGTTCGCGCCGCTCCACGACAAGATCAAGGCTGCCGTCGAGAAGCTGTCGCCGCTGCCGATCAAATACGTGATCAACACCCACTATCATCCCGATCACATCGGCGGGAATGCAGCCTTCCACAAGGACGGCGCAACGATCGTCGCGCACGATAACATCCGCGTCCGCCTCGCCGCCGGCACCACCAACCCGATGACCGGAAACAAGGTACCGCCCCTCGATCCGGCCGGACTTCCGACCGACACCTACCAGGTCGGCGGCACGAAGGTTGAGGTCGGCGGCCGCGTTGCCCAGGTCAATCACGTGATCAATGCGCACACCGACGGCGACAGCTGGATCTATTTCCCCGATGCCAACGTGCTCGCGCTCGGCGACACTTTTACGCGGAACTATCCCAATATCGATTGGGGCAATGGCGGCGGGATCGACGGCATGATCCTCGCGAGCGAGCGCTACCTCAAGACGGCGAACGACAGCACCAAGATCGTGCCCGGCCACGGCGGGCTTGCGACCAAGGCCAACTTGCAGGAATTCCACGACATGCTGGTCACGGCGCGTGACCGCGTGAAGAAGCTCTACGACGAAGGCAAGAGCGAGCAGGACGTGCTCGCGGCCAAGCCGCTCGCCGATCTCGATGCCAAGTGGGCTGCGGCGCAAGGGCTGGGGACCAGCACGATCTTCACGCGCAACGTCTACAACTCGTTCCGCAATCACGATTGAACAGGTCGGCAGGGCGCCCGCGTGGTCGCCCATCCGATGACCATCGTAGGGTGGGCAAAGCGCGGACTTGTCCGCGCGTGCCCACGTGTTCCAATTGAGCGGTGGGCACGCTTCGCTTTGCCCACCCTACGTTCCGGGAGTTTTGACGATGCGCAGTATCCTTTCTGGCTTTCTCGTCGGCAGCGTCATGGCGTTGGCCGCGCTCACGCCGGGTCACGCGCAGGCGCCCTCAACGCTTGTCATCCGGGGCGCGACGATCATCGACGGCCTCGCAGATGCGCCGTTGCAAAACCGCTCGATCGTGATCGAAGGGAATACGATCCGCGACGTACTGCCGGGTGACGCGCCCGCGCCCGCGGGCGCGCAAGTGATCGACCTCACCGGAAAGTTCATCATTCCGGGCTTGTTCGATTCCCATGTGCACTGGGAAGAGTACTTGGGCGAACTTTACATCAATCACGGCGTGACCTCTGTGATGGCGCTCGGCAACACGCCCAAAGCACTGCGGGCAAAAAGCCAGGATGCCGTCGACCTGCCGCGGTTCTTCCACACCGGTGGCCGCTTCACCTTCAACGACGCCTCGTCCGAGGCCGAGGTGCGCGAGGCAATCCGCAGTTGGCTGCAGAACGAGCCGGATATGGCGTGGTTCCCGCAATACAACGACCGGCTCTCCCACAACTATGCACTCGCGGCGGAAGAGGCCCACAAGGCGGGCTTTCTGGTCTTCGGCCACACCGACAACGCACCCGGTTCGGTGCGTGACGGGATGGACATCATCGAGCACGTGTGGGGCTTCAGCGAGGCGCTGATGACGCCGGAAGAGCTTCGCTCGTTCCGCGAGGGCAAGTACCTGACCTGGGCGACGTTTCTCACCGATCAAAAGCGCATCCAGCCGATGATCGCGGACGCGGTGCGGCGCGGCGCCTATCTCAATCCGACGCTGCATTACGAGTGGGGCGGCTTGAGCAAGCGCGCTGCCGAGCGCGAGTTGGAGGACTATCGCACGCTGAGCAACCCTGACCTCGTCTATTTTCCGCGCAACGTGATGGACGACATTCTCGCCGTGCAGCGGCAGATCAAGAACTTCTCCTCGCGCTACGAAAACATGCCGTGGATTGTTCGCTTGTCGCCGGACGATCGCAAGGAGTTCGAGGCCGGATACCGCAACGTGCTCGAGTTGACCCGGGCCTACATTGCGGCAGGCGGCAAGATCCAGGCCGGCACCGACACTATCGCCGGCGGAACGCCGGGCCTGAGCCAGCACCACGAGATGGAGACGCTGGTCGAGGCAGGGCTCACCCCCATGCAGGCGATCAAGGCGTCGACCTCATGGTCCGCCGAATTGCTGGAGGGCAAGAACGGCGCTCGCGGGCGCGCCAAGATCGGCTCGATTCGGCCCGGGAATTTTGCCGATCTCGTCGTCATCAGCGCCGATCCGATGACCAACATCTCGAACACGAAGAAGATCGAGCGGGTGATGAAGAACGGCCGCTGGATCGAGCTCGGCTACCATCCCGAATACGTCACGCTGCTGAAGCCGGCGACGGCGATCGCGGCGTCAACGTTTGCGCCGGTGGTCAGCGCGATCGAACCGAGCAGCGTGAAGGAAGGCTCGCCCGCAACGCGCATCGCGCTGGAGGGAAGCGGCTTCACGACGTCATCGCTGGTGCGCGTCGACGGCATCTCGGTCAAGACCATCTTCCGCAATCCGCGCCGACTGGAGTTCGAGCTTCCGGCAAGCGCCGTCGCGCGGGCGACGCCCGATCCTTACCGGGCGCCAGGACCCGCCCAAAACGTCGCCGTCATCGGCTACCGCGCCATTGCGGTGAGCGTGTTCAATCCGCCGCCCGAGGGCGGCACGTCGAACACGATCAACGAATTGGTGCTGCCGAAGTAGCGGCGACGCCACATCATTTGCTGGTCATTCCGGGGCGCCGCAAAGCGGCGAGCCCGGAATCCATACTCCTCGGTCTGTGTGCATGGATTCCGGGCTGCCTCGCTTCGCTCGGCCCCCGGAATGACTGGCGGGATGCCGTCTACAGCGTCAGCTTTCGCGCAAGGTCGGCTGCGGCTTGGCGCTTCGCGGCGATGTCGCTTTCGAGCTTGGCGTCGGCCTTGTCGATTTCGGCCAGGCGGTCCTCCTGGGATTTCAGCGTATCGAGATAGCGGCGGCCGAGGTCCGAGCCTTGACCGACCGACTGCAGATTCTGCCGGATGCGGTTCTGGTCTTCGACGATCTTCTTGCGTTCGGCCTCGAGCTGCGTTCGGCTGGTGCGTGCCGTGGCGATGTCATTCACGACCGCGCTGAGCTTGGCGACGGTGTCCTTGAGCGCTGCGCTTTCGTTCTGGAGGCCGCGAATGCGGGTCAGCATGTCCTCGGCGGCGAGCGTGGTCAGAACCACGGTCTGGCTGTCGGTGCGCTCCAGTACAAGATTGGCCTTGGTCTTCTGCCCCTTGGGCGCCATTACCGCATAGCGAAATTGCGTTGGCGTCTCTTCGACGCCGGTTATCTCAGCCGCGGGCTTCCAGCCCTCCGCCCGCCCTTCCTCGATCACGATCTGACGATCCTCGTCGGTGGGCGCGGTGATTTCATAGCTGATCGAGCGCCGTGAGCGAGTGGTCAGCGTCAGCGTGCCGTTGGCTGCCTGGCCGAGCTGCGTGCGAACCACCCCTTTGTCGTCGCGCCGGATGTCGGTCTTCGCGTCGAGCGCGAAGGTCACGAACTTGAATGTGCCCTTCGACAGCAGCGGCAGCTCGGCGTCGCCGACGAAGTTGGCGTTGCCGCCGTTGACGGTTTCGTAGGCGGTGACGATGCCGGGCGGCAGGCCGCTGTCGCCGTCGTTGCGCACGCGCACGGCGGCGAGCGGATGACGCACGGACGTTCCGGGCTGATAGATCCACGTTCGCGCTGCGACGATCTCGCGATCGACGAATGGCACCATCATGGTGTGTCCGGTTGCGAGGGATATCTTGGCCGGAAACCGATAGAGCAATTGCGTCGACGCCTCCTCGGCTTCGGCCGCATTCACCGCGGAGCCGAGACTTGCCGGTGGTGGTGCCGCCGCAATGGGTGCGGCTGGACGCTGCGCCGCGATTTGAGCCTGTTGCACGGCACCGGGGACGAACCGCGCCACGTCCGCCGCTTTTGCCGCGGTCCGCCCGTGACCGATGATCGGCGCTTCCTCCTGGTCGTCGGTGCGGGGCACGATCCGGGTCGCGGCGACCACCGGAATTTCGGGGCGGTCGGCGAAAAACGCGGTGTAGAGCGGTTGGCGAAGCGCCACCGGATTGCCCGACACGAGGACAAGCTCGATGTCCTGCCAGTTGCCGCCGGTCAGATTTTCCAGCACCGCCCAACCCTGCAGGCGGGCGTTGCCGCCATCTTTCGGAAGCACCAGGCGATACGCGGTCTTCCAGATCGGCGCGGCGACCATGTAGCTGATGGCGACGTTGCGCTGCTCTTCGCCTAGGAATCCGATCGACAGGCTGCGCCGCTCCTTGGCGCGGTTCTCGGTGAGACCGGTGAGCGCGCGCTCCACCTGCGCTTTGGCCTGCGGATCGGAAAAGCGCAACGCGGTGACGTCCTCGAGGATCGCCTGGACCAGGCCGCGGTCGGTCATCAGCGTCAGGCGATGCCGCGTGACAGTGCCGCCTTTGTCCGGCAACGCCACTTCCTCGTCCTCGACCTTGAAGACGCGCCCCTTCGCGGTGACCTGTCCGGCGATTTCGATCTCGCTGCCGACCAGCGCATTGAGCAGTGCGCGCGGCGAATCGAGGGCCTCGGGGCCGAACGGCAAATCGCGAAACAACTCCGTCAGCGGCGCTTTGCCCGGCAAGCTGACGGCGCCGATGGCGCCTTCCCGGTCGAACACGGTCAGGCTCTTGAGAATGTCGTCGACCTGGTCGAGCCGGACCGCAAGATCGACCGATGATCGCGGCGACACGCGTCCGGCATGGGTGAACTGGGCGACACCGGACGTCGAGAGCACCACGCGAGTCAGCGGAAGCTCATCGGCGCGTGCACCGAAGGCGCAGACAATCACGGCGGTTGAAAGCAGCAGGCGCGAAAATCGGAGCGCACGGGTTTTGTTCATACCCAGAATCCCTTCTTGATCCTCATTGTCGTTGGTCTTTGCGAAAATGTGCGCGAGCACGTTGAGCAATTGTGCCGGCGCAAATCGTGCCGCGAGAAATTTCGGCGCATCGCTTGAATGTCCGAAGAATGTGGCTCGCCGTGGGCGGACGCTGTCCGCTATTCCACCTTAATGTTGGCGTCCGCGATCACCTTGCCCCACAACCGCGTCTCTTCAGCGAAGAAGGATGCGGCGTCGGCCGGCGCGCCGATCATCGGCTCAAGGGTGAGCGTGGCGAGGCGCGCCGCCACCTCCGGCCGTCGAAGCAGGTCGACAATGTCGCCGTTGATCCGATCCACCAGCGCGGAAGGCGTCGCCGGCGGCGCAACGAGAGCGAACCAGGTGACGGAGCGGAAGCCCGGCAGCCCGGACTCGGCGAGCGTCGGCACCTCCGGCACGATCGGCGCCCGCTCGGCGCTGCCGACACCTAGGATTTTCACCTGCCCGCCGCGGTAGACCGGCACCGAGGTCGTGAGCGTGTCGAAGAACATGTCGATGTGGCCGGCGATGACGTCGTTGAGTGCCGCGACCGCGCCGCGGTAGGGCACGTGCACCATCTTGATGCCGGCGAGGCCTTCGAGCTGGCTCGCCGAGAGATGCGCGGTCGAGCCGACGCCCTGCGAGCCATAGGTCAGCGTGTCCGGATGGGCCTTGGCGTAGGCGATCAGCGCCGTGAGATTCGTCGCCGGCAAGTCGCGGCGTACCACGAGCGCGTTGGGCACGCGCGCGAGCAGCGCCACCGGCACGAACTGCAGCGGATCGTAGCCGAGATCGCGATAGAGCAGATGGTTGAGCGTGATCGGCGCGGGCGGGCTCACGAGCAGAGTGTAACCGTCGGGCGCGGCGCGAAACGCCTGCGTCGCGCCGACCACCATGCCGCCGCCACTGATATTCTCCACGACGACCGGCTTGCCCCACCGGTGGTTCAATTGATCCGCCACGATGCGCGCGAGCGTATCGGTGGTCGAGCCGCCGGCCGACGGGACGATGATCCGCACGGTGCGCGCAGGGTACGGCTCCTGCGCCAAGCTTGGCGCGACGGCCGCGATGATCGCGAGCGCGCCAGTGGTCAGCGCTACGCCCAGAAACGGAAGAGTGCGGGCGAATAGCTTCCCGGCGTCATTCCAGGGCGCCGTAGCGAAGCGAAGGCGAGCCCGGAATCCATGAACACGGACTGCGGAGTATGGATTCCGGGCTGCCGAGCTACGCTCGGCCCCCGGAATGACGGTGATGGGGCTCGTGCGCGCCGCTTTATTTCGTAGGGTGGGCAAAGCGAAGCGTGCCCGCCGCGGCGCTGACCGCGGCTCAAACGTGGGCACGCGCGGATAAGTCCGCGCTTTGCCCACCCTACGAAGCATTGCTTTGGTCACTTCGCCGCGTAGTCCTTCTGTGCGCCTGCGGGCGAAACATAGCCTTCGGCGATGTCGCTCGCGATGGCTGCGGGATCGCGCTCGCGCGGGTCGCCGAAGCCGCCGCCGCCCGCCGATTGCAGCAGGAACCGCTCGCCGGCCTTCACATCATAGCGGCCCGACACCGGCGCCTCGATCTGGTCGGCGGCGCCGAGCCGCACCACGAAGCGAGCCGGTCCGCCGGCGCGGCCGCCGGCAAGGCCTTGCGGCGGGAAGCGCGCTTTGTCGAACCGCCGCACCACCGTCGCGTCCGCCAACAGCTCGTATTCGCGCTGCATGCTCAGGCCGCCGCGCCAGCGGCCGGCGCCGCCGCTGTCCGGCACCAGCTCGAAGCGCGTGATCCGGCACGGATACTCGGATTCGAGGATTTCGATCGGCGTGACGTGCAGATTGCTCAGGTGCGTCGCCGTTGCCGAGGTGCCGTCGTGGCCCATGCCGCCGCCGTAGGCCGAACCGATGATCTCGTATTGAACCGCGGAATGGCCGGCGCGGACGTTGCGCCACGCAATGCTGAGCGCACTCGATGAACCGGCATTGGCGATCGCCCGCGTGGGCCGGAACTGCGAGAGGGCTTCCAGGATCACGTCGACGAGCTTCAGATTGACCATCTGGTAGTTCGAAACCGACGCGGGCGGCTCGGCATTGGTGATGGTGCGCGGCGCGAGCACGAGCCGCATCACGTCGCGCATGCCGTCGTTGTACGCGATGCGCGGGCCCAGGCAGCCGATCAGGCAATAGAACACGCAGGCCTCGACCATGGACGGGCGCAGATTTACCGGTCCGCTTGCCTGCGGAGCGCTCTTCGAAAAGTCGAAAGTTGCGATGCCGTCGGCGATCGTCACCGTCACCGCGAGCTTGATCGGCCGGTCGACGACGACGCCGTCGCTGTCGAGGACGCCTTCGGAGGAGGCTTGCCCCGGCGGCAGCGCCGCAATCGCGCCGCGCAGTTCGTCCGCAGCGCCCTTGAGGATCGCAGCGAACGCCTCGCACACGGTCGCCGCGCCGAACCGCTCGCACAGGTCGCGCACCCGCGCCGCCCCCATCTGCGTCACCGCGATCTGCGCCTGCATGTCGCCGCGCACCAGCGCCGGCTGCCGGCTGTTGCCGAGAATGAGGCGCTCGACGTCGGGCAGCGGCTTGCCCGCGTCGCGGATGCGGATCGGCGGGATCAGCAAGCCTTCCTGATACATCTCGGTGGCGTTGGCCGAGGTCGAACCCGGCACGGTGCCGCCGAGGTCCGCCTTGTGGGCAATCGAGCCGGCAAACGCCACGAGCTTGCCGTCGGCGAACACCGGCGCGACGAACGCCATGTCCGACACATGCGGCAGGCCGCCTTCATACGGATGGTTGGAGACGAACACATCGCCATCGCGGACGCCGCCGGTCACCTCCCCCTGGAGGGGGGAGGTCGCCCGCGCAGCGGGCGGGAGGGGGTGAGAGCGGTGCAACGAATTCGGCGCTGCGCTCGCGGCACCGCTGTCACCCCACCCCGGACCGCCTGCGGCAGTCCGATCCTCCCCCTCCAGGGGAGGGTGATCGGACGGCGCGCCGTATTGGGCGAGGATGCGGGCGACGAGGTGGCGATAGACGGGGGCGTGGAAGAACATCGGCGGCGCGACGATCAGCCTGCCGTCGCGGTCGAGGATCACGCAGGAAAAATCGCGCGATTCGCGGATGATGGTGGAGTAGCCCGAGCGATAGAAATGATAGTGCATTTCCTCGACGAGGCTTGCGATCTTGTTGCGCAGGATTTCGATGGTGACGGCGTCGAGACTCATTGCCTGTCCTCTGCCCCGCAGCGGTGCTGCGCTTCACCACCAACGCTTGCCGCCGTGTCGCTCTTGCCCTTGCGTAAAATCAGATTGCGATGGCGATCGACGCTCGCGTGCCAGTCCGGCGGAATGACCGTCGTGGCGTCGAACTGCTCGACGATGGCGGGGCCGGCAAATGTTGCGCCGACGGGAAGCCGGTCGCGCTCGTAAAGCGCAGCGCTGACCGCCGTCGCGCCGTCGAAATAGACTGCGCGCTCGCCCTTTCGCGCATCGGCGGCCGCGCCCGTAGCGGCGCTCGCATCGGCGGCGCGGCGCTCGTATTTGGGGACCGTCACGCGCAGGCGCAGACGATAGCTCACGATTTCGACCGGCCGATCGCCGGCGGCGTGGCCGTGAATTTGCGCATGGCGCGTGTCGAAGCGCTTGCGCGCCGCCGCAAGTGTTGCAGCGGTGACACCGCGGTCGCAAATCCCATCAAGCGGCGTGCGCAGTTCGTAGCCTTGGCCGGCATAGCGCAGGTCAAGCTCGCGCCAAAAGCTTGCTTCGGCTGGCGCGAGGCCTTCGCGCGCAAGATCCTCGCGCGCTTTCGCCTCGAGTGCGGCGAAAACACTCTCGGCGTGATCGGGCGCGACTTCGCCGAGCGGCTTCAACTCCGAGCGGATGTAGTCGTGCACCACATCGGTGCAGAGCAAGCCGAGGGCCGAGAACGCGCCCGGCTGCGGCGGCACCAGGATGCGGCGCATGCCGAGCTCATCGGCGACTGCAGCGGCATGCACAGCACCGGCGCCGCCGAACGGCAGCAGCGTGAATGCAGTCGGGTCAATGCCGCGCTTGGCCGCGAACACGCGCACCTCGTCCGCCATGCGGATGTCGACGATGCGGCGGATGCCGGCCGCCGCTTCGCGCACGCTCATCGCGAGGGGCTCAGCGACCTCGCGGCGCAGCGCGTCATGGGCCGCAGCGGCGTCGAGCTTCTGTGACCCGCCGAGGAAGTAATCGGGATTGAGAAAGCCGCAGGCGAGATCGGCGTCGGTCACGGTCGGACGCGTGCCGCCGCGGCCGTAGCAGGCGGGACCGGGAGCGGCGCCGGCACTCTGCGGGCCGACGGTGAGGAAGCCGTTGATGGCCGCCGCGATCGAACCACCGCCCGCCGAGATGGTGGTCATGTCGAGTGCGGGCACATCGACCTGACGGCGGCTGATGACGCCCTCGGTGACTTCGAGAGGTGCGCCGCCCTCGATGAATGCGATGTCGGCGCTGGTGCCGCCCATGTCGAGGCTGACGATGCCGCGGTTCGCCTCCTCGCGGGCAAGATAGGCGGCGGCCTGCGCGCCGGCGGCAGGACCGGACAGCAGCGTGTGCACGGTGCGGCCGCCGTCGATCGCCGCGGCAAACGGCATCACGCCGCCGTTCGACTGCATCAGGAAGCGGCGCGGCGTGTGGATGCCGTCCTCATCGAGCCCCGCGCTCAGGCTCGCGAGATAGCGCACCAGCACCGGCTCGAGATAGGCGTTGACGAGCGTTGTCGACAGCCGCGGCCATTCGCGCAGGCGCGGCAGCACCTCGCTCGACAACGAGACGTGCACGCCGGGAAATTCCGCGCGGAGGATGTCGCGCGCCTCGGATTCGTGGGCGGAATTGAGGAACGAGAACAGGAAGCACACCGCGATCGATTGCACGCCGGCCGCTTTGAGATCGCGCGCGGCCGCGCGCACCGCCTCGCAGTCGAGCGCCAGGAGCACGTTGCCGGCAGCGTCGCAGCGCTCCGGGATTTCCCGCGTCAGGCTCTGCGGCGCAATCGGGGTCGGCTTCTCATAGAAATAGTCGAACAGGTTGCCGTCGCGCGCCTGGTTCTGGATCTCCTGAACCGCGCGAAAGCCTTTGGTGATGAGGAGGCCGACCTTGGCGCCGCGCATTTCGAGCAGCGCATTGGTGGTGATGGTGGTGCCGTGGGCGAAGAAGTCGATCTCGTTCGGCGGAATGCCGCGGCGCAGGAAATTTCCGACGCCCGCAAGCACGCCGCGCGCCGGATTATCCGGCGTGCTCGCCACTTTTTCGACCAGCAACGCGCCCGTCATCGGATCGAACAGCACGAGATCGGTGTGGGTCCCGCCGACGTCGACGCCCAGCCGATACCGCCCCACCTTCACCCTCCCCTGGAGGGGGAGGGTCGGACCACCAAAGGTGGTCCAGGGTGGGGTGGCAGCGGTGCAACTAATGCGGCGCCGAGAGGTGCAAATGCGGCGCGGAGAAGTGCGACGAATGCAGCGCCGATGATTGTTGCAGGTGATCCGGCCCGCCGTCCGCGATCTCCGGCAGCGGCAGTCTGCTCCCTCCCCCCTTGTGGGGGAGGGTCGGGGTGGGGGGTCGAGAGGTTAGGGCACCGAAGTGCCACAGCTCCCGACCCCCACCCCCGACCCCTCCCCACAAGGGGGAGGGGAGCAGGGCGAGCGGCCGTCGCGGTATGGCTCACGGTGCCTTGTCTCCGATCATCATGGCGCTCACGCCGCCGTCGACGAACAGCATGGTGCCGGCGATGAAATCGGAATCTTCCGAGACGAGGAACAGCACGGCGCGCGCCATGTCGAGCGGCACGCCCGGGCGGCCGACGAGATTAACGACCGGGCGCGTCGGATCGAAGTCGTCCTTGCCGACCGGCGAGCCGATCTTGTTCGGGATCACGCCGTTGACGCGGATGCGATGCGGGGCAAGCTGCACCGCCATGGCACGCGTAAGATTGATGACGCCGCCCTTGGCGGTGGAATAAGCGACCGCGCGCGAACGGCCGTAAAGGCCCGAGGTCGAGCCGACATTGACGATCTTGCCGCCACCCCCCTGCGCCACCATCTGCCGCGCCACGTGCTGGCTCATGAGGAAGGGGCCGGTAAGCGTCACCGCGAGTACCGCATCCCACTGCGCCTTGGTGATGTCGAGGATCGTCTTGTTGTCCGAGATCGCGGCGTTGTTGATCAGGATGTCGATGCGGCCCCAGCACTTCACGACGGCCTCGACCAGCGCGGCAACGTCGGCTTCCTTCGACACGTCGGCGACGCAGCCAAGCGCACTGCCGCCGGCCTTCTCGATCGCAAGCGCGACGCTGTCGGCGCGGCCCTTATCGAGATCGACCACGGCGACCTTGGCGCCTTCGGCCGCGAGAACCTTTGCGATGTCTTCGCCGATATTGCGCCCGGCGCCGGTGACGATCGCCACCTGATCAGAAAGTTTCATCGTCATGACCCGGCTGAGAAAGCGAATGAACAGATGCCGCGGCCGGCCTCGAGAAGCACGGCGCCGCGGCGCGTCCTCATAGCACAAGGCGGAAGTCGCCGCGGCGGTTTTTGCATATCAGCCGGCCTCGCGCCGAGAGGTGTTGTCGGCTGGTGCTATGTCGCTGCTGTCTTCATCCTCTTCTTCCTTCCACCCGCAGTCGACGAGCGCGGCGCGCATGTGGGGCGGAACCGGCGCGGTGATCCGGACTGGCGGCTTGTTCTTGGAAATCGGCACCACCACTTCGCGGGCATGCAGGTGCATGATCGGGCCGCCGAAGCGCGGCGCCGTTCCATAAATATTGTCGCCGACAATCGGCCACCCCATCGCCGCGCAATGCACGCGAAGCTGGTGCGTACGCCCGGTGACCGGCGTCAGCGCGAGCCACGCGATTTCCCCTCCCCCGCTCATCTGCATGTCGGTCCGCTTGCGCGCTCGACGTTGTCGGACGCCAACGGGCGCCGCCCGACCGCGGTCTTTGCCGAAGTCTTTACGATGCTGTCGCAGTCGGCCGATCGGTCGACCCGGCGGGACGGCGCCGAGATGGTGCGCGTGATTGACGCCAGCCCTGTTCCGTTGGGCAAGGTGTGCAAATGGGCCAAGTGGAACGGACGTATCCGCGGCATGAAAATGCACGTCGTCTATGATCCGCAGGCCGATTGCCCGCGCTGTATCGAGGTCACGGCGGCAACCGTCAACGACGTCGAGGTCGGCCGTAAATTCGCGATCGAGACCGGCGCGACTTACGTGTTCGACAAGGGCTATTGCCACTTTGGCTGGTGGCAGCGGATCAATGACAGCGGGGCTTTCTTCGTCACCCGGGCCAAGGTCAACACTCGCTTGCGGATGACCCGGCGCCGGCCGTTGCGAAAGCGGCGCGGCGACGGCTTTAGGATTATCGATGACGCCGCTCTAACTCCCGGACGGCGCTTGCGGGGGAGGGTGGGGAGGGGGCTGACTGCGGCACTGAGCTTGTTGAAGCGGCCCCCTCCCTATCCTCCCCCGCAAGCGGGGGAGGAAGCATGGATCCATGCTGAATCTGCCGGCCCCCGTCTGCCGCGTGTGATGCGGACCGCCCCAGCACCTGCCACCTCGTCACCGATGGGAGGCCCTTGGCATCAGGCTTCATCCACCAGCCGCGGGTCTCATCGAGCCGGCCGAGCGGCAGGTCGATCGTGCCCTCGCCGGCGTCCGGGCCGCCCTCGACCACAGCCCAATAGGTCTTGCCGACCTTGCCGTGCTTGAACAGAAGCCCCAGATGAGCAAGCGCCTTGCGATGCCGCCCGAGCACCAGGCAGCCGGAGGTGTCCTTGTCGAGGCGGTGGGCGAGTGCCGGCGGGCGCGGCAGGCCGTATCGCAGGGCGTCGAAATAGTCTTCGAGGCTCGCGCCGCCCTTGGGGCCGCGATGCACCGGCAGGCCCGGCGGCTTGTCGACGATCAACATCAGCCCGTCGCGGTAAAGCACGCGCGCCAGCATTGCGTCGGGAGTTATGCCTTCAAGAGCCATCACGAAACGGGTATCACGGCGGCCGCCATGAATGACAGCACCACGCCTCCGGACAGCGGCCGCCAAAGCTGGTGGCAGCGCCTGCGCTCGGGATTGAGCCGCTCGTCGACGTCGATCGCGACCGCGATCAGCGACCTCGTCTCCAAGCGCAAGCTCGATGCCGCAGTCATCGAGGAACTCGAAGACACGCTGATCCGCGCCGACCTTGGTGTCGACGTCGCCGCGCGCATCGCAGCCGCTGTCGGCGAAGGGCGCTACGACAAGACTGTCAGCGCCGACGAGGTGAAGGCAATCCTCGCTGCGGAACTCGAAAAAATATTGACTCCCGTCGCGGTGCCGCTCGCGATCGATCCTGCGGCAAAGCCCTTTGTCATTCTCGTGGCCGGCGTCAACGGCTCCGGCAAGACCACCACCATCGGCAAGCTTACGGCGCGGCTCACACGCGAGGGCCGCAGTGTCATGCTCGCGGCGGGCGACACCTTCCGGGCCGCGGCCATCGAACAGCTCAAGATCTGGGGCGAGCGGACCCGCAGCCCGGTCATCGCCGGCGCGCAGGGCGGCGACGCCGCCGGCCTCGCTTACGAAGCGCTTGCGGCGGCGCGCGAGCAGGCGCGTGACGTGCTGATCGTCGATACCGCCGGCCGGCTGCAGAACAAGGCCGGGCTGATGGACGAACTCAAGAAGATCGTGCGCGTCCTGAAGAAGCTCGATCCAGCGGCGCCCCATGCGGTGCTGCTCGTGCTCGATGCGACGGTCGGCCAGAACGCGCTGTCGCAGGTCGCGGAATTCTCAAACGTCGCGGGCGTGACCGGTCTCGTCATGACCAAACTCGACGGCACGGCGCGCGGCGGTATCCTCGCCGCGATCGCCGCCAAGTACCGCCTGCCGGTGCATTTCATCGGCGTCGGCGAAGGCATCGACGATCTTGCGCCGTTCGCCGCGCGCGATTTCGCCCGCGCGCTCGCAGGCCTCGATTAGTCGCTTCGACTTTAGCGGGCTCGCTGGCCTTGCTCAGTGGCCAAGCACTGGTTTGCCGGCCTCGACCGGCGCGGCGGTGTCGGCGATGCGGATCATGACGAGACAGGCGATCAGCGAGATCACGAGCGGCGTTGCGGCGATCATGTAGAGGTTCTCAAGCGGCAGGTTCATGCCGATGAGCAGGCCGCCGATCGCGGGACCACCGAAGGCGCCGAACCGTCCGATCCCGAATGCATAGCCGACGCCGAGCGAGCGCACGTGAGTCGGGTAGAGCATCCCGGCCACGGCATTGAGGCCGAACTGAATGCCGAGCAGGCAGAAGCCCGACGCGAAGGCGACCCAAACCAAGGCGGGCGAAGTCGCCACGTATCCGATCGTTGCGGTCGCCGGGATGCCGAGGAGGATCAGCAGGATCACCGGCCGCAGTCCGAGCTTGTCGACGAACCGGCACATCAAGAGGCCGCAGATCGAGCCGCCGAGCTGGAACATCAGGCCGGCGTCTTGGGCGGTGGCCGCGCTGCCGCCGGCCTTGAGGATCGCGGGCGTGATGATGGTCTGCAGCCAGATGTTGACGAAATAGAACACCATCAGGTTGACGGCGAAGAGGAGCCACAGCAGCGGCGTCGCATAGGCAAGCTTGCCGACGAACAGATCGCCGAACGCCGGCTTTGTCGCTTGCGCGCGCGGCGACACGAAGCCGTCGCGCGGACCGATGACGAGATTGGGTGCGATCTTGCGGGCCACCACCACCGCGGCGTCGCGGCGCGAGGGGTCAAGCGCGAGGAACTTGATCGATTCCGGCAACGCAATCCAGGCGAACGCGGCGATGACGAGCGGCAGGATGCCGCCAATCCAGAAAATGATCTCCCAGCCATAGTGGGGCACGAGCCAGTTCGCGACCATCGGCGGGAAGATGCCGCCGAGCGTGGTGCCGATGAACATCAGGATGATGAAGGTCGCGCGGACATGGCGCGGCGCCATCTCGGCATTGAGCGCGATGGTGTTGGCGATCACGCCGCCGATGCCGAAACCGGTCAGGAGGCGCGCCCAGGTCAGGTGATCGACGGTGCGGGCACTCACGATCGCGAGCGTGAACAGGCCGAACAGGATGAGCGACATAGTGATGGCGAGCTTGCGGCCATAGCGGTCGCCGAGCCAGCCGAACAGCGGCGCGCCGAACAGCACGCCGAAATTCGCGGCGCTGAACGGGAAGGTCAGCGCCGCGGGCGAAGCGAGATGCCATTCGCGCACGAGGAACGGGCCGGCGGCAGGCGCGGCCGCTATGTCGTAGCCGTCGATCAGCGTGATGATGAAGCAGCCGAGGACGAGGAACCAGTGAAAGCTTGTGATCGGCTGTTCGTCGACCAGGCGGTCGACATCAATCGTCTTGCCTTGCGCCATGATTTCCACCCGTCAATATTTTGCGCGCCGGCGATGGTTCGCAGCGCCAATTCCACGCCACGCCCTGCGCCATCTCCAGCACTTTCACTGGCAAATAGCATTTCGCCGCCGACGCGCCAATGCGCGAGGGCGGCAAACGCTGCGACTTAGTGCAGCGATTTGAGGGACAAAAGCGGGGGCGGCGCCCCAATTCATATTAGTGATTGATATAAACGGCGCCGCCAACGCCTCAGTTGAGCTTGGCTGATCTCCCTTGGCTTACTTGGGCTTTGGCTTGAAGTAGCGCAGGTCCGGTGCCGGCTGATCCTTGCGGGCCGGCATCAGGAAGCCGTCGCCGCTCACGAAATAATTCTCCTTGCCGACCTGGACGTGGAGATTTTCCTCGCCGCACGCGTATTCCGGCCATACCGGACGCGGATCGGCGCTGCGGCGGAACCGCTTGTCCACCGTCCATGGCCGCGTCAGCGCGTGGTCGATCACAGTGATCTCGTCGTGCAGCAGGTTCGGGTCCGCCTTGTCGAGATAGATGCGCTCGCGGAACACTGACTGATTGTCGTGATCGAGCGGCAGGCCGGTCGCATCGTACGAGCGCGGGCCTTTGAACGGGCCGCGCGTCTCGATTTCGAGCACGTCGTATCGTCCGTCGCCATCCTCATCGATCCATTTGCCGATGGAATAGCCCTGATAGGTCGGATCAAGCTCCTTCGGCCAATCGCGGCCGTCGGTGAAGATGCGGCGGCCGTGATCGGCGTTAAAGACGAGAATGTATGTCGTCTCCGGCGTGATCACGTATTCCTGCGGGTAGAATGCGATCATCATCAGCGGCATGCCGAACGGCCGGCAGCCATAGCCGGTGAAATTGCCCTGCCCGCCCTTGGCCTGGTCGGCAAAACTCGCTTCGAGCAGGGCTCTCGCCTCGGCGGTGAGCGGCGCTCCCTGGCCAAAGCCCCACGGCTTGGTCTGGTCGAATGATGGCTGGCCGCCGAGCCCGGGCACGACGACCCGGTTCCACTGTCCCTTGAAGTTCGGATATTTGGAGTCGTCGAACGCGCCGGCGGTGTCGATGGGCATTGCCAGTGCCGCAAACGCAAGCGCGCCGATCAGCCTTCCCTGCTGCATCGTTTCCCCCTGTGGTTTTTGCTGCGAATGATCTCCGCAGTTTTTTTCACGGAGGGCATCATACAACCTTCGGGGGCACCCGCCATCGCAGGCTAGGGGTCGAAGAAACCGTCAGACGTCCAAATATTGGTTCGATGTGTCAGCGGTATTTGCGCTGCACGTCCGCGGTGAAGCCGCTTGCTTTCAAGGCGTCCAGCACGCTGGTGTCGATATAGTCGGTGCGGCTTCCGGCGCCGGGAAACTGCGCGAGCGTGTTGTCGGCGGCGGCCGCAGTCGGCACGAGGTCCGGCGGCGATTGCTGGCGGAAATCGTCGTAGGCGATGTCGAGGATTTTTGCGTCGGCGATCTGGGCATCGCGGGCGAGCACCTGCTTCGCGCGCTTCGCATCCGAGAGCGCCAGCAGATTGCCCTCTATCGCCGCCTTGAGGAATTGCGTGAGCACGTCACGCCGCGCCGTCAGCATCTCCTGTTTGACGACGATGCCGGTGAAGAGCCACGGGATCTGCTCCGGTACGAGATCGACCATGGCGAAAAGCCCCTCCTCGCGCGCGAGGCTGCGGATCGGTTCGTTGACGGCGGTCGCCCTGATCTCGCCTGACCGCAGCGCCGCGAGACGCTGCGGGCCGCCGCCATATTCCTTGAGCGTGACCTCGTTGCGCGTGAGACCGAGGCGCTTGAGCGCGAGCGTCACGGTGGTGTCGGTCTCCGAACCGAAGGTGCTGATGCCGATGATGCCGCCGCGCAGATCGGCGGCGGTCCGCACGCCGGGCGCCGCAAACAGGGTGAAGCGGATGACGTTGCTCAACGACGCGACGAGGCGCAGGTCGCCGCCGCCGCGATCGATGCGCACGACCGATGACAAGCCGACATGCATGATGTCGATATGGCCGGCCTGCAGTTCCTGCGCACCGCGGCTGCCGCCGTTCATGTTGATGATCTCGACGGCGAGGCCCTGCTCGCGGAAGAAGCCCGCGTCCTGCGCCATGAAGAACGCGAGCGCCGTGTTGACGCGCTCGGAGATGCCGACCTTGAGAGCGGTCTCCGCGGCGCGGGCCGATAACGTGGCTGCGGACAGCGCCGTCATGACGAGAGCCAGCACGCCGGCGCGTCGAACGATCCAACCATGGTTTCGCATCTCGTCACCTCTCCTCCCCTGTCTTGCTCTTGATTGTCATCGTCCGGCTTGACCGGACGATCCAGTAACCACCGGCCCATCGCTACAGATGAACTGTGCTCAAGCCGAAATTCAGGGATTACTGGATTGCCCGGTCAAGCCGGGCAATGACAGGACTGAAGAAATCGTCTTGTTGGAAACATCGTATATGAATTTGAAAAACCGTATCAATAGATCGTCGCCTTGATCCGTTCGGGAGCGGCGCGGTCGTGCTCGGGGCCGCCGATCGCACCCTTGCTGATGTGGGCGAGGATGGTGCCGGACGTCGGCAGTGTCGCGCGGTCGATGCGCGTCGCGGGGTCCCATAGCTTCGAGCGCACGATCGCCTTCGAACATTGGAAATAGACCCGCTCCACCGTCACGACGATGACCGTGCGCGGCGTCTTGCCGGCAAAGACGAAGCTCTCGCACAGCGCGGGATCAGTGGAGATCACGGCGCGCCCGTTGACGCGAATCGTCTCGCCGCAGCC
The DNA here is from genome assembly GCA_963807015.1 of uncultured Alphaproteobacteria bacterium. Taxonomy (GTDB): domain Bacteria; phylum Pseudomonadota; class Alphaproteobacteria; order Rhizobiales; family Xanthobacteraceae; genus JAJPKK01. The sequence goes on along the minus strand of CAWEAS010000003.1, from coordinate 14,377 downwards.
GGGGATCAGAAACAAGAGCGCGATGCGCGGATCGGCGATGAGATTGCGCAAGCTGTCGATGCGATTGTTGCCGCGACGGTCCGGGATCAGCAGTGTCTTCTCGTCCGCGACACGCACAAAGCCCGGCGGGTCGCCGCGCGGCGTGCAGTCGAGGCCGCCCGAACCGCTGGTCGCGATCGCGCAGAACGGCGCCGCGTCGATGAAGGCGCGATAGTCGGCGTTGACGTGATCGATTTCCTTGACGACCGCCGGGCCGTAAGGTTCGCCATAGATCGCCTCGAGCTGCGCGGCCGAGGTGACGAGATGGGCGTCGTCCGTCGTCGTGGCGTTCTCCGTCATGCCGTCCCTCCTTGTGGCATCGCGATCAGGCGGCGGCCATCGTGGCCCATGATCTTCGCCACAACGATCCGGCCGGGCGCAATCGTGCCCTCCAAACGCACCGGCGTGAACGGCTCGGTGCGGCCGGCGCCCGCGGTCTCGGTGAGCACGCGCCGCACCTCTCCGACCTCGCCGTCGAGATGGCGGTGCAATGCGGCCTCGCCGCGCTTGCGCAAGCGGGCAGCGCGTTCCTTGACCGCATCACGGGCGACCTGCGGCATGCGCGCGGCCGGCGTTCCGCGCCGGGGCGAATAGGGAAAGACATGCAGATGCGTGAGGCCGCAGTCCTCGACGAGATCGAGGGAGCGGCGGAACATCGCTTCGCTCTCGGTCGGAAAGCCCGCGATGATGTCGGCGCCGAACACCATGTCGGGCCGCAGCCGGCGCAGCCGCTCGCACAGCGCAATAGCATCAGCGCGGCGATGCCGCCGTTTCATGCGCTTGAGCACGAGATCGTCGCCTGCCTGGAGCGACAGGTGGAGGTGCGGCATCAGCCGCCCCTCCATGGCGAACGCCTCCATCAGCGCATCGTCGATCTCGACGCAATCGAGCGAGGAGAGGCGCAGCCGCGGCAGATCGCCGACGTGCTTGAGAATCTGCCGCACCAGCGTGCCGAGCTTGGGCGCGCCGGGAAGATCGGCGCCGTAGCTCGTGAGGTCGACGCCGGTGAGCACGACCTCGCGATAGCCGTTGTCGGCGAGACGGCGTGCCTGCGCCACCACCTCGCCCATGGGCACCGAGCGCGAATTGCCGCGGCCGTAGGGGATGATGCAGAAGGTGCAGCGATGGTCGCAGCCGTTCTGCACCTGGACATAGGCGCGGGCGCGGCCGTCGATGCCTTCGATGAGGTGGGCCGCGGTTTCCTTGACCGACATGATGTCGTTGACGGCGATCTTTTCGTCGCCGCCGGTACCAAAGTCGGGCGCGCCGGCGAGCGCATCGCGGGTCGCGCGCCACGCCTCGCCCTGCATCTTGAGATCGTTGCCGATGACGCGATCGACTTCGGCCATCGCGGCGAAGTCCTCGGGGTTCGTCTGCGCCGCGCAGCCGGTGACGACGATGCGTGCCTCAGGCCGCTCGCGCTTGAGCCTGCGGATCGCCTGGCGGGCCTGCCGTTCGGCCTCGGCCGTCACGGCGCAGGTGTTGACCACCACCATGTCGGCGATACCCGCCGCCGCGGCGTGGCGGCGGATCACCTCGGACTCGTAGGTGTTGAGCCTGCACCCGAACGTGACCACGTCGACGCTCATCGCCCGCCTGCTCGTCCAGTTTGTGGTCCACTTCCCAATCCACTTCCCAATCCACTTGCCAATCCACTTGCCGGTGCATCCGCCGGCGCGAACAATGCCGCGTCGAACCGGCCTTCGTGCTCGAATTCGACCGGACCCGTCATCAGCACATGGTCGTCGCTCTCCCGCCAGGCGATCGCAAGGTCGCCGCCCGGCAGCGTCACCGTGACCTCGCGGCCGGTGCGCCGGGTGCGCGCGCCGCAGACGGCGGCGGCGCAGGCCGCAGAGCCGCAGGCGCGGGTGAGCCCGGCGCCGCGCTCCCAGGTCCGCACCAGGAGGTGCGCGCGGGAGATTACCTGGGCGAGCGAAATGTTGGCGCGCTCGGGAAACATCGGATGGCATTCGAGCAGCGAACCGACCTTGGCGAGATCGTAGGCGTTGACGTCGTCGACCCAGAAGATCGCGTGCGGATTGCCCATGCTGACGACGGATGGCGAATGCAGGATCGGCTTGTCGAGCGGGCCGATCTGCAGCTCGATTGCGCGGGTGTCGTAGAATTCCTCGGCCAGCGGGATTTCATTCCATTTCAAGCGCGGCACGCCCATGTCGACGGTGGAGGTCAGCGGCGCCGCGCCTTTGCGGCAATTCAGCAGGCCCGCGCTGCTCTCAAGCGTCAGCACGGTCTTGCCGAGTTCCTTGAAGAGGATTTCGGCGACGCATCGCGTGCCGTTGCCGCAGGCGCCGGCCTCGGAGCCGTCGTTGTTGAAGATGTGGAGCGAAGCGTCGGTTCCGGCGAGGCGGGGCGGATAGATCGCCATCAGCTGATCATAAGGCTCGGCCCGATGAACCGCCCGGGCATCGGCCGCCGTGATGGCCTGCGGCCGCGGGCGCATGTCGACCACGACGATCTCGTTGCCGATGCCGTTCATCTTCACAAAAGGCTGGTTGGCGAGCGCACTCATGCAGGACTTTGTTCATACCTCAATTTTGGCCGATCTGATCTTGCCGGCTTGACCCCGCTTATAAAATTGCCCGGAATTAATGACCAGCGACTCAGAAGCCCGTGTAATAATATGGGTTGGTGGAGTTGACGCAGACAGGTTCCATGGTGCTACGCCCGAGCGTACCGGGCAGCATCGGGGGAGAATTCCATGATGGCTTTGCGGATGGTGCGGCTGGCCGTGGCTGCGGCCACAGCCCTGGGGTGGTTCGCCGTGGTGCCGGCAGGCGCCCAGGCTCCCGCCGCCGGACCGCAGGCGCCCCCGACTGCCGCTCAGCCGACACCGCCGCCGTCCAATCCGTCCAATGACGTTTTCGGTGAAGAGGTGACGCTGCCCGGCACGCCGATCGTCTACATAGCGGGGTCAGGTCTGTGGGAAAGCGCCTTTAAGACCATCGTCGGCGCCCTCAACACCCTGAATACCGCAGCGGACAAACAGGGCATCAAGTCGTCCGGCCCACCGATGACGATCTACACCGCGACCGACGACACCGGATTCCAATTCCAGACCGCGCTGCCGGTCACGGACGTGCCGACGCTGCCCGCCGGCACCGAGCTCAAGACCGGCAAAGCTCCGGCCGGCAAAGCCCTCAAGTTCGTTCACCGCGGCTCCTACGACGCGATGGATACGACCTACGATGCCATCACGAATTATCTCGACGAGAAGCAGCTCGACGCCAAAGACCTGTTCATCGAGCAGTTCGTGAAGGACCCCACGACGACGCCTGAGGATGATCTCGTGGTCGAGATCTTCGTCCCCCTCAAGTAAGCTCCCAGACCTCTCCGGGCCTGAGCACGCGGAACCGGTCCGCATCGACGCCGGCGGCCTCGCGGGCATGTGCCAGCGCTGTGGCAGGTGCGTCGATCCCTTCGTCGGTCAGCTTGAACGTGCCGTGATGGTGGGCGAGCGCGTGTTCCGCCCCGCAATCCTGCAACGCCTCGACGGCCTCCTGCGGATTCATGTGCTGATCGCGCATGAACCAGCGCGGCTCATAGGCGCCGATCGGCAAGATTGCGAGACGAAACGGCCCGTAGCGCTCGCGCGCCTCGCGGAAACGATGGCCGTCGCCATAGCCGGAATCCGTCACATGGTAGATGCGTCCGGCCGGCGTCTCGATGATGAAACCTGCCCACAGCGTCATGTTGCGATCGGAGAGCGTGCGCGCCGACCAGTGGCGGAGCGGCACCGGCGTCACCGCGACATCAGCAGCGAGAGCGACGCGCTGATGCCAGTCGAAGGCTTCGGCGGCAATTGCTGGATCGTGCGCCCGCATCACGGCGTCGTTGCCGAGCGGTGTGATGACGCGCGGCCGATGCGCCGCCGCGAGCCGCGACAGCGTCGGGACGTCGAGGTGATCGTAATGGCCGTGGGATACGAGCACGACGTCGATCGGCGGCAGCACCGCAAACGCAATACCCGGATTGTTGACGCGCTTCGGACCGATGAACGAGAAGGGCGAAACCCGCACCGACCACACCGGATCGACGAGGAGGTTGAGCCCGCCGGTCTGCAACAGGAACGAGGCATGGCCGATGAAGCTGATGCGTAACCGCGGGCCTTCGACCTTTGCGGGTGGGTGATCCTGGAACGGGCTCGGCGCCCATTCGGGCCACCGCACGCCTTTACGCGCGAGGCGCCAGCGCAACAGATCGCCGAAGCGCCGCGGCGCCGCGCCATGGGGATCAAAGAAGCGGACGCCGTCGAAGTGATCGGAGACGGGTCCATTGTAATAGGGGTTCGTCGCCGGCGAGCGACGGCGCCGACGTGAGCGCGTCGAACGCGAAACGAGTGGATTGCGGAAAGGCGGCATAGATTGCGGCATGGATTAAGGGACTGTTAGTGCGGACTCTGGTTCTTGCAACGGTCGTGCTCCGGTTCTTCTTCGTTCCTTCTTCCTTCCTTGGCGACAAGCCTGCGGCAAAGCTATAACCATGCCGGGCGGCATCTCGCCGCGCGCGGATATTCAGTCGCAAAAATCTCAGTCGCGTTTATGGCGGTTGGGTGAAGAGGTCCAAGGAGGAGGGTATGTCGGAATTGAGCCGTGATGAAGTTCTGGCGGCGGTGCACCCGATCGATGACGCAACCATCGCGGAGATCATCGCAACCGGCATTACCCATGACGAACTGGTCAAGGCCTGCCACCTCTTCGACCAGGAGCGCCACCTCAAGGCGCCGCATGAGGTCCCGCCGGGCCGCATCGGCCGTGTGGTCTCGATCTTGGAGCGCATCCAGGCCGAAGTGAAGGAAAGCTGGCTCGGCGAATTCGGCACGACATTCGAATAGCGCAGGACCCTCCCCCGGAGGGGGCGGGTCGGACTGCCGAAAGGCAGTCCGGGGTGGGGTGACAGCGGTGCCACGTATTCAGCGCTGAGAAGGTGGAAGCGCTGCCACCCCCTCCCGGCCGCTTTCGCGGCCGACCTCCCCCCTCCAGGCGGAGGTGAAGGCTTGGTTGACTTTGGCCCGCCCGAGCCATAAGTGTGCCTCGCTCTCGATAAGAGCCGAATAAAGCTAAGCCTACCGGTCCTGTGAGGCCGGAGGTCAACGCCCGACAGCGCTGTGCGCCCTCGGGCGGTTTTGGTGTTTGGAAGAAATGCGCTGTCCTCGCGCCCGCAATGGGCCCGGGCGAACCCAGCGGCCGGTGATAACGTACGCATGTTTGAAGGCCTGTCCGACAAGCTGTCCGGCATTCTCGACCGGCTGACACGGCGCGGTGCGCTGACCGCCGACGACGTGGACGCAGCCTCGCGGGAAGTGCGGCGCGCCCTGCTCGAAGCGGACGTGGCGCTCGACGTGGTCCGCGCATTCATCGACAAGCTGCGCGAGCGCGCCGTCGGGGTCGAGGTGGTGAAATCGGTCACCCCCGGCCAGATGGTCGTGAAGATCGTCCATGACCAGCTCGTCGAGACGCTCGGGACGACCGCCGATCCGATCGATCTCAACGCGCCGGCGCCGGTGCCGATCATGATGGTGGGCCTGCAGGGCTCCGGCAAAACCACCACGACAGCCAAGATCGCCCGCCGCCTCAATGAACAGATGCGACGCAAGACGCTGATGGCGTCGCTCGACACTCGCCGCCCGGCTGCCATGGAGCAGCTCGCGGTGCTCGGCCAACAGGTCGGCGTCACCACCCTCACTATCGTTCCCGGACAGACACCGGTGCAGATCGCGCGGCGCGCCATCGAGGCCGCCCGGCTCGGCGGCTACGACGTGGTGCTGCTCGACACCGCCGGCCGCATCACCCTCGACGACGCGATGATGGCGGAAGCGGCCGAGGTGAAGGCCGCAGCCAATCCTCATGAAGTGCTGCTGGTGGCCGACAGTTTGACCGGCCAGGATGCCGTCAATCTCGCCCGCGCGTTCGACGAGCGCGTGGGACTCACCGGCATCGTGCTGACGCGGGTCGACGGTGACGGGCGCGGCGGCGCCGCGCTCTCCATGCGCGCGGTGACCGGCAAGCCGATCAAGCTGATCGGCACCGGCGAAAAGCTCGATGCGCTGGAAGACTTCCATCCTACCCGCATCGCCGACCGCATTCTCGGCATGGGCGATATCGTCTCGCTGGTCGAGAAGGCCGCCGCCACCATCGACGCCGAAAAAGCGATGCGCACCGCCGAGCGCATGCGCAAGGGCGCCTTCGATCTCAACGACCTGCGCGAGCAGCTCGAGCAGATGCAGCGCATGGGCGGCCTCGGCGGCCTCATGGGCATGCTGCCCGGCATCGCCAAGATGAAGAGCCAGATCGCCGCGGCGAACCTGGACGACAAGGTCCTCAAGCATCAGGTCGCCATCATCCAATCGATGACGGCGCAGGAGCGCCGTCACCCGGATGTGCTCAAGGCGAGCCGCAAGCGCCGCATCGCCGCAGGCTCCGGCACCAAGGTCGAGGAGATCAACCGCCTCCTCAAGATGCATCGCGGCATGGCCGACATGATGAAGGCCATGGGCGGCGCCAAGCGCGGCCCGCTCGCCGGCCTCGCCAATGCGCTGGGCATGGGCGGCGGCATGCCGAGCCCGGAGGAGATGGCAAAGATCGCGGAGAAAATGCCGGGCGGTTTACCCGGCGGCATTCCTGGTGGTTTTCCCGGCGGATTTCCCGGTGGCCCGCCGCCAGGGATGCCGGGAGCGCCGCCGCCGGGCGTCTCGCAAAATTTGCCCAAGGCTCCGGCGGCGATGCCGGGGCTGCCCAACTTGCCCGGCAAGCCGAGTGGCCTGCCCAGCTTCGGCGGCGGCGCGAAGCTTCCGGGTCTCGGCGGCTTCCCGGGTTTCGGCAAGAAGAAATGAACGCCAACCGATTTCACCCGCATCGAAGCAGTCACGTCGATCAAGCCAATAAAGCTTAGAAAGGACGAACAATGTCGTTGAAAATCCGCATGGCCCGCGCCGGAACCAAGAAGCGGCCGGTCTATCACATCGTGGTGGCAGACAGCCGTTATCCGCGCGACGGTCGCTTCATCGAGCGGCTCGGCTACTTCAATCCGCTGCTGCCCAAGGACAATGCGGATCGGCTCAAGTTCGACCTCGAGAAGGCCAAGACCTGGCTTGCCAAGGGCGCGCAGCCGTCCGACCGCATCCTGCGCTTCCTCGATGCGGCCGGCGTGCGCAAGCGCGAGGCGCGCAACAATCCGGAACGGGCAATCCCGCGCAAGGAGCGCAAGGCCCGCGCCGAAGCCGCGGCCAAGGAGGCCGCCGCCAAGCCCGCAGCAAAGGCTGCGAGCTGAGCGGCGGGCGCGCCGTGACCCATTCGACCTGAGTTTCGGGGCGGGGCCGCGCACATGGGACCCGCAAAATTGGGACCCGCGAAATCACACGCGCATACGGCCGCGCCCTCGCCTGACGCGAGCGCGCGCGATCGTAGCGATCGTGTTTGTGTCGGCCGCATCGGCGCCGCGCACGGCACGCGCGGCGAAGTGAGGCTGTGGTCGTTCACGGCCGATCCCGAGGCGGTCGCGCGTTATGGCGCGTTGGAGACCGCGGACGGCACGCGGCAGATCGAAATCGAGACCTTGCGGCCGGCGAAGGAGTTCTTCGTCGCGCGGCTCAAGGGCGTCGTCGACCGCACTGCGGCCGAGCGTCTGCGCAACGTCGATCTTTACGTGCCGCGCGACCGGCTGCCGCCGCCCGAGCCTGACGAGTTCTATCATGCCGACATGATCGGGCTTGCCGCGGAGGATCGCGCGGGCAAGGCGCTCGGCACCGTGATTGCGGTTCATAATTTCGGCGCCGGCGACCTGCTCGAAATCGCGCCCGCGGCCGGCGATACGGTGCTCGTGCCGTTCACCGCCGCCGTGGTTCCGGACGTTGCGATCGCCGAGGGCCGCATCGTGATCGATGCAGCGGACCTGTTCGAAGTCGGGGCCGCCGAGGCCTCTCACCGCAATCACCGACGCTAGTCCGCTCGTAGGGCAATTTCGATTAAGCTGATTTACCGTCGTCATTGCCCGGCTTGACCGGGCAATCCAGTAACCCCCGGACTTTGGACTCAACCACAGTCCTGAACTTAAACGATGGCTCGGTGGTTCCTGGATCGCCCGGTCAAGCCGGGCGATGAAAGCATGGGGAGTGTCAACTTAGCCATGTGGCGCGCGACCGTGCTCACCATTTTTCCCGAGATGTTTCCGGGGCCGTTAGGCGGGAGCCTTGCGGGCCGAGCGAGCGCCAAAGGTTTGTGGTCGCTCGACGCGGTCGACATTCGCGACTTCGCGACGGACCGCCACCGCATGGTCGACGACACGCCGGCCGGCGGCGGGCCCGGCATGGTGATGAAGGCGGACGTGATTGCGCGCGCCATCGACGCTGTCGCCGCGGACGATCGCCCGCGCCTCCTGATGTCGCCGCGCGGCGAACCGTTGACGCAGGCGCGCGTGCGTAACCTTGCCGCGGGGCCGGGCGCGATCGTGGTGTGCGGCCGCTTCGAGGGGGTCGACGAGCGGGTCATTGCTGGGCGCGGCCTGACCGAGATTTCGATCGGCGATTACGTGCTCTCCGGCGGCGAGGTCGCCGCCATGGTGCTGATCGACGCGTGCGTGCGGCTCATTCCCGGCGTCATGGGCAAGGAGGCTTCCGCCGTTGAGGAGAGCTTTTCGGCGCACCTCATCGAATATCCGCAGTTCACCCGGCCGCAGCTTTGGGAAGGCCGCGCCCTTCCCGAAGTCCTGCTCTCCGGCGATCACGGCAAGGTCGACGCCTGGCGGCGCGCCGAAGCCGAGCGGCTGACCCGGGAACGCCGGCCGGACCTGTGGGCCGCCTATAAGGCCGCCCGGAATCAGGCGGCAAAGCCGAAACCGAAAACGTGACAAAGGGGTGACTTTGTCGTATAGGCGGCCCCGAGATAGCGGCCCGCCCTCCCCGGAACCCCACAGGGAAGCGTTGGCGGCGGCCGACGGAGATACCCCATGAACCTGATCCAACAGCTCGAACAAGAGCAGATGGCGAAGCTTTCCGCCGGCAAGACGATCCCGGACTTTGGTCCTGGCGACACCGTGCTGGTTAACGTGAAGGTGGTCGAAGGCGACCGCACCCGCGTGCAGGCCTATGAGGGCGTGTGCATCGGGCGCGCCGGCAACGGCCTCAACGAGAACTTCACGGTGCGCAAGATCTCCTACGGCGAGGGCGTCGAACGCGTGTTCCCGCTGTATTCGCCGATGATCGAACTCGATCCAGGTGGTCAGGCGCGGCAAGGTCCGCCGGGCGAAGCTCTATTACCTCCGCTCGCGGCGCGGCAAGTCCGCGCGCATCGGCGAGCGCACGGAGCGCCCCACCACCGAGACGAGCGAAGCCGCGGAGTAGGCTTCGCCCTCTTCTTCGGTAAACCGGGCCAAATTCGTCATTCCGGGGCGACGCGAAGCGTCGAGCCCGGAATCCATGCACACCGACTGCGGAGTATGGATTCCGGGCTGCCTCGCTGCGCTCGGCCCCCGGAATGACGGTCTTGGCGGAAGGCCGCGCTTTCTTCTGAAGGCTGCACTTTCTTCTGAAGGCCGCGCATTATTTCGTCTGTGGGGCGTCGAGCATCCAACGGTGGCCGAAAGGGTCCGTGACCATGGCGAAGCGGTCACCCCAGAACATGTCGGACGGTTCCATGACGTTGGTCGCGCCGAGATCGATGGCGCGCTTGTAAGTCGCATCGACGTCGGCCGGCGTCGCCAACATCAGCGACACCGCGACCGGCGCCTGACGCTCCTTGGTCGGCGCGGCCGGGCCGCCGTGCTCGGCAAACTCATCGGACAGCATGACGGTGCCGCCATTGATGGTGAGCGAGGCATGCATCAGCCGCTTGCCGTCCTGCGCCTGCATGCGCGTGTTCTCGGTCGCACCGAACGCTTTCTGATAGAACGCGATCGCCTCGGCGGCGCCTTTGATCGTCAGATAGGGAGCAACAGTCGGACCCACGATTTTTCCTCCACTCTTCAAAGTCTGCAGATCTGGGGCTTCAGACGCTCGCGCCTCCGCTCTTTTCTGAGCGCACGCAAGCGTCTAAATAACGCCCGTACCCGCGCAAGGACGCTTTTTCATGGCACGCACCCTCTACGACAAGATTTGGGAAGATCACCTCGTCGACGAACAGCCCGATGGAACTTGTCTCATCTACGTCGACCGGCATCTTGTCCATGAGGTGACGAGCCCGCAGGCGTTCGAAGGGCTGCGGCTCGCCGGCCGCAAGGTGCATGCGCCGGAGAAGACGTTGCTCGTGGTCGATCACAACGTGCCGACCACCGATCGCTCCAAGCCCAATCCCGATCCCGAGAGCGCGGCCCAGATCGCTTATCTCGCCGAGAACGCGAAGCTGTTCGGGCTCGAATATTATGACGAGTTCGACAAGCGCCAGGGCATCGTCCATATCATCGGACCGGAGCAGGGTTTCACGCTCCCCGGCACGACGATCGTCTGCGGCGACAGCCATACCGCGACGCACGGCGCGTTCGGCGCGCTTGCTTATGGCATCGGCACTTCCGAAGTGGAGCATGTGCTGGCGACGCAGACGCTCTACCAGAAGAAATCGAAGAACATGCGCGCCGTCGTCGACGGCCAGCTCGCCAATGGCGTCACGGCGAAGGACATCATCCTCGCCATCATCGGCGAGATCGGCACCGCGGGCGGCACCGGCTACGCCGTCGAATATGCCGGCGATGCGATCGGCTCGCTCAGCATGGAAGGCCGCATGACCGTCTGCAACATGTCGGTCGAAGCCGGCGCCAAGGCCGGCTTCATCGCGCCCGACCAGAAGGTCTTCGACTTCCTCAAGGATCGCCCCAAGGCGCCGAAGGGCAAGTCCTGGGACGACGCGCGGCGCTATTGGGACACGCTGCAATCCGACGATGGCGCCCATTTCGATCGCGAGATCAGGCTCGACGCTGCGAACCTGCCGCCGCTCGTGACCTGGGGCACGAGTCCCGAGCAGGTGGTGTCGATCTCCGGCCGCGTGCCGGTGGCGGCGGACATCAAGGACGAGCTCAAGCGGATCGCAGCGGAGACGTCGCTCGGCTACATGGGCCTCAAGGGCGGCGAGAAGATCACCGACATCGCCATCGACCGCGTCTTCATCGGCTCCTGCACCAACGGCCGCATCGAAGACTTGCGCGCGGCGGCGAAAGTCATCGACGGCAAGATAGTCAATTCGCGGGTCGGGGCCATGGTGGTGCCGGGCTCCGGCATCGTAAAGGCGCAAGCCGAAGCCGAAGGCCTCGACAAGATCTTCATCAAGGCAGGCTTCGAATGGCGCGAGCCGGGCTGCTCCATGTGTCTCGCCATGAACCCCGACAAACTCAAGCCGGGCGAGCGCTGCGCCTCGACCTCGAACCGCAACTTCGAAGGCCGCCAGGGCTACAAGGGCCGCACCCACCTCGTGTCGCCTGTGATGGCCGCAGCCGCGGCCGTCGCCGGCCACTTCGTCGACGTGCGGGAGTGGCGCTGAGCCCGCGCGACGCTCTGCCGCGCTTGTGACGCGCCGCACGCAAGACCCGCCCCAAGGCGGGTCTTCTGCTGTTCGCCACTCGCTACTCGCTATTCCCTACTCGCTATTCGCTGCTCGCTACCTCGCGCGAAGCGCCCAGACGCAGCGCGTCTGCGGCACGATGACATTGCCAGCTGGCCGCTGCTCCACAGCGAGCCAATCGGCGCATTGCCGGTAATATTGCGGCCCCGGGGCGACTTCGATCTGCAGGGGCGGCCGCGGACGCGGTCGCACGCGCGGCGGCTGATCGCGAGTCTGCGCGAGCGCGCCGTCCGATGCGGCGGCAGCAGCGGCAAGCCCAAGGACGATACACGTCATCACGTTACGCATGATGCTTCCCCACCCGTGAGTTTGCAGGGTCGACGATCATGGCACTGTCGTCAACCTCGCACTATGAATGCACCACGACAGACGACAGCGATGCCGTACTCCGAGGCTCCTCCATGGCTGAAAATCCTCCCACTGATCCGCCGGCCGATCCATTGGCTGATCCACTCGCTTGGCGAAACGTCGCCGCGCCGTCGCTTGCCGACCTCGAACTGTTGGGACGGGAGGTATTCGGCCGCCTGCCGCAGAAATTCCGTGCGCTGTGCGAGGATCTCGTGATCCGGGTGGAAGACTTCGCGACCGACGAGGTGCTCGACGAGATGGAGATCGAGGATCCGTTCGAGCTGATGGGGTTGTTTCAAGGCGTGGGCCTGCCGTTCCGCTCCGAAAGCGCGCCCATGCAGATGCCCAACATGATCTGGCTCTACCGCCGGCCGATGCTCGACTACTGGGCCGAGGCCGAGGACAGCCTCGGCGACATCGTCGCCCACGTGCTGGTGCACGAGATCGGCCACCATTTCGGATTGTCGGACGACGACATGGAGGCGCTGGAGAAGGCCGCGGATTGAATTTGCAAACCGCTTCTTAGCCCGGATGAGCGCAGCGACATCCGGGACCGGCCTTGCAAAATTGATAGACTGCCCCCGGATGTCGCTGCGCTCATCCGGGCTACAGGGCGCGAATGAACGCTCTCGATCCATGAGGATCACATGCGTGCAGTCGGTTACACGACCCCCGGCCCGATCACCGCTCCCGACAGCCTTTGCGACGTCGAACTGCCGCGGCCGGCCGCGGGCGGCCGCGACCTCCTGGTCGAGGTCCGCGCCGTCTCGGTCAACCCGGTGGACTGCAAGGTGCGCGCGAGCGCGCCGGCGGGCGGCGTCAAAGTGCTGGGCTATGATGCAGCGGGCGTCGTCGCCGAGACCGGGCCGGGCGTGACGCTGTTCAAGACCGGCGACGAGGTGTTCTACGCCGGCAGCATTGCGCGCTCCGGCACCAACGCGGAATTCCACCTGGTCGATGAGCGCATCGTCGGCGGCAAGCCGCGCTCGCTTGGCTTTGCCGAAGCGGCCGCGCTGCCGCTCACCGCGATCACCGCCTGGGAAACGCTGTTCGACCGCATCGACATCCGCCGCAGCGTGCCGGGAGGCGCGTCCGCGGTCCTCATCATCGGCGGCGCCGGCGGCGTCGGCTCGATCGCGATCCAGCTCGTCCGCGTCCTGACCGATCTGACGGTCATCGCCACCGCCGCACGGCCCGAGACCCAGGCCTGGGCGAAGAACCTCGGCGCCCACCACGTCATCGATCACTCAAAGCCGCTCGCGCCCGCGGTCGCCGCGCTCGGGCTCGGCGCGCCACCCTTCGTGTTCTCGACCACGCACACGCCCGAGCACTTGAAGGACATCGTCGAACTGATCGCGCCCCAGGGCCGGCTCGGCCTCATCAACGGCGAGCCGCTGGAGCTCACGCCCTTCATGCGCAAGAGCGTGTCGATCCACTGGGAATCCATGTTCACCCGCTCGCTGCTGGAGACCGCCGACATGATCGAGCAGCATAACCTGCTCGACAAGGTCGCGGAGCTCGTCGACGCCGGCAAGCTCCGGAGCACGATCGCCGACCATTACGGCACCATCAACGCCGACAACCTCAAGCGCGCCCACGCGCTCGTGGAGAGCGGCAAGGCGAGGGGCAAGATCGTGCTGGAGGTGTTTTGAGATAGGGCGCGCGTACGCCCTGCGGTTATTCGCGGGCGGTCTCGATCATTGCTCAAAGGGTAATTTGCGTTGGGGTCGCGCTTCTTCATTGACGTGAGAAAATCTTGGCGACGGCCGAAGCCGCGTGCCGGTGCCGATAGAGCAAATACAATTGACGACCGTGGCGATTTGCAGCACGGCGTCTCGAACCGGAAAATGTGATGGCTATGTGATTGGCGGAGCTTTGACGGGGCGCGGCGGCGACGCTCCGCTTGGTTGCTCAGTCAGGTTGGGGAGGAGCAACCGTTACAGACTCCGAATGCGTTCGCGATGAGCCTTGGAGCGGCATCGTCCACGGCACAAAACGTTCACGCGAGGACTTTCCGAACGCCGCCGAACGCTGATCTTCGGCTTCCCGATGACGCACCTTCTCGCGAAGGAGGTTAACGAAGGCGAGATCACACATAGCCGTGTTCTCCGATGCTGATCCTTTCCGACTTTTGAGTTGTCGCAAAAGTGTCTTAAAGGGTTCAAATCAGCACCGCTCGTGCGGTCGATAAAACAACGGGTATGCGATCAGCCAATCTCGCCGGCAAAGTCGCTTGCGCTCGGGATGGCGGCATAAGGTCGGGTCGCGCGAAAAGCACCCGTTTCTCGTTCGAAGCTACCACTTGGCGGCACTCAAATGCCCCCTGGATCAGCAGAGCTCTCTTGCCAGGATCAGTCGCGTAACTTCCACCCCACCGCCGCTGCGCCTGCTGCTGTGAAATCCTCGTCAATGTTTTCAGGGGGTGCGTG
>CAWEAS010000002.1:0-492569 GCA_963807015.1 uncultured Alphaproteobacteria bacterium | reverse complement strand
CAGGCACGTGCCGTTGCGCACCATCGTGAAATTGCCGCATTCGGGGCAGGCTTTGCCGACGTAGCCTTTCATCCGCGCTTCGGCGCGTTTCTCGGCGACCGTTTCGGCCGCGGGGGCGAGGCCGCCGCCCATGGCAGCGAGCCGCGCTCGGCAATCTCGCCCTTGAGCGCGGTCGCGCCCTGGACGTAGCCCCTGCGCGCCTGAGCCGCCGCGCCTGAACGGCGGGCATCGTCCCCTGCCCCGCCGCACCAGCATCAGCTTGTCGCCCTTCGGAGCGCACGAGGCCCCGGGAGACGACGGAGGACGGCGTGGCGCGCCGCGCCCTTCGCCGAACCCGGCGCCCGATCCTGATCGACGCCGCCGCCAAGCACGGTCGCGCCGCTCTCCTCGGGCGCGATATGGGCGAGGTCGTTGCGGCCGAGATAGGAGATGGCGAGCTCGCGGAACATATAGTCGAGGATCGATGTCGCGTTCTTGATCGCGTCTTGCCCTGCACGAAGCCCGCCGGCTCGAAGCGGGTGAAGGTGAAGGCCTCGACATATTCCTCGAGCGGCACGCCATATTGCAGGCCGAGCGAGATCGCGATGGCGAAATTGTTCATGAGCGACCGGAAGGCGGCGCCTTCCTTGTGCATGTCGATGAAGATCTCGCCGAGGCGCCCGTCCTCATATTCGCCGGTGCGCAGATAGACCTTGTGCCCGCCGACGACCGCCTTCTGGGTGTAGCCCTTGCGGCGGTCGGGCAGCCGCTCGCGCTCGCGGTCAGCGCTCGACCCGCTCGACCACGCGCTCGACGATTTCTCGGCGACCGCGGCGGCGCGCTGCGGCGCTTGAGCGCGATCAGCGTCTCGACCGCATCGTCCTCCTCCTCGTCGCTCTCGATCAGTTGCGAGTTCAGCGGCTGCGACAGTTTCGAGCCGTCGCGATAGAGCGCGTTCGCCTTGAGGCCAGGCGCCAGGAGAGCATGTAGGCGTCCTTGCAATCCTCGACCGTCGCGTCATTGGGCATGTTGATGGTCTTCGAGATCGCGCCGGTGATGAACGGCTGGGCCGCCGCCATCATGCGGATGTGGCTGTCGACCGAGAGATAGCGCTTGCCGATGCGCCCGCACGGGTTGGCGCAGTCGAACACCGGGAGATGCTCCTCCTTGAGATACGGCGCGCCTTCGAGCGTCATCGCGCCGCAGACGTAAGCTGTTGGCGGCCTCGATCTCGGCCTTCGAGAAGCCGAGCGCGGTCAGCAGGTCGAAGCCGGGCGCGTCGTAGCGCTCGGGCGGGATCTTGAGCGCCTGCGTCAGCGTCTCGGCGCCGAGCGTCCACTTGTTGAAGACGAAGCGGATGTCGAAAGCGCCGGGGAGCGCCGCCTCGACCTTGTCGATCGCCGCCTCGCGGAGGCCCTTGGCCTTGAGCGCCGCATGGTTGACGTGCGGCGCATGCGCGAGCGTCGCGCGGCCGACGCATAGGCGACGATGTCGCGCGATCTGCTTCGCGTCGTAGCCGAGGCGCGCAGGGCCTCGGGACGGAGTGGTTGATGATCTTGAAGTAGCCGCCGCCGGCGAGCTTCTTGAACTTGACGAGCGCGAAGTCGGGCTCGATGCCGGTCGTGTCGCAATCCATGACGAGGCCGATCGTGCCGGTCGGGGCGATGACCGTGACCTGAGCGTTGCGATAGCCGTGCGCCTCGCCGAGCGCGAGCGCGTCGTCCCAGCGGCGCGCGCGGCTTGGCTGAGGTCCGCCCAGGCCGGGCCGGCATTGGCGAGCTCGGCTGGTCGAGCGGCGTCGGCGCGACCGAGAGCCCCTCGTAGCCCGCGGCCCGCCGTCGGCGGCGCGCCGGTGGTTGCGGATCACGCGCAGCATGTCCTCGCGCGTTCGCCTTGTGGCCGGGGAAGGCGCCGCTCTGCGGCGATCTCGGCCGAGGTCTTGTAGGCGCGGCCGGTCAGAATCGCGGTGAGCGCGCCGCAGATGGCGCGGCCGTGGTCGCTATCGTACGGCATGCCCGACGCATCAGCATGCCGCCGACGTTGGCGTAGCCGAGGCCGAGCGTGCGGTAGTCGTACGACAGGCGCGCGATCTCCTTCGAGGGGAACTGCGCCATCGCGACCGAGATCTCGAGCGTCAGCGTCCAGAGGCGAATAGCGTGCCCGTAGCCTTTGACGTCGAACGCCTTGGTCGTCGTTGTCGCGGAACTGCAGCAGGTTGAGGGACGCGAGATTGCAGGCCGTGTCGTCGAGGAACATGTACTCCGAGCACGGGTTGGAGGCGCGGATCGGCCCCGACTCCGGGCAGGTGTGCCAGTCGTTGATGGTGGTGTGATATTGCAGGCCGGGATCGGCCGAGGCCCAGGCGGCGTAGCCGATCTTCTCCCAAAGGTCGCGGGCTTTCATGGTCTTCGCGATTTTGCCGTCGAGGCGGCGGTTGAGACTCCACTCGCCGTCGTTCTCGACCGCCTGCAGGAAGGCGTCGGTAGGCGCACGGAATTGTTCGAGTTCTGGCCCGAAACGGTGAGATAGGCCTCCGACTCCCAGTCGGTGTCGTAGGTTGTCGAATTCGAGCGTCGTATAGCCCTGGCGGGCGTATTGGATGACGCGCTTGATGATGCCGTCCGGCACGTCGTTGCTTGCGCGCGGCCTTCACCTCGCGCTTGAGCGCCGGGTTCTTCTCGATCGTGAAGCAGTCGTCGCCCGAGCCTTCGCAATTGACGCAAGCCTTGACGATCGCTTTGAGGTGCCGCTTCACGACTTGGAGCCGGCGGCGAGGGAAGCGACCTTCTGCTCTTCGCTCACCTTCCAGTCGATGAAGGATTCGATGTCGGGGTGATCGATGTCGACGACCACCATCTTCGCCGCGCGGCGCGTGGTGCCGCCCGACTTGATCGCGCCGGCCGCGCGGTCGCCGATCTTCAGGAACGACATCAGGCCGGACGAGCGGCCGCCGCCCGAGAGCTTCTCGTTCTCGCCGCGCAGCAGCCGAGAAATTGGAGCCGGTGCCGGAGCCATATTTGAACAGGCGCGCCTCGCGCACCCAGAGGTCCATGATCCCGCCCTCGTTGACGAGATCGTCGGCGACCGACTGGATGAAGCAGGCGTGCGGCTGGGGACGTTCGTAAGCCGACTTCGACTTGACGAGCTTGCCGGTTTCGAAGTCGACGTAATAATGGCCCTGGCTCGGCCCATCGACGCCATAGGCCCAATGGAGGCCGGTGTTGAACCATTGCGGCGAATTGGGCGCCGCCATCTGGCGCGCGAGCATGAAGCGCATCTCGTCGTAATACCCGATCTTGACCCAGATGTTGTCCTCGGGGCAGGTCTCCAAGAGCCACACCGGATGAGGATTCTTGTTGCGCACAGCCTTCTGTATTTTGCTGTAGGGACGCGTCAGCGCGCCGTCTATGACGATGATCTCGTCATAGATCGTGTTGCGATCGGCCTTGTCGAGATAGAATCGCTCCTTGATGACGGTCTGGTTGTCCTCGTGAAAGGGAATGCCTGACGCTTCATAGGCGCGTGGGCCACGCAGGAAGCGGGTCTCGACTTCGAGCGCGGAGTACTTGCCGTCGCCGGTCTCGTCGACCCACTTGCCGATCGAGTAGCCGACGAGCGTGCGCTCGGCTTCCGCCGGCCAATCGCGGCCATCGGTATAAATCCGCCGATACACATCGTTGTTGTGGCTCATCAGGATGTAGGTCGTCTCCGGGGTAATGATGATCTCCATTGGGTTATAGAGGTTCATCATCGCCGGCATGCCCTCCGGCATGCAGAAGGTCGACGGCCAATTGCCAGGCCTGCCGGCATGCTGCTCGGAGAGACTCCAATCGTAGACTTTCTGGTATTCGGGTGTCAGCGGAGGCGGGCCGCCGAGCTGGCGCCAATTGTTCGGTGGACCGATACGATCCCATTGACCTTTGAAGTCAGGGTACTTGCTGAAATCGACCACCTGGGCGTTCACCGATGTCGCCAGCAGTCCGGCTGCCAGCGCCACTGCACCCATCGAGGCCGGATAACGCATCGAAGTTCTCCGTCACATCAGCCAACGGTGTGGCTGCCCAGCAATTGACGAAAGCCGCCGGCGACACCGTGATTTGCGCTGTGGCTTCACGAAACGTCCTGGACATCCTGTCGCGACCCGCGCTGGTTATCAAGAGCCGGAGCGCTGCCTCCCGTCGGTCAAAACGCCGTTGTTGCGCCGCCGCGCATCACGGCTCGACGTCATCAATGGACGACACTATCGGCGACGCGAATTTGTGCAGAAGGGATTGCCGCAGGTCAGGTGCGATGCCAGAGGCTTCACTTTCGCGTGAGCGCCCGCGTGTCAAGGCAACATGCCGAACGGCGCTGAGCGCACCGTTCGGAACCAAGACCAACGATTTGCTGGATGATGCCGGAGCTTTCGCTCTAACGACACCAGGATAAAGAGAGGGAGGGTCCACCCCAATCCCGCTCAGGCCGCGCGCACAGGCGCGGCCCGCCGGATCAAATCGTCATCCGACTTTAAGGTTCTCAGCAGATTCCTTGCCGCGATTGCTGACGATTTCGTATTGAACCGTCTGTCCCTCATTGAGGGTGCTCAATCCGGCTCTCTCAACCGCGGAAATGTGGACGAAGACGTCCTTGCCGCCCCCTTGCGGTTGGATAAAGCCATATCCCTTGGTTGGGTTAAACCACTTCACGGTGCCGCTGGGCATCGTCATTGCTCCTTGTACTGTTAGCTGGCCGACACGCATCTGCTACGCGATGCACTAAAGTCCGAGTTTTGAGAGATGACTTGAGAGCGATTCGCGATGGAACAGCTTAGCAAGGCAGACTGAAAACTTGGCACACCACGTGTATGCCGGACCCAGCTTCGGGTCAATGCATGACGCTCGCCCGACACGCTCGCCTGACACGCTCCCTGGTATGCTCATCCGGCACGCTCGCTGGCCTGGCGCCGGCGCTCACCCGGCAGAGGCTTCAGCTTTCGCTCTCAGACGCCAAAGCTGAAAGCCGTCGCCGTCGATCGCCCGTTCGATCGATACGCGCGAAAACTTGTGAGGAGGGTCAGCTTCGGGCCTGACCACACCGATGGCGGTCCAGGGACCATGCTGCTGCGGCAGCTTGCTGCCGGCCGGATCGCCGGCGAACGCGCGAAGTCCCTCCCGGGTTTGGGATTTGAAGATGTAAATGCGCATGGGTTTGATCCTTTCTGCGCTTGAGAAATTCACGAATGCGGCCCGGGTCTCAGCCGTGCACGACGCGCCAATACGAATGCGGCAGGGCTTCGGTCACGAAACCTTCGCGCTGTTGCCGGCGTCAGCCCTTCGCGCCGCCTTGGCCCATGCCGCCTTGGTTCATGCCGAGTGGGTCCATGCCGCGGGAGTCCGTGCCGCGGCCCGGATGGGCCGAGCGCTTCAGGAATGCAAGGCCGGCGATGCCGGCAGGAGCATTCCGGGGCTGCTTGTGCTGATGCCGATTGCCGGGAGCCGCCTGCGCGTTGCGGTGATGTTGTTTGCCGGGAGCCGCCTGCGCGTCGCGGTGATGTTGTTTGCCGGGAGCCGCCTGCGCGTCGCGGTGATGTTGTTTGCCGGGAGCCGCCTGCGCGTCGCGGTGATGTTGTTTGCCGGGAGCCGCCTGCGCGTCGCGGTGATGTTGTTTGCCGGGAGCCGCCTGCGCGTCGCGGTGATGTTGTTTGCCGGGAGCCGCCTGCGCGTCGCGGCGATGTTGTTTGCCGGGAGCCGCCTGCGCGTCGCGGTGATGTTGTTTGCCAGCGCCGCTGCGAGGCTGGCTGCTCCGTTTCGCGATCGGGTTCTCGTTTGCGGGTCCCTGTTCCTGCGCAGCCGGGCGGTGATGCTGCGCCGGTGCCGGGCGATGATGCTGCGCCGGTGTCGAGCGATCGTCCGTCGTGGGAATGGACCGGCGGATCAGCTTTTCGATATCGCGGAGAAACGGCAGCTCCTCGGCGTCACAGAGCGAGATCGCCGTGCCGGCTGCGCCGGCGCGCGCGGTGCGGCCGATGCGATGGACATAAGTCTCCGGCACGTTCGGCAGATCGAAGTTCACGACATGGCTGATGCCGTCGACATCGATTCCGCGGGCAGCGATGTCGGTCGCGACGAGCGTGCGAACGTCTCCGCTGCGAAACGCCATGAGCGTGCGCACGCGCTGATTCTGCGACTTGTTGCCGTGGATGGCCGACGCGGCAATTCCCGCTTTCGCAAGGCCGCGCACGACCTTGTCGGCGCCATGCTTGGTGCGGGTGAAGACCAGGGCGCGTTCGACCTGTTCGTGCTGCAAGACTTTGGCAAGCACGGCCGGCTTGGCGCCACGATCAACGCGAATCACTCGCTGTTCGACACGATCGCCGGTGGATGACACGGGCGTCACGGCTACCTTCTCGGGGTCACGCAGCATCTGGCCGGCGAGTTCGGCGATGGCGCCCGGCATCGTCGCCGAGAAGAACATCGTCTGCCGGCGCGCGGGAAGCTTTGCGACGATCTTGCGAATGTCGTGGATGAAGCCCATGTCGAGCATCCGGTCGGCTTCATCCAGCACCAGATGCTCCACGTCGCCGAGCCGCAGCGCATTGCTCGCGACGAGATCGAGCAGGCGTCCGGGCGTCGCGACCAGCACGTCGACGCCATTGAGCAGGGAACGTACCTGCGTGCCCATGGATACGCCGCCAATGGCGAGCGCCGCGCTGACACCGACATGGCGGCCGTACGCCCTGAAGCTATCGAGGATCTGGCCGGACAACTCACGCGTTGGGCTGAGCACCAGGACGCGGCAGCTCTTGCGTTCCGGCCGGCGCCTGTGAGTGAAAAGGTGATGCAGGATCGGGAGCGCGAACGCCGCCGTCTTGCCGGTGCCGGTTTGGGCAATGCCGATGATGTCGCGGCGGGACAGCGCGATCGGAATCGTCTGGGTCTGGATGGCAGTCGGGGTGACGTATTGCTCTTCAGCAAGCGCGCGCGTGATGGGCTCGGCGAGCCCGAAATCGTGAAAAGAACTCAAGTGCAAGCTTTCTATTGTGCGAACTGGCAGCGCGGCGGCCATAGCCTTCGGTGCCGCGGTCGCGGGATGGGTGCGAGACACCCCCGCGTGATTGGGCTGTCAGTTAAGATCGAACAGGGCAAGCCAGAAACCGATCAACCGGAATCCGTACACGCGGCTCACCGCAGCAATACATATGGCGCCTAGATGTGTTGCTTTCAAGGCATTTCGGCTGGCGGCCTCGAACCCGGCGCTTCAGTGTCGTCTTGGTTAGCGAGGCGTCTTCCTGGTCAGCAGGCTGCAAACGGGCGCCGTCTGCACCTGTTTAAGCGGAATCGACGGCGATGAATGTCTAGTCCTGGCACGGCCACTTGTTGCGCATGGCCGCGAGCGCGATCAATCGGAAATCCTGGCCGACCGAGTCCGGAGTTGCATCCATGAAGCTGCCGATCGCCTGCACAATCTGTTCGGGGGTCGCCGTATTCGGATGACAGAACTTGAGATTGTCCGGAAGCACGCGGCTCACGAACGAGAGAGTCGCAATAATTCCGAGGCAGCGGCCGCCCATGGAGCTTTGCGTATCGGACTTCAAAGCCGCCATGCAGTGCGGGAGCATGGCGTGGGCGCTTACGACCTCTTGGGCGCGCGCGGCTGACGCGTTCAATGCCAGCGCAAGCACCAAGACCGTCATCCAGCAACGCATTACATTCTCCGCCCACGTGCCCGACCATCGAAGCCACCCCCTATATCGGATGGTTCGACAGCGCGATAGTGGTCGCGCTCATCGGTGGATGATCTCGAAATAGTTCGGTCGATCGAGATCGGAAATGAGCCCGCGCTGTGTCGGGCGCCATCCGAGCCGTTCCCGCGTCAACGCGCTCGTCGGCTCGACAAATCGTAAGACACGCATTTTCTGCGGTTGGACATTATGGGCGCCTGGTCCACCCGGAGGGTAAGGAAACCGAACAGGACGACGCCGGGGGAACGCATCAAACTCCAGCTTCGACGGTCAAGATCGATGGAAGCGACCTACGATCCGCGCGTTTTCTATGTGAACGATATCCCTTCGGCGATGCGGATCATTCTGACGCCGGAGGGAACATCGACCGAGAACCGTTGGCGGATCGAAACGCCTTACGTCGCCGATCTCATCGCCAAGTCGATCGACATTACCGCCGACACGATTCTCATCGACTATGGCTGCGGCATCGGCCGCCTCGCGAAGGAGCTGATCGCGCGACATGGCTGTCGCGTGATCGGTGTCGATATCAGCCCATCGATGCGGGCCTTGGCCGTGATCTACGTGCAGTCCGATCGGTTCTCCTGCTGCGCGCCGACCATGCTCGATGCACTGATCGACCGCGGTTTCCGCAGCGATGCAGCAATCTCCGTCTGGGTGCTGCAGCATTGCGCCGATCCGGCGGAGGACGTGACGCGTCTGCGTCGCGTGATCAAGCCGCAGGGCCGCCTCTTCATCCTCAACAATGACTTGCGCGCCGTTCCGACAGTCGAACGCGGCTGGTTCAATGACGGCATCGACATCAAGACGATGTTGAGCAGTGAGTTCGCTCTCATCGAAAGCGATCGCCCAATGCTCGACCGGACCAGCAAGCCGATTGCGAGCACCACGTTCTGGGCGAGCTTCGAACAACGTCCGTAAGTGGGTGCCGCGATGGACGGATGCGTCCGTCCGCTGCCTTCCTGACGTCCAGCCGCTTGCAAGCTGAGGTGGCTGACCTTCGTCCGTGATTCGAGCCCGCATCAAAAGCGGAAACGTACCCCGCCGGTGGTGGCAAGGTTGTTGCGAGCGAGATAGCCGTTGGCGAGCCCGCCGTTGAACGAGGAATAGAAGGTGCCGATGTAGGTGTCCCACTTGGGCGCAAACCTCCAGTCGACGACGCCGGACACCGCGTTCATGGTGCCGGCACAGAAGCTCTTATTGGTTGCGGCGATGTCGCAAGCAGCGATGTTCGCGGCGCTCGCCGCGAAGTTGTTCTGATCGTAATGATAGTAAGCGCCGACGACATAGACCGCGTCGGTAATGTCGTATCGCGCTCCCGCCCAGACGACCTGCAGGATCTTGTCCTTGAAGCCGGCGCTCGCGCTGTAAGCCGTGCTGACGATATTGGTACCGGCAGTGGCGGTGGCGCAACCGAGGCAGACGAAGTCTCCATTGACCGCCGTGAAACCGCTGCCCGGGACGGTGAACGGATCGCTGGGCGGCGCGAACTGCATCCACTCGTATCCGCCATAGAGCCGCAACCGGTCGAGCGTGTACTTCGCGAGCACCATGACGTTGGTGTTGTCCGATAGCGTGGCGGTGACTGTCTGCGGCAGCATCGACCCTATCGGATAGCCCGCCGTATTCGTCGGGGCTCCATTGAGGGTGAGATTCACGGCGTCTTTGTTGTGGCCGACGATGGCATCGAACGCGAGCGTGCCGCGGCCGGGATGGAGATCGGCGCCAACCTGAGCGCCCCAGGCGCCGTTCGAGCCGTTGTTCAGGTCGTAGCCGCCGAACTGCCAGAGCGCGGCCGCCCGCACGCCGCCGACCGTGACACGGTATTTCACCGCGGTGCTGTATCTGGAATTTTCAGTGTCCCCGCCGCCGGCGACCGTTCCGGAGAACCCGATCGGCGAGAAGGCGTATGCGCCGCCCATCGGATCGTAGGCAAGTACGCCGTCGGTCGTCAGCGAATTTTGCCGGAAGACCGTCAAGGTGCCGTAGACGTCGGAGCTGATGCCGACGAACCCGACCGAATTGTAGAATTGCCCCGCCCGGCTGGCATCGCCGTTGCTTTTCTGTTGATTGACCGGGATGCCGGCATTCTCGAACACCGACTGTGTCGAATTGGCGAAGCGGAGCGAATACGGATCAAACCCCGCTTCGAGCTGGGCGACGAACGAAAGACCCGAACCGATCGGCTCCTTGATCTGCACGCCGACGTTCGACTGACCCATGCCATTGGGCGCGATGCTCCACATCGGGCTCCTATTCATCTTCTGAAGGAAATAGGAAGCGCCGGTGACGAAGTACGGACTGAACGGTGCCCCGTGGGTCTGATAGCCGTAGCCCACATCGATGGTGCCGTAGAAGCGGACCCCATACCAGGCCAGCAGACAGTCTGTCAGGAAGAAGTCCTGAAGACCCCGGCACGCGGCCGGCGTCGCCGGCGGGGATGCCGTAGCCGCCGTCAGGGCCGGTTCTTTGGTCGGCATGTCACCGCCCGCCGCGTGCACCGTCGCGTGCCATCCGGTCAGCAGCGCCGCCGAAAAGAAAACCCGCGCCGCCACTTTGCCTAGAACCAGCCGCCGACGGCGCAATGCTGATTGAGTGCCGCTATAGGCGGCAAACGCCATTGTTCGATCTGACACCATGATCTGCTCCCACCCGCTGCGCGCCGCGCGAAGGCACCGCTCCTCGCACGCGACATCGCGGCGACCCGAAACGACCAGGCCGCGCGGTTCGGACATGCGCTGGCGGAGCGACGCGCGACCGCAACCCCGGCAAATCATGTTGGATTGGGGATATAGCCAGTTAGTTCTATTTTTCGATGTGGCTATAGCTTCTGCGAATATGGGCCGGAGGTCCGCGGGCGATGCCGCCGCCTCGATCGCAGCGTGCGTCGGCCGATGCCTTCAGCTTTTCCAACGCCGGGTTCAGAGGAATTATCCACGCTGAAATGCGAATATGCCGAACGCGCATCATGCGGGCGTCGCGATATCTTCCTTCGCACCGAGCGTTGGTGTAGCTTGGCGTTGCGAGCCGCCAGCGGGACGTGCCGAGGTCCTGTGAATTTAAAGGCGGCGTTGGGGCCCCCGGCGGGCGCAGGCTTCACGACGAAGAGATGGTTGTCGCGCGGATGTTGTCAGCATCCGTGAGGTCGGGCCAATCCGCGGTGTCCCCGCTTGTCACGTCGGCGCAGCCGTGCCGCCGGGACAAGCGGGCAATTGTCGACATCGGCGGCTCATTTCGTACGGCGGACCGGCAGCGGCGGCGCACTCTTCAAAAGAGGAGGGGCCCTTCATGAAGACCGCATCGACTCTGATGACATCCGCGTTGCTCGCGGCATTGGTAGTGCCCGCTTTCGGCGAACCTGCCGGACCGGCGGCCAAGGACGGTGCACACGCCGCGGCGATCCCAAACTTTTCCGGCGTTTGGTTTCACCCGGCCTTTCCCTGGTATGAGCCGCCGGCATCGGGGCCCGGGCCGGTGACGAACCGGTCACGCTGGCCGCAGCGGCCGGGCACCGCCGGTGGCTCGCAAGCCGTTCCCCCGACCGCGGAAGGCGTCAGCGATTACGATCAACTGGTCGGCGACTACACCAATCCGATCTTGCAGCCGTGGGCGGCGGAGGTGGTGAAGAAGCTCGGAAAAATGTCGCTCTCCGGAGTCACTTTTCCGAATCCGGCCAACCAATGTTGGCCCGAGCCAGTGCCGTTCATTTTCAAGGAATTTTTGGTGCAGCTCATTCAGCGCCCGAACGAGATCATATTGTTCTACCACGGCGACCACGAAGTGCGCCGCGTGCGGCTCAACGAGCCTCACCCGCAGCCGGTGACACCGTCCTGGTTCGGGGATTCCGTCGGTCACTACGAGGGTGACACGCTGGTGATCGATACCGTTGGCGTAAAGGCCGATCGGCCGTTCGCGATGATCGATCTGTTCGGAACGCCCTACACCGACAAGCTGCATGTCGTCGAGCGCTTTCGGTTCCGAGACTACGACGACGTGAAAGACGCAATCGAGAGGAACAAAAACGAGAATTGGTTGTTTGCGGGCGATGTCTTCAGCAAGCACCGCGGCAAGTTCCTGCAAGTGCATCTGACGATCGAAGACGAAGGCGCCTTCACGACGCCGTGGACCGCGACCATGACCTACATCCCGAACAAAGACCTGTTTCCCGAAGTGGTCTGTGCCGAAAATCCGCGCTGGTCCCCGGGCACCGAGTCGACGGTCCCGATCGCAAACAAACCCGACTTCTGAACGCGGTGAGCGTTGCGCGACAGCTTCACACCAAAGGACGAACGAGAACTCCACTATCTGGTCGGCAGCCTCGGGCTAGGAAAGAGGGATTTGCTCTTCTCTTTTTCTTTTCGAAAGCAAAAGGCCAAATTCGATCCTCCACGCGGCTCTTTTGGAGAACAACGAAGATGAGGAAGCTCTTTTTTGCGTTCGTGGTGCTCGTTGCGGGGCCGATGGCAGGATTTGCCGGCCCAAAAGAAGAGGCCTCCTTGGTTTTGGAACAGTTTAAAATCGCGTTCGACTCATCGGACGTGCAGGGAGTTGTAAAACTGTTCGCGCCAGATGCAATCTTCCTCGGCACTTTGAGCCCTAAGCTCGCGACAAAGTCAGGGGAGATAGAAGCGTATTTCCAGGCAATCAAAACCGATACGCCACGAAAGGTTATCTTCGGCGAATACGCCACGATCGTTGTTTCCGACACCGCAGTTCTGTTTGCCGGGATGGATCAGTTTTTAAGCACCCGAGATGGAAAAACGATCGGACTGCCAGCGCGCTTCACCCTATTGCTTACAAAAGGAAATGAAGGATGGCGCATTAGTCACTTCCATTCTTCTGCCCGTCCAGGAGCACCCTAATCTTCGTTAGCATCGAAAGGACTGCTTGATCTGCGTTTGCCCCCGGGCCGGCATCGCGGTTGCGAGACTCGATCGCTGCAGCAGCCGCGAATGAAGTTCCGCCTCCGCTCAGGCGAGGTCCAGCGCGAATCGCTTGAGATCGGCGAACGAGCAGTGGTCGAGGGCGCCTTCGTGAGTGGCGCGCAGCACCACGCGGGGCGCCTGGCCCGCTTCAAGTGCCTCCTGCCATCGCGGTGCGCAGAGGCACCAACGGTCGCCGGGCTTGAGACCGGGAAAGCCGTATTCCGGCATCGGCGTCGAAAGATCATTCCCACGCGATTTTGAAAATTCGAGAAAGGCCGCGGTCATGACGACGCAGACGGTGTGACTGCCGACATCCTCTCGGCTCGTGTCGCAGCAGCCGTCTCTGAAGAACCCGGTCATCGGATTGATCGAGCAGACGTCAAGCTTGTCACCGAGGACATTGCGCGGCGCGCCGGGTCGACCGCCGCCGTCTCCATTGTCGTCTCTCAACATGGCCGCCTCCCATATTGCCGCCTGCGACCTCCGCGGCTCGGCGGGCGGGCGACCAAGGAACAAAATTCCGATCCTGAAAAACCTTCATCCGATCTCGAGCAGGAGTTTCTGCAGGATCGCCTGCTTGAAGTTATCGAAGCCGACCGATTCGATGAGGACGTGGCCCTGGCCGCCGACGACGTGCCGACGGTAGTAGACATCGAGGCCCTCGGGAGGTTGCGGCGGGAAAATGTATTCGGGCGGTTTTACGATGATCGGAAGGCCGTTGATGATCACGCCTTTCGCCACCAGCGCGTCGCGCGCATCGCGAAGGCCGGCGATGCCCTGATTGTCATCGCCGTCGCCCGACACGTCGATGACCTTGCGCCCGCCGGTGAACTCGCGGTCGAATTGCCGGTCGCAGAACAACAGCGCCCTGCTGATGTAGGTATTGATGCCGATCGGCGGACGTTGCGCGCCCTTCAAGCGGTCGCGAAACCCGTCCATCGATTTGGCGTCTTCGACCCGCGTCCAGGGGACCATGATCTCCTGGTCGCGCGACCATGCAATGAAGGTGATGGCGAGGACCGGCGGGTCGAGTTCATGAATGACGCCAAGCACGCGCGGATCGCCGAGCGCTTCGACATAGCCGTCCTGCTGGGTCTTGTAGCGTGAGGGGTTGACGCTGCCGGACACGTCGGTCGCCAGAATGAGCTGCATCCCGACCGTTTCGCGTTCGGCCGCTTTCGCGCCGAGCGGCGCCAACGCGAACGCGGAAGCAGTCGCCAACGCCCGGCGCCGGGTTATTCGAGTTTTCATCGCCCAGCTCCTGCGTGCCATGGCGCGCTCGCTTGCCCGAGGGTGCAAATCCTACCCGCGAGTTCGACTCAGAAAGGCTATCCCGATGCGCGGTGCTTGGGAACCCATGCGAGATGCAGCCAGCGCCAAGCATGCAGCCCGCGCTAGACGTGCCAGATCAAATCCATGGCGGCGATCCATTCGAAGTTCTTGTTCGGTGGAATGATCCCGCCGCCCGCGGACGCCGGTCCTGCATGTTGCCGTTGAACGCATTGGCGTCGAGCGAATGGTAGTAGGCGATCTCCGGCCGGAGTTCGACCTGAGGCGAGAGCCAGTGCTGCCAGCCGAGCGCCCAATTAAGACAGCGCGTCTTGGTGCCGGTGCGCTGGCCTTCCATGTCGTCGTAGAACTCGCCGCGCAGCGAGATGTTATCCAGGGGCGAGAATTTGTAATTCAGATAGAACAGCGCGGCATATGACTGCGCCGTGCAGGTCACTTGCGAAGGATTGCACTGGGCGAAGAACGGCGCATTGAAATTGAAGCCGTTGGCGAGGGTGAATGGCGATGAAGCGGCCCGCCCTCAGCACCAGACCTTGCGCGAACTGCGGCAAGTACAGTTCGCCATAGATCATCGGAAAATCGTAGCCGTTGACGAGGTTGTGGCCGAACAACTGATAGCTGGCGATGCCATAGGCGGTCGTATACCGATAGTTCTCGCCGTAGATGCCGGAGACGCGAAAACCCCAATCGATATGGAGTTCGGTCTGCACCGTGTCGGACACCGCTCCATTACACGACGGCCTGATCGAGCGTCGCCGTGTTCGGCGTGTACATGTACGCCGCCGGAAATTGCCGCCCGGCTGAACCGTGCTGGTGCTGAGGTTCGCGCCCGGATTGATCCAGCCATAGACCTGGATGTGCGCGTCGCTCATCGCCTTGCCGAGGGCGGTGTTGGCGAGCGCCACCATCAATGGACTGTCGACCGAATTGGGTCGGCTCACGCCGATCGATGTCGCGCCACCATAGGGCCATTCGGTGAAGGGATAGGGCGGCCTCGACTGCGGCGTCGTCGGCCAACCGTCCCGATGCGAGGGCGGTGCCTTCGGATCGGTCGGGGCCGGCATCGTGGCCCCACTCCAGCCGATAGTAGTTCACCAGGCGCGTGAAGAAATCGTCGCCGAGATAGGCGTCGAGGCAATTGTAATTCTTGTAAGGTGCATCTGGCGCTCGGCAATTGTACGCCGTCGTCGATTTTGAATCGGCCGCCGCCGCGGCCTGGCCGATCATCGCAACTACCACCGGCACTGCTACGGCGAGACCCGCAACGTGTTTGATCTTCATGCGACGCCCGCCGCCATACTCGCCCGCAACCTCTTCCGTCCGGTCTATGCACTTCACTCTATCGCGGCCGGAAATTGTCGAACCGCGTCGCCGAGAAATCAAGAACAGACTGGGAGGCTGACGATAAAGTTGCGGGGTGTGTCCAAAATTACATCTTCGCGCCCGCCGCGCGACAAAAAGCACGCGATTTCTCACCCGAGCCCGACTATGATCCGGCGCGGAAACGCTGCGAAGCGGCGCCCAGCTTCAAATCGTACCGCCATCAGGGAGCACATCATGTCCACTACCGGCTGGATCGTCCTCGGCGTGATCGTCGTTGTCGTGCTGTGGGTCATCAGCGTCTACAACAGCCTCGTCTCCATGGGGCAGCGGGTGAGCCAGGCGTTTGCCGACATCGACGTCCAGCTTCGCCAACGCCACGACCTCATTCCGAACCTGGTGGAAACCGTGAAGGGCTACGCCACGCATGAGCGCGGCACGCTCGAAGCGGTGACGCAGGCGCGCAACATGGCGATCGCCGCGCAGTCCCAAGGTCCGCAGGCGCAGGCCGCCGCCGAGACCCAGCTGTCCGGCGTGCTCGGCCGGCTCATTGCATTGTCGGAAGCCTATCCCGACCTCAAGGCCAACGCGAATTTCCAGCAGTTGCAGGCCCAGCTGAGCGACATCGAGAACAAGCTCGCGGCCGCGCGCCGGTTCTTCAACAATGCGGTGAGCGAGTTCAATGCGCGCATCCAGCAATTTCCGGCAGCGCTGTTTGCCGGCATGCTGGGATTCACGCCGCGGCAGTTCTTCGATCTGGGCGAGGAGCGCAAGACGGTCCAGGAAGTGCCGCAGGTGAAGTTCTAGGCGGACATTCCAGGGGCGCCGCAGCGAAGCGCCGATGAACCCGGGACGCTCGGGCTGCGACTTCCGTTTGATTTCGCGTTCGCCAAGCGCGCGCCCGAATACATAAAGCGGATTTGAACCATGGCGGCCTATGGGCTCTACAGCCACATCGAATCGAACAAGCGTCGTTCGGTTCTGTTGCTCATCGGCCTGTTTCTGCTTGTCTATGTCATGGTCTATGCGGGCGCGCTCGTCGCCGAGGCCATGAGCTACGATGCCTCGCTGCAGTATCTCACGCGCAAGGCCTGGTACGACCTGCTCCGCGCCTTTCCGTTCGCGACCATCGGCACGATCGCGTGGATCGCGATCGCCTATTACTTCCATCAGTCGATGATCGACGGCCTGACCGGCGGTCGCGAGGTGAGCCGCACCGAGGAGCCGCGCCTCTACAATCTCCTCGAGAACCTCTGCATTTCACGCGGCATCACCATGCCCAAGCTCAAGGTGATGGAGAGCGACGCGCTCAATGCCTTCGCGACCGGCATGAACGAAAAACAGTATTCCGTGACGGTGACCACGGCGCTGTTGGAGCAGCTCGACGATGCCGAGCTCGAGGCCGTGCTCGGCCACGAGCTGACCCACATTCGCAACGGCGACGTGCGCCTGCTGGTGATCGCGCTGGTCATCGCCGGCGGCATCGCGTTCTTTGCCGAGATGTTCTTCCGGCTGTGGTTCTACAGCGGCTTTCGCGGCCGACGTTCGGGAGACGGCGACAGCGACCGCGGCCGGGGCGGCAACGTCATCGCCATCGTCATCGCCATCGGGCTGGTCGCGATTGCGTGGCTCGTGTCGCTGCTGATCCGCTTCGCGCTGTCGCGCTCGCGCGAATATCTGGCCGATGCCGGCTCGGTCGAGCTCACCAAGAATCCCGACGCGATGATCATGGCGCTGCGCAAGATCGAAGGTCGCGGCGAATTGCAGGGGGCGACGTCCGCGGTGATGGAGATGTGCGTCGACAATCCGCGCGAAGAGTGGACGGACCTCTTCTCCACTCATCCGCCGATCGAAGCGCGCATCAAGAAGCTGGTCGATCTCATGGGCGGACACGACCCGGGCCCGCTGGCACTGCCCGGGCCGGACGACGGTCAGCAGACCGAGGCACTGCCGGACACGCAACCCGGCGAGCCGGGTTCAGGACAGGGTCCGTGGGGCGGCAGCGCCGATCAGCCGCCGCCCGGCGAAGGCCCGTGGGGGCCGGCTCCCGCCGAACCAGCGCCGTCAGCGCCGCAGCGCCCGTTCCTGCCCGACAGGCCTCCGATCGATCTCGGCGCGCCGGCCGGGCCGCCGCCCGGCGGCGCCCCCGGTCCGTGGGGCAAACCCGGCGGATGACGGACCGCGGGCGTCCCGCCCGCAATTGCCCGGCGACGGCTCCAAAAATACTACGGCACGATGGCAAACGCGCGCGCCGGGAATCCGAGCCCGTCTTTGACCTTCGGCCATGTCACCACGATGATCGCGCCTGTCGCCGGCACCTGATCGAGATTGGCCATGACCTCGATCTGGAAATGACCCTGCTGGAGGACGTAGGTCTCCGACTCCATCTTGTCGGTCGTGTCGGTGTCCATCGATTCATGGCCGATCGCGGTGACGCCGCGCTGCTCGATCAGGAATTTGACGGTCGCGAGCGACCATGCCGGGAATTCGCTGCGCTTGAAGCGCTCCGGGTTCGTGTCCCAGTCCTTGGACATGTCCGTGCGCAGCGCCGCGAATGCGCCCTTGGGCACGCGTCCATGCGTCTTCTCCCACGCCATGAGATCGGCGACCGAGAAGGCGTGGTTCGGCTCCTTGGCGAGGTAAGGCGTATCGTCGAGCACGACGAGCGGCAGGATCATCTGCTTGAGCGGGATCTTGTCCATGGTGATGCCGTTCTCGGCGAAGTGCGCCGGCGGATCGACATGGGTGCCGTATTGGCCGACCATCTCGTAGAAGGTGGTGCGGAAGCCATCCTTCGCGATGGTGTAGGGCTCATGGGTCTTGGGGTCGGCGGCCCGCGTCATCTTGGCCTGTCCGAAACCGGACCACACCGGCGTGTCCGGTCCGAAACTGTGGGTGAGGTCGACGAACTTCTTGCCGGCGATGACCTGCAGGACGCGATCGAGATCGCTCTCGCGTGCTCCGGAAGGGACGCCGATCATAAGCGCGGCGCCGACGACGATCATCGATGACGCCATCAAGATTGAACGCGATGAAATCGAACGAAACATGAGGCGCGCTCCCGCGGCGATTTACGATGGCGGAGTTATATCCCGTCGCCCGCGCGGGCGCGACCGCAGGCACTGTGGCGCGACGGTCGGATGAACGATGCGTCGCGAATGGCTTGCGATCGCTTCCATCCGGGGCGTAGAAACCGGCAGCCTCGGTCGGCGAGATTTATGCGGGAGCGATGGATGTCGATTTCGGATCGCGCGAGACTTGCGCTCCTCGCCGGCGCCGTCGTGGCTGCCGTGTCGGCAACGCCGGCGCTCGCGCAGCAATTCCCCAAGCCGACCGAGTTGCCGAACCCCTATCGTCTCGTCGAGGGCTGGCCGACGCTGCCCCAGGGGATGGGCGGCGGACGCTGGGGCGAGGTGATCCGGGTGCACGTCACCCGCGACGGCAACATCTGGGCCTTCCACCGCTGCTTCAACACAGTGCCGCCCGGTCACGCGACCTGTATCAATCGCGGCGCCGCAAACCCGCCGATCCTGGAGTTCGATCCGTCCGGCAAGCTGCTCAAAAGCTTTGGCGCGGGACTGTTCGCCTATCCCCACGGCTTCACCATCGACGGCGACGGCAATCTATGGACGAGCGACGTCAACGACGAAGCGACCGTCCTCGGCATGTCGGCAAAGAATGCGGACGGCGTGCTCATGGGCGAAGAAGTCCTCAAGCTGAGCCCGGACGGCAAGGTGCTGATGATGCTCGGCAAGGAGGGCGTTGCCGGAAACGGTCCGGACACGTTCGATCGGCCGACCGGCGTCGCCATTGCCCCGAACGGCGACATCTTCGTGTCGGACGGCCATCAGCCCAACAAGTTCGCCACCGGACGCATCGTCAAATTCGCCAAGGACGGCCGCTTCATCAAATCGTGGGGACGCAAGGGATCGGCGCCCGGCGAGTTCGACGAGCCGCACGACATTTTCATCGGCGGCTCGCTCGAGCGCGTTTATGTCGCCGATCGGCGCAACAACCGCATCCAGGTGTTCGACCAGGACGGCAATTTCATTGCCGCGTGGCATCAGTTCGGCCAGCCAAGCTCGGTCTTCGTCGGCAAGGACGACACGATCTACGTCGGCGCCTCCTTCCGCGATCCGGCGGCCAAGAAGGGCGAGTTGCGCGGAATCGTGATCGGAAGCGCCAAAGACGGCACGCTCACCGCCTTCATTCCCGATCCGGCCGACCTCGACAAGGTCGAGTTGGGAACGTCCGCCTCCGGCATTGCGGCCGATGACGCCGGCAATATCTACGCGGCAGACGTCGGCGCGCACAATTTGCGTAAATACGTGAAGATCAAGTAGGCCGCTCAATCGTTCGAACGCGCGAAATCATGCACCATTTCACCTATCGCAGCGGCCTGCTCCATGCCGAGGAGATCGCCCTCGACCGTCTCGCGGCCGAGATCGGCACGCCGTTCTATTGTTATTCGACCGCGACGCTGACGCGGCACTATCAGGTCTTCGCCGGCACCTTCGCCGACGTGCGGGCGCTCGTCTGCTACGCCATGAAGGCGAATTCCAATCAGGCCGTCATCAAGACGCTCGCCAAACTCGGCGCCGGCGCCGACGTCGTGTCGGGCGGCGAACTGGCCCGTGCGCATGCCGCCGGCATTCCGCCGGAGAAGATCGTGTTTTCTGGGATCGGCAAGACCGCAAACGAACTTGCTGCGGCGGTCGATGCCGGAATTCTCTGTATCAACGTCGAATCCGAGCCCGAGTTGGACCTCCTTTCCGCGATCGCGGCGAGCAAGGGACGCAAGGCGTCGATCTCGGTGCGCGTCAACCCGGACGTCGATGCCAAGACCCACGCCAAGATCGCGACCGGCAAGGCCGAGAACAAGTTCGGCATCCCGATCAGCCGCGCCCGCGACGTCTATGCCCACGCCGCCAAGCTGCCGGGTGTGCGGGTGACCGGCGTCGACATGCACATCGGCAGCCAGATCACCGATCTCTCACCGTTCGAAAACGCGTTCGCGTTGCTGTCGGAATTCGTCGCGACGCTGCGGGCCGATGGGCATATGATCGACCACATCGATGTCGGCGGCGGCCTCGGCATTCCCTATGAGGTCGACAACGAGCCGCCGCCGCATCCGGATGCCTATGCCCAGGTCGTCAAGCGCGCGATGCGGGCGCTTGATTGCCGGCTGGTCCTCGAGCCCGGACGCCTCATCGTCGGCAATGCCGGCATCCTGGTGACCAGGGTCATTTACGTGAAACGCGGCGAGTCCAAGACCTTCGTCATCGTCGACGCGGCCATGAACGATCTTGTGCGGCCCACCTTGTATGAGGCCTACCACGACATCATTCCGGTTCGGGAGGCCGCACCGGGAATGGGTCGCATGCTCGCCGACGTGGTCGGGCCGGTCTGCGAAACCGGCGATTATCTTGCGCTCGACCGGGAGATGGCGGCCGTGGCGCCGAGCGACCTCCTCGCCATCATGACGGCCGGCGCCTATGGAGCGGTGCAGGCCGGAACCTACAATACTCGCCCCCTTGTTCCTGAAGTATTGGTGAACGGGGATCGCGTTGCGATCGTGCGGCCGCGAATCGAAGTTGCGGACCTCATCAGCAGCGATCGCATGCCGGACTGGCTGTGACTAAATGACTGATCTCACGGGCCTTTGCGACCGGCGGCGCACTGTTACCCAACCAAAGCCCCATTTTGGCCGCGCACTCACGTCAAACCGTTTGTGTTCTTATGTATTTATGTGAAGATGGCTTTGTCCCTTTCAGGAGAATCGTTTGACCGATAACGGTGACGTTTCTGACGCCTCCCGCCCGCGACAGGCCGGCGAGATGCTTGAACGCGCGCTGACCCGGGCGCGATGGATCACCCTCTGGGAACGGCTGTGGCCGCCGCTTGCGACGATTGCAACCGCGATCGGCCTGTTCCTGGTGGTGTCGTGGCTTGGGCTGTGGCTCTGGCTGCCGCCACTCGCCCGTGCCATCGTCCTGTTTGCTTTCCTGGTGCTGACCGCGGCCGCGACCGTGCCGCTGCTGACTGTCCGCTTCCCGACGCGCAACGACGGCCTGCGCCGCCTCGACCGGAATGCCGGGCTCGCGCATCGTCCCGCCACCACGATCGGCGACACCCTGGCGACGCCGGAATCCGATCCGTGGGCGACGGCGCTCTGGCGCGCCCATGTCGAGCGCGCCTTGCTCGCCGCTAAGCGCCTCAAGGCGGGGCGGCCGGTGCCGCGTCTCGATCTCCGCGATCCCATGGCGTTCCGCGCGCTGGTGCTGATCCTCGCGGTTGCGACCTTCATAGCGGCGGGCAGCGAACGCATACGCCGCATTACTGCGGCGTTCGACTGGCAGGGCGTCGTCGTGCCGGCGAATTTCCGTCTCGATGCCTGGGTGTCGCCGCCGAACTATACGCAGAAGCCGCCGGTGATCCTGCCGGGCATGCGTCCGGGCGAGCGCGCCCAGACTTCAGTCGCGGCCGTGTCGGTGCCTGCCGGCAGCATCCTCGTCGTGCGCTCCAGCGGCAAGGTCGAGTTTGACGTTGCGACCACGGGCGGCGTCACCGAGATCGGAAGCGACCAGCATCAGCAGGCGCCCGCGGGCACCGAGGAGCGCCGCTTCATCGTCACCGATCGCGGCACGGCCGTGGTGCATGGCCTACCCGACGAACTCACCTACGCGTTCAACTCGATTCCCGACAAGCCGCCGGTCATCGCGCTCGCCAAGGATCCCGAAGCCGAGGCCCGCGGCGCGCTGAAACTCAATTACAAGATGGAAGACGACTACGGCGTCGTCGAAGCCAAGGCGATCTTCGCCCTCAAGGGCGCCAAAACTGGCGAGGCCGACGGCAAGCGTCCGCTTTATGGCCCGCCTGAAATGCCGTTGAGCCTTCCCCAGGCGCGCGTCAAGAACGGGGCCGGTCAGACCATCAAGGATCTGAGCGATCATCCCTGGGCCGGCGCCGAAGTGTCGATGACGCTCGTCGCCCGCGATGAGGCCAACAACGAAGGCACCAGCACGCCGCATGAGTTCCGCCTGCCGGAACATCCGTTCACGAAACCGCTGGCGCGCGTCATCATCGAGCAGCGGCGCGAGCTCGCGCTCGACGCCGAGTCACGCGACAAGGTGCTGATCGCGCTCGATGCGCTTGCCATCGCGCCTGACAAATTCACGCCCGAGCTCGGCACCTATCTCGGCCTGCGGTCGCTGTTCTGGGCGCTGGCGCAAGCCAGGGACGACGACGCACTGCGCGACGTCGTGCAGCAAATGTGGGCGTTCGCCAACGTGCTGGAGGAGGGCAACGTCTCCGACGCGGCGGCGCGGTTGCGCAATGCCGAGGAGGCGCTGCGCCAGGCGTTGGAGCGCGGCGCGTCCGACGAAGAGCTCAAGAAGCTGATGGACGAGCTGCGCACTGCGATGAACCAGTTCATGCAGGCGCTTGCCGAGCAGATGCGCAAGAACCCGCAAATGGCGCGGCCGCTCGATCCCAATACGCGCCAGCTGCGCTCGCGCGATCTGCAGAACATGCTTGACCGCATGGAGCAGCTCGCCCGCTCCGGCGCCAAGGACGCCGCGCGGCAGTTGCTCGACGAGCTGCAGTCGATGATGGAAAACCTGCAGATGGCGCGTCCGGGCCAGATGGGTCAGGACGGCGACGACGAGATGATGTCGATGCTCGACGAGCTCGGCGACATGATCCGCAAGCAGCAGCAGTTGCGCGACAAGACATTCCGTCAGGGCCAGGAGCAGCGCGGCCAGCGTGGTCAGCAAGGCCAGCGCGGACAACGCGGCCAACAGGGGCAACAAGGCCAGCAGGGGCAACAGGGCGATCCGAACGCCTTCAACGATCTGCGGGAGAACCAGCAGGCCCTCCGCGAGCAGCTCAAGAAGCTTCTCGATGAGATGAAGAAGCGCGGGATGGGCCAGAACAAAGGCCAAGATCCGGGCCAACAAGGCCAGCAGGGCCAGGGTCAACCGGGCCAGGGCGATGACCTCGGCCAGGCGGACGACGCGATGGGCGACGCCGAAGGCGCGCTCGGCGAGGGCAATTCCGACCGCGCCGTCGACGGCCAGGGACGCGCGCTAGACGCCATGCGCCGCGGCGCCCGCGGTCTTGCCCAGCAGCTGCAGCAGCAGATGGGGCAAGGACCTGGTCAAGGCCAGCCCGGTCGCCTCGGACCGGCGCGCGCCCAGCAGGACACCGATCCTCTCGGCCGTCCATTGCGCGGTCGCGATTACGGGGACGACACCACTGTGAAGGTGCCGGGCGAGATCGATGCCCAACGGGCACGTCGCATCCTCGAAGAGCTGCGCCGCCGCTACGGCGAAACGTCGAGGCCGCAGCTTGAACTCGATTACATCGAGCGCCTGCTGAAGGACTACTGAGTTATCCGATAGCGCTACTACGATGAGGCCGCGAGCCGATACCGCTCGCGGCTTTGTCGTTTGGTGACCTCATCACTCGATCCTGTTGCGAGATGTCATGCCCCACGCAGGCGGGGCATCCGGTATTCCCTGTGTCATGCATGAACTGATTGGTGCATAAATCAGAGGCCAGTGGTTACTGGGTCGTCCGGTCAAGCCGGACGACGACAGGTCAGAGGCTTGCATGTTGGACCTAAGTTGCTCGGCGGCCCGCCGACTGCGGCTTGTCAGCGTCGTCGCGGCGGTCTCAGCATTCGCTCACGGGCCAGCGCAGGCGCAGTCCGACTACCCCAATCGGCACGTGCAAATCGTCGTTCCCTATGGACCCGGCGGTGTCGCGGACGTGGGCCATCGGATCGTCGCCGATAAATTGTCGGCGCGGCTGAAGCAGCAATTCGTTGTCGATAATCGACCGGGCGCGGGCGGCATTGTCGCTGCCAAGGCGGTCGCGGCGGCTCCCGCTGACGGCTACACCTTGCTGATGACCGGCAACCAGAACGCGATCGGCGCGTCGCTGTTCAAATCGTTGCCGTACAATATCCTCTCCGACTTCGTTTCGGTGACGACCACCTCGTTCTTCGATCTCCTGATCGTGACGAGGTCCAGCTCACCGTTGAACTCGGTCGACGACGTCATTCGCGCGGCCCGCGCCAATCCGGGCAAGCTCAACATCGCCACCATCAATCCCGGCAGCACGCAGAACCTCGCGGCTGAATTGTTCAAGAGCATCGCCGGCATCGATGCGACGGTCGTGCCGTTTCGGACCTCGAGCGACATGGCCACCGCCATTCTCCGCGGCGACGTCGATATCGCTTTCGAGATCTATGCCGGCATCTATGGGCTCATCGACGACAACAAGCTTCGCGTCCTCGCCTCCACCGGCCCGACCCGCTCGACCTATTTGCCGAGCGTCCCGACCGTGCAGGAGAGCGGCCTCAACTACGAGGTCGTGAGTTGGAACGGGATTTCCGCGCCGGCCGGCACGCCGCCGGCCGTCATAGCGGTCCTCGGTCGCGCGCTCAACGAGGTCTTGCAGGCGCCCGATGTTCAGGCGCGGGCGCGCACGCTTGGTCTCGAGATGCGCGGCAGCACGCCGGAGGAGATGTCGGCGCGCATGCGCGCCGACATCGCCAAGTGGGCGCGCGTGATCGAGCAGGCCGGCATTACCAAACGGGATTGAGCCTCAGAAGAGCGGCGGCACCTGCGCGACCTTGAGCGGCCCGAGAAACACGTTGCCGTTGTCGAGACGCAGCGTCACCTTGAGGGCGCCGTGGCCTTCGAGTTCGGTGCGTTGACCCCCGAGCGCTGCCGCCGCGACGGCGATGTTGGCCGAGCCACTGTTGCCGCCTGCACCACCGTTGCCGCTCGCGCCACCGCTGCCGCCCGCATCAGCGGCGCCGCTCGCGGTGCGCGCATTGCCGCCGTTGCCGCGCAGCAGATTGCCGAGGCCCGGTGCAATGCGATCGAGGCTCGGTGCAACAAGCGCGAGGGTGTTCGGCGGCACCGCCTGGGCGATCGCACGATCGATGCCCAGCAGCGGGACGAGCTTGTCGAAATTGACGACGGTGAGCGCAAGGTTGCCGGTGAGCGTGCCGTTCGGCGTCAGCGTCAGCGCGCCCGCCGCGTCGATGATCAGGTCGCCCTGCTTGAATCGCGCCGTCGTGACGTCGAGCCGTCCGTTTGCGGC
Organism: uncultured Alphaproteobacteria bacterium; assembly: GCA_963807015.1. Classification (GTDB taxonomy): domain Bacteria; phylum Pseudomonadota; class Alphaproteobacteria; order Rhizobiales; family Xanthobacteraceae; genus JAJPKK01. The sequence continues at coordinate 467,219 of CAWEAS010000002.1, read as the reverse complement.
CTGGATTTCGCGCAGCCATTGCCCGAGCGGCTTCGGCGTAATGTCGTGCGCGCCGCGCAGCACCGCCACGACCTGCGCATCAGTCGGCGTCGTGACCAGTTTACCGAGTGCCGGCGACCGCAAGCTGGCAAAATCGACGGCGAGATCGACGACCGGATGACCCGGAGTTCAACTCCGGGGCGAAGCGGGCGTGAAATTCCGCATGACTGGCTTCGACCAGCGGCCCGGACCCGCTGACGGGAACTGATTCGAGCTTCGGCCTTTCGATGACGATCGACAGCCGTTCCGGCGCGCCCGGCACGCCGCGCAAGCTGGCTTGGCCGAGCATCCAATTGATGGATGTGGTCGGCGTGCCGCCGAGCGGCGCGATCGTAACCGGCGACTCGATTTCGCCGATCACCAGCGTCGGGTCCCAGACCTGCGCGACCGCCGCCAGATGCTGGGCGCGGATTGACAGCGCCGTCGCGCGGTCATCGACCGACGGATCGGCGCAGGCCACTTCGATGCGGAAGGGATAGCCGCCGAACTGCGCGTTCTCGCAGCCGTACATGCGCCCGGCGCTGGCCTCGCGCGCACGCCACGCCGTCATCGTGTCTTCCGCGCGACTTGATGCGTAGTACCAGAACCCCGACCACGCGAGGCCAAGGACAACAAGTCCTGCCGTCGGCACGGCAATAAGCCATGGCCGCGGCGATCGCGAACCCATCTCTCTGCTCACGCGCTCTCCTCGCTTCCGCCCCGATGTTGCCTCGCCCCCTTCCGACTGTTAGGCGAGGAAACGTCCTCCCCGCCTCGCAGGTCACGTTCATGCAATTTTCCGAGCCCGGCGCCAATGATGAACTTTGGGTGTTCGGCTATGGCTCGTTGATGTGGCGACCCGGCTTTGAATACGTGGAACGGACGCCGGCGCGGCTCATCGGTCTGCACCGCGCGCTCTGCGTCTATTCCTTTGTCCATCGCGGGACGCCGGAAAAGCCGGGCCTCGTGCTCGGCCTTGACCGTGGCGGCGCCTGCCGCGGCATCGCCTACCGGGTCGCGGCAGGCCTCGCCGAATCGACCATTGCGTACCTGCGCGCGCGCGAACAGGTGACCAGGGTTTACTTGGAGTCCTATCGCCGCATCGCTCTCGCCGCGACACCGCAGCGCCCGGACGGCGGCGAAGCAAGCGCGCTCGTTTATCTCGTTGATCGCAGTCATCCCCAATATGCCGGGCGGCTCGACCTCGAGCGCCAGCTTCATCTCGTACGCCAGGGTCATGGCCGATCCGGGGCGAACCGTGATTATGTTATTGCCACAGTTGCCGAAATTGAGGCGCAGGGCTGCCGCGATGAGGCCCTGCATCGGCTGGCCGAACGCCTCAAAGGTGCCCACGAGATGCACGCCGCGCCACCGCACGTCTCCGAGCGCGCGACCTGAGGGTGGTTCGCTATCTCTGATCCTGCAGAGCTTCCACGGGTGTGGATTTGTCGCTGCCGCGCAACAGCGAACCGGCGAGATCATTGAGCGAGGGCTGGCGCAATGCCACGAATGGCAGCGGACGCGTGGCTTCGATGGCGGCAAGGCCGAGGCGCGCGGTAAGGAGCCCGTTGAGGACGCCTTCGCCGAGGCGGGCCGACACCTTGGCGGCGACACCGTGGCCGATCACCTGCTGGATCAAACTGTCGCTCGCGGCCATCCCGCCGGTCAGTGCGAGGTGGGACACGGTATGTCGCAACAGCTTCAACAGCCCGAGCGAGCCGGGCCGTCCGCCGTACAGCAGCGCAAGCCGTCGCAGCAGGCCGAGCGCAGTGACGAGCACGAACAGCATGTCAACGGCCGCCCGCGGGCTCACAGCGGTCACGATCGATACGCGCTTCGCCGCCGCACCGACGAGCTGCCGCGCCTCCTCGTCGAGGGGCGCCATCAGCTCGCGCTCGGCGAGACGGACGAGATCGCCGCCGTCGATGATGTCGCCGAGGTGATCCTCGAGCCGGGCGCGGGCGCGCGCGAGCCGCGGCATGCGGCGCGTCAGCCCAATGAGCTCGCGGCCAAGCGTGCGGCCGGCCGTGCGGTCGTCGCTGGCGAGAATATCGACGGCGCGCGTGCGCATCGCGTCGATGGTCGCGAGCCGCGCGAGGCCGAGCACTTCGCGCACGCAAATAACCGCAAGCGCGGCCGCCGCAACAGCCGCAAGCGCGGCACCAAGGCCGCCGAGCCAGCCGGCGCGGCTCCACAGGTCGGAGATTAGATTGGCAGTGCCGAGACCGATCGCGAGCAATACGAGACCGCCGGCTGAAACCCAGAAGGCCGTCGCCCACGGCAATCGTCGCCGTCGCGGCAGCGGCGCCACGACCGGCAGCGAGGCATCGGTCTCGCCCGCCTGGACGGTTTTGACGCCGGCTACGCTGCGGCGCGGCTCCTCGATCGGGGCCAGGACCACGGCAGGATCGTCGACACGGAATGTCGCAGGCCGTTGGGGGCGGTTCATTTGAGCCGGTCTCCAATCAAAAATTGCAGAGCGCGATCAAGCCGAATATGGGGTAGCGCAGGCGCGCCGTCACCGGTCGACGTGAGCGCCGGCGGACGAAATCGCACGAAGCGGAAATCGCTGTCTTCGGCGCCGGCTGCGGTCAGACCGCGGAATGGCGTTGCCCCCGCCGCGAAAAGCGCGTCCGGATCGGCGGGAAGCTCGCCGGGGAAGATCACGACTTCGGTCTTGCCGTCGAACACCTGGCCGTTTTTGCCGCCGGCACGCTCGCCCGCCGCCGGCACGCCGACGATACATTGCAGCGTCCGGCCGCCTTGCCGTACCTCAGCCTCACGCGTCGCGCGCACCGCCGCGAGTGCGATGACATCGACCGAGGCGCCCGCGACGTCGGCGCGCGCGACGGCACGATCGACCATCCGCCGCAGGATTGCCTCCAGCCGATCATGGCTGGTGTGGTGAAGGTGGTCGGCCTTGGTCGCGGCGAACAGGATGCGATCGGCGCGCGGCCGCAGCAGCGAACTTAAGAATGTCCGGCGGCCGATTTCAAAACAATCGAGCAGCGACTTGAAGGCGCTTTCGAGATCGCGCATCGCCTCCGGCCCGGCGTTAAGCGCCGCCAGCGCATCGACCAGAACGATCTGGCGATCGAGCCGCGCGAAATGATCGCGAAAGAACGGGCGCACCACCACGTCCTTGTACGCCTCGTAGCGTCGCCGCATCATCGCCCACAGCGAGCCGTCCGGCGCATTGCCATCCGCCGGCACCTCGAGCGGGGCGAAGGTGAGTGCCGGCGAGCCGGCGAGATCGCCGGGCATCAAGAAGCGCCCGGGCGGCAGCAGGCTCATGGCGTAACGTTCATTGCGACACGCGATGAGATAGTCGGTAAAGAGTCGCGCCGCCGCGATGGCGTCGGTCTCCTGAGCGGGCGCAGCGGCATCGAGCCTTGCCAGCGTGGCATGCCACGCGGCCGCAATCTGCGCGCGCGGCTCTTCGCGCGACAGCCGTATGCTTTCCGCCGACCACACCTCGAAGCTTTGGTTGAGCAGGGGTAGATCGAGCAGCCACTCGCCCGGGTAGTCCACCATGTCGACGACGAGTTCGCGCATCGCACCGGAGCGCGACTGGAATTCGACGACGAGGCGCAGTTCGCTGATCTGACGCGTCAACTCCGGCCAGACGCATTCTTTGACCAGCGCCTCGACATGGCTCTCGTAATCGAAGCGCGGCACCGCATCGTCGGGCTGTGGCGCCAGCCGTGCCCGCACGATGCGGCCCTCGTCGAGCGCCTCAAAGACAGGAAAGCGCCCGCTGCGCACGAGGCCGTGCACCAGCGCGGTGATGAAGACCGTCTTGCCGGCGCGCGACAGCCCGGTGATGCCGAGCCGCACCGTCGGCGTCAGCAGATTGTTGCCGTAGTCCGCGAGTGCGAGCGCGGTGAGGCGGGCCTGTTCGAACCAATCGGATAAAGTATTCACGGCATGATCAATGTGGCTTGCCGGTCGCGCGATCACAAGGCGGCCATCCCGCCCTTGCTCGTTAACCGAGCTTCACCTGACCACGCCGGAAATGCAGCAGGCGCGATGGCGGGGCTGCGTGATGCGGTCTTTGAGGAAGCAACGCGCATTGGGGCCGCTATAGCCCGGCCGCGCATAGGTCCAGGCGCGGCATCGCAGGTCGGTCTCGCAGGCGCCTCGGCAAACTTCGCCGCTCGGATCGGGCGCCATTTCGAAATTGCGGAAATCGCCGCCGACGCGATCGATGGAAAATTCCCGTGCGCCGGTGCGGGGCAGGATGACGCCGGTCCCGCGCACGCCCGATACGCTGCCGCTGTCTTCGGTTCGCGGCGGCACCTGGCTCTTCAGCCAGCAGACCGCAACCCGTTCGGCAGTCGGATAGTTGAAGCTCCACGCACGGCACCGTGCATCGCGCTCGCATCGCCCTGCACAGACGGCCGGATCGCCCGAGCGCACCTGAAAACTGAGATAATCGGCGCCGCGCCGGTCGTATCCCACTTGTGCAATGGCTGTCGGCGTGCCGCAAATCAACGCCGCAATTACCGAGACAAGCGCGGCTACGACGCGAATCATCTCGTATCCTGGATTTTTGCCCGCCCCTCACGCGATCTTAATTCATCGACAGCGTTGAAGCGAGCGTCGGCATTGGTTATCCGCCAGCGTTCTTGCACAAAGTGCCGTGAGCACTAGGTTTTCTGAACGGATATACATCGAGCACATCAGCGGACACGAACGGGAAGGCGTAATGGATCAATTGCACGGTGGATTGGGCATCCTGCTGCTGCCGCTCCTCCTCATGGCGGTCGCCGTGGTGAGCGTGCCGCTTGCGCGCGTGGCCCGACTTTCGACGATCGTCGCCTATATCGCGGCGGGAGTCGCGGTCGGTCCGTCCGGGGTCGGCTTGGTGAAGGCGCCCGAGACGATCACGGCCGTCTCCGAACTTGGCGTGGTGTTGCTTCTGTTCTTGATCGGCCTCGAGCTTGAGTTCTCCCGTCTTCTCGCGTTGCGTCGGGCCATCTTTGGACTGGGGGTCGCGCAACTCGTCCTCACCGCGGCAGCACTCGCGGGGCTTGCCTTCGCCCTCAAGCTTGCCGACTGGCGCGGCGCGATCATCGCCGGTCTCGCACTTGCGATGTCGGCGACGGCAATCGCGCTGAAAATCCTGGAGGATCGCGGTCACTTGCAGCAGCCCTACGGGCAGCGTGCGTTCGCCATCCTGCTGTTCCAGGACATGTCCGTGGTGCCTTTGCTGGCGCTGTTGCCGCTCCTCGCACCCGGCGCCAGCAGCCATGCCACAACCGCGAGCGAGACCTTGCTTGCGGTCGGGCGCGGCGGTCTCGCCATCGCGGCCATCGTGGTCGCCGGCCGCTATCTGCTGAATCCGTTCCTCGCGCTGCTCGCGTCCACCGGCGCGCGCGAGGTGATGACGGCCGCCGCGCTCCTGGTCGTGCTGGGGTCGGCGGCGCTGATGCAGTTCGCCGGCATGTCGATGGCGCTTGGCGCGTTTCTCGCCGGCGTGCTGCTCGCCGGCTCCAATTATCGCCACGAGCTCGAAGCCGATATCGAGCCGTTCCGCGGGCTGCTGCTGGCGCTCTTCTTCATGAGCGTCGGCATGTCGATCGACATGCATGTCGTGGTCGTCAACATCGTGTTGATCGTGGTCGCGGCGATCGTCATCACCGCGCTCAAGGCCGGCATCGTCGCGGCGTTGTTTCGCGCCACCTGTCCCAATCCCGGCGACTCGCTTCGCGCCGGCTCCGTGCTGACGGGAGCCGGGGAGTTTGCCTATGTGCTGATCCCGTTCGGCGCTTCGCTCGGCGCGTTGGCACCGTCCGAAGCGAGCCTGTTCTCAGCGATTGCGGCCTTCACGATGTTGATGGGACCGCCCGTCGCGTCCCTGACGGACACCGCCCTGGCGCGGCGCGCCCGCGCGCGGCTCCCGGAGGCTGATGACCTCGGCGGCGTCAAGGGCGCGGCGCTCATCATCGGGTTCGGCCGGTTCGGCCAGATCGTGTCGCAGTGTCTGCTGGCCGAAGGTGTCGACGTGCTGACCATCGACAACGATCCCGAGATGATCACCAACGCCGGCCGCTTCGGCTTCAAGGTCTACTACGGCGACGGCGCGCGCCTCGACGTGCTCCGCACCGCGATCACTGCAGAGGTGCGTTTGGTGGCGGTGTGCGTCGATCGGCGCGAGTCGACCGATCGCATCGTGGAATTGGTGCGCGCCGAATTTCCCAACGTGAAGCTCCACGTGCGATCGTTCGATCGCCGCCATACCTTGGAGCTGCTGGCCAAGGGCGTCGATTACGAGATCCGCGAGACCTTCGAGTCTGCGGTGGAGTTCGGCCGCGCCGCGCTGGAGGGGCTCGGCATGGAACACGATCGGGCCGTCGAGGTCGCCGACTACATCCGCAGCCGCGATCTCGAACGCCTCGCGCTCCAACAATCGGAAGGCATCGCCGCCGGCCGCGATCTCGCCTTCGCGCGCCGCGTCGAGCCCGAGCCGCTCTCCGAGCCGCTGCACGAAGCGGAGGCGCTCAATCCCGAAGCGGCCGAGCTCGTCGAAGACGAGAAGGAAGAGGCAGAGTGAAGTTCGTGCGAGTTACAACTTTTTGGAACCAGCAAAAATAACGGCACGCCGATGTGCTGATGTCACCCGCTTGTCACACAACTGTCAGCCATACGCATTTACCGTGCGCGGCTTTTTGCAGGTGGAGTGTGTGATGGGTGGGTGTCGTCCTCCTGTTCAAAACGAAAGACGCGATCAGGGTGATCGCCACCGAGCAGAAGCCGTTGGCCGTTCGATGGGTGCTAGCGGGCCTTCTTCAAGATTCCAAGCGACAGGCGCCGCGCCTCTGTCACGCAAATCGTGATTCCGCACGCGGCGGCGCCGTTCAATCAATCCGAGAACATTTAAGACGCAACGCTATGTCGGCGACCGCGTGACCGGTCGACCGATCAGGACAGGCAGCCATGACGACGACCTCAACTACGTCGGTTTCCACCTCGACTGCTTCCGGCGCATACACGGAAACATCCGGTAATACTCTTCTGGTTCTGAACGGCGGGAGTGTCTCCGCGGCGACCATCGATGGCGGGGCCTTTCTCACCGTCAGCAGCGGCGGCAAAGACTTCGCGGCCGTCGTTTCGTCGGGCGGTTCGGAAACGGTCTCAAGCGGAGGGTCCGCGACCGGCGATTTCATTTACGGAACCGCAACCGTCAATGGAACGAACGCCACGGCCACCAGTGAAACGGTCGAAAGCGGGGGCATTCTCAATTTATTCAAAGGCACAGCCACCGGCACAATCGTGGAGAGCGCCGGCAGGCTCATCATCAGCGGCGGCAATACGGCCAGCAATACGGTGCTGAGCGGCGGCGGCGCGGTCGAATTGGCGACGTCGGGAGCGGTTCTGTCCGGAGCGCTTACTTTCGAAGGCGGCAACAACACCCTGCAATTCGACAAGATGCTAAGTGCTGGAGCTGGCGATCAGGCCGTGATCTCCGGGTTCTCGTCGAGCGACAGGATTCTGGTGTCCTCCGCCACTAGTGCCACATTCACGGTTTCGGCCAGCGGCGGCAACGAGGTCGCAACGATCACCGCTGGCGGGGTAACCGACACATTCACGTTTTCCGGCTCGCAATATACCAGCACAACGTTGTCGTGGACGCAGTCCGGAAGCGTTGCCGAGTTGCAATATGTGCCCGCTTCTTTGGGCAGCACGACATCGGTGACGACGTCCACCGCGTCAGGCGCCTACACCGAAACCTCCGGCAATACGCTACTGGTTTTGAACGGCGGCAGCGTCTCCGCCGCCACCATCGACGGCAACGCTTTTCTGGTTGTCAGTGGCGGCGTCGATTACGCCGCGACGGTTTCATCGGGCGCTTCCGAGACGGTATCGGCGGGCTCGGCGACCGGCGATCATCTTTACGGCGGCGCAACCGTCGACGCCGGCGCCGCAGTCACAAATGAAACGGTTCAGAGCGGCGGGACATTGCTCGTCAACGGCGGCGCAGTCAACTCCGGGACCACCGTGTTGGCCGGTGGCTCCGAAACGGTCCTCGGTTCGGCGGCCGGCGACCAGATCTACGGTACACAACTCGTCAGTGCTGCCGGAGCAACGGTTACTAACGAAACCGTGCAGAGCGGCGGCAAGCTTGAGCTGTTCCTCGCCGGCGTCACCGCGACCGGCACAACCGTGCTGAGCGGCGGCCTCCTCGCTATCAGCGGCAACGTCTCGGCAACCAATACCGTGTTGAGCGGCGGCGGCACGGTCGAATTGGAATCACCCAAGGCCACCCTCACCGGTTCACTGACGTTCTTGGGTGACGGCAACACGCTCGATATCGGGTCGGTCGCCAGTGCAGGCTTTGGCGAGTTGGCGACAATCTCGGGATTCTCGTCAACCGACAAGATCGACGTGACGGTGTTCGGTGCGGCTGCGTCTGCTTCGTTTGCAACGAGCGGCGGCAACGAGATCGTCACGGTGAGCGGCAACGGCGGCACCGAGACGTTCGTCTTTTCCGGAACATCGACTTATACCGGCAACACGCTGGCGCTTGTGCCGTCCGGCAGCGCCGTCGATCTCGAATACAGCGCAAGCGGCTGGGTCAGCGGCACGACGGTGGTAACGACGTCCACGGCATCGGGCGCGTTTACCGAAACTTCCGGCGATACTCTTCTGGTTGCGAGCGGCGGCAGCGTCTCCGCGGCTACTATCGACAACGACGCCTTCCTCGTTGTCAGCGGCGGCGCCGATTATGCCGCGACCGTATTTTTCGGCGGCACCGAGACCGTCTCGGCTGGTTCGGCAACCGGCGATCAACTTTATGGCGGCGCGACGGTCGACGCCGGCGCCGAAGTCACGAGCGAAACCGTGCAGAGCGGCGGCACGTTGGTTGTCAACAGCGGCGCGGTCGATTCAGAGTCAATTATTTTGGGCGGCGGCTCCGAGACGGTTTATGGCACGGCGATCGGCGATCAGATTTACGGCACTCAGGTGGTCGATGCCGCGACGGTCAGCAACGAAACCGCGGAGGGTGGCGGCACGCTCGTCCTCGGCGGCGGCGCCACGGCGAACAATACGGTACTCAACGGGGGCGGCACGGTCGAATTGGAGTCGCCAAACGCTACCCTCGGAGGTTCGCTGACTTTTTTGGATGGCAGCAACACGCTCGATATCGCCTCGATTGCCAGCAGTGGGGATGGCGAGCAGGCGGTGATCTCCGGGTTCTCGTCCACCGACAAGATCATGGTCTCGGGCGTCGGTGCAGGAGCAACGCTGTCATTTTCGACCAGCGGCGGCAACGAAGTCGTAACGGTCAGCGGCGCAAGCGGCGCCGAGACGTTCATATTCGCCGGCACATCGGTTTATACGAGCAATACGCTGTTCCTCGCAACCTCCGGAAGCACCGTCGATCTCACAACTTCATTTGCCGCCTCTGATTTTAACATCCAACCGTACAGCGCGAGCGCGGCGAGTACAATTTCGGCCGGGCCGCTTGCGCTCTATGCGGTCCCGGTCGACGACATCGCGCCGACACAAATGAACGAGGGCTTCGCCGAGGTTGATGCCAAAGCCGCCGCATATGACCTTATTACGTCTCTTACGCAACTCGAAGCCGACCTCATCGGCGACATCGAACCGGTCGTCATAGGGCCGGGCGGCCAGCTCTATCTCCTCGACGGACATCACACCTTCACTGCCCTGCTCAACTCGATCTGGGGCGCGCAAGACCCGACAGTTTACGTAAACGTGATCGCCAATTACTCGACGGACACCGAAGCTCAGTTCATTGCGCAAATGGAGGCCAACAATTGGCTGCTGCCGTTGAACGACGACGTGCCGCAATCCGTTAATCCCGACACCGGCGCGCCGATTCCGACGACCTTGACGGGTCTCACGAGCGACGTTTATCGCGGCCTCGAATACAGCATTTTAAAACAAAAGGACTCGAGGCTCTTTGCCTCAACGGCAAATATCACTGGAGCGGACGGCGCCTCGACGCCGGGTCTCGACAAGATGCCCGGCCTTTATTCGGACTTCTTCGAAGCCGCCGCCTATCAAGATGCCGATGGCGGTCTTGGCCTTCCCTATTTGTCGCCCGGCGATATTGCGATTGCCACCGACTGGAACCTTAACCCCGACAGCACCACAACCTTGCCGAATGTTTCCGGCACGGTCCACGCCTATCAATTGCCGGGTTTCATCCTCTCGCAAAATATTACCATCAGCGCCTCGATCAGCAATGCGACCTTGGGCAATTCGGGCAGTGGCTCGATGGAAGGCGCGCTCGACGGCAACGGCACCTTCACTGGCATCACCGAGATCAATGCCGGCACGGCCTCAAATCCGATTTATATCGGCACGCCGAATGTCGGCTTCATCATGCAGCTTGGCAATGACAAAGGCTTCGACGTTACGCTGAGTAGCGATGATAATACTTATAGCGGCGGCACGACGTTCCTTGCCGGGAGGCTGGTCATCGCCGGCGACGGCTCGCTCGGCGCAGCTCCCACTGAAACCATTTCTCAATTCTACGCCAGCCTGACGTTCGACTCGGAAGGCTTTCCGGACAATGTCACGGCGGCCGTCCAGGCCGACAACGGCATCATTTTCAACAGTCTGAGCGAAGGCAATGGAACGCTGACGATCGGAACGAGTGCGGGGCAATACACAAGCGGAAGCCCGTTCACGACCAGCCGGCCGATTGCTGTTGGCAACGAGGCCGCAACGATCGACGTCAACGGCAGTTATGTGGAACTGAACGGGCCGCTCGTTACGCTGGGCTATGACAATTTGGGTCTTGGCGAGACAGCCGGCTTTCCCGCTCTCACCATTGACGACCTGAGCAGCGGCGGCGGCAGTACCGCCACCGCCGGCACGCTGATCCTCTCGACCCCCAGCCCCTATTTTTATGGCGACATCATCATCGGCAACACCGGCACGCCGACGGTCGAGGTCATGAGCGATGCCGCGCTGGGCAACACGAGCGGTTCGGCGGAGGCGATCGGTGAAGTCGAACTCAACGGCGGTACCTTACAGACCGGCGCCTCGTTCGCGGCGCCCGAGCGCGACATCGATGTCATTGGCGGCAGCCAGATTGACCTTGACGGCAACACCACTAGCTGGGGCACGTTGACGGACGTCAAGCGCACGCTGGTGATCGGCAACAGCAGCGCGACCGTCGGCGCCATCACTTTCCGCGATCTCGTCATTTCACAAACGTCGATATTGCAGTTGGATGGCTCGGCGAACGGCGCGACCTATAACGGCAGCGAAACGGTAACTTTCACGAACGGAATCAATCAGACCGCCGCCACGGATACGCTCGTCCTCAATCCCTCGTCCTCGACGGCGCTGGGGACGACGGAGAAGGTGTTCTCCGACGGTGCCTCGACACAGCTTGTCGATGGCATTGCCCCGGTCTGGATCGTCGCCAACGAGGGCGTCACCAAGGGCAATGGCCCCTATGATTTCGTTACCTACGGCGCCGACGGCTACGTCCAGGAAAGCTCAGGAGTACCGACGCTTAGCTCCTCGACCGGTTCCAGCGTCGTCGAGCTCACGGCCGACGCTGTCCCGAGCGGCAGTGTGACGGCCTATGCGCTGAACACCAACGGCTACACGATCACCCTCGCCGCGGGCTCCACGCTCACGATCGGCGACGGCACCGACGCCGCCGGTCTCATTCTCGCCAGCGGCAGCGCCATCAGCGGCGGAATACTGGCTTTCGGCACCAGCCAAGGCGTCATCTGGCTGAGCGGAAGCAACCCGACGATCTCGTCGGAAATTACCGGTAGCGGCGGCCTGACATTCGCAGGGTCTGGTGCGGTAACGATCAGCACGGCAGCCAATGTCAGCGGCCAGATCACCGTCGATTCCGGCACGGTGACGCTTTCCGCGATCAACGTGTTCGCCACTGACGTCGCCGGCGTCGAGTTGGGCGATGTCAAAAGTCATCCGGCGGCCTCGGCGCTCGATCTGACCGCCAGCAATGCATTCACCACTTTGAATACGGTCGGGAGTGACGCCGCGATCAATTTGAGCAATGGCGCAGCTCTGACTATCGGGGATTCGACGAACAATCTCAGCTCTGATGTGTCGAGCCCGATTACAGAAAGTGGCGTCGCCGTCTCGGGTGCGTTGACGTTCGACGGGTCCGGGCTTTTCGATCTCTCAGGCATGAGTTCGGGCAAGCTCAGCCTTGTCTCGGGAAGCACCATCGTCGTCAACAACACCGCCCAGCTTCGTGTCGACACCAATGAATTCGCCAGCGCGAATTTCGGCATCGACCTGAACGGCGTTGGCACGCAACTACAATTCGCGCTTGGCGGCGGCGACGGCCAATTCGCCAATGCGATTTCGGGCACCGGCGAACTGCATCTGATCGGCGGCACGCTGCAGATTACCGGCACGAGCAATGCCTATTCCGGCGGCACTGTCGTCGAGACCGGTTCGACACTCGACATCACCACGAGCAGCCTGCCGGCCATCAACGAGAACATCACGGATGCCGGCGGTCTGATCGTATTCGACCAGAATACCAGCGGGACATTCGCCGGTGTCATCAGCGACGGCCAGGAAATGGGCACCGGTCCGATGCTGTCCGGCTCGTTGGACAAGGACGACAGCACCGGCAGCAACAGCGGCAACGTCACCCTTTCGGCCGTTCAGGATTACACCGGCGCAACCGACATCGAAGCCGGCACACTCACGTTAGGTGCCGCCAACGCGGTCGCGGATTCGAGCGGCGTTACGCTTGGCCGGGTCGGCGGCGGCGCGACCGCGAGCCTTGTACTCAATGCAAACAACACCTTGGCGGCGCTTTCGAGCAACGCCTCGAATACGACGTCGGTCGTGTTGAATGGCTTCACGCTGACCCTCGACCCGACGTCGACAAGCACGTCTTCCTTCGGCGGCACGATCAGCGACGGTACGGGTGGCACGGGAAGCGTCGTCGTTGACGGCACTGGCACCGTCACGCTCAGCGGCGACAACACGTTCAGCGGCGGCATCACGATCGACGCCGGCACGCTGGAGCTCGGCAACGCCAACGCCGCCGGCACGGGCGCGATCACCTTCGCCAACGATCCGACGCTGGAGATCGACGGCACGATAATGCCGACCAACACCATCGACGGCTTTATCGCGGGCGACACAATCGATCTGACCTCGATCGCCAACGTCGCCGGCAGCCACGCCGATATGAATTATTCCACCAACGTTCTGACGATCACGGAGGGTACCAACACCTACACCTTGAATTTCAGCCCAACCGAAAGCTTCTCGGGAGATTATTTCCATCTGGCGGCCGACGCGGCCGGCACCGGCACCGATATCGCGGAAAATACGACGCCGTGCTATTGCCAGGGCACGCTGATCCGGACCGACCGCGGCGATGTGCCGGTCGAAGAGTTGGCGATCGGCGATGCGGTCACGACAGCGTCGGGCAAGCTGCGGCCGATCAAGTGGATCGGGCGACGCAGCTACGGCGGCCGCTTCGTCATGGGCCGCAAAGACATCCTGCCGATTTGCATCAAGGCGGGTGCGCTGGATGACAATGTGCCCTGCCGCGACCTTTGGATCTCGCCGCATCACGCGATGTATCTCGAAGGCGTGTTGATCGAGGCGCGCGACCTCGTCAACGGCGCGTCGATCGTCCAGGCGGAGAGGGTCGAGAAGGTGGAGTACTTCCACATCGAGCTTGAAGAGCATGACGTGATCATCGCGGAAGGCGCGCTATCGGAAAGTTTCGTCGACGAGGACAGCCGTTCCATGTTCCACAATGCGCGCGAGTACCGGATGCTTTATCCCGATAGCTCGGCGCCGCTTGCCCGCTATTGCGCGCCGCGCTGTGGCGACGGCCGCGCGGTCGAGGCGACGCGGCGACAAATTGCGCTTCGCGCAGGTATCCGGTCGGGAAAACGACCGACACAAATCGGTGCGCTGCGCGGCTATGTGGACGTCGTCCGGCCGGACCGCATCGCGGGTTGGGCACAGAACACGGACCATCCCGACGCCCCTGTCTGTCTCGACATCTACGCCAATGGCCGCCTGATCGGGCAGACGCTTGCCAACCGCTACCGCGCCGATCTGGAGAATGCGGGGATTGGCGGCCGTCACGGTTTCGCGTTCACGCCTCCGGCAGCGATCGCCTTCTCGATCGACACGGTCGAAGTGCGCCGCTCGCTCGACGGCGCGGCGCTTCCAGCGACGGCAAGGGTGCAAGGTGCACCGGCGCGGCTGGCTGGCGAGCCGGTCGGCGATAGTCGCAAGGCGGTCGAATACGCGCGGGAAGTCCCCATCGCCTCTCGCGGCTCGCGAGACTGCGCTTTGGAGATGCTTGCCCTGTCGCATCGCGGCAAGATGGGTTGACCCGACTGGATCGCGCCCGCTAGATCGCACCTCTCGACGAGGTCCGATATGAAAGCATTCTCCGCCGCCGTTCTGATCACGCTCGCAATGAATGCTTCGGCGCTCGCCGAAGGGCCGAAGCCGATCATCGACAACGAGCGCGTCACGGTGTGGGACACGACGGCCGCTTTGCCGCCGGCGGAACACGATTTCATCGCCGTTTCTCTATCCAAGAAGGGAACCGCTGTGCTCGGCCACAAGGGCGATGCGCCCGGTGAAGCCGGAGCGCGCACGGTCGTCATCGCCCTGAAGGATCATCCGGCAGCCTCATACGCCAACAATTCAGGTTACCCGAACGCCTTCCCGCGTCCGCGCGTCACCAAGCTCTTCGAGGACGGTCGCGTCATCGTGTGGAGCTATCGCTGGAATCTCGGCGAGCCGACGCCGATGCACTTTCACGACAAGGATGTCGTGGTCGTCTACGAAGACGATACCGCGCTGCAATCGACGACACCGGACGGCAAAAACACGCTCAACGAATACAAGTTCGGGGACGTCCGCTTCAATCGCGGCAACCGCGCGCACACGGAGCTTCTCGTCAGAGATGCCGGCAGCGCGGTCATGACCGAACTGAAATAGCGTCGTCGGGTGGTCCTCCTGACAACCGCAGTCGCGTTCAGTACCTGACGGCACGCCGAAAAACTCCGCGACGGCTGGCCCACCGAATCTCGCCGATTTTGCTGCTTATGCCGATGCCCATGTCAGCGCGTGAAGTCCCCGTGTGAAGAAGGAGAGCGTGATGTCCGAATTCATCGTCTACAGCGTTCCCGGCAGCCCTTACGGGCGATCGGTGCTGGCGACCCTTCTGGAAAAAGGCGCACGCTTTCGGCTCGCGCCGGTCGCGCCCGGCACGGCGCGCAGCGAACCGCACATTTCCCGCCATCCGTTCGGGCGCGTGCCGGTGCTCGAACACGACGACTTCATGCTCTACGAGACGCAGGCGATCCTGCGCTATCTCGATCGCGTCCTGCCGCGTCCCGCCTTGACGCCAGCCGATCCCAGGGCCGCCGCGCGGATGGATCAGGTGATGAACATCTGCGATTGGTACATTTTCCAAGGCGTCGGCAACGTGATCGCGTTCCATCGTATCGTCGGGCCGCGGTTGATGGGCTTGCAGCCGGACGAGGCGGCCATCGCTCAGGCCATGCCGAAGGCGCACGTCGTCTTCAACGAGCTCTCGCGCCTGCTCGGCCACAAGCCTTACTTCGCCGCGGATGAAGTGACGCTCGCCGATCTCCTGGTTGCGCCGCAGCTCGACTTCATCGCTGCAACGCCTGAATGGGCGCTGTTGACAGCGGACAATGCGAACCTCGTGTCCTGGCTTGATCGCATGACCGTGCGTCCGAGTTTCGCTGCGACCACCTGGGAACGGGTAGCCGAACTGGCGAAGGCTGCCTAATCGGCCGACCTACGTCCGGATCACGGCCGGGCCGGCGCGGGCTCCGGGCTATCCACATAAGGACGGAACGTCGTCTTCTCGGTTCCGCAGTCAGGGCAGCGCCAGCCCGACGGAATGTCGGCGAACGCGGTGCCCGCCGGAATGCTCTGCTGCGGCAACCCTTGAGCTTCTTCGTAGATGAAGTAGCAGCCGCGGCACATGAACCGTCGATGGCCGTTCGCCGTCGTCCGCGCTGCGATCGGCACCTGCATGCCGCCGTCGATGCGCGGCACCTCGAGGGCATCGCCGGCCTCGACGGTTCCGGATTCGCGCGTCGACAGATAGACCCCGAGATCCTTGTGGCCGAAGGCGGCGCGCAGCGAGCCCGGAATATCGAGATCGCGGCGGCCGGTGTCGGGATTGACGTTGGTGGCGCCGCAGCGGCCGTTGCGCCGTTCGACCCGGAAGGTTGCCCCGCCGATCCGCAGATCGGCGCCGATCCAGTCGAACTCCTCCCACGGCTTGGCGCCGTCGATATAGAAATTGGCACGGAACCGCAGCGGGTTGATGTCGTAGCCCCACTGCTCGCCGAGGCTCTTCACCGTGGCGAGATTGATGAGCGACAGCACGTTGTCGGGCTTGTCCATAAAGTGCCCGCCCCGCGCCCGCACAAGGCGCGGCGCCGAGCGCAGCGTCGGCACGAGGCGATGAAAATACTCCTCGATATTGGCGCAGTCGCCTTCGTCGTCGAGATTGGCGAGGAGGATCTGCCGGTTCCCCTGCATGATGGTGAACTGCATGGTGTCGACATCGAGATGAGTCTTCACCTGCGCCAGGGCGTCGTCGAGCATCAGCATGACGAACATGCCCTTCTTCGCCCATTTCGGCGCCTGGATGTCGATCGGCGTGTTGGGCCGCGCGAGAGCAAAGACGCGGTCGGACGGAAATGGCTTCCCCGCGGTAAGAAAGACACGCGAGACCGGCTGCGGGCTCAGGCCCTTGATCGGATAGCGATAGATGCTCGTGAGCACTGGCATGTCGGTGCTGCCCTGCGGGCTCGGATACTTCCGCGACATTGCCAGAGGATGCCCGCGGCCCTGTAGAGCCGGTGGCTGACGATTGTTGGGAGCCAGATTTTCAGCCGGTTCGCGCAGCGAGCTGGCGGGCGGAGCGAACGAACTTCGCAGCGCAGATGATGGCGTGCGTGGCGACGCCGCGCGGCGCGGCATCGCCTCCTCGATCGCTTTCGCAAGCCGCGAGATGCCTTCTTCGATCTGCTTCGGCGTCAGCGACGCATAGCCGAGGACCAATCCGCGGCGCGACAGCACGGTGTCGCGCAAATCCTGCGCGCCGGCGTTCGCAAGCGCGTAAACGCCGACCCGCACCCGGCGCGCCAGCGCTTCGACCGTCGCCGCATCGGGAAAGTCCGGCGGCAGCAGCCAGAAGGCGTGCAGCCCGCCATCCTCGCCGCTCACGTCGACGAGGCCGAAGTAGCGATGCAGCATCGCCAACAAACTGTCCCGCCGCTCGCGATATTGCGGCCGGATTCGCGACAGGTGCGCGGCATAACTGCCGCTGCGCATCATCTCGGCGAGCACGGCCTGGTCGAGCCAGGGATTGCCGTTGTCGAGAAGCGTCTTCGCGGTGCGCGCTGCCTCCGCGAGCGGTGCCGGCACGACCATGTAGCCGAGCCGCAAACCGGCACCGAGCGATTTTGAAAACGTGCCGAGATAGATCGTGCAGTCGGGCGCCATCGCCGCGATGGCGGGCAACGGCGAGCCCTCGTAGCGGAAATCGCAATCGTAATCGTCTTCGACAATGTAGCAGCCATGGCGTCGCGCCCATGCGATGAGACGCGTGCGGCGCGACGCGGCAAGGGTGCGCCCCGTCGGGGGTATTGGTGAGACGGCGTCACATAGATGAGCGCGGCATCGCGCGAGGGAAGCTCGGCGGAAACGAGCCCGTGGTTGTCGACCGGAACGCCGATGACCTCTGCGCCCGACGCCATGAACTCGGCGACGGCGCCCTGATAGCCGGGAGTTTCCACGACCGCGGTCTTGCTGGGCGACAGAAACAACCGACCCGCGACGGCGATGCCTTGCTGGATGCCGCTCACGATGATGATACGGCTTGCTTCGGCGACGATCCCGCGCGTCACCGCGAGGTGGCTGGCGATGGCACTTCGCAGCGTGATCAAACCCGAAGGGTCGCCGTACTGCGTCAGCCCCACCGCGCCGCCGTGGGACAGGCAGTTCTGCATCAGCCGTCGCCACGTTTTGATGGGAAACAGTCCGGCATTGGGACGGCCGGGAAAAAAATCGAACGACAGTCGGCTGCGATTACGATTGAGGAGGTCCGGGCAGCGCGGCTGCGCCGCCGGCAGCGGCATCTCCACGATGTCATTGCCGGAGTTGTGATGGAGCCCAGGTGCTGCGTCGAGCGGCAACACCACGCCGTCCGGCAGCGTCGCCGCAACCGCGACGCATGAGGCCGGGCGCGCCTCGACGTAGCCTTCGGTGCACAGCTCCTCGTAGGCACGCACGACGGTGTTGCGCGAGATGCCGAGCTGCTCGGCCAGCCGGCGCGACGACGGCAGCTTCATTCCGCGCGCGATGCGCCCACGCTTGATCGCGTCGCGCAATTGCGCGACGAGCTGAGAGGTCAGCGATTGCTCCGCGGTCTGGTCGAGAATTAGCGGTATTTGCATTTACGTCGTGCCATCGCGGCGGGCGTGAACGAGCTATCCCAAGTGAAGCAAGCCGCGCGCCGTCGCCCGGCCGTTCCCCCGCTAAAATCAGGCGCCGCTCTTCAAGCCATTGAAACAATGAAGCAATTATCGTTCGCTCGAAACTGGACCGCGGTCCGCGGCGAAAACTGGCTCCTTCGAAATGGAAGCACCTGGACTCATCGCGCCCGTCCACCGCCGCCTCTGCTTAGAGTTGATGCAGCGCTTCCCGCCAACGCCACCAACCGGTTCAACTTCTAGGCAGCGGAGCACGCCCGGTCCCTAAATCGCGCCGCATTCGCTGGAGCCTCGCTATTTTTTCGCTGCGGCTCTCGGCTGGCCACGGATTGCCGGGCAGGCTGTGCGTGATCGCGGGCATCGTAGCGCGACAATGCCGGAGCCCCGGGCGACGCATCCGCACCGCGACCGCAACATCTATGAGGACAGCACATGAGACACGCATCACGATCCTGGCTTGGTGCCTTGGCGGCGCCATTCCTGTTGTTCGGCGCGGCAACTCACGACGCGCGCGCGGAAGACACCATCAAGGTCGGCATCCTCCATTCGCTCTCGGGCACGATGGCGATCAGCGAGACCATTTTGAAGGATCTCATGCTGATGCAGATCGCCGAGGTGAACGCCAAAGGCGGGCTGCTCGGCAAGAAGATCGAGCCGGTGGTTGTCGATCCGGCCTCCAATTGGCCGCTGTTCGCCGAGAAGGCGCGCGAACTCATCAGCAAGGACAAGGTCGCCGCCGTGTTCGGCTGCTGGACCTCGGTGTCGCGCAAGTCCGTGCTGCCGGTGTTCGAGGAGCTCAACGGCCTTCTGTTTTATCCGCTGGAGTACGAAGGCGAGGAAGCCTCCTACAACATCTTCTACGGCAGCTCGGTCCCCGACAATAAAGCGATCCCGGCGGTCGAATATCTCATGAGCAAGGACGGCGGATCGGTGAAACGCTGGGTGCTCGAGGGCACGGATTACGTTTACCCGCGCACCAGCAACAAGATCATCCGCGCGTTCCTCAAGACCAAGGGCGTCGCCGACGAAGACATCATGGAGAACTACACCCCATTCGGCTTCGCCGACTGGCAGACCGAAGTGGCCGCGATCAAGAAATTCGGGAGCGCCGGCAAGCGCACCGCGGTGATCTCCACCATCAACGGCGACGCCAACGTCCCGTTCTACAAGGAACTCGGCAATCAGGGCGTCAAGGCGCAGGACATCCCGGTGATCGCGTTCTCTGTCGGCGAAGAGGAACTCGCCGGCATCGACACCAAGCCGCTGGTCGGCCATCTCGCCGGATGGAGCTACTTCCAGTCCGTCAACACGCCCGAGAACAAGGAGTTCATCGCCAAGTGGCGTGCGTACACCAAGAATCCGAAGCGCGTCACCAACGACCCGATGGAATCCGCCTACATTCTCTTCCACATGTGGGTGCAGGCGGTCGAGCAGGCCGGCACCACCGATATCGACGCGGTTCGCCAGGCGATGATCGGCCAGAAGGTCAAGTCGCCGTCGGGCGTCGAGGTGGTCATGCTGAGCAACCATCACATGGCAAAGCCGGTGATGATCGGCGAAGTGCAAGCCGACGGTCAGTTCGCAATCGTCTACCAAAGCAAGCCGCTGCCGCCGAAGGCCTGGAGTCCCTACGTCGAAGCGAACAAGGGGAAGGTCGCGGATTGGTCCTATCCGTGGGTCTGCGGCGGCTGCACCGCGCCACGCTTCAACTGATCGCGCGCACCTGACGACCGCCGCGACGATCGGCATGGCCGGGCCTCGTGCCCGGCCATGTTCGTTTCATCAATAGGCGTATTCGTCGTAGATCGGATCAACCGAGCCGGCCCAGGGGCCGTGGAATTGCCGCAGCATCTCTTCCGCAGCGGTTTCGCCGCGGGCGACGAGTTCGTCCAGCGGCTTGAGGTAGCGCGTCTCGTCGGCACCATAGGGGTCCTGACGCTTGCGCCGCGCGAGGCCCGCGCGGGACAGGGCCAGCGTCTCGCGTGCAAGTGAAAGAAGATCGCGGCCGCCGATGGTGGCCTTGAAACCGAGGCGCGGCACGTCATCGCGAAGCTTCTGGCGCTCCTCGGTGGTCCAGGCCTTGCAAATGTCCCAGCAGGCGTCGAGGGAGGCGTCATCGTAGAGAAGCCCGACCCAATAGGCCGATAGCGACGGCAGCCGTCGCCACGGGCCGCTGTCGGCGCCGCGCATCTCGAGATAACGCTTGAGGCGCACCTCCGGGAAGATTGTCGAGAGGTGGTTCGCCCAATCCGATACGCTGGCGCGCTCGCCAGGCAGTTCGGACAAGGTGCCGGCGAGGAGATCGCGGAAGGAGCGCCCCGCCACGTCGATATAACGATCGCCGCGCTTGATGAAGTACATCGGCACGTCGAGGGCGTAGTCGGCCCAGCGCTCATATCCCATGCCGGGCTCGAATGCCCAGGGCAGCATGCCGGCGCGGTCGTTGTCGGTGTCGCGCCAGATTTCCGAGCGGAACGACAGGAAGCCGTTCGGCTTTCCCTCGGTGAACGGCGAATTGGCAAACAGCGCGGTCGCGACCGGCTGCAGCGCGAGCGACACCCGCAGCTTCTTCACCATGTCGGCTTCCGACGAGAAGTCGAGATTGGTCTGCACCGTGCAGGTCCGGTACATCATGTCGAGGCCGAGCTTGCCGACCTTCGGCATGTAGGCCGTCATGATGCGATAGCGCCCTTTGGGCATCGTCGGCATGTCGCTCCGGCTCCAGTTCGGCGTCATTCCGATACCGAGGAAGCCGATGCCAAGGGGTGCCGCGACCTCGCGCAGCTGGGCGAGGTGCGCCATCAGTTCGGAGCAGGTCTGGTGGATGGTCGCGACCGGCGCGCCGGATAATTCGAATTGGCCGCCGGGCTCAAGCGATATCGCGCCGCCTCCGGTCACATCCGAAAGGCCGATGATGTTCGACCCTTCCATGATGGGTTCCCATCCGAGCAGCAGCTGCATACCCTCAAGCAGCGCGCGGATACCGCGCGAGCCGTCATAAGGGACCGGCCGGTGGCCCGACAGCGTGAAGGCGAATTTCTCGTGCTCGGTGCCGACGCGAAAGCGCTCGCGGGGCTTCTCGCCGGCCGCAAACCACGCGACAAGCTCGTCGCGCGTCTCGATCGGCGTCATATCGACTTGGTCGCGAGCCATGCAGTTGTGAGCGCCCCGGAAAAAGAGGGCGCGACCTTACACCCAGTTAATAAAAGCGCAATTGCGGTCAAGGTGGCCCACAGGGAAGTCGAGCCCCTTGACGCGGCATGATTTCGTACGAATTGCTGGATAACATGCAGTTCGAGGATTTGCTTGTTCGGCCAGAGGCATGCGTGGGCCGACGGGCCGCGCGGCCGGGGAGCCGATGAAGTCAACGCTCGGTGCTACGATGATTGTGGCGGCCGCCTTGCCGGCGGTCCTCGGCGGCTGCTCGAGCATGTCCAATTCCTTAGGCGATCCGTTCGTGCAGCCAGGCAAGTATCAATACCTCCGTTGCGAGGACATCAGGAAACGGTTGGTGACTTCCGAATCCAAGGCGGCGGAGTTGCGCGGCCTGATGGCACGCGCCGATTCGAGCGTCGTCAACACGATCATCTATCAGCCGGAATTGCAGGAGGCGGAGGCGGACGTTCGCATCCTACGCCAGACCGCCGGCGAAAAGCGCTGCAGCGATGACGTGATCAACGCGCATCCGAGACCCGAACTCTCGCCGTTGCGGTAACGCGCAACAGCTGCTCCGTCACCACGACACCAGCACATTGCGGAACTGCCACGGATCGGACGTGTCGATGTTTTCCGGGAACAGCCCCGGTCGTCCAGAGAGCGGCGTCCAGTCCGTATAGGTCCCGATGACCGGGCCAAGATAGGGCCGCTGGATTTCGAGGCACCGGGCGTAATCCATCTCGTCGGCTTCGACGATGCCGCGCTCCGGGTTCTCCAGCGCCCAGACCATGCCGGCGAGCACTGCCGACGTCACCTGCAGGGCGGTCGCGTTCTGGTAGGGCGCAAGCTTGCGGGCTTCCTCGATCGAAAGCTGCGAGCCGTACCAATACGCATTGCGGGTATGGCCGTAGATGAGCACCCCAAGCTCGTCGACGCCGTCGACGATCTCGTCCTCGCGGAGGATATGGTGGGCATCCTGCGCCACGCCGGCGCGGCCGAACATCTCGTGGAGCGACAGCACCGCGTCGTTGCATGGATGGTAGGCGTAGTGGCAGGTCGGCCGATAGATCACGCGCTCGCCATCGCGCACCGTGAAATAATCCGCAATCGAGATCGATTCGTTGTGGGTGACGAGGAAGCCGTATTGAGCCTGCGGCGTCGGCGTCCATGAGCGCACGCGCGTGTTGGCGCCGGGCTGCAAGAGGTAGATCGCGGCCTGGCAGCCTTTGCCGTGGCGGCGCCCGTTTTCCGGGATCCAGGTCTCATGGGTGCCCCAGCCGAGTTCTGCGGGCTGCAGCCCCTCGGACACGAAGCCCTCGACCGACCAAGTGTTGACGAACACGTCCACGGGCTTGGGGTTGCGCGCACGCTGGGTGTCGCGTTCGGCAACGTGGATGCCCTTGACGCCGAGAGTCATGGCAAGCCGCCCCCAATCCTCGCGGCTCCCCGGCGCCGGCACCGTCGCGCCGACGTCGCGGGCGATATCCATCAGCGCCTGCTTGACGAACCACGACACCATTCCCGGATTGGCGCCGCAGCACGATATCGCGGTGATCCCGGTCGGGTTGCGGCGGCGCGCTTCAAGCAGCGTCTCGCGCAATGCATAGTTCGAACGTGCCGCGGTATCGAGCTTGGGATCGAAATAAAAGCCCGGCCACGGCTCGGTGACGGTGTCGATGTAGAACGCCCCGATTTCGCGGACGAGTTCCATGATGGCGACCGAGGAAGTCTCGATTGACACGTTTACGCAAAAGCCGCGACCGCCGCCGGCCGTGAGCAGCGGGGTCAGGATCTCGCGATAGTTCTCCCGCGTCACCCCCTGATGAATGAAGCGGATGCCGCGCGCATCGAGAATCTCGCGGTCGGTGTCGTCGGGATCGACGACCACGAAGCGCGACTTGTCATAAGTGAAATGGCGCTCGATCAGTGGCAGCATGCCCTTGCCGATCGAGCCGAAGCCGATCATCACAATGGGGCCATCGATACGGCCGTGAACGAGCGTCTCGGTCATCACCAGTCACTCCAAATGCGGGAAGCGGAACCCCGGGAAACAACAACCCACGTCCGGCCGCGAGATCCGCGACGTGAAAACGATAGATGCCCTCTTAAATCAAGCGGCGTGTGACAGGGTGGTGACCTTCCGCGCCTTTGCGCGCCGCTGCGCCGCGCCATCTGTGGGCGCTGCGAGCCGCGGAGCCGCCAGGCCGGTCGCGCTGATCAATCCGGCGGGTGCCGCGTCGAGACCCGGCACGAGAGCGAGGCTGAGGAGGCGGTGGCGCTCGAACGGTCCCGGCATCGACAGCCCGCCGGTCGATTCCGCCGAAAACCCGAATCGATCGTAATACGCGGGATCGCCGACCAGCAGGATCTCGCGGTGGCCGAGCAGCCTGGCATCGCCAATGGCGTGCGCCATCAAGCCGGCGCCGAGACCGCAGTTGCGATGCGCGGGATCGACGGCCAGCGGTCCGAGCAGGAGCGCGGGTCGGTCCGGACCCGCCGAAATGTGCCACAGCCGCACGGTACCGATGAAGCGGCCGTTCTTGGTCGCCACAAACGACAGGTCGTCCGCGGGCAATCGTCCGCGGCGCAGGCGCTCGGAGGATTTCGCGAACCGGCTCTCGCCGAAGGCCTTGTCGAGGAGCGCTTCGCGCGCGGCGATGTCGGTCGCTTGTTCGTGACGAATCGTAACCATGGCCAATCTTCCCGTGCTCCGCCGAGGCGAAGCGTTGGCTGGAATCGAGCTGGATTTTTGAACGAGTAGCCGGCAGTGCCGGCTACTGAGATGCTCCATGAGCATCAGCTTTGCTGTCGGCTGCCGCGATCACCCGGTCGGGCGTCGGCAGGCCGGGACCTCAGATGTGGTAGGCCTTCAGCGGTGCGAAGCCGTTGAAAGCGACCGACGCGTAGGTCGTCGTATAGGCGCCGGTGCCCTCGATCAGCACCTTGTCGCCGATCTCCAGGCTGACCGGCAGCTCGTAGGGCGTCTTCTCGTACATGACGTCCATGGAGTCGCAGGTCGGCCCGGCGAGCACGCATGGTCCCATCTCGCTGCCGTCGCGCGGCGTGCGAATCGGATAGCGGATCGACTCCTCCATGGTTTCGGCGAGACCGCCGAACTTGCCGATGTCGAGGTAAACCCAGCGCACCTTTTCGCTCTCGCTCTTGCGCGACACGAGCACGACTTCCGCCTCGATGATGCCGGCGCTGCCGACCATGCCGCGGCCCGGCTCGATGATGGTCTCCGGGATGGCGTTGCCGAAGTGCTTGCGCAACGCCCGGAAGATCGATCGGCCATAGGCCTGCACCGTCGGTACGTCCTTGAGGTACCGGGTCGGGAAGCCGCCGCCCAGATTGACCATGGCGAGCGAAATGCCGCGTTCGGCGCAGGCGCGGAAGATCGCCGCCGCCGACTTCAGCGCCTGATCCCAGGCCTGGGTCCGCGGCTGCTGCGAGCCGACGTGGAACGACACGCCATGAGCCTCAAGGCCCAGGCGATGGGCATGCTCGAGCACGTCGACGGCCATGGCGACATCGCAGCCGAACTTGCGCGACAGCGGCCATTCGGCGCCGCTGCAGTCGAACAGGAAGCGGCAGAACACCCGCGCGCCCGGCGCCGCGCGCGCGATCTTCTCGACCTCCGCCTTGCAGTCGACCGCGAACAGCCGCACCCCCATCGCGAAGGCGCGCGCGATGTCGCGTTCCTTCTTGATGGTATTGCCATACGAGATGCGATCGGGCATCGCGCCGGCCGCGAGCACCATCTCGATCTCGGCGATCGAGGCGGTGTCGAAGCAGGAGCCGAGGCCGGCCAGCAGGCTCAGCACCTCCGGCGAGGGGTTCGCCTTCACGGCATAGAACACCCGCGTGTCGGGCAGCGCGTGAGCGAAGGCCCGATAATTTTCGCGCACGATCTCGAGATCGACGACGAGGCAGGGCCCGTCGTCCTTGCGGTTGCGCAGGAACTTTTGGATGCGCTCGGTCATAGCGCTCTCCCCAATAGGCCAGAGGAGCGGCAAGCCGCTCCGCATGAGATGCGAATTTTCGAGGACTCACCGACGCGCGATGGGGACGCGCCGACGAGAGATCTCTCGATCCGCAAATGCTGCCTTGGATTGGATCCGGGGAGGTCCCCGATCCGCACGCGCGGCAATGATGAACAAGCCTCTTCGGTAGCCCGAGCCGGTTGGTGGAGAACCGGCAGAGACCAAAAAAGCCCGCTCCGTCGTTGCTTTAAGCCGCGTCCCTCGTGGAGAACGAGGTGCGCCGGTTTCGCCTCCGGCTGCCGATCAAGTGTTCGGAGCTCAAACAACCCGGATGATTGCGACTACCTCGCGCACATCTGGATCTCACTCCGGGCGGCTGTCCGGCCTCTTGTCCGGATGCCCACCGATCGACACACGGCCACAGGCACGTGCGAAATTGGGCATTGGTCAGATATGTTATTTGCGCGGAGCACGCAAGTTTTTTTGCCGCGCTCCGTAGCCCCAAGAACAAAAAAAATCGAAAATCGTTCCCGCGTTGTTTAAGCGTCGCTTAAGAAAGCGATCATCGGCGCGCGGTGAACGGCTCGACTCGCATCGCGTTGCGCACGAAGCCGATCATCACGGCAACGCCGAGCAGAAAGAACATCACCTGCAAGGTGTAGATGCCGTAGTCGCCGAGGCCGATGAGGCTTGCGAGCGCCCAGCCGCCCGCGAATGCGGCGCCAAACACCTCGGCGCTGATCAGAACGGCCGCGCTCAGCACCGTGATCACGCTCTCCCAGACAATGCGGCGCGGTGCGGTTGAAGAAGTCTGCGACATGAAGTGGGTCCTAGTTTTCGCGGGGAATGTCTACGAAATAAGTTGCAGGATCAAGCCGGGCAGTATCTGAGATCAGGTAATTAGTGACCAGAGGTCTTCCATCAGAACGCTATTGGCAAGGACGGATTAGCTGATGAACTCCCCATTTGCCGGATTAGGCGGCACTGATTCGCTCTCGAATCCTCTCCTCCAGCCGTGGGTGCCCCCCTACGACACCCCGCCGTTTGAAGCGATCAGGCCGGAGCATTTCCGCCCGGCGTTCGACCGCGCCATGGCGGAGAATCTTGCCGAGGTCGAGGCCATCGCCACGGCATCGGCGCCTCCGAGTTTCGAAAACACGATCGCCGCGCTGGAGCGAAGCGGGCGCAGCCTCAACCGGGTGTCGGACATCTTCCACGCCCTTGCCTCGGCCCACACCAACGATGCCATCCGGGCGATCGAGCGCGAAATGTCGCCGCGCCTCGCCGCCCATCGCAGCCGCATCGAGCTCAACGCGGACCTTTACGGGCGAATCAAGACGCTGTGGGATCGCCGCGGCGCGCTCGGCCTCGACCCCGAGCAGGCCCGCGTCCTCGAACGCTATGAGGCGCGATTCCGTCGCGCCGGCGCCGGGCTCTCCGCCGAGGCGAAGCGCCGCATGGCCGAGATCAGCGAGCGGCTGGCGCTTCTGGGCACGACCTTCAGCCAGAACGTGCTTGCTGACGAGCAATCCTATGCGCTCGTCCTCGAGAGCGAAGAAGACCTTGCCGGCTTGAGCGAGCCCGCCCGCGTGGCCGCAAGAGCGGCCGCCGAAGAGCGCGGTCTCGCCGACAAGCACGCGATCACGCTCGCCCGCTCGAGCGTCGAGCCGTTCCTGCAATCCTCCTCGCGCCGCGATCTTCGGGAAAAGGCCTATACGGCCTGGATTGCCCGCGGCGACGGCGGGGGCGCGACCGACAACAAGGCCATCATCGCCGAAACCGTGGCGCTGCGGGCCGAGCGGGCGAAATTGCTCGGCTCATCGAGCTTTGCCCATCATCGGCTCGACGATGCCATGTCGAAAAACCCGGAAGCGGTCGCGGACCTTCTCGACCGCGTCTGGGAACCGGCGCGCAAGCGTGCGCTCGCCGATCGCGATGCGCTGCAGGACCTCGTCCGCGAGGAGGGCGGCAACTTCGCCCTCGCGCCCTGGGACTGGCGCTATTACGCCGAGAAACTGCGCAAGGCGCGCTGCGACATCGATGCCGCCGAGATTGCCCCCTACCTCGGGCTCGACAACATGATCGCGGCAGCATTCGACACGGCCCGCCGCCTGTTCGGCCTGTCGTTCCGGGAAGTTCACGACGTTCCCGTCTGGCACCCGGACGTCCGGGTCTGGGAGGTCTCCGGCCCCGGCGGCCGTTTCCAAGGCCTGTTCTTCGGCGATTATTTTGCCCGATCGTCAAAGCGGAGCGGCGCCTGGATGACCACGCTGCGCGACCAGGAGAAATTCGACGAGGATATCCGGCCGCTCGTTGTCAACGTCATGAACTTCGCCAAAGGCGGCGAAGGGGAGCCGACGCTTCTCTCCTTCGACGATGCCCGCACCCTCTTCCATGAATTCGGCCATGGGCTCCACGGGCTGTTGTCGGACGTGACCTACCCGTTCATTTCGGGCACCAGCGTCGCCACCGATTTCGTCGAGCTGCCCTCCCAGCTCTACGAGCATTGGCTCGAGCAGCCCGAGGTGCTTCGTGGCTTCGGCCGACATTATCGGACTGGTGAACCGATGCCGGAACATCTGCTGCGCCGGCTGATCGCGGCGCGGACGTTCGGCCAGGGCTTTGCCACCGTCGAATACGTCGCTTCCGCGCTGGTCGATCTCGAATACCACCTGCTGCCGTCGGCGGATAATCTCGATCCGTCCGCATTCGAGGCCGAGACCCTGAAGAAAATCGGCATGCCTGAGGAAATCGGGATGCGCCACCGCTCGCCGCATTTCCTCCACGTGTTCGCCGGCGGCGGTTATGCGGCGGGCTATTACAGCTACATGTGGTCGGAGGTCCTCGACGCCGACGCCTTCGAAGCCTTCCGGGAAATCGGCGACGTGTTCGACCCGGCGACCGCCGCGCGGCTGCGCGACCACATCATGGCGGCCGGCAACTCCCGCGAACCCGCTGCGGCCTACACGGCATTTCGCGGCCGCCTGCCGACCGCGGACGCGCTGCTGCGCAAACGCGGGCTCGTCGAGACGGTGGTGGGCTGACCGGGATGGATTTGCACAGTGCGGGTCACCGTGGCGGCGTCATCGCGGCGCCCCACGCCGCGGCGGTCGAAGCCGGACGTGCTGTCCTCGCCGAGGGCGGGAATGCGATCGAGGCCATGCTCGCCATGGCCGCCACGATCGCCGCAGTCTATCCGCACATGAATCATATCGGCGGCGACGGCTTCTGGCTCATCCGCCAGAGCTCGGGCCGCATTCGGGCGCTGATGGGTGCGGGCCGCGCCGGCGCCCAGGCCAGCTTCGACTTCTACCGCGAACACGGTCACGACCAGATTCCCGAGCGCGGACCGCTTGCCGCGTTGACCGTGCCCGGCGCCGTCGCAGCCTGGATTTTGGCGCTCGAGGCGGCACGCGCGGAAGGTGGTCGCCTGCCGCTGGCGTCACTCCTTGAGGCTGCGATCCGGCACGCGCGCGACGGCTATCGGGTCACCCGGAGCCAGGCGCGGCTCACGCGCGAAAAACTCGCCGAGCTCAAGGACGTGCCGGGGTTCGCGGCGGCCTTCCTTGTCGACGGCAAGCCGCCTGAGATGGGTACGCTCCTGCGCCAGACGGCGCTTGCCGGCACGCTCGAACAGCTTGCCCATGCGGGGTTCGACGACTTCTATCGCGGCGACATCGGCCGCGAGATTGCCGCCGACCTCGAACGGATCGGCAGTCCCGTCACCCGGGCCGACCTCGCGCGCCTCGTCGCTACGGTCGCGGACCCGCTGAGCGTCGCGATCGATACCGGCACGCTCTACAACACGCCGGCTCCGACCCAGGGGCTTGCTTCGCTGATGGTGCTCGCGCTGTTCGCTCGGCTCCGCGTCCGCGAGGCGGAGGGGTTTGACCATATCCATGGCCTCGTCGAGGCGACCAAGCGCGCCTTTCGCATCCGCGACCGCGTGATCACTGATCCCGAGCGGTTGCCGCGCC
Source organism: uncultured Alphaproteobacteria bacterium (assembly GCA_963807015.1). Lineage (GTDB taxonomy): Bacteria > Pseudomonadota > Alphaproteobacteria > Rhizobiales > Xanthobacteraceae > JAJPKK01. The sequence goes on along the minus strand of CAWEAS010000002.1, from coordinate 437,579 downwards.
CTCTCGAGCCACTCCTTGACGCCGCATTTCTCGACGGCGAGGTCATGAAGATCGACCGCCGCAAGGCGGCGAAATGGCCCCCGACCAAAGGCGGCGGCGACACGATCTGGATGGGCGCCGCGGACGCTGCCGGTATCGCGGTCTCTTACATCCAATCGATCTATTGGGAGTTCGGCTCCGGGTGCGTCCTCCCGGCAACCGGCATTCTGATGCAGAACCGCGGCGCGAGCTTCTCGCTCCATCGCGGCGACCTCAACGCGCTGGCACCCGGTCGCCGGCCCTTTCACACTCTCAACCCTGCCTTGGCCGTGCTGCGCGATGGGCGTGTCATGGCCTACGGCACCATGGGCGGGGACGGCCAGCCGCAGACCCAGGCAGCGCTGTTCACCCGTCACGTGCTCTATCGCCAGCCGCTCGATGAAGCGATTGATCGACCGCGCTGGCTGCTCGGCCGGACCTGGGGCTCGGCCGTCACCAACCTGCGGATGGAGGAGGGGTTCGACGGCAACCTGACCGATCGCCTGCTCTCGGCCGGACACGACGTCGACGTAATCCCGGAGCGGCATTCCGACATCATGGGCCATGCCGGCGCCGTGATTTTGCACCCGTCCGGCATGCTGGAAGGTGCCCACGATCCCCGTGCCGACGGCGGCGCGGACGGCGTGTAGGCCATAAAAAAACCCCGGCCGGAGCCGGGGTTTTAGGTTGGGGGATATCAATCAGTTGCTCTGATAGTTGCTAGAGTTGGATGCTTGGCTCTGTTGGGCCTTCAGCTCCTCGGGTGTCGCCATCGCCTGTTCCTTCGTGCAGTTGTCGCTGAACAGGACGCCGCCCTCCGGCAGGTACTCCTTGGTCAGGCAGCTGCAGGGAGCCTGGGCCTGCTGCTGATTTTGCGGAGCCTGCTGATACTGCTGCGGCTGAGTGTAGTTCGCCGGCTGCGAATAGGGGGCCGGGGTATTATAAGAGTAGCTCGGCGCGGTGTAGTTGGTGTCCGTCGTATCGTCAGAGTCATCGCTCGGATCGGCATCGGCGAACGAGTAACCGCCAATCCACCAGTGCGGGCGGCTATGCCACCAGAACTTCTGGCCGTGGTGGTTGAAGGCCATGTGGTTGTGGTTGCCCAGGTGGTTCCCCAGGTGGTTACCCAGGTGGTTACCCAGGTGGTTGTGGGCGAGGTTGTTGTGGGCGAAGTTGTTGTGGGCGAAGTTGTGGTTGCCGAAATTATGATTGCTGAAGTTGTGGTGTGCGAAATTATTGTGCGCGAAGTTGTGGCCCCCGAAGCTGTGGCCGCCGCCAAAGTGCCGGCCGCCGCCGAAGTTCGCGAAGTGATGGCCGCCGCCGCCGCCGAAGTGGCCGCCGCCGCCGAAATGTCCGCCACCGAAATGGCCGCCGCCGCCGAAGTGACCACCGCCGCCGAAGCCGCGGGCCGAAGCCTCTGTTGCAGCGAAAGTGCCCGCCACCAGGGTGGCCGCGACGAGAGCAAAGAACGTCTTGCGGGACAACATTTTGATCTCTCCTCTGTTTTTGGGTCCGTCCTGGCTTTTGAACGGGTCGTGATCATTCGTCGGAGGAGGCGGCAAACAGGTTCAAAGGTTCGTGAGGATGTCGCGAGCGGGTCCTGCCCTGGACGCCGACGAGCTGAAACCATCCGTTTTCCTTACGATTGCGCTTCGACGTTTCCGAATCAGGACAGAATCGGCACAATCCTCCTACCCGCCGTCTGGAACGAGCGGGCGCGGTGAATGGCCATGGCTACCAAAACACTCTCGACACGTTGCTGCATCGTCGGCGGTGGTCCGGCCGGCATGATGCTGGGGTTCCTGCTGGCACGGGCCGGCGTCGACGTTGTGATCCTCGAAAAGCACAAGGATTTTCTTCGCGATTTCCGCGGCGACACCATCCATCCGTCCACGCTGCAGCTTATGCATGAGCTCGGATTGCTGGATGAATTTCTTGCCCAGCCGCACCACAAGGTGCGCCAGCTCTCCGGGCAGATCGGCGACACCTCGGTGACCCTGGCGGATTTCAGCGGCCTGCCGACGGTCTGCAAGTTCATCGCCTTCATGCCGCAATGGGACTTTCTGAACTTCCTGGCGGCGCACGGCGCTCGCTATCAAGGCTTCCATCTGTTGATGCAGACGGATGCGACCGACCTCATCGAGGCGGACGGGCGCGTCATCGGCCTTAAGGCCACCGGCCCGGACGGTCCCGTCGAGATCAAGGCCGATCTCGTCGTCGGCGCCGACGGACGACACTCGACCGTGCGCGAGCGAGCCGGGTTCCAGGTGAACGACATCGGTGCGCCGATGGACGTGCTGTGGATGCGGCTTTCGCGCAAGCAGGGCGACGTGACCGAAGCGTTCGGCCATATCGAGGCCGGCCGCATCTTCATCATGCTCGACCGCGGCGACTATTGGCAGTGCGCTTACATCATCCCGAAGGGTTCGCTCGGCGAACTGCGCAAGCGGGAGATCGCCGAATTCCGCCGTATGGTCCTCGACATGTCGCCGTGGCTTGGCGACCGCGTCGACGAGCTCAAGAGCTGGGATGACGTCAAGCTGCTCACGGTCGCGGTCGATCGTCTCACTCAGTGGTACCGGCCCGGCCTGCTGTGCATCGGCGACGCCGCGCACGCCATGTCGCCGATCGGCGGCGTCGGCATCAACCTCGCGGTCCAGGATGCCGTGGCGGCCGCCAATATCCTTGCCGACCCGCTGCGCAACCGCACCTTGACCACGGATCACCTCGCCGGGGTTCAAGCGCGGCGCATCTGGCCTACCAAGGTGACGCAACGGATTCAGCTCATCATCCAGAACCACGTTATCAGCCCGGTGCTAGCCGGGACCGCGCGGCCCCGTCCGCCCGCGATCCTCAAGCTGTTCGAGTGGTTTCCGGCCTTGCGCGGCATTCCGGCGCGCGTGATCGGCATCGGCGTTCGCCCCGAGCATGTCCGCACCGCGGAAGCGGCCCCGCCCGCAAGCTGAACCGCGGTGCGCGGTTTGATCTCACTCGAGCGCTCCTACCCGGTTTGCGCTTTCCGGCCATATTCTTCTTAATCTGACCTATTTTTCGCCGTAAGATCGCGGTGGGTAGCATCGCGGCAAGTGGGGTTTTAATCGAGGTATTTGGTCGGGTGGAACAGGTTCGGGGCTTAGCTCGGGGGATTGCAAGCAGCCTTGGTCGCCGCCGATTCCTGCAGGCCGCCGTCGCGGCTGCGGCGGTGCCGAGCCTGCCGCGATTCGCGCGCGCCTTCGACTATCCGACGCGGCCGGTGCGCGTCATCGTCGGCTATGCGGCCGGCGGCTCCGCCGACATCATCGCGCGCCTCATTTCACAATGGCTTTCCGATGAACTTGGCCAGACGTTCCTGGTCGAAGATCGACCGGGCGCCGGCACCAATATCGGCACCGAGGCAGTGGTGAAGGCGTCGCCCGACGGCTACACGCTCCTCCTCGTCAGCGCGGCAAACGCCATCAATGCGACGCTTTACGAGCACCTCAACTTCAATGTGATCCGGGACATCGAGCCGGTCGCGAGTCTTGGCCGCGAGCCGAACATCATGACGGTTCATCCGTCGGTCCCGGCCAAGACCTTCAAGGAATTCGTCGCTTATGCCCGCGGCAATCCCGGCAAGGTCACGATGGCATCGGGCGGCGTCGGCGCTGCGTCCCACCTGTCGGGCGAACTCTTCAAAATGATGACCGGCGTCACTCTGGTGCACGTGCCGTATCGCGGGGCGGCGCCGGCATTGACCGATCTCGTCGGTGGCCAGGTGCAGATTTATTTTGCGCCGATGCTGGCGACGCTTGAATACATTCGAGCCGGCAAACTGCGACCCCTCGCCGTGACGACAGCCGAGCGCTCGCGCGCTTTGCCGGATGTGCCGGCGGTCGATGAATTCCTGCCCGGCTTCGAGGCGAGCCAATGGTACGGCCTCGGCGTTCCGAAGGGCACGCCGCCCGAAATCATCGCCAAGCTCAACCAAGCGACCAATGCCGGTCTTGCCGCACCGAAGATCAAGACCAAGCTTGCCGATATGGGAACGACCGAGCTTCCGGGTTCGCCCGCCGAATTCGGCAGCCTGATCGCCGCCGAGACCGAGAAATGGTCGAAGGTCGTCAAATTTTCCGGCGCCAAGGCTGACTGAGCGGCCGGCGCTTTGGAAGTCTTGAAGGGGAATGTGAGTTTGCGCGGCGGGCCGCGCAATGAGCGGGGGTCATGATGGGGGAACGGAAATCAGCGGTCATCGCCGCGCTGGTATTTGCTGCCGTTTGTGCGGCACTGCCGGCGCGCGCCGAGGATGACATCATCGCGCTCATCTCTCAGTACCGGCGCGAACACGGACTAAAGCCCGTCAAAGTCGACGCCAACCTGACGGCCGTCGCGGAACGGCAGGCCAAGGCGATGGCCTCGACCGGCATCATGGAGCACGACGTCGCGGGATCCTTTCATACGCGGATCGCCGGGTCGGGCACCGACTCCGCCGGCGAGAACATCGCGGCCGGCACGAAGACCTGGCCCGATACTTTGCGGATGTGGCAGCACTCGCCCGGGCACAATCAGAATCTGCTGCTGGGCGATGCTGACATCATCGGGGTCGCCGTCTCCCGCAACGAGAACACCCGCTACAAGGTGTTCTGGGCGATGGTGATCGGCCACAAATCGACCGGCAAGGTGCGAGGCGGGCGGGTCATTGCCGGGACCGGCGGCGGGCCGCAGACCGCGTCCGACTCGCCGTCGTGGGGCGCGCCGGCGAGCGGGCCCGGCGTGATGGATTCGCTCGGATCAGCCTGGCACAGCTTCACGAGTTCGATTCGAAATCTCGCGAACTGAGTTCGATCGGCGTGCCGTGCGGCGTGCGCTCTGCCGCGCGATGCCACGCCTCGCGGTAGCGTGCGACGAGCGCCGGGTCGGCGACGCCTTTCGTGGCAACCATGCGCTCCAGCGCCGCGAGCCAGTGACGGTAATAGGTCTCGCCGGTGTCGGGATCGCCGGCACTCTGCGCGGCCTTGATCTCCTCGCCGAGCATCGCGGCCCATTCGCCCCACGTGAACAGGCCGCGCCCTTCCAGGGCCACCGCCATGGCGAAGGCCTGGGCCTCCCACGGTTCGCGAAACACCGGACCGCCGGCGTCCGCGGGAATGCCCGGGACCGAGCGCGTGGCCCGCTCCGCGGCAGCGGAATCGATCGCGGCCTGACCTTCAGCGCGCATGCTCGAGATAAGGCTCCCAGGCCTCAATCGAGACCTTGACGGTCGGATCGGCGTCGTCGCCCCACAGTTCGCGCCCGTCGAACACGACGGTGTAAAGCCAATGCGGGTCCTCGCCTTTGCCGGCAACGACCGCATCCGGAAAAACATGGCAGCCGCGCACGCGTTCGACGGTCCCCACATGGCCGCGCGCGTAACGCGGCAGGCGCGTGTGGCTTGTCGGATTGATGTTGCGGGTGTGCACGCGATCGCCGGGCTTGAATTTTGCCGGTCCCGGTGCGGGCCGCGCAAAATCCCCGCGCGACAGGAGCCTTGGCGCATCGGCCGCAGGCAACGTCCGCTTCGTTGGCGCCGCCGGGCGAAGCGCATGGCCGGCCGCGAGTTCGTCCTCGCCCACGAGGCCGAACTCGACGCACATGTCTTCGAGCCCGAGCTCCCATTTCCGATAATAGCTGCTGCCGAGATAGACCTCAGGCGGCAGCTTCTCGCGGGAGAATCGGCCGATGTCGATGTTCCAGACTCCGAGCGAGCCCATCGCTCGATTCATCGCCAGCACGCGCGCTTCCCACGCGGCGTGAAAGACCGGCTCGTTCGCCTCGGCTTCGACTTTGCCGAAGCCGTGCATGCCGCCCATGTCGTGGACGCCGTTCATTGGCTGATGTCCCTGCAAACGCAAACTTTGAAACAAACGCTATCATAAATCCGGGATGCGCCGAAACCTGCCCCCACCGCGATGCGCGAGCCGACCCGCGAGTCATGGGCGCGGTTCGCATTTCGCGTTCGTCGAAACGGCGCCGTCTATTTTGCAATGCGCAGCTGGGACAGGTTGGTGCCGATCTGATTGAAGGTCGTGATGATCTGGTTCGCCGACGTCAGCAGGAAGAACTTGCTCGAATCGGACGCGCAGTTCTGGAGCAGGGTCGACGTCGGATCGCCGTCGGTATTGACCTGGATCGTGTACAGAATGATGCCAGATTTTTTAATGTTGGTGCAGGTCATCTGCTGACGCGCGTCTATGGACGACTGATTGGTGTACCAGCGATCCTGGGTGTTCAGTCCGTCGGTCAGAAGGATGATGACTTGCGAATATTGATATCCGGAGGCCATCGGCGGAACGGTGAACGGCCCGCCGCCGACGAGCGAGAGCCAGCCCCAGGCGAGACCGATGGCCTGGTTGGTGTTGCCGTTGGCGCTCATGTTGTTGATCGCCGTCGTCATGGTCGACCAGTTGTAGTTCAGTCCCATCACGGCGGCGGGGCAGGACGAGTAGCTCTCCGCCGGAAAGAGCGTCGCCGTGATGCCGGTGGTCGGCGCGACGACGTTGGTATCGTAGTTGCCGCTGTCCGGCGCGTTCGAGTCGCCACGATCGGTGATGCAGCCGTTCCAGGTATTGTGGTTCGCCGCTGTCCAGGTTCCGTTGCAGCTGGATTGGGTCGATGAGTTGTTGCCGCCCCATCCCCATCCCCAATTGTTGCCGCTGTTGACGCAGGTGCCGTTGTTGGCGTTCCAATCGGTCCAGTCGACCCAGTTCTGAGTGTAATTGATCGGATCGACGGCGATATCTTTTACGAACGGGACGATCGAAACATAAACATCGCCATTATTTGTCGCCGCGTTCTTGAGCTGGGTCAGCAGGTTGTTGGTCGCGGTCTTTAGCGCGGTCAGCTTGCCGTACTGGCTCATCGAGCCGGTGTTGTCGAGGACGAGCGCGACGCGCAGCCGCGTCGAGCCCCAAGTCGTCGTCGACGAGGTCGCGATGTTGACGTTCGGCAATCCGACGATGCTCATGAACATCGTCTTCATTTGCGCGGAAGCGGTTACGACCACCTGCGAGCTGCTGGAGTTGGTGTAGGTCGCGGCGACGTTGAGAGCCTGCACGTTGGGGTCGTTGAAAAGCGCGGTGTAAAAACTCTGGGCGCTGGATTGCAACTGGGACGCAGTCTGATTCGGCGCGTTCGACGAAATCGCCAGCGCCGTCGCATCGGCGGCGGCTTGCATCGCCGCGTTGATCTTGTTCGCCCGGGTGTAATCGACGCTCATGCCGACGAGACTGACCAGAGGAACCAAGGTGAGAGCAAAGATCGCCGACAGGTTGCCCTTCTCGTCGGACAGGTACTTGCGGAACGGTGCGCCCAATGCGGCTTGGACTATCGTTTTCATCTGTTCAACTCGCGGTCAAAATGTCTGAGATGGCGCGGTAACATTCGCGCAACAAACCCGTTCTTAATCGATTGTTTAAAAACTTCGGGACAACCCGCGACCCGATTTGATTGTTGATGATCTCAGACGTGCACGGGTCGCTTTTGAAATTAAAAGTGCGCTTTGACGCGCCGCGGGCTGCGATTGGCGGAAATCCATCGGCGCGTGGCAGCCGAAGGCTGTCTCGCTCCTATCGTCCGATCACCGATCGGACTTTGGCCAAGACCTGCATCAATATCATTGTCGACAAAGCTTGGGTCGTCACGAAGGCTTGGCTTACGTTCGCAGAGCCGCCGAGATTTTCTGGGCGAACTCATCAAGCTCGGGCGCGGCAATGTCGCTCACCGCCCAAAAATCGAGGCCGTCCTCCGACCAATGGCGCACATTGTAGCCTTGGATCGTCTCGACCTTTGCGCCGACCTGTCTCGCCCCCAGCCGCTGCGCGACGAACAGGTTGATGACGTGTTTGCGTCGCTGATAGACGATCGAGGCCACCGGCTCGCGATCGACATAGTCGAGACGGCCGCCGAGCAGCGTGAAACCTTGCGCGGTGAGATCGATGACGGGCGGTGCGACGTCGAGCTTGCCGTTGAACCACGGCTTGACCGTGTGCTGGTCGCTCGTTTCGACGTCGGTGAGGTGTCCGGGCTGCAGCGAGCGGATATGCGCGGACACGACTTCGTTCGCCACGAACTGGTCCTGATCGTTGCGGAAGACCGCGAGCACGAGACTCGCAGCGACCGCGGCCGACAGCGCCGAGCCCAGCGCAAATCCGCCGAAGAATGTGCGCCGGGTCGGCTGGACCAATTTCCGCCGGGCCGCCGTGGGGACGGCAGGCGACGGCAGCGCGCTTTCGATCCGGCTGCGAAGCGCGGCGGGCGCGGCTTCTTTGAGGCCCGCGGCGCCGATAGCGCTGCGCATCGCGCGAAATGCGGCGAGCTTTTCGGCGCACCCGGCACAACTCGCGACATGCGCTTCGACCTCGCGCGTATGAACCGCATCGAGCTCATCGTCGATCAGCGCATGAAGCATGATTTCGGCTTCGGCGCAGTTCATGTCGTGGTTCCTTCGGCGGCATTCCAGGACGAGCGCAGCATCGATCGCGCGCGAGCGAGCCGCGACATCACCGTTCCGACCGGCACGCCGGCGACTTCGGCGATCTCCTGATACGACAAGTCGTTTATCTCGCGCAGCACGACGGCCTCGCGGAACGGCTGCGGCAGCGCCGCGATCAGTCGTTGAATCGAGTTTGCGTCTTGCCGGCGCAGCAGTTCTGTTTCCGGGGAGGCGTGGGGTTCCTGCCACAACGGCGCCAATTCGGGTGTGGACTCGTCCTCGGGCTCATCGGCGGGCACCTCCTGCTTGCCGCGCCGTGCAAACTCAGCCATGCAGACATTCCTCAATATCGTCAGCAGCCACGGCTTCATGGCCGGGCCGCGATAAGTGTCGAAATGGCGTAGCGCCCGCAGATAGCATTCCTGCACGGCATCCTCGGCATCCGCGACGTTGCGCATGAGATAGCGCGCGAGCGTGAAGACGTCGTCGAGATGGGGCAGCGCGGCGTCTCGAAAACGCCGCGCCCGTTCCTCGTCGCCCTTCGCGTCACGGGTCATCATGCCGTTCCCGGCCGTCCAATACGCCGTCGGCGCATCTTGTTGCTGCCGGGCGAGCATTCCTGCGCTCAGCTTTGCAACGGCGTGTCGACGATCGCAAGCCGCTGTTCGTTCTGCTTGAACGTAACGTCGGCGATGCCGAGGGTCGTCTGCAGCTTGTCGGCGGATACCCGCATCGGCCCGGGCGATGGCGCACTGCCGGGCGCAGGCTGCGGAAATGCCGTCGAGCGCGCCGTGTGGAATGTGACGTTGCCCTCGACCTTCTGCATCACCTGGTGGATATGGCCGTTGAGAACCGTCACCGAGCCGAAGCGCTTCAGATAGGAGAGCGCCTGGCCGCCGTCCTTCGTCCCCCAGCCCCAATCGGGGTAGACCGTCCACAGCGGGATGTGGGCAAAGAGGACGATCGGGGTCGAGGCCGAGCGGCCTTTGATGTCGTTCTCGAGCCACTCGAGCTGCTCGTTGCCGAGATTGCCGAGCCCGCCGTCCGCGAGACCGACGACGTTGACGAGGCCGACGAAGTGCACGCCGTTGGCGTCGAAGCTGTACCAGCCGGCGCCCTTGGTGCCGCGCCCATAACGCTCGCGATAGAACTTCTGGTCGGGATCGAGAAGGTCATGCTCGCCCGGCACATAATGCACGTCGAGCCGCGACTGCGAGATGATCCGATCGGCGTCGTCGAATTCCGATTGGTTCGACAGATGGGTGATATCGCCGGTGTGAATCATGAATGACGGCTTGGACGGCAGCGCATTGACCTTGGCCATGGCGGCTTCAAGGGTACCCTTCACGTTGGGATTGGCCGGCTTGTCGAAGCCCATGTGGCTGTCGCTGATCTGCAGGAACGAGAAGCCTCGCGCTTCCTGCGCCATGAACTCGCCGACGATGCCCAGCGACCGCGGCACCCCGCCGCATACGGTCCACAGCACGCCGGTGCCGACCCAGGCCATGCATTCGAGGACTTTGCGACGATTCATATCGTTGTCGTTATCGAATTCGCTCATTGCCTATCTCCTCTCGGGCCCGATGCTCCCCAAGGTCATAGCGACCCTCGGAAGCTGCCTAGGCCGAGATCGGACAACGGCGCGGTTTATTCCCGGAGCCGATAAAAATTTTCGGGGTAACCATCGCTCGCGCGAAAACCAGAAACGGTCGCGCCTCCGGGAATAAATCTCCGTGCGCCTGAGTCTCCTGCGCGTTCCAGCGGTTCACGCAAGCAGGAGAAGGCCATGACCATTGTCAACGACGAGCGCCATCGACGCGGCGCCCTCACCTATCATCTCGCCAGGATCGGCTCGGTCGGCGCGACGGCGATCATGGTCAGCTTCGGCCCGGCTTATGCCGCAGGCGACATCGTGCGGGGCGAGGACGTGTATCAGGGCTGCGAAGACTGCCATTCGCTCGACAAGAACGACGTCGGTCCAAAACACAGAGACCTCGTCGGTCGCAAGGCCGGGGCGGTGCCCGACTACAATTATTCGCCGGCCCTGAAGAAATCGAAGTCTCGTATGGACCGAAGCCAATCTCGACAAATGGCTGACCAATCCTCAGGAACTCGTGCCTGGCACGAAGATGTTCTACAAGCTCGACAATCCCCAGGATCGCGCCGATGTCATCGAATATCTGAAGGAGCGCGCTCGATAATGCGAGCGCGCCCAACAAGCGATATCGTCGCTGTCGTTAACACGTAGCCCGGATGGAGCGGAGCGAAATCCGGGCTACATGCGCGCTAAGGCGCCGCAACGCGGGGCAGGCCGGTGCCGATCATCGACTCGCGGGTAAGGATCGATGCGAGCTTCTCTTCCGACCAGCCGTCGGTGCCGGCGGGCCGCATGGGCACTACGATGAAGCGGGTCTCCGCGGTCGAATCCCACACGCGGATTTCGGTATCCGCCGGCAAGGTCACGCCGAAATCGGCAAGCACGCCGCGCGGGTCGATGACCGCGCGCGAACGGTAAGGTGCCGACTTGTACCAGACCGGCGGCAGGCCGAGCACGTCCCACGGATAGCAGGAGCACAACGTGCATACTACCATGTTATGCAGCCGCGGCGTGTTCTCCACCGCGATCAGGTGCGTCGAGCGAGCGGGAAGGCCGAGCGTCGCGACCGCCGCCGTCGCATCCTCGATCAGCCGCCGCTTGAACTCGGCGTCGGTCCACGCCTTGGCGATAATGCCTGCACCGATATGGGGGCCGATGCGGTTCTCGTAGGCATCGACGATGTAGTCGAGCGCCTTCGGATCGACATAGCCCTTCTCGGTCAGGATGGTCTCGAGCGCGCGGACGCGAACCTGCATCTCGCTCAGCTCCGAGCCGTGATCGTGATCGTCGTGATGGCCGTGCTGATGGATGTTCATGATGATAGTCTAGCGCCCAAGCGCGGCGATGACCATGCCGTCGGAGCACCGGTCACGCGCTTGGGAGGATGCGATGGGCGTAAAGCGAAGCGCCGCCTTTGCGGCAACCATGCTTGCCGCGACGATGAGCGCCGCGATTTCGCTGGTGCATGGCGAGGAATGGCCGCAACGGCCCGTCGAGGTGACGGTGCCGTTCTCGCCGGGCGCCGTGACGGATCTGCTCGGGCGCGCTCTTGCCGACGGCCTCTCCGCTGAACTCGGTCAGCGCTTCATCGTGGTCAACAAGGCGGGTGCAACGGGCGCGATCGGCAGCGCCGCCGTCGCGCGAGCCGCACCCGACGGCTACTCGCTGCTCTTCACCGCGGCGGTGTCGATGACCGTGGTGCCGCTCTCGAACCGGCAGGCCGGCTACGACCTCAAGGCGTTCGAACCGCTGTGCCAGGCGTTCAAGAACGAAATGGTCATCGTGGTGAACCAGGCCTCGCCGTTCCGTTCCGTGGGCGAACTCGTCGCCGCCGCGCGCGCGAGGCCGGGCGTCGTGACCTACGGCCATCTCGGCGTTGCATCGATCCCTCATCTTGCGATGACCGAATTTTCCCAGGTCGCGAAGGTCGAATTTAATGCGATCCCATTCAAAGGCGACGCCGATGTGATGCACCAGGTGCTCGGCGGTCAGCTTGATTTCGGCGCGATGGTGCTGAGCTCTGCCGCGGGCAGCAACCTGCGCATCCTCGGCCTGTTTGCCGAGCACCGGAATCCGGCGACGCCCGAGACTCCAACCGTGAAGGAGCAGGGCTTTGCCGTAGCACCAACGAGCTTCGGCGGATTGTCGGCGCCGGCGGGGCTCTCGCCACCGTCAAGGCAAAGCTTACCGCCGCCTGCCTCGCCGCCGCCACCAGCGAGAATTACCGCAACCTCGCGCGCCGCGTCTTCCAGCCCGATGATTACGCCGCCGACGGCGCCACGTTCGCCGCCAACCTCGCGCGCGATGTGGACGACAAGCGCCGGCTGCTGCAGCTGATCGGCGAGCTGAGGTAGCAACGGCCTTGACGCTCGGCGAGGCGGCCGTCAGGCTCCGCCCGGACTTGCAGTGGAGGAAAATCACATGGCCCGCCCATCTCGTCTTATCGCCTGGCTTTTGCGGACGGCCGCGACCGCGCTGATCGGCGCCGGTGCAACGCTCGCTGCTCTCGCAGCAGCCGACGCCCAGAGCGGGCCGCTCGTCATCGCGAAGCAAGGTTGGTTCTACGTCGGCGGCGCGATCGATCCGAAGATCGAGGGCTCGCCGATGGTCGGCCACATGTATGTGGAGTTCCAGATTCCCGAGCGGCTCGCCCATCCCTACCCGGTGGTGATGATCCATGGCGGCAGCCAGACCGGCACCAACTTTACCGGCACGCCGGACGGACGCGAGGGCTGGGCGCAATACTTCCTGCGTCGCGGTTACGCCGTCTACGTGGTCGATCAGGTGGCGCGCGGCCGGGCGGCGCAATGGTCGCAGGCGAACGGACCGGTCGGCGCCTCGAACCTCACCCGCCTCGAACAGCGCTTTGTCGCGCCGGAGCGGTTCGATCTGTGGCCGCAGGCGCATCTGCATACGCAGTGGCCCGGCAACGGCAAGCCCGGCGATCCCGCCTTCGACGAGTTCTATGCAAGCCAGTTTCCTTCGCTGGTCGAGTTCCCGCTGCAGCAATCGCTCAATCGCGACGCCGCCGTCGCGCTGCTCGATCGCATCGGTCCCGCAGTCCTTCTCATTCACTCGCAGTCGGGCGCATTCGTCTGGCCGATCGCCGACAAGCGCCCGCAGCTCGTCAAGGCGATCGTTGCGATCGAGCCGAACGGCCCGCCCGCGCACGATCTCGACTTCAAGGGCGCGCCGGACTGGTTTGTGGACGCTGCCCGGACCAAGGCGTACGGCCTCGTCGACGTGCCGCTCACCTACGATCCGCCGGTGACGGAATCATCGCCGCTTAAATTCGTGCGCGAAGAGAAGCCCGAGAAGCCCGACTTTGCGCTGTGCTGGTCGCAGGCCGAGCCGGCGCGCAAGCTCGTCAATCTCCAGAACACGCCGATCCTCGTCGTCACGTCGGAGGCGTCGTATCACGCGCCTTATGACCATTGCACCGTCCGCTATCTTACTCAGGCCGGCGTTAAGAGCACCTACGTGCGACTGCCGGACGTCGGCATCCACGGCAACGGCCACATGATGATGCTCGAGAAGAACAGCGACGCGATCGCCAAGGTCTTGGTGGATTGGCTCGATCACACGCTGCCGGGCGGCGCGAAGAAGGCCGAGGCGCGCTGACGCGCCCGCTCATTGGACCCAGCTGCATGGCGCGCATATCACTGATCGAAGAGGCCGATCACCCCGAGCTTGCCGAGGCGATCGGCCGCATCAAGGCCGGCCGCCGCGGCGGGCTCCTCAACGTCTACAAGCTGCTGCTGCACAACCCGGCGCTGGCCGAGACGTGGTTCGACCACAACAGTGCCGTGCGCTGGAAAACGGTGCTCAGCGGCCGGCTGCGCGAAATCGTCATCATCCGGATCGCCTATCTCAACGGCATCGATTACGTGCTCGCCCAGCACGTTCCGGGCCTCGCGGTTGCCGAGGGCATGAGCCTCGCCGAATGCGACGCACTCAAGGACTGGCGAACGACGAATCTGTTCGATGCCCGCGAGCGCGCCGCTCTCGCCTATGCCGAAGCGATGACGCTCGCTACCTCAGTACCGGATAATGTATTTGGCGAAGTGCGCCGTCATTTCAACGATCGCGAGATTCTGGAACTTTCGGTGCTGATCGGTACCTACATCATGCACAACCGGGTGATGAAAGCGCTGGCGATCGACCTTGAACCCGAGAGCAACCGCGGCCGTTGAGCGGAGGGCGCGGGCACCTCTCGTTAAGTATTAACGATTTTCGGATTATTTGAAGGACCACGGCTTATCTTGGCCTGCGGGTCGGATATGGTTGTTCGTGCCGCCAATTTGCCGGATTAAGGCAGCATTCACGCCCTATGACTTCACGGCCAGTTACCGCAATGGCGCCGCGCCTTTACGTTCTAACCCCGCCGGTCGGCGAGGCCGTGGAAGGCGTGGCCGGCAGCCTCGCCGAAACGCTGCCCGAGGTCGACGTCGCCGCGGTATTGCTGCGCCTGCCGGCGACCGATGAACGCGGCATGATCAACATTGCAAAGGAGCTCGCGGCGACGGTGCAAGGGGCAGGTGCTGCGCTTCTCCTCGACGGACGCCCCGATATCGTCGCGCGCGCGGGAGCCGACGGCGCACATCTTGCGGGTCCCGACGCCCTCAAGGCAGCGCTGACGCGTCTCAAGCCAAACTATATCGCCGGCGCCGGCGCCCTGGTCACCCGCCATGACGCGATGGTCTGCGGAGAGGCCGGCGCCGATTACGTGATGTTCGGTGAGCCGGATGCAGACGGTCATCGGCCCTCTTTCGAGTCGGTGGTCGATCGCGTGGCGTGGTGGGCCGAGGTGTTCGAGATCCCGTGCGTCGCCTATGCGGCGGAACTCGACGAGATCGCGCCTCTCGCCGCGGCCGGTGCCGATTTCATCGCCGTCGGATCGGCGGTGTTCGACGATCCGCGCGGATTGAGATTGGCGGCGGCGGACGCTGCGGCGCGGCTCGCAATGGCGGAGCCGGCCGCATGACGACCCGCCGTTCCAAATCGTACCGTTGCTCGGCCGCGGTGCTGGCGTTCGGCCTTGTGGCCTTCTTTGCCGCGCCGTCGCTTGCTCAATCGTCGCCGCCTTCCGACCTCGTGCCGCCCGCCACCAAGCCCGCGGCGCCAAGTCCCGCCAAGCTTCCGCCGCCACCTGCGGCCGCTAAGCCCCACACCAATCATACGCCGAAGCCCACCATGACTGCCGCGGTCAATCCGACGGTCAAGAGCAGCCATGAGCCCGACCTCGCCTATGGTGCCTTCCAACGCGGCTACTTCCTGACCGCTTTCGCCGAAGCCACCAAGCGGGTCGACCAAAAGGGCGATCCGCGCGCCATGACGCTGCTCGGCGAACTCTATTCCAACGGGCTTGGTGTGGTTGGCGACGATGCTCAGGCGGCCAAGTGGTACAAGCTTGCGGCCGAACGGGGCGATCGCGATGCGATGTTTGCGCTCGCGATCTTCAACATTTCCGGCCGCGCCGGGATGAAGGACCGCGGCGAGGCGGCGCGCCTGTTCGCGGCGGCTGCGAAGCTCGGCCATCCGGCGGCGGCTTACGACCTCGGCCTCCTCTATCTCGAAGGGCTTCAGTTCCCGCAGGACTTCGCGCGTGCCGCGGAATTGTTCCGGACGGCGGCCGACTCCGGAAGTCCGGAGGCCCAATACGGCCTCGCGAGCCTTTACAAAGAGGGCAAGGGCGTCCCGAAGGATCCGGTCGAGGCGGCGAAATTGCTGAGCGCGGCCGCGCTCGCCGAATATCCCGATGCCGAGGTCGAATACGCCATTGCGCTGTTCAATGGCACCGGAGTCGCCAAGGACGAGCGGCAGGCGGCGGCCCTCTTTCGCAAGGCGGCGTTGCGCGGCAACCCGATCGCCCAGAATCGCCTCGCGCGCATCCTGACCATGGGGCGTGGCGCGCCCCAAAATCCGACCGAAGCGATCAAGTGGCACCTGATCGCCAAGGCCAGCGGCAACGGCGACCCGTACCTCGATGCGTTTGCCGGGCAACAGACGCCGGACGTGCGCGCTGCTGCCGAAAAGGCTGCCCGCCCGTTCATCTCGGCCATGCCGCCCCATTCCTGAGCAGCCGATAGCTTGACGGCGCTCGCCGCACCATGCACACCACGCGCGCCCGCGCCGCCGCGGGACCCTTCATCAGCGCGTGATCCATGCTTCGTTCCGCCCTTCTCAATGTGATGACTGCCGCGGCCCGCAAGGCCGGCCGCAGCCTCAAGCGCGATTTCGGCGAAGTGGAGCATTTGCAGGTCTCGCTGAAGGGGCCGGGCAATTTCGTCACCGCGGCCGACCGCCGCACGGAAGAAATCCTGCAGGCCGAGCTCACCAAGGCCCGTCCTGGCTATGGCTTCCTCGGCGAGGAAGGCGGCGCCCAGGCAGGCGAGGACAAATCCCATTGTTGGATCGTCGACCCTCTCGACGGCACGACCAATTTTCTGCACGGCATCCCCCAGTTCGCCATCTCGATCGGCCTCGAACGCGAGGGCGTGATCGTCGCCGGCGTGATTTACAATCCCGCGACCGAGGAACTCTTCACGGCGGAGCGCGGCAAAGGCGCATTCCTCAACGACCAGCGCCTGCGGGTCGCCGCACGGCGGCGGCTGTCGGATGCCGTCATCGCGTGCGGGCTGCCGCACCTCGGCCGCGGCGACCTTGCATTGTTTCGACGGGAGTTCGGCGCGGTTCAGGAGCAGGTCGCGGGACTACGCCGATTTGGCGCGGCGGCGCTTGACCTTGCATGGGTCGCGGCCGGCCGGTTCGATGCCTTTTGGGAGCGGGACCTGTCGCCGTGGGACATGGCGGCCGGAATCCTAATGGTTCGCGAAGCCGGCGGATATGCTACCGATCTCGACGGCGAAGATGGCATTTTTGCTAAAAAGCAAATCATTGCCGGCAACGAATTCATCCACCGGGAACTGCTCGAGACCTTGAAGGCGACGCGCACCTAGGCTCGGCAAACTATCGCGCGCAAATCCGCTCGCTGTTGTGGCGAGCGTCGCATGACTTGCGTATGATCAATTCGTCCCACCGGCGCCACAATGTGCGTCGAACGATGGCATGAGCGGGACCAGTATGCTGCGGCCACATCAAGATATCGACCCTTTCAAGGTATCCTCGCCCAGGATTTTCCTGGTGCGGATGCTGGTATTTTTGGCGCTCGGGGCGCTGCTCGTCGTCATCCTTTACAAGCAGATCCTGAATGCGTTTAACGCCAATCCTTTCCTGAACGGGCTGATCATCGCCGTTCTCCTGATCGGAATCTGGCTTGCGTTCCGCCAGGTGACGCGCCTCTTCCCCGAGATCGCCTGGGTCAACAGTTTCCGGCTGGCCGATCCGGGGCTTGCGGTGGAGCGGCCGCCGGTGCTGCTCGCTCCGATGGCGGCGATCCTCGGCGACCGGGTCGGCCGCATGGCGATTTCCTCGCCGACCATGCAAAGCCTCCTCGATTCGGTCGGGACGCGGCTGGACGAAGCCCGCGACATGTCGCGTTATATGACGGGCCTTCTGGTGTTTCTTGGCCTGCTCGGCACATTCTGGGGCCTGATCGAGACGGTCGGATCGGTCGGCAACGTGATCAAGGGGCTGAAAGTCGGCGGCGACACGAGTCAATTGTTCGACGCCCTCAAAGATGGTCTCGCGGCGCCGCTGGGCGGCATGGGAATTTCGTTCTCCTCATCGCTGTTCGGATTGGCCGGATCGCTGATACTCGGATTCCTGGACCTCCAGAGCAGCCAGGCGCAAAACCGCTTCTACACCGATCTTGAGGATTGGCTTGCGACCACCGTGCGCGACCTTGGCGCCGAAGCTGAGCCTTCGACGCAGCGCTCAGCCAACACGTCGGGCGAAATCCACGCCGCGATCGAACAATTGCGCGATGTCATGAGCGAAGGCGGCCCCAGTCGGGCCGCGACGGGCGCGATGGCCAATCTCGCCGAGGCAATTCAGGGACTCGTGCACCATATGAGGAGCGAGCAGCAATTGATCCGCGAATGGGTTGACGCCCAGGCGGTGCAGCATCGCGAAATCCGGCGCCTGCTCGAGATTTTGGCGCGCACGCCGGCAGACAGGGACTGAGAGTGTATGGCAATGGCGCGTAACCGCCGCGAGCGTACCGTCGATTATTGGCCGGGATTTGTCGATGCGCTGTCGACCCTGGTGCTGGGCATCATCTTCCTGCTCACGATTTTCGTGGTGGTGCAATTTTTCCTGTCCCAGGAGGTTTCCGGGAAGGACACCGCGCTCAACCGGCTTAATGTCCAGATTGCCCAGCTCAACGACCTGCTGTCGCTGGAAAAGACCGGCAAGGTCGATCTTGAAGAGCAGGTCGCGCGGCTCCGCGCGAGCCTCGTCACCGCCGAAACCGAGCGCGATCAGGTCAAGGCGGCGGCCCAAAACGTTACCGGATCGACGAGCCTGCTCGAGGAATCGCAAGGGAAGGTTGCGCAGCTTTCCGGGGCTCTGGCCGGCGAGAAAACCATCAGCACGCGGGCGCTGGCGCAGGTCGAGCTTCTCAACCAGCAGATCGCCGCGCTGCGCTCGCAGTTGAGGGCGATCGAGGGGGCCCTCGATGCCTCGGAGAAGAAAGAAAAGGACTCCCAGACCCGCATCGCCGATCTTGGCCAAAAACTCAATGTCGCCCTCGCACAGCGCGTTCAGGAACTGTCGCGCTATCGCTCGGATTTCTTCGGCCGGCTGCGGGAAATCCTCGGCAGCCGACCTGATTTCCGCGTCGTCGGCGACCGCTTCGTGTTCCCGTCGGAAGTCTTCTTCGACACCGGGCAAGCGGTGCTCAGTCCGAATGGCCGCACCGAGCTCGACAAGCTTGCGGGCGCGCTTCTCGACCTCGACCGCCAGATTCCGGCGGAAATCCCGTGGGTGCTGCGCGTCGACGGCCACACTGACATCCGACCGATCGCAAGCCCGCAGTTCCCGAACAACTGGTCGCTGTCGGCTGCCCGCGCGATCTCGGTGGTGCAATATCTGGTCAGCAAGGGCGTGTCGCCGCAGCGGCTCGTTGCCGCCGGCTTCGGCGAATTCCAACCGCTCGACCCCGACCACACCGAGGAGGCGTACCGCCGCAATCGTCGGCTTGAACTGAAGCTGACGGAGCGGTGACGCCGCCAGCTATCGCATTACGCGCCTACGATCCGGCCGACGAAGACGCCGCGATCGAGCTTTGGCGGCGAACGTGGCAGATCGCTTACCCTGACATCGATTTCACGGCGCGGCTCGCGTGGTGGAGGGCCCGTTGGCGCGACGAGCTCGTGCCGTCGGCGACGATCATCGTGGCCGAAACCGACGGGCATATGACCGGGTTTGTCACGGTCGATCCACGGACCGGTTATCTCGACCAGATCGTGGTTGCTCCCGAGGCGTGGGGCTCACCGGTCGCGATTTTGCTGACGGACGCTGCCAAGCGCATCGCGCCGTCCGGACTCGATCTCGATGTCAACCAGGACAACGTCCGCGCCGTGCGTTTCTATCAACGGCACGGCTTTGCGACTGCGGGCGAGCACGCCAATCCACGCTCCGGCGCACCGGTCTATCGGATGATCTGGCGACCGCGAGCGTAAGGACAGCGCGATACCGGACCGCGGTCGTCACGCGCCTTGGAACTGCAGCCGTGCCAGTCTTGCATAGAGGCCGCCTTTGGCGGCGAGGCTTTCGTGGGTGCCTTCCTCGACGATGCGTCCGTCGTCCATCACCAGGATACGGTCGCATGAGAGTACCGTGGCGAGGCGGTGCGCGATCACCAATGTCGTGCGCTGCTGCATGAGCCGCGCGAGCGCGGCCTGCACCAGCGTTTCGCTTTCCGCATCGAGCGATGACGTCGCCTCATCGAGCAGCAGCAGCGGCGCGTCGCGCAAAATCGCGCGGGCGATGGCGATGCGCTGGCGCTGGCCGCCGGAGAGGGTCACGCCGCGCTCTCCCACGACGCTGTCGTATCCTCGCGGCAGCCGTGTGATGAATTCGGAGGCCGCCGCGAGTTCCGCGGCGCGCGCGATCTCAGCCGCGCTAGCGCCCGGTTTGCCGAACCGGATGTTGTCGGCGATGGTCGCGGCAAAGATCGCGGTGTCCTGCGGCACGAGCGCGATGCGCGCGCGCAGGGCGGCCGGATCGGCATCAGCAATCCGCACGCCGTCGAAGGAAATACTTCCCGACTTCGGGTCGTAGAAGCGGAGCAGCAGGTGAAAGATGGTGCTCTTGCCGGCGCCGGACGGGCCTACGATCGCGACCTTCTCGCCCGCGGCGATGCTGAAGCTCACGCCATCAAGCACACTTGCGTTCGGGTGGGTCGGATAGGCAAAGCGGACCGCGTCGAACCTGATCTCGCCGCGCGGCGGCGTTGGCAGCGGCGTCGGATGGCTTGGTGCCGCGATCTCGGGTTCGACGTGCAGAATTTCTCCGAGCCGTTCGGCGGAGCCGGCCGCTTGCGACAGTTCGCCCCAGACCTCGCTGAGCTGGCCTAGGCCGCTTGCGGCAAAGACCGCGAACAGCACGAACTGGCTCAACGTCCCGGCCGTCATGCGATCCCGAAGCACGTCCTGCGCACCGACCCAGAGCACAACGACGACACTCGTCGCTGCGAGGAAGATGATCACCGCGGTGAGCGCCGCGCGCGCGCGTGTCGACTGGACGGCGGCCTGATAGGCGCGCTCGACGGCGCCGGCAAAATGGTTGCTCGCGAGCTTCTCGTTGGTGAAGGCCTGCAGGGTGCGTACCGCGCCGATGAGTTCGGCCGCGTAGGCGGATGCATCGGCGAGCGTATCCTGGGCCGTCCGCGACCGCCGGCGCACCGCGCGGCCGAACCCGACCAGCGGCAACACGATGATCGGGATCGCACCGAGCACGAATGCGGAGAGGCGCGGGCTCGTCACCACCATCAGCACCGCGGATCCGAAGAACAGCACGAGGTTGCGCAACGCGATCGAAACGGAGGCGCCGACGGCGGATTTGATCTGTGTGGTGTCCGCGGTAAGGCGCGAAATGAGTTCGCCGCTCTTCGCGGTGTCAAAGAACGCAGCCGATAGGGTCGTGATGTGGGCGAACACTGCGTCGCGCAGGTCGGCCACCACCCGCTCGCCAAGCGTGGTGACGAGGTAGTAGCGCATCGCGCTCGCGCCGGCGAGCACAGCGACCACGATGATCATGACGGCGAAATATTCGTCGATCAGGCCGACCCGATGCGGGTCGAAGCCGTAATCGATCATGCGCCGGACGGCGATCGGCACCGCCAGGGTCGCGACCGCCGCCATGACGAGGGCAATGATGGCCGCGACCGCGCGCCCCTTGTAGCGCGCCACGAACGGCATCAGGCCCATGAGCGGTCTGAGATTGCGCCGCCCCGCCGGTTTGGCAGGTGCGGCGACGTCCGGCACGGCCGCCGGCACTTCCGATTTCGACACAACGCTCATGAAAATCGCTCGCGACCGCCCTCCCCCCGCTCGATTGGCGCGGACAATGCCGCGCCGAGACCGCGCTGACAACTGGGCAAATGCCGCGGCCGGGACCGCCGGTGGGACCGGCCTTGTATCACCACCGGCGCTGAGCTATAGACCCCGCAACCTCTCACAATGACGGCAATGCGCGCCGCCTCGCGGCGCTGAAAGCGTGAGCCATGAAGTCAGACATCCATCCGGGTTACCACACCATCAAGGTCGTCATGACCGACGGCAGCGAATTCACGACCCGCTCGACCTGGGGCAAGCCAGGCGACACTATGCACCTCGACATTGACCCGAAGTCGCATCCGGCGTGGACCGGCGGGGCCCAGCAACTGCTCGACCGCGGCGGCCGGCTGTCACGCTTCCAGAAGAGGTTCTCGGGTCTCGGCGTCAAGAAATAGACGGTTCAGCGCGGCGACCAGGCGCGCGCTGGGGTGTCACCCGGAGCGGCGCTCGAACGCGGCGCGCAGGACGACGAGCTGGTCCTCCAGCGGATTACCGGGCGCGCTCGGCACCGGCGCGTGGATGGTGGCATCGAGGCGACGCACGTGTTCCTGGAGCTTCCTCGAGCGCGCGATCAATTCGCACAGCCGTTCCGGCAGCCGCAGGCTCGCATCGTCAGGCCGCTCGTCGGAGCTGAGTTTGACCTTCACGCGCTCCTTGTTGGCCTGGGCGAGCGACATTTCGCCCTCGTTGACGGCGCGGTGCAGTAATAGCCAGGACGCAAGCTGCATCAAGCGGGTGGTAAGGCGCATGCTTTCGGTGGCATAGCCGAGGGAGGATGCCCGATCGAGCCGCCGCGACTCCTGGCGGCCGGGGCCATCGAGGTAGGCCGCCGTTTCTTCGACAAGTTTCATCCCGTCTCGGAAGAGCTGCGAGAAATTCTGCGACGCCGCCAGTTTTTCGCCGAACGAAACCGGCCGCAACTCGTCAACCGACCTATCGGACATGGGTACGCCTCACAACGCGCAAAGCATGACTCCGACCGGCGGTTCTGTCCAGCCGGCGCCGCACAATCCGTCGGCGATAGTTTCCAAGCAATCACGTAAATGAGGCCGTGAGCCGTTTTGGCACAAGCAACAGGTCTAAAACCGTCGGTTTGAAACGAAATGTTGATGCCGAAGGCGCAAAATAGAAAAAGAGCCGCCGTTGCCGGCGGCTCAAGTGATAACAGGGAGGCGTCAAACAGAGTGGACAGGAGCCACTCGGTGTCCACAGAATGGACAATCAATGTAATAAACGAGAAAGCTTAACAGGTCGTAAATACCGCTAAAGTTTTCGACAATTTTAACGTTGGCGTACCGGGATGCCGCTCCGATTGCGCAGTTGCACGCCGGCTGCTTGAAGGCTGACCCTACCGCTTGAAAAAAGTGTCGGCGGCGGACTTGGTGGCGCGCTTGCGCGCAATATCGGCTTCGAGACGGGCGATCTCCTCCTTGAGGAGCGTGATGCGCTCGCCGAGTTCTTCGATGGACAACAAAGCGAGTTCCTGCCCGATTTCGTGGACGAGTTTTTTCTTGGGACGGTCGTCGTCATCGATGGCTGGCATCATCCGCTCCGTCTTTGTCTGCTTGCGTCTTTGCCGTGACGGAAAATAGCCGGACGGCTTTCCCTTGTCACACGCCGTTGCCACCCGGACCGCGGGCGACTAAACCACCTTCGCAATTCCCATCGCGTTGAAGGATCACATGAGTTCGATCCCCGCCACCATGACCGTCATCGGCATCAAGGCTCCTGGCGGACCGGAGATGCTGGTTCCCACGGATCGACCGGTGCCCCAGCCCGGCGAAGGCGAGATCCTCGTCAAGGGCGCGGCCGCCGGCGTCAACCGGCCCGACGTCATGCAGCGCCAGGGACTTTATCCGCCGCCGCCCGGGGCCTCGGGCATCCCGGGACTCGAGATTGCCGGGACAGTGACGGCGACGGGGAGCGGGGCCAAGCGATGGAAAGTGGGTGACGCAGTCACCGCGCTCGTGACCGGCGGCGGCTACGCGCAATATTGCGTCGCCCACGAAACCCACGCGCTACCCTGGCCAACAGGGTTCAGCGCAGCCGAGGCTGCCTCGATTCCGGAAACGTTCTTCACGGTGTGGCACAACGTGTTCGAGCGCGGCGGGCTCAAGGCCGGGGAGACGCTCCTTGTCCATGGCGGCAGTTCCGGCATCGGCACAACCGCGATCATGCTCGCCAAAGCGTTCGGGGCGCGCGTCATCACCACCGCCGGAAGCGCCGAAAAATGCGACGCGTGCCGGCGCATCGGCGCTGATGTCGCCGTCAACTACAAGACCGAGGATTTTGTCGCCGCGACCAAGGCTGCGACCGGCGGCGCCGGCGCGCAACTCATCCTCGACATGGTGGGCGGCGACTACATCGAGCGCAACTACGACGCGGCGGCTGTCGAAGGCCGCATCGTGCAGATCGCGTTTCAGGCGTCGCCCCGCGCCAACGTCGATTTCCGCCGCCTGCTGTTCAAGCGGCTCCATCACACCGGCTCGGCGCTGCGCGCGCGCGCCGTTGCGGACAAGGCCGCGATCGCGACTGCGCTCGAACGCAATGTCTGGCCGCTGTTCGCCGCCGGCAAGGTCCGGCCGGTGATGGACAGCACTTTCCCGCTCGCGGAAGCCGCCAAGGCCCATGCCCGCATGGAAACGGGCCAGCATATCGGTAAGATTGCGCTCGTCGTCTAGCGGCGCCTGGTATCGGCGTCACGCGCGTTAACGGACTGATTTTTCTCTGTTTTCGCTTTTTGAGGGGTGGGAGGAGGATTCAGCATCGGGTCGGCGGCCGGGGCCCACGCCGGCGAATTGTCGCGGAAATGACGCAAATTTGTATCGTTATCCCGCCACGCCGGTATTCTGGCGCGATCGGGGCGTTGCGAGTGGGGGCAATTACGGAGGGGCGCCGCTTGAGGCTATTGCAGGCTGCCGTGGGGGCGGCCGTGTTCTTTATATTGTCGTTCGCGTCTCCGGTTCGTGCCGTCGAGGCCGTGAACGTGCGCGTCGACGTTGCCGCGATCGATCTGACCGACGCGGTCGAACGCATGACGACCGAAGGCGACCGCATCCAGGTCTCGACCGCGCCCGGCACCGACGGCATCGTCCGCCGCATCGAAGTGCGCGCCCGTGAGGCCGGCACCAATTGGGCGGTGTTCGCGCTTGCCAATTCCAGCGACGAACAGCTCGATCGGCTGATCGTCGTGCCGCACTACCAGATGGTCGGCTCCAAAATCCTCTGGCCCGACCTCGGGCAGTCACGCATCGTCAACGTCACCCCAAGCGCCGGCGACCGCCCGGATCGCCAGGACAGCGCGACCGCCGACATCTTCCGCATCACGCTCGACCCCGGCACGG
This sequence comes from uncultured Alphaproteobacteria bacterium, assembly GCA_963807015.1. Lineage (GTDB taxonomy): Bacteria > Pseudomonadota > Alphaproteobacteria > Rhizobiales > Xanthobacteraceae > JAJPKK01. The sequence continues at coordinate 412,712 of CAWEAS010000002.1, read as the reverse complement.
TCATCACCTACGTCGCGGAGCTGCGCACCAGCAAGCTGCCGCAGATCTATTTGTGGGAGCCTGACTCCTACAAGGACAAGGTCAACAGCTTCACGCTCTATCATGGCATCGTCATCGGCATCGCCGGCCTGCTGGCGCTGTTCCTCACCATCCTCTTCGTCGTCAAGGGAAGCTTCATGTTTCCGGCCGCGGCCGCGCTGGGCTGGGCCGTGCTGGTCTACATCGGGGTCGATTTCGGCTTCTGGGGCAAAGTGTTCGACATGTCGGCGGGCGCCGAGCGGATCTGGCGCGCGTCCGGCGAAGCGATCCTTGCGGCGACACTGCTCGTGTTCCTGTTCGCCTACCTCAACCTTAACCGCTGGCATGTGCGCTACTCGCACATTGCGATCGGGTGGCTCGCCTTTCTCGGCGCCCTCGTCGCGGTCGCGGTCGTTGACCCTTCGATTGCGTCCGGCATCGCGCGCTTGTCGCTGCTGTTCGTCGCGGGCGCCGGCTTCGCCCTCGTGATCTACCTCGCGTCGCAGGGGTTCGATCGCGCGGTCCTGCTGATCCCGACCTGGTTCCTGCTGGTGGCCTGGGTCTTTGCAGCAGGCTTCGCCATCGTCGGCTGGGTAACGAATGACATCGTGGCGCCGGCGCTCCTCGGCGGCCTCGTCCTGATCGTGATGCTGATCGGCTTTACGGTGATGCAGCACGCCTTCGCCGGCGGCATCACCCACGGCATCGTCAGCGACGTCGAGCGCCGCGCGCTCGCGCTGACCGGCGCCGGCGACTTTATCTGGGATTGGGACGTTTCGGCGGACAAGGTCTACACCAGCCCCGAAACCGAGAACGCGCTCGGCCTCAAGCGCGGCGCCTTGGAAGGCCCGGCGGCGCGCTGGGTCGACGTGCTTCATCCGCTCGACCGCGATCGCTTCCGCGCGGCGCTCGACAGCGCCATCGAGCAGCGTCGCGGCCGTCTGGTGCAGGATTTCCGCATGCGCACCAGCGACGGCCATTCGCTGTGGTTCACCATGAAGGCGCGGCCGGTGGTGGGCTCGGACGGCGAAGTGGTCCGTCTCGTCGGGACCTTGACCGACGTTACCGACGCCAAGATCGCCGAAGAGCGCATGCTCGAGGACGCCGTCCACGACAACCTCACCGGGCTCCCCAACCGGCAACTGTTCATCGATCGGCTCGGCGGGGTGCTCGCGTTCGCGAAGACCAGTCCTGACATCAGGCCGACCGTGATGGTGATGGACCTTGACCGCTTCAAGCAGGTCAACGACTCCGTCGGCATCGCGGTCGGGGATTCGATCCTGCTGACGCTCGCGCGCCGTCTCGGCCGCCTGCTCAAATCGCAGGATACGCTGGCGCGGCTCTCCGGCGATCAGTTCGGCCTCATCCTGATGTCGGAGCGCGACACCAATCGCATCGTCGCGTTCGCGGAGACCGTCTGCAAAGCGATCCGGGCGCCGATCACGTTGAATGGACGGGAAATCTTCCTCACCATCTCGGTCGGCATCGCGCTGCCGGAAGCGCAGTCCAACAAGGCCGAGGAACTGATCAAGGACGCCGAGCTCGCGATGTACGTCGCCAAGCGCTCGCGCGGCGACCGCTTCGAGGTCTTCAAGCCGGCGATGCGCGCGCGAAAGACCGACCGGCTCACGCTCGAATCGGAGTTGCGGCGCGCGCTCGATCGCGAGGAGATCACGCTGCTCTATCAGCCGATCGTGCGGCTCGAAGACCGGTCGATCGCGGGGTTCGAGGCGCTGGCGCGCTGGGACCATCCGAAAATGGGCCGCCTGTCGCCGTCGGAATTCATCACCATTGCCGAAGAGATCGGGCTGATCAGCGACCTCGGGCTGTTCGCGCTGGAGCGCACCGCGCGCCAGCTTGCGATCTGGCAGCGCTCCGTGCGCACCCGCGTGCCGCTGTTTGCAAGCGTCAACGTGTCATCGCGTCAATTGCTCAAGAACGACCTGATCGACGACGTGCGCGGCGTACTCGCGCGCTCGGGCCTTGCCCGCGGCACGCTCAAGCTTGAACTCACCGAGTTGGTGGTGATGGAAAATCCCGAGCAGGGCGCCCAGATCCTCAAGCGCTTGCACGACCTCGGCGCCGGCCTTGCGCTCGACGATTTCGGCACCGGCCATTCGTCGCTCGTCTACCTGCAGCGCTTCCCGTTCGACACCATCAAGATCGATCAGTCGTTCGTGCGCACCAACGCGAAGGGCACACGGCCGGTGATCCTGCGCTCCATCATCGGGCTCGCGCACGATCTCGGCATGGATGTCGTGGCTGAAGGCGCCGAGAGCGAGTCGGATGCCGTGGAGCTTTATCAACTCGGGTGCGAATTCGCGCAGGGGTTCGTATTCGGCCAGCCGATGTCGTCCGAACAGGCCCACGAGCTGCTGACGAGCGCTCACCCCGCGCCGCCGCCGGCGAAGAAAAAAAAGAAGTAGTGGGCAGGAAACCGGATGTCAGCGATCGTGCATGCCGTGAAATCAACGTTGAGAGCTGGCACAGCGCGACCGCGTGCGCCCGCGCGGCAGCGACTACGCGTGACCCGCCTCGCTCGACAGCATGCCGACGTGAATGCCGAGTTTCTTGAGCGCCCGGTCGTACTTGCCGCCGACATCGCCGCCGAAAATCAGATCAGGGTCGGCACTGCAATGAAGCCAGCCGTTGTCCTGGATCTCGGTCTCGAGCTGGCCCGGCGCCCAGCCCGCGTACCCCAAAGCAAGGAGCGCATTGCCGGGACCGTCCCCGTGGGCGATCGCCTTGAGCACGTCGAGCGTCGCCGTCAGGCAAATGCCTTCGTCGATCGGCAGTGTCGAATTCTCGATGAAGAAATCGCTCGAATGAAGAACGAAGCCGCGTCCCGGTTCGACCGGGCCGCCCTTGAGGACTTGAACGGCGTCGGCGCTCGGCGGCAACTGGATTCGATCGCTGTCCGAAATCACTTCGAGTTGCACCAGCAGGTCGGGGAACCGGATGTTCGCCGCACGCTGGTTAACCACGATGCCCATCGCGCCTTCCGAAGAGTGCGCGCAAATGTAAATGACGGTTCGCGCGAAGCGTTCGTCGCGCATGGTCGGCATGGCGATCAGCATCTGCCCATCGAGATAGCCTCGGTTGCCTTTACGCGAACCGCGGGACGAGCGGCTCTTCGTCCGGCGGGGCGGCGTCTCGGTCGGAGCGGATTTCGACTTTTCTTCCTTCATGCCGAAAAGGTAATCTCTTCCCGCGGCAACGGCAATGCGGCATCGCCGGCCTCTCACGAGGAATTCAATGGCCACCGGCGGCCGCGTTCACTAAACAATCCGTCATGATTATATCCACCATGCGACAGTCGGGTTTTGCCGCAGCGGCGGCTGGCGCTCTGCTTATCATGTGGTCCGTCCAAGAAGTGCGCGCTGCGGATGCCTCCGCCTGGGATGGCGACGCGCGAGCGTCGATGCGGCTCATCGCCGGGAGCAACGCCGGTGCGAGCGAAACGTTGCGTGCCGGCGTCGAGATTCGCCTGGGCACCGGATGGAAGACTTATTGGCGGTATCCCGGTGATAGCGGCGTTCCGCCGTCCCTCGACTTCTCCAAATCCGACAACGTGTCGTGGGTGACCGTGCTGTGGCCGGCGCCGCACCGCTTCACCGACGAGGGTGGCTCGTCGATCGGCTACAAGGGCGGCGTCGTGTTGCCGCTGCGCATCGTGCCCAAAGACCCGATGCGCCCGGTGACGCTGCGTCTCAAGCTCGACTTCGCCATCTGCGAAAAGCTCTGCCTGCCGGCCACGGGCACCGCAACCGTTGCGCTCTCCCGCGGGCCGTCCGCCCAGGAAGCGACGCTGGCCGCCGCTGAGGCTTCGGTGCCGAAACCCGCCCGCCTCGGCGAGAGCGGCCCGTTCACGGTCCGTGCAGTGAAGCGCGAGGCGGCGACGCCGCATCCCCGGGTGATCGTTGACGTCGAAGCGCCTGCGGGCGCGCCGCTCGATCTTTTTGTCGAAGGCCCGACCGACCAATGGGCGCTGCCGGTGCCGGAGCCAATCGCCGGGCCGGGTCCGCGTCGCTTTTCCTTCGAGCTCGATGGGCTGCCGCCCGGCGTCGATGGCGCCAATGCGCGCCTGCGCTACACGCTCGTCTCCGGATCGCATGCCATCGAGGTGACGGCCGACCTCGAATAGGACAGGGGGCGGATCGCGCGCTCCTTCGCCCGCTCCCGCACGCGGCGGAATTCACATCTGCGCAAAATGCTGTAAGTTGCGCGCCCGAACGCCGTCGCAGCGCCGGGCGCGCGGCGGATGCCTTCGTTTTCCTAACCCTGACTGAGACGAGGACTGATCATGACCATCAAGGTGGGCGACCAAATCCCCGAGAGCAAGTTTCGCGTGATGACGGCCGAAGGCCCGGGCTGGAAAACCACCGACGAGGTCTTCAAGGGCAAGAAGGTGGTGCTGTTTGCGGTGCCCGGCGCGTTCACGCCGACCTGCCACAAGAACCACCTTCCCGGCTTCCTGCAGAACGCCGCTGCCATCAAGGGCAAAGGCATTGATGCCATCGCGGTGACCGCCGTCAACGACGTGTTCGTGATGACCGCATGGAAGGATGCCACCGGCGCCGAAGGCAAGATCGAGTTCCTGGCGGACGGCAACGGCGATTTCGCCAAGGCGATCGACCTCACCATGGACGGCTCGGCCGGCGGCCTCGGCCTGCGCTCGAAGCGCTATTCGATGCTGATCGAGAACGGCGTCGTGAAGAAGCTCAACATCGAAGAGGCGCCCGGCAAGGCCGAAACCTCAAGCGCCGAAGCCCTGCTGAAGCAGCTCTGAGTCCGCCGCTCCGTAGTCCACCTCCCCCTGGAGGAGGGGAGGTCGGACTGCCGAAGGCAGTCCGAGGTGGGGTGACAGCGCTTCAACAAACTCGGCGCCGGATGTGTGGAAGCGCTGCCACCCCTCCCCGCCGCTGACGCGGCCGACCTCCCCCCAGGAGGAGGTGAAAGCTGAGGCCTGAAACCGCGCTTCGGCCGCGCTAGCTAGCGTCACGTCTCCGCCCTGCCGCCCGCCATGATCTCGTCCATGGCTTCGTTGGCGAGTTGATCGGCGCGCTCGTTGAGATCGTGGCCGGAATGGCCGCGCACCCAATGCCAGCTGATCTTGTGGGGCGCAGTGGCCGCATCGAGCCGCTGCCACAGGTCGGCATTCTTGACCGGCTTGCGGTCGGCGGTCCGCCAGCCGTTGCGCTTCCAACGGTTGATCCATTCGGTGATGCCCTGGCGCAGATACTGGCTGTCGGTGTGAAGCTGCACCGCGCAGGGGCGCTTGAGCGTTTCCAACGCCACGATGGCGGCGAGCAATTCCATCCGATTGTTGGTGGTGTGCGCCTCGCCGCCCTTGAGTTCGCGACGGCGGCCGTTCCACTCCAGGATCGCACCCCAGCCGCCGGGACCGGGATTGCCGCGGCTGCCGCCGTCGGTGTGAATGACGACGCGGCCGCTTGCTGCTGTCTGCTCAGCCAATGCCGTAGTCCCGCGCGCTGTTGTTGGCCTGGTGGAAACGCAGCTTGCGATAATACTCGAGCGGATCTTTGGGCTTCACCAGCGCGCCCGCCGGCACCTCCAGCCAATCGACGAGCCGGGTCAGGAGGAAGCGCAAAGCGGCGCCGCGGCATAAGAGCGGCAGCGCGGCGATTTCCGCTTCGTCGAGCGCGCGCACGCCGCGATAGCCGTTGAGCAGCGCGCGGCCCTTGGTGATGTTGTAGGAGTGGTCCGGCTCGAAGCACCAGGCGTTGAGGCAGATTGCGACGTCGTAGGTGAAGGCATCGGTACAGGCGAAGTAAAAATCGATCAGGCCGGACAGCTTGTTCCCGATGAAGAACACGTTGTCGGGAAAGAGATCGGCGTGGATCACGCCTTGCGGCAGGTCGCGCGGCCAGTCGCGCTCGAGGTGAACGAGTTCGTCCCCGACCGCCGCGCACAGGCCCGGCTGCACGGTGTCGGCGCGCGTCCGCGCCGCCTCGAACAACGTCCGCCAGCCTTCGACAGAGAGGCCGTTGACGCGCTTCATCTTGAAATCGGCGCCGGCGAGATGGAGCCGCGCAAGCGCCGCGCCGACGGCGCCGCAGTGTGCCGCGCTCGGCCGCCTGATCCACATGCCGTCGAGGAACGTCACGATCGCGGCGGGGCGCCTCGCAAGGCGACCGAGCGCGTCGCCCGCGCGATTGCGCACCGGCTGCGGACAGGTGAGCCCCCGCGCCGCGAGATGCTCCATCAGGTTGAGGAAGAACGGCAGGTCGGTTTCGGCGACGCGCTTCTCGTAGAGCGTGAGAATGAAGTAGCCGCTCGACGTATGCAGCAGGAAGTTCGAGTTCTCGACGCCCTCGGCAATGCCCTTGTAGGCGAGCAGGGTGCCGAGATCGTAGCCGGCGAGAAACTCCTGAAGTTCCTCGTCGCTGACGTCGGTGTAGACGGCCATGGTCCGGAGGGTCTACTCGGCCGCTGCTTCACTGCCGCGCACTTGGCGGGGCAGCGGGAAAAAGATGCCGGATTCCTCGACCGCAGACACGGTTTCGACGCTGACCTCATAGCGTGCCGCGAAGGCGTCGATTATCTCCTCGATCAGCACCTCGGGAGCCGACGCGCCGGCGGTCAGCCCAAGCCGGCCGATCGTACCGAACTTGCTCCAGTCGATATCCTCGGCCCGCTGCAGCAGCTCGGCATGCGGGCAGCCGTTGCGCAGCGCCACTTCCTTGAGCCGCTGGGAGTTCGACGAATTGGGCGAACCGACAACGATCATCGCATCGACCACCGGGGCGACGCGCTTGACCGCCTCCTGGCGATTGGTGGTGGCGTAGCAGATGTCTTCCTTGTGGGGGCCGGCGATGTGGGGGAAGCGCTCCTTGAGCGCGGCCACGATGTCGGCGGTGTCGTCGACCGAGAGCGTCGTCTGGGTCACATAGGCGAGCTTGCTCGGATCGTTGGGCTCGAAGGTCGCGGCTTCCTCCGCGGTCTGCACGAGGCGCACGGCGCCGGCCGGCAGTTGGCCCATGGTGCCGGTGACCTCCGGGTGGCCGGCGTGGCCGATCAGGATGATCTCGCGGCCGCGACGGAAATGGATTTCGGCCTCGCGATGAACCTTGGTCACCAGCGGGCAAGTCGCGTCGATCGCGAGAAGATTGCGCTGCCCGGCATCGACCGGCACGGACTTCGGCACGCCGTGGGCAGAGAAGATGACCGGTACGTTCTCGTCGGGAATTTCGTCGAGTTCCTCGACGAACACGGCCCCCTTTTGCCGCAGGCTCTCCACCACGTAGCGGTTGTGGACGATCTCGTGGCGGACATAGACCGGCTTGCCGTACATGGCGAGCGCGCGCTCGACGGTATCGATCGCCCGTACCACGCCGGCGCAGAAACCGCGCGGCGAGCACAGCAGCACCTTGAGCGGCGGCTTGTTGAGCGAGGGCGAAGACATCTGGTTCAAGCGATTAGGTCCTTGCACGGGCCAACGCGGGCATCTGGAGTGGATTTGGTTTTTCGCTTGGGCAACTGTCAAGCCTGCGAGCTTGCCTAAGAGAAATGTTTCTCAAGCGGCGTTAAATTGCCACGCCCGCCGCCGTGGCTTGGCACCGCCGCCACCCGCGGCGCTCGATTTTTTCCATGGCTATCAAGGGCTTCCCGCCATCGTTAACCGATATTTTCATACCGGCGGGTTGCGCTCCGCAGGCCGGCGCGCCTATATTGCAGTATTCTCGTCATTTTCGACGCAACAGACTTCGCCCCCAGGGCGGGCGGAGCCAAGGAGATTTCATCATGTCGACTCAGCCTCTGATGCCCAAGGCGACAGCCGTTTGGCTGGTCGAGAACACCGCGCTGACGTTCGACCAGATCGCCGATTTCTGCAAGCTGCATCCGCTCGAGGTGAAGGCCATCGCCGATGACGAGGGCGTCCAGAGCATCATCGGGCGCGATCCGATCGTTGCCGGTCAGCTGACACGGGACGAGATTGCCAAAGGCGAGGCCGACGCGAACTACAAGCTCAAGCTCGCGGTTTCGAAGGTGCACCTGCCCGAGCCGGCGCGGAAGAAGGGGCCGCGCTACACGCCCGTGTCGCGCCGCCAGGATCGCCCCAACGCGATCCTCTGGCTCGTGCGCAACCACCCGGAGCTCAAGGACAGCCAGATCATGCGGCTCGTCGGCACGACCAAGTCGACGATCGAGTCGATCCGCGAACGCACCCACTGGAATGCGGCGAACCTCCAGCCGATGGATCCGGTGACGCTCGGCCTGTGCTCCCAGATCGACCTCGATTTCGAGGTCCATCGCGCCGCCAAGGAAAAGCCGGTCGAGCCCGACATGGGCGCGACCCTGCTGCCGGCCGAAGTCACGACGGTCCGTCCAGCGGCCGAGGCCGAGCCGGAGAAGGAAAAGGAAGGCGGCGAACTCGACGTCCAGGCGGTGTTCGCCAAGCTCAAGCAGATCGGCGGCAAGAACGAGTAGGGACGGCCGTCAGCTCTTCAGCCGGGCAAGGTGGGCGTCGATGTTCGCGATGGCATCGTCGAGCGAGACGACTTCGCCACGCGACGCAGCAGCGCGCGCCTCATCAACGTAGGATTTCGCCCACGCGAAATCCTCGGATTCGAGCACTATCCGCTCGCCGATGATCTGCCGCACCGCGTCTTCGGGCGATTTGTATTGGCCCTCGGCGACACGGTCAGCGAGCCACTGCTCATGCTCGGGCGAAAGCACGATCATCATATAGGCCTCAGCGCAAACGGATTCGGCGGGGCGCTGCCTGATCGCCCTTGCAGGCGCATCAGGCCCCAGGGGCTCGGCAGCGGTCCGACCGGGGCCTCGATCAGGATCGGGCTTCGCTCTTTGAGGGCGCCTTGTAGCACGCGCTGCAAGGTTTCGGCTGAGTCGGCCCGCGCGTAGGGCACATCGAAGGCCGCGGCGAGGCGATCGAACGCAGGGTTCTTGAGGTCCGACGCGTAGGGCGCGCCGAACTGTTCCTCCTGGAGGCGGCGCACGTTGCCGAAGTGGCCGTCCACGAAGACGACGACGGCGACCTTGAGATCGTACTTGCGCAAGGTCGCCAGCTCCTGCATCGCCCAGCCGAAGCCGCCGTCGCCGTTGATGCTGACGACCGGACGATCCGGATTGCCGACGGCAGCGCCGAGCGCGGTCGGAAAGCCGTAGCCGAGCGTGCCCTGGTAGCCGGGCGTGATGAAGGTCCCCGGCACGTAGACCGGATACATGGAGCGCGCGAGATAGCCGACCTGGGTCAGCTCGTTGACCAGGATGCCGTCGTCCGGGATCGCGGCTCGCAGCGCCCGCAGATAGGCCATGATCGGCTCGGCTTGCCGCGCCTCCTCGCTCGCCCAGGCGCGGACCTTGACGAGGTCGGGCGCGCGCGGCTGGTGTCGCGGCAGCGCGGCCGCGAGCGCCTCGAGGCCGAGCTTGGCATCGGCGCAGATGCCGACCGCGGCGCTGCGCGGCGGCGCCCAGGCCGCGGGATCGGCATTGATCCAGACGTATTTGAGGCCCGGCGACTGCCACGACGGCGCGCCGGTCATGGTGTCGGCGAAGCGGCTGCCGACGATGATCGCGACGTCCGCGTGGCCAAACACGGCGCGTCCGCCGAGCGAATTGAGCGCGAGCGGATGGCGATCCGAAATCGCGCCGCGGCCATTCTCGCTCACCACCACAGGCGCGCCGAGCTGCTCGGCGAGCGCCTGCAGCGCGGCCGTGGCGTCCGCCGCCAAAATGCCGCCGCCAACGTAAATCACCGGGAATTCGCTTTTCTCGATCAGCGCAGCCGCCTGCTCGATCGCGGCAGGATCAGGCGCGAGCCGCGCCTCCTCGTTGGCCGCCGGATCGATCAGTTCGACCTCGCCGCTCGCCGCGAGCACGTCCGGCGCGATTTCGAGACCGACGGGCTGCGGTCGGCCGGTGCGCAGCTGCTTTACGGCGTCGCGCACCCGCGCCGGTATTTCAGCCGGAGTCGCGGCCGCCGTCTGCCACTTGGTGGCGGAGCCTAGAATATCCGCCTGGTTGCGCACCTCGTGCAGCAGGCCATAGCCCTTGCCGATCGCGCCGGAGTGGATGTTGCCGATGATCGCGAGCACCCGCGAATTGCAGGCATAGGCGGTGGCGAGCCCGGCCATTGCATTCAGCAGCCCCGGTCCGGGCACCACCATGAACGTGCCGATGCGACCGGTGGTGCGCGCATAGCCATCCGCCATGTAGGATGCCGCCTGCTCGTGCCGCGGCACGATGTAGCGGATGCGATTGCTCACTTCGCGCAAGCCGTCGACCGCCCAGTCGAGCTGCACGCCGGGAATCCCGAACACGTCGGTGATGCCCTCCAAGACGAGCTGCCGCGCCAGCGCCTGCCCTCCGGTCAACTTCATCTTGCCGTCCTTTTCGCTCGCAAAGGGGCGCACCATTGCATCGGCGCATTCCCTTTTCCAGTCGGCTATGCAAACCGTAGCCCGGATGGAGCGAAGCGCAATCCGGGGAAAAACGCTTACATGCGGAGCTGCTTTCCCCGGATTGCGCGATCGCAAGCGTTCGCTTCATCCGGGCTACGGTCAACTGAGAGGCGCCAATGAAGATCATCGATATGAGCCACGTGATGAACGTCCATACGCCCGGCTGGGTCGGTTACGCCGGCAACAAGATGTATTACGCCCAGAACCTGCAGACCCAGATGATCGTGGCGCAGCGCATCGACACCGCGCTTCACGTCGGCACCCATTTCGACGGCGCCATGCACGCGACCGACAACCGCAAGGGCGACATGGCCTCGCTGCCGCTCGACTATCTCGTCAACCGCGGCGTGGTCGTCGATATCTCGAAATGGGTCTCGGACTGGTCGGTGATCACGCCGGAAATCATCGAGCGCGCCGGCGCCGACATCCGCGAGGGCGACATCCTGGTGCTGCACACCGGCTGGCATCGCCACTACGAGGGCCGGCCGCAGCAGGATCTCGTCAAATACTTCTGCTACCATCCCGGCCCCGACCTCGACACGCTGCAGTGGATGCTGAAGAAGAAGATCAAGTGGTGGGCGATGGACACCGGCTCCTGCGACCACGCCATGAACACGTCGATCCGCAACATGCGCCCGGACCTCGCCGCGCAGTTCACCAAGCAGCACGGCAAAACCCCGGGAGAATTCTTCGGCACCTTCGAGTACGTGCACAAGAAGTCCGGGCGCAGGGTGGTCTCGGACATCTTCCCGTTCCACAACTGGGCGTTCCAGGAAGGCCTGCTGCACGCCGAGAACCTCGGCGGCGACATCGAGCTGATGCTCAACAAACGCGCGCTGATCGGCGCGTTCCCATGGCGCTACGAGGGCCTCGAGGGCTGCCCGTGCCGCATCGTCGCTTTCCTCGACTGCGGCGAGAACGTCGAGGCCGTGGGGGACGCGGCGAGGGCAATCATGACCAGCTGAGGGGCTGCATTCCGGAGGCGCGCCTTGCCCGCCGATCTTCGCTGCAATAGCGTGCCGCGCGGCGCCCTCGGGCGCGCCGCATTTCGTTACGTCGCATCATTAAGGAGTAGCCGCCATGGATCTTCAACTCAAAGGCAAGACCGCGCTCGTCACCGGCGGCAGCGAGGGCATCGGCAAGGGCATCACGCGCCTCCTCGCGCGCGAGGGCGTCGATGTGGCGATCTGCTCGCGGCGCAAGGATGCGATCGAGGCGGCGGCTGCCGAGATCGCCAAGGAGACCGGGCGCAAGATCGTCGGCATCGCGGCCGATCTCACCAAGGACGAGGACGCCAAGAATTTCATCGCCAAGGGGCACGCGGCGCTCGGGCGCGTCGACATCATGGTCAACAACGCCGGCTCCTCGCCGGGCGGCGTACTCGAACATCTCACCGAGGCCGACTGGGCGCAGTCGCTGCAACTGAAGTTCATGGGCTACGTGCGCTGCCTGCGTTACGTGCTGCCGATCATGGTCAAGCAGGGCGGCGGCCGGGTCGTGAACCTGATCGGCAATGACGGCGTCAAGCCGTCCTACTGGGAGATCGCGCCGGGCGCAGCCAATGCCGCCGGGCAGAACCTTACGATGTCGCTCGCCGGGCAATACGGCAAGCACGGCATCAGCTTCTGCGCGGTCAATCCCGGGCCGGTGCGCACGGAGCGCTGGGACGGCCTCGTCAAGGCGATGGCGCGCGACATGAAGCTCAGCTACGACGAGGCGAACCAGCTCGCCCCCTCGTCGATCCCGATGGGACGCATCGCCGAGGTCGACGAAGTCGCGGCGCTCGTGGTGATGCTCGCCTCGCCGCTGATGCACATGGTCAACGGCACCCAGATCGAGATCGACGGCGGCCAGGAGAAATCCCTGATGGACCGCGCCCGCGACCGCAAGTGACATGCGGGCGGTGCGGCGGCCGGCTGTCGCTGCGTAGGTACGTCTCGACTGTCGTCTGCGCCGCGCTGCTGGCGGGGCTTGCGTGGCTCGTCACGATCGCGGCGGCCGGCGCGGCTGAATCACCCGCGTCGGGCGCGCGCGCCCCGCAGCCGAGTGTGCAGGACCCGCGGACATTGCGCGGCGGCTGGTATCCCTGGGACCCGTATCAATACCGCGAGTATCGGCGCGGCGTTCCGGTCCTGACCGGCTTCGATGTCGAGATCGAACGCGCGATCGGGCGCATTCTCGGCACCGAATTCATTCTTGCTGACACGCCGTGGGAAGATCACTTGGCGGCGCTTGCCGCCGGCAAGGCCGATATCGCGGCGGGTGCGACCTACAGCGCCGAGCGCGATCGCTACGCGTATTTCTCCAAACCATATCGCAGGGAGACCGACGTCCTCACCGTGCGAAAAGGAGCAAGCCGGCGGTATCGTTTCTCGACTATTCCCGAAATGCTCGATCTATTCGTGAAGCAGCATTTTCGTCTCGGTGTGGTCGCGGGCTTTACCTACGCCGATCAGCGGATCAACGACTTCATTGCCGATCCGGCGCACAGCGACCTGATCGTCCGGGCCGGTGACGACGGCGAGAGTTTGCGAAATCTGCTTGCGGGCCGCGTCGACGGCTTCATCGCCGACCGGATCGTCGCGGCGACCGTCGCCTGGCGGACGCAGAAGAGCGGCGAGACCGAGGAGCATCCGCTCCTCTTTTCGACCGACATTCATTTCATGCTGAGCCGCATCTCGCAGACGCCCGCCATGGTTGCGCGCATCAACGCCGCAATCGATCAGATCAAGGACAGCGGCGAATTCCAGACCATCGCCGACGCCTACGCGCTGCCGATCCTCATCCACCAGACGCTCGACACCGACTGGTTTCGGGCGCTGGCCCTGCTCGGCACCTTTGCCTTTGCCCTGTCCGGCGTCGTCCTTGCCTATGCCGGCCGCTACACATTATTCGGCGCGTTGGTGCTCGCGAGCCTGCCGGCGCTCGGCGGCGGCGTCGTGCGGGACCTTCTCGTGCAGCGCGAGCCGCTCGGGATCGTGCGGGATCCGGTGCCCCTGCTCACGGTCTTCATCACCGTCGGCTTGGGCGTGGCGTTCTTCAGGATCATCACGCTCATTGGCGAGCAGCGCGTGGTGCAATCGCTGCAGGCTCGCCGCCATCTGGGCACGCACTTGATCGAAATCTTCGATGCGTTGGGCCTCGCCGCGTTTCTCGTGGTCGGCGTGGTCGTGGTGCTCGATACGTCGGTGCAGCCGCTCTGGCTGTGGGGACCGATTTCCGCCGGCATCACCAGTTCGTTCGGCGGCCTGATCCGCGATCTGCTGCGACAGGATCGCGAGATTGCGAGCCTGCGAGGCGAGCTTTATCCGGAAATCGCCGTGACGTGGGGTTTGGCGTTCTCGCTCTTCCTCGGATGGGAAGCCGAGCGGCTGCAGCCCGAAGAGATCTGGCTCGGCGTGGTCGTCACCATGGCCGGCGCTTTTATCACGCGGATGGTGGCAGTCGCATTCGGCCTCAAAGGCTGGGCCTTCGCGTAGCGAAGCAGGTCGCGTAGCAAAAGCCGTCATTCCGGGGCGCCCGCAGGGCGAGCCCGGAATCCATACTCCGCAGTCCGTGTTCATGGATTCCGGGCTCGCCTCCGCTGCGCTGCGCGCCCCGGAATGACGACGCGTCACCTTATGAGTGGCGCGCGTCATCGAACACCCCAATCGGCGCAGCCGTCCGCGATCACCGTGACGCTATGCCGTCCGTGGGTGCCGCCCTTGTGTGCTTGACAACTTCGGCAGCGGGCGGACACTGCGCGAACGACGTCCGCCGGATGCGTTTTGATCCGGCCGATCTGCGGAGCCCGTTCATGAAATTCCGTACCCCTTTGTTGATTGCCTGCCTCGCCGCCACAACCTTCGTCCTTCCCGCCGCTGCGCAAACGGTCAAGGTCGGCGAACTCAACAGCTACAAGGCCGCGCCTGCGTTTCTCGAGCCCTACAAGAAGGGCATCGATCTTGCGATCGAGGAGATCAATGCCGCGGGCGGCGTGCTCGGCAAGAAGCTTGAATTCGTGATCCGCGACGACGGCGCCAATCCAGGCGATGCGGTGCGCGTCGCCGAGGAACTCACGACGCGCGAAGGGACGAACCTTATCGCCGGCACGTTCCTCTCCAATGTCGGGCTCGCCGTCACCGAATTCGCCGGCAAGAAGCACGTTTTCTTCCTCGCCGCCGAGCCGCTGACCGACAAGATCACCTGGCAGGACGGCAACAAGTATACCTACCGCCTGCGCTCCTCGACCTACATGCAGGTCGCCATGCTGATGCCGGACATCATCGCGGCGAAGAAGAAGCGCTGGGCGCTGGTCTATCCCAACTTCGAATATGGCCAGTCGGCGGTCGAGAACTTCAAGGCGATGATCAAGAAGGCGCAGCCGGACGTCGAGTTCGTCACCGAACAGGCGCCGCCGCTCGGCAAGGTCGATGCCGGCGCCATTGCCCAGGCGATCGATGACGCCAAGCCCGACGCGATCTTCAACGTGCTGTTCGGACCGGACCTCTCCAAGTTCGTGCGCGAAGGCAACACCCGCGACACCTTCAAGAACCGCTTCGTCGCAAGCCTCCTCTCGGGCGAGCCCGAATACCTCGACCCGCTCAAGGACGAAGCGCCGGTCGGCTGGCTCGTCACCGGCTATCCCTGGTACGCAATCGACACGCCGGCGCACAAGGCGTTCCTCGCGGCCTATCAGAAGAAATACAACGACTATCCGCGGCTCGGCTCCGTGGTGGGCTACGTCACCGTGAAGTCCATGGCCGCCGGCATCACCAAGGCCGGCTCGACCGACACCGAGAAGGTGGTCGCTGCGTTCAAGGGGCTGAAGGTCGACAGCCCGTTCGGCCCGTTCGAGTTTCGCGCCAGCGATCACCAAGCCACCATGGGCGCTTACGTCGGCAAACTCGCGTTGAAGGACGGCAAGCCCATCATGGTCGACTCCAAGTATGTCGACGGCGCGAGCGTGCTGCCGTCCGACGCGGAGGTCGCAAAGCTGCGTCCAGCCGACAAGTGACGGCGTTGGACATCGGACATGGCTCGTAGGGTGGGCAAAGCGCGGACAAGTCCGCGCGTGCCCACCGGGGCGCCGATTGGTGGGCACGCGCAGACAAGTCTGCGCTTTGCCCGCCCTACGCGACAACGCTTTCATCCTATGATTTCTGCCGTCTGACATGAGCTTCGAGTCCGTTGCGATCCAGGCGCTGAACGGGCTCGCGGCGGCTTCGACTTTGTTCTTCGTGGGTGCCGGCCTGTCGCTGATTTTCGGCGTCACCCGCATCATCAACATGGCCCACGGCTCGCTCTACATGGTGGGCATTTATCTCGCCTACACGCTGGCGACGACGGCGGGCTTCGGCTACTGGGGCGGCGTCATCGTCGCGGCCCTCGCGGTGGCGGCACTCGGCGCGCTCATCGAAATCCTGCTGCTGCGGCGCATCTATCACATCCCCGAATTGTTCCAGCTGCTCGCGACCTTTGCGCTGGTGCTGATCATCAACGACGCGGCACTGTGGCTGTGGGGGCCGGAGGATCTGCTCGGACCGCGCGCGCCCGGCCTGCGCGGCGCCGTCGAAATTCTTGGCCGCCGGTTTCCGAGCTACGATCTCTTCCTGATCGCCATGGGGCCGATCATCCTCGTCATCCTCCATCTCGTGCTCGCGCGCACGCGGTTCGGACGGCTCGTGCGCGCCGCGACCCAGGATCGCGAGATGGTCGGCGCGCTCGGCGTCAACCAGGCGCTCCTGTTCACGGCGGTGTTCACCGCGGGCTCATTCCTCTCCGGCCTCGGTGGCGCGCTGCAGTTGGCGCGCGAGCCGGCGAGCCTCGCCATGGACCTCAGCGTGATCGGCGATGCGTTCGTGGTCGTGGTGGTCGGCGGCATGGGTTCGATCCCCGGCGCCTATCTCGCCGCCGTCATCATCGCCGAGATCAAGGCGCTGTGCATCAGCATCGGCGTCGTCCACGTCGCGGGGTTCGACATCAACTTTTCCAAGCTCACGCTTGTCGCCGAATTCATTGTCATGGCGGTGGTGCTGATCGTGCGCCCGCACGGTCTCCTCGGCGGCATCCCGATCACAACACGGACCGCCGCTGCGACCGAAGATCCGCTGCGGCCGGCGTCGCCCGTCCTCAAAACGGCGGCAGCCGGTGTGCTGGTCGGCCTTGTCGCGCTTGCAGGCGTTCAATCGTTTTCGCCCTATACGCTGGTACTCGGCACTGATGTGCTGATTGCGGTGATCTTTGCCGTCAGCCTGCATTTCATCATGGGGCCCGGCGGGATGCATTCGTTCGGCCATGCTGCCTATTTCGGGCTCGGCACCTACGCCGCGGCGTTGATGGTGAAATTTTCCGCCGCACCGATGTTTGCCGCGCTGGCGACAACGCCGGTCGTGGCCGGGCTCGGCGCGCTGCTGTTCGGATGGTTCGCGGTGCGCCTCTCAGGCATCTATCTCGCGATGCTGACGCTCGCCTTCGCGCAGATCGTGTGGTCGATCGTGTTCCAGTGGCAGGACGTCACCGGCGGCTCGAATGGCGTGCTCGGCATCTGGCCGACGCCGCCGTTCGACGTGGCGTGGCGCTACTATCTGCTGTGCGTCGCCGCGGCAGCGATCGTGGTCGTGGGGCTGCGCGTCATTCTGTTCGCCCCGTTCGGCTATGCCATGCGGGCGGGGCGCGACTCGCCGCTGCGCGCCGAGGCCATCGGCATCGACGTGAAGCGCGTGCATTGGCTTGGCTTCGCCATCGCCGGCGCCGCCGCGGGAGTTGCCGGCGGCCTCTTTGCGTTCGCCAAGGGCTCGATCTCGCCGGAAACGATCGACGTCAGCCGCTCGATCGACGGCATCGTCATGGTGCTGCTGGGCGGGCTCGAGTCGCTCGGCGGGCCGATCGCGGGCGCCAGCATCTACGCGGTGCTGCAGGACACCATCATGCGCCAGACCGCGTATTGGCATGCGCTGCTGGGCGCCATCATTCTCGTGCTGGTGCTGGTGTTTCCGGGCGGCATCGTCGGATTTGCGACGAAGCGGCTCGCCGCGCGACGGAGCGCCAAATGAGCGTGCTCGCGGTCAGCGGCCTTTACAAATCCTTCGGCGGCGTGCGCGCCGTCGATGGCGTGAGCTTCGAGGTCGGCCGCGGCGAGTTTTTGGCGCTGATCGGCCCGAACGGTGCCGGCAAGTCGACCTGCTTCAACATGATCAACGGCCAGCTTCGGCCGGATGACGGCGACATCCGGCTCGAAGGCAACAGCATCGCCGGGCTGAAGCCGCGCCGTATCGCGCGGCTCGGCGTCGGCCGCACCTTCCAGGTCGCCGCGACCTTCGGCTCGATGACGGTGGTCGAGAACGTGCAGATGGCGCTCGCGAGCCATCACCGCGAAATCTACCGCTTCGGCAGGCGGCTGTCGGCACGCCACCGCCCGCGTGCGCTTAAGTTGCTGGCGCAGGTCGGCATGGCGGACGCGGCGCCCCGCGCCTGCCGCGAGCTTGCCTATGGCGACGTCAAGCGCGTCGAGCTTGCGATCGCGCTTGCCAACGATCCGCGGCTTCTCCTGATGGACGAGCCGACCGCCGGCATGGCGCCGCGCGAGCGCGTCGACATGATCGCGCTCGTCAAGCGGCTCGTGACCGAGCGCGGCATCTCGGTGCTCTTCACCGAGCATTCCATGGATGTGGTGTTCGCTTATGCAGACCGGATCGTCGTGCTCGCGCGCGGCGCGCTGATCGCGGACGGGGACGCGGAAGCGATCCGTCGCAATCCGCAGGTGCAGGAGGTCTACCTCGGCACCGGCAAAACCTATGCGGCGCCGACATGACTTCGCTCGGAACCGCGCGCGCGGCAGCTCCAGACGCACCGATGCTCGAGGTCGCAAACCTCGATGCGTGGTACGGCGCGGCGCGCATCCTGTTCGACCTGGCGCTGCGGATCGAGCGCGGCGAGGTGGTGGCGCTGATGGGCCGCAATGGCGCGGGCAAGTCGACCACCATCAAGGCGGTGATGGGCCTGCTGGCGCGCCGGCGCGGCACGGTGCGGTTCTGCGGCGAAAACATTTCGCATCTGCGTCCGTACGAAATCGCGCGGCGCGGCATCGGCTTCGTGCCGGAAGACCGCCGCATCTTCTCCGATCTCACGGTCGCGGAAAACCTCGACATCGGCCGCCAGACGGCGCGCCGGTTCCCCGACGGCAAGCCGGCGCCGCGATGGGACGCCGACAAGCTCTACCGCCTATTCCCCAATCTCGGCGCCATGCCGAACCGGCGCGGCGCCCACATGAGCGGCGGCGAACAGCAGATGCTCACGGTTGCACGCACGCTGATGGGCAATCCGCTGCTGGTCCTGCTCGACGAGCCGTCCGAGGGCGTCGCGCCGGTCATCGTCGAGGAGATGGCGAACACCATCGCCGCCCTCAAGAAGGAAGGGCTCTCGGTGCTCTTATCGGAGCAGAACATCCATTTCGCCGCGCTCGTGTCCGACCGCGCCTATGTCCTGGAAAAAGGCCAGGTGAAATGGCACGGGCCGATGGCAGACCTGATGAAAGACACCGCGACCCAGCAGGCCCTGCTCTCGATGTAAGGCCCGTTTGACGGGCCGGAACGGGAACAGCATAATCTTTCCCGCGTGCTGCGCGTTTCGTGCGGAAGCCCTCGCGCGGCCTTAAGAACAAGGAGAGTGCGATGTCGCTCGAACAGGAAATGCGTGGCCGGATCGCGCGTTATGCCGATCGGCGCGAGGACTGGAATGTCTTCGGCCTGGAGACGAAGATCGAGCCGAAATTTGCGCGCAGCCAGCGCCGCTATATCGGCGCTTCCGGATCGGTCGACCACGCCGAGAGCAACGCGGTGCAGCCGGTCGCGTTCACGATGTCGATTCAGACCATGCCCGGCGGCAACCGCATTCCGGTCCATTGCCATGAGACCGAGGAGACGTTCTTCATCCTCGAGGGCGAATGCACGGTGAACGTGTTTTTGAACGGCGAGACGTTCTCGGCGAAGCTCGGCAAATGGGACCTCATCTCGCTCCCTGCCGAGGTCTATCACGACATTCACAACGACTCCGACAAGCCTTGTGCCATTCAGACGCTGCTGTCGAAGCCGCGGCCGGAGCGGCCGCGCTATCAGGACCAGCGTCTTCTTGATCTGCAGGCCGCGACCCACACCGCCTGACCGGACGAAGGAACTTTAATCATGACGATGAAATCATTTGCCGTTCTGCTTGCAGCCGGTCTCGGGCTGGCGAGCGTTCCCGCGCACGCGGCCGACAGCATCAAAGTTGGCGTCATCGAGCCGTTGACCGGCGCGGTGGCCGCGTCGGGCAACTTCGTGCTCGACGGCGCGCGCATTGCCGCGGACACCATCAACGCCGGCGGCGGCGTGATGGGGCGTCAGATCGAGCTCGTGGTCGAGGATAACAAGAGCAATCCGACCGAAGCGGCGGCGGCGGCGGAAAAGCTCATCGTCCGCGACAAGGTGCCGGTGCTGATGGGCGCCTGGGGCTCGAACTTCACGCTCGCGGTGATGCCGAAGCTGATGGAGTACGGCGTGCCGATGGTGGTGGAGACCTCGTCGTCGGACAAGATCACGACGTCGGGTAATCCGTGGGTGTTTCGGTCGGCTCCGACCAGCAGCATGCTCGCGACCGCCTTCGAGAAGTATGTCGACAATTTCCATATGAAGAAGGTCGCGTTCCTCGTGGTCAACAACGACTGGGGCCTCGGCAACGCCAAGGCCTTCAGCGAGCTGCTGCAGAAGCGCGGCATCTCGACGGCGATGCGCGAGACCATGGATGCCACCGCCGAGGACATGAGCGCCCAGCTTGCCAAGATCAAAGGCTCGGGTGCCGATACGCTGTTCGTGACGACGGAGGTCGAGCAGCTCATCCTGCTGCTCAAGCAGGCCTATGCGCTGCAGCTGCCGCAAAAGATCATCGTTGCGAGCGCGTCGTCATCGCCCGACCAGCTGATCGAACAGGCCGGGGTCGCGGCGACCAACAACACGTTTTACACGTTGTTCTTCGCGCCCTGGTTTCCCGAGCTGTCGCCGAACCCCGAGGTCGTGAAGCAATTCATCGCCGAGTGGAAGAAGCGCGGCTATGACATCGCCGGCCTGACCGAAGGACATCGCGGCTTCGACGGCATGATGACCATCGCGGCGGCCCTCAAGCTCGCCGGCAAGGCCGATCCCAAGGACATCCAGGCGGCGCTGTGGAAAGTGGATGTGCACGGCATCAACAGCAACATCCGTTTTGGCAAAGAGGGACCCGCGGGCCGGGAGAGCGGCCAGAACATGGCCAATATCTACGTCGTGGAAATCAAAGACGGGCACATCGTCAAGCCGAGCTTCTAGGCGCGGCCGGGCGATCCAATTCGTAGGGTAGGCAAAGCGCGGACGTGTCCGCGCGTGCCCACCGTCCGCGCCAGGGGCGAGACCAAACGGTGGGCACGCTTCGCTTTGCCCACCCTACGAGCTCTTGACGTGGCTATCCGCTCAATGTCGACGGAACGAGCGTGAACGAGCTTCTGCAACATCTCGCCAACGGGCTGATCCTCGGCAGCACCTACGCGCTGCTGGGCATCGGCCTGACGCTGATCTTCGGCATCATGCGCGTCGTCAATTTCACCCACGGCGAGCTTTACGCCTTCGGCGCCTACGCGGTGTTCTTTCTCGAGGTGACGTCCGGCGCCAATTTCTTTCTGGCGCTGATCGTCGCGGTGCTGGCCGGATGCGTGCTCGGGGCACTGATCGAATTGGTGCTCCTGCGGCCGCTGCAAGGCGCCGACATCGATACGACGATGCTGGTGATGATCGGCGCCTGGATCATCATGCAGAACGCGGAACTGTTCTACTGGGGCGGCGTATCGAAGGCGATCAAGACGCCGTTTCCCGAAGCGCCGCTGCAGCTTGGCCCGGTCTTTATTTCCTGGCTGCGCCTTTTCGTGCTGGTCGTCGCCTGCGCGTTGATCGTCGGCACCAATCTCCTGATCAATCGCACCAAGCTCGGCAAGGCCATGCGCGCGACGTTCCAGGATCGCGACACCGCCGCACTAATGGGCGTGAATATCCGCGCGATCCACACCGCGACATTTGCGATCGGCTCGAGCCTCGCCGCTGCCGCCGGCGCGCTGCTCGGCCCGGTCTTTCTGGTAACGCCGACCATGGGCGACATGGCCTCGCTGAAAGCCTTTGCGATCGTCATCCTTGGCGGCCTCGGCAACATCGCCGGCGCCACTTTGGGCGGATTCATCCTGGCCTTCGTCGAGGAGCTTGGTGCCGGCTATATTTCGTCCGGCTACCGCGACGCCATGGGCTTCCTGATCATCATCGTCGTGCTGCTGATCAAGCCGACCGGCCTGTTCACGCGGGCGGAGCGCACCGGATGAAACGCGCCTGGCCGCTGCTCTGGGCGCTCGCGTTCCTCTCGGTTCCGCTCTGGCTTCTGGATCAGTATTTCCTTCACGTCGCGATCACGACCGGCATCTTCATCATCGCGGCGATGAGCCTCAATCTGCTGCTCGGCTACACCGGGCAGCTCAGCCTCGGCCACATCGCGTTCTTCGGCATCGGCGCCTACGCGAGCGCGCTGACGACGCTGGGCTTCGACGTCGAACTGCCGGGCGGGTTTCATGTCGTGCATGAGCCGTGGCCCGCCGTCGCCGGCTTTTTCATCGCGATCGTCATTGCCGGGCTGTGCGGCTACCTCATCGGGAAGCTCTCGTTCAAGGTGCGCGGCGCCTACTTCGTGATCGTCACCATCAGCTTTGCGGAAGTGACGAGGCTCGTCGCGTTGAACTGGGTCGAACTCACCCAGGGGCCGCTCGCGCTCAACAACATTCCGCCTTACACGCTCTGGCTTCCGGGACTTGGCGAATACGAATTCTGGAGCAAGACGAGTTACTATTTTCTGGTCGCGATCGTCGGGATCGTCTCCTACATCATCATCCAGCGCCTGGTGAATTCGCGCGCCGGCCGCGCCATGGCGGCGCTCAAAGACAATGAGCCGCTGGCAACGTCAGTCGGGATCGACGTCACGCGCTATCTGGTCCTGGCCGCGATCATTTCCGCGGCCATGGCAGGCGCTGCCGGCAGCCTCTATGCGCATTATGTGAAGATCATCGATCCCAACATCTTCGTCTTCATCTACACCGTGACGATGGTGATCATGGTGATCACCGGCGGCAAGGGCACGCTTGCAGGACCGATTGTCGGCGGCGTGATCTTCGGCTTTCTGCCGGTGTTCCTGCGATCATTCGCGGCGCCGGCCGTGCAGTGGATGATCTACGGCGCGCTGATGATCATCATCGTCTTTCTGTTGCCGCAGGGCATCGTGCCGGCCATCGAGCGATATGCAGCGCAATGGAACCGAGCAAAGCCCGTCCGCGATTCGCTCAGTGCGGGCTCGAAGGTGCACGAATGACCCCCGGCAGCGCAGAGACGGTCTTGTCGGTCGAGCACGTGAGCGTGCATTTCGGCGGCCTTGTCGCCATCGCCGATATGACGTTCTCGGTGCGCGCCGGGGAAATCGTCGGCTTGATCGGCCCGAACGGCGCCGGCAAGACCACGGCATTCAATGTCATCACCGGCTTCCTCAAGCCCACCAAGGGCGAGGTGCGCTATCGCTCCACGAGTTTGAACGGATTGAAGCCCCACGAGATCGCCCGGCTCGGTCTCGTCAGGACTTTTCAGCGCACCAGCGTGTTTCAGGACACGAGCGTCTTCCAAAACGTGCTGACGGGTCTCCATTGCCGCGGCCGGTCCGCGCTGTGGGACACGCTGCTGCGGACACCCCGCGAGAAGCGATCCGAGCAGGAGCTCCGCGATTTCGCTCACGACATCCTGCGCTTCGTCGGGCTTGAGCATCGGGCCTCCGAGTCGGCCGGGACCCTGCCCTACGGCGAGCAGCGGCTGCTCGGCGTCGCGCTGGCACTCGCGGTGAAGCCATCGATGCTGCTCTTGGACGAACCGGTGTCGGGAATGAATCCGTCCGAGACCGCGCGGTTCATCGAGTTGGTGCAGAAGATCGGCGCATCCGGCGTGACCATCCTCTTGGTCGAGCACGACATGCCGATGGTCATGAAAGTCTGCCACCGCATCGTCGTGCTCAATTACGGTCGCATCATCGCCGAAGGGTCGCCGGCCGAGATCCAGAACAATCCGGAGGTGATCCAGGCCTACCTCGGGCAGAGAAAAAAGCGTGCTTGAGCTTCGCGAGTTCGTCTGCCGCTACGGCAAGGTGACGGCGGTGAAAGGCATTTCGCTCACCGTCGAGCGCGGGCAGCTTGTCGCTCTCATCGGCGCCAACGGCGCCGGGAAGACGACGACGCTCAAGGCCATTTCAGGATTGGTGCCGGTCGCGAGCGGCAAGGTCATCTTCGACGGCCACGACATTACCAATGCTTCGCCGCGCAAAATTCTCTCCCTTGGCATTGCCCATTGTCCCGAGGGACGCCACGTCTTCCCGTACATGACCGTCGCGGAAAATCTCGAGATGGGCTGCTATCGCCGGACCGACGGGCCCGAGATCGCGCGCGACTTCGAGCGCATGTTCGAGCAGTTCCCGCGGCTCGCCGAACGGCGGCAACAACCCGCCGGGACGCTATCGGGGGGCGAGCAGCAAATGCTTGCGATCGCGCGCGCCCTCATGTCGCGGCCGAAGCTCATCATGTTCGACGAGCCTTCGCTCGGGCTTGCGCCCAATATCGTGGAGCAGACATTCGACATCATCTCCGGCATTCGCGACGCCGGAACCACGGTCCTGATGGTCGAGCAGAACGCTCTCGCCGCGCTCGAAATGTGCGATCGCGCGTATCTCCTCGAATCGGGATCGATGGTGTTGTCGGGGCGCGGCGCGGAGCTGATCGACAACCCGCACGTGCGCGGCGCCTATCTGGCAGGCTGATTCCGCCTCTCGCGTGGTGTCCGTTGCAGTTGTCTGACTCCTCGTTCATCTTCACTGCGTAGGAACGCCAGTTTGCGCCATTCATTCGCTGCAATCACCCAATACCGCTCCGTCTCGGACACTCGCCGCCGCGTGTCTGCTGCCAGATCCCGCTTCGGGATCCCGGCAAGGCCACGAATGATTTTGTGTCGTGTGCCTTCGTCCGACCTGCGGTCGAGATTTTTGCGTGGGTCCGTTCCTCCCGTGCGCGGGCTTTGGCCGGCGCACGGTCACACACGACCCGCAATTTTGCGGGGTCCGACAACAAGGAGCGAAGAATGAAGACATTCTGTCGGTTGGCGGCGAGTTTTGTGTCACTGGCGGCGCTGATGGGGCCCGCAATTTCCGAGCCCATCGTCTCCGCGCCCGTGAGCTACGATAATCTCTCCGTCTATTTCGTCCGCGGCAACAGCACCGGCGCGACGCCGCTCACCCTCGATCAGGCCGTCAACAACGGACAGGCCAAGGTCCGCTGGAACGATAGCGGCGACCCGATCACGGTGGAGAATTTCTCGAACCGCAGCCTGTTCATTGCGGCCGGCACGATGCTGCGCGGCGGCTTGCAGGATCAGGTCGTCGGCCTCGGCACGTTGCTGCCGCCGCATTCGGGCCCGATGACGCTCGCGACGTTCTGCATCGATCCGTTTCGCTCGACTGCCCGCGACGGCGAAAGTGCCGACACCTTGAAGCCCGTCGGCATGCTGCCAAGCCATATCGGCACGTTGGCGCTCGAGGTCAGCGCGTCCGACACCAAGCCGATGACGCGGCTGCGCCAGTCGGCGGTGTGGTGGGACATCAACTCGACGCGCGCCTCGCTCTCCCGCACCCTGGGCGAGACGGTGGAAACGCCGAAGGATTACCGCTGGGCCGATCTCGACCGGCGCGACCTCAACTCCGACACCGTGCTCAAGGCGCGGACGTCGACGTGGCGGACGAGCCTGCCGCTCGCGCTTGAAAGCACCGCGCTGGTCGGCGCTGCCAAGCACTACGTCGACGCGCTCGCAGCCGGTGCGAAGAAGAACGACCGCATCGTCGGCGCCGTGTTCGCCATCAACGGCAGACTCGAAGGCGCGGAAATGTTCCAGTCGCACACGCTGTTCCGCGAGATGTGGCCGCAGCTCCTGCGCGCCCGCGCCGTCGAGGCGTTGGCCGCGAAAGGAGAAGCCCAAGTGACGCTACCTTCGCTGCCGACAGTGAAGGCCTTCATGGCCAAGGCGCTGGACGCGACAATCGTCCACGACACCGCGACCACCGCCTATGTGCGCAACAGCGACGACGCGGTTGTCACCGAGACGCAGACGCGCGACGGCAACTGGATTCACCGCAGCTTCGTCGCGAAGTCTCTCGCGCCGACGGAAGCCGCCAGTCCGCAGGCGGCCGTGCTTGCCGTCCTCGCATCGGGGAGCGTCGGCACGCGCGCGATCGCGAGCCTCGATGATCGCCTCGGCGTGATCCTCCATCGCGAGGGTGCCGATGGTGCGTGGACGCCGACGATCGAAAACCTCGCCCCGACGCCCGTTGCGATCAACGCGGATCTCGGGGTGGCGCGAGGAACGCTCGCCACCCAGCCGATCGCGCCTGTCACCCCGGCGAGATTCATTCCGTTCCTGATCAGCGCTGCGTTCCTCGGCATCATGTTCTTCATGGCATGTCGACCGGCGCGACGCGTCAGGCCGCGGCGAGCATTGGCAGCGGTCAGGATCGCGGCGATCCGCAAGGCAGTCGCGATGCCTTTTGCCGTCGCCCTCGGACACGCGCGCGAAGTGTTGCTGCGCCTGCGTCAGGCGCTCGCACACTTCCCGCCGGCGGGCTTGGTTGGCGAGATGGTGCGGTGTCTCGGCCCGGCGTGGCCGGGGAATTTGCGGCCGACGACATGGAGCGAGATCCGCGCGCGGAAATAACCGACGGTTCTCCAACGTGGTGCAAATGGCCGGGCTCTGTCCCGGCCATTTATTTTTCTGCCGCGATCAGTCGCGGCGAGGGGTCAATCGACCGTAATGTGACCGGCGTCACTGCGGCGCGTGATCCGCAATGCAAGATTTGCGTGTGTGCAGTCATCGGGCGTCCGACCGGGCTTGGCCCCGCCCCCACCCCAGGCTTTGGCGCGCCGCCCGGTGGCTGCATCTTTTCGCGCTTGCCGCGTCTACCCATCGCGCTTACGTCTGCGACGCCTACTTGGTCTCGACCGCAAAGGGTCCAAGAGCGATCACGCGGCAGTCGCGGTCCTGTTGGGCGCATTCGGCAAGGGCACCGTCGATCGCCTGCTGCTCCGACGCAGCCTTGAGCATCATTCCCGGGCGGCGCGCTGCGCCGACCGCAATTGCATTCCAGCCGCCGGTCGAGCTTTGCAGGCGCCGCTCCACGTCCTCGCGCGCGTTCGCGGCAATCGCCGAGCTTGCAGACGCATAGAACAGCCCGGTGATCTTTCGGGTCGTTGGGATCGGCACAACGAAGGTGTCGTCGACCGCAAGAACGATGCACGGAAACCGCGAGCGGCTGCCGCAGAGTTCAAGTGCGCGACGCACGGCTTCATCGACCGTCGCCTGGGCGGCGTAGACCGCGCCGCGGCCGAAGGTCGAGAGCGCCGCCACCTTGACCTTGCGCGCGGTGCGATAACCTTTCTGGAGCCGCGTGAGGAATTGTTCGTTCGCGAGCGGAACCCGATCCGGATCGAATGGCGTTTCGATCGACGGATCGCGCACGAGCCACGGTTGCCGCGGCATGGCCGGATGGGCATTCGGCGCGATCACGGAATGGCCCACTGCATAGATCGTGCAGCGCGTCCCCGGCGAGATCGTGTCGGTGAGTTGGCGGCATTGTTGGAGAGCCGCGGCCCTGGCGGCTTCGTCGTCCTTCTGGCCGATGCTGTAGCCCGCTTCATACGCGCTGATCGCCAACGCCTTGTGATCCGGCGCCGGCATATACGTGTCGCGGATCAGGATGCGTTCGCGATCCGAAATATAGGGCACCTGGTCCGCGACGAGCGCCGGCGCACCTTTGGATGGCTCCGTGCCCGCCACGTCAGGCGGGGTTGGGGGACCGATGAGTCCCAGCCGCTGATCATCCGGATGGTAGAGAAAGACGACGGCCGCGATGGCGGCGAGACTCGCCGCCGTGACCGCAACCGGCCAAAGCGGCGCAACGCGCTTCGGTGATTTTGCCGAAGCCGAGGCACCGTCGGCTTTGCCGAGCGCCACGACGTACGCATGAATCGGCAGCGGCAGGTTCTTCACCTGCTGCTCGCCGATGTCGATGAACTTGACCGACAGCTTGCTCCCGACCTGCTCGTACACCGTCCGCGACACGCACAAGCCCCCGGGATCGGCGAGCCCCTGGAGCCGGGCCGCAACGTTGACGCCATCGCCCAGAAGGTCGCCGTCGCGCTCCACCACGTCGCCGATGCTAATCCCGATGCGGAAGCTCATCTGCCGGCTGGCCGGATAGCCGAGATTGCGGGCGCGCAGGCTTTCCTGAAGATCGATGGCGCAGCGCACCGCGTCGACCGCGCTCGCGAACTCGGCCATCACCGCGTCACCGGCGGTATTGAAAATGCGGCCCGACGACCGCGCGACAAAATCCCGGAAAGCCTCTCGGTAGGCCTCGAGGCGCCGCAGCGTCTCCTCTTCGTCCTCGGCCACGAGCTTGGTGTAGCCCGCGATATCGGCAGCCATAATGGCTGCAATCTTGCGTTTCATAAATGGGACCGACCGGCCGCGCCCGTCGCGGTGCGGTTAGAATGGCGACGGTTGGCCAAGCTTGCAACAGATCGGCGGCCGCAATGCGGCAACGTGCCCAAAGGCTTCTCAGCCTTGGCCGTGCGTCGGCGACCCCGCGACATTATTTGACCGGGACCGTCATCTCGCCGATCCGCGCGAACGACAGGGTCATGACGTCGCCGGGCTTCACCGGCGCAACACCGGCGCAGGTGCCGGACATGATGATGTCGCCCGGGTAAAGCGTATAGACCGACGACGCCCATGAGATCTGGCGCGCGATCCCGATGATCATCTCGCGCGTGTTGGCGGATTGGCGAAGCTCGCCGTTCACGTGCAGGCTGAAATCGAGCGCATCGGGGCTGCCGACCTCGTCGGCGGTGACGAGCCAGGGACCGAGCACGGCATAGCTGTCCGGCGACTTGCGGTAGCTGCGGTCCTCCTTGCCACGCACCACCATATCGAGCGCGATCGCATAGCCGGCGACGACGGAGAGCGCATCGGCCTCGGCGATCGGGCCGGTGCGGCGGCCGATGACGACACCCAGCTCGGCTTCGTGATCGGTGCGGCGGTCCGGGAAACGGACGGTCACGCCTTCGGAAGGGCCGACCAGCGACGACGACGCTTTGAGAAACAGCCCCTGCTCCTCGATGGTGCGCTGGCGGCCAGCATTGTAGACGGAGATCTCGGCGTCGCGCCGCGCCTCCTCCACATGGGCATGATAGTTGGCCGGCGTGCCGATGATCTTCGACGGATTGGCGACCGGGCTCATGAGCCGCACCGATTCGAGCGGCCGCGGCGCCGCAGCGTCAGCGAGGCGCTCCATGCGCTCGCGCAGCCCGCCGAGATTTGCGATCAGCGGGTCGCCGAACGGCAGCGGATATCGCAGCGGCGGCAGCGCATCGAGGATCGCCGATACGTCGTGCACGTTGCGCCCGCGCACGATCCCGATGTGGTTGTCGTCATAACGGCAGAGCTTCATTGCCAGGTCGCCTTCACGTCACGGTTTCCGAAAAAGCCGGCATCTTGGGCCGGCGCAGCACGTATCACAGGCCGGCATACCATTGGTAGCCGCGATCTTCCCAAAAACCGCCCTTGCCCTTGCCGAAGCGGGTGAGACGGTCGACCGCCTCGACGCGGGCGACATATTTGGCGTGCTTGTAGCCGATCTGGCGCTCGACACGAAGGCGGAGCGGCGCGCCGTGCGCGACCGGCAGCGCGCGGCCATTCATGCCATAAGCGAGGATCGTCTGTGGATGCATCGCGTCGAACAGATCGAGGCTCTCGTAATAGAAGCCGCTGCGATCCGGCGTGCGCACCATCTCGTCGAGGCAGTGGAACACGACATAGCGCGCCTCGGGCAACAATCCCGCCGTTCGCAGGAGATGGGCGAGAGGAACGCCGGTCCATTGTCCGATCGCGGTCCAACCCTCGTCGCAATTGTGCTGGGTGATCTGGGTGCGCGCCGGCAGCGCCTTGATCTCGTCGAGGCTGAGCGACAACGGGCGTTCGACGAGACCGTCGACGGTGAGGCGAAACGCCGAAAAGTTCGTCATCACCTGCTGGAAGTACAGCATGCCGGCCGGCCGCTCGGTGCCGTTCGGCGGAAAGTCGGGGCTGATGTCGGCTTCGCTGTATTCGCGCACGAGCGGCTGTGCGGCGAGCAGCAGCCGGTGAGCATGAAGCGACATCATCTCGCCGAAATCGAGGACCGGGCGCAGCAGGGGCGCGTTCGAGATCGGATCGCAACCCGCAACGAGGCTCGCCGCCGCCGTTGAACCGGCGGCCACGAAGGTGCGGCGCGAGATCAGGCGGCTCATGACTGTCGGCTCATTGGCTGTCGCTCCGGACGGATCGCAAAGCGGCCGGTGATCATCGACCGCATCGCATTGAACGGGCCGCTCCAGATCACCATGACGACGTGAATGAGGACGAACAGAACAATCAGATTGGCAACGATGAAGTGGATCGTCCGCGCCGATTGCCGCCCGCCGAACACATCAAACAGAAACGGCGCCGCGGCGGTGACGGCCGGCGACATGGTGAGCCCGGTCAGCACCATCAGCGGCAGCAGCACGAACACCACGACGAGATACGCCAGCTTTTGCAAGATGCCGTAGCGCCGCGCTGCTTCACCGCGTGGCCTCCGCACGCGCAGGTGATTCCAGATATCCGTGAGCAGGCTGCGCGGCCGCAGCTCGTTTGCCGCCGGCACCATGTCGCGGCGGAAATGCCCGCTCGCAAAGCCGAACAGCAGATAGGCGGCAACGTTGAGCACGAACAGCCACGCGGCAGCAAAATGCCAATCGCGCGCGAGCGCCAACCCGGGACCGCCCGGCAGCGTCGCCCAATTTGGAAACGCCGCCGCAATCGGCTGGCCGTCGTCGCCGGCGGAGACGCCGAGCACGCCCGTAGTGATGAAGTGGTGGCCCGCAACCGTGGTCACGCCCACCACGTCGTCGGTCTCCGGGTCTTGAATGGCCTCGATGGAGAGTGCCGACGGCACGCCACGATAGCCATAGTCACCCCAGTAGAGCGCGGGGTGATAGTTGAAGATCCGCAGTCCGCTCATGAGCAGCAAGGTGAGAAACAGCAGGTTGAGCCAATGGGTGACGCGGACCACCACGGAGTGCCGGTACACGACCTCGCGCGCCGGCGTGGCAGGGAGAAGGGTTTCCTGCGTGCTGGGTTCGGCGGGCAAGGATTTCGTCGGCGTCAATTCATCTTCCGCGTGGTGTCGTCGAATAATTCGTCGACGGTGAAGCGGCGCGGGATCAACCGCTGCTGCACGGTGTAGTCGATGATGCGTTGGAGTGCCGGGCGACACGCCTCGACGCCGAATGGCGTGGTGTCGGGGCCCTCGGCCGGCTTCATGCGCCGCTTGCCCTCCTTGAGGAGGGCATAGACCTCCTCGACGATGTCCGGCCGCGACTTGGCGAGATCGGCGCTCACGACCACCATGTGATTGAGCGGCACGATGTGGTGCTTCTGGTACCACTGCTGGGCCGCCTGCGCCGGATCGCCGAACAGCGATTTGGCGCGCGGATCGTCGGAGCGCTCGCCGAGCACGGCATCAAGCTCGCCGTCGAGCAGCATCGGCACGATCTTTTTGCCGGGCGGCGCGCGTTCGGTGGTGTCGTGATATTCGGCAACGTGGGGGTCCTCGAAAGTGATCCAATGCACCTTTTCGAGGTCGAGACCGTAATCGTTGGCGAACATGCCGCGCAGCCATGCGCCGGTCGTCGTGGTGAAGGAACGGATGCCGACCCGTTTGCCGGCAAGGTCGGACGGCCCCAGCGTGCCGCGCTCGCCGTTGTAGATCGCCCAGGCATGCTGGATGCGTCCCGTCATCACCGCCGGCAGCAGCACCATCGGCTTGCCGAAGGATTTCGCGATCAGGTAGGTGACGATGGCCATCTCGGAGACGTCGAATTCCTGCCGACGCACCATCGCCTTGAAGCCGGCGAAAATCGGCTCGACGTCCTTGAAATCGAATGAGACCCGCGGCGAGGCGATCTCGCCGCGCCGCAGCGCCGCGGTGTGCGGATAATCGGCGAGCAGCGTGCGCAGTCGCATCGGTAGCACGGTCGGACTGGTGGCGAGCGTCATGACGTCCCCTTGCAAAGCGCAGTCGCGTCATGCGCGCTTGTCGCGGGCATGACGAACGTAGGCTCATTCATCGGCGAGCTTCGGATACAGCATCTGCGCCGTCGTCCCGAAAATCGCTTCGCGATCGGCCGCGCTTGCAAAGGCGAAAGCGGCCTGCGCCTTGCCGAGAATATCCGACAGGGTGCCGGCGGTCGCGGGAAAATTCGAGCCCCAGGCGATGCGGGCGGCGCCGAAGCGCGCAATCAGCGCACCGAAGAAGCTTTCGGGAGTGGCCTTGCCCCAGCTTTCCGGACTGACGTTGAGCGGCGTCACCTTGAGAAACACATTGGGGTAGTCGGCGAGCGCGAAAAAATCGGCGTCGGCGGCGTAGGGAGGGCCATCGACGAGGGTCGGCCGCGCGAGGTGATCGAGAATGATGCGCACCTTGGGAAAGCGCGTCCATCAGGGCGCGCAGTTCCGGGAAGCCTTTCGGCGTCATCTGCATGCACACCGGAATATCGCCCTGGGCGGCATACTCCCATGCCGGATACGTGCGCGGGTCGGCGAACCAGGTCTGCTGGCCCGGCATGGTGCTGCCGGTGGTGAAGAGCCGCATCCCGGAGAATCCGCGCGCCAGCCAATAGCGCATACGCTCGACCGCGTCGGCCGCCAACACGTCGACCGAGAACACGCCGGTGAAGCGTTGCGGGAAGGCCGCGATCACTTCGGCGACATAGCTGTTGTCGTGGCCGTAGGCCGTCGAGGCCTGCACGACGGCAGCCTTGGCGACGCCGGCCGCATCCATGGCGGCGACGAGTGCTTCGTACGGGGTCGGCCGGTCGCGCGACCACGTCGATTGGGTGCCGCCGAGCGGCGCCAACGGATGACGGACCGTGTCGGTCGAGATGACGTGCGGATGGATGTCGATGATGGACATTGAATCAGGCGATTGGGATCAGGAGGCTGAGGTCAGGAGGCTGGGGTCAGGAGGCTGGGGTCAGGCGTTCGGATCGAAGAATACATCGCGCACGGCGGGGCGCTTGGGAATGAGGCCCTGCTGCAACGAGTACGTGATGAGCGCGTCGATGCTCGCGGCGTTCGCCGCCATCCCGTAGGGCAACGGGTCGCTCATCAACGGCGCAAAGGAGCGATACCGCACGTCTTCCGGCGCGCTGCCGATGCCCGCCTTGAGCCGTTCGAGATAGGGCGCCTTCGCAGTCGTGAAGGCATCGAACAGCGCCTTCCCGACTGAAGGATGCTTCGCCAGCACCTCGTCCTTGATCACGATCGTGCCGTGGATCGGATAGATGCCGGTCCGGCGGAACCAATCCGCCTCGACCTTGCCGGCATCGGCGATGAGTTCCGGATAGGTCTGCGTCGGCGTCTGGCCGCCGCGCTCCCAGTCTCCGGTCGGCGGGCCGGCGCGGCCGATGCCGGCGGGTCCGGTGAAGCCGGCCTGCAATTCGCCGCTCGCCATCATCGCGGCAAGCGATTTGCCGGCCGGCGCATGAATGACGTTCGGCGGCAGTTCGAGCGTGGCGACGTGCTCCTCGTCGTCGACCACCCAGGTGACCTTGGAGGAGTCGAGGCCGTATTCGTTGATGAAGATGCCGCGCGTCCACACCCCGGTCGTCACCGAATAGGCGCGCACGCCGACCTTCTTGCCTTCGAGGTCCTTCGGCACCTTGATGCCGGCGTCCGGCCGTACCACGAAGCCCCCGTGGTGGAAGCGGCGCATCACGAAGATCGGCAGCGCGATGAACGGCGCGCCGCGCGCCCGCGCGATCATGTAGGTCGTCGGCGCCATCTCGCAGACGTCGAACTCGACGTCGCGGACCATGCGGCGGAACGCGCCGATGATCGGAACCACGTTGATGAAATTCGGCGTCACGCCCTGGATGGGCACGCTGCCGTCCTTAATTGCGGCGGTATGTCCGTAGGTGGCGATAGCGATATCGAGCTTCACGCCGTCTGGCATTTCATTGCTTCTCCCACATCATCAGCTCCCGCCCGAGGACGGTGACGGATCATTGGCGCTCGATGCCGGTCTTGGCAATGATGGCGGTCCACCGCGCGACGTCTGCCCGCATGCGGGCGCCCATCTCCTCGGGTGTCGTACCCCGCGCATCCATGCCGAACATCCGCGCCTTCTCTTTCAACTCCGGCAGATCAAGGACATCATTCACGGCGCGATTGAGAAACCGAATGATGTCGTCAGGCACGCCGGCCGGAGCGGACAGTCCGTTCCAACTCTCGACCACATAGTCCGGCAGGCCACTTGCGGTGACGGTCGGCACTCCGGGGAGGGTCGGCGTGCGCTGGCTGCCTGTCGTCGCCACCGCCTTGAGCTGACCCTCGCGCACCGCCGCGTTGAGGCCGGCATAGTACTCGAAGCCGACCTGGACATCGTTGCGCAGCAGGCCGGTGATGAGCTCCGGCGTGGTGCGATACGTTACGAGCGCGACGTTGATGCCGGCGATGTTGCGGAACAGCTCCGCCGATAGATTTTGTGTGCTGCCGGGCGCGATGGTGGCGAAGTTGAGCTTGCCGGGATTGGCGCGCGCCGCGGCGAGGATATCGTTGACGCTCGCGAGCGGTCCGTTGCCTTTGGTGGCAAGGACGAGATCGAAAAATGCGGTGACCGTGATCGGCGTGAAATCGCGCAGCACGTCGTACGGCAGTTGCCGGAACAGCGCCGCCGACACGGCGCTGCCGTTACCGGTGAGATGCAAGGTGTAGCCATCGGCCGGTGCGCCCGCCGCCGCCTTCGCCGCGACAATGCCGCCGGCGCCTGGGCGATTGTCGACGATGAATTGCTGACCGAGCTTCTGGGTCAGCTTGTCGGCAATCATCCGCATCGTGGTGTCGGCGATGCCGCCGGCACCGTACGGAACGATGATGCGCACCGCATGGGTTGGGTAGCCGGGCTCGGCGGCGGCCGGGCGAAGCGCGACCGGGGTGAGCAGTGCAGCGGTGATTGCGGCGCCCTGGAAGATAAGCCGCGCGGCGCGCCGCCGTGCGAGGCCCGCCATCTTCCCTGACGCCATTTCCATCCCCGACTCATTCCGACGGGACCGTTTGCGGCCCGCAATAGTTGGGACCTTATCAAAACGATGCCGCCGCATCAAAAACGATGCGGCCGCGAAAAGTATCCGAGGGCGACGAGCGAGAGGCGAACGAGACCTAGAGGATCTTGAGAATCGCCTGATCCGCCTGCGCCGACATCGAAAGCGCAGTGGTGGACAGCTGCTGGCGGGTCTGCAGGGCGAGCAGATCGGCGCCTTCCTGGTTGGTGTCGGCGAGCGTCAGGTTGTCGGAGCCAGTCTGCAGCGTATTGATCAGGTTGTTGGTGAAGTCCTGGCGGGTCTGCACCGTCGTCAGGTTCGAGCCGAAGGTAGAAGCCTGGCTGCGCAAGGTGTCGAGCGCATTGTTGAGACCGTTCAGGGTGCTTTGGACGACGTTGTTGTCCTGGAATCCGGTGCCGCTGATCTGGGTGAGGCCAAGACCGGCCGAATTGAGCTTTACGCCGGCGATCGTCAGCGACGACGTGTCGGTCTCGTTGAACGTCACCTTCAGGTTGTCGCCGTTGAGCAGGTTGACGCCGTTGTAAGAGGAGTCGCCGGCAAGCTGGTCGATCTGCGTCAGCAGGTTGTTGAACTGGCTCTGCAGATTGCTGCGCGTCGCATTGGGTGTCGTAACCTGCGATGCCGGCGTGGTCGTGCCGGCAGCAAGACCGAGCGCCGTCAGAATAGAGGCGCTACCGCCGACCGTGACGTTCGCCGAGCTCTGCGGCGCGAAGTTGATGTTGCTCGTGCCATTGATCGAGCCGGTGATGTCGGTGATGCCGGCAAGAGCGCTCGTCAGCTGGGTGAGCGTCGATATCTGGCCGTTGCCGGTACCGAAGGTCAGCGTATTGGCGGTGTCGCCGCCGGCCTGCACCGTCAACGAGCCGCTGAGACCCGCAAGCGTTGAATTGTAGTTGTCGGTCGTGGTGTTTGTGGTGAGGTCGAGGTCGGTCGAAAGTGCGCCTGCCGTGCTGATGGTCACGGTTTTGGCGGCATCGAGCTGGAGATAGCCGCCGGTGGCGCTCGACGCGGTGACGTCGTTCGAAACCACCGAGTTGGCGTTGTTGATGGCGGCCGCGAGCGATGTCGCATCGGTATAGGTGCCGGCGGCGGCATTCGCCGTGCCGGTGACGTAGCGGAAGGTGCCGGTATGGCTGCCATCGCTGACGGTGAGGACGTCGCCATTGACGGCAGATGTTGGACTGCCCAATCCGGTGAGATTGGCACTGCCCGTCGCCGTGTAGTTGGTGCTGTAGTCCTGCACCGCCGTCGTTTGGATGCTGACGGTGTTGGTGCCGGAGACCGTCGCGTTGGCGAATGCAGAGGTAAGGGCAGTCTTGAACGTAGCGGCGTTGGTAAAGCCGACATCGCCGGCGGTGGCCGTTTCGGTCGAGGAAGTAAGATATTGGAACGTGGTGGTCGTGGTGCCGTCTGTCAGCTGCAGCGTATTGCCGTCGGCGGCGCCGGCGAGCGAGGTCAGGTTGATGGAGTAGGAGCCCTTGACCGATGCGGTCGCGCTGCCGTCGGCGGCCGCGACGGTGGCGCCCGAGGTGGTGCGGCTGCGGTCGGCAGCAATCGAAGTCAGACCTGCGATGTTCGTGTAGTTGACGGTGCCTTTGGTGGCCTGCTGCGCCTGAATGGCGATCGACTTCGCCGACTGCACGAGGCTCGTCAGCGAGGTGATGCCCTGATCTGCCTCAGTCAGCGTCTGCACCGCCTGGCCGATCGAGTTCGAGGAGCTGACTGAGGCTGCTAGCGCCGTCGGTCAGGGCCTGCGATGTAAAGAAGCTTTCCGGGTTGTCCAACGCCGAATTGACTTTCTTG
This sequence comes from uncultured Alphaproteobacteria bacterium, assembly GCA_963807015.1. Taxonomy (GTDB): domain Bacteria; phylum Pseudomonadota; class Alphaproteobacteria; order Rhizobiales; family Xanthobacteraceae; genus JAJPKK01. The sequence goes on along the minus strand of CAWEAS010000002.1, from coordinate 376,151 downwards.
CCGGTCGCCAGACGGTTGTCCGTGGTCGTCATCTGCGAAGCCACGTTCTGCAGCGCAAGAAGGTTCTGTCGGACCCCTGTCGAGAGCGTAATATCACTCATGACGATCCTCTGAGATTTCGAAATGACCACTCGACCGAGCGGTTTCGCGTGATAATCCTTCAGTAACCCTAATGATCGGTAAAAAAATGATTAATCAAAGGTTAATGAACGCGGATGGTTCGGGTTTGCGCCGTAAATTCGACTGCGGTGCAACGAGAGGAAATCGCAGCCGGATGAGCTACGCGGCGCGGTCGGGGTAAAGATGGTCGCGCAACCCGCTGTAGCGGAGCTCATTGTCATGAAGCTTCACGTTGTTTGATTCGCGCAGCGCTGCGTCGGCCTCACCGTAAAGAAAGGCAAGGAACGCGTATCGCCGGCCGCGGGTCACCGGTGTTACCTGGTGCAGCGCCCCGCATGAAAACACGACCGCCCCGGCCGTCGGCGCGCGATAGACCTTGCGGCCGAACTCCGGAAACATCACGTCGCCGCCGTCGAAATCCCGGTTGAGATTGATGGACACCGCAAAGCGCCGGTGCTGCGCGCCGGCGTTGACGTTGTCGCGATGGCGATGGAAATGGCCGCCGACCCCGCTGTCGTAGCAAGCGACGATGTAGCGATCCATGCGGGTGGCCTGGAACTGGAGGTAACGATCGACCGTGGGGACCAGACGGCGCACGATCTGGCTGCGAATTGCTTCGCGCAGTTCCGGCAGCGCCACCACGAGATCGCTGCGGCGCTTGAGGCGGTGATCGACCACCGTTGCAGTCTTGCCCTCGACATCAAGCATGAAGCCCGAGTCCTCGCCGCCGACTTTCTCGAAGAGGTCGATCATGAAATCGCACAGCGCGAAATCGAACACTCGCGGCACGATCAACACCGGCGCCGACATCGCGACGCCGGCCTGGTCGTCGACTGACGGCAGGCTTTTGAGCAGGGCGCGCAGCGACTGCGCATGGCCTTGCGGATAGTCCCAGGGAATATTGGCGACCGCGCGCAGCATCGGATCGAGCACCACGGTTCGCGGCGAGCCGAGGGCGCCGTAGAGTTGGCTGATCGCGCCGTCATAGTCGACAAAGAAAGCCAAGGCGCGGCCGCCGAGGGCGACGAACAGCGACGGATCGGCTGGCGGCGCAGTGAAGATGCCGTAGACGCAAAGCTGGTCTTCGTCGAACAGGTGCGCGTCCTCGAGAAGCTGCGCAAGCTCCCGGCTCGCGCGCGGGTCCGCCGGTGTGCCGAGGAAGCACAGCACGATCCAGCGCCCGGCGGCGACCGAGAGATCGAACGACGCGCCGGTAATGGTGCGGGCGGTGAACCCGGGAACGGGATCGCCCAGAGTCACCGCGGTCGGGGACGGCGCATCAGAGGTCATGAATTTTGCTCCGTCGCTGCGGCTCGCGTGGGCGATCGGTTCAGCGATCCATGCGTACAAAAATAGAATCGAGGGCTGCCGTCGCGTTGCGTCCGAAGAAGTCGGTGTATCGGGTATCGACGAGGTAGCAGCCGTCGCGACCGGACAGGAACTGCGCGATGTCATCGCGCTTGATCTCGCTATCCTCGACGTAGAGGTAGTCGCCCGCCTGCAAGAACCCATGGAAATGACCGAGCACTCCCGCGACATTGGCATGCGCGTCTTCGATGACGAGCCACGGATGGGGCGCGGACTGAAGGACCGCAGCCTCGAATAACGTGTCCGGACGCCCGCAATCGCCGTGATAAAACGTAACTGCCGGATGACTGGTGTTCGCCGGCTCGCGGTCGACCGAATAGACGTGACACGACGTTCCGATCATCGCTGAGTGGTCGGCGAGCCAGATTGCGCTTGCGCCCGATCCGGAGCCGATCTCGAAGATCGACCGGGGACGAACATCGGCAAGAAGCTGCGGATAGATCGCAAAATCGAACACGGTCTTCATGAGCGGCAGACCGCGCCAGCGGAGCGGCAACGGCGCGCCCTGGCAGGTCAGCAGCACATCCACGCCGAATTCCGTGCCGTATTTCGGCGCATAATGCGGTCGCGATCGCTGGCGGTCTTCGTAGCTGACGAACCGGCCCTGGCGCCAACGATCGAGGAACAGTCGCAGCCGCGCGAAATCCCATTCCAGGCCGCGGCTTTGCGCCGGGGCTCGCTCGACCTCTTGTCGAACGGCATCTTCCCACGGCCGGGCGAGATCAAAGGTGGCGAGCCGCGCGGCCGTGCGCAGGAACCATTTGTCGAAAATGCCAAGTCCTTGCGCGCCGCGCCCCTCGATCTCGCCGAGATAGTCCGCGGCCGCGGCCTTCAGAGCGTGGCCGGAAATCAGCTGGCCCATCGCAGCCCCGCTTCCGGTTGCTCAGAATCGGTAATTGAATCCGAGGGTGATGGATTGAATGTCGAGGGTGTAGTTGCCGCTCGCGGTCGCGAGGTTGGGAAACGAGATATTGAGGGTCTGGTCCGGGAATCCGAGATAGTCGTATTCGAGCCGGACCGACCAATGCTGATCCATGGCGTATTCGATGCCGATTCCCGCAGTCCAGCCGATCAAAGCGGTGTGGGTGGGCGTGCCGACGATATTGAACGGAATGGTGAGCGTGCCGTCGTCGTTCGCGAAGGCGACGCCCGCTCTGCCGTAGATCAGCGCGCGCCAGAAGGCATAGCCGATACGGCCGGTGGCCGTAGTGGTCCATTCCGGGCTGATCCCGAAAGCGAATCCGGCGCCGTCGGGCGTCGCCGAAAGGCGGCCGATCGCGGAGACGTCGACCTCGCCACCGAACACCCACGGACCGACCTGATAGTTGAAGCCGAGTTGGCCGCCGCCGAGCCACGGATGGGTCTCAAGGCTGCTGCTCCAGCCACCCACCGAATTGGCAAAGCTCGCCTGTTGGAAGCCGAGGCCGATATTGGCGCCGACATAGATGCCGGTCCAGAACGCGGTCGTCGGATAGAAGTTCTGGCCCTGAGGCGGCCAATTGTAATTGAAATCCGCAGCGTTGGCCGGCACGAACGCGCTGCTGGAAAGCAACGCGCCAAGGACGAGGCAGGTCCGTTTCATGATGATCTCCGGATTGCGTCGATGAAACGCTACTTGCAACGCCGGAGGGCAACATAATTAACGATCCGTTGCCAAAACGTTAATGACTGGTTGCGGAGCCGCCCGCGAAAATCGGCTAACGGATTAACCGTCGACCCGGCACCGCCAAAAATAAAAAGCGGCGGGGCCTTGGCCCCGCCGCCGGTGTTTCAACCAGTGAGCCGCGATCAGAGGATCTTCAGGATCGCCTGATCGGCCTGGCTCGAGAACGACAGCGCTGTCGTCGAGAGCTGTTGGCGGGTCTGCAGGGCGAGCAGGTCGGCGCCTTCCTGGTTGGTATCGGCGAGCACCAGGTTGTCGGAGCCGGTCTGCAGCGTATTGATCAGGTTGTTGGTGAAGTCCTGGCGGGTCTGCACCGTGGTCAGGTTCGAGCCGAAGGACGAAGCCTGGCTGCGCAACGTGTCGAGCGCGTTGTTGAGGCCCGTGATGGTTTTATCGATGACATTGTTGTCCTGGAACCCAGTGCCGCTGATCTGCGAGAGGCCGAGACCAGTGGAGTTGAGGTTGACGCCGGCAATCGTCAGCGACGACGTGCCACTCTCGTTGAACGTCACCTTCAGGTTGTCGCCATTGAGCAGGTTGACGCCGTTGTAGGAGGAGTCACCGGCAAGCTGGTCGATCTGCGTGAGCAGGTTGTTGTACTGATCCTGCAGGCTCGTCCGGGTCGAGTTTGAGGTCGCGACTTGCGAGGTCGGTGCGGTCGTCCCGGCGGCGAGGCCGAGGCCGGTCAACACCGAAGCAGTGCCACCAACCGTAACGTTCGCCGAGCTCTCCGGTGCGAAGTTGATCTTGCTCGAACCGTTGACCGAGCTGTTGATGTCAGTGATGCCGGCAAGCGCCGTCGACAACTGGGTAAGCGTCGAGATCTGGCCGTTGCCGGTGCCGAAGGTCAGCGTGTTGGTGGTGTCGCTGCCGGCCTGCACCGTCAACGAGCCGCTGAGACCGGCAAGCGTCGCGTTGTAGTTGTCGGTCGTGGTGTTGGTGGTGAGGCCGAGGTCCGTCGAAATCGCCCCGCCGGTGCTGATGGTCACGGTCTTGGCAGCATCAAGCTGGACGTAGCCGCCGGTGGCGCTCGATGCGGTGACGTCGCTTGAAACCGCCGAGTTCGCATTGTTGATGGCGGAGGCGAGCGAGGAAGCGTCGGTGTAGGTGCCGGACGCAGCGCTGGCGGTGCCGGTGACATAGCGGAAGGTGCCGGTGTGGCTGCCGTCGCTGACGGTGAGGACGTCGCCGTTGACGGCGGTGGTCGCACCGCCCAATCCAGTGAGGTTGGTGCTGCCAGTCGCCGTGTAGTTGGTGCTGTAGTCCTGCGCCGACGTCGTCTGGATGCTGACGGTGGAGCTTGAGTTGGTGACGGTCGCGTTGGAGAAGGCAGAGGCAAGGGCGGTCTTGAACGTAGCGGCGTTGGTAAAGCCGACATCGCCGCCTGTGGCCGTTTCGGTGGAGGAGGTAAGATATTGGAACGTGGCGGTGGTGGTGCCGTCCGTCAGTTGCAGCGTGTTGCCGTCGGCCGCGCCGGAGAGCGAACTGAGGTCGATGGAGTAGGAGCCCTTGACCGATGCGGTCGCGCTGGTGTCAGCGGTCGCGACGGTAGCGCCCGAGGTCGTGCGGCTGCGGTCCGCGGTGATCGCCACCGAGCCCGTGATGTTGGTGTAGTTGACCGTGCCCTTGCTCGCCTGTTCGGCCTGGGTCGCGATCGACTTCGCCGATTGGACAAGGCTCGTCAGCGAGGTGATGCCCTGGTCGGCAGCATTGAGCGTCTGCACCGCCTGGCCGATCGAGTCGAGCAGGGTGCCGAGGTCCTGTGCGCGATTGCTCAAGGACTGGGAGGTGAAGTAGCTCGACGGATTGTCGAGGGCCGAGTTGACCTTCTTGCCGGTCGCCAATGCTTCGTTGACGACGTTGGTCTGGGCTGTGGTGCTCTGGAGAGCGAGGAGGTTCTGCCGTACGCCGGCGGAAAGCGTAATATCAGACATGGTCGAACCTTTCTGGTCGATTGCCGTACTGGCGTTGCGTGCCCCGATCATCGGATCGAGCAGACCTTCCTCTCATTGCCCCATGAAACGGCCCGTAAAAAAACGTGGTTAATCAGATATTACTGGCGCTAAAATATTCTTTGGTTGTCGAAATCTTACGCATTAACAAAGCATCAACCCTCCGCATGCGCGATCGCCGGCGGAATTGTCGTCGTAAATTTGGCGGTCGTTTTTTGGGTGCGTCAGACTTCGAGGTCGGCTTTTGATTCCGCCTGGAACGGCGTTGCCCCGTTCGCGATCGCCTGGGAGTAGGCGCGATTGCGCAGCAGGGTCTCGTCCGGCACCTGTTTGATGACCTGCCGCGTGCGCGAGTCGATCATCCGGTAGATGACCTCGCGCGTTTGCGGGTCGATGGTGACGCTCTGTGTCACGTAATCGGCGGAGTTCGCCGCCTGCACCGGGTCGTTTCGGGTCGCGGTCGAGGCGGCGATCGGCGTCACCGTTTGGGCAGGAGGCAATTCGGTCGGGGCAAGACCGCCGGACGCGGTCGGGCGCGCGTAGTCCGTCACGGCTACGCCGGCCACCGGCTTGATCGAAAAACCCGCGTCCATGCCAGCCTCCTGGCTGAGCCGGGCCGGACCGAAGCGGAGTCCAGGCCTCACGCCAACCTAGACACAGGGACATTAAATCGGCGTTAGGGAATATGGTTAAACGCTGGTGCTGATTCTCGCGCGAATGCCTCGATCGGCGCGGAGCGTAATTCAAGGCGGCTGTATCCCGAAAAGCGCGGCCGCCGCGACTCAGATATAGCGGGGGGCCAGAGGTGACGAAATGACGGACAAGATCCAGCTGGTTGTCGCGACACCGTGTTTCGGCGGTCAGCTTTCCGTCGTCTATGCCGCCTCCCTTTTCAAGCTGCAGAAAGTCCTGCGGGCTTCGCCGGACATCGAGCTCAAAATCCTGTTCAAGGATGCGGACGCGCTGATCACGCGCGCCCGCGCGAGCCTCGTCGCGCAGTTTCTCGACGACCCGGAATCGACGCATCTCCTGTTCATCGACGCCGACATCGGCTTCGAGCCGGCACAGGTGCTGCGCCTCATCGCTTGCGGGGCGGACATGTGTGCCGGCGTTTACCCGATCAAGCGCATCGACTGGCAGCGCGTCCACGATACGGCGACCGCCGGGCGACCCGACCCCGCCGCGGCGTTTCACTACGTCTACGAGGTTGAAGACCGCAATGCAGTCGCCGCGCAGTCAGGCTTCGTCAAGGTAAGATATGCCGGCACCGGCTTCCTGATGATTCGCCGCCCGGCGATCGAGCGGATGTGCGCCCACTATCCGCACCTGCGCTATGTCCGCGACCATTCGCTCGATGCGCCAAGCGCCAACAAATATGCGCTGTTCGACTGCATGGTGGATGACGCAGGTACCTACCTCAGCGAGGATTTTGCGTTCTGCAAGCGCTGGACCGACATGGGCGGGGAGATCTGGGCCGACCTCGCGAGTCGCTTGAACCATGTCGGCCCATACGTGTTCCGCGGCGATTTCTCCTCCCAATTCGCGCCACGCGAAGCGCCGGCGGCGACGCCCGCGGTGGCGTGACGCGCGAAGAACTGACGATTCGAGGGGATCCAATGCCGCAGGAGACGGTGACCTTGCCCGAGGCGCTGCGGCGGGCGCAGTCGGCGAACGACGCCGGCCGCTTCGTCGAGGCGGAACGGCTGTGCCGCGCGATCATCGCCGTCGAGGCGGCCCATGTCGACGCGCTCCACCTTCTCGCACTCGTCCAATATCGCCGCGGCCGCTCCGCCGAGGCGGTGACGACGTTCGACCGGGCGCTGGCGTTCGCGCCCAGCGAAGCCAACCTCTTCGTCAACCGCGCACTAGCCCTGCAAGCGCTGCGGCTTTTCGACGAGGCGCTGCAAAGCTGCGAGCAGGCGCTCGCGCTCATGCCCGGCCACTTCGAGGCGCTCAACAACCGCGCCGTGGTGCTGAGCGACCTCAAACGCCATGACGAGGCGCTCGCGACCTGCGATCTCGCGCTCGCCTTGCGCCCCGACGACATCGGCATTCTCAACAACCGCGGCATTGCGCTGAAAGGGCTCAAGCGTCCGCTTGAAGCGCTCGCTTGTTATGATCGTGTGCTCGCGCTCAATCCCGATCACGCCGATGCCCTGTGCAATCGCGGCAACGCGCTCTCCGCACTCAAGCGGCATGAGGAGGCGCTCGCCTGCTATGACCGCGTGCTGGCGCTGCGGCCCGACGATGCCGACGCCTGGAGCCACCGCGGCAATGCGCTCAAGGCATTGATGCGGTTCGATGCGGCGATCACGAGCCACGACCGCGCCCTGGCGCTCCGGCCGGGAAGCGCGCTCGCGCACTACAACCGCGCACTGGCGTTCCAGGACATGCATCGTCACGACGCCGCGCTCGCAAGCCTCGAGCGCGCCATCGCGCTCAAGCCCGATTATGCCGATGCATTCAGCAGCCGCGGCCATGCCCTCAAGCAATTGCGGCGCGTCGGCGAAGCTGCCGCCAGCTATGAACGCGCGCTCGCGATCGATCCCGACCATCCGTACGCATTTGGCGGCGTCATCGAATGTGCCTCGGGCCTCTGCGACTGGCGGCGGCAGGACGAACTGCGCGCCGAGGCGTGCCGTCGCGCCGCTGACGGGCCGTCCATCGTGCCGCCGCTCATCCTGGTCGGCTACAGCGATGACGAAGCGCTCCAGTTCGCCTGCGCCAAGCGCTACATCGACAACAAGATCGACTACCCGCCGCCGTCGATCGTCGCCGGAAATATCTGGTGCAACGAGCGCATCAAGGTCGCGTATCTCTCGCCGGACTTCCGGCAGCATCCCGTCGGCCAGTTGATCCCCGAGTTGATCGAGCGGCACGACCGCAGTCGTTTCGAGGTGATCGGAATTTCGTTCGGGCCGGACGATCGCAGCAGCCTGCGCCAGCGCCTCGTTGCCGGATTCGACCGCTTCCACGACGTCAGCACCATGAGCGATCGCGAGGCGGCGATGCTCATGGCGGACATGCGCATCGATATCGCCGTCGATCTTGCGGGCTACACCATGGGCCATCGGCCGACCATCCTCGCCCATCGGCCGGCGCCGATCAGTGTCGCCTATCTCGGCTACCCGGGCACCATGGCGGCGAACTTCATCGACTACATCATTGCCGACCGCGTCGTGCTGCCGTTCGAGCGCCAACCCTTCTACGGCGAGCACATCGTGCATCTGCCCGATTGCTTCATGGCGAGCGACACGGCTCGGTCGATCGCAACTGCTGCTCCGTCACGGCGCGATGCCGGCTTGCCCGACGAAGGCTTCGTCTTCTGCTGCTTCAATAATCCGACGAAGATCACCGGCGCGATGTTCGATATCTGGATGCGGCTACTGCATGCCGTGGCGGGCAGCGTGCTGTGGCTGTCCGGCGCGAACGGCGCCATTGCCGAAAACTTCAAGCGCGGCGCCGCCGACCGCGGCGTCGATCCTGCGCGTCTCGTCTTCGCGCCGCGGCTCGATCGCCTCGACGAGCATCTCGCGCGTCATCGCCTGGCCGATCTCTTCCTCGATACGTTGCCTTACAACGCGCACACCACCGCGAACGACGCGCTGTGGGCGGGCCTTCCGGTCCTGACCTCGACCGGCAACTGCTTTGCCGGCCGGGTTGCGTCGAGCCTCCTCTCTGCGGTCGGACTGCCGGAGCTCGTCACTGCGAATCTGGCCGACTACGAGGCAATGGCGTTGCGCCTGGCGGCACAGCCCAAGCGCCTCACGGAGCTGTGCGCGCGGCTCGCCCGCAACCGCGCGACCACACCGTTGTTCGACGGCGCGAGGTTCGCGCGCCATATGGAAGCCGCCTACCGCACCATGTGGGAGCGATGGCAGAGCGGCGAGCGGCCCGCGAGCTTTGCGGTTCCTGCCGACGAGCTTTAATGAGAACACGGAGATGATGGAGAATAGACTCCATCTCTCCGTCGTCGTCGACGATCACTGCGATAGTTGCCGCGCCGGGGTATTCGATCCTCCATTGTGTTATACGAAGCACAACAAAGGGCCGTGCCGGATGACACGGAGCTTTGACGGGAGGATCGCATGAGGGGGTCGCGGGGTGACCTTGCTTCGGTAGCGGCAGTGACAGCGTCATTCGCGTTCGCGGCGGTCGTATCGATTGCTTCGGGGCAGACGACTGCCCCAAGCTCGCCCGCGCCTACCGCGACCGACCCCGGCGAAAGCGCGGCGAGTGCATCGATCCCCATTTTCTCCGGCGTGTGGCGTCATCCGTCGTTGCCCGGCTTCGAGCCGCCGGCGTCGGGACCGGGTCCGGTGACGAACCGGTCACGGCGCCCTGATGGCGCGGGCAACTGGGACCAGCTCGTCGGCGACTACACCAATCCGATCCTGAAACCGCAGGCGGCCGAGGTGGTGAAAAAATTCGGCGAGATTTCGCGCTCCGGCGTAACCTATCCGACGCCCGCCAACCAATGCTGGCCGCATCCGTTGCCGTATCTGTTCTGGGCGTTCGGTCTGCAGATCCTACAGCAGCCCGACAAGGTCACGATCCTCTACAGCAATCCAGATCACGAATTTCGCCAGGTTCGCCTGAACGCGCAGCATCCGGCGAAGGTGACGCCCTCCTGGTATGGCGACGCCGTGGGTCGCTACGAGGGAGACACGCTGGTAATCGACACGATCGGCATCAAGACCGAGCGGCCATACGCCATGGTCGACGTCTACGGCACGCCCTATTCCTCCGCGCTTCACATCGTCGAACGCTTTCGGCTGCTCGACTATGAAACCGCCAAAGAAGGAATTGCGCGGGACATCAAGGAAAATTTCCGCCTGCCGATCGATATCAATCCGAATTACCGGGGCAAGCACCTGCAGCTGACATTCACGGTCGACGATGACCGGGTCTTCACGATGCCGTGGTCGGCGACGATCACCTACGGCCGCGGCTTTCGCGAATTCGACGAGCAGGTTTGCGCCGAGAATATCCAGGAATACTATTATCATAAGGAATCGGATGTGCCGCGCGCGAATAAACCCGATTTTTGAGTCGGCACGAACGACAACAGATTCCTTCTTCTTAAATCGCCTTTCATAGTCATGGCCGGGCTCGTCCCGGCCATCCACGCCCACCTTTGCGAAATGCGTCGAGAGGAAGACGTGGATGCCCGCGACAAGCGCGGGCATGACGACGGAAAGGCGATGCGTGATGCAACGCAATTCATCGCGTAGCTCACTCGAAGATTAAAAACGAGGCAACGCGTTTCACGCACGGCCCGCAGCGCTAAACCCAGCCATGCATCAAGAGCGGAACTGCGCCGCTTGTGAACCTCGCTGCACCGCACCAACTACGTAAAGGTGCAACTTGGCCGCCATCTCGGCGGAGCCTTGTGAGGGATATCATGTCGCTTTTGTATTCGCCCGCCAAATTGGGTGCGCTTTCGCTGCAGAATCATTTGGTGATGTCGCCGCTGACCCGGAATCGGGCGACTGGAAACGTTCCGAATGAGCTGATGGTCGAGTATTACAGCCAGCGCGCGTCGGCCGGGCTGATTGTCACCGAGGGGACATCGCCGTCGCCGAACGGTTTGGGCTATCCGCGCATTCCCGGCATTTTTTCATCCGCGCAAGTGGCCGGATGGAAGCATGTGACCACTGCCGTTCATGCGCGCGGCGCAAAAATATTCGTGCAGTTGATGCACACTGGCCGGATCGGGCATCCACTCAATCTACCGCCCGGCGCGGTCGTGCTCGGGCCGTCGGCCGTCGCCGCCAAAGGCGAAATCTACACTGACGCCGAGGGAATGAAGCCGCATCCGACGCCAAAGGAAATGACTGCCGCGGATATCAAGACTGCGATCGAAGAGTATGTCCAGGCGGCGAAGAACGCTGTCGCCGCAGGATTTAACGGCGTGGAATTGCATTCTGCGAACGGCTATTTGCTCGAACAGTTTATTCGCCCGAATTCAAATCAGCGCACCGACGCTTACGGCGGCTCGATTGAAAAGCGCGCGCGGTTCGTGCTTGAGGTCGCCGAAGGCGCGATCGCTGCGATCGGCAAGGACAAGGTCGGCATGCGCCTGTCGCCGTTCGGTGTCTTCAACGACATGCCCGTCTATCCCGAGTTGGAAGCGGACTACACCTACCTCGCCCGCGCGCTCAACGCCGCCGGGCTCGTGTATGTCCACCTCGTCGACCATTCCGCGATGGGTGCGCCGGCCGTGCCGGCTTCGGTGAAGGAGATGTTCCGCCGCGAGTTCAAGCGGTCCCTCATCCTGTCCGGCGGCTACGACGCCGCGCGGGCGGAAGCCGATCTCGAAGCGCACAAAGCGGACCTGATCGCCTTCGGGCGGCCGTTCCTCGCAAACCCCGACCTTATCGCGCGATGGAAAGCCGGTGCGTCGATCAACGCGCCCGACGCGCAAACCTTCTACACGCCGGGTCCCAAGGGCTACACCGATTATCCGGCACTGGCCAAGGATCGTCAGCCCGCTTGATCGGCACGCTGGGGCGAGGTTCGTGCAGTAGCGGCCACGCCGCAGCGACCCGGCGTGGCCGGGGCGTCTAAAGCGCGATCTTCAACCCGTCCTTCTTCATCTCGATGAGCGCCTCGGCATTCCCCTTGGCGTCGTCGACCGGATGATGCGTGTGCGCCGTCCGGCGAAGATGTTTGAAGGTCTGGAACGTGTCCTTGACCATGCCCTTGTACAGCGAGCCGAGATTTGTACTCGAATGGCCAAACGGGTTTCCGCCGGTGAAGTGCCAGAAATACCAGTTGATGAACTGCCAATCGAAACCGTTGTTGTCGCTGATGAAGAACAGGCGGCGGCCGGCGTGCTGTGTCAACCAGCGTCCGAAATTCTCCATGACGTCTTTGGGCTCGTCGAACGCCAGGGTCTCCTCGCGCGAGAATCCACTGACGGCGAGGGCCTCCGGAATCCATTTGTCGGAGATCGGCCTGAGACGTCCATAAAAAGTCTGATCAAACCCGCCCTTCACAAGGACAGCGCCAAAGCAAATCATGCTGTAGTCGCCGGGAATCGGCCCATCCAATTCCACATCGACCATGACGTAAGCCATCTCGTGATCCAAATCATCGTGCCGGCAAGACCGCCAATGTCCGCTGCTTTCAGGGGCAATCTTGTTCTTGTTAAGGCTTAAGCGCTAGCGCAGGATTTCGATCAGCAGCACCCAGGCGCTCCACACGCCGGCTGCGAGCGAAATCAAAATGCCGGCGGCCAACCAATAAAGCCCGCTCTCCAAGCCAATCATCAGCAGGATGCCCGCGACGACCGGCGGGATCGTCGCAGCCGCGCTGACGACGGCGCGCATGTTTTTCTTGAACAGCGTCAAGCCTTCGGTCTGCGGCATCGATCGCATTTGATTGTAGATCGTCATCGCCATCATCACGAGACCGATCACCAGGACCTCGGCGCCGAACACGCGCATCGGCTGGCCGGGAATCAGCCCGAAACTGGCAAGGATGAGGGCGCCGGTCAGCATCATGAGAGCTTCGGCGGCGCGCGGCGGCAGCTGCGGGAAGGCCAGAATGCGTGCGAGATTGATGGAGATCGCGACCGCCATCAGCCCCGCCAGTGCTGCGGAGGCGCCGACCTCCGCAACAAAAAAGTTTCCCCAGTCAGCCATCGCCGGTTTGGTCTCCCAGTCAGCCCCCGTCACCCTCGCACGGACGGCCCGGTTACAGGCTTCGCTTCACTGCGGCGTGCAATTGGTCCCACAGCGGCTTGAGCTCCGGCTTCGTCTTGACGATGTCGTCGCCGACTGCGCCGACCTTCGCCATCACGTCGGACTTGTCGGCAGGCGACAGCACATTGAGTTCACCGCCCTTGTCGACCCACACCTTGCGCTGCTCCGTCAGGAAACCGATCACCCACGGGTTGACCTCAAGCCCGGCTTCTTCCGCCGTCTCCAGGATCATCGCCTTGAGGTCGGCGGGGAGCGGATCGAACCATCGCTTGCTCATCGCGGCCATTTCGAACACGAACGCTTGGCCGGTCTCGTTCAGATATTTGGTCGCGTCGTAATAGCGAAGCGCCGAGAACAGCCCGACATTGCCGAGCGAGCCGTCGATCGTCCCCTGCTGGAGGGCCGGCATGACGTCGGCAAGCGTCATCGGCACGCCGGTGCCGCCGAGCCGCGTGATCTGGTCGATCTGGAACGGCGACGCGAACACCCTGATTTTCCTGCCCTTGATGTCCGCCGGCGTGCGGAACGGCGCGCGCGTCACGAACGCCGCCGGCCCGCCGATGAACATGCTGACCCCGATCAGCCCCTTGTTGGCGCCGACGGCGAGAAACGCTTTGACGAATTCCGGGTCGGTCGCGAGCTTGATGGCCTGCTGCTCGCTCGACACCAATCCCGGTGCGCTCAAGAGCTCGAAGCGCGGATCGACGCCGACGAAAAATTCGGGCGGCGCGTTGAAAATCTGGATCGAGCCGAGCTGCGTACCCTCGATCATGCGCGGGATCGAGCCAAGCTGGCTTGCCGGGTAAAGCTCGGCCTTGATGCGACCTCCGGATTTCTTCTCGATCCGCTCGGCAAAGATCTTCATCCACAGGTGCTGTCCGTCGTTGAGCGTCGCCGTGGCGAGCTTCATCACGATCGGATTGTTCTGGGCACGGACTGCGGGAACTCCGGTAGCCATGATCGCAACGGCAAAGGCCGCGGCGAGCGCGTGTCTCGCTTTCATTTTGTTCTCCTGGATGGTCCCGGCAGAAAGTTCTTTGATGATCGACGGTGGTCGCGACTCCCTGAGTGGCCAAATTTGCCGACGCTGCGGCGAAGCAGCGCCACTGGCGGCATCGATATGCGCAAATTTGCAAGGTTTGCCCGCCGCCGGCGCCCGCACCGCCTTTGCAAAGAAGGGATCGCGGCACGTCCCCTGGCAGCTCTGACGTCAGGCTACACTGGTTGGCCGACGGAGCGAAAGAGGGACATCTCTCGTCTGCGCCCAATTCGCACCCTGCCAAGCAAGTGTGATTCCCCCCGGGAGTGCTATTGCGTCACTGCGGCATCAGGCGACGGATGGTCCAGCAGATGCCGCGCGCCAGCATCGATCCGGCGATCGCGGGAACGCCCACCATGATCCAGACGAAGATATATTCGATCGGCAGCAGATTATGCGTCGTCGGATCGATTGCCGTGTCATGGATGAGAACGATCGTGTGCGTCAATGTTACGGCGAGAATGATAGCGCAGGGAATGAGGAGCCCGAGCGAGTCGAGCGAGGCCGACACGCCAACGCGATCGCTGGTGGCTCGCGCGTCGTCGCGGGGACGCAGCACCTTGAAATCGAGCAGGAAGGCACAGACCAGCGGGATCAACACCGCGATCAGCAAACCGCTGCTGCCGGAATTATAGAGTTCGTGCTGAGAGCGCTGGTTGTAGGGATAGGCGTCGAGAAATACCGTCAAGTCGTAGGCAACGCCTACGGCCAGAGCCAGGGCCACGCGCACGAACGTGATCGGGTTGCGGGTCACCGCTCGCTCCTCAGGCGAAAAATATCCACCTTTAGTGGCATCACCCGCCGCAGCGGTTCATGGAGGCCCGCAGCGGGTGCGCCTGCAGGCGTCGCAGCGCGCATGTTTGGTTAGAAGTTACTTTGTATAAATCAAACCGCAGTAAACACGTTAATGCACTCATAAACCGGGGAGATTCGCCCCGCGTTTCACATTTTAGCAAGCTTCGCAATTTAACTAAGTTCGATCATGAAACACTCGCGCCAAGTCATGAAACACTCGCGCCCAGAAGGTTCCCTGCGGAGCCTGCTCGCCCGGTTTTGCCGTGATCGCCGCGGCAACGTCGCGATCACGTTCTCTCTGACGCTTATTCCGATCGTCATGCTGGTCGGCGTGGGCGTGGACTATGCCCGCGGGTCCATGATCCGGAACGAGTTGCAGGCATCCGCCGATTCGGCAAGCCTCGCAGCAGTGTCACAGAATTCCGCCGGCTATAACGCCGCCATGAGCATGACCGGCAACGGCTCGGTGTCGGTAGGCGTGACCGAAGCGACCAATGTGTTCAACGGCAACCTGAGTGGAAAGACCGGCTTTACCAATTTGCAGGTTACCGCGACCGTTACGAAGACCGGCACGACCCTTGCCTCGGTTGTTCAATTCACCGCGTCGGTGCCGACCTACTTCATGGGAATGTTCGGCACCAAGAACATATCGGTGACGGGTCAGTCGACGTCATCGAGCAGCATGCCGATCTACATCAACTACTACCTCATGCTCGACGTGTCCGGATCGATGAGCTTCCCGTCGACTGCCACCGAGCAGACGCGGCTGCAAAGCATCAATCCGGACAATTACACCCTCTATCCGAACGGTTGCACCTTCGCCTGTCATTTCACGACGCAGGGCGCTTGCCCGGATAACGAGCAGAAGTACAGCACCAACGGATATTGCCAGGGCTTCGCCCTGTCGCGGACAGCCGGAAACACGGCCAATACGCCTGTCACCTCGTGCCCGACACCCGGAACGAGCGCGTGCATCCAATTGCGCGCCGACGCCGTCGGTTATGCCGTGAACGCGCTGCTGCAAACCGCCGTCAACAGCGAAAAGGTCACCAATCAATTCCAGGTCGGGCTCTATCCGTTCATCCAGTATCTTTATTCGTATTTTCCCTTGACCACCAAGCTGAGCGGATCAGCCAGCAGCCAAGGCACCATCAACTACGCGGCCGCACAACTCGCGACCCTGTTGGATACCGGTAACAACGCATCCCTGGGATCAGGCGGCACGCATTTCGAAAACGCCTTCCCGAGCATGAACAACTTGATTACGTCAGTCGGCACGGGGACCAAAAAGAGCCCGCTACCATACGTGTTTCTCATCACCGACGGCGCGCAGGATTCCCAGACGCAATGGAGCGGCAACTGGGCAGGCAGCAACCAAGCCACAGTGCTGGACTCGACACTCTGCACGCCGCTCAAGAATCGCGGGATAACGATCGCCGTCTTGTATATCCCTTATCAGACGATTCAGAACGCGACGAATTTTGCCAACGGCGAAGACTTTGCGGTCAACGCCATCATTCCGAACATCCCGACAGCATTGCAGGCCTGTGCTTCGCCCGGCTTCTACTACACGGCGAGCAGCCCCCAGGCGATAACAGATGCCCTCAACGCAATGTTCGCGCAGTCCCTGCAAACGGCCCATATCACAAATTGATTTTTCATCGTCCGGACGAACCGATCTGCATCGCGCGGGCAAACGCGGCGGCTCGGCATTGTCGAGTGCTTTAATCGATTCACGTTGTTGCAACGCGTCGAGCCACCTTTGCGTGCGCTTGGAGGACGTGTATCCTCACTCATCCGTCGGGGAAATTCGTCTTGCTCGGGGCTTCGCGCGATCGAAGAAATTTCGGGGAGGTCATCATGCTGAACCGCGGCAGGGCCGTGGCGATCGCAATCGCGCTGTTGGCCGTTCCTGCGATGATCGGCAACGCGCAGGCGGCCGATGACGGGAAGTACCCTGATTGGCGAGGCCAGTGGATGCGGTTCTCCGTTCCGACCGGCACCCAGCCCTCCCATGACCAGACCAAGCCGTGGGGGCGCGGGCAACAGGCGCCGCTGACGCCCGAATATAAAGCCGTGCTCGAGGCGAGCATCGCCGATCAGGCGCAAGGCGGCCTCGGCAACTTTCCGACCACCTTGGGACGCGCCGCCGGCATGCCGCACATGATGATGGCGTTCATCCCCATGGAGTTCGTCATCACGCCGGATGCCACGTACGTTCTTGTCGGGATGTACGACCACTTCCGCCGCATCTACACCGATGGACGCGACTGGCCCAAGGAGTACGAGCCGACCTACGCGGGGTACTCGATCGGGCGGTGGATCGACGAAGACGGCGATGGCCGCTACGACGTGCTCGAGGTCGAGACGCGCGGCTTCAAGGGACCGCGCGCCTACGACGAATTGGGGCTGCCGCTACATTTCGACAATCAGTCGATCTTCCGGGAGCGCATCTATCTCGACAAGGCCGATCCGAAGATGCTCCATGACGAGATCACGACGATCGACCACGCGTTGACGCATCCGTGGATCGTCGACAAGAAATACGTCCACAATCCGGATCTGCGCGCCGAATGGCCGGAATATTACATCTCGAGCGGCAACGCGCAGATCGGCATCGGCAAGGAAAATTATTTCCTGAGCGCCGACGGACTGTTGATGCCGGCAAGAAAGAACCAGGCGCCGCCCGATTTGAAATATTTCAATCGCCCGCAGAAGTAATGCCGCGGTGCGCGGCCGAACGCGTAGGGTGGGCAAAGCGCGGACGAAGGCCGCGTATGCCCACCGCTTTCGCACGGACCGCGTGGGCACGGCGCGTAAGCACGCGCCTTTGCCCACCCTACGCGTGCTTTTTGTGCCTGCCTACAACGACCGGCTGACGGCGATCGGCGCGGCAGCGCGGCGCGGTGGGGCATAGGCGCGGCCGGTCGAGCCATAGGTCGTCGGCGTCGATCGCTTCTGAAGTTCGGTCGCGACGCCGCGCAAGATGCCTTCGGATACTGCGCGCGCAGTGGCGAGCACCGTGAGGTTGATCTGCAGGCGGGCGCGAAACTGCTCGTGCTGTTGGCGCAGCGTGTCGAGCAGGTTCGGCGTTGCCGCCGCAAGAAAACGCGTGCTCGCGCGCAGCCGTGCCGCATGGTCCATGAAGGCGCGGGCGAGTTCGGTCTTGCGCTGCGCAACCTTCGCCGCCGTGGTGAGCCGACCGCCGCGCACCAGCGCGGTCTCCTCCTCGACGATCCCGCACAGCTCGGTCATCAGCTTTTCGATCTCCGCCGTCACCGCGCGGGCTTCGGCCTCAGTGGTGATCGGCTGGACCTGTGGCTGCGGCGGCGCCTTCGGCTGCTGCTGAGCTTGCGGCTGAGGCCGGCCTCGCGATTGCGCCGGAGCCGGGACGGTGCGCGTAGTTGGCGCCACAGGCGCGGCCGGGCTCGGCGTGGCACGCAGCGGCGGCTCGGCGCGAGGAGCGGCAGGCGAATTGCGCATGATTGGCGTTCCTTTCAGCTGGCGACGGTGGTCAGCTCACTTTCGCGGTCGTCGCCGCGGCAGCCTTGTGGGCCATGAGCGACTTGTAGATCTGGTTCGCGATGCCGATGCCGCCGGCCTTAACGAAGGCCTTGCCGTATTGATCGGTCAGCATCGAGCGCCACACGCCGACGCCCTTCGCATTTCCGAGCGGCCCTTCGTCGCCGATATCGGTGAACATGTGCTGCATCATCGAGGAGAGGAACATCGCCTCGAAATCATTGGCCTGGGCGCGGGTGCGGTCACCCGATGCCTCGTTCGAACGAACGCGCGGGGTCGCGCCATAGGGCACCACGAGCTGGGCGATATCGAGCGGAAGCGCCGTCATCACATCACCTCGACATCGGCCTGGACCGCGCCGGCGGCCTTGATTGCCTGCAGGATGGAGATCAGGTCGCGCGGGCCAATGCCCAACGCATTGAGGCCATCGACGAGCTGCTGCAGCGACACGCCGTCCGGCACGATGGCAAGCTTGCGGCCATCCTCCTGCACACCGACTTTGGTGCGCGGCACGACGACGGTGCGGCCGCGCGAGAACGGTGCCGGCTGGCTCACCTGTGGCGTCTCCGAAATGGTCACCGTGAGGTTGCCCTGCGATACCGCCACCATCGAGACGCGCACATCGCGACCCATCACGATGATGCCGGAGCGCTCGTCGATGATGATTTTCGCCGCGAGGTCCGGCTCGATCTGAAGCTGCTCGATCTCGGTGAGGAGCGCGACGACGTTGTTCGCGTATTCCTTCGGCACCGTCAGCGCCACCGTCGAAGGATCGACCGGTTCGGCCGTCGCAGCGCCAAGAAAATCGTTGATGGCGGCGGCGATGCGCTTCGCCGTCGTGAAGTCGGAATTGCGCAGTGCGAGGCGAACGTTGGGCAGACTGTTGAGCGCGAACTCGATCTCGCGCTCGATGATCGCCCCGTTGGCGATGCGGCCGACGGTCGGCACGCCGCGGGTGATGCTCGCCGCCTCGCCCTGCACCTGGAAGCCGCCGATCGCGAGCGAGCCCTGGGCGACCGCATAGACGTTGCCGTCGGCGCCGAGGAGCGGCGTCACCAGGAGCGTGCCGCCTTGCAGACTCTTGGCATCGCCAAGGGCGGAGACGGTGACGTCGATCCGCGTGCCCTGGGTCGAGAATGCCGGCAGGTTCGCCGTGACCATTACGGCGGCGACGTTCTTGAGACTGAGATTCTGCCCGCGGATGTTGACGCCGAGGCGCTCCAGCATCGCGGTGATCGACTGCTTGGTGAACGGCGAATTGTTGATGGTGTCGCCGGTGCCCTGGAGGCCGACCACGAGCCCATAGCCGATGAGCTGGTTGTCGCGCACACCTTCGATATTGGCGAGGTCCTTGATGCGGGAGGCGGCGTCGGCCGGAGCGAAGCTCGCGAACGCGAGGACGGCCGCGACGATGCACGTGACCGCCCTCGCACTTGCCCGCGTTGCTCTACCAACATCCCAACCAGTCACCGGCATTGCCCGTCCCCACCCCAGCGCTTGCCGCGAGCCGCGCTGCCGGTCCAAGTGAAGCGAGTTGCGTGCCATTCCAGTATTTTTTTGCAAGCCCTTGAAATAATTACGAAAGCGGCAATCGAAGCGAGATTCAGGGCAAGCCGCGGCGTGGCATGCTTTGCCGTTGCTGGGCAATAATTGCCGGGTATTTACCAAGCATTAACCATGCTGCGGAACTGTGTGTAGCCCGGATGAAGCGAAGCGTAATCCGGGTCGGCGGTGCCATTAGCGAGGCTGTTCCCGGACTTCGCTTCGCTTCATCCGGGCTACGGGTCGATGGGAGAGCTTCATGCGGGTCGAGCGAACGAATGGCGCCGGCGGGGTGACGTCGAGCAAGTCGGTGCGCCGCAGCGGCTCGGACGGTTTCACGCTCGGCGAAGGGGAAGCGGCGACGTCGCCGACGGCCAACACCGGCGTTCGGTCGATCGGCGGCATCGACGTGCTGATTGCGCTTCAGGGCATCGAGGAACCGGGTGAGCGGCGGCGGCGCGCGGTCGCGCGCGGCCGCACGGCGCTCGATGCTCTCGATTCCCTCAAGATCGGCCTCCTCGAAGGCGACCTCGGGCACGACGCCGTGGGCCGGCTCAAGGCCGCGGTTGCCGGGCTCAAGGACGTCTCGGGCGATCCGATGCTCGACGGCGTCCTGGCAGAAATCGAACTCCGTCTCGAAGTCGAGATCGCGAAGATCGAGCCCTGCCCCGCCTGACTGTCGTTTGCCCGCGATCCGCGATAAGAAGTCGGCCCCACCGGCGCGAGGCAGAATCCTATGAACAATGCCGATCTGATCGTCGCGACTTTGAAGGCAGCCGGGATCGCGCGCGGATTCGGCATTCCGAGCGGCAACGTGCTGCCGCTGATGGAGGCGATGCGCAAGGGCGGCGTCGCGTTCGTGCTCACGGCTCACGAAGGCTCGGCGGGCTTCGCCGCCGATGTCAGCGGGCGGATGACCGGCGTGCCGGGGCTCTGCATCGCGACGCTCGGCCCCGGCGCGACCAACCTCGCGACCGGCGTCGGCTGTGCCTGGCTCGACCGCTCGCCGCTCATCGCCCTCACCTGCAACCTCAACAACGAGCAGCTCGGCCGTCGCATCCAGATGTGGATCGACCATCACGCGCTGTTTGCGCCGATCACCAAAGGCTCGTTCCGATTGGAAACCGGCCGCATCGTCGAGACCGTGAACGCCGCGATCCGGCTGGCGCTCACCGAGCCGCGCGGGCCGGTACATCTCGACCTGCCGGAGGACGTCGCGCTCGCGCCGGCGCGAGAGACTCTTGCGCCGGCCGCCTCGCCCGAGAAGATCGCGCCGCCCCCTGACGCCGCTCTCGCCCGCGCCGGCGACTTGATCGCGAATGCCAAGCGGCCGATTGCCGTGCTCGGTTCCTCGGCCATGCGGGTCGCCGAGCCGGCACTGTTGCGCCGCGTGGTCGAGCGACATCGCCTCCCCTTCGCCACCACGACGATGGCCAAGGGCATGATCGATGAAGATCATCCGCTATCGCTCGGCTGCATCGAGCGCGCCTGCCGGCAGGTGCAGCGTCGCTTCCTGCGCTCCGCCGATCTCATCGTCGGGCTCGGCTACGACACCATCGAGGTCGAATACGAAGCCTGGATCGGCGACCTGCCGCTGCTCCACGTCGACATCGAAACGGCCGACGTTGCGCCCTCGGTCAAGCTCGTCCACCAGGTGACCGGCGATCTCGATCAATCCCTCGCGCGGCTTGCCGCAATGCCCGCCTCCAGCAATGCTTGGACGGACGCTACGCTTGCCGAGCACCGTCGCGCGTTCCAGGCCGTACTGCGGCCGGAATCTAAGTTCTTCACCGCGCATGCAGCGATCGACGCGGTCCGCGCCGCGCTGCCGCGCGACGGCATCCTCGCGTTCGATGTTGGCGCGCATACGCACCAGATCGCCAGCCAATGGACCGCGCACGCCGCGAAATCGTTCCAGATCACCAACGGCTGGTCGTCCATGGGTTTCGGCCTGCCCGGTGCAATCGCGGCGAAGCTCGCGCGGCCCGAACTGCCGGTGGTTGCGCTCATCGGCGACGGCTGCTTCCAGATGACCTGCGGCGAAGTCGCGGTAGCAAAGCGCCTCGGCCTTGCACTGCCAATCGTGGTGCTCGACGACCGCTGGCTCGCGCTCATCAAGGTGAAGCAGATCCGCCGACAGTTCCCGCTCTACGGCACGGAGTTACAGTCCGAGGATTACCGCGAGCCGCCGGCGCATTATTTCGGCGTGCCGGCACTTGGGGTGCGCAGCGCCGACGCGCTCGCTGCCGCCGTCACCAAGGCGCTCGCCGCCGACGGCCCGACGGTGATCGAAGCCGTGGTCGATTCCGAGCACTACGTCGACACGGTCTACGACTGAACGATGTTTACTCCCGTTCGCGGCCGGCGATCTCGGCCTGCCAGGGCGCGACACGGCGCTCGACGAAGCCGATGAGGCTCGTCAGCCCGATCGCCAGCACCATTAGCACGACAATCGGCACGAACATGTTCGCCGTGTCGAAGTTGTTTGCGGAATTGATGATAATAGCGCCGAGGCCGGAGATCGCGGTGTAGAATTCCGCAATCACCATGGCGACCACGGCGCGGCCGACGGCGAGGCGGATGCCCGCCATGATGTAGGGCAGCGTCGCCGGCAGCACGATGCGCCGCAGGATCACCGAATTGGGGGCGACGAACGACTTGCCGACCTCGATCAGGCTTTTCGGCACGGCATTTACGCCAACCCAGGTGTTGATGCAGATCGGGAAGACCGACATCAGGAACACCACCGCGGCCTTCACCATGAAGCCGATGCCGAGCCACAACACGAGCAGCGGCACGAGGGCGACGAGCGGCATCGCGTAGCCCGCCGTCACGTAGATGCCGAGCGCTGCTTCCGCCGTGCGATAGCGGCCGATGATGAGCCCGAGCGGCACGCCGAGCACGATCGCCGCGATGTAGCCGACGAAGAACGGCTGCAGGCTTTCGAAGGTCGCGGCTTCAAGCTTGCCGTCCCTCGCAAGATCCCAGAATGCCTGTGCAATTGCGCTCGGATAAGAGCCGAACACCGGGTTGATGTCGCGGCCGAACCATTCCCACACGAGGAGGAGAACCGCGAGCGAGGACGCAGTGATGACCCAGCGCGGCACACTGCGCGGCGCGGCGCTTTCCGGCACTTGCGCATCGGTCGCCGGGACTTCGGTATTGCTGATATCCGCCATTCGCGCGCCCCGACTCAATGCACCGTCCGCGTCGCCGACGCGGTCGGCTCGGCATGCAGCGCCTTCCACACATGATAGCGCGTGTCGGCGAATTCCTTGGTGCCGCGCGCGGCTTCGAGATCGCGCGGGCGCGGCAACGGCACGTCGAGGATTTCCTGCACCCGGCCGTCGCGCATGATCACGACGCGATCGGCGATCAGCACCGCTTCGTCGAGATCATGGGTGACGAACAGGATGGTCTTGCGAGTGCGACCGTGGATCTGCAGGAGCTCGTCCTGCATGGTCTCGCGGGTCTGGGCGTCGAGCGCGCCGAACGGCTCGTCCATCAGCAAGACCTTGGGGTCGATCGCGAGCGCGCGGGCGATGCCGACCCGCTGCTGCATGCCGCCGGACAATTGATGCGGGCGGCGGTCCTTTGACGCGCCGAGGCCGACGAGATCGAGATAGCGCATCGCCGTGTCGCGCAGCTCCGCGCCGCGTAGGCCCTTCATCTCGAGCCCGAACATCACGTTCTGCATGGCCGTCAGCCACGGCAGCAGCTCGGCGTGCTGGAACACCATGCCGCGGTCGTAGCCGCAGCCCTTGACCTCGCGCCCATCCACCGTGACGCGGCCGCTGTTCGCCTGCTCAAGCCCCATGGCGACGCGCAGCGCCGTAGTCTTGCCGCAGCCGGACGGCCCGATCAGCGACACGATCTCGCCGTCGCGCACGGTGAAGCTCACCCGCGACAAGGCGTTGACCCTATGCAGATCGTTGCCGATCCGCAGCGTAAATCGCTTCGATACGTCGACGAGACTGACCTCGCCCATCACGCGTACTCCCTTTGTTGTTTCTCCCTTCCCCGTTGTGGGGGAGGGTCGGCGTGGGGGATCGGGAGGTTATGGCACTGACATGTCGCATCTCCCAACCGCCACCCCCTCCCCGCAAGGGGGGGAGAAGAGGCACAGCCCTGCGTCATGTGATTTTCCCGTACCGCCCCCCCGAGTCTCATCGTCCGGCGGCGTAGCCTTGCATGCCGCGCGGATTAGCAGCGGCTTTGCGACGACGGCCATCGCGGGAGGCCGCCGTCAGCCGGCCTTCCGACCAGGCCGGGCCGACTTCGATGACATGGCCGCGCTGCTCTAAGTCCTTACGCGATTCCGCCGGCACGCGGCTTTCGACCACCAGCACCCCGGGTCGCGCCGTGCGCGGCCAGAACGAGATCGGAAAGTGCTCGGAATGCCAGGCCGGCGCGTCGATCGCCTCCTGGAGGTTGAGCTTGGCATGAACGTGGCGCAAGAAGAATTGCGCGGTCCATTGGTCCTGCTGGTCGCCGCCCGGCGTCCCCCAGGCGAGATACGGCTCGCCGTCGCGCAATGCGAGTGTCGGCGACAGCGTCGTGCGCGGGCGCTTGCCGGGCGCTAACGACGCCGGATGGTTTTCCTCGAGCCAGAACATCTGGCCGCGGGTGCCGAGGCCGAAACCCAGTTCGGGAATGACCGGCGAGGACTGCAGCCACCCACCGGACGGCGTTGCCGTCACCATGTTACCGGCGCGGTCGATGATGTCGAAATGCACGGTATCGCCGCGAACTTCTCCGAGCCGCCCCACGGTCGGCTCGCCCGCGCCCATGGCACCGACCGCTTCGCGCGTGCCCTCGTCCCGGCGGAGCTTCACGACGGCGCCAAAGCCTTCGATCGAACCGGGCTGCAGCTCGAGCGAGGCGGTGTGATGGATGAGCTTGCGGCGCTCCGCGTTGTAAGCGTCGGAGAGCAGCGTCTCCATCGGCACCTCGACGAAATCAGGATCGCCGTAGAATTTCTCGCGGTCGGCGAAGGCGAGCTTCGATGCCTCCACCACGAGATGGATGAACTCCGGTTCGGCAACATCAAGGCCATCAAGGTCGAAGCCCTTGAGCAGCGCGAGCTGCTGGAGCATCACCGGCCCCTGCGCCCACGGTCCCGGCTTGCACACGCGATAACGCCCATAGTCGTAGGTGAGCGGGGCTTCCCTGGTGGCCTGCCAGCGCGCCATGTCCTCGCCGGTGAGTACGCCGCGATGGCGTTCGCCGCTCGTATCCATGATCTCCTGGGTGCGGCAGAATCGGTCGATCGCCTCGGCGACGAAGCCCTGCGACCACACCTTGCGCGCCCGCTCGATCTCGGCCTCGCGGCTGCCGCCCTCGCATTCGCGCAGCAGGCGCGCGTAGGTGTCGGCGAGCGCCGGATTCGTGAACAAAGTGCCGGTCGGCGGCACCTTGCCGTCGCGCAGATAGACCGTGGCCGAGGTCGGCCAATGCTCGCGAAACAGCTTTTCCACAGTCGCGATCGTGGCATTGGCGCGCTCGACCAGCGGATGGCCCTCGCGCGCATAGAAGATCGCCGGCGCAATCACATCGGCGACGCGCATGGTGCCGTGATCGCGCAGCAGCATCATCCAGCTGTCGAACATGCCGGGCACGCAGGCGGCGAGGAGGCCGGTGCCGGGCATCATGTCGAGACCAAGCGCGCGGTAGTGCGCAATCGTCGCCCCGGCCGGCGCCGGCCCCTGGCCGCAGATCACTTCCACCGCGCCCTTGCGGACGTCGAACAGGATCACCGGCACGTCGCCGCCCGGGCCGTTGAGATGCGGCTCCACCACTTGGAGGGTGAAGGCGGTCGCGCACGCGGCATCGAAGGCATTGCCGCCTTTTTCAAGCGTCGCCATGCCGACCGCGGTCGCGATCCAATGAGTCGAGGTGACAACCCCGAAAGTGCCTTCGATTTCAGGGCGCGTCGTAAACGGATTGGGATTGACGTTGCTCATGGGACCTCGGACCGCACGGATGGCGGCTTGCGGCGGCGATTGAATCGCGGGCCGAGATCAAGGTCAATCGGCGAAAGCTGGTTCTCAAATACCGACAGCGCGGTGAGTCCGCGATGGCGCACGTCGTTGGTGTGCGGTCAGGAAAGGACGCGTGCCGCGAGTCGGCCGCAATCCGTCCCGAACTGGGTGTGATTCACAGGCCGCAGCGACCAAAAACAGTCGCGAAAGTGAGTCCAAAGACGCAATTTTCGACATCGCCGTTAACAGATTTAACCTTTTGGATTCACGTTACTTTCCGAATGAGCGTCGGGCGCCGCGCGGTAGCCCGATCATGGTTATCTCCAAAAAAATTCCGCTGTGGCTTTTTTACACTAGTTTTAACGGTGCTAGTTCAGGCTTTATTGGCGGCGGTGGTGTTGCGTAACCCGCCAGCCATAATGAGGGTAACAGCAATCAGGGGCTATGAACTATGAGCAAACTCCTTCTCGTAGCGGCTTCTACGTTCGCGTTCGCGGGCGCAGCAATCGCAGCCGACTTCCCGACTAAAGAACCGCCGCCGCCGGCTCCGGTGATCGGCAAGGCTCCGATCGGCAAGGCTCCGATCGGCAAGGGCCCGATCTACACGAAGGGTTGATCGTTCGTCGCGCGGGAGCCGGCTAGAGCCGGCTCCGCGGTGCGCCGAAGTTGAAGTGAAGAACTTTCCGCTTGTGCCTCTTGAAACGACTCGGGGGGCGCAGCGGGGTTTTTCACATCAAGCCCCCCGACACAGGCAGCGGGGCGCTTGTCGAGTCAAGCGTCTCATAATCGAAGTTCTTCCCAAGCGATCAGCGTAACGAGTTCAGATCGCGAGGGATGCGGACCGCGGGGGAAACGGTCCGATTAAATAACCTCCAAAGACTTTCGAAGAATCTCGGAGGAATCTGGTGATGCAGGACAGGTCGAAGCTTTCAGCCCGCACGGCGACAGGGCTTTGTGCCGCGGCACTTGTTGCCGCTGCTTATGTTGCGCCGGTCCACGCTCAAGGCGTGCAGGTTACTCACACGGCAGCGGTGTCCGATCAGATGGCGGCGGTGTCCGATGCGCCTGCCGAAGCCCTGCCGGCAGTGCATGTGCATGCGCAGCGCGCGCCGCAGCACGTGGCGGCAGCGCCGACGCATCGGTCGCAGGCGCCGGTCTCGACGGCAAATCGCTATTTCGTCGATTTCCGTGCCCGGACGGCGGCGAGCTACGGCCACGCTTTCCTCTGGTACGGACGTCTCGACGCCAACGGCAAGGTCCGCTCGGTCGAGGTTGCTGGGTTGCACCCGGCCACCGACAGCGTGATCCCCTATATCATCGGGCACGTGTTTCCGGTGCCGTCCGAAACCGGCAAGAGCTACGGCGACCTTGACGAGGATTATCTCACCGCGAGCTATCGCGTTTATCTGAGCGACGCGGATGCGCGGAAGGTGTTTGCCTACATCAAGTACAAGCAGGCGCATTCCCCGGTCTGGACTGCCGGCGGGATAAACTGCACGTTGTTCATCGCCGACGTCGCGAACTACATGGGCCTGAAGACGCCCCTGGTGCCGTCGCTGACCTATCCCGAGACCCTCGTCAACGATATCAAGCGGCTCAATGGCGGCCGCACCGAGGTCAGCTTGGTGACTGCGGGACATTAATGGCGGGCAGCGCCGGAGCGATTGCACCGGCGCTTTAAATCGACGGCCGACACCGGCCCACCTTTTCAGACGCGGTCGCATCCATGACGGATCGGCCGCGTTTTTCTTTTGCGAATCACCAATCCTGTGCGCCGCAGCGGGGCTGTGATGTGGGCAGAGTGCGGTTGACGGCTGCAATCGTTCCCGCGGACTTGTGACGGCATCCGTGCGGCAATCGAGAGGCTGCTAGCACCGGCGAGATCGCGACCTTCCCACACGCTGTTCTCCCCGGTGTCGACGACACGTCTCGAACGTAATCCGCAAGCCATGGTTCGCGATGAGCGGAGGCGGTGGTCGAGCGCAGCACCTTCACATCGTCGCACCGTCGCCGATGTGTCGACGGGGCGACGTTGATCATGACAGGCAGCCGGCACCGACCTACATGACCTCACTCATCAATCGCAACACGCGAGCGGTTGCGCAACTCCTGGTCAAACAGGTCCGACTCCCCGCGTGACCGAATCACCCCCGCGGAACTCGCTTAAGCACACCTCTCCTCGAGCCGATTCGCGCTCACGCAACGCGCACCGACATCTCAATGTCGCGTGCTGATTTGTTTGCGCGTCCGCGCGATCGTCGTGGGCGCGGCGGTGCTTCTGCACCTGAGAAAAAATGCGCGTGCGAGATTCCATATCTTCGCTCGATCTTCGCTCCTGTTGCGCCATCAATTTGTCGCCGCGCCCGCGAACACTGCTTGCAGTGGAGTTGGTGAGGGGGAGTATCATGGCAAGACCAGCAGTGATTTTGGTTGGGGCTGACAAAGGCGGTGTCGGCAAGACGACGGTCTCGCGTACGTTGCTGGACTACTTCGCCTCTCGAAAGATCGCGACCCGCGCATTCGATACCGAGTGCCCGAAGGGAACGCTGAAGCGCTTTTATCCCGACATCACCGACGTGGTCGACGTCACCTCGGTGTCGGACCAGATGAAGATCTTCGACACCATCGAATTGGCGGCCGCACAGATCACGCTGATCGACATCAGGGCCGGCCTGATGTCGCCGACGCTCGGCGCGTTGCGCGACATCGGATTTCTCGACATGGCGAAGCGCAGCGACCTCACCTTCGCGGTCTTTCACATCCTCGGGCCGTCGATCGCGTCGCTCGAAGAGATCGCCGAAACCTCGAAGTTCCTGGTCGATGCGCGCTACTTCCTGGTGAAGAACTTCATCAACAACACGAGCTTCTTCGACTGGGACGAGCGCACCTACAATTCGTACTTCAATCGCATCAAGGATGCGGTCGAGATCGGCGTGCCCAAGCTCAGCGAGATGGCCTACGAGCAGGTCGAAGTCTCGGCGGTGCCGTTCGCGACGTTCATCGCGGACAAGACAGCGAGCGGCGCCCCGGCATCGAACTCGTTCGTGCTGCGCGGCTACGTCCGGCACTGGCTCGGCAATGTCTTCGCCGAATATGACCGCGTTCGCCTCGTCGATCTCATCGGGCCGAAGGAACCGCGCGAGGCGGCGATCTCAAAGCCGCGTGCGGTCGCTCCCATCGCCGAGGCTTCGTAAGCACGATGGCCGGCGATGCCGTGAACGCTGCTCCGGCGAGCGACGCCGGAGGCAGCGAGGCGGAGCTCGCTCAATACGAAGCTCCGATCGTGCCGGCGCAGGCCGGCAATTGCGGCCCCTCCCCGATCTACATCGTGTGCTCGCCGAGCCGCCAGGTCGGCAAGACGCTGCTCGCCCGCCTGTTGGCCGAGCACTACCTCGCGGAAGGTCGTCCCCTCGCTGCCGTCGACCTCGCCGACGAAGGACCGCGGCTGTCGGACTTCCTGCCCGATCACACGCGGATCGCCAACATCGACGACGTGCAGGGCCAGATGCAGCTGTTCGACGGCCTGCTCGAAGACAACACGATGGTCAAGGTCATCGACGTCAGCTATCGCGCGTTCAAGAGCTTCTTCACAGTCGCAAGCAAGATCAACCTGTTTGCGGAGGCGCGCCGCCGATCGATCGAACCGTTGATCCTGTTCCTGATCGATCCTGACCCGGATACGGCCAAAGCTTATGGGTGGCTACGGCAACGGTTCAAGGGAACGGCGTTGCTGCCGGTACGCAATCTCCTCGTCGCCAAGGGACTGCCGCACGGCACGACCTTCGCGCACGCCAGCACGATCGCGGTGTCGCTTGAGATTCCCGTGCTCAGTCCTGCGACCCGATCGCTGGTCGCGCGCGAACGCTTTTCGTTCGCGGAGATGGACCGTCACGCCAGCGACCGGGCGCGCGAGGAACTGCGGACTTGGCTGCGCCGCATGCGCTGCCAGCTCCGCGAGATCGAGCTCGGCTTGATCTGCGAACAAATCCTGATGGCGCTGCAGTAGCGCAGCGCACCGTCAGGCCGTCAGATCGTAGCCCGGATGAGCGCAGCGACATCCGGGAATCGAAGTGGCCTATTTCGCAAGCTTCGCGTCCTCTTCCCGCATGTCGCTGCGCTCATGCGGGCTACAGGCTGCTGTGACGACCGCAACGCCTCCCGTTTACGCGGCCGCCGCTGCCGCGGCCTGGGGCTGCAGCACGAAATCGTAGCGGATCGTGTAGAAATGCGTCGCGATCGGCTCGCCGTTCGGCGCTTTGCCCGGCGGGTTGTCGACGAAATCCACGATCAGCGGCTCCTTCACGCCATAGACCACGTCGGTCTCGATGTAGGGGCAGCCGCGCTGGAAGAGGTGCGTGACGACACGGTGATAGCCGGGCGCCTCGATGCAGAAATGGATGTGGGCGGGGCGCATCTCGGAAATCTCGGTGTGCTTGACGAGTTCGCCAATCGGACCGTCCATCGGGATCGAGTAGCCGATCGGCGCCACCGTGCGGATGACGTAGGAGCCGTCGGCCTTGGTGTGAAACAGGCCGCGCATCCACGGCTCGGTGACGTCGCGCTGCGCCTCGTAAAGGCCCTCGCCGTCGGTTTGCCACAGGTCGAGCTTGGCGTTGGCGACCGGCCGGCCGTCGAGTCCCTTGACGGTGCCGGTGATGAAGCAGGGAACCCCCGGACACTGCGCCGCCATATTGCCGCCGTCGGCAAACTCCGGCGCGTTCGGAACATGGAACGGCCCCTCGACGGTGGTCGGCGTCGCGCCGGTCGACAGCCGGTGATTGATGGAATCGACCAGCATGCTCACGCCCATGACGTCGGAGAACAGGATGAACTCCTGCCGCTTGTCGTCGCACTTCTTGCCGATCCGGGTCAGGAAATCGATCGCCGTCGCCCACTCGGCCTCGGTCGGCTGGACATCGCGCACGAACGAATGGACGTGCTTGATGAACGACTGCATGACCTGGCCCAGCCGCGGGTCAGGCACGGCCGTCCAGCGCTGGAGCACGACGTCGGTCAGATTTTTTTCCGTTACATAAGGCATGGGAGTTTTCTCCTGAACGTTACCGGGCGGCGCCGATTTCATGTCGCACAATCGCGGTGCCGTCCACCATTGCTTTCATCTTGCCGAAGGCAACCTCGCGCGGAAGATACTTCATGCCGCAATCGGGCGCGATCACGAGGCGCTCCGCAGCCACGTGGGCCAATGCCCCACGGATCCGGCCTGCCACCACGTCCGGCGTCTCGATTGCGGGATCGGCAAGATCGATCACCCCTAGAATGATGGTCTTTGAGGGCAGCTTTCTCAAGACCTCGAGATCGAGGTGCGGCTGCGCGGCCTCGATCGATATCTGCTGGGCTTTGCAATTTTCGAGCTCGGCGAGAAATGAGTACCCGGTGGGCTTGTCATAGACCACGGCCGCATAGCCGAAGCAGAGATGCACCGCGATCGTGCCGGTGACCCCGTCGAGCGCGCGGTTGAGCGCCTTGAGGCCGTAGGCGCGGGCCTGGTCCGGATATTGCTGCATCCACGGCTCGTCGATCTGCACCACATCGGCCCCTGCCGCGAACAGGTCCTTGATCTCCGCATTGACGGCATCGGCGAACGCCGCGGCGACGGCCTCCTCGTCGCGATAATAGGAATCCTCGGCCTGCCGGCTCATGGTGAAGGGGCCCGGCATGGTCGCCTTGATCTTGCGCTCGGTGTTGGCGCGCAGCACCTTGACGTCGCGGACCTCCACCGGGCCGCGCCGCCGGATCGGCCCGGCGATTCGCGGCACTTTCAGCGGCCGGCCCATGCGGCTCAGCGCCATGCCAGGATTGTCGACGTCCACGCCCTCAAGCGCCGTCGCGAAGCGGTTGGAATAGCTCTCGCGTCGCTGCTCGCCGTCGCTGATGATGTCGAGCCCCGCGCGCTCCTGGTCGCGAATGGCGAGAATGGTCGCATCATCCTGGGCCGCTTCGAGATGCTCCGCCGGCACCAGCCACAGATCCTCCGCGCGGATACGCGGCACCATCTTGGAGAGCTTCGCCCGATCGATCAGCCATTCCGGCTGCGGGTAGGAACCGACAAGACACGTAGGCAGCATCGACGCACCCCCGGCAATGTTCAGCATTGCATCTTCACCTCACCCTTAAGGGGCGACAAGAGCCGCGAGGCGCGCCTGCACGGCGGAGCGGTCGATCTTGCCGGCGCCGTTGAGCGGCAGCGCCGCAACCACGGCGACGTGGCGCGGATGGGAATAGAGCGGCCCGCGCTCGATGCAGAAAGCCTTGAGGTCTTCGCTGTTCGCGCGCGCACCGTCGCGCAGCACGACCATGGCGGCCGGCGCGAAGCCTTTCACCTTGTGCGGCACCGGGGCGACGACGGCGTTGACCACGTCGGGATGGGCGAACAGGAGATTTTCGACCTCCTTCGGGTAAATGTTCTCACCGCCGCAGTTGAACATGTCGTCGGCGCGCGACTTAAAATAGTAGAAGCCCTCGGCGTCCTTGAAGAACACGTCCCCGGTCGCAAGCCAGCCGTCCTTGAGCTTCGCCCGCGTGATCTCTGGCTGGTTGTGGTAGCCGAGGCAGACGTACGGGCTGCGAATCAGCAACTCGCCGAAATCCGGCTGTTCGCGCCCGTCGGCATCGACAAGCTTGACCTCGATCCCCGGCGCCTGCGTGCCGACGCTACCGCGCGGCACCTTGCGGCCGTCGAGCGGCGGCCGGAACGGGCTGCCGCCCTCGGTGAGGCCGTAGCTCTCGGAGGTCTTCACGCCGGGCAACGCGCGCTCGACGGCGTCGAGCAGTTCGGGCGTCACGACGGCCGAGCCGATGGTCAATCCGCGCAGCGCCGACAAATCGAGCTGGCCGATGAGATCGCGATGTTGCAGCACCAACGTGAAAACCGCGGCGACGCCGCGCGAGTAGGTGCAGCGGTACTTGGCCAGCGTCTGCAGGTACGACGTCGGCTCGTAGGCCGGCATGAGCACGAATGAACCGCCCGCGTAGAGCATGGGCTTGACGGTGCCGCGCAGCGCATTCTTGTGAAACAGAGGCAGCGCCACGAGACCGCGGTCATCGGATGAGGCCGGCCAATGTTGCTGGTTGTGCGCGACGTACCAGAGCATGCCGCGATGGGTCATGATGGCGCCCTTGGGACGGCCCGTCGACCCGGAGGTGTAGGGCTGGAACGCCTGGGCGTCGTCATCGAGCGGCGGCGGCGCGACCGGCGCAGCCGAACGCGCCATTTCCTCCTCAAAGCCGAGAAATCCCGGCTGCGGATCGTCCAGAGCGAGGCGGACGCGCAACGGCGCCTCGGCGGCGATCGCGAGCGCCTGCGGATGGCAGCGCGGATCGATCAGCGCACCCGCGCAGCCCGCATCGAGCAGGATGTAGCGGAGCATGTCCGCCGCAAGGCGGGTGTTGATCGGCACCGGAACCGCGCCCACGCGCATCGCGCCAAAGAAGAATTCGATGAACTCGACCCGGTTGCCCACCACCATGCCGACGCGCTCGCCCGGCGCGATCTTGAGTCGCGCCAGCATGGCCGCGACCCGGTCCATACGTACGTCGAGCGCGCGGTACGTGCGCGCGCGCTCCTCGCCGCCGTGAAGATCGATGATCGCGACCTTGTCAGGATCGCGCGCGACCGCGGCATCGAAGAAGAAGCCGAGGTTGCGCCGCCGGTTGGCGTGATCGTTGTCCGTCACCCAGAGATCCGTCTTAAGGCCGCGCTACGACCATGCGCCGGAGCACGACATCGCGCTTGATGACGTGATGCCAGACGGCCGCCACGACGTGCACCACCACAAGCGCGAGCAGGATGTAGGCGAGGACGCGATGAGTGTCCTCCCACAATTCATGCGCGGCCCGATCCGCGTTGACATAGATCAGCGGAAACTTGATGCCGAACAGGTCCTGCTGCAGCGGGGTTCGCATGGTGCCGGCCAGCATCCAGCCAACGATGGTGGTCGCAAACATCAAGAGGTAGAGACCGGCGTGGCTGATGTGGGCCGCGATGCGCTCCCACGGTTTGATATCGCCGGGCAACGCCGGCACCGGATTCATCCAGCGCCACAACAAACGCAGCACCAGGAGCACCAGGAGGTCGTACCCCATCGCCGCATGCCCGGCATAATTGGCAAGCCGATCCGGCCGTGGCGTGAGATGCGTCATCCACCAGCCGTGGCCGAGCAGCAGGAGGATCAGCACTGCGCCGATCCAATGCAGCGCGATCGAAGGCCATCCCCAGGTCTTGGTCGAATTGCGGATCATGGTTCTGCTCCCGGAAACGCGGAGAGCATTGTAGCAGAAGGTGTCGATGTCGTGGGCAACCCACTGGGGCGCGCCTGCAGCCGGTGTGCCGCAATTCAATCGACTGGAAGAACTCGCCGGCCGCGGTTACGCGGCGGGGCTGTCGGTCGCGATGCTCATCTGGTTGCCGCGCCAGACGAAGTCGGTGCCGGCCCAGGCGTCGACCCAGAGCACCGGAAGCAGCAGGTCGCGCAGCATGGCGTGGAGCGGATAAAGCGGCGTGAAGTGCCAGCGCGCGAACGCAACGAATGCGGTCTCGGCGCCATACCACAGTGCCGCCACCGCCGCGACCGCGGCCGCGACCGATATGCCGGCTTCGAAGGCTGCGTATCCGGCGGCGACCAGCGGAAAGAATGCGCCGCCCAAAATCTCCGGCAGGAAGAACAATGGGAAGCAGGCGCGACGCAGCCGCGCCCAGCGCGTCTGCCGCCGCCACACTTCCATCAGGCCGCGACGGCCGAGCGGCTGATCGAACGGCCGGTCGGTGAGTCGCACCCGCAGGCCCGCAGCGCGCACGATCTTGGTCGCTGCTGCATCCTCGGCGATCTCGGCGCCGAGGGCCGTGATGCCGCCCGCAGCGTCGAGAACATCGCGCCGCCACAGCATCGTCTTGCCTTGTGCAAAGCCGAAGCCGACGGTGTCCGCCAGATACTGCGCGCGCGCCTCGTAGGCATTGAGGAACGCACACTCGAGATTGGCGCCAAGCCCGTCCGGCCGGCAGCCGGCCGGCGGCGAGCACACGAGACCGGTATCGGGCTGCCAGACCGCAAACAGGCGCTGCAGGTAATCGCGCGGCATGAGCACGTTCGAGTCCGCAATCACGATCCAATCATGTGCGGCCGCGCGCCATCCTTTCGCGCAATTGTTGAGCTTCGGATTCTGGCTGATCCGATCGTCACCGATCAAGAGGCGCGCGTTCACGCCCGGAAATTCCGCGATCAGTTTCTTGGCGACCTTGGTCGCGGGATCGCGCCGCGAGGCGACGCAGAAGATCAGTTCGAATTCCGGATAAGCGAGCAGGAACGACGTTCGCAGCGTTTCTTCCAGGAAGTTGTCGAGGCCGCACAGCGGCCGGACGATGCTCACCGGCGCCATATCGTGAGACGGCGCCGGCTGCGACCGCGGCCGGCAGCGCGAGCCGGCAACGAAAATACTGATGAGATGTAGGGAAAACGTGATGCCGCAAAACGCGGCGGCTGCAAGGGCCGAATCAGTCATCCCGTTAACGATAGGGAGCACTGATGACACTGTAGTGACGAGCGCCGTCATCCAACCGCAATACAAATCACCTAGATCGAGACTCACCAAATGCATATCGGGGCAATGGATGGATATTGAAGAAGGCACGCGGCAATATCGCACCCTCTTCATCTCCGATGTCCATCTCGGTGCTCGTGGTTGCCGAGCCGAAATGCTGCTCGATTTTCTCCGCTATCATGATGCCGATACCATTTACCTTGTCGGCGACATCGTGGATGGCTGGCGGCTGCGCGCGACCTGGTACTGGCCCCAAGCTCATAATGACGTGGTGCAGAAGCTCTTACGCAAGGCGCGCAAGGGCGCCCGCATGATCTACGTGCCCGGGAACCACGACGAGTTCCTGCGCGGTTACTACGGGACACACTTCGGCGGCATCGAAGTGGTCGAGAAGGCAATCCACGAGGCCGCCGACGGACGCCGCTATCTCGTTATCCACGGCGATCATTTCGACCTCGTCGTGACCCAGGCGCGTTGGCTCGCCCATCTCGGCGATCACGCCTACACGCTCGCGCTCGTTGTCAATCGCATCTTCAACGATCTGCGTCGGTACCTTGGCTTCGGCTACTGGTCGCTGTCGCAGTGGGCGAAGCAGAAGGTGAAGAACGCCGTCAATTACATCGGCGAGTTCGAGAAGACCTTGGTGCTGGAAGCGCGGCGCCACGACGTCGACGGCGTGATCTGCGGACACATCCACCATCCGACGATCCACGAGAAATTCGGCATCCGTTACGTCAATTGCGGTGACTGGGTGGAAAGCTGCACGGCCATTGCCGAGCATGCCGATGGCCGCTTCGAGGTCATCCGCTGGACGCAAATCATGGGACGCGGCGACGAAGTGGAAGCCGTCCCCGCGCAGGCCGCCGCTTAGGGCCTGTTCCCTCGTCGCCTGACACTCCACAACGGCCTTGCACCGGCCCGTCAGGCGGCGCTAGCTTCACGCATGGCCAATTCGCAGGAACCGCTTGCTCTGCCGACGGCGGCCGATGTCGATGCCGCCGCCCTGCGGCTCGCCGGCGTTGCCCTGCGCACCCCCCTGATTTCGTCGCCCGCCCTTGATGCCCTTACGGGCGGCCGCGTGTTTCTCAAGCCGGAAACCCTGCAGCGGACCGGATCATTCAAGTTCCGCGGCGCCTACAACAAGCTCGCGACGCTCGCCTCGGACCAGCGGCAGGGCGGAGTCGTCGCGTTTTCCTCGGGGAACCACGCGCAAGGCGTCGCGGCGGCGGCGAAGCTTCTCGACATGCCTGCGGTCATCGTGATGCCCCGCGACGCACCGCGGCCGAAGCGCGAGCGCACGGCGGCGCTTGGCGCCGAAGTCGTGCTCTATGACCGCGAGCGCGAGGATCGCGAGGCGATTTCGCGCCGGATCGCCGAGGAACGCGGCGCGGTGCTGGTACCGCCCTACGACGATCCGCTGATCATTGCCGGCCAAGGCACCGCCGGCCGGGAGATCGCGGAAGACGTGGCGCGGCTCGGCCTCGATCTCGACTGCGTCATCGTGAACGCGTCGGGGGGCGGCCTCACAGCGGGCATCGCGCTCGCGGTCAAGGCGCGCGCGCCGGCGGCGCGCATCTATACGGCAGAGCCTGCGGGTTTCGACGACCATGTGCGCTCGTTCAAGAGCGGCCGGCGCGAGCGCAATCCGTCTCTCACCGGCACGATCTGCGATGCCTTGATGGCGCAGAGTCCCGGCAAGCTCACGTTCGAGATCAATCGAATCTTGGTGGGCGACGGGGTCACTGCGAGTGAGGAGCAAGTCGGCCGCGCGGTCGCCTTTGCGTTTCGCGAACTCAAGCTCGTGGTCGAACCAGGCGGCGCGGTCGCGCTTGCGGCATTGCTGGCCGACAAGCTCGATGTCGCCGGTAAGACCGCGGTGGTGGTGCTGTCGGGCGGCAATGTCGACCCGGAACTGTTTGCGCGCCTCGTGGCGTGAAGGGCGCGGGCACCCCGGTCAGGTGAACAGCGCGATCCGTTCTTCCTCGCTCAGCGCCATCACATCGGCGAACAGATTCATGACGAGATCGCTTTGTGGCGCCGTCGCATCTTCGCGTTTCGTCGGCTCAGCGGACGCCGCTGAGGCCTCGCGCTCGCCGCCTGGCTCAGCAGCCGCAATTGTCTCGGCGGGCGGGGCGACCGACGGAGATTCGGCCGCCGGAGCGAGCGGCAACATCGTCGCCGCGTCGTGAGTTGGCTGTTCGCAGGTGTCCGCTTCTTCCGCAGGAGCCGAGAGCGTCTCAACTGCGGCAGGCGTCAATGACGAGTCCGGGGCGGGAACCTCGGCCGGCGAGATCGATGCGGGCGATTCGCTCACCGTCTCGTCGCGCATTTCCACCGCGGGTTTAGCGGCCTCTTCCTCCGTCGCCTCGCGCAATTCCGCCATCATGGTGGACGCGAAGGCGCGCAAGCCAGCAGCGGATGCCTCGATCTCAGGTGATGCCGATGCCGGCGGTGTCGGCGGCGGTGTAGTCAGCGATAGCTCAACCGATTCGCTTTGAGGTGGAGGCACCATCCCGTCGCCAGCATCGGCATCAGCAGGCGGCTCGAATGCGGATTCCGGCTGAGGCGCGACCTGGGTGTCGTGGACGTCCGGCGCAGGTTGCACGGCCACTGGTTGCACGACGTCGCGCACCGCGATCGGATCGGCGGCGTTCGCGGCCAACAGACCGTTCGCGGCCCGGACGCGGATTTCGAGATAGCGCACGACGTGAAGCAGTCGGCGCGACCGCTGTCCCGTCAAATCCTGAAGCGAGCAGGCACCATAGATGTCGCTCGCGCAGCGTTCGAGCCGATCGCAGACACGCTCATCCGCCCCCTGCTCGCGCATGCCCCAGGCCAATTCCTGGACCTGTTCGGCAACGCCGAGGAGATTGGCGATCGCGCGCTCCCCGATGGGCCCGTCGAGCTCAACAGCCGCATCCGAGCTGCGGCCGTCCGCTTGCGACCCTGCGGCCTTCATCGCAGCGATTTCCGACTTCGCGCGGGTGATCGCGTTCGCCATGTCGGCGAGTTCCGCCCGCAGCCGCTCGACGTCGAACGGCAGCTCCTGCACCCACTGCTTTACCGGCTCCTGCAGCGGCTCCGGCACCGTCCTTTGCACCGTCTCAGATGGCGCCTCGTCTGCTTCGGCCGGTGCCGCGTCCGCCAACGCCCGCAGCTCGGCATCCGCCTGCGCCGCCGCGACCAGGCGATCGATCGCCGCCAGCACCTGCGCGGTATCGGCGTGGCGGTTGCGACGGGCATATTCGGCGAGAAACCCGCGGCCCCGCTCGGACGCCAGCAGCGCAGCGTGGATCGCTTCGAAATCCATCTCGCTTGGCGCAATGTCAGCGTGCGGTTCGGAGGGATTTTCAGAATGTGCAAGGGCTGCGGGCATAGCGGGCTCGAGCGATGAGGCAGTAGTAGGAGGCGGCGGAGCGGCAGGTGATTCGGTTTTCTTTCAGGATAGCGCGCGGCGACGGATTCGCACTGCGAATGGCTGTTTTCTACGCAGCCTTCTTCGCCTTTGGCGGTATTCAGATGCCCTATTTGCCGGCATGGCTGTCGAGCCGCGGCCTTGATGCGCGCGAGATCGGCATCCTGCTCGCGGCCCCGATGGTCGTTCGCATCGTCACCGTGCCTCTGGTGACCCGCCTGGTGGATCGCCGTTTCGATGTCCTTCGGGCCCTGACGGTGGCGGCAAGCCTTGCCGCGGCGGGCTACGCAGTCATGGCGGGCGCGCGCGGGTTTGTGGCGATTTTCGCAGCCTATGCGGCGATCTCGATCGTCGCCGCGCCGGTGCTGCCGCTCGGCGATGCCTACGGCCTGCGCGGCCTTACCGCGCGCGGGCTTGCCTACGGCCCCGTGCGCCTGTGGGGATCGGTGGCGTTCATTTTCGCGAACATGGCTGGCGGCATGTTTCTCACTCGATTTGGAGCAGCGCCGATCGCCTTCGCCCTTGCAGGCGCCATGGCGCTGACGGTCGCAGCGACGCTGCTGCTGCCGCGCCCGAGCGAGACCGCAGCGGCAGCGAAGGTCCCGGCGGCGTCCACGGGCTCGCTATGGAAATCGCGCCTGTTCGTTGCCGTCGCGCTCGGCGCAAGCCTCGTCCAGGCAAGCCATGCCGTGCTCTACGGCTTCGTCACGCTGCAATGGAGCGCTGCAGGTCTCGACGGCACCACAATCGGACTGTTGTGGGCGATCGGCGTCATTGCCGAGATCCTGCTGTTTGCGGTCTCAGGCCGATTGATCATGCGCATCGGCGCGATCGAGACGATTCTCCTTGGCGCGATTGGCGGCATGCTGCGCTGGACCGCGATGGCGTTCGATCCGCCCGCGGCGCTGCTGCCGGCGCTGCAATGCCTTCACGCCCTGTCGTTCGGCGCGACGCATGTGGGCGCGATGCATGTGCTGGCACGCCTCGCCGGCCGCGGCGCCACCGCCCAGGGCGACTTCGCCGCCTTGCAGGGCATCACCTTTGCCGCCGCAATGGCGCTGTCCGGCGAACTTGTGGAGAAATTCGCCAGCCTCGCCTATCTCGCCATGGCGGCGATCGCGGCGGCCGGGTTCGTCATCGCCCTTGGCGGGCGGCGTAAGTGGCACGCCGAGGCGCTTCGCGCATGACCGGGCTGTCGTTGCGCTGATCGTTGAGGCGCGCGCGTGCGGTGACTGACGCCGGCACCGCAGGCGTCGTGCAACTCTGCACCATGGTCGCGAGTTCCTGTCCGCGCAGCAGGATCATGCGCGTCGTGAGCCCGCCGCGGCGATCGATCCATTCGCGCACGTCGGGAGGATAGACATCGTACATGGCGCGCGTCGCCTCGGTGGCTTGGATTTTGGCGCCAGCGCGATTTGGACGCCACGCGGCGTGAAAGCCGAGCACGGCCTTTGGCGTGACACAGACCTGGTCGCGCGGCAGAATCCCGATCGCGAGCGTGCAGGCCGAGTAGCACGGGCCGTCGATGACGACCTTTTCGCCGCTGACGCGGGCCTCCAGGAACCGCGCCGCATAGGAGACGAGCAGGCCGCCGCGATCGCCGCTGATGCGCATGGTCGCGCCGGCGGACGACGTCGCAATCACGATCGCCGCGGCAACGAATGCGAGCATCAACGGGGGGCGGCGCATGTCTCCTTCTCCATCAATCCCCAAAGGTAATATTCATTGCGCGCAAGGAAGATTTGTGACGAAAGATTTCGACTTGAAGTTCCGCATCGGCGATCGCTACCCCCATAACGCGCGTGTAGCCGGATGGACAATGCTGCCGTCGTAACGGAGGCCGTGCGGACGATCATTTGCGAGCAGAAGCGGACCGTCAAGATCGACGACGCGTGCGCCTTTCGCCACCAGCATTGCCGGCGCGATGGAGAGCGACGTGCAGACCATGCAGCCGACCATCACGTCGAAGCCCATGTGCCCCGCCGCCGCCGCCAGCGCCAACGCCTCGGTCAGGCCTCCGGTCTTGTCGAGCTTGATGTTCACCGCATCGTACTTTCCGGCAAGGGCCGCGAGCGACGCCTGGTCATGAACGCTCTCGTCGGCGCAGACCGGAATGGGGCGCGCGATCATCCCGAGCGCCGCATCGTCTGCCGCGGGCAGCGGCTGCTCGATCAAGGTGACGCCCGCCGCCGCGCACGCAGCAAGATTTGCGGCAAGGTTCGACGGGTCCCAAGCTTCGTTGGCATCGACAATGAGTTCCGCCCGAGGGGCGGCATGACGGACTGCGGCGATCCGTTCGCAATCGCCGGCGCCGCCGAGCTTGACCTTCAGCAGCGGCCGTCCCGCTGCGGCGGCGGCCGCTGCCATTTGATCCGGCGTTCCGAGCGAGATCGTGTAGGCGGTGAGGCGGGGCTCAGGCGCGGCGACGCCGAGCACGTCGTGGGCCGGGCGCCCGCTCCGCTTCGCCTCGAGATCGATGAAGGCGCAATCGAGCGCGTTGCGCGCCGCGCCCGCAGGCAGGACCTGCTGCAAGGCGGCGCGGTCGAGCCCTCGCGCGAGCACGCCGCGCAGCCCTTCGATGGTGGCGGTGACGCCTGCCACCGTCTCGCCGTAACGCGGATAGGGCACGCATTCGCCGCGCCCCGTAACCGTGCCGTCGGTCAACGCCGCGACGACAACCTCGGCCACGGTCTTGGCGCCGCGGCTGATCGTGAAAGCGCCGGCGATCGGCCAGCGCTCACTGCGCACCGCAAGGGCGACGGGCATCCCGGCGCCGCGCGCGGACCCTACTCGAAGCGGCCGGCCGCGTGGGCCAGCATGGTGTAGACCTTGCCGGTCTCCGAGGTGAGATAGGTGCGCGCGACCACTTGGCCGCGGTCATCGCGCGCGACCTCGTTGAGCAGGCGCTCGAACTCACCGATGTAGCGATCCACGGTCTGGCGGAACTCGCGGTCACCCTTGTAGCGCCGACGCACTTCGTCGAACGCCTTCTGGCCCTGCATGGTGTAGAGGCGCCGGGTGAACACGTTGCGCTCGCCGCGATTGTAGCGCTCCCACAACTCCGCCGCCGCATCGTGATCGATCATGCGGGCGATATCGACCGACAGCGAATCAAGCGATTCGATCGTGTGCCGGACGTTGCGATCCTCGCTCCGCGGCGTCGCCTCCGGGCGTTGCGGCGGATAGGCTTCGCCGCGACCTCCACCCCCACCCTGGGCCGGCGGCGGCGCGCTGTCGTTCGAAGCGCGGGTCAAGAGATCCGAAATCCAGCCGCCGCGGCCTTGGCCATTGCTCCCGTTAGGCGCGACCGGCGGCGCTTCGACTCGACCCCGCTGCGCGCCCGCGGCAGGCGGCGCGGCCTCGTAACGCCTTGCAGTTGTCTCGCCACGAGAAGCGACTGCCACGGGGACAGGCTCCTCGCGCTGCTGGCGACGGGCGGTTTCCGCGCCGACCGTATCCATCGTGCGCCCATGACGGGCAACGATGCGGTTGAGCTCGGCAAGCGCCTCCATCTGATCGACGATCACCCGGCGCATCTGCGCCGTGCTCTCGGCGGTCTCTTCCGGCAGCTCGAGGACGCCGCGGCGCAGCTCCTGCCGCGTATTCTCGAGTTCCGACTGCATGTCGATCGACATCTGCCGCATCGACTGCATGATCTCCGAGAACCGCTCGGTCGCCTGCTGCAACAGCTGATGCGCTTCCGACGCATTCTGCTGGAACAGGCCCTTGCTCTCGTTCGACACCTGCTCGTAGAGCTCGTGGAGCGCCTCGAGCGTGCGCTTGCCCTGGTCTTCGCTCGCCTCGCGGACCTTTTCGTGCTGTTCCGCGATGGTCCGCGCGCCTTCCGAGGTCGCGTCGGCAACCACGCGGGCGATGTCGCGGGCGCGATCCTCGGCCGCATGCAACGATTCGTCGAGCAGAGTCGTGAAGCGCTTGAGCCGTTCGTCGAGCTCGTCGGTGCGGCTGTTCACCGCGCTCGCGAGCTGCTCGATCACGTTCTTGCGCTCGCCGACCGAGGTCGCAGCGTCCTTGTTGCTCTGGTCGAGAGCGGAAACCGCCTCGGCGAGCGACTTGCCGTGGCCGTCGAACTGGACGGCAAGCTCGCTGAGTTCGCCCAGCACCTTCGACGTCGATCCGTAGAAGTTGCTGACGTGCTGTTCGACTTTGCCGGTGATGCCGTCCGCGTTCTCGAACAGCTTGCCGACGGTCGACACGAACTCGGCGACGCGAGCCGAGAGGATCTGCTCGATCGAGTGCAGATTGGTCTGGGCACCGCCCAGCACCTCCTGCAGCAGGCCGTTGGCGTCGCGCAGCTTCTCGAATAGCGAGGTGGTGTCGGCGCGCAGCATGCTGTGGGTCTCGAGGAGCTCGGAGACGGCCGCTGTCGCGGTCACCTTTGATTCCTCGATCGCGCTTTGGGTCGAATTCTGCGCGTCCCGCAGCGTCTGCACCAGCGTCGAACTCGCCACCGAAGCGGTGGCCTTCGTCGCGTCCTGCAGCTCCTTGAACGTCTGCGCGAGCGCAGTCGTCGCCTGCGAGGAGGAGGTTTTCGTGGTCTCTTGCAGGTCCTTCAAGGTGATCGCCAAGGTCGAGGTCACCTGCGACGTCGACGTCTTGGCGACCTCCTGCAGGTCCTTGATGGCCTGGGAGACCG
This sequence comes from uncultured Alphaproteobacteria bacterium, assembly GCA_963807015.1. Classification (GTDB taxonomy): domain Bacteria; phylum Pseudomonadota; class Alphaproteobacteria; order Rhizobiales; family Xanthobacteraceae; genus JAJPKK01. Next base: position 332,836 of record CAWEAS010000002.1, on the reverse strand, counting down.
TGCTCGTCGATTGCGCGGTCGAGGTCTTCGCGGCTTCCTGCAGGTCCTTGATGGCCTGAGTGACCGTGCTCGTCGATTGTGCGGCGGAGGTCTTCGCGGCCTCCTGCAGATCCTTGATCACCTGCGCGACCGAGGTCGTCGACTGCGAGGCCGAGGTCTTGGCGGTTTCCTGCAGGTCCTTGAGGGCCTGCGCCACCGTGATGGTCGCCTGCGAGACCGAGGTCTTCGTGGTGTCCTGAAGATCCTTGAGCGTGCGGCTCACGATGGTGGTCGCGGTCACGCTCGCGTCGTTGATGATGCGGGCGAGTTCGTTGCTGTTGTCCATCATGGACTGGGCGAAGGCGAAAGCCTTGGTGTCGATCGCCTTGGTGGCGTTTGTCGCCGCCTTCTCGATCTCGACCGAGAACTGGCCGCCCTTGCTGGCGATCGCGGCGATCAGCCCGCTGCTCTTCTCGTCGAGCAGTTGCGACAGCTCCGTCGAGCGCTGGCGGACCGCGGTCGTGACCTCGTCCGCCTTGCCGACGAAGGTCCGCGCGACCTCCTGGGAAACGCCGAGCAACGTCCGCTCGACTTCCGAGGCGTTCTGCTTGAGCGTGCGCTCGATATCGCTGGTGCTGGTACGGATCGTGGTGCTCGCCGAATTGGCGAGTTCGGTGATCCGCTGGCTCGCCTCGGCGGTGTTGCTGGTGATCGCATCGACGAGTTGCTCGCTGCGCGCGTGCATGACGTCGGCTGCCATGCGTGCCTTGGCGTCGATTTCGCCGGTGATCGAGCCAATTCGGCCGACCAGGAAGTCAGTGGCCGCGGTGGTGCGCGACTCGACTTCGCTCGTGATCTGAGCGGTACGCTCGACGAGGAGGTTGCCGGCTTCGATCGCGCGGGCACCGATGTGCTGGGTGACGCCGTGGACCTTGAGCGAGACCTCGTCGGCTGCAGCGGTGGTGCGAGCCTCCATCTCCTGGGTGACGTTCTGGAACCTGATGGCCGCGCCCTCGGCGGCAGCCGCCGCGCGGATCTCCAGATCCTGGGTGACGTTCTGCACCTGCGTCGCCGCCCCGGCGGCCGCTGCGGCAGCGCGCGTCTCCAAGTCCTGCGTGGCGTTCTGGACGTGCATCGACGCCTCGGCAGCCGCTGAGGCCGCGCGCGTCTCCAGCTCTTGGGTGACGTGCTGGACATGCATCGACGCTTCGGCAACCGCTGCCGCTGCGCGCGTCTCCAGCTCTTGGGTGACGTTCTGGACCTGCGTCGACGCCCCGGCAGCCGCCGCGGCGGCCCGCGTTTCCAGCTCGTGGGTGACGCTCTCGACCTGCATCGACGCCCCGGCAGCCGCTGCGGCAGCCCGCGACTCCAGTTCCTCCGCTGCGATCGAGATGCGCGATGTGGCAAGCTCCAGGGCAACGCCGGTGCGCTCTTCGATGTCGTGCGTCACGCGGTCGATCTTCATCGCCGCGAACTCCGCCGCCGCGTTGGTGCGCGACTCGATCTCCTGGGAGACGTTGCCGATGCGATTTGCCAGGAACTCGGACGCGGTCGTCGTGCGCGCCTCGATTTCGCGGGCAATGGCATCGCCGTGACCGACAAGCGTTTCGGTCGCGGTCGCAAGGCGCAGCTCGGCCTCGCGGGCCACGGCTTCCGCGCGTGCCGCAAGCGACTCGGTCGCCGTCGCAATACGAAGCTCCGTTTCGCGGGCGACGGCGTCCGCCTTGCCGGCAAGCGATTCGGTGACGCCCGTCAGCCGCATCTCGGCGTCGCGGGTAACGGTGTCGGTCCGACCCGCAAGCGAGTCCACGGCCGACAGAATGCGCGTCTCGGTTTCCTGGGCGAGCGCATTCGCACGCCCGGAGAGGAGCTCGGTCGCGCCCGCGATGCGCATCTCGGTTTCGCGCGCCGCGGTCTCGGTGCGTTCGGCAAGCGCCTCGGTGGCGGTCGCCATGCGCATCTCGCTTTCGCGGGCGGCCTTCTCCGCCCGCAGCACCAGCAGCTCCTCGAACTGCTTGAGCCGGGTGTCGAGGACGTTGGCGATCTCGGTGGCGCGATTGGTGAGGGTGCCGTCGGCCTGGTTGATCTTGGCCACCAGCGTATCCGTCAGCACGTCGCCCTGGGTCACCACCCGGGTGGTGATGTCCTTGATGCGATTCTCGATCGCCTCGACGACGTCGCGGCCGCCGTCGGTGACGACGCGCGCGATGTCGATGACGTGCGACTGGAAGTTCTCGCTCAGGCTCTGGGAGCGATTGTCCATCACCTCCTGGAACCGGGCGAGCCGGTGGTCGAGCGAGGTCGTGATCTCCATCGCCTTGGTCGAGACCCGCGAATCGAAGCCGTCGAGGTAGTCGCGCATCAGGACCTGGAGGTCCGACGTGCGCTGGCTCAAGTTCTCGACAATCTCGCCGCCCTGGGTTTTGACCGTGCGGTCGAACTCGGACAGGTGGCGGGTGATGAGGTCGCCGAGCGTCCCGCTGTCGCGGCTGATGCGTTCGGCAAGCTCGGTCCCGTTATGGACGAACATGTCCTCGAACGTCTGCAGGCGCGAAGCCAGCATGTCACGCATCATGTCGCTGCGCGACGTGATCGATTCGGCGAGCGCCTCTGCGTTGCTGCCGAAGTGCTGGGTGACGTAATCGCTGCGCGAGATGATGGTCTCGGTGATCTTGTTGCCGGTCTCTTCGAGCTTCGAGACCATGTCGCCGCCGCGCAGGCTGAGATCGAGCACGATCGATTCGCCGGTCGTCTTGAGCGAATTGTTCACCTCGTCGGCGCGCAGCACGATGGTCTCGGCAAGCCGGCCGGTGGTGTCGATCAAGGCGCGGGACACTGCCTCCGAGCGGTCCGAGAGCGACTCGGTGATTTCGCGAGTGCGGACCTCGACGTTCTCCAGCACGCTGGTGCTCTTCTGCGAGAAGCCGTCGACGGCGTCGTCGAGACTCGTCGCCAGCGACTGCTGCAGATTGGTCGCGATCGCCAGGAACTGCTCGTTGAGGTGGTCGGACTTGAAATTGAGGCTCGAGGTGAGCCGTTCGCTCGCGGAGTCGATCGCATGGGTGGTGTCGTCGCTGGTGCGCTCGAGGCGCTCCAGGAGGTCGGTACCGCGCTCGCTCAGCTGCTCGATCATGGTGTCGCCGGCGGTGCCGAGCGCGACCGTGATCTGCTCGCCCTTTTCGGCAAGCGAGCGCGTGATGCGCTGCGCCGCCTCGTTGACGCGCTCGGCAATGAGCTCGCTCACCGTCGTGATGTCGTGGGACAGGTCGAGGTGCACGTTGGTGATGGCGTTGCGGACCTGCTCCGCCTGGCCGACCAGGGTCTCGCGCTGCTGGGCGAGGCCGTCGAGCAGGTTGCGGATGCGCAACTCGTTGTCATTGTAGGCGCGCTCGAGCGCCGCGACCTCGTTGTTGACCAGGGTTTCAAGCTCGGCGGCGCGGGCAAGCGCGCGCTCGACGCCGTCGCCCATGGCGACAACCTCGCGACGGATCGCCTGGCCGACCGTGACCACGGAATCGCGCGCAATGCTCTCGGGCTCGGCGAAGCGCAGCGTCGCCTCGGCCATGGAGTTGGCAACGATGCGCAGCTCGTGCGAACGGGCGACCATGTTGGCGAGCACGTAGAAGAACACGATCGGGGCCGCGAAGGCGCCGATCAGGGCGATGATGGTGGGCAGCGCGCTGCCGCCATCGCTGATGAGGCCGTGGATCTGGCTGCCGAACCCATAGATCAGCCCGAGCGCGCTGATCGCCCAGGTCGCCGCGAACAGCGTCGCGATGATGAACGGCGTGCGCGACGGGCGACGCTGCAGCGACTGCAGGATGAGGCCGATCGAACTCGCGATCGTCGTTCGCCGCCTCGACCATGTCGTCGCGGCCGGGCTGCGTCGCTGCATCGAGCACGGCTTCCCTGGCGGCGCGCCCCCCGCGTCGCCTGCCCTCGCTCGGCATTTCCGGAGCGACCGCGCCGTTCCCCGCCGGCGGTGCCACCTGCGGCGCTTTGGCGTCAGTGTCGCGAATGTTGAGCGCATCCTGGATCGCCGAAAGCGCGACCTCAGTCGGGTCTTTGCTCTTCTTCGAATAGATCGCCATGGTTTCGTCGCCTCACAAAACTACGCTACCCAAGATGCACATGGGCGATCGAACGATCTCCCATGCCCCGTTGGGTGATCTACGGTGTCGAGAAGGTGGAAACCAATCCCCCTAAGCCACCCCAACTCAAGATATTTTACCCGTTTACCCCGCGTTAATAAAAGCAATTCGCAACCTCTTTTTAATCATCGTTAACAGGTGTTATGGTTAACGCGCGCGAATTGACACAACTTGGCCATGATTAGCGCTGGCGTTACTGCAACCTGAGGCCCCACGACCGGACGCCCCCTGCGACGCCCAGTGCCACCACAAAGCAGTTTTCGCTCGTGCGCGAACAACACGAGAATATTGCGGCAACGTTGCGGCCAACCGAGCCGCAGCGGCGATATTTGCAGCGTGGCCTCGCGGAACCGGGCGGGAAGCTCCCCCTGTTCGACCGCGAAGGCCGCGAAGTCCCGGCGCGCACGATCCAGGCCTGCATCGACCACGGCTGGGCCGAGCCGTGGTTCCACAACCCGATCAAGCCCGATTGGCTGGTGTGCCGACTGACCGACAAGGGTTATGCGGTGCTCGGCGAGGTTCGGCCGGGCACCCCGGCGGACGCGGCGGTGGACATAAAAGCCGAGAAAACGCCGAAATCTTAACCCGCCTGGCGGTATTTGAGCGCCCGCGGCACGATTAGGGAATTGTTGCGGATATATCGAAATTATGAGGCAGGCCCCCAATCCCGTTACGGTTGAGAGGAACATGGCTGAACTCAGCGGCGAGGTAAGGGATGCCTCGCGGTCCGACGCCCTCGCCATCGATGTCGATCATCTGGCGCGCATGACGCTCGACGATCGAGCCGTCGCGCGGGAGGTCCTGCAGCTGTTCGATCGCCAGTCGGCCGTGATGCTGGCGCGCCTCCCCAACGAGCCGCCTGAAGTCGTCGCCACCCTCGCCCATACGCTCATCGGCTCGGCGCGCGGCATCGGCGCCTGGCACGTCGCAGCGGCCGCCGAAGCTCTGGAACAGGCCGCGCGGGAAGCAACGGATCTTGCCCCATCGCTGAGCCGCGTCTCCGCCGCGGTCGGCGACGCGCGGCGCGCCATCGCCGACCTTCTCGACGAGCGGACGACCTCATGCGGCGCGGACGCTGGCGCGCGGCCGATCCAGCGGATATAGGATGCGCCGCGCCGCCGAATTGCGGCGATTCCGAGACGCGGCGCTCATGGTCAAGATCACTTACATCGATGACAAAGGCACATCCCGTACCGTCGACGCCGAACCCGGCGCGACTGTCATGGAGGTGGCCATCAAGAATGGCATTCCGGGCATCGAGGCCGAATGCGGCGGTGCGTGCGCCTGCGCCACCTGCCACGTCTATGTGGACGAGGCCTGGCGGGAGAAAACCGGGCCTCCCTCTCCCATGGAAGAGGACATGCTCGATTTCGGCTACGACGTGCGCCCGAACTCGCGCCTGTCGTGCCAGATCAAGGTGACCGAAACGCTCGACGGCCTCATCGTCACGACGCCGTCACGGCAGGCGTGATCAACGGCGCGTTATCCACAGCGGTAATCCACCCAACCCCTTGCGCGCGACGGCTAGAGCATCCTCACGTTGACTGGAATCGGGACGGGATTCCCCTGGCCGCGGTTCTGTGATTCATGGGCTTCCAGCTTTTGATGGCTGGGGGATTCGATGAGCTGGCGAAGGGGACAGTCTTATTCGCAGGATTTGCGCGAACGTGTGCTGGCTGCGGTCGACGCTGGCACGCCGGTTTACCAGGCCGCGCCGTTGTTTCGGGTCAGCGTGTCGTACATCTACAAAGCCTTGGGCCGGCGACGTGCCACCGGCGAGACCACTGCTCGGCCGCAACGGTGTCATCTGGCATGGAAACTTGAGCCGCATCATCAGGCGATCCGCGACCAGGTCTCATCGCAGCCCGATGCGACACTTGATGAATTGCGTGCCTGGGTGTTGACGAAGCACGGCATCTCGGTGAGCCAAGGCGGCATGTGGAATACGTTGCATCGGCTTGGGTTGACGCTCAAAAAAAGACGCATCACGCGGCCGAACAGGCGCGCCCCGACATTGCCGAAGCCCGCGCGACGTGGCGGCGAGAGCAGCCGGCTATGAATGCAGCCCGCCTCGTCTTCATCGACGAGACCTGGGCGACCACCAACATGACACGGCGCTACGGCAGAGCACGCCGCGGCGAGCGTGTCATCGCCAGCGTTCCCCACGGCCACTGGAAGACATCAACCTTCGTTGCCGCCCTGCGTCAGAACGAGATAACCGCTCCGCTGGTGATCGACGGCGCTATGGACGGCGCCGTCTTTCTTGCCTATGTCGAGCAATTCCTGGCTCCGACACTTGCACCGGGCGACGTCGTCGTCATGGACAACCTCGCCAGCCACAAAGTCGCCGGCGTCAAGGAAGCGATCGAAGCGAGTGGCGCCAGCCTAAGCTACCTGCCGCCCTACTCGCCTGACCTCAACCCAATCGAGAACGCCTTCGCCAAGCTCAAAACGCTCCTGCGGACTGCCGCGCCCCGCACCGTCGAGGCGCTTTGGACTACGATGGGCAAAAGCCTCTCTGCCTTCTCCGCAAACGAATGCTCAAATTATTTCGCCAATGCAGGATATCGCCAGTTACCGTGAATCTGCTCTAATTGATGGCTCGATTGTCAATCGAGCGTGTTGCCGGCGCCTTCGCGTTCAAGGGAGTGAAGAACCATCTCATCACGACAAGACCTGTCAGTGCTCCCGCGAGTTGCGCGACGATGAACATCGGCACGTCGCCGGGCGCGATGCCGGCGAAGCTGTCCGTGAAGGCGCGCGCGATCGTCACCGCCGGGTTTGCGAACGACGTCGAGGCCGTGAACCAGTAGGCCGCCGTGATGTAGAGACCGACCGCGACCGGTATCGCGTCAGCTCTGAAGCGTGAAACCGCGAGAATTGTCACGATCAGGCCAAACGTCGCCACGAATTCCGCGAACCATTGCGCGGCTCCGGTGCGCCCCTTGACCGCGAACTGCAGCAGGGGCGCATCGAACATCCCGTGGGCTACGAGCGTGCCGACGCAGCCGCCGACAATCTGTGCGATCGCATAGGGGACGAATTCCCGCCACGGATGCTCCTGGCGCAGCCCCATCACCAGCGATACCGCCGGGTTGAAGTGCGCCCCCGAGATTGGGCCGAGCGCGAGGATCAGCACGACGAGGATGGCGCCGGTCGGCAGCGTGTTGCCGAGGAGGGCTAGCGCCACGTTTCCGCCGGCGAGCTTCTCGCCCATGATGCCGGAGCCGACGACGGTCGCGACCAGCAGGCAGGTGCCGAGGCCTTCGGCGGCCACGCGTTTCGCGAGCGGAAACTTCATGCGGTCGCGACCCGACGGCCGTGGTCATCGACGACCCGTTCGCCATCTTCCTTGAAGAATTCGCCCCGTTGCGGCGGCAGCAGATCGAGCACCAATTCCGAAGGGCGACACAGTCTTACGCCCTTCGGGCTCACCACGATCGGCCAATTCATCAGGATCGGATAGGCACCGATCGCATCGAGCAGCGCATCATCCGACACCGCCGGATTGCCCAGACCGAGTTCGTGAAACGGCGTGCCTTTCTCGCGCAGAACCTGCCGCACCGTCAGGCCTGCGCGGGCAATCAACTGCGTAAGCAGCAGCCGCGTCGGCGGACATTTAAGATATTCGATGATGTGCGGCTCGATCCCGGCATTGCGAATCATGCCGAGCGCGTTTCGCGACGTACCGCAATCGACGTTGTGATAAATGATTACATCCACGGCGCAATTCCTTCAGCGCGGCTCGGGCGCTCTTGGCGTGCGGCCGATCTCGGTCAGCTTCTTTTGCAAACTCAGCTGGTCGAGCGAGCGCAGCGGCAGCGCGGTAAAGATGCCGATGCGCTGATGCAGCATGCGATAGGCATCCCTGAAAGCGAGCGCGATTTCGGCCGGTGTCCCGGTCGCTTCGGCCGGATCGGGCACGCCCCAATGCGCGGTCATCGGTTGGCCCGGCCATACCGGACAGGTCTCGCTCGCGGCGTTGTCGCAGACGGTGAAGGCGAAATCGAGCGGCGGCGCGCCCGGTTTTGCGAACTCGTTCCACGATTTCGAACGATAGCTCGAGGTGTCGAAGCCGAGACTCTGCAAGAGCGCAATCGTTTGCGGATGCACCTCGCCTTTCGGTTGGCTGCCCGCGCTATAGGCCTTAAATTTTCCGGCGCCCAATTTGTTGAGGATCGCCTCCGCCATGACCGAGCGTGCGGAATTGCCGGTGCATAAAAACAGCACGTTGTAGGGACGATCCGGCACGGCGGGCCTCCTTAGTTTAGGCGGTGACCTTGCTGCGCTTGACGCGCGCGGGCTTGCACATGGTCGCCGGCGCGCACTTTTCCGGAGCGCCGCCGCAGCAGTTTTCGGTGAGGAAGCCGAGCAATGCGTTCATGGTCTCGAAGCGTGCGGCATAGATCATCGAGCGGCCTTCGCGGCGCACGGTGACCAGACCCGCCTGACGCAGGCGATCGAAATGAAAGGTGAGGGTGTTGGGGGCGAGAGCGAGCGCGTCGGCGACGGCGCCGGCTGCCATACCGCCAGGTCCGGCCTGCACCAGCACGCGGAATACATCGAGGCGATTGTCTTGCGCGAGAGCCGCGAGGGCCGCGACGGCATCCGATTTCTCCATGGTCAGCCTTTATTCGACTTGCCGTGGTCAAGCGCATGTTTGGTGAAGCCAGTGGCCAAAGTCACGATCGCGCCGGCAACGGCTCCCGTCAGGCCTTGCAGAATGATGACCTCAACCATCCTCGGTTCGTTCACGCCACCGGTGCCGGTCACCACCGTGCTGGCCAGGGTTTGCAGGAAGACGCCGCTCAGTGCACCGCCGATCAGCCCGGTGAGGGTGTGACCGACCGCACCGAAGCTGTGCTCCTTGGCGGCGATCGCGGCGGCATGTCCGCCCAAAATCCCCGTGACCACCTGAATGACGAAGTTCGTCAGTGTCCACTCCACGCCAGCCTCCTGCACTTCTATAATTCAACGAGTATCGAAATGATGGGACGGCGTCAACTGATATTTCAGTGTTGATCGAAATGTCGTTCGAAGTCCGATGGTCCGGTCAGCGGACCGCAGGCAGACCCGCCTGACGCAAACGGCTCCCCGGAATGCGAATTGACTCGGAGGGCCGGCGGCATACCCTCCTGAAAGCTTTATCTTTGGGAGGGAGCGTCATGCGTCCGCGAAGCCTTCGCTCGACAATCACCCTGCTCGGCCTCGGTGCGGCAGCGCTATGCGCGGCACACCTCACGCCGGCGACGCGGGCCGCCGCCGCGCCGCGGTTTCACCTCGAGGAAGCGACGATCGGCGACGTGCACCGTGCGATCCGGGCGAAAGAGATCACTGCGGAGCAACTCGTCCAGCTCTATTTCAAACGCATCGCGGCCTACAACGGCACCTGCGTCAAAGGCGAAGTCGATCCGGCCACCGGCCTCATGTTCAGCGAAATAACCCCGGTCGAGAACGCCGGCCAGGTGAACGCCTACCTGACCCTCAACATCCGCGGCAAACGCTCCAAGACCGATCCCGCCGACAACGACCCGAAGCTGCTCGACGCGCTGGAAACCGCGCGGGCGCAGGACGAGTATTTTGCCCGAACCGGAAATTTCGTCGGCCCGCTGCACGGCATCCCGGTCGCCATCAAGGACAACTACGACACCGTCGATATGCGCACGACGGCAGGCGCCATCGCCGATTATGCCAACGACAAGGCGCCGAAGGATGCCACCATGGTGGCCAAGCTGCGCGCGGCCGGCGCGATCATCCTCGGCAAGACCAATCTCGACGAATACGCACCGGCGGGCATCGGCCGCAGCACGCTCGGCGGTCAGACCTGCAATCCCTACGACACCAAGCGGATCACCGGCGGTTCCAGCGCCGGCTCGGCGGCCGCGGTCGCCGCGAACCTCGCGATCTGCGCGCTGGGCACCGATACCACGGGGTCCGTGCGCTATCCGTCGTCGCTCAATGCGCTCGTCGGCATGGTGGCGACGCAGGGGCTGGTGAGCCGCGCCGGCATCGTGCCGCTGACGTTCTCGCGCGATCGCGGCGGCCCGATGTGCCGCACCGTCGAGGACACGGCGGCGATGCTCGAAGTGCTCACCGGCGACGATCCGCGCGACGTCATCACCGCCATCGCCCACGGCCGGCCGCCGGTCGTCTATTCGAATTTCGCCGGCCGCCATTCGCTCGCCGGCAAGCGCCTCGGCGTCGTGCGCGACTTCATGATCGAGGCGTCCATTGCCGACCGCGACAACATCCGCATCGGCAACGAGGCGCTCGCTGACATGAAGAGCCTCGGCGCGACGCTCGTCGATCCGCTCGATTTCAGCGGCGCCATCGCCGAGATCATGACCGCCTATGAGCCGAGCTTCTTCACCCAGGCCTTCCCGCTCGCCATTCCCGCCGGCGTCAAACCGATCGACCACTTGGCGGCGATCGCGGGCAATCCGAAGCTGCTGCCGGGCGGCGCGCGCGGCGTCAATTTGCGCATGATCGCGGCCCAGAACCCACGCATCGAAGCGAGGTATGCGCTCGATCTCTATTTGAAGGACCGCGGCGATACGAAATTTCGCAGCGTCGAGGATCTGTACACCACGAAGTCCTTTGCCGGCGAGAACGACTGGCTGCGATTTGCGCTTGGCGCCAAGGCGGAAACACTGGGCACGCCGGACGCGATCACGCACACGCTGCGCATCACCAATCTGCAGCGCATTCTCTACAAAGTCATGGCGGACAACAATCTCGACGCCCTGGTCTACGTCTACACAACGATCCCGGCGCCGCTCGTCTATCCGAGCCGGGTTGCCGCCGTCTACAACTCCCGCGTCGAGCCGCGTGTGGTCAAGGCGGGAACGAAGATGTCCAATCCCGATCTCGTGCCGGGCGAGCCCAGCCTCAAAACCGATCTCGACACCTTTCGCAGCGCCGGCGGCAGTTGGGCAGTGAACCTGAGCGCGGCGAGCGGCTTGCCGGCGATCGTGGTGCCGGCCGGCTTCACGCGCGTGATTTATGATCGCGTCCCGGACCCGAGCGAACCGAACGGCAGCCGCTTGGATGGACCGAAACCCGATCAAACTCCCGTCGCCATGGAATTCCTAGGGCGGCCGTTCGCGGAGGCACTGCTGTTCGAGATCGCGGCGGCCTACGAAGCCGGCACCAAGCACCGCCGGCCGCCGAAGGCATTTGGCCCGCTCGCCGGCGAGCCTTGAAGCCGGGAACGAAATCTCCTCGCTTGACTAACGCATAGCCCGTTGGTTATGGATCATATCCATAGCCAGCGAGTTACGCGTTGCAATGACGAAGGCCCATGATGTTCTGTTCCGGACGCTCGCCGATCCGACTCGGCGGGCCATCTTCGAGCGGCTGTGCCGCGACGGAGAGCAGACGGTCGGGGCGCTGACGGCGCGGGCCAAGATCTCGCAACCGGCCGTCTCCAAGCATCTCGGGGTCCTGAAGCAGGCCGGGCTGGTGCGCGACCGCCACGAAGGCCGCCAGACGCATTACAGCGCCCAGCTCGGCGCGTTGGCCCCGTTGATCGACTGGACCAGCCAGATGACCGGCTTCTGGCAACGCAAATTCGACGATCTCGAAGACCTGCTGAAACGAATGGACCAATGACGCGTCATCGAGATGACGCGGCGCCCACCGCGAATGTCGCAAACGCAACGGATACCCCAGGGGACACCCATGAAGATCAAGCTGACCAGCGTCTACGTGGACGACCAGGAAAAGGCTCTGCGTTTCTACACTGACGTGCTCGGCTTCACCAAGAAGGCCGATTTCAGCAATGGGCCGTTCCGCTGGTTGACCGTCGCCTCACCCGAAGATGCGGACGGAACCGAGCTGCAGCTCGCGCTCAACACCAATCCGGCAGCCAAGGCCTACCAGCAGGCCCTGTTCCAGCAGCGCCAGCCCGCGACGATGTTCTTCACCGAGGACGTCAAGGGCGACTGCGAGCGCATCAAAGCGCGCGGCGCCGAGTTCACCATGCCGCCGACAGAGGTGACCGGTTCGACCATCGCCCAGCTGAACGACACCTGCGGCAACCTCATTCAGATCACGCAATTGGCGCGCTGGTAGGCGCCCTTGCGCAAGCGCGACTGCCGAGCGCCGACGTCCGCCGTTGCGCGTGCGCTGACCGTGACGGACCCATGAACGAACCATCGACCGAAACGCGCACCGTCGTCGTCGAACGCGAGTTCCCCTTTCCGCCGGACAAGATCTGGCGCGCGCTCACGCAACCGCACCTGATCGAGGAGTGGCTAATGACGAACGATTTCGCGCCGCTCGTAGGGCATCGCTTCAATCTGCGACGGAGCCCTCGACCTGACGTGAACATCGTCGTCGACTGTCAGGTGTTGGTCATCGAGCCGAACAAGACGCTGTCTTACACTTGGTCGGCCTTCGATCTCGAGAGCATCGTCACCTGGACCCTGACCCCGACGAGCACGGGAACCCATCTGCGCATGGAGCAATCAGGCTTCCGGCCGGAACAGAAGCAGGCCTACGGGGGCGCCAAGGGCGGGTGGCGAACGTTCTTCGACAAGCTGGAGCAGGTTTTGGCGCGGACAGAGTGAAGGCCGTCGGCACAGTTCAAAGCAAAGCTGCGGCACGGCTGAGGAGAAGCGGGCATGAAGAAGAGCGAGTCGCAGACAAACACCTCTCCGTCTCAGCTGATCGACGCGCGCATCGCGGAACTGGGCGATTGGCGGGGCAAGACGCTCGCGCGAGTCCGGGCGCTCATCAAGGAGGCCGACCCCGATGTGCTCGAGGCGTGGAAGTGGCGCGGCGTTCCGGTATGGGAGCATGCCGGCATCATCTGCACCGGCGAGACCTACAAGGCGGTCGTGAAGCTGACCTTCGCCAAGGGCGCGTCGCTCGCGGACCCTTCGAGCCTCTTCAACTCCAGCCTCGAAGGCAACACCCGGCGCGCCATCGATATCCACGAGGGCGACAAGCTCGATGAGAAGGCGTTGAAGGCGCTCATTCGCGCCGCCGTGGAATTGAACACGTCGGCGCGAGCCGCCGCGCCCCCGGTCCGCTCTCAGAAGAAACCAAAGAGCGCTTGAGGAGCATCCCAATCGGCTTAGTCGGACTTCCGGGTTGACGAGCGAGGTGTGCGTACGTGTTGCTCGCAGGGGATTTGATGCAGATTGGAAATTCAACCGTAAATGATGAATTCCAGAAGATTTCCATCCGGGTCGCGCACATAGACACTTGAGCCGGTCTTCCGACGGCCGCCCCCTCTTGGCACCGGGCCTAGGTCAATCTTTGCTGCCGCGCGGTCCAACATCGCCTTCAAAGATTCTGCCGTGCCCTCCCACACAAAACAGAGATCACCACAAGGTGGGACTGCGGCAGGTGCGCGGTTCGTAAACGTCTTGTCTTGCCAGCGTGTCGGGCGGTGAAAATTGATCATATTTTCACCGACATAGACCGAAATAGCATTGGGGCTTTCCGCAATGTCAAAACCGAGGGCTTTATAGAAGGCCACCATAGCGTCGGTGTTTGCCATCGGGAGGGCGACATGATCGAAGCCCCGAACGCGCCCCATCTGTTGTGCCGATGTGGAGCTTGCACCGACCGCGCCAAGTGTCGTGCCGGCTGCCGCAATACCCCGAATAAATCTACGTCGGGAAGATTTATGTGACATGTGGTGCCCTCGAAGGATCGCCTCGCCCGAACATTCTCGCGAAACCGAAAAAAAGCTACGTCACACCGACAATCTGAGTAAAGCCCCTATCGGGGGACCGAAAGTCTGCCCCTTGCCCATCGCGAAAGAGCTCGCGGTTGATTTCCGCTTGCTGTGGCAGACCGGATGAAATTAGTCGCATGCCGGAAAGCATCAATTTAACCCCCTGCTGACTTATCGATGACGATTTGGGATCGCTACAAATGCCGGGTTCGGACCAAGAGCCGATACCCCGGAGGGGCGTCATCTTCGCCGCTCAAGTGCCTGTTGAGCTCCCGCAACGTCAGCCCACCATCCTAGTATCAATCGCGCACCGTGTAGCCGAGCGCTTCCAGTTCCGCCTTGAGCGCGTCGAAGCTGAACGTCCAGAACACCATGAACCTCGGGTAGCGTGGGACGGTGTGCTCGATCTGCAGGCCGCTCGAGGTGAAGCCCCGATAGCGGCCCAACTTTGTGATGCTGTCGCGCGGAAATGTAAACTTGAACAGGCAGCGCAGCGCGATGGTGTCGCGATCTGCCGAAAACTGCGCGAACGGCCAAGTCGCGTTGACGAAGCCGATCCGTGCACCGCCGATCTGGGCAAATGTCGAGGTCATATAGATCTCCCGCGTCTTGCCCGAACGACTTAACACGGCCGCAGAGGCAAGGCACAAGGCACGTCACGCCTTGGGCGGCCGGCCCAAGCTCTTCGTCCATCGATGTCGCGCATTCAAATTGGCGCACGGATCGCGCGGCGCTGGTATGGTAGGTGCGCCTGAACGGAGCCGCGAAAATGGCGGAGACCACATTGCCGCACTGGACGATCGCCGCCGCGTTGGCGCTCGTTGCCACCACCGCCGCCGCCGAGCCAATGGGTGACGCGACCCGTTACGCCGGTACGATTGGAGGCCGGGAGCGCGGTTTCATCGAATATGTTCCCAAAACGTTGAAGCCCGGCGCACCGTTGTTGTTCGTGCTGCATCCGTCAGGGGGCGATGCCGCGAGCATGCGCCAATATTCCAATTACGAATTCGACGAGTTGGCGGACAAACACGGATTCCTGGTCGTCTATCCGGAAGGGTTCGACAACACCTGGAACGATTGCCGCGGCGGCTCGCCATTTTCCTCCAAGCGACTGAAGATCGACGACGCCGGTTTTATCAAAAGCCTTCTCAACCATGAGGTCACGGCGCATGCGATCGACCGGAAGCGCGTCTTCGCCGCCGGCTGGTCCAACGGTGCACAGCTCGCCTACCGGCTGGCGCTGGAAAGCGCCGAGGATTTCGCCGGCGTCGCCGCGATCTCGGCAAGCGTGCCGGTGAAGGAAAATCTCGATTGCGGCCAAGTCGACAAGCCTATCCCCGTGATGATCGTCAACGGCACCGCCGACCCGATCAATCCGTTTCGCGGCGGCATGGTGAATCTGGGCGACGCACATCTCGGCAACGTGCTCTCCAGCGAAGACACCGCAAAATATTGGGCAAAGCTGTTGGGCATAACGGCCGCACCGCAGCTTGCGACGCTGCCGCATAAAGGCGGGCGAACCACGGTCGACAGCATGACCTGGGTGAAAGACGGTACCCCCATGGTCATTTTATATTCGGTTCAGAACGGCGGACACGCCATGCCTCTCGAAGGCGAGGACTTGGATTCGCCCGTCGCGGTCTGGGAGTTCTTCGCCAAATTGCCAAGCCGCTGACGTCGCGCGATCGCAAAGAGCGTAGGTACGCTTACCAATGCGACCCCTTCGGTATTCCATCAACGTCACATTGGACGGGTGCTGCGATCACCGCGTGATGATCGCAGACGAAGACTTGCATCGCCACGCGGCTGAGAACCTCGCGCAGGCTGATGCCCTCCTTTTTGGCCGGGTCACCTACGAAATGATGGAGGCGGCGTGGCGGCCGCCGGCGCGGACGGGGGTGAGGCCCGATTGGATGGCCGATTGGATGGAGCCCTTCGCCCGGACGATCGACGCGGCAAAGAAGTACGTCGTGTCGAGCACCCTGGACCGGGTCGATTGGAACGCAGAACTCGTGCGCGGGGATCATCTCGGAAAGGCCGTTCAGCAGTTGAAGCGGGAGTCGGGCAAGGGCCTGCTCGTGGGAGGCCTGAAGCTCCCGCTGGCGTTGGCGGAGCTGGGATTGATCGACGAGTACGAGTTCGTGGTGCACCCCAGGCTCGCGGGCCACGGACCGACGTTGTTCGCGGGGCTGTCGACGCGTGTCGACTTGAAGCTCGTGAGCCGTCTGGAGTTAGGCTCGGGGGCGGTAGCGATGCGGTATGAGCCTAGACGGTAGCCCTCGAGCTTGTCAGCCCGAGTCAGCCGCATCATGGAAGCCACTCTGCGCCGCTGCTAATAGCCCATAAGTAGTTCATCCCGGCGATCCGGCTGACGCGGATGTCCTCGTCCGTTGCCGCATGGCGAGCGACCTGGACACTGCCGCATTTCTAGCGCAGCATTCCCTCGCAGCGTGGCGACCGGTGGGTACGCCGCGCGCATCACTCCGATGGGAGGAAAACTTGGCCACATTCCGAAAACACAGTCGAACTATGTCCGCGGAGCGGGTCGCCGGCAACGGCCTGCTCGATCGCCGGATGCTACTCACGCACGGCGCGGCGATTGCCGGCGCCGCAACTGTCGGCACCGCCGGAGCAATCACCGGTGCCGCCGCGGAGCCGCTCGCGAACGATCCGTGGAGCATGGGTCCGGGCGTTCCGATCCCGGCCTATGGCGTGCCGTCCCGCTTCGAAGCAAAGACGGTGCGCACGCTCACCAACCCGAAGCTCGAGCCGCGCGGCAGCGCGGCGCGCACGCCGCATCATCTCCTCAACGGCACCATCACGCCGAATGGGCTGCACTTCGTCATTGCCCGCGAAGGCTTTCCGGACATCGATCCCGACAAGCACAAGCTCTTGATCCATGGCCGCGTGAAGCAGCCGATGGTCTTTACGATGGAAGCGCTCCATCGCTATCCGATGGTGTCGCGCGTGACGTTCCTCGAGTGCGGCGGCAACTCGGCGCCGATGTACTCGAAGGACCCGATCCAGGCCAACGTCCAGGGGCTGCACGGCCTCCTCTCCTGCGCGGAGTGGACCGGCGTCAAGCTCTCGACCTTGTTCGAGGAGGTCGGCGTCGACCCCGAGGCGCAGTGGTTCCTCGCCGAGGGCGCCGACGCGCCGACCATGCATCGCAGCATCCCGGTTCGGAAGGCGATGGACGATGCGATGATCGCGCTCTACCAGAACGGCGAACGCATCAATCCCTCGAACGGCTACCCGATGCGGCTCTTGGTGCCCGGCTACGAGGGCAACATGAACGTGAAGTGGCTGCGCCGGATCAAGATCGTCGATGCGCCGATCATGGCCCAGAACGAGACCATGGCCTACACGATCCTGCTGCCGAGCGGAAAGGCGTGGCAGTTCTATTACCCGCAGGAGGTCAAGTCCTTCATCAGCAGCCCGTCGCCGGGCATGGCGCTGAAGGATCCCGGCTTCTACGAAATCTCAGGCCTCGCCTGGTCGGGCAACGGCCGCATCAGCAAGGTCGACGTGTCGGCAGACGGCGGCAAGAGCTGGGCAGAAGCAGCATTGCAGACGCCGGTGCTGTCCAAGGCGCTGACGCGGTTCCGCATGCCGTGGACCTGGGATGGTTCGCCGTCCGTCATCATGAGCCGCGCGACCGACGAGGCCGGCAACCTGCAGCCGAGCCGGGCGGCGTTCATGGCCGAACGCGGGGCACCCAAGGTGTCGCCCAACGTCAACGCGTTCCCGATGGAGCACTGCAACCTGGTCTCCAGCTGGGGCGTCAGCGCAAAAGGCGAGGTGACCAATGTGTACGTCTAAGCGCCTATCGTCCGCCGCAATCGCCGCGCTCGCGGCAGGGTTCGTGTTGGGTGTAGCCGCGGCGAGCGCAGCGGACGCACCGCATTTCGGCAAGCCGATCTCGCCCGCCGATACCACCGCCTGGGACATCAGCATCGGCCCGGACGGCGTCGGCCTGCCGCCCGGCAGCGGCACGCCAGCCCAAGGCGCCGCCGTCTATGCGCAGAAATGCGCACTGTGTCATGGCGACAAGGGCCAGGGCGGGCCGAATGCCCGGCTGGTCGGCGGGCAGATCAAGGGCGATGGCCCCGTGGTGAAGACGGTGGGCAGCTACTGGCCCTATGCGACCACGCTCTTCGACTTCGTCCGCCGGGCGATGCCCTGGACCGAGCCGAAGACGCTCACCAATGACGAGGTCTACGCCGTCTCGGCCTACGTCCTGCAACTCAACGGGATCATCGGCGAGAACGACGTGATGGACGCCAAGACCCTCGCTGCGGTGAAGATGCCGAACCGTGACGGCTTCATCCCGCTCTACCCGGGCAAGCACTGAAGCAAGCGCATACCGGACGAGGGACGCGACAACGCCCCTCGTCCGCAGCGGTCGGCCGAAGCCTGCTGCAAAAATGCCGTGCTGCCCGCGCCGGCTAAGCGTAAATCCGTTTCAACAACCAACGCTTTGACGTTCGATTCATTCTTATCGGCGCTTCCGCCCTTGCATTTTGTCGCCAAAAGCGCTTTTTCCCCGCGTCCGCCCCTCGCGGCTGGCATCTTTCCTGACATTCGTAATTTCGACGGCCAGACCAACGCATGCCTGAACCTATCAAGACTGACGTACTCATCATCGGCGCCGGCCCGTGCGGACTTTTCGCCGTGTTCGAGCTCGGCCTCCTCGACATCAAGGCGCACCTCATCGACATCCTCGACAAGGTCGGCGGCCAGTGTGCCGAGCTTTATCCGGAAAAGCCGATCTACGACATTCCGGCGCTGCCCATCATCTCGGGCCAGGGCCTCACCGAGTTGCTGATGAAGCAGATCGCGCCGTTCAATCCGACGTTTCATCTCGGCGAGATGGTGGAGACGATCGAGCGCATCGGCGAGCCGCTGTTTCGCATCACGACCGACCAGGGCAAGGTGTTCGAGGCGAAGCTCGTCGTCGTCGCGGCGGGCGGCGGCTCGTTCCAGCCCAAGCGTCCCCCGGTGCCCGGCATCGAGGCTTACGAAGGCACCTCGGTGTTCTACGCCGTGCGCCAGATGGAGCGCTTTCGCGACAAGCGCCTGCTCATCGTCGGCGGCGGCGACTCGGCGCTCGACTGGACGCTCAACCTCACCCCACTCGCGAAGCGCGTGACCTTGATGCATCGGCGCGACCAGTTCCGCGCCGCGCCGGACAGCGTCAACAAGATGCGGGCGCTGTTGGCGGAGGGCAAGATCGACCTGATGCTGGGACAGGTGACCGGCCTCGAAGGCGAGGACGGCGTGCTGCGCGCGGCGCTCGCGAAGCCCGACAAGGGCGACCCCTACCGCGTCGAGTGCGACGCCATGCTGCCGTTCTTCGGACTGACCATGAAGCTCGGTCCGGTGGGGAATTGGGGCATCGAGCTCGAGGATGATCTGATCCCGGTCGACACCGCCGCCTTCGAGACCAACGTCCCGGGCATTTTCGCGATCGGCGACATCAACACCTATCCCGGCAAGCTCAAGCTCATCCTGTGCGGCTTCCATGAGGCCGCACTGATGGCGCAGAAGGCCTACCACTATGTCTTCCCCGACAAGCGCCTGGTGTTCCAATACACCACGTCCTCGACGAGCCTGCAGAAGAAGCTCGGCGTTTCGTAACGCGAGTCGTGGCCGGGCTCGTCCCGGCCACGACTCGCGACCACATTAGAAAATCCCCAGCGCGTTGAAGTTCGAGGCGGTTCCGCCTTGCAGCCGCGTGAGCTGCAGCGACATCAGGAATTCCCAGCGCTTGCGCGCGGCGGCTTCCTTGGCCGCATCCTCGAAGTAGCCGTTGTCGACGAGCGGCATGCCCATCACGGCGATCGAGATGAGATGCACCGGACGGATCGCCGCTTCACCGGAACCGCCGACGATCCCCGACGGCTGCACATCGTTGACGGCGTCGCTCGCGAGCACGGCGATGTCGCGCTGCTTGAGCCACGGCATCACCGAGGCGTGGATACCCGCGCCTTCGCGCGCGTGCAGCCACGGCCCCTTCGCCGCGCGCAAGGCCCAGCGGCCGGTGCGAATAAGGACGGCGTCGCCGCTGCCGATCTTGACGCCGGCGAACTTTTCCCACGCCTCGAGATCCTCCGGGTAGATCGGCGTGCGCGGGTCGAGCCATTCCACGTTCTTGAGGAGCGGCATGTCGACCAGGATCGCGCGGGTCACGACGCCGGGACCCATGCGGTCGATGCCATTGGCCGAGCAGCCGTCGGGCGTTGCCGACGGATGGCCGTTGAAGACCACCACTTTGCCCTCGCGCAGGATGGTGTAGTGGCACAGCGCGTCGATGTGCGAGTTCGTGCCGTCGTGCAGGCCGTAGCTGATGGTGTCGAGCGCGCCGCGCGTCTCGCCCGGCTTCGGCGGGCCCAATGCGCCGTACCACATCTCGTGCTTGGTCGGACCGAAGTTGAAGTCGTCGACCGTCTTGTCGAGGTTGGCGAAGTGCGCGAGCGAGACGACGACGCCGTCCTTCACAAGGGCGAGCGCCTCCATCGTCTTCTTCGGCGTGACGAGATTGAGCGTGCCGCGCTCGTCTTCCTTGCCCCAGCGGCCCCAATTGGAAAGCGACTGCTCCATCGCCACCACCTGCTCGAAGGTCATGCGATGGGCTCCCTCCTGGGTCGAGGGATGCGGCGCGATCGTCGGCGGCGCCATCGCCGACGGCGCGGCCGGCCGCTGCTCCTGCGCCCGTGCCTCGATCGCAAGCGCGGACGCTAGGCACAAGGCAGCGGCGCCGAAAGCTGAGACGGCGCGGCCCGCCAAACACATTTTCATCGGAGTGACCTCCCTTTGTTACCGTTTTGATACTGGTGATCAGTCTCTTCGTATTCGTCATCGCCCGGCTTGACCGGGCGATCCAGTAACCCCAGTGCCTCGATTAGGCTCATCCGAGATTTGACCGCCAATCTAGTGGTTACTGGATGCCCCGCGTCCGCGGGGCATGACACCGAATTGGCTTAGTCATCGAATCACAACAAGACCGATGCCGCGCGGTCCGCGTTCACGCGGCTTTCTTGCGATTCATCTCCAGGCGCTGGTCGACGAGCGCGACGTTCGCATCGATGACGGGATGGCGCAGGCCCTTCTGCAGCGCGATGAGCTGCACCAGCTTGTCGGCGCGCTCGATGTTCGGCGCGCCGTTGAACAGCGCCCGCGCCGCCGAGGAGGGCCGCGTCAGTCCCTGCGCCGCCGCGGCGTATTTCTCGAACGGCACGAGGTCGTCCGGCTTGGCGCCGAGCTTGATGCAGAGATCGCGCACGAAGTTGTAGACCGAGCGCGACTCTTCGAGATCGCTGTGTACCGCCTCCTTGATGGTGCGCGCCGCATCCCGCGTCACGCAGCGATAATTCCCCGAGAGCAGCATCGCCCACTTCGCGAGCGGCACGAAAATCGAATCGTGCACCTTGAGCTTGACCGGGAGCTCGACCTTGCCTTCGGGGGCATCGAAGCGGACCGCCTCGACATCGTCCTGCAGCTTGCGCAGGATCGCGGTGTAGGCGTCCGAATCGAACCGCGCGACCTTGAAATTGGTCGGCAACGTCACCTGGAGGAAATTGACCTTCTCTTCCGGCGGGCGAATGGCCTGCGGGTCGGGGCTGCACAGCGTGACAAGTGCGGGATCAAAGCTGTCCCACACGCTCGGATCGGTGTAGGCGGCCTTCAGGCTGTCGGCATTGAGGCCCGGAATGCGCCGGACATACGGCAGCGGCGGCATGTTCATGATCGACATGCACGGCTTGCGCGATTTCGCCACCGCGTCGAGGAGTTCGCGCACGCCGGGGGAGCGGTATTGCGGCTCCTGCATCGCAAGCCCCACGAGATCGAAGTCGGCGGGCTTCACGTCGGCGGGGCCCGCCGCCGTGACCTTGCCCGGCAGCTTGCGCGAATCGATGAGGATCTGTTCCTGGCGCCCCTTCACCGGCATGCGCACGCGAAAGCCTTCGGCATTGATGAGGTCGGCCTCCGCCGGCAGGCAGACGAGCGTGATCTTGTGGCCGCCGAACATGAGCTTCGAGGCGAGCAGCGAGCCGTAGGAGGCGCCCAGGATCAGAATATTATAGGTGGACATGTCAGCGGCTCCACAATGCGAATGCAGGGGCACGGGTGAGAACGAGATTGTCTGTCAGCCGGCGCGAATGACAGCCGGCCTCGCTTTCTTATCATAGCAACCGCCACCAAAACACCCAACGGCCCACCTCGGTGGTTCCGGCGGCGTTCCCGCCACGATGATGTCGCCGCAATCAGCCGCCGTAGCTCGGTCCGCGATAGGCCGGCGGCCGTTTGTCGAGGAAGGCGCGGATGCCTTCGCGGCAATCCTGGCTGCGCGTGATCTCCATGACCGCATCGAGTTCGGCGCGCGCGCCCTCGTCGGTGCGATTGTGATCCCAATAGCGCCGCACCAGGGCCTTCGCCTGTCGCACCGACAGGAACGGCGCCGCGGCGATCTTGTCGGCGATCTTAACGACCTCCTCCATAAGGTTGTCATGCGGAAAGACGCGCTCGACGAGGCCGATACGCTGCGCCTCTGCGGCATCGATGATCTCGCCCGAGAGGATCATCTCCATGGCGCGCCCCATGCCGACGAGCTTCGGCAGATTGCGAGCGCCGCCCGATTCCGGCACGAAACCGGCCGGCACCGCGACCTCGCCGAGCCGGGCGCGGTCCGAGGCATAGCGCATGTCGCAGGCGGTCGCGAGTTCGAGGCCGATGCCGACGGCCGGGCCGTTGATGGCCGCGATCGTCACCGCTTGCAGCGTTTCGAGCTTGCGGATCGCGCGCTGGATCACGACGTGGCGCAAGTCGTTGAAGAAGTAATTCGCCAGCTCCCGGTAGGCGCCGAACGCCCCGAAATCGTGGTCATCGTCGAGCGCGCCGAGCGGACCCGCTTCCGTGCGCAGGTCGCCGCCGGCGGAGAACCCGCGGCCTTCCCCGGTGATGATGACGACGCGGATACTGTCGTCGCGCCTGATCTGGTCGAGCAGCAGGTCGAGCTCGATGCGCATGCGCACATCGATGGCGTTGAGCGCTTCGGGACGGGCGAGCGTCAGCACGCCGATGGTCTTTTCGCCCGATGCGGCCGCGGCCTGCAGCGACCAGCGCACGGTCTTGTATTCGAACATGAACTCACCTCCCGACTTTCCTGAATGGGCGGCCGACTGTGCGGGTGCCGATGCCGGAAGTCGAGAGGTTCAGGCGGTCTCGCGCGGCATGCTTTCGGTGACCCGCTCGAAGATCGGCCGATAGATCACGTCGGGACGGAACGGCGTCTGGTAGAAACGGACGCCGGTTGCGTCCTCGATCGCATTCGCGAGTGCGGCCGCGACCGGATTGAACGGGCTCTCGCTCATGGATTTCGCACCGTGCGGTCCGAGACGGTCGCGGGTCGCGGCGAAATAGACTTCGGTGCCCGGCGCGTCGGCAAAGGCGGGGATGTGATAATTGCGGAACGTCGCGTTGTCGATCGCGCCGCGCTTATCGACCGACATCGATTCATAGAGCGCAGCGCCGATCGCCATCATCACGCCGCCCTCGACCTGTCCGCGGCATTGCGCCGGGTTGATGACCGTGCCGGCATCCGCCGCGTGGACGCTGCGGAGAATCCGAAGCGCGCCCGTCACCGGATGCACCGCGACCTTGAACGCCTGCACATTGAAGGCGACCGAGCGCGGCGTGCCGTCGAAGCGACCGGTCGCTGCGAGGTCGGCGCCGCCGGCCGCGACCGCGATCTCCGCAAGCGGGACGACGGAGCCGCCTACCGCAACGCCGTCGTGCAGCAAGCTGCACTTCGCATCATCAGCGCCGGCGTGCCGCGCGGTAATGGCGACGATCCTGGCCGCGAGCGCCTGTGCCGCGCGCTGGGTAGCGGTGCCGGCAACGACGGTGCCGGTGCTGCCGAACGCGCCGGTATCGTGATCGACCACCTGCGTATCGGATGGACGCAGCCGTATCCGCTCCGGCGTGGTCGCGAGCGCCGCGGCGGCGATCTGGCGATGGACGGTCGCCGTGCCGTTGCCGAATTCTGCCGTGCCGACCGAAAGTTCGTAGTCGCCCTCCGGGCACAGCCGGATGCGCGCCTCGGCCACATGACCGTGAGGGGGAATGGTGTCGAGCATACCGATGGCCATGCCGGTGCCGACGAGCCATTCGTCCGAAGGCGGCTGTGATGAATCACCGCGTCGCAGCGCTACCTCGACGAGATCGAGGCATTGATCGAGGCCGTAGCTGCCGAATTCCACATCGTCGGGTTCAAGCGTTGTCGACACCAGCGGATCGCCGGGACGGACCACGTTGAGGCGGCGGAACGCGAATGAATCGAGACCGAGCTTCTTCGCCAGATCGTCCATCGCGGATTCGACGGCGAAGTTCGCTTGGCTCAGGCCATAGCCGCGCAACGCGCCGGCCGGCATAGTGTGGGTATAGACCGCAACCCCATCGACCTTCTTGTTGGCGCAGCGATAGAGGCAGATCGCCTCGCCGCACGCATGAAACAACGTTCCCGCAGAATGATTGCCGTAGGCGCCTGCATTGGACAGGACATCGAGTTGAATGGCCGACAATGTGCCATCGCGGCGCGCGCCGGCCTTCACCTTGATGCGCATCGGATGCCGCGTGGTCGTCGTCGTGAACTGCTCCTGCCGGGTCAACTCCAGCTTGACGGCGCGGCCGGTCTTCAACGCGGCGAGCGCGATGATGTCCTCGACCAGCATCTCCTGCTTGCCGCCGAAGCCGCCGCCGACGCGATCGCAGAACACGCGCACGGATTCGCGCGGGCGATCGAGCAGCGCGCACAGCGCATCGCGGGTAAGGAACGGCGTCTGGGTGCTCGAGCGGATGTGCAGCACGCCGGCGTTGTCCTGCCATCCGATGGCGGCGTGGGTTTCAAGGTGGGCGTGCTGGATGCGCTGGATCTCGTAAGTGCCCTCGTGAATGACGGCGGCTTCGGCGAAGCCCGCCGCGACATCGCCGATATCGCCACGCACCTCGGCGACGATGTTGCGCTGCGGATCGGCGATCCCGCACTCGCGCGGCTTGTCGTGGACGATCACGGCGCCCGCGCGGATGGCGCTCGCCGGATCGAGCACTGCCGGTCGCTGCTCGTATCGCACGACGAGCGCGGCACAGCCGGCCTCGGCGGCGGCTTCGCTGTCGGCGACGACGGCGGCGACGCGCTGACCGATGAAGCGGAGCGTGCGGTCGAGCACCAGCGTATCGAACGGATCGTCGCGCGGATTTTCGTGCCGCGCCGTCGAGAAATGTCGCGGCGGCGCGTCCTCATAGGTCAGCACCGCGCGGACGCCCGGTATGGCGAGCGCCGGCGCCTTGTCGATGCCGAGGATGTAGGCGTGAGGGTAAGGCGAGCGCAGGATCTTCAGGTGCAGCAGGCCCTCGATCGCGACGTCCAGCGTGTAGCGTTCCTCGCCGGTGACGATGCGCGGACCGGCCGGCGCCGCGATGCTCGCGCCGATCGGCCCATCTGCCGCTTCGCCGTCGACGTTGCGCACGCCTGCAAGCGCATCGGCGATCGTCCGGTAGCCGGTGCACCGGCACAAATTGCCCTTCAACGCCTCCGGCAGATTCTCCCGCTGCCTGGCAGTGAGGCTCGCGGCGGTCATGATCATGCCGGCGGTGCAGAAGCCGCACTGGAATCCCTGCGCGTCGAGAAAGGCCTGCTGCACCGGATGAAGGCCGTTGCCACCGGAGAGCCCTTCGATCGTCGTCACCTCCCGCCCCTTGGCGCGAAACGCCGGAACGAGGCAGGAGTGCACCGGCTTGCCGTTGATGTGGACGGTGCAGGCGCCGCAGTCGCCGGCGTCGCAGCCCTTCTTGACGCCGAAATAACCGCATTCACGCAGGTATGTGCGCAGGCACTGGCCGGGACGAGGCTCGGCCTGATGCGCGTGCCCGTTGACGCGGATCGTCACGCCAGGGCCTCGGCGAGTTCGCGCCGAATGTCCCGCGCGAGATGGTAGGTGACGTGCCGCCGCCAATCGGGCGCGCCGTGCACGTCGTCAAAATAGAGATCGTCGGGGATGGCCTCGGCGAGCCTCGCGCGCAGCGTCGTTTCGTCCGGCATATGCGCGAAGGAGATTTGCACCGGCCTGCGCGTCGAGGCCGTGACCGTCAGGGTGAGGCCGCCCGTTGCCGGATCGCAGGCTCCGATCAGCAGCGCAGCGGATCGGCCGAGGGGATTGAGCGAAATCCTGCGGAAGGCGTAGCGTCGACGCAGGGCCGCGCCGTCGACCCTGATCGCACGCAGAAGCTCGCCCGATTGCAGCACGGTCTCGCGCGGACCGATGACGAAGTCACTGATCCCGCAGGTGCGCGTCGCACCGTCTGCAGTCCAGATCGTGGCGACAGCGTCGAGCGCCGTCGCGAGCGAAATCATCGGGCCTGCCGGCAACGCCATGCAGATGTTGCCGCCGACGGTCGCCATGTTCCAGATCTTGAACGAGCCGAGCAGCGAGCGGCAGCACGAAGTGATGAGGGTCGCGGCAGGCCAGTCGGACTGCGAGGCGAAATCAAACAGCCCGGCTATGGTGCAGGTGGCCGCGATCTCGATCCCGCTTTTGTCCGCTGTCGGGGTGCGGACGATCGGCTCCCAGGCGAGCGCGGTCAGGTCGACCATCCGCCGCAGCGCCGGTTGCGGCTCGGAATAAAGCCACGTCCCGCCGCCGAGCCACGCATCACCCGCCTGCCACGGTGGCAAATCGGCGCGTCCGCGCGGCATCACGACGTCGGTGATCGTGTTGAGGTCCATGCCAGCGGCAAAATGCAAAACACAGGCCAGATCGCCGGCGCGCGGCTTTGGATCGGGCGGCGGCCCCGCACATTTTCAGGGCACGCATGAGGTTATGGAGCTATCGCACCAGTTCCCGCATCGCCTTGTCGAGGCCGTCGAGCGTCAGCGGGAACATGCGGCCGCCCATCAGCTGGCGCATGGCGCGGATCGACTGGGTGTGTTCCCACTGGCTCTCCGCCACCGGGTTGAGCCACACGCAGGCCGGATAGGTGCGCGTCACGCGGTCCATCCAGGTCTGCCCCGGTTCCGGGTTCATATGCTCCACCGAGCCGCCCGGATACGATCTCATAGGGGCTCATGGAGGCGTCGCCGACGAAGATCACCTTGTAGTCGTGGGCATAGGTGTGCAGCACGTTCCAGGTCGGCATCGTCTCGTCGAAGCGGCGGCGGTTTTCCTTCCACACCCGCTCGTAGAGGCAGTTGTGGAAGTAGAAATGCTCCATGTGCTTGAATTCGGAGCGCGTCGCCGAGAACAGCTCCTCGCAGAGCTTGATGTGCCAGTCCATCGAGCCGCCGATGTCGAAGAACGCGAGCACCTTCACGGTGTTGTGCCGCTCCGGGCGCATGTGGATGTCGAGATAGCCCTTGTTGGCGGTGTCGCTTGATGGTGCCCGTCGAGGTCGAGCTCTTCCGGCGCGCCGGTGCGGGCGAACTTGCGCAGGCGCCGCAGCGCCACCTTCATGTTGCGGGTGCCGAGTTCGACGTCGCCGTCGAGGTTCTTGAACTCGCGCTTGTCCCAGACCTTCACCGCGCTTGCCATGGCGGCCCTTGTCCTGGCCGATGCGCACGCCCTCGGGATTGTAGCCGTTGGCGCCGAACGGCGAGGTGCCGCCGGTGCCGATCCATTTGCTGCCGCCCTGGTGGCGGCCCTTCTGCTCCTTCAGGCGCTCGCGCAAGCGTCTCGATCAATTTGTCGAAGCCGCCGATCGCCTCGATCTGCTTCTTCTCCTCCTCGGTCAGGAATTTCTCGGTGAGCTTCTTCAGCCACTCGGCCGGAATTTCCGCTTCGATCGCTCGCTCAGAAGCGCTCGAGGCCCTTGAACACGTGACCGAACACGCGGTCGAACTTGTCGAGGTTGCGTTCGTCCTTCACCAGCGCGGCGCGGGAGAGATAGTAGAACTCCTCGACCCGGCGCGAGGCGAGCATCCTTCTCCATCGCCTCCATCAGCACGAGATATTCGCGCAGCGTCACCGGGACGCCGGCCGATTTCAGCTCATGGAAAAAGGTGACGAACATCGGCGCCTCGCTGGACGAATGTCACTGTAGCCCGGATAGAGCGCAAGCGACATCCGGGGCAAACCTCTCAGCATGTAGGGCATGCTGCAAGTCTGCTCCCGGATTCGCTGCGCTCCATCCGGGCTACGCCGCCGATCCGCCCGCGCGCTTTTTGCTTTTGAGGCGCAGGCGAATTGCCTACACTCGCGCGGTTTCCTCACGTGATTGAGAGAGCGAATAGATATGCGTTTGTTGGCTTTTCTCCTTGCGGCGCTCATCGCGAGCGGCACCGCCTCCGCGCAGACCTGGAAGGAATACAGCTATCCGGATGATTTCTTCACCGTCTCCTTTCCAGCCGAACCGAAGGTCGAGACCACGACCTACCAGGCCGCGGACGGCAGCACGCCGACGGCGCACGTCTACGCGGTCGCGCAGGGCAACAGCGTGTTCAAGATGACGGTCGTCGACTTCGCCGCCGGCAGCCTGGCGGAGAACGCGATCATCGATCATGCCATCAAGGCGGTGAGCCGGAGCGGCGAAATCAAAGTCGATATTCCGCACCGGGTGAGCCAGGTCTACGGGCGCCAGCTCAGCATCCTCGGCGCTGACCGCAGCCGATCGCTCGTTGCCCTCTTCTATTACAACAAGCGCCTCTATCAGCTCGAAGCGACCTCGCTCCCCAAGGGCAAGGACGCGACCGCCGACAACATTCGCTTCCAGCAATCGCTGACCTTCACCGGCGGCGGCTCGAACCGCACCGGCGAGCAGCGCGACCGCCGGCGCCCCGATCCCGCCACCGGTGCGCCGCGCGGCTGAGAGCTTGCGTGCTCTCTGCAACCAGAGTTCCGTTACCTCGCCGAACCCGCATGGACCGCGTCTCCACCCTCCTCGCGCAATTTCCCGGCCCGGTGAGGCTCGCGGTATCCAGGCTGAAATGGCTGACGTTTATGGCTGTCTCAGCAGGGTTCACGGTCGGCGCCATCGATTGGATCATCGAGCCCGGCAGCCGGCACGTCGTCGTCGGCTGGTTCGGCGCCGTAATTTTCTCGGTGAGCACGGTCGCCGCTGCCGTGATGATCGTTCCGGGCGCTTCCGAACTGGCGCTCGATAGACACGGCCTGACCCTGCGTATGACCTACCGCGATCGGCGTTGGACATGGACGGACGTGAGCGACTTTGCCGTCGTCAACGACGATCTCGTCCCGCTGCGCCGGCGGGTCGGATCGAACGAGAAGAGGGCCCACAGGACCCGTTTCGCCACCGCACTCAAGGAGTTCACCAACTCGCCGCGGTGGCGCGATGTTGTTCTGACCGACTCTGTACGGCGGACTCTCGGCTCGATGATTGTGTGCGCCTGCTGTCGCTATGGCAGCAACGCGCTCTGTCCAACGCCCGCTGAGCGGCGCGACGTTTGCGCTTGGCCCAACTCACCATTTCGGTGCAACGCGCGCTTTGCGGCCGCTCTCGAGCGGCAAGCTGACTGACCGTGGATATTGCTGCGACAGCCGCTGTGACCAGAAGTGGACAGAAGCCCTGCGCTCGGCAATGTCTGCGTGGTGTGCTCAAGCAGGCGTTACGGTCTGATCCCCACCAATCAGTCGATGATATTGGGACCCTCCATAGTCGCGCGGGCGACATTCTCCTTCATTTGCTGCAGCCGTTCAGGCGAGTGCCCTTGCCATTTCGTAACTTCGGCAATGACTCGCAGCGGATCGCGGGAACGATAAGAAAGCGTCGGATTGCCGGGAAACTTTTTATCTGTCAGGTTTGGATCGTCCATGATCGGCCCGGTCGGCTCTACGACATAAATTCGCTCTCGTTCGTTGCCGACGGCCAGCTCAGCGCCCCAGATCGCCGCATCCAGCGTGGCCGCGAAATAAACCCAAGACAGCGGCTGAACGTCCGTGAAATTGGACTGATAGCCGACGACGATCAGGTCTCCGGCTCTCAAATCGGCTCGCGTGCCATGGAAGAATGATTGTGAAAACACCGTTGCCACTGACGACATAAGGTGACCCCCGAATTGCTAGCTCATCGGCGACGGCTCGGACCCGAACCGGCGAGCAGCGCGACCGGCAAGGCCCCGATGCCGCCACCGGCCCATGACGGTCACCTACGGTGCCGTCCCGGTGCTGCTGCCGCCCTCGGTCGAGGATGCGTCGGTGATGGGGTACAAGGGCGAGAATTGGGATGCCCCCACCGCCAACAGAATTTGGCGCTGTTTCAGATCGACTCGAATGCGATAGTTGCGGCCGGGGTCGAATAGAACGACCGACGAGTTGTCGCGGTCCTCCTCCGCAAAGCGGAATTTGGTTGCGCCTTTGCCGTCTTCCTCCACCCACAGCTTCATCCCGGTCATGCGGAATGACCCGGCGGCAAAACGCACCATTTTGACATTGCGGCCGGTTACTGTCGCGGTCGGATTGGCCGCGCTGGGCAATGCAGCCACGACAGGGAGCGTCGCGGCTGACGGTGCCCCGGCATTGCGCGACGGCAGCGGGTTGCGCAAGTGCCAGCTCGCGTGCGGACGATTGTCGATGAATGGGCGGCAGTCCGGCAAGTAGTCCGGGTCGAGCAGCAGGCGCTTTTCCTGGGCGTGGAACGGCACGTCATAGACACTGGTGTGACGCGGGTCATTCTTGTCTTGCATGATCAGCTTGGGCAGCGTTCCCAGATCGACGCCGTGTTTTTTGAAACAGGCCCGGGCATCTTCGGTGTGCAACAGCCCAAAAGCGTGCCCCATCTCGTGCGATATGGCGCCGAGGACAAAGATCTTCGACAGATCGGCTGAGGGATCCTTGCGAAACTGCTCATACCCTGGCCCCCATACCCAGATCGGCAGTCCCACGAGATTGCCGGCACCTCCGGCCGACGCGGTGTCGGCCTCGAAGAAACAAATGACGGCGTTCTCCTTGTACATGTAGTCTGCCTTGAACTCGTTCTTTGCCAACTTGGAGCAGCGTTCGAGCATTGTGCCCTCCTTCTTGAAGGTCTCGCTCGGTTCGTCAATGTGGAGGACTTGCACCAAAGGTGTTTTCAGTTTGAACGTGACACCGAGCGCCACAAAATAATGGCGCTGAGTGACCGCCATGATGGCCGCCAGCGCCTTTTCAATGTCGGGTCTTGCCTGCTTGTCCTTCGGTACCACGTAGAGCACCTCGACCTCATGCCGCCCTTCAGTGCAGGTCCTGATCGCGCGGTCCCAATCGTCGTTGCTCTGGATTTCGCGCCGAAAGCACTCGATGGCCGCATCGACGAGGGCCGTGCTCTCGCAAAGCCATCGAAGGTTGCCAGGCTCCCAATTTTTGTCGCCAGCCCGGTTCCAGGCCACCTTGCCCTGTATGGCAGCCGCACATATTTGCTCCGCCGTGCGAGGCGGGGTGATGGCGGCCGTTGCCCTCGCAATCGAGTACAACGGGGAAAACTGACCATTCCCCACCGCCAGCAAAATCTCCCGCTGTTTCAGGTCGAGCCGAACGCGAAAGTTGCGGCCGGCGTCGAAGAGGACCACGGACGAGTTGTCGCGGCTTTGCTCCTCAAAGGAAAATTTGCGGCCGTTGTCGCCTTCTTCAATCCATTGCCCGGCGCCCTGCATGCGGAACATTCCAGCCGCATGGAATACTGTTTTCACATTGCGCCCGTTGACGTTAGCACCCGCGTTTTCGGCCGCAGCCGCGGGCCTCGCGGCTGGCGGCCCGATCAGTCCGGCTGCGAAGACGAAGGCTGCCAGCAGCCACCCGATAACGTTCCCCATCTCGAATCCCTCCGATCCGCAAGCATCAATTCTGCCCGCTTCCCCGCCGAGAACCGCCACCGAGGACTTCAACGTGGTCCGGCTTGGGGTGAATTATAAGTTTTTAAAGGCAGCCAACGCGTGCATGACGTCAAAGCACGCATAATCCGCGGGGATGGAGCAATGCGGCTGCACCTAATTTATCGGTTGTACTCATAGGAATAGTCCTATATTATAATCATCCAAGCGATGTCAATCATTGGAAAGATCATTCTCATGACCCACCACAGCGGCGTCTGTGCCCCGAATTTCGAGTTTCCCTCACCTTTCGCTGTTCCGCTGCCCTCAACGCAGCGCTCGCTCCGGCTAGCTCTCGGGCCGTACGGCATGAATTGGCGAGCCATGCGTGGGGCGAAGACCGATTTTTGACTGTCCCTGTTATTTTCCCTGTTCTCAGGGAAAGTTTCCCTGTTTCCTGTCTCATCTCAGGGGTGCACTCCAACGGACGCATTGGCCGCGGCGTGGTCGCGTGAGTCCGGCGGATTGCGTATCGTGGCGAACGCCCCGGGGGCGCGAGTGACGCCGATCGAATACCAGCCGCGAAGAAGAAGACGAAGCGAGGACGGCCCATGTTGAACCTGTTGTGCCGATCGACCTTCGCGTCACTCGCGGCGCACATCTCGCTCGCCGCGCTCATGGCCTTCACAGCGCCGGCGCGCGCCGAGGATTACCCGAGCCGGCCGGTGCACATCGTGGTCGGCTTCATCCCGGGCGCGGCCGCCGACATCACGGCGCGGGTTGTCGGCAACCGGTTGAGCCAGATTCTCGGCCAGCAGATCGTGGTCGAGAACAAGCCCGGCGCGGGATCGAGCCTCGCTGCGGAATACGCGGCGCGGTTGCCGAAGGATGGCTACACGCTCTTCGTCGGCTCTTCGGCCAACCTCACCAACCAGGCGATCGCCGCCAACCCGGCAAGCGACATCGTGCGCGATTTCGTGCCGATCGCGCTCGCGACGCGGGTGCCCGTGATCCTCGTGGTGCATCCCTCGACCGGCGTCAAAAGCGTCAAGGAGCTGATCGCGCTCGGCAAGGCGAAGCCCGGCGAAATTCTCTATGCCTCGACCGGCGTCGGCACCGCGCCGCATCTTGCCGCCGAGTTGTTCGCGACCCGCGCCGGCATCAAGATCGTGCACGTGCCCTACCAGGGCAGCCCGCAGGCCGTCACCGATCTCATTGCCGGGCGCACCGCGATGATGTTTTCGCCGGCCTCTTCCGTGCTCCCCCATGTCGAGTCCCACGCGCTCGTCGCCCTTGCGACCGCCGCAGACCACCGGCCGATCGCCGTGCCCGATCTGCCGACCATGGCGGAAGCCGGCATGCCGGATTTCGACACCAGCATCTGGTTCGGGCTGATGGCGCCGGTCGGCACACCGCGCGAGATCGTCGACAAGCTTGCCAAGGCGACCGCGGAAGCGTTGAAATCGGACGAGGTCCAGACCGCTCTGCGGCGGCAGGGCTTCGATGTGCTGACCGGCGGGCCTGTCGAATTCGCCAGATTCCTGGTCAGTGAAACCGCAAAATGGGGCGAGGCCGCCCGTGCCGCCGGGTTGAAGAAATAAGAGGAAGTCCATCAATGATGTGCCAGACCGCGCCGCAAGGCGAACCGCATTTCGTCAACACCATGCTGGAGCACACCACGATGTGCGGCCAGATGGCCCGCGCCTTCGGCAACGACCGCTTCGAGTTGCCGGCGCCGTTTCCCGAGGTCGTCTACGTCGTCGAGAACCATGATCGCGGCTGGGACAATTACGACCGCAACCCCGCGATCGATCCCGATACGCGGCTGCCGTACATTATGGTGAAGACACCGATCCCCGATCTCGTGAAGACGAACCGCGGCTCGCCTGATTTCAACGAGGCGCACAATCCGTATTGCGGACTGCTGTCCAGCATGCACACGGTCGGCCTCTACAACGGTCGCTACGGCTTCAGCAAATTCATCGCGCGGACCCAGACGACGACGTCGATCGATGTTGCGGACACGCAGCGCGCCATGATCGACGCGATGCTGGCGAACGAGAACACGCGCCAGTCCCACCTCAAGTCGACCTTGAGCGAACGGCCGGCGACGCGGGATTGGGTCGCCGACCCTCACCTCTTCCAGAACTACAAGCAGCTGCAGTTCTTCGACACCATGTCGCTCTATTTCCATCTCCGCCACGCGAACGATCGCGGCGTGCAGGAATACGTCCACGTGCCGATGAGCGCCGAAGAGGATACGACTATCACGCTGCGGAAGGTGGACGATCGCACCTACAGTCTCGATCCGTGGCCGTTCGCGGGCGATCGCCTCGAGATCACCTGCCGCGGGCGCTATGCGAAGGAATTCGCGACGGATTTCCCTGCCGACCGCGTCGGCGCCGCGCTGCGCGACCTGCCCGCGGACCAGCAGACCTATCTGCTCGTGCCGGCGTGATGAGCGAGACTGGTCGCGGCTAGCGCGACGGCGGGGTGACCGCTGCTTCGATGTCTTTGACGAATTGAGTGACCATTTGCAGTTCGTCTTCCACGAATTCCCGCGATGGAGCTGAAATGATGCGGCCTTCGGCGGTAGGGTAACGGTGCGTCGTGGCGGCAGGCGAGAGCTTGTCGAGGCTTTGAATGCGAGGTCGCCACGCGTCATCCGCCGCGATCATTTCGGCCAATCGGTCGAACCGATGTTCGCGTCCGGGATTTACGCCGCGATGCTCGAGAAGGGCCTTCACAGCTTTTTCTGCGCTCTGCTGGACGTGATAGCGCGCGGACCGAGTTGAAATTGTGAGAAGAGCGCGGGCGGCCTGAAGGTCTTCCGCGGCCAGCGCCAAGAGAGCCTGAACGCGCTTAGGGTTCGCCATAGACGAGAACGCCGTCGTCTTGCGCAGCGCGCAAAACCCCGCCGGCGTCCCGGCTCGCCTCCTTCCAGGATTGCGCCGTGCAGGGCACGACATCGCAATTCAGGCCGCGGCCAGCCAACGGACGATACACTTCGTCGTAGTCGCGCAACTCGTCGCTGATGACCAGAAGGTCGTAATCGCTGCCCGCGTGATGTTCGCCACGGGCTCTGCTGCCGAACAAAATGATCGCCCGAGGATGCAGGGCGTCAACGATCCGAGCGACCGCATCCTGCAATTTGGGGTCGTTGATTTTCCGGCGGATCATGTGAGGGTCCGGGTTTCGATCATGGGACCTAAGATATACGACACACCCCGGATTTAGAATGGCATGGGCGCACGATCCGACCGCCGGGTAGCAGTGCGGCCCTCGTGCATGTCATTGTCTGGCCACGAGGCGGGCTCATAAGCCCGCCTCGGCTGTTCCGACGCGGCTCCGCGCGGCCAGGTCTTCGGCACGTTGTTTGCTCACGATGTTTCTGGTGCTGAGTTGTTTCTCATGCTGAGTCGATTGTCATGTTGAGTTTGCCTCGTCTGATATTTGCGGCGACCGCGGTACTGGTTGCGATTTGGGCAGCAGCGCCTGCCGGCGCTCAGCCGGTGCCGTCGGCGCCCATACCACGTCCGCCGGCACCCATTCCGCTGCCGCCATCCGCGCCCGCGCAGGCCGCGCCAGCGCAGGCCACACCAGCGCAGACCGCACCCGCGCAGGCCGCGCCCGCACAGACCGCGCCAGCGCCGTCCGAACCTGCAGCACCGCCGACGGACACAGCCGACTTGCCGGTGCCGCCCGCGCCGCCGGCAATCGAGCCCGCTGATGGCGTCGCGGTCGATTGGGAAGTCGCCAACCGCTTCCGCCTGTTCCGCAGCGAAAATGATTTCCTCCGCCACGTGGACGCAGCGCGCGGGCGCACCGTCCTTGAAACCGAGCAGGCGCTCGAAATGGCGACCGACGGACGCGGCTGGGCGCGCGACGTCGTGGAGCGGCTGTGCGTCGACGCGGTCGGGCGGATCGCAGAGCCGTGCCAGCGAGACGGTGTCGAGGAAAGCTATCTCAATCCGGCGGATCATCGCGTGACCGCGCGGCTCAACGGCATCGTTCCGCCGGGAGCCACCTGCACCTGGAGCTTCGAAGACAGCGATGCGAAGCCGTTCGCCGAAGACGTCGATTGCGCGATGCCGGTCACCTTTCGCGTGCGCTACGGCAAGCCTAGCAAAGTTGCCGCCGACATCGCGGTGAGCGGGTTGCCGCTGCGGCGCGCCAGCGGCGAGATCGCGGTTCGCGATCTTCTGATCGCGGGCCTCGGCGATTCGATTGCATCCGGCGACGGCAATCCCGATCGTCCGGTCGCGCTCACCGATGACGGCTTCTGCTTCCGCCGCTTTCTCGGATCCGGCAGCTCCGAATATTTTCGGCCGAGCCGGGTCGGTTTTCACGGCGACCGTTCTTGCGACGGTGCCGGCGGCCCGGGAAGCGGCCTCGATACCTGGGCAAAACTTTCGGCGCGCTGGTTGTACGGCGCCTGCCATCGCTCGCTCTACGGCTATCAACTGCGGGCCGCGCTCGAACTCGCGATCGAAAATCCGCATGCCGCCGTGACGTTCCTGCCGCTTGCCTGCACCGGCGCGACAATCGGTGACGGGCTGTTCAACGGGCGGCGCAGCCGCGAGCTCTACTGCGGCGCCAATTTATGTCCGAGTTCGACGCCCGGCCAATTGAACGAGCTGACGAGCCTGCTCGAGCGCGCCCGGCGCGGCGGCGCAACGCGCCCGCTCGATCTCGTATTCCTCACCGTCGGCGCAAACGACATCAATTTTTCCGGCCTGGTGGCCGACGTGATCATTGAGGCGACCGGTGAACGCGACCTGTTCAGCCGCCTCGGCGTGATCTCGCCCGTTGCCACCGCGCAGGCGACGCTCGAGCGCAAGCTGCCCGCCGATTTCGCGCGCCTGCGTGCAACGCTCAAACCGCTGGTCGGAAACGATCTCGAACGCGTGGTGTTCGTCTCCTACGGCAATCCCGCGCTCAACCCGGAAGGCGGTCCGTGCCCGGGCGGCCGCGCCGGCATGGATGTCCATCCCGCCTTCGGTGCCGACGCGGGGCGGATGCGCAACACCGCGGCGTTCGTGCAGAACACGTTCCTCCCGGCCCTCA
Source organism: uncultured Alphaproteobacteria bacterium (assembly GCA_963807015.1). Classification (GTDB taxonomy): domain Bacteria; phylum Pseudomonadota; class Alphaproteobacteria; order Rhizobiales; family Xanthobacteraceae; genus JAJPKK01. The sequence continues at coordinate 296,157 of CAWEAS010000002.1, read as the reverse complement.
AAGCGTTGGCGACCTGCACGGGCAAGGAGTCGTGTGCCAGCCCATCCGACGCCATGACCTTCGTCGACGGACACCAGGCCGCGTTCGCCGCCCACGGCTTCTGCGCCCGCATCGACACCGATCCGCCGTTCGATCGCGAGTGCTTCCTCACCGATGGCAAGAGCTTCACCGCAAGCCCGGTCGAGGGCGCGAACGACCCGATGGTCTGCAATCTATCAGTGAATGATTTCCGCGCCTATGCGCCGCGCGCCCGCTGGGTACGGACGCCCAACGACAGCTACTTCGCCGCCATGACGTTTCCGCAGGGAATTTCGCTGACCATGGAGCCAAGCGACATTCATGACGCCACCTGGGGCGTGCTGTCGGCCGTTTATGGCGGTGCCTTGCACCCGACCGCCGAAGGCCATGCCGCCATGGCGGACGCCGCCATCGCCGGCGCTAAACGGGCGCTGCATCTGCCCGGCATCGGCATCGAGATCATTTCGTTGCCGCCGTCGCCGCAATCCCTGGCGCCGCAATCCCCGGCGCCGAAGTGAACAGGGCCGAGCTGCGCGGATGCCTAGATCATTTGCCAGTAAATGTCGGAGCCATCCGAGCCGGCGAACATCGCCTGGACGAGGTTGCCCTTGTCGTCATACCAGGCGTCCTGGGTGAAGGGGCCCTTGATCTGGTAACGATGCGCCTTCATCGGTCGGCCGCGAACGGTGACGTCCTCGCTTCCCATGTCGGTGACGGTGACCTTCATCGTGGTGCCGTCGCGCACGTTGAGCACGTTCGACTGCTTCACGATCGCCGCGTTCCACAACGTTGCCGGCATCATCGTCGGACTGACCTGGCGGGTCTTGCCGTCACCGGTGACGACGAGCATGCTGTCCTTCAGGCGAATTTCGAGCTTGTGGGGCGTTCCGTTGTCATCGACGACGGAATCCATCGACACCAGGCGGTTGTCGACCCAATGCTCCTCTTCCTTCTGCTCGAAGTGATAGACAACGATGATGATTTTCACCTCGATCATAGTCAGCTGCCTGACCGTGACGTCCTTGCCGTTGCGGCGCAGCTCCATGGTGTGCGTGCCGATGTTGTAGCCATTGCGCGTGATCGCGTACTTCACGGTCTCCGTGCTCTCGGCGGCAAGTGCCGCGAGGGTGGAGAGGACAATTGCGACGCACGCGGCGACCAATCTCATCGGAGCCTCCGTTGTGGTTCCAAACGACACCTGAATCCAAATTTTGGCGATTTCAAGCGGATACCGACCCGCGACGCCGATCGCAATTCAAAACGCTGCGACCTCACGCCGCTCGGCGAACGCGCCGAGAAACGACGCCCCTGGACCGGGACGAATAGCGCACGACGTTTGCCGGCGCAACGCGGTTTCGCGTCGGCGGCGGGGCGTCGATCGGTGCGGCGCGGCTGCGGTGAGCGGCGAGGTTTTAGATCACCCCATCGAGACTCAAGCGTCGATCGCGGGAGCCCCAGAATGCGAGGTGAGAAAGCGCTCCTCCCACCACGAGAACAGAATATCCCGCAACGCTGCCGCATCGTCATTGCCGTAAATGTCGAGCTTCACTTTCCGCAACAGCGCAAGCTCTTCGGCGGTCAGGGCGACCGGCAGGTCGCTCACGACGATCGGCACGTTAGTGAATTCCGGCGCATACGCCGGATCGCGCCGCAGCGCGCGGTCGGCCTTGATCGTGGGATTGCGGAAATCCTTCGGCGTCCGCTGGCTCTTGAGCACCGGGACCTTGGGCACCGCGGCGAGATCGGCCGGCGTCGCCTCGAACACCGTGAGCTTGATGGGCTTGAGCGAGAAATTGCTGGTGCGCATCACATCGGCGCCGCACACGTTGGGGACCGCGAGCACGTCCATCAATGCCAGAAGGTCGACGTGGTCGCCCGGCTTGGTGTTCTGCCGCGTCATGGTGGCGTGGCCGTCGAGCGCGACCTCGGTGCACATGAAGAGGTTGAAGCTGTCGTGGACGTCGTCGGGCGTGAGGCCGTATTCGCGCTGCGCTTCGGCCTGGATGTCATGGCAGTTGGTGTGGATGTCGAAGCCGTAGGCGCTTTCATAGACATAGGCGCTGCACCGTGGAAACAGCACATCGTTGCGGCCATAGGTGTCGGCGAGAATGTAGAGCATGGCGCGTTCGCGCGGCGGCGCCGACCACATGAAGGTGCCTTGCGACGGGTTGAAGCCGTGCACCGTGCGGGTGCGGCCGCAATGCATGAATTCCTTGTAGTCGTGCAGGTTGAAGCAGTTGAAATCGACGCACTGGCCGCCTTCGACCTGCTCGACCCGCAGGATCTGGCCCTGCAAAAGCTCGATCGCCTTGCCGGTGCCCGGCGCCATGATCCATTCGGAAATCGTGCGCCGGCCGCTCATCGCTCCGTGCCCGCGGCGATGACGATCGGGGCATGCGCGGCGGCGTACTCGCGCAGAGCGAGCCGCACCAGTGCGGCCCGATCAGGAGCAATGCCGCGCGCGACCGTTCGATCGATCAACTCGAGCTGCTGTTGATTGAGCTTCAATGTCACCACGGTCTCAGCATCCATGGCCCGACCTCCAGGACTAGATTTGAACAGGACTAGATTTGAGCCAATCTTGTATACATGATTTGCGGTCTAAGCTGGGTATCGCATCCGCGCAAATATCATCGCTACGCCGGCATCATGTTCGATAAATACAGGCGATTTCTGCTGTGAGGAAGTCTCGTGCGTGGCTAAATCGTGAGCAAAAGTGCCACTAAAAAGGCGTGCGCCAGCCTAAAATTACCGCATCTTGCATACTTGTTTTCGCGCATCTTGTATGCACTTCATAACGCCGAGACCTGATCCATGAGCAAGATGCCCTCCCGCGCCGACACGGCGTACCAGGCTCTGCGCCGCGCCATCATCGAGCAGGCGCTGCCGCCCGGCACGCGCCTGCCCGAAGACGTCATCGGCCGCGAGTTCGGCATGAGCCGGACGCTCGCGCGGGCAACGCTGGCGCGTCTCCAAAACGAAGGTTTGATCGAAGCCGGCCGCAAGCGCACGGCGACGGTTGCGCGCCCATCGCTGGAAGAGGCGAAGGAGGATTTCGACGTGCGCCGCGCGCTGGAGCGCGAAGTCATTCGCCTGGTCATTGCGCACTGGAAGCCGCAGTTCGGCGCCGATCTCGAAGGTCACATCCGGGAGGAGGCAAAGGCGCACGCGGATCCGCGCGTCGCGATCCGGCTCGCCGGCGAGTTCCACATCAAGCTCGCCGAGATGTCCGGAAACAGGCTCCTGGTGCGCTATATCTCGGAAGTCGTCTCGCGCTGCTCGCTCATTCTCGCGCTCTACGGTCGGCCGCATTCCTCCGAATGCGCCGTTAACGAGCATCGCGAGATCATCGACGCGCTGCGGCGCGGCGACGCCGCAGCTGCCACCGCCCTGATGGACCACCACATCGGTTCGGTCGAGCAACGCGCGCTGATCGGCGAGCGTGCGGGCGAACTCGACCTCGGCGCGGTCCTGTCGCGTTACGCCGGGGACGTCGACCTGGCGAAATCGGGCATTCCGCTTGCGCCCCGCCGGAAGGCCGGCGCATGACCCATCGCCATTTCGACCTCGCCACGCTTTCCGCGCGCGACTGCTACAAGCTTCTGATCGGTACGGTCATTCCCCGGCCGATCGCCTTCGTCACCACTGTCGACGCCAAGGGTCGTGCGAACGCGGCACCCTTCAGTTTCTTCAATTGCCTGTCGGCAGACCCGGCGATCGTCGCCATCGGCGTCGAGAACAATGACGACATGAGCTTCAAGGACACCGCATGGAATGTGCGCGTGACCGAAGAATTCACGGTCAACATCGTCGACGATGCGCTGCTCCAGGCGATGAACGTCTGCGCCATCCCGTTCCCGCCGGGCACCGACGAGATCAAGCTTGCGGGCCTCACACCGGTTGCCGGCACGCACGTGCGCTGCCCGCGCCTCGCCGAAGCGCCCGCGGCGCTCGAATGCCGACGCTATCTCACGCTCGAGGTGGGGCGTTCCCGCGAGATCGTCCTCGGCAAGGTCCTCGGCGTTTTCGTCCGCGAGGACGCCGTCGATCCGCAAACCAAATACGTCGATCAGCGCAAGATGGATGCCATCGGCCGCCTTGGCGGCGACGGCTATGCGCGCACGCGCGATCAATTCGACCTCCGGACGCTCCGGCTCGCCGAATGGCAAGAGCACGGATCGGCCGCATTTGCCGGGACCGCAACCGCCCCTGATCGGGCGGAACAATCGTAAGCTATCGACAGGAGAAGACAGATGCGAAATTTCGAGCTTAACCGCCGCGGCCTTCTCGGTGGCGCGGCGGCCGGAACGTTGGTCGCGACGGGCGCCGTGCCGGCGCTCGCTGCCACCACCGTGGGCTTCATCTATGTGGGGCCGCGCGACGATTGGGGCTGGAACCAGGCCCATGCGGTCGCCGCGAAAGCGCTCAAGGACACCGGCATCAAGGTGATCGAAGAGGAGAATGTCCCCGAGACCGACGCCGTGTCGAAGTCGATGGAGTTGATGATCAAGCTCGACGGCGCGACGCTGATCTTTCCGACGTCATTCGGCTATTTCGATCCGTTCATGATCGACATGGCGAAGAAATATCCCAACGTAGAATTCCGCCATCCCACCTCGTTGTGGGACAAGAGCAAGCATCCCGCCAACGCCGGCGGCTATTTCTGCTACCTCGATCAGGCCCACTACGTGAACGGCATCGCGGCGGGCCTCTCGACCAAGAGCAACAAGATCGGATTCATCGCCGCAAAGCCGATCGCGCTCGTGCTGCGCAACGTCAATTCGTTCCTGGTCGGCGTCAAGAAGGTGAATCCCGCCGCGGAAGTGCGCCTCATCATCACCGGCGACTGGGCGCTTCCGGTGCGCGAGGCCGAATCGACCAACGCCCTGGTCGACGCCGGTTGCGATGTCATCGCCTGCCACGTCGACAGTCCGAAGGTCGTGGTCGAACGTGCCGAGGCGCGCGGCGTCAAAACCTGCGGCCACAATGCCGATCAGAGCGTGCTCGCTCCCAAGGGCTTCATCACCGGCGCGGAGCTCAAATGGGGCACCGTCTACACCAGCTACGCGAACCTGATCAGCAAGGGCCAGAAGCTCCCCAATGTGAACGAGGGCGGCTACGACAAGGATATGGTGAAGAGCACGGCGTTCGGGGCCGGCGCCAGCGAGCCGGCGCGAAAAGCGGTGGCAGCGGCGATCGCGGAACTCAAGGTCGGCAAACCGATCTTTGTCGGCCCGCTCAAGGACAACAAAGGCAACGTGGTGATCGAAAAGACGCTCGGCCTTTACGACGGCATCCTGTGGCAGACGAATTATCTGCTCGAAGGCATCGTCGGCTCGGTGACGTGACGGCGCAACGGTCGCGCTGACCCCATCGATCGGTGATGGCCGGGCTTCGTCCCGGCCATCATGCTTTGTGCGCAGAGGAGCGTCGCGGCCGCCACATCCGCAGCGGGCGAGAGCACGAGGTAATCATTGATATCGCGCCAATTCTGCGCATAACACGGGGCCAACAGCATTGAGAGCCTCATGACACCGGATTTCTCCGCCCATCCTCCCATCCTGATCCGAAACGGCTACGTCATTCCGCGGGCCCACCACGCTCATCTTGAGCGCGCCGATATTCTCATCGAGGGCGACCGGATCGCCGCGATTGGCTCCGACCTTCTGTCGCAACAGAGCGTGGCAGCGCGCCATCCGCGCGTGATCGATGCCAGCAAGCGGATCGTGATTCCGGGGTTCATCAACGCGCACACCCATTCCAATGAAAGCTTCGCCCAGGGTTTCTGGGACGCGCTGCCGCTCGAGGTCTGGATCCTCCACAAGTATCCGCCGTTCGCGCTCAAGCCATTGCCGGAGCGCACGCACTATCTGCGCACCATGCTGCTGGCGATCGAGTCGGTGCGGTCCGGCGTCACCACGGTGCAGGACGATTTGATCAACCGCCTGTCGGAGACGGCGGCTTTTGACGGCGCCGCCGGCGCCTATCGCGATCTTGGATTGCGCGCGGCGCTCACGACCTCGATGTCGGACCGGCAGTTTCTCGAATCGCTGCCTTGGCTCGACGAACTGATGGACCCCGCGATCAGGGCCGACCTCGCGACGCTTCCCGTCGTGCCGTGGCGCGAGCATCTCGCGTTGTTCGAGCGCCACGCCGGCAAATGGCACAACGCTGCCGATGGCCGCATCCGCGTCATTCTCGGACCGGTCGGTCCGCAATGGTGCACTGACGAACTGTTGCAGGCGACGGCCGACATTTCGCGCGCCCGCGGACTGCCGGTGCACACGCACACGCTAGAGTCGAAGCTGCAGGCCGTCCAGGGCCAGCTCATGTACGGCCGGCCCATCGTCGAGCACCTTGAAGCGCTCGGCGTGCTCACGCCGCACTTCACCCTCAATCACGCGATCTGGCTGACCGACAGCGAGATCGAGCTGATCGGCGCACGCGGCGCATCCATCACCCACAATCCGCTGTCGAACCTGAAGCTCGGCTCAGGCATAGCGCGGGTGCGCGATCTCAAGCGGGCCGGGGTCAACGTTGCGCTCGGCACCGACGGCACCTCGACGTCCGACCGCGCCGACATGCTGCGCTCGCTCGGCGTGGCCGCCCTGATCCACCGCGTCGGCGACATGGACTACGAGACCTGGGTCACCGCCGAGGAAGCGTTCGAAATGGCAACCTTGGGCTCGGCGCGTTCCACCGGACTAGGCGATGAGATCGGTGCGATCGAAGTCGGCAGGAAAGCCGATCTTGTCCTGCTCGATCGCGAGGACTACGGCTTCATTCCGCTGTACCGGCCGATTCAGCAGCTCGCCTACGCGGTCAATTCCGACGCGGTGCGAACCGTGCTGGTCAACGGCGAAGTGGTGATGGACGAACGCGTTCTCACCAGGATCGACGAAGCCGCCATCAAGGCCGAGATGATCGCGACGGCGGAAGCTTACGTGCGCGACAACATGGCGCACATGGAGAAGCTCGCCGCGCGCTATCACCCCTACTATCGCGCGGCTCACATGCGGGCGGCCGTCACCGATGTGCCGGCCTCGCGCGCCCCGGTGCGCCTCCCGTGCGGATGCCACGCGGGGTTTCGTCACACACGAACGGATACGTGACTTAATTTTTGTTCTAAGGCCCGCAACTTTCGTAACCGATCGATCGTTCTTTCGGGCCATCAATCGCCGTTTTGCGGCAGAAACGTCATGAAACTTTTCGAGTGCCAGAATTGCGGGCAGCCGCTTTTTTTCGAGAACACCCGGTGCGAAAGCTGCGGGGCCCAACTCGGCTATCTGCCCAAGCGCCAGACCGTCACGGCGATCAAGCAAGACGGTGATAAGTGGATCGCCCTCGCGGCGAGCGCCGGCCACTATCGCTTTTGCGGCAACACGGCTCACGACGTCTGCAACTGGCTGATCCCCTCCGACGATCCGCAGCCCTTCTGCGTTGCCTGCCGGCACAACCGCGTCATTCCCAACCTTTCGGCGCCGGACAATCTGAGGCGCTGGCGTCTCATCGAAGCGGCGAAGCATCGCTTGTTCTACACGCTCATCAAACTGCGGCTTCCGCTTGCTTCGCGTGCCGACGATCCGAACGGTTTGGCGTTCGATTTCCTGGAGGCTGCTCCGGCCATCACCGGGTCGGTCATGACTGGGCACGACAACGGGCTCATCACCATCAATCTTGCCGAGGCGGATGACGCCGAACGCGAGCGGCATCGGCACCAGATGGATGAGGCCTATCGCACGCTGCTCGGTCACTTTCGCCACGAAATCGCGCATTATTATTGGGGGCGGCTGATCGCTAATTCTCCGCGGCTTGAACGCTGCCGCGAGATGTTCGGCGACGATCGCGCCGACTATGTTGGGACGCTGCAAGCGTATTATGCGAATGGTGCGCCGCCAAACTGGCCGGAGTATTTCGTCTCGGCCTATGCCTCGTCACATCCCTGGGAAGACTTCGCCGAGACCTGGGCGCACTATTTCCATATGGTCGATACTTTGGAGACCGCGAATGCCTTCGGCTTGGCTGTGAGGCCAAAATTGTCGAAGGGCCTTGCCGCAAAAATAGATTTCGATCCCCTCGACGTCGATATGGACCGCATCATCGACGGCTGGCTGCCGCTGACATTCGCGGTCAATTCGATCAACCGCAGCATGGGCATGGCGGACCTCTACCCGTTCGTGCTCAGCCCTACGGTGATCGCAAAACTCGCGTACATTCACGAATGCATCCGCGAGCAGGCCGGCCGCACGTCATCACCTGACGGCGGATTGCGCGCGATGATTGCCGGATTGCGACAGCGCGCAGGACGGCCAAACGATCGAAGCACGCGCGAGCGCCACTCCATCTGACCCGCAGCGAAGGCCAGGCTGGTCGGACACACGTCGGAACACTCCGCTCAAACAAAAACGCCCTGCCGCACATGACGGCAGGGCAGAAACGGCAGACATGCAGCGTTTGTTATTTGAACGTGCTTACGCTGTTACGCCGGAACCCACGTCGCCTTGTCCTTGTCGAACCGATAGCCATGGGCGCTCTTCAGGGTGTCCTTGGTGGCGTTCATGGTCATGTACCACTTGCCATTCTTCTGGACCGAGTGAATGGCGTTGAACGGGACCGCTACATCTTTCTCGCCCATTCCGAGGAAGCCGCCGACGGAGACGATAAACGCTTCGATCTTGCCGTCCTGGCCGACGAGCACGTCATAGATTTCGCCGATCTTGTTGTCGGACGGATCGTAGACATCCTGCTTGTACCAGTTCGCGACGGTCATCGCGCGCGGAGGGATGGCGCTCAGCGCTTCAGCCGGTGCTGTTGTCGCGACACCCGTCGTCGCTGCGGGAGGATTGGTTCTGGGCTGTTGCGCGTAAGCCGCGCCGGTCACGGTCGCCGCAACCGCGGCAGCAAGCGCAAATTTATTCCACATCGTTATCTCTCCATTTTCACGTTAGCGAGGTTCTCTGTCCTCGCACGAACAACACAGTGTCGGAAAAACGCCGCACCCTTTCGATTCGTTCCCCCGGTTTCGGGCCCGATTTAAACCCCATAATATTTATTTGCACTGCACAAAGCGTAAAAACGTAGTCGCCGCCAATACGTCCACGCGACCGCAGTGGCAATTCACGAGAAACGATTCGATTGAATTGGAGTACGCTCTACTCTTGCCGGATCAGCGCATCGTCTGAAATCAAAATCTTGACTTCGCCGGGGGGATGCGTCGCAGAGCGGCGTGCCATTGGCTTTTCACGGTGAGACCAGTGGAAAAGATTGCTCGCAGAGTTGACGAGTGCGATGTGGGAGAACGCCTGGGGAAAGTTGCCCACCATGCGCCGCGCGCGAGGATCATACTCCTCGGCAAGTAACCCGACGTCATTGCACAATGACAACAGCCGCTCGAACATTTCGTTCGCTTCGTCGTAACGCCCCACCATGACGAGATTGTCGACGAGCCAGAAGCTGCAGGCGAGGAACGCGCCCTCCTGCGTCTGCAAGCCATCGTCGGCTTCCTCCGGCCGGTAGCGCAGGACCAAGCCATCTTCCATGAGGTCGCGCTGGATCGCATCGATGGTCGACAGTACCCGTGGATCGGTCGGTGGGAGGAAACCGACGAGCGGGATCAGCAGCGCGCTCGCATCGAGGTGGTCCGAGCCATAGCTTTGGACGAATGCGCCTCGCTCGGCGTCGAACCCGTTGCGACAGACGTCGTCATGAATCTGGTCACGAACAGCGCGCCAGCGCTCGATCGGTCCGGGCAAGTCCCACTTCTCGATGCTCTTGATGGCGCGGTCGAATGCCACCCACGCCATCACTTTCGAATAGGTGAAGTGCCGCGCGCCGCCGCGCACTTCCCAGATGCCTTCGTCGGGCCGATGCCAGATGGTCTCAAGGTGCTCCACGAGCGCGCACTGCAGGTCCCAATCCGAACTGCTGCTCGTAAGACCCGAAGCGTTCGCCTGATACAGCGCGTCGAGCACCTCGCCGTAGATATCGATTTGAAGCTGCCCGGCCGCGGCATTGCCGACGCGAACCGGCTTCGACCCTTCGTAGCCCTCCAACCAGGGCACTTCGAGCTCATCGAGCCGCCGTTCGCCGGCGATTCCATACATGATTTGGACCTGCGCCGGATCGCCAGCAACCGCGCGCCGCAGCCAGCTCCGCCACGCGGCGGCTTCCTGATAAAACTCCGACGTCATCAAGGAGAGCAGTGTGAACGTCGCGTCCCGTAGCCAGCAATAGCGGTAGTCCCAGTTGCGAAACCCGCCGAGCGTCTCCGGCAGGGACGTGGTTGGTGCGGCCACCATGCCACCGGTAGGTCGATAGGTCAGGGCCTTGAGGGTTATTACGGAGCGCTTCACCTTGTCGGAATGCATGCCGAAATCGCGGCAGCTGCTTGACCATTCCTCCCAGGACTCTTCGGTCGCCTTTAGTGCAGCGAGGGCATCAATACGTTCAGGCGGCGGCTGATACGAAGGCCCGTACCCCATGGAGAAGATAACATCGGCGCCCGCTTCGACCGTGAATTTGCCGCGATGCCGATAGCCTTCGGCCTCGATTGGAACGGCGGATCGAAACACGACCATATCCGGGCCGGCGATGGCCACAAGATCGTCGGCACCCTGGCGAGTGATCCACGGAACAATCGCACCGTAATCGAAGCGCAGCGTGAATTCGGTTGCCATTTCGACAGCGCCGCGCCGGCCGCGCACGATTCTAACGAGCTGGCTGGTCTCGCGCGCTGCTGCCTCCTGAAAGCGCAGGGGCATGAAATCGATGAGGGTCGCCGCCCCGTCGCGCGTCTCGAATTCCGTTTCCAGGATGAGGGTATTGCCGCGATAGCGTCGCGTCACCCGCGCATCGGCGTCGGTGGGAGCAATGATCCAATGGCCATTGTCGGGCGTGCCGAGCAAGGACGCAAACACGGCGCCGGAATTGAAGCGCGGCCAACATAGCCAATCGATTGAGCCGTCCCGCCCGACGAGAGCGGCGGTCTCGCAGTCGCCGATCAGGGCATAGTCTTCAATGCGCTTTGCCATGCCTCGCGCCGAGCCCGACCTGACTTGAACCCTGCCGACTTGAACGTGGCAGTATAACGCGTAGCCAATGTGTTTCGCTCGGAAAGCCACGCCTGTGCTCTTTGCTCGATCCAGCGCACAGCCTCGCGCTCACACGTGAAACCCGGAATATGCTCGCATCCGCCGTGCGGCCAAACGACACGAACATACCATCCGCGCGCCGACGTGAGTCTCCGCGCTTCGAAAGCGGGATCGGACAACCGATCAACCATGATGAATCCTGCGTTGTTAGGGGGTCCGTAGGGAGAGGGTGAACGCCCCACTTTTTGGCTAATGCCCGCGACGCGTTCAGCCCAACAGCACAACACTGCTGGCGCGGATCTGGTTCCAAAGGATCGATCGCGCGAGGCATGAGAGATCTAGACTTAGTCGTCACAGCTGCCGTCGTTCGTTCCGTCTGTCTGGATAGCAATAGCCAATGACGATAGTCCTGGCTCGCTTCGTTTCGACTGCAATTTAAGTGTCCTTCATGTTCCGCGAACGGAACCGATCAACATGATCGCAAGTTGGTGAGGTCGATGAGAGACGGCTCGCTCGCGGCGAGCCGGACCTACCCGATGGAGGAGACCAATGGGCTTTGGCAAAGGCGTACTATTGTGGCTCTTGGGCGTTCCGATTCCCATTATCATCCTGATAGCGCTATTTTGGCACTAGTATAGCGTGCTGCGTACCGATGGGGCCGACCTCACCGGCCGGCCCTATCTACACTCAGTCGTTTATACTTCGATGACGCAGCGGCAATGGAGGAAATGTGACATGGAAACGACAGGCTCGCGTTCTGAATCGTCGCGTTCTGAATCTCAGCCTTTCATGGCCGCGAGCGGCCAAACCAAAGAATCGCGGGGCGGACCGAGCGGCGCGAGTTCTTCCGTTTCCGATTCCATCTCGCGGGGAAAGGACGCCATCAGCTCCGCTGCGAGCGAAGCGATGAATTCCGCGAACTCGGATATGCAGGCTTTGCGCGCCGACCTCAACAGTCTCAAGGACACCCTGGCAAAGTTCATGGCACAGGCAGGCGGTGAAGCCGCCCGGTCCGCGCGGGAGGTGTCGGCGAATATCGCGAGCCAGGTCAGTGACGTTGCGAGCGACTTGGCCGATCGCGGCGCCGACATGGCCGCGTCCGCTTCGCAGCAGGCAAAAACCGTGGCCTCGGAACTCGAGAACATGGCGCGTCGCAATCCCCTCGGTGCAATGGCAGGCGCACTGCTTGTCGGCGTGCTGATCGGCCTGGTGGGACGGCGGCGTTGATCCTCTTTCGTCTCCTCAAACTCTTCGGCCTTGATCTGCCGGCGCGGATCGGGGCCATCAAGCTCAACGTTGAGCAGCGGGTCGAGCTCGCGACCGATCACGTCAAGCACGTCGCGCAGGAAGCCGCGGCGATCGCGGTCCTGGGAGCACTGGCAGCCTTCACCGGCGCCCTGGCAGCGATCGTCGGGCTCATCGCCCTCTATCGCTTTACTGCAGAAACCTATGGTCCGTTTGCCGGCCTCGGCGTCGTGGCGGCCGTGCTCGTCATTGCAACCGCGGCCCTCGCGACCGCCGCCGCCGTGAAGAGTAGATCGCTCGCATCGAGCGGCGCGCGCGCCCCGATTTCCCCACCGCGATCAGTGCCGGACGCCGATGCGCTTGCGCGGGCAGCAACATTGGACGCCGCACGAGCCTATCCGGAAATTTCCCCCGCCGAGTCGGCGGCGCTGTCGCCGTTGCCCGTCGCGTCGGCCGGCGACCTCGTCGAACCGATGTCGTTCCTGCTGTCCAAGATCTTGAGGTACCCGTCGCTCGGTCATCCGATGTTTGACGAGTTGATCGGCGGAGTGCGCGCGACCGCGCAAGGCGCAACGAACGAGACGATCGGTCGTGCGGCGGAGGTGATCCGCCGCGGCAGCCGCACCAACCTCGTCGTCGTGCTCAGCGGTGCCGCATTGCTGGGCTGGTTGCTCGCGCGCCAATCGACTTCGCGATAACGCCAAGCCAGTCCTCTTAACGGGTGCGTTCCGGACTCACGCCCCGGACGCCGTTTCGAGCTGCACCGGCGCGGGAGCGCGGGTGCGTTCGCCGGTCATTCTGCCGACGAGATCGACGACCGCCGAGGCTGAAGCAGCATAGCGCAGGCTATCGCTCTGATGCCTGTCGGCCGCTTCGTTGCGTTGGTCTTGATGCCAGACGACGATCGGCGACCGCGGGAATGTGCGCCGCAGCCGCCGTAGCAGCAGTTCGAGCTGCGCCGATGTTACGGCTCCCACCGAGACAAGCGCGACGACGTCGGGGCGTTCCTTGGCGACCGAACTGATGCCGGTCAAACCGCTCGACGATGGACACAGCACCGGAATTTTCACCTCGAAACGGATCGCTTCGGCAATCAATGCTGCAGCCGTGACATCGAGATTTCCGCGTCCCCCGATAACGATCGCGTTGCCCTGACGACCGGTACCGTTCGCGCTCGCGGCTTCTTGCTCCCCGGTGACCTCGAGGCTTTCCTTCACGAGATCGACGTATTCGCCAAGCGCGTCGTTCAACTCATCCATTTGCTCGCGGCCGAGAACGCCGCGCTTGTGATCTTCCGATGCGAGCGCAAGCGCCGGAGTCACCACGTCGTCAAGATAGGTCCTGTAGGTATGTTCATCGATCCACCGGTCGGCATCCTTGGCAGCCTCGCTCGGGCGGCCGGCGAGAAGGTGATGATAGAGTTGCTCCCACGGCTCCAGCGCCGGTTCGTTGCCGAGCAGCACCCGCAGGAAATCGAGATGCGGGATGTGCTGCCCCATCACGACAATCGCCAGGGTCAATGGCACCGCCAGCACGAGTCCGACCGGCCCCCACAACAGTGTCCAGAACGCCGCCCCAAGCAAGACCGCAAGCGGCGACAGCCGCGTCTGGGTTCCGAACAGCAGGGGCTCGACCAGTTCGCCCACGATCGGCTCGCCGATGACGAAGACGGCGGCCGTCTCCGCCACCATCCACCAGCCCGAACTGATCATCGCGGCGATGCCTATTGGAAAGGCCGCGGCGAGAAAGGACCCGATGTAAGGCACGAACCGCATGAGCGCCGCGATCGCTCCCCACAGCGGTGCACTCGGTATGCCGATGATCCAGAGGGCGACGCCCACGAACAGGCCGAATCCGGCATTCAGCCCGGATTGCAGAAGGAGATAATGAGCGAGATCCTCGCCTGCCTCGTTGAGAGCCTGAGTGGAGCGGCCGATTTCGGCGGGCCCCATCAGGCGCAACATGCGATCGCGCAGGTCTTGGTACTGAAGCAGGATGAAAAGCGTGAGAAGCAGCGCGAGTGCGCCGGTGACGAGCGAGGGGACGGATGAGCGCGTGTATTCGAAGAACGTGAGCAGCGGCGAGTTCGCGTTCGACGCGACCTCGATCTTGAGCGGCTCGTTGCCGGACTTCGGGTCGCGGACCTCAGCCTCGATGCTGCGGATTGTTTCGGCCGCCCGCTGCCAAACGCCGGAGCCTCCGAACTCATCGTGGATGAAGCGGGCCTTATCGCGCAGGTTCGTTTCGTGTTTTGGCAAGTCCTCCAGAAGTTGCGTCACCTCGCGCCCGGCAATGGTGCCGCCGCCAACGAGAAGCCCGATCAGAATGGCGAGAACGAGCGCGACCGATGCGCCATGGGGAATGTGCCAGTCAACGAGCCGTCGGACCAAAGGGGAAAGCACGAAGCTTATAAGGCCCGCGAGCGCCAATGGAATGAGGAGGTCGCGCCCCACATAGAGTCCCATGACCAGAATGGCCGCGATGATCATGCCGGCCGCCCCGTTGACGACGGACGACGGCGATGAACTTGGCCACATGAAGGTTCTCCCGAGCGGGTCTGTCAGGCGGTTTGGACGCCCGTCTTGGACGCCCGCAGAGCCCTTGTTTGCGCCGTCCGCGAAGGCATAGCGGATGCCCAGCGAGGCGTGCGTCACATCATAATGCGCAATACCGGCGAGGTTGAGGGACACGGCAGGCTTTGCCGACCCCGACGATCATCGCGCCTGCCAAACGTGAGAGCCCCCGCGCTCGCGATCCTCTATTCGCTCGGGTCCGGTCCGCGTCGCGGACCGCGGCCAGCGGTTTCATCCGTGCCGGCGCGTGGGCTGTCCCCGCTACCTGCTTTCGTTGTCGGTTGCGACGCAGCATTTTCCCCGCCGTCATCAAGCAGCCGCAGGATTTCGAGCAATTCGGCCGGAATGTCTTGTGAGCCCGCGGCCTCGTTGATCGCGCGCAAATGACGCGCGATTGCGAGCCTGGTTTGCCCATCGAGTTTTTGACTGGACCTGTCCATCACCGGTGTTCCGGGACTTCATCGAACTGAATTGACCACATGGGTTGACGGTATGCACGGCGTTTCGCTTGGCTCAAACTGCCGGCAGTGTGTTGTAATCGACAAACCGGCCCATAAGTTCCAGCCATTTCGACACTTTTCTGCTCAAAACTGCGATGGAGATCGGTTCAGAAAATGCGAGTGCTCTACCTCTACTGCCATCCCCTGCCGGAGAGCTTTCACGCGGCGATCAGGGCGAAGGCGCTCGACGGTCTGCGGGCCGGCGGCCATGACGTCGATCTCCTCGACCTTTATGCCGAGCGTTTCGATCCCGTGCTGTCGGAGGATGCGCGCCGGCATTACCACGACACAAGCCGGAACCAGGTGGGTTTGGAAGATTACATTCGGCGCCTCACCACCGCGGAAGCGCTCGTGGTGCAGTTTCCCACCTGGTGCTTCGGCATGCCGGCGATGCTCAAGGGGTTCCTCGACCGCCTGATCATGCCGGGCGTGGCGTTTGATATTTCCGAACCGGCGCACGTCAAGCCCATGCTCGGAAACTTGAAGCACATCGCCGGCATCGTCACCTACGGGCGGCCACGGTGGATGGCCCTCGGCATGGCCGATCCGCCGCGCAAGATGGTGAAACGCTATCTGCGTTGGTTCACGGGCGGCCGTGCGCGCGTGAATTATTACGCCCTCTATCACATGAACGTCGCGACCGAGGCGCAACGCACGGCCTTCATGGAAAAGATTCGCACCGCCATGCTGCGCTTCGGCTGACGGGCTGCGAGTTGCCGGCCCGACGGCCCTGTTGACTTGTGTAATTTACTTAACTAATTTTATTTCACATATTCTGGACCGTCGTTCCTGGACCGTCAAAGCATGGCGCTTGCAGTCAGCCATCTGCCGCCTCCCGCTGGGAGAGCTGTCGACGCCTCGTTGCGCGGCTATCTCGCCACCAACGCCGACATCGTCACCCGTATCACCAAGCCGGTGCACATGGACGACATCGGCGCGCTCTCGGCGCAAAGCGACCAGCCGATCCTGTTCGAGAACATCATCGAGAAGCCGGGATTCCGGCTGTGCGACATCCTGGTGAAGAACCGCCGCTCGCAGGCGCGCGCGCTCGGGACGACGCCGGAAAACTATTTGCGCTCCCTTGCGTACCGGCTGCGCCAGCCGCCCCGCGGACTGAAAGTCGTCAAGACCGGCCCGGTGAAAGAGGTCATCAAGCTCCACAATGAGGCCGACTGGACCGAGCTGCCGATTCCCTTCCACAAGGCCAAGGACGCGGCGCCTTACATCACGGCGATGAACATCATCCGTGATCCTGAGACCGGCTTCTACAATTCCTGTCATGCCGGCACGCATGCCGTCGGACCGCGGCGCGGCTTGATCAGTTTCGTGACGCCGCATTCGCACGTCATCATGCGCAAATATCTCGATCTCGGCATGGACACCATGCCGATCGCGTTCGTGTTCGGGGTGCCGCCGGCCTACGAGATCATGGCGAACTTCTCCGGCCTGCACATGGACGCGTGGGGCGAGATGGAGATGGTCGGCACCATCATGGACCGCGACGTAGACATGGTCCGCTGCGAGACGCTCGACATCAACGTGCCGGCCGAAGCCGAGATCGTGGTCGAAGCGCGCATCAACCTGAACGGCCGCTTCAAGGTGGGCGACGTGACCTCGCCCACCATGTACCACCTGCCGCACTTCGAGAACTTGCCCGAGGTCGAAGTCACCGCCATCACCATGCGCGGCGATCGCCCGATCTATCGCAATCACCAGACCACGCCGGAGACCGACCATCAGCCGCTGCCGCGGCTCTGCCACGAGGCGGTCCTCTACAATCGACTGAGCGAGATCGGCCTCGACGTGAAGGACGTGCGCTTTCCGACGTGGGGCGCGGCGCTCTCCTGCATCCTACAGTTTGCCTATCCGCGCGACGGCATGGTCAACGACGCGCTGATGCTCGCCATGGGCGCGCCTTGGCTCAACACCAAGCTCGTGGTGGCGGTGTCGCCCGACACCAACCTCGACGATCCCGGCGACGTCTATCATGCGATCGCGACACGATGCGATCCGGCGCGCGACATCATCATCGTGCCCAACACGCGCGGTTCGCCGTACGATCCTTCGGCGCGGCCGCTGGAAGGGCAAAACCCCTGGCGGATCGTCGGCAAGATGGGCATCGACGCCACCATCAAGTCGCGCCACGACGCCGCCGATTTCGAACGTGCCTGGCCCCGCAACTGGGGCACGGTGAAGCTTACAGATTATCTCTGACAATCATCGCAAGGAGCGATCATGGACGCCGTCACCCCTCCCAAGCCGAAAGTTCTGGTCGAAGCCGAACCGTTCATTCCGTATGTCCGCGAGGAAAACTTCGATCCGCGCCTGAAGCCGGTGGTCGAGCCCTACAAGAAGCGAATGGGCTTTTTGCCGAATGCGCTCAAGCTTTATGCCTATCGTCCGGAGATCGCGGAAACGCTGTGGAAGCTCAACAGCAATGTCATGCGCGATCCATCCTCGACGCTTGATCAGTTGCTCAAGCGCAAGCTTGCGGCCGTCGCCTGCTCGACCAACGGCTGCGCCTATTGCACGGCGCACAGCTGCGCGATGCTGAAGAAGCCGCAGGAACTCGGCTTCGAAGGCTGGGGCCTCGGCGAACAGGAGTTGCAGGACATCATCACCGGCGACTACCAGCCCAAGGACGAGATGGAGCGCGCCTGCTTCGACTACGTTCGCGCCGCCTCCGAAGACCCGACCTCGGTGCCCGACGAACTGCTGGCACGCCTCAAGAAGCACCTGACGCCGCCGCAGATCGTAGAACTCGCCTGCGTGGTCGGGTTCTGGAAGTTCTACAACGCCGTGCACGACAGCTTGCATATTCCGGTCGAATCCTCGCTGCTCGGCGACACCGGATATGTCAATCTCTAAGCTGCGGACCGCGCGGGCGGCGACGCGGACGAGGAAATCCCGGGCAGACGCAGTTCGCGACGGCGGACGAGTCGGGTGGGGGCCTCCCCTGACCGCCTCCTGTCCCGCGCTTCTGGAGCGCGGCACCGATCACCGCTTTCGCACGCTCGTGAACGACCTGCTCACCGTCGCGACCCGCATGGAAATGGTCCGCAGCCATCTGGGTCAGCGGATCGGGATCAGCGGGCCGCAATACAGCGTACTTGCCGCGGTTGCCCATCTCCAGGGTGACAGCGGCGTCAGCGTCGGCGCGGTCGCGCAGGCGCTGCACGTGTCAAGCGCATTCATCGCCTCGGAAACCGGGAAGATGGCGCGGCTCGGATTGCTGCTCAAGCGCCCCAATCCGCAAGATCGTCGCGGTGTTCTGCTGAGCCTCGCTCCAGCCGGCCGCCTCAAATTCGATCGGCTCGCTGCGGAAATCCGCACCATCAACGACCTGTTCTTCGGCGTGCTCGATGCGCGGACGTTCCTGGCATTGAGCGCCGCCGCGAGTTCGCTTGTGAATGGCTCGCGGAAGGCGATGCATTACGTGAGCGCGGTCGAGAGCGAGCCCGCCGCCGCTCTCGATGCGTCCGCGTGACCGGGTTCACCTCCCCCTGGAGGGGGGAGGTCGCTCTCACCCAAGCTCCCCGCGTGCGGGGAGCTTGGGTGAGAGCGGGAGGGGGTGACAGCAGTGCAACAACTGCGGCGCTGCAAAAATTGCACCGCTGCCACCCCACCCCGGACCGCCTCCGGCGGTCCGACCCTCCCCCTCCAGGGGAGGGTGGCCTGCAAATTGCCCTTGCGAGCCTGTGACGGTGTGGCAACCTTCGACCGGCAAAGCGTTGCCTGTTGTCAAACACGTGATCTACTCGGACTGAGGGGCTAGCCATTCTCGCTCAGCAGATCGTCAACGGAGTGATGCTCGGCGCCATCTACGCGATGGTCGCCGTCGCTTTGACTCTCAGCATCGGGGTTCTGCGGTTTCTCAATTTCAGCGTCCCGGGTCTCTTCATGATCGGCGGCATGGTGACCTGGGCCCTGGTGCATAATGGACTGCCATGGCCGCTTGCGGCGGGGGCCGCGATCATCGTGGGCGCCGCGGCGTCGCTCGTTGTCGAGCTTTTCACTTGGCGCTGGATGCGAACGGCAGGTGAATTCGTGCCGCTCGTGTCCTCGATGGCATTCCTCATCCTGTTTGAAAACCTTGCCGTGGCCTATTGGGGCTCGGAATTGCAAACCATGCCGCGCCTGTTTGCCGCGCCCGATTGGCAGATTGGTCACCTTGTCGTCAGCTTGCCCCAGCTTGCCGGACTTCTGTGCGCAATCGGGCTGGTGTTTGCCTTGTCGCTCGTGCTGGCGAAGACGCGCATTGGGCGCGGGCTTCGTACCATTGCGGAGGACTCCGACACGGCGCTGCTCCTGGGCGTCGACATCCGCCGCATCGTTCCGCTCGTCT
Organism: uncultured Alphaproteobacteria bacterium; assembly: GCA_963807015.1. GTDB lineage: Bacteria > Pseudomonadota > Alphaproteobacteria > Rhizobiales > Xanthobacteraceae > JAJPKK01. Next base: position 276,386 of record CAWEAS010000002.1, on the reverse strand, counting down.
TTGCGGTCAGCGGCGTGTTTGCGGCGCTGGGCGGCATCCTGTTCGCGCTCAACTACCGGCAGGTGCAGCCGTTCATGGGCGAAGTGCTCGGTCTCAAGGGCATCTCCGCCATGGTGGTGGGCGGGATGGGCAACGTCTGGGGCGCGATCGCAGGCGGCCTCATCATCGGGCTTGCGGAAGTACTGTCGATCAACGCGTTCGGCGCCGATTTCGTCGACATCTCGGTCTACGGGCTTCTGCTGTTCATTCTGATCGTGCGACCGACGGGATTGTTCGGTGCCGCCGAGACCGGAGCGCGGGCATGAGCGGCTATGTCGAGGGCATCCTCGTGCTCCTTGCCATCAACACGGTCTACGCCTATGCCGCGTTCCTGCCGCTCGCGGCCGGGCAACTCAATCTCGGTGTTGCGGGATTTGCGGCGATCGGTGGATATGTTTCGGCCTACCTGAGCAACAATTCCGCGATTCCCCCGCTCGCAGCCATTCCGCTCGGCGCGCTCGCCGCTGGCGCGGTCGCCCTTGCGGTCGCCATTCCGGTGCTGCGCACGCGCGGCATCTATCTCGCGCTTGCGACATTCGCAGTCGGTGAGATCGTGCGCGCTGCGATCCTCAATCTCGAGGTGGTTGGCGGCGCCGCCGGCTATCCGGTGTCGAGCTTCATCGGATTTGGCGCGATTGCGGCTTTCGCCGTCGGCGTTATGCTGTTCGTCGGCCTGCTGTTCGCGACGCGGTTCGGCATCGCCATTACCGCAGTCCACGATGACGAGCGCGTCGCCGACCTGATGGGTCTCAATGTCCGCGCCTTCCAGGTGGCGGCGTTCGCGATGGGCGCGATGCTCGCCGGCATCGGCGGCGGACTTTACGCCCATCACTTCAATTACATCGAGGCGCAATATTTCGGTGTGTCGCTCAGCATATCGATCGTGCTCTTCGTCCTGTTCGGCGGCACCCAAAGCATCTTGGGACCATTGCTCGGCGCCGCTGCCTTTACGCTCCTTCCCGAAGTGCTGCGCGGCAGCGCGCAATGGCGCTATGTGCTGTTCGCGGCGATCGTCATCGTGGTGATGGCGGTGCGGCCGCAGGGTGTCGTTGATCGCGGCGAATTGCGTCGGCTGTTGGGGTTTGCCCGCGATCCCATGGCGGGGCGCAAGGAGCAGAGCGCGTGACCGCCCGCGAGCCGATCCTGACCCTCGATAACATCGCGAAGCACTTTGGCGGGCTGCGGGTCGTGGAGGATTTGAGTTTTTCCGTCCCCCGCGGCTCTCGCACCGCCCTGATCGGACCGAACGGCGCCGGCAAGACGACGGTCTTCAACCTGATTACCGGCATGTATCCGATCGATGCCGGTCGCATCCTGATCGACGGCATCGACATCACCAAGACTCCGTCGCGCCACCGCATCCGCCACGGCATCGCGCGCAATTTCCAGAACATCAGATTGATGCCGCACCTGACCGCGCTCGAAAACGTGTTGGTCGGCCAGCATTGCCGCAACATCGGCTGGCGTGGCGTGCTCCAGCCGGTCAACCTGATGCCCGGCAACCGATGGTGCGAGGAGGCTCGCGCCGCCCTCGCCGACGCCGGCCTCGGCGGCTACGAGCGCGCGACCGTGCGCAATCTGCCGTACGGAATACAAAAGCGCATCGAGCTCGTGCGGGCGCTGATGGCGAAGCCGCGCCTGTTGCTGCTCGATGAACCGGCGGCCGGGCTCAATCCCGCCGAAACCGCAGCGCTGCGCGAGCACCTTGCCGCAATCTGCGGCGAGCGCGGCATCACGCTCCTCGTCGTGGAGCACGACATGCATTTCGTCGGCGCGCTGTGCGAGCACGTCGTCGTGCTCAATTTCGGCCGCAAGATCGCCGAGGGGCCGCCGGCGCGCATTCGCGAAGATGCCGCCGTGCGCGAGGCTTACCTCGGCGCCGATCCCGCTCCGGCCGCGCCGCAGGATGCGGTCGCAATTCCGTCCGAGCAGCGCCATGCGTCTTGAACTCGACGAGGTCGACGTGCGCTACGGCCGTGTCGAAGCGGTCCGCGGCATGTCGCTTGCGGTCGCGCCGGGCGAAATCGTCGCGGTTCTTGGCGCCAACGGCGCGGGCAAATCGTCGCTCTTGAAGGCGGTGCTCGGTCTCGTTCCGGTAAGCAGCGGCCGGATTGTGCTCGACGGCATCGACATCACGCGGTGGCCGCCGAGCCGTCGCGTACGTCACCGCCTCGCGCTGGTGCCGGAAGGGCGACGCATCATCGTCGGACTTACCGTACACGAGAACTTGCTGATGGGCGCCTTTACCCGCGGCGACACGCGCGCGGTCGGAGCCGAGATCGAAGATGTTTACGCGCGCTTTCCAAATCTCGCCGCGCGGCGGCACATGCCCGCCTCCGTCTTGTCCGGCGGCGAGCAGCAGATGCTGGCCATCGGCCGCGGCCTTCTCGCAAATCCCGCGATCATGATGCTGGACGAGCCCTCATTGGGTTTGAGTCCTCGACTGACCAACGAGGTATTTGCGCTCATCGGCGCGCTCAATCGCGAGCGCGGTCTCGCGATCCTCCTGGTCGAGCAGAATACGCACAAGGCGCTTGAGATCGCCTCGCGCGCGTACGTGATGGAGCTTGGCCGCAAGGTGATGGAAGGCGACCCCGCAGTGTTGCGCGCCGACCCGTCCTTGCATGACGCCTATCTCGGCGGCGCTTCGCGTGCCAAAGCCAATCGATGACAAGCGGGCGGCCGATCGTACGCCCGCGGGTGAAAGGAGAAGAACATGAAAGCGAGAACTCTCAGCCTTTCTCATCGGGCTCGTCGTTGTTTTGTTGTCCGGAGCCGTTGCGGGCAGGGCGCAAGCGCAGGATCTGCTGATCGGCTTTCTCCCCTCGCTGGCGGGGCCGTTTGCGACGTTGTCGCGCACCAACGAAATTGCGGCGCAAATCGCGATCGATGAGATCAATGCTGCCGGCGGCATCGGCGGCAAGAAACTGCGGCTCGTCTCATTCGACACCGGCGGCAAGGCCGATCAGGCCGTCGTCGGGTTGCGCAAGCTTGCCGAGGACGACAAGGTGATGGCGATCCTCGGCCCGTTCAGCTCGGCCGAATGCCGCGTTGCGTTTCCCGCAGGCGAGCGGATCGGCATCGTTACCATGTCGATGGGATCTTCCGCGCCAAAGCTTGCCGAGCCGTTCACTTACGGGATGCGCAACACCTCCGACGAAGGCTTCATGTTCACCAAGGTCATGAAGACGTTGCAGGACAAGAAATATCCCACGGCGACTGCCGCGATCGCCTATGCGACCGATGACGTCATCTCCAAGACCATGGGCGAGATCGTGCTGCCGAACGTGATGAAGCAGTTCGGCACCGCGGTCAAAGGCAGCGTGACCTTCCAGACCCAAGCCTTCGACCTCGCGACCCAGGTCTCGCAGATCAAGGCGATGCCGACGGACCTGATCGGCATCGGCTCCGGTCCCGAGCCCGCGGTGCGACTCGCCCAGGAACTCCGTCGCCAGGGTGTCGCCGCGCGCCTTGTCGCCGGCTCGACGGTCGGCGATCCCGAGCTTGCGCGCCACATGGGCAACGACGGCAACGGGACAGTGATCCCGACGACGTTCTATCCCGGCACGAGCGACAAGGCCGCGCAGTTCGACGCCGAGATCGTCAAGCGCGCCAAGGCGGCCGGCATCGAGCACGATGCGGCATCGCAGTTCGACGCGGCAACCTACGACATCGTGCAGTTCTTCGCCTATGCGATGAAGGAGGCCAAGGCGACCGGGGAGCCCGGGAAGCTCGCGGCCGAGCGCACCGCAATCCGCGACGTGCTGCGGAGCATGCCGCCTTATCCGGCACTCGAAGGGCCGATTTCCATCGGCAAGAACGGCGACGCGCTCAAGCCCGTCTATGTCATCGAGATGCAAGGCGGCCGCTGGAACCTGATCGGCACGCACCCGGCCGGTTCGTAAGTTATCGGTGGCGCGGCCGGTTCACCCGCGCAGAACGAGGCGGGCTACGTCGCTGCGCTGGGTCTTGCCGTTGGCGTTCTTCGGAAGCTCGTCCATCGCCACGACGAGGTGGGGCAGCTTGAACGGCGCGATCGTGCCGGCGAGCGCCGCCGCGAGGCCGTCGCGGTCGTGAGCACCGTCCGCACTGCCGCGACGCGGCACAATAGCCGCGCCGATGCGGTTGCCGATCTCCTGGTCGGGAATTGCGAACACGCACGCCTCCGCGAAACTTCCGAGCGCCAGGATCGCGCCTTCGATTTCGCTCGGCACGATCAATACGCCCTTGCTCTTGAAGCAATCATCCGCGCGGCCGAGAATGTAGACGTAGCCGTCCTCATCCATCCGCGCGAGGTCGCTGGTGACGAACCAGCCATCGCGGAATACGGCGCGGGTGCGCTCCTCGTCGCCGAGATAGCCAAGAAAAAAGCCGGGATAGCTGGCATCGAAGGCGAGCGTGCCGATATCGCCGGACGATAAAGGCGAGAGATCGGGGCCGAGGATCGCGGCGCGAGCGCCCCACGAGATGCCGACGGAGCCCGCGCGCCGCAGGGTGCGCGGCCCGTCGCCCAGCACCATTTGGGCTTCGGAAGTCCCGTAGTGCTCCCAGATCGGACAGCCGACACGACGCGCCCATTCCTCGCGCACGGAATCTTCCAGCGGCTCGCCTGTGGAATTCGCGCCGCGCAGTGACGACAGGTCGTAGCGGTTCTCGATGCCGGGAATTGCAAGGATACGCCGATAAAGCGTCGCGACGCTGTGGAGCACGGTGACTTTGTCGCGCGCGATCGCCGCGAGGATGCGCTCGGGGCTAGCGCGGTCCTCGATGATCGAGCCGGCAACGCCGTTACGCAATGGAAACAGTACGTTGTGCCCGAGGGCGCTGATGAAGCTCCATTCGCCGGTCGCGAGCACCACGTCGCCGGGCTGGGGCGGCACCCGCGCGCGGTTGCTGTCGCCGAGCGCCGCGAGCCATCGATGCGCATGGACGACCCCTTTCGGTTTGCCTGTCGTGCCGGAGGTGAACACGATGAACGCGACGTCATCCGGTTGGGCATCGAAGGGCCGTGGATCGCCTGTGGCCTGCCGCGTCACGCCCGCGCCCGACGGCAGGCGCAGCCCGCTTCCGGTGACGATCGCGCGCGCAGCACTCGGCGCAAGCTGGGCCGCCGGTTCATCGTCGGAAGGCGTGGATGCGTAGAGGATTGCCTTCGGCAGGGACAGTTTGACGACGTGTTCGATTTCGCTCCGCCCGAACTGTGAATTCTGGAGGACCGGCACCGCGCCCGCCCACACGGTCCCAAGGAAGGCCGCGGCAAATTCCACCGTATTGGTCATTCGCAACAGCACCTTGTCGCCGGGCCGGATGCCCATCGCCGCAAGGTCGCCGGCAATTGCGAGCACCGCGCGCGCGAATGCGTCGCGCGCAACCGGCCCGCGCGCTGCGAAGAATGCAGTCGAACCTTTGCGTGTTTGACCGACGGGAAAGAGCGCCTGTTCGGCGAGATTCATTTTCGCTGTCCTGCGTAGCTTGTTGCGTAGTTGCGTAGGGTGGGCAAAGGCGGCCGTGGAATATCACGTTAAGCAATGCCGTTGGTCCGCCGTGCCCACCATGGACGCCGACGTGGGCACGCGCGGAACGGTCCGCGCTTTGCCCACCCTACGCGATGTAGAGCATCGGTTTCATGGAATCGCTGTCCCCGCAAGCTCGTGCTATGGGAGGCACGATTTTGCTGGTTGAGACGAAGGAAAAATCCATGAAGGCAGTGCTGCTGATGGGACATGGCGGACCGGAGATGCTGCGCTATGGCGATGCGCCGGACCCCAAAGCCGGCCCGGGCGAAGTGGTGGTCGACATCCATGCGGCCAGCGTGAACGCGGCCGACTACAAGGTGCGCGTCGGCAGCAGCACCTACAGCCAAGTGAAGTTTCCCCACATTCTGGGCCGCGATTTCTCGGGCCTTGTCTCCGAGGTGGGAGCCGGGGTCACGGATTTTGCCGTTGGCGACGCGGTCTTCGGCGTGACCGATCAGGGCATCGAGGGCGCCTACGCGGAAAAGATCGCGATCAAAGCGGCCATTATCGCCAAGAAGCCGGCGCGCCTCAGCCATGCCGAGGCGGCCGCGATGGCGCTGACGAGCCTCACCGCGCTGTGGGCGATCGAAGATACCGCGCACCTCAAAGCCGGCGAGCTTATCCTGATCCAGGGCGGCGCAGGCGGCGTCGCGGGATATGCCATCCAGCTCGCCAAGCATATCGGCGCCACCGTGATCACGACGGCGAGCGCCGGCAACCATCCTTATGTAAAGAGCCTCGGCGCCGACCGCGTGATCGACTACAACGCCGAGGACTTCACCAAGTCGGTGTCCGGCTGCGACGTCGTTTTCGACACGGTTGGCGGCGCGGTCCGCGCCGGGTCCTACACCGTGCTCAAGCCGGGCGGTCGCCTCGTCTGGATCGCGCCGACCCCGCCCGGATTCGAGCCGCCGCGCAGCGACGTGCAGACGCTGCGCCCGCTGGTTGCGCGCGACCGCGCCCATCTCGAGCGCATGGTGGCACTGTTCGAAGCCGGCGCGGTGCGCCCGCCGCCGATCCGCACCTACAAGCTCGCGGACGCCGCCGAGGCTCATCGCGTCAGCGAGGGACGTCATCTGCAAGGCAAGCTGGTGCTGACGGTGCGCTGAACCGCGTGGCGCGCAGAGCTTCGACGCTGCGGCCGTTGCGCAGCCGCGTGGCGACGTGGCAACGTCGATCATCTTTGATGAGTAAAGGGAGCTGACGCGTGCCTGACACGCTCGGATATCGAAAGCGCATCGGCATCGTCGTGCCGAGCACCAACACCACCGTGCAGCCGGAATGCGAGATGCTGCGGCCGCGCGGCGTCACCAACCATACCGGGCGCTCGACCATCGTGGAGCGGCCCCTCAACAGCGAGCAGGCCTTCTTCGAGCACATGGCCATGATGCGCGAGGGCATGACGGTCGCGATCGACCAGATCATGACCGCGGGCCTCGACCATCTCATCATCGGCATTGCGCTGGAGACGTTCTGGGGCGGGGTCGCGGCCGCGGACAAGCTCAAGGCGGAGCTTGCGCAGCGGGCGGGCGTCGGCATTTCCATGGGCTCCACGGCGGCCCTTGCGGCATTGAAAGCGTTCGGTGCGCGACGCATCGCCGTGCTCACGCCGCACCAGCCGCGCGGCGACGAGATCGTCCGCGCCTATCTGCAGGAAGCCGGCGTCGATGTGGTCCGGCTGAAAGGCCTCGCGGTGAAAACGCCGCGAATGATTGCCCAGGTCCCGGTCGACGACATCCGCAAAGCGCTGCGCGAACTCGACGGCGACGACGTCGACGCGCTCCTCCAGGTCGGCACCGCGCTGCCGACGGTTGCGATCGCGGCCGAAGCCGAACGCTGGCTCGGCAAGCCGGTGCTCGCCGTCAATGCCGTGGCCTATTGGCACGCCTTGCGTCACTGCGGCATCGAAGACCGCATCTACGGTCACGGACGGCTGTTGGAGGAATTTTGAAGCGGGACGAAATGTAGGGTGCGCAACGCGCGGACTCGCGCGTGCGCACCTCACCCAAATCATGCTTCGGCGCGCACCTCGTTAGTTCACGCGGCTCCAGGTCTGCGATTTGCAAACCCATCCGCCGAGCGCGCAGCCCTCGAGCTTGAGCGCATTCGTACCCTGCATGGTGATGTGGCCGGTGTACGTCTTGCCGTCTTCGGCGTTGTAGACTTGGCCCGACCATTTCTCCGCGCCCGACGGCTTCATGCCGATGACGATGGTGACGCCCATCAGCGGTCGGCCGCGCTTCGTGGCATCGGCGTTGTTCTTGTCGAGCAATGGCTGACGCGTCGCCGAATTGTTCGGTTCACGCAGCCAAATGATGTTGCCGCAGAGCGCGCCGCCGCAGTCCGCAATGCGGATGCGCGAACTTCCCGGCTCGGTCAGCCACGTCCCTTTGGGATCGGCTGCGAAACTCGGGGTCGCGGCGAGCATGCCGACGGCAAGCGCCACGAACCCAGGCAAAGCAGAGTTATTCGTACCCCTCATGCGAATCTCCCGTTTTGTCTGGATGCGAGCGGAACCATAGCAACACATTGCGACGATGCAATCCCGCGCATCAGGCCGCTGTGGCGGTCTCGGCAGCCTGGCTGGTGCGCAGCGGCTTCTCCTCCATAAGCAGCAGTGCGACGAGGGATATCACCATACTGAGCGCGGCAACGAAGAAGACGCGGCTGAACCCTTCGACCGGGATCGCTGCTGCGGCCGGACCAGGGGCCGATGTGAGGTCAGTGCCGGCGAGCACAATGGCGCCGAAGAGCGAAACCAACATGGTGGCGTAGAGATTGCGCATGAATGCGAGCGTGCCGACGGCACTGCCGAGATGATGCGCGGCGACCGTGTTCTGCAGCGCTACCATGGCGAGCGGTGCGGCCGGACCGAAGCCAAGCCCGAGCATGGCAAGTAGGCCCTCGATCGGCCCGGCGGACAGCGACTTCGTCGCAAAGCCCATGATGACGAGCGTTGCGATGGCGATAACGAGGCCGAGCATCGGCAGGCGCTTGTAATGCCGCGCACGGCCGATCCACTGCCCCGTGAACCCTGCGCTCGCGTTCACCGTGACCATCACCACCATCAGACAAAGGCCGGCCGTGCTGGCCGAGAGCCCGAGCGCGCTCTGCAGGTACATGGGCATGAAGATATTCAGAGCGATGATCGGGGCCCAGGCGAACGTGTTGAGCGTGAGCGCGCAACGCGCCACAGGGTCCGCCAGGATCGAGATCGGGATCAGCGGCTCGGGCGCCTTGAGAAGCCTGATGACGAACAGGACGCCGATCACCAGCGCCATCGCAAACAGCGCGAGGATCGGCGGAGAGGTCCAGGGATATTGCTTGCCGCCGAGAGTCAGCGCCATCATGAAGGCGATGCTCGCTGCCATGATCGAGCCGGCGCCAATCAAGTCGAGACGATGCGGCCGGTCGAAACGGGGCAGCAGGCGCAGCCGCGATGACGTGATGGCGAGCGCAGTGAGGCCGAGCGGGATATTGAGCCAGAAGATTGCCGACCAGTGCACATATTGTGCGATGAACCCGCCGAGCGCCGGGCCGCATGCGCCCGACGTCGTATAGGTCAACGAGAAATACGCGTAATAGCGCCCGCGGTCTTTCGGTGCCGCCAGATCGCCAAGCACCACCATCCCCATCGAGGTGAGACCGCCGCCGCCGATGCCGTGGATCACCCGAGCCACGATCAGCAGCAGAAGATTCGGCGCAAGCGCGCAGCACAGCGAGCCGATGATGTAGATCGAGATCGCCGCCATCAACGTGACGCGGCGGCCGATGATATCGCTGATCTTGCCGTAAAGCGGCGTGACCGCGGTCGAAGCGACGAGATAAGCGGTGATCAACCACGGCAGGAGATGCACGTCGCCGAGATCGCGGCCGATGGTCGGAAGCGCGCTCGCGAGGATTGTCGAATTGAGCGAGCCAAGAAAGACCGGCAGCAGCACGCCAAAGACGATCCGCTGAGCCTGCGCATGGTTAAGGGGTGGCGGAGCGGGAGCGGCGTCCATGTGGCATTTGGAGGGATTGCAAAAAAGCGGGCACGCACTTATTTGACGGAACCGGGCGTCTTGAACCTTGGTTTGAGCGGATAGCGCCTACGTTGATTTGATTGTCCGCGCATGTTGCTTGAGAAGTTTGCAACTTTTCAAAACCTTGCGCCAGTTCAACCGAGCGCAGTTTCGATGCCTTTCAAGGGCGCTCCGATCATGCTCCACCCTGCATCATCCCGATCCCAGCGAAACGAACGTCGGAAAGCCGACGAAGTGCGTACATTATACAGAGGGCATCGTCGGCTATCCTTGGTGCGTCGCCCCCCCAGCGGGCTTCCACAAGATATCAACTCCGTCATTGCAAATGTGACCGCATGACCCCCGTCCGCGCGGCCAAATCCGATGTTCCGGACGCCGCAGCGGCGCATCGCGCCCTGTGGCCGGATCATCACATTCCGAATGGGCAGGCTTGGCTGCAAGCCTATCATGCCGTGCGCAGCGAGACCGAGGCACGCGCCGCGCCGCTCACGCCGGAGGATCAGGTCATCCAGTCGATGCCGGACGCCAGTCCGATCAAATGGCATCGGGCGCATACCACGTGGTTCTTCGAGCAATTCGCGTTGGCCCCGCATGTGCGCGACTACCAACGCTACGACGAACGCTTCGCCTTCCTCTTCAACTCTTATTATGTCGCGGCTGGCCCGCGCCACTTTCGGCCCAAGCGCGGTCTCGTGACGAGGCCCGGCGCCGCAGAGGTCGGGCGCTATCGCGCCCATGTAGACGCCGCGATTGAAACGCTCCTTGCCAATGCCGCGCCTGACGTTCTTGCCCGATTGACGCCGGTCCTCGAACTTGGGCTTCATCACGAACAACAGCACCAGGAACTGATGCTGACCGACATCCTGCACGCGTTCTCTGAGAACCCGACGGCACCTGCTTACGATGAGACATGGCGCTGGCCGCATAGCGCACAGGACGAAGATGGCGATTGCACGCTGCCTGAAGGCATTCACACAGTCGGCCACCAGACGAGCGGCTTCTGCTTCGACAATGAGATACCGGCTCACCGCGCGCTGGCGGGTCCCGTCCGGATTTCTCGTCAGCTCGTTACGAATGGCGAGTGGCTCGCGTTCATGAGGGACGGCGGGTATCGCCGTCCCGACCTCTGGCTTTCCGACGGCTGGGCTATGGTTGCCGCGGAGAGTTGGGAGGCACCCGGCCATTGGCGCAATATCGATGGCGCTTGGCATTGCTTTACCCTCGCCGGCCTTCATCCGGTGAGCGAGGAACTGCCTGTCTGTCACGTGAGTTACTATGAGGCCGACGCGTTCGCGCGATGGTCCGGAAAGCACCTGCCGAGCGAAACCGAGTGGGAAGTGGCGGCGCGTGCCGGCGAGTTGAAGGATGCGTTCGGTGTCGTGTGGCAGTGGACCCGCAGCTCCTATTCTCCCTATCCGGGCTACCGGGCACCCGAGGGCGCGCTCGGCGAGTACAACGGCAAGTTCATGGTGAACCAGATGGTGCTGCGCGGCTCCTCGCTTGCAACGCCTCCGGGACACGCCCGCGTAAGCTACCGCAACTTCTTCTACCCCACCGCCCGATGGCAGTTCACCGGGCTCCGCCTCGCAGATTTCCCCGCTTAAGCGCTCCACAAGCTGCAACCCCTGTCGATCGGAGAAAGCGCATGAACGTTCACGTCCACAAGCCGCGCATCTTCGATGGCGCGGAGAGCATCCGCAGTTTTGCGAACGACGTGCTGACCGGATTGACGGCAGTTCCGAAGAGCGTGCCGCCGAAATATTTCTACGACCAGCGCGGCTCGGAACTGTTCGAAGAGATCACGAAGCTCACGGAATACTACCCGACGCGCACCGAGATCAGCATCCTCAAGACCCACGCCGATGCGATCGCAGCACTCGTTCCGCCAGACGCTGCGGTGATCGAATTCGGTGCCGGCTCGGCGGCAAAGACGCGCATCCTCCTCGATGCCGCGCCGCAGATTTCAGCCTATGTGCCGGTTGATATCTCGGGCGATTTTCTCGCCGGCACGGCGGCGCGGTTGCGCAAGGACCGGCCTGACCTGCTCGTGCTCCCTGTCGAGGCCGATTTCACGCAATCGTTCGCGCTCCCCGCGGCAATCGGAACGCGGCCGCGCGTCGGCTTCTTTCCCGGCTCGACCATCGGCAACTTCGAGCCGCACGAGGCCAATGCGTTGCTGCATCACGCGGCCGCGATCCTGGGACCAGACGCGCTGTTCATCATCGGCATCGATCTCGTGAAGGATCCGGAGGTGCTGACGCTCGCCTATAACGACCGAGCCGGCGTTACCGCGGCGTTCAATCTCAACCTGCTGACGCGGATCAACCGCGAGCTCGGCGGCGACTTCGATCCGGCCAAGTTCTGTCACCGCGCCTTCTACAATCAGGACCGGCGGCGCATCGAGATTCATCTCGTCAGCAAGTCGCGGCAGAAGGTGCACGTCGGCGGCAAGACGATCGAGTTTCGTCGCGGCGAAACGATCCATACCGAGAACAGCTACAAGTACACGCTCGAAGCGTTCCTCAGTCATGCGAGCGCCGCCGGCTGGACGAGCGCCGCAACATGGACCGATCCGCGCAATTTTTTCGCGGTTCTCGCCCTGCGATCACGGGGCGTCACTGCGCCGCGGTCGGTCTCGGCCATTTGACATTCGCGGCGGCCGGCTGAAATAGTCCCGACGGGTCTGCGGGCGACGTAGACTCGCCCCCGTCGGGAGCCCGTTGTGAACGTCACTTGTTTGTTTGAGACGAGCCGCACAGCCGGCATGATGTTCGCGCTTTTTTCGCCTGGCAGCTATTTCTTCTTCGAACATGAAGCGACTGTGCGATGACCGCTCCGGGGATCGCTGAGGGGGGGCCTCAGACCGCGGCGGATCGACGCTCCGCGGCGAGCCGTCCTTCGTTTGCGGCGGCTGTCTTGCGCTTCGTGACCCGACCGCGGTTTTGGCGGCCGCTGATCTCGCTTGCGATCGTTCTGATCTCCTGGGAGCTGCTCGGCCGCTACGTGCTGACCAACAAGCTGTTCTTCGTGCCACTGTCCGATGTCATCGCAGCAACGGTCGATCTCGCGCGCAAAGGTGAATTGCAGCACCATTTCGCCGCAAGCTTTACCGCGATTTTCTATGGCATGCTCCTCGCGGCGGCGATCGGTATCACGTTCGGCATCCTGATCGGCGCGAGCACGACCGTCGCCGACTACACCGAGACCTATCTCAACGCGCTCTATTCGACGCCGCTCGTCGCCGTCGCGCCGCTCCTTATCCTGTGGCTCGGAATCGGCATCGCCTCCAAGATCGCGGTGGTATTCCTGATCTCGGTTTTTCCGATCGTGATCTCGACGGCGTCCGGGGTGCGCAACGTCGATTCCCATTATTTGGAAGTTGCCCGCGCTTTCGGGGCACGCCAGCACCAGGTCGTCGGCAAGGTGATGATCCCGGCAGCGCTGCCGTTCGTGCTTACCGGCATCAGGCTCGCAATCGGCCGCGCGATCGTCGGTGTTGTTGTAGGCGAATTGTTCGGCGCCAACGCGGGGCTCGGCTATCTCATCTTCGTGTCGGGCCAGACCTTCGACGTGCCGACCCTGTTCTCAGCGGTCCTTTGCCTTGCGGCGGCCGGCGTGTTCCTGACTTGGCTCGTCCAGAAGCTCGAACGCGGCCTGGTGCGCTGGAAGCCCGCGGTAGCGGAAGGCTGACACGGCAATGGCCGCGCAGGAGCCCGACATCAAGTTGCGCGTCGCGGGACTGAGCAAAGTCTTTCGTCGCCGCGACGATCAGCTCCTGGTGTTCGACGACGTGAGCTTCGACGTGCGGGCCGGCGAGTTCTTCGCCATCGTCGGGCCAAGTGGCTGCGGCAAGACGACCTTGCTGCGCATCGTCCAGGGCCTCGACACACCGAGCGGCGGCACCATCCTGTTGTCCGGCCACCCGCTGACCGGGCCCGGCCCCGACCGCGGCTTCGTCTTCCAGCATGACTCCTTGTTTCCGTGGCGCACGGTGCTGCGCAATGTCACCTTCGGCAACGAACTGCGCGGAACGCCGCGCGCGATGGCGGCGCGTGCGGCGCGCGCCATCATCTCGCTCGTCGGCCTCGGTGGCTTCGAAGGCCATTATCCGCACGAACTTTCGGGCGGCATGCGCCAGCGCGTCAACCTTGCCCGCGCCATCAACAACGAGCCCGACATCCTGTTGATGGATGAACCCTTCGCCTCGCTCGATGCGCTGACGCGCGAAGCGATGCAGCAGGAATTGCTGCGCATCGTCGCCGAAACGCGCAAGACCGTGTTGTTCATCACCCATCAGATCGATGAAGCCGTCTTGCTCGCCGATCGCATTGCGGTATTCAGCGCCCGCCCCGGGCGCCTGACATGCACGGTCGACGTCGACCTGCCGCGCCCCCGCACCCTGCAGGAGAAACGCAGTCCCAAATTCCAGGCCATCGTCGACCACGTCTGGAATTTGATCGCTGAGTCCCACGGCGGCGCAGGGCCGGGCGCGGTCGTGTCGTAGCCGCTCGCTATCATGCCGGCGACATGTCCGGGCCATAAGACATGGACGGGGCGTTTTGGCGTGACCGGTCACGTTGACCGTCCTGCGCGGTTTGTTCAGACAATTTCCGTTGAATCGACCGCCCTTGCGCCTCGCGTTGATGATGGTTTGCGCGGAGCGTAAGGTTCGACGTTGAAGCGGCCGCGATTTGCGCCGTCGCCATTGGGGCAGCCGGGCGTTGAAGAATCTGCTGGTCGAATTCGAGGTCCCGAACCGGCTGCGCGCATTCGTGCGCGCCCGCGAATCAAGCCTCGTCATTCTCGGCGCTGCGGTGGGTGCTATCGCGGGTGTCACCACGGCGATGATGTCGCTTGCAGTCGATTTCCTCCACAGCGTGTTGTTCGGCCTGCGGTTCGGCGAGCACCTCTCGTCGGTCACGTCGCTCGATCCGGCGCCGGCGCTCCTCGTGCCGACACTCGGCGGCATCGTCCTCGGCTTCGCGGCGCTGGCGATTGCGACCCGTCGTCCGAACCGAGAAATCGATCCGATCGAAGCCAATGCCCTTCACGGCGGGCGCATGTCGCTCACCGGCAGTCTCATCGTCGCGGCGCAGACTGTGTGGTCGAGCGGGGTCGGCGCATCGGTCGGCCTTGAGGCTGGTTACACGCAGCTTGCAAGTGGCATTGCCTCGCGTATCGGCCGTGCGTTCCGCTTGCGGCGCGCGGACTTGCGGATATTGGTCGGCTGTGGCGCGGCCGGCGGCATTGCCGGCGCGTTCGGAGCCCCGCTTGCCGGCGCGTTCTACGCGTTCGAACTCGTCATCGGCAACTATTCGGTAACGAGCCTGGCGCCGGTCGCGATCGCCGCCTTGCTCGGCTATCTGATCTCCAGCTCGCTCGAGCCCGACCACCTCGGCATCGTGGTGCCGCAGATCGGGACAATCACAAGCCGTGACATCGCGGTCGCCGCGCTGCTGGGCTTCTTGGTGGCGTTGTTCGGTATCGCCGTCATGCGCGGGGTCGCGCTATGCGAATCTGTCATGCTCCGCATCAAGCATCCGGCATTGCGCGCCGCGCTCGGTGGCGTGGTCGTGGGGTCGATGGCGCTGGTCTCTCCGGAAGTGATGTCGTCCGGCCACGGGGCGCTCTATCTCGCCGGCCTGCTCGATCTTCCCCCGATGCGGGTCGCAACGATCCTGCTCCTCAAGGCGCTGGCGTCGATCGTGTCGCTGGGCGCCGGATTCCGCGGCGGCCTGTTCTTTTCCTCGTTGCTGCTCGGCGCAACGGCCGGCCAGCTGTTTGCGACCGTCATCAACATGGTGTCGCCGAACTATTATTTCGATCCGAACATATATGCCGTGATCGGCATGGGCGCGTTGTCCGCCTCGGTCATCGGCGGGCCGCTCACGATGATCTTTGTCGCCCTCGAAATGACCGGGAATCTGTGGCTCACGGCCGCGGTGATGGTCGCGGTGATCGTGTCGGCGCAAATCACGCGGGAGCTGTTCGGCTATTCATTCGCGACGTGGCGCTTCCATCTGCGCGGCGAAACCATCCGCAGTGCCGCCGATGTCGGCTGGATCCGCGATCTCACCGTCGGACGAATGATGCGCCGCGATGTACCGAGTGTTCGCGCCGAGACCACGGTCGCCGCATTTCGCGAAGTGTTTCCACCGGGGTCGACGGGGCAAGTGGTGGCGACCGACCCCGAGGGCCGCTACGCAGGCCTCGTCATGGTCGCTGAAGCTCATGCGACCGAACTGAGCGACAGCGCGTTCTTGTTTCAAATCCTACGCCATCGCGACGACATGCTGACGCCGAGCATGAACCTGCGGGAGGCGCTGGCGGTGTTCGACCGCACCGAGGCGGAAGTGCTCGCCGTCGTTGACTCGCCGGCGTCGCGCCGTGTGCTCGGCCTGTTGAGCGAATCCCACGCGCTGCGCCGCTACGCAGCCGAGCTTGATCTCCGCCGGCGCGAACTGATCGGCGAAGCGTAGCCATCGAAGACCGCTGAAGCGAAGTCGTAGTTTGTAGCCCGGATGGAGCGCAGCGAAATCCGGGAGAGGCTTTGCCAATTGGCACGATAGTCCCCGGATTGCGCTGCGCTCATCCGGGCTACAAGGTACAAACGAAGCCGCTCATCCCTCGATCGGAATGACGTCGACGGCTGTGCTCAGCTTCTGATGCCCGGAGGCCAGCACGACGCCGTCGATCGGAGCGACGTCGGCATAATCGCGGCCGATCGCGAGGGTCACGTGATCTTCGCTCGCGATCAGCGCGTTGGTCGGATCGAGGCCCCACCATCCGGCAGCGGCGCCGCACCACACCATGACCCACGCATGCATGGCATCGGCGCCCTCCAATCGCGCCGTGCCCGCGCGCGGCACCGTGCGCAGATATCCGCTGACGTAGGCCGCCGGAATGCCGAGGCCGCGCAAGCCGGAAATCATGATATGGGCGAAGTCCTGACAGACGCCGCGCCGCAGCGCGAACGACATCGCCGGCGTCGTCGTCACCGTGGTGACACCAGCCTCATAAGTGAAGTCGCGTTTGATCCGTCGCATCAGATCGTCGGCACCGGCCAGTATTGCCCGGCCCGGCGCGAAACTCGCGCGCGCATAATCGCGAATTTCAGGATCGAGGGGGACCTGACGACTGGGATAGATGAAATGCACTGGCGATTCCGGACCGATGTTCTCGCTCGCATAAGTCTCGGCCCGGATCGTCTCCCACGGCGGGGTCGCATCCATGTCGATCGCGTCGACCGGCATAACGGTAATCCGCGCGGCAAGCCTCACGGTGAGCTGTTCGTGCGGCTCCTCAAGCTCGATCACGGTGGTGCGGTTGCGGAAAAAATCGGTCGCTTCGCGCCGTTGCGTCGGCGCCGGATCGACGTCGAGCATCGCCGCCGTGATGCGCAGGCGTTCGCGCGCCACCGGAACGAGGCGCAGCACGTGTCGCGCGCGGGTTACGGCGCTGTCGTAAACATAGGTCGTGGTCTGGCGCACGTCGTAGATCATGCTGGCAGTTCCTCGTGCGCCTCTACCGGCTCGTTGCGGCCGAGGTAGTCGCTGGAAATCACCTCGGAGAGATGCATCAGCGCGGTCTCGATCGTCTCGATGAGTGCGTCATCGACCCGGGCAGCATCCGTGGTGCGGAGTTTCGTGACGGTCGCCATGGAGATCTGGCGCGGCAGCGACAGCCGGCCGTCGGGCCGCATGTTGGGAAGCGCGTTGAGATGCTGCTCGATCTGGTCGAATTGGAAGGCGACCGAACGCGGATTGGATGGATCGAGCAAGGTCAGGTCGACCACCGGCGCCCGCGCCGGCACCATGAAGTAACGCTGCCGATAGGTGATGCGGCTGTCGCACAGCTCGAGCAGCGTGTCGAGGCTGCGCCCGAGCCGCGCGCCGAACTGGCGCACGAACCGGCAGGTCGCGATGCCGCGTTCGATGCGGCGACCGAGTTCAAGAAAACGCCAGCCGCCAAGCCGCGTCATGTTCTCCTGGGCGAGGCCCGAGAAAGAGGCGATGATCCGCAGCGCGGCTTCGACGCGCTCCGACATCGCGGCCTCGAAATCGGAGCCGCCGAGCGGCGCTTCGCAGGTCGCGACGAGGCGGGTCAAGGTCTGCCACGTGTCCGGCGACAGCCGATCGCGAATGACCGAGCCAGCGTTGCGCGCCGCGTTCGCGAGCGACGGCACCGATCCGAAATGATCGCCGCGCAGCAGGGCCGCGCGCGCGATCGCGACCGGCCGAGATACCGGCAGGTCCTCCGGCACCGCCTCCCACGAGAGCACAAGCGACGTGATTGCCTCGATATCTTGCGGTGACGGATCGCTCTCCATCATTCGCGCCAGCAGCGCGCGCACGAGGCGCAGCGTCGCCTCGGTGCGCTCGACATAGCGGCCGAGCCAGAACAGATTGTCGGCGGCGCGACTGGGCAGCGTGCCTGACGCGCGTTTGATCTGGACGCTGTCGGGCGTCGGCAGGAGCGTCGTTTCGACAAAAGCTGCCTTGGACGGAACCCAGACGTCGGCGGTAAGCGCGCCGCGTTGCAGGCTGATGGCGTAAATGTCGTCTGGATCTCCGATGCGCACGAAACCGCCCGGCATCACCGACCAGCCGCTGCCGTGCTTCGTCAGGAACACCCGCAGGATGAAGGGCCGCGGTTCGAGCTTGCCGTCGCGCCAGACCGGCATGGTCGAAAGCCGAACCGCTTCCTGCAGCACGACGTCGACGCCGCGCTCCTCGATCCCCTGCAGGATGCGACGTCGTCGCCGCGGCCCAAGATCGGCGCCGATGACGCCGTCACCGAGAATTTCGCTCGGCAGATCGTCGTTGAATGCCGACGCGACCACCATCTCGTCGATATGTCTGGTCATCGCCTCGCGCACCGCGGCGTCGCCGAGCCACCAAGTGGCGATGTTGGGCATCGCAAGATCGCGCCCGAGAATAGACTTCGCAAGCGCCGGCAAGAACGCCAGCAGGCCGCGGGCTTCGGCAACGCCGCTGCCGAGGCCGTTCGCCATCACCACCTTGCCGTCGCGAACCGCCTGGACGAGGCCTGGTACGCCGAGCCGCGAGCGCGCATTGAGCTCCAGCGGATCGGCAAAGTCGGCGTCGAGGCGGCGCAGCAGCACCTCGGTGCGCTTCAATCCCGACACCGTGCGGATGAAGACGCCGTTGTCGCGCACCGTCAAATCCGCACCCTCGACGAGGAGGAACCCGAGATAGCGCGCGAGATAGGCGTGCTCGAAATAAGTCTCGTTCATCGGCCCGGGCGTCAGCACGCAGACGCGCGAATCATCCTGCTTGTTGAGGTTGGAAAGCTCAGCCTGCAAATCCTGAAAGAACGGCGCGTGGCGGTGAACCCGCAGGTTGCGATAGACGTCCGATATGCCGTGGGTCACCGCAAGCCGGTTTTCCAGCGCATAGCCGGCGCCGGACGGAGCCTGGGTCCGGTCGCGCAACACCCACCACCGGCCGTCGGGGCCGCGCGCGATATCGACGGCGTAAAAGCGCAGATGCGCGCCCCCCGGCGGCGGGACATCGACCAGCGGACGCATGAACTCGGAGCTACCGGCGACGAAGGCGCCGGGCAGCCTGCTCTCGCGGAACAGCTTCTTGTCGCCGTAGATATCGGCGATCACCGCTTCGATCAGGTGAGCCCGCTCGGTGAGCGCCGCCTGCAAATGCGTCCATTCGGACGGCTCGATGACGAGCGGGATCGGCGTCAGCGGCCAGCCGCGCTCGACACCTTCCTCATCCTCGTAGACGCGATAGAACACGCCGGATTCGCGCAGATAGCGTTCGGTGGCCGCGAACCGGCGGCCGAGCTCCTCGCGGCCGAGGGCTGCAAGCCCGCCCAGCAATTCATGCCAGTGTGCGCGGACCGCCCCGTCGTCGCTCATCATTTCGTCGTAGACGCCCGGCAAGGGGCGGTAGTCCGCCAGCAATTGGGCGATGACGTCGGCAGCCTCGCCGGGGGCCGAATCAAGGAGGGCGGACATGGCAGGTGAAGGATATGCGGTAGCGCGGCGTGTAGGTAGGGGGCGATTTGTGGCAATGACCCGTCATGCGAAATACGGGCCACAAATCCGCGACAGCGCTCCTCTGATATACTCGCCCAACTTGTGAGAGTGACAGTGCGATGACAGCCGGCACCGACATCGCCGACGAATTCCCGCTGGAGGATGGCGATCCTCGGGCCGAGATCACGCGCATCGAGGAAAAAATCGAGGAACTGGCGGCGACCGCGGAACGGTGCCGCAAGATGATACTGGCCGCGCGCATCGCGATGGGGGCCGGTGCCGTGTGGATGGTCGTAGCCTTGCTTGGCATCGTCGCGTTCAACCCGGCGGCCATGGTCGCGTCGATCGCCGCCGTCATCGGCGGCATCGTCGTGTTCGGATCGAACACCGCGACGGCGAAGCTCACGGCCACGGCTATCGAGCAGGCTGAAGCCGCGCGCGCCGAGCTGATCGGAAGCTTGCGACTGCGGGTCGTCGGAGAGGATCATACCCGGTAGGGTGGGAAAAGGCGGCCGAGACATCGCGAGGTTCGCACGGACATTCGATCCGCCGTGCCCACCATCGAGACCGCCGTGGGCACGCGCGGACTACGTCCGCGCTTTGCCCATCCTACGCGGCGGTGATAGCCGGCTCGCGGATCTTCTTATCGCCGCAGGTCGAGCGTCGCCGGATACTCGGTCGAGTGCTCCTCTCCCGGAATCTTCGTGACGAAGCCCGGCGTGTGGCCGTGGTCCTGGAAACGGGCGCGGCGGCGCGCCTCGGCTTCATACGAATTGACCGGAAAGGTCTCGTAATTGCGGCCGCCCGGATGGGCGACGTGGTAGACGCAGCCGCCGAGCGAGCGGTGGCTCCAGCGGTCGAGGATGTCGAACGTCAGCGGCGCGTGCACCGGCACGGTCGGGTGAAGCGCTGCCGGCAGCGACCAGGCCTTGAAGCGAACGCCGGCGACGAATTCTCCGGGGCGGCCGGTCGCGGTCAGCGGCATGCGGCGGCCGTTGCAGGTGACGACGTGACGGTCGGGCGTGAGGCCTTCGACTTTGACCTGCAGGCGCTCCACCGAGGAATCGACAAAGCGTGCGGTGCCGCCTTGTTGCGGCTCTTCGCCGAGCACGTACCACGGTTCGAGCGCGTGGCGCAGCTCGAGGCGGACGCCGCCGTAGGTGACCTCGCCATAGAGCGGGAAACGGAACTGGCGCTGGGCATCGAACCATGTCGGGTCGAAGCGATAGCCCTCGCGGCCGAGTTCTTCCAGGACATCGAGAAAGTCCTGCCACACGAAGTGCTCCAGCATGAAGCGGTCGTGCAGCGCCGTGCCCCAGCGCACCATGGTGGCGGCGAGCGGCTCGCGCCAGAACCACGCGACCAGCGCGCGCAGCAAAAGCTGCTGGGCGAGGCTCATGCGGGCGTCGGGTGGCATCTCGAAAGAGCGGAATTCGACTAGGCCATGCCGGCCCGCCGGGCCATCCGGCGAATAAAGCTTGTCGATGCAGATTTCGGCGCGGTGGGTGTTCCCGGTGACGTCGACCAGGAGATTGCGGAACAAGCGGTCGACGAGCCAGGGCGCTGGCGGCGCCGCACCCTTCCCGGGCACGAGGCCGAGGGCGATCTCGCATTCGTGCAGCATGTCGTGCCGCGCCTCGTCGATGCGCGGCGCCTGGCTGGTCGGGCCGATGAACAGGCCGGAAAACAAGTAGGATAGCGCCGGCCGCCGGTTCCAGTAGAGCACAATGCTCTTGAGCAGGTCGGGTCGGCGCAGGAACGGGCTGTCGGGCGCCGTCGGTCCGCCGAGCACGACGTGGTTGCCGCCGCCGGTGCCGGTATGGCGGCCGTCGATCATGAACTTGTCGGTGCCGAGCCGTGACAACCGCGCGTCTTCATAGATGCCATTGGTGACGGCGACGGCGTCGCGCCAGCGTTCCGCCGGATGAATGTTGACCTCGATGACGCCGGGGTCGGGCGTGACTTTGATGTGATAGGTGCGAGGGTCGGACGGCGGCGGATAGCCCTCCACGTGTACCGGAACCTTCATGTCCGCCGCGGTCGCCTCGACCGCGGCGAGAAGCTCCAGATAGTCTTCGAGGCGCTCCGCCGGCGGCATGAAAACACCGAGCCGGCCATCGCGCGCCTCGACCGTAAGCGCCGTGCGCACCGGGATTGCGGCCTTGGCGCGCTCAACCTCGCGGCGCCTGATCTCGGCGAAGTGCCGCGCGGCCTCGCTCTGCGTCTCCTCGGCTTCGGCCTCGACAAAGCGGTCGCGCACGCGCTGGAACAAGATGTCCGGATGGGGCAGCGGATTGCGCGGCACGAACGGATCGAGCGGACCGGTGACGGGCTGCTCGAACGGCCGCAGATGGGGCAGCGATTCGAGCGGCAGGCGGAAGCCGATCGGCGAATCGCCCGGGATCAGGAACAGATGGCGCCGCCGCAGCGGCCAGCGCTCGCTGAACCAGTTCGCCCGCGAGGCAAGAGCGTTCGCCGGCTGCACCGGCAGAACGAAACCGGTCGGCGCCGTCATGGAGCGCTCGAACTCGCGCATCATGCGTCCGCGCTCGGCCGCATCTTCGAGCCGCGGATCGCGCGGATCGATGTTGTCGGGAAGATTGCCTTCATCGAGCATCCGCCGCACCGGATCCTCGTAGGCAGGGATCAAGAAATCGCGGCCGATGCCGAGCCGCGCCGCGATACCTTCGGCGAAGCGTTTCGTCTGGTCGGTCGTTGGCGCGTAGTCGTGGCCTTCGAGCGCAATCAGGCTCTCGTCATTCCAGATTGGCAGCCCGTCCTTGCGCCAATGGAGCGCGAAGGCCCAGCGCGGCAACGGCTCGCCCGGATACCACTTTCCCTGGCTGTAATGCAGGAACCCGCCCGGCGCGAAGCGCGCGTGCAGCCGGCGGATGAGTTCGTCGGCGCGGGCACGCTTGGTCGGCCCGAGCGCATCCGTGTTCCATTCTGCCGATTGATAGTCGTCGATCGACACGAACGTCGGTTCGCCGCCCATGGTGAGGCGCACGTCCTGGGCGAGCAGATCGGCATCGACCTTTTCGCCGAGCGCATCGAGCGCGGCCCACGCCGCATCGGAGAACGGGTAGGTGACGCGCGGTGCCTCGGCAATGCGCGACACGCGCATGGCGAACGAAAAATCCACCTCGGCCGGCTCGACGCCGCCGGAAATCGGCGCCGCCGTGCGGTAATGCGGCGTCGCCGCGACCGCGAGATGTCCTTCTCCGCAGAGTAGGCCCGACGTCGGGTCAAGACCTACCCATCCGGCGCCGGGAATGTAGACCTCGGTCCAGGCATGCAGGTCGGTGAAGTCGTGGTCGGTGCCGGAGGGACCGTCGAGCGCCTTCACGTCGGGACGAAGCTGGATGAGATAGCCCGACACGAACCGTGCCGCCATGCCGATGTGGCGCAGGATCTGGACCAGGAGCCAGCCGGAGTCGCGGCATGAACCGGAGCCGAGCTCGAGCGTTTCGTCGGGCGTTTGCACGCCCGGCTCCATGCGGGTGACATAGCGGATACGGCGGTGAAGGTCGTGATTGAGCGCGACGAGGTAGTCCACTGTGTTGGCGTGCTCGCGCGGCATTTCGGCGAGGAAGGTCTTGAGCAGCGGGCCGGCCGGCTCAGGCTCCATGAACGCTGCAAGGTCGTGGCGCAACTCATCGGGATACGCGAAGGGAAACGCGAAGGCATAAGGCTCGACAAAAAAGTCGAACGGGTTAATGACCTGCATGTCGGCGACCAAATCGACCGCCACCGAAAATTCGTTGGTCTTTTCCGGAAAGACGTAGCGCGCGATCCAATTACCGTGCGGGTCTTGCTGCCAGTTCACGAAATGCTCGGTCGGCAGAACTTTGAGCGCGTAGCTCTTGATGGGCGTGCGGCAATGGGGCGCCGGGCGTAGCCGGATCACCTGCGGGCCGAGGCTGATGGGGCGGTCGTAGCGATAGCTGGTGACGTGGTGGAGGCCGACAAGAATCGACATGAAACGCCCTTGTGACGCCTAAGCTGGCGGCGCGGCGACCGCGGTGGCCGCGCGGTACCAGCCTGCGAGTCGGGAACGCGTCTCTCTATGCAAGTCGTGGGCCCAAGGGAAACACTTTCGACGGTGCGCGGCCGGAGGAGCAGGCAAATCGGACCGTAGGAGGCAATAGCGAAGCGTATTTCGCCTATCCAATCCCCACCGGCGCAATACGCTCCGCTATTGCGCCCTGCACTGCATAAAGAATGGGCAATATTGCCGGACTAAGCCAAATAGCGACCGCGGAAGTGGACCAGGGGCGCGGCGCCGCTGCCGTCGAGCACATCGACGACGCGGCCGATGGCAATGACGACGCCGTGACGTTCGATCGTCTCTTCAAGCGTGCAGTCGATGGCGCCGACCGCGGACATGAGCACCGGCGCTCCGGTGGTCAGCGTTCCCCATTTGCCGGCCTCGAAGCGGTCGGCCCCTTTGCGCTCGCCCTTGCCGCCGAACATGTCAGCGATGTCTTGAGCCTCGCCCGGCAGAAAGTTGAGCGCGAAGTGCCGGCCCCCGACGATCGCGGCCAATGCCGAGGTTCGCTTGTCGATCGAGACGAGCATCAACGGCGGGTCGGCGCAGACGTGGGTTGCCGAGAGCCCGAGAAAGCCGGCCGGGCCATCGGGCCCGCGCGCGGTCACGACGGTGCTGCCGGTCGCGCGATTACCGATCGCGCGCCAGAATGCCTTGGCATCGATTGTCTTGCCGGGCGCGTTGCCTTCGGGGGCGCTCATTCAATCACGCTCGTTTCATCCGTTGAGGTTGTCGCGCAGCGTCGGTCCGGCATATTTCGTCTTTGCCAGACCGCGCCGCTGCAACTCCGGTACCACGAACTCCACGAACTCGCGAATATTGTCCATGGCCGAAAATCCGCGGCCGAGAATGAAGCCGCCGTTCGCGCCGGTCCCGAAGTGAAGCTCCTCGAGCCGGTCGACGATCGCCTTCGGCGGTCCGGACACCGCGAGGATGCGGTCGAGGAGGAAACGGCGGCCGAACTCCTCGACGGTCTGCTTCGGATCGACGGTCTTGAGGAGCTCTTCGAAGCTACCGAGATTGCCCTTCTGCTCGGCGACAGCATCAGCAAAATCGGAAAGCCGCATGCCGGGCTTCGCCGCCGAAAAATCCACATTGTATTGCGCCGACATCTCGACCAGTCCCGCCTGCGGCGGGATCGCTGCGAGGTAGCGCCGCTCCATCTCCAGCGCCGCGGCCTCCGAATCGGCAACTTGCACCCGGATCGACCACAAAATGCCGATGTCGCGCGGGCTGCGTCCGGCACTCGCGAGCTTCTGGTCGAGCGCCGCACGATGCTGCTGCATGCTCGGAAGGGTACGTCGCGTCGAGAACTGCAAGTCGGCAAAGTCAGCGGCAAGCTGCATCCCGGGACCCGACAGGCCCGCTTGAATGATCACCGGCCGACGCTGCGGTGACGGCAGCGCCGGCAGCGGACCGCGCACGTTGAAGTAGCGGCCACGGAAATCGATGCGGTGAACCTTGGCGGGGTCGCAAAACAATCCGGCTTCGCGATCGGCGACGAGCGCGTCAGGCTCTATGCTGTCCCACAGCGCGCATGCGACCTTGAGGAATTCCTGGGCGCGCTCGTACCGCTCGTCATGCTCCATCATGACGTCGAAGCCGTAATTGGCGGCCTCGTTCTTGTAGGCGGACGTGACCGCGTTCCACGCGATGCGGCCGCGTGTCACATGGTCGAGTGCGTTGAAGAGGCGAGCGACATAGAACGGGTGATGATAGGTCGTTGACATGGTGAGCGCGAAACCGACGCCCTCGGCCACCCTCGCCATCAGCGGGATCATCGGCGACATGTCGTGGCGGGGCCACTTGGCGCCGTAGCGCACCACGGCCTCATGGCTGCCGCCGAAATCCTCGGGCGTCCCGCCGGTGTCGCCGAAGAACAGCATGTCCATCACGCCGCGGGACGCGATGCAGGCGACGTCTTCGTAGAATTCAGACGTGGAATAATACGGATAGCCGATCCACGATCCCGGCATGCGCCAGAGATAGTCGGTGTGAAGAAAGGACAGGTCGGCGGCGAGATGAATGGTTTGGGATTGCGACATGGTGCGACGTTTGGAACGCTCCTTGCATTCTCGGCGGTAGGGTTTGGGCGTCAGCGCTCCAGCACGTTAAGGATAGCAATGTGGCTTCGACACGCAATCTTGCCCGACACCGTCTTGGGCGGGACGCCCGCTCCAGATTGACCGTCCGGTAGCGCCGTGGGATGTTGATTTAGCGGGGCAACGCGCCCGGAACGGCGCGAAAGAAGGCCCGGAGCGCCGTTTTTTCGTACGCATTCATTCACCGGATCATGCGAGGCGACGTCATGACGAAGGCGGTTTCCCGACGGAAGTTCCTTGAGCGATCGGCGCTGGCTGCTGGCGCGCTCGCCCTCCCCGTCTCGGCGCAGCGGGCGCGCGGCGCGACCGCGATGAAGCCCGTCACCCTGCTGCTCGACTGGATTTACCAGGGCCCGAACACGGGATTCATGGTTGCAAAGGAGAAGGGCTACTATCGCGACGCCGGCCTCGACGTGCAGATGACGCCCGGCAAGGGGTCGGGCAGCACCGCACAACTCGTTGCCAGTAAGGTCGCCCAATTCGGATTCTCCGACGGCTTCGTGGTCGGCTTCGGCGTCGCAAAGGGCATGCCGCTCAAGAGCGTCGGTAGCATCTATCGCCGCAATCCGTGCGCCGTGGTGACGTTTGCGGATTCCGACATCAAAGTGCCGAAGGATCTTGAAGGCAAAAGCATCGCCATCACTGCGGGTAGCTCGCAGTTCCAGCAGTTCCCGGCTTTCATGAAGGGTGCCGGCGTCGATGCTGCGAAAGTACGGGTGGTGAACCTCGATCCGGTCGGCGTCACGCCGGCGCTTCTCAGTGGCCAGGTTCCGGCAATCGCCGGCTACGCCCAGAGCTACGTCCCCAATGTCGAAATCCGCGGCAAGCGGGAGGCGCGCATATTCTGGTATGCCGACCAGGGCGTGGTCGCCATCAGCAACAGCATCATCGTCCACGACGATCTCCTCAAAAGCGATCCGGAACTGGTTCGCGCCTTCGTGCCGCCGACCATCAAGGGATTCCTCTATGCGCGGCAGAATCCCGCCGAGGCGGTGGAGATCGCGCGGAAATATTCGTCCACGATCGACCCTGCGATCGCGTTGCGCGAACTCGAGTATTCGTGGCGAACCTGGGTCACGCCCAATACCGCCGGCAAGCCCCTCGGTTACGCGTCCGACCTCGACTGGGTCGAAACCGTACGCGTCCTCAAGCAATATGGCGGCGTCAGCACCCCGCTCGACCCGGCGACGCTCTACACCAACGAGTTCGTGCCCACGGGCGCCGAATACGTGCCGCCTCAAGCCTAGCGCGAGGCCAATCTGCAGATCCAGGATCTCACCAAGACCTATTCAACGCGGGACGGCGCCGTCCGCGCGCTCGACCACGTATCGGTCGACGCACAGCGCGGTGAATTCCTCTCGGTGCTTGGACCAAGCGGCTGCGGCAAGAGCACGCTGTTGATGATCGCAGCCGGGCTCGTTTCCCCTTCGGGCGGCACGGTGAGGATCGAGGGCCGCGCCGTCGACGGCCCGCGCACCGACATCGGCATCGTGTTTCAGAGCCCGGTCCTGCTCGAATGGCGCACCGCGCTCGGCAACATCATGCTGCAGGCGGAGGCGCACCGCATGGAACGCCGCGCCGCCACGCGACGTGCCCGTGACCTTCTCGCCTCGGTGGGACTCGCCGGCTTCGAAGACAAATATCCGCATGAACTGTCAGGCGGCATGCGCCAGCGGGTTTCGATCTGCCGCGCCCTCATTCACTCGCCCGAATACCTGCTGATGGACGAGCCGTTCGGCGCGCTCGACCAGCTCACCCGCGATCAGCTCGTGCTCGACATGCAGGCGCTGTGGAACGCGCGGCGCATGTCGGTGCTGTTCATCACCCACAGCATCTCGGAGGCGGTGTTTTTGTCGGACCGCGTCATCGTGATGACGCCGCGTCCCGGCAAAATTGATCGCATCCTTGATATCGACCTGCCGCGCCCGCGCACGCTCGCGATGCGCGAGGGCGCCGAGTTCGCGGCCTTGAGCCGGGAGATTCTTGACCTGTTCCTGGCGCGTGGCGTGCTGCACGAGCGCACCACAAGTGTGTTGGCATGACCAATATCAGCGAACCCGCCGGCCAAGTGGTAGCGACGCAGCCCGAGGAGGCCACGACCAGACTGCGCCGGTCTAGCGGAGAGCTTCACGAACGCATCTGGTCGGTGCTTTATCCGGTCGGCTCGATCGTCCTGATCCTCGTCATCTGGGAAGCGGCGACGCGGCTGCTGCACGTGCCGGTTTTCCTGTTGCCGCCGCCGACGGTGATCGCGGAGTCGATGTACCTCAACGCCGGCGTGCTGATGCAGGAGAGCATCGCCACCACCTGGGAGATCACGCTCGGCTTTGGGCTCAGCATCGTGATCGGCGTTCCGCTTGCGCTCGCGATTTTCTTGTGGCCGCCTTTTGCCCGCACCCTCTATCCGCTGCTGGTGTCGTCCCAGGCGGTCCCAAAGGTCGCGATCGCGCCGCTGTTCATCGTGTGGTTCGGCCTCGGTTTGATGCCGAAGGTGCTCATCGCCTTCCTGATCGCGTTCTTCCCCGTCGTGATCAACACGGCCATGGGGCTTGCCGCCATCGAGCCTGAGAAGATCTATCTTGCGAGGTCGATGGGGCTCGGCGCATTCGCGACCTTCTTCAAGATCAGGCTGCCCAACGCGTTGCCGTCGATCTTCGCCGGGCTCAAGATTTCGATCACCCTCGCCGTGGTGGGCGCGGTGGTCGGCGAGTTCGTCGGCGGCCAGGGCGGCCTTGGCTATCTGCTGCTGATTGCGAACGGCAGCATGGATACGGCGCTGCTGTTCGGCGGCCTCGTGGCGCTGACGCTGCTCGGCGTGATCTTCTTCGCGCTCGTCGCGGTGGTCGAACACCTTGTCCTGCCACCCCACGTCATTGCCGCCGCGACCGCGGTCCGCGAATCGATGTGAGGGAACGGCCGGACAGCTTGACCTGTTGACGGTCAGCTTCTCTTCTCGAGGGCCCGCGCCAAGTCTTCGGCGAACACCGCGCTTGCGAGCGGCAGGTTGCGGCCCCGCAATTGAGCCAGCACCAGCTTGGCACGCGGAATGTCGCGGCCGTCGATGGCGCGGACGACGACACCGGGGCTGGCGCTGCCCTCCGTCCCGATCTCGACCTGGAATGACAGAGCCCCCGCGTGCCGCACCAGACCGCGCAGGAATTCGAACGAATTCAATTCGCCGACGATCCGCAATTCAAGGCTTGAGCGGGCACATACATCTTCAAGAAGCTGGCGGCCGCCGAAACTGCGGTCCGGCAGCACGATCGGATAGCGCGCACAATCGCGCAGCCGAACGGTGGGACGTTCCGCCAGCGGATGATCCTCGGCCATCAGCACGACGAGGCGCTGCTCGATCGCTGTCAGCGACTGCACGGCTGCGTCGGGCGGCGGCCGGAACACCAGCGCGAGATCGACACCGTAATTCACGAGTTCGGCGATGGCGGCAATGTGGTCGAGCACGCGGACATCGAAGTCGATCTGGCCGTGCCGTGCGCGAAATTCCGAAATCATCCGCGGCAGGAAATCGAACGCCAGGGCCTGGCTGCAGGCGATGCGCACGGTGCCGCGGCGAAGACCGCGCAAATCCTCGATGTGCGACCGCGCGCGTTCCAGTTCCGCGCCCTGTTCGCGAACGTAGCGGACGAACACCTCGCCGGCGGCGGTGAGGCGCACGCCGCGCGCCTTGCGCTCGAACAGCGGCGCGCCGAGTTCGGCCTCGAGGTCCATGATCCGGCGGTTGACCGCGGAAGCGGTGACATTGAGCCGGCCGGCGGCGCGCCGGATTGAGCCGGTGCGGGCGACCGTATCGACATACTCAAGGATTCGCGTGTGGCGCATGGCAGTCTCGACCGCTGGCCTCGTAGGGGCGCTGTCGGGGATGGTGCAAGAGTGATGCCTTTTTGGCAACGTGAGAGCCTGAAATCAGCGACGCTCGGCAATGGTCAGGCGGGGGCTTTCGGCATAATCATTGCTAAAAAATTGACCGGCCTACCGGCTGCTTTTCCGATTTCAGGGGAAATTCGAGAAAATCGCCGGCACGGCTTCCGGATGGCTGCGTAGATCGTGGGCGTCCGTGGCTCAGAAATACAGCATCGTCTCGACGCAACGGGGAGACTGACATGGATTTCATTCGACAGGGTCGCGCCGCAACCGCGTTCGGAGCAGGTCTTGCGCTCATGGTCGCGGCGCTTTGCGGCACCGCCTCAGCCGAAACGCAACTCAAGATGGTGCTCAACTGGAAGTACCAGGGGCCGCAGGGCTTCTTCTTCGTCGCCCAGGACAAGGGCTACTTCAAAGAGGAGGGCCTCGACGTCGTCATCGACCAGGGCGACGGCTCGGCAACGCCCATTCCGAAGGTCGCCAGCGGCACCTATGACGTCGGCTTCGGCGACATCAACGCGCTGATCGATTTTGCTTCGAAGCGTCCCGAAGAAGCGCCGATCGCCGTCTACGTCATGTACAACCGGCCGCCTTTCACCATCGCGGTGCGGGCCGACAGCGCGATCAAGACCCCGAAGGATTTCGAAGGCAAGACGCTCGGCGGCGCCGCCAATGACGGCGCGCTCAAGCTGTTCCCGGCCTTCTGCAAGGCGGCCAAGATCGATTGCTCCAAAGTGATGATCACCAACATGCAGCCGAACCTGCGCGAGCAGATGCTCATGCAACGGCAGGTGGACGGGGCGTTCGGTTACGTCAACACCATCCGCTTCAGCGCCAAGCTGATCGGCATCGATCCCGACAAGCAGATCCGCTTCATCAACTACGGCGACTACGGCATGGACCTCTATTCCAATGGCCTCATCGTCTCCAAGAAGCTCGTCAAGGAGAACCCCGAGGCGGTGCGCGGCTTCGTGCGCGCGATCAACAAGGGCGTGATCAACTCGCTCAAGGACCCCAAGATGGCGGTTCAGACCGTGGTGAAGCGCGAGCCGCTGATCAAGTTCGACGTCGAGTTGGAGCGGATGGAGGCGACACTGAAGGATGAGATGAACCATCCCGAGATCGCCAAGATCGGGTTAGGCAACGTCGACGACGCGCGCCTGCAACGCGCGATCGCAATTCTGGTCGAGGCGAACGGCCTGCCGCGCACGCCGAAGGAGGATGAAATTTTTACCCGCGCATTCCTGCCGCCACCCGCCGAACTGCCGAAGACTCTGTTCTGATGGTCCTGACGAGGAAGCCGGATCGCTGATCGACCATGGATCTCGCGCTAAAAGGCCGCGTCGCGGTGATCACCGGGCCCGCCAAAGGCATGGGCGCCGCTGTCTCGCGCGCGTTCGCGGCGGAGGGCTGCCGGGTAGCGCTGATCGGCCGCGACATCGCGGCCATCAAACCCGTCGCACAAGACATCCGTGAAGCCGGCGGCGAGGCGATCATCGCCGCATGCGACGTGACCGATGCGGTTCAATGCACGAAAGCGGCGGCTGCCGCACAGTCGGCCTTTGGCGGACGGATCGATATCCTTGTCAACGTGGCCGGGGGTTCCGGGCCGGTCGGCAAGTCGGGCATCGAGACGACGCCGGAGGAATTTCGCGCTATCGTCGATCTCAACATGACGGGCTGCTTCAATACCATACGGGCGGCGCTTCCCACCATGATCGCCCAGCGCTACGGCAAGATCGTCAACGTCGGCGGCACGTTTGGCATGCGCGGCCGCGCCGGCCGCCTGGCCTATTCGGCGTCCAAGTGGGGCCTGCGCGGCATCACCAAAAGCTTTGCGCTGGAGGCCGGTCCTCACAACATCAACGTCAACTGCGTAGCACCCGGCATGGTGGAGGGCCCCCGTTTTCGCGACAGGGTGTGCGCCGACATGGCACGACGGCTCGGGATTACGGCGGAAGAGGCGGGTGAGCGACACGCCTCCGAATATGCCCTCAAACGCGTCTCGACCGATGCCGACGTAGCCAACGCCTGCCTTTTCCTCGCGAGCGACGTCTCGCGCCAGATCACCGGCGTCGATCTCCCGGTCGACGGCGGCTGGGCAATGTTGTGAGAGGCACATGACCATCACGGCCGACCTCGTCATCGCCAACGGCACGGTGGTGTCGCCCGATGCAGCGCGACCTGCCAGCGTTGCCATCAAGGATGGCGCCGTCATAGCGGTGGGTACCGCCGAGGCCATGCCGCCGGCGAAGGAAACGCTCGACGCCTCGGATCTCTATGTTCTCCCCGGCGCAATCGACGTGCATGTGCATTTCCGCGATCCGGGCTATCCCCACAAGGAGGATTTCTCGACCGGCACCGCCGGCGCAGCGTTCGGCGGCGTCACCACGGTATTCGACATGCCGAACACCGTTCCGCCGACCGGCACCGGCAAAATTCTTGCCGAGAAGCATGCGATGGCGGCGGCGGCGGCGCACGTGGACTTCGGCCTCTACGGCCTCCTCGGCGAGAACACGATCGAACACGTGGGTAACCTCGTCGCCGGCGGCGTGATCGGCTTCAAGCTCTACATGGGCAACACCTTCGGCAACATCCCGTCGCCCTCAACGGGCGCGATGCTCGAGGGCTTCGAGGTCGTGGCCGCGACCGGCAAGCGTATCTCACTGCACGCAGAGACTGCTTCGATCATGGCGCGGCGCGAAGCACGAATGACGGCCGCGGGTCGGCGCGATCCGCTTGCCCATCTCGCCGCGCGCCCGGCCGTCGTCGCCGTCGAGGCGGTCGCGCGCGCCGCGATCCTCGCCGAGTGGACGGGGGCGCGCATCCACATTCTCCACATTTCCTCCGCCGACGAGTTACGGCCGCTTGCCGAGGCCAAGGCGCGCGGCGTCGACATCACCGGCGAGACCTGTCCGCATTATCTGATGCTCTCGTCCGACGACTACGCGCGCTTCGCCGGAATCATCCGGGTCAATCCGCCGGTGCGCGAGACCCATCATCAGGCCCCGCTGTGGCACGCGCTCGCCAACGGGACCATCGACATGATCGCGACCGACCACGCGCCCCACGCGCCGGAGGAGAAGACAAGAAACGATATCTGGTCGGTCGATTGCGGCTTCCCGGGCGTCGAGACCCAAATGCCGCTGATGCTGACCGAGGTCGCGCGCGGCCGATTCTCGATCTGCGACTATGTGCGCTGGAGCGCCGCCAATCCCGCGAAGATCTGGGGGCTCTATCCGAAGAAGGGCGTCATCGCTCCGGGCGCCGACGCCGACATCGCGGTCGTCGATCTTCGCCGCAACTGGGCGATCGATGATGCCAAGATTCAGTCGCGCTCCAAGATCACGCCCTGGCACGGGCGCGGCGTAACGGGGCTGCCGCTCCACACGTTGGTGCGCGGACGCTTCGTCATGCGCGACCGCATGCTCATGCCCGGCACCAAGGGTTGGGGCCGCTCGGTGCACGCGATCCAGCGCATGCCCCCGCCACTCGTACGCCACGGCGACGAAACGATGGCCGCTATTCTGGAAGGACCGGGGTCACTGCCGCGCGAGAGTGCCGCATGAACGTCCACGATCCTCGCGTCCAGACCCAAGGCGAGGCGTTCGTCGACCTCGAGAATGCCGTCGTGACCTATGGCGCCGGCGAGCGCGCCGTGCACGCGCTTGCGCCGACCAACCTGCGCATGACCAAGGGCGACTTCGTCGCGCTGGTCGGCCCGTCAGGCTGCGGCAAGTCGACCATCCTCAAGCTGGTGAGCGGGCTTATTCGCGCATCCGGCGGCATCGTCTTCGTAGCGGGACGTG
Organism: uncultured Alphaproteobacteria bacterium; assembly: GCA_963807015.1. GTDB lineage: Bacteria > Pseudomonadota > Alphaproteobacteria > Rhizobiales > Xanthobacteraceae > JAJPKK01. The sequence goes on along the minus strand of CAWEAS010000002.1, from coordinate 242,953 downwards.
AGGTCGGTGCCGAGGCGATGCGGGTCGGCATGGCGTTCCAGAACCCGACGCTGCTGCCCTGGCTCACCATCCGCGACAACGTGATGCTGCCCCTCAAGATCGTGCCGCCGTTTCGCGCGCAATATCGGTCGCGGCGCAAGAACGAATTTCGCGACCGCGCGGAGGCGTTGCTCGCCCAAGTCGGATTGGCGGGCTTTGGCGACAAGTATCCGTGGCAGCTGTCCGGCGGCATGATGCAGCGCGCCTCGCTTTGCCGCGCCCTCATTCACGACCCGCAGCTCCTGATGCTCGACGAGCCGTTCGGCGCGCTCGACCAGTTCACGCGCGAGGAACTGTGGTCGATCATGCAGAATCTGTGGCTCGACCGCCGGCCGACCGTGCTGCTCGTCACGCACGATCTCAAGGAGGCGGGTTATCTCGCCAATCGCATCTGCGTCATGCGATCGCGGCCCGGACGCATCATCGAGGACCGCGTCGTGCCGTTCGCGCGCCCGCGCACCATCGAGATGACCTATTCGTCGGAGTTCGTGACGCTTACGCAGGACTTGCGCGACGCGATCTTCGCGACCGGCGGCGCGCGAGAGGCGGCGTGATGAATGCCGACACCAAGCGTCAGATCGCGTCGGCAGTCCTCATCATCGGATTCTTCGTGTTGTGGGAGGTGCTGTGCTGGGGCTTTCATGTGTCCAATGTGGTGCTGCCGCGGCCGAGCGAGGTCGTCGACACGCTGTGGGAGCGCCGTGACGCCATCTGGCCGCATGCATCGCAGACGCTGTTCACGACCCTTGTCGGCTTTGCGATTGGGGTCGCGATCGGCATGCTGCTCGGCATCCTGATCGGCTCGTCCAAGCTCGCCTATGGCGTCGTCTATCCGCTGCTGGTCGGCTTCTCCAGCATCCCCAAGGTCGCGGTGGTGCCGATCTTCGTGTTGTGGTTCGGCGCCGGAACGGTGCCGGCAATTCTCACCGCCATGATCTTGTGCGTGTTTCCGGTGGTGGTGAATGTCGCGACCGGGCTTGCCACGACGGAGCCCGAACTTGAGGACGTCATGCGTTCGCTGCGCGCGACGTCGCTCGATATCCTGACCAATGTGGGCTTGCCGCGCGCGATGCCCTATTTCTTCGCCTCGCTCAAAGTCGCGATCACGCAGGCATTCGTCGGCACCGTCATCGCCGAAACGGTCGCGTCGAATCGCGGCATCGGCAATTTCATGCTCATCGCGAGCTCGAATTTCGACGTGCCGCTGGTGTTCGCCGGGCTCCTCGTCCTCGCGGCGATGGGCGTCGGTCTCTATGTCATCTTTTCGATGATCGAGATGTCGGTCACCGGCTGGGCACGCCGCAAGGATTTGGCGATGAGCTGAGCGCGCCTCGCCGGCTACTGACGCAACGGCCGGCCTGATGGCCGGCCGTTGCGTTTGGGAGGCGAGACTTCGCTCAGCGCCCGGCTACACCGGATCGTCCGATGGTATCGAACTGCGCTCTCTGCTCGTCACTGAGTGATCCATAGAACGAAGCTGCGGCTCCGCGCACGGTGTCGACGACCTGCAGCATTGTCTGAACGCGCTCGGCATCGGCCGCAAGGCGCGCCGGCGGTGTGACCGGCAATTGCGTCGGGCAGGCTGCATCCAGGCGATGGGCGGCGTCGACCATAACGTCGCGCAGCGCGTCAAGCTTGCTCTGTTGCGCCGCGGTCGGACGAACCATCCTTTCGACCTGCGCCGTCGGCCATTCGGTGGCGGCAGTGACGGCGTTGCAACGCCGCACGACCTGCTGCTCTCGTGCCGCCTGCTGTTCGGGCGAACCGCCCAGCGCGTTCAGCCTCGCCCTCTGCTCTTCGGTGAGGCTTGCGTAGAACGTGTCCAGCGGTCCTCGGATCACGTCGATCGCCTTGGCCATCGCCTCAAGCCGCACCTGCATGGCGTCGAGGCGGCCGATCGGCGTGAAGCTCACGCTGCTCGGGCACGCCGCACTGACGATCTGCGCCGCCCGTTGCGAAGCATTGGCGAGAGCATTCAGGTCAGCCTGCTGCTGCGCGTCGGGCCCAATTGCTTGCTGGATGCGATCGATCGGCAGACCGGCAACCTGCGCGTTTTCGCCCTGCGAACTCGCGTCGGTGCACAACGGGGCGAAGCCGCCGCCACCGGTGGGCTGTCCTTGCGCTATCGGGCCCTGCGCAACCGGGCCCCCGGGGGCAGCGATCGCCGCCGTACCCGCATACGGCAGGTAATCAAGGAGGTTGTCGTAACCGTAGCCGGGGAAAAGGCCGCCATAGAGGTCGCCGTAGCCGTAGTCCCAGAATCCGTCACCGGGATAACCCCAGAAGACGTCGTCATAGAAGTCGTTGTAGGCGTACGGCCAGAACACGGGGCCCGCCCAGCCGAAGGCGCCGCGGTGCCGCCACCAATCGTGCCTCGTTGCGTCGTGCCATTCGCCGTGACGCCCGAACTCATACTGGCCGCGGTGGTGCGCTGCCATTGCCAACGCGCCTGCGGCACCGGTGGTCAGCGGCCCATGGGAGAATGCCGGCTCGCGACGTTCGTTCGCGAAAGCGCCACCGAAGGCCGGCCCGCGATGCTCGAAGTTCGGGCCGTGCGCAAAATTCGGACCGTGCGCAAGTGCGGGTCCGTGTGCCCCAAGGTGGGAGCCGGCTACGCCCGGATGATTCAGCGCGCCAACTCTGCCGCCCAAACCGCCGACTCTTCCGCCCATACCACCAACGTGACCGACACGAGCACCACCGAGACCTCCTACGTGCGGAACGCCGTGCACCCCGCCCACGTGCATGCCGCCGATGTGGGGCGCACTGAATCCGCCAATTCGTGGGCCCCCAACATGCATACCGCCGCCAAATGGCGCGCCACCGATGTGCATGCCGCCGCCGCCGATGTGCATGCCACCGCCGCCGATATGCATTCCGCCGCCACCACCGCCGATATGCATGCCACCGCCGCCGCCGAAGTGCCCACCACCTCCACCGCCGCCGATGTGCGCGCCACCTCCACCACCGCCACCTCCGCGCCCACCCGGAAACGCCGCGGCTGGAGTTGCCAGCAAGACGGTCGATCCTAACAAAATCGCGCTCAGTCGAATCAGATGTCCACCCATGGTGTACTCCCGTCATTCCGCCAGCGGTGCGAGCGCGGCGCATCGTGCGCGCGGTCCTTCGCTCCACTGCGCTTAATGTCGAGATGTGGCGGCGGTTGCCGAATCCAATTGTGATTTCTATCAGTCGCGCTGTGACAAAATGCGCCCGCATCGCAGCAAACGCGCGTTACCTGCTGACAACAAAAAAAGAAGCTGGCCGGCTGTTGTCCAGCCGGCCAGCTCTGCGAATTCGAACTGGAACTTTTGTGCGCGTCAGATCATGGGCAGAAGAAACGCGGTCGGGAGTAGCCGACTACGTTGCCCCATTGATCCATCAGCGGGCGCCGCGCCCAATAGCCACCTGGGCAAGCGACCGGGACCGGCGCTGCGTAGGCGGGATACGGTGCATAGCCCGGCGCGACCGCATAGGCAGGATAGGCCGAGTTGGCGATCGCGCCGCCGATGATGGCGCCGGCGACCAAGCCGCCCGCGATGCCGAGGCCGACGCCGCAGCCGCGGCAATAGGCATCCGCAGTCGTAGGCATGGAGACCGTCGCAAGCGCGAGTGCCCCTGCGGCGGCAATGGCGGTCATAGTTGTTCTCATGGTCCTACCTCGTCAGGAGCGAGTCGCACTGCGACCGTCCGCTGGTTTTCGTTGCTGCGATTTAACCCAGATTTGGTTCCCCACCGACTTTGGGATCCCTTCCCAAAGCCCCCGTGAGGCGCGGCCGAGCTGCCGGTCCCCCCGATACCGGCTACCCAGCCAACTCAATTTGTCAGAAATTTGTTAAACCCTTTGTGAATCTTCGGCCGGATGATTGCCAAATTGTTCATGAAGTTGTCCGGAACCGAAAAGCATCGTGCGCTCATTGGCTTGCGTCGCTCCGACGACGGCGACTGTCCCATCCGCGTGGCGTCCCGTGGCATCATGAACGAGGCAATGCTAAATCTCAGCCATGATCCCCTTGTCAAAGAATCGCATGACGGTGAATGAGTACCTTGTCTGGGCCGAAGGTCAGCCTGGGCGATTCGAACTGCTCGACGGGATCGTCCACGCCATGACGCCTGAAAGAGCCGTTCATGCAGAAATCAAATTCGCCGTTCAGGCTGCACTGTTGAACGGGATCCGGCGTGCCGCTTTGCCGTGTCATATGTTGCCGGATGGAATGACCGTCCGCATCGACGAATCGACGGCCTATGAGCCGGATGCGCTCGTCTACTGCGGACCAAAGCTGCCACCCTCAGCGCTGGACGTGCCGAACGCTGTCGTGGTGGTTGAAGTGCTGTCTCCGTCCTCGCGGCACATAGATGCCGCCAGCAAGCTTGCCGGCCATTTTCGCCTTCCCAGCGTCGCGCATTACCTCATCGTCGACCCGGACAAACCCCTCATCATTCACCATGCCCGCGGTGCAGCGGACACGATCCTGACGCGGATCGTGCGCGATGGCGAGATTGCTCTCGACCCGCCAGGGCTGACAGTGGCGCTCGCGGACATCTACCGCGAGGAACAGCAATAACGTGGCTCAAGGTATGAAGATCAGCGGCTCGACGGCGCTCGTGACGGGGGCGAATCGCGGCCTTGGGCGCGCGCTCGTGGACGCGCTGCGCGATGCCGGATGCGCAAAGGTCTATGCGGCGTCACGCAAGGCCGACGCCGTATCGCCCGGAGACGTGATCGAGCCGGTCCAGCTCGATATCACTGACGGCCGACAAGTCGCGGCGGCGGCCACGCGTTGTCACGACGTCGACATCGTGATGAACAATGCGGGCGTTGCAGCGTTCACGCCGGCGCTCGGCGCTGCGTCGACGGACAACGCACGGCTTGAAATGGAAACAAATTATTTCGGCACGCTCGCGATGTGCCGTGCCTTCGCGCCGGTGCTCGAACGAAATGGCGGCGGCGTGTTGGTCAACGTGCTCTCCGTCGTCAGCTTCTTCAACGCGCCGATGCAGGGCTCCTACTGCGCGTCGAAGGCGGCCGAATGGTCGCTGACCAAGGCCGTCCGTTTCGAACTGCACGCGCAGGGCACGCTCGTCATCGGCGTCTATGCCGGTTACATCGATACCGACATGACCGCGGGACTGACGGCACCGAAATCGAGCCCGGCAGAGATTGCTGCGCGCATCATCGAGGGCATCGAGAGCGGCACGGAAGATATTCTCGCCGATGACCGCGCCCGCACCGTCTTTACCGAGCTTCGCAGGGACGATCGCGCCTTCGACGCCAATATGCAGAAGGTCTGGGACAGCCAGCGCGCGCGTTAGACAGCTTCAATCCTGCGTCTGACGATAGGCAAGTGCAGGATGGCGAAACCAAGTCCAGGCGAGTTTGACCAATTGCCTGGCCCCCTCGGTTCCCGCTGATCCGACGAGCGGCTGACCGAGAGGTGTCACAAACGGCGCAGCCGCCGTCACCGACGGCAGGTCCGAAGGCGCAATGCCCACGTCGTACATCGGCGGAATAACGTCGATGAGATCGGGGTGGAACGAAGCCGACCGCACAAGCTCGCGCGGATCGAATTGCGATTGCCGTGTATCGGCGACCGTGGCCGGAGCCGGCTTAGCCCGTCGCTTGCGAACAGGCGTTGCTCTGCTCACTGGCTTGCGCGTCGGACGGATCGCCGCTTTGATCGCGATCGGTCCGACATTGGCGAGAAACACCTGCTCGCGCGGATGCGTCAGCCATCGGATCGCCTCCGGCAACGTGAACCAGCGCATCGCCCTGATATCGTCCATCAGTTCGCAGACGGGCTCGCCTTGTGCATGCATGCGCCAGAACTGCACGACCTTCGGACGACCTGCAGCCTCGTAAGCGAGGGTGCCGAGAAATTCGTGCACGGAGACGCGGTAGCCGGTCTCCTCGAGCACCTCGCGTCGCGCCGCCGCTACGGCATCCTCTTTGCCGCTGAGCTTGCCCTTGGGAAGGACCCAAGCGTCGAGTTTGCGCAATTGCACAAGAGCAATGTGGGGCCTGCGATCGCCCCGCAACACAATGCCGCCCGCAGCCAGAATGGGTACACGGCTCTTTGCCTTTGAGTTCTTCATCGCAGTTTCACATCCACCGCGTGTTGTCGCACCTGCCCTCGCGTAGCTGATTCGTTTACCTTAGCTCGTAATCTCGACAGGGCGAAGCACAAAGCTTGGCGGGCCATTGCGCGACGATGCACGGAGTTGACTCACGACTCACGCGTTCAGTTCAGCGAAGCCCTTGCCCTCGGCTGCGAGTTTCTCCAGCAGCGGCGCTGGGCGATGGCGATCGTCACCGGTCTTTTGCGCGAACGCGATGAGACGGTCGCGAATGCGCGGAAGCCCAACGCTGTCGGCATAGTGCATCGGGCCGCCGCGATACGCCGGAAAGCCGTAGCCGTAGACCCAGATCACGTCGATGTCGCCCGGGCGACGCGCGATGCCCTCGGCGAGGATGCGCGCGCCCTCATTGATCATCGGGAACAGCAGGCGCTCGAGGATTTCGTCCTTGCCGATGGCGGAGCGCGCAATGCCGAGCCGCGCGGCCGTGTCGACGATGAGAGGCTCGACATCGGGATCGGGCTTCGGCGTGCGCGAGCCCTGCTCGTAGAGGAAGAAGCCGCGCCCGGTTTTCTGTCCGTACCGGCCGCGTTCGCAAAGCTGATCGGCGATCGGAGCGGTGAGGCCTTGCGCCTTGCGCATGCGCCAGCTCACGTCGAGCCCGGAAAGGTCGGCTATGGCAAACGGGCCCATGGGAAATCCGAAGCTGGTCAAGGCACCATCGACGTCTTGCGGCAAGGCACCTTCGAGCAGCAGGCGTTCGGCCTCGACCAATCGTATCCGTAACATGCGATTGCCGACGAAACCGTGACACACGCCGACGACCGCCGGGATCTTGCCGAGCCTGCGGCTGACAGCGATGGCAGTCGCGAGAGTCTCAGGCGAGGTCGCAGCGCCGCGCACCACTTCGACGAGGCGCATGACATTCGCCGGCGCGAAGAAATGAGTCCCAACCACCGCCTGCGGCCGCTCGACGCTCCGCGCCAGCGTGTTCACGTCGAGATAGGAGGTGTTAGAGGCAAGGACGGCGCCCGCTTTGGCGACGCGATCGAGATCGGCAAACACCTTCTGCTTGATTCCGATGTCTTCGAACACCGCCTCGACCGCGATATCGGCGTCCGCAGCCGCGCCGATGTCGGTCGACCCGGTGATGCGATCAAGCCGCGCCTTCAATTCGCTCTCGGACAACCGGCCGCGTGCCGCAGTCGCGCGGTAGTTTTGCGTCACCGCTTCGAGGCCGCGTGTAAGAGCCTCCGCGGTACTGTCGATCAAGGCGACCGGGATGCCGGCATTGGCAAAGCACATGGCAATGCCGCCGCCCATGGTACCGGCGCCGATCACGGCAGCCCGCTTGACGTCAGTCGCCTTCGCGGCGGCGATATCCGGCACCTTGGCGGCCTCGCGCTCGGCAAAGAAGATGTGCCGCTGCGCCTTCGCTTGGTCGCCGGCGACAAGTTCGAGGAACTTCGCGCGCTCGCGCTTGAGCGCATCGGCGACCGGCAAGGTCAGGGCCGACCGCAATGCCTCGACCGCCGCAGCGGGCGCGGTCTGACCGCGGGCGCGTTTGGTATAGCTCGCGGCGGCGACGTCGAACTTGGTGAGATCCGCGCGCGCTGGCGCCAGCTTTTCGTCGCGGTCGCGCGCAAGCACCAGCGGTCGTTTCTCGGCGACGACACGGTTCGCGAACGCGATCGCCGCGTCAGCCAGATCGCCCTCGGCGAGGGCATCGATCAGCCCATATTTGAGCGCTTCCGATACCGGGATCGGTTCGCCGGTCGTGATCATTGTCATGGCCTTGTCCATGCCGACAAGGCGCGGCAGGCGCTGCGTGCCGCCGCCGCCCGGGATGATCCCGAGCTTGATCTCCGGCAAGCCAAGTCGTGTGCCCGGCGCAGCGATGCGGAAATGACAACCGAGCGCAAGCTCGAGGCCGCCGCCGAGAGGGGTGCCGTGCATCGCGGCGATGATGGGCTTCGTGCTGGCCTCGATGGCGTCGATCACGTCGATGCTGGTCGGCGAGAGCGGCGGCTTGCCGAATTCGGTGATGTCGGCACCGGCGACGAACGTGCGCCCCGCGCACAGAATGACGATGCCGTCGACGGCAGCGTCGCCGCCAACCCGCGCCAAGACATCGATGAGCTTCGCGCGCACCTCCTGCTTCATCGCATTGATGGGCGGATTGTCGATCGTGATGACGGCGATCCTGCCGTCCGTCCGCACGCTAACGATGTCAGCCACGCTCCGAACTCCTCATGCTGGCTTCTGCTGGCTTCCTGGACCTGGCCGTCACGATTTCCTGATCAGCCGGCGCGGACCTTCGCTGAGGATGGTGATCTTGTCGATCTCGTCGATCGCGAGTGCCTCGACCTGACGCACGCATTCCAGCGTCCCCATGTCATAGGGATAATCGCTGCCAAGCACCACCTGCGATGAACCCCAGCTGGAAATGAGGAATTCGAGCGGCTCCTTCGAATGCGTGATGGTGTCGAACCATAAGCTCCGCAGGCCGGCGTCCGGCGGCTCCCGCAAATGTGTCCTTGGCTCTGGACGCACCTGCCAACCGTGCATCAAGCGACCGATCTGGTAGGGCACAAAGCCGCCGCCATGGACGAGCAGGAACCGGATGGATGGGTAGCGCGCGACAACGCCACCAAACACCAAGGACGCCGCTGCAATCGTGATCTCCAGCGGATTGCCGATCAAATTCGACAGATAATAACTTCCGAGGCGTTCAGCCGCGGCGACATGGTTTGGATGCACCATGATCAACGCCTCGAGTTCATCCGCGGCGCGCCACACGGGGTCGAGCGCCGGATCGTCGAGGTTGCGGCCGTTGACGTTGGTGCCGATCTGCGCGCCGGAAAGACCGGATGTCGTCATGATGCGGCGGAGTTCTGCTGCCGCACGCTCCGGCGCCTGCAGCGGCAGCGTGCCGATGCCGTAAAAGTGGGTGGGGTAATCCTTCACATGCGTTGCAATGAAATCATTCTGGATGGCCGCCGCTGCGACGTTCGCATCCGCATCGATATCGTAGAGGAAGGTCAACGGCGTGTTGGAGAGGAGTTGCATGGCGACGCCGGCTCTCGCCATGTCGGTCAGCCGCATTTCCATGTCCCAGGCGCCGCGCGGAAATCCCTTGTAGGTGACGCGGCCCGCCTCAAGAACGTCGCCGCCGTCATCGCCCGGCGTGAGCTTCAGCGCGGCCTGCGGCACTTCGCGCCCGATGAGGTCGACCGCCTCGCGGCTCAGCACATGAGCATGGACATCGACAGTGGCAGCAACCATAAATCCCCCTGACGTGCGACGTTCTATATGGGTGCCCGCGCTTGTGCCAGTGCCGGCCAGAACCGCTGGCGCGCCTCCTCGGCAGCGTCTTCCATCGTCAGGAAGACGGCTCCGTCACGGCCGATGGCATCGACGAACGTCTCCAGCGCCAGCATGCGATGGCCGCGGCCGATCACGTAGGGGTGCATGGTGTAGGTTAGGATCCCCCAGTCGACCGATTTTTTCATGTAGCGGAATTCGTCGCGCCAGTTGTCCATGACGTTGCGGGCCGATTGCAGCCCGGGCAACACCGATTGCGGCGTGCGCATGAACTCGAAATGAGGGAAATCATCGAGCGACCAGCTGATCGGCATCTCGATCAATGTCGTCTCTTCGCCAAAGCGATAGGCTTCTCCCAATTGCGCGACATCGCCGCGCCGCGCCCGATAAGGCCAGTAGTCCGCGCCCATCAGGCTCGAAATCATAGGCAAAGCCATGTTTGACCAGGAGGTCGATCGTATTCGCGCTGAGGTCCCACGATGGTGAGCGATAGCCGCGCGCCCGGCGCCCGGTGAGCCGCTGGACGGCCGCATTGGCGCGTTCGAGATCGGCTTCCTCGGCCTCGCGATCCAGGTCGGCCGGCGGCACATGAGCCCAGCTGTGATGGGCGATCTCGTGGCCGGCCTTCACCACCGCCTCGCATTCGCGTGGGAAGCTTTCGATGGTAAAGCCGGGCGTGAACCAGGTCGCGCGGATGCCGCGCGATTGCAGAAAGCCAAGGATGCGCGTTGACGCCCTCGCCCCGAACTCGCCGCGCGACAACGGCGTCGGCGTGGTCATGCCGCGCGCGATGAAGCCCGACATGGTATCGAAATCAAAGGTGAGGCAGACGATATGGCGAGCCACGATAATCCCCGGATATTCTGCTGAGGATGCAGCCGATGGGCAAACGCCAGCTTATCATGGGCGCCGTCAACTTCGCGGGGTCATCGCAATTCGCCGGAATCTTAAATGCCAACGCGTGTGATCGGCATCATCCTTCATGGGGCGACGGGGCGCATCGGCTCGACGCAGCATCTGCGCAACGCGCTCATGCCGATCCGACAGGAGGGCGGACTTGCGATCGGGCCCGATCGGATCGTGCCGCGGGTGATCCTTGTCGGACGCGACCAGGCGCGTCTCGCGGCGGTTGCCGCGGAGCATGGCGGCCTTGAGTGGACAACCGATCTCGACAAGGCGCTCGCTGATCCGTCCTTCGCGGTTCTGTTCGATGCCGCCGCTACGCATCAGCGCGCTGCGACCCTCGCCAAGGGCATCGCTGCCGGCAAGCACATCTATGCGGAAAAGCCGGTCGCAACGACCGTGGCCGAGGGGCACGCTCTCCTCAAATCGATGACGTCGCACGGGCTCAAGCACGGCGCGGTCGAGGACAAGCAATACCTGCCCGGCATGCGCAAGCTTGCCGCGCTGGTGCAGGAGGGTTTCTTCGGCCGCATCACAGGCTTTCGTCTCGAGTTCGGCTGGTGGGTGTTCGACGGGTTCAGCGAACCCTGTCAGCGCCCGAGTTGGAATTATCGCAAGGCGGGCGGCGGCGGGCTCATGCTCGATATGTATCCGCATTTCCGCTATCTGATCGAAGGCATGCTGGGACCGATCCGCCGTGTCGTCACGATGGCTGCCACGACCGCGCCCGAGCGGGTCGATGAGGCCGGCGCGGCCTACGCGGTCGATGTCGAGGATCAGGCGACGGCGCTCGTCGAGCTTGCGTCAGGCGCGACCGGCGTGATCGTGGCTTCATGGGCAACGCGGGTGCGGCGCGACGATCTCTTCACGTTCCAGATCGACGGCAGCACGGGCTCCGCCGTCGCTGGACTGCACCGCTGCTACACCCAGGCGCTCGCGGATACGCCGAAGGTCGCCGCGTTCAATCCGGTCACCGATCTCAACATCGACTATCGCGCCCGCTGGCAGGAGGCGCCAAGCGCGGGTCCCTATCCCAACCCGTACCGTGTCGGCTGGGAGGATTTCTTGCGCCATCTCGTGGTTGATGCGCCGCTGCCGTCCGATTTCGCTGCGGGCATTCGCGACCTCGCGTTTGCCGAAGCCTGTGCGACGAGCGCGCGGAACGGCGCATGGGTCGCGCTCGACGAAGCGGCGGAGAGCTAGATGCCGACAGCGCTCGTCACCGGCACGTCGACCGGCATTGGACGCGTCATCGCGCTCGCCATGGCGCGGGCCGGCTACGATCTTGCGGTCACCGAGATCAGGGCGGAGGACCTCCACGACGTGCTGGCGGAGCCGGACCTGCGCGGCCGCAACGTTGCGCCGATCGCGCTCGATCTCGGATCGCAGGACAGCATCGCGGCGGCGTTCGCTGCCGCCGTGGCAGCACTCGGCCAGATCGATGTCCTGGTCAACAATGCCGGCCGCGCGCTGATCCGCCCGGCCATCGAAGTGACGCGCGAGGACTGGGACGCGCTCATCAACGTCAACCTGACCGGCACGTTCTTCCTCACCCAGCAATTCGGCCGCCACGCCATCGCGCAACGGAGCGGCGGTTCGGTCGTCACCATCGCCTCGACCCACGGACTGACCGGCATCGCCGATCGCGCGGTCTATGGCATCGCCAAGGCCGGGCTCATCCAGATGACGCGGATGCTCGCGATCGAATGGGCGAGCCACAACATTCGCGTCAACGCCGTCGCGCCCGCGACGGTGCTGACCCCCTCCCGCGCCGAGATGCTGAGCGATCCTGCCGCGCGAAACCGCATGCTCGCGCGCATCCCGTCGGGTCGCTTCGTCGCACCGGAGGAGGTCGCGGCGGCGGTGGTGTTCCTTGCCAGTCCGGAGGCAGCTTCAATCACCGGCCAGGTGCTCGCCGTCGATGGCGGCCTCACCGCCCAATGACATATCGCCGACGAAGAGCATGCCGGTTCCGGCGCCGCGCACTACCGTGTAAGTTCGCAGTCTACGGAGTTTTTGCATGGCCTGCCGATCTCGATAATGGTTGTCCCTCTGCCAATCCGGCGGCCGCTCGCGGGGAAGTTCCGGACCTCGGTCCTCAAGCGGCGCGTGCGCCTGCATCGCTGGCTCGCTCATTCGAGCGGCCGCGATCTGTCATCGATCGCCTGCCGCTATCTCGGCGCCGACTTCGTCGTCGATCCGCGCGAGCTTGTCGGCTATGAGACGGCGATCAACCGGCTGGAGTGGCGCGAGCTTGCGATGATGCTCGCGGCCTGCCGCGAATATCGCCCGCAACTCTTCATCGATGTGGGTGCCAATATCGGTCTTTATTCATGCATCGTCGGGCGATCGGGCGCGGTCGGCCGCGTCATCGCTTACGAGCCGGACCGACGCAACTTCGCGCAACTCACGGCCAACATTGAACGCAACGGCCTCGGCGGCTTCGTGCAGGCGCGCCCGTGCGCCGCCGGCGCTCGCGCGGGCACGTCATTTCTCACACCGGGCAGCGCCGACAACATCGGCTTGTCGAAGCTCACGACTGAGGGCACAAACTGCTATGCGGTCGACGTCGTCACGCTCGACGACGATATCGACGTTCGCGGCGACACCATTTGCATCAAGATCGACGTCGAGGATTTCGAGATGGAGGTCCTCGCCGGCGCAACCGAGCTCTTCAGCAAGAACGCGGGTTACGCGCAGATCGAGGCTCTCGACGACGCGCGCGCCGGCGAAATCACCCAGATGATGAAAGGCATGAGCTGGCGGCTCGTTGACCGCTACGGCCTCAACATGCAGTTCGAACGGAGCCCATCCGAAATCTCGAAATGAAGATGCGGCCTAAGGCAGGCGCGCAATTCCGCTTCCGCGTCTTCTTGGCTAAGCTCCGACGATAAGAGATCTGACACTGCCACGACGGGAGGATGCCATGAGATCGGTTGCCTTTGGATTGCTCGCGGGGCTGACACTCGCGAGCGCGGCTGCGGTGGCCCAAGACAAAGAAAGCGCCGAGGCTCACGTGGCCGCAGCGAAGGCCGCAGCCGGCGAGAGCCACGGCCACATCTTTCACAATCTTTGTATTGCTCCGGCGCCCGGTCCGATCACCGGCGGCCTCGAAGCGGCCGCGCCGGACCCCGCGGAATTTCACGTCGAGCCGGTGAAGGTGTTCGACAATCTCTACTTCGTCGGCGAGAAGGAATATTCCGCCTGGGCGGTGACGACCTCCGCCGGCATCATCCTCCTCGACACCATCTGGGATTACTCCGTCGCCGACGAGATCGTCGGCGGATTGAAGAAACTCGGCTTCGATCCGGCGCAGATCAAATATGCCGTAGTGACCCACGGCCATCGCGACCACGTCGGCGGCGCCAAATATCTGCAGGACCACTTCGGCACCCGCATCATCCTGTCGGCGGCCGACTGGGACCTCGTCGAGCAAAGCCCACGCATTGCCGCAAAGCCGAAGCGCGATCTCGTCGCGACCGACGACGAAAAGCTCACGCTCGGCGACACGACGCTCACCCTCTATCTCACGCCGGGCCACACGCTCGGCACCATCTCGGTCCTCGTTCCCGTCACCGACAACGGCAAACCGCATCTCGTTGCCGAATGGGGCGGCACCGGGTTCAATTTCGCCCATTCGCGCGAGCGGTTCGCGACCTATGCCGCCTCCGCCGCCCGGTTCGGCGACATCGTCGCCAAGGCCGGCGCCGACGTGTTGATTGCCAATCATACCAATTTCGACGGCAGCAAGACCAAGCTGCCGGCGATTGCCTCGCGCAAGCCGGGCGAGGAAAACCCATGGGTGATCGGCAACGCTGCGGTGCGCGGCTACGTCAAGGTCGCCGAAGAGTGCGCGCGCGCCGCGCTCGCGCGGGAGAGGTGAGAGCGATGGACCCTCACGCCACCAATCGCGAAGCGTCTATTCAAGAGACAGGCCGACGCGCCGGATCGTACGCTCATGCAATGCTCGTCCTCTCAACAAAAACTCGCGGCGCAAAATCCACGCATCAACGGAGAAACCTCATGAAACATCTGCTCACCGCCGTCCTCATCGCCGCCGCAACGTTGGCTCTGCCCCATCGCGCCTCTGCGCAAGACAATGTCCGGTTTCCGCCGCTGCGCGCTGACGAATTGACGCCCGAACAGAAAGCATGGGCCGACAGCATCGCGCTGCCGCCGCGCAACGCGAAGTTCACCAATGCGCCCTATCGCGTCTACATCCGCAATCCGACCCTGGCGCCGAAGCTGCAGGCGATCTCCGATTACGTGCGGTGGAACACCTCGCTGCCGCCGCGGCTCAGCGAATTCGCGATCCTGATCACGGCTCGCGAGTGGACCCAGCAGTATGAGTTTTCGGCCCATTATCCGCTCGCGCTCAAGGGCGGGCTCGAGGCAAAAGTCGCGAACGATCTGGCGGCCGGCAAACGACCGGAGGGCATGAAGGACGACGAGGCCGCGCTCTATAACTTTGCGATGGCGCTCTATCGCGACAAGAACGTGAGCGACGACATCTACAGCGCCGCGATGGCGAAGCTCGGCGAGCATGGCATCGTCGATGCCATCGCCGTCATGGGCTATTACGATCTCGTGGCGAAGACCCTGATTACGGCGCGCGCCGTGCCGGCCAACAACGGCGCGCCGTTGCTCGCGCCGCTCACGCGCTGAGGGCTTTCAAAGCGGTGGCTCCGTATGGTGGGCAAAGCTCGGGCCTGTCCCCACTTCAACGCCGTCATTCCGGGGCGCCGTAGCGCGCGAGGCGAGCCGGGAATCCATACTCCGCGGCTCGTGGTCATGGATTCCGCGGGCTAAAACTCGATGGCGTACGGGCCCTGCGGGTCGCAGGCCGCCTGCAGGCGCAGCGACGCGGCGCGCGCAAAGGCGAGCGTGACGCTTTTGCGCGTCGCCGCATGCAGCCGATGCTGCGGCGCTTCGCGCACGAGTTCCGCGCCATAGCCGTCGGCGAGAATGAGCCCGGCATCCTCCGGGAAGATATCGAGCGGAACGTGCGCGGCGGTCGCAAAAAACATCCGATCGCAATGCAGCCGGTAATCGCTCCATTTCCGGTCGGTGCGGAAATCCTCGACCGATGACTTGATCTCCACGATCCAGATTTCGCCGTCCCCGCCGAGCGCGACGAGATCGGCGCGCCGGCCCGACATCAACGGCATCTCGGCGACGCAGGACAGGCCGAGCGCCAGCAGCAGGCGCTGCGTGCCGCGCGCGATTGTGAGCGCCGTCGCCGACTGGCGGCGATCAAGCGGGACGGTCGGCGGTGAAGCGAGCGACATCGGCAGAGTCCTGGCAGATATCCGCGAATCGGGGAAAGTTCGTAGGGCGAACGCCGGTGCTGCGGCAGGATTCCACGACGCATCTTCGGCGGCAAGCCCGCGCGATTGTCACTTGCCGCTGGCAATTCGTTGCCGCAGTCTCCGGCCGGCGAGGTGCCGAATGCCGCAAATCGATTACGAAGCCGAATACAACAATCGGGCGCGCGTGCCCGAATATCCCCAGATTTTCGCCAAATGGGCAACCGACGCCGAAGCCTACCGGGCGCGCATGGCGTCGGGTCGCCACCTGCACATGAGCTACGGCGCGACACCACGCGAAACGATCGATCTCTTTCTCGCCGCACCCGATGCTCCGCTCGCCGTCTTCATCCATGGCGGCTGGTGGCGAAGCCTCGAGCCCGCCTCGTTCAGCCACATGGCGGCGGGCCTAAACGCCCACGGCATCAATGTCGCGTTGCCGGGATATAACCTTTGTCCGCAGGTCGGCATCGCCGACATCATCGACGAGATGCGCCGCGCGTTGCTGCATCTGTGGCGACGCCACGGCAAACGCATGCTGGTGTTCGGCCATTCGGCGGGCGGCCACCTCACCGCTGCCATGATGGCGACGGACTGGCCCGCGCTCGACGCCAAGACGCCGCGCGATCTCGTGCCGGCGGGCTATGCGATCTCAGGCGTCTTCGATCTCGTGCCCTTGATCGCGACCTCGATGAACGCGGATTTTCGCCTCGATGAAGCGCGCGCGCGGAGAATCTCGCCGCTGCTGTGGCCGGCGCCCGGCGGCACGCTCGACGCGGTCGCGGGCGCGCTCGAATCGAGCGAATTCCTGCGTCAAAGCCGCGCCATCGTCGACGCATGGGGGAACGCTGGCACGGCGACACGGTATGGCGAGATCGCCGGCGCCAATCATTTCACGGTGCTCGATCCGCTGGTCGACCCGGCGAGCAAAATGGTGGCGCGCCTGATCGAACTCGTGCCGAAGAACTGAGCCGGCGCCGCGCCATCGATCGCACGGCCTCAACGCCTGAAACTGCCCACCGCCATGAAACCTGCGCTGACGTTCTGGTACGAATTCGCCTCGACCTATTCCTGGCTCGCGGCCGAGCGAATCGAGACGCTCGGTGCCGCGGCGGATGTCGCGGTCGTGTGGCGGCCTTTTCTGCTTGGTCCGATTTTTGCCGCGCAGGGATGGACCACATCGCCGTTCAACATCTTTCCCGCCAAGGGTCGCAACATGTGGCGGGACTTGGAGCGCCAATGCGCGGCGCTGGGCTTGCCGAAGCCCGTGCCGCCGGATCCCTTCCCGCAGAACAGCCTCCACGCCGCACGCCTCGCCACGGCACTGCCGGACGCGCTGCGCCCTGCTTTTTCCCGCGCCGTCTTCCGCGCGCAGTTCGCCGACGGCCGCTCGATCGCGGATCGTTCGGCGCTCGCCGCGATCCTGCGCGATATCGATGCGGTCGCCGCCGAGCCAGCGCTTGCCGCACTTGATGCGCCCGCGACCAAGGCCGCCTTGCGTGACGCGACCGACGAGGCCCAATCGCTCGGCATTTACGGCGCGCCGAGTTTCATCACGGCCTCGGGCGAATTGTTCTGGGGCAACGACCGCTTGGAACAGGCGCTAGCCTGGGCGCAGCGGGAGGCTGCAGCAAAGTAACCCGTTGTTTCAGGCTACGGCCATGGTCGGCGCGACGTATGGCGAATCTGAAGCACGACGACGACATCTTGTTCGATACGGTAGAAAACGCGATATCGGTACGGAGTGATCCAGATCGTATAGATGCCCGACTTGTTGGTGCGCCGTCCCTTACGAGGGTGATCGCCCAACTCGTTGATCCGCTGCTTAATGAGTTCCCACGACGGCGCGCGCAGCCTTCGGATTTCGAGCATCGAGATATTCAAAGATTTCTTCACGGTCTGCGAAAGCCCGCAGCGTGTAGCGAACCTTCATATGCCGTGGCGCTTGTCGGCCTCGGCGACGATCTCATCCGGCACGAGCTCACGCCGATCAGCTTCGGCAATTCGCTCCTGAAGTTCAGCCCATTCAGAGTCGCTGACCACGTAAACGCCGGTTCGGCGCGCTTCGATTTCCCGCGCAAGTTCGTCCAGTTCCGCAACGTCCTCATCGGGCCAGGAAGCGACGCGGTCGATCAGATTCTTTGCGAGTGGGCTCATATCAATAAAATAACATGCTCGCGGGCTTTGCACAGCGCCACTGCGACGCCGGCGCGCACGGAATTGCTTCTAAGCACCCTGCGCGCTGTCGCGCACTCGTTGCACGCGCGCGAGGGCGTCTGCGAGCGCGCGCGGGCTCACGGGCTTCGCGAGGTAGGCCTGCATGCCGGCCGTAAGGGCTGCCGCTGCCGCAGTCGATCCCGAGCGGCCGGAAATGCCGATGACCGGCACCTGTGCGGCGGCGCCGGGCAGCGCGCGGATGCGCTGGGTCGCTTCGAAACCGTCAATGCCGGCGAGGGTGATATCCATCAGCACCACGTCGAAGTCCTTCTGGGCCATCGCCTCGATCGCGGTCTCGGCGCTGCCGGCGAAATCGATGCGATGACCGAGTTCGGTCAGAATCGCGTTCATCACCACGCGGCCGAACGGGTTGTCCTCGACGCACAGGACACGGAGCGTGTCCGTTGCCGCACCGCGCGCCCCGTTTGCAGCCGGGGCGCCTCGCCGTTCCGATGGCGACGCGCGACCGACCACGACCGACAAGCGAAAGGTCGACCCGCGGCCGGTCGTGCTCGCGACCTTGAGATCGCCATTCATTGCCCGCGCGAGGCGCTGGACCTGCACCAGCCCGAGCCCGGCGCCGCCGAATTTCTGCACAACGTCACGGTTGGCCTGGGCGAAGGGGCGGAACAGGCGCTTCAGTTCGGCGGCGCTCATGCCGATGCCGCTGTCCTCGATCGTGAAGATCAACCGCAGCCTGGCGCGCGCGAGCGGCGTTGCTTCGACCTTAAACGCGACACGTCCGCGCTCGGTGAATTTCACCGCGTTGGCAATGAGGTTCTCAAGGGCGGTGCGCAACTGGGCTGGCGCGCCTGTCACCTGCTCCGGCAGGTCCGACGGGATGTCGGTCTCGCAGGCGAGATTCTTGACTTCGGCCCGCGCCGCGAGCGAAGCCGCGATCGCGGCGACAAAGCGGGGCAGTTCGAATGCCTGCCGCTGCAGCGGTATCCGGCTGACGCGGGCGCCTTCGATCGCAAGCGTCGTGACCTCGGAAATGTGCTCGGCGGCGTCCTTGATGGCCGCGACCCAACGGCGTTCGCGCTCGCCAAGTCCGGACGTGGCGAGGAGCTCGCTCAACGCGAGGATGCCGGTGAGCGGTGTGCGGACATCATGTGCGAAGGCCGCGAGCACGGATTCGAGCACGCGCGGGGAAGTGGCGGCGCGCGTTTCGGAGACAGGCTTTGCCTTCCGCTTTGCCCTCCGCTTGGACTTCGAAGCCGTCTTGGCCGCGGATGGGGATGCGGCCTTCACGTGGCGACGCAAGGCGCGATCCTCGCGGCGCACACGCTTTGCTTTCTGTTCGGACCCAGTCTTGGCCATCTTTCCCGTGCCCGGCCGCACCATGCCATGAAGCGGTGCCCGGAACCAACAGGCGCGAGGTCCGAACGGTCGGCGACGTTGCGACTAACCTTCGGATAAGGCGCGCGCCGCATCGATTCCGATCAAGCGCCAGATTTCGCGCGGCGTCGCTCCGGCTGTGCGCAACTCGCGCAACCCGGTCGCCGCGGTCGACTTCGACAGTTTCCGGCCGGCACTGTCGCGGATCAGCCGGTGATGATGATAGACCGGCGGTGGAAAATCGAGGAGGACCTGGAGCAGGCGATGCAGGCTCGTCGATTCGAATAAATCCTCGCCGCGCACCACATGGGTGACGTCCTGCAGCGCATCGTCGACGACGACGCAGAGATGATAGCTTCCCGGCACGTCCTT
This sequence comes from uncultured Alphaproteobacteria bacterium, assembly GCA_963807015.1. Taxonomy (GTDB): domain Bacteria; phylum Pseudomonadota; class Alphaproteobacteria; order Rhizobiales; family Xanthobacteraceae; genus JAJPKK01. Next base: position 223,379 of record CAWEAS010000002.1, on the reverse strand, counting down.
GCGCGCAAGGACGACGTCGCCCCACACGGCGGGATTGGCCGGGATGGTGCCGGTCTGCCCCTTGGGGCCGGCACCGGTCTCGATCCAGGTGAGCGCCGCGCCGCCGCTCTGCTCTGCCGCAAGCTCCATCGCGAGCGCGACGTCGAGGCGCAAGGCGTAAGGCTCGCCGGCGGCGATGCGCCGCTTGCGCTCGGTAAGCGAGAGATGCTTGCCATTGCCGGGATAGAGCGGAACGCCGTCGGGGTCGCGTGGCCACGGCCCGACCTGCTCGCGCGCGGCGACCAGCCGGCTCATTTCGGTCCGGCTCTCGAAGCTTGCGTAGAGGACGCCCATGGCGTCGAGCCGCGACAGCACGGACCGGTAGGTATCCAAATGGGCGGACTCGCGCCAAACCGGCTCCTCCCACGAGATGCCGAGCCAACCCAGGTCCTGGTAGATCGCGAGTTCGTACTCGACCCGGCAGCGGGTGCGATCGATGTCTTCGATCCGCAGCAGCAGGCGGCCGTCGTCCCGCCGCGCCATGGTAAAATTGAGAGCTGCCGAGAAAGCGTGACCGAGGTGCAGGTATCCGTTCGGACTCGGGGCAAAGCGATAGATGGGCCCCGTCATGCGCGCGTCACGCGCGGCGGAACGTGGTAGATCATCGAAGCTCAACGGATACACCCCCACCTTACCCGGATAAGCTTGTTTCCCCGATGTCCCCCCGCATCGATAGCGAAGCCGATCTCGCAAATGGTCTTGGCGCTCTGATTGCGGCCGATCCGCGGCTCGAGCCAATTTTTGCGATCGCCGGCATGCCGCCGCTGCGCCGCCGGCCCGGCGGCTATGCGGGACTTGCGAACATCGTCGTCTCCCAGCAGCTTTCGACCGCGAGCGCCGGCGCGATCTGGGGGCGGCTTGCCGCAGCCTATGATCCGTTCACGCCGCAGGCGCTGATTCGCGCGCGCGCCGATCGGCTGGCACGGCTCGGCTTGTCGGCGCCGAAGATCCGGGCCCTGAAAGAGATCGCCAAGGCCATTGCCGGCGGCGCCCTTGATTGCGACGGCCTCGTCGATCTGCCGGCTGATGCCGCCCATCAGGCGCTATGCGCCGTCCACGGCATCGGCCCGTGGACCGCCGACATTTATCTCTTGGCCTGCCTCGGTCACGCCGACGCCTGGCCTGCGGGCGACCTCGCCTTGCAGGAAGCGGCGCGCCTGGCCTTTGCCCTTCCCGCCCGGCCGAACGCAAAGGAAGCGGTCATCCTTGCCGAACCGTGGCGGCCGCGGCGCGCAGTGGCGGCGCGGCTGTTGTGGTCCTATTATCGCGCCGTGAAGCAACGCGAGGGTGCGCCGGCACAGGCGCCGGCGGCAAAATAGGCGGAGGATCGATGGCCGCAGAACTCACTGGCCCGCGGCTCGCGCCCCGTTCGCGAGGACCGGCGCGCCAGCTCGTCATCTTTCTCCACGGCTACGGCGCCGACGGCAACGATCTCATCGAGCTCGGCCGCGTCTGGCAGGACCTCATGCCGGACGCCGCGTTCGTCTCGCCGCACGCACCGGATCGCTGCGCCCAGGCGCCAACCGGACGGCAATGGTTTCCGCTCACCATGCGCGAAAACAACGAGCGGTGGGTCGGCGTCAACAAGGCCGCGCCAGTGCTTGACCGCTTCATCGACGACGAACTCAAGCGCACCAACGTGCCCCCGGGCGCGCTCGCCCTCGTCGGTTTCAGCCAGGGCACCATGATGGCGCTCCATGTCGGGCTGCGCCGCGCGGTGCCGCCGGCCGCCATCGTCGGCTACTCGGGAATTTTCGTGCTGCCGGACGGCAGCGGATCCGAGGCCGTGAAGGGCGACATCAAGGGGCGGCCGCCGATCCTGCTGGTCCATGGCGCGCGCGACGATCTCATCCCGGCGCAGGCGCTGTTCCTGTCGGCCCAATCCCTGGCGGCGATCGACATTCCGACGGAATGGCATCTGTCGCCCGCCGTCGGCCACGGCATCGATGAGGAGGGCTTGCGCCACGGCGGCGCATTCCTCGCCCGCCGCCTGCGCGTCCCGCGGTAACATCGACATCATCGAGGCGCTCTCGATCGCCGTGCCGCTCGCCGACGACAAACGCGGCCGTGACGGGCGCTCGCGCCATCGAAAGCGGAGGCCCAAAAAGGGCCGTGGCGTGCACCCCTGCGCCGAAACACGAAACAGGGAATTTTTCCCTCAGAACAGGGAAAATAACAGGGAAAGACTTTTTTCGGCCCGCGCCGATTGCATGGCTCGATCGATAAGGCCCGCCGGTCAACGAGTTAAGATAAAATGGTCCGCCACCGCGCCGCCGACCTGAGGGAAGAAAACAGGCGAGCGAGCCGAAAGCGGCAAGCACGACCCCGGCCAAATATTGGACTTGCATTATCATAGGACTATTACTATCATAATAGTCCTATTTCGACAAGTCTTCGATCGACAGCGGTGTCGACCGAGGGACAGCTGACGGGCATCTCGTCGATGTCGCCCCACCGCGACCATGACGCATTTCCTGGTCCCGGTGTCCGTGGTTGTCTGTCGTTTGATCGCCGGCCGACGCGGCGGCCCGTTCATAAAGCTTTCGAAATTGAGATTTCGGTGATCCTGGGGCGCGTTTGCCCGTCAGAAGGATGATTCCCGGCGCGTAAATTTGAATATGCTCACCGTCGAGAAGCAGACGCAGGGAATCATGTCTCAGTGGTCTCAATGGGCGAGATTTGGACATTGTCGAAAATCCACTCCACGCCGTCTAGGCGGAACAATAACAATCAACGAGAGGCGTTTCGAAACGGGATGAAATGGAATTGAGCGCATCGCGATTGACGCTCGCGATGCGGGCGAATAGCGTGGATTGATACTTGCGCTTGTGGACAGGGGTGTTAGCCATGAGACGGATGAAAGTCGTCGCGCCGCTGATTGCATTGCATGCCATAATCACAGCGGCTGACGCACAAAATAACTCGCTGATCCAAAGTGGAGAGTGGAGTTGCTACGCCGCAACCGGCGGTGGGAACTGCACCGTTCCTGTGATCTTTCCCCAGCCATTTGGGGGTGTTCCCAGCGTTTCGATCACATACAGTAGCATCCCTCCTGTCGGAACGCGTGTGACCGTGCAGCAGCCAATCCGCTCGGATGGCTTTACTCTTAGTGGCACATGGCCTGAGTGGGATCCTCAGGGGGGAGTGGCGAACCTTCTCGATGCACGAAAGGAACTTCCTTTCGGCGGTAGTTGGATCGCGATTGGACCGCCGCCGGCTCCGCCACCCGTTATGGCTACGGTGATCCCGAAATACGTTGTTCTAGCCGTCGTTTACGCCCCGCCAGGATCAACAAATTCCAGAGGAAACAGTCAGGTTACTTACACGAAGATGAGTAGCTCCGGGAGCACAATCGAGACCGTGCAGTCGTTTAAACAGGGCTACTCGATTGCCTTCGACAGTAAGGGTGGTATTTTTGCGCATGCTGACACCGGAGCAAGTTTTCAGTCCGAACAATCGGTGAGCAATAAAGAGGCGACTGAAATTAAAATGACCGAAATGGATAGCCGGATGTACAGCGGCGACAATACAAATGCGATAAATCACGATAATGACGTCTTATTTCTGTGGTTGAATCCTCAAATCAATCTATCCATCGGTACTTCGGCCGTGGAGTGGGGCTTTGCTGATAACACTAACCCGGACATTATCACCCCGTATGTTGGGTGGTTGAAGAATCCAAGCCAACTTCCAAAAGGCTACAGCGACAAGTTTAAACAATATGGCATCACGTCCGCCGATCTGACCGACATTATCGCGCGCGACCCGCTGGTCAAAGACAACACAGCCTTATCAAGCGATCGGTTTCAGAAGGTACTCGTGAACAGCGGTCCGATTCCTTATATTCCTGGGGAGAGCAGCGGTGCCAACCCCGGTTCGTTTAGAGGACAGATTTCTACAACTAACAACTCTACGGTATCTACGACGAAAGGTGATACCTATTCGATGGGGTTAACCGTCGGTTTCGGTGCGCAGGCTTCACTTATTCTCGCGAAGCTCTCGGCTACCTTAACTAACAAGGACGAATGGACGTGGAACACCAACAAAACGAATACGACTTCGAACAGCATAACCACATCGGCTGATGTCGTGATCGGCGGACCCGGCCTCCCAACGCAGGGACCCTACACCGGTCCAACGCAGATACAGGTTTATCTCGATACTTATTATAATACGTTCGCTTTTGAATTCATAAAATAAAATAGCCTTTCGCGTGCACACTTAGGCGCTAGCCAGGTAGAGCACGCTTGGCCGAACGTTCCTTCGGGTCAAAAGCGCTGATTTGGCTCGGCAAGACAACCCGTCAGCTCAGCACCTGAGTGCGGACGCGGCGATTTTGCATCTCATAATCCCTATTCCCGACGGTAAAGTTGACGGAGCGCCGGCGAAACCATCCGCCGCCGGCTCCTCAAGAACTTCGATTTTCACACCCTGCTGCGGCTGCCGACGGGCATCTTCTACAAGCAAGGCGTCAAGGCGAACGTGCTGTTCTTCGACAAGAAGCCGGTGTCCGAGCAGGCGAACACCAAGGATCTATGGATTTACGACTGGCGCACCAACCAGCGCTTCACGCTGAAAGAGCGGCCGATGGTGCGCGCCGACCTCAACGACTTCGTCGCCTGCTACGCGAGCGGCGATCGGCGCAAGCGCAAGGAGACCGAACGGTTCCGCCGCTTCCGCTATGCTGATCTCGTCGCCCGCGACAAGGTCAACCTCGACATCTTCTGGCTCAAGGACGACACCCTCGACGATCCCGACCTGCTGCCGCCGCCGGACGAAGTCGCGGCGGAAATCGTCGAGAACCTGGAGACCGCATTGGAGCGCTTCCGCCGCGTCGCCGCCGCGCTTGCCCGGTCGTAGTGCCGCGCCCACATCCGCACGCGCGGCTTGATCCGGCCGTCATCGCCTGGCTTGATGTGATGCGGCTACCCTCGGCTAACTCAGGGGCCGAATCGATAGTTCAGGGCGGTGCGCCAGATGTGTTCGTGGACGGAGCCGCTCATCGTAAACGGCACGCCGAAATAGGCGAAGCTGTCGCTCACGTTGCCGAGATCGAGGTAGAGATATTCCGTCCGCAGCGTCCAGTTGGGACCGAGCAGTCCAAACATATCGGCCTTGGTCTCGATGCCGGCGCCGGCCGCCCAGCCGACGCGAGCGTGACTGAAGTCGAATGTGACGAGCGGGAAGCCGTTTGTCACATCTTTGACCTGATCTTTGACGGTGCCATAGCCGAGGCCGCCGGTGGCGTAGATAAGTGACGGCCCGAATGCATAGCCGAGCCGGGCGCGTGTCGTGCCGAACCATGTCAACTTCTGCTCGACCGATATAACAGAATTCGCATTGACCAGGTCGCATCCGCCGATGCAGGTCTGACTGTCTTTTTGTATGCTGCCCTGGATGTCCGTTTCGACGCCGAGCACCCAGCGGGCGATCTGCCAGTTGTAGCCGGCCTGCCCGCCGCCCAGGTAACCGCGCGGCGACAGATCAAACCGTTCGTCGAACCCAACGAACCCGGGAAAAGCTTGTGTGACGGCAAGCGCGTTCGGATCGCGGGCGAGGCCATAGCCGGCGTTGCCGCCGATCGTGAAGCCGCTCCAGTTCGTCGGCTGCGGCCAGAACGCGCCGGTGCCGCCAAATCGATAGTTTACGCCGCCGCGGAAAATCTGCTCCTGGAAATGGGTGTTGAACACGGACGTCGTGCCGCCCGGCGCGAGCGTCGCGGTGCCGCTCTGGCTGCCAAGATCGACATAGAGATATTCGGCTTTGGCGGTCCAGTTGCCCGCAAGCGCGATCTCGACGCCGGTACCCAAGGTCCAGCCCATCCGGGTCGAGGATAGGGTCAGCGTCCCGGTGTCGCCTGTGAAGGCAGTGTCGTTGATGTTGATGGTGGAGCGCACTTCTCCGTAGGCGGCGCCACCGGTAACATAACTCAGCACCGGGCCTGCGGCGTAACCGATACGGCCGCGCGTCGTGCCGAGCCACGGCATCTCCTGCTTGACGAGCCCGGTTGCGCCCGCGGCGCAATTGGCGTCGAGGCATGTGTGCGAATCGCTCTGTCCGCTGGCCTGAATGTCGGTTTCGACGCCGACCACCCACCGGCCAAGCTGAAGATTGTAGCCGGCCTGGAGGCCGCCCAGCACGCCCCGCGGCTGGGCGCTGAAGAACTCGGGGCCGCCGCCACCCGGCAAACCGATGACCGGGAACGACAGTGAGCTCGGGTCGCGGGCCACACCGAAGCCGAGATTTGCCCCGACATACGAGCCCGTCCATGAATAGGTGGCGGGTGGCAGCGGCGGCGCTTTGAGCGGCATGTCGGCCGCCGTCGCCTGACCTGTGGCAAATGCCATTGTCGCCAGTCCGGCGCCGATCAAAGCCCTCAAGTTCGCCCCCGTCCGCGATCGATATGCGCTCAATATTAACGGATGGCGCCCCGCCAAGGCTGTAGCACATTGGCCACAATCGACGGCAATCGCCCAGTTGTCCTCGGATACGTTTGCTTGCCGTTCCTAGAGTCGCGAACCCCAGCCATCCGCTTGACGCCCGTCCGTTTGACGTCGGCCGCAATCAGTTCTTGGCCAGTGAGCAGGCGGGGTCGGGGGGACCGAAGGCCTGGTCGCCCGGGATGCGCGTCAGAATCGTGTAGTAGTCCCACGGATACTTCGACTCTTCCGGCTTCTTGACCTGCGCCAAGAAGAGGTCGTGGACCATGAGGCCGTCGGCCCGCAGCCTGCCGTTGCGCGCAAAGAAGTCCTCGATCGGTGTTTCGCGCATCTTCGCAGCGACCTTGAGCGGATCGTCGGTGCCTGCCGCCTTGATGGCGTTGAGATAGTGCATGACAGACGAATAGATGCCGGCCTGCCACATCGTCGGCATCCGATTAATTCTGGCGAAGAAGCGCTTCGACCATTCGCGGGTCTTGTCGTCCATGTCCCAATAGAACGACGTGGTGAGAAGGAGCCCCTGCGCCGCCTTGAGGCCGAGCGCGTTCACATCCGTGATCAGCACCAAGAGACCCGCCATCTGCTGGCCACCCTGGAAGATGCCGAATTCGCCACCGAGTTTGATGTCGTTGACGTTGTCAGGTGGCCCGCTGGCAAGTCCGATGATCTTGGCCTTCGAGGCCTGGGCCTGGAGGATGAATGACGAGAGGTCAGGCGTCGCGAATGGATGTCGCACCGCACCGACGATCTTGCCGCCATTCTGGATGATCACCTGCGAGGCGTCGCGCTCCAGCGAATGTCCGAACGCGTAGTCCGCGGTGAGGAAGAACCAGGTATCGCCGCCGCGTTTCACCACTTCCTGCGCGGTGCCGACGGCGAGCGCGCGGGTGTCGAAAACCCATTGCATCGTATAGGGCGAACAGAACTTGCCGTGGAAATCGGCGGTTCCGGTCGAATGGGTGATGAAGAGCTTCCTACTCTCGTTGGCAACGGTCTGCACGGCAAGGCCGACAGCGGAAACCGGCACGTCGACGATCACGTCGACCTGAGCGCGGTCGTACCATTGCCGGGCGATGCCGACGGCGATGTCGGGCTTGATCTGGTGATCGGCGGAAATGACGGTGATCGGCTTGCCAAGGACCATGCCGCCGAAATCCTCGGCCGCCATTTGCGCGGCCGCTACCGAGCCCGGGCCGGTCGCGGTGGCCGCGGGGCCCGAAAGATCGGTCAGCACGCCAATCTTGACCGCGTCGTCGGAAATCTGGGCGCCGGCAATGCCGCTCGAAAAGAGCAAGAACGCGGCGAAGCAAGGGAACCCGATCCGTTGCACCTTGGTCCTCCTGAAATTTTCAAGCTTTGATTTCGCGCTAGACTGCATCGGGGATCGCACGGTTGCAATCATCGAAAGCGCCGATCTAGCTCGGCAAGACAACCCGTCAGCTCACGCGCGTGCGCAGCCTAAGGAGGGCGACGTGATATTTCTGCGGCGTTCTTGGCTGGGTGCAGCAGTGGTCCTGGGGACTTCGGTGTATGATTTGTATAGTGTCACCGTCGAACGCCAAAATCGCGAGCTTGTGCTTGCGACCGGTCACGACGCACAAGCGACGGTACGCAGAGCGGCCGGCATCGAGAGCGTCACGATCCAATGGATCGACGAGGCCGGCCGAACCCGTTCGGCGGACGCTGCGACCGGCAGGCCGTTTGCGCGTCAGGTCCGCGAGACACCGGGCTTTCCGGGCTCTGAAGTGGCCATCAAGTATGTTGATGTGCCGTCCGTCGCACCCGTCATCCTGTCGGAGGCCGCCGAACGAGAGCGGGTCAATGCGTGGTGGTTTCGGGCGTCCGGCTCCATGGCGGCCGTGATGGCCGTGCTCGGCGCTCTCGGCTTTGCGATGTTTCTGGTCGGTCGCAGGGCCCGGCCCGAGCGCAGTTAGAACCGATCACTTGCGATGATGCTGCCGGGCTCGTCTTCGCGCCCGCGGTGCGCATCGCCGCTGCCGGCCGCCAATTCGATCTGCGGGTTGATCGCCGTCGGGCCTACGGTGTCACAAATCACAGCGGGTGAGGGTGAACAAGAGAGCGCGCGGTCCTGACAAATGCAAGTGAGACACACAAGCAGTCAGGAGAGCAAAATGAAAACGTCCTCGATCGTGATGGCCATCGCTGTTGTCGGGATGGCCGCATTTGCGCCGGCGTCAGCTTCGGCTCGCGGCTTCGGTGGTGGCCATGGTGGTGGTCACTTTGGTGGCGGCCACGGCGGCGGTCACTTTGGTGGCGGCCATTTCGGCGGCGGCCATTTCGGTGGTCATCACTTTGGTGGCGGTCACTTCGGTGGTCATTTCGGCGGTCATTTTGGTCGCCACTTCGGTGGGCATCGCTTCGCTGGCCATTTCGGCCATCACTTTGGTGGACATCGTTTTGGCTTTTGGGGTCATCACGGCGGTTACCGTTATGGCCACAATTGGGGCTACTGGAACCGCTGGCAATACGGCAACTACTATCGGCCGTGCTACTACTCCTGCCAGCAATGGCAGGGCGAATACACGGAGCAGCCGACTTATTCGACCTATCCGACCTATCCCGCGTATCGGCCCATGCAACCCAACTATCCGGTTGCTCAGACCGACGACGACCAGGACGACGACTCCGAGGACAGCAACTATGAGACGCCGCCGCCGTCTTACCAGCGGCCCGTGTACCCCTCATATCGGCCGACCCAGGCCTACTATCCGAGGGCCTATTACGCTCGGCCGGCGGCTCCTGAGTACGATGCACCTCCTGCCCCGTATCAGCAGCCCCGGTATCGATACGGCAGCTGAGACAATGGACCGACGCGATGTGCGCTGAAGCTTAATTTGGCTTCAGCGCACATATCCGGGCGCGTTGCAATGATTGCAGCAGAATCTGTTCGCCGCGCGTCAGTAACCACCAGCCTTTTCGGCGGCATGAATATCTCGTAGCCCGGATGAGCGCAGCGACATCCGGGGTCGCGGTTGCCGCACGACGTATGGGTGAGGTCGGCCCCGGATATCGCTGCGCTCATCCGGGCTACAATGCTTCGAGACGAGCGGATTTCAATCTTGGCGCGGAGGGCGCGAAAACGGGTCAGTGCTTGATGTAGGCCTTGAGCTGCTCGGCGAAATACTCGTCGGCCTTGTGCGGCTTTTCGAGCACTTTCGCGTCGATCATCAGGTCGATCGCATGTTGCCATTTGGCCGGGTCGACATCGTAGTTCAGCCGCAGCGGCGGCATGTCTTTCACGAGCTCAGGGTCGAGGCCCGTGAATTCGACGGTGCGCCGGCGCGCGCGGATTTTGTCCGCATTCATGTAGTCGATCGATTCCTTGATCGCGGCGTTGAACCTCGCCACCACGTCCGGGTTCTTGAGGATGTAGGCCTTCTTTGCCCACCACACGCCGAGGGGCCCGCCGGGCATCGCCTCCGCATAGTGCCAGCTCAGCACGCGGCCGACGCCCGAGGTGATGAGCTGGGTCGTAAACGGCTCGGTGGTGATGATGGCGTCGACCTGTTTGCTTCTGAGCACATCGGGTTGGCGCGGATAGGGGATCTCGACGAGCTGCACCTTGGTCGGATCGACGCCGGCCTTGCGCATGGCGAACTGGGCGGCGATCGTCTGCTGCCCCGAAAACTGCGCGGTGGCGACTTTCTTCCCCACGAGATCGGCGAGGGTCTTGATGTCCGACGCCGCCAGCGCCTGCACCGAGCCCGAGTCCGGTCCGTGGTCGTTGACGATCTCGTTCTGGAACACGGCCAGAAATTCGAAGCCGCGCTCGTTCGCCACCATGGCGGTGCCGGGAATGGTGAGGGCAAAATCGATCGCGCCGGACTGCTGCGCGGCGACTGCCTCGACGCCGGAACGAAACTCCACCAGCGTGGCGTCGAGACCATTGCGCTCGAACATCTTCTCGACCTTGGCGGCGTAAGCGTTCGCAAGGCCCGCAATCTTGAGGACGCCGACCTTGATCGGCATCAGCTCGGCGGCACGCGCCGCGCCCGTCGCAAGGAAGGCGGCCAGGGCGGAAGCAAAAAGAATCTTAAATGCTCTCATGACCATTTGTCCGATGCGACCGCTGAGGCGGTCGGGTTTCATATCACGGCGAACTGCAATCTCAGTATGATCGTTTGCGGTGCGCATAGCCCCAGAATCTCACCCAAGCGATGTTGCAGAGCGTGACTGCAACCGAAATGAGAATTCCCTTGCGAAGGCAAGGTCCATTTTGCCGCGGATCGGCACTCTTTTCATCCAGCGCTGCGGCAGGATTAGACTTGACGTGTCAATCGGGCGCAACTCAGAATTCGACGGACACGCAAGGCAAGCATCATGAAAGAACGTGAACCCGCGAGCGGCCCCTCGCCTTATCGCAGTTGGCCCCGATACGAGGCGGCGAATAGCGGCTTCCGCAACTATTGGTACCCCATTCTCGAATCCAGGTTGCTGAAACAGGCACCGAGGGCCGTCCAGGTCGTGGGCGAGAAGATCGTCCTCCTGCGCGACGGCAACAAAGTGCGCGCGCTCAATGATCGTTGTCCGCATCGCGGTGTGCCGCTCTCCGCCGGTCGCCGGGAGTTTCCGGGGACGATCTCCTGCATCTATCACGGCTGGACGTACCGGCTTGCGGACGGCGAGCTTGTCGCCGCGCTCACCGACGGCCCGGACTCGCCGATCTGCGGCAAGGCCGGCGTGCGGATCAAAACCTATCCCGTCGAGGATCGGGCAGGGATCATCTGGGTCTATGTCGGCGATACTCCGGCGCCTCCGATCGAGGAGGACGTCCCCGAGGAATTCCTGAGCCCAGAGTTGGTCGTCATTCCGATGATCGAGTTGCGCAAGGGCGACTGGCGCTATGCGATGGAAAACGCGGTCGACGAGGCGCATGCGCGCTACCTTCACCGCCGCACGCCGTTCGCATTCTTCCGGCTGTTCCCCGGCTACCAGACCGATGTGCGCATGGTGCCGAGCGAGGACGGCAAATGGCTGCGCCGCCTGAGCAAGCCGGTATTCGGCGCGCAGACCTATCCAGGCGTCGGCACCTGGCCGCGCGACGGCTTCTGGCGCAAGGCGGGCGGGCAGGTGATCGTCGGAATGGCGCGCCTGCCGGGCATCTTCTATATCGGCCACAAGAACTGGCACGATTATCAATTTTTCACGCCCGTCGACGACGGCCATCACCTGATGTGCCAGATCGCGGTCAAGCCGGCGACGGGGCTTGGTGCGCTGTGGTTTAAGCTCAGAATTTGGACGTATATCCGCCTCTTCCATCGCATCATGCTGAACCGCTGGGAGGACGGGTTCATCGTCGAAGCGATGGATTGTCCGCCGGAGCGCTTGTTCCGGCCGGACGTCGCGATCGTGGCGTGGCGGCGATGGTGCGAACTTCACGCCCGCGGCGCCGAGGCTGCCGAGAGCGAGACGAAGGCGGAGGGCGAGGACGTGCCGGCTCCTGCTTCTGTGCCGGCCGTTGAGCCGGCGAGGCAACAAGCTCCCGAGCATCAGGTGAGCTGAGTTCGAAGTGCAACGCCCGGACGCGTTTGTCGGTGGCGCTTATTGGCGGCGCTTGGTCGTGGCGCCTGTTCGTTAGGAGTACACATGGCTCAGGCAAGCGGAGCTTCCGTCGCGGCAGTCGTCGCGGCGCTTTTGGCGATGGCGGCGCCAAGCGTCGCGCAAGACAAACCGCTGGTGCCGCTGCGGGTCGGTACGCTCAAGATTGCTGCGCAAACCGATGCCTGGGTCGCCCAGCAGCGCGGCATTTTCGCCAAGAACGGCATCGACGCGAAGCTCATCATGTTCAACAGCGGTGCCGAGTTCGATCCCGGCCATGCAGGGAGGTGCCATTGATGTCCTCCTGTCTATTCCCGGCATCGGCATGATCGCCATGGAGCGCGGCCTCGACATTGTCCCGATATTCCAGGATGAGGTTGCGCATGCGGTGCCGCCCGATTCGGCAAGCATTCAGGTCGTCGAAGGTTCGCCCATCAAGACGCTCGCCGATCTGCGCGGCAAGAAAATCGGCGTGGGCGGCCTGAGCACGCAGAACACCATCGCCGTCAAGATGCTGCTCGACAAAGCCGGCGTCGATCCGAGCGCCGTGTCGTTCTCCGAGCTGCCATTCGCCGCCATGGCCAGTGCCCTGAAGGCGGGTCACGTGGACGCCGTCGTTCCGGTTGATCCCTTCACCACGCAGCTCCGCCTGACGGGCGGCCGCGTCCTGTCCTGGAACTACGTCGAGGCGATCCCGGAGCAGCCGCTCGGCTGGTGGTTCACCAAGGGCTCGTTCGTGAAGGCCAATCCCCAGGTGATCGACGGCTTCGTCAAGTCGATGAAGGAATCGATCGACTATCTTCACGCCGACGAGGCGCGGGCACGTGATGAAGTTGCCGCCTACATCAAAATCGACCGCTCGATCCTCGACAACATGCCGCTGATCGGTTGGGACTACCACATCAAGCTCGCAAGGTGGCAGGCGGTGGTCGACATGATGGTGCGCTACGCCGGCATGAAGCCGAAAAAGGCCGAAGAATTTGTGACTCCGCAAATGCGGCCCTTCGTCATCCACTAGGCCGCGTGAGCCGCACTGGGGCAGGCGCCCCGGCGGTAACCCTCCGCAGATGTCAGGTATGCTCCGCCAAGTCGCCGCAGAGACACCGGCGCGGCACTTTGCTACAGGGAAAGCATGACGCTGACCGAATCTTGCAAATCTTTCATGGGCTCGCGCACGCCGCAGGGCCGCGCCCCGGGGTCTCGCGTGACCGTATCGCTTGCAGTCCTCGCGGTGGCAGCTCTCGCGCTTGTCGCGCCGGCATCGGCGGCCGACAAGGTGTCGTTCGGCCAGGTGTCGCCCACCGCGACGGTGTGGCCGGGGGTCGTCGCGACCAAGAAGGGCTTCTTCGCCGCCAACAACATCGAGATGGACACGCTGTCGATCGGCGTGTCGCCCGGCATGCAGGCGGTCGCGGCGGGATCGCTCGACATCATGCACAACACCTGCAACGCCCCGATCGCGTTCTACGAGGGCGGCGGCACCAATGTGCGCATCAGCATGGTGTCGATGTCGACGCATCCAGCCCTGCTGGTCGGTCGGAAAGGCATGAAGAGCATCGCCGAGTTGAAGGGCAAGGTGGTCGGCACGTCGTCGATCAAGTCGGGATCGACCATCCTGCTGCGGCGACTGATCAAGGCCCACGGCCTGGGCGAGAAGGACTACGATCTCGTCGCCGGCCAGGGTTCGGCGCAGATCTTCAACGGGCTGCAGGGCGGCGCGCTCGATGCGGTGTGGCTGGTGCCGCCGCAATCCTATACGGCGGCGAGCGCCGGCTTTGCCGTGCTCGGCAGCTTCCGCGAAGTGGCGCCGAAGTTTCCTTTCGTGTGCTTCGTCACGAACACCGCATGGCTCAAGACCAAACAGGATGTCGGCCGGCGGTTCGTGAAGTCCTGGCTTGCCGCCGTCGCGTGGCTGCATGACCCGAACAATCGCGCGGAGGCCGAGCAACTGCTGGCGGCCGATTTGAAGGTCTCGCCCGAGGCGGTCGCCAAGACCTACGACGATCTCATCGTCAAGAATCCGGACACTTTCCCGCGCAGCGGCAAGCTCGATGACGAGGCGCTGCGCTCCATCCTCGACATCATGGTGGAAGGCGAAGAACTCAGTGCCATGCCGAAGGGCGATCTCCACAAATACGTGGATGAGACATTGCTCGCCGGCAAATGAAGGGCGTTTTGATGCGCGCGACCGCGACTCCCATCACCCGGCGGACTGCCCTTGCGCTGACCGCGGTGCTTGCTGTCGGCGGGCGCGCGGCGGCCCAGAATTATCCGACCAAGCCGATCAAGGTCGTTGTGCCGTTTGCCTCCGGCGGTCCGGCCGACGTGATCGGGCGGATCATCTCCCAGCAGCTCGGCATCATCCTCGGCCACACCCTTGTGGTGGAGAACCGCGGCGGTGCCGGCGGCAGCATCGGCGCGCGCATTGCCGCCTTCTCCGAGCCCGACGGCTACAATCTGCTGTTCGCCAATACCTCGACGCTCAGCATCAATCCGGCGGTCTATGCGCATCTCGATTACGATCCGGCCAAGGCGTTCACGCCGGTCGCGCTGGTCGGCACCACGGCCAACATCCTGGTGGTGACGCCGTCGCTGCCGATCAAGTCGGTGGCCGAACTCATCGCTTACGGCAAGGCCAATCCGGGCAAGCTCAGCTATTCGACGCCGGGTGTCGGCACGCCGCCGCACATGATCGGCGAACTGTTCAAGCTGCGGACCGGCCTCGATCTCACGCACGTGCCGTACAAGAGCGGCGGCAGCTCGACCCAGGACGTGATCTCCGGCCAGGTGCAGATGACGTTCGAAAATCCGGCGGTGTCGCTGCCGCTGGTGATGGCCGGCTCGCTGCGCGCACTCGCGGTGACGAGCGACCATCGCAACCCGCGCATTCCCGATGTCCCGACCCTGAGCGATACGATCCCGGGTTTCGTATCGGAATCCTTCACCGGCATGGTGGCGCCCGCGGGCGTTTCATCCGCGATCATTGCCAAGCTCAATGCCGGCATCAACCAGAGCCTCGATGCGCCATCGGTGAAGGCCGCGCTCGATCGCCTCTCGGTCGATGTGAAGCCCGAAACGTCCGAGGAATTCGGCGCGTTTCTCGCCAAGGAACGCGAGAAATGGCAGATGGTCGCGCGCGCGGCCAAGATCCAATTGGACTAAGAGGTCAAGATGAAGTTGCGTCTGTTAGGGTTGGTTCTGGCATCGCTGTTCGCTTCGGCGGCGCTTGCGCAGCAATATCCGACGAAGACGATCCGTGCCGTCGTGCCGCTGTCGGCGGGCAGTGCCGTCGATATCGTGCCGCGCATCGTCCTCGAGGAGGTCGCGGCCGAACTCGGCCAGTCGGTCGTGGTCGAAAATCGCACCGGCGCGAGCGGCACCATCGGCACACGTTCGGTCGCGACGTCGCCGCCCGATGGTTACACGCTGCTCGCCCATTCGTCGGCGCTGGTGGTCTCGCCGTTCACGGTCGCCAATGCACATTATGATCCGATCAAGGATTTCATGCCCGTCGCGCCGCTCGGCAACTTGCCGAACGTGCTGGTGGTCGCGCCGTCGAAGAATATCCGTACGCTGAAGGACTTCGTTGCCTACGCCAAGAAGAACCGCATCACTTACGGCTCGGCCGGCATCGGCACGCCGGTCTATCTTGCGATGGAGAAATTTCGCCTGGTGGCAGGCTTCGATGGCGATTTCATTCCGTTCCGCGGCGCGCCCGAGGTTTTGACCGAGGTCATGACCGGCCGGCTCGACGCCTATTACGCGCCGCTTTCCGCGGCGCTTCCCTTCATCAACTCCGGCAAGCTTGTTGCGCTCAGCGTGAGCAGTGCTCAGCGCGCGTCGGCGCTGCCCGACGTGCCGACGTCGATCGAAGCCGGCTACCCCGATTCCGATTTGAATTTCTGGATCGGCTTGTTTGCGCCTGCCGGCACGCCCCGCGACATTGTCGATAAGCTCAACAAGGCCGTGGCCGCCGCGGAAGCAAAGCCGGCGGTGAAGGAGAAGCTTGCCGCCCAAGGCGTCGACTCGATGATCATGGGGGTCGAGGATTTCCGCAAATATGTCGTTGCCGAGCAGGCATCGATGGCCACGCTCGCAAAGGCGCTCAACCTTCAGCCGCAGTGAAGCGGTTCATCTGCTCCCTCCCCCCTTGTGGGGGAGGGTCGGGGTGGGGGGTCGAGCGGTTACGGCGCCGCGGTGCCACATCTCGCGACCCCCACCCCCACCCCTCCCCACAAAGGGGGAGGGAGAGCAGGGGCGGCGCTCCCTGACAAATACGATCGTCCTTCGACGCAGGGTCATCGTCCATCTTTCTGCGACGGTTCGACCGTCGCGATGCCGCGCAGCAGCCGACCCAAAAGGTCCGCTCCGGTGATGATCCGCTTCTCGGTGCTCCAGACCAGAATCATGTCGTTGTCGATCACGTCGTCGCCCGGTCGTTCGGGCGCGACCTTCATGTGACCGATCACTTCGCCAAGACGGGTCTGCATGTCCCGCACGACGATCGGCCGATGCCAGTAGGTGTTCGGGTTCTGATCGAGTTCGTCGAACAGCGCGTCGCGCAGAAAATGGTGAGCGTCGAGAACGAATGCCGGCTCGCCGCCAAGGTCGGTGACGATCACCCATTTCTTGCCCGAGGCATCGACCTGCCGGAGAAACGGATCGCGCGGCGAACGTTCGAATTTCGGCAGCAGGCATTTGTGGCCCGCAACCGGCAGGCTGATGATGCTCTGAGCGTGGATCGGCTCGCCTTCGTCGCAGACCGGCACGTCGTCGAGATCGAGAAAGTTCTGCGCTCCCGTCGCTTCCAGCCGGCTGATGTCAACGCCGCCGGACGCGCTGCGCGCGATCAAGGAGCGGATATCCCGCTCACGCAGATAAGAGATGCCTTCGACGCCGAGCCACCAGTCGAGCAGCATCGCGGTCGGCTTGGTCAGGGGATACAGCACGACGAGGTAGAATTTCAGAAAGGGCAGGAAACGCACCGTCATCCGCAGAGCGTTGCGCGAAAAATAAGCCTGCGGAAAAACCTCGCCCAGCAAGGTGATGACGACGGCCGAAAAGAAAAATGCGCCAAGCCCCGCCAGCACCGAGTCCGAGAGCAGCGTCAGCAGCACGTTGGTGCTGACATTGCCCCAGATCACGGTGGCCAAAACCTGATTGGAGTTTTTGCGCAGTTGAAGCACGGCCGCGGCGTCGACACCGCCGCCATCGGCCTCAAGCTGCAGGCGCAACAGGCTGAGGCTGAAGACAGCAAGATTGAGACCGGCGAACAATCCGGACTGAACGACGCACGCGCCGATACCGCACCACGTCAAGACGCTCTCGAGGGAACCCATGACCGGCGCTCCTACAAAGTCGCAGAGGCGCCTCGAGTTATTCCGAGACGCTCCGCGGCGAGAAGCGTGTACCGCGCGTCGCGCCGTTCGGCGAGTTGTCTGAATGTCTGGTCTAGTTGGCCGGCCACGGCCTGTAAGCGATTTCAGTGCAGCAGGGACGCTGACGTTCGCGCTGAAATGCCATAACGTGGGCCGGCTTCGAGTTGAACCCGATTATCATGCCCGTCCCCGCGGCCATTGCACCATCGAATCGCATAGCGGCCACGATCCTCTTCGTCGTCATCGCCGGCGCGCCGCTGCCGTTTGGCTCGAGCACAACGCTGCCGATTGCGTTCTGGTGCGCGCTCTTGGGCGTGGGCCTCGTCGCGGCGTCGCCCCGCGATCTCACGCGAAACCACGGCATCATCCTCGTCGCGGCGTTCGCCGTCAGCGTGGCGTGGCTGTTCGTGGTGCACGAGCAGTTGTCCGACCATCCGTGGCTGGCGACGCCGCATCCGATCTGGATGAAAGCGTCGGCCGCGCTAGGCACAGACCTGGAACCGTCGGCTTCGATCGCTCGCGGCCAGCCGTGGTTTGCGCTCGGCGCTTCGATTGCAGACATGCTGGCGCTGATCCTCGGCCTTGTGGTCGGCAGCAATCGGCTGCACGCCCGCCGCACGCTCGACGTTATTGCCTGGTCGGGAGGCGCCTATGCCCTTTATGGCATATTGGCGCTGGCGTTTGATCCAACGGCAATCCTGTGGCGCGAGAAGGTTGCCTATCTTGGAAGCCTCACCGCGACCTTCATCAATCGCAATACCGCGGCAGCCTATTTCGGATCCTGTTCAGTGGTCTGGCTCCTTCTGCTGCTTGCGCGAGTTAAACACGATCAGTTCTCCGGGCGTGTGACGGTTGCGCTTTTTTCTCGGCGGTTCGCTGGCGAATCCGCCAAATTGTGGATTCCGCTGTGTGGATTCATACTCTGCGTCACGGCGATGTTCCTGACCGGGTCGCGTGCGGGCGTCGTGCTGTCGTTGCTCGCGCTCGCCGTCGCATTCTCTTTCGAAATGGGGCGACAATTCTCGCGACGACGCGGAATTCTTGTTGCAATGGCGGCGAGTGTGTTGGCGGCGCTGCTGCTTCTCGAGTTGCTCGGCGGCAGCGTAAATGATCGCTTCAGCGCGCAAGGCCTCGTCGACACCGGTCGGTTGAATTCCTATCGTGCGATTTTAGGAATGATCGCCGACCGCCCATGGTTCGGCACTGGCCTCGGCACCTTCCCTTGGGCTTACGCTGCCTATCGCAGTGCCGACGTTTCGGTGCGGGGCATCTGGGATATCGGCCGCAACACGCCGCTCGAGATTGCCGCTGAACTGGGCATACCTCTGGCGATGTTGATCGTCCTCGCTTGGGCGGGCGTCATCGCCACTCTTATTCATGGTGTCCGGGCGCGAAAGCGGGACCGGATCATTCCGCTGGCGGCGCTCTCGGTATCATTGATCGCGGTGCTGCATTCGATGATCGATTTTTCATTGCAGATTCCGGGCTACTCGATCGTAGCATGCGCCCTCGCCGGCACCGGCCTTGCACAATCGTTCCGATCGCAACGATCCAAAATGGAGGGGCGTGCGGCGGTGGCGGTGCGGTCGAGGCAGCAAGCACCGAGTCCTGCGGATGTCCCGGTGCGACGCGAGTTGTTATGAATGCGAAGGCAGCCGCGCAACATTCACCCTTCGGATGGATAGCGCTTGCCCGGCCGTTCGAAACCGGTATAAAAATTGCTTAAAGATCGGCCGATCCGCTTCATGCTTTTGTTAACATTACCAAAGGGTTGGATGTTCGAACCGTCAATTTGGAGGCGCATGCGGACCTAGCGGGGCCGGGGCAAGACAAAAGGCATTGCCTCGAACGGGAGTTTTCCAAATCCAATTGCAAGAGCCCTCATGTTGAGGTGATGGTCTGCTCGTGCGCCTAAACATAGGCTCAGGTGAGACGTCGGGGCGTCAGTCGAGGCCGGTGCTTAAATGCTTCAGGTCAACAAACAGCCACTGAGCGCCGCGCGCGAATTGGACGGCGTTGAACCGCCGCTCGTAACGACGCTGACGCTGATACTGCGCCGCCAGTATCCGATCATGGCGTTCCTGTTCATCATGTCGATGGGCGTGGGATTGCTGTACTTGTTGACCACGCCGCCGAGCTTTACCGGGCAGGCGATGCTGGTCATCGACAGCCGCAAGGTCCAGGTCTTCCAGCAGCAATCAGTCCTTGGCGACTATTCGGTCAACTCGACGACTGTCGAGACACAGGTTGAAATCCTGAAGTCTGACAGCATCGGGTTGGCTGTCATCAAGGAGCTGCATCTTGCGCAGGATCCCGAATTCGCCTCTGGCGGGGGCGGGTTGCTCGGCCAAATCGTCGATCTGGCAGCGCGGACCTTTGGCAGTGACGACTCGGCAACGGAGTTCGAACAGACGCGGCGCGCGCTCGCCTCGCTCGAGCGTCGATTGTCGGTGAGGCGCGTCGGGTTATCCTACGCGATCCAGATTTCGTTCCAGTCGCTCAGTCCGGAACGTGCCGCGCAGGTCGCCAACGCGATTGCGGACGCCTACATCACTGACCAGCTCGAGGCCAAATATCAGGCGACCCGTCGCGCCAGCACCTGGCTGCAGCAACGCATCCAGGAATTGCGCACGCAAGCCTCAGCCGCCGAACGCGCCGTGGTCGACTTCAAGGCCAGGAACGACATTGTCGACACCGGCGGCAAGTTGATGAACGAGCAGCAGCTGACCGAGGTCAACAGTCAATTGATTCTCGCGCATGCGGCAACGGCCGAAAGCAAGGCGCGGCTCGATCGCATCCAGGACATCATGCTGCAGGAAATTCCCGACGCTTCGGTGGCCGACGCCCTGAAGAACGAGGTCATTGTCCGCCTTCGCAACCAATATCTCGATCTCGCCGCGCGCGAGGCGAATTGGTCGACACGCTACGGCAGTACCCATCTGGCGGCAGTCAATCTGCGCAATCAGATGAAGGAATTGCGCCGCTCGATCGCCAACGAATTGGGGCGGATCGCCGAGAGCTACAAGAGCGATTATGAAATCGCGCAGACGCGCGAGCAGAGTCTGCGCGAGAGTTTGGCCGGCGTAGTGTCGCAGTCCAAGGTCGCGTCGCAGGCGCAACTCGGCCTGCGCGAGCTGGAGAGCAATGCGCAAACCTACCGCGCGCTCCACGACAACTTTCTGCAACGCTACATGGAAGCGGTGCAGCAGCAGTCATTCCCGATTACCGAGGCGCGATTGATAAGTCCGGCGACGCGGCCATTGAAGAAGAGCGCGCCGCTCGGCTCAGTCGTGCTGTCTTTGAGCGCACTCGGCGGACTCGTCCTTAGCTTTGGCATCGCGATGCTTCGCGAATGGACCGACAACGTCTTCCGGACCTCGAATCAGGTCGAGTTGGTCCTTCAGAACACCTGCATCACGATGCTGCCGGCGATCAAATCGACTGGCGGCGACGCCGCCGGCAGCGGAGCCTCGAAAGCTATTGCTCCGCCAGGTGGGAGGATCTTGGATTATGAAAGCGCGCCGCTGCTGCGCTATGTGGTGGAGCAGCCATTTTCGCGCTTCGCCGAGTCAATCCGCTCCATCAAGGTGGCGGCGGACCTCAATAGTGTCAGCAGGTCGAACCGGATTCTCGGCTTCACGTCGGCGATACCCAACGAAGGTAAATCGACAATCTCGGCCAATCTCGCAGAACTCATCGCGCATGCGGGCATGAAAGTCATGCTCATCGATGCGGATCTGCGCAATCCGTCGCTGTCGCGCCGGCTCGCGCCGCAAGCGAACACCGGGCTCCTGGACGTCCTCGCCGGCAAGGCAGCAGTGGAGGCCGTTACCTATTTCGATCCGGCGACGAAGCTGCACTTCCTGCCGACGGGGGTCACCTCGCGGTTGCTCCACACCAACGAGCTGATCGCATCTGACGAGATGCGCCGCTTGATGGAGGAAATGCGGGAGCGCTTCGATTACGTGGTGGTCGATTTGCCGCCGCTGACGCCGGTCGTCGATGTCCGCGCCTCGACGCATTTCATCGATTCCTATGTCTTCATCATCGAATGGGGCCGTACCAAGATCGATGCTGTGCGCACGGCATTGGGAACCGCGGGCGGAGTCTCCGACCGGCTGCTCGGGTTCGTGTTGAACAAGGCCGACGTCAACCGCGTCAACCGCTACGAAGGCTATCACGGCGGCTATTATTACAAGCGGTACTACGCGCGTTACGGCTACGTGGAATGATCGCCGGCGGCAGCGGGAGCAGCCTCGTCACGAACAGTGCTTGGCATGTCTTGGCGCGCATCGTTCTGATCCTTATCGGCAGCGCCGCTTTGGCGTGGGCGGCAATGGTAGCGCCGGTGTTTTGGCAGCAATCGCAGCTCGATCAGATGGCAAATCAACTGATGCGCGGCATGGCCTTCAATGCGGAAAGGCTGAGGGCGCTCGTTCCTGAAGCCGTCGCGGTCGAACGGAGGGCCTTCCCGACTCCCAAGGGATTGCGGTCTGCCGCCCTGCTGCGGCTTGCGCTGGTCGAGCAGGATTTTGGGTCAGGTGACCGGGAAAATATGGACGCCGATCTTGGAGCGCTCGATGCGGCGGTCGTCCGCGCACTGTCGCATTCCCCTGCCGACGCCTTTCTGTGGCTCGCTGCGCTTTGGGGCAGAAACTTGAACGGCAGCGCCAATGAAGCCAATCTGGCGCTGCTGCGGATGTCCTATGACACGGGGCCGCGTGAGGGGTGGATCGCACTCAAGCGCAATCGTGTTGCGCTGGTGCTCTACTCCCAGCTGACGCCCGACCTCAAAGAAGACGCGATGCGCGAGTTCGGCGCGCTGGTCTCGTCAGGACTCTATGATGACGCAGCGTCGATCCTGGCCGGTCCCGGCTGGCCGCTGCGCGAGCGTTTGCTCGAGCGCCTGACGTCGGTCGATTATTTGGACCGTCAGCGGTTCGCAGCTTTGCTTGCGCGGGAAGGTTATGAAGTGCCCGTACCGGGCATCGAACTCGCTCCGCAACGGCCTTGGCAGTGAAACTGCCGCCGTCTGCCAGCCCGCATCTCGGTCAGTAGCGCGAGCGCAAAGGGGCTCCGCATACATAAAAGCGCTCCAGGCGCGGGCCAAACAGCGTGTCAACCCATCGGTACTGAATGCATGGCAGCGGCGGCGGAGGCCGATGCCATGCGTAGCCGTAGGGATAAGGATGAGCCCAGAACGTCACAGGCTCGACAATCGAGCTCGCCTTGACGGCGGCCTCCGGCAGGGACCCGACAAAGGCCGACGCCCCGCCCGAAAAAAGTGCTGACGAGACCACAGCGGCCGCGATCAATAGCTTAGTTCGCAACATGGCAGCGCTCCCCCTACGTCCCCTTTTGATCATCGCAAAGGCGCGCAGCGCTGGCAAGACTATGGGAATGCTCGCAAGCCGATCGTGTTCTCACAGTGAGGACCGTTTTCGCTGCCGCAGCATGTCCAGGACGCGATCCGCCAGTTTTCTGGTCTCCATGTCGGCGGCGCTGTCAGGGGCAAAATCCTGGATTGTTTCGCCGCTGGAAAATGCCCTTACGAACGCCGAGCGCGCTCCGACCGGCGCAGCAACCGGTTCGCCGAACCGGTGAAGCTCGCTCACAAGCTGTTGCCCTTCGAGCGTGCGGGCATCAACCCGGTTGGGAGCAAGCAGGACGGCAACGTTGTCGCCGCGTCGCGCACGCACCTCGCGCACGATGGCCAGTGCCTGCTCGGTGGCTTCAAGATCGAGACCGGACGGCGTGCAAGGCATGACGGCAACCGCGGCGACCGCGATGGCGGCAGCAACGGCATATTCGTTCGGAGGCGTATCGACGACGACCAACTCCGATCTGATTGCAGCAAGATCCTGTGCCCAAGCGCGGCCCTCATGGCGTTCCAACGGCAGCTCACGGACTTCGAACGGCAGCAATCCGGGTTCGGCCCACTGGCTCGCCGATCGCTGACTGTCCGAGTCAACGACGACGACGCGGTATCCGCGGCGATTGAATTCGCCGGCAAGCCCAAGCGCGATAGTCGTCTTGCCGACGCCGCCTTTCCGTTGAACGACGGCGATTATCAGTGCCATCGCCCCTCATATCGCTCTGTTGGCGCTGCCGCTTCAAAAAATACGTCAACTGTGAACGCCCCTCTCTCAGGGGTTTGTGCCGTCCAGCCCTTTGCGGGAGTTGCCCAAAGGGGAACACCGAACGGTTTGCCACCAGCAAAATCCCACCTGGTCAGGCTTTGGACGATCGATTTGGCAGTGTGGCAGGCCTTTGGTTTCAACAGAGTTGCGGCAAGCAGGTTGCGGCAATTGTCCGCCGCATGGCGCAATGATGTCGGCTAACCACCCAGTATCAGGGTGCCGCACTGACCGCGGGAGGCGCAATCCGCGACGCTAATCCGTCGGATTTCAGGCGCGCTGGCGCGTCGAACTGCGAAAGACCCGGACGCGACTGGAGGGCTTAGGCGCCGGTAGCGGAATATCCTCTGGCACGCGAGCCTCCTCGGGGGTCGCCACTTCGCGCTCGACCTGCCCCAAGCGTCCCAAAGCGACGCGAAGACCGACCAACGGTTCGCGTCCGGTCGGTCCTGAAAAGGTGAGGCGGGGCCCGCTCTGACGTTGCTTGGGCGAGCCCAAGAAGATCGTCTCGACAATCAATTCGAACTGCGGGGCGAGCGGGCCAGACAATTCCAAATTGGTCCCGACGAGCGGCAGGGCGCGCCCTTTCGTTCCGGCAAACGAGCCGATACTGCCCATGTTCGTCGAGACAGGTTTGGGCCCTCCGATGCGCGCCGCGTAGCCGATCTCGAGTCCGGCGGGCTTTCCCGGCCACTCGATCGCGAACCCCTCGACCCGCGACGGCGAGGTGGGTCCGGCGAGCCATTCGTCAGCGCGCACGGCGATATCGCCAACGCCGGCAACGTGACCGACGAGCTTGAAATCCTGCAGATCGAGCGCTGAGGCCTTTGGTAGCGGCGCCGCGCCTGCCGCGGCCGTTGCTACGGCAGTGCCCGCAGCGCCGGTTGACTGCGATAAGGCTTCAACTTTGATGGTGGCCGCTACCGAGCCATTGTCTCGCGTTGGCGCGACCTCGATGACGAGCTTTGCTCGCCGCATCGACCGTACGACGGCCATGCTCCCAGGACCGCTGAGAACACCATCGGGAACGTCAGGATGTGAAAGAATGACGACGTGGTGGTCGTTTCCGGGCTCGGCAAAAACCCGCCCGCGCGGCGGGTCACGGGTGTCTTGAGCGGAATCATATCGGATGAGGTAGAGGCCGCGATTGATCGACACGGTCTTTCGTTGCATGGGCCTATCGCACGCTCCCTGCCAGACCGACGGATCTTGAGCAAGTCATTGCCACCCCAGCATTTTTCGAATGCACCGAGACGATGCCGCACAACCCCTACAATCGAACGATGGTATGGGCTGACCCTTTCACTGGTCAATCTGAAATTCCGAATGCCGCACGAACAAATGTTGAGCGCGTTCTCCGGTAACGAAATCCTTCTCTTGCGATAGCCAATTGTAGGTTGAGCGGGTTAAAAGGATATGCAGAGCGTATCGACGTGCTCTGGCATATTTGGGAGACGACGATAAAAGCCTGCGCGTAATCAGCTCGGTAACCGGCAGCGAATTAGGATCTGGCTCGCGTTTTTGAAATGAACATCTTGTTCGTGCACAATAATTTTCCGGCGCAATTCAAGCATGTTGCTCGCGCTTTGGCAGACGATCCGGCGGTGACGGTCGCGGCGATCGGCGCTCCCACGGCTCAACCCGTCCGTGACGTCAAATTACTGAAATACTTTGTTGGCGATGGCGACGTATCGGCCACTCATCCGTTCGCGCGTCGGTTCGATCTTGAATGCCGCCGAGCTGAGCAAGTGCTCTATGCCGCGTCATCCTTGGTGCAATCCGGATTCGCACCGGACGTCATCGTGGCGCATTCGGGGTGGGGAGAATTGTTGCCGCTGCGGGCCATCTTTCCGAAGGCGCGCCTCGTTGTTTATAGCGAGTTCTATTACGGCGTTGCCGGCCGCGACGTGGGATTTGATTCCGAATTTCCCGAAACGGGCGTCGACGGGCACGCGGCTCTTCACCTGAAGAATGCAACGGCGCTCCTCGCCCTTGCGGATTGCGACGAAGCCGTCTCGCCGACGGAGTGGCAGCGCTCGACCCACCCGCCGGAGTTCGCGAGCAAGATCAAGGTCATTCATGAAGGGGTCGACATCGACCTTGCTTCGCCTGACGACAAGGCAACGTTTCACCTTCCGAATGGACGGCAACTCTCAAGTGGCGACGAGGTCGTTACATTCGTCGCGCGCAATCTCGAGCCCGTTCGCGGCTATCACATCTTCATGCGTGCCCTGCCGAAGATCCTTGCCCGGCGGCCGCAAGCGCAGGTTCTGATCGTCGGCGCGGATGGCGTGTCGTATGGAATGTCGCCGCCCAAGGGCCAGACCTGGAAATCCATTTTCTACCGCGAAGTCGAGGGTCGGATCGACAAGGGGCGCGTGCATTTTCTCGGTCGCCTGCGCCATGAGGATTATTTGCGCGTCCTGAAGATTTCGGCGGCGCACGTTTATCTCACTTATCCATTCGTCCTGTCCTGGTCCTGCCTCGAGGCGATGAGCACCGGATGCCTCGTCATCGGTTCGGATACGCCTCCGGTTCAGGAGGTGCTCAGCCCTGACACCGGCGTCCCGTTTCCCTTCTTCGACATCGAGGGGCTGGCTGACCGCGTGATCGACGCCTTGGCCAATCCCAGCCGCTATCGATCGCAACGGGAGAACGCGCGCAAACTGGTGCTCGCCCAGTTCGATACGCGCGGAATCTGCGTGCCCAAGTTCATGGCCTTGATCGGGCACGAAGCGGCACCGCCCCAATCAGTCAGCCGGGAGCCCCTGCGGTCTCGCCGGGCGCGATGATGGTTCCGAACTGGCAATTCTTTGATCCCGCCCGCCACGCGCAAGCTCTTGAGAGCCTGGCATTGCAGGCGCTGATTGACGATGACCTGACCACCGCCTTCGCATGCGCCGATCGTCGCTGCCGGATCCAGCCGATCCCCCAAGCCCATCACTACACCCTGCGTGCGGAAATTTCCTATCGCATGGGAGAGCACGCACACGCATTGTCGGATCTGCAGACGGCGCTGGCGCTGGAGCCTCATGATCTGCGGATCAATCGCCGGCTCCTCGCCTGGGGCGAGGAGCCCTTTCGCTCCGCAGCGGCATACATGCTCGTCGCCAATGACGGCGACTTCGGCAGCATCGCGAGGGCACTTGAGGTGCTCGCGGAAGCCGCGGAGAACACGCGGGCATTCGGCGCAGTGACGATCCTCGACGACGCCGTCACCGGGTGGGCTGCATGGAGGGGCGCCGGGCAAGTGGAGCTTGTGGTCGATGGCGAGGAGGGACGCGCAGCGACGCTGCTCCGCAGCGACGAGGCGCACCCGCTGCGCCATCGCCTCGGCCACGCAACCAACTTCACCGTTCAGCGCCCGACTTCCCGACATCCGCAAACAGTGGTTCTTGAAATCGATGGCGAAGCGTTCGGTCGGGCTACGGCACGGCGCAATGAGTTTGCGGCCGTCGCTCCCATCGGAATTGAGCGAGCGGCTCGGAAGGGGAGCAATCGAACTACGGTCATCGTCCCAGTCTATGCCGATTACACCGCAACCCGGCGATGCCTTGCTGACCTGCCGTCGCAGTTGGGCGGCAGCCACCGGGCGATCGTCATCGACGACGCGTCTCCAGACCCGCGTATTCGTGAGCTTGTCCGCGATATCGGCGAGGACCCGCGCATCCAATCCATCTTCAACACGGAGAACATGGGCTTCGTCGGTGCCGTCAATCGCGCGCTGCGCCAAGTCGACGACGGCGACGTCCTCCTTCTGAATTCCGACACCATCCTGCCGCCGCGGCTGCTGGCGCGGCTCGCGGCGGTCGCTGCCGCGGCTCCGGACATCGGCACCGTCACGCCGCTTTCCAACAACGGCGAATTCACAAGCTTTCCGCGGCCGAACGAGCCCAATCCAATGGGCTCTAGAGCGCAGGTTCTCGCGATCGATCGTGCCACCGCCGCCGTCAATGCTGGTGCTGTGGTCGACATCCCGAACGGCATCGGCTTCTGCCTTTACATCACGCGACGATGCCTCGATGCCGTCGGCGCGCTGTCGGAAACGCTCCATCGCGGCTATCTCGAAGACGTCGATTTCTGCCTGCGCGCCCGCGAACTCGGATTTCGCAACGTGTGCGCGCCGTCGATCTACGCCGGTCATGCCGGCTCGCGCTCATTCGGCGATGAAAAGCGGGCTCTTGTGGTGCGCAATCTTCGCACCATCGAAGGCCGCTACCCCCGTTACCGCGAGGAGTGTGCCTCCTATCTTGTTGCCGATCCGATCCGGCCCTACCGGATGGCCATCGAGCGCGCGCTCCCGCCGCGCACAGGTCCGTTGCGGGTGCTGATCTCGGGACCGGGCTTGCTCGAAGAGATCGTAGCGGCGCGTGCCGGCGAACTTGCCGACGCAGCGACGGGGGTTCTTGAACTATGTGTCCGGTTCGGTGCTTCGGGGCCGATTGTTCGGCTGCGCGAGCGGGGCGGCGGCGCGCCTCAGTCGCTCGCCTTTGAACTTGAGCAAAGTGACGAGCGCGCCGCTCTCAAGGCCTACATCGAGGCCGCGGCGCCGGAACTGATCGAAATTGCAGGCCTCGCGACGGTTCCCACGTCGCTGCTCGACCTGATCGGCGAGCTTGGCCTCGCCTATGATCTGCTGGTCGTCGACGCCAGCATCGTGTGTCATCGCGGCACGATGATGCGGCGAGACGGCAGCATCTGTGACGCGCCGGCCACCGGAAAGGTCTGCGCCGATTGCGCTCCGCCGGGAGCGGAGCAGACGCCGCCGACATCCGATGATGAGGTCGGGAAAAGGTCCCGCTTCATCGAGAAAGCGCGTCGGATACGCCCCCTGTCGCGTGCCGCCGCTGCGTTCGCAGCTCGATTTTTGCCAAGACACGCGATCGGCTCCATGGAATTGACGCAGGCCCCTTCTTCTCCCTCCCCCCTTGTGGGGGAGGGTCGGGGTGGGGGGTCGGGAGATCACGACGAAGCAGTGCCGGATCTCCACGATCCCCACCCCCGACCCCTCCCCACAAGGGGGAGGGGAGAACAAGCGCAGTCCTGCCGCCGACTGGCTGACGCTTGGCTGGCGGCCATCGACTCCGCCTCGTCAAAGCCCAGACGAGGGATGTGGCCAGATACTTGGATTTCTCCTGATCAGCGCCACCGCGGCCGAGCAGCGATTGACCTTGAAAGTGGCGTGCTGGTTCAAGCGCGAGCGCTCCGAGATGGCGCTCGTGGCCCTGGGCACAACGCTCGACGATCTTGGGCTGATGAAGGCCGGAAATCTGTTCGTGACGGGCCAAGTGCCACCTGACGAATTTGACCGCGTTATGCACCAATACGACTTGAAAGCGTTGTTTTTGCCGATCCGCCAACCGCTGTTCGGTCATCCGATTTTTGTGCGCGCGCAGGTGTGCGGATTGCCGCTTGCTTATTTCGACTGGTCATTCGGAACGATTGTGCCGCGCGCTGGTGACCTCGCGCTGGACCCGAACCTTACCGATGAGGACGTGGCCCGCCGGTCGGCGCAGTGGTTCGAGGGTCAGTGAAACGCGATGGCGGCGCGCAAGAAATCCTCGACGTCGGCCGAGTGTGAGTTGAGTGCGACCTTTCGGCGCTCGGGCGAGCGGGACTTCGAGGGGCACGTCGCCGATCCCGCCGATCCCGAACGGAAGTTCGTCGTCGAACTCCTGATCGACGGATATCCAAGTCAGGTCACCCGCGCCGATCACTTTGTCGATGAGCTTGCAGAGGCGGGCATCGGCGACGGCTGCTATGGCTACGGCTTCACGCTCGATCAGCGGATCGTCGACGCCGGCTCGGTTTTCGAAGCCCGCCTCGCCAATAGCGGAACGAGTCTCGGGTCGCCTGTCATCTCGTCGTCTCCGCACCCGGCGCAGACCGAAATATCGGCCGTCGGCGAGGTGCAATGGCTGCACGGACTGCGGTTGCGCGGCTGGCTCGCCCAAGACAAAGTCGATGCGGCATCCGTCAAAGCCACTGTCGACGGCGAAGTCGTGGCGATCGCGCAGGCTGGCGGGTGGACGCATCTCGGCGCGACTCGCGCGGTCAGAGCGTTCGATTTGCAGTTGCCGGCCCATATGGCCGACGGCCGTGTTCACCGCGTCCGCGTCCTCGCGGAGGGCGGGCAGGAATTGCGCGGCAGCCCGCTCACCATCGTGAGTTTTGCCGACGGGCTCGCGCGAGCGGTTGCCGGAATGGCCGACATCGAATCCGAGCGGCTGCGCGCCGAGCAGTTCGACCGTCTGTTTCCGGCATCGATCCCCTTCAGCGATTATGATCATTGGGCCGAGCGCTTCCCGTTGCAGGCGCCCGCGAGCGCAGTGCGATCGATCGCAGTCGTTCTGGTCGGTGACGGCGACCTCGACGTGTCGCTCGACAGCCTGGAAGAGCGGGCCGATGCCGAATGGTGCGCCGCTGCAATGCCGCCGCAGAACAATCAGGTCAGCTTCGATCCCCAGCTTGTGCTGCAGTTTCTCAACGGCGAGGCCGCCGCCTGCGACATCGTCCTCTTCGCGATCGCGGGCACGCGGTTCGCGGTGTCCGCCTTGCCGCGCATCCTGTCCGCGTTCTCGAAATTTCCCGAGACCGCCGCGGTTTATGGCGACCTTGAAATCCGCGATGACGACGGGCGACGCTGGCCGATCGCGTTTCCGGCGTTCGACTACGAGCGCATGCTGGAGCAGGGTTATTGCGCCTACGTGGCCGCATTCCGGCGTTCCGCCGTGGACGCGCCGCTCGGTGCCGGATGCTCCGATCTTTATCGCCTGTTCAATGCGCTGTTCGACGCGGCGGGGCCTGCGGGCGCGTCGACCGTGCATATCCCCGGGGCTTTGGCGTGTTTGCCCCCGATCGATGCGACCTCGGCCGCCCGCGCGCTGGCGGCGGCAGGATCATCTCATTTGCAGGTGCGAGGCATTGCAACCGAGGTGACCGTTTCGGAGGGCGGCGCGTTTCCGGCGGTCCATCTCAAGCGGGCGATCGCGCCGGCGAGCGTGTCCATCATCATTCCGACCCGCAATCGCTCGGAACTGCTGCAGACCTGCATCGAGTCCATTCGCCCGGCCGCGACAGCGCTGAGCGCCGAAATCATTGTGATCGACAATGATTTCACTGAGCCGGATGCGCTTGCTTATCTCGGCAAGATCGACGGCAGCGTGGCGCGGGTCATCAGGGTCGAAGGCCCATTCAATTTCGCTCGTCTCAACAACTTGGCAGTCGAGGCGGCGCGCGGCGATCATCTGTGCCTCCTCAACAATGATGTCGAGGCGCTGGACAATGAATGGCTCGCCGAAATGATGAGCCGAATTTCGCGGCCCGACGTCGGCGCCGTCGGCGCGATGCTGATCTGGCCGAGCGGCGTCGTGCAGCATGGCGGCGTGGTGCTGGGCCCGAGCTTTGCGGCAGCCCATGCCTTCAATGACCGCACCGACGACGATCCCGGCTACACCGATCTCCTGTGCGTGGCCCATCAATGCAGCGCGGTCACGGCCGCGTGCCTCGCGGTCCGGCGGAGCGATTATCTCGCGGTCGGGGGAATGGACGCGGTGCGTTTCCCCGTCAATTTCAATGACGTGGATCTCTGTCTCAAGCTCGCTGCTCTGGGCAAGCGCATCATCCTTAGCCCCCACGCGCGCCTGCTGCACGTGGAGTCAGCGAGCCGCGGCAACGACGACATTCCGGAGCGCGCCGCCCGCTTCCGGCGGGAGATCACGAACCTGCGTAATCGCTGGGGCGAAGTGTTGATCGACGACCCGTACTACAGCCCGATGCTGTCGCTCGACCCGGTCCCGTTTTCCGCGCTGGCGTGGCCGCCGCGGTCGATGGAGCCGCGCATCGCGGCCCCGCCCAAGGCGGCCGACGTTCCGCCGGGAATATGAGGGTCAGGACGAGGGCTTACGCGCTCACCGGGCCGCCATACTGTTCGTTGGTGACGTGCTCGAGCCACGTCACATGATTGCCGTCGAGCGACTCCTGCATGGCGATGTGAACCATGGCGCTTGTCGGTGACGCGCCGTGCCAGTGCTTCTCGCCCGGCGGAATCCAGACGTTATCGCCGGGGCGGATTTCGCGGATCGGGCCGCCCCAGGTCTGCACCCGGCCAAGTCCGGAGACAACGTGCAACGTCTGTCCGAGCGGATGGGTGTGCCACGCGGTGCGCGCGCCGGGCTCGAACGAGACCCGCGCGGCCCGGATGCGCGCCGGCGCCGGCGCTTCGATGATCGGGTCCTGCCACACCGTGCCGGTGAATGAATTGGCGGACATGCGGCGCGAAGGCGCCGAGCCTGCGGTCTTGATCTCCATGGCTACTCCCGTGAATACGAATTGCCGCAACGAAAGAAGGCGTCTCGCGGGTGGTAGCAAATTTTGCTACGCACCGAAATATCCGATGCAAGAGCTCGACAAAGTCTACGCAAAGCCGGGGGCTATCCGCCGAGCCGGTGTTCGAGCCGGCTCATGAATTGCACCACCGGCCATAGCAGCACGAGATAGATCAACCCCGCGAGCACGATCGGCGAGGGATTGTACGTGACTGACCGCGCCATGTCGGCGGAATAGAGCATTTCCGGCAGCGCCACGACGCTCGCGAGTGACGTGAGCTTCACCACCTCGACCGTGTTGGAGACGAGGTCCGGCAGCACGTTGCGAACCGCCTGCGGGATTACGACGTAAGTCATCGCCTGCCAGGCCGTGAGCCCGGTCGAGCGCGCGGCCTCGCGCTGGCCGGCGCCGACGCTGTCGAGGCCGGCACGATAAATCTCGCCGTAGTAGGCCGAATTGTTGAGGAAGAAGGCGACGCACACCGACGCGAACGGCGTCAGGCGGAGGCCGGCGAACGGCAGGCCGGCATGGACGAAAATCAGCAGCACCAGCGGCGGTATCGCGCGAAAGAGATCGACCAGCACGGTGACCGCGACCCGCACCGTGCGAGCGCGGGCGCCGCTCGCGAGCGCGACGAGGAGGCCGCCGGCAAGGCCCAGCGGGATCACCGCCGCGCAGATGAGCAAGGTCATGCCAAGCCCGCGCAGGATCAATGGCGCCGCCTGCCACATGATGTCGAGGTTGAAGAACTGCTCGGCCATCTCGCGCATCAGGCGCGCCTCCACGCATAGCGCGCCTCGATCCAGCGTCCGGCGATGACCACCGGCACGAACAGCACGAGATAGGCGATCGCGCCCATCATCAGCGGGGTCGCATTGAGCGAAAACGCCTCGGCGGTGGTCGCCTGGTTGAGAATTTCCGGCACGCCGATCACGGTGCCGAGCGCCGTGTTCTTGGTGATGACGATGGTGCGATTGGTGAGCGGCGGCACCGTGAGCCGCACCGCCTGGGGCAGCACCACGTAGAACAGGGCGCCGGCATAGCCGAGCCCGGTCGAGCGCGCCGCCTCCCACTGGCCTTTGCGCACCGAGAGAATTCCGGCCCAGAAAATCTCCTCGGCAAATGCCGCGAGAATGGCGGAGAGCACCAGCCACAACACGGCGTAGCTCGGCAGCACGATGCCGACATTGGGCAGGCCGAAATAAATGATCAGAATGAGCACGAGCGGCGGCAGCGCCCGTGCCACGTCGACGAAGATCACGATCGGCACGCTGACGATGCGCAGGTGCAGGCTGCGCGCGAGCGCCAGCGCAAGGCCCGCGGCGATGCCGGTGATGACCACGAGCACGGCGATCTCCACCGTCACCACCATGCCTTTGAGGATGTCGGGCAGGTAGCGCACGATGAGTTCGCGCTTGAAGAACGTGTCGAGAAAGAGCGACCAGCTGTCCATTGCCGCTTACGGCTCGCGCCCGGTGATGCCGGCGAGGAACGCGCGCGCCCGCGGGCTCGCCGCGGGGCCAAAGATCTTTTCCGGCGTCCCCTCGTCGTTGATGAGGCCGCCCTCCATGAACACGACGCGGTGCGCAGCCTCGCGCGCGAAGCGCATTTCGTGGCTCACCACCACCATGGTCATGCCGGACGTCTGCAGGTCGCGCATCACCGCGAGCACGCTGCCGACAAGCTCCGGATCGAGCGCCGAGGTCGGCTCGTCGAACAGCATGATCTTGGGCTCGAGCGCGATGGCGCGGGCGATGGCAACGCGTTGCTGCTGCCCGCCGGAGAGTTCGCTCGGGTAAGCGCGTGCCTTGTCGGCGAGACCGACGCGATCGAGCGCCGCAAGCCCGGCGGCGTCGGCCTTGTCTGCCGCAAGCCGCAGCACCTTGCGCAGCGCGAGCGTGACGTTGCCGAGCGCCGTCATGTGCGGATAGAGGTTGAACGCCTGAAACACCATGCCGATGCGCCGGCGCATGGCGTTGATGTCTGTCTTCGGATCGAGGAGATCGACGCCGTCGACCTCGATCGAGCCGCCGGTCGGCTCCTCCAGCCGGTTGAGGCAGCGCAAGAACGTGCTCTTGCCGGCCCCCGACGGTCCGATGATGAAGACAAGCTCCTGCGGCGCGACCGCAAGATCGATCCCCTTGAGCACCTCGGTGCCGCCGAACGCCTTGCGCAGCCCCCGCACCACGAGGATCGGTTTGCAGGGCGACGTCATCGGCAGGAAGCTCGTAGGGTGGGCAAAGCGAAGCGTGCCCACCGCTGGGAGTTTTCGCGTGGGCACACGCGGACAAGTCCGCGCTTTGCCCACCCTACGGAAGCTACGAACGCGACGAGTTCGTGTCTCTGCATCGCCTCACGAGCACTTCGCCTGGTGCGGGGTCGGATCGTAGCCGGGCATGTCGGGCACGCCGTAGCCCGGATAGATGGTGGCAGCGGCGGAGCCTGGCGCGGGTTTGGTGCCGAACCACTTCTCGTGAAGGCGCGCCAGCGTGCCGTCCTGCTTGATGCATTCGAGCGCGGCGTCGAGCTGGTTGCGAAGATCGGCGCGGTCCTTGCGAACGGGCATCGCCCACACGAGGCCGGTCGAATAGTTGAAGGAAAGCTTGATGGCGGGATTGCTCTTCACCGCCCAGGCGACCGCGGTATTGCCGGCGACGTTGGCAAATGCGCGGCCGGAGATCACCGCCTGCACCGCATCGGTGTTGGTGCCGTACGATTCCACGGTCCAGCCGATCTTGTCGGCAAGCTCGCGTGCCCAGGAATCGTAGACCGCGCCCTTGTTGACGGCGATGACCTTGCCTTTGAAGCCTTCGAGGCTCGTGATCTTCGGCGCGTCCTTGCGCACGGCGAACAGGTAATCGGTGTTGAGATAGCCCTCGGTGAACAGGAGATTCTCGGCGCGCTCCTTGGTCACCGTCACGGGCGCGATCAGAAAATCATAGGTGCCGGCCTGCAGCCCCGGGACGAGGCCGGAGAACTGCGTTGCCTCGATGTCGATCTTGCGATTGAGGCGCTTCGCCAGCTCGGCGCCGAGGTCGACATTGAACCCCTGAATCCCACCCGACAGATTGGGAAAGGCATGCGGCGCAAAGGTGCCGTCGATCCCGGTCTTGAGCGGCGGCTCCTGGGCGAGCGCCGCGCCGGCGACAAACAAGGCCAGCAGAGCCAACAGAATGCGATTCATGTTGAAATCTCCGTTGTGTGGGGCGAACGACTTTTCTTTAACCGTCGGGCCGGAAATGGCGCGAGTGACTCTTATGAGACATTTGACATGTTCAAGTGATAGGCTCGAATTGCTCCCCGGAGTTCTATCAGACTGGCCCCCATGATGCTTTTTATTACATCGCAGTCGCCTTTCGCATGGAAGGGGCGGGCCGCTGTGCTCGCGGCATGCGCTGTCGTGTTGTTCGTGCAGGGCATGGCGCAGGCGCAGGACAAGGGCACCATCAATCCCGAACCGTTGCCGCCGCTCAGCAAGCCCGACGGTCCCAAGACGCCGGCCAAGGAGCTGTTCGCCCGCAAGACAACCCCTTCGGCGGGACCCGCGCGTCCGCTCGGGTTCTATGCCAAGGGCTGCCTCGCGGGCGCGGTCGCATTGCCGATCAACGGCCGGAGCTGGCAAGTCATGCGCGTCTCGCGCAACCGCAATTGGGGCCATCCGGAACTGATCCAATTCCTCGAACAATTGGCCGACAAAGGCACGACCATCGGCTGGCGCGGGCTTCTTCTGGGCGACATGTCGCAACCGCGCGGCGGTCCGCTGCTGGCGGGACATACCAGCCACCAGGTCGGGCTCGATGCCGATATCTGGCTCACGCCCATGCCCGCGCACGAACTGACAAGAGAAGAGCGCGAGGAGATGATGGCGACAATGGTGGTCGCCGATAATCGCAAGGACGTCGATCCGAAGGTGTGGACGCCGGCGCACTTGGCGTTGATCAAGGCCGCGGCCGAGGATCCGCGCGTCGCCCGCATCTTCGTGAACCCCGCGATCAAGAAGGCGCTCTGCCGCGAAGCCGGTACCGATCGCGAGTGGCTGCGCAAGGTGCAGCCATGGCTGGGGCATGACTGGCACTTCCATGTCCGTCTTCACTGCCCACCCGACACTCCGGAGTGCGAGCCGCAGCCGCCCCGCGATGCCGGTGATGGCTGCCACAGCAAGGAGTTGGATCGCTGGAACAACGTCGTGATCGACTCGACGCGGTCGAACCCCCGGGCGGGGCCGAAAATGTCCGAGCTGCCGGCGGCCTGTCGCCAGCTGCTGAACGCGCCGTAGCGCGGCCCTTACCCGACCCCACCCTATATCGCCTTTTTGCAAAAGGAGTGCCGGATGTTGAATTGCACTTTCGCCAGGACTTGGTCCGCGGCGGTTCTCGCGTTCATCGCCATCCAAGGCGCGCAGGCCCAAACGCCCGACGTGGCGCCGGTGAACAGCGGTGCCAATCCGTATCGCGTCATCCGCGACTGGGCTCAGCTCACGTTGGAGCAAAGGCCCTGGGGCGGCTCGAATGGCGTCGCCATCGATCGGGACGGCAAAACCGTATGGGCGACCGACCGTTGCTCGCCGGGGACCGCGCCCGGCTGTCTCGGCACCAAGGCGAACCCAGTCCATCATTTCGACGAGTTGGGAAAAGAGATCAAAAGCTTCGGCGGCGGCATGTTCGTGTGGCCGCACGGCATTCATGTCGATCGCGACGGCAACGTATGGGTGACGGACGCGCGCGTGCCGAGCGCCGAGGAGATCAAGAAGTTTCCCGGCGAAGAGCATAAGGGCAGCGTCGCCGTCAAATTCAGTCCCGATGGCAAGGTGCTCATGACACTTGGAAAGCCGGGCGTGAAAGGCAATCCGCCGGAAGCCTTGACCGAACCGACCGACCTCGTCACCGATCCCGCCAATGGCGACATTTACGTCGCCGAGAGCCACACCAACGTCGAAGACCCAAATCTCGTCGGGCGCATCTCCGTGTTCGACAAGGACGGCAAGTTCCTGCGCACCATCGGCAAGACCGGAACGGGGCCGGGCGAGTTCCGCACGCCGCACATGATCAAGTTCGATTCGCAGGGACGGCTGATCGTCGCCGACCGCCACAACCACCGCATCCAGATCCTGACCAAGGACGGGAAGTATCTCGGCGAATATCGGGAGTTCAGCCGCGTCAGCGGGATCGCCATCGACGGCAACGACGTGCTTTACGCCGCCGACTCCGAATCGACGCCGAAGAGTCACCCGGGTTGGCTCAAGGGCATCCGCATCGGCAGCTTGAAGGACGGCAAGGTGACGATCTTCATCCCGCCGCACAAAACCGATTCCCCGGACGGCGCCATGGGCGAGGGAATCGCCATCGATGCCGCCGGAAATATCTTCACCGCCGAAGCCACGGTGAGGGGCGTGACGAAATACATCAAGAAGTGACGCGTCCGTCCGGGCGCCGTGCTCGCAATCTCGCCGGCTCGGACCACGCAGCGTCGCGAGCGGAAATTCTATCGGCAGCACACCGACGTGTCGTTAGGTCGACTGCGCCGGCTTTTCCAACATCCCGTCGACGGCCTTCCTGACTGTCGTGTCGCAGAGCTTGCAGCGAAACACATACAGGTCGTTTGCATAGCCGCGCTTGATCTTGGCGACCAAAATCATAGGGCCCCCGCACGCGGGGCAAGGTTCAATCGATTGGGTCATGATGCCCGTTCGGTGTTCTTGGTCTTGAGAGCACAAGAGCTGCAAAGGCATGTGCCTGCTCCGGTCGCGGCCGCGGCGAAGACGTCGAGACGCTTTGCGCGCGGCAAGGTGGATTGGGGGACGGGATATCCCGCCCCCCGGAGCCGCCCGCTGGAAAGGGAGTGATGCCGGAGCGACTTAAGAACGCCCTGGCAAAACCAGCGGGCAGCCGTTGCGTGTTACGCGTTGCGGAGCGGCACCGCGACGAACCGCGTGTCGTCGCCCGTCTTCACCCGCATCAGCACGGTGTGCTTGCCATCCTTGTTCATGCTGGCAAGCTCACGACGCACGTCTTCCGGCTTCGAGACCTTCTTGCCGGCGATGTCGAGGATCACGTCGCCGGTCTTGATGCCGTGCTCCGCAGCCGGTCCATTGGGATCGACCGCGGTGACCGCGACGCCCTGATCGCCCGCGCCGCCGACATCGCTCGCCGGAGCGAGCGTGAGCCCGAGGCGCGGCATGCCTTTGTCAGGCGAGTTCTGATCGTTGGCATCGGCCTGACGCTGCTGCGTCATCTCGCCGACCGTGAGCGACACGGTCGTGGGTTCGCCCTTGCGCAGGATCGAGAGCTTCACCGACGTGCCGGGTGACATCGCGCCGATCTTGCGGGCGAGGTCGCGCGCGTCCTTCACGTCGTGACCGTCGACCGCCGTGATGACGTCGCCGGCGAGGACGCCGGCCTTGGCGGCCGGGCTGCCGGATTGAGGCTCGGCGACGATCGCGCCTTCGGCCTTCTTCATGCCAAGGCTGTCGGCGATCTCCGCCGTCACCGGCTGGATCTGCACGCCCATCCAGCCGCGGGTGACGTGGCCGTCCTTCTTGAGCTGGGCCACCACCTGCTTCGCCGTATCCGACGGAATGTCGAAGCCGATGCCGACCGAGCCGCCCGACGGCGAGAAGATCGCGGTGTTCACGCCGATCACGTTGCCGTCCATGTCGAAGGTCGGGCCGCCGGAATTGCCGCGGTTGATCGGCGCATCGATCTGGATGAAGTCGTTCATGCCGGAGCCGATGTCGCGGCCGCGGGCGGAAACGACGCCGGCCGTCACGGTGCCGCCGAGGCCGAACGGATTTCCGACCGCGACGACCCAGTCACCGATCCGCGGATCGCGATCGGCGAACTTCACGTAGGGGAAGTTGTTGCCGTCGACCTTGATCAGGGCGAGATCGGTCTTGGCGTCGGTGCCGATGACCTTGGCCGACAGCGTCTTGCCGTCGTCGGTGATCACCTGCACGGTCTTGGCATGGTCGACCACGTGATTGTTGGTCACCGCGTAGCCGTCAGCGGAAATGAAGAAGCCTGATCCCTCAGCCGCCGTCCGCGGCGCGCGGGAGTCGAAGCGCTCCTGGCGATCGCCCATGCCGTTGGGCGCATCCTTGAAGCCGAACTGACGGAAAAATTTTTCGAACGGCGAGCCCTGACCCTGGCGGAACGGCATCACATCGTCCTCGCCCGCGCTCGTCTGGGCGACGGCATCGAATTTCACCCGCACCGAGATGACGGCGGGCTTCACCTTGTCGACGATGTCGGCAAATCCCCGCGGCTGCGCCGCGGTCTCGGCCGCGATCGCGGAGGACATCCAGCCCGACGCCGGCGAGGTCGTTTGCAGGCTGGCGCCCGCCGCGAGCATAGCGATGCCGAGACAGCCAGCCGATCCCAGCAGCGCGATCCGGCGCACGCCGAATTTGCCTGCGAGTTTCTCATTAACGTGCGTCATACATTTTTCTCCATTTGCGAGGCGCGACGAGCGCTCGTGGTATGTTCGAATAATCGGACGAACGTTAAGCAGACCTGTCCCGCGTATTAACTTCCGTCCAGCTTGGCGCTTCGCGCTGCGATCGAACGCCGCATCTCAACGGCCGGCCCGTTCGCGGCGGCGTGTTTGCCGGCAAGGAAAAAACCGTCGCGCGCTGAAGTAACGAGACTTAAACCGTCACCACGTCATTCATGGTTGCCACCCGTTTCAAACGCGCGCCAATCGCCGTGGCGAAGACGGACCTTCAGTTTCATGAGATTTTGGAGGCCGGCGACGGCCCGGTTTCACCCGCTGTCGATCGGGCGTGCCACCAGTTGACAGCATCAGGCGGGATTTTGCTTCCCCGCCCCTTTGAGGGCGTGCGTCAATTGACGCACGTCGTTTAATTCATCGAGCCGATTCACAAGGGACGCGATGCGCTCCGCGCCGGGGAGGCCAACGACCGGAACGGCGAAGTTCATGAACTTGCGCTCCAGCGATGCGCGGGAAAGCGGTCGCAGAGCGTCCCCTTCGGGAATTTCGACTGTCTCACGTATGAGTTGACCATTCGTCAAAGCGATCTCGACGCCGGCGCCGCGCCCTTTGGGGAGTTTGGCGATCAGGGCCTCTGCGCGTTTGACGGACATCTTTTTCACCAGCGCCAACACATCCGGAGCCTGCCAGCGCTCCTTCTCGAACTGCGCCACCGTCACATCCCCATCGAGAAGGGCCATTGCGAGGCAGACGGGAAGACTGTGATCGGCCGTCCCTTTGGTCTCCGGGCGGAATTTCGACGCATCGGCAACGCGGTCGATGATTCCTGGGTACGTTTCGACCGTGATTTCCCGAATGTCGTTTGCACGGTCCTTGATCTTCTTGGACAGCAGCACGCCGGCTTCCGCCGTAGCCTGCAACTCGACTTGAATCGGAAAGCGCTTGAACGCCACGCGGGGAAGCCGGTATCGGGCCAGATCGAGGTCCAACGCGAGGTTTGCTTGCGCAGGTTTTATCTTCGATGCCACCCACTCGAGCGTATCGGACGGGCCCGTAAAGCCCTCTGCAGCGAGCCTTGCGGCAAAGATGCCGTCAGCGGCGGTGGCGGCAAATCCCATTGCTTTCATCATGCTGATGGCGCCGCTGTTGACGACAAAAGAGGTAAAGCCGCGCGCGGCCGAAATCCCGACCGCATTTGCGATCGCCTCGCTCCGTAATCCCCATACCTTTCCGGCGATGAGAGGGGTCGCATAGGACGCAGCGCACAGCGGATGGAAGCCGCGCTCCATGAACGAGACCGCATCGTTGACACGCATTCCGGCCTCGTAGCCGGCGACCAATGCCTCGATAAAATCGCGCCCGCTTCGGCCGCCTTCCTCGCAGAGAGCCAGCACAGTCGGCAGCACTTCGCTCGGGTGAAGGGGATCGGTGCCGATGTAGGTGTCGTTCAGGTCAAGAGAGCGCACAAGCACTCCATTGACGAATACGGCGCCTTCGAGAGTGGCCCCGACCGGGTATCCGATGATTGTCGCTGCGCTTCCTTCGCCGTACGTCTTGCGGACGGTCTTCTCCGCGATGGTCGCGGGTTCGTTACCCACGGCGCCAAAAGCACATGCAAGCGTGTCGAGGAGAACCCGCTTGGCCGAGGCAATGACCTCCGGCGGCAAGTCCTGGTAACTGATCGAGAGAGCAAATTCGGAGAGCTTTCGCTCCAAGCTGCTGCTTGCGTGGCCGTTGCCCTCGGCGGCGAGGGCTGAATTTACCAAGGCCATCTGGCCAAGCCTGGAGTTGGCGAACGCGGCGGTTGCTCCGCAGACAGCACTCGTTTGGACGAGAAAATCTCGGCGATCCATAAATGGTCTCCAGCGTTCAGCCTGCGCGCAATGGCTGGTCGCGGAATGGTAAAGGACAGCGACATCCGCGATTTCACGATGCCCCCCATGAACAGACGCAATGCTACTGCGCCGCCGACAGTCCTTCAATTCGACGATCCGGAGCTCATTCAATTGACCCCGTGCTCTGGTTGAGTCGGCGCGGAGGACATTGAAGAACGCCGAGGATCGGAGTGTAATCGGGTCCTCTGCACAAACCGACATGGAGGGAGGTTGTCATGACCGCATGGTCGAGGTTTGCCGCCGTCGCGGTGGCAAGCGGCTTGAGCGCGCTCGTTGCCGGCGCTGCGGCGAATGCCGGCGAAGTTACCGTGGTTGCGAGCGGTGGTCCGTTGCCGGACGTCATGGGAACGCTGGTACCGATGTTCGAGAGCGCCAGCGGCAAGAAGGTGAAGATCAGCTTCAAGGGCGGACCCGCGATCACGGCCGATATAAAGCAGGGCGCCGCGGACCTCGTCATCACCAACACCGAGGTCGTCGACGAGCTTGCCACCGGCGGCGAAGTGGCCGGCAACGGCAAGACCCTGCTGATGATCTCGAAGATCGGCGTCGCCGTGAAAGCGGGCGCGCCGAAGCCCGACATCAGCACGCCGGACAAACTCAAGGCCGCGCTGCTCGCGGCGAAGACCGTCGGCTACAGCCAGGGCGCCAGCGGCCAGCATTTTCTGACCGTGATAGCGAAACTCGGCATTGCCGATGCGGTCAAGGCCAAGGCCGTGATTGCGCAAGGCCGTCCGGTCGGCGCGGCGATCGCATCCGGCGAGGCGGAGATCGGCGTGCAGCAGGTTGCCGAGTTGCGCCCGGTTGCCGGCATCGATGTGCTCGGCGAATTGCCGGCAGAGTTGCAGAAGCAGATCCCGTACTCCGCAGGCATCGCCGCCAAGGCCAAGGACGCCGCCGACGCACGTGCGCTGGTGGCCTTCCTGCGGTCCCAAGCCGCGTTGGATGTCCTCAAGCGCAAAGGGATGGACGTTCCCTGATACAGCTTTGTTGGCGCTACCGGGCGCGGGGCTGCCGAGGCGCCCCGCGCTCGGCGCTGTCGCGGAACTATCGCTGCGTGGCCGCCTGTTGCGTCACGGTCGCCCGGTGCGCGGCATCAACCAGTCCATCATGACGCTCTGCGGGTCGCGGCGGCTGCGGGGAAGCACGTGGCGCTGTTGAGCCTTGGCAGCGAAATCAGCCGACTGCTCTTCAGTTTGGCGTTTGTCGCGCGGAAGGGCCATCCACTCCCGAATGACCGCCCGTCGTATTTGTTGCTTTTTCATGCTGGTACTCTGCGGTGATGCGAAGAATATCGCGAAGTTAATCCGTAGCCGCGCGCGAGCCTCTGCAGCGGTCCACACTCTTTGCCGAGCAGATATTCCGGGTGCTCGTCGCGCATCTGCTCGATGACATGCGCGAGTTCGGATTTTGTTTGGCTGGTCAACTCGACGAGGGGCAGCCGAACGCTGGGGGCCATCAGGCCGAGCAGGC
Source organism: uncultured Alphaproteobacteria bacterium (assembly GCA_963807015.1). Classification (GTDB taxonomy): domain Bacteria; phylum Pseudomonadota; class Alphaproteobacteria; order Rhizobiales; family Xanthobacteraceae; genus JAJPKK01. Next base: position 180,687 of record CAWEAS010000002.1, on the reverse strand, counting down.
TCAGCGCGTATTTGACCGGCACTGGGTTCGTTTCCCGGAAAAGGGCAGATGTCAGTTGTGCAACTTGATACGCCAGTGATTGGGCGCGCTGCATCTGTCCTTGCCTATACGCGAGGTACATGCTCCGACAGAGACCCGGCGCCACGTTGGAGGTGACCGAGATGCAGCCGTTACCGCCCTGAACGAGAAACGGCAATGCAGTTGCATCATCGCCTGACAGCAGGCGGAAATCCTTGCCGACACGCGGCCGCAGCCGTGGCGGCCGCGTCACATCGCCAGTTGCATCCTTGAGGCCGATGATTTCCGGTACTTCCGCCAACCGCGACACCGTATCATCGCTCAGACCGCACACGGTTCGGGATGGCACGTCGTACAGAATGATCGGAAGGCCGGTCGACTGAGCGATCGTGCGGAAATGCTCATAGAGCCCTGCCTGAGTCGGTTTGTTGTAGTACGGGACGACAGACAACACGGCATCGGCGCCGCTCGCCTCAGCGTCCCGCGTCAATTCGATGGCATGATCGGTCGAATTCGAGCCGGCTCCGGCAATCACCGGCACGCGGCCCGATGCGACACCAGCCGCCAGCCGGATCAGCGTGCGATGTTCCCCCATGGTGAGCGTCGGCGCTTCGCCGGTCGTTCCGCAGACGACAAGTGCGGTTGCCCCTTCCTGAATTTGCCGATCGCAGAATGTCTCGAAGGCGGCGCTGTCGATGTCGCCTTGATCGTCGAACGGGGTCGGCACTGCGGGCGCGTAGCCCGCCAGCTTTGATACGTATCGACCGATACTGGCCATGGTGATTTCCTCAAGCGGCCGGCTCAAAGAAAGCGAGACGACTCTTCGCGAGCGGTTTTATGGGCCGCACCATAAGATGCGTTCGAAGGCCATATAGAAACGAGATTGAGCAATGCGCGGCTATATATGAATGTCATAAATACTGATCGCTGACGCTGTTACCGCTCTGAAAAACCAGTGCCATGATAGTTTATGCCGTTCATATAACTTTCGCTTCCGCGCCTTCTCGCTTTTTTATGACTTTATGGCCATGTACGCGCCATCGGTATCTTTGGAGTTTTTGACTGGTGGCCATCATGACCCACTCTCATATCCTCTCGGCAGGCGATCGTATTATCGAACCGATGATTGCGCTGGCGCGTTGCTCGAAGTTGCAACGAATTATTGTGGCTGGTTCGAAGAGCCTCGAGCTGACCGCTGAGCTCAACCGACGTGGCTATGATCGGGCGGCGTCGACCGCGAACTGCGGCCGGGCTTCCAACCAATATGACGTCGCGTTGGTCGATTGGCGGGGCCGCACGTTCAGGGCCCTCGAAACGACGCTCAATTGGCTGGTGGATTTTCTCGCGCCGGAGGGTCTGGTAGTCGTTTGGGTCGACCCCCTGAAATCGACCGCCCGCCAGAACCTGCGCAGTGCACTGGAAGGACGCGGATTCGTCATCGAGGATGGAACGGTCCACGACTACGGCTCGGCCATTTCGGCGCGACGACGCGATGTGAAGCCGCTCCCCAAAGCCGCGTGATGTCAGCGCGTCAGCGCGTGACCTCGTCACCCCAGCGCCACGCGCGACGCGCACGGTAAGCGCTCGTGTCGCGTCGCGGCGTGACGTCAACGACAAGGCCGTCGCCGGTACAGAGCTTGGTGCGGATTGCACTCTTCCGAACCTCCGGCGGCGCCAGCACACGTGCGTCAATACGGTGCGGCGCTGCGCGCGTCAGCGCCACGTAGGAAAATTTCTCGTCTTCGAACGGGACTTCGGCGGCCTTGACGCGCAGGTGATCGCGCAAGCGCGGCAGGCGGCGGCTGAAGTGACACCAATCCGGAGGAACCAATGGACAAGCGCGATCGTGCGGGCATGGCGCCGCGACGTGAGCGCCCGCTGCGACGAGCACGGACCGAATCCCGAGGATGCAAGCGTAGCCTGCGGGCGTCCCGGGCTCGATAATGACGAGCGCCCCCCTCGAGGCGTTCCACAGACGTTGCGCAAGCTGCTCGCGTTCGCTCGCCGCCAACTCACCGGCCATATAGCTGGCGATCACAAGATCAGCCGACGCAGTGCCGTCGAGCGTCTTGAGCGCGTCACCCTGGTGGTAATCCGCACGGCGCAGCACCGGATTATCGGCGTCCGCCAGGAGCGCGATGGCAAGATCGCGCAGTGCGGAATTCGCATCGACCAGACGGACGTCGTCGAGTTGCGGGAACACCTGTGCCGCCGCGAAGGCCCCGGTCGCCGGGCCGGCGCCGACGTCAAGCATCGTGCGCGGCGCGAACGTGGGTTCGATACTGTGCAACGCGTCGAGTGCCGAGATCACCGCAGCATAGGTCGCCGGCATTCGTGCGAATGCGTAGGCGAGAGCATCGTCCCGGGTCGCAATCGCCCGCGATCCGCCACCGGCACGAAATGTCAGTGACTGCGCCGTCACTCGCTCGGCAATGGCATTGCGCGAAACGCCGTGGGCAAGATTATCGAGCGCGCGGCGCACATCGGACGGCAAATCGGGCGCTGTGGCCATGGAGACGTGCCTGATCTCCGGCGGATCCGCCGACACGAATCCCGCGGCCGATGAGTTGGAAAGTGCGGCCAAAACGGGAGGTCTGCGGGCCAGATCGCTACGACGCTAAATCTGCTGACCGTCGCCGAGCGGGATGTCGCGCATGGTGCTCGGCGCAAACAGGTCCTCGATCTTCACCCGGTGCGACGTCAGGCCGTGCTCGTGGGTGTATTGCAACAGCGCCTCGAGGCTCGGGCGATTCTTTTCGATGCCGTAGGGGAACCAGTCCTCGCCCATGATCTCCTGCTCTTCTTCAAGCAGCGGCTGCAGCCAGGCCGACGAGACTTTCGGCGACCCCTGCTCGCCGAGAAGGGCGTAGCAGCGATCCTTGGCGGTGCAGAGCGCCTTGTAGAGGCTTTGCGCCACCCACGGATCGCGGTCGTATATATCGCGGCGGATCACCACCGTGTGCATGATCGGATAGATACGGGTGCGGCGGAAATAATCCTTCTCCGCCGCGGCGTAGTCGGGAAACAGGCGCCGCACCTTGGCGTTGCCGCGCCGGAACGACAGCGGGTTGTTGGCGGTCATCAGGAAGTCGATCTCGCCGCGTTCGAGCATGTCGCCGAGTTCGGTGCCGGTCGGCGCCTGGGTGAGGCGGATGTTCGCCGGCAGCTTGCGGCCCAGCCGATCGGTGCGGCCCTGCACCCATTCAATGTCGCTCGGCTTCACGCCGTATTCGTGGTCGAGCAGCCCGCGCATGTAGACCGCGGCAGTCATGCTGAATTCGGGAACGCCGCCGCGCTTGCCCTTGAGGTCGGCGGGAGACTTGATGCCCTTGTCGGCGTTGATGAAGAAGTAACCGTGGCGGAAGACGCGCGACGGAAACACCGGGATCGCGATGAAGGGCGACTTGCCCTCGCTCACGAGCGTCGTGTAGTTCGACAGCGACATCTCGGAGGCATCGAATTCGCGATATTGCAGCATGCGCCAGAAAATCTCGGCCGGCTGCAACGTCAGATAGTTGAGGTCGATGCCGTCCGGTTGAAGCGTGCCGTCGCGCAACGACTGGGTGCGATCATAGGGGCCGCAGGCGAAGGTCAGGCGCAGCTTGGACATGGGGCATTTCCTCGGGCGTTTTGACAGGCAGTTGCGGCTTTGTCGTAAGACGACCGCCGTGGACTGACAAGATTAGCCTTCGATCGGGCCGGGGTGCGGTTGCGACAAAAGCGAAGCTGGCACGTGTGGCGCGAATACCGTAGCCTCGATCGCAGACGACACGGAGCTTGCGCATGTTCTTTTGCCGCCGGGTTGCCGCTGCGCTCGCATCGTGGCTCGCACTGGCGTCCATCCTGTTCTGCGGTGGCGCCGTAGCGGCGGAGAATTTCCCCGACCATGTGGTGCGCATCGTCAACCCGTTCCCGCCCGGCGGGTCGGTTGACGTGCTGGCGCGGCTCATGGCGCAAAAGCTCTCCGAAAATCTCGGCCAGCAATTCATCATCGAGACGCGGACCGGCGCCGGCGGCAACGTCGGCGCGGATTCGGTCGCCAAGGCCGAGCCCGATGGTTACACCCTGCTGTTCACGGCGCCGGGTCCGCTGGTCGTCAACCAGACGCTGTACGTGAGGGGGCTGCCCTACGACCCGGCCAAGGACTTTGCGCCGATCGCGTTGTTCGCAATCGCCCCCATCGTCCTCATGGTCAATCCCGATATTCCGGCACACAACGTCCAGGAACTGATCGCTTTCGCCCGCAAACATCCCGGCGAGGTCAATTTCGGCTCAGCCGGCAACGGCTCGACGCCGCATCTTTGCGGCGAGCTCTTCAAGACCATGGCGAAAGTCGACATCGTCCATGTGCCCTATCGGGGCACCGGACCCGCCATGAACGACCTGATCGGCGGCCACATCCAGATGTTCTTCGATCTGCTGCCGGGAAGCCTCCCGCAGATTGCGAGCGGCAAAGTGCGGGCGCTCGCAAACGCCGGCTTGAAGCGTCCGCCTGCGCTCGCCGATTTGCCGACGGTCAGCGAGCAGGGCTTGACCGGATTCGACGCCACCTCGTGGGTCGGCGTTGTCGCCCCCGCGCAAACGCCCGCGGCCGTGAGAGCGAAACTGGTCGCGGAGATCGAGAAGGTCGTCGAGGCGCCCGATGTCGCCGCCCGCATTCACGAGTTGGGCTCCGAGCCGGGGACCGCCTTTGGCGACGCATTCGGCGCCTTCATGGCAGCCGAAACCGCCAAATGGGCCGCCGTCATCAAGGCGTCCGGGGCGCGCGCGGACTAAGCGCGACGCCCGCGAGTCTGACGCTCGCGTGTCTTTGGCGCGCGAAGGCGCGCCATTTCGGGCCATTGCCGAAGGACAAGTTACTTCGCCCCTTCGAGATGCGCGGCGCGGCGCTTGTAGAGCTCCTCGTCGGCGTAACCCATGGTTTCCGGCTTGCCGCGGCCGAGCATCACCTGGAAGTAGACTGGCTCCAAGCTGTCGTTCTGGTAGCCGTGGATGACGCCGGCCGGGCACGAGATGCACTCCCACGGGCCGAGGCGCGTGGTGAGGCGCTTGCCGCCCTCATCCTCCACGAACACGTCGAGAAATCCCTGGAGCACGAAGAAGCACTCCTCGACCTCGTGGGTGTGGGCGGCGTTGCCCTGGCCGGGCTCGACATACATGATCGAAAGCGTGAAGTTGCCGGCCGGGATCACGGTCGGGTCGCCGTGTTTGCCCGAACCGCCGGCGCCGATGAAGCGATGCTGGGCCCGCTTGAAGCCCTCGACTTTTGCATCTTCGAAGGCCGCCCAGTCGGGCTTGCGGTCGCGAAAGCGGCCGACATAGCGATTGAAGATATCCTCGATGGGCACGCCCACCAGTTCCTTGGGCCGCGGATGCCGTGCAACGCTCATGGCTGAACTCCTCTAGTCGCGATCAATTGGCTCGAGGACGAATTTATTGTCCGTCCGATTGCTTCGTCAACGAAGGACCGCCTGGCCATTGCGCCCGGCCTCGACCATTTCCCAGATGCGCGACGGCGTCAGCGGCAATTCGCGCGGCTCGACGCCGAACGAGGAGAGCGCATTGGCGACCGCGTTCGCCATGATGCCGCCTGCCGAGATGATGCCGCCTTCGCCCGCGCCCTTCGCGCCGAGCGGATTGATGGGCGAGGGGAACTCGTCGGTGATGATGCTGCGGAGGTTCGGAAAGTCGCTCGCGGTCGGCAACAGATAGTCCGCGAGCGATCCGGTGAGGAACTGCCCCTGCTCATCGTAGAGCAAGTCCTCGAGCATCGCGCCGCCGAGACCCTGCACCAGAGAGCCGATCACCTGGCCGCGGACCGTCATCGGGTTGATGATGCGCCCGCAGTCAACCACGGTCACGTAGTCGATGATGCGCACGTCCCCGACCCGCGCGTCGACGGTCACGTGCGCCGCGTGGGCGCCGTAGGTGTAGGTGTGCTTCTTGTTGAGGAAGATGCCTTCCGCGGTGAGGCCGACAAAATCCGCAAAGGTGAGCGTCTTGCCGTCCGGCGCGATGACGCGGTCTTCGCTGATCTTGATATCGGTCGCGGCCCAACCCAGACGTTTCGCAGCGGTTGCGCGAATGAGTTCGTGCAAATTCTTGGTCGCGTCGAGGAGCGCCGAGCCGCCCATCACAACCGAGCGCGAATGATAGGCGCCGTAGCCGTCGCTTACATAGGCGGTCGAACCGTGATGGACCCCGCTGATGCGCTCGATCGAAAGTTCGAGGGCATCGGCGGCAATCTGGGCGAACACGGTCTCGACGCCTTGCCCGACGGCCGATGAGCCGATGTAGACCGCGACCGCGCCGCCGGCTTCGATTTCAAGGCGCGCCGTCTCTTTCGGACCGGCGGCGCCGCCCTCGATGAAGCAACTGATCGCGAGGCCGTGATAGCGGCCATCGATCAACTGGCCCTGCAGCTTCGCCTTCTCCGCCCAGCGAATTTCATTGAGGCAGCGGTCGAGCGTGATCTGGTAATCGCCGCTGTCGAGCTCGTCCTTCGACTCGAAGGGCGTGATGGTCGGGACCGGACAGGGCATGGCCGACGCCGGAATGAGATTGCGGCGACGAAACTCGACCCGGTCGATGCCGAGATCCTTCGCCACGATATCGAGGAGCCGCTCGCGAAAGAAATCGGTCTCGAACCGACCCGGACCGCGATAGGTGCCGACCGGCGTCTTGTTGGTCATCCACAGCGACACGTCGATGTTGACGTCGGGGATGCTGTACGGGCCCGACATGAACTGGGCGATGTTGCGCGCGCCGACCGCACCGTTGGTCCGCATGTAGGCGCCCATGTCCACGTCGATGTGGCCGCGCAGGGCCAGCATCTTGCCGTCGCGGGTGCAGGCGATCTCGACGTCGACCTCGGCCTGGCGGGCATGGTTCATCGCCATCAGATTTTCGCGGCGATCCTCGATCCACTTCACCGGACGTCCAACATGGCGGGCGGCGAACGGGATTAGGAAATCTTCCGGATAGAATTCCCCACGCGCGCCGAAGCCGCCGCCGACGTCGTTCTCGATCATCTCGATGGCGTGTTCGGGCAGGCCGATCTGCTTTGCGAGAATGCGCCGATTGAAGAACGGCACCTTGGCAGCGCCTGAGATCGTGAGGCGGCCGGCCGCCGCATCCCACTCGGCGAGCACGCCGCGCGGTTCCATGGTGAGGCCGTAGTGCCGGCCGGTGCGGAGCTTCTCGCGTCGCACATAGGGCGCCGTGCGGAACACCGCGTCGGCGTCGCCGCAACGGGCCACGAATGTCAGGGAACGGTTGGTGCCTTGCGGATCGAACAGCAGCACGTCATCGCGCGCGGCCGTCTCGCAATTCGTCACCACCGGAAGCGGCTCGATATCGAGCGCGATCCGCTCGATGGCGTCCTCGCCAATGGCAATGCTGTCGGCAAGCACCACCGCGATCGGCTCGCCGACGTAACGCACTTTGGAGTCCGCGATCACGGTCTGCTCGAACGGCTTGAACTCGGGCAGCGGCTGCAACCGCATGCCGATCACCGGCGGACCGCCCGGCATATCGCGCGCGGTGATGACCGCGTGGACGCCCGGCATTTTCAATGCAGCCGCAGCATCGATCCCGCGAATGCGGCCGTGCGCGATCGAACTGCGCAGAATGACCGCGTAAAGCAGCCCCTCAGGCGCAAGGTCGTCGACATAGCAGCCGCGGCCACGGACGAACCGCAAATCCTCTCGTCGCTCGACCGCGCTGCCGATGAAGGTGTTCTTCATGATGCGAATTTCATCGCTGCGACGGCCTGCGGCGGGGCTCGGCGGGGCGCGCTCATGGGGCCGTCTTTTTGTAGGCCGAACGCGCGTCGAGCACGGCTTCGACGATCGAGATATAGCCGGTGCAGCGGCAGATGTTGCCGGACAAGACCTCGCGCACGCGGTCGGCATCGCAGTCCGGCTCCTCGCTGAGCAGCGCGTGAGCCGTGGTGATCATGCCGGGCGTGCAGAAACCACATTGCAGAGCATGATGACGGCGGAACGAAGCCTGGAGCGGCGTGAGCGCGTCATCATTGGACAGGCCTTCGATGGTCACGACCGAACTGCCCTCGGCCTGCACCGCGAGCATCAGGCAGGCGCGCACTGCGGCGCCATCGACCAGGATCGTGCAGGCGCCGCACACGCCATGCTCGCAGCCGACATGCGTGCCGGTGAGCCGCAACTTGTGCCGCAAACAGTCGGCGAGCGTCATCCGCGGCTCGACCTCGACCGTTACCGGCTTGCCATTGACTTCGAAACGCACGGTCATGCTCGACTGCTCGCGCTTTGCAGGGCTCGTTCGACCATCGTTCCGATCAGCGATTTGCGGTACGCGCCACTGGCATGGATGTCGGCCTTGGGATCGACCGATGCCGACGCGGCAGCGCCGGCGCGCTCGCTCACCGCGACGTCGACCAGCCGTCCGTTGATCTCAGCCTCGGCGGCGGCGAGCCTTAAGGGCCGGTCGGCGACCCCGATGGCGCCAACGTGGGCATTGTGGGCCTTGCCGTCCGGGCCAATGTCGTAGAACACCGCAGCCGCCGCCATGGCGAAATCGCCGCGCCGGCGCGAAAACTCCTGGAAGGCCCAGCGCCGCGACGCCGGCCAGGCCGGCAATCGCACCCTCACGATAATCTCGTCCGCCGCGAGCGCGGTGATCAACGGCGCGATGAAGAAATCGTCGGCCTTGATCGTGCGCGCCCCGGCGCTTCCCATCACGTCGATCTCGGCATCGCAGGCAACGGCCAGCCCCGGCATCTCGGCCGCAGGATCGGCGTGCGCAAGACTGCCGCCCACGGTGCCGCGATTGCGGATCTGGTAATGCGCGACATGATCGATCGCCGCCTTGAGAAGCGGGTGCGCCGTATCGAGGCGATCATCGTCCTCGATATCGCGCCAGCGCACCAAGGCACCGAGCTCGACGCCGCTTTTGGTGACCTCGATCCGCCGCAAGTCGGTCAGCTTGCGCAAATCGACAAGCAGAGACGGCGAAGCGATGCGAAACGCCATCATCGGCACGAGACTTTGGCCGCCGGCGAGCGCCTTGGCGTCGTCGCGCGAGGCGAGCAACGTCACCGCCTCCGCAACGGTCGCGGGACAGGCATATTCGAAGGCGGGAAGTTTCATCGGCGGCAGCTGAACGAGGGCATCGGTTTCCCTAACACCACGCCGATTGGAGGGTCAATGCGGCCGCCCGGCGAGCTGTGCGCCGTGGCATGGCAACTGCGCCGGTTGCATGCATCTTGGCGGCTTTGTCTGCGCCGACCGCGGCTGGTAGAGACTGGCGCGACCACGTCGAACCCACTTCCTCGGTCCTTGCGACACGCGATGCGTTTTCCCTCGCCGCTCCTGCCCGCGACCTTGGTGCGCCGCTACAAGCGCTTTCTCGCCGACGTGGTGCTGGCCGACGGCGAAGAAATCACCGTTCATGTGGCAAATCCCGGCGCCATGACGGGGCTCGCGACGCCGGGGACACGGGTCTGGCTCTCGCGGTCAAGCAATCCCGCGCGCAAGCTGCCCTACTCGTGGGAGCTCGCCGAAGTCGATCTCGGCTCGGGCCTGGAGCTTGTCGGGGTCAACACCGGCCACCCCAATGCCCTGGTCGCCGCCGCGATCGCCGCCGGCGCGATCCCAGAACTGCGCGGCTATGCTTCGGTGCAGCGGGAAGTGCGATACGGCCGCAACTCCCGGGTCGATTTTCTGCTGAAACAGGACGGCAGGCCGCCCTGTTATGTCGAGGTCAAGAACGTGCACTTGATGCGCGCGAAAGGCCTCGCCGAGTTCCCCGACTCCGTGACCGCACGAGGCGCGAAGCATCTTGATGAGCTTGCCGGCGTGGTAGCGGAGGGCCACCGCGCCGTGATGCTGTTCCTGATCCAGATCGGCTCCGCCGATCGGTTCGCGCTCGCTCGCGACATCGATCCGCGTTACGGCGCGGCGTTCGACCGGGCGCGGGGCGCGGGCGTCGAGGCCTACGCCTATCGCTGCGCCATTTCAGCGGCCGAGATCGCCGTGGTGGCGCCGGTGCCGATCGCCGATTGAGGCCGGCGCAGCATGACGTTCTGGCGCGATCGCGCCGCGACCGCATAGCCCTTGGCCGCGAGGAGCGCGAACAGATCGACCGACCATTCCGCCCGCGAATCCTCGATCACGATGAGGCTTGGCCACAGCGAGGGCGGGGCGTCGCGAAAATATGGCGCCAGCACTTTGTCCTCGGCGCCCTCGACATCGATCTTCAGCGCATCGATGGCCGCGAGTTTTTCTTCCCTGACGACGTCAACGAGAGGCCGGCATCGCACCGTGACGGCACCCGACGCCCCGGGTGACGCCATGCGCGTGCCGCCGCGGTCGCGACGGTTCAGCACAATGGCGACCTCGCCGTCCCGCTCCCCGAGAGCCAGCGCCAAAGCTTTGATCGGCAGCCCCCGGTTCGCATCCACATTGAACCGCAGCCGCTCGAAGTTCCCAGGCTCCGGCTCGAGCGCAATGATGCGGGCCGAGCGCGCCGTCGCCGCGACGAAAAGCGAGAACAGCCCGACATTGGCGCCGATATCGATAAACACGAATGGTCGGCCCGCCGCGGTGACCCCCGCAATCGCCTTGGCCAGCGCCGCCCGCTCCTCGGGCTCGTAGAACTGGGGCGTGAACAACAGGTTCTTTTCGCAGCCGTTGTCGCGGGGATGGAGCCGCAGGCGCAGGCCCCATCGCTCGACGTCGAGCGCACCGTCCGGCTCCATCCGCATGGTGACGAACTTGCGCAGCGCCATGGCGAGCTTGAGCCCAATCCAATTGGCGGGCATGCGGCTCGTCATGGCCATAATCGAGCGATCGAACACGTTCGGGGCCCGCGCGCCGAATACCGCTTCCGTCATGCTGTTCCTTGCGACGCCGCCCGTTCGATTGCGAGCCCATTATAGCGCATCGCTGGCCACCCTTTCTTCCGGCTTGCGTCGGGGCACCGACCGCTTACATTCGGTCCAGTCTGGGGCTCGAGGCAGGGCCTCGATTCCCAAGGGACGTCGATGAATTACGTCGATGCGGCAACCGCGCCGCTCCGCAAAACAGGTCAGGTCAAGCTCCACGGGCCCGCGGCCTTCGCCGGCATGCGCAAAGCCGGCCAGCTGGTGGCGCAATGCCTCGATATGCTGGTGCCGGAGATCGGGCCCGGCGTGCCGACGGACCATATCGACCGGCTGGTGTTCGAGTTCGCCATGGATCACGGGGCGCGGCCGGCGACCCTGATGTATCGCGGCTATACCAAGTCGACCTGCACCTCCATCAATCACGTGGTCTGCCACGGCATTCCCAATGACAAGCCGCTCAAGGAGGGGGACATCGTCAATGTCGACGTCACCCTGATTTTGGACGGCTGGCACGGCGATTCGAGCCGGATGTACCCGATTGGCGAGATTCCGCGGCGGGCCGAGCGGCTGATCGACGTGACCTACGACGCGATGATGAGGGGCATCGCCGTGATCCGGCCGGGCGCCACCACCGGCGACATCGGCGCGGCCATCCAGAGCTTCGTCGAAGCGCAGCACATGAGCGTGGTCCGCGACTTCTGCGGCCATGGGCTCGGGCGGCTGTTCCACGACGAGCCGAACATCGTTCACGTCGGCCGGCCCGGCGAGGGCACGGTGTTCAGGCCCGGCATGCTGTTCACGGTCGAGCCGATGATCAATCTCGGCCGCCCCCACGTGAAGGTGCTGTCGGACGGCTGGACCGCCGTAACCCGCGACCGCTCGCTCTCCGCGCAGTTCGAACACACCGTCGGCGTGACCGACAGCGGCGTCGAGATTTTCACCCTGTCGCCCAACGGCCTCGACCGGCCGCCCTATAAACTCTCCTGAATGCACAGATCTTACCGTCGAATCGCCTGACGGCGATTGCAAACGGTACCCGGTTGCAGCCATGGTGCGTGCGTGGAGATTCTGCGCGCGGGTGGAACGGCATGGCGCGAGATCGCAAACAAAGCGAACGGGATACGGGATTAGCCGAATCCCCGCCGCATTACCTCGGCCACCGCGACCGCCTGCGCACGCGCTTTCGCGAGGCCGGCAGCGAGGCGGTGACCGACTACGAGCTCCTGGAACTCGTGTTGTTCCGCGCGCTGCCGCGGCGCGACGTGAAGCCGCTCGCCAAGGCCTTGATCGCGCGGTTCGGCTCGTTCGCCGAGGTGATCGCGGCACCACCCCAGCGCTTGGCCGAGGTCGAAGGCATCAGCGAGACCACCATCACCGATTTCAAGGTGGTTGAGGCCGCGGCGCGCCGCCTCGCGCGCGGCGAGGTTAAAAGCCGGCCGCTACTGTCATCCTGGTCGGCCGTGCTCGACTATTGCCGCGCCAGCATGGCATTCGCCGACCGCGAACAGTTTCGCGTCCTGTTCCTCGACAAACGCAACCAGCTCATCGCCGACGAGGTCCAGCAGATCGGCACCGTCGACCATACGCCGGTCTATCCGCGCGAGGTCGTCAAACGCGCGCTCGAACTATCCGCGACGGCCGTCATCCTGGTCCACAACCATCCGTCCGGCGATCCGACGCCGTCGCAGGCGGACATCCGGATGACGCAGCAGATCGTCGCGGTCGCAAAGCCGCTCGGCATTGCCGTCCACGATCACATCATCGTCGGCAAGCAAGGCCACGCCAGCTTCAAGGGGATGCGGTTGATTTGAAAGGGAGGAGTTGGCGATCACATCGGCATCTGCGGATAGCTGCAAATTGAAGCGCATCGCCCGTCAATGTAATTTATTCGGCGACCGTGCTCGGATTTTTCTGATCCGCGACCATGAAGACCAGAATTTTTGTGCGCTTGTCTGCACTCGGATTCCGGGACGTGGTGTGAATCGCGGTCGGAGGCTCGTAGAATGTTTCTCCGGCCTTGAGGGTGCGGCTGGGTTCGCCATTGATTCCAAACTCGTAGGTCCCCTCAATGACGTATCCGAACGTGTGATGTCCGGGGTGGCGGTGCCTGGCGCTGCTGCTTCCGGGCTCCCGATCCAGCAAGCTGATGCGGACCTCACGTCCCGGCAGATCAGCGAGCGGCTGGGTGAGGAGGGGACCGGTAACTGCGGCAGCGGGCTGTGCCGCAGACGTTGCGACGAGCCGCGTTGCGCCCCACGTCCCAACCGCAGAAATCAGGGCGGCAGCAACGGCAACTCCAGCGTGGGACGAAATGAATGCGTTTCGAACCATGGTCATTGTTTGATCCTCCCGCGTATCGCCCGATCGGCGGATGCCGACCTTCGCTTTTCCCCGGCCCGGGCGCGGCCGCAAGGCCTTGGCGACGACCCGGTATCGAGGGTTCTCATGCGATGTGGACGTTGAGCAGCGCGGCCAGAATCACGCTCGAGACAACGACTCCCGCGGCCATGAGGGCCAGTGCGAGACGATTGGCTGCCGCCGGTGACGTATCGTGTTGCAACAAGACCATTCTCAGGCCGCATGCGACGTGGGTGACGATCGCGATCGGCCCCACCCAGTAATGCGCGAGCAGGCGGAGATTGGAGAGGCTAACCAGCATGCTGTCGTGGGGGCGCGTGAGCCAGCTCCAATTCGTATCGGTGCCGGCATAGCGCGCAGCAAACACCGCCGTCATATGGGCGAGAAAATAGACGCCGACGTATACGCCGCTCATGGTTTGTATCGTGCCGAGTAAATCACTCGGCATTCTCAGCCGCCGCCGGACCAGCACGGTGCCGGTCAGAATCTGAAAGCCGATCAACGTGAGCAACATTGGCTGGACAATGTCGTCGCGATAGACGCGGCGCACGGCATTCATGATTTCAATGTGCACCGGTCCGTTCCAGACGCCGGCCAGATGGTTCGCAATATGAGGCCCCACGAACAGCAGCAGGATTGCGAGAGCGGAAACGCCATGGGCAACGGCCAGTCGGCGATGCCCGACGCCCGATATGGCAGATGCTGCCGATGACGACCTGGAGCCCAGCAGGACGATCATCGCCATCAGCGTCCAAAAGATGAGCCATGCGACTGGCACCGCTGAAGGCGTGTGCAGCACGCCCGCAACATTATTGAACCCCACATAGAGCGAGGACGTGGCAAACACGAGATGAGCAACACATCGGGCGCGAAAGTCCTCGGGTCTCCCGGCATGCGGCGCTCCGAGCGCTCGTGCAACGACGAAACCGACCAGCATGACCGCCAGCGCTAGCGTCAGGGCCGCGATCACGCTGACCCAAACAATCGCACCGTCCGGCGAGGCCGACCCGTGCATCAGGACAAGGCCGGAGGACAACAAACTCAACAGTGACGGATAAGCCAACACGCACAGCGCCGGGATGACAAGCAGGAGGCGATGAAGCGATGCCGCGCTCAACCCCAATAGGCCGCCGCGGGAGGCGTCTGGCGACACTATGATCGCTGAAACAGCGGGGACGTTACGTTGGCTCACCGCGCTTCTCCATCGTTTTCACGCGTTTGCTTCTCGTCACAATGCGAACGGAATCCATCGCTTCACGCGTGCCCGATATAAGCAATATTCACCGCCAAAAACCTGTTCGAGCCGCCTCTCGTCGTGCAGAACCCGTTGCTGAAACCAGATCGCGCGCGCGACGAGCAGAGCGAGCGCAAACCACGACCAGAACGTAAGGGCGAGCCCCACCATGAAGATGAGGTGTCCGAGGTACATCGGATTGCGCGTGTAGCGATATGGGCCGGTCGCGAGGATATGCTGCGGCATTGCATCCATGCCGGCGGTCCCACCGGCACGAGGCAATCGGTAATTCCCGACGAGACGATATTGCAGATACCCCAATGCCAGCAGCGGAGCGCCCCACGGGGTCACGGTCAGCCTGCCGCGGCCAAGCGCGAGTTCGAATGCAACGACGAGCAGCGGGCATATGACGAACGTATGCACGGGCGTCCGCTGCGCCCACCGCAGAATCTGCGCGCTTACCTGCTTTCGCGCGTCCGACATGAGCCTCCGTATCGCAGGCTGGGTATCGCACCTTCATGGTGGCGCAGGATAGCCCGCGTTGGTCTAGACAAAAGGTCCATCATTTGCGAATTCGATTGGACCATGCAGCGAAAGCCCGCCATTCGGTCGTCCCGGGACAACCTCCCCGTCTATCGCCAGGTTTATCAGCGCATTCGCTCCGAGATTCTGTCGGGGAGGCTCGCCGCCGGGGCTCGCCTGCCGTCCTCGCGCACCTTGGCAATCGAATTGGGTATCGCGCGCGGCTCGGTCGTGACGGCGTTCCAGATGCTCGCCGGCGAGGGCTACACGTCGAGCGCCGGTGCGCGCGGAACCGTTGTCTGTGTCGCGCTGCCCCGCGCCCGGAAGTCGAGGTCGACGCCTGAGCTGGTGGAAACCGCGAAACAGCACAGAACCGTTCCCGCGCCCACACCGCTGCTCTTTCAAGTCGGCTTGCCGGCGCTCGATGCGTTCCCGCGCAAGCTCTGGACGCAGACGACCGTGCGCACGGCGCGTGCGCTCGATCACGAACAGATGGTCAATCCCAATCTGCACGCCAGCATGGGCTACGAGCCGTTGCGCCGCGCCATTGCGAGCTATTTGCGAATAGCGCGAGACATCACGTGCTCCGCCGATCAGATTCTGATCACCGCAGGATTCCAGGGAGCCCTTTGCCTCGTCATTGCGGCCCTGCTCAAGCCCGGCGCCAAGGTTTTGGTCGAGGACCCCGGCTATGTCTTCGCGCGCAATCTGCTGGCGCAAGCGCGGCTTCAACTCGTGGGCGTGCGAATTGACGATGGCGGGTTCGATGTTGCCGCGGCGATGCGCAGCGCGCCGGACGCCGCACTCGCGCTCGTTACCCCCTCGCATCAGTATCCGCTGGGCATGACGCTCCCGGTCGAACGCCGGCTTGCCCTGCTCGACTGGGCCGATCGCGAGCGGGCCTGGATCATCGAAGATGACTACGACTGCGAGTTCCATCACCGCGGTCTTCCTCCGCCGGCGCTCAAGAGCTTGGATCGCAGCGGACGCGTTCTTTACGCCGGGTCCTTCAGCAAGGTCCTCTTTCCCGGGCTGCGGCTTGGATATCTCGTCCTGCCGAGCGTTGTCGCCGAACGTTTTGCCCGCGTCGTGAGTGCAGCCCTTCCCGCTCCTCCGATCACGGTTCAGAAATCGGTTGAGATGTTCATGTCGCAAGGCTATTTCGCGCGCCACCTCAGCCGGATGCGAACCCTTTACACCGAGCGTCGCAAGGCGCTCGCTGCGGCAATCGAGTCGACAATGAATCGGCATGTGGAAGTCCGTCTGCAGGACGGGGGAATGCATTTCGTCGCTTGGCTTCGCGGAGGCTTTGGCGATGCCGAGATCGTGGAGCATCTGCGCCGGAAAGGGATTGGTCCTGCTTCTCTTTCCCGCTGCTCGCTAAAAGTCTCCGGCTACAATGGGCTCATGATCGGATACACCAATGTAGCTAAGGAGAATGCCGCGTCCGCCACGCGCCGGATGCTGGGCGTAATGCAAGGGATCTGATGATTCGATATCTACCCGCGGCGGCCGCGGCGCCGGCTTGGGTGTCGTTGCAAGAAATGTTGCGTGTCCCGGCCGAATGACGTGATGAGCGCGGGCATTCGCTTGCGGCCACGATGAATGCCTGATGGCGATTATCGCGTTGGAGCGGACCATCAGCTGCGCAGGCCGGGAGCCTCGTGGCCGGTTCGCGCCACGTACTCGGTGTAGCCGCCGCCATATTGGTGGATGCCCTCGGGCGTCAGTTCCAGCACGCGATTGGACAGTGCGGCCAGGAAGTGCCGGTCGTGCGAGACGAACAGCATGGTGCCTTCGAACTGCGACAGCGCCGTGATGAGCATCTCCTTCGTCGCCATGTCGAGGTGGTTGGTGGGTTCGTCCAGCACCAGGAAGTTCGGCGGGTCGTAGAGCATCTTCGCCATCACCAGGCGCGCCTTCTCGCCGCCCGACAGCACCCGGCATTTCTTCTCGACGTCGTCGCCGGAGAACCCGAAGCAGCCGGCGAGCGCGCGCAGCGAGCCCTGTCCGGCCTGCGGGAACTGGTCCTCAAGCGACTGAAAAACCGTGCGCTCGCCGTCCAGGAGATCCATGGCGTGCTGCGCGAAGTAGCCCATCTTCACGCTGCCACCCAGCGCCACTGTGCCGTCGTCCGGATGCGCCGCGCCAGCCACGAGCTTCAGCAGCGTGGACTTGCCTGCGCCGTTGATGCCCATGACGCACCAACGCTCCCTGCGGCGCACCACGAAGTCGAGCCCGTCGTAGATGCGCAGATTGCCATAGCGTTTGTGCACGTTCTTCAGGCTCGCCACGTCCTCGCCGGAGCGCGGCGCCGGCATGAACTCGAAAAACACGGTCTCGCGGCGCCTGGGCGGCTCCACCCGGTCGATCTTCTCCAGCTTCTTGACCCGGCTCTGCACTTGCGCCGCGTGCGAGGCGCGCGCCTTGAAGCGCTCGATGAATTTGATTTCCTTGGCGAGCATCGCTTGCTGCCGCTCGAACTGGGCCTGCTGCTGTTTTTCGCTCTGCGCGCGTTGCTGCTCGTAGAACTCATAATTGCCCGAGTATGCCGTCAGCGCGCCGCCGTCGATCTCCACCACCTTGGTGACGATGCGGTTCATGAACTCGCGGTCGTGCGAGGTCATCAGCAGCGCGCCCTCGTAACCCTTGAGGAACTCCTCCAGCCAGATGAGGCTCTCCAAGTCCAAATGGTTGCTCGGCTCGTCCAGCAGCATGGCGTCGGGGCGCATGAGGAGGATGCGGGCGAGGGCCACGCGCATCTTCCAACCGCCCGACAGCGCGCCCACGTCGCCGTCCATCATCTCCTGGCTGAAGCCGAGGCCCGCAAGGACCTCGCGCGCACGTCCTTCCAGGGCGTAGCCGTCCAGCTCCTCGAACCGAGCCTGCACCTCACCGTAGCGTGCGACGATGCTCTCCATGTCGTCCGCTCGCTCCGGATCGCCCATGGCAGCCTCCAACTCCTTCAACTCGGCGGCCACGGTGCTCACCGGGCCGGCGCCATCCATCACCTCGGACACCGCGCTGCGGCCGGACATCTCGCCCACGTCCTGGCTGAAATAGCCGATGGTGACGCCCCGATCGACAGCCACCTGGCCCTCGTCGGGGAGTTCCTCGCCGGTGATCATCCGGAACAGCGTCGTCTTGCCGGCGCCGTTAGGACCGACGAGGCCGACCTTCTCCCCCTTCTGCAGCGCCGCGGACGCTTCGATGAAGAGAATCTGGCGGCCATTCTGTTTGCCGATATTGTCGAGATGAATCATATGCGCGTGGCCGCCCTTCCAAATTGCGGCGCCCTTATGCCATATGGATCGTTGCGGTCGCAAAGCCCCTCGGCATAGCCGGACACGATCACATCATCGTCGGCAAGCAGGGCCACGCGAGCTTCAAACGGACCGGCTGATTTGGTGCGTCACCAAGCGTTGCGCCGGATGCCGTCGGCGCAATACTTGGCGCTGAGCTCGGGCGTGCGCATCTCCGTGGCGCAATCGACCTAGGTCACGCCGGAGCGGGTGCCGTAGCCGTCCGCCCATTCGAAGTTGTCGATCAAGCTCCCCAGGACCCCGACGCCCCCGCAATCCCGGTTGTCGCGGGGTTCTGAAGCAGTTGGTCTTTTACAGTTGTCATTTCGTTAGAAGCTTTGCCGACAGGCGCTCGGCCGCGAGTCCGGCCTCCCTTTGATTTCCGAGCCTGACAGCGTCGACAAGAGCCAGATACTCGTACAGGCGACCATCTTTCTGGACTGCCTCGGGTACGCTTTTGAACAGCGGCTCTACCGATTGGCCAATGTCTTTGGCTTTGGCGTGCGGCCAGACGTAAATGTAGGAGCCTGCGCTGATCAGCAGATTTTTGATCGGGGCAGCGGCAAAGGCGGTAGGGATGCCTCGAGTCATGGCACCCGGCTTTGCAGGGAAAACGAACTTTAGACCGTGGATAATGAAATTATAGAGGTTGCGGCGATTGGCCTTTGCCTTGCCGGATTCACGATCCTTGACCGCTAGCCCCGAGGAAATACACCGCTTAATCGAGGCATTGACCTCTGTCTTACTGATGCCAAGGGCTGATTCCAGGCCACGGACTGAATAGGGGTCATGGTGCGAATCCGTTGCAGGATGCGCGCCGCCCTTTTCTTTTTCCTGCTCCAAGCTCACGAGCTTGAGCAATATGACAACGTCCTGACTTTTCATCGCCTGTCCTCTGTCCTAGGACTGAGGACAAGGACCATAAAGCGGGTCTTAGGATCAAGAAAAAAACGGGCTGCTCTTGATTTAATGCGTCACCAAGCATTGCGCCGGATGACGTCGGCGTAATACTTGGCGCTGAGCTTGGGCGTGCGCTTCTGCGTGGCGTACTCGACGTAGGTCAGGCCGAAGCGGGTGCCGTAGCCGTCCGCCCATTCAAAGTTGTCCATCAGGCTCCACAGGAAATAGCCGCGCACGGGGACGCCTTCGGATGTCGCGCGCTGCAGCATCGCGAGATTGTTGCGCAGGAACATGACGCGGTCGGTGTCGTAGACGGTGCCGTCCGCGGCGGGCTCGTCGGCGGCGCCGCAGCCGTTTTCGGTGATGTAGATTTCCTTGACGTTCCAGACTTTCTTGACGTGGCGCGGGGCCCAGTAGAGCGCCTCGGGACCGAGGAGTTGCCAGGAAGACGCCATCCGCGGATGAGACTTGGCGAAGGGCACGACCTCATAGCCCGGCGATCGTTTGATCGCGCGCACGTAGAGCGGCGTGTAGACGTTGATGCCGACGAAATCGAGCGGGCTCGCGATGATCTTCAAGTCTGCGTCGGTGAACCGCGGCGCGTTCGCGCCGGCCGCTGCGAGAAAAGCGTCGGTGTAGCGCCCTTCCATCATGACGGTGAGGTAGCCGGCGTTAAGCTCGCGCGTCGCGCGTTCGGCGGCAGCGATATTCTCGGGCGAGTCGAGGACCGGCACCACCGCCGTGATGTTCTCCGCCGGCCCGACCTTGGTCCCCGGTTTGGCTTTCGCGCGGATCGCCTGGACCGCGAGGCCGTGAGCGAGGACCGTATGATGGCGGACCTGATTGAGGCGCGCGGGACCCACCTTCAAGCCGGGCGCGAAGATGCCGGTGCCATAGCCGAATTCGACGAACGTGAAGAGTTCATTGATCGTGAAGAAGTGGTTGACCCGATCGCTGAGCTTTTCGCCGACGTAGCCGGCGTAATCACCGAAGGCTTGCGCGGTGTCGCGTGATTCCCATCCGCCGCCGGCGTCTTGGAGCGCCTGCGGCAGGTCCCAGTGATAAAGCGTCGCGAACGGCTCGATGCCGTTGGCGAGCAACTCGTCCACCAGGCGGCTGTAGAAGTCCAACCCTTTGGTGTTGGCGGCGCCACGGCCTTGCGGAAAGATGCGCGGCCAGGAGATCGAGAAACGGTAGGCCCGGGCGCCGAGCGCCTTCATCAGCGCTACGTCGTCTTTGTAGCGATGGTAGTGATCGTTGGCGACGTCGCCGGTGTCGTTGTTTCGGACCTTGCCCGGCGTGTGCGTGAATTGATCCCAGATCGACGGACCTTTGCCGTCTTCGTTCCAGGCGCCTTCGATCTGATAGGCGGAGGTCGCGGTGCCCCACAGGAATCCTTTGGGGAAGCCGCTCGCGTTGCCTTGATCTGCCGTGGTCTGGGCCGCTGCCGACATGCGGGAATTCAACGCGATCGCCCCCGCTCCCGCCAGTTTGATCAAATCGCGGCGCGAGGGACCGTTGGACACCGCGGGGTTCATCCGACGCATCCGGCCCGGCGCTTGCCGCGCACCGGCAACGGTTGCTCGATCGAGCTTAGGACGGTCCTCGTCGTCAGTCGCCCGCTCGCTTTGTTGTCAAATTGAAATAGTGCAGGTCCGGCGGCGGCTGGTCTTTGCGAGTCGGCATCAAGACGCCGTTCGCGCTCTGGAAATAGTTTTCCTTGCCGATCTTGGTCCACGGATTGTCTTCCGCGCAGATGAATTCGCGCCAGACCGGCTGCGGGTTCGGGTCGCGGTGGTAGTTCTTGGTCGTGACCCACGGATGCGTCAGGGCGTGGTCGTAGGTGACGATCTCATCGTAAAGGACGTTCGGATTGTTTTCGTCCTGATAGATCCGCTCCTTGACGGTGGTCTGGTTGTCGCTGTGCAAGGGCAGGCCGGTCGAATCGAAGACGCGGGGCCCTTTGAAGCCGCGGGTCTCGACCTCGAGCACATCGTAGCGCCCGGTGCCCTTGCTATCGACCCACTTGCCGATGGAATAGCCGGCGAAGGACGCTTCGATCTCAGCTGGCCAGTCGCGCCCATCGGTAAAGATGCGACGGAAATTGTGGATGTGCTCCATCAACAGGTGGGTGGTGCCCGGCGTGATGACGACTTCCATCGGATAGTAGCCGATCATCATCCGCGGCATGCCGGGAGGCAGGCAGGTCATTTGCGGATCGTTGCCCTGGCCGCCACTGGCTTGGTCGGCAAGGCTTGCTTCGAGGACGGCTTGATACTCGGGCGTCAGCGGCGCCTGCTGGCCCCGACCATCGGATTTGGTCTGATCGTATGACGGCTGGCCCGTGACCCCCGGCAGCCGGCGCGTCCATCCGCCCATCCAGGCGCCCTTCCAGTCCGGATATTTCGCGTCGTCGAACGCCTGCGCATCAAAAAGCGTGGTCGCCAACGCCGCGGCGACCGCAACCGCGCTGATTGCACCCCGTTGCAACATGGTGCCTCCCTGAAATTGCCTTTTTCCGCGACTTTTCACCTGCGGATCAAAAACCGCCGGCGTCGAAACGGCGGCCGCGGTGATTGCCGTCCGCCGGATCGTGCGTTGCTAAATGTACATCGTATTCGAGGCCGCCCGGAAGGGGCTACATGCCTCGAGCCCCCTTGCATTTAATTGGCTGCGACGAATCGGATTTCCGAAAGCCGTGGTGTAGTATCGCCGCCATTCATCGTTGACCCACCTCAAATCCAAGGGAAATGCCCTGTGACCGACAGCCGTTCGCGCATGACCGCCGAGTCCTTTCTGAGCCGCCTCGCCGACCGCGGGGTCGAGTACCTGCTGGCCAATGCCGGCACCGACTTTGCTCCGATCATCGAGGCGCTGTCGCGAAATCCGGGCACGAACCGCAAATATCCTCGGGTCATCACGGTGCCGCACGAGAACGTCGCGGTTTCGATGGCGCACGGCTACTACCGGGTCAGCGGCAAGCCGGCCATGGTCATGGTGCACGTGACGGTCGGCACCGCGAACGCGGTGTGCGGGCTGATGAACGCCGCCCGCGACAATGTTCCGGTGATCCTTGGCGCCGGCCGAACGCCGCTCACCGAGACCGGCCACGCCGCCTCGCGCAACCGCTCGATCCACTGGGGACAGGAGATGTTCGACCAGGGCAGTCTCACGCGCGAATTCGTCAAGTGGGACTACGAACTGCGCGCCGGCCAGCCGGTCGCGTCGGTGGTCGACCGCGCACTCGACATCGCCATGTCGGAACCGCGCGGGCCGGTCTATCTCACGCTGCCGCGCGAAGTGTTGGCCGATCCCGAGACGACGCCGCGCCGCGATACCATCCGGCCCCTCGGCGCGAGCGCGCCCGCACCGTCGCTGCAGGCGATCGAGGAAGCCGCGGCGCTGATCGCGCGAGCGGAGTTTCCGCTGATCCTCACGTCCTCGGCCGGCCGGACGCCGGAGGCGATGACCGCGCTCGCGGTGCTCGCCCAGGATTTTGCGCTTCCAGTGGTGCAGTCGGAGGCGCGCGACGTGAGCCTGCCGACCGATCACCCCATGTGTCTCGGCTTCGATGCCGGAGCGCATCTCGGCAAAGCGGATGTGGTCGCGGTGTTCGACAGCGCGGTCCCATGGATTCCGCGGCTCAATCCGCTCAAGGCCGGCGCCAAGGTGATTTGTATCGGACCCGATCCGCTGTTCACGCGCTATCCGTTCCGCGAATTCGAGGCCGACCTTCTGGTGACGGGCGATTCGCTTGCCGCCTTCGGCCTGCTGCGCGCGGCCCTGCGCGAACTCACGAAGGGCAAAGAGGCGGCGATCGAGGCGCGGCGCAAAGCCGTCGCGAAGCTCCGCGAGGAAATGCTCGCGAGGCGGGCCAAGATGATCGACCAGGTCAAGAACCAGAGCCCGATCCATCCGCTCTACCTCGCCCATTGCGTCAACGAACTGAAGGCCAAGGACGCGATCATCGTCAACGAACTTGGATTGCCGGTTAGCGGCCTCGACCTCACGACGCCGCGCAGCTATCTGGGCTCCAGCCTCGCCGGCGGACTCGGTTTCGGGCTCGGCGGCGGGCTCGGCGCGAAGCTCGCTGCGCCGGATCGGGAGGTGATCGCCGCCGTCGGCGACGGCTCCTACTACTTCGGCAATCCCCTCGCCTATCATTATGTCGGCCGCGCCGAAAAGCTGCCGACGCTGACCATCATCGCGAACAACAGCGCGTGGCATGCGGTGCGCCAGGCGACCCGCGACGTCTATCCGGAGGGTCACGCGGCGAAGGCGAACTCGATGCCACTCGTCGAACTCAACCCGGCGCCGGACTTCGAGAAGGTCGCGGAGTCCTGCGGCGGACATGGCGAGAAGGTCACCGCGCCCGAACAGCTGATGCCTGCGCTGCGCCGCGCGTTCGAAGCCGTCCGTGGCGGGACGCCGGCGCTCCTCAACGTGACCACCCAGAACCGCGGATAGGCGCCCCGCGCGGAAGACTCCGATGGCGCGGCACGGCAAGGACAACCGCGTCATCGTTGTCGGGGCGGGCCCGGTCGGCCTCATCCTCACGCTGAAGCTTGTGCAGAGCGGGGTTCCGGTCACGCTCCTCGAAGCGCTGACGGCGGAAGAATTCGGCTCACAGATGCATCGCGCCGGATCGAACCATCCGGCGACGCTCGAAATGTACGCCGAACTCGGCCTCTACGAGAGCCTGGAGGCGCGCGGCCTCAGAGCGCCGACCTTCCAATACTGGGACCGCGAACGCGGCGAAGTGATTGCCGAATTCGATCACGCGCTGATCAAAGACGCGACGCGGTATCCGTTCGTCCTGCAATGCGAGCGGCTCAAGGTGTGCGAGGAAGCGCTCGCCGCAATCAGCACGCACGAATTGTGCGACTTGCGCATGGGGACGACATTCGTGTCCCTGTCGCAGGGCGCCGACTGGATCGAAGCCAGCTTCACTGCGAGCGACGGCAGTCCCGGATCGATCCGCGGGCGCTATCTCGTCGGCGCCGAGGGCGCACGCAGTCCGGTGCGCAAATCGCTCGGCATCGAGTTCGAAGGCTTCACCTACCCGGACCGCACGCTCAACATCACGGTGGCCTACGATTTCGCCCGGCATGGGTTCAGCCACCGCAATTACATTTCCGATCCGGGCGAATGGATGAACCTGTTTCATTGGGCCGGTCCGCCGGAGGTGTGGCGCGTGCATTTTCATACCGATCCCAACGCCGACGAGGCGGCACTGCTCAGCGCCGAGAACTGCGAGGCGATGATGGCGCGCTTCCTTCCGGCTGGTCGGCCGTACGACATCCGCGGGGCACGCCTGTTCGTCATCCATCAGCGGGTCGCCACCGCCTTTCGCAAGGGCCGCGCGATCCTTGCCGGCGACGCCGCGCACGTGAACTCGCCCATCGGGGCGATGGGCATGAACAGCGGCGTTCACGATGCCATGAACCTCGGCGAAAAACTTACTGCGATCTTTCGCGGTGAGGCTGACGAAAGCGTCCTCGACCGCTACGAGCGCCAGCGTCGCACCATCGCGATCGAACACGTTCAAGCGCAGACCATCCGCAACAAGAAGTTGTTGGCCGAAACTGATCCCGCCGTTCGACGGCGAAACCACGACGAGTTGCGCCGCACCGCCGACGATCCGAAGCTCGCCCGCGAGTTTCTGCTGCGCGCCGCGATGATTAGGAGCCTGGAACAAGCCGAGCGGATCATGTGAGGCCGATGACAGGTCGGTGCGCCGGCAGCCGGATCGGTGATATAGTGCAAGCCATGCGAACCTCCTGTATCGCTCTCTTGCTCGCCATCGTGGCCCTGCCATGCGCAATGCCGGCGCGGGCCGCGCAATATCCGGAGCGGCCGATCCATCTCATCGTGCCGTTTCAAGCCGGCAGCGTGTCCGACAATACGGCACGCATTCTCGCGACGAAGCTCACCGAACTCTTGGGGCAGCAGGTCATTGTCGAGGATCGGGTCGGCGGGAGCACGATCATCGGCAGCGAGGCCGTGGTTCACGCGCCGCCGGACGGCTATACGATCGAGATGGCCAATACGAGCTCCCACGCGACCATCGCGGCGGTGAGCCCGAAGCTGCCGTTCGATCCGGTGACGGATTTCACCCCAGTCGGGATGATCGGCAGCTCCCCGTTCGTGCTGGTGTCGGCGAATAAGCTCGCCGCACGCAGCGTCGCCGAGTTGGTGGCATTGGCGCGACGCACGCCCGGCGGGCTCTCCTTCGCCTCGGCGGGAGTCGGGACGATCGCGCATCTCGCCGGCGAACTGCTCCAGAAACAAGCCGGCATCCAACTCACCCACGTGCCTTATCGCGGCACCTCCCAATCGGTCTACGACGTGATGGAGGGACGCATCGATCTGCTGGTGGGTACGCTATCGGGCGTAGAGCCGCATATTCTCGCCGGGAAGGTGCGCGCACTCGCGGTCTTGAGCGAACACCGTATTGATCATCTGCCCGATGTGCCGACGATTGCGGAGGCAGGCGTACCAGGCGCGGAAGTCGATTTCTGGTCGGCGCTCGTACTGCCGGCGGGCGCGAAGCCCGATGTCGTGGCAAAGCTCAACGGAGCGCTGCGGACGGCGCTGCAATCGCCCGATATCGCCGAGGCACTCAGGCGTCAGGGCGTCGATCCGCAGCCCAGCACGCCCGAAGCCGCTGCCGCCACCATCAAGGCCGACGTCACAAAGTGGAACGACGTCATCAAGAAGGCCAATCTGCTGCCGAAGACCTGATTTCGGAACAGCCGGGAGGCGATCAATCGATTTGATTTGTTACCCTCGCCGCAGGCCACGGCTGAGGCTGTCGCGCGCGGTCCGCATCAGCGCGATCGCGCGGCGGCGCATCGATTCAAGTCGGCAAGCTCGATCGAACAGTGCATTTGGTGTGAGGCCGATCAGCCAATCGCCCAGCGAGAGGCGCTCGCGCCAAAGGTGGTCGATCATCGGATGATCCGGCGTGGCGCAGGAATCGACGAATGAAATCGCGGGATCGGCGAGCAACGTGGTGGTGAGATCGAAATAGAGCTGCACGCCGGGCGAAGCGGCGGCAAAGCTCTCGTCATAGGCAATCTTCCACCCCCAGGCGCCGCGACCGCTCGATAGTGTTATCGTGCTGGCGATCGGTTGCGTGCCTCGCAGGAGCTGCGCGACCTGCGCGCTGCCGCGGTTCGCGAGTGCCATTACGGCCGTTTCGACAAAACGACGTATGTCGGGATTCTGCGCGATCGCGGTGCCCGCGCGGCCCTTCCAGCCGCCGGCCTCAAGGGCGAGGAAATCCTTGAGAGCCGCAGCGATTTCATTCGGCTCCCGCGCCACCGAAAATGCGACCGAGCCGCCGTCGGCGAGTTGGTGGCGCTGCCGGCGAAGTTCCTTGCGCCGCTTGGCGCTGATGGCGTCTTCGAGATAGCGCGCGCGTTCGCCCGTCGGCGCGAGGAGCGCGCGTTGATGGCGATCAAATGCGGCGCACCTGATGGAAGAGGCTCGCAGCGCTGCCGCGATAGGGCCACTCTCATTGAGGAGTGGAAGCAGCAAGAGCTTCGGAAGCGCATCATCTCGTGCAATGCGAGCGAGGAAGGCCGCAATCGCCTCACAAGAAAAATCGCGATCGACAAGCGGCGTGCCGAGCGGTGCGAAGTGGTGAGTCCAGCCCAAGATCAGCGGCACCCTGATCCCGTAACGTCGCGCAGCAACCGAAAACGGGAAAAAGCCGACTAGCCGCTCCGCGGCATCCCAAATTAAAATCGCCTCGACGCCGTGGCCAAAGATCGGCGCCGCCGCCAAGGCAAACGCGGGGTCATAAAAGACGTTGGGCTCGGCCGCGCGTTCGCACAGCGCGCGCCATGGTTCGACAATATCAGTGAGCGCGGCAAGCGGCCGGCGCTCCGCCTTGAGCGAAACGTCGGCGAAATTGCTCGCGGTCGGCGCCAGCATAGCTCAACGCCCGCCGCCCCAGATGAACACATGAAGTCCGAGTTGTCGCTTGGTTACGACAAACAACAAGGTCGACTCCGTCAACACCGCCGATGCCGTTGCGATCGCGGCGCCCGTCAGTCCGAAATGCGGAATGAGAAGCACGCACAGCGTGAGGTTGACGAGAAAGGCGGTGCCGTAAATCGCGGCACACATCTTCTGGTGGCCGATCATGTTGAGGAGTTGTTCGGCCGGACCGACGGCGGCGCGGGCGAGGAGCCCGATCGCCATGATGAAGATCAGCGGATAGCCCGAAGCAAAGCCTGGCCCGAACAGGCTCAGGATCGGCTTGCCCAGTGCCAACAGAATGAACGTGAGCGCGAGCGACGGCCAGAATGTCCACCGAATGGCATCGGCGATGAATCCATTGAGGCGGTCGTGCTCGCCGGCGAAATGATATTCGCTGAAGCGGTGGCCCACCGCGGCACTCACCGCAAAGTAGATGAAGTTGATCAGCGCGAGCGTTTTTGTTGCCGCGTAATAGACCGCGATGTCCTCGGGGCCGACATAGAGCTGGAGGATCAACACATCGACATAGGTGAGAAGCAGGAAGAAGCTTTCCACCAGAAATGTCGGCAGCGCCGTCTTGAGCCAGTGTGCCACGTCGTAGCGCCGCGGGCCGGGTGCGACGTTCGCCTTGAGGCGCCGGTTGAGCAAAACGAACTGCACCAGGATCACGACCCACAGGGCAACGCACGCCGTTGCGAGCGTCACATCCGCCGTGAGCGTGCCTCCGGCAAAATAAATGACGCTGGCGACGGCGAGGATGATCAGCGGGTGACTGATGAAGCCAGGCACCAGCGCAAGATCGATCCAGTTGAAGGCCCGCGATGTCGAATCCTGTACGCCGCCGACCGGGAAGATCGGGAGCGCCAGGCTCGCGATCATGAATGGAACGATGTAATAGGCCGAGATGTGGCCGGTGAGCGCGTAAACGACCGCGGCCACCACAGCGCCCGCCGCAGTGCCGAGGATGAAGCACACCAGCCGACTTCCAGCGAGGAAGCCGCGCAAGCCATCGAGATCGCCCGGCGTGCGGTACTCCGGAACGAACCGCTGGGTCGAGAACGGGATGCCGAGCGGACACGCCATCCCGAGGAACCCGACCCAGGCCCACACATAGACGTAGATGCCGAACTCAAACCGGCCCATCCAGCGAGCCAGCAGCACTTGGCTCAGATAAATGATGCCGGCGCTGACAACGCGGATGAAGAAGGCCGCGCCAGCCATGCGCTGGGCAGCTGACCGGTCGCTGCCGTCGGCGCGCCACGACGCCAAGCGGCCAAGGAGGCCGCCAAGTGCCGTGCGTGACGAACCGATGGCTTCGCTCAAAGTCAACTCCAGCCTCCGTGGTCAAAACGTCTGATCCATAGGCACGCAAGAGAGCCGCACCTTGCGCGCGGGCAATTTCGGACCTCGCGCTCAAATCGCTCGCCCGGCGAAACCGCCGCTTCTTTGCGGCTGAGTTTCGACCGTCTCGCCCACCTCCCGGCTTAAGCACCCCGACTCTAGCGGTCCGGGCTTAAGCTTCGGTTGGTCCTGGTTCCGCGTGCCTGGAGCAGCGGCCGGAAGGCTTAAAATCGCGTTAATGCCCGACCGCCTGGAGCGCGGCCGCGACCGCGCGCCGCTCCTCTGCCGAGAGCACCGGCTGCGGCGGGACCGGATTGCCGACGTCGTAGCCTTGCAGCTCAAGGCCGGCTTTGATGCAGGCCGCAAGATTGAAGCGCGCAAACGCCTCGTTGATCCGCCACAGCCGGCGCTGCAGCGTCATCGCCTCCGGCCATGCGCCGGCGCGGCAGAGTTCGTAGAGCCGCACGCTTTCCCGTGGAACGATGCAGGCCGGCCCCGCCATCCAACCGACGCCGCCAATCAGCATGACCGCAGCCGGAATATGGGCCGACGCCGAGAAGACGGCGATGTTGTCGCCACAACGGTTCATGATCGAGAGCAGACGGCCGGTATTGCTCGATGCGTCCTTGATGTAGCGGATGCGCTCATGCGCCGCGAGGCGAGCAATGACGTCGAGCGACAGGTCGCTGCGTTGGAACTGCGGATTGGTATAGAGCACGACCGGAATGTCGACTGCGTCGGCAATGGCGCGGAAATAACTCTCGACCTCGGCATCCCGCAGCGGGAAGTACGCTTCGAGAATGGCGAGAATACCATCGGCACCCATGCGCTGATAATCGCGCGCCTGGGCGACCGCGTCAGCGGTCGCGGTCGAGGCAACGCCGGCAATGACCGGCACCCGCCGTTCCGCTGCCTCGATGGTCGCCTGCACGATCGCGGCGCGCTGGCTGCGATCGAGATAGGCGAACTCGCCGGTCGAGCCGAGCGGCGTCAGCCCATGCACGCCCGCGCCGATGAGATCGATGACGAGTGTTTGCAGGACCTTTGTCTTGACGCGGCCGTCGCCGTCAACGGGCGACACGAGATAGGGGAAGACGCCATGAAAGTCGGGTGCCGTCGTCATGTCAGCTATCCTGCAAATCCGCCGCCATCGAGAAACGCCTGTTCTTCGGTCGTCGTAACGCGGCCAAGGGCCGTGTTGCGGTGAGGGAAACGACCAAAGCGGCGGATGATAGCGGCATGCTTCTTCGCGTAGTCGATTTGCTCTTCATTTCCCAAAACGCGGCAGAGTTCGCAACAGCGCTCCTGGTCGGCAAGATCCTCCGAATGCATGAACGGAAGATAGAAGAAGATGCGCTCGGCAGGCGCGATCTTGAGGTCGAAGCCCCGGGCAATGGCGCGATCGGCCGCCGCACGGGCAAGCAAGTCGGTCGAAAAAGCCGCTGAACTGCCGCGGAACATGTTGCGTGGGAATTGATCGAGCACCATCAGAAGAGCAAGCGCTCCCTCTGGATTATCATCCCAACCGGCAAGCAAGCCGTTGGCTGCCGCCGCGTGAAGCGATCGGAATTTGTCGCGGATTTCGGCGTCGGTGTCGTCGCTCTTGGCAAACCATCGGTCCGGGCCGAGCACGCGCCAATAAGCGAGCACATCGGCGATGGATGGCAACGCCGCACCGGCAGATCGATCGCTCGCAATCACAATCTGATCTCTCCGGCGACGATCCGGCGATAGAGCGCTTCGTCGAGACGCACATAGGCGGCGCGCGTCGGATCGTCGAAGAAGATCGGATCACGCACGGCGTCCGGATCAAAGCCATCCTTCAACAGATCGATCTTGCGTTGCTTGAACGTCGCGGTCACGTCGACCTCATGCCGGATACGCAGAAATAGCGGGCGTGCATAGTCCGGCAGCCGCGCCGCCAGATGCGAGCGCAACGCGGCGAGATCGACGTCGGATTCGCACATGATCGCCGCCATGCCGGCACGACCCTCCCGGCCGGCGATCGCAACGCCATAGACGTTGGCATCGACGATTCCGGGCAATGTGCACAGCGCCTCGGAAACCTCCGTGGTCGAGACGTTCTCGCCCTTCCAACGGAAGGTGTCGCCGATGCGGTCGACAAAATAGAAATAGCCTTGGGCATCACGGCGCATCAGGTCGCCGGAACGAAACCAGGTGTCGCCGGTCTCGAAGACATTGTGAAGGACCTTGCCACCGTTTTGTCCGGTGTCGGCATAGCCTTCGAAACGGCCTGCCGGCTTCGAGGGGTCCTTGAATATCCGTGCGATCGCCTCGCCGACTTCGCCGGGAGGCGCTTCTTCGCAGAAACCCGCGGCGTTGCGCACCGGCAGCTCTTTCTCGACGTCGAAGCGGACGATCCGCGTGGGGAAGCTCGCCGTGAGATACCAGGGAATGCGACCGACCGCGCCGGGCTTGCCCTCGAAATTGAACAGGGCGACGTTGCCTTCGGTCGCCGCATAGAACTCGAGGATGCGCGGAATCGCGAAGCGCGTCTTGAATTCGTCCCAGATGTCGTAGCGCAATCCGTTGCCGCAGCAGATGCGCAAGCTGTGGTTCCGCTCGTTCTTCTGCAGCGGGGTGTTGAGGAGATAGCGGCACAATTCCCCGATATACATGAACATCGTGCAGCGATGGCGCACCACGTCATTCCAGAATTCGGTTGCGGAAAATCTGTCGCGAATGAAAACGGTCCCGCCTGTGAACAGCGTTGCGCCCGTCGCCACCACGCCGCCGCTCGTGTGATACATCGGCAGGCAATCGTACATCCGATCGTTGGGGCCGGCATTGAGCACGCCCGCAAACGCCTCGCTCGCGAGCATCAAACGGAAATGATTGATGTTCGCCGCCTTCGGACGACCGGTGGTACCCGAGGTGTAGATAAAAAGTGCCTGATCCTCGGTGGTGAGCGCCGGCCGCTCAGTGATCGCGAGCGGCCGCCCGTCGAGAGCCGCCGCGGCCTCGTCCAGCCGCGGCACATCGGAAGTGCCGCCGCTTTTTGCCTCCCCGAACATCCAGAGTCGAGGCGCAGTCGTGCGGTAGGAACTGCATGAGGCAAGTGCCTCGACGAGATCGGCGGCCACGATCAGGTGGCTTGGCTTGACGATGTCAATGCAATAAGCGAGCGCCGGTCCCGCGAGATTGGTGTTGAGCAGCGCGACCGTGCCGCCGGCTCGGATGATGCCGAGCCAAATCGCCACATATTCCGGCCGGTTTCCCATCATCAGGCCGACGACGTCGCCCTTGGCAATTCGTTGCCCCAGCGCCCAACGCGCGTAGCGGCAGGAATGCTCGGCCAGTTCCCGATAAGTGAGGGTCTCGCGGTCGGAGACGAGCGCCGGCTTATCGCCATAGCGGTCCGCGAGTTCGTCTATGACAACGGGAAAGATGCGGGTCGGCTGGCGGGCGATCGGCGACGTGCGCCGCAGCGTGCGCATGGCGCCGTAGAGAAATACGGCTTCATCACGCATCCGCGCGGCGCCCCGCTTCAAGCCTCCCATCAATCCACTCATGATCGTCTCGCGACGGCGCGCTCATGATGTTCGCAACGGACGGCGAGGCCGCTTGGTGCGGACGTCACGCACCATCCGGGAGTTGCAGGCTGGTGGCAAGACCAATCAGATTGACTTTGTTCGCTCAGCTTGGCCGCCCGCTTCGTAAGAAGCGCACCGGTTGGCGCGCGACTCAACGACACCTTTTGCCTACCGGTTCAATCTCGGCTCGCAAACGCGGGGAACAACGCCGTATTGCACCGCAACGGCTGCCGTGTTAGCAAACCCGCGATTTCACTGGGCAGCGCCGATCCCGACGCTCCTGATAAATCAAAATCTCCATCATTTCCAAGGGCTTGCGCCTCGATCCAGCAGGCGTTGGAGCGGTGGAAATGAGCGCATTGCGGGCGATAGCGTGGCTACAGAAAATCCGATCGTCTCCGGAATGGCGGGTCGTTACGCAACGGCCTTGTTCGAGCTCGCACTCGAATCGAACGCCATCGATTCCGTCACCGCCGACCTGAACACCTTTTCGGGTTTGCTTGGCGCAAGCAGCGACTTGGCGCGTCTTGTACGCAGTCCGGTGTTTTCATCTGCCACGCAGGCGCAGGCGCTTACCGCGGTGCTCGACAAAGTCGGCATCGGCGGAATCGCGGCGCGATTTCTCCATGTCGTGACCGCGAATCGGCGGTTGTTCGCGGTGCGCGATATCATCCGGGCCTATATGGATATGGTGGCGCGGCATAAAGGCGAGGTTGCGGCTCAGGTGACCGTTGCCGAGCCGCTGTCGGACGCTCGCCTTGCCGAACTCCGCGACACGCTGCGCGCAGTGACCGGAAAAGACGTTCGGGTCGACGTCAAGGTCGATCCCTCGATCATCGGCGGCCTTGTCGTCAAGCTTGGCAGCCGCATGGTCGACAGCTCGCTTCGCACGAAGCTCAATGCACTCAGACATGCCATGAAAGAGGTCGGCTGATGGATATCCGCCCCGCAGAAATTTCCGCGATCCTCAAGGAGCAGATCCAGAATTTTGGCCAGGAGGCGGAAGTCTCGGAAGTCGGCCAGGTACTCTCGGTCGGCGACGGTATCGCCCGCGTCTATGGCCTCGACAACGTCGAGGCCGGCGAGATGGTCGAGTTCGAAAACGGCATCCGCGGCATGGCGCTCAATCTTGAGAGCGACAACGTCGGCGTCGTGATCTTCGGCGAAGACCGCGAGATCAAGGAAGGCCAGACCGTCAAGCGCACCCGCGCAATCGTTGACGTGCCGGTGGGCAAAGGCCTGCTCGGCCGCGTGGTTGACGCGCTGGGCAATCCGATCGACGGCAAGGGCCCGATCCAGGCGAGCGAGCGCAAGCGGGTCGACGTCAAAGCGCCCGGCATCATTCCGCGAAAATCGGTGCACGAACCGATGGCGACCGGGCTCAAGGCGATCGACGCCCTGATCCCGATCGGACGCGGCCAGCGCGAGCTCATCATCGGCGACCGGCAGACCGGCAAGACCGCGATCGCGCTCGACACCATGCTCAACCAGAAGCCCCTCAACGCCACCGGCGACGAGAAGATCAAGCTCTACTGCGTCTATGTTGCCATCGGCCAGAAGCGCTCGACGGTCGCTCAATTCGTCAAGGTGCTGGAGGAGCAGGGTGCGCTGGAGTTCTCCATCATCGTGGCCGCGACCGCGTCGGACCCCGCGCCGATGCAGTACCTGGCGCCGTTCTCCGGCTGCACCATGGGCGAATTTTTCCGCGACAACGGGATGCACGCGGTCATTATCTACGACGACCTTTCCAAGCAGGCGGTTGCCTATCGTCAGATGTCGCTCCTGCTGCGCCGTCCGCCGGGCCGCGAAGCCTATCCGGGCGACGTCTTCTACCTGCATTCGCGCCTGCTGGAACGCGCCGCCAAGATGAATGACGATCGCGGTGCCGGCTCTCTGACAGCGCTGCCGGTCATCGAGACTCAGGCGAATGACGTGTCGGCCTATATTCCGACCAACGTCATTTCGATCACCGACGGGCAGATCTTTCTCGAGACCGACTTGTTCTATCAGGGCATCCGCCCGGCGGTGAACGTCGGACTGTCGGTGTCGCGGGTCGGCTCTGCGGCGCAAACAAAGGCGATGAAGAAAGTTGCCGGGCGCATCAAGGGCGAGCTCGCCCAATACCGCGAGATGGCGGCCTTCGCCCAGTTCGGCTCGGACCTCGACGCCACCACCCAGCGCCTCCTCAACCGCGGTTCGCGCCTGACCGAGCTGTTGAAGCAGCCGCAGTTCTCGCCGCTCAAGATGGAGGAACAGGTCTGCGTCATCTACGCAGGCGTCAACGGCTATCTCGATCCGATTCCGGTCGCCCGGGTCAGGGCATTCGAGGACGGCCTGCTTGGCGTGCTGCGCAGCCAGCACGCCGACGTCCTCAACGAGATTCGCGACGCGCGTGACCTCAGCGACTCCACCACGGCCAAGCTGAAGGGCGTTGTCGAAGCGTTCGCCCACACGTTTGCATAAGTCGCAAGACAGACCGAGATCATGGCCAGCCTCAAGGACATGCGCGTCCGCATCGCCGCAACCAAGGCGACGCAGAAGATCACCAAGGCGATGCAGATGGTGGCGGTCTCCAAGCTGCGTCGCGCCACCGTGGCCGCAGAGGCTTCGCGCCCTTATGCGGAGCGGATGGAGAAAGTGCTCGGCAATATCGCCGCGTCGGTCGGCGACAATCCCGGCGCACCGCGACTCCTGGCGGGCACCGGCTCCGACCAGGTCCATCTTCTCCTTGTCTGCACCGGAGAGCGCGGGCTGTGCGGTCCGTTCAACTCGGCGATCGTGCGGCTTGCCCGCGAGCGCGCCAATGCGCTCCTCGCCGAGGGCAAGGAGGTCAAGTTCTTCTGCGTCGGCCGCAAAGGCTATGACCAGATCAAGCGTCAATACGAGAGTCGCATCATCGAAACCGTGGATCTGCGCTCCGTGCGGCAGATCAGGTTCGAAAATGCAGACGCGATCGGACGCAAGATCGTGGCGCTGTTCGACGCCGGCGGTTTCGATGTCTGCACCTTGTTCTTCTCGCGCTTCAAGTCGGTCATCGCCCAGATCCCGACGGCGCAGCAACTGATACCGGCTGTGTTTCCGGATGTCGCCGCCGATCGAGCCGGCGCGGTCTACGAATACGAGCCGGAGGAGGAGGACATCCTCAAGGAACTCCTGCCGCGCAACATCTCGGTGCAGATTTTCCGCGCCCTGATGGAGAACGTGGCATCCTTCTACGGCGCGCAGATGACGGCGATGGACAATGCCACCCGAAACGCCGGCGATATGATTCGCAAGCAGACGCTGACCTACAACCGAACGCGCCAGGCGATGATTACCAAGGAACTGATCGAGATCATCTCGGGCGCCGAGGCGGTGTAGCCGCCGCACGTCCATTCCCACCTACGAGGACCACGTATGGCCAAGAAAGCTGGACACATCACCCAGGTCATCGGCGCCGTCGTCGACGTGCAGTTCGACGAGCACCTGCCGGCGATCCTGAACGCACTCGAGACCAGCAACCAGGGCAACCGCGTTGTTCTGGAAGTGGCGCAGCATCTCGGCGAATCGACCGTGCGCACGATCTCGATGGACACGACGGAAGGGCTGGTGCGCGGTCAGGAGGTGACCGATACCGGAGAGCCGATCGCGGTTCCGGTTGGCGAGGGCACGCTCGGGCGCATCATGAATGTGGTCGGCGATCCGGTCGATGAGGCGGGACCGCTGAAGTATGAGTTGCGGCGACCGATCCACCAGCCGGCGCCTGCCTATACCGAGCAATCGACGGAAGCGCAGATCCTTATCACGGGCATCAAGGTGGTGGACCTGCTCGCGCCTTACGCCAAGGGCGGCAAGGTCGGCCTTTTCGGCGGTGCCGGCGTCGGCAAGACGGTGCTGATTCAGGAACTCATCAACAACGTCGCCAAGGCTCACGGCGGCTATTCGGTATTCGCGGGCGTCGGGGAACGCACCCGCGAAGGCAACGACCTCTATCACGAGTTCATCGACTCCAAGGTCAACGCCGACCCGCAT
This sequence comes from uncultured Alphaproteobacteria bacterium, assembly GCA_963807015.1. GTDB lineage: Bacteria > Pseudomonadota > Alphaproteobacteria > Rhizobiales > Xanthobacteraceae > JAJPKK01. The sequence goes on along the minus strand of CAWEAS010000002.1, from coordinate 144,594 downwards.
CATCCCGATCCGAACGTGAAGTCGAAGTGCGCGCTCGTCTATGGTCAGATGAACGAGCCGCCCGGCGCGCGCGCCCGCGTCGGCCTGTCGGGACTGACCGTCGCGGAATATTTCCGCGACCAGGGCCAGGACGTGCTGTTCTTTGTCGACAACATCTTCCGGTTCACCCAGGCAGGCTCCGAGGTGTCGGCACTGCTCGGCCGCATCCCGTCGGCGGTGGGCTACCAGCCGACGCTCGCAACCGACATGGGCGCGCTACAGGAGCGCATCACCACCACGACGAAAGGGTCGGTCACGTCGGTCCAGGCGATCTATGTGCCGGCCGACGACCTCACCGATCCGGCGCCGGCGACATCGTTCGCGCACCTTGATGCCACCACCGTGCTGTCACGGGGCATCGCCGAAAAAGGAATCTATCCCGCGGTCGATCCGCTCGACTCGACGTCGCGCATGCTTTCGCCGCTCGTCGTCGGGGAGGAGCATTACCAGGTCGCGCGCCAGGTCCAGCAAGTGTTGCAGCGCTACAAGGCGCTCCAGGACATCATCGCGATCCTAGGCATGGATGAGCTTTCCGAAGAAGACAAGCTCACCGTTGCGCGCGCCCGCAAGGTCGAGCGCTTCTTGTCCCAGCCATTCCACGTGGCGGAAGTGTTCACCGGCTCGCCGGGCAAGTTCGTCGAACTTCCCGACACCATCCGCGGCTTCAAAGGGCTGTGCGATGGCCAGTACGACCACCTCCCCGAGGCCGCGTTCTACATGGTCGGGACAATCGACGAGGCCGTCGAAAAGGCAAAGAAGCTTGCGGCCGAGGCCGCGTAACGCGACATCGAGACGGCAGCCATGGACAGGTTTCACTTCGAGCTTGTTTCGCCGGAAAGGCTCGTCTTTTCCGGCGAAGTGACCCAGGTCGACGTGCCGGGCGAGGAGGGCGACTTCGGCGTTCTCGCCGGCCACGCGCCCTACGTCGCGACGTTGAAGCCCGGCATCCTCACCATCTACGGCGAGGGAGCACCGAACCGCGTCGTGGTCCATGGCGGCTTTGCGGAGGCCGGACCGACCGGCCTTACGGTGCTTGCCGAGCAGGCCGTGTTCGCGTCGGAATTCGATGCCGTCGCCATCGCCGACGCCATCAAGGATGCGGAAGAGGATTTGGCCGATGCGCAGACCGACGCTGCCCGCGACAAGGCACGCGAACGCCTCGATCAGCTCGACATGCTCAAGACCGCACTCGGCCTCGGCGGCTGACGATCTTTACGCGCCGGCGAAGCGGGAGAACTCCCGTACCACGCGCTCGTAGGTCGCACGCTTGAACGGCACCACGAGGTCGGGCAGGTTCTTCATCGGCTCCCATTTCCAGGCGATGAATTCCGGCTCGTGCACGCCGCCGCCGGGAGATGCAATGTCGATTTCGCGATCTTCGCCGGTGAAGCGCAACGCGAACCATTTTTGAGACTGGCCCCGATATTTCCCGCCCCAGGCCTGTCCGACAATCTCGCGGGGAATGTCGTAGGTCAGCCAGTCGTCGATCGCGCCGAGCCTCTCGACCGAGCGAATGTTGGTTTCCTCGTAGAGCTCGCGCAGCGCCGCGGGCCACGGGTCCTCGCCATCGTCGATCCCGCCCTGCGGCATCTGCCAGACATGGGTTTCGTCAATATGTTCGGGACCGGACGCGCGGCGGCCGATCAAGACGAGGCCGGCGCGATTGATGACAGTCAATCCGACGCAAGGTCGATAAGGCAAATCGTCAAACCGGCTTGCTGTCATGGACATACTCGGACAGTTGGCGGTGGCTTAACTTGATTTGCTGCGTGCCGCCGCCGCGGTGATCGGTACCAGCGTGAAACCTCGACTTTCGGCGCCCTTGGCCCACGCGGCAATGCGTTCGATGGTCACCTGTCGCGCCGAACCAACTCCAACCGCGAGGCCGGTGTCGCGCGCGATGCCTTCAAGCTTCACCAGGGCGCGGTCGATTTCCGTCGCCGACGGCACCACATCGATCACGGCATTTCCCTTGGCGAACGGCAGGCTGCTGCCGCCGGCAATCTGGCCCGCCAGGCTGCGAGGCGAGCTGCCGTCATCCACGTATATCAACCCGCGTTTGCCGATTTCGCGCAGGATCGGCGAGAACGACATTTCCGACGCGGTGAAACGCGCTCCCATCAGGTTCACGATCCCCACATAGCCTTGAAACCGGCTCATCGCCCATTGGAGGCGCTCGGTGTTTCGCTCAGGCGTTGCGGCCGTGAGGAGCGTCTGCGGACCCGGATCATTGTCCGGATAGTCGAATGGTTCCATCGGCACCTGGAGCAGCACTTCGTGCCCGAGACTGCGCGCTCGCCCCGAGATATGGTCGAGGTCCGTTCCATAAGGCGCGAACGCCAAAGTAACAGCGCCCGGCAGCTTATTGAGCGCTTCGGCGGTTACGCTGTTTGAAATTCCAAGTCCTGAGATAACGATCGCGATTTGAGGCGAATTCGATTTGGCCTGGAAGGGTCGCGCATAGGCCTGGGCGGCGCGCAGACCGTCGGCACCGACGCGCGGGATCGGTCCGAATTTTGTCATTTCGATAAGCTGGGTGTCGCCGCCGGCCGCAGCGCTGGATGCCGGCTCGCTGGCCGACGGGATTCTGACCTCCTGCCGGGCGCCGCTCTTGCCGTCGATGATGGTGACGACATGCTCGCCGCCCGACTTTTCCGGCGCCTTTTCGTCCGCCCCCCCAGGCTCTCGCGCCGGCGGCCGCGAAACGGCCGCAGGCACCACGCGCACGGGAGCTTCGCCCTCAGACTTTGAGCTTTCCGCCGCCGCAACTCCCTGTTCTGTCCCGCCTGCCGCCTTCAGCCCGGCATTGACGACCACCATGGGTTCGCCGCCCAGGGGATCGGTGTTAAGCAGGCTCCAGCCGAGGAATACGGAAATTGCGATGCCCAGGGCCGCGGCGACGATAGGTGCCACCGGCAGCCGCTTTCGCGGCTGTTTCCGGTTCAGGCCCAATGGAGTGTTCAATTCGTCATTGGGGATCACGGCGCGCCGCCTCGCGAATCACGCCTTCGACTCTAGCATGGAGAATCCGCGCTAGCGCCAACTCCCCTGACGGTCCGGGACTCGTCTGGCCGGTCGCGGAGATCTCGCGGGCAAAAAACAACCCGGCGGCGCAAACGCCGCCGGGTTGAAACTTGGAGTCGCTAAGCGACTAGTTCGGCAGTGTGGCCGACTTCGGATTTGGCGGGAACGCCGGATTGGACTTGCTGCCGCGGAGGAGTTCGAGCGCCATGGTCAGCGCCTTGTCGTCCTTTTCGTCCGGCGGGACGTAGGATTGCGAGCCGCCCTGTTCGTCGCCTTCCGCCTTGAGATGGCCGCGCAGCGAGGATTCGCCCTTGGTCTCCATCGCCCGCGCCTTCATTTCCTCGGGCACCTCCTGAAGGACCTCGACATCCGGGGAGATTCCCTTCGCCTGGATCGATCGGCCCGACGGCGTGAAATAGCGCGCCGTCGTCAGGCGAAGAGCGCCATTGCCGGAGCCGAGCGGGATGATGGTCTGCACCGACCCCTTGCCGAACGAGCGGGTGCCGAGCAGCGTCGCGCGGCGGTGATCCTGAAGAGCGCCGGCGACGATTTCCGAGGCCGAGGCCGAGCCGCCGTTGATGAGCACGATCACCGGCTTGCCCTTGGTGAGGTCACCCGGCCGCGCGTTGTAGCGCTGGGTCTCGTCGGGGTCGCGGCCGCGAGTCGATACGATCTCGCCGCGCTCCAGGAATGAGTCGGACACCGTGATCGCCTGATCGAGGAGACCGCCCGGATTGTTGCGCAGATCGATCACATAGCCCCTGAGCTTGTCGGCAGGGATCTGCGCGATGATATCCGAGATCGACTTCTTCAGGCCGTCGGTGGTCTGCTCGTTGAACTGCGTGATGCGGATATAACCGACGTCATCGCCCTCGATCTTCATGCGCACCGAGCGCACCCGAATGGTGTCGCGCATAATGGCGATTTCGATCGGCGCATCGTTGCCTTTGCGCATGACTTTGAGCCGGATCTTGGTATTCACCGGTCCGCGCATCTTCTCGACGGCCTGGTTGAGGGTCAGGCCCTGCACCGGATCGTCATCGAGATGGGTGATGACGTCGCCAGCACGCACGCCCGCCTTGGCCGCGGGAGTGTCGTCGATCGGCGCGATCACCTTGACGAGCCCGTCTTCCATGGTGACTTCGATGCCGAGGCCCCCGAACTCGCCTCGGGTTTGCACCTGCATGTCGCGGAAGCTCTTGGTGTCCATGTAGCTCGAATGCGGATCGAGCCCATTGAGCATGCCGTTGATCGCCGACTCGACGAGCTTGCTCTCGTCGGGCTTCTCAACGTAATGCGAGCGGACCCGCTCGAAAATGTCACCAAACAGGTTGAGCTGGCGGTAGGTGTCGGCCTGGGCCGCTTTCGCGCTCGAGCCGAACTGCACCCAGGAGAGCCATGAGGGCTGAGCCTCGACCGCGATCAGGGTGACTGCCGCACCTGCGACGGCGCCGAGAAGAACCAGAGTAGTCTTGCGCATCATCCACGAACCTTTTCGTTTTCGGTTGCCGTCCACCACGGATTGGAATCAATCGGGGTGCCGTCTTTCCTAAACTCGATGTAGAGCACCGGTTGAGACGAATTTGTTGGGGACGCCGGACCCGCAGCCGCGGAGGTTGCCGCAGCGTCTGATGCAACTTGCATGCCGCTTCCCATCACTGCAACCGGCTCTCCATTGAGAACGAACTGGCCAAGGTCGACCGTGATCCGTTCCATGCCCGCCAGAATGATATGATACCCGGCGCCGACGTTCAGGATCAAGAGTTGTCCGTAGGATCGGTATGGCGCGGCATAGACCACCCAACCGTCGCTCGGCGCCGTGACCTGGGCCCCTGCCCGGGTTGCGACAGAGATCCCTTTGTCGTTGCCGCCCATCCCGTCAGATGAGCCAAATTCACGTATTCTGACACCGCTGACGGGCATTGCGAGCTTGCCTTTGGCGGAAATAAAGGCAACTGCCGGGGCCATCCGGGCCGGATCGTGCAGCATGGCGACTGCCGAGCGCTGCTCGGTGGCCGGTTTTGCCTCCTCGTTCGGACGAGGATTTGGCTTTGTATTTCGCGCGCCGCCTTCGAGCCCCTGCTCCAGCTTTCCGATCAAATCTTTGAGACTATCGGCCTGACGCGAGAGGGCGAGCACGCGCTGGCGTTCGCTGGCAATGGCCTGCTCAAGCTCGGCCTGCCGCTTCTGACGTTCTGCGACGAGCGCCGTCATGTTGGATTGCGCGGCTCCGAGGTCCGCCAGTTCCGCCGTCAGTCGGGTGCGCCCGGTCTCCTGCTCCTTCTTGACCTGTGCGAGGTCGGCAAGTTCGACCGTCAGTTGTCTCACCTCGTTCCGCATTTCCGGCAGGACCGCGCCAAGACTGATGGCCGTGCGCACGGCCTCGATCGCGTCCTCGGTACCCGCAAAAACCGCCGGGGGCGGCCGGTGGCCGATCCTTTGCAGCGCCGCCAATACCTCGATGATGAGGGCGCGCCGGCCGTCGAGAGAACGGCGAATTTCGGCTTCGCTCGAGTCGAGATCCCGCAGATGAATTTCGCTGGTGGCGATCTGCTCCTCGTCCTTCCTGATTCGGCTAGCGGTCTCCAGCAGACTTTCGTTGAGCTTGCGCCGCTCCTCCATCAGGGAATCGTTTTCGCGCGTCAGCTTCTGCTCGGCTTCGGTCGCCTTGCGCTGCTCGGAGCGAACCGATTCGAGTTCCTGGTCGCGCTGCTTGATCGCCTCGATCGCGGGAGGGGGTTTGGGCGGAAGGCGCTGGGTCTCGGCTGCCCATGCCGTCCCGCACGCCAGGACGAGTGCCGCAGCAACGGCGGCGCAGGGTTGCCGAATCAGTGCGATGCGAATCGCATTGCGCTCGGCTGACCGCGCGTCCACACCCGCCATCATTGTTTCCGCCGCTGCTTCCGGTACGTGATCCGGGTCTCAAAGATGGCGCTACCGTGGGAGGCGCCCCCCCGACAGAGCCACGTTGGATAGGAATTGGGGCAGCATCACGCCATGGGCGACGATATTGCAACAACAAATTGAGCGAAACCCAGGCGACCGAATCCGGCCGGCACTATTCGCGATGATACGGGTGGCCGGCCAGAATCGTCAGTGCCCGGTAGATCTGCTCCAGCAGCATGATTCGCACCAGCTGATGGGGCCAGGTTGCGGCCCCGAACGAAATGAGGAGATCGGCACGTTCGCGCAGAGTTGCGGCCATGCCGTCGGCGCCGCCGATCGCGAAACACAACGTGGTGCGGCCGTCATCGCGCCAAGCTCCCAGCCGGGCGGCAAAAGCTTCACTGGTCAGATTCTCGCCGCCCGGATCGAGTACCGCGACGGCAGCCCCCTCCGGCATCAGATTCGCGAGCGCAATGGATTCCTCGATCGCGCGGCGCTCGGCCTCGCGGGCGCGACTTTCCCTGACTTCAACAATTTCGATATCGCGGAGACCTAACGGCCGTCCAAGTTTGCCGGCGCGACCGCGGTAGCGTTCGACGAGCTCGCGTTCCGGGCCAGCTTTGAGCCGGCCGACCGCGGCAATCACCACCCGCATGCCTCGAACTCCCGGGTTCGGGCGTTTTCGAACCCTTTGGCGTTCGAAAAGTCCGTGCGGCTTTTCGTTCGCGCTTCAGGCCGTACGGCGCGCTCCGGACCGCCCGCGTGCCCACATCTTTTCGAGATTGTAGAACTCGCGGACTTCCGGCCGAAAGACGTGGACAATCACGTCGCCGGCATCAATCAGCACCCAATCGCAATGCGGCATGCCCTCGACCCGGACGCCGGTGAGACCGGCTTCACGGAGATCTTCCAGCACGCGATCGGCGACTGATCCGACATGGCGATTAGACCTGCCGGACGTCACGACCATGTAATCCGTGATCGAGGAATTGTTGCGAAGGTCGATGGTGGTGGTGTCCTCGGCCTTCATGTCGTCGAGGCGAGCGAGGACGATACGAAGCGTCTCGTTGGCGTCAGGACGCACCTTGGAGACGATGGCGGGTGAGCGGCTGGCGCCGGTCCGCGAGATTGCAACTGTGGACAGAGGTCCTTTCCTTTCGGTTCCACCGTCCCGGGCACCCTGCCCGGGGCCGTACGCACAGGATATGTGCAACTTGTTAACAGTTTCAACCGCTTTTCGTTGCTCGGCGAGAACGCAAGCGTTCCGCGACCTCAAGCAAACGCCAGCCTATATATCCGAACCAAATGTCAGTTTGGCTACGCCTCAAGCCCTGCCTTTGGCAGAGCGTTGGGCGCAGCACCTGTCTGGGCCTGGCGCGCCGCGCGTAGCGCCGTCGAGGATAACGGCGACTTCAGGCCGTGGAGGAATACCCATGCCGGCGGCTGCCGCGTCGCCAGCGTTGCAGCCGCTCGTTCTGGGATGCAGTCGCGGCGGAAGGCTTGGGCGGCGACGCTGCCTGAGGCATAGAGGCTTGGACCGAGGCGGTCGACGACAGCAATCGGCACCAGCCGGGCGATGCCGCGCCAGTTCTGCCAGCGGTGGAAACTGCGGAGATTGTCCGCGCCCATGATCCAGACGAAATGGACGCCGGTGCAATGTGAAACGAGGTAGCGGATCGTATCGTAGGTGTAGCGCACGCCAATTTCGGCCTCGAAGCCAGTCACTTCGATCCGGGGATCACGGGCAATCTTGGTGGCAGCCGCCATCCGATCCGCAAGCGGCGCGAGGCCGCGCGTGTCCTTCAGCGGATTACCCGGCGTCACCAGCCACCACACGCGGTCAAGCGCCAATCGCTTCATCGCGAGGAGGCTGGCGGCAAGATGCGCTTCGTGGGGCGGATCGAACGTTCCGCCGAACAGGCCGACGCGCTGGCCGGGCGCATGGGTCGGAATGCGATATCGCGGTGGAGCAGACGGTGCGGACATGTTTCACCGTGGCCGGGGAGCGCGGCGTTGCGTCGACATTACGGTCAGGCTCCCCGCCCAGCGCGGGCCTCAAAGCCCATTCTCATGGACGAGTCTGGCCGGCGCCGCGGACACGGTATTTGAAGGTGGTGAGTTGTTCGACCCCGACCGGACCGCGCGCGTGCAGCCGGCCCGTGGCGATGCCGATCTCCGCGCCAAACCCGAACTCGCCACCGTCGGCAAACTGGGTTGAGGCATTGTGGAGCACGATTGCGGAATCGACTCGCGCCAGGAATTTTTCCGCTGCCGCCTGATCGGCCGTCACGATCGCATCGGTATGATGGGAGCCGTGCCGCTCCACATGGGCGATCGCGTCATCGACGCCATCGACCACCTTCACCGCAATGATGGCGTCGAGATATTCCGTATTCCAGTCATCAGCCGTCGCGGGCTTCACGCGGCGGTCGACGGCCTGGGCGTCGCGGTCGCCGCGGACCTCGCAGCCGGCTTCGATCAGCATGCGCACGAGCGGCGCGAGGTGAGTCGCCACCGCCGCGCGGTCGACGAGCAGCGTCTCGGCGGCGCCGCAGACGCCGGTGCGTCGCATCTTTGAATTGAGAACGATCGCCTGCGCCATGGCGAGATCGGCGGTCCCGTCCACATAGACATGGCAGTTCCCGTCGAGATGGGCGAAGACTGGCAGCCGCGCTTCGGATTGCACGCGGGCGACCAAGCCCTTGCCGCCGCGGGGCACGATCACGTCGATCGCGCCATCGAGACCGGCGAGCATCTCCCCGACGGCGTCACGATCCCGCGTTGGCACCAGTTGGATGGCGGTCTCCGGCAGGCCGGCGGCAGCGAGGCCCCTGGCGAGCGCTGCATGGATCGCGCGCGACGAGCGGAAGCTGTCCGAACCGCCCCGCAGGATGACCGCATTCCCGGCCTTCAGCGTGAGCGCGCCAGCGTCGGCGGTGACGTTCGGGCGGCTTTCGTAGATCACGCCGACGACACCCAGCGGAACCCGGACCCGTTCGATGCGCATGCCATTTGGGCGGTCCCACGCCGCCATGATGGTGGCCACCGGATCAGGAAGCGCGGCGATCTGCTCGATGCCGTCGGCGATGGCCGAGACCCGATTCTCGTCGAGCGTGAGCCGGTCGAGGAAGGCCCCGGTTGAAACCGCTCTCCGGGATTCGGCGAGATCCTCACTGTTGGCGGCGAGAATTGGTGCGACCGCAGCTCGGACGGCCTGTGCCATGGCCGAGAGCGCGCGGTTCTTATCCTCGGTGGACGCCACCGCCAGGATGCGGCCAGCGGCGCGAGCGTTGGCGCCAATCGTCCGCATCACGGCGGCGATATCGCCCAACCCCTCGATAGTCTTCAGTGGTGCGCTCATATCCGACATTCACCTGTCACGCAGCCTTCCTATCATGTCCTCCAGAAGGTCGCGAGCCTGCATCCTGACCGGAGGGGTGACGTCGATTTGAACGGGTTGCGTCCGGCCCGCGCGCGAAACCAATCGCGTGCCGGCGGGTTGTAGTTGTTGCGTGCGTCACTTCTCAGCGTGATTTGTCCTGCGTCAATTTACTATCGTAGCTGCCGTGCTTCACTACTACTGGTAGTAATTCCCTGAGTTTCCGATGGAGTTATTCATGGCGATCCAGTCTCGCCTGCCGTCGCGCTTTCCAGTGGGCACCCGTCTGATCGTCGAAGGCGAACCCGACAGGGGCGGCACGCTGCGTATCGTTTCGCGCTATGTGGTCATGCCCAGCGGCGTCCGCTACGACCTGATGACCCCCGCCGAGCGGGCGCAAAAGCCGGCCGATCTCGCGCGGAAGCAGCGTGTGCGGCGCGAGCGCCCGTTGCCGTCGCGGCGACGGACGGGTTGATCCGCACGCAAAAACCCAGCCGATTTAGGTTGCTGCTGTCTGTCAAGAATGGCAGGCGGCTTTACCGCGCACCCTGCAAAAAAGAATGCCCGGCCGAAGCCGGGCATTCAGCGGGCCGGGTCTTGTGGACCCGGCCAATCATTTCGCCGCCTCAGTGTGCCAGCGGGTCAGGCCGGACCTGGAACTTGACGATCTTGGGCGTTGTGCCCTTGCCGGTCTCGCGATGGAACGGCGTGCGGTTGCCGTCGGTCGACCACAGCGCACGGCCCTTCCAGCCGGCATTTGGATCGTCGATGCGGCCGTCGATCCACTTAGCGAAGAAGCCGAGCGGATACGGAACGCGCATGTTGACCCACTTGCCGTCGACGAGCGCCATCAGCGACTCGTTGCCGTTACCGGTGGCCATCGGGACGTTGTTACCGAGGCCGGCCGTGTTCTGCTGGTCGACCCAGGTGTAGTAGCTCGCCTCGGCGCTGCCGCTCTCGGCGACGTTCTTGAACTGCGGTCCCGGGAACGGGGTCAGCGTCCAGCCCTCGGGGCATAGTTCACCTTCGGCTGCCTTCGGGCCGTTAAGCGGGCCCTTGCACTTGCGGCGGTCGAACGCGCCGAGATGGCCGCTCGACAGCGGCACGTAGGCAACGCCATTGCGGTCGATGTCGAAGCCGCGCGGACCGAAGCCCGGGAGCGGCGGCTTGTAGACTTCTGACAGCTTGGTCTTGGGGTCGAAGCGCAGGACGTAGCCCGGATAGCCGAGCACGGCGCCCCACACCGTGCCGTCCGCCGGATTTACGCCAACGCCGTACAGGCCGGCATTGAGGCGCTTGTCCTTCGTCGGATCGACCGCCTGGTTCGGCTGCACGTAGTCATCGACCTTGCCGTTGCCGTTGGTGTCGATGATGACGGGAGCCCAGCCCTGGGCCTTGGCCTCGTCGCCGGTCTCTTCCCAGATGCGGCGATTGACCCAGCCAATGGCGCCTTGCTGCGGGCCGCCCGCACTCACCCACACCGTGTTGTCGGGATCTTCCGCCAGCACGACGTGGTGGGTGTTGAAGCAGGTCCGGATCAGCTTGGTGGTCTTGGTGGCCGGATCATAAACCGCGAGATGGCGAGTAGACTCCTTGAGCGGGAACGCCTTCGCGGACGGATGGTCCGAGCCAGCCTGACAGAAGGCCGGGTTTTCCGGTTTGCCGACGCGCGAGGTGAACCACACCTGCTTCTTCTCGTCCATGATCAGGCTGTGGATGCTGGCCTTGCTGTCCCAGATCGCCTCTTCGCCCCAATACGGCGACGGCGCCATGGTGTTGTTCTTGGTCGACTCCATGTCGGCGTCGCGGGTCGGCATGTTGACCTTGGACGGCGTGTTCGTCTTCTCGTTGAACACCGGGAACCAGTCGGCGCTCTCTTCCGTCGCGCCAAAGTGGTCGCCGTACGCATTCACGGTCGGCTTGCGCTTATCGGTCGAGACCTGGTCGTGCATGTAGGACTTGGCATCGCCCCAATCCCACTGCGTGATCACGACGTTGCGCTCGACGCCCTGCGGGCGCTCGGGCTTGGCGAACGGCAATTCGCCGGCCGCAATCCGGTCGGTCCAGTTGGCGAGATTGGCGATCGTGATCTTGGGGTCCTGCCGGCCGATCGCGGCGGCCATCTGCACCATCGCCTGACCGGACTGGATGCGGCGCTCCCATGCCTCAGCTGAGTTCTTGAACGAGCCAAGCGTCGGCGAAATCGTCCGCGTCGCCTTGTTGCCGAGCTGATGGCAGGCGTAGCAGCCGTTGGTCTTCATCTGGTCGACCCACTGCAACTGGCTCTTCATGACCGTCGCCATGCCGTTGCCGTTGGGGCCGGTACCCGGGAACATCTCCTTGCCCGGGATATTGAGCATCGCGAACCAGTAGATCGCCGGATAGTACTCGGCCGCTGCGGCCGCGTTCGGAGCCGTCACCGCCGTGATGTTCACGATCTTGCCGGGCTCGGTAGCCGTCTTCGCGGAATCGACGAGGCCGTAGCCGCGCGCCCACACCACGTACTTGGCTTTCGGCAGATCGGGAATCACGTAGCGGCCTTGATCATCGGTCACGACGGTCTTGTTCATCCGGGTCGGCAGATCGGTGGTTTCCGCAATCACCCACACGCCGGCTTCCGGACCGTTGGGTCCTGTGACCACGCCGCCGATATCGGTCGCGCCGATGCTGACCGGAGCGCTTTGCTGCGCGCTGACGGGGGTCGGTGCGACCCCAAGCGCGAGCGCGAGGGCCACCGCCGCCGCGCCGAGGTATAAGCTATGCCTTAGTTTCATTTATGCTCCTCCACTCTCGGTTTCCGAGATGCTGCGGCCGGGCGGCCGTCGTGTCCGTCGGTAAGCCCCGACCGTTATTTTCGGGGATATTGCGCATAGTTCGGGTAAGTTTGCAAAGCGGTCGGGACTGCTTGCGACGAAATTCTTCTTTCACTTTTGCGAGGCGTTAACAACACCGCTATCCTCGACGAACATCCGCGATCTCCGCTTGGCGACCGTGGCGCCAGCAACTGTTTTGTGCACAATGCCGCGAGGAAAAAATCGAAGGTGGCGGAGCAACTTGCAAGTTGCATCGCCGGGCTGCATCGGCACCGGGCGAGCTTCGCAAGTTGGTCATCTAAGCGACACAGACAAGTTTGCGCGGCTGCCGCCGGAAAGGGACGGATGAACGTGCGCTGGAAAATGACGGCTTTTGCAATCGCGGTCGGAGCGGCGTTGCTGGTCGGACCGGCCCACGCGCAAACCAAGGTCCGCGTCGGCAAGGCTCAAGCGCAGAACTTTGCCTTCATGGCCGCCGACATCGGGATCGCAGCCGGGATCTTCAAAAAGCATGGCATCGATCTCGACATCGCGAGCTTCGGCGGCGACGCGCGGCTGGTGCAGGCCATGACTGCCGGCGCCATCGATTTCGCGCTCGCCGGCGGACCGACGATCGCCTTCGAGGAGAAGGGGGCGCCGATGGTCGCCGTCGCCGCCATCGCCGATGCGCCGCGCACCATCATGCTCGTCGTCAGCAAGGACGGCCCCGTCAAGACCGAGGACGATCTCAAGGGCCGCACTGTGAGTTGCTCCAGCACGGGGTCGCTCACGTACTGGCTCGCCCAGGAATTGTCGCGCGCCCATGGTTGGGGCAGCAACGGCATCAAGGTCGCGCCGCTCGGCACCACGACCGCACAGGCGGCCGCGCTCAAGACGCATCAAGTCGACGGTGTCGTGACCGAAAGCTCGACGGTGCTTCGACTTGTCGAGGACGGCACCGGTCGCATCCTGGTGCGCTTCGGCGAGCGCATTCCGGATTTTCATGTCCATGCGCTGTTCGCTCGCAAGGGGTTCCTTGAGAGCGACCCCGATGCCACCCGCCGCTTTCTCGCCGCGTGGTTCGAAAGCGTGCAATACATGCGCGACCACCGCGATGAGACCATCGCGGCGGCGATGCGGATTGCCGAGGTCTCGCACACCGTCGCGGCCGCGAACTACGACGAGATCATGCCGGTGTTCAACCGCACCGGGCGGTTCGACCCCAAGGCGCTCGATGTGCTCGCCCGCTCGTTCGTGGAAATGGGTTCGCTGCCGACGAAGCCGGATATGAGCAAGCTCTACACCGAGGCGTTTCTACCGAAGAGTTGACGCTTCCTCGATGTCGCCGCCCCGCGGCAGTTGCGCCGCTCGCTCCTGCGCGCGACCTGTGCAAACATGACAAGCGCGGGGCAGCGCAGGTGGTGGAATGGCCGGGGCGGCAATCAAAGTCAGAAACGTTTCCCATGAATTCGGCGAAGTCGGCGAAACGCGCTTTGTGCGCGCGCTCGCCGACACCTCGCTCGAGGTCATGCGCGGCGAGCTGATGTGCTTCATCGGCCCGTCGGGCTGCGGCAAGAGCACGCTGCTCAACGTCATCGGCGGCCTGATGGCGCCTTCCCATGGCACGGTCGACGTCATGGAAAAGACCGTTGCCGGACCGCTGCCGAATGACATTGCGTTTGTCTTCCAGGAGAACGCGCTCTTTCCCTGGAACACGATCATCGAGAACATCGAACTCGGCATGACCTTCCAGGGCGTGACGAAATCCGAACGCGCGGCGCGCGCAGCGCGTGCGCTCGAGGCGGTCGGTCTCAAGGATTTCGCCCAGCACTATCCTTCTCAGCTTTCCGGTGGCATGCGCCAACGCGCTGCGCTCGCCCGCGCGCTCAGCCTCGAGACGCCGATCCTCCTGATGGACGAGCCGTTCGGTGCGCTTGACGAACAGACCCGCATGATTCTCGGCGAGGACCTCTCGGTGCTGCTTGCCGAAAGCGGCAAGACCATCGTGTTCGTGACCCACAGCTTGGGTGAGGCGGTGTTCCTGGCGGATCGCGTCGCCGTGTTTTCGGCGCGACCGGGTACCATCAAGGAGATCATCGCGATCGACGAGCCTCACCCGCGCAAGCCGCACTTCGTCACCTCGGCGAAATTCACCGAGTTGCGCAATCGCCTTTATGCGCTGCTGCATGACGAGATTCGCAAGGCGGTTTTGCAATCCGGCCTAGGCGCGGCAACCGGCGATTCGGAAGCCGGCAAGGCGAATGCGACCAGCCGCGGCGCGAGCGCGATATGAAGCCGTCGCGGCGCAATCGCGACGCGCTGATGAGCCGACTGGTGCAGATCGGCTTTCTCGTCGGCCTTGTGGTGTTGTGGTATCTCGCGTCGACGCGCTGGGGCGTCAACCAGCTGTTGCTGCCCAATCCGATCGCGGTCTTCGACAATTTCATCGAGATCTTGCGAACCGGTGAATTCATCGGCGACCTTCAGACGACACTGGGCGAGGTTGCGGCAGCGTTCGCCATTTCCGTCACGAGCGGCGTCACGCTCGGCTACTTCATCAGCCGTTCGTCTTACGCGATCCGGGTGTTCGAGCCGCTGTTCGCCGCGCTCTTTTCGATCCCGATCATCCTGTTCCTGCCGTTGTTCGTGTTGTTCTTCGGGCTCGGACCGGCGTCAAAAATCGCGATCGGCGCGACGATCAGTTTCTTTCCGATCGTCATCAACACCATCGCGGGCTTCGGCAGTGTCGATCGCCTCTACGTCATGGCGGCGCGATCGATGGGGGCGTCCGGCTACCGGTTGTTCCGGCATGTCCTGCTTCCGGCGGCGCTGCCGGTGATCCTCACCGGCCTGCGCATGGGGTTCACGACAGCGCTGCTGTCGATCATCGGCAGCGAGGTGCTGGCCTCGCTCGCCGGCCTCGGTCATCACATCGTGCAGCTTGCCGAATCGATGGAGATGGCGCGCATGTTCGCCTACATCGTATTCGTCATCGCCATCGCGGTGATCCTCAACACCATCGTGTCGACGCTCGAAGCGCGCGGAAAGTGGAACTGATGCACGTTTCGCCTTCGCGATGTTCGTTGGCGATGCACTATGTGGCGCGGCGACCGTGGGTCGCGCGGCTCGCCGTCATTGCGCTCTTGTTTGGTGTCTGGGAAATCGCGGCACGCTATTTCGTCGATCCCCTGTTTCTCGCGCCACCCTCACGGGTCATCGCCTCGTTGGGCGCGCTGTTCGCGACACGTGTCGGCGCGTGCGCCGCCGCAGTCTCATCGACCTGCGCAAGCGTGCCCGACGCGCTGCAGCTCACCTTGTTCGAGCTTGCGGTCGCGTTCGTGATCGCCGTCGCTGTCGGACTTGCGATCGGACTTGCCGTCGGTCTGCAGCCGTTCGCGCGGCGAAGCTTCTTCCCCATCGTCCTGCTGCTCTACGGCATCCCGCAGGTCACCATCCTGCCGCTCTTCATCCTGTTCTTTGGTATTGGCGCAGCATCAAAAATCGCGTTCGGCGTGACCCACGGGGTGTTTCCGGTGATCGTCACGGTGGTCGCGGGGGTGCAGAACCTCAAGCCGATCCTGCTCACGAGCGCGCGCTCCATGGGCGCGAGCCGCTGGCAGACCTTTCGCCACGTCATCTTTCCGCACATGGTGCCGAGCTTCTTTGCCGGAATGCGGCTCGGCATGTCGGGCGTACTGCTCGGCGTGCTGTTGGCCGAACTTTACGTGTCGATCTCCGGCATCGGCTATTTCACCACCCTGTTCACGCAGAATTTTGATCCGACCAAGCTGTTCGGGCTCGTCGGCGTGCTCGCCGCGATGGCTATTGCGCTGAACGCCATCGTACGGCGCTTCGAAACACATTTTGCGAGATGGCGCAGCTAACGCAAGCCGCGGCGTGCGGACCACACTGTTTCAGACAGCCGTGAACTCAGTACCGTTCGACGACGATCGAGCGGCGGTTCTCCGCCGGCATGTAGCAAACGTCGACCATGTGGCCCGGTGTGCAGGCGCGGCGCCGATAGTGGAATTTCAGCTCGCCGGAATCGCCCTGCTCGACGACTTTCTCGGTGTAGGTGGGCCGTCCTGCCGCAACCGCCGGCTTATGCGGGTGAGTCGGCACGACGCGGAACGTCCGCACCTCCGGCTCGTGCGCGAGCGCAAGCCGGCGTGAATGCGCCATCGGCGGCGGCAGACCGTGTTCGACCGGGGCCGGCTCGACAGCCGCTACATTCGCCGGAGGTGTCGGCGTAGCTGCCGGCGGTGCCTCGGCGACCGCCGCATTGTCCGCCGGCGCAACGGACGCCGGGCGGTCTGCCGGAGCCGTTGAAGCCGGGGCCGTTTCGGTCAGCGCCGTGCGCACCGGCGATTGGGTTGCCGCCTGCGCCGTTGTTTCGGGTTGCCACGCGGGCGGTGTCGCAGCGGGCGTGTCACGGAATTCAAGCGGCGACGGACCAAGGAACGCCTGCTGCCCGAACGGGCTCGTTCCGAGAGCGTGCATGTCGTCGACCCAGCTCGCGATGCCGGGCCGGCCGCCCAATTGTGTCGGCTTTCGCGTATCCACCGGCGACGGCGCCGGTCTCTCCGCGATCCGCTCCTGAGGTTGCGTAGACTGCGGCGCATAGTATCGCGCCAGATCGACGGAGCGCGAGGGCACGCTCGACTTCATGTCCGCGACCGTGACCAGGATCCACGACAGGATACCGGCCGACAAAACGACGGCCACGACCCCGAGCATGGCGGTGAATCGCCATCCGCCGGTCGAGGTCGTCCGGAGCGGATCCATCGAAGGCATCAAGTCAGCGTCCATGGTGTCCAGCCGATTCTGCGCTGTCGGGTCGGGCCGCCCATTGCGTGCCGCCGCACAATTATCTCAAATTCGCCGGCGCCGCGCAATTTCCGGCTCAAATTTAGGTATACGCAATGATTCTGTGCAGCGAAATTGTGCTGCAAATGCGGCCAAGTGCGCAAATCACGGCGGGAAGGCTAAGAAACAGGTAACGAAGGCACGGCGCTCAGTTTGGCATCAGTCTTCGCGATTGAGGCGATCACTACTAGTCGCGGGGCGGTTATGGCGAGCCGGTCTGCAGCGCGGTAACGCGGTAAGTGGGAGACAACCACGCTCGCATATAGTTCAAGCTGACAAAATGGGCGTTAGCCCAATCGCGATGGCCAAAAAGATTTTCGCGCACAACACGTTACGCCGTGGAGCGGGCTTGCCGCACGTGTTATGGATCGCCCGCCCTGCTGCAAAGCATTAACCCGTGCAGGGCATCTCTTTACCCATCGCAAAAACATGAGATCAGGTCCGACGTGATCCCATCAGAGGAGGATGACCCGATGAGACGGCGCGAGTTCATCACGTTGCTCGGCGGCGCGGCGGCGACGATTCCGTTTTCCGCGCACGCGCAGCAGTCCTCATCGATCGACGAACCGCTGCGTCAGGCCGTGGAACGCAGGGACGTCGCCGGCGTCGTCGCAATGGCCGCCGATCGCAAAGGCAACGTCCTCTATCAGGGTGCGTTTGGTCTCGCCGATGTCGAAGCAAAACGCCCGCTCAAGCTCGAACTCGCTGTTCCGCATCGCCTCGATGACCAAGGCGGTCACGTCGACCGCCGCGATGCAGCTGGTCGAGCAGGGCCGCTTTGCCGTCGACGATCCGGTCGCGAAATACATGCCGGAGTTCGCGAAGCTTTCCGTCGTCGAAGCATTTGACCCCGCGTCGGGCGCTTACAAAGCGCGCCCAGCCACGAAGACGATGACCATCCGCCATCTCTTCACCCACACTTCGGGGCTCGGCTACGGCTTCACCGATCCGACCACGCGCGACTTCAAGCCGCGTCCGGGCGATGAATTCGCGGTCGGTCCGCTGGTGTTCGAACCGGGCGACCGTTGGCTCTACAGCACCAGCACGGATTGGCTTGGTCGCCTGGTCGAAAGGATCTCCGGCCAGCCGCTGGAGGACTATTTCCGCCAGCACATCCTTGCGCCGCTCAAGATGTCCGACACGTTCTACTTCGTGCCGCAGGACAAGCAGGCGCGCCTCGTGACGGTCAATCGGCGTCAGCCGGATGGCTCATGGGCGAGGGATTCGGTCCAGCCGCCGGTGTCCGGATACACGCCGATCGGCGGCGGCGGCCTGTCGTCGACGGCGAGTGACTACATCCGTTTCACCCGGATGTTCCTCAACGGCGGCGAACTCGACGGCGTCCGCATCGTCTCTCCCGCTTCCGTCGCTCTGATGGAGCAGAACGAAATCGGCGCGCTCGGCGTTCCGGCTTTGAAGACCGCAATTCGGGAACGCAGCGACGACTTCTCCTTCGTCGATGACGGCCGCGACAAGTGGAGCCTCGCCTTCCTGATCACGACTGCCGGCGTAGCGGGAAAGCGTTCCGCAGGAAGTTTGAGCTGGGGCGGCATCAACAACACCTATTACTGGCTCGACCCGACGCGCGGAGTGACCGGCGTGATCATGATGCAGTTCCTGCCGTTCGCCGATCGGAAGGCCCTCGCGCTGTACGATGCCTTCGAGCGCGGCGTCTACCGGGTGGCCGACGCGAGCCGGTGAGGTTCACCGCTACGGTTCCGTTTCAGAAAAGGCGCGCGCGGACGCGTCGCCCGCGCGTGCCATGCGACGCGAGTTGAGCGCGGCCGTGCTACATGACCCCCATGGTCCTTGAGCAACTCGGCGCGTTCGTCGCACAGGTGCAGCTGCCGCCGCGGTTGCGCGGCCTGCTGGACCTTCACATCATCGATGCCGTCGGCGCGTGGATTGCGGGACTGCATGCGAACGAAGGCGCGGCGCTGCTCCGCCGGTGGGGCACCTTCGACGGTCCGCACGCGCCGCCAATGGACAAGCTTGGCGGCGACGTCGCAACCCATTGCGCACTCGCCCGGCTCAGCGAGATCGACGATATTCATCTTGGCGCGATGATCACGCCGGGCGCGATCGTGGTACCGGCGGCCGTGACCATTGCGGCGTCGCTTGGCGTCAGCCAACCGCGGGCGCTCGCAGCCGCAACGCTTGCCGGTTACGAGGCGATGATCCGGTTCGGCCGCGCCATCGATGGGCCGGCGCTCCTTTATCGCGGAATCTGGCCGACCTATTTCGCGTCCCCGCTCGGCGTCGCTGCCGTGGCGTCGCGGCTCCTTGGGCTCGACGCTCGCCAGACCGGCCATGCCCTCGCCCTGGCACTCACACGCTCGGCTCCCGGCGTCGGGCATCACAATGCCGCGACGACGTCGCGGTGGCTCGCTATCGGCGAGGCCGCTCAGTCAGGAGCGGCCGCCGCGCTCGCGGCGCGCGCGGGCTACACCGCCGATGTTGGACTCCTCGATGGGGCCTTTCTGCCGAACGTCTTCAACATCAAACCGGACTTGGTGGCGCTGACGACAGCGCTTGGCGAAGCGTTCGCCTTTGAAGAGACGGCATTCAAGCCGTGGTGCGCCGCCCGCCAGACGATGGCCGCCACCCAGGGGCTGACTGAAATCATCGATCAAGGCATCGCGCCCGACGCCATCACGGCAGTCAAGGCGTTCGTGCTGCCGCCCCATCGCCGCATGATCGACCATGGCGTCGCGGTCGGCGATCGCGCGTCGTTCCTGACCAGTTTGCCGTACAGACTCGCGGTCGCGGCACTTTCGCCACGCGATGCCTTCGAGGTCGGTCAATCGCCAAACGAAGTTCCCGAGCACATCCGCACGTTCATGGCGCGAATTTCGATCGAGGCGGACGAAGATTTACTCGCGACATATCCGGAGCAGTGGCCGGCGCGCGTCGAAGTGACGATGTCGTCGAGACGGCACACGCGCAGTGTCACCGACGTGCCCGGCGATACGGCTCGGCCGTTTGATCTCGGCGCAGTCACGGGTAAGTTTCACCAATTCATCACGCCCGCGCTCGGGCTCGAAACGACGACGCGGCTGTTGCAGCGCGCTGAAGGGCTTCTTGATGGCGCAACGACGCCAGTCCAGCTTTTGAAGGCAATCGAAGGATTAGCGCCGGCGAAAGCCTCGCTAAAATAAACGGGACACGTGGTGTCCCGTTTCGCCGAGCGGCCGGCCTCGATGGTGTCTTCGCGCTCAGATCCCGAGCGTATCGGTGACGCACTTCTTGCTGAAGCTCGTCTTCGCGGCGCCCGCGAGCTTCTTGTCCGCCGCCTGCGCGTCGCACGACGTCTGCGCGTCTTTCATCGCGGCCGTCTGCGCGTCCTTCTTGCACTTGGTGAGGAAGCTCTTCTGTGCCGCTCCTGCAAGCTTCTTGTCCGTGGCTTGGCTGTCGCAGGCCGCCTGCGCAGCGGCGAGTGCATCGCGTCTGCACTTGTTGACGAAGCTCGTTTCGGCGGCGCCGTGAAGGTTCTTGTCTGACGCCTGGGATTCGCAGCTTGGAGACGGCGCGGCCGCAGGCGCGGTCGCCTGCGCGAAAGCTGTTGCTGCTGACATGGAAAGTACCGCGGCCAGCACGATCTGTTTCATCGGATCCTCCTCAGTTGCTCATCCGCATCAATCGGTGGCGCACGAAGAATTGGCACCACTCATGATGAGCAAGCAAACTATACCATGGAGATGCTGAGTGGCCCGCAACAGGCCACAAGGCGAAATAATCGTCACGTTTGCGATCCGAATCGCAGCACAATTCTTCTGAAAACATCCGCGCCGGGGGAGAAGATTTTTCTATTTCACGCGCCAAATGTGCTCCTATATAGCGATGTGTTCTATCACAACCTCTCGGACGGGTAGTCACTTCCTCCACCCGAGATAGGGGCACGTCGCATGACTTCTCCGTTGCAACAGAAGATGAAGATCACGGGTCCGGTTGTCGTGACGGCTAATCGGCTTGGCGACGGCGCCGTCATCTACCGAACGGTCAACGGCGATTGGGCAACCGAGCTTGAGCAAGCCGCCGTGGTGACGACCGCGCCGGCGGCAACCGAATTGTTGGCGGCAGCGGTTGCTGACGATCTGTCCGCTGTCGGCGCCTATGTGGCGCCGGTGCGCTTCGATGCGCGCGGCCGACCGGAGCCTGCCAATCTTCGCGAACTCATTCGGCGGCGGGGCCCCACGATCCCGTTGCCGATCGCGGCGGGACCGTAACATGTACCTCTACGACGAATTCGACCGGACACTGGTTGCCGAGAGAGTCGCCGAGTTTCGCGACCAGGTGGCACGCCGGCTTTCCGGCGCACTGACCGAGGAGGAGTTCAAGCCGCTGCGGCTGATGAATGGCGTCTACCTCCAGCTGCACGCCTACATGCTGCGGATCGCGATCCCTTATGGCTCGTTGTCGTCGGCGCAAATGCGCAAACTCGCCGAGGTCGGGCGGCGCTACGACCGCGGCTACGGTCACTTCACGACGCGGCAGAACATCCAGTTCCACTGGATCAAGCTTGAAGAGTTGCCCAATGCCATCGCGGACCTCGCAGGCGCGGGCCTGCACGCCATGCAGACGAGCGGCAACTGCGTGCGCAACATCACCACCGATCAATGGGCGGGGGTCGCGCCTGACGAAATCGAGGACCCGCGCATCTGGGCCGAGCTGTTACGCCAGCACACCACGATGCACCCGGAATTCTCGTTTCTGCCGCGCAAATTCAAGATCGCTGTCACCGCGGCCGCGCATGACCGCGCCGCGGTCAGAGTCCACGACCTGGGGCTACGGCTCCATCGCAACGGCGCAGGCGAACTTGGCTTTGAGGTCTCGGTCGGCGGCGGGCTTGGCCGCACGCCGTTCATCGGCAAGACGATCAAGCCGTTCCTGCCCAAGCGCGATCTTCTGAGCTATGTCGAGGCGGTGCTGCGCGTCTACAATCAATTCGCGCGGCGCGACAACATCTACAAGGCGCGGATCAAGATTCTCGTCCACGAGCTCGGCGCCGAGGCGTTCGCCCGCGAAGTCGACGCCGAGTGGCAGACCATCAAGGATGGACCGCTGGCGTTCGATCCGGCAGTGATCGCCGAGGTCGCGGCGCGGTTCCGTTATCCGGAGTACGCGCGGCTCGATGACAATCCGTCGGAGCTTGCCGCGCTGCGCAAGTCCGATCGCCGCTTCAATGCGTGGCTCGACAACGCGGTGACGAACCACAAAGTGCCGGGCTATGCCATCGTCACCCTCTCGCTCAAGCCGGAAGGCGGCACGCCGGGGGACGCCACCTCGGACCAGATGGATGTCATCGCCGATCTTGCCGACCGCTTCTCGTTCGGCGAAATCCGGGTCGGCCACGAGCAGAACTTGGTGCTGCCCCACGTGCCGCAGCGCGATCTGCCCGCGCTGTGGCGCGCGCTCGATGCCGCGCAACTGGCAACCCCGAATGTCGGGCTCGTGTCCGACATCATTTCCTGCCCCGGCCTCGATTATTGCAGCCTCGCCAATGCGCGCTCGATCCCGATCGCCCAGGAGCTGACGCGGCGCTTCCGCGACCACGACCTCGCCCGCGATCTCGGCCGCCTGCACATCAACATTTCCGGCTGCATCAACGCCTGCGGCCATCATCACGTCGGCCACATCGGCATTCTCGGCGTCGAGAAGAACGGCGAAGAGTTCTACCAGATCACGCTCGGCGGCCGCGCCGACGAGCATGCCGAGCTCGGCGCTCTGCTCGGACCGGCGGTGCCCTATGGCGAGGTCGTGGACGTGATCGAGGAGGTCGTTGCCGCATACGTCGAACTGCGCGAGCGGCCCAGCGAGACTTTTCTTGAGACCGTCAAGCGGCTCGGTGTCGAGCCGTTCAAGGAACGCGTTTATGCTGCTCATTAAGAATGGCCGCGTCACGGCTGATCGCTTTGTGCGCGTTCTCGACGACGCACCATTGCCCGACGGCGCGCCGGTGATCGTGCCCGCGGCGCGGTTTCTCGCCGATGCTGACGAGATTCTCCGCCGCGGGGCACCGGTCGGCGTGCTGTGGCCGAACGACCGCCGCGTCGCTGAGCTTGCGCCTTATCTCGATCGGCTCGCATCCGTCGTGCTGGTGTTTCCGAATTTCAAGGACGGTCGCAGCTACAGCCAGGCGCGATTGCTGCGTGAACACTATCGCTTTCGCGGCGAATTGCGTGCGGCGGGCCAAATCTTGCGTGACCAATTCGTGTTCCTGGTGCGTGCCGGCTTCGACGCACTGGAGGTCGCCAAGGCCGCTGACGCCGAGGCGTTCGCTGCCACTCTCGCGCGCTATTCGGTGTTCTATCAGGCCGCCGGCGATGACCGCCCGGCGGCCGCGCGACGCCGGCTGTCGCGATTGCACGACCCCAGTGACGCGCTGGCGTTACGCGAGACGGAAACGTCCGCATAACATATGCTCCCGCTCGAATACCGGACGGCCCCAGCACCCAGCGGGGCCGCATTCGCATCGAGAAGGGACTGGAATGGAACACGAAGTGATCGCCCGGCTACGCACGGCGATGAAGCAAAGCGGCAGCGACGCGCTGGTGGCGCTCTCCCCCGACAACGTGACGTACACCGCGGGCTTCGCCGTTCCCAGTCACGCCATCAACCGGTTTCGGCGCACGATCACGGTGATCGCGGGCGACGCTTTTGCAACCCAGATCGTCGTCAGCGTGGAAGAGAACCTCGCGCGCCAGCGATCGCGGTTCGCCGATATCCGCGCCTACGATCAGTTCTCGCAGGACCCTGCCGATGTTTTGGCCGACGCACTGGCCGAGTCCGGTGCCGGATCAGGCCGCGTCGCGATCGAGCTCGATTACATGCCGGCCAAGGATTACATCCGCCTGCGCGAGCGCCTGCCGCACGCGCGCTTCGTTCCTTGCAGCGAACTCTATTTCACGGCACGCATGGTCAAGACCGATGAGGAGATCGCGCTTCTCATCAAAGTGGGGCAGCTCACTGACCGCGTCGCCGGCGAGGTGTTGCGTGAAATCCGCCCCGGCATGACCGAAAAGGCGGTGGGCCAGATCATCACCGACAAGATGATGGCCGGCGGCTGCGACAGCCTCAAATACCAGGTCGGCTCCGGCGTTCGCAGCGGCATCACCAACTGCACGCCGACCGACAAGGCGGTCGAACGGGGCGACGTCATCCGCGTCGAAATTTTGGGCGACATGGATCAATATCGCTCAAACGTGACTCGCACCGCGGTCGTCGGCGAGCCGACCGACGAGCAGCGCAAGATTTGGGAGGTGATGATCGGCGCCCGCGAACGCTGCAAGGCGATGTTGAAGCCGGGCACCGCGGTGGCCGATCTCTATCGGACTTACGTCGCCTTCTTGCGCGACCGCGGCATCGAGCCGACGCTGCGGTTTCTTGGCCACGGCATCGGCCAGACCATCCACGAGGAGCCTTACATCACGAACTCGCGGACGGTGATCCTCGAGCCCAACATCACGTTCACGATGGAGCCGCTTTACATGATCCCGGGCCGGATGGGGTTCCACGTCGAGGACATGTACCGCGTCACGCCGACCGGATTCGCCCCGATCACCGGGATGATCAGCCCGAACGACGAGCTGATCCGGGTGGGGTGACCGCGCTATGATCCCGCAACTTCCCGCACCACCTCGAGCGCGAGCCGGCGCGCCTCGGCGCTCTCCGATGACATTTCGATCACCGGATCGTCGAGGCCGACGGAGAGGTAATCCTGCAGGCGGTCGCGGCACTCGCGCGGCGTGCCGGCAACACCGAATGCCGATGCCGCTTCCTCCGGCAGCAGCGCCGCCGCGCCGTCGAGATCGCGGCGCGCAACGGCAGCGATGATGGCTTCATGATCGATGGGCAGGCCGGATGACTTCATGTTCTCGGCGTGGCCCTTGCTGCGAAACAGAAACGCGAGCTTGCGCAGGATCGCTTTTCTTGCCGACTTGCCGTCCTCCGAGACGGCGAGATTGATGAACCCGACGCTGCGCACGGCCGCGGGATCGCGCCCCTTGCGCCGCGCGCCGGCTGCCGCGTGATCTAGACACTGTCGCGTCATGGGAAGCGTAAGACCGGTCGAGAGCACCACGCCATCGCCGATCTCGCCGGCAAGCTGCAGCATCTGCGGACCGGTCGACGCCACCAGGATCGGAATGGGGGCGCCCTTCTCGAAATTCATGTGAGCGCCGCGAAGCTTGGTGATTTCGCCATCAAGCTGAACCGATTGCCCGGCGAGCAGGCTGCGCAAGGCCTCGACATATTCGCGCATGACTTTGATCGGTCTTGCGGGCTCGATCCCCGAACTCCGCGAGATTGAGTCGGTTGCCGACAGCCGCCACCAGCATGGCCCGCCCGGGCGCAAGCTCGTTGATGGTCGCGATGGACATGGCGACCGGCAGCGGCGGCCACAGATAGGGGCTGATGGCGACCGGGATCACGTTCGCCTTGCGGGTCACGCCGGCGACTGCCGCCGCGCACATGAAAGCCTCGCGGTATCCCATGTGCTGGGCAAACCACAGGCTTGCGGCGCCCGCATCCTCCGCACCGCGCGCCGCCTCGAGCATGTCCGACATGCCAGTAAAACCATCGAAGTACACGCCTAGTCGCATGTGGTCTTAACTCACTACGGCGGATGTCCGCCGATAATCAAAAAACGTAGGGTGGGCAAAGCGAAGCGTGCCCACCATGAAGCGTGCCCACCATAGCGTCCAACGCGGGTACGCGCGGACAAGTCCGCGCTTTGCCCACCCTACGTTATCTGTTCATGAAAACATTAGCCAAAACTTCACAAGCGCAGGACGCGCTCGGCGTTGAGATGCGCGATCTTCGCCTTATCATGTTCGCTCAGCGGCAGTTCGCGCAAAAACTTCGTCGCATAGACGTTCGAACTCGTAAGGCCAGTCGACGGCGAACAGCACGTTATCGATGCCGAGCGCCATCACGCTGCACAGGAGCGCCGGCGTGGAGAAGTTGCCGCTGCAGGTGATCACCAGGTTCTCGGTGAGATATTGAGCAAAGGTCCGTTTGAGCCCGCGGCGCGCTGCCGCGAGCTGGGTGTGATCGTCCATGCGATGCACCCAAAACGCCAGGCCCTCGCCCATGTGGCCGAGGATGAAGGTGAGCTTCGGATAAGCGTCGAACACGCCGGCGCAGATCAATCGCAGGAAATGGCTGCAGGTATCGAGCGCGAAGCCCCAGGCCGCATAGGCGATCTCGGGATAGCCGGCGAAGTAAGTCTTCATCGCGTCCGGATGCGGATCGCGCGGATGAAGGTAGATCGGCACGCCGAGCGCATGCGCGCACTCGAAGATCGGCCAGTATTTCTTGTCGTCGAGGAAGCTCCCGTGGGTGTGGCCGTTGATCATCGCGCCCTTGCAACCGAGCTTGGTGATGGCGCGTTCCAATTCCTTTGCGGCTGCGGCGGGATCGGACGTCGGGACGGCGGCAAGGCCGGCGAAGCGCTGCGGGTGCGCCTTGATCGCATCCGACAACAGATCGTTGAGACTCTCGCGCCAGTGCTATCGCGGCCGGGCCCTCCAGCGCCTGGCAGCCCGGTTGATTGAGCGACAGCACCTGCATGTCGATGCCCGCAGCATCCATGGCGGCGATCCGCCGCTCGCCGAGATCAAGCAACTCCGGTCCGATCTCGATCCCCGTTCGCAGCTCGCGGTCGCTGCCGCGATGCGCGCCAATCGGGAGATTGTCCCGGTCGGCCGGCATGATGAAATGCTCCTCGAGCGCGATGATCTTCATGCGCGCCGCCCTGCAATACGCAGCAAACCGACCCGGCCATTGTCATTCCGGGGCGCCGCGGCGCAGCGGAGGCGAGCCCGGAATCCATACTCCGCAGCAGGGGTTATGGATTCCGGGCTGCCTCGCTGCGCTCGGCCCCCGGAATGACCAAGCTCAGGCCTTCGTGATGTGCCTGTAATCGAGCTGGCGGTGAAACAAATAGCGGTAGCCCTGAACATTGGGCTGCATCGCCACGTTGAGGAACGGCTGGAAGAGCGGGATTGTCGGCACATCGTCGAACGCCCGTTGAATGAATTGCACGACGTTGCTGTCGTAGACCTTGGGATCGGTGGTGTAATGGGCGGTCTCGATCGCCTTGTCCATCTCCGCATTGTCGTACGCCATGGTATTGTAGATCGTGTTGGTCGTCCCGCTGTAGACGACTTCAAAGAAGAAATCAGGATAGTTGAACCAGCCGCCGAACATCTGGTTTTGCAGCGGCAGAAGCTTCTTGGTGAAAACGGCGCGCCAGTTCGCGCCCGCCAGCGGATTGAGCGTCGCCTTGATGCCGATCTGGGCGAGCCCCTCGCGCAAAAGCACGCAGAGCGGCTCGTTGACGGCCGCATTGCCGAGATCGAACGACAGCGTGGTCTCGAATCCGTTCGGGTAGCCGGCCTCGGCGAGAAGCTGCTTTGCCTTTGCAACATCCGTTACATAACGATGGGGCTGCGGCCACTCGGGCGTCGTCACCCGGTCCGGGCCGCCGAACAGCGGCCGCGCGCGGCCGTACATCGCCGCCTTCATGATGGCCTCATAAGGGATGGCGTAGGCCACAGCCTGCCTCACCTTGAGGCTGTCGAACGGCTTCATCTTCACGTTCATGCTGATGTGCTGAACGCTGTTCTCCATCAGCGATCCGACGATCTTCAGGTGCTTGATGTCCACCATTTCGGCGGCATCCTTGGCAGGCACGTCGAGGTAGATGTCGAAATCGCCGCGCTCGATCAGCGCGCGGCGGATGCCCGCCGACGGCACGACACGATTGACGATCCGCCGGAGTTTCGGCGGCGGGCCGCAGTTCCACGCATCATTGCGGACGTAGATGAGCTCCTGGCCCGGCGTCCATTTCTCGACGCGGTAGGCGCCCGTGCCCGCGGTGTTGAATTTGGTCCACTCGAGGCCCCAGGGGTCCTCGGGCGTCGCGTGCTTCTTCACGAGTTCGGAGTGATAGATGCCGAACAGCGGCACGCCGAGATAGGGCATCGTCAGCTTGTCGTGTTTGATGAAGTCAACGCGGAACGTATGGTCATCGACGACGACGAACTGCTCGCGGTCGACGAGGGAGGCCGGCGCCACGGCGGACTTCGGATAGCCGCCGACGGCGATGCAGCGGTCGAACGACCATTTCACGTCTTTGGCGGTGAGCGGCGTGCCGTCCGCGAAGGTCACGTCCTTGCGCAGTTTCAGCGTCACGGACATGTCCCGCAAATCCCACTCCTCGGCGAGTTCGGGCTGCAGGTTTCGCGGATCGTAATAGTCGTTGCCGTTGGCGTCCTTGGTGACGCCGAACGTGATCAAACGGTCGTAGACGTTCCAGACGACGCCGTAGACCGGGCGATTGGCGCCGACGACGTGGAAATCGAGGCTGTTGGGACCGTTCTCTGCGACGTCGAGCAACAGGTCCGCTCGCGCCTGCGCTGACGCGCGCCGGGCGTTGAAGGCGTGAGCAGCGGCGGCACTGCCCGCCGCCAGCGTTCCTTTGATGAAGTCTCGCCGCTTCATCGTCTCTCCTCCTGCAACGCCGCAGCCTGCGGAGGCGCGACAGCGATAAGATCAACTCATCGCGTATTTTTTCAATTTGAGCTCGTCGACCTCGATGCCGAGACCCGGCCCGTCGGGTACTTCAAGGCAACCGTCCGCATAGACGAACGGCTCCTTGATGATGTCGTCCAGGTACTGATGCCCGGCGATTTTCGTGCGGACGATTTCCGCGGTCGAGGTGACGGGAATCGTGCCCGGCAGCGCGATTTCCGGCGCCGAGGCGGCAAGATGCAAGTTGGCTGCGTTGCCGACGCCCATCTCCGCCGAGCCGTTGATGTCCGTGATCATGCGGTGCGCGCCGGCGACGGTGAGCAGCCGCTTTGCCTTCCACATTCCTCCGGGCTTTGTGTAGTAGACGGACAAGTACTGCGCCGCCTTGGCCTTGGCGATTTGTGTGACGTCATGTTCCGTCCAAGCACTTTCGTCCGCCATGAGCGGAATGTCGCAGCGCGCCGACAACTCGGCCATCTGCTCGATGCCGTCCACCGGCTGTTCCACGTAGGCGATGTCGTACTCGCTCATGCGCTTGATAGTGGCGAGAGCCTCCGGCCACGCGCGGTATCCCTGATTGCCATCGACGCGGATTTTCGCCGCGGGGCCGATCGCCTTGCGGACTTCGCGGACAACGGCGACATCGCGCTCGGGATCGATGCCGACTTTGAGCTTGATGGTGCCGATCCCTTCCTCGACCACTTGTGCCGCTTCCGCAGCCGCATCCTTGACGTCCATGAGGCCGATGCTGTGGGCGAGCGCAACCCGCGCGCGCACGCGGCCGCCGAGTAGCTGATAGACCGGCAACTTGAAGGAGTGGCCGACGGCATCCAGGAGCGCGACCTCGACGCCCGCCTTGGCATAGGGATGGCCGCGCACACCGCGGTTCATCGCCACGTGCACATTCTCGAACTGCCGAACGTCGATGTCCTTGAGCGCCGGCGCAATGAAGTCGTGGATGACGGTCACGGCGGTCTTGGCGCTCTCGCCGTAGCGCGCACTGTCGTCGCCGCCCCAGCTCCTGATGGTCTGGGTCTCGCCCCAGCCGACAACGCCGTTGTTCAAGCGGAGCTTGACGACCACATAGCCTTGCCCCACTGCCGACGTGAGCCCGGCCCATAAATGCGGCCGTCGCAGCGGCAGGCCGACGACGAAAGTCTCGATCTTCTCAACCGTGAGTGCGCCCGCCTCCGCCATCGCTATTTCTCTTTTCCGTTTTCATCCAAGCCAGCCGGATGACATCCGCGGCGATCACCTTGATTTCGCGCAGGCTCGCAGCTCCGCGTGCCGGATCGCAGCGCGACAAGCTGCGCAAGCGGTCGATACCATGTTGAGGCGCTTGAGAACCGTCCAGCACTATGACGAACATACACAAAAGGCTAGGTGTCAGACAGTCGAAGTCGCCGAATTTGCGTTGTCGGCCTGGGGGACGGAGGAAATGTGAAAGAGGGCTGGATCGGCCGTCACGCAGCACGCATCGAGGATGACCCGTTGCTGCGCGGCCGCGGCAGGTTCCTCGACGATATCGATGCGCCCGGCGCGCTGGCCGCGGCATTCCTGCGCAGCCCAGCCGCACACGGGCGCGTCCGCAAACTCGATGTGGCATCCGCTCGCAAGATTGACGGCGTGGCCGCGGTGTTGACCTTTCGCGACATCCGCCCGTTGCTGACCTCCGATTTCATGTCCATGGCGACGCCCGCCACCGGTATCCGCTTCGATGTCGACCCCTGCGTCCTCGCGAGCGAAGAGGTCGGCTACGTCGGGGAACCGGTTGCTGTCGTCGTCGCGACCTCGCGCCGCATCGCGGAGGATGCGGTGACCCAGATCGAGCTCGATATTGAGCCGCTTCCCGCCGTCGTCGATCCTGTCGAGGGTCTTGCTGCGGACGCGCCGCAGGCCCGACTTGCCTTCCCCGACAATCTTGTCGCTCGCACCGCAATCGATTTCGGCGATATCGATCGCGCTTTCGCGCCGCCGGCCGAGGTCATCGCCGAACGCTTTCGGCTCAGCAAAGGCGGAGGTCACTCGCTTGAGGGGCGCGGCGTGCTCGCGCGCTATGATCCCGTCGAGGATCGACTGACGCTGTGGGATTCAACCCAAATGCCTCATCGGGCCCAGGCGCTGCTCGTGGCCGCGCTCGGTTTGTCCGAGCGTCAGGTCCGGGTGGTGGCGCCGGATGTCGGCGGCGGTTTCGGGCCGAAGGCCGTATTCCATCCCGAAGAGCTGGCCGTTGCCGCCGCGGCGCTGCTGCTGAAGCGTCCGGTGAAATGGTGCGAAGATCGCTTCGAGAGCTTTACCGCCACGGTGGGTGAGCGCGATACCGATTGGGACATGGAGGTGGCCTTTGACAAGGATGGCCGCCTGCGCGGCATTCGCGGCCGGCTCTGCTACGACCATGGTGCGGCCACGCCCTATGGGATCGCGCTTCCGTTCAATGCTGCCACCAATCTGATCGGCCCTTACATCCTCCCGGCTTACCGGATTTCCATCGATCTCTGTCTGACCAACCTGACGCCTTCGGCGCCGACCCGCGGCGCCGGCCGGCCGCAAGGCACCTTCGTCATGGAGCGGCTGCTCGACCGCATCGCCCTGCATCTCGGTTTGCCACGTGACGAAGTCCGCCGGCGCAATCTTATCCCGGCCGAACGCATGCCCTTTCCGATCCCCGTGAAGCAGCGCGACGGCGCTGTCATGACCTACGACAGCGGAGACTATCCCGGCTGCCAGGCTCGTGCGCTCGCGGCGGCGGGGTGGTCGGATTTTCCAGCGCGGCAAGCCGTCGCGCGGCAGCACGGACGCTGCATCGGGATTGGCCTCGCGAACTATGTCGAGGCAACGGGCCGCGGACCATTCGAGACAGCCGCGATCCGTATCGGCCCGTCCGGCAAGATCGCCGTCGCGACCGGCGCCACGGCCCAAGGTCAAGGGGTCCGGACCATGATCGCGCAAATCGTCGCCGATGTGCTCAAGGTCTCGCCGGCGGCGGTCGAGGTCACCGCCGGCGACACGGCGGCGACGCCGTCGGGTCTTGGTGCCTACGCCAGTCGCCAAGCCGTCACCGCCGGGAATGCCGCTTACCAAGCCGCCACCTTGGTGGCGGAGAAGGCGAAGCTTGCCGCCGCGGAACTGCTGGAGGCCGCAGCCACGGATCTCGAGTTGCGCGATGGCGCGGTCCAGGTGCGAGGCATCCCCGGTCTCAGCAAAAAGCTGAGCGACATTGCGCGGGCCCTGGGCGGGACGCCGGGGTTTGCGCTGCCCGGAAATCTCCCGCCAGGCCTCGCGGCGTCGGCTGATTTCATGACCAGTGGCCTGACCTATACCAACGGTACGCACGTCGCCGAGGTGGAGGTCGATCCCGAAACCGGGCAGGTCGTCATCCAGCGCTACGTCGTTGTCCACGACTGCGGCCGCATGATCAATCCGATGATGGTCGAAGGGCAGATCGTCGGCGGCGTCGTTCACGGCATCGGTGCGACGCTGCTGGAATGGATGCGCTACGACGACCAAGGCCAGCCGCTGGTGGCGAATTATGCCGACTACCTGCTGCCGACCTCCGACACTCCGCCGATGATCGAAATCCATCACATGGAATCGCCGACGCCGCTCAACCCGCTCGGGGTAAAGGGCGCGGCTGAAAGCGGCACCATTGGGGCGCCGGCGGCCATCGTTTCCGCAATCGAGGATGCGCTGCGGCCTCTCGACATCCGCATCGACCAACTTCCCGTGACCCCGCCGCGGCTATGGGCATTGATCGAGGCGGCACGGCAACGGCGCCGCGCCGCATGAAGAAAACCGCAGGACGGCTCAGAAGGAGCGAAACGTGAAAGACCCGCGTATCGAGCATGCCCACAACTTCATCTCGCGATTCACCGTCAACGGCGTCGCGGCGAGTGATTTTCACGACGTCGTCGGCGGCCTGACGCGGTGGGACGAGTGGTGCGGCGCGTGGTCGAAACGGGCCGCCGTGCATGAAACGCTGGGCCGGGCGGCGCTCGACCACAAGCAGTTCGTCAGCGCCGCCGAACATTTGAGCCGCGCCGCGGTGACCTATCATTTCGCGAAATACCTGTTCGTGCAGGACATCGAACAAATGCGCGCCGCGCATGCAAAGGCCGTTGCATGTCTCGATCTCGCGCTTCCCCACCTCGATCCGCCGGGCGAGCGCGTGCTCATTCCCTACGAAGGCAAGCACTTGGCCGGAACGCTGCGGCTGCCCAAGGGCGCACGGCGACCGCCGATCGTGCTCATGACCATGGGTCTCGATTCCACCAAGGAGGAACTGCTGACTTTCGAGATGAATTTCCTCGAGCGCGGCATGGCGATTCTCGCCTTCGACGGTCCCGGGCAGGGCGAAGCCGAGTACGATTTTCCAATTCGTCACGATTACGAAAATGTCGTCAGTCCGGTGATCGACTGGCTGACGAAGCGCGGCGATGTCGATGTCGATCGCGTCGGCGTATGGGGCATCAGCCTGGGAGGCTATTATGCTCCGCGCAGCGCCGCCTTCGACAAGCGCATCAAAGCCTGCATCGCAAACTGCGGCCCCTACAATTGGGGAGCGCTCTGGGACCGACTTCCCGACCTCACACGCGACGCCTACATCCGGCGCAGCCACAGCGCGAATGCAAATGAGGCGCGTGCCAAGGCGTTCCAGCTCTCGCTTGAGGGTGTCGCTCAACGGATCGAGTGTCCCCTCTTCGTTGTCGCCGCGGGCCTCGACCGGCTGTGCCCGCCGGAAGACGCGCAGCGGCTCGCCGCGGAAGCCCGCGGCAAGACGGAGCTTCTCGTCATCCCGGACGGCAATCATGTTGCGCACAACCGCTTCTACGCCTACCGCCCGCAAACCGCGGACTGGATGGCCGAGCAGCTCGGCGCCCGCGCGGAGCCACAGCGATGAGCGGCAAACACCGGACCAGCGGCGGTCAATAAGCCCGCCCGCCGAGAATGGGCCGGAAAGAGGAATGATGAGAAGCGCCGTGACCAAGGTGAACCCCGGCGCGTCGTGGCGCAATCATGGGCCATTCTGCTTGCCGGCGAAGCGTATTGCGCCTCACGCGGCTACCAGACCGTCGAGACCTATGTGGAGCCCGGCGCGTCGGCGACCACCGACCGCAGGCCCGAGTTCCAGCGCATGATCGAGGCGGGCACGTCGAAGCCCGCGCCCTTCGACGGGGTGATCGTCCACTCGTTCAGCCGCTTCTTCCGCGACCACTTCAGCCGCAATGCTGGAAGCATCAGCCCACCAGGCCATCACGCCGCAGATGGTCCAGAGATTCGCCAGAACGGCGCGCGACCGGATCAGGATCGACGGCGGCGGCTATCGCCGCGACCATCTCCGCGCGCTTGCTCAGCGCGTCGAGGTAGCGGATCGTGAGGTTCGCATCATCGGCTCGAAGAGCAATCTGCTTCAGACGCTCGCCGCAGCGGCCGGCGCAAAGCCGGCTACCGGCGGCGTTCGCAGTTCTGTTCTGGACTGGCGGAGAGGGGGGGATTCGAACCCCCGATACGGTTGCCCGTATGCCGCATTTCGAGTGCGGTGCATTCAACCACTCTGCCACCTCTCCATTAGCTTGAAAAACAAGGACTAATTCAATCAAACGGCGATGTGAAACGCACTGCTGTCGAAATTAGATGGCGGCGCCTATTTGCCCGTTTGGAAGGCCCTTGGCAACCGGAAACGAGGCCTTTCCGCCAAGCCAACGATCCCGATCGCGCGAACAATCGCGGCCGGAGGAGACTGGGCTGTCTCGGCAGTCCCCCTGCCGTCGGCTATCGTTCTGCCAACTCCTGAGACGTGTAGTGCCACGGGAGCGCGAGGCGCTCGGCGGCGCTCACGGCGCCGAGAAGGACGACGCCGAGCACGGCAAGGATAACGAGCGCGGCAAAAACCCTCGGCGTGTCGAACATCCCTTGTGCACTGAGGATCACGTAACCGAGACCGCGCTGCGAGGACACGAACTCACCCACGATCGTGCCGACAAGCGCGAGGGACATCGCAACCTTGAGGCCGGCGAACACATGCGGCATGGCGCAGAAGATGCGAATCCGCAGCAGCACTTTCCAGCGTGACCCGCGCAGGACGCGCGCCAGGTCGAGCGTCTCGGGCGGGACCGACCGGAGACCGAGGGCGGTGTCGATCACCACGGCAAAGATCGCGATCAGAAACGCGATGGCGATTTTTGGTTCGGCTCCCGTGCCGAACCAGATGATGAAGAGCGGGGCGAGCGCGACCTTCGGCACACTGTTGAGGGCAACGAAAAGCGGGAACAGCGCGCGGTCGAGCACCTTCCACTCGACGATCACCACGGCGAACACGAAGCCGATCAGCGCCGCGAAGCCAAAGCCCGCGAGCGTGATGCCGGTCGTATAGGCCGTTTGTTCGGCGAACCACCCGGGCGAGTCGGCGATCTCCTTCAGGACAAGCGACGGCGCCGGAAGCAGGATCGCGCGCACGCCGAGAAGACGGCACGCAGCCTCCCACACGATCAGGAACGCGACGCCGCTGAAAAGCGGCAGCAAGGAGCTTTGGAGCGCGGTCGTGACTGCGCTGATTGCGCTGCGCGTTCTAGTCATGGATCAAACCCATACGCTCGAACAGCGCGCGGATGCGCCGTGCATATCCGGCAAACTCCGAAGTGTCGCGGATCGCGAGTTTGCGGTCGCGCGGCAGGTCCACCGCGATGTCTTCGACCAGGCGGCCAGGCCGCGGGCTCATGACCAAAATTCTTGTCGATAAGAACACCGCCTCGGCGATGCTGTGGGTGACGAAAACGACAGTCATTTGCTGCTCCGCCCACAGGCGATGAAAGTCGATATTGAGTTGGTCGCGGGTCAAGGCATCGAGCGCGCCGAACGGCTCGTCCATGAGCAATAGCCTCGGATCAAGCAGCAGCGCACGGCTGATGGCGACGCGCTGGCGCATCCCGCCGGACAGCGCTCGCGGATAGGCATGCGCGAAATCGGCCAGCCCGACCATCTTCAGCAGGTCGCGGGCGCGCGGCTCATAGGCCTGCTTGCGATGGCCGGCAAAGTCAGCCGGCAGCAGCACGTTCTCCAGCACATTGAACCAGTCGAGCAGGGCATCGCGCTGGAAAGCCATGCCGAGCCGGTCGGGCGGCCCATCGACCGGGCGTCCGTCAATCAGAAGCGTGCCGCTGGTCGGCTGTTCGAGCCCGGCAAAGCAACGCAACAGCGTGCTCTTGCCGCATCCGCTTGGGCCAAGCAGGGTGACGAACTCACCCTGCGCTATGTCGAACGAAATTCCGTCGAGAGCCGTAACGCCGCTACCACGCCCGAACCGCTTCACCACGTTCGACGCAGCGATCACGGTGTTGTTCAGAGCGGACCTCTGGCAATCGCGGCAACAATGCCGCCATCGATGAAATCGTTGGTGAAGACCGCCGACGGATCGACGTTGCCATTCACCAGTCCGCCTTCGGACAGCGTCCGGATGGCGGACGTCCAGTCGGAAGCGTCCATCGTGCCAAAGGGCTTGTCCTTGGTCGCGGGAGTGAAGAGGAACTTCTTCACGCTCTCGATCTGCTCGCGCAAAATGGCAGGGTTGAGCTTCGCTTGCGGGCGCGCCTTGATGATCGCCGCGACCGCCTCGTCCTCATGTCCGTTGAGGATATAAGTCCAAGTGCCGGCGACCACGCTCACGAATCGGCGCAACTGGTCGCGCTTTGCGGCAATCGTCTTCTCGGTCGCAAACAGGCCGAAGCTCGGAAATTCAAGGCCGTAGTCGGTGAAATCGATGCTCGTCGACGGACGTTGCGTCGCCACGACGGCGAGAAAGAACGGCACCGACGAGAAGGCGGCATCAGCCCGGCCGAACATGTACGCGCCGGCCTTCCCGGCCGCATCAACGTTGAGCAATTCGACATCGTTGCGCGTCAGCTTGCCGGCTGCGAGAAAACGATCGATGAACGGCGTCTCCAGCGATCCGGCCGTGAACGCTATCTTTTTGCCCCTGAGATCGGCAGGGGTTTTGAGGCCGCTGTCTTTCGGGACCAGGAGCCCGATATCGTTCTTGCGCACGAAGCCCGCAATCGCCGTCACCGGCAGGCCTTTCGATCGCGCAATCGCCATCGGTGCAAGCGCGGCGTGGCCGACGTCATATTCGCCGTTGCCGACGATCTGCACCGTTGCCACCGACCCGTTGCCGTCATCGATGGTGACATCCAGGCCATGCTTGGCGAACACGCCTTTTTCCGCCGCCAGATGGAATGCGCCATGCGAACCCCATGGCGTCCAATCGAGCCGAACGGCGATGCGATCGGCGGCTAATGCCGCTGCGCCCTGAAAAACGGCAAAGATAGAGACGAGGAAGGCGGTTAGAGTTCTGATCCGGAGCCGCTGCAACAACGTTGGAGGCCTTCGGGTTCGATCGCCGGGAGCAAGGTCTGATTGCACGAGTTCACCCGGCTTTCTTCAGGATCTCGTCCGGCGTCGACGAAACCACCTCAACATATTTTGGGATGAATTTGCCGCCTTCGATGTACTTGATGAATTCGGGCTTGATCTCATTGGCGAGGATCTTGCGAATTTTCGCATGCTCCTCGATGTCCGACCACTCGGCGATAAGAAAAAATCGCTGCGGGTCGGTCGTGTCGCGGCAGAGCACGCCATCCTTCACCTGAGCCGATGACTTGTGCATCGGATTGCCGTCCGAATAGTCGAATTCTTCGAACAGGCGAATGAATTCGGCTTCCTTTCCCGGAGTGACCCGAAAGTCATAGATGTGCAGGAAATTGCCCTTGTTTGCGAGGGGTTCTTGCGCCATGGCGTCCTCTCACTGATACGTGGAGATCGTACACCGCTGGCTTAAGGCGGGCAATTGGCGGTCGCGCGGGCGCGACAACGCGTGCATCTTTGGGTCCGGCAAGGTCAACTTCTGCTCCAAGACTTAATTTCATCTGGCGAAACGCGCTATGCTGGATGCAAATGAGGTGCCAGGACGAGTGTCGATCGAAGCCGCGTTCGCCGCTGCGTCATCGGCAGGAGGGCACGACAACATGGACACGACAACATGAAAGAGGATTCCTCGCGTCCGTTCTCGAACGAATACATCTGGCCGGCCGAGGGCTACACGCGGATTCCCGATTGGGTTTACACGGACCAGGCCATCTACGAACGCGAAGTCGAGCGGATCTTTCACGGGCGCACCTGGAACTACGTCGCCCTGGAGTGCGAGCTACCAAATCCGGGCGACTACATCCGCTCCAATGTGGGACCGACACCCGTCATCGTCGCGCGGGCGGCCGACGGATCGATCGGCGTCTTCGAAAATCGCTGCTCCCACCGCGCCGCCGAATTTTGCCGCGAGCTTAGCGGCAACGTCACGGAATTCGTCTGTCCCTATCATCAGTGGACCTACGACCTGAAAGGCACTTTGATCGGGGTTCCATTTCGCCGCGGGGTCGCCGGCAAAGGAGGCATGCCCGCTGATTTCCGTGCCTCCGACCACGGACCGCGCCGCCTTAATGTCACAGCGCATCGCGGCGTCGTCTTCGCGTCCTACGCGGACGATATCGAATCGCTGCAGGATTATCTCGGACCGGAGGTGCTGGCGGAATTCGAGGCGACCTTCGACGGACGGCGGCCGAAGCTGCTCGGCTATTATCGGCACACGTTGCCGGGGAACTGGAAGCTCTATCACGAGAACCTCAAGGACCCGTATCACGCGACCCTGCTGCACACCTTTCTGGTGACATTCGGATTGATGGTGGCGGGCAATCGCTCGCTGATGCTGGCGGACCCCAAGGGTCGGCATGGCGTGATGGCGTCGGCGAAGTCGGATGCCAAAACGGTTGCCGCGGACACCAAAAAGGAAATGCGGGCCTACAGGGAGGGCATGACGCTCGCCGAGCCGCGCTTCATGGATTTCATCCAGGAATTCGACAGCCCGTGGTCGGTGACCATGGCGACCATCTGGCCCAACCTGATCATCCAGCGCGAAATGAACACGCTCGGCGTGCGGCAGATCGTGCCGACCGGGCCACACGAGTTCATCATGAAATGGACGATGTTCGGGTTTGAGGGCGACGATGAGGAGATGACGCGGCACCGGCTGCGCCAAGGAAACCTGATGGGACCGGCGGGATTCCTGGGTCTCGAGGACAACGAGGCCATCAAGTTCGTCCAGGATGGCATGCGGCACGTCCCCAACGGCGAGCATTTGGTCATGCTAGATCCCAACGTCGAACTTGGGACGAGCGATAGCCTGATTTCGGAATCAGCCATACGTGCCATGTACAAGTACTGGCGAACCGAGATGGGCTTGTGACATGGCCGACGGCGTCATGATTCGAGACGCGACCGCCGCCGCGCCTTCGTTAGACAGCCGGATGGATTCGCTCTTGTTGCATCATGAAATTGAAAAATTCAACGCAGCCTATGCCGCCGCGCTAGACGACCAGCGTCTCTCCGACTGGGTCGAAATGTTCACCGATGAAGCGGAATATGTCGTCCTCTCGCGCGAGAATTTCGATCGCAAGCTTCCGGTCGGCCTGATCTATTGCGAAAACAAGCGGATGATCCGGGATCGGGCATTCGCGCTTAAAGAAACATCGATGTTCGCGCCCCGCTATCTACGCCACCTCATCGCCAATCAGGTGGTTCTGGGTAAGGAGCAGGACGGATCCATCAACGCACAGGCAAATTATGTCGTGCTGCAGGTTTTGTTCGATCGCCCCGATGCGACGCTGCACCAGGTCGGCGTCTACTACGATGTATTCCGGCGACTGGACGGCGCCTTGAAGCTCGCAAAGCGGCATTGCGTATATGACAACCTGCTGGTGCCGAACGCTTTGTGCATTCCCGTCTGACATGAGTGAATTTCGACCTCCGACAGCGGTCCGCTGCGGTGGTGGAACACATTTCAATTTCCGTAAGTAGGTCGCTGCCCGGTCAAGGCATGTCATCCAACCGGAATTGGTGGCGCTTTCGGTCGAGATCATCCCGCGGACTAAGCTTTCGTTCAGGATATGCGCGTCGGCAAGTCGGCCAATCACATCTTGCACCGGCAGCTTAACGTGCGTTTTAGGCAAATCGCATAAGCAATGCTGCAACACGGGCAGCGGTTCGCAGGATGCGACATGGCGGCGGCGGCAAAACAATTAATTGCGACTTCCGAACATTCGGAAGCGGCGTCATCGGGTCTCGATTCTGCAATTCTGCTGCGCAAATGGCAGGCAGCGCGCCCGAACAATGGAGCGCTGCCGGCGTATGAAGATGTTGCGCTCGGCAGCTTAGGTCGCCTTGCGGACTATCTGGCTGTCGTCCAAGGCGATGTGCCGGAACGCTTCCGGTTCTTGCGAGGCGGTCGCCGCTTCAAGGAAGCGGTCGGAGCCGAAGTCGCGGGGACGCCGGTCACCGCGCTTGTCGGTGACTTCGCCAAGCCAATTATCGACCTCATCTCACGGGAACTCGTTGCCGGCGGACCCGTGTCTTCGCGAGCCCACCAAGCGCGCGAAGGCGTCGTATCGACGTTCGAGATCATCGCGCTGCCGCTGGCGTGCCGGTGGGGCGCTCCGCTAATTGCGGTCTACGTCCGGGAGTTCGGGGCCAAATTCAACCTCCTCGGCAATCTCTTTCGCGCGACAGACGAGGGCATGATTGCCCTATCTGCGGTTCGCGATGCCGCCGAACAGATCAGCGACTTTCGGATTATCGACTGCAATGCCGCGGCGGCACGTCAGCTGCGGGTGAGTGAGAGCGATCTCCGATGGCAACGTCTCTCCGAAGCCGCCGGCGGCCTCTTTGCCGCGCCGATCATCGAACAGTTCGTCGCCAGTCATCTTGACGGCGCACGCCGCCAAATCGAAATCGCCGCGCCCTACGGCAGCGCAGTCGTCGCTATCACCCCTGTCGGCGAACTTCTGTCGGCGACATTCACCGATATTCGCGGCATCAAACAACGGGAAGTTTCGTTCCGGTTGCTGTTCGAGAGCAATCCGGTGCCGATGTGGCTCTACGAACCGGAAACGTTGAAGGTCATCAAGGTCAATGATGCGGCGGTCGCCCATTACGGCTACAGCCGTGAGCAATTCGAAAGCATGACGCTGTTCAACCTATGGCCGCGGGACGAATGGGAACTTCAGGGCGAGGTTGCCCGAGCAGTGAGGGATTTCCATAAGTCGGATCGGACATGGCGGCATACCAAAGCCGACCATAGCGAAATTGAGGTTTTGACTTACGGCCGCGAAGTCAATTTTGGCGATCGACGTGCGATTCTCTCGACGATCCTCGATGTCACCGAGCGAAAGCAGGCCGAGGCCCGGATCGCTCACATGGCGCATCATGACGGCCTGACCAACCTCGCCAACCGCGTGATGTTTAACGAGAGATTGACCGAAGCGATTGCTCACATTCGCTGCAACGGTGAAAGTCTCGCCGTTCACTGCATTGATCTCGACCACTTCAAGACGGTGAACGACACGCTCGGTCATCCGATCGGCGACAGGCTGCTCCGAGCGGCTGCAGAGCGCATGAAAGCTTGCCTCCGCGACACGGACCTTATTGCGCGGTTCGGCGGCGACGAGTTCTCCATCGTCCAATGGCCGATCGCCGGACCGAACGACGCCGACATGCTGGCGCACCAACTCATCGAGGTCGTCAGCCGGCCTTATGAACTCGACGGTCAGGAGATCGTCATCGGCGCAAGCATCGGCATGGCGCTTGGTCCCGCTGACGGCGACACCGCAGAGACGTTGCTGCGAAATGCCGATATGGCCCTCTATCGCGCGAAGGGGGCAGGTCGCGGCGATGCTCATTTTTTCGAAGCGGAAATGGACCGCCAAATTCAGGCCCGGCGTGGCTTGGAGCTGGATTTGCGGAAAGCGCTCGGCAACGATGAGCTCGAGCTTTACTACCAGCCTCTTGTGGATCTCGTGAGGTCCGAGGTCTGCGCATTCGAGGCCCTGCTACGGTGGCATCATCCGACGCGTGGCGCGGTCCCCCCCAACGAATTCATTCCCATCGCAGAGGACATCGGCCTGATCTCTGTGCTCAGCAATTGGGTGCTTCGCACCGCGTGCGTGGAGGCAACGAAGTGGCCGGACAGCGTCAAGGTCGCAGTCAATCTGTCGCCGGTTCAGTTTCGCACCAAGGGCTTGGTGGAGTCGGTCGTCACCGCGCTCGCCCATTCAGGATTAAACCCGGGCCGCCTGGAGCTTGAAATCACCGAATCGGTGCTGCTGAGCGAAACGGAGGCCAATCTCGCCACACTCCATCGGCTCCGCGAGATCGGCGCGCGGATTTCCCTTGACGATTTCGGGACCGGCTACTCGAGTTTGAGCTATCTGCGCAGCTTTCCGTTCGACAAGATCAAAATCGATCGCTCCTTCGTGCGCGATCTGGGCTTGCGCCCCGACAGCATGGCGATCATCCGTGCGATCGTGGGGCTGGGACGTAGCCTCAATATCGTGACAGCGGTCGAAGGCGTCGAAACCCGAGAACAACTTGAGCTTTTGAAAGTTGAATGTTGCACCGAGGTACAGGGATTTCTATTCAGCCCGCCCGTACCCGCTACACGCATTACAGAACTGCTGCCACGCGCTCTCCCTGCGGCAGCTTCGGCATGACCCGCTCGATGAAGGTACGCAGCCCGTCCATCATCGGGTGAAAGTGCAACATCAGCAGTTCGATCCCCAAATCGCGGTAGCGGTGAATGCGGTCAGCGATGATCTCCGGCGTACCGACGAGGCCGGCCCCAAGCGCAAGCGCCGGCACGAGGGCGATGCGGCTCGTTGCTCCGTAGGCCTCCAAAGCATCCGCTTGCGCTTCGGCTTCAGCAACCGTGTCGCAGCAGATCATGTGCGTACTCAGGCCGTAGCGCAGCTTGCGACCGTACGATCGGGCAGCTTGGTCGAGATCGGCCACGTCGCGGGCGACGCCGGCGATGTTCTGTTCGAAGTTGCGATAGCCGGGCTTATAGGCCGCAAACCAAACATCGCAGTGTTTCGCGATGCTATCCTTGCCGGGACCTGAGCGGCTCGCGGCATAGAGCGGCGGGTGCGGACGCGTGCGTGGTGCGGTCGGCAGCCGACCGTTTTTGAAGCGGAAGAATTCACCTTCAAAGGTGAACGGGGTTTCGGTCCAGAGCCCTTTCACGACCCTGACGAATTCATCAAGGCGACGGCCGCGCACCGCGGCATCGTCCGACCACGAGCCGTTGCCGTAAATATCGAACTCCTCCGCCCACCAGCCGTTCACGATGTTGATCGCCGCACGCCCTCCGCTGATGCGGTCAAGCGAGGCGCCGAATTTGGCGACAAGCTGTGGCAACACGATGCCGGGATGCACCGCCGGCATGATTTCGATGGTTCGCGTCTGCGCGGCGAGCGCGGATGCCAGTATCCAGGCGTCGAGGTCCGGTCCAAGAAAGCGCTGGGCGATGAGGGTGCTGTCAAACCCCGCGCTTTCCGCCTCCCGCACGACATCAAGCGCGAAGCGGTAGGACTCGTCGGGCCCCTCGCCCATTCCCGGTGTGCTCAATTCAGTGATCGCCGCTTGCATTCGCGGTTCCGGGCGAATGGTGTGCGGCAAGGGCGTCCAGATTCCAAAGCGCATGCTGATGCCGTCAGGTCTGCTCGAAGCAGGGTTTCACGTTTCGACGCTCGTGCCGCGCCATCGCAGGAGATAACTCTCGGCTTGGAGGAACAGGAAATTGATCGCAAACCCCAACAGACCAAGCGTGAAGATGCCGGCGAACATCTCCGGCACGCGGAAGACGCGCTGCATGTCGAGAATGAAGTAGCCGATCCCGCTGCTGCCGGCGATCATCTCGGCGACGACGGCGACGATCAGGGAAATACCGAGGCTGATGCGCATGCCCGTCAAAATATTGGGCAGCGACGCCGGCAAGACGATCGACCACAGCGCCCGCAGCCACGACACCCCAAAAGTTCGGCCGGTATCGATCAACACGGGATCGACGGCGCGCACGCCGCTATAGGTGTTGAGCAGGATCGGAAATATGCAGGCGAGAAAGACGACGAAGATCTTCATCTCGTCGTCGATGCCGAGGAACAATATCGCGACCGGAATGTAAGCGGAACTCGGGATCGGCCGAATGAACTCCGTAATCGGCTCGAACAGCCGGTAGACGAACGGAATGCTTCCCATCAACAAGCCGAGCGGCACGGCGACGAGTGCGGCGAGCCCGAAGCCCACGCCGATGCGCCACAACGTCGGCCCGAGGGCCTGCAGCAATTCGCCACCGTCGATGTTCTGCACCCAGGAATAGGCGATCGTGCTCACCTTGGGCATCGATACCGGGTCGATCCATTTTTCCGTCGAGGCGATCTGCCACAACAGCAGGACCGCAGCGATCAGCAGGAAACCGGGCCAGCGCCTTGCCATGTCTGCCTCGAACTCGATATCACGCTGGTGAGACGCTTTTCTCTTGGACAAAAATACTGGCGAACAGCTTCTGTCGCAGCTCGTTAAATTTCGGATCGGCGCGCGTCACGATCTGGTCTCGCGGTTGCGGAAGGTTGATCGGCACGTCGTCACTGACGCCGCTGCCGGCGCGCCCGAGGGAGATGATACGGGTCGAAAGGAACACAGCCTCGTCGACGTCGTGGGTGACGAACAGGATCGTGATCGGCAATTTCTGCCAAATCCGCAACACCAGCTCCTGGAGGATCGCCCGGGTCATCGCGTCCACGGCCGAGAACGGCTCGTCCATCAGCAGCACGTCCGGCTCGCAGATCAAGGCACGCGCGATACACACGCGCTGCTGCATGCCGCCGGACAGCTGATAGGGATGATAATCCTCATAGCCTTTGAGCCCGACGAGATCGATATATTCGCGGCAGCGTTCACGGGCCTCCTTGAACGACACCCAACGTTGCGCGCGCAAGCCGAATTCGACGTTCTCGATCACGGTTCGCCACGGCAAGATCGACTTCGTGTATTGCTGAAAGACGTAGATCATGCCCTTGGGAGGACCTGTCACTGCGCGGCCATTGAAAAGGATTTCGCCGCGTGTTGGCGTCTCGAGGCCGCTGATGAGCTTGAGCAGCGTGGACTTGCCGCAGCCCGACGGGCCGATGATCGACAGGAAGCTCCGCTTTTCGATCATGCAGGACAAACGATCGAAAACGGTCAACGGACCGCCCTTGGACTGAAATGTCTTGCCGATCTCGCGTACC
Organism: uncultured Alphaproteobacteria bacterium; assembly: GCA_963807015.1. Taxonomy (GTDB): domain Bacteria; phylum Pseudomonadota; class Alphaproteobacteria; order Rhizobiales; family Xanthobacteraceae; genus JAJPKK01. The sequence continues at coordinate 99,916 of CAWEAS010000002.1, read as the reverse complement.
TCGATGATCGGCTGAGCCGGGAGCGACCGTTCCAGCGCGGACGACGACGCGCCAACGACCGGCGCGCTTATGCCCTGCTTGAGGTTCATGATCGCGGACCGGTGATCGGCATGGCGGCGCCCTTGTCAGTCGAAAGTTCCGCCCTGAAATGCTTCCACAGCGCGGCGTATGCGTCGTCAAAGCCGGGCGCGAGATAAATCTCGAATACGTTGCGCGGACGTGACAGCGGTACGCGGTAGCATTCTTTCACGCGACCCGGGCGCTTCGTCATCACCACGACCTGATCGGACAGCGTTATCGCCTCTACCAGATCGTGGGTAATGAAGAGCATCGTCATTTTTCGTTTTTGCCATAACTCGAGAAGCTGATGGTGCAGCATCATGCGCGTCTGAGCATCGAGCGCGCCGAAAGGCTCGTCGAGCAGGATAACATCAGGTTCATAAATGAAGGTTCGTGCAATGGATACGCGCTTCTGCATGCCACCCGACAACTGCGAGGGATAGCTGTGCTCGAAGCCGGCGAGACCGACGGTGTCGATCCACTCCATCGCCCGCTCACGCCGCTCCCGCGCCGGCACGCCTCTGACGGCAAGGGGAAACTCGACGTTCGCGAGCGTCGTTGCCCAGGGAAAGAGGTTGCTGTCCTGGGTGACGAAACCAACTCCGGCGTTGAGGCCCCTGACTTCCCGGCCGTTGCAAAGGGTGCGTCCGCTCGACGCATCGAGAAGGCCGCTGACCAGTCGCAGCAATGTGGTCTTGCCACACCCGGACGGGCCGACGACTGTCGTGATCTGTCCTTGCGATGCGGTCAGGCTGACGCGGTCCAATGCCAGCAGAGTGCCGCCATCGCTTTCGAAGGCGAGGCTCACTTGGTCAAACTCGACCGCAGCAGGTGTTGTCACCATGCTGGCCGCATCCCCTTCGGCGTAAGCGGGGGATCGTGCGGATTTGACGAGCATCTGGACTTAAGCCACAGCGTTGATCACATGAGAAACTTGTTGGTCCAGATTTCGCCCTCGGCGGCCGTTGGCGTCGTCTTGACCGTACGCATGCTCTTGGCGACCTTGATGCCGTTCTCCCACATCGATGCAGTCATCAGGCCGCCGCGTGGAAAGCTAGTCCGGTCGCGCTCCATCGAGCGGACGATTGCACGTCCGTCGATCTTTGGAAACTCGGCCTTGAGCATGTCCAGCGCTTCGCTGAAGTTCGTTTGGATGAAGTCGTTGGCCTCGCCGATCGATCTTGCAATGCCGCGCACCGCTTCGGGCCGCGCGCTTGCGAATTCCGGGGGAACGACCAGGACGGTGTAAGGAAAGTCCTTGAAGGCGGGAATCTCGGTCGCAAAGCTCAGGTAAAACTCGCCGATGCCTTCAAGAGCGACCTCGTCAGCATCCGGCGCGGAACCGACGATGACGTCGACCTGGTTCTCGCGAAGGGCGGCAATGCGTGCGGCGCCGAGACCGACGGCGAGCAATTTGAAATCGCGCTCATCGATGCCATAGAGCGTCGCGAGATACTTCATGAATTGCGCCGGGCCGCCGCCGATGGTCGAGACCCCAATGCGTGCTTGCCGCAGAGCTTTGACCTTATCGGCAACCGGGTGGTCAGGACTGATGCCGGCTTTGCTCATCCAGTCCTTGCGAGCTGCCATTTGCATGGCGAGGCCGCTGGTAAATGCCGCGACCACCAGGGTCTTGATGCCTTTGTCCCAGGCGAGAAGCGGATCGCTCGAAGTCACGCAGGCAAAATCGACCTCGCCGACGTTGAGCGCGGCCATCGCGAGCGGGCCGCCTTGAACCAACTTCAAGCTGTAATCGACGCCATTCGCCGCCCACAGATCGCGCCGCTTCGCGATGTAGAGCGCGGAGAACGACAGGCCAGGCGCCGAGCAGACCCCTCGTCCGGGCGTCAGCCCCGGTTTGGGCTGTGCCAGTGCGCGCCGCGATGCGGCGAATGGGCTCCCGGCCGCAAAGGCCAAGCCAGCGCCCATCGTGCGGATCAAGTCTCTACGCTTGAGCATGGCGTGCTCCCCTCTGATTTGATCATGCGGCTGACAATGCGTGTCGGCAGGGCCTCGCAAGTATGATGCCATTCTCCGTTACAACTGAACGGCTGCACCTTCGATATGGCGCCAACGGACCAGCCGTCGTTCGAGCCGATTAAGGGCGTAATTGCTCAGGAACACGATCAGGATCAGCGCCACGATCCCGGAGAACAGGGCCGGCGCATCGTAGGTCTGCGATGCGTAAAGGATGAAATGGCCGAGGCCCTCGTTGGAGCCGATGTACTCGCCGATGACGGCACCGATCACGGCGTAAGGCACCGCGGTTTTGAGGCCGATGAAAATCTGATGGGCCGCCGACGGCAGGATCACTCGGCCAATGCACTGACTCCACGATGCGCCCATGAGGCGGGCGAGCCGCACCAGTTCCTCATTGAGATTGAGAAGGCCGGAATAGGTGTTGAAGAAAACGAGAAAGAAGGAGGCGAGGACGACAACCGCAACCTTGGACGAGATTCCAAGCCCCAGCCAGACAATGAACAGCGGCGCCAGCGCAATCTTTGGAATGCTGTAGAGACCGATGATGAAGGGCTCCAGCAGCTTGGATAGGAATTTGGAACGCCCCAGAACGAAGCCCAGCACAAGTCCGACGCCCGCGCCGATCGCATAGCCGATGGCTATTTCAGTCAGGGTGACAATGATGTCGCGATGGAAATCCGGATCGAGCGCGAGCTCGACAAGTTTCGCGCCGACAATCGACGGGCGGCTGAAAAAGGCAAGGTTGCGGTCGGATACGCCAAACTGCCAGAGGGTCAGCAAGGCCGCGATCAGACAGAGTTGAGCGAGAACAAGACCCGCGCGCCGCCAGCCCGACTTGCCCATGATCGACAAAGTACCTGCAGGCATCGCGATCGTCTCCACGCGCCGCCGCTAGCGGATGCTCCGCGCATAAAGTGAGCCGGCTTCATCCTTGACTTCGTACACGCGAATCGAGAAGCCGGGGCAGTTGACGCCGCGGCCGTCCGACAGGCGAAACGTGAAAACGTGTTGGCGACATCGCAGCATCGTGCCGTTGCCGACCAGGTCCGCGTCCATGAGTGTCGCATTGAGATGCGGGCATGCGCGCTGAACGCCGCGGAAACCGGTGTCGGTCTTGAAGATCAAAATGCTGTCATCGCCAAAACGCGCGCGCGCGGGGAATTTGCCCGACACAGGATCGATCCCATCGAGCTTCTGCCATTCCGCGTCCGCAACAGGCGGCGCCGTGAACGACGACGCTTCAGTCATTTTTTCTCCGTGCGCATTCTGTCATCTTCCGCGAGCGCGGCAAACGATCACGCGGCCAACGGGCGGCGCTGCGTCACCTCTTGCAGCCGCGACAGCAGAAACGACCGATCGAGCCGCATGATCAGGAGCCCGATCTGCATCGTGAACGGTTGATCGAGGAAGCAACTGTAGAGCGCTTCCATCCCGGCGCGCAGCGGCAGGCCCGACCGGGCCAAGACTTCGCGGAAGATGCCTTGCAGCTCGATTGCCTTCGGCAGGTCGAGGCGTTCGGCGCTCGCAAGGTCCCAGGTGGTGGTGGCGAGGGCATCGGCGAGCGCGGCAAGAAATTCGATCTGCGCGTCGCCGAGCGATGACGCCTTCGCGGGGATGTGGTCCTCGGCAATCTGCAGGAACCAATTCTTTTCGTCCAAACCGCGCGAGAAATCGCAGTCGAACCGACGGCCGCGCTTGAACGTCATGACCGGCACGATCTGCCGATCAGCCTTTCGTGTTCGGTTGAAGCAATCGGACAGTTCGAATTCGCCGTCTTCAACGCGGAACACGGTGATATCCGCTGGCATTCCTGCCCCGAGATTGCCGGCGCGATCGTCAAGCGACAGCGCCTTCGCGGGCGTTTCGGTCACCCGTTCGATGACCTGTTGCAACGACAAGCCCAGCCGGAGCGTCAAGCTCATTACGTTTGCGAGGCTCTTCGCCGGCCGCACCACATTGAACTGCTGCAGATCGGAGCTGATCGTGTGCGGAACGATATCTTGCGCATACGCTTTTTCCGCGACGTCCCATGAGAAATTATATCCGCCGAAGCCGAGGTCGAAGAGCACGCCGCGCCGCTCCGCGTCGCGCACCTCCGGCAACACCTTTCCGTCGCGGTCGATCACTTGGCCGAGATTGCCGTGATAGATGTGCGTGATCAGATCGCCGGCCTCGGCGATCTTGAACGCCTCCGGAGCGAGCAGGCGCGTCGGATTCTGGAGCTGAAACTCACCGATATGCATGTAGAGCGGCAGATCGAGAATTTCGGAGAGGCCCTTCGTGAGTTTCAGCGTGCCGGTGCCGTAATTGCCGATGGCGTTGCATTTCAGGTAGCGAAGCAGGCTCCGGTGCTGCTGGGCGAAGTCGAGCCAACGCGTGACCGGGACATTGCCCAGAGTGCGGACGTCACCCTCGATGAAGTTGAGGCCGAGAAGACCCATCGGCCGAATGAACGGGCCGACGTAAAGATCGGTTTCAAGCGGGTCCATGATCGCCACGAACTCGTCGAGCGTGTCGATCCCGGGGCCCCCGGCCTCGACAAACGACGTCACGCCTTGATACACGCCGACGCTGTCGGGGTCGGAGAATCCGAGCGTGCCATAAGCGTGGACGTGAATGTCGATCCATCCGGGCGAGAGATAGCAGCCGGCAAGATCGATGATCTGAGTTTGCGGAGCGACGGGAGCCTCGCCGATCGATTGGATTTTCCCGTCCGCGATCGCGACATCTGCGACGCGATCAATACCGAGATGCGAATCGATCACGTGGGCATTCTTGAGGAGCAGGGGCGGCTCGCCTTCGTGTTCGAGATTTGAGGACATCGTCATCTGTCCTGATCAGAGCATCGCGTCGCTCGCGCAACAGAGGATAGCGCCGCGCCTGTTTGCAGGCAAACGATATGCCAAAAGCGATATGACGACACCTGACATCCTGAGGGCTTTCGGCCCCGGTATCATCCGGCATCATGCCGCCATCCGCAACTCCTGCTGGCACGGGCTCGCGATTGCATCGGCCGGCGATCGCATCTTTATATCAGCCAAGGCTTCGACATAGTGTGCGCGTCAGCGCCGCAAGCGTCTTGAAGTCGAAAATCGCTGTCGCGTGGATAAGGACACTGCAACATGAGCGAGTTGGTCTAGATGGCGCATGATCGGCCGATTGCTTTGGGCATCGCGGGGCTCGGCCTTGCCGGCGCATTCATGGTCCGTGCCGCAGTCGCCCACCCCGGGTTTCGCTTGGTCGCCGGGGCCGATCCGCTCGCGCGGCCGCGCGAGGCGTTCGCGCGCGACCTCGGTGCGCATACCTATGCCGACTTCACCGACCTGTGTCGGGATGCGAATGTCGAGGCGATCTATATCGGATCGCCGCATCCGTTTCATCCCGACCAGGCCATCGAGGCTTTGCGCCACGGCAAGCATGTCCTCGTCGAAAAGCCGCTGGCGCTAAATCTCTCCGACTGCGACCGGGTGATTGCGGAGGCCGACAAGGCGGGCGTTCAACTGATTGTCGGTCACACCCACGGCTTCGATATCAACGTCATGGCCATGCGTCGTCTGATCCGCAGCGGCGAGTTCGGCCGACTCGGGATGATGGTCGCGCTCAACTACTCGGACTTCCTGATGCGGCCGCGCCGACCTGACGAGCTTGTCACCGCCAAGGGCGGCGGCATCACCTTCAACCAGGTCACTCACCAGATTGAAATTGCCCGCGTGCTGGGCGGTGGCCTCGTCCGCAGCGTTCGCGCCTGCGCCGGAAGCCTCGAACCAACGCGACCGACCGAAGGACACTGCTCGGCGCTCTTGGAGTTCGAGGACGGGGCTTCGGCAACACTGGTGCTGAGTGCTTACGATTTCTTCGACAGCGACGAATTCCACTATTGGGTCGCGGAGAGCGGCACCGACAAACCGCGCGACCGGCATGGCTCCTCGCGTCAGACCTTGGTTAGGGATGCATCATCGGAACCGGATCGCCAGAAGGATCTCGGCTACGGCGGCCGAGATCTGCCGGTCGAACAACCACACCTGCCGCACTTCGGCGTGTGGATCGTGACCTGCGAGCGTGGCGACCTCAGGTTTTCGCCCAACGGCATCACCGCCTATGGCGTCAACGGTGTCCACGACATTCCTGTCGAGCGCGGTGTGGGCCGGCCGGGGCACGGCGATGCGCTCGATGCGCTATGGGCTGCGGTCCGCGAGGGGAGGTCCGACTTCCATGACGCGCGCTGGGGCAAGGCAACCTTGGAAGTCGCGCTCGCCATCCTGCAATCGGCAAGGGAACGTCGCGAAATCGCGCTCCAGCATCAGGTCGCCTGCGCGGATGAGAATCAAAGTCGATGAGAATCAAAGATGATGAGAATCAAAGTCGAATCATAGGCGCTCGTTCGCGCCCTTCGTGCGAGGGATGACCGCGCGCTGCGGCGCAACATTGCAAAAGCCAATCCTGTCTTTGCGACAGGATCGTGCGCAAGCCCCTGACATGCCGGCTTATTTGACGGCTCTGGGCCGTCCGGGGCGCGGCTTCACATTCCTGTAACGTCCCCTTATAAAGTATTGGACAAGTGCTTCGGTCCTGCACAACGAGGTCGAGAGGGCGTCCCTTTGAACGCTCAGGTATTGCAAGGTGGCTGGCCGGCCCTGGTGCTCAACGCAGATTTTCGTCCGTTGAGCTATTATCCGCTGTCGCTGTGGTCCTGGCAGGACGCCATCAAGGCAGTGTTTCTCGACCGCGTGAACATCGTCGCGAATTATGAAAAGGCCGTGCGCAGCCCGAGCTTCGAGATGCTGCTGCCGAGCGTCGTTTCGCTGAAGACATTCGTCAAACCGTCGACCAATCCGGCGTTTACCCGGTTCAACGTCTTCCTGCGCGATCGCTTCTCCTGCCAATATTGCGGCGAGAACGACGACCTGACGTTCGATCACCTGCTGCCGCGTTCGCGCGGAGGACAGACCACTTGGATCAACGTGGTCGCGGCCTGCTCGCCATGCAACCTGCGCAAGGGCAACCGGACACCGCAGGAGGCCGCCATGTTTCCGGGGCAAATGCCCTTTCAGCCCACGGTGCACCACCTGCACCGCAACGGCCGGCTATTCCCGCCGAACTACCTGCACGAGAGCTGGCTCGACTATCTCTACTGGGATAGCGAGCTGGAGCCCTGAGCTTGCCAACATAGCAAGCGCGGCGCGTCCGTCGCCTTTTCTCCGAGTTTGCTTCGCAGAGAAATTCCGCGCGCCGCTGCGTTGCAACGCATCTGTCTGAATGTAAGATGCGCGACACTGCACGCATGAGAATACCGGAAGGGGGAGGAATTTCATGAGGACGCTCGTCGTCGCCGCGCTGACGTTGCCTTTTCTACAAGGTGTCGCACTTGCCCAGACCGCAGGTAATCCGGCGGCCGGAAAGGCTTATTGGGACCGGGAAGCGCCGCGGGTCACCGCCTGCCGCAACTGCCACGGCACCATGGGGGAAGGCGGCTTCGGGCCGGATCTCGCCGGCCGGGGATTGAACGCCGCGCAGTTCGCGCGCGCCGTTCACCAGCCGTGGGGCATCATGCCCGCCTTTATCGAAAGCCAGCTTAACGAGCAGGATGCGGCCGATCTCGCTGCGTACTTCGCATCGATGCCGAAACCTGCCGAGCCCGGCAAATGGCGCGTTGCGGTCCCGGCCAACGCACCGGCCGGACAAGCTGCGCTGATCGAGGTCGGTTGTGGCCAATGCCATGGCGCGACCTTCAACGGGCCGCGCACCAACATGGGCGCGGTCGACATGGACTACGAGTACTTCGCCAACCTGGTTTACAACCACACGACCGCGATGACGCCTCACCGCGCCGCACTCGGCACCAACGCGACCAATCTCGACATGGGGAACTATGTGCAATCCCGCTTGTCGGGGGAGACGCTGCGCTCGATCTTCGCTTGGGCCCACGACGACATCGGCGTCCGCGTTCCCTTGACCGGTGTCCTCAGCAAGGGCGAGGCCGGGGCGAACGGGACGACTTATACGCTCACCGTCACGAATGGCGGCTTGCAGGGAAAAGGCGTCACCGCAGAGGGCGTCAAGATAAGCCTTGCCATACCGGCCGACACGACCGTGGTGGCCGCGATCGGCACCGGATATCAGGGTGTTCAAACCGACGAAAAAACCAAAGGCAGCGTCGCGGTCTGGCAATTGCCAAGCGCCTCGCCGAAACAGCAGGAACGCCTCTCCATCACGCTGTCCAAGCCCACGACGGCTGCGGCCAACTTGCGCGGCGAAATCCGCTGGGCAAAGCCCGCGCCAAAGACCGGCCCGAATAACGACGCCGTCGCCATCGCGCCCGCGCCGCTGTAAAGGCGCTGCTCACTGCGGCGCGGCGCACGAAGCGTCGCGCCCATGCTTCCGCGATGAGTTGCTATCGGAGGTGTTTCAACGCCGCGTGGCTTGAGCGGCGGCAATCGGGCGGGTTGCAGCCTCAGCCATTGCTGCGCTGAGCAGTTTGGCGAGGCACGCATAGCCCCAATCGTTCATGTGGAGCTGATCGGGCGAGAGAAAGGCCTCGAACGGCAAGCTGTCGGCATCGTGCCACGCATGCATCACCGCGAAACGCGGAAAGAGATCGACGCCACGCTTCGTTGCCTCGGCGGCAATGAGGGCGACCATCTCGTTGACATCGGGCTTGGCGATGACCTTCGGGGCATACTGCGGATCGACCAAGACCACATCGGCACCAAGGGCGCGCATGCGGGCGATCCCATCCCGGATGACGTCGTCGACCGGGCCGAGGGGATTGTCCCGCAGCACGGCGTTAGTGCCGACTTGCCATAACACGACGTCCGGCTTGTCCGCCGCGGCAGCCGCATCGAACCGCGCCAACATGTCGGACACTTCCTCACCATTGACGCCGCGGTTGATGACCCAGATCGGATGCCCGGGGAAGCGCCCGCGCAGATCGGCCTCAAGTTGGTTCGGATAGCTCATCGACGGCGCGCTCGCGCCGGCGCCGGCCGTCGACGATGAGCCCAGCGCCATGATCGTCACCGGCAGTCCTGTGGCGATGCGCCTGCCCATGCGGTAAAGCGTACCGGAAAACCGCGCGAGTTCCGGCCGTTCACGGCAGGCGTCGCCCGGCTTATCGGCATCCGCCGATGCCGGAAGCGAAAGACTTGCGGCAAGAAGTGCGAGAGCTGCGGGGAAGACGAAACGCATCGACAATGAGCTTCGGGCATTCATAAGCTAACGAGTGGCTTTTTTCTCCGGCGTTGTCAATTTGGCGCCGTCGACTACGACCTTGGCGAGCAATCGCCCCAGGCAATCGTGCACCTTCTCGGCGACATCGGTATTACGGGTCGCGCCATAAAGGTCGAAAATACCGCTTTCATTCCATCGCTTCATGATCGAGAAGCGGTCGAACAGCACGGTCTCCCGCTGCAGTGCAATAATCCTCATCGCGTCCGCATAGGCGCCGAGCGCCAGCATCGCCTCGGTGCGCGGGCTATACTGCATGTTCATGAAGATAACGTCGACCATCGCCGCCTGGAGCGTATCGACACCGTCATCGAGAGAAATGCGGAACTCGTCCGGATCGATGCCGCGAATGGCGTCGGCGGTACCGGTCTGCCAGATCACGAGCGCGGGCTTGGACTCGGCAATGATGTGATCGAGCTTGCTTTCCATATCCGAAGCGGTGTCCCGGGCCTTGGCATACGTCGACACCTTGACGGCGACACCGGGTAACATCTGGCTCAGAGCGATCTGCAATCGCGTCGGATACGCGATGCTGGTACCGGCCGGCCCGTTGAGCTCCGAGGACGCGCTGCCGAGCACCGTGATGTCGAGTTTCTTGTTGGCAATCGCCTGAGCGACGCGCGGCAATGCAAAATCCGGCGCGACCGACCCGGCAGCCGTGATGCACTCGTTATTCTCTTTGGCGGACACGACGCCAAAGGTCAGCGCCCATATGAGCGCCAGCGCTAACGTTCTTCTCATGCCCCGCCTCCCGCGAGGGTTGCGCTTGGCGGGCCGATACCCGGCCCGGAGCGCGATCCGGGACTTCGTCCTTCTATGCGTTTGTACCATGAAATCATGGCCGCTGTCGCAACCATTAAGACGATGCCTAACAGACTGGTGCCGATCTGCATGCCGACGCTCTCGTTAACGTCGACCAGGACGAAATGAGCGGCAAAGGACAGGAACACGCCGAGGCAGAAGATTTCAAGGGAATGCTGGCCGCACAGAATGGCGGGACGCAGCCAGATCGACCGCAAGCCGGGCCAGTCGACAGGCACCACGCGAATCACGAGAACCGCGAGAGCTGCGAAATGCGCAAAGCGCAGCACATCAAGATTTGTCTTGTCGATCGGATACATCCATTCTTCCAGAAAGCGCGGCACCATTCCGTCCAATCCCGGGATGTACCAGGTCAAGGTGATGGCGAACGCAAAAAGGAGGTAGATGATCGCGATCACGATTGTAATTCGCGCGTTGATGATGAACGCGAGCTTCTTGGTTCCGCCAAGCGCGCACCACGCGCCGAATACGAACAGAAGCTGCCACGCGAACGGATTGAACACCCAAGTGCCGTTCGGATAAGCCGGCAAATTCCAGCCGAAATACCACGTCAGCATATAGAGCAGCACGGACGCGCCCAACGCGACCACAGGCTTGCGCAGCATCAACCACAACACCGGCGGAAAACCCGCCAGCAACACGATGTAGAGAGGCAGCACGTCCATATTGGCGGGCTTGAACTTCAACAGCATCGCCTGCACGAGCGTGACGTCAGGCTGCTGGAGAAACTCGAAGATACCCATTTCTTCGCCGTACAGCGGGTTTTCGAAGCTGCGCGATACGTAGGCGATTTCGGCCATGTAGATCGCGAACAGGAAGATGTGAGCGACGTAGATTTGCCACGCGCGCTTGAGGATGCGCGCGCTCGCGACCACGGTTCCATGCTCGCGCATCGCCCGGCCATAAACGTAGGCGGCCGTGTAGCCTGAAATGAAGACAAAGATCTCGGTGGCGTCCGAGAAGCCGTAATTGCGGATCGTGATCCAGCTCACGATGTTCGAGGGAATGTGATCGAGGAATATGAGCCACAGCGCGAGGCCGCGGAACAAATCGAGGCGCAGATCGCGGGCCACACCCTTGACGGCGGGCACGCGCACGCTTTGCGCGGCCCCGGTCGCAGCGTCCGAAATGAACCGATCGGAAAAAAACCGTCTCACCCGGCGACCGAATCCCTCCAACTGCGCGCGCTGCGTCATTGGTGGACCCGCCGACGAATTGCTGCAAGTGGCCGCCGACTCGCCGGACGATGAGACCATCGTAGGGGGGCTATTCATGGCCGTTGCGCCGATCGCAGGGAACTTGTTCACTAGCCGACACAGGGATGAAATGCTATTCCGCCGATTTGAAGACGATCATGTCCAGCTATCGCGCCGTCACTCGCCATATAGAGGTCAAGGTCTCGCCTCGCTTCATGCCGGAACGCTCCTCGTCCGAAAAGAGCTATTATTTTTGGGCCTACACCGTCGAAATCAGCAACCGCGGCAAATCAACGGTTCAACTCAAGACCCGCCATTGGCGTATCACCGATGGCTTGGGGCGTCTGCAAGAAGTGCGCGGGCCGGGTGTGGTTGGCGAAGAGCCGGTGCTCGAGCCCGGCGCCTCGTTTGAATACACAAGCGGCGTCCCGCTTCCGACCCCATCGGGTTTCATGGTGGGCACCTACGGCATGGTGAGCACCGACGGAGAGCATTTCGACATCGACATTCCGGCATTTTCGCTTGATGGTCCGGACACCAAGCGAACCCTGAACTGACATCGTCCGAATCATTCCGGTGGCGGCGGCATGGTGAACCACAGGACGGCCGTCAGCACCACATTGGCAAGGGCCATTGTCGCGACACCCGCAAGCATCGCCCCGGCTCCGTACCGGTCCAGCACCATAGCCGCTGCAGCCGGAGATAACGCCTGTGCGAACAAGCCGAACAACGCGAAGCGGCCAATCAAAGTGGCGTAGCCCGCAGACCCGAACAGCGCGAGCGGCATCACGCCGCGAGCAATCGACCAGATGCCATTGCCGGCGCCGTAAATAATGACGGCCGCCCCGATCATGGGTGCAGCGGCTGTCAACAGCAGGACACCTGTTCCCATGAGCGATTTCGCCGCGGCAAGGGTCCAGATCGGGTGATACCGGCTGCCGAACGCCATCTCGACCACGCGCGCTCCGACCTGGGCCGGACCGACCAGCGCCCCGAACGCGACGGCCGACGCGAGATCGAGCCCGCGCGCCTGCAAGATCACGAGGAGATGCACCGACATCACCGACGCGACGGCACCGCCGAGCGTGATCATGATCGCGAATAGTGCGAACGCGCGCCGCTGCAGCGGGTTGAGGCTTCGCGCGGGTGGCTTTTCCCTGGTCTCGATGCCGGTTGCCGGCTTCGTCACGCGCGGCATCAACGTCAGGTGAAGCGGCAGCGCCAGAACCAGATGCAAACCGGCGTAGACGAAGCAGACGCCACGCCAATCGAGCGCTGCGAGCAGATATGCCGACAATGGCCAACAGACCGTGCTCGCAAACCCGCCCCACAGCGTGACCGACACGATGGCGCTGCGCGCTTCGGACCCATACGCGCGGCCGAGGGTAGAGAAGGCCGCATCGTAGAGGCCGCAACCCATGCCGACGCCAATGACAAGCCACGCCAACCCGTAGACCGCGAGATGATGGGAGAGACCGAGCAGCGCGAGCCCGACCCCGAGCAGTATGGAGCTTGCGGCGAGAACCGGCCGGCCGCCGCGTGTTTCGATCAGCCGCCCTATTCGCGGCGACCCTGCGCCGGCGGCAAGGAGTCCCAGCGACAAGCCTCCAATCACGATCGAGATCGGCCAACCGGTCTCAGCAGCGATCGGCTTCGCCAATACCGCGAGGAGATAGTACGAGGAACCCCAGGCAAGAATTTCGGTGACGCCCAGCGCCGCAATGACAGTGCGCCGATTTGCTTTGGTCGCGACGGATGATGCGGCCGTCACCCCCGGTCCACGGCGCCGACCTCAGCCGGCGCGAAGACGTATTTGCTGTTGCAGAACTCGCACGTTACCGAGATCACCCCGTTCTCGACCATGTGATCGCGATCGTCCTGGGAAAAGCTCTTGAGCATGTTGGTCACGCTGTCGCGCGAACAAGAGCACTTGGATTCAACATCGGAGGCGCGAAACACGCGAACACCGTGCTCATGAAACAAGCGGTAAAGCAGCCGCTCACTCGAGATCGCGGGGTCGATCAGTTCCACGTCCTCGACTGTGGCAACAAGCGCTTGCCCTTCGATCCAGGCATCGTCCTCCGGGACCTGATGAGGCTGAACGCCGGCCGGCGCGTCGCCGGGATCGAAATCTCTCGTCCGCATCCGCTCCGCCTTCTTTGGCAGGAACTGGAGCAACAGCCCGCCGGCACGCCAGCGATGGCGCGCGCCGTTCGCCGATGCGCGGATTTCCTCGGCTACGGCAAGACGAACCTTCGTCGGTATTTGCTCGGACCGCATAAAATATTCGTGTGCGGCATCTTCGAGACTGCCGCCGGAAAGTGCGACCAGCCCCTGATAGCGGCTCATGTCGGGGCCCTGGTCGATCGTCATCGCGAGATGACCGCGGCCCATCAATTCGCCGACAGATTTGGCGGACGAGCTGACGGCGGCAGCATCGAACTGCGCGCAGGCTCTCACCTGACCGGGGCTGCGATAATCGACCACGATCATGCGGACCGGGCCGTCGGTCTTGGTCTGAAGGATGAACCGGCCGTCGAATTTGAGCGAGGCGCCGAGCAGCACCGTCAATACGATTGCCTCGCCCAGCAGTTTTGAGACGGGCGGCGGATACTGATGACGGCTGAGGATATCATCGAGGGCAGGCCCAAGGCGCACGACACGGCCACGCAGATCAAGGGGCGCAACCTCGAACGGCAGGATCGTGTCGTCGGCCGTATTGTCGGCCGGGGCGCGAGAGGTGAGCCCGAGATCGGTCATCGCTGATCCGCGTCCAGGCACCAGGCCAAGATGCCCTTCTGGGCATGCAGGCGATTTTCGGCTTCGTCGAACACCACGGACTGCGGTCCGTCGATCACCTCATCGGTGACTTCTTCGCCGCGGTGTGCAGGCAGGCAATGCATGAACACCGCATCGGGTTTCGCCTTCGCCATCAAGGCGGCGTTGACTTGGTACGGCTTCAACAAATTGTGACGGCGCGCGCCGCTGCGATCGCCCATGGACACCCAGGTGTCGGTGACGACGCAATCCGCGGACTTGGCCGCTTGCTCGGGATCTTTGCCGATCCGGATGTCGGCGCCGGACGATTTCACCCAATCGAGCAGCGGCTTCTTGGGCGCGAGCTCCGGCGGCGTTGCCACCGCAAGCGCGAATTCGAATTGCCGGGCTGCGTGCATCCACGATGCCAGCACGTTGTTGCTGTCGCCGGTCCACGCCACCTTGCGGCCGCGGATCGGGCCACGATGCTCCTCGAACGTCATGACGTCCGCCATGATCTGGCACGGATGCGACCGCTTCGTCAGGCCATTGATCACGGGAACGGTGGCATAGGCCGCAAGCTCAAGCAGCATCTTGTGCTCGAGAGTGCGGATCATGATGGCGTCGACGTAGCGCGAGAGCACTCGCGCCGTATCGGCAATCGACTCGCCACGGCCGAGTTGCATTTCCTGGCCGGTGAGCATGATCGCATCGCCGCCGAGTTGGCGCATCGCAACGTCGAACGATACCCTCGTCCGAGTCGAAGGCTTGTCGAAGATCATCGCCAGCGTCCTGCCGGCGAAGGCCCCGTCGGTACGACGCCGGCCGCGTTTCTTCATGGCGAGGCTGTCCGCGAGGATCGCGCGCAGTTCCTCCGGCGCAACATCGGTCAGGTCGAGAAAATGGCGAGGTGCTGCACTCACGACCTCACCTCGGCAGCGGCCTTCTTTTCCCGGTGCGCGCGCTCAAGGCGATCAGCGGCGCGGTCGATGCGTTCAATCGCCTCGGCGATTTCCGGCTCCTCGATGATGAGCGGCGGCAACATCCGCACGACATTATCGCCGGCGGCGACCGCGAGCAGTTTCTCGCCGCGCAGCGCATCGACAAGCTCGCCGTTCGGACCGACGGCAGCAAGGCCGAGCAGCAGGCCTTCGCCACGCACGTCGGCGACGACGTTCGGATGCCGATCCTTGATCTCGGCGAGGCGCTGGCGAAACAGGATCGCGCTTCGTCGTACCCGGTCGAGAAAACCGGGCGCGAGCACAATATCGAGCACCGCATTGCCGACCGCCATCGCCAACGGGTTGGCGCCGAACGTCGAACCGTGGGTGCCGGCGGTCATCCCTTTGCCAGCTTCGGCCGTAGTGAGGCATGCCCCAACCGGAAAACCGCCGCCAATCGCCTTGGCGATTCCCATCACGTCCGGCGTGACCCCGTAGCGCTGATAGGCGAAGAAGCTGCCGGTACGACCGACGCCGGTTTGCACCTCATCGAAGGCCAGCAGGAGACCATTGCGGTCGGCGAGTTCGCGCAGGGCGCGCAAGAAGGGCGTCGGGACGACGCGCACGCCGCCCTCGCCTTGGATCGGCTCAATCAGAATCGCAGCAGTCTCTGGTCCGATCACCGCCTTGACGGCTTCAAGATCCCCGAACGGCACCTGGTCGAAACCTTCGACCGGTGGTCCGAAGCCCTCCAGATATTTCTTCTGGCCCCCTGCCGCGAGCGTCGCGAGAGTGCGCCCATGGAAAGCGCCTTCGAACGTAATGATACGATAGCGCTCGGGGTGGCCCGACACGTATTGATACTTTCGCACCACCTTGATGACGCACTCCATCGCCTCGGCGCCGGAATTGCAGAAGAATACCAAGTCGGCGAACGTCTCCGCGCACAGGCGCTCGGCAAGCCGCTCGGCCTGAGGAATGCGAAAGAGATTAGAGACGTGCCAGACTTTGCTGGCCTGCTCATTCAGGGCGGCAACGAGATGCGGGTGGGCGTGTCCCAAGCCGTTGACGGCGACGCCACCGGTGAAATCGAGATAGCGATCGCCATTGGTGGCATAAAGCCAGGGACCTTCGCCCCGCTCGAAAGCGAGGTCGACGCGCGCATAGGTTGGCAACAGGTGCGAAGTCACGACACGGCCCGCAGATTCGTCCATTCTAGCGTCGGATTGCGCGGAAAATAAAATGTGCCGCCTCACCGGGCGGCACAGACCATAATGTATTGCGCGCGCATGCAGCGGTCAACACGTGCTGCGCGCGATTGATTTGTCGGCGAGCGGGCGGCTGGCTCAGCTGCTGCAGACCCTCCGCCGACCGCGTGTGGTGATCCGCTGTGGATTAATCGGCTCGATTGACCATCCGAAGGTCAGAACATGTGGACGAGCCGCAGGCGGGACTCACGGGGACTCTTGCGCGGGAGTCACGCCATATAGTAGCGTCCCTTCGCGTTAGTACGATATCTCGTGCGGCGGACAGTTCTCTAAGTTCAATCGGAGCGGAGCATCTCTGGCTGCGAGCTTTGGGCTTGCCGGGGAGCATGGATGGATTCTGCGAATCTCATCCCACCGCTCGGGGCAAAAGGATGGTGGCTATGAACTGGACTGACGATCGGGTTGAACTGCTGAAAAAGCTCTGGGGCGAGGGGTTGTCGGCAAGCCAGATCGCAGCAGAACTCGGCGGCATTTCGCGCAATTCGGTGATCGGCAAGGTGCACCGGCTTGGCCTTTCCGGGCGCGCCAAATCGCCCTCGACCTCGGTGCCGCGGCAACGCAAACCGCGCGCGCACTCGCACATGATGCGCATTGCCCGGCCCAGCATTCGCGGCAACACCGCTCTCGCGCCCATGCACGTCTACGAGACCGATCTCGAGCCCGAGCCCGCGTTGATCGAAAATATTATTCCGATGGGGCAGCGCTGCACGATCCTGGAGCTCAGTGAGAGCAAGTGCCGATGGCCGATCGGCGATCCGAGCTCGCCGGACTTCTTTTTCTGCGGCGGCAAGACGATCGAAGGCCTGCCGTATTGCGGCCACCACTCGCGGATCGCCTATCAACCGACTGCCGATCGTCGGCGCGACCGGCGACCCGCACGCGGTTAAGTTTCGCAGCACTTCGTAGAGTTCATCACGCAACGCATTGGGTCGCGAAGTCATTGGCCCTTTTGCGGTCGCACCAACGCGCGCGCAAGGGCGCGCTTCCGACGGAATTGCGATGACGGGCGCTGCGGCTACGCCGACTTCACGAAGCGGTCGTTAAGAGCGTAGCCCGCACCACGTACGGTTCGGATCGGGTCGGCGGCGCGGCCGCGGTTGAGCGCCTTGCGCAAACGGCCGACATGGACGTCGACGGTGCGCTCATCGATGTAGACATCCCGGCCCCAGACGCGATCGAGCAATTGCTCCCGCGAAAAGACGCGTCCGGGATTTTCCATCAAAAATTCAAGCAGGCGGAATTCGGTCGGTCCAAGCGGGACATCCCGACCCCCGCGCGCGACCCGTTTCTTCTCGCGATCAAGCTCGATATCGCCGGCGGCAAGCACGCCGGCAACGCGCTCGGGCTTTGTGCGTCGCAACAAGGCGCGCACCCGCGCCAACAGCTCGGGCACCGAGAACGGCTTGACGATGTAATCGTCGGCGCCTGTCGCGAGTCCACGAACGCGCTCAGTCTCCTCGCCGCGCGCCGTGAGCATGATGATTGGCAAGGACTGAGTCTCCGGGCGGGCGCGCAGGCGGCGGATCAATTCGATGCCGGAGAGGCCCGGGATCATCCAATCGATCACGGCGAGATCCGGCGTATTCTCCTTGAGCTTGAGATCAGCTTCATCGCCGCGGACCGCTGACTCGACGGCGTAGCCCTCCGCCTCCAGATTGTAGCGCAGCAGGAGGGTCAGGGGCTCCTCGTCCTCGACGATCAGGATGCGCGCCGACATCGTTGCCTCATCATTTCCTCTTGAGTAGAGACCTCAGGGTCAGGTTCGGTACGGAACATTGGTGGTGCTCGTGGTATCGCCCTTGGGCCGCTCGTCGGGAAGCGCGCGACCCTCAACCATGTAGTAGATGGTCTCGGCGATATTGGTGGCATGGTCGCCCATGCGCTCGATGTTCTTGGCGACGAACAGCAAGTGGATGCACACGCTGATGTTGCGGGGATCCTCCATCATGTAGGTGAGGAGTTCGCGGAATAGCGAGTTGTTGACGGCGTCGATCTCCTCGTCGCCCCGCCACACCGCCAACGCCTTGGCCACGTCGCGGCGGGCGAAAGCATCGAGCACATCTTTGATCTGGGTAAGCACGAGGTCAGTCATGTGCTCGACGCCACGCATCACTTTGGCGAGGTTCAATTCGCTATCGAGAACTTCGACGCGCTTGGCGATATTCTTGGCGAGGTCACCGATACGCTCGAGATCGTTAGAGACGCGAAGGGCTCCGACGACATCGCGGAGATCCACCGCCATCGGTTGGCGGCGCGCAATCGTGAGGATCGCTTTTTCCTCGATCTCGCGCTGCAAGGTGTCGATCTTAGTATCAGCCGCGATGACACTTTGGGACAGCGCCGTATCGCGCCGACTGAGAGCGTCGACGGAATCGCCGATCAAGCGCTCGGCCATACCGCCCATTTCGGCGATCATGCGCGCCAGCTCCTGGAGATCGGCATCGAATGCCTTGATCGTATGTTCAGTCATCGCCATGGATGCCTGCGCTCCTTGCTCGGTCGCATTCGGATCGTCGTGGCTTGCGGATCATCTCCGGTTCAGCCGAAGCGTCCGGTGATGTAGTCCTGGGTCCGCCGGTCTGCCGGCGACGTAAACATCTTGCTCGTGGTGTCGAACTCGACCAACTCGCCGAGATACATGAAGGCCGTATAATCGGACACGCGCGCGGCCTGCTGCATGTTGTGGGTCACGATCGCGATCGTGTAATCGTCCTTGAGTTCGTCGATCAGCTCTTCGATCTTGGCCGTCGAAATCGGATCGAGCGCCGAACATGGCTCATCGAGCAGGATCACCTCGGGGCGCACGGCGATGGTGCGCGCAATACAAAGGCGCTGCTGTTGACCGCCGGACAGGCTCAGGCCGTTAGCCTGAAGCTTGTCCTTGACCTCGTCCCAAATCGCGGCGCGACGCAGCGCCGACTGAACGCGCTCGTCAAGGTCGCTGCGACCGAGATTTTCGAACAGGCGCACGCCAAAAGCGATGTTCTCGTAAATCGACATGGGGAACGGTGTCGGCTTCTGGAACACCATGCCAATGCGCGCCCGCAGCAGGTTGAGATCCTGGTTCGGACCAAGAATGTTCTTGCCGTCGAGCAGTACCTCGCCCTCCGCGCGCTGAGCGGGATAGAGATCGTAGATGCGATTGAGCGCACGCAGGAGCGTCGATTTTCCGCAGCCCGAGGGGCCGATGAAAGCCGTCACTCGGTTCTGATAAAGCGGCACATTGACGTTCTTGAGGGCCTTGTTCCCCCCGTAAAAGAAATTCAGTTCGCGGACCAAGACCTTTTCCGCGAGCTTGCCGGCTGAATCGGCCGCGGGACCGGCCGAAGCCGGCAACGACGGCGTGACCGCCACGTTTACGCTAGTCATTGACTCCATGACGACTTCCCAAAGCGCGCGCCGTGATGCTCAGCGCCAATACCGCGAAAGTGATGATGAGCGCGCCGATCCAGGCGAGCTTCTGCCAGTCCGCATATGGGCTCAACGCGAACTGAAAAATGACAACCGGCAAACTCGCGATCGGTCCGTTGAGATTGCCGCTGAAGAACTGGTTGTTAAGCGCCGTGAACAGGAGCGGCGCAGTCTCGCCGCTGATGCGGGCGATCGCCAGCAGCATGCCGGTGATGATGCCGGCGCGCGCGGCCCGGTAGGCGACATGGCGGATCACGTGGGCGCGGGGCATCCCAAGCGCGGTCGCAGCCTCGCGCAACTCCCTCGGCACCAGCAACAGCATGTCCTCGGTGGTGCGCACCACGACTGGTATGACGATGATCGCAAGCGCCACGACTCCCGACCATCCGGAGAAGTGTCCCATCGGCGCGACCATGATCTCGTAGACGAACAGGCCGATCACAATTGAGGGAGCGCTCAGCAGGATGTCGTTGATGAACCGGACCACCGTGCTGAGCTTCGCATAGCGGCCGTATTCGGCCATGTAGGTTCCAGCGAGGATTCCAACGGGCGTCCCAATCGCGACTGCGATGAACGTCAGCATGAGGCTGCCGACGATTGGATTGAGCAGACCGCCGTCGGATCCGGGCGGAGGAGTCATCTGGGTGAATACCCCGAGGGATAACCCGCTGATGCCCTGATAAACGAGCGTACCAAGAATCATCACCAGCCAGCCGAGCCCGAACAGAGTCGCGGCGCCCGAAAGCGTCAGCACGATCGTGTTCTTGAGACGACGGCGCGCGTAGGGGTTCATGCAGTCACCCGACCCGCCGATCGAGTCGCAGCAGCAGCAGGCGCGCGGCGGCCAGCACAATGAAAGTGATCGCGAAAAGAATGAGACCAAGCGCGATCAACGCCGAGGTGTAGAGATCGCCCACCGCCTCGGTGAATTCGTTGGCGATGGTCGCGGAAATCGTGGTCGCGGGCGCGAGGATTGACATTGATACGTGATGGGCATTGCCGATCACGAAGGTCACCGCCATGGTTTCGCCGAGCGCACGTCCGAGCGCCAGCATGACGCCGCCGATGACGCCGGTCCGGGTATAGGGAAGCACCACATGCCGTACGACCTCGTACGTCGTGCAGCCGATGCCATAGGCCGCCTCCTTGAGCACGGGCGGAACCGCCTCGAAGACGTCGCGAGTGATCGATGTGATGAAGGGCAGTACCATGATCGCGAGGATCATGCCGGCTGTCAGCATGCCGATGCCGTAAGGCGGCCCTTCAAAGAGCGTGGACAGCACCGGAACGTTTCCGAACGCGTCGATCAGGAACGGCTGCACGTTCCTTTGCAGGAACGGCGCGAAGACGAACAGTCCCCAGATGCCGTAAATGATGCTCGGGATACCCGCGAGCAGTTCGATTGCAATGCCGATCGGACGGCGCAGCCACATCGGGCACAGTTCGGTCAGGAACAATGCGATCAGCAGGCCGAGCGGCACCGCCATCAGCATGGCAATGAAAGCGGTAACGAGAGTCCCGTAAATTGCCGCGAAGGCACCGAATCTCTCGGTGACAGGATTCCAACGATCACTGATCAAGAAGTCGAGGCCGAAAGCTTGTAATGCGGGCAGCGCGCCGATGAACAGTGAAAGAATGACGCCGCCCAGTAGCACCAGCACCAGCACGGCAGTGGCGAGCGTGAGGTGACCAAAAAACCTATCAGTCAGTTGCAGCTGACGATACAGCCGCGAGTGTGATACCCGGCCCGCCGCAGCCACAGTGCTGTCGGATAGCGCCAAATCGGTCACGGTCTGCCTCCCGGGCTCACGCATTTTCCGGCTTTCCGATGAGGCGCTAATGCTCGATAGCGCCACTCAAGCGGCGTTGAAGCCTGAAAACAAGCAGGATCTGTGGGGACCATGTGGACAAAGGGAGTTCCGGCCCGAAGGAGTGTCGGGGACTGATCGGGCCGGCGACCCTTCAATGTGCGACTGCGAACAACGGCTTGCCGCTCGCATCCTTGATCTGTTTCGACCAGACGTCCTCGATCGAACTTACAACCTTTACAGGCATCGGCACGTAATCAAGGTCCTCGGCCATCTTGCCGCCTTTGGCATAGGCCCACGCGAAGAACTTGAGAGCCTCCGCAGCTGCCGCCGGGTCTTGAGGTTGTTTGTGGATTAGAATGAAGGTAGCGCCGGCGATCGGCCAAGAGTTGGGACCCGGCTGATCGGTCAGAATGACATAGAAGTCTTGCGATTTCTCCCAATCAGCGTTGGCTGCAGCAGCTTGAAACGCCTCCGCATTCGGGGAAACCACCTTGCCGTCCCGGTTGATCATGCTAACCGTCGTCATCTTATTCTGCTTGGCATAAGCATATTCCACGTAACCAATCGAACCTTTGGTATTGGCCACGTTGTTGGCTACACCTTCATTGCCTTTCGCACCGATGCCGGCTGGCCATTCGACCGCGGTATTGGCGCCTACCTTCGTCTTCCAATCCGCACTGACTTTTGAGAGGTAGTCTGTGAAAATGAAGGTCGTGCCCGAACCATCTGACCGGTGGACAACCACGACCGCTTGCGATGGTAGTTTCGCTGATGGGTTGAGTTTTTGGATCGCGGCATCGTCCCATTTCTTGATCTCACCAAGATAAATTTTGGCGAGCGTCGCGCCATCCAACTTGAGGTCGCCGGACTTCACACCATCGAGATTGACAACCGGGACGTCACCCCCAATGACGGTCGGAAACTGAACTAATCCTGACTTTTGAACTTGCTCTGAAACAAGCGGCATGTCGGAGGCGCCGAAGACGACGGTCTTGGCCTGGATCTGCTTGATGCCGCCGCCTGAGCCGATCGACTGGTAATTCAGGCCGATATTGGTCTCTTTCTTATAGGCGTCAGCCCACTTGGCGTAGATCGGATACGGGAACGTTGCTCCGGCGCCGGAGATGTCGATTGCCAGCGCGATTTCGGTGGCGACTACAAGCGCGCCGACGGCCATCAGAGTCTTCGAAACGTTTCGAATAAAGTTCACGTGGCCTCTCCATGTGATTTCGCCGAAACAGATATCGCGTGGCACCTTAGACGGGCGCCTATCTGCCGATCGGCTTTGCGGTTTTCGTTGGCAGAGCTCGATGCAAGACCGCATAAGGAAATGCAGGCTCCAGGCGTACAGTGAGCGGTTGTTACGCACCACTTGCCCTGGCCTGACCGCACCATCCTGTGTGTTTTCGCGGCCGTCCGGGCGAACTCGTCTTAGGCCGCTGACGTCATCAGCGTATGTCAATTAGATGACAAGCAAGTGACAATACATCTTATTGATCTATCTAGATATTTCTGCAGTCTTCGGTTTTTGGACCAACGGCAGCCGGAAGCTGAAATTGGCGCCGGCGCCAGGGGTGCTTTCGATCGTCAAGCGTCCACGATGGCGCGCGAGAATATGCTTGACCAAGGCAAGGCCAAGACCGGTTCCGCCTTGGGCCCGGCTCTCGTTGATGTCGACGCGGTAGAACCGCTCGGTGAGACGCGGCAGATGCTCGGGAGCAATTCCGGGGCCATAGTCGCGTACCGACACAACGGCATCGCGCGCATTCTCGGTCGCGGGATCGCAGGCGAGAGTGATGTCGACGCGTTTGCCGGGCGCGCCATATTTGAGTGCGTTCTCGATCAGGTTTTCGAACACGCGAAGCATCTCGTCGCGGTCGCCGGGCACCACGAGCGGGGTTTTGGGCGCAGTGATTCCAAGCTCCACTTCGCGGTCGTGAGCGAGCGGCGACAGGCCGTCGACCACCTGACGGGCGATCGCAACAAGGTCGATTGGGCTGTCAGGGTGGATGTGAGCCTTCTGTTCAATGCGCGATAGCGACAGCAGGTCGTCGATAAGCCGCGCCATGCGGGTCGCCTGCACCTTCATGATGGCAAGGAACCGGTCGCGCGAGGGTGCATCGTTGCGGGCCGGCCCTTGAAGAGTCTCGATGAAACCGGATAGCGAAGCGAGCGGCGTGCGCAGCTCATGACTGGCGTTGGCGACGAAATCGGCGCGGATCTCCTCGACCCGGCGCAACGGGGTGAGGTCACGAAACGTCAACAAAACGAGTTGGCGATCCTCCTCCGCGGTCTCGCCCGGCATCACCAGCGGCGTGATCGTGGCTTCCCACCAGCGGTCGGTGGGTACGCGCTGAAAGAACTCGGTGCGGCAGACCTCGCGACGGGCAGCGACCGTCCTGATGGCTTCCAGCACGTCCGGCACCCGCAACGCAAACGAGAGCGGCTCACCGCTGAGAATTCCGGGTGCTATCTGCTGGACGGTTCCGTTGAACGCGACCACCAGGCTGTCCGTGGTAAGCGCGATCGCCGGTTCGGGAAGTGCGGAAATCACGGCTTCGACCCAGCGATCGGCGATCCCCGGCCTGACGCTCCGACCGAACTGCAAAGTCTCGTCGCCGCCCGGCACAACCGCCGCCCGCACCAGCACCGAGAGTGCGATCACCGCAAATCCGATGAGGGCCGGCACAATGCCGAGGCCACCGAATTGTTGGAGGACGATGAAGATGATGGCCGCAACCAGCAGCACCGGGCGGGCCTGGGCAAGCCGCGCCGACAACCCGGCCGGCGCATGTGCCGCAGGCAACGGGATATCGCGTCGCTGTTCCTGAATGGCCATCAGGTCGCCCTAAGCTTCGTCCGGTTCCTTTTAGCGCCGCGCGCAGGCGGTCGCCACCGAACATGATGCACTATGCGACGCTGAAGCGATGACAATCCTATGACGGTCGGACGGGAGCCCCGTCACCCTCGCTGTTGCCGAGCTTCGCCCCGCGGGGAGCGCGGAGGGTCAGCCACAGTTCCCGGATGCCCAGGATGACAAGCGAGATCGCAAATGGCACGAGATAATAAAGGAGGCGGAACAGCAACAGGCCGGCGACCAGGTCCTCGGTGTCGAATTGCCAGAGAGCGACCAGCATGGCGGCATCGAACACTCCGAGGCCGCCCGGGGAGTGACTGGCGAAGCCGAGCAACGTCGAGGCTACGAAAATAACCGCCAGGCTGATGAAGCCGATGTAGGGCTCATCCGGCACCAGCATGTACATGGCAGCGGCGCAGCATGCGAGATCGATGATGCCAACCCCGATCTGCATCAACGTGTGAGGGCCGTTCGGCAGCGTGACCTCCCAATCCTGCCGACCGAAGACCCGCGGGGTCTTCCAGACCCAGGCCACATAGGTCGTCAACACGCCGAGGATCGCGAGCGCAAAAATGCGATTGACGAAGGGCGGCAGCTGATCGATCGCCGAGGCTGCCTGCGGTGCGATGGCAATTCCGAGCCCAAGCACGGTGGCATTGCCGAGCCAGAAAGTGAGCCCGGCGATAAAGCAGACCTTCGCGACATCGATGGCCGACAAACCATGGGCCGAATAGATGCGGTAGCGCACCGCGCCGCCGGTAAAGGCACTCGCGCCGATGTTGTGGCCCACCGCATAGCTCGTGAAACCGGCCAAGGCCGCGACCCGATACGGCAGATCGGCGCGGCCGATGGTCCGCAGCGCGAACAGGTCGTAGAGCGTCAGTGTAAAATAGCCCGCGGCGACAAAGACGGCGGCTCTCGCCACATCGTGCTTTTCGACCGCCTCGACCGCGTCGAGCACGTCGTCGAAGTTGATCTGCCGGAGCATTTTGTAGAGCACCACCGCCGCGACGGCGATGATCGTAACGCTGAGCAACATCCCCAAGCGTCCCCAGCCGATCCGGTTGTCGAACGCTTTGAGGAAGGACTGGAAGCCGCTGCCCATATGTGCTTGCGAAACGTCGTTCATCGAAAAACCTTAGCGCGGGCCGTCATTTGCATAAAAGCAGATTTCCTTAAAAGGACATTTGGTCGCGTCCGCGGTCTCCACTTTCCCGTTTCTCGCCGCCACGCTGAACGCCGCAGACGGCTCTCGCGTCCAAAGACCCCTGCCCAACTTCATTCGGTCTGATAGAATCATTTAACCAGACGCGCCGCCATCGGTATTGCGGCAGATTCGACGGGAGGATGCGATGAATTCGGATTTTTCGATGGTGAGGCGCGACGTTATCAAAGCGGCGGGGGCGGGCCTTGCGACGAGCCTGCTCACCGGCGCAGCACAGGCCCAGACTCCCGCACAGGGAGGCGCCGAATTCTGGACCGCCGAATACACTGCCAAGAAGGGGGATGTGTCGCTCGTTGTGTATCGCAAGCGCCTGGGAGCACCGACCGCGGGCGCACCGGCAAAGCCGGTGCTCTTTCTCGTGCATGGCTCGTCCAACGGCGCGCTGTCGAGCTACGACCTGCACGTGCCGGGCAAAGCCGAATACTCGATGATGAACGTGTTCGCGCGGCTCGGATATGACGTCTGGACCATGGATCACGAGGGGTACGGCAAATCCTCCCGTACCTCAGGCAACTCCGATATCGCAAGCGGCGTCGAGGACCTGCGGGCGGCGGCGCCCCTCGTCGCGCGGGAAACCGCACGGGATAAATTCTACTTTTACGGCACCTCCTCGGGCGGAATTCGCGCCGCTGCGTTCGCTCAAGCGGAGCCAAAGTGGGTCGACCGGCTGGTGCTCTCCGCTTTCACCTACAAGGGCGAAAACGCCCCGACGCTCCAGCAGCGGGCGAAGCAGCTTGAGTACTACAAGACCCACAACACTCGGCTGCGCGACCGCGCGATGATCGAATCGATCTTCACGCGCGACGGGCTCGCCACGAGCTACGATCCTGCGGTCGCAAAGGCGCTCGCCGACTTCGAGCTGCAATTCGGCGACCAGGTGCCGACCGGCACCTATCTTGACATGACCTCGAAGCTGCCGCTGGTCGATCCTACGAAGGTGGTATGCCCCGTCCTGATGCTGCGGGGCGACCACGACGGCATCTCGACCAACGAAGACCTGCTCGACTTCTATCGCCAGTTGCCAAACGGCGATCGCGAGTTCGTCATCCTGCCGAACATCGCCCACAGCATCGGTTATGCGAAGAACCGTCACATGGCGTGGCACGTCATGCAGTCGTTCCTCACGATGCCGCCGCAGGTCTCGTCGTAGAGCTGCTACGCCTTTTCATCCTCGATCGAGTTGCGCAAGATACCGATGCCCTCGATCTCGATCTCGATAACGTCGCCGGCGCGCATCCAGGCCGGCGGCTTGCGGGCGTGGCCGACACCCGAGGGAGTGCCGGTGAGCAAAAGGTCGCCGGGCTCCAGCGTCATTCCTTGCGTCGCATAGACGATGGTCTCGGCGACCGGGAACATCATGTTGTTCGTGTTGTCGGACTGCATGACCTTGCCGTTCAGCCGGCTCTCGATTTTGAGGCCCTTGCCGCCGGGGGGTAGCGCGTCGGCGCTGACGAACCACGGTCCGATGCTCCCCGTATTGTCGAAGTTCTTTCCCATGTGCCACTGGGTCGTGTGGCGCTGGAATTCGCGGATCGAGCCCTCATTGGAGCAGGTGTAGCCCGCCACGCAGGAGAGCGCATTTTCCATGGTCATGTGCTTGGCGCGCTTGCCGATGACCGCGACCATTTCCGCCTCGTAGTCGAAGGTCTCGGACACGCGCGGTCGCATCAGCGGATGATTGTGGGCCACCACCGAGTTGAGCCCGCGCATGAACAGCGTCGGGAACTTCGGGACGTTGTTGGCGTTGGGGCCTTCCTTGACGTGATCGAGATAGTTGAGGCCGAGGCATACGATCTTGCCAGGATGCGCAACCGGCAATGCGTAGGTAATTCCCGCGAGCGGACGCTTGGCCGCAGCCGGCGCGCGCTTTGCGAGTTCGACCAGCGGCTTGAGGTCGCCGTTATACTGCTTGAGCACGGCACCGAGATCGTTCGGCAACTTGGAATCGACAGCGTTGAGGTCGATAACCTGATCGCCTTCGATGAACCCGAGCCGCGGCCCGGCGTCCGAGGTAAACCCGACGAGTTTCATGGGAAATGTCCTGCCAATTGAAACGCTGCGCTGTTACTTCACGAAGGTCTTGCCGGTGATCTTCTCCAGGTTCTTATAGAAGATCTTCTCCTTCACATCCTTCGCGAGATTGAGGCCATCCAGGATCCGCAGCGTCTCGCGAATATAGCCGGTGCCTTTTTCAGGATCGAAGGGACAATCCGAGGCGAACACCACCTTTTCGGTCGGATAGAAGGCAAGTCCGCAGACGGTCGCGGCATCGGCGCCGAACACCGCGGTGTCGGCATAGAAGTCCTGCTTGAAGTAATCGAGCGGGCGCTTCTTGAGGCTCTTGCGCAGGCTCACATAGTCCTCGTCCGAGGTGCGGGTGCCGAGTTGATCCCACCCCGGCCCGATCCGCCCTTCGAGCATCGGCACGATGCCGCCGAAGTGGTGGACGATGACCTTCAATTTCGGGTGGCGATCGATCACCTTGGAGAACACGAGGCGCGACATCGCGGCTGCGGTCTCATAGGACCAGCCTAACGTCCACCAGATCTCGTAGAGCGATTTCTTCTCGTCGACGTAATCCGCCCGCTCGGAGGTACGTGCCGGATGAAGCCAGATCGGCCTGTCGAGTTTCTCCATGATCGACCAGATGTCCTCGTATTGCGGACGGTCGATCGGCGTGCCGTTGACGTTGGAGTAGAGCTGGATGCCGCAGGCGCCGAGCTCTTTCACCGCACGCTCAGCCTCCTTGACCGCTCCCGCCGGAGAGGCAAGCGATACCTGGGCCACGAAACCCGGAAACTCGGGGTGCTTGGCGACGATTTCGGCAAAGCCGTCATTGATCAGACGGCACAAATTGTCGACCTCGCCCGGCGCGGCGAAGTTCTCGATCGGCGGCATCGGGTAGGACAGGATCTGGGCATAGTCCTTGAACATGCCGACGATGCGGCGCCGCTCGTCGAGATCATAGACGCAGGGCACGCCGCGCATGCGCTTGCCGATGTCCTTGCCAGCGCCGGGCATCTTCTCCACGGCTTCGAAGAATTTCTTCGGGATGAAATGGGTATATGCGTCGATACGCATGGACTGTCCTCCAGGTTGTCGGGGACCGGCCGCGGCAGGCAGCCGGGAAAGCGTCAAGCGTCGCCGCGAAGGGCCACAGCTAGCGCCGCGCTGTCAAGCGCTGCCGCAGCCACGAGCCGCCGCGCTATGCCTTCGGTGCAGAGTTCTTCGGCGCAGAAGTCTGCTGGGTCTCTCCTTCGTCCTCCATGACCATGCCGGTCATCGGCTCGATCCAGGTGAGGTGGCTCACCACTTTGGTGACGCCCGGTGTGTTCTCCGCCAGCACTTTGAGACCTTCGCCCTGGGCCCTATCCAAAATGGTGCCCCACAATTCGACGACTCCGTTCTTGACCACGACGTCAATGAGAGCGACCGGCGCCCATACCTCTTTGTGGAACGCGGCAAGCAGTTGCTCGCGGATCGCGCTGTCGGATTTTGCCGGTGCAGGCGCGCCGCGCCCGAGGCTCGCGAGCGCATGCAGCAGATTGGCGCGGCTCACAATGCCGACGACTTCGGTCCCGCGCACGACCGGCAGGCGCTTGATCCGCCGCCGCTCCATCACCCGCACGACTTCGTCAAGCGGCGCCAACTCATCGACCGTTACCGGATCGCGGGTCATCACGTCCTCGACCTTGCGGCCGTGTTCGCGCACATATTCATCGGCGAGCCGCTGCGGGCCGAGCAGGATTTCGAGCCAGCGCGATCGCTTGCGCTCGGTGCCGGTCTCGGCACGCCGCAGGAAATCTCCTTCGGTGACGACCCCGACCAGCGTGCCGGTCGCGTCGATCACCGGCAGGCCGCTGATGCGCTTCTCCAGCATCATTTGGATTGCATCCTGGATACTCGCGTCGGGCGTGACCGAGATCACCCGGGGAGACATGATATCGCCGGCTTTCATCTGCAGCTCCGGTTTTGCGAAGTCGAAACCAAATCAATTCTCGATTTTCTTGGTCACGCGTTCCTTCCACAGGTCCCAGGTGCGCGCCTCGTCGTTCTGCTGCTTGTCTTTGAAGGCGCCCTCCTCGGCGGAGATGAACATGATGGGCCCGCCGAGACCGTGGGCGATCGCGAGTTCGCGGGCGTTGACCTCGGTGTAGACGGCACGAAGCACCGCCTGCTTCACGTCCTTGCCGACCACCACGTCGCCATGGCCGCGCATCAGCGCGACCGGCTTGTCGCCGAGCATCGTCGCGAGCGACTTCCCGAGCGTCGGATTGCGCACCAGGAGGTCGGTAACCGCTTCGGCATCGCGGATTTCCCAGACCGGGACACCTTTCCACAGGAAAGCCGCGGTGTGCATCATCGGCCGCAGCGGCACTTGGGTGACGCTGAAAGGCACGACCGTCGGCGAATGGGTGTGCACGACGGCGTTGACGTCCGGCCGCGCCTTATAGACTTCCCCATGGATGAACCGCTCGATGAAGATGCCGCGCCCCTGACGATCGATGGGGTTCGAATCGAGGTCGAACTCCATGATGTCGGCGGCAGTCACCCGCGCCGGTGCGATCGAACGGGACATCAAATAGCGATTGGGGTTGCGCGGGTCGCGGATGCTCACGTGGCCGTAGGCATCGACCACGCCCTGGTCGGCGAGGATGCGGCTTGCGGTCGCAAGGTCCTCGATCGCGGCGGCGATGTCAGGCGCCTGCGCCGCTGCGGGAGGCATCGCTGCGGTGACGACGATCCAGGCGGCGGCTGCCGCAAAGCTGGAATAGTGCATGGCGCCTTCCCCTCCCGATCCAGGGCTTATTCAAGCGGGCAGCATAACAGCCGCCACGCCACGAACCAGCGGACGTCTTCCGTTTACGCATGACCGTGCCGAAAGGTCTGCACCTTTTCAGCATCATACGCTATGAGGCGGTTATGCATGGCGAGATGCCCCCCTCTGCTCCGGATGAAAGTCCGAAGGATTCCCTCCCGAACTTGGGGCCGGACAAGCACGCTTGCGTCGAGGGGAAGGGCATCCAAGAGGCGATGAAAACATCGCGTTTCGCCGAAATCGTCCTGCCGGCGAGCGGGGTCGTCATCGGCATTGCGCTGATCCTCGGACCGTTCATCGCAACCATGGTCCGCAGCCTCATCTATTGGGATGACGCCGGGCCGGCGCTCTCGGGTGCAAATTTCAGCGGATTGTTCTCCGATCCGCGGTTCTATCAGGCGGTCGGCAACACGGTCATCTGCGGACTGGGCGCGACGGCCATTAGCTGCGTCCTCGGCTTTGGCCTCGCCTTCATCGTATCCCGCACCGACATGCCGGGACGGCGCTGGTTCGAAGTCTTCAACCTCGTGCCGTTCTTCCTGTCGCCCTATGTGGGCGCGATCTCCTGGGTATATCTGGCGGCACCGCACAGCGGCATCCTGAGCCGGCTCCTGAGCGATCTCTTCGGCCTGCCCGCAGACCTGATCCCGATCTACGGCGTCGGCGGCGCCACGTTCGTGCTGTCGCTGTTCTATACGCCTTACGTTTACCTCTTCGTCATCGCGCCGATGCGGCAGATGGATCCTGCGCTGGAGGATGCCGCCCGGGTGCACGGCGCGGGCTTCTGGACGACGCTGCGTCTTATCACCGTGCCGCTGCTGTTTCCGGCGCTGATGTCGGCGGCGCTCATCGTGTTCGTGACCAGCGCCGGGCTCTTTGACGTGCCGCTGGCGCTTGCGTCGCCGCGCGGCATCCGCACCATGCCGACCGAGATTTTCGGTCTCGTGCAATATCCCTCCGACCTCGGCCGGGCGGCGGCGTTCGGCGTCGTGGTGATGGTGGTGACGATCCTGATTACCGTGCTGCAACGCCGCTACATGGATCGGCGCCGGTTCGAGACCGTCAGCGGCAAGGGCTATCGACCGCGCATCATTGTCCTGCGGAGAGGCGGGCGCGCAGCCGCGCTCGCGCTGGAGCTGCTGTACATCGGTTGCGGCGTGGTGCTGCCGGTCATGGCGCTCCTGATGGTGTCGTTATCATCGATCTGGACCGGCAAGCTCACCGCCGCCACGATGACCATCCATAATTTCGAATATATCCTGTTCGATTACGCGCTGACTCAGCAAGCAATTCTGAACAGCCTGTTTCTGGCCATCGTGGGCGCAACGGCGGGCGTCGCCATCAGCGCCTTGCAGGCTTATTACGTCAATCGCCGTGCCCGCAGGCGTCGGGCGCTGATCGACGGCATCCTTTCGCTGCCACTCGGCATTCCCGGCATCATCCTCGGCCTCGGCTTTCTGATCCTTGCGATCCGCACCCCACTCTATTCGACTCTCGCGATCATCTTGATCGCTTATGTCGCGCGGTTTTTCCCGTTCGCGACGCGCACCGTGTCGGCGATGGTGCTTGCTATCAATCCAGAGCTTGAGGAGAGCGCCCGCGCCAGCGGGGCAAGCTGGCTCCAGACCATGCGCCACGTGCTGCTGCCGCTGCTGATGCCGGCCATCGTGGCCGCCTGGCTCATGCTGTTCGTGATCTTCATCCGCGAACTCGGCGCCACCATCCTGCTCTACGCCCAGGGTACCGAGACCATCAGCGTCGCCCTCGTCGTCCTGAGCGAGCGCAGCTTCGGTTTCGTGGCCGCGCTCGCGGTGGTCCAGCTTGCGCTGCTCCTGCTCGCGTTCGGACTGTTCCGGGCGACACGCGCTTCGTTGCTCCAGGCTTGACGGAAAAATCCCGTGGCATTCCTACGCGTCAAGGAATTGCGCAAACGGTTCGGCGAGCTTGTCGCCGTCGACGGCGTTTCTTTCGAGATCGAGCAAGGCCATACGCTTGCGCTGCTCGGGCCATCGGGCTGCGGCAAGACGACGATTCTGCGCTGCCTCGCCGGCCTCGAAACCGGGGATAGCGGGTTGATCACGATCGGCGACGCGCCCATGTTCGACCACGATGCGGGAATCGACCTCAAGCCTGAGGAGCGCGAACTCGGGATCGTGTTCCAGTCATACGCGGTGTGGCCGCATATGACGGTGGCCCAGAATGTCGGCTTCCCCCTGAAAGTGCGCGGCATCGGCAAGACCGAGATTACGGCTCGCACCGGCCGCATCCTCGATATGGTCGGGCTTGCGGCGGTGCACGACAAGCCGGCGACCGCGCTTTCGGGCGGCCAGCAGCAGCGTGTCGCGCTCGCCCGCGCGCTCGTGCACGAGCCGCGACTGGTGCTGTTCGACGAGCCGATGTCGAATCTCGATGCCCAACTCCGTGCGCGCATGCGCATGGAACTGGCCGTGCTGCAGGAGCGCCTCGGCTTTACGGCGATCTATGTCACCCATGACCAGGCCGAAGCGTTTTCGCTCGCCGAGACGGTCGCCGTGATGAACGCCGGTCGGATCGAGACCATCGGCAATCCGCGCAGCGTATTCGCCCGGCCGCAGACGCCTTTTGTCGCCGAATTTCTCGGCCTCAACGTGCTGCCTGGCAAAGCCGTGCGCGCATCGCCGTGCGGAGACGGCGCTTTTCTCGTCGACGTAGCCCTCGCTGACGGCGTCCGTCTTTGCGGCGAGTTGCGTGGCGAGCGGCCGGCGGAGGGGGCGAGCGTGCTGGCCTGCATCCGTAAGCATCATGTTGCCGTGGAGAAGAGCGGCGGGACGGTAGCGCGTCCCGATGGCGCAGGAGCGCCGAATGCGCTGACGATCAGCGGCGTCGTGCGCGCCGCGTCCTTTCTCGGCCTCGAGGAGGAATTGATCGTTGCCGTCGGCGGCATCGAAATCGGTGCCATCCAGCCGCCACGTGGACTGCATGCGGGGGAACCCGTGACGATCACAATGGCGGCGGAGGATTGCATCGTTTTCGTTGCCGACGGCGTTGCTGCCGGAGAATAATGGCCGCAAACCAGGGAGGATCTCGATGTCCCGGCTGCTCCAGTCCGTGCTGCTTGCTGTTGTCCTGATCGCCGGTGTCGCGCGTCCTGCGTTCGCGCAAGAACCGCCGGCACTCCAGGGCGCATCACCGGAGGAAAAGGTGCGCCTGACGACGCTCATCGACGGCGCCAAGAAGGAGGGCAGCCTCACCTATTGGGATGTCGTCATTCAGCCCGAGACCAATGATGCGCTGACAGCCGCATTCCGCCGACACTACGGCCTGCCCAACTCGTTCGCCGTCCATTATCAGCTGTCCGCGACGGCGGCCCTGGTGACGCGGGTCGAACAGGAGATCAACGCTAACCGGGTGACGATCGACGTCGCGGCCGTCGGCTCGCCGCCGTGGGTATTCGAGCGCGCCGCGGCTGGCGATGCCCTCGAATACGATTCGCCGCAGTACAAGTATTACGCCGACGTGATCGCGCGCGGCCTCGGCAAGAAAGGCGTGTTCGCCTTCAACGGTGCGTACTTGTTCGTGCCGATGTGGAGCACCGATCAGCTCAAGTTCGACGGCAAGTCATGGAAGGACGTGATCAATGCGGTGCCGCCGGGGCGAATGAGCATCGGCGACGTCTCGAAGTCCGTCGCCTATCTTTCGACCTATGCCGGACAGCGCGAATTGCTCAAGGAGGACTATTTCAAATCCGTCGCCAAGATGAAGCCGTCGTTCCTGATCCGCTCCGAGCAGATTGCCGGTCGCCTGGTCACCGGCGAGGACTTGATGGCCTATTCAGGCATGCCCACCCGCGCCTACCAGTACAATCAGAAGGGCGGGAAGCTGAAATTCATGCTGCCGGAGGAAGGCGCGGTGCTGTTGCCGCAGAACATGTTCATCCTCAAGAAGGCGCCGCACCCGAACGCTGCCAAACTATGGGTCGATTTCGTGCTCTCCGAAGAGGGCCAAACCATCATCGTGAAGGGCGAAGCCATGGTGTCGGGCCGCAGTGGCTTCAAAAGCCCGCTGCCCGATTACGCACCGAGCATCGACAGCCTCAAGCTCATCAGTGTGGACTGGCAGGCGCTGACCACGCCTAAGCTCAAGGCACTCCGCGACGAATGGACCGCGATCTTCAATCCTTGAGACGCGTAGGGTGAGCAATGCCAACGGGTCCGGCCGCTGACCGGCCCCATGGGCTCCATGAGCCCACCTGCGGTCAAGCGCGCCTCGCCCGCGGCATCCGACTAATTTGCCAGGGAATGCGTTACAATAGCCTCCGCCGAAGCCCGATGCCGGCGAGCAGCCGGTGCCATGTTGTCGGATGACTCGATGGAGCAAATGAACTTTCAGGCCCCAGAACAGCCAACCAGGGCGCAGCGATTCGCGTTCATCGCCGCGGTCCTCGCGTTATTCGGGGCGGCGATCTTCATGCTGACCCACTTCCTGGCGGCGTTGGCGTGGGCGGTCGTCCTCGCCATCGCCACTTGGCCGCTTTTTGTCGTCGCGCGCCATCGTCTGGGACGCAACACCGCGGCGGCCGCGATCACCGTGCTCATCGCGCTTGTTATTCTAATTCCGCTGGTGATCGCGGCGATCCAGGCGGTGCACGAGGCGCGCAGTCTCATCCTGTGGGTGATCGAGACGCGCAAGGAAGGCTTCGCGGCGCCCGTCTGGATCAGTGGCCTGCCAATGGTCGGGCCTGCAATTGCCGACTGGCTGAACACGCATCTCAAACCGGAGAGCAATCCGTTCGAATCCGCGAACATCAGCTCGCTCACGGAATGGGGCGGCATGATTGGACGACAGGCGGCACGGCGTATCACCACCCTCGCGTTCGCCTTGCTGATCGTATTTTTCGTCTTCCGCAACAGCGATAGCCTGATGCAACAGACGCGGGCGGTTGCGGACCGCCTGTTCGGACCGAAGGGGTACGCGCTCGCTTGCGTGGCGACTCTTGCGGTTAGGGGCACCGTCGACGGGCTTCTGCTGGTCGGTCTCGCTGAGGCGATATTGCTTGGCGTCGCCTACGCCATTGCCGGCGTGCCGCATCCGGGACTGTTCGGCGTCCTGACCGGCCTGTTGTCCGCAATCCCGTTCGCCTCGCCGCTGGTTTTCATCGGCGCGGGCCTTTGGCTGCTGGCGCAAGAGCAGATCGTCGCGGCCATCGGACTGATCGCGTTCGGCACGCTCGTCGTCTTCGTCGCCGATCATTTCGTCCGTCCAGTCCTGATCGGCGGCTCGACGCGGTTGCCCTTCGTGTGGGTGCTGCTCGGGATACTGGGCGGCGTCGAGAGCTTCGGCCTGTTGGGGTTGTTTCTCGGCCCGGCGCTGCTCGCCGTGCTCATCACCTTGTGGCGCGAACTCGCGCAGCCCGTGGAGCGCGTCGCCCTGTGATCGAGAGCTTTGGCCTCAGGCGCGCGTGCGGGTCGCCAACGCCTCTGCGGTGCGCGCGAAGCGCTCGGCTTCTCGTACGTCTTCAGGCGTGTTCACGTTGAAGAACGGGTCGAGCGGTGTCGCCGGCCATTCGGCAATGGCAACGCCGTGGCGCGATGCCCAAAGTTCGACCTTGCGCAGGCCTTCGTCGACAATAGCCCGGCGCATTTCCTCGCGCACCGACACTGGCCACAGCCCGATCACGGGATGAAGCCTGCCTTCGGACTTCGCGCAGGCGAGTGGGGTGCCCGCAGCTTGCCGCGCCGCGTGCAGGCGCGGCACAAGATCATCCGGCAGGAACGGACAATCGCCCGGTGCACTCACAAGCCACTCCGTCGCCGGACTTTGCTGCGCCGCCCAATCAAGGCCGGACAGGATGCCGGCAAGCGGACCCGGGAAGTCCGGCACGCTGTCGGCGACAACTGGCGCGCCGAAGCGTGCGAATCGCCCCAAATCCCCATTGGCGTTGATGATGACGTCGGCGCAGGCGGGCCGCAGCCGCGCCAGCACCCGGTCCAGGATGGCGACGCCCCCGATCTCGATGAACGCCTTGTCGCCGCCGCCGCCCATGCGGCGCGCAAGCCCGCCGGCCAGGACAAGGCCGAGCGTCGCGGGATAGGTCGTCTGATCCGATGGCAGCATCACGATCGCGAACGTTGGGAGGAACGCCGGATTTTACGACGCGGCCCAATGACTTGTCAGGCCGGTCGCGCCGACTATAGTGCCGGCCCTAAGTCGCTGCGGCCGCACTTTCCTCTCGTCTGTGCATCGTCGCAGCGCCGCGGACGGAGGGATGGCCGAGTGGCTGAAGGCGCTCGCTTGGAAAGCGTGTATACGGGAAACCGTATCGTGGGTTCGAATCCCACTCCCTCCGCCAGGACAAGCAATTCTATGGGCATTTGCGTGAGATTTCGCAATTTACCCACAAATGTTCCCACAATAACGCTCCCGCTATCCTGGATCAGATCGAACCCTGCCTCTTAATCAGCGGGTCCAAGGTTCCAGTCCTTGTGCGCCCACCAATCAAATCAATAGCTTAGACACGAAACGAGTTAGACCAAAAAGGGTCGTGTCCGCGCTGTGTCCGCATTAACATTGCCGCTCGGACAGGGCGCCCCGAAGTTTGGGCAGATTATATGCGAGACCGTGGGCCACGCTTTAGAGCGGCGGTCCCCGATCGTGGTCGCTGTCGGGCCGGCGTTTAGACGAGGCACGAGCAACCGACGCGGCCCTTGCATCATCCATAGCATGGCAAATGGGAGCGGCCTCCCGCGATCTGCATGCCTCCGATATTCCGCGGTTGTCTAACTTGCGCGCCCGGGGGCTCATGGGCCGCACGGCATGATGCTGAGCGCGACGGTGCGGAACAACGCCCGCTCGGGACAACTCGAGGGTAGGTGTATGCGAATGCGCGCAGTGTGCTCGATCACCCGCGCGCCGATCTTGATCAGGCGTTGCCTCATCGTCGTGAACTCAGCCTTGGCGAGCGGGCTGGTCTGCGGGATCGCGGCGCGAACGGCATGCATCAGCCAGAACGCAGCGGTATGGAGGATGAGCCGGACCTGATTGGCCGTCGCGCTGTGACACGACATGCGGTCTGACGCCAGTTGCGCCTTGTGCAGTTTGATCAGGTTCTCCATCTGCCCGCGCTGGCAGTAGACATTCTCGTAAAGGTGCTGGGCCGAACCTTTGAGCGAGGTGACGACATATCGGATGTCAATCTCCTGGCGCATGCCGGTTGCCGTGCCCTCTTCGCCGTCCGGCTGCAACGAACACTCCAGTCGCGCCACCACCTTGCGCGGACGATCCCAGCTGCCGGCCTGATAGAAAAAGCTCGCATAGGTGCGCAGCTTGCTCTGATGGCCCCTGGCATGATGGAAACGCAGATTGTCGGCGGTTTCGGCCACCAGCGCATCGAGCGCCGGATTGCCGGCGAGGCCAAAAATATAGTCGGTGCCGTCGCTTTCCGCCCGTTCCATCTCCTCGACGCGACCGTAATGACTATCGCCCCGCCACACGATGCGGGTGTTCGGCCAATGTTTCCGCAGGCGCTTGGTTACGTGCTTGATGACGGTCCTCACCTCCGTGCCCTTCGGGGTGCGCGCCGGACGAAGGATGGCCACAACCGGCGTGCCGCTCGCAACATGATAGATGTGCATCGGTGCAAAGCCGCGCTCATCGTGATGGGCGTTCCAGAACGCAAGCTGCTGGCCGCCATGGGCCGCACAGAATGTGTCGTCGATATCGAGGACCTCAAGCCTGCCAGGCTTCACGGTGGTGCCGAACTGGTCAATGAGAGCTGCACACAGCCGCGCCGCCTCGGTCTTGCGCGGTGCATTCTCGAGGCGCGACATGGTCGATTGCGAGGCCAGCGCTGCGCCGCTCTCCGGACAGCGCCCGACCGTAAGCTTCAGCAAAGGATCATGGCGCAGCCGATCGAGGTCGTTAGCATCCTCGTAGCCGCAGGCGATCGCCGATACCCGCGCCATCACCATTTCGAACATCGCATGTCGCATATGGTCCGGATCGCGGCGATCGGGCATCGCGTCCGCAAGCCGCCAGCATACACCGACCGTGCGCTCCGCCTGTCGCAGCAGCAGCAAGCCACCATTGGAGGATTGGTTGCCGCCGTTGAAATCAACTGTGAGTTTCTTGCGGCAAACGGATGGGAGGTCGAAAGGAAGCAGCGTATCGTCGGTCATGGCGGCTGTGGCGCGCGGTTGATACGCGAAGCACTTTGTCGGAACAACGATTTGCTACGTGAATCGCTCGTTTCTCGCCACCGTCCTACAAATCCTCACCGTCGTGCCTAATCCAGGCTAGGCGGCAGACTTGGTTGCCGATCCGGTTCGCAAGGTCGGGCTGATGGACATCGCCGCGCGTCCGGTAGGATGTCAGGATTCATTTGTCTCGACGTCAACCTCCACTAGCGCCGTGCCATCGTCGGCACCTTCGGGCCACAAGATACTCATCCACTTCTCACTTGCCATGAGCACTCTCAGGTCGTCATCGAAGGCAGGCCTGATGGTAGTCAGAAGCTCCATTGGCTCCGCGCAAACGGGACAGATGCAGGCGTCTTCGTTCATACTCAATTTTTGGAACGCCACGGCCTTGCGTCGATTAATAAATGTCAAACGTCGCCCGCTCGCGGTTCAGAGTTTCCGAGCACCAAGGTGCAATGTGGCGGCCTTCACACCGTGTCGCCAGGGCCGTCCTTGTCATTTCATTCGACGACCGTGGAAGTAGCCCTTGTTGGTGGTGTTTTGTTTGATGTTGGCAGTCTCGCCCTGCTCGGCGATATTCTCGGGCTGCCGATGCTTGATCGAGGTATCTTGGCGAACCTCGGGATCTGCGCCGGTCCCTTTCTTGCTGCGATTGGCGGGTGGTACCTTCGGCATATGGCTTGTCATCGAGATATCTCCTGGAAGCTCGCGATCAAAGGTCTATCGCAATGCGTTGCCGCTATGGCCGCAGGCCGCCTCTTGGACCATCGTTCAGTCGGTGCTTTCGTTCGCAGGTCCCAATGCGGGGGTGACCGCGGCCGAAGGGAAAATCAACTTCTATTGATTCCCCTCTCTGCGAGGAGCTGCGATAGTTGCTTGCGGGCGTAGAACGCACGCGTTTTAACTGAGCTCGCGGGTATTCGTACGATCTTGGCCACCTGCTCCACGGACTTTTCGTGGTAGTAGATGAGGTCGATGATTTCGCGGTGTTTCGGGGAAAGCAGCGTGGTTACGCATGTTCGCAGAATTGCGCTGCTGTCTTTCTTTTGGAAGGCAACCTCGGGATTGTCGGACGGGTCCTCGACGGCAGCTACCTCTTCGCCATCCAGGTCGTGCTCCTGCCGACGCCTGAGTTCCGAGAGCGCCTTGAATCGTGCGATCGCCAAAAGCCACGTTGAAGCCGAGGATTGTGCTCTAAAGCTCCCGGCATGACGCCAGACCTCGATAAACGTGGCACTGACGATATCCTCTGCGACCGCCTGGTTTCGGACGTGGCGGAGGGCGAACCGGTAGACCTTCAGATTATGGC
Source organism: uncultured Alphaproteobacteria bacterium (assembly GCA_963807015.1). Classification (GTDB taxonomy): domain Bacteria; phylum Pseudomonadota; class Alphaproteobacteria; order Rhizobiales; family Xanthobacteraceae; genus JAJPKK01. Next base: position 60,062 of record CAWEAS010000002.1, on the reverse strand, counting down.
GCGCGAACAGGACCTGCATTGCCAGCCTCTCACCGGCGGAAATACGTCCGACTAGCGCTTCGTCTGTTGCGCTCGTAGCCGAGCGCAGATGCGCGCGAGCAACCGCAGTGTGGATAGCGTGGTCGAGTTGCATTGGGTCCCCCGTGCCGCCGTCCGCCGCTGGCCGAGCAACTACAAAGCCGAGGCTTTTTGCATGCTCAGGGGGGGTGGGGCGCACTTCAACGCGCCAACAGCTGTTTGGTTCCCTATAATTTTACCGGGAAGCCGCAGCATCCTTTCCGAAGATGCATGACGTGAAGCCGTCCCCCTCGGGTCGCGTTCGGACGAGAAGCATTTCCAATAAATGGCCGGCTAGGTCGATTTAGCGCGCGCCTCCGGGTCGTCGCGCGCCAAGAGCGTCTCGTCCGCGAACGATTTTTACGCATCGCGCGAGAACGCGTCCTTTCACGCGGGCACGCTGTTCGGCAAAAAGGTCGCGTGAGTCACCGACACTGTCGTTCCGGTTGGCCTAGCCAGTGTTTCTACCTGTGCCCCGAACTGCTGAGCCAGTGCTTTGACGATACTCGTACCCAGCCCATTTTTCTTCGGAGCAAAGACGCCGTCCGAGCCGCCTACGCCGTTGTCGGTAACCGAAAGTCTCCAATCCGACCTCGCCGTATCATACCTGACTGTTATCTCCGCACCACTCTTGTCATGGGGGAACGCATGCTTGAGGGCGTTCATGACAAGCTCGGTAACGATCAATCCGAGGCACTCAGCCTGACGAGGAGGGGTGCTTCCACCGTCGCAGCATACCGTCAGCGATATCGGACGAATGTCACCGATCATTGCCGTTGAAAGAACCCCACATAGCTTTGACAGATACGGCGCCATTTCCACGGACCCCAGGGCGCCCGACGCGTGAAGGTATTGCTGCACGGCTGCTATGGATATGACCCGCGAATGGGCATCTTCCAGATGGAGCCGCGTTTCCTCCGATTGCACCCTCCGCGCCTTCATCAGAATGATGCTCGCAATTATTTGCAGGCTGTTCGCGACACGATGCTGCATTTCCTCGAGCAGCACCACCTTCTCGTTTAAAAGCTTCTCTATGCTGTGTTCCAAAGCGCGTTGCTGTGTGATGTCCTCAATCCCGAGCAAGATATTCGTTTCAGCGCCTCCGTCATAGAACACCTGTCTCGCGTTCAATCTCATGATGCGGCGCCCCACGAGCGGAAATTCATGGTCGACCTCGTAGTCCTCCATCACACCATGCTCCGGGACTATCTTCTCCAACAGCAATTTCAGTTTTGGGATATCCCATTGGCCGTTTCCCAGTTCCGAAAGGAGTCTGCCCTGGGTTTCTTCCGGCATGACTTTGAAGAATGAGTAAAACGAACGGCTCGCCGCTATCACGCGCAGGTCTTTATCGAATACCAAAACAGGCTCGCGAACAGTGTCCACGATGGCCTGGGCGAGCGTGCACGCGTCTTGAACGTCAGTGAATTGCTTGCGGAAGTTGTTGAGTTCCATGTGAGCCTCCGCATACCCGCAGCGCCGGTCTTATCACCCGAACGTTCTAAGCATCCGGGATGGGGATAAGGTTCACTCCGGCGGCGAACGCGAAAATTCGCCTCCCCCCAACGACAGCAAAAATAGACCCCGGTCAGTGCGGAGTCTGATCAATTTTGATCTGTTTTCAAACAAAGACAGTGTTAGTCTTCCGAGGCGCCAACCGAGCGCGTTGCGCCATTGCCGCACAAAGATGCATCACCCCATCCGGCTTTGGTCAAGCAACCCAACGCAGGGTTCGTCAGGCCGGTTGATGGAGTTCGCAACATGAACATGTCGGGAGAAAGTCTCCTTGTCATATTGATAGTAGGTATCGTCGCAGGATGGCTGGCAGGCCAAATCGTGCGAGGCACCGGATTCGGGATCGTTGGTGATCTCATCATAGGCATCATAGGCGCATTCATCGGGGAATGGCTGATGCCCCAAATCGGCATTCATCTTGGTACGGGCATCGTCGCCGCCATCATCAACGCAACGATTGGTGCGCTCCTCCTCCTTCTCATCGTAAAACTCGTGCGCGGTGGTGGTCGCTTCGGTGGCGGCTGGGGGTGGGGTAGACGCTGGTGATCCGGCGTCGGAAGCGGCGCGTTGGCGCGAATACGCCAAAGCGCCAACCTGTGGCGAGACGCAAGCGGTCATTTGAGCCCAGGCAATTCCTCGCCAAAGTGGGGGACGGAAAGACCATTGCTAAATATCAGAAGGGTCAAGTTGTCTTCTCGCAAGGCGAGGTCGCTGACGCGGTGTTTTACATTCAAAAGGGAAAACTCAAACTTACGGTGGTTTCCGAACAAGGAAAGGAAGCCGTCATTGCCATTTTGGGGCCGGGCCATTTCTTTGGCGAAGGATGCCTGAATGGTCATGCACTGCGCGTCGCAACGACCACGGCAATGGAAGAGTGCATCATCACGCGTCTGGCGAAAGAAATGATGATTACGACAATCCACAGCGAACCTGACTTTTCCGAAATGTTCATGGCGTATTTGTTGGCACGCAACAGTCGAATTGAAGAGGACCTTGTCGATCAACTGTTCAACTCCAGCGAAAAGCGTCTTGCTCGGTTGCTCCTGCTCCTTGCCAATTTCGGCAAGGAAGCGAGGCCCGAGCCGATCGTGGGAAAGATCAGTCAGGAAACGCTGGCAGAAATGATCGGCACGACACGAGCGCGCGTGAGTTTCTTCATGAACAAATTCCGCAGATTGGGATACATCGACTACAATGGGCATTTAAAAGTACATAACGCGTTGCTGAATGTGGTCTTGTACGACAAGCCGGAGGGGGGCGCGGGCGATTTGCCGGGGCGGCGCGGTGATGGGGAACGCGCAGTATCGCGGCGTCCCCTCAAATGACGATCGCAATCGGGACCATTTCAGCGGTCCCGACGAGATGCTTTTTTTGCAAAATGAGGGGGATTCTGCGATGTTCACATATGCTCAGTGCCGCGCGATCGCCAAACAGAAACTCGCGCAGGCCGAACACGATCCAGAGAATCGTCGGCGCCTCATTGCCGCGGCCAACGGGTGGCTATTGCTCGCGAGCAGGTTGAACGAAGGCACAACAGCGGCGCCGCCTGAGGAACCCCGCTAGAGCACAGATCAAGCAAGCCCGCGGCACCCTCAGCGCGGTTCCACAGTCGGGATCGCCGCCGGTTCTTCTGGTAGCTTGTTTGCCCGCAAGAGGCACGCCACAGGAATCGCGGCTCATGGCGCTCTTGTGACCCGGACAACTGGCTGACGCCTGCAGGCTCATCAGTCCAATGGACGGTCAGCTTGTCTGCGGCTGCTTCTTGGCGGGTTCCAGTTCTCGCTGCGCTCTCTCTGCACTGCGAGGCTCGCCGGATTGCGGACCTTGATCCAGGCTGGATGCCGCCCGGAGCGGTAGGGCGAGTCGATACGCTTGGAGACGATTCCCTCCGCGCCGAGCTTACAAGCATGAGCAAAGACCACGGGGCCCGGCTCAGCGATGTGCTCGTTGAGCAGGATCGCCGAGTTTCTTCCACGGAGCAGGCGGGCAAGCGCATCCTTCCGCTCAAGCAATGGATGTGCTCGGAGATCTGCTCCATCAAGCTCGATGAGATCGAAGGCGTAGAGTACTGCCACGCTGTTTCCATGGCGCAGTTCATCGAAGCGCGACAGCCCATCAGGGCCGATCACGGCTGCCTCGCCGTCAATCGTGAAGCTATCGGCTTTGAGTCGCTCCGCAGCGGCGGCGATCGCTGGGAACCGACCGGTCCAATCATGGCCGTTGCGCGTGAACAGACGCACCTCGTCGCCGTCCTTGCGGACGATCATGGGGCAGTCAAGCCACCGTCCAGTTGTGGTATGCTTCCCGCCATGACACGGAAGCCGAGCCCAAAGTCTGACGAGTTCAAAAAATCAAAACGCGAGGCAGGACGCGAGGTCAAAACCGAGCAGCGGACCAAGGCGTTGAAAACGACACTCAAGAAAGCTGCCGATAAAGACCCACCCAAAGAGCCCGAAGGGCGCGAAGATTGATGGTGAGAGCGGATCAGATACTCGCCCATCTGTTGAATGCGCCCATCAAGCCACCGGTTCGCGGAAGGCGCACGTCATGACAAAAGACGAAATCGGAAGTTTGTTCGTGAGAAAGTTCGGGTTGCTTCAAGCCCCTGGGGTCGCGCTGATGAAGTAACTTGCCAAGCGCACTCGCGAGCTACGAGGTGAAAACGAATCGGTCGATAGGACCGCCATAATGGCCGCCAATGAAATTTTTCCCTCTGAATTTAAGCCTGCTCAGTACGCCGGTCCGCCGACGATCGACGTTCTTCTTGAGGCGATCGATAAACTATAGAGGTAATGCCATCAGCCTCGGAGGCGGCCGCTATCCTGTGATTGGCGTAGTGGCGTCTTTCGGCAATGTTGATCCGAGGACACCTCGACGTGAGGCGCACCTGTTCAATGGACTTGATCGTTGGCTTGCCTCAACGCAGCGGAAAGCCCTTCGCGATCGATGCCCTGATCTACGAGCCATTGGTCGTCGTTCTTGCTGCAGTACCGACACACCCCGTCAATCATTACTTCAACGTGTTTGGGATCTTGCTCGACGGGGACAAGCACAAGAAAGGCGCGCGGAAACTCGCTATCGGTAAAGACCGCATCGCAACACGCGCAAGCTGGGTATTCCGTCAGCATCACGTTCAACCATCTCGAGATTGCCGACATGCAGAGGCCCGCATGGGGATCGCCGTCCTTTGCCTTCGCGATCCAAGTGGCACGATGCTTGTAACGCATGACGTGCACGCGGCATTCTACATGCGAGGGCTCGACGAATCGGCGGATTTCTTTATCTGCTGGCACGGCGCGTCTCGCTTCTACCTCTTCGCGTCCGCTGTCCCGCGAAAGACCGGCCGCCGGTTTACTGTCCGTGGCTTGATCGATAAGCGCTCCGATGCAGTGGCAGCCGGCCATTCAGAGGAACGGCCGTTACCAAACGCATACCAATAACGGCTTCAAGCCGGCTGGACTTTGAAACCCGGCCGGGCTTCGGATGAAATCCAAAAACGGGGGTCAGATCTTTCTTTGGATGCCGGTCTTGATCGATTCTGTCGTCGCAACTGTCATCCTCTGAGCGATTGCCGCGAGTTCCTGAGCCTGTCGCGAGAGCGTTTCGAACTGCTGGCGCAGATGCTCGCTGGTTAGGGCAAAAAATTCCGCCGGCGACTTCACGCTCGACAATTTCTTGGCGTGCTCAACCGCAGCGTTGATATTGAGGTTGGTAAATTCAAGAGCCTTGGTGCTGTACTCCTGAACACCCTTGAAGGTCGTCGAATAGACGTCCTTCATCTGGTTGGTTGCTTCGCCGGCAACAGCGCCCATCCGTTCAAGATCGTCTTTCGTCTGTGCGGCGGTCTTTTCTAAGACATCACCGAAAAGCGGTCGCACGTCAGCAGGGTTCGGCGCTTGAAATTGAGGGTTTCCGCTCATGGTACTCTCCTTGGGGCACGAATGTAATCCGGCGAGTGACCCACCACGATCGTCGGATCGTCGCCGCTTTGCGGCGAACTTGGCCCACAACGGCGCCAACCGCACATAAGTCTTTTATGTTGCAGTGCAATGCAGCAAAGAGCCGGCGGCGCGAATAAACATTTGAAGAGGTCAGAGCTTTGCAACTCGAATCGCGAGATGGGTCTGACCGCGACAGGCCCAGTATTCCAGCGCTGCCGCCGCAGGCAGAGCTACGCGATCAAAGTAGGCTATTGCGAGCAGGTGATTGTCCGACCCGCAGTTAGGCGAGGCGCGGACGGCGATGTTCTATCAATATGGCTCGGTGCGGTGTCCTTCGTGCAAGTCCTCGATGCGGCTGGTCACCATCGTGCCGGTTGATGCTGTCGTCACCAAGCTCACATTTGCATGCCGGTATGCCCCATGCGCGAGTTCCCGCGTCTTCGTAATCCGCAAACCGCTACCCGAGTTGGATATCCCGATCGAGCTAATCGCGTGCGAAGCGGGTGCCTTGTCGAGCCAATCGATCTCGCCGCGTTGCCGGCCGAAATAGCGGCGGCTACTCCGATCGGCTGCACGGCCGCATCGATCCCGACTGATCGCTCAACTTAAAGAAATTCCCGGGCACGTGGGGAACCCGACGGTGCCTGCGTAGTTATGGTAGTGAGGCAAAAGAGGCGGATGACGTCGCCCCTGCCTAGGATCGCTCGCAAAACACGGCCAATGACACCCGAGCACTAGCTTGCTCGTCTGGGCGCTTCACCTACACGTCCGCGAAGGAGCGCCCATGGAAGGGGCCGGCTACTTGCGTTCGCAAGCCGAATTGTGCCTGCAAATGGCTCGGGCGATGAGCGACCCTCATGCGGCCGAAGGTCTCCGCGCCGCTGCGGGTAGATATTTCGCTCGCGCCCTTGTGGTCGAAAGTCCGGCCCCAACAGCCGAGCAGGTTTTCTCGCCTCGCGCACATGCTCGAAAATCCGGGATGCCCCGCTATTTCTTTCGAGCCGACTTCAACGGCCTCAGCGTGACTGAAGATATCGGCGAAGAGTTCTCCACGCTGGAAGAAGCTGAACTTCACGCCGCCACTGTCGCCAACGAACTCGCTCGCAAGTCGCAAAGGGTCACCGTCTCTGTGCTAGATGAGAACGGCACATTGGTCGCGAAAGCAATGGGCACATGGCCTTCGGCCGAGATCTCCCGTTAGCTTGGTCTCTGCGGCCCGAATGATTTGGACTTCGGTCCTTTTCGAAGCGGCGATTGCGGCACCGCGGCGAGGCATTCTGCATAATTGACGGCCGGCGGATCGGAGAACCGGTCGCCGACGGATTGATTTCGTCGGCCCCTTTTCACGATCACATTGTCCAAATCCGGTGTATCGTCACGTCCATTGTCGGCAGCTACCCCCGGGCGCCGGCGACTGAGAGATAAATACGCTCTCGCCCGTGCGACCAAGAAGGAAGCACGGCCATGGAAAGATTTGTTCACATCCAGAATCTCATTCACTATCGGAAATTGTTAGCGAGGACGACTGACGAATTGGAACGCCAACGCATCCTGAAGCTGCTGGTGGAAGAAGAGACAAAAGATCGGCCTTCGCAACCAACGGAAGAATAGCTCCACGGCGCGGTGAGGTTGGCTGCGTCGAAGAAGGCGGATGCGGACTGCGCGAACGCTTAGGTTGTCGTAGTCCATTCCCGCCAGTGTGTCGGACGCACATCTATCGACTGCTTGGTCTCCGCGTTGGTCCATCCGCCGAGAGTGCGGCGGCATGGAGATACGAGAGCATGTGTCCCGGCGGCATCGATCACCGCAAGTTCAAGCTCGCGGTCGAACGGAGCGTTCGATATCGGGTGCCAATCCATGACACTATCTGGCTTTGGGCCGCCCCGCCCAGCATTGATCTCCGTCAATTCAGACGACCATCCAACAAATGGCGCTGCACCGCGTTATGAGTGGCCGGCGGAAAGAAAAACTGTTAGCTCGCTCGGCTTCGATCATGGTTTCAGCGGCGCGACCGTCTTTGGGATCATTGGGGCGTCTCGCCCACCGTATCTGCCGGCGATTAAGGCCGAAGAGGTCTTCAATCTCCACATTGTCGGCGCGCCGATCGTTCCGCGAATGATCGTTGGAAGCCTAATCTCGCATTCGGGATGGTCGGCCGAATCCGCCAGCAGCAGGCCTGCCGGTCGATCGGCGGAAATTGAGCCAGGGGATTGACCGTCCTAGACCGGCGGCCGGCGACGGCGGCTTCCTCTCCAGTATTTGCACGACAACGATTTCTAAAACAGCAGGGCGGGCCCGCACTCCCGGAGAACGCGCAGGCCGAAGCCGATTGGACTGCGAAACGGTCACTGCAACCACTTCGGCGTGGGCCCATTCTTTACTTGTGAGCCTGTCCCGAGGCATTCGATCGCGCTCGGAAACGGCCCGGAACCCAGCTTGCCCCACTCGTCCATCGAGTACCAGCCGCACTTGATCCCGCGAATATCAGATTGCACGATGTTGACGTAGTAAGGAACGAAATAATAATTCACGCGATCACCTCCATAGGTCCGAGTTCCGTCGAACAGTTTACATATGGGGATGATAAGATCGATTGTAATAGACTGACGATCTCTGGCGCCCTCCGGCGCGGAGAAGCAGATTAGCGAAAAAACTTGATCGTGATCTCGTTAGGCAGGCTCTCAATTGCTTCTTGAAAAATCCCAGTGGCCTCTGCAAGTTTAGCGGTGTCGAAGCTGATGCTTATTCCGCAACCGTCGCAGACTAGTCGTTTATTACTTTTCAAAAATCCAATCGTCTGTTGAAGATCGCACCCGCATTTTGGGCACTGAAAGCTTATTATGTTCGCATCTACATTTGGCATCGTAACCTCGGTTCTGCGGGCAGTCGAGTCCCGCGGGCGATTGAGCCGGAGTGCGCAGCGTCAATTGCGACGGCGATTCGCCGTGCTCCCCGCTTGGCAGCGCGCTATTTCGACGCTGAATCCTGCACCAACAACCGGACGGCGTCCTGCACCGTTGTCATGAATTGGGCCGGGAAAATAATAGTCGAATTCTTTTCAACGGAGATTTCCGCCATCGTCTGGAGCGTGCGTAGCTGAAGTGCCACGGGATGCTGCGTGATGATGTCAGCCGCTTGACCGAGCTTCACAGCGGCCTGATATTCCCCTTCGGCGGCGACAATCTTCGCGCGTCGTTCGCGCTCGGCCTCAGCTTCTTTTGCCATTGCCCGCTGCATGTTGTCGGGCAGTATGATGTCCTTGATCTCGACTGCCGTTACCTGGGTGCCCCAAGGCTCGGTGTGACCATCGATGACGTTCTTGATTTGCAGGTTGATGCTCGCTGTGTCCGAGAGAAGCTGATCGAGGCTGAATCGCCCGACGACGTTGCGCACCGTGGTCTGGCTTATCTGGTTGATCGCATTATAAACATTTTCGATCACAATGACGGCATTTTCCGGATTGGAGATGTGATAGTAGGCGACCGCGGCAATATCGATCGATACGTTGTCCTTGGTGATGATTTTTTGCGATGGAATCTGCATCGTGACGGTGCGTAAGGAAACCCGTGTCATCTGCTGAATCGGAACGAAAACGATCGTGAGGCCCGGTCCGCGCACCCCTTCGAATCTTCCGAGAAAAAATACGACGCCGCGCTCGTATTGCCGCAGCACGCGAAGCGATACGAAGAGATAAATGAGCACCGCGATGCCGATAATCTCGAGAATGACGATCCCGCTCATGGCGTCACCATTTGGTTGTCTCGACCGCTTCGACTGACGTTCCCGCAAACCGATATACGATTATAACGAGGGACGTTGTCGACGCCCTAAATACGGTAGTTATCGGCAACGCCATCGTCCGTCGCACAGGAGGCTAGAAATCCATGCCCCCGCCGGGCGGCATGGCAGGCGCCGCCGCTTGCTTCCTCGGCATTTCGGCCACCATGGCCTCGGTGGTGATGAGCAGGCCTGCAATCGACGCCGCGCCCTGCAGCGCGCAGCGGACGACCTTGGTCGGGTCGATGATGCCCTTGCTGAGGAGATTGCCGTATTCGCAGTTCTGGGCGTCGTAGCCGTAATTGTATTGATCCTTGTCGAGGATCTTGCCGACCACGACCGCACCGTCCTCGCCCGAATTGACGGCAATCTGGCGCGCCGGCCAGGACAGCGCCTTGCGGACGATGTCGACGCCGGTCTTCTGGTCGTCATTGGCGACGCGGATCTTCTCGATCGCCTTGATCGAGCGGAGCAGCGCGACGCCGCCACCCGGCAGCACGCCTTCCTCGACCGCGGCGCGGGTCGCATGCATCGCGTCATCGACGCGATCCTTGCGCTCCTTCACCTCGACTTCGGTCGCGCCGCCGACGCGGATCACCGCGACGCCGCCTGCGAGCTTCGCGAGACGCTCCTGGAGCTTCTCACGGTCGTAGTCCGAGGTGGTCTCCTCGATCTGCGCCTTGATCTGGGCAATTCGGGCCTCGATGTCGGCCTTCTTGCCGGCACCGTTGACGATCGTGGTGTTCTCTTTCTCGATGATCACCTTCTTGGCCTTGCCAAGCATGGCGACGGTAACGTTCTCGAGTTTGATGCCGAGGTCTTCCGAGATCGCCTGGCCGCCGGTCAGGATCGCGATGTCCTGCAGCATGGCCTTGCGACGGTCGCCGAATCCCGGGGCCTTGACTGCGGCGACCTTGAGGCCGCCGCGCAGTTTGTTGACAACGAGCGTGGCGAGTGCCTCGCCCTCAACATCCTCGGCGACGATCACCAGCGGCTTGCCGGTCTGTACTACCGCTTCGAGAAGAGGCAGCAGTTCCTGGAGGCCCGACAGTTTCTTTTCAGAGATCAGGATGTAGGCATCATCCATTTCGACCCGCATCTTGTCGGCATTGGTGACGAAGTAGGGCGAGACATAGCCGCGGTCAAACTGCATGCCCTCGACCACGTCCAACTCGGTCTCAAGCGACTTTGCTTCCTCAACGGTGATGACGCCCTCGTTGCCGACCTTTTTCATGGCCTCGGCGAGGAAGCGGCCGATCTCGGCGTCGCCATTCGCCGAAATGGTGCCGACCTGAGCGATCTCGTCGTTCGAAGTGACTCTCTTGGAATTGGCCTGAAGGTCCTTCACCACCGCTTCGACGGCGAGATCGACGCCACGTTTCAAATCCATCGGGTTCATGCCGGCAGCCACCGCCTTGGCGCCTTCCCGCACGATCGCGTGGGCGAGCACGGTCGCCGTGGTGGTGCCGTCGCCGGCGAGATCGGAGGTCTTGCTCGCGACCTCGCGGACCATCTGGGCGCCCATGTTCTCGAACTTGTCCTCAAGCTCGATCTCTTTCGCGACCGTCACGCCGTCCTTGGTAATGCGTGGCGCACCATACGACTTGTCGAGCACTACGTTGCGGCCCTTGGGACCGAGGGTCACGCGCACTGCGTGGGCGAGCGTCTCGATCCCGTGCAGCATCCTGTCGCGCGCATCGACCGAAAATCTAACTTCTTTGGCAGACATTTTGGTAACTCCTATTGGTCATCTTTCGCGTGCGACATTTTTCCGCCGCACTCACAATGACGTTGAAACTCTTGGAAAGCGTTACGCGGCCTTTCTCTTGGCGCCGGTCTCGATCAGTACCCCCATGATATCGCTCTCCTTCATGATGAGGAGTTCGGCGCCGTCGATCTTGACCTCGGTGCCCGACCACTTGCCGAACAGCACCCGGTCACCGACTTTGAGGTCGATCGGAATGATCCGCCCGGCTTCGTCGCGCCCGCCGGGCCCGACCGCGATGACCTCTCCCTGACTTGGTTTTTCCTTGGCAGTATCGGGGATGATTATGCCGCCAGCGGTCTTGTCCTCGGCATTGATGCGCTCGACGACAACTCGATCGTGGAGTGGACGGAACTTCATTGGTGCCTCCCTTAAACTTTTGATAGGCGATTTGATTTGTCTCGCGCACCCAGCCGCAGCGTGTGCGGCCAGGAAGTCGGCGAGGTTAATTGGTATCAGCGCGCGCGAAGTAATCGTCGACGCGCATCACCGCAGGTCTGCTGCTTTCAGGCTACCGAGCCTATCAGCGCAAGCTTTCGCAACTGCCGAATCGGCCTTTTCGCTGCCGGGCATTGTTGCCCAGCCGCCTTTCTCGATGAACGGCCCGCGATCCCACGCGTAGCTGATTTTGTTCAGCTCGGTGAGATTTGCGGATGCGTTGGCCGCCTGGCGAAATTGTTCGACGCAGATCGGTGCAAGAACCGCAACCACGGCCAACTCGGCCCGCTCTTTTGCAACCTTTTCGGCGGTGCTTCCAAATGTCCATCCGCCCCAGCCGAAGCCGACGATCATCGCTGCGACAGCACCAACGGCCGCGCCTTGCAAAAGACGAGTGAGAGAATCGCCTTGCAGGATTGCAGGTACTTCCATGACTTTCACCTTGAGAATGAGAGGGACGCACACCGCAATCGGTGCGCGGGCGCGCGGAATGCGGATGCCGATTGCATCCTCACCACGACCGCTATTTTTTTGAGTATTACCGGGCCAGCCGATGGCACCACCGCTGCCACTGCAGAGAGCGGAGATTTCGGTACGTCCCCGTTTTTTGGGCAGCTCTCAGACAAGCGCTACTTGCCTGTAACAGTGTGGGGTGTCGATCGTTAAAGCGCAATGGCGTTCGACAAATCAATCGCACCATGTTGATCAATCGCACCATGTTGGATGTGGCCAGAAGGCCGGCTGGCCTCGATCGGTGCGTAAGCGACGACTATGTCAGAGTTGATCTCGACGCTGAAGATCTTCTTGGTTGAGAACGGCAGCCCGGCCCGGTCGCGACATGTCCATTCCCGATAGCTGCGATGGGAGGAAACACGGGCCGGGACCGGCTCACGCTCACCCACCGTCCCGACGGTCCCGCCGCATGCCTGCCGCTGCTGCCAATCCCGGCTCGCGGCTCGCCCACTGGGGCGCGGGATGCCCCTCCGCAACTACGATCAACGCTACGGACGGTTGGCTACCGTCCCGACCAGGAATGTGCACCACCTCATGAACGGTGTGGTTGGCCGGAGCCTCAAGGCCGACGCCCGACAACATAATTGACTCCCCAACGCGGGGCATCTCCGCGAACTCAAAAACGCCGCGAGAGCCGTCCGTCGATGGGTGGCCAACGAATACAGTACAAGAGACCGCCATCTGATCCCCCTTCGGGAGAGCAAAGAATACACCAACAAGGAAAGAGCGGCGAGACGGGCGGTTCAATCGGCATCATGGCCGGTAGAATACCATCAGCCGAAACCCATTGGCTGCGATGAGAATTTCCGCGGGTCTAAAATGTCGTCCGGCGTTTCTTTTACAGCTACCGTCAAAGATCGGCCCTGATCGGTTTCACCGCCGCCAAAATAAATCCTAGACACACTTCCCGTACGCCTGAGGTACGCCACTTGATCGAGATTCACGTCTACGGTCCCGCCGTCCACTTCTGTAAGTCGCTTCCAAAATGCCATGTTGGTCTCCACGGTTGAGTGCCGACATTGTAGCCGATCTCGTGGGTCTTGACGGAGAGACCGCCCTCTGCACGCCAAACCCGAAGAATTACGCAGACCCCCGTGACTGCGTAGCCGCTGCCACCGGCAACGCGGGCGTGCAGGTCGGGGTCTGAGGCGCCTGCGTAGGTTTCGGCGTCGGCGAGGATGACCGCGGCCGGCGTCTGGTCGGTCGCTTGCGGACGAAGGGCGGAACTGTTTAGTCCTCACCTTCTTGAGGGACGTCCGGCAGGGACGCGCCCGTGGCCGAGGACCGGTTCATGAAGATTCGTGCGGGTTACGAGATTTCCTATGACTGTCCGCAGCCGACGCCAATGATCTTGACACTGAGCGTCCATCCCTCACGCATTCCCGATCTGCTGACCTGGGATCGCATGCGGCTCGATCCGCCCATCCCAGCCAACACCTATCACGATGGCTTCGGTAATTTCTGTCACGTGATCCGCGCCCCCACGGGCCGGCTGACGCTGTCGACGGACTTCCTCGTGCAGGACAAAGGCGAGCCTGACGCGACGGCTCCCCAGGCGAACCAGCACGCGCTAGAAGACTTGCCGGTAGATGTGCTGGTCTACCTGCTAGGTAGCCGCTACTGCGAGACCGATCGGCTCTCAAATACGGCGTGGTCTCTGTTCGGGCAGGTTCCGAAGGGTTGGCCGTTAGTGACGGCGATCTGCAATTATGTCCACGATCGCATCACGTTCGGTTATGAGCACGCCAGCCCGACCAAGACAGCGTGGGACGCTCACACCGAGCGGCGCGGCGTGTGTCGGGACTTTGCCCACCTCGCCATCACGCTTTGCCGCTGTATGAACGTTCCGGCGCGCTACTGCACCGGCTATCTCGGCGACATCGGCGTGCCGGTCGACGATTCGCCTATGGATTTCAGCGCTTGGTTCGAAGCCTATCTCGGCAGCCGCTGGTACACGTTCGATGCCCGCCACAACAGGCCGCGCATCGGCCGCATCTTGATGGCACGCGGGCGCGACGCCACCGATGTAGCGATCGTGACCTCATTCGGCCCGTGCACGCTTGCGAGCTTCAAGGTAATCGCACACGAGGTCACATCGGCTGGTCATGCGGGTCCGTGATGCACCGGTGCTGACGAAGTCGCGCTGATGTCGGAGACGGGATTTGTCGACCAACAGATCCCTGCTGCGCGGCACTCTCGCCGACCTGAGGTTTTCTCCGCATTTAGTTTGATCTTCCTGTTGTTTTTGAGTTCCCGCAGCGCCATGTAGCCATGCAGCGGCAAGCCGGTTTTCCCTCAAATGACAGCCTGGATGCGTTGGTATGCGTCCCTGCTGCCGTCGGGTCCTGCACCGCCGGCTTAAGCGGGAACAACACGTGCAGTTCTCGTCCGCGACAACAATGTCGATCAGGCCCTCAAGGTGCTCAAGAAGAAGATGCAGCGCGAAGGCGTTTTTCGCGAAGCTCCGTCGCCACTGCGAGAAACCGTCCGAAAAGAGAGCCCGGGAGAAGGCGGAGGCTATCCGTCGCGCCCGCAAGCTCGAAATTGCAGCGCGAGGGTCTACTACCGATAAAGCCCCGAGTTGCCCCTGGGAGCCCGGGCTCCACTGCTTCGAGCGAGCAGAAAGCGGCGCCCCGCGTCCGCGCTGCCGCGAGTTCATAGTCATTCTCGTGCCATCTTGCATGGCTGACTCCTTGATAGTCGCATCTAAAGAGATCGGTGCGGCGAGGGCCCGATCGCTAGAGCAGTCACCGCTTTTTTTGAGACCGTGGTGACGGGCGGGCCTGGGATAGGAGGCGTCGCCTGCTAAACAGTATGGCCCGGATCGTAGCCGCCCTCGGGAGGCATATCTAGCTTTTGGCGTCGCGTCATCTTCGCTGCCTGCAGGTCATTGGAACCACGAGTGCCGCCGAGACTCGCTTGCGCGATATCGTCCTCGGTGAGGCGATCAGCTTCACGTTCTGCTGGATTCGATTAGCTATGGGAGCGAGCGCGGCTGGCGGGAGGCATTAAGCGTTAGTCCGACCGGGTCGCACTGCCGTTACCGCGCCGGCAATAGGCGCCGTAGCAGACAAGGATCTCGAGGCGATCGCCATTCGCCTGCCCCCACTGCGGTGCCGCCGCCCACACGATATTTAAGCCACCGGATGGCATCGAAATCCGCTGCGCCGAGTGCTCAGCCTGGACGGTATCGGTCGGCAGCCGGGACCTGGCCGCGGCTGATTGGAATTGGCGGCCGACGATCCCGATGATCCGGGCGGCGGAGTGAATCTGCGGGCTGATGGTGGCATCCTGGCCTCTTCAGGCAGGAGCCGTAGCCGATCAGCCGGCGATCAGCTCACGAAGCGGCGAGGGTTCTTCGCAGGCGCGCGATGGCGCCGGGCAGGCCGCGCACCTTCATGATCCGGCCGGTGGTGTCGTAGTCCTCGGAGAGCACGCGCGCGTTCTCGTACACATCGCCGAGCAGCCCCTGCTTCGCGTACGGCAGCACGATCTGGTCCTCCACCATTGCAGCTTCGAAGAACGCGATGATCGTCTCGCGCAGCGCGGCCACGTCCGCGGGTGACTTCGCGGAGAGGAGGATTGCGTCGGGGTACTTCGCGCGCAGGGCGGCGCGATCAGCCTCGCTCACGCGATCGATCTTGTTGAGGAGCAGGCGCGACGGGACAATCTCCGCGCCGATCTCGCGCAGCACGTTGCGGCTCACCTCGAGCTGCGATTCGTAGGTCGGATCGGACGCGTCGACGACGAACAGCAGCAGCGACGCCTCGAGTGCCTCGGCAAGCGTGGATCGGAACGACGCGACGAGATCGTGCGGCAGCTTCTTGATGAACCCGACCGTGTCCGAGACGAGCACGCGCGGCTTCGTCTCCGGCTTCAGTGTGCGCACCGTCGTGTCGAGCGTCGCGAAGAGCTTGTCCTCGACCAGCACCTCGCTGCCTGTGAGCGCACGCATGAGCGACGACTTCCCTGCGTTCGTGTATCCGACCAGCGCGACCCGTAGCTGATCGCTACGCGCGGACCGACGCTGGTCGTTGTCTCGCTGGATATCCTCCAGTTGCTCTTTCAGCTCCGCGAGGCGATCGCGGATCTTGCGGCGATCAAGATCGAGATCGGACTCGCCCGCGCCGGAGCCCTGCCGCCGCTCCCCTGCCGATGACTCCCGCAGGCGCGGCGAGACGTACTTCAACCGCGCGATCTCCACCTGCAGCCTCGCCTCCCGGCTGTGCGCATGACGATGGAAGATCTCCATGATCACGCCAGTCCGATCGAGCACCTGCGCACCGGTTGCACGCTCGAGGTTGCGTGCCTGGCTCGGCGAGATCTCGTGATCGACGATCACGAACTCCGGCTTCGGCGGCGCCTCCGGATCAGGCTCGGTCGGCGGGGCATCCGGCTTCTTCCCGTCGGCGTCCTCAAAACGCTCGCGGGCCTTCGACTTTTGCAGGATTGCCATCGATCCGACGACGCCTGTCCCGCCGGTGATCGCCGCGAGTTCCGCAAGCCGCCCCTTGCCGAGCACCGTCCCGCCGTCGATCGCGTCGCGCTTCTGCGACATCGTGCCGACGACCTCGTAACCGAGCGTCTTCACTAGACGGCCCAGCTCATCGAGGCTCGCGGCGTGCGCGACGTCGTCGACGCTCGGAACCTGGATGCCGACGAGAATCGCTCGCGGCACGAGCGGTTTAATTTCCATGATCGAGGAGGTAACACGAATCAATGCGAAGGTCTCCTCATGACCTGACTGGAGCAGGCGCCCGACTATCCCGCTGCTGCGCGTCGCCTCACTGAAGACCGCGACAGCCCATTTCTGACGAGTCATCGTTGGTGCTCTCCGGCCGATGGGACTACACGTAATTAGGTCCGGCAAATGTGAACGGCGGTCTCCTAGTCGTAGTAGCCATGTCCGCTTTCGATTGTTTGGATTTAGGGAGTCAGCCTCAGTGGGCTGTCGCCTGGGGTGAGGTGGTGCGTTCGGGATTGCCTACGTCGTTCTCCTTGCGTGGAAACTCTAGGCGGACCACCGTGGTGGGGGTCGTAATGGTGGACTGGGAAAGGATCGCTCAGGAACGCCAAGCTCATCATATTGAAGAGCGGGAAGCCATTCTTCGAGTACCCTATCGTCGTGAACAGCCCGACAGATTTTGCTGAAGAGGCCCGTGATGGCTTCCGTACCTGTGCCATTGGTCTGGCGGCACCTGGCGAAGCGTTGGAATAGGGGAGCCGGTGAAGGCTGGTGTCGTGGGGTGCGCGTGCGGCTCGACCGCAAAGCGACCTCCATCTGGCTGCTCGTCGTCCTCGGCGTGCGCGAGGACGGCCAGAAGGTGGTGCGCCAGGCCTCAGTGCTCTCGCCGCCCATGCTCTTGATCGCGGGCAGCACTTAGGGTGCGCAGCGAACCACGGATCACGGGCGCAGGAATCGAGGAACTTTTCGACCTTGCCATTCATTCAGATCGCGCTCTCAAGTTTAGCCGCGTGTGCAAAGTTCTCTTGCCGCCTGGTCAGATCACCGCGGGCCGGTGTTGGCCGACTTGGGATCGAGCCGGATCGCCGCGGGTCGCGGGCGGAAACCGCGATGGCTGACGGCAGCAATGAAAGGCGGCAAGTCCGGCCGCCGCAACCCGCGCTGGATGAGATCATCGAGGACGGCTTTAAAGACAATTCAGGGAGAGCTTACTCGGATCTATGGGAAGTCCCCTGATGATGCAGCCGTGCAGGCTGATTGGGACAGCGTTTCGGAGATCGCGGCGCGGATGGACTCGCTGGTGGATCGCTGCATCGCGCTGGCCAAATTTTTCAAGACGGAGAAATCAGGGCGCTAGTCTAATGTTATGGGACGCCTGTCCTTAGGGAGAACCGTCCACACCCACTGATCGAGACCCGGCCGCGCTCGCACAAAGTAACTCGATGCCCTTGTATTCCATGCGCTCCACACGATGGCCGAAAGGCGTGCGGCAGCGCATTCATGCCGGTGATCTGCGGCATTGGCGCCGCGCCGCTTCACAGGGTGCTCATGCCGCCACCCACGGCAAGACGCGGACACCGCTTCCAACACGTCCGCCATCTCAGCGCTCGCACCAAACCGCTCGACCAACACGGCAAGCCTGTAGCGGCCCAGGCGGGGACACTTGTAGCCTCCGAGCCGCACGGCCCCGGTGGTTTCTCATCACACCGGCCCGGACGCATCTCGCTCTTAGGGCCTGGGGGGCGGGCTACGCCTTATCAAACTTCAAGGACACATCGTCATCTAACAACAAAACCGGGTACGTGCCGACATGGTCCTCGCACAATAATTCACACGCTATGTCGACTGGTGGAGTACCTTCGCCGGCAAATTCGGCCAAGCGTCGTTGCCGCGACGCAATCCGTTTGCTCGCAATATCCGCCACCGACCCACCTTCGTTCCGACGTGTTCCCCGACGCGATTTGTGATAACGGTAGCTGATGCCAAACAGGGGCAAACAATGACGACGAACCTAGTTGAACTATTCATACTTTTGAGTTTCTGTCCTTATACCTGTACGCTTATCATAAAGGTGCTGCAAAACACGCATCGCGGCGCTGTCGAGAATGGAGGCCAAGATTGATCTGCTGCTGAAGCAATCCGGAATCACTTTCGAGCCGTACGAGAATGTGCCGCCGAATATCGTGGAGCAGGTGAAGAAAGGATACCGAGCCGGTGCTGTTGGGCTGTACCGAAAGTCGACCCGAGCAAGTCGCAAAGATGCTGACGCATATGTAGAGAAGGTCGGGGAGCGTGCCGGCGCGCTCCCGGGTATCGGCTTTTGGTGACCACAGCCACCAACGCGCCGTCAGCTCAAGCAACCTCCATTTCGCCCGAACCGGCCACCGCTCTCGGCGCCCCTGTGGGGGAGCACCACAACCGAATCGACCTCCACGGCCCAGTAGAGCCACCGCACCCCACCCAACCGTCCAAAATCCGTGACGTGCTTTTTTTCCGTTAAGCCTTTGCGTTTGGCGCAAATCGGCAACAGCAGGGGTCAGAGCGAATTTATGATCTGCATCAATGCCGCACCGCTGAGTTGACTTATCGTTGCAAAGCTTGGCTGGAGTAGAAGCCAAGTTTTGCGGCTCAGACCGAACGGCTTTCCGAACATCGTCGCTGCGATCTGGGCCGCTGCTGTTCGACGACAGTTCGCCCAACGAGGCTCACTAAAACCACCGCATGGCCTCTCCCCTTCCAAAATCCATGACATAGATTCACTCATCTTGACGCGGGCACCCCCCCATTAATAGGGCGTCGCCGCAAACGACGGCCATGAACTGACCATACTTCGTACCATTTGCTCGCCTGTCTTGATCGGGATCAAGGCACGTGCCGCTCAAGCATTGGCATATATTGAGCAAACGAGGCCCACCGTCTTTGTCGGGGGCCGCCAGACATAGGAGCAAGGCGATGGAAAGCGCGACGTTTCGGAAATGGCTCGCGGAGCATGGTTGCCGGTTCGACACGGACCAGGAGCAGCGCGGTACAGGCCATGCGAACGTGACGGTTCATCGTCAAGGCCGCAAGGCAGAGGTGCCGCTGGGCGGCCCGCACCAAATTCTTGATGCTCGCATCATTCGTACTGCGTGTGAAGAATTGGACCTCGATTGGTCAAAGTTGCCGGGACCAACGAGTTGAGTGTGAGACCGTAGAGAAAGCTCACAATCAACGACAGCGATCGAAATGCATTGCGGCTGATCGGCCAGTGAGATCGTTCGGACGTGAGGCAGAGAAGCTCGTGCCAATATCAGAAAAACTTACGGTGACCGTTCTCCTCACAGAGGAGCATCTGCGTAAAATGATTGAGGATCATTTCCTAATGGAAAATGAGTTAGGTGATCGGGTCAAGGTCGCACGCATCGTGCAAAAACTCTTGGACGGGGCTTTAGGCCTCCCGGACAGGCCATGGCACGATTGGGATGACTGGGTGAAGGGACTTGAATGACCGCCGCAACTGATATGCGAGACCGCAATTAATGGATCGGGAATGATGTGAAGACAGGAGAGCAAGATGGCGAACTGGAAAAGGCTGACGTTGACGGATGGTCCAACGGTAGACGTGAACATCGACTATGTCTCCCACATGAGAGCGGGGAAAGGAGGGACCACGGTCTTTTTTGTGTGCAGCAAAAACGATGATGGAAAAACAATGTGGGTAGACGTTACGGAAACGCCTGATCAAATACACAAGGCAACACTCGTATTTTGAGACACTCGGCGTTGCGTACTGCTTCGCTCATTCACCCCAGCTGTATCGGCCTTCTCCGGCATGGCACTCGTGTCGGCCGACAGTGGCCGAGCCCCAAATCCACGATTGGAGGGGTCGGGCTCACTCGGCCCAATAGAGCCACGCCACCCCGCCCAATCGTCCAAAATCCGTGACGTGGAATTTTCTGGCCCTTCTGCTTTCCGGCGGGCAGCGTGCCGCCGCCGGAAACACAGCGTTGGGCCGGGGCGCAAGGTACCGAGGCGGCCTCAGTGATCGGCTCGTTTTTCAATAAGCTCAGCTAAACGGAGCCATCGTTCGGCTTCGACCAGGTTGAACGCCTTAACTCTGGGATCAGCGGCTTGGGTCGCACGGGCGGCACACTCCGCCGCCTGCGTGCGGTACCATTCAGATTTTTCTTGTTTGTTCAGAGAACGGGCCAACCAGAGCAGCCGCTTCCAGCCTCTCCGGTGGAGGAGTCCTAGCTCTACTGTTGACTTTTGGAATGCGCAGTCTTCGACTGATCGCGTGCCATTTCTGATTGCTGCTGAGCCTTCGTGGAATGTTCTTTACCCTTGGAATGTTCATTTTTGCCGTGAGCATCGGCGGCAGCGCGATGGGATTTTGCTGCGGATTCGTGATGTTCCGCCGCTTTATTGTGTGCGTCTTTCATGGATTCTCTCTTGTTGCCCGGCTAGTTGCGGGGATCACAGAAGCGACCTCGATAGTGGCTGGAGGGAGTTCTAAATGCGCAGTGCCTGCTGGTCGCTACTCTTGACTTCACTTGTTCCCCCAGCGTACGCCCGATTTCCCGCGCGCTTACGCCGGGCGCAGCCGCAACATCTGCCGCAATTGCCGCATGGTCAGCTCTCTTCTGGCCGGCATCAATGCCCTCCTCGTTGATCGAGGGGGCCTGTTGCCCGAGTCGCTGACCCGCAAAAAACACCGCCACCACCGCAAGGGTGGCCGGCTTCAAACAGGAATGGTGGCCGGATCTATTTCGGAATGGGGCCGGCTTCAAATCGGAATCCCGGCCGGCTTCACGTCGGAACACCCGGCCGGATTAAATCGGAATCCGCAGGAGTGCGGCGAACCGCACTTTTCTCGCGGCGGCGTCACTTTGATATCGCTCAACGCAGCACCGCCGGTCTGTGGCATCCTCGCTGCCATGAGCGACGAACCAAAAGACGTACGGCAGTGCCCGCAATGCGAGGGGACGATGGCGCTCGTCCGTGTCACTCCGAAGATCGGCGGTCTGCCGGAACTCCGGAGCTACCGATGCAGGGACTGTGAAGAGGTGATCACCGTGGAGTTGCCGTGACCTCGGCGCGGCCGTGCGCTTAGAAAGCAGCCGCCGCGTTAGGCGAGTGCCAAAATGATCGTTAGCCAGATCGTCCCGCAAGGTTCATTATTCATCTCAGCTTCGACGCGGAGGCACACTGGCGAGAAGTCCTTCGCGTTAGGGGAGCCCTCCTGTGGATTCGAAACAGTATCGCGATTTCGCGCGCATCTGCATCGATCTTGCAAACAGCACTTCCGCGGATAAGGAGATGCAGCGTGCGCTTTTCGGTATGGCGAAGGCTTGGTTCGCTATCGCCAACGAAACAGAAGCCCGCGAGCAAATGCACCCCGGCTTTGCGGGCGACCCGCGCGGCGAGCGAAGCAACACTCAACGCTGACCGCTTTTGGTCCCCTGAGCCGTAGGGGTCAATCCTCCGGCCGAAAATCGATTATCTCACACTCCTGACATTGAAACAGACGGACGTGACCGGGTTCCGTTACACGAGGCAGCGCGGTCAGGGCGATCATTGGCTTGCCACATCCACCACATCGCGGCGCCTCGCGCTGGGGCGCCAAAGGCTGCTTGACCAATGCCATACTCCCCCTCCTGGCGGGAGCACTGACCTGTCTCTCAGCCGTCGACTGCCAAGCAGGCCGATGTCGACGGTAGCCGCCAACGCTTCATCCGTCGATTTGTTCCAAGTTGTTAGAACAATTTTAGCGGATGTTGCACCAAGCCACCATAGGACGACTCACCTGCCGCCGGCAGTGAGGTCGGTTGCTGTATCGTCATTAACGGCCTTGCCTAGGCGGTCGGTTTCCGTGACAGCGCGCCGCCTTCCAAGTCGTCGGCCAATTGGCTCAGCGATTGCTCATCCAATCGGTTCCAAGCGTCGCCAAGCTTTTCACGGTCACCGGTGCCTTTGCCAAACTGCGGCCCATAGATTTTACGCAAGTCGCCGATGACCAAATCTTCGAAGTGCTGCGGATAGGGCACACGAATGAAGCCATCCATGAGGGCCTCCGGATTTAGGTTCCCAGCCCCCCATGATAATGCGCGCATCATCGATGCACCGCTGTGCAAAATTGATCACATCTACTGCCGACTTCCGCGGCGCGACGCACGCGGGCTCCGGACTGCCGGCAAATGTCGCGGGCCTCGGTGCCGTGGCGCAAGGCGGCGGCCTAACAGCAGGCCCAGGAAAAGCCCAGTCTGCCGGTGACCGAGCTGCGGGCCTACCCTTGCTTTGCGCCGCGTCTGAATCATTGCGACGCGGCGCTGTCGCAGCGGTGGTCGGGATTGGCGGCCTCCGATAATGCCTATTCCGGGAACCAAACGGGGGGCGAGTCAGCGGCTATTCCAGTTCTCGCGTCGCGCCCTCTGCACCGCGATCGCCTCCGGGTTCTTGCATTTGATCCAAGCCGACTAGCGCCCCGAT
This sequence comes from uncultured Alphaproteobacteria bacterium, assembly GCA_963807015.1. Classification (GTDB taxonomy): domain Bacteria; phylum Pseudomonadota; class Alphaproteobacteria; order Rhizobiales; family Xanthobacteraceae; genus JAJPKK01. Next base: position 37,123 of record CAWEAS010000002.1, on the reverse strand, counting down.
CGGTACGGTGAATTAGCTCGTTTCGACAAGATACCCTCGGCGCCGAGCTGGCACGCCTCAGCGAACACGGTCGGCCCGTTGGCGAAGATATGATCGTTGAGCAGGATGCCGGCTTTGGAGCGGCGTAGCAGCTTTGCCAGGCTTTTTCGCTCGATCAGAGGCATGGGGCGCAGATCTTCGAACTCGGCACCGCCTACAACGAGGTCGACGAGCTGGCTGTAACGGATCTCTCGTCGCCGTTTGCGCGCGCCTCGCCCCTGAGAAAAAAGCCCCGGTGTTCAATTTTGGACAGCGCCACTCTCGATGACGGTCGCAATATACCCTGCGCGGCGCTCTCCCCGGACCTTCCCCCCAAGGCCCATGGGCGCTGATGCGAGAGCCCCGGATTGCGGCGCCCCCGTGGTCGGGGCTCCTTTCGTCACCGACAACAAACGAATTATCGAGCCGACAAAGAGGACCTGATCGATCAAGCCAAGGTCAAAGAGCTTGCTAATTTTGCAATAGTCTCACGGGAGAACGCCATGATGAGCGACTGGTTTGTTCCGCCGATTGTTATACCAGCAGCCTTTGTCCTCGTTATCGTCGCACTTGCGTTTTATCGCATTTTCGTCGGTGCCTGAAAGGACCTCTCTGCACCAGTTTTTTGGTACTGAATCACTTTCGGCTTTGATCAATTTTGATCAGACTCAGGCTGAAAGCCTGTGCCATCTTTCGCACACCTCCCGGAGATGGGAGTTTGCGTACCATTCCGTTTTATTTCGACCAAAGGACCACTCCACCCCTATGATCGCCGCGTTTCATCCCCATGTGTAGTCCTTGTTTGAATGATGCACATTCAGATGATGCTTTAACAATATTTTGGAGATCATGCTCATGAACACGGCAACCCCGAATACCGCAGCGGCGAGCACCGGAACTACCGCGGAGACCAAGCAAATCCTTCTCAAGAATATCAGCGAGAAGTGGGGCAAATTTTCCGAGCAGGAACTCGCCGCGCTCAAGAACAGGGACGACCTCGTCACCCAGGTCGTCGCAAAGTACAGCATCGACAAGGCGCAGGCGCAGCGCGATGTGGACGCCGTAATGAAGGGCCGCCACATCTGATCCAGACGCAACGTTGAGGGGCCGCCTGTCGGCGGCCTCGTTGTTTTGTCGACTTTCATCGCGGAGTAACCGAGATAGCCCAACGATTCGCACCCCCATAGTCGTGGCTCGCGGGAGCTGTGCTTCGGGATGTTGCGCAGACGCTCTATTAGCGGTTGGTAGGCGTCTAGAATCGATGCGGACGTTACGCAGCGCATTTCTTCTAAATGTGCTCTAAGATAAAGGCTCATCAAAATGAGCATGAGAACGACTCGCAAGACCATCACGTTCGCCAAACCTTTCTCGCTCATGGGCGTGGGCCGAATTTTGCCGGCGGGCAATTATGAAGTCGTGACGGACGAAGAGCTGATCGAGGGATTATCGTTTCCCGTCTATCGCCGTGTTGCGACGATGATGCTTGCGCCGACGCAATCCCGAAATAGGTCTTCGGTCGAGATGTTGACGATCGACCCGCTCGATCTCGCTTCGGCGGTGGAGCGCGACACATTGGCGTTAAAGTCGGTGTAGCGTCAGCGCTGTTACACGGCAACGGCCGTCCGCAAGGCGACAAAGCGACAAACATGGCGATCAATTTTCCCAACCATAGCCGCAGCTACGATGCGACGCGGCGCGCAGTTCGTTTCTGGGGATACGACCTCTCAATGGAGTGCTCGTTCTTTGTGACGGCGGATGCGCTGAAGCGGATTCAGCCGGATCTGTCGACTAATGCGGACGATATTCTCCGGGCGTATGACATTAACCGCGATCGCATCTGCGCCGCCGCCGCGAGGATCTATGTCAGAGGCACACGAGGCTCTTATGATTTGAACGCTGCTGACGTTTGACGTGGTACCTTGATCTCTGCGAGTCACGGTAGGAGGCTGGCCAGAGCCGCTCTGTGATGGATCGCGCTCTTGCTCTAGGCGGCCGAGCCCAATGCGACGACCTGAGCCAACGGAACGTACAGGCGTCATCATGGAGATCATCTTCGCGGTATGCTTCTCGTGAACCCAGTCCGCCGCTCTACGGGTCATTGAGCGCTGGAACGCTGCGCTGGCAGTCGGCCGCGGCACGCTGTGGTCGCCGACGATTCGGGCTGCGCGCTGATTGCCGGCATGCCATGGCTCGACGTCCATTGTCCCGGCTGCCAAACGAGCCGCGCAATCGATATCGCGCTACCCGCGGTTCAAAGAACGCCATTCGAACCGCCTCGCGTCGTCATGAAATTCGGCACGGTCGCACAATCAACCACGGCGCGGATATGCGATAGTTGGGAGCGCACTCAGATCGCATCGGCACGAAGAGGGCGCGCTTCGATTAGCGCGATCCTAGAAGATGGTTCATGTCAACCGGCGCCGCAACACGAGCGAACCTTCATGCGATGCTCGATGTTGCTGTGAAGAGCATGAGCGAGCGTGCGACCGGAGTGGCGACGTCAACCAACCAACGCTTGGCGGCGATCGAACGTCTGCTGCGCATTGCCGAGGGGCCCAAAAAACGTCCGTCCGACCCCGCCGATGTCGTGCGTGCGCATGACGCGCGGGCGGCTCTGTCGCTCGCGGCGCCGTTCTTGGAGCAAGTGACGGTGCATTCATGGGGCCGCGTCCGTGCGAGGGCGGCCAAGCTGGTTATTCGCATCGATCAGCTCGGGCCCGAAGGAGAATAGAAAAGGGCGGCCTCGCGGTCGCCCTTCCCTTGAAGCCTATGTGATCCCCGGACGGACATCGGCCTCGCCCGAACACTCCTCGACGACTATTTCGATCAAGTGATCAATTTTGCACAGACTGATGGCCTGGACCGCTGCAATGTCAGTGTGAGCTGCCAAAAAAACGGAGACCTACCGGAGTCTCTGTTCTCACGGCTGCCACACGATCACTCGAAAAATGGACGCTCGTTTTCGGATGCAGTCAGCATCCGCGCTTGTGCGCCTCTCACGAAAGGCATCGGCCATGCAAGTTCACTCAATGCTGCACGGAGAATCCCTGACCCGTCTGCTGCAAGGAATGGCCCTCGGAGCCATTGCGACTCTTGTTATCGGGTTTTCCTGGGGCGGGGTGGTCACCGGCACAACGGCCAACCGCATGGCCTCGGCGGCCGAGACCAATGGAAAGATGTCTGTCCTGGTTCCGATATGCGCCGCCCAGTTCTTGGCTACTGACGGTGCCGTCGCCAAGCTCAAGACGACGCCGTACAACCATGACGATGTCGTCCGCGAGTTCGTTAAGAAGGTTGTCGACACCGACATGGATTACAGCTTCGCCAGAGCTTGCTCAACGGCGGTCGATGCCTCTCTTGCCAAGACTGCGGCGAAAGACTGAACCGCGTCGAGGTATCTCGCCCCTGATGGCGCCATTGCTACGCTGGCGCCTCGCGCGCTTAGATCGAGCTTGGCCTTGCCACGAGCCTCAACCGACCGGGCCGCGTAGCGGAACTTCCGCGTCGTATTTTGATGGAACAGACTCACTAAATTGGCGTTGCCTTTTCGGACGGGCGGAGGCTCTTTGGAGCTCGCTGTGAGTAACGCCCCCTTCGACTTTGCCTCCCTCAAACCAGCAACGCCGAGCAATGGCTTTACCCCCGCCTCTCGCGAATTAGTCCGCCGGCAGGTTTCCACCCTCGCTTCTCTGCACCGCCGGTGTGACCACTGCCGCGGCAAACTCGGGCAGCGCGTGCGTCGCTACTGGCGTATGCGATTCTGTTCGGCGACTTGTGTGGCGGCATACCAGCATCTGCTGGTCGAAGAAACCAAAGTAAAAATACAACGTCTGCATTTCTCTCTCACTGCTTGATACCGGTCGCTCGACGAAACCGAGGGTCATCCGGCCGCTCCAACCTGCGTTGTGCATCACAGCAAGTCTTGCCGCCGAGGGCAGATATGGGTCGATGCTGTCGAAAAAGGGTTTGCGGGCTGGACCTGACGATGATTCCTAGCTCTTGAGTGACCGCGGGATGATTCGGCGATGATGGGTCGGAAGGAACGAGACCAGGCCAGCTTTTTCTTCGAGTTTCGGCTCGATGACATGGTGCCAAAGGACCACCTGTTGAGGCGGATCGACGTTTTCGTGACGTCGGCGGCGCTCAGTGACCTGCACAGGCAGTTGCGTCCTTTCTATAGCGACACGGGCCGTCCTTCGATCGATCCGGAGCTGCTGATCCGGATGCTGATTGTCGGTTACTGCTACGGCATTCGATCTGAGCGGAAGTTATGCGAAGAGATCAGGCTCCACCTCGCCTACAGGTGGTTTTGTCGGCTCGATCTTGACGATCCAGTTCCCCACCACTCGACGTTCTCTGAGAACCGGCTGAACCGATTTCGCGAGAGCGACATCCTGCGTCACATATTCGAGCGCGTCGTCATTGCTGCGATGGTGATCGGCCTCGTCAAGGGCGAGGGGTTTGCCGTCGACGCCAGCGTCATGGAGGCGAATGCCAGCCGCTATCATGGCAAGGCACCCGACGAACTCGATTGGACCGAGAAGCAGCGGCAGAAGCCGCCGGTGGCAGAGTATCTATCGGCGCTCGAAGCCAACGTGGCCGCGGAGGGCGATGCTGCCAATGATGGTGACAGCGATGGGGCCGGGAGCGGCCGTTCGGAGCGCAAACCACCCAAGGTAATCTCGCCGTCGGATCCGCAATCTGCGTGGACGGCGAAAGCCAACAAACGCGTGCAATTCGGCTACGGGTTGAACTACCTGATCGACATCGAGAACGCCGTGATCATCGATGTGGAGGCGACGCCTGCTCGCACCTACGATGAGGTTGCAGCAACCCAGACAATGCTTGATCGAACGGAACTCTGTTTCGGTCTGAAGCCGAAGCGGCTTGCTGCCGACACCGCCTATGGGACGGGCAAGTTCCTGGGCTGGTTAGTCAAGACGAAGAAAATCACCCCGCACATCCCGGTCTGGGACAAGAGCGATCGGCAGGACGGTGTGTTCTCTCGCTCCGACTTTCGCTGGGACCGAAAGCGGGGGGTCTACATTTGCCCCAACGGCAAGCTGCTGCGGACTACTGGCACGGTGCATGACGGACGCACACTGCGCTTCCGCGCATTAAAGCGCGACTGCGACGCCTGCCCGATCAGAACGAAGTGCTGCACCACGGCGGCAGCAACATCGCACGAGATCTCCACGAGGACGCCCGCGATGTTGCTCGACGGCGAGCCAACACAAAGGCATTCGCCAGATCACGGGATGAACGAAAGCGGGTCGAGATGCGTTTTGCGCACCTGAAGACCCACCACGGGTTCGAACGAATGCGGCTCAGGGGCCTCTCGGGGGCCCGCGATGAGTTTCATCTCGCCGCCATCGCACAGAACCTCAAAACGCTGGCACTTCGTACTATCGGGTCGACAAGGCGTCGCCCATCCATCGCCTGACGTTGCCCAAGACCGGAAGATCCCCCCAAACTGAAATCGAAACCGCCCACCGAAGGACGTTCAAAGCGAAACCTCGACTTTTTCGACACCATCGGTCATCTTCGCCCGTGCGCGACATCGCCACTGGCGGCGCTTATCCCTCGATAGCCGCCGTCACGGGCACCGTTCTGTTTGGCGGCCTCGCCATTGAATGGCGCCGCAATAATGGCTACCGCGATCAAAAGCGACTGCGCAATCTCCTGATGAGCTGAAGCTGAATCTCGGTAGAAACACCCACGTCAGATCTGCTCTAACAAGACATCGAGATCCAAAGTGGAGCGGTGCCCGAGATCCGATGCGTGGATTTCCAAAAAGACTTGCGCAGACCTTCGCCCCTCATCGCGCAGAATTGAGAAGAATTCCCATTCCGCGTTGAGCTTGGAGGAGGCGCCGAGCTCGGTCAGCATCTCGCTCGCGACGCGGTGGATACGCATGCCAGCCCATTGGGCGCCCTCGCTGTTGCCTGGATCGGCAACTTGCCGAAGCAAGGCGATCATGCGCAGCTCCTTCAGCAGAACCGCGTTGAAAGACACTTCGTTTAGTCGGTTGAGAATCTCTGAAGCGGAACGCGGCGATCTTTTTCGATCAACCGGATTGATCTGAACAAGAATGGTATCCTGTGATTTGCACTCCCGAATAAGAGGCGTGATCGTGGGATTGCCGGAATAGCCTCCGTCCCAGTAGGGCTCGCCGTCAATTTCTACAGCCTGAAACATGGTGGGTAGGCAGGCCGAGGCGAGCAGCACGTCCGGCGTAACAGCGTTATTCTTGAACACGTGACCGCGGCCGGTCCGGACATTGGTTGCGGTGATGAAGAGCTTTATGGGCGCTCGCGACAGCCGCTCGAAATTTATTGTTTCAGCCAGAATTGCACGCAATGGATTGTTGCCTATCGGGTTCAAGTCATAGGGCGACGACACGCGAGAAATGATGTCCATTGCGACATAGATAGGCGAAGAGTCCAGGGTCCAGCGGCCGAGAATCACATCGAGCGGTCCGCGCCGCAAGGGACTAAAGCGAGCCGCCTCGGATACGCGCCTCCAGAAATTCTCCAGAGCGATTCGGGCACCCGCGGCCCCACCTTCGGCGTGGCCATCGACAAGCACTGCGGCATTCATCGCGCCCGCCGACGTGCCGGAAATGCCATCAATTCTAAGCCATGGCTCCTCTAACAGACGTTCGAGCACGCCCCATGTAAATGCCCCATGCGAGCCGCCACCCTGCAACGCAAAATCGACAAGGATAGGATCACGAGTGACCCCGGCTTCACTTGCTTCTTTGGCCATTAGCTCTCACAAAAATAGGATCGAGCCGACCGTCGCCAGCGGGTACTCGCACCGGGCCGGTTAGAGATCGACAGTTCGAGCCGATAGGCATGGGCGAGGGTTGTCTATTTGAGCGGCGAGTTGCAGCCAACGCTGAGCAATGTCTGTCGCGCGCCATGGAAAATTGCCCCCTCGGCGTCATGAGGAATTGCCCCCTCCTTGGATAGCTGAGGAGAGAGCAAATGAACGAGGAGCGAATCACGGAAAGCCCATCGTGGAGTGATCCACGGGGGCAGATGATGAAGACGCCGGACGACGTGGCGGAGATGTTACGCCTGAGGGCGTGCGGGTGGGGTGTGAAGCGGATCGCGCGGCAGCTGGGCTGCAGCCATCACACGGTGAAGGACTATGTTGCGGCGGGCGGCGCGAAGCCGTTCAAGTCGCCGATGCGACCGAAGAGGCTCGACGGTCATGAAGATTGGCTGCGCGAGAGGTTCGTCCGGCATCGCGGCAATGCGGATGTGGTGCGCCAGGATCTGTTGGCCGAGAAAGGCGTAGCGGTCAGCCGGCGAACACTACAACGCGCCGTGCGGCCCTATCGTCAGGCGCTGAAGGCCGAGGCGCTGGCGACGACGCGGTTCGAGACGCCACCGGGCCGACAGCTGCAGATCGACTTCGGCGAGCGTCTGGTGGAGATCGGCGGCGCGAAGATCAAAGCGTTCGTGTTCGTGGCGACGCTCGGGCATTCGCGACGGCTGCACGTGCGTGCGTTCCGGGCCGAGAAGCAGGAGCACTGGTTCGCGGGGCTCGAGAGCGCGTTCACGACCTTCGGCGGCGTTCCGGAGGAAGTGCTGATGGACAATCCGCGTGCGCTCGTTGTGCGCCACGACGCGGTGAGCCGATCGATTCAGTTCAATGACAAGCTTATCGCGTTTGCGAAGCATTGGGGCTTTCGTCCTCGCGCCTGCGCGCCTTATCGGGCGCGCACGAAGGGCAAGACGGAAAGCGGCGTCGGCTACGTGAAGAAGAACGCGATCGCGGGGCATTCCTTCGCGAGCTGGGAAGCATTCGAGGCGCATCTCGCCAAGTGGGAGCATGGGGTGGCGAACATGCGTATCCACGGCACGACTGGCGAGGCGCCGATCGCCCGGTTCGAGCGTGACGAGGCGCACCGGTTAAAGCCGCTCGGCGGGCGGCCGTCATTCGGATTATTGCGCGAGCTGACCCGCGTCGTTGGCAACGATTGCGCTGTCGAGATCGACACGAACAGCTACTCGGTGCCGTGGCAGCTGATCGGCGAACGTGTGGCAGTGACGGTCGCGGCCGGCGAAGTGCGCATCCGTCATGGCACATGCGAGGTTGCAGTCCACAAGCAATCGGAGGGTCGCCGTCTGCGGATCGTCGATTCCGCCCACCTCGAGGGTGTTGCCGGTCGCGATGGCGCTGTCTGCCGACCACAGAGCGCGGCACCGACGGTATCGGCGTCGTCTCTGTCGCCCTCGTTGTTGCGTCCTCTTGCCGAATACGAAGCGGCGATCGGAGGGAGCTTCTGATGGCACGCGCAAAGAAAGCGACCGAAGCACTGACCGATCCGCTCGATGCCATGCTGGCGCGATTGCAGCTCTTCGGTATCCGCGACCAGCTTGACAGCCTGCTCGACGAGGCGGCGCGTACGAACCTGTCGGCGCGTGAGACGCTGATCCTGCTGTGCGAGCGTGAGATCACCCGCAAGGATCACCGCCGCATCGAGATGGCCCTGAAACTCGCGCACTTCCCGGCCGTGAAGGAGCTTGCGGGCTTCGACTTCGAAGCACAGCCGTCGATCGATCCGAAACAGATCCGCGATCTGGCTGCGTCACGGTGGATTGCCAATGGCGAGAACGTGCTGCTGCTCGGCCCACCAGGCGTCGGCAAGACGCACTTGTCGATCGCGCTCGGGCGAGAGGCGATCCTGGCAGGATACACGGTGCAGTTCACAACGGCGACGACGCTGGTCGCCGGCCTCGCCAAGGCGCACAGTGAGCGGCGCCTGGACGAGAAACTGTTGGCGCTGTCGAAGCCGAAGCTGCTGATCGTCGACGAACTCGGCTACCTACCGCTGGAGCCCGACGCGGCGCATCTGTTCTTCCAACTGGTCAGCCGGCGCTACGAAACCGGCGCCATGCTGATCACCTCGAACCGCAGCGTCGCCGAATGGGGCATGGTGTTCGCCGACCCGGTGGTCGCGACCGCAATCCTCGACCGCCTCTTGCACCACAGCCACGTGCTGACCATCCGCGGCGACAGCTACCGGCTCCGCGCCAAGCGAAAGAGTGGCCTCATCAAGCCGCCTGTCGGCGACGGGCCTCCGGTCGGCTCCGCCTCCCTCCGTCCAGCAACCGGCGGAACTAACCTTCAACCGACATCATGAACCCAAAGGTGGGGGCAGTTCTTCATGACGCAAAGGGGGCAGTTCCGGATGGCGTTTGACAAATGTCCATGAGGGCGAGCTTGCACACCGGGTCGGCAACCGAGTGAGCCGCCTTGATATACTCCTCACTCCGCGCTCGAAATTTGTCGCCGGTCATTCGACACTCCGGTCTCGTCCTGGCGGACGATGCTTCAACAACGACGCCACCCAGCACGCCGCAACCTCCACCCCCGCAAAGTAGATAGACACATAAACCGTTGGGCGATTCTCGCGTCTTTTTGCCGGTCAGATTGTAGGGCGATCGCGTCGTAGGTCCGGTTGCGGGTTCCATACCCAGCATGCACGATACGCCCGTAATGAATGCGAGGCTGTGCAAAATTGATCACCTCTGCCCGTCCATCCCGAGCGAGAGAAGCCAACCCAGCGAGCCAGATCGGAAACAGCATCCAAACGATGCCACCCACGAGCAGAAGCTCCCGAATATCGTGATTGGAACTGCCCAATCCCCAGCGATTATGGACGCGCAGGATTGTCCGAGACCGGCTCGACTGTCGCCGAGGTCGAGCCGGGATTAATGAGCAACGCCGCTAGAGGTTCTCGACGCGCCCCATAAGACTGCGCAGAGCGGAGCTAGCCGCTGCGGCCTCGCTTGTCGGTCGGCCCTCCAATGTCTCGCGAGCAATCTCACCAAGCTTGGCCTTTGCAGTCGCAAGGTCCGCCGTGGTCATCGTGATCCCCGGCGGTGGCTGGAGCGCGCGGCGCAAATTCGGTCGGTGAGCCGGACGGCCGCGGGATTTCCTGATGCGCCACTGGTGCAAGCGCCATGATAACCAACGTAATAATATTAAGATATGCTTTCATGATGTTCTCCTTTTGATTAATTCACAAGGCGGTGACCTGTGTTCTCCTTCTCTGGTTGAGTGATAGCTTTCAGATGCGCGCACCACGCGGCACAGGCCACAGCCGCGATACGATGCACCGCATCACCAGGGGCACGTCGGCGCTGATTTCTAGCGCGGAATCTTCTTCTCAACAGCAGCTGTCTGAGACCCGGAAGTCTCGGGGTAGTGCAATCAATAAAGCAATTCTCGTCGACTCCGCACATCGCGTTTTCACGTGCGCGAATTAGGAGTTGTCCGGTGGTTAGCCGCCAGTTCTGAGGCTGGCGCCTCCGCCAGCGAGCCGACGAATTGTTCGAGCCTGCGCAGCGACGACGCAAACACGAAAGACAACCGGGGTTCTGCCCGGCTGCCTTTCATTTAATCGAAAGTTGTAGACGACTATTAATGGCGCCTGTTATCGATTGTCATGTCGATCGCGTGAGTCAGATGCGGTTGGATACGGTTTCCCGTCCGAGTGCGGTACTTGTGCCTGGGCAGCGCTCTGTGCTGAGGCTGGCGCCGTAGCCCAAAGAACGGTCACAGTCAAAGACGCTATGCCAAGAGCTAACATCAAACCGTTCAGATTCGAATTCATTTTAATCTCCCGGGTATTTGACGATCAAAATCTTTAGTTCAAAGGTAGTCCAGATCAGTTTTTGCAGGCACCTCCATTGTAACAGTATTTGCGAGCAGACCCAATTTATCTCGTTAGTGGTATCTCTCGATCTGGCCGTTGAAACAATCGTGAACCCGATTGTTTTGAGCACTGCGAATCCGTTAAATCTGCAAACGGCGCTGGATGCGGATGTTCGATTATGAACTGATTGCACACGATGAGGCGGTCCCGAAGCATGCCCGCGGAATCCTTGCTTGTAGCGGAAACAACCGCCAAGCTACTCAGCATGAGCGAGCAAATGGTCATTTTCATGAAGTGTCCCCGTAATTAAATCGTGGCCGATAGGCTCGTTCTCCTGATCAACGCTTGCGCCACCGACGCCGCCGGTAAATCGTGTTGTCGAATCCAATAATGCGTGCCCCTTCGGCAACTCAGCTGCCGACTACGCAACGAGTAAATTGGAGGTGGACGATGTAGGTGGGAGAGCCGAAGCAATCCGGCACCCCCCTGCGGCAATTTGGCTGGCCGAGGAGGTTATTCGCCTGTCATCACTCCGTTGCACGGCATTGTGTCGGTGTGGCGGGCGGCGGGACGCGAATTCACTAGGTGTTACGGCACGGCAATGGTAGTTTGATAAACAATCGAGCTGATGACCTTGACTAGGTGCTGCCTAAAAAGCAGCGACGTTCCGAAGTCCCAGCTTCCAAGGAAAAAGGCAGCTGATGCGGCGCGCCATCCAGGGCTGCGTGGATCATGGCGGCTGCGGTGATCGCAGGGGCCTTTATTCATGCAGTCTCACCTGGATACGCAGACGCTTAGGCAAGTCGCAGCTGAGGCGGAGAGTAAAAGGGCGACAGCAAATCCGACGGCTGCCACGACGCGCGGTAGCGTGGCGTCCACGACGGGGAGCGAAACTAATTTGAGGGCGAAGGTGCCGACGATGGGTGAAGATCATGGGTCGGCTGGCGACTGCTGATTGGAGCGCGGCGGCCGAATCCGGCCTCACCGGTTATCTTTCGGAAATCCGGCGGTTCCCGATGATGGAGCCGCACGAAGAGTTCATGCTGGCCAAGCGCTGGCGCGAACACGGCGACCACCAGGCGGCGCACAAGCTCATCAACAGTCATTTACGCCTCGTCGCCAAGATTGCCAGGGGGTATCGCGGCTACGGCCTGCCGACGTCTGATCTCATCTCGGAGGGCAATGTTGGCCTGATGCGGGCGATCCAACGCTTCGAGCCCCAAAAGGGCTTCCGCCTTGCCACTTATGCCATGTGGTGGATCAAGGCCTCGATCCAGGAATACATCATGCGGTCCTGGTCGCTCGTCAAAATGGGCACTACCGCGAATCGAAAGAAGCTGTTCTTCAACCTGCGCAAGGCCAAGAGCTGCATCTCTGCGCTGGACGAAGGCGATATGCGCTCAGACCAGGTGAAGGCGATCGCCAAGCAGCTTGGCGTCGCCGAGCAGGACGTGATCGACATGAACGGATGGCTCAGCGGGGATGCCTCCCTCAACGCACCGATTGGCGTGGACGGCGATTCCGGCGAATGGCTCGACTTGCTGGTTGACGAGGGTGTCAGCCCGGAGACTGCGCTTGCCGCGAGCGACGAGCTCGATAACCGTCGCAAGGCGCTCAACTTGGCGTTGTCCGTGCTCAACGATCGCGAACGGCGCATCTTCGAGGCGCGTAGAATTGTCGACGATCCGATCACGCTGACCGAACTCGCCGAGGAGTTCGGCATCTCGCGTGAGCGCGTGCGTCAGATCGACGTGAGCTCGTTGGAGAAGGTGCAGAAGGCGGTGAGGAACCGCGTTGCCACGACCAATACTCCGTCGCTTCTGCCGATGCATTAGCTTTCTACTCTCTCCCGCGGTGCACGAAGCTGCCGATCGGCGCGTCGCTGAGCGCGTTTGCAATCGAACCGTTCCGCGTCGGTGTGATGTATTTTCCGTTCCGCGACTGCTGTGGGTCAAAAATGCCGTTCGGCGCGCACTGAGAATACGACTGCTTCCCCCACCGAGCGACCTGTCCGTAGGCGCGGCTTGATATTGAGAAATCGGGACACGCGGCAGTGAGAGAGCGAACACGGGTTGCTGCGAATATCCGAGCCGAACGTCCAGCAATCTGACGCTCTCAGCGACCCGACCCGGCCCGTCCGCCATTTGCCGCGCTGACGCCGAGGCGCGAGGTTTGCTCAGCGCCATCTTCGCCGAGTCATCCGGCCCTTCCGGCGTGGATTGCCCGACGGCTCGTCCAGACAGGGAACGTGAGCATGGATCAAGTTGGGCAATTACCAGCCCAGGACGGGCCGTTCGCCGAATTGTTTCAGCAACATCAAGCTGATCAACAAGGCCATCGAGGCGATGCTCAGAGCAATCCGCGCTCAAAAAGCGAGCGGCGAGAAGTTGAAATTCACTTCACGGATTTTAAACGGGCTCTATTGGGCCGTGGACGGCGGTTGGTTGGCGAGTACAAATCGAAGCCCGGTAGCGCGGGACTTCAAACGTCGGATCAGATGGCTTTGTACATGCCAACCTTAACGGATTCGGTCGTCGCAACCGTCGTCTTCTGAGCAATTGCTGCGAGTTCCTGAGACTGCCGGGACAGTATTCCGAACTGCTTGCGCTAGTGATCGTTGGATACCGCGAAGAATTCCACCGGCGATTTCACGCTCGATAGCTGCTTGGTGTACTCGACCGCAGCGTTGGAGTTCACCTGAGCGAATTCGAGGACTTTGGCGCTGTAATCCTGAACCCCCTTGATGGTCGTCGAATAGGTATTCTTCATCAGATCGGTCGCCGCGCCAGCGGCCGTGCTCATTTTTCGTAGCCTTCAGTTGGATTGGCGTTTGCCGTCATGGCATTCGTCCTTTGAGGCGGTGAGTAACCCGGCGAGTTGCCCTGCGCGGTCTTCGATATTCCTGCCGATTGCGCATACTCTCCATGGCACTCGGCGTGAACCACCCACATAGTCATTAAATGGTGCAGCTCAATGCGGCGTTGCTGCGAGCGAGGCAATAAATCTTCAATGGGCCGGTAAATCGGCCAGATTCTCGGTAGCTGGGAACGTGCGCGAGATCAAAATGGAAGCTGATGGAAGTGTGCCAAATTGCTCAGACTACCTTCTACGCCTGAAGCATTGCTGAGGAGTGTTGGTGCGCTGAGCGCATGTGGACCGGTTCATCCGAACCCAACATGTTGAGCTTGGCGGTCGCCTTTGGTTTGGCGTTTAGGGGAACACAACGATGTTCTATCAATACGGCTCGGTGCTGTGCATGTCGTGCAAGTCGTCGATGCGGCTTGCCACCATCGTGCCGGGCGAAGCCGGCATCACCACGCTCACGTTTGATTGCCGATATCCGCCATGCGCGAGGTCACGCGCGTTCGTGATCAGGAAACCGCAGCTTGGGCAGAGCGCACTTATCGATCTAGCCGCGTGCGGACCTACTGTGAAGTGGAAGTCGAACGGACCCGGGGTCGTCGGCCCGATCGTTTCATTGAGACTGTGCAGATCGGGTGTTCCACGTCTACCTTGATCTGAGGTCAAGGGAAAGCCAATGCGACTGATGCGCGGAGAGAACTGAGATGACAAATAAACCAACGGTTCCCAATGACGCTAAAGAGACCGCTGGCGTCAGCCATCCCGGCATGATGGGCGATGGCACCGAAGAGCAAAATCTTGACGAGCCCGGCAATCCGGCAGCGCGCATCAAAAAGGATGAGGTGGATGCCGCCTTCGGAAAGAAGAATCCAAAGAAGTAGGGACCCGCGTGCCGACATCTACTCCTCATGAAAACGATATCGCTCGCGGCAAGCGCGAGCGCGCGCGCCAAGAAAATGCGCTCGACGAAGCCCTCAAGAATACCTTTCCGGCTTCTGATCCGGTTTCAGTCGAGCAGCCCACACCGCCCGCCGGCGACCGCGACAGGGTAGTGCGCGATTGACGGTCTTCGGCGAATTGGCGGGCTCACTCGATGTAATATAAGTGTGCTTATGACCTCACCATATCACGCGGCTTGTTCAAGCGCGTGATCGGTGAAAGCGGTTCGGTCGTCGGGCTCGGCGCCCCCCTTTCGCTCGCCCAAGCCGAGACAAATGGTGAAGGCACCGCAGCACGTTGGGACCTTGCCGTTGGCGCCTCGCTGAACGACTTGCACGCCGTCTCTGCGGACGACATCGTGAAGGGCGAGCCGGACTTCGCGCCAACGCATCCCGACCTCGGCATTACGATCGACGGCTATGTACTTCCGAGGAGTCCCGCAGTGGTATTCGCGGCCGGCGAAGAATATCATGTAGCGCTTTTACACGGCGATGACGCGCGCGAGTGCGTTCCAAACCAAGTTGTCGGAAGGAGCACTCATCGTCGCGGATAATGTGCTCTATCCGGATTTCGGTTCCAAGGACTATTCAGATGCGCAACGTGCTCTTGGGTTTCGCCGGCTTGACCGTTGTGGTTTTGGGCGCGCTCGGGGGTGTGTTGGCGTTTAATGCGCCCGTGAAGCCGCCGCCTCTGGCCTCGATCAGCGGACCTTTCGCCGACGTCGATTTCAGCGATTTGCCAGCGGTCCAAACCTATGCAGCGCGCGACCGCGCCAAGCTCGGCTATCGCGTTTATGAGGGTGGCGGCGAGCAGGTGGTAGTATTGATTCATGGCTCATCAGATGACGGCGCCGGCATGCATCCGCTCGCCAAGGCGCTCCGCGATGCCGGCGCGTCGGTTTACGTGCCGATTCTACGCGGCCATGGCAATTTCGGGCGTAGCGGCGATATCGACTACATCGGCCAGCTTGGGGATGATCTCGCCGATTTTGTTGCAGTGCTGCGGCCACTCCACCCCAACGCCAGCTTTTCACTGATTGGGTTTTCCTCGGGCGGCGGTTTTGTTCTGCGCGCGATCGCTACTCCCGACGAGAAGCTTTTCGATCGCTTCATCATGATCTCGCCGGCTTTGCCGCAAGGCGCGCCGACCATCCGCCCCGATACCGGCGGCTGGGTCTCGGTGCCGAAGCCGCGCATCATCGTGCTGGCAATTCTCAATCGCGTCGGCATCGACTGGTTCAATGGCCTTCCCATCGTCGCTTTCGCGACTTCGTCCACGGCTCCGAATCTCACCGGCGTCTATTCGTTCCGGCTCGCGGTCGATTTCGGCGCGCCGCGCGATTATCTGAACGCGCTTGGACGCAGCAGGAAACCGGCCGCACTCCTGGTGGGTGGCTCCGACGAACTGTTCTATCCCGATCGCTTTGCACCCTTATTCGAGCCAGTGCGGCCCGATCTGCACATCACCATCGTTCCTGGCATTGGCCACATCGGAATGAGCGTGGCGCCGGCGGGTATCGCCGCCGTGCGAAAATCTTTCATAGACCTGACGGCGCCCGCCCGTGAATGACCGCTTGGGCCATCTTCGCCCGTCCGCCGCATTGCCACTGGGCAGCTTACCCCTCGACGCCTTCCGTCACCGGCATCGTTCTGCACGGCTGTGTCGGGCCACAACTTCCCATCGCGGCCCTGCCAGGCGTTGCAACGCTGCCCAAGTCGAGGTGTGACCGGCACCCATCCGGCCAGCGCGCTCTCCGGGATTGTGCTATTTTCCGCGAACCCTGAACGCAGGTGCTGGCGAGTTGCGCATAGACGGCGCGCGGCCGGGGAATCCCGGTTCAGCAGCACCAACCCGAAGAGTATCGGGTCTGGGCGTGCCGAACAGCCAAACAATTGGAGAAATATCATGCAAGCGCTCGGCTGGAGCATATTTGCTCTCTTAGTCTTCTTGGGCCTTTTCGCGATTCTGGGGAGCTTTTTTACTGTAAGCACCGCCCAGGTCGCCGTAATCACCAGATTCGGAAAGTTTCTTCGTATCGCCAATCCTGGGTTGAACTGGAAATGGCCGTTCGTCGATAGCGTGACTGGCAGGGTGAGCTTGCGTGTCAATCAGATTACATTGACGATGGAGACCAAGACTAAGGACAACGTGTTCGTCACCATTCCGATTTCCGTGCAAAATCGGGTCCGCCCCGAAAACGTTTTCGATGCCTACTACAAGCTGTCTGATCCTGTGCAACAGATTCAGTCTTATGTCGAACAGGTCATTCTCGGCCATGTTCCTGGCATGACGCTGGATGAAGTGTTCGCAAGCCAATCGGGAATTGCCGCGGCCGTGAAACAGGAGCTGGATGCCGACATGACGGCGTTCGGATATGAAATCGTCAATGTGTTGGTCACCGACATCGTTCCCGATGCAAAAGTCAAATCGGCCATGAATGATATCAATGCGGCGCAGCGCGAACAGGTCGCCGCAAACGCTAGGGGCGAGGCCGAGAAAATTCTCGTGGTCAAAAAGGCCGAGGCTGAGGCAGAAAGCAAGGCTCTTCAAGGGCAAGGCATTGCAAACCAGCGGAAGGCCATTATCGAGGGGCTCCAGGGCTCGATTGAACAATTTCAGCGGGTTGTCGGAAATGCCACCACTTCGGAAGTAATGCAGTTGGTGCTGGTGACTCAATATTTTGACACACTCAAAACCATTGGTGAAAGCGACAAGACCAATACACTTTTCCTGGCGCACTCTCCCGGAGCTGTCAAAGACATTTCCGATCAAATCATGCAATCTATGTTGGTCGCGGACAGAGCGAAGACCTGATCACCCGGCCGCGGCTGCACGCCAGACCTTGATCTTCTCGTCAGCATCTTCGGCACGATGTTTGCCCAAAGCGCTTCGACGCCGCCCAGGAAAGCTAGGAGAGTTCGCCATGGCGACATTCACCTGGATCGCTACCAACACCTGGCGGGACGAACGCATGGGAAACCACCGCGGACTGGGTTAATCCCGTCGAACTCAGTCACCCGACCGCCGCCGAGTTCACCACCGCACCAGGAGCCGATTATCTGGTCAACAGCTCCAATTTCTTCACCATCAACGATATTGGCGCTGGCGGGACGGCCATGCCGAACATCGCCAACTCGTTGACCGTCAGCGATGTGCAGGCGACGCTGCTGTTTGCCGACGGGGGTGCACTCGACATCGCCACTACTCTTAGCGTTAGCGGTCTCCTCGATCTGGGCACGGTGGACACGTTGGGCTTGGGCGGCTCCACGCTGTCGATGGGCAGTTCCGGCGCGGCCGGCGGCACCATCACGCTCTCGTCATCCGGCCGCATCGAAGGCGGGGTTGGCGACAGCATCCAGAACCTGGGCACTTCGCCGACCGAGATCTCCGGCTCCGGCACCATTCCGGCTAACGAGGGCATAATCAACATCGGCACCGGCGTGCAGATCGCCTCCACCGGCGCTGTTAACATGACATTCTCCATCTCCCCCCACGCGACGTTGTCGTTTGCGGACGCGGTGGGCGGCGGGACGGTCGTCTTCTCCGCCAACGGCGGATCGGGCGTGCTGGACGTGAGCGACCTGTCGTCGTTCAACCCGACCGGGATCAAGAACCTCAACATCGGTGTGGGCGCCAATACCGAAACCACTGTGATCGACTTCATCAACGCGGGCACCGACGCGACCGCGACATTGAGCAACCAATCCACCACGGGCGCCACGCCAAGCGTCTTCGCCGATGGCACCAGCTATGCGATCCCGCTGATCGGCAATTTCACCAGCGTGGCGGGCGAGCCGGGCAAATTCGTCAACGTCAATTATCTGTCGGACGGCGTCGGCGGCACCGACGTCTTCCTGACCGATACGCCCTGCATTGTGGCGGGCACACGAGTCCTAACGTCCAGAGGCGAGGTCACAGTCGAGAATTTAGTTCAAGTCCTTCCACTGGGCGACGAAGGCGGCGGCTTCCGCGATCAGCACCTGGGCCAGCATTCGGCGGGCGCCTTCACGGGCATCTTCAGTCAGTGGATCATCGACCGCTTCAGGCTGACGGAACGGGATGACGGTGGTATCTCTCGACATGGCGTATCGCTCCTTTCGGGAGGTTCTGGCAGGCTCGATACCCGCCTCGATACGCCGCCTTCAATCAAACGTCGTCACCCAGATTCTCGCATATCTCTGTCGAATGGGGGATGGCGAATGCGGCCGTCCCCCTTTCTCAACCCGGCGAGGCGGGCAGCCGCGTGATCAGCGTACAACCTTGAGATTTTCCGTCGAGCCCGGGTCGCGGTTTCGGGATCCCGAGGCGCGCGAACCCGCGCATGGCGCATATCGACATGCAAATGTGAATGTGGTGACGCCGGCTTCGTCCGGCACAATAGTGATCAGCCGCATCGAGGACCTACACGACAGACACAGCACCGAGCCATACTGATAGAACATTATCGGCTCCTCGCTCACCCGGCCTCCTCTTTAAGACGCCAAGAGTATGTCGAAGACGGCACGCAAAACGAGTTAACCCCGCTATTCAACCGGGATGCGTTACTTTGATCTCAGCAGGCATTTCGATACGATGTTAGCCTTCGGCGAGTGCCGCCTTGCTGGAAGTAGCTGGCTGTTGAAGACAGGGCGTATGGCTAGTCATACGCACTATACGCAGGTCGATCGGCTTGAAGTGGTTGAGACCGGGCGGCGTCGACGGTGGTCTGAAGAGGAGAAGCTTCGGATCATTGCCGAGAGCCTGAGCGGTCCACGCCTAGTTTCGGCGACGGCGCGCCGGCACGGGATTTCAACGTCTCTGTTGTTTACCTGGCTACGAGAGCATCGCCGCGGCACGCTCACGTCTCGGCCCGTGAACGCTGGGTTTGTGCCGGCGGTGGTGGTGCCAGATGTTCGGCCTGCGATGCCACCAGCGTCGGGGCAAATTGAGATCGTGTTAGCGAACAAGCGGCGTGTAATCGTCGATGCCGGCGTCGATATCGTTGTGCTTTCCCAACTCGTCGAAGCTCTGGAGCGGCGATGATTCCGGTTCCGTCGGGCGTCCGCGTCTGGCTTGCGGTCGGGCGAACGGATATGAGGCGCGGCATGAACGGGCTTGCTCTGCAGGTCCAGTCGCCGACCAACGGCGTTGTTGGAATCTCGGCCTCGCAGCTCGCCTACATGCTCGATGGCATCGATTGGAGGAACCCTGTTCATACTTTCCGGCCGGAGCGTGCCGGATAGTTGCGGCGCTTTCATTTTTAGAGTCAGCGGTCGCGATTTATGATTTTATCTGAGACATGGATTCGGAACTTGGCGCACCGCCTGACGACATCGACGCGCTGAAGGCAGCCCTCATCGCTGAGAAGGCCCGGGCAGCACAAGCCGAAGCCGAGCTGGCGGTGGCCCGCGCCAAGGCCTCCGACGACCAGGCGCTGATTGCGCATCAGCAACTGCAGATCAAGAAGCTGACCCGCGAGCTCTATGGCTCCCGTTCTGAGCGGACGTCGCGGCTTCTCGATCAGATCGAGTTGCAGTTCGAGGAGCTGGAGAGCGCAGCCCCCGAGGACGAGATCGCCGCCGAGAGGGCGGTGGCGAAGACCACGACGGTGACGGCGTTCACACGCAAGCGCCCCGCGCGCAAGCCATTCCCCGAACATCTACCGCGGGAACGAGTGATCGTGCCGGGGCCGACCGCTTGCCTTTGCTGCGGTGGGAGCCGGTTGCGCAAGCTTGGGGAGACGATCACCGAGACGCTGGAATTGATCCCGCGGCAATGGAAGGTAATCCAGCATGTCCGCGAGAAGTTCACCTGCCGGGATTGCGAGAAGATCAGCCAAGCCCCGGCGCCGTTCCATGTGATCGCCCGCGGCCTGGTGGGGCCCAGCCTGCTGGCGATGATGCTGTTCGAGAAGTTTGGCCAGCATCAGCCGCTCAATCGCCAAGCTGAACGCTATGCCAGGGAAGGCGTTCCGCTCAGTCTGTCGACTCTGGCCCGACCATGTGGGGGCCGGCTGCGCCGTGCTCGAGCCGCTGCTGAGGCGCATGGAAGCCCATGTATTCGGGGCCGAACGGTTGCACCACCGTACCGGTCCTGGCCAAAGGCAAGACGATCACCGGGCGATGTTGGGTTTACGTGCGCGACGATCGCCCGTTTGGCGGCACCGCGCCGCCGGCGGCGATGTTCTACTACTCGCGCGACCGCACCGCCGAACATCCACAGGCCCACCTCGCCAGCTACGCAGGGATATTCCAGGCCGACGCCTACGGCGGCTACAACAAGCTGTACGTGCCCGATCGCGAGCCCGGACCCATTTTAGAAGCCGCGTGTTGGGTCCACGCACGTCGCCCGTTCTTCGTCTTGGCGGATGTCGCTGAGAATGCCCGCCGCACGGCGCAAGGCAAAGCACCGGCGCCGATCTCGCCACTGGCCTTGGAGGCGGTCAAGCGGATCGACGCCTTGTTCGAGATCGAGCGATCGATCAATGGCCAGAGCGCCGAGCAGCGACGAGCTGTCCGCCAGCAGCTCAGTGCACCGCTGGTGGCCGACCTGGAGAACTGGATGCGAAAACAACGCGCCAAGCTCTCTCGCGACAACGACGTCGCCAAAGCGATGGAGTACGTGCTCAAGCGCTGGCCCGCCTTCACCCGCTTCCTCGACGACGGGCGCATTTGCCTATCGAACAATGCAGCCGAACGGGCGCTGCGCGGAATTGCCCTCGGCAGGAAGTCGTGGCTCTTCGCCGGCTCCGATCGCGGCGGACAGCGGGCAGCCGCCATGTACAGCCTCATCGTCACGGCAAAGATGAACGATGTGGATCCACAGGCTTGGCTGGCCGACGTGCTCGCCAGCATCGCCGAGCACCCGGCTCACCTGATCGACCAGCTCCTCCCATGGAACTGGAAGCCGAGCGCGGCCAAACTCGCCGCCTGATCGCCGTCACCTGCGGCCCTCACCGAATGCTTTCGCCCCTTCCTGGTCCGGCAAATTTGGAACAGAGACGAACCATGATCACGCACCCAGATCGGCGGCTCAGGCCGAAATCGAACGTAAAGAGGAGCAATTGAGCCGCTCAACCTTTTCAAAGGCTGTGGGAGCGGGCCAGCGTGAGTCTATCCCTTTGGGGGCTGAACCTGGATGCCAAGGATCGAAAGCTTGTTGAGGATAAGCAACAAGGCCAGACCCACCACAACGACTGATAGTCGCTTGATAAGGGGGCGCGGCTTACCAATCAGCATCATCAATATCGCCGGAAGCGTGGGAACAAAGACGAAATCGAGCCATTGTAACGATTCGTCCGCTGGGTCGAGTGCGATATCCCCAAAGGGTACAGCAAACATCAACGAAAGAGTAGCATTATATAACAACCATATACTCAAGCTATCAAGTGTAGACATGTGCAATAACCATTTGAGAACTCCAAACATGACCAACAGCGCGATTGCATTCACAACAATGAGTATTAGGTAATCTGCCAACGCATAGCTTGGCTTCGTCATATCTACAAATATGATAAGTACGGGATAAAAAAGAACATGGTATGAAATTATACCCAATACCGCCGCCAAGCACATTGAAAATATCGACAACCGCTTATTGTTATCATTGCCGGTCCGCTGAAAACGACTGCAGATTGCTATCGATGTGCAAAAAACGACGAAAGAGATTGCGATAGATTGCCCTCTCGGAATGCTGACCTGAAGGAACCCGAAGACCTGATTCCAAAAGCTATGTACGAAGTCGATCCAATGATCGATCAGCCACCGAGCCCAATCAGCGAGTTCAATCACCCCCTTCAGCCCGGTGAAGACCGTAATCGCGGCCCCGCAAATCCCGAACCAATTCAATCCCTGGTACTTGAGAGCGGACAACACCCGTTTCGAGATCGGGATAGGCGTGTCCGGCTTCGCCAGTTGCCCAACAACGGCGGCCCGAATGTTTTCCCGATTGTTGATCGGCTCCGTGTGCAGGACATCAAAGGGTGGCGGAATTTGCTTGTAATCGATTTCCGAGGACCGAACGGGAATCAGCTTGCGGTCGGCATGGGCTCGGCCCGCTTCTGACCGAACCCAATCGGAGTTGATGGATGTGGGCGACCAAATGACGATAACGGCTCGCGCCTTGGCGAGTTCGCCAATGATCACATCCCGGAATTCGTCGCCGCTCTGTAAATCGTTGTCCCACCAAACGGCGTAGCCGTGAGATTCAAGGAACGCCGAAAGCTTGGCTGTCTCGATCCGGTCGGTCTTCGAATAACTGATGAAGATGTCGGCCATCCCGCGAATTGCCCCGATCAACTCTTGGCGTCATCCACTGCCGGTACGGCGTTGGTAATGGCCCTTTACATTCTCTAATTTTGTTACCGACAATATCACTGATTCGCCGATGCCCTGAACATCCAAAGGATCAAACGTCATGCCCGCCTTGCCATTAAAGTCAATGTCGGTTGAGAAACTCTTTCAACTGCAATCCCAGGTCGAAGCCGCGTTGACCGCAAAAGTGGTCGAAGAGCGGCGCGAGCTTGAAACTAAACTCGCTCATCTCTCTCGTCTTGGCGATGGCCATGCCCGCCCTGGTCGTCCTCGCGGTGCGCTTCGTGGGACCATTGTTGCCCCGAAATACCGCAATCCCGAGAATCCTTCCGAAACTTGGGCTGGTCGCGGGCTGAAGCCGCGTTGGCTTACCGCCGCAATGAAAGGTGGCAAGAAGCTTGAAGATTTTGCGATTGGCGGAGCGGCGAAGCCGGCAGCTAAAAAGATGCCGGCCAAGAAGCGTGGGCGGCCTCGCAAGGTCGCATAGAACCTACAAACTTCTTGGTTCCAGGCGTCAGTTTCGAACGAAGAAGGCTGGACGATCCCATACGACTGGATCGTCCGCTAAAAATCATTTTTCATTTTGCCCTTTGACGCTTTC
Organism: uncultured Alphaproteobacteria bacterium; assembly: GCA_963807015.1. Classification (GTDB taxonomy): domain Bacteria; phylum Pseudomonadota; class Alphaproteobacteria; order Rhizobiales; family Xanthobacteraceae; genus JAJPKK01. Next base: position 13,737 of record CAWEAS010000002.1, on the reverse strand, counting down.
CTATTGCTCGCCTCCATCCACAGGCAGGTGTATAAATTTATGTAGCTTGGGCTTTTATCCAAACTTGTTTCCCAGCGGCAGTTTGCTTTGTCCCGATGTGTAAATTGCGACCATTCCTTGATCATCATCTCCCGAGCAACTTTTTCGTTCACCACACACTGCTTGATGTTTTCCGTCGTCGGATCGGTCTGGTCGCGACAGATCGGGGCATAGTTTAGATTTGGGATTCGATCCACGGAAGCAATGAGGACTAGCTGTGAGCCCAAGAGGGCCGTTTGGCCTGCACCCGGTTCCGAAGACACCGAGTTAGGTGTTTTTATGGGACCGGAGGTGAGTCATGGAGCGACGAAGGTTTACGCGGGAATTCAAACTTGAGGCTGTGCGCCTGATCAGAGATCGCGGGGTCTCGTATGCGCAAGCCTCGCAGGACCTGAACGTTCATCCGACACAGCTGCGCAATTGGGTGAAGGCACTGGCTGCTGATCCGCAGCAGGCGTTTCCCGGCCAGGGTCAGATGAAGCCCGAGCAGTTGGAGATCGCGCGACTCAAGCGCGAGGTGCTCAAGCTGAAGGCTGAACGAGACATCCTAAAAAAAGCCGCGGCCTACTTCGCGAAGGAGTCGACGTGAAGTTCGCCTTCATTGCGAAGCACCGGGGGATCTGGGCCGTGGACTGGATGTGCGGGGCGCTCGGTGTCTCGCGCGGAGGACTGTACGCCTGGCTGCAGCGACCGCGCAGCCGACGCAGCCGCAGCGATGAAGAGCTCGGCGTGAAGGTTTCGAGCGAGCTTCATCGGCAGCGATCGAACCTATGGAGCCAGGCGCGTCTGGCGCGATCTCCTTGCAGAAGGCATTCAATGCGGACTTCATCGGATTGAGCGGTTGATGCGATCGCAGGCTCTCAAAGCCCGTCCGCGTCGGCGTCGACTGCCGCCCGATCCGGGTGAGCGGGAGGTCGCCGCCATCGCTACCAACGTGCTCGACCGCACCTTCGTGGCGCTCTCTCCCAATCGCAAATGGATTGCCGACTTCACATACGTGTGGACGGCGGAAGGCTGGCTCTACGTCGCTGCGGTGATCGATCTGTTCTCCCGACGCGTCGTTGGTTGGTCGATGAGCGCAGAGATGACGGCCCAGTTCGTCACCGATGCCTTGGTGATGGCGATCTGGCGTCGAGGCAAACCGGATGCGCTGCTGCATCACTCCGATCGTGGCAGCCAATACACCAGCGAGCAGTTCCAACGGTTGCTCGCCGACCATGGCGTTGTCTGCTCGATGAGCCGATCAGGCAACGTTTGGGACAATGCAGCGATGGAGAGCTTCTTCTCCTCGCTCAAGACTGAGCGCACAGCGCGCAAAACCTATCGAACGAGGGAGGATGCCAAGGCTGACGTGTTCGACTACATCGAACGCTTCTACAATCCAAAACGAAGGCACTCGACAATCGGCTACATGAGCCCCATGGAGTTCGAGCGACAGGCCGGATTAGCTTAAGCGGGTGTCAACCGAACCGGGTGCAGGCCAGTTGAAATGGAGAAGGGCATGATGCGTCTCCGAGTTTAGCCCCCCGCAGGTTTCAAAATACTCTAAGTTGTCGTTAGGTTCGACCGTTTTATGTCACCCTTGTCGAGGGATTCAGCGGTCAGATATTAAGACCTGGTTATGCCCGCATTGCCTGGTGGTCGGTCACGCCAAAAAGTGCAATGCCCCGGCCTCAAGTCAAATTCCGTGACTGCCCAAGCGGGTAGCGGCCACACTCCAGTCACTCGCTCATCTGGAGCAATTTTGGCTTTGACGATCTCCTCGGCCCTTTTTGGATCGGTTTCGGCAACAACATAGGCACAGACGCGGGGCACTCCATCACCGAACCGTGGAGCGGTGACGCACACGAGTTGTCCAGCGACCGGTTCCAATTCGATCATGCTCAACACCAATTCGCCAGCTTAATCGCCGGTCAATGTGGCTGCTGCAAAATTGTCCAGGATACCACCTAATACCGGTTCAGTGCCAATCGTTTCCGCTCTTATCCAACACTTGCGCCCGGTGGCGATCAGCTAAAGTCAATGTCTGGCCGCAACGTGATGTCTCGGTTTGATTGTGGCAACCTCAGCTAAGACGTTCCGCGAAATCTAGGAGGACATTTTCGTAAGTTTCTTGTTCAGCTTTCGTTAGATCAAATTGCTGACTTGCGATTTGTGTATTAAAATAGACATGGACATCTCCAGTTTCAAAGACGTTGAACGTCATCTTGCCTAGGCCCTTTGGTCCACTGCCCTCAAATGCTGCGGTAGCAATTGAGATGCCTGGACTGCCGGGCTTCGCCAGAAAGGTGAATGTAACGCCAAGCGGTGCCAACTTCTCGTTTAGCGACTTAACGGCCGCATCGATTGTATCGGCGTCCTTAGTCCATTTCTCGCGTAGTTGTTTCAACTGTTCCTTCTTAGCTTTATCGGCATCCGCCGCCGCCATACTGGCGCGTGATGCAGCTTCGTTAGCGGCCTGCCTTTTCTTTAGCATTTGTTGGATGCGTTCATCGATTGTCGGCACGTTACCATCCTCCTGGCTCGTCCCCAAAGGCGAGAAACGTTCCGACCTAAGCCCTTTGTTTCATCCGCGCAAAAAATGAAGCCCCGCCTTGCGGCAGGACTTCTCTGCAAGCCCGATACTGACGCAACTGTCCGGCGACTCTCGGTTAGTCGGCAACGAATCGCGCTGACGACTAACTGAGACGTTGGACCTGTTGCCCGGGAATTGTGGCAACGCAAACTCCAATCATGAGCGCAAGAGCAATGGCCATGAGAATGAGGGCGAAGATCATGGGCAGCTTGATGTCGCGGCCGTTTCGCCTTCGCCTTGATCCATATCAACCCAGTGACCGAAGAAGCGGGTGCTCTGTCATGCCGCCGAAGAAGGGCGTTGTGCGCGAAATGCAGCAGCGGCGCAAAGTAGCCGAAGCAGCAGCTGCATCCAGGGGTCACGGTTTCGACGCCGAGTCACATGCCTGCTTGCGATCCTGGTCCCTACGCTCTTGGTCTTCGAGGTGCCAAGCAACTTCCAGCCATTCACGCGCAAGGTCTTCAAACGTGGCCTTTACCTCAGGATCGTGAGTCGCCGCAGCGTGGTTCAAGCACAAAGCGGAATTGGCCCGATACTCGTCGGCCTCGATGCTCATGTGGCTAAGCTTGCTGTTTGCTAAGCGTGCTGGTCTGGCGGATCATTCGACGCCCGCAGCTTAGCTTCTTCTTCGGCAATCAGCCGCTTGATCGTTGCTCGTTTGAGTTCATCGGCTTCAGTGCACGACGTTCAGGCACGACGTTCAGGCGCGACGTTCAGGCACGACGTTCAGACCAGCTACCGCATTCATATCGCGGCCGTTTCGCCTTCGCCTTGATCCATATCAACCAGCGGGCGAAGCGGTCTCGCTTTGTCATGCCGCCCAAGAAGGGTGTTTGCGCGAAGTGCGGGAAAGCGGCAGGTGCCCGCCAGAGTCGCCGAGGCACCAATTGTTTATTGTCCCGTGTGTCCCGGACCCCAGGGATTTCAGCCCTGGGACAACGTCTTCGGCAACAACATAGCGAGCATTTCCCGCAGTGTACCAAATTGCTCAGACGGCATTTTCGACTTGGACCACGATCCAAGCGGGACGGGGGCCGCCCGCGAGTGGAGGTCCATGATGAACGAGTTCATTAGACGCCAAAACGTTGAGCGTTATCATCGTCTTCTCGAAACGGTAATAGACGAAACCCAGCGGGAGCAAATTCTCACCTTGCTCGCTGAGGAAAAGCAAAAGCAAAGGGACGCTGGCGACACCGGGTCATGTAGCCCGTAGTACCTGAGCGACGGCGCGAGGCCCGCGCCGTCGTCAAGTCACGCAATATCTATTAAAAGTTGGGCAATCTTTAAAAATGCCGGTCGGCTGATTAAACGCAGGGCATTGGAAACGGGACCGGAATAAGGGCGGCCTGACGGGTAGCAACAGCTCATCTGCGATCGGATCGACACCGGACCTTAGGGCCACTGCGGCTGACCCTGCACCGGCGTCGCGCGACACTCCAACCATCGGAACCTTAGAATTGGGGAGCAATCGTGGCGCGATGTCGGTAATCTCGGACGACCCCCTTGTGTAACCCGTTCGGCTCCCCAACTTACGACATAGGCGCTGCTGATGAGATGACGAGTTCCGAAAAGTCGGAACTTAGTTTCATTACCGAATTATACCGTAAAATTAAAGTTGCTTGACGATGTTACGGCATCGCCGATGTTGCGCACCCTTCGGCCTAGGCGCGATAAAAGCTCCACAATCACGGCCTTGTTTGTAGATAAACTTGTTTGTTTGTAGATAAATTAGAAAGAGAAAATACCATGAAAACATATCTTAATGCAGCGGCCGTTCTGGCGGCGGTAGCCATCCTGGCGGTCGCATCATCGTCAGTACTGGCGCAACAGACCATCCCGGCGCCGTCCGGCTCGCCGTCGCAATTGACGCCGCGCGCTCCGGTCACCACGGGCGAACAACCGCGGGCTGCCAACCCAGCAAATCCGACGTACGTGGAGCCGCCGGTTCACAACTCCAGTCCGATCCCGCGCGATACGCACGACGACAGGTAAAGACGACCTGCTGCATCGCGCACAGACAACGGTGCTCCGGGGAAGGTTTTTCCGGGGCTTCGTCTTGTGCGAATGTCTGTTGCCCCCAGAAGCACAAGTACGCGAGATGCGGATTTCGTCCGCCTTTCGTTTGGCGCAAAATGTACTGCGCTCAGACCCTGGTTTTATTGACTTTAAGACATAGCTAATGTGGACTGTTTGAATAATGACATTCATTCAGTGCTTAATAATATTTGGAGGAATTACGATGACGAATGCACAGCATACGAACGAAAACCTGACCCTTCACTTCAAGGTCAAAGACTTTAACACTTGGCGCACGAGCTACATTGGTAATGAGAAAGGTCGGCAATCGGCAGGCATCACCAACGGTAGAGTGTTTCGCAGCGCCGATGACCCGAATGAAGTCGTGATCCTGCAGGATGTCGCCGACGTGGCGAAGGCCCGCACCTGGTTTAGCTCAGACGAAATGAAGGCGACGATGCAAAAGAGCGGCGTCGTAGGCTCACCAACGGTGCGCTTCGCAGCGTAGGTCGCACCGAAAACGGACGCTAGTCGGGACAGCCTGTAGCTCAGCGCTTTATTGCTGCGGCGGTCCCGACGATGGAAGCCCCAGCCCTGTCCCCCAGACCCCGGCTGGGGCTTTTCTTTGCGCCTGAAGCCAGAAAATTTGGGTGGCGAAGCGGGCAGCATCTGCCGATTTCGATGCCTCTCCGCCCCCTTCCGCTAATGTGCAACCCGCGGCTGGACCCCGAGTGGAGAAAGAGCGTCGCGGGCTTTATCGGTGAGGAAGTGCTCATCGCCGTTCCGGTAGACGTAGCCCGCCCGGATCAGCGCCTTGAGCTGTTCTGGCGCCAGCTTCTCGCCGGCGGCTTGCCGCTTCAGCTCTCGGATGATTTGGTTCATGCGGCCTCCATAATGAATGCGCTGATGGACATGGTGTCCTCCCGGCAGCCTCCGGGCGCCAATTTTTCCTAACACACTTCGATCGAAGATGGGCCGAAGAACAGGGTTGCCGATCTCGGCGACGGGACGATTGCTTTCGGATTGCTCGACGTACACGATCACCTGCTCGCCCTGGGCATCCGGGCACGGTCTGCCAACCTGCCCCGCCGGCGGACGGCGAGGATGCTGACATCGCTTCGCAGGAACCAACGGTGAGGGAGAAGACGTAACCTAGGCGGCAGTAGCCACGACACCAGAGCGCTCGCAACAGCGGCCAGCGGAGATGCCGATGCCAACACGACCCGCCATCAACCGCAAACAATGGAAAGCCGTACGTACAGCATTCCAGGTCGTCTGTGGCGCGCTTGATCTCCCCCGCGACGAAGATGATGAGCTGGTCAAGGTGGTTGCGCGAAGGCTGATTGATCTCGCTGCAGCCGGTGAATGCGATCCCGGAAAGCTTTCCGCCATCGCGCTCGCTGAATTTGGCGTTGCGAACGATGGATCTCTTTTGCCCCACTGAAAGCAGCCCGCCTGCTCTCGCCAATTTCGCGCGACGTGAGGAATGAAGTCGAACGCGACACCGCCCCCGTCGAGCCGATGCCCCTTATCGGGCACCACAGGAGCGCTGGGCGTATAGCCCGTAGTCCCACAGTCAAAGCCGAACCAGCGAAGAGCACGTGCTGCTGCCTCGCCTGGGGCGTTTAGCCTCGGCAGATATCGGGGGGCCCTAGGGCGTACCGGCGCTGCGACTGATTGCTCCAGCGCAAGGCCGCGCTCCACTGCCTATTGTCCCTTATGACGCCATTCGATTTCCGCTGCCCGGACACTGGCCTGATGGTCCAGGGCTTCAATACGGAAGCCACAGACGCAAACGGCCGCTACGTTGCCGTACATTGCCTAGCGTGTAATCGTTTGCATTTCGTTGAGCCGAACACAGGCAAGACACTTCGCGAACGGAAGTGAATGGCCGAGCTGATGACTGGTCTGGACCGGCAAAGCAAACATAGCGAAGCGAACCGCTGCCGTCTCCCGCCAGCACGCAGCGCGATGGCGACGGATTACAAAACGTATCAGCGACGACGACCCGCTCGCCGTGAACCTGCGAGAACTGGCCATCGACTACGACAACCGTGCCGCTGAGCTGGAAGCCGAAGAGCTGTTGCTCGATCGAAACCGTTGAAGCGCGACGACGACCGTCAGTTGGCAATATGAGCCTAAAGCGCGACACCGCTCCAATTCAGCCGATGACTTCGGCAACATGCGCGACCTCGCGAACGTCGTGGTGCCGTGGTTCGGCCTGCGCATGGTGTGGCACGCGGTGTGGCTCGATCGGCGCCAATGTGAGGCCGAACTGGAAAGAGCAGCATCTTGCGCGCGCACAGTCCTTCTGGAAGCCCGCTGAAAACTAGGAATGGATGGCGGGAAATTGCAACAAAATTGTTTTGAATGGACGGCGGGACTGACCGATCACGAAGTCGAAACCGCCTGCGATACCCGAAGTGACGAACCTGCAATTGGCCAAGATCATGCCCTCGGGCCCGCGTCTTTTACTCCTTAGTCGATTAACGCGGGTGGGCACGTGTCGCCGCAATTTATCGCGTCCGAACATCACCATTTATTGCCCTGCCTCGGAAAAAGCTCCCGAACTCGGCTCCGTTGAAAAGGTCTGGCAGGTCACGCGCTAAAAGTGGCTCTCCAGCCGCGTCGTCAAATCTGACAATTGATGTCCCATTATTTGCGTGGATTGGAACAAGTTTCATCGATTTAACGCTTTGGAATCGGGTCTATGGGACTGCGTGATCAGGAGCACGGTTCCGACCAACGAGACCAGTATTATCGGGCAATAGCGTTCATCAGCGGCAAGTCACCAGGAATTGAGTGGGCTGACGGGGAACCATTGGGCCTCAGGCTGGAACCACCCGCTCATTTGCGGGTTGGGGATGAGGGGCTTCTCCTTACACCGGTGGCCGTCAAAAGGTCGCGAGAGGCCGACATGCCAGCCTAGTCGATAATGATCCGGCAATCCTGGCGATCTCCAGGTGCCGGACAAGAAATACGCTTTCGGTGTCATCGAGGCGACGGAGGGGCGCGGCAGCTGGCTGATCGGCGAGGCCTGTTCGCGCGTCTTGAGGTGCATGTCGCGGCGAGATTAACGACACGCAAAAGCTATTCAGCAAGCGCTGGCGGGAGCCAACAACCGGAGAAGACAAATGCAGATCGGAATGATCGGACTCGGCAAAATGGGTGGCAACATGTCCCGCCGCCTGATGAACGCGGGACACCATTGCGTAGTGTACGCGCGGACCGCCAAGACGCGCCAAGCGCTGGCGAAGGATGGTGCCACGGCCGCAGCGACGCTTGCGGAAGTTGTGAAGACGCTCAGGGAAAAGCCGCGTGCGATCTGGCTGATGTTGCCCGCCGGCCGGGTCACCGAAGAAATGATCGAAAGTCTCAGCGGCCTGCTGGAGCGCGACGACATTGTCATCGATGGCGGCAATTCGTTCTACAAGGACGACATTCGTCGCGCCAAGAAACTGGCCGAGAAGGGTATTCGCTACATCGATTGCGGTACGTCCGGCGGCGTCTGGGGCATCGAGCGCGGCTATTGCATGATGATCGGTGGCTCAAAGGAAGCTGTGGATCACCTCGATCCGATCTTCTCGGCGCTCGCTCCCGGGTTGGGTAGTATCCCGCGCACAGCGGGGCGCCAGAACGGCGATTCCCGCGCCGAGCGCGGTTACATTCACGCTGGTCCGTCGGGCGCCGGGCACTTCGTCAAGATGGTGCATAACGGCATCGAGTACGGTTTGATGCAGGCCTACGCCGAGGGCTTCGACATCCTGCGCAACAAGGACTCGAAGGATCTAGCCGAGGACGAACGCTTCACGCTGAACATGCCGGATATCGCGGAGGTTTGGCGGCGAGGCAGCGTCATTTCATCCTGGCTGCTTGATCTCGGCGCCGCTGCGCTGGCGAAGGATCCGCAATTGAAGGATTTTTCCGGCTTCGTCCAGGATTTGGGTGAGGGTCGCTGGACGGTCGAAGCTGCGATCGAGGAAGCCGTGCCAGCAGATGTGATCACCACGGCGCTCTACGCCCGTTTCCGCTCAAGGCGGGAGCATACCTTCGGCGAAAAGATGCTCTCAGCCATGCGCTTCGGCTTCGGCGGGCACCTCGAGGGTCAAGAGCCGATTGACCCCGAACCACAGCCAAAGGATTTGCACCGTCGCTCGGCGACACAGCACGCCGCCGAGTAGTGCCATGGACGACCGTCTGATTTGGACGCCGCAGACTGCGCCGGTGGCGCAGTTCGCGCCGCGGCGAGAGGCCAAACCAGCCGATCCCTGCGCCATGGTGATATTCGGTGCCACCGGCGACCTGACCAAGCGGTTGGTGATTCCAGCACTCTACAATCTCTCGCACACCAAGGTGCTACCGGATAAATTTGCATTGATCGGCGTGGCCCGCGCAGAGGGCAGCGCGGAAAGCTGGCGCGACCACCTTTACGACACGCTGAAAAGCTTTGTTGGCAACCCTACCACGGAGTTCGATGTCGACCATATCGACGAGGCTGCGTGGAAGCGGCTTGCGGAGAAAATGGTGTATGTGCGGGGCGACCTGACGAAGCCCGATCTGTATGACAAGCTTCGCAGGGCACTTGAAGAGGCTGACAAGGCCCGCGGCACACAGGGCAACGCCATCTTCTATCTCGCAGTCGCGGATCAGCTCTTCGGCTCCGTGGTCGAACAGCTCGGCAAGGCGAAGCTCACCGACGAGGACAAGAAAGAGAACGGGAGGCATCGATTCTGGCGCCGCGTGGTGATCGAGAAGCCGTTCGGCCATAGCCTCGATTGGCGCGCGAGCTGAACGCCCGCATCCAGCGGACGCTGCACGAGGACCAGATTTTCCGGATCGACCACTTTCTCGGTAAGGACACGGTCCAGAGCATCATGGCGTTCCGCTTCGCCAACGGGATGTTCGAACCGATCTGGAACCACGACCGGATCGATCACGTGCAGATCACTGCTGCGGAGACGGTCGGTGTGGAGGACCGCGGCAACTTCTACGAGGCGACTGGGGCGCTACGCGACATGGTCCCCAATCACCTGTTCACGTTGCTCTCGATGGTGGCCATGGAGCCGCCCACGGGCTTCGATGCCGCCGCGATCCATTCAAAGAAGGCCGAGGTGTTAGCCGCGATGCCAGCCGTCAAGCCCGAAGCAGCGGTGCGTGGCCAGTACGGCGCCGGCACAGTGCTGGGCAACAAGGCGAAGGCCTACCGGCAAGAGCCCAATGTGGCGCCAGGTTCGAACGTCGAGACCTATGTCGCGATGCAGCTCGAGATCGATAACTGGCGTTGGGCCGGGGTGCCCTTTTACCTGCGTACCGGCAAGAACATGTCGCAACGAAATACCGAGATTGCAATTCGCTTCAAGCAGGCACCCTATGCAGCGTTCCAGAACACTCCTGTCGACACGCTGCGGCCCAACTGGCTGGTGCTCCGCATTGCGCCGGATGAAGGAATCTCCCTGCAGTTCGAGGTCAAGCGCCGAGGTCCTGTGGTTGACCTAGCCGCCGTGAAAATGGACTTCCACTATGATGACTGGTTCCCCAAAGAACCAAATGTCGGATACGAGACGCTGCTCTATGACGTCATGATCGGCGACCCGACATTATTTATGCGCGCCGACATGGTGGAGCAGACTTGGCGTATCGTGCAACCGGTGCTTGACGCCTGGGTGAAGAATGATGCGGCAGATGTGCCGATCTATCAGGCAGGAAGCGCAGGACCGAACGAAGCGGATGCCCTTCTGGCGCGAGACGGCCGACGCTGGCGGAGCGTACACGGCGATGGCCATGGACAATCGCCATGAGTTGCGCGCGCCCGATGCCGTTCAAATGTTCGGCCGTGATTTCGGATGTCGATGGCACGTTGGTTACTGATGATAAAATGTTGACTGCGCGCTCTCAGGCGGCCGTGGCAGAACTGCGTGCAAGCGGAATCATTTTTTCGATTATCAGCAGCCGGTCGCCCCGCGGTTTGCGCATGCTGCTCGAGTTCCTCGCAATCACCGCACCCGTGGGAGGCTTCAATGGCGGGGTGATAGCGACGCCGGACCTTACAGTGGTCGCTGACCATCTCCTGTTGTCCGGGGCCGCTCGGCGCGCGGTCGAGACACTTAATGCGCGCGCTGTGGAGGTCTGGGTTTTCAGCGGGCAGAACTGGCTAGTGTGCGACACCGACGGGGCTTATGTGCGGCTCGAGGAGCGCACGGTGGGATTCCGGCCGACAATCGTCGAGGATTGCGGCGCCGCCCTCGACTTTGCCGCCAAAATCGTCGGTGTCAGCAGGGATTTCGAGCTTCTCGAAGAGTGCGAGCACGATGTGCGGACCGCGCTCGCTGATAACGCTTTCGTCGCCCGTTCGCAGCCCTACTACCTCGACATCACCCACCCGCTTGCCAACAAGGGCGTCGCATTATGTGAGATCGCGAAGCTGTTGACTGTTCCGTTGGTGGAGGTCGCCGTCATCGGCGACGGCGATGTCGCGATGTTCGAGCGGAGCGGTCTGAGTATCGCCATGGGTAATGCCAGTCTGCAGGTGCAACGGGCAGCGGATTTCGTAACGGATAGCAACCGCGAAGATGGCTTCGCTCACGCGATCGAGCGGTTCATCCTCGAGGGCAGTCCTTCGCATGCACCGATTGAGGCGGTGAAAGCGGGAGATCGCGCATGGTAGAACGTGGTCGCGTCGCATCGACCATCTCGCTTGTTCTCGCGGACGTCGATGGCACGCTCGTCACTGCGGAGAAAGTATTAACGCCGCGCGCCCGAGCCGCCGTGAAGGCTCTGCAAACCGCGGACATCGCCTTTGCGATTACCAGCGGCCGGCCGCCGCGCGGCATGGCGAGTTTGATCAATCTGTTGGCGCTGCGAACCCCGGTCGCAGGATTTACGGCGGAATATTCGTCGAGCCCGAATATGACCATCATGGAACAGCACGTGCTAGCTGCTGATGTCGCAGCACGCGCGCTGGAAGTCATCCTCCAGAACGACATGGATGTGTGGGTCTATAGCGGAAAGGACTGGTTTGTCCGTGACCCCAATGCGCCGCATGTCGCGCGTGAGCAATGGACCGTCAACTTCGCCCCGACAGTCGTCGAGAATTTCGAAGGTGTGCTCAGCGGTGCCGTCAAAATCGTGGGCGTGAGCGACGATCGTGATTTGGTCGCTCGCTGCGAAAAGGATGCCCAGGACACTCTTGGCGCTAAAGCGTCGGCGGCCCGTTCGCAACCCTACTATCTCGACGTCACCCACCCAGACGCTAACAAGGGAACCGTCGTTACGACACTGTCAAAACTGCTCTCAGTCCCGACCAATGAGATCGCAACGATCGGCGACATGCCCAACGACGTTCTGATGTTTCGCAAGAGCGGCCTCAGCATTGCGATGGGCAACGCCAGCCCGAACGTGCAGGCTCAGGCCAATTTGGTAACCGGCTCCTACGACGATGAAGGTTTCGCCAAGGCGATCGAGCAATTTATATTACCTGGCACCCGCTTGGCCCTAACGAGGGCATCATGAAGCCGATTGTTGGAGCTTCCTCCATTCAAGCCACCGCCGATCCATATCATCGCGAATACCGTGCGTTGATCGACGGCGAAACCTTTGAACGTGAACCTGACGATTAGCTTCGACGGTCAAACTCCTCCGCGCGCTATCGGGCGTTTGGGAGCTTGAGAAAGAAAGCGGGTGCGCTGCTCGAGCCGGCCAGTTTCATGCCCAATGTCGAGCGGGTGCTGCATCTCCGCGATATCGCCGAACGCGCTCATCTTTGAGACCATCCGTCCGTGGCGCGTGGACGCACCCGTAAGGAGCCTCCGATGGTTGCCGCGCCGCCGCCCGATCTTCTGGAACATATACCCGCTCCGCTGTCGCCCGCTTGGCCGGATGAGGTGCCCGCCACGCTGTCACCCAATCTGCTGGAAAAGATGGACGCGTATTGGCGCGCCGCGAATTACCTTTCGGTCGGGCAGATCTATCTGCGAGATAACCCTCTGCTGGAATCCCCGCTTAGTCTCGAACATATCAAGCCGCGTCTCCTGGGCCATTGGGGCACGACGCCGGGATTGAACTTTCTCTACGTCCACGTCAACCGGTTGATCAAGGAGAACGATCTGAACATGATGTACGTCGTCGGGCCGGGTCATGGTGGTCCCGGCATCGTGGCGATGACCTACCTCGAAGGATCGTACACCGAACGTTATCCGGCGATCGAGCGTGACCGGAACGGCTTGCGCAGGCTCTTTCGCCAGTTCTCCTGGCCTTACGGAGTCCCCAGTCACGTATCGCCGGAAACGCCCGGCTCAATTCACGAAGGCGGAGAACTGGGCTATTCGCTGGTCCACGCCTACGGCGCGGCATTCGATAATCCAGATCTGATCGTCACCTGCATCATCGGCGACGGCGAGGCTGAGACCGGCGCACTTGCCACGAGTTGGCACTCCAACAAGTTTCTCAATCCCGCACGTGATGGGGCGGTTCTTCCGATCCTTCATCTCAACGGGTTCAAGATTGCAAATCCGACCGTGCTTGCGCGCATCGGCCGCCAGGAATTGACCGACCTGATCCGCGGTTACGGCTATGAACCGCATTTCGTGGAAGGCGACATCCCCGCGGTGGTGCATCAAAGTCTGGCTGCCACGCTCGATACGATCCTCGCGGAGATCTACAAGATCCAGAAGGCTGCCCGTTCTTCTCCAGACACGGTGGAGCGGCCGCGTTGGCCCATGATCGTATTCCGCGACGCCAAAAGGCTGGACTGGGCCAAAGTTCGTGGACGGCAAGCCGGTGGAGGGGACGTGGCGCGCGCATCAGGTTCCGATCGCGGATTTCAGGAATCCCGAGCATCTCAAGCAGCTCGAAGAGTGGATGAAAAGCTACAGACCGCGTGAATTGTTCGACGAAGGAGGCAGGTTTCGCGCCGAGTTCGCGTCACTTGCGCCGACTGGCCATCGCCGTATGAGTTCCAAATCGACACGCAAACGGGGGGTAATCGTTACAGGTCTATCGATGCCCCACTTCCGTGATTACGCCGTAACAGTAATTAATCCAGGCAGCGTCGAGGGCGAATTAACGCGGGTTCTCCCAAGCTTTCTGCGCGATGTAATGAAACTCAATCT
>CAWEAS010000001.1:0-478057 GCA_963807015.1 uncultured Alphaproteobacteria bacterium | reverse complement strand
CCTCTCCGATTTGAACCTGAAGCGCATCCGCATCCTGACCAATCACCCGCGCAAAGTCGCCGGCCTCGAAGGCTTCGGCATCGAGATCGTCGAGCAGGTGCCGGTGTCGCCCACAGGCAAGACGACGATGCGGTAGCAACTGCATTCGATACTTCGGCCTCGATTGCTATAATCCGCCACAATGTTCCTTCCGTTACTACATCGCTTGCAGGCTGTGATGGTTGACCCGGAGCACGCCGGGCACAACGCGCTGGAGATGCTCGATAGCTGGAGCGACGATGCCTTCGACTTCGTGCGCCATCAGGCGCCGCGAATCGTAGCTGTCCTGATCATCGCGTTTATCCTGACGCGGTTGCTGAGGGTCATGGCGCGGCACCTCAGCAATCTCAGCAGCAGCCAGGGACTGCCGTCGGCGGTCCGCTCGCAACAGCTCCGCACCCTGTCCAGCGTCATCCATAGCGTGGGCCTGTTCATCATCATGTTCGTGGCGGCGTTGCAGATCCTGCCGCTGCTGGGCATCAACATGGGACCGCTGCTGGCCAGCGCCGGCATTGCGGGAGTGGCAGTGGGCTTTGGCGCGCAGACGCTGGTCCGCGACTTCATCAACGGCTTCTTCATCCTGGTGGAGAACCAATACGACATCGGCGACACCATCAAGATCGCCGGCGTGACGGGCACGGTCGAAGCCATGACCATTCGCCGGACTGTGCTGCGCGATGGCGATGGCACTGTCCATAACGTTCCCAGCAGCGAGATCAAAGTGGTCAGCAACCTTACGCGCGACTGGAGTCAGCTCGCGATGAATGTTTCCGTCGCCTATAGCGCCGACAGCGATCGGGTGATCAAACTGTTGCAGGAGGTTGGAGATGGGCTGGCGAGCGACCCCGCTTACTCGCCAATGATCTTCGCCAAGCCGGAGGTGCCGGGCATCGAGAAGGTGAGCGGCGATACGGTGGACTACCTGATGCTGGTGAAGACGAAGCCGGGAGCGCAGGACAACATCCGCCGCGAGCTGCGCCGCCGCATCAAAGCCAGCTTCGAGAAGAACCAGATCGAGCCCGGCAATCCGAATCGCGTGTATGTCATGGATGTGGCAAAGCCCACAGGTTAGAATAAGGCCATGAGTCCGGAAGTCTCCGATCTTCTAAAACGAGCGCTCGCCCTTTCTGTTGGCGAACGTGCAGCATTGGCCAACACCTTGCTCGATAGCCTTGAGACTACGAATGAATCCGTGCAAGAGGCTTGGGATGAGGAAGTCGCGCGCAGAATCGAAGGTCTGAAAGCGGGGAAAGCTGTGACCGTCCCCTGGGAACAACTGCATCGCGAACTCTTGGCCATGGTGAATGATCGCTAAGCGGGTTGAGTACCACGAGGGTGCGATCGCAGACGTTAAGAGCGCAGTCGCCTGGTATCAGAAGCGCAGCCCAAAAGCAGCTTTGGACTTCATCGAAGAACTGCATAAGTCGGCCGACACAATCCGCGAAGCCCCCAAACGATGGCCAATTGGAAACAACAATACCAGGCGATTCCCGCTCTGGCGATTCCCGTTTACCACATCTATTCGGAAGAACAATCCATAGTCACCATCTGGGCCGTCGCTCACGGCAGCCGGCGACCGGAGTATTGGGCGTGCCGTCTGTAGTGACAACGTGCACATCCAGAGAAGAGAGAAAGGGCGGGAGACCAAAATCCCCCATCCCTGTTGTCAAAGCTCGAAACTGCTCTTACACTCTCTCGATCGTCACCGACTTCAGCACTACGTCATTATTCGGCTTGTCCTGGCGATTGCGTGGGAGCTTGGTGATCTTGTCGGCGATGTCCTGGCCTTCGACCACTTCGCCAAAGATGGTGTGATTGCCGGTGAGCCACGGCGTAGCGGTCACAGTGATGAAGAACTGCGAGCCATTGGTATTCGGGCCGGAGTTGGCCATCGCCAGCTTGCCCGGCTTGTCGAACTTGTGAGGCGAGCCCTTGGTCTCGTCCTGGAACTGGTAGCCGGGCCCGCCCATGCCGGTACCCGCCGGATCGCCGCCCTGGACCATGAAGTCGGGGATGACGCGATGGAAGATGGTGCCGTTGTACAGAGGCGTCTTGCTTTTGGCGCGCGTGTGCGGGTGGGTCCACTCGCGCGAGCCTTCCGCGAGCTCGATGAAGTTCTTGACGGTGATGGGCGCCTCCGCCTCAAACAGGCGGCAGACGATGGTTCCTTCGCTGGTATCAAAGGTGGCATAAACGCCGGGTGTGCGGGACATAAGATTTCCTTTCAACCGCAACAATGCCTTCTCGTGGCATTGAAGGGACGCGGCTTCAGCCGCGCTATGACATTCTCCTAATTATATGAGTGTCATCCCGACCGAACCGCTTCAGCGGTGAGCGGAGGGACCTGCTGTTCGACCGAGGAAAGCGGGTCCCTCCACTCGGGCTGAAGCCCTCGGTCGGGATGACACAGAAAACGGGGATTACCTGCTTGCCGCCAGTTCCCCCTGCTTGGCCGTCTCGCTCGTGCGGTACCACTCGACCGTCCGCCGCAGACCCTCCTGGAAATCCACCGTCGGCTGGTACTTCAACTGCGCCTGCGCCCGCGAAATGTCAGCCAGTGAGTGCCTGATGTCTCCCCCGCGCTCGGACGCATATTCAACATCGCCCGTGTAGCCGGTCAAAGGTCTGAGCAACTCGATGGTCTGGTTTAGGTTGAAGCGATGGCCGGTCGCGATGTTAAAAGTCCGGCCGGCAACGTCGGCCTCGGGAGCGGTTGCCGCCAGCAGGTTCGCGGCGACTGCGTTGTCGATGTAGTTGAAGTCGCGCGACTGCTCGCCATCGCCGTAGATGGTGGGCCGCTCGCCCTTCAACATCAGGGTAATGAACTTCGCCAGCACCGCCGAATATTGCGAGGTGGGATCCTGGCGCGGACCAAAGATGTTGAAGTAGCGCAGACTGACGGTCGGCAGCCCGTAAACTCCGTGAAAAACTCTCATGTACATTTCGCCGGTGAGCTTGGCGACCGCGTAGGGCGAGAGCGGAACTGGGGTCATGTCTTCGCGCTTGGGCAAGGTTGGCGTGTCGCCGTAGGCGGAGGAAGATGCAGCGTACACCACTCGCTTCACGCCCGCATCGCGAGCGGCGATGAGCACGTTGACCGTGCCTTCAACATTGACCCGATTGCTGCGCGCAGGATCGGCGATGGACTTGGGCACCGAGGGAATCGCGGCCTGGTGCAGCACGTAATCCACGCCCGCGCACGCCGACTGGACCGCCGGAAAGTCGAGCAGATCGGCCTCGCGAAAGTCGATCCGCGAGAAAACTCCCTGAATGTTTTCGCGCCGGCCAGTCTCGAAGTTATCGAGCCCGCGCACCTGGTCACCGCGTTCCAACAACGCGTGTACCAGGGCCGAGCCAATGAAGCCTGCCGCGCCGGTGACGAGATAGAGCGCCATCGCTACAGCTTAGCATGGTGCTTAGGGACGAGGTTTGGTGACACGGCGGCCGTACTTCGTGTGTCACTGCAGAATCGGGTTCGGCGCACCGGACTCCAATGGCGAGGCCGGGAGGTCAGGATGCGAGCTCTGCCGGCGGGCGGACATTGCGGGCAATCTCCGACGCAGCGCCAGAACGCCGGGCCGTCTCCAAGTCGAAAAGATTTTGCAGGTTCAGCCAGAATTCGGCATTTGTATTGAAGTATTGCGCCAACCGAAGGG
Organism: uncultured Alphaproteobacteria bacterium; assembly: GCA_963807015.1. Classification (GTDB taxonomy): domain Bacteria; phylum Pseudomonadota; class Alphaproteobacteria; order Rhizobiales; family Xanthobacteraceae; genus JAJPKK01. The sequence continues at coordinate 474,362 of CAWEAS010000001.1, read as the reverse complement.
AGGTGTCCGCGGTGATGCGCCGCTTCTCGTGGACGATCTCGCCAATCCGGGTAGCGGGGACGTGCAGATCAAGGGCCAACCTATTGACCGACAGGCCCAGCGGCTTCATGAAATCCTCACGGAGAATCTCGCCGGGATGAACGGGAGGCTGGAGGGTCGCAGATTTCTTCACAAGCACCTCTCAGTCGTGGTAGTCCACGATTTCCACATCGTAGCAATGGCCGTTGCGCCAGACAAAACAAATGCGCCACTGGTCGTTTATGCGGATCGAATGTTGCCCGAATCGAGTTCCGTGCAACGCTTCCAGTCGGTTACCAGGAGGGGAAGCGAGCACATGCAGATCTGTGGCGGCCTGTAGCTGCAGCAGCTTTCGTAGAGCCACACGCTCAATGGCGGCGAAGCGACGGCTGTGATGGTAGCCAAAAAGCCGCTCCGTTTCCCTAGAGCGAAAGTTCTCGATCATTGGGTAGTATACAACGCGGAGCGTAGTACGCAAAGCGTATAGCTCGCCGGACTAAAGTAGACGACCCAAGTCTTCATCTGCTTCGAGCCGTCGAAATGGCTCGACGGGCAATACACCGTTTGGGGCCAAGTGACCTCCGGCATGGAAAACGTCGACAAGATCAAGCGCGGCGAGCCGGTCGTCGATCCCGACACGATTGTCACTGCCCGCATGGCCGCTGACGTGAAGTAAGAAACGCTGTCTCCCGGATTTCGCTTTGCTCAATCCGGGCTACGCGATGAAGGAAGCGGTGAGACCGTAGCCCGGATTGAGCGAAGCGAAATCCGGGATGCCTCGCCGACCCGACCATGCGCATCGAGGACTTCGACTTCGATCTGCCGCCCGAGCGCATCGCGCTTCGGCCGGCGAGCCCGCGCGATGCGGCGCGGCTTTTAGTGGTGCGGCCGCCGGTCCTCGAAGACCGCCTGGTGCGCGACCTGCCGGATCTGCTGCGGGCGGGCGACACGCTCGTCGTCAATGACACCAAGGTGATTCCGGCACGATTGCGGGGCCGGCGCATCGGCCGTGAGGCCGAGCCGAAGATCGAGGCGACATTGATCCGGCGGCTCGACGGTTCGCGGTGGCGCGCGCTGGTCAAGCCGGCGCGCAAGCTTGCGGCCGGCGACGTCGTCAGGTTCGGGGAAGAGGGCCGGGTGTGTTTTCTCGGCCAACTCGATGCGACCGTTGAAGCGAAAGGCGAGGCCGGCGAGGTCACGTTGGCCTTTGCGTTTCACGGCGGGGTGCTCGACCAGGCCATCGCCGAGCGCGGCGAGGTCCCGCTGCCGCCCTACATCGCCGCGCGGCGTGCGCCCGATGAGCAGGACAATGTCGATTATCAGACAATGTTTGCCCGCGAGGAGGGCGCGGTCGCCGCGCCGACCGCAGGCCTGCATTTCACCGACGCGCTGATGGCGCGGCTCGCCGATCGGGGCATCGGGCTTGCCAAGGTGACGCTTCACGTCGGCGCGGGCACCTTCCTGCCGGTCACGGCCGAGGAGGTTTCGCAGCACAAGATGCACAGCGAGTGGGGCGAGGTGACCAAGGAAACTGCAGCCCAGCTCAACGCTGCCCGTGCCAAGGGTGGGCGCATCGTCGCGGTCGGCACCACGTCGCTGCGACTGATCGAAAGTGCGACGGGCGAAGATGGCACGATCGCACCGTTCAGCGGCGATACCGCTCTCTTCATCACGCCCGGGTACCGGTTTCGTGCAATCGACGTGCTGCTTACCAATTTCCATTTGCCGCGCTCGACGTTGTTCATGCTGGTGTCGGCATTCTGCGGGCTCGACACCATGAAGCGCGCCTACGCCCATGCAATCGCGGCGGGCTATCGGTTCTATTCCTACGGCGACGCTTGCCTGTTGTACCGGCAACGAACGTGAGGTTGCGGCGGCGTTGGCAGCGTTGAAACTGTGTCTGGTCTGCAACGGTTCGTTGCGGATCGTCGGCACGGTGATTGACTGGCGTGTTCGCCGACAACTACTGTGATTCTGCGGCCTGCGCGAGATTCCGCTGTGCGTGGTATCGATTTTGGACTCACATCATCGATATTGTCTGTCGTGCGGCGGCACGCGATTCGGCCGCATATCCCGCTTTGAGCTCGCATCGACTTTAATTCTGATCTCGCGCCGCGCCGCTGCCGCAGCTGGCGTTGCAGTCCTTGCGGGTTGTGCGGTCGGCCCCAATTTCCTGACACCGCCGCCGCCGGAAGAAGCCGGCTATTCCGACACGAAACTGCCGGCCGCAACGATTTCTTCGCCCGGTGCCGGCGGTGCGTCGCAGAAGTTCGTGATCGACAAGGATATTCCGGGGGAGTGGTGGACGCTCTTCCACTCGCGCCCGCTCAACGGACTCGTCACCGAAGCGCTCACCGCCAGTCCGAGCCTGCAAGCCGCCCAGGCCGCACTACGCCAGGCGCGGGAGAATCTCTACGCGACCGAAGGAACGCAACTGCCGCAGATCGACGCCAATTCTTCGGCGCAACGTCAGCAGTTCTCGCTCGCAACCTTTGGCCAGAACGGGCCGCCGCTCGTCTTCAATCTGTTGCAGGCGACGGTGAACGTCTCCTATTCGCCCGACGTGTTCGGCGGCAAACGGCGGCAGATCGAATCCTCGCAGGCGCAGGCGGACTACCAGCGTTTCCAGCTCGAGGCGACCTACCTCACGCTGACGTCCAATGTCGTCATGGCCGCGATCCAGGAAGCATCGCTGCGCGGCCAGATCGTGGCGACCCAGGACATCATCAAGGCCGAGCGGCAGCAGCTCACGGTGGTGCGCAATCAGTTCGAGGCGGGCAGCGCGCCGCGCACCGACGTGCTGGCGCAGGAATCCCAGCTGACGCAGACCGAGGCGACGCTGCCGCCGCTGCAGAAGCAGCTTGCCCAGCAACGCCATCTGTTGATGACGCTGACGGGGCATTTTCCCAATCAAGGCCGCGGTGAAGCCGTGACGCTGGCAAGCCTGCGTCTGCCGACGAAACTGCCGGTCAGCCTGCCGTCGCACCTGGTGCAGCAGCGACCCGATGTGCGCGCCGCCGAGGAGCAGCTTCACCAGATGAGCGCACAGATCGGCGTCGCAATTTCAAACATGCTCCCTCAGCTCAATCTCACCGCCGACTACGGCACCGCAGCGCTGAGCGCGCCGACGATGTTCACGCCCAACACCATCATATGGAGCATGATGGCGGCCGGAACCCAGCCGATCTTCCACGGGGGCACGCTGCTCCATCAGGAGCGCGCCGCGCAGGCCGCGTTCGAGCAGGCGGACGCGCAGTATCGCAACACGGTGCTGCAGGCGTTCCAGAACGTCGCCGACGTGCTGCGCGCGTTGCAGGACGACGCGCGTGCGCTCGAGGTGCAGCAGCGGGCGCTACGCGTGGCTCAGGAGAACAACGACCTCACCCGCGTCCAGTACCAGGACGGCACGATCACGTACCTCACGCTGCTCAATGCGCAGCGCAGCTACGAACTCGCGCGGCTCAATCTGGTGCAGGCGCAGGCGGCGCGGCTTGCCGACACCGCCGCCTTGTTCCAGGCGCTCGGCGGCGGCTGGTGGAACCGCGACGACATCCTTCCCGACGGTCCGAAGCCGGGCTACATCGACGTAATCCTCGGGAAGAAGTGAGGGACTCGATCGTCGACTACCTCAGCCGTCATTCCGGGGCGCCGTGGCGAAGCGCAGGCGAGCCCGGAATCCATGAACACGGACCGAGGGGTATGGATTCCGGGCTGCCGAGCGGCGCTCGGCCCACGGAATGACAGGCACGATTTCAGTAAGCCCGCATCACTTGTCGAACAGTGCGAAGGTCCATAGGGTCGCGCCGGTCGGCAGGTTCTCGAGATTGGGATCGCCGCCGCGCGTGGTGTAGACGCCGCCGATGCCGCTCAGCACGGTGACGTATTGCTTGCCGTTCCTCTCCCAGGTGACCGGCTGGCCGACGATGCCGGACGCGGTCTGGAAGTTCCACAGCAGCTTGCCGTCGGTGGCGTCGCGCGCCTGGAATTCGCCGGTCAGAACGCCGGTGAAGACGAGGTCGCTTGCGGTGGTCATTAGTGCGGAGAAGTTCGGGCTGCGGTAGGGCACCTCCCACTTCGGCTTCGCGGTCAGCGGATCGACCGCCTTGAGGAAGCCGCGCACATTGGGATCGTCGGCGACGACGGTGCGCTTGACGCTGCCGGCGCCGGACGGGCTGCCGGGCGAAAGCTTCGGCGGCGCGCCGGCCTCGTAGGTCATGCCGACATGCACCGTATTGATGTAGAGGAGGCCGGTGTGCGGGCTGAATGAGGTGTGCTGCCAGTTGGTACCGCCGGTGACCGACGGCCACACGGTGACGTTTTTGCCGTCGAGCGCGCCCTGGAAGACGTCGGTTGTGAGCGGACGCCCGGTTTCCTTGTCGACGCCGCTCGCCCAGTTCACCTTTTCGAAGGCATTTGCGGCAATGAGCTTGCCGTCCTTGGCGTCCAGGACATAGAGGAAGCCGTTGCGGTTCGGCTGCATCACCACCTTGTGCGGGGTTCCGCCAATATTGATGGTGCCGAGCACGGGCGTCTGCACCGCGTCGTAGTCGAACGGGTCGTTGGGGGTCATCTGGAAGTACCAGACCCGCTCGCCGGTCTTCGGCCGGATGGCGAAGATCGAATTGGTGTAGAGGTTGTCGCCTTTGCGCGCGCGCGGGTTCCACGGTGATGGGTTGCCGACGCCCCAATAGACGAGGTCGAGGTCCGGATCGTAAGTGCCGGTCACCCAGCTGCTGCCGCCGCCCGTGGTCTCGGAATCGCCTGCCCACGTGTCGGAGCCCGGCTCGCCCTTGGCAGGGATGGTGTAGGTCCGCCACAGATGCTTGCCGGTCTTGGCGTCATAGCCTTCGAGCAGGCCGCGGTGGCTGAATTCGGCGCCGGCGACGCCGACGATGACGACGCCGTTGACGATCAGCGGCGCGCCGGTCATGGCGTAGCCGTTGGCGTGGGTGACGGGATCGGGCGATTTGACCTGCCAGAGCTCCTTGCCGGTCTTGGCGTCGAGCGCGATCATCCGATCATCCATGAGGGCGCGGATGATCATGCCTTCGTACATGGCCGCGCCGCGATTGACGATGCCGCAGCAGACGACCTGCAGCGTCTCGCGCGGATAATCGTGAATGACGCGCCAGATCTGCTTGCCGGTCATCGCATCGACGGCGGCCGTCGAATTGTGGGTCGTGATGTAGATGACGCCGTCCTTGACGATCGGGAAGGACTTCTCCACCCTGGAGGTCGGCAAGCGAGTAGGCCCAGACCGGCACCAGCTTGCCGACATTCTGCTTGTTGATCTGGGTGAGCGGACTGTATCTCTGGCCCGAATAGCCCATGCCGTAGACGAGGACATCGCTGGGCGTCGTTGCGTCTTTCTTGAGATCGTCTGCCGTCTGCGCGAGCGTTGCGGCCGGAATGACGGTACTCAAAAGCGCGGCAAAAAGGATCGATCGGATCATGTCGTTCCCTCCGAAAAAGGCGATTGGATGAATGAACGTTAGCCGCTTTTTGTCTATCGGCCTATACCGCTGCGGCGATGCAGTACGGCGCTGACCCGCGACCGATGGCCCCATTCTCATTTGAGGTGCATACGGCCGCGGGCGCCGCGCGTACCGGGGGGATCGTGACGCCGCACGGCAGGGTGCGAACGCCGGCGTTCATGCCGGTCGGTACCCAGGGCGCGATGAAGGGCGTGCACTGGCGCGACGTGAAGGCGTCCGGCGCCGATATTGTGCTCGGCAACACCTACCACCTGATGTTGCGGCCCGGCGCGGAACGCATCGCGGCGCTCGGCGGCTTGCACGAATTCATCGGCTGGCCTGATTCGATCCTGACCGATTCCGGCGGCTTCCAGGTGATGTCGCTTTCCGAGTTGCGGCGGCTTGACGAGAACGGTGTCGTCTTTCGCTCCCATCTCGACGGCGCCATGGTCTCGCTCACGCCCGAGCGGGCGATCGAGATCCAGACTCTTCTCGGCTCGGACATCGCGATGCAACTCGACGAGTGCATCCGCCTGCCGCAGCCGCGCGCGGAGCTTGATCGCGCCATGCGCTTGTCGCTCGCGTGGGCGGAGCGCTGCAAGCGCGCTTTCGAAGCGGCGCCTCGCGGGCGCGCGCTGTTCGGCATCGTGCAGGGCGGCGATGATCGCGAACTGCGCATCGAAAGCGCGCGCGAACTCGTCGACATCGGTTTTGCGGGCTACGCCATCGGCGGCCTTGCGGTCGGCGAACCGCAGGAGGTCATGCTGCGCATGATCGAGGAGGTGATGCCGCACCTGCCGCTGGACCGGCCGCGCTACCTCATGGGGGTCGGCACGCCGGACGATCTCGTGGAAGCGGTCGCGCGCGGCGTCGACATGTTCGATTGCGTGCTGCCGACCCGCAACGGCCGCCATGGCATGGTCTTCTCGCGCTTCGGCCCGATCAATTTGCGCAACGCCCGCCACGCGAACGACAAGCGCCCCATCGATGCCGAAAGCCGCTGCCCCGCCGCGCGCGACTATGCCCGCGCCTACCTGCATCATCTGAGCAAGGCCAACGAGATGCTGGGTGCGATGCTCTTGAGCGAGATCAATCTCTACTATTATCAGGACCTGATGGCTGGCATGCGCGCCGCAATCGCCGCCGGCAAATTCGCCGATTTTCGCGCCGCTACGAAAGAAGGATGGGCGCGGGGCGATCTGCCGGCGCTATGATGGCGCACGCGCAATGTCCGGATCACGCCCAGACGTCTGCGCATTTTCTGACATAGTCTGGTTTTTGATTTTGCCGGGAAGCACCTTGGCTTTTCGGATTGCCGGAGGAGATGCAGCAATGAACCGCGCGCCGCGATGGTTGATCGCCCTTGTCGCCCTGGTGTCCGCTGTGGCTGTCGCGTCGGTGGCGATGGCGCGCGGCGGCGGCCGCGGGGGAGGGCGCATCGCCGCGCCCGGCACGCTGTGTCTCAGCGCTGATTTGTTCAGTCTCAGCCTGACGCGCACCGACATCCTGGTGAAGACGAGCGGCCAACAGAAGGCGGCGTTCGACGAATTGAAAAAGGCTGCCAAGGAGTTTTCTGACAACATGTCGCGCGTGTGCGCTGACAATCCAACGGACATTCCAGCGAGGGTCGCGGCGTCCGAGAAGCGCTTGGAGGCGCTTCTGGCAGGGGTGCGCAAAATGCGACCGCTCGCCGAGAGATTCTACGCGACGCTCAACGACGAGCAGAAGGGCGAGGCCAACAACTTCATTGATTGGCCGGGGCTCTGATCACCAACGGCAATATCGCACGCGATGACGAATTGTCTGCTACGCGACGTGTGCTTTGATCGACAGCGAACATCGAGGAGAGACGAGCAGGAACTCAGGAACGGATTCGACACGCGCGCGTTAGCGCGGCACTGCACGATTTGCAGCGCGTGGGCGGAACAGCCGGAGTTCTTGAATGGCGTTCAGACCCATCGTCGTCGCGCTGCTGACCTCAGCGTGTTGTATGCATCCAGCGTTTGCGGCAACTCATCACGTCGCACACGGCAATTCAGCCTTCGCGGTGACTTATCATCGCGTGGCATACGCGAACGGCGCCTGTGGTGGTGGCTCGATGAGTGCCACGCAGTACAGTGAGCCGCAGACCACTGCGAGTGGCCAGCCGTTTCGACCTGATGGGCTTACGGCAGCGCACCGTTCGCTGCCGTTCGGCACTCGGATTCGCGTCACGAATCCGCGCACCGGTCAGTCAACGATCGTGACGATCAATGACCGCGGACCATTCACCCGCGGCCGCGACATCGACTTGTCGCGCGGCGCCGCGCGCGCCATCGGCCTCGCTGATGTCGGAGTGGTCTGCTCGTCGATCTTGTAAGCCTAACATTGAAGGCTGTAGCCCGGATGAGCCAACGGGTCCCGCCTCCGGCGGGCCCGATGACAAGCTCCGCGATATCCGGGTTGCTCTCAACGTATCGACGGTTCCCGTATGGGAGGTGTCCCGCATGCCGCGGAGCCTGTCATCGGGCCCGCCGGAGGCGGGACCCGTTGGCTCATGCGGGCTACGCTCCTTCCGGGGAGTTGTCGATCTACTCCAACGGTTCGACCTTGATGATCGAGCCCTGGTGATTGTTGCCGACCCAGAACGTCACCGGCGTCGTCGTGTTGTCGACGTAGACGCGGCGGATGTTGGTTTCCCGCGGCAGCAAATATTCGACGAACGTGCCGGTCTCGGTATTGAGGCGGGACACGCGGTCGTTGAGCATCGAGCCGGTCCACACATCGCCGTTCTTGTCGATGGTGACGTCATAAGGTGCGGAGAACGCCGTCGGCATTTCCCATTCCTTGAACGTTTCCGACTTGGTGTCGAACATGTCGATCTTGTTGCCGCGATAGAGACCGAACCAGATGCGGCCCTGCGCATCCATCATGCCGCGGCGCGGCGCCGACGCTTTGGTCGGCAGTTCGAACAGCGTCGTCTGCCCGGTCTTGGCGTCGACCTTGCCGATGTGCTGCTGGGCGAAATCGGTGAAGTAGACGTTGTTCGCCGAGTCCGGGATGATGTCGTAGATGTTGTGGTTCTCGCCGGTCTTCGAATTCGTGAACGGCGCGATGGTCTCGATTGCCCCGGTCTTGAGGTCGAGGCGGTGCAGGGCGGCAAAGCCGTTGTTCTGCGACCAGATCTTGCCGTCGACGACGTCGGACTCCGGCCGCACCATGTTGACTTGCGCCATGTCCTTGTTCATATCGGGCGGCAGGCTGAAGGTCTCGACCTTGAGCGTTGCGATATCGAGCTTGCCGATCGCGCCCTGGTACATCATGCCGAACCACAGGTTGCCGTCGTGGTCGGGACGGATGCCGAGCGAGCCTTGCGGCCAACCCTTCTTCAGCTCGGGCAACGCGATCTCCGTCACCTTTCCGGTCTTGGGATCGAGCCGGCCGAGGTTCTGCTCGCCGAAGTTCGTGTAGTAGGCCATGCCGTCCTTGCCGACGATCACGTCGTGCGGCTCGATGTCGTTTCGCGGCAGGTCGTATTCGGTGATGATCACTTTGGTGCTGGCGCCGGTCGGGCGCGGCAAGGCCTTGAGCGGATAGGTCCAGGTGTCGCTTTGGCTCAAATTGATGGAGGCGAGGAATTCGGCGCGTTCTTCCTGCGCCTTGTTGCGCGAATCGCCGCGCTCCTCGAGCAGGCGCTCGGCGAGCCGCTTCTGCGGTCGCGTCGGTACGCTCTGGTTCGCATAGCTCGCCATGCGCTTTTGGACTTGCACGAACTCTTCGGCATTGTGGGTCGACCTCACGATGCGGTCGATGGTGTGGCAGCTGACGCAGTTGAGGGCGGCGTCCTTCTGCTTCGGCGTGCCCGGCATGCTCTGGAGCCACTCCGCATTGGTGAGCTGGGCGGGGAGATTGCGGGTCTTCTTGAGCTTGAGGTCGACGGTCTTCCCGGAGAGGAGATCGGCCACGCCCTTGCCGTCGAGATCGTACCCGACCGCGCGAATGGTGATCTTGTATTGCCCGGGTTCGAGGCGCCCGGCGGGGAAGCTGTAGCGGCCGTCCTTGTCAGTGACGACGGTGGTGGCGATGGTGCCGCCGGTTTTCTTGGCGGTGACCAGCACGCCCTCCATGGCGCCTTCCTCGGCCGAAGTGACCTGGCCCGTGAGCGCCGGGCCGCCTTGCGCCCGCGACGGGTCGGGGCTCGCAGCCAGCACCAACGTCAAACTCACGCCCGCGAGCAGCGCACCGCGCAACCGCATTGTCATCCTCCCTCGGAGATCGGATTCCATCCGGGACGGGCGCGCGCGAAACCTCTCCAAATCTCGCGGGCACCGAAACCAAAGCCGTTTCAATGCCGCGAGAATAGTGGAGCGGGTGCGGTGCCGCAATGGCCGCCCGCGAATGTCGGCTCGCTGACATCGTTGGTCAGGGGCGGAACGAAGATGGAGCGATTCTAGCCGTAAGGATCGCCGGGGCGCACCGCCGCTATTCCTGCGAGGCGGCGAGAGATGTATTTTCTCCCCGAAAATACATCGGAGGAATTCCCGAGATGCGTAAAGCTTGCTGGCCTGTGGCCCTCATTGTCGTTCTCGCGCTGACAACTCCGCTGTTTGCGGCCGAGGCGACATTCCTCACGCTCGGTCGCTTCGACCTCACCAAGGTGTTGCCGCCGCCGCCTGCGCCTGATTCGGAGCAGCAGAAACGTGACCTCGCCGCTGTTCTGGCCGTTCAAAAGACCCGCACGCCGGCCCAGACGGAACGCGCGCTCGCCGACGTGACCGCCGGGACGTTCGGATTTGCCGATGTGCTGGGGCCAAATTTCAGCGCCCAGCGGGTCCCTGCGGTCGCGGCACTGTTAGACAAGGTTCGCGGTGACGCGGGAGCTGCGCTTTCGGCAGGCCAGTCAGTGTGGAAGCGCGCGCGCCCGTTCACTGTCAGTGCGGAGGTCGAGCCTGTCGGCATCCGCCCGGGCGGCAGTTCCTATCCAAGCGTCAGTGCGGCGGTAGGCTATCTCGGCGGCATCGTTCTCGCCGACATGGTCCCGGAGAAGGCCGCCGCGCTTTATGCCCGCGGTCGTGAGTTTGGCGACAACCGCATCGTTCTCGGCGTCCATTTTCCGACCGACATCGAGGCCGGGCGCCTCGCCGCGACCGCGATCGCGGCGGCGCTCATGGAAAACCCCGCCTTCATCAAGGAATTCGACGAGGCGAAGGCCCAGTTGAGAACGGCGTTGGGTCTTTAGCCTGGAGCTTAGGATTCATCGGGACAACGTCGTTCCCAACGGGCCGCCCATAGCCGTCACATGATCCCTTCGTAGCGAAACTCGGTAATCATGCCGGTCGCCATGTGGTAGAGGTTGTGGCAATGGAAACCCCAGCGGCCGGGATTGTCCGCGTCGAAGACGAACCGGACTTGTCCCTGCGGCGGCACCAGGATGGTGTCGCGCACTGCGCCCACGGTCGGCTTGCCGCTCAAAGCCGTCACCTGGAAGGCATGACCGTGCAGATGCATGGGGTGCGGCATCATCGTGCGATTGATGAGCTCGATCTCGACACGCTGGCCCTTGCGCAACATCAGCGGGACGATGTCGGGCCAATATTGTCCGTTGAGTGCCCATGAGTAGGGCCGCATGCTGCCGGTGAATACGATCTCGTGAACGAGATCCGGCTTACGCGCCGGCAGCGGATCGACCGCCGAAAGCCGCGCTTCGAGCGAATTGTCGAGCGCAGGTGCTGCCGCCGCCATTGCATCATCGACGCGCGCGACCTGCGCATCCGCGGTGGCAAGAATGATGCCGGTGCGGGAGCGCCGACCTTCGACCTCGGCGAGAACCGGGAAGGCGCCCCCGCCTGCAAGATCAACCAGAATGTCGAGCCGCTGCGCAATGGCAAGCGGGAAACGGCTGCCCGCGACCGGATGCACCGGATGGCCGTCGACCGCGACGACACGCCCCGTGAGCGTGCCAAGGTCGATCCAGAACTGGCTCGACGAGGCCGCGTTTATGATCCGCAGACGGACACGGCCGCCCGCCGACACGCGCACCACTTCGGGGTCCTTGAGCGTTCGGTCGTTGGCGAGAAAGGCGTCGTAGTCGATGTCGTTCAAATCGGCTGCTGCTCCGTGCGGCATTGCCATCGCTGACGCGCCATCCTGCGCCATCCCTGGCATCGCGCTATTCGGCGCCGACGTCATCTGGTCTCGCGGCGCCGGCACATTTTCGGTTCGGGTTGCCATGCGCTCCGCAGCCGCCACGGTCGTGCCGGCGAGATTGGCGAGCAGTTCGAGGGGCGCACGGAACGTGAAATCATGGAGCATCACCACGATTTCCTGACGATCCTCGCGAGCTTCAGCGGCGCTGCGGACGATCAGCGGCGCGGTCATCAAGCTCTGCTCCTGCAGGCCGTGATGGGAGTGCATCCAATAGGTGCCTGAGATCGGCTGATAGTCGTAACTGCGCGTTGTTCCCGCGCGAAGCGCCGGCATCTGCGGCCAGGGAAATCCATCCTGCAGCCAGGGCGGCATCTGTCCATGCCAATGGATGAGGGTCGGATCGTCGATCGTGTTGAGGAGATCGACGCGGAAGGCTTCGCCGGGAGCGAGCGTAATGCCCGACTTGCCGCCGGTCCCGATCAATCCGAATACGCGCGCCGCCTTGCCATCAACGTCCAGAGTGCGTGTCGTTGCGGTAAGGGTCCGCTGCGCAGAGGCGGCGATCGCTGCGCGGAGCGGCGTCATGCGTGTTGCCGCCGCAGCGACGCCGGTTGCCAATAGTTGGCGGCGGGAAACGAGCGTGATCATTGACGGCCTCCCGAGAAACTTGCCTTCCGGTCACGGCTTCAATGGGAAGTGGCGTTGTGCTCCTACAGCCTGAAAAGATCGTCGACTTTGATGATCCTAATTTGACTGGGCAACTTAATCGGTTCTTGGGGTTTTTCGCCCGCTGGCGCTGCGACTGGCGTAGGACCGCGCTGCTTCGCGGGCTCCCTCACAGCCCTAAATCGGTTAGTCCGGGATGATCCGCCGGCCGCACTCCCTGCGGCCAGCGGAACAGTCGCTCCGCCTCGGTGATCGGCACGTCGTTGATACTCGCGTGGCGTTCAGCCATGTAGCCGTCGGGATCGAACAGCCAGTTCTCGTTGCCGTGGCTCCGCCACCATTTCCCGGCGGCGTCGCACGACTCGTAGACGAAACGCACCGCAATGCGGTTGCCGGTGAAAGCCCACAGCTCCTTGATCAAACGATAGTCGAGTTCGCGCGCCCACTTGCGCGTCAGAAACGCGACGATCTCGTCGCGGCCTGTGAAAAACTCCGAACGATTGCGCCAGCGGCTTTCGGGCGAATAGGCGAGCGCCACCTTGGCCGGATCGCGACCGTTCCACGCATCTTCGGCGGCGCGCACCTTCTGGCGCGCCGTTTCCTCGGTGAACGGCGGAAGCGGGGGTCGTGGGGTCATCAATGGGTCTCCGTCGATGACGCACGCAGGGCCGTGCGCAATTGCTCATTCTCAGCTTCCAGCTTTTCGATGCGCGGCTGCAAATCGGTGACCGTGGCGGCGACGTCAGCGGCATCGAACTTCTGCGGAATATGGCGAGGGCAGTTGATGTCCCAAGCCTTGACCTCGAACAGGATCACTTGTTCAGGGCGGGCCGGATAGTCCTCCGGCATCAACTTCAGGATCAGCTCCGCGTCGGCCTCGACCACCCGCGCGCGTCCCCAGATTTTGACACGACGCTGATGCGCATAATCCATCAGGAACAGAAAAGCCTGGTCATTCTCGGCGAGGTTTCCCGCCGTGATGTACTGGCGATTGCCGGTATAGTCGACGAAGCCCAACGTCTTGTTGTCGAGCACGCGAATGAAGCCCTTGGGTCCGCCGCGATGCTGCGCGTAGGGCTGGCCCTCGGCATTGGCGGTCGCGAGATACGCGGTGTCCACCTGGGAGAGAAAGGCGACGAGGTCGGGTGTGATTTCCGTGCGAAAGCCGCCGCGTGCCTCGACTTTGGCATAGGCCGCGCGCGAGCCGCGGCGGGCTTGGATCGCCTTTACGCTCGGGGTGAAAGCAATGTCGCTCGATGGCTGCAGGTTCATGGCTCGCTCCGCGCAAGGCGAGGGTACGCTTCGACACCGGCCTCGTAGCTCTGTGCAGATGTAGCAAGGCTTTGCGAGTACAGCCGCACGGTCGTTTTCATTTTCTTGCTCTCGGGATGCTGCGAACGTGCGTGCGGAGTCAGGCGGCTTCGGCGCGCACGAGCGGAAAGTCGATGTCGGTTCCAGCAACGTTATTGACGAAGTTTGTCAGCACGTTGAGAGCGACGTTCACGATGATCTCGATGATCTGAGCATCAGAGAAGCCGGCACGTCTCACCGCGGCGAGATCCTCCCCGCTCACCATGCCGCGTGCCTCCATGACCGTCTTCGCAAACCTTACCGCGGCATCTGCCTTGGGATCATTTGAATGGCCGCGGCGATTGGCAGCCAACTCGGCGTCATCGAGCTTGGCGAGGTTTGCGCCGAGGTAGCAGTGTGCCGAGAGGCAGTAATCGCAGCGATTGACCTGCGCAACGGCGAGTGCAATGCGCTCGCGGGTTTTGACGTCGAGCGTCTTGTTGAGAGCGGCCATCAGGCCGAGGTAGCCCTCCAGCGCCGCCGGGCTGTGGCCGATGAGCCTGAACCCATTGGGGATCACTCCCAACTGCTTGCCAACGCCGTCAAGTAGCGGCTGCGATTTGGCTGGGGCTTCGTCGCGAGTGGGAATAGGTAACCGGGACATCGGGCTCTCCTTTCAAGGGCATCGCTACTGCCCCGGTAAGTGACTTCTCCCCTATCCAGTGATAATAAGTTCATTCTGCACTTCATTATTGCGGACTGCGGGATAATGGATCGCATCGAAGCGTTAAAAGCGTTTGTTGCCGTCGCCGATTGCCAGAGTTTCTCTGAGGCTGCGCGAACCCTGCGCATTTCTCCGACGGCCGCAAGCCGGGCGATCGCGGACCTGGAGCGCGACTTGGGCGCTACGCTGCTCCGCCGCACGACGCGCTCTGTCGGGCTCACCGCCGAAGGGGCGGCCTACCTTGAGCGATGTCGCCGTGCGCTTGACGAACTTGATGATGCGGCGCGAGCCCTGCGCGGCGAGAATGCCGAGCCACGCGGTGCGCTGATCGTCACGGCTCCCGTCGTGTTCGGCCGCCGTCACATCCTGCCGATCATCAATCAGCTCCTGCGCAAGCACGCGCAGCTCGAGGCGCAGTTGATGCTGACCGACCGGGTCATCCGGCTGGTCGAGGAGGGGATCGATGTGGCGGTGCGTATCGCCGAGCTGGCGGACAGTGCGCTCCACGCCGTTCGCGTGACGGAGGTGCGTCGCGTCTTGGTGGCGAGCCCCGCTTATCTCACGGAACGAGGCACGCCCACCGCGGTGGCGGACCTGCTGCGGCATGACCTCATCGTCTTCGACAACATAGCGCCCAATGGCGAATGGCGATTCACGGCGTCAGGGCGCCCGGCGATCCGGTGCAAGCCACGGCTGCTCACCAACACTGCGGAGGCCGCAATCGATGCGGCTGCTGACGGGCTCGGGATTGCGCGCGCGCTCTCTTATCAGGTCGACGCTCACGTTCGAGCCGGTCGGCTTCGTTACGTTCTGCCGGAGTATGACCCGCCGCCAGTGCCCGTGAGCCTCGTATTCCAGGCCAGCCGGCGCGGATCGGCCAACGTGCGTGCGCTCATCGCGGCAGCGCAGGCGTACTTCCGTTCGGACGAGAACGGCGGCTGGATCAACCGTGCATCTGCCTGATGTGGACGTGTCTCGAGCGCTTTCGCCGTGCTGCCGAAGCGGATCGCCTCAGCGGTTTCGCATGAGCGCACTGCGCAACGGCCGGTCAAGGGCGAAGATCGCTACTGCAGCGCCGAGCGCTATGGTGGCGAGCATCAGGAAGAACATCGGCTTGGTCATCGATGACCAGAAGGTGCCGAGATAGCCGGCGAGGAAATTGCCGACGAAGCTCGTGCCAAGCCACATGCCCATCATCATCGCGAGATGCCCCCGCGGGGCGACCTTGGAGACGAGCGACAAGCCGATGGGCGAAAGGTAGAGCTCCCCGGTGGTGATGACGATGAAATAGACGAACAGCCATAGCCAGCTCGCCTTGTTGTCGCCGGCGTGGAACGCCGTAGCCATCAGGATGAGGTAGGAGAGCCCGCACAGCGCGCAGCCGAATGCCATCTTCAACGTCGTGGACGGCTCCGTGCCCCGTCGCGCCTGGCGCGCCCAAAGCGCCACCACGAACGGCGTGAAGGCGAAGATCATGAACGGGTTGAAGGACTGGAACCAGGTGGTGGGTATCTCGAATGTCCCGAAGAGGAGGTTGATCGTGCGATCGGTGTCCGTGTCGATCCACAGGGCAATGGTATTGCCCTGCTGTTCGTAGGTCGCCCAGAACAGGCTCACTGGCACGAACAGGATGATGAGCGCCGCAACCGAGCGCCATTCGTCGGCGGTGAGCGGCTTGCCGATGTTGGACGCATGAGCTTTGCGGGCGGCGCGTTCGACAAAGAGCGGATCGGGCGGCAGGTGCGGCGCTCCGGCGAGATAGATGGCGAGGGCGATCAGCATTCCGATGCCGGCAGCAGCGAACCCGTAATCCCAACTGACTTTCTCGCCAAGAGTTCCGCAGACGTACGGCGCAAGGAACGCGCCGACATTGATACCCACATAGAAGATCGAATAGGCGCGGTCGCGGCGCGGATCGCCGGGAGAGTAGAGTTCACCGACCTGCGTCGACATGTTGGGCTTGAACGCGCCGTTGCCGAGAATGAGGAACAACAGCGCGAACAGGAACAGCGAATTGAACGCCATCATGAAGTGGCCGGCGGCCATCAGCGACGCACCGATGATGACGGTGCGGCGGTGGCCGAGCACGCGGTCGGCAAGGAGGCCCCCGAAGATCGGTGTGAGATAAACCAGGCCCGTGTAGAAGCCGTAGATCTGGGAGGCGAACG
Source organism: uncultured Alphaproteobacteria bacterium (assembly GCA_963807015.1). GTDB lineage: Bacteria > Pseudomonadota > Alphaproteobacteria > Rhizobiales > Xanthobacteraceae > JAJPKK01. The sequence goes on along the minus strand of CAWEAS010000001.1, from coordinate 457,896 downwards.
GCTGCACGGCGAGCGGCCCGAACACGGCTTCGAGCGCATGACGCAGTCCGGCCAGCCCGACCACCTCCTCCGACGTGCCCGGATGGAGCAGGTAATGGACCATGTAGAGCACGAGCAGCGAGCGCATGCCGTAGTAGGAGAATCGCTCCCACATTTCGGTCCCGAACAGGAAGCCGAGGCCGCGCGGATGGCCGAACAGTTCGTCTTTTCCGGCGGCCGAAGCGGCCGATTCTTGGACAGCGCTTGCTTCCATCGTGCGCAGGGCCTCTTCGCAGCTGCCGGCAATCACATCGTGAGTGAAACCCTATCATCCGCCGCGGCGTTGCGTCATCGCGTGGCCGCGAGGACTCGCGCGATGCACGCGAATGGCGTAAGAAATCGACGGATCGATGGAGATTCGAGCCGCGCTCGCTCGGAGGTCACGTGAAGGTCGTCATCGAATATTGCGTGCAGTGAAACTATGAGCCGGACGCTCTCCGTGCGGGAGCGAGGTTCAAGGAACTGGGAGGTGCCGAGGTCGCCTATGTGCGATCGCGCGGTGGCGTGTTCGAGATCACCATCGACGGCCAGCTGAAGTTCTCAAAGAAAGCGCAGCACCGCTTCCCGACCGACGCCGAGATCGACGCGCTGGCGAAGTCTGTGTAGCCCGGATGGAGCGGAGCGAAATCCGGGGCGGCGACGCAACGCGGCTGAACGGAGGAGGCGTCGGCATCCCCGGATTTCGCTGCGCTCCATCCGGCTACATGTTGTCGCGCGTCCGGGGAATTGCACAAATCTTGCACAGGCGGCATGGTGCGCACGGCACGGGACTGTCGTCGCAACAGAGGGGCGATCATGGCGAACACATCGGGCATTCGCATTCATTTCATCCAAGGCTTGTTGGCTGCCGGCGCCGCGCTGTGCCTGCCGTCGCTCTCTGGCAATGCGCAGGAGACCCCGGCGGCCCCAGCTCCAGCTCCCGCCGCGCCCGCGCCGCAGGCCGCGCCCGCCCAGGTGCCGTTCGTGCCCGCCTCGACGCCAGACCAGGAGAAGCTGCGCATCCTCGGCGCCAAGCGCTACCCCGGCACGACGCACATGCTGCCGGCAACTATTGAGACCACCCAATGGGGCTGGTTCAACAACGCCCAGCCGCCTGTGCTTCACGTGAACTCGGGCGACACCATCGTGTTCGAAACGATGATGCATTCGCACAATCAAGTCGTGCCCGGGGCCACCATCGACCAGATCAAGAAGCTGCGCACTGATTATCCGGGACGCGGGCCGCACACGTTGACGGGCCCGGTCTATATCGAGGGTGCCGAGCCCGGCGACGTCCTCAAGATCCATCTGAACAAGATCGTGCCGCGCGCATACGGGACGAACTTCAACGTCCCCGGCATGTTCGGCGAGTTTCCGGATCGTTTCCCTGACGGGCAAGTGAAGTATTTCTATCTCGACCTCGACCGCAAGGTCGCCGAGTTCGCGCCGGGCATCGAAATCCCGCTGGCGCCGTTCCCCGGCACGATCGGGGTCGCACGCGCCGAACCCGGCCAGTATTCATCGGTGCCGCCCGGTCCCTACGGCGGCAACCTGGACATTCGCGATATGCGCGAGGGCACGACGCTCTACGTGCCGGTGTTCGTGAAAGGCGCGCTGCTGTGGACCGGCGACTCCCATGCGGCCCAGGGCAACGGCGAGATCAACCTCACCGCGCTCGAGACCGCCTACAAGGAATTCAGCGTCACGGTCGAAGTGCTCAAGACCATGAAGCTCGATTGGCCGCGCGTCGAGACCGCGGACGCCTGGATCACCGTCGGGATCGATCGCGATCTCAACAAGGCGCTCGACCTGCTACGCGCGCAGACTTCCAAGCTGTTGACCGAAGTGCGCAAAGTGCCGGCCGACCAGGTGGAGAAGACCATGCTGGGGGCCTGGGACTGCCGGGTGAGCCAGGTGGTCGACGTCAACAAGGGTTTGCATTGCTTCACCGCCAAGCCGGGCGTGCGGCGGACTATCGAGGCGCTGCCTGACAAGGAGAACAAGACCTACCTCGTGACGGTCGGCAAGGATGCCGACCTCAACAAGGCGATGGATACGGCTTCGTGGGAGATGATCAATCTCCTCGAGAAAGAGAAGAAGCTGTCGCGACTCGATGCCTATGGGCTCGCAAGCATGGTCATGGACTGCCGTCTCGCCGTGCCGACGGGCAATGAGAAGACCGTGCACTGCCTCGTGCCGAAGAGCACCTGGGTCGCAGCACGTTGAGCGCCCGCGACGCCGCGGCATGATGCGGCGGCTCGTATCCGCGGCCATACTCGCGGCCGCGCTGCTCGCGGCCGCCTTGGCGGGAGCGGTCTCGCCTGCCTCGGCGCATTTGCGCGTCGTCGCGACAACAGCCGCCTTGGCGGCCCTTGCGGCCGCGGTCGCGGGCGAGTCCGCGAGCGTCGTGTCGATCGTGCCGGCGGGAGCCGACGCCGAAGCTTATGCCCCGCGCCCGGGCGACGTCGAGAAGCTGCAGCACGCCGACGTCGTGGTGCGTGTCGGCCTCGGCTATGACTATTGGCTCGATCGGCTGCTAGGTCAGTCCGCAAACGCGCAGGTGATGCGCGGCGGCGACGGGTACGTCGACGCTTCGGCGGGCATCCCGCTTCTCGACGTGCGCAGCGCGAGTGTTGCGAACGACAGCGGTCATTCCCATGGCACCGCCAATCCGCACTACTGGCTCGATCCGCACAACGCCGTCATCATCACCGGCGGCATCGCCGAAGCATTGATCCGCCGCATGCCCGCGGAACGCGAGCCGATCATCGCCGCGCGGCAACGGTTTGTGGCGGCGCTCGATGAGCACATGGCTGCATGGACGATGCGAGCGGCATCGCTCGCCGGCGTGAAGGTGATCGCCTATCACAACTCCTGGCCCTATTTCGCGCGCCGCTTCCGCCTCGACATTGCTGGGGTTATCGAGCCGAGACCGGGCGTCGCACCAAGCGCCGCCCATCTCGCGCGACTTATCGCCGACGGACGTTCCGCGCCGGTGCGCGCTGTGGTGCATGAACCCGCCGAGCCCGCTGACGCCTCGCGTTTCGTGGCAGAGCGCCTCGGCGTGCCGGTCGTGGTGCTCGCGCCGTCGGTTGGGAACCTTTCCGGCGCCGACGATTATTTTGGGCTGTTCGATACCAACATCACCGCGCTTGTCGTCGCGTTGGGCGAGCGGGCGAAATGAGCGCCTTGCTTGGCTTCGTGGGTTTGCCACCGGGCGATCTCACTTCGCTCGGCTGCCCGCATTGCGTTAATAAGTTGTGATGACTTCGACAACTGCCGGCAATGCGAAAGCATCCGTGCCATGACTGCGGTCGACGTGATGGCGTTTCTCGCCCTTCCGTTCGCGGCCGCGGTGCTGTTCGTCCTGATCCACGCCTGGTTCGGTGTGCAGGTGTTGCGGCGCAACGTCATTTTCGCCGATCTCGCGTTGGCGCAGCTATCGGCGCTCGGCGCGACCGTTGCGTTTGCATTGGGCTATCCGCCGACCGGATCGGCGGGGTTTGTATATGCGCTGCTGTTCACGGCGCTTGGTGCCGGGCTGCTGACGCTCTCGCGTGGTCTGGCCCGGCATATCAGCCAGGAAGCGTTCGTCGGGATCCTCTACGTCGCGGCAACTGCGGTCACGGTTCTCGTTGTCGACCGCTCGCCGCAGGGTGCCGAGCACGTCAAATCGATCCTCGTAGGCAGCATCCTTACGGTCGGCCCTGACGACATCGCGAAATTCGCGCTGCTGTTCGGAGCAATCGGATTTGCACACTTTCTCGCCCGCCGTCCGCTTGCCGCGGTCGCTACCGAGGGCAGGGCGCTCGAGCTCAGAGCGCTTGAATACATTGGAGCGCTTTCGTCTCCCTCCCCCCTTGTGGGGGAGGGTCGGGGTGGGGGGTCGGGAGATGATGGCGCAGACGTGCCACACCTCCCGACCCCCACCCCCGACCCCTCCCCACAAGAGCCTGCGCCCGGGCGCGCGCAAGCGCGGCCCGGGTGGGGAGGGGAGAAGAATGGCGGTGTTGCCGTAAGTGACGGCGCAGGGCCTGACGCGGGTTACGATGACCGCAGCGCGCTTGCGGTCACGCTGTGGGATTTGTTCTTCTTCTTCAGCTTCGGCCTCGTCGTGACGACATCGGTTGCGACGGCCGGCGTGCTGCTGGTCTTCAGCTTCCTGATCGTGCCTGCGGTGATCGGCTCGCTGTTTGCACGTTCGCTGCGCGTCGTGCTGCCGGTCGGGTGGGGCGCCGGCATTGCTGCGAGTGCCGCAGGTCTCGCCGGCTCCTACGTCCTCGATGTGTCGACCGGCGCGGCGATGGTGATCGCGTTCACGCTCGCGCTGGCGCTAGCTGGTCTTGCCAAAGCACTGATCTTCACGCCGGCGGAGCAGCGGCGGCGCAACCTGCGCATCGCGGTCGCGGCGTTTGCCGCTGCCGTGCTCGCGCTGGTGCTGGCGTCCAGCCTGTGGCTGATGGCAGTCCCGCCGGGCGATCAGCCGGTGCTCGCGGCGTTCGAACGCGTGAGCGGGCTTGGCCCGGAGCGCTATCTCGGCGCCTCCGACCGCGCGACCTTCGAAAGCGCGGTACGCGATGAAGTCCGCTATGCCGGCGAGGTCGAGCGCCTCAATGCGGGAGAGAAGGCAGCCCGCACCGGTCCGCCGCTCACCGACGACGAGGTGCGCCGCATTGCCTCCTACCAGCAGAGCTTCAACGAAATGGCGCGCGGCGAACGCTTCGTGCAGGACGTGCTGCGCGCGAAGGCGCGCGCGCGGGAGCGTTGGATCGTCGGCATCCCCGCGGCGCTCCTCGCGCTCGTCGGCCTTGCGCTGCTCGCAGGGCCATACCTACCGCGGTGGTCACGCGGGGTAGGGTGGGCAAAGCGCGGTCGAGATCTTTGAGTTTGACACCGACCGCCGATCCGCGCGTGCCCACGCGAGCCGTCCAGCGTGGGCACGGCGCTGCGCGCCTTTGCCCACCCTACGGGCTGGCTACGGGCTGCGTCAGTCGACCGCGATCCGCGGATATTTACCGCACGCCGTACTGGGCGAAAAAGTCGCCGATGTTCGGTCGCAGTTCCTTTGCGGCGGAGATGTCGGCTTCGGCGCCGGACTGATCACCCTTTTTCTGCTTGGCGATGCCGCGGCCGTAAAGCGAGTAGACTAGGTTCGGATCTTGCTTGAGCGCCGCGTCATAGTCGGCGATGGCATCGTCGATGCGCCCGGCCTTGAGATGGACGAGCGCGCGGCTGTCGAGCGTCTTCGGCGATGGCCGCAGGCGCAGCAACTCGTTGCAATCGGCGAGCGCGCGGTCGAGTTGGCCGACGATCGCCCGCGCCCAGCAGCGATCGTTCCAGGCGGCGGCGTTGGTCGGCTGGAGCCGGCTCACTACATCGAAATCGGGAATGGCGCGGGCGTATTCGCCCTTGCCCTCGAATGCGCCACCGCGATTGTCGTAGGCACCGGCGAGGCGCGGATCGAGGCGGATCGCCTCGCTGGCGTCGGCGATGGCGCGGTCGTAGTCACCCTTGCTGTAATAGGCGGCGCCGCGATCGCTGAACGCCCCCGCGAATTTCGGATTGATCTTGATCGCCTCGGTGAAGTCCGCGATGGCGCTGTCCTGGTTGCCGACGAGCGCGTAAACGCGGCCGCGGCTGAGGAATGCGGCGGCGTATTTAGGATCGAGGTTGATCGCCTCGCCAAACTCCGTCAGGGCGCCGTCATAGTCCTTCCGGCTGACCATGACACTGCCGCGGCCACTGCGCGCAGCCGCGCTCATGGGATCGAGCTTGATCGCCTCGTCGAAATCGGCGAGCGCTGCGTCGAGATCGCCCTTTTCGCGATAGGCGTTGCCGCGCCCGCTGCGGGCCGTTGCGGACGACGGATCGAGCCGGATCGCGTTGGCAAAATCGGCGAGCGCGCGGTCGAAATCGCGCTTGTCTGCGAAGGCAGTGCCGCGGCCGGTGTAGGCCACGGCGAGATTGGGTTCGATGCGGATCGCTTCGTTGTAGTCCGTAACGGCGCGGTCGAGATCGCCCTTTTCCTTGTAGGCCCGGGCGCGATTGTAATGCGGGAGCGCGCTCTTGGGATCCATGCGGATCGCCTCATTGTAGTCGGCGATGGCGTGATCGTAGTCGCCCATGTCGAGATAAACGTTGCCCCGTCCGTTGCGGGGACTGCCGTATCGCGGATTGAGCTTGATAGCCTCGTTGAAATCGGCAAGCGCATGCTCGGGATCGCCCTTGGCGCGATAAGCGTTGCCGCGGTTGCTGAAGGCGATGGCCAGGTTCTGCTTGGTGTCGCGGCGCGACTGGATGACGCCTGTGCAGCCGGCGATCTGCACGTCCGGCCCGGCGTTTTCGCGGTTCACGCATTGGACCCAATTCGGCGACATTTGCGCGGCCGCCGGTCCGCAGGCGAAAATACCGCACGTCACCAAGGTCCCGGCCGTCGCGGCGCGCGCCGCCGACCTGCAAAGACCTGCAATCATGCCGTCCTCCGTTTGCCGGTTCGACCGATCGGAAAGCTTACCACGGCGCATAGGGCCAGCGGGTGGGTTCCGTCAAGCGCAACCCCCACCGGGACGCTCGTCGGGGTCCGGGTCGAGTGTCCCAAAGTGGAACTTGGAGCGGCCTGAGGCCACATAAGCGCGATGAGCAAACTTCTTTTGGGCATCATTTCAGATACGCACGGGCTGCTGCGCCCACAGGCGGTGGTCGCGCTCCGTGGTTCGGACCTCATCATCCATGCCGGCGACGTCGGCGATGCCGAGATCATCGACGAGCTTCGCGCCATCGCGCCGGTCTTCGCCATCCGCGGCAACATCGATACCGAGCCATGGGCGAATCGCCTGGCGGCCAGCGACGTCGTCGAGGTCGGCCAGCTTCTGTTCTACGTGCTTCACAACATCGCCGACCTGGATCTCGACCCGCCGACCGCGGGTTTCGCCGCGGTGGTGTACGGTCACTCGCATCGCCCCGCGATCGAAAGGCGCGCCGGCGTGCTCTATCTCAATCCCGGCAGCGCCGGCCCGCGCCGCTTCAAGTTGCCGGTGACCGTTGCGCGAGTCACGGTATCTGGAAGCGAGCTACACCCGGAGATCGTCGAACTGGAGGTGTGAACACACTGCTCACACGTCGAGCAGGTCCTCGCTGGCGAACTCGGCGCGTTCCTGGATGAACTCGAAGCGCGCTTCGGCCTTGATGCCCATCAGGCGCTCGACTGACTTCGATGTTTCGGCGCGGTCGTCCGGCACCAGCATCACCTTGAGGAGCGTGCGCTTCCTCGGGTCCATGGTGGTTTCCTTGAGCTGCGCCGGCATCATCTCGCCGAGTCCCTTGAAGCGACCGATCTCCACATGGGCGTTGGCGCGAAATTCGGCGGCGAGAATCTCCGCCTTGTGCTTGTCGTCGCGCGCATAGAATGACTTGCCACCGTGGGAGAGTCGGTAGAGCGGGGGCACCGCGAGATAGAGATGGCCGAGCTCAATCAGCTGCGGCATCTGGCGGTAGAAGAAGGTGATGAGGAGCGACGCAATGTGAGCGCCGTCGACGTCGGCGTCGGTCATCACGATCACCTTCTCGTAGCGCAAATCCTCGTCGCGATAGTGCACGCCGGTGCCGCAGCCGAGCGCCTGCACGAGGTCGGCGAGCTGCTGGTTCTGAGCGAGTTTGTCCTTGCCGGCGCTGGCCACGTTGAGGATTTTTCCTCGCAGCGGCAGAATCGCCTGGCGGGCCCGGTCGCGCGCCTGCTTGGCGGAGCCGCCGGCCGAGTCGCCTTCGACGATGAAGATTTCCGAGCCGTTGGCGGCAGTGTCGGTGCAATCGGCGAGCTTGCCGGGCAGCCGCAGCTTGCGCACCGCGCTCTTCCGCGAAATCTCCTTCTCTTGGCGACGGCGGATGCGTTCCTCGGCGCGCTCCACCACCCAATCGAGGAGCTTGTTCGCTTGCACCGGGTTGCCGGCGAGCCAGTGGTCGAACTGATCTTTGACCGCAGATTCGACGATACGGGCCGCCTCCGCCGTCGCGAGGCGATCCTTGGTCTGGCCCTGGAACTCGGGCTCGCGGATGAACACGGACAGCATGGCGGCAGCGCCGGTCATGATGTCCTCGCTGGTCATCTGCGCGGCGCGCTTGCCCTGATTGACGCGCTCGGCATGGTCCTTGAGCCCGCGGGACAGTGCCGCGCGCAGGCCGGATTCGTGGGTGCCGCCGTCAGCGGTCGGGATGGTGTTGCAGTAGGACGAGAGAAAGCCGTCGGCATCCGCGCTCCACGCCACCGCCCATTCGACGGACCCGTTAGCGCCCGGGCGGCCGGATTTGCCGGTGAAGACGTCCGGATGGACGAGGGTCTGGCCGGCCACGGTCGTCAGCAGATAATCCTTCAGTCCCTCGGGGAAATGGAAGGTCTGATCCTCCGGCACGTCCTCGACGCCGTGCAGCAGTTCCTTGTCGCAGTGCCAGCGGATTTCGACGCCGCCGAAGAGATACGCCTTGGCGCGCGCCATCTTGAAGAGGCGCCCCGGATTGAACTTGACCTTGGCGCCGAAAATCTCGGCGTCCGGCTTGAAGCGTACCTTGGTGCCGCGCCGGTTCGGCGTGCGGCCAAGCTTTTCAAGCCCACCCTTCGGCTTGCCGCGCTGAAAGATCTGTCGGTAGAGCTGGCCGCCGCGCGCCACCTCGACCTCAAGCCGTTCGGACAGCGCGTTGACCACCGAGATGCCGACGCCGTGCAGGCCGCCCGAGGTCTCGTAGACCTTGGAGTCGAATTTCCCGCCCGCATGCAACGTGCACATGATGACTTCAAGGGCGGACTTCTTCGGGAATTTCGGATGTGGGTCGACCGGGATGCCGCGCCCATTGTCGGTTACCGCGAGATAGCCGTCGTCGGTCAGCTCCACCTCGATGAAGGTCGCGTGCCCGGCCAGCGCCTCGTCCATGGAGTTGTCGATCGCCTCGGCAAACAGGTGATGCAGCGCCTTCTCGTCCGTACCGCCGATATACATGCCGGGCCGCCGCCGGACCGGCTCCAGGCCCTCCAGCACCTCGATGTCGTGGGCGGTGTATTCCCCGTCGCCGCGCCCGCCATTGGACCGTGCCGGGGCTCGCCGGGCGGCAGGCGCAGCTTCGAACAGATCAGGGGCCGCAGCTGGTTTTCTCGCGGACTTGCCCATGGAACTCCCGGATGGCTGGTCCCGCTGCTTCCGCGTCGCTCAGGGCGCGAAATCAAGCCGAATCAGATAGTTGCTATGGTTGTTTAAGGTCCGGTCGCAGCGCGACCGGGGCGAATCACCCATCTGACTATGCCACGGCTGGGCCGCAAAGATGGCATTCAACGAGCTTCGACCAGCCCGGAATAAGATGCAGGGATTTATGAGGCCCCGTGGCCATGCCCGGCATCATTGGCACGTATTGGTTAGGCGAAAGTTAGGGTTAGGCGATCGGAACTCGGTTGCTTCCGGCCCTCGCGGCCCCCTCCGTTGAGGCTTGGCGCGGGTGACCCTATGTGGGGGCCAATTGCAGTGGCGGCAAATGTCTTTCGACGAGCTCGTTCAGAATTTCACCCGTGAGGTGGTCCAATTCGTCCGCGTCCATGAATTCTGGGCGGCGCCGGTCGTTGCACTCCTCGCGTTCGGCGAATCCCTCGCCTTCATTTCGCTGCTGATACCGGCATGGGCGATCCTTGTCGCGATCGGCGCCCTCATCGCCCAGAGCCAAATCAATTTCTGGCCGATCTGGGTCGCGGGCGCGGTCGGTGCCGCGCTCGGTGACTGGTTGTCTTACTGGGTCGGTCTCAAGCTCGGGCCATCGGTCGCGAAGGTTTGGCCGTTGTCGCGCAATCCCGATCTGCTGCCGCGCGGCGAGCGCTTCGTCTCGCGTTGGGGGGCGCTCGGCATCTTCATCGGCCGGTTCTCCGGACCGTTGCGCGCCTCGGTACCGCTGGTCGCGGGCGTTTTTGTCATGCCATATTGGCGGTTCCAGGCGGCGAATTTCCTCTCCGCGTTCGTGTGGGTCGCGGTGCTGCTCACGCTCGGGGATATCGTCGCCGTGATCTTAAGATGGATATGGCCCTGATCGCATCGTCGTCATGGCCAAACCCGGGAGGAAAGCATGACCGTTCTCACACGACGCACGATGCTGGCCGGCGCCGCCGCCATGAGCGCACTGCCCGCAGCCGGCTGGTGGCCGGCGCGCGCCGCCGCGCCCGTCGCCGAAAAGCAGGCGGCGAGCTTCTACCGCTACAAGGTCGGCTCGATCGAAATCACCGTCGTGAGCGACGGCATCGCCAAGGTGCCGGTCACCGAGGCCTTCGTGCTCAACGCCAAAGTCGACGAGGTCAATGCCGCGCTGCGCGAGGCGTTCATGGAGCCGGGCACTTTGATCGGGCCGTACAACCCGATCGTGATCAACACCGGCACCAAGTTGGCGCTCGTGGACATGGGCCTGGGCGAAGCGAACTACTTTTCGAGCAAAGGCCTCAATGGCCAGCTTCTCGCCAATCTGGCCGCCGCCGGCATCGACCGCAATGCGATCGACACCATCATCATCTCCCATTACCACGGCGATCACATCAACGGCCTGCTCAAAGCCGACAACACGCTGGCATTTCCCAACGCGGAAGTCCTGGTGCCGGCCCTTGAGCACAAATACTGGACCGATGCCGGCGAGGAGAGCCGATCATCGACCCAGCGCATCGCCGACAACTTCAAGAACGTGCGCCGCGTGATGAATCCCGAGGTGCTCAAACGCCTGCGTACCTACGAATGGGACAAGGACGTGATCCCCGGCGTGCTCGCCGTCGGCACGCCCGGCCACACCCCCGGCCATACGTCGCACATCGTCACCTCGGGCTCGGCCAAGGTCTACGTGCAGGCCGATGTGACCCACGCGCCGTTCCTGTTCGCGCGCCACCCCGGCTGGCATGCCTTCTACGACCACGAGCCGGTGCTCGCGGAAACGACGCGCCGCAAGGTCTACGACATGCTGTCAGCGGAAAAGATGATGGTGCAGGGCTTCCATTATCCGTTCCCCTCGGTCGCCCACGTAGAGAAGACCGCGAGCGGGTATCAGGAGGTTCCAATGCCCTGGAGCCCCGTACTCTAACGCCATCAGCGCATACGCGTGCCGCGCAGGACGTGCGGCACGCTTTCGACGCGGGCCGGATTAAGGGTGGGGTCTCCGCAAGGGGAGCCGTGGTTATGGGTTGGACTCGCCTGCTTGCTGTCGTTCTTGCCGGGCTGTGCGTGGGGGCCTGCTCGTTCTTTTTCAATACGGATCAATTTGCAGCGGCCGACGATGCCGCATGCAAGGCATATGGCGAGCCGGGAACAGAGCCCTATACGCAATGCCGCAAGGAACGGGATCACCCCGGCGTCTGCGGCGCGTGCGACCGGGCCGGCCCCGTCGCCAACGACCGTGCCGGTACCGGTCCCGTCGCCACTGATCACAAGCCGGATTAGCGAAAGCTGATGCTCCGTTGACGCAGCGGCGGCGTGCCCTTATATCCGCCGCCATGATGATCGCGCGCATTTCGGAAAACCGCCGCCGTAGCCGCTTCGCGGCTCGGGGCGATCGCGCGTGATCGTCACTTCTGGCCGCGGATTTCATCGCCGCGTCGCCTTCCTCGTAAATCCTCCGCGGTGCTGAAAATCCGGGTCGCTTCCGCGGAAAGGTCTTGCCATGTCCCAAAAAGCGAAAGTCGGCGTGCTTGGCGCCTCGGGCTATACCGGGTCGGAATGCGTGCGGCTGCTGCTGCGCCACCCGCAAGTCGAGCTTGCGCTGCTCACCGCGGACCGCAAGGCGGGGCAGCAGATGCGCGAGGTGTTTCCGCAGTTCTCGCCGTTCGCGCTGCCGAAGCTCGTCCCGCTCGACGGCCTCGACTGGGCATCGCTTGGCCTCGATCTCGTGTTCTGCGCGCTCCCTCATGCGACGACGCAAAAGGTGATCAAGCAACTGCTCGGCGCCGCGCCGCAGATCAAAGTGGTCGATCTCTCCGCCGATTTTCGCCTGCGCGACCCGGCATCTTATGCGCGCTGGTATGGTGACGAGCATCAGGCTCCCGAATTGCAGCGCGAGGCGGTCTACGGTCTCGTCGAGGTCTATCGGGACCGCATCAAGACGAGCCGGCTTGTCGCCAATCCGGGCTGCTACACGACGTCGGCGCAGCTTCCCCTCATCCCATTACTCAAGGCGCGTGCCATCGATCCCGACGAGATCGTGATTGATGCGAAGTCCGGCATGACCGGGGCAGGGCGATCGGCGCGGGAGAACATGTTGTTCTCGGAGGTGTCGGAGGGCTTTCACGCTTATGGGGTGGGCCACCACCGCCATATGGCCGAGCTCGACCAGGAGTTCTCGGTCGCTGCCGGCCGCGATGTCGTCGTGAGTTTCACTCCGCATCTCGTGCCGATGAATCGCGGCATCCTGTCGACGATCTATGTGCGCGCAACGAGCGGCCGCTCGCCTCAGGACCTTCATGCGATCCTCACGGAGAGGTATGAGGCCGAGCCCTTCGTCCATGTGCTGCCGTTCGGCGAGATGCCGCAGACCCGACATGTGCGCGGCTCGAACATGACCTTCATCGGCGTTGTCGCCGACCGCATTGCGGGCCGCGCCATTCTCGGGTCGGCGCTCGATAATCTCGTCAAGGGCGCGTCCGGCCAGGCGGTGCAGAACATGAACCTGATGCTCGGATTTTCCGAGATCACGGGCCTCGAGCAGATCGCGCTGTTTCCATAGGGGGCGTCGTGGCGACGTAGGGTGGGCAAAGGCGGCCGAGGTGCCGCGGTTTTTTGGAAGACTTCGGTTCCGCCGTGCCCACGTTCGACGTGGCCACAAGCGCCGGCGCCAGGGTGGGCACGCTTCGCTTTGCCCACCCTACCCGCCATGCGCGCCGCTTCAGCTTTTGACCTTCACGTAGCTCCCCGGCGCGTCTTCGATCGGGGCGAGCTTGCCGCCACCGATTTCGCGGGCCGACACCATCTCGCCGTCGCGTTCGCGCATCCAGGCGATCCAGTCGGTCCACCACGAGCCCTTGTGCTCGGTGGCATTGCGAACCCAGGCGTCGACATCGTCGCCCTTCGGTGGATCGCCGGTCCAATACTGGTATTTCATCTTGGTGGGCGGATTGACGACACCGGCGATGTGACCGGACCCGGCGAGCACATAGCGCATCGGTCCGCCGAACAGCGATGAGCCCACATAGACCGATTTCGCCGGCGCGATGTGGTCCTCACGAGCGGCGAGGTTGTAGACCGGGATCGTGATCTTGGAGAGGTCGATCTTGACGCCGTCGAACTCCATCTTGTGCTTGGCGAGCGTGTTATCGAGATAGCAGTTGCGCATGTAGAACGAGTGATTGGCGGCCGGCATCCGGGTCGCATCGGCGTTCCAGTACAGGAGATCGAACGGGAACGGCGCTTCGCCCTTGAGATAATTGCTGACGACATAGGGCCAGATCAGATCGTTCGAGCGCAGCAGATTGAAGACGGTCGCCATCTTTGCGCCTTCGAGATAGCCGCGCTCGGCCATCTGGCGCTCCACCGCCGCCACCTGTTCCTCGGTTGCGGCGAATACCTTGAGATCGCCGGAATAGGTGAAGTCGACCTGGGCCGCGAGGAACGTTGCGCTTGCGACGCGGCGATCGCCTTTTGCCGCCATGTAGGCGAGGGTTGCCGCGAGCAGCGTCCCGCCGACGCAATAGCCCATGACGTCCATCTCGTTTTCGCCGGTGATCTTGGTGACGGCGTCGATGGCTTCGAGCGGCCCTTCGTGCATGTAGTCGGCGAAGCTTTTCTTGGCGAGCCGCGCATCTGGATTGACCCATGAGACCACGAACACCGTGAGGCCCTGGTCGACGCACCACTTGATGAAGGACTTCTCCGGCGTGAGGTCGAGCACGTAGAATTTGTTGATCCACGGCGGCACGATCAGCAGCGGCCGTTTGCGCACGGTCTCGGTCGACGCCTGATATTGGATGAGCTGCATCAGATCGTTCTGATAGATCACCTTGCCGGGCGTGATCGCGAGATTGCGGCCGACCTCGAATTTCGACATGTCGGACTGGCGGATCCGCAATTCGCCGCCGCCGGCCGCGATGTCTTCGGCCAGCATCTGGGCGCCGCGCACGAGATTTTCCGCGTTTTCGCTCAGCGTGGTGCGCAGCAGCTCCGGATTGGTAAGGATGAAATTCGACGGCGAGACCGCATTGATGATCTGCCGCATGTAGAATTCCGCCTTCTGGCGAACCCGCGGATCGAGCTTGTCGGCGTCATGGACGAGGTAGCGCGCCCAATCGGCGGTCAGCAGATAGGCTTGCTTGAGGAAATCGAAAAAGTGGTTCGACGACCATTCCGGATCCTTGAAGCGCTTGTCGTTTGCATCCGGTTTGACGACGGGTGCCGACGGTTCGCCGGCGAGCCGCCGCGACGCGCTTGCGAACAGCTCGAGATAGCTCTTGCCCAAACGCGTCTGCATTTCGACGGTGCGCTGCGGATCGGCGTACCAATAGTTGAGAACCTGGCCGAGGGTCTTGAGCGCATCGGCCACCTCGTCGGAGTAGCCGATCTTCTGTGTGCCTTCCTCGCGCGGCTTGATGTAGGCGGCGACCGCGCGTCCGCCTTCTTCGACCAGCCGGGCGAAGTTGCGCGTGAAGGCTTCGACGTCGATGACCCCTTGCGCGGTAGCCTCAGCGGCTTCCGCCGCGGCCGGCCCGGATTTCGGCTCGGTGACAGCCGGTGCCGCGGTTGGTGTTGAGGGGGGCAGCGTGGACATTGGCGCGTCGTCGGTAAAGACAATGGATATGGGCCGGGCAGGCGCCGGCACGGCATCCGCCGCGGAGAGCGGTCGTGTCGGCTTGGCGCGGTGCCGTGAACTCTGCTTCGTCTGAGTATTCTTGATTGCCTGCCAATCGGGCAAGGTCGATTCGCTGCTGGACTCGTCCGCGGTCGGACGCCGGGGGCGTCGTGGCCGCGGTTGAGCGGGATCGGAGGGGCCGCGGGTGGGTGGATCGGCCATCCTTAGTCCTTCATCCTTTCGACAAGATTAGCTGGCTATTGCGCTGCACAATCTACCTTTTGAACAGCGACGGATTCTTCTCGACTTTGGTTCGGCAAAGCTTCGGTAACCTTTCGTCAGAACGTGCTTCGGTAGATAATGCTCGGCAACGATATATGCGCGCGCGACAGCTCTGATAGGATCGTCTGCGGAGATCATGTCAAAGTCGCGAAAATGTTTCCGCAGTGATGCATGGATTCTGGATTGAGTCGGTCATTGCAAAAAGTCGCAGCCGCGGCGCTTGCCGGCGGATGGTGCCTTATTTTGGGATCGTGCGCATCGACCGGTTCGCAATCGCCGGGACAGGTTGGCGTTACGCCAACGGGTGACACCGCCGCGGGCGCACCGGTGTATCCTGCGGTCCACGACCTGCCGCCGCCGCGGCCAAATTCGGTGCTTACTGACGACGAGAAGAAGCGGATCGAGGCCGAGCTTGCGGCAATGCGGGAGCAGCAGGCGAAGCGCGCCGCGGCGAGCGGCAACGGGCAGTAACGGCCGCGGCCAGCGCCAAACGCGCTAATTCCTGCTGCGGATTTGTGCACACGCGTGATAAAACGCGCGGGCCGCGGGCTGGCGCCCTTCAGCCGCGGAGGAGGAAACCGGGGACTTGGGGACCATGGAAGAATTTCATCGCATCCGCCGCTTGCCGCCCTACGTGTTCGAGCAGGTCAACCGCGCGAAGGCCGCCGCGCGCAATGCGGGTGCCGATATCGTCGATCTCGGCATGGGCAACCCCGACCTGCCCGCCCCGCTGCATGTGATCGAGAAGCTGAAGGAGACGGTCGGCCGTCCGCGGACCGATCGCTATTCGGCTTCAAAGGGCATTCCCGGCCTGCGCCGCGCACAGGCCGCCTATTATGCGCGTCGCTTCGGGGTCAAGCTCAATCCCGACCGGCAGATCGTCGCCACGCTGGGGTCGAAGGAGGGCTTCGCCAATGTGGCGCAGGCCATCACGGCACCCGGCGACGTCGTGCTCGTTCCCAATCCGAGCTATCCGATCCATGCCTTCGGTTTTCTGATGGCGGGCGGGGTGATTCGCTCGATCCCGTCAGATCCGACGCCCGAGTTTTTCCAGGTGCTCGAGCGCGCCTGCATGCATTCGATCCCGAAGCCGCTGGCGCTTGTCGTCTGCTACCCGGCCAATCCGACTGCGGCGGTGGCCGATCTCGACTTCTACAAGGACGTCGTAGCGTTCGCGAAGAAGCACGGACTGATCGTGCTGTCCGACCTCGCCTACGCGGAGGTCTACTTCGACGACAATCCGCCGCCCTCGATCCTGCAGGTTCCCGGCGCGATGGATGTCGCGGTTGAGTTCACGTCCATGTCGAAGACCTATTCGATGCCGGGATGGCGTATGGGCTTCGCCGTCGGCAACGAGCGCATCATCGCGGCGTTGGCGCGCGTGAAGTCCTATCTCGACTATGGGGCCTTTACGCCGATCCAGGTTGCTGCGACTGCTGCTCTCAACGGGCCGGACGATTGCATCCGCGAAATGCGCGACACGTACCGACGTCGTCGCGATGTTCTGGTGGAGAGCTTCGGCCGCGCCGGTTGGGAGATTCCGCCGCCCCGCGCGTCGATGTTCGCGTGGGCGCCCTTGCCGGAGCCGTTCCGCACCCTCGACACGATCGAATTTTCCACGTTGCTCATCGAAAAGGCCGAGATCGCGGTGTCGCCTGGCATCGGCTTCGGCGAGCACGGCGAAGGCTTTGTGCGCATCGCCCTCGTCGAGAACGAGCAGCGCATCCGCCAAGCCGCGCGCAACCTGCGCCGGTTCCTTGAAACCGCGCCGGAAAAGTTGCACAACGTCGTCCCGCTGGCGAAGCGGCGCTGAGCCGCGCGTTCCCTGCTCGGGGGTAGATCAATCGCTTGAGGCGCGCGGTGGTCCACTTCCCTTGGGAGATCGGCCGCGCCAACGGCCGGGTAGGGGTTACAGCGGTGCAACGAATGTCCATGCCAGAGGTGTTGCACCGGTCTCACGCCGGTCCGGTGCCCCTGCGGCGGCTCGATCCTCTCGGTTCGGAGGCGGGTGACAGGCAGGGAACGACGCCGGACCAGCCCTTCTTTGCGGACAACTCATGGTCGCGCCCCTGAAAGCGGGTCTTGCCGGGCTCGGCACGGTCGGCTCCGCCGTGGTGCGTGGGCTCGAGCGGCAGCGCGACCTCATCGCCGCGCGCTGCGGTCGACCGATCGAGGTCGTCGCGGTTGCCGCGCGTTCTCGCGAGCGCAAGCGTGACCTCGGCTCCGTACATCCACGATTCGTTGCCGATCCGGTGGCGCTTGCCGCCGATCCCGGGATCGATGTTTTCGTCGAGTTGATGGGCGGCGACGACGATCCGGCGAAAACAGCGATCGAGACCGCACTTGCGGCAGGCAAGCCGGTCGTGACCGCCAACAAGGCGCTCCTCGCCAAGCACGGTGTGGCGCTAGCGGCGCTCGCCGAGAAGCACCGCGTCGCACTCAACTATGAAGCGGCCGTTGGCGGTGCGATTCCCATCGTGAAGACGCTGCGGGAAGGGCTGGCCGGCAATTCCTTCGCCCGCGTCTATGGCATCCTCAACGGTACCTGTAATTACATCCTCACCCGGATGGAGCAGGAGAAGCTCTCTTTTGCCGACTGCCTCAAGGACGCCCAGCGGCTCGGCTATGCCGAGGCCGACCCGACGTTCGATGTGGAAGGCTTCGATACCGCGCAGAAGCTCGCCATCGTCGCGAGCCTTGCCTTCGGCACGCGGGTCAATCCCGATGCCGTGTTCGTCGAAGGCATTTCCTCGATCACCCCCGAAGACCTCGAAGCCGCCGACGATCTCGGCTACCGCGTGAAGCTCCTCGGTGTTGCCATGCGGACCGAACAAGGCATCGAGCAGCGCGTTCATCCGACCATGGTGCCGAAGGAGACCGCCATCGCCCAGGTCATGGGGGTAACCAATGCGCTGTCGATCGACGGCGAGGGCATTGCGTCGATCACGCTCGTCGGACCGGGCGCGGGCGGGGAGGCGACGGCATCCGCGGTCATTTCCGATCTCGGCGACATTGCCCGCGGCCTGCACGTGCCTGCTTTCGGCCGTGCCACGGCAGCGCTGACCCATAGCCACAAGACGCCGATGCAGCGCCACGAGGGCGGCTACTACATCCGTCTGCTTGCGCTCGACCGGCCGGGGACCTTCGCAGCAATCGCCAAACGCCTCGCCGATGAGCGGATTTCACTCGAGTCGATCGTTCAGCATCGCGGTGGGCGGCCGCATGGTGGCGGGGACCCGAAAGGCGCCGCAACGCCGGCGCCGGTCATCCTCATCACCTACGCGACCACAGAGGACGCGGTGCGCCGCGCGTTGCACGCCATCAAGGCCGAAGGCGTCATCGCCGGTCACCCCCAGGTTATCCGCATCGAGAAGAATTGACCCAAGGAGCCTCCTTCATGTCGTCGAGCCGCAGCAAGTCCACGCAGCTCAAAACCACCCAGTTCCTCGATCGCGTCCTGTCGCTTGAAATCGCGCGGGTGACCGAGCGGGCAGCGGTTGCCGCGGCGATGCTGCGCGGACGCGGCGACGAAAAGGCCGCGGATCAGGCCGCGGTCGATGCGATGCGCCGCGAGATGAACAATCTGCCGATCGCCGGGACCGTAGTGATCGGGGAGGGCGAGCGCGACGAAGCGCCGATGCTGTTCATCGGCGAGAAGGTCGGCGCCGGCACTGGACCGAAGGTCGACATTGCCGTCGATCCGCTGGAGGGCACGACGTTGTGTGCCAAGAACATGCCGGGATCGATCGCGACGATGGCGATGGCCGAAGGCGGAACGCTGCTCAATGCGCCCGACGTCTACATGGAGAAGATCGCGATCGGGCCCGGGTATCCGAAGGGCGTCGTCGATCTCGACGCGCCCGCCGACGAGAACATCGCGGCGCTGGCGAAGGCCAAAGGCGTCAAGCCCGATGCGATCACGGCGCTCATCCTCGACCGGCCTCGCCACGCCGACCTGATCGCGGCGGTGCGGCGGGTCGGGGCGGCGGTTCGCCTCATTACCGACGGTGATGTGGCCGGCGTCATTCATACCGCCGATCCCGAGGTGACCGGCATCGATATCTATATCGGTGTCGGTGGCGCGCCCGAGGGCGTGCTTGCCGCCGCGGCGCTCTCGTGCATCGGCGGCCAAATACAGGGCCGTCTCGTCCTCGACACCGAGGAGAAGCGCAACCGCGCCGCCAAGATGGGCATCAAAGACCCGCGCAAGAAATATGAGATGGAGGACATGGTGAAAGGCGACTGCCTGTTCGCCGCGACCGGCGTCACCACCGGCTCCCTGCTCACGGGCGTGCGCTTCCGTCAGGGGCTGATCGAAACAGAGACGGTGGTGATGCGCTCGGTGACGGGGACGGTGCGCTGGATCAAGGCGGAGCACCGCGAGTTGGCGAAATTTCACCTGGGGTGAAGAACGACTCTTTCAATCATCGCATTTAAGGGTCGTCGTCGGACACTACGGGCGTCGTTGGACACCGCTGAAGGCCGGTTATTGTAATAGCGTCCATAACTTTTCATGGCACTTCCCCGGGGCGTATGATCCGCGGCAGCCTACCGGGAGCCATCGATGGAAAGCCGCGCCATACCCGCCGCAACCACCACTGCCGGGCAAGCGCCCGGCGATCCCGCAGCCTTGCGTGCGAGTCCCGTCTCACTTGTCGCCGGCCAAGTCGAGGTGAGGCGTAGCGGGGCAGGGCCGGCCGCATGGGCGAACGATCTTTCGCCGATTGCAGCGGACGAATGGAGCTTTGATCGCGCTGCCCACCTGCTCGAACGTGCAGGATTCGGCGGCACGCCTGAGGAGATCGCGCGCCTCGCGGCGATGAAGCCCGCGGATGCGGTTGCGCGCCTCGTCGACTATCGCGCCATCCCCAACGATCACCTCCTGCCGTTCGATCCGTCGGGCGTGTGGGATCCCTCGCTCAAGGACTTTCCGCCGAGCCGCGTCGCGGCGACCGAGCGCGCCGAGAAGGACGGCGAGGCGCTTGGTGCGCGCGTGAAGCCGGCGGGCGAGCGGCGCCTGCAGCCGGTCGTCGACCGCTTCTTCTATTGGCTGCGCGCGACGATGCTCGAAACGCGGCGTCTTGCGTTTTGGTGGGCCGACCGCATGGTCGCGACCAACCATCCGCTGGAAGAGAAGATGGCCCTGTTCTGGCACGGTCATTTCGCCACCGGCGAGGAAAAGATCCGCGACTATCGCAAGATGGAGCAGCAACTTGCGTTGCTGCACCGGAAGGCGACCGGCAATTTCCGCACACTGCTGATCGAAGTCGCGCGTGGGCCGGCGATGCTCGCCTATCTCGACGCCGCCGAGAACGTGAAAGGCGCCCCGAACGAGAACTTTGCCCGTGAGGTGATGGAGCTCTTCACCATGGGCGTCGGCAACTACACCGAGAAGGATATCCGCGAAGCGGCCCGTTCTTTCACCGGCTGGATCGATGACGATCTCGATTTCAAGGTCGACCCCGCAAAGCATGACGAAGGACAGAAGACCTTTCTCGGCCGAACCGGCAACTTCGACGGCGTCGACATCCTCAGCATCATTCTCGAGCAGAAGGTCACGGCCGAATTCATGGCCGGCAAGATTTATCGGTTCTTCGCCCGCGAGAATATTTCGCCCGGGACGCAGGCGCAGCTCGGCGCCGTGCTCCGCGACGGCAACTACGAGATCGCGCCGCTGCTGCGCACGATCTTCCTGTCGAAGGATTTCTACAGCGCGCCGTCGTTCGGCACCCGCATCAAGGGGCCGGTCGAGCTCGTGGTCTCGACCTATCGCAAGCTCGGGGTGAAGCGCCTGCCCGGCATTCCGGACCTCTACGTGGTCAGCCGCGAGCTTGGCCAGATGCTGCTCAACCCGCCGACGGTCGCCGGGTGGGCGCAGGGCCGCTCGTGGATCACGCCCGGGCTGCTGCTCGCACGGGGCAATTTTGCCCGCGACGTGATGTTCCCGGACATCATCAATTTCACCGATCCGAACTTCAATCCGGGCGGCGAGGTGAAGCGCGTCAACGATCGCATCCTCGCCGGCATGGACATTCGCCAGGCAACGATCGAAAAAGGCGACGGCGGCGGCATGGAAGGCGGCGAGACGACGATGGCGAACGTCATCGCCGGGGCCGAGGACTTCAACACGCGCTACGGCAGCCTGGTCGGATGGCAGGAAGCGGTGCGCCGGATCAAGCCGATCCCACGGGCAGCCGCCCAGTTCGATTTGTCCGCGGCCGTCAAGGCATCCGGCGCGACGACGGCCGCCGATGCGGTCGACCATCTGACGCTGCGGCTGGTGCGGGTGCCCGTCAACAGCAATGCGCGGGCGGCGCTCGTTGCGTTCCTGGAGCGCCAGCTCGGCACCACCGATCTCGCCCACGCCGACACCTATATGGAGCGGCCGCTGCGGCTCACCGCTCACCTCATCATGAGCACGCCCGAGTTCCAACTTTGCTGATCGATATGTGGTCCTGCAATTCCGGGAGACGAACATGACATCGCGCATCGGCGGCATCGCACGCCGCGATTTCCTGCGCGCCGGTTTCGGCACGCTTGCCTTCGGCGCCGCGGGCGCGCTCGGCCGCGCACCGTCATGGGCGCAGACCGCTTCACAAGCCGGCAATCACGACCGCATCCTGGTGGTGGTCGAGCTTTCGGGCGGCAATGACGGCCTCAACACCGTCGTCCCCTATGGCGATGACGCCTATTACCGCGCCCGGCCGCGCATCGGCATCAAGCCGGCACGCGTGCGCAAGCTCGATGATCACTTCGGTCTGCAATACACCATGGCCGGCATGGAGCGTCTCTACAAGGACGGCCATATGGCGATCGTGCACGGCGTCGGCTACGAGCAGCCGTCGTTCTCGCACTTCTCGTCCATGGCGTACTGGCAGACGGCGGCGCCCAATCGCGGCGAGCTCTACGGGTGGGTCGGCCGCGTCGCCGATGCCATGGACCCGCAAGGGCACGCGAACTGGGTCGTCAACATCGACACTCAGCAATCGCTCGCGGTGCGGTCACGCGGTCATGTGCCGCTCGTGTTCGATGATCCGCAGAAATTCGTACGCACCGGTTTCGCCGACGAGAAGGCGACGCTGGCCGCGATTTCGGCGCGCGGAGAGGGGACGAACGACGCCGAGGACTTCATGTTCGGCGTGTCGCGCAGCGCGCTCAACGCCGAGCAACTGGTGCGCGACGCCTGGGCGCACTATCGCACGCCGGTCGACTATGGCCTCGTGCGGTTCGGCCTCGACCGCGTCGCGGCCCTGATCGCCGCCGATTTCCCGACCCGCATCTACTACGTCGCCTATCGCAACAATGCCTTCGACACTCACGTCTACCAGGCCGACGTGCATGCGCGCCTGTGGACCTATACGTCGGACCACATCGCGGCATTCATGAAGGACGTGGCGCGGCTCGGGCGCGGGAATGACGTGGTGCTGATGGCGTTCAGCGAGTTCGGCCGCCGGGTGAAAGAGAATACGAGCCAGGGCACTGATCACGGCACCGCCGGCCCTGCATTCATGATCGGCGCGCCGGTCGCCGGCGGGCAATACGGCAAGATGCCGAGCCTCACCGATTTGAACGACGGCAACATGACCTTCACCACCGATTTCCGCCGCGTCTACGCGACCGCCATTGCGAACTGGCTTGGCCACGCGGACTCGGCGAGCGTGCTGCGCGGCGAGTTCGAGCCGCTGCCGATCGTCAAGGCGTAGCCGCGACTTGATTTGCGGGGCGCGTCGCGCGCGATCCGTCATTGTGCAGGTCGCGCTGCTCCGTTAGGTTCGCGCGATGGCAAACGATGTTCCCTCCTCCGCGATTTCCGAGCTTGCGCCGAGCGGCCGGTTGCGGGCCGCAATCAATTTCGGCAACTCCGTGCTGGTGCAACTCGACCCCGGGGGAGGGGCGCCGCGCGGTGTTTCGCCTGAGCTTGCTCGCGAACTTGCGCGACGGCTCGGTGTGCCGATCGACTACGTGATGTTCGATGCCGCCGGAAAGGTGTTCGAGGCCATCAAGGTAGGCGCCTGGGACATCGCGTTTCTGGCAGTCGATCCGGTGCGCGCCGCCGGCATCGATTTCACCGCGCCTTACGTCGTGATCGAGGGTGTTTATGTGGTGCCGCAGGACTCGCCGCTGCACGCGATCGAGGATGTCGATCGCGCCGGCGTGCGGGTCGCCACGGCGACCGGCAGCGCGTACGATCTCTTCCTGACGCGCGCACTCAAGAACGCGACCATCGTACGTGCGCCGAGCGGCGCGGAATCGCTCGACCAATTCACGACGCAGCGTCTGGAAGTCGCTGCCGGCGTGCGCCAGCCGTTGGCTGCTTTCGTCCAGATCCAGCCCGGGTTTCGAATGATCCCTGGGCGCTTCATGGCGATCGAGCAGGCCATGGGCACCGTCAAAGGCCGGCCCGCCGGGGCGCGCTATCTGCGTCAGTTCGTCGAGGAGATGAAGGCGTCTGGGTTCGTCGCGAAGGCGCTCAAGGACAGCGGGCAGGCCGACGCGACGGTCGCGCCGCCGGCCCCGGTCTGACAGGTCATCGGACCTCACCGGTAACACCGGGCAGAGGCTGGGCCAGTAGCCACTGGACGCCGATCAGCGTCTTGGCGTCCTCGAACGCGCCGCGCGAAAGCGCTTCGCGCAATTCATCGAGTGAGTACTCCACGAGGCGGATGTCCTCGCCGTCCGCGGGCAATCCGCCGCCGGGACCCGTTCTCCCGGCGTCTGTTACCTCCGCGGCGAACAGGATGATCCGCTCCGACGAGCCGCCGGGCGAGACATAGAACGTCGCGATCAGCTCGAGGCGCTCGACGTCGTACCCGATCTCCTCGTGGATCTCGCGCCGTATGGTGGCTTCCGCCGTGTCGTCGCCGTCCTGCATGCCGGCTACGGCTTCGATCAGCCAAGCAGGTCCCTTCCTGAGAGCCGGAAAGCGGAACTGCTCGATCAGGATCACGCGCCGGCTGTCGCGGTTGAAAACGATCGCGGCAACGGAGTCGCCGCGCTCGAAGCAAAGGCGGCGGCGCAGCGGGCTCATGCTGCCGTCGAAGCGCTCGAACGACACCATCGCCTCGTCGACCTTGAAGAAATCATCGAGCAGCCGGGTCTCGCTCTCCACCGCGACTTTTTTCATGGGATATTTTCTAATGCTCACTGTGGATTGTCGCGCCGAGGATGCGGGAATACGCAACCCATTTGCCGTCAGGCGAGAGCACGGGGTCGGCATCCTTGCCGCTCTTGGTAAGCTGGCGTTGCTGTCCGTTCTGAACGAGCATCACGTTACCGTCCTGCACGGCGACGGATATGGCCTCGGCCGCGAGCGTCGGCGCGGCGGGGGGAGCGATGGCAAAGCAAAATGGAATAACAGCTCGAAGCAAAGGCACAGGCGATGTGATGAGAGGCATTTGCAATGATCCCGGGCTAATAGGTTCAACCTTCTAGGCAACGGCGGAACACCATACAGGAAAACGCTCGCAGCCTTGCTGTCGTGGCGGATGAATTTGTTGCAATGATCCAAAGCGCGCTGTCCGGCCTCTGCACGATCTTGCTCGGCGCTTTCGTTCTGGTTACAGCGGCGGTCCACGCCGCACCGCTCAGCCCGGCTGACGTTGACGTAATCGACGGCGCAACCGTAAGCGTCAGCGGCAAAGCGATCAGGCTCGCCGGCATGGACGCGCCGGCGATTGGCCGCAATGCTCACTGCGGATTGGAGCGCATGCTGGCGGCGCGGGCCGCCTCGCGCCTGCGCCAACTGATCCGGTCGGGAGAAGTCGATTTGCAGCTCATTCCCTGCGCCTGCGCGCCGGGCACCGAAAATTCGGCACGATGCAATCAAGGTCACGCGTGCGGAGTGCTGAGCGTGAGCGGTGAAGATGTGGCGACGACGATGATTGCGGAAAATCTCGCCCACCCGGTTTCTTGCGGCCGCTACACCTGTTCAGCGCGCGAACCGTGGTGTCCGTTCGAAACGAAGCCGAGCGATGATGTGCGTTAGACGGATAGGCGTCGCACCGATGTGAGTTGATCGATCGATGAGCACAACAGCGCCGGGCTTGCCGGCGCCGCCACGATCGAGATGACCCGTTTCTGTCGTCGGCTACTGCATCAGCCCGAGCAGGGCGCGGCCTTGCTTGGAACGCAGCTCCTTGTCGTCGATGGTGCCGTCGTTATCGGTGTTGGCCGCATTGAAGCGCTGTTCGACGACGGCAAGATACTCGTCCTTGCTCAAGGTGCCGTCATGGTCGGGATCGGCGGCGGCAAAATCCTTTTTTGTCATCCGGCTACCCAGCTCGCGTTGATCGAGCGTGCCGTCGTGATCGCGATCGAGTTTGTCGAACACCGCGGTCGCGGCCGTCTTGGCTTCGTTGAGGTCGATCGTGCTGTCGTTGTCGGTATCGATCGCCTTCATCGTCTTCGATGCGGCGGCGCCAACGGGTGCGGCAAACGACATCAGTCCGAAGCCCAGGGCGCAGGCGATCAGCGGCACCGCGACAGCAATATTCCGTCTCATGTCAAACCTCGCTCGTTCGAAAGTTACTCCAGAGGAGCATGCGCTCATTAACGATTGCACGGTCGGCTCCGGCGACAAGTAGGCGCGGCGACCGCCGATTCAATGTCCGACGCTCTCGGTCCCGGGCCACCTGGTTGGCAAGGCTTTTGCTTCTGATTTCCCGCCGCTCGCGCCAATGCGAAGCGGCGATCCAACCAAAATTGAGGTGATGATGATTCGTGCGTTACACGCAATGACTATCTTTGCCGTCATTGGGCTCGCGACGAATGTGATGGCAAGGAATTACGGCCAGTACGACAATGTCGATCCGGAGACGCGGAATTGGGTCCAGGGTCTCAAGGATAAATCCGGCCAAGGATGCTGCGATACCGCCGATGGGCATCCGGCCGAATACGAGTGGGACATTGCGGGAAGCGGCTACCGGGTTCGGATCGAAGGCGAATGGTATGAGGTTCCGCCCGACGCCGTGATCAAGGAGCCGAACCGGCTCGGCTTTGCCACCGTCTGGTATTCGTGGTCATGGGATTTGGCCGGCAAGAAAACCCACCACATCCGCTGCTTCCTGCCGGGGGCGGGAGGCTGATCACCCTGCCGTGTGGCCGACGTACGGATTGACCTCGATATTGACGTGGGAGAGGCCGCCAATTCCCGTAAGCTTCGCCTTGTAATAATCGGGTGTGCGCGGATTGTGCGAGACGATGACCGCGAGCACGCCGAGATGCCCGGGCCCGAGGCGCCACAGATGAAAATCCGCGATGTGGTCGCCTTCGGCTTCGAGGCGCTGGCGGATGAGTTCGGCACTGGCGCGGTTCGGGACGGCGTCGAGCAGCACGGCCGAGGCTGAGCGCAGCAGGCTCAACGACCAGGCAGCGATCACCACCGTTCCCGCAAGGCCGGCCAAGGGGTCGAGCCATGGCAGGCCGAAATAGGCGGCGCCGGCGAGGGCCCCGATCGCCAGGACCGACGTCACGGCGTCGGCGAGAACGTGGAGGTAGGCGGCGCGGATGTTGAAGTCCGCATGTTCGGCGTGGTCGTGATCGTGGGTGTGGTGGGTGTCGTGATCGTGGTCGCTATGGTCATGGTCGACATGATCGTGAGCGGCATGATCCTGTTCGTCCAAATGATCATGCTGCGGGTCATAAACATCGCCCGCGACGTCGTGTTCGTCCCCGTGGTGATGATGATCGTGATCGCGCAGCAGATAGGCGCTTACGAGATTGACCCCGAGGCCGAGCACGGCGATCGGAATTGCCTCCCGATATTCGATCATCACCGGGGAAATGATGCGCGTCACCAATTCATAGCCGATCAGCAGCGCCACCATTGCCAGAATGATGGCACTTGCGAAGGCCGCAAGCTCGCCGATCTTACCGGTCCCGAACGAGAACCAGTCATTTCCGACATGGCGGCGCGCGAAGCTGTAGGCGACCGCTGCAATCGAGAGCGCGGCGACGTGGGTCGACATGTGCAGGCCATCGGCGACCAGCGCCATCGACCCGAACATGGCGCCACCGCCGATCTCGACGATCATCATCACGGTCGTGAAGGTGACGACGACCCAGGTGCGCCGTTCGTTGGCGCCGTGTTTTTCGCCAAGAAACACGTGATTGTGCCGCCACCGCTCGAGCGAATGAGCATCCATGTTTCCAGCTCCCTTTTTGCGACAGCTTAGCGCGCCAAGGTCGATGAAGAAGGACTAATGTCTGCTCCTAACGGGCAGCGGGTGCAATGGCTTCACCTTTCGGTTCGTTCAACGCCCAAGCCAAATCAAGCCGCAGCTTGTTTTGCTCGGCGGCGGGTCGGGACCGCCTTGGGCGGTGGAATGAGAACATCGGCCGGCACCCGGAAGCGGGCGCGCAGCCGCTGCACCATTGCCATGCTCAGTCGCTTTTTCCCGCGCAGGCCCTCGCTAACGCGGCTCGGCGTGCCGAGGATCGGCACCATGTCGGCACGCGTAAGGCTGCGTTGATCCATAAGATGACGAATGAGATCGGCAGTCTTTGGCGGTCGGCGAGGCCATTTGCGCTCCTCGTAGGCCGCGATCAGACGCGCCTGCGCCTCAAGTCGCGCAATGTCGCTGGGATCATTCGAGTTCCATAGCCGTTCAACGAGCGCCCGCGCACGGGCTAGCTCGGTATCGCTGTCTATCACGACGAGGGTTGCATCCATCAGACTGAGTCCGCATCCGTTTTTGCCCGTAAAGACTAAGAAAATAGATATTGCCAGATCAGGCGGGATGTTCAAACTTTCCGCGGCCGGTGCAATCGCTCATCGCGGAGGAATCGGGTCTTGGTTGAACTCGAATTCTATGACCCCTCGGGACTGCTTGAAATCACCCAGCGGCACGCGTCCCGCTTGTCCACGCTCAACGGCAAGCGCATCGGGATGCTGAGCAACGAGCAATGGCAGGCTCATCGCACGTTGCCGATCCTGAAGGGTGTGCTGGAAAGGGATTTCGAGGGCATCGAGGTGCTGCCGCTCGATACCTTTCCGCAGGGCGAGCATGCGGTCGGCGCGGATTCCACGATCGCCCAGGTCAAGGAAAGCGGCGTCGACGGCATGATCATCGGCAATGCCGCCTGCGGTTCGTGCTCGACCGCGCTCGGACGTGCCGCCGCCAAGCTTGAAATGGCGGACATCCCGACGGTGCTGTTGGGACGAACCGATTTCCTCGGCGTCGTGCGCAACGCGGTGTCCGGCCTTGGACTGCCGCCGGAAATGCCCATCGTGGCGTTTCCGGTCGACACTTTCCTGCCCGGCAGCGATCTCTCCGCGGTCGAAACCCGCAAGCAGGAGTTCTACGACGGACTGACGGTGTGGAATGCGCTGTCCAATTTCAGGCCCTCCGACGCGGCGCCGATGATCAAGGTGACGGGGAGGGACCATGAGGAGGCCCTGCGGGCTGCCAACAACCTGATGCTGACCAATCTCTGGGGCGACGGTTTGCCGGTGTGGCCGGCGACCCGGCCGCAAGTCGATTGGATACTGCAGGGCACCAACCGCCCGCGCGATCAGGTGCTCGGGAAAGTTCTTCCGCGCGGTGCGGTCGCGACGATTGAGTCTTGCGCGGTGGCGCTCGCCATGGCCGGCGGCCGGCCGGAATATCTCCCGGTGCTGATTGCCGTGGTCGAGGCATTTCTCGATCCACTCTCGGACAGCGAACACATGCAGGCGGATTCGGCGGGCGCCTTTCCCGTGGTCATCGTCAACGGCCCGATCGCGCGCCTGATCCGGCTCAATACGACGTTCGGCTGCCTCGGTCCCGATCCGCAGCGACCGGCGGGCGGCAGCATCGGCCGGGCGTTGCGGCTGATGCAGCAAAACCTCGGCGGTGCGTTGCCGGGCGTTGGCGCCATGGCGATGTGGGGCGCCATGCGCTACACCAACGCCGTCTTCGGCGAGGACGAGGACAACCTGCCGGACGGGTGGCTGCCCCACGGCGCCGAACGCCACGGCTTCGCGCCGGGCACAAGCTCCGTGTCGCTGGTCTGGGCGACCGGCGTCACCAACATCCGCCGCCGCAGCGTCAAGAAGGAAACGCCGGAAGTCGATGCCCTTCAGGGCATGCTCCGGATGGCGGAATACCTGCGTTCCCCCAATCTCGGCTGCCTGATCGGATACAGCGACGGAACGCCGGGCATCCTGATGTTGTCGCCGGTGGTGGCCAAGGCGATGGCCGCGCTCGGATGGACGAAGCAATCGATACGCGAGTTTTTGTGGGAGCACGCGCGCCTGCCGGGCGAGCAGTTGCGGCGCGAAGGGATCGAATCCTGGATCGCGGCCGATCGCGACCCGGTGGTCCGCGACAGCCTGAAGCTCGATCCGTGGCCGCAGGCGCTGCGACCCGAAAATCTCGTCCTCCTTGTTGCGGGCGGCGGCCATCCGACCAACAGCTATTGGATGGAAGGCTATTCGCCGCACGTCATCGGACGCCGCATCGATATCCCTGACAATTTCGACCGGCTTCTCGCCGAGGCCGAACGCGATATTGGCTGCGGCACCGAGGCGTGCCGGATCTGAACGCCGCGGTTGTATCGACTGCGTCACATCGACTTTGTGGCATCGATCTTCTGGCATCGACTTTGCAGCGCGTTTGGTCGATGCTGCTCGGCGCAGATTGCCGGACCTGCATGGAATATTTCCACGTCAGATGGGTTTGATGGACACGCTCGCGGCGCGCATCAATCCGCTCGGAAAGGTGAATCTATGGACTTTGCTTCACGCCTACTTTCCCGCGCCTTCTGTGGCGCCGCTGTGGTCCTCATCTCTTCGGCGACGGCACCGACGCTTGCTCGCGCTCAGGACACCCTCAAGCTCGGCGTCTTGCTGCCATTCACTGGTCCGTGGGCGAAGAACGGCAACGAATCCTACGTCGCGATGGAGATCGCGCGCGACATGGTCAACGAGCGGGGCGGGGTGAAGGGAAAGAAGGTCGAGTTCGCGCGCGGCGATGCGCCCGACCCGAGCGCCGGCAAGAGCGAAGCCGAGCGCATCATCACCCAGACCGGCGTCCAGCTCATCACCGGCACTTATGCCTCGCCGCTCGGCGTGTCGATCAGCGCGGAGGCAGAGCGACACAGCGTCATTCACTGGGAAACGATTGCGTCCGCCGACGTCATCACCAAGCGCGGCTACAAGCACGTGTTCCAGGTGGGGCCGGCCGCGAGCCGCTATGGCAAGGCCGCGCTTGATTTCACCAAGGACGAGCTTGCCCAGCGGCTCGGCAAGAAATTCGAGGATTTGCGCATCGCCCTGTTGTGGGAGAACCGCGCCTTCGGCACCTCAGTCGGCGTCGGCGCGCGCGCCGAAGCCAAGACCCTCGGCGTCAAGTTCATCTACGACGAGGGCTACGATCAGTTCATGACCGACATGACTCCGCTGGTGCAGAAGCTCAAGGATGCCAAACCGGACGTCTTGATCGCGATCTCGTTCATCAACGACACCGTGCTTCTTCACCGCAAGGCGAAGGAGCTGAACTTCAATGTTCCCGTGGTCATTGGCGTGAGCGCCGGCCACTCGGTCCCCGATCTCAAGGATTCGCTCGGGACGGCCGTGAACGGCATCTTCGTCAGCGACCTGCCGGTGCTGGTCAATCCGGCCGCGCTGAAGCCCGAGGTCGAGGCCGCGGCGCAGGAATTCAAGAAGCGCTACGAAGGCGTCCAGCATCGGGTGCCCGCCGGCCACGCCGTGGCGTCGTTCGCGGCGCTGTGGACGCTGTTCAATGACGTTCTGCCTCGGGCGAAGACGCTCGACGCCGAGGGCATCCGCACCGCGGCGCTCTCGATGGATCTGCCGGACGGCAGCCTGATCAATGGCAGCGGACTGAAGTTCTCGAACTTCGATCAGCCGGGCGACCCGAAGGACGCCGGACAGAACGTGCGCTCCTCGATCGGCGTGTGGGAATGGCAGGACCTCAGCGCCCGGCAAATCTATCCGAAGACGCTCGCGACGAGCGCAGTCACCATGGTGCCGCTCCCCGACTGGTCGAAGCGGTGACTAGCGTCTCCATCCGGGGTTATGTTTGCGAGCTTTGACATCACACAGCTGGTCATTCCGGGGCGCCGCGCAGCGGCGAGCCCGGAATCCATGAACACAGACTGCGGCGTATGGATTCCGGGCTCGCCTTCGCTGCGCTACGGCGCCCCGGAATGACCGCGTCTGGGCACTTGCGATGAGCACCAAGCTCTAATGGACACGGTCGCGCAGCTGCTGGTCTCCGGCGTGATGCTGGGCGGCATCTACGCGATCATGTCGATTGGGCTGACGCTAATTTTCGGAGTGCTCAAGATCGTCAACTTCGCCCATGGCGAGTTCCTGATGCTCGCCATGTATGCCGCATGGGCGGTCGCCGGCGCGGCGGGCGTCAATTCGTACGCGGCGGTCGTGATCGTCATGCCCGTGCTGTTCGCCTTCGGTGCGCTCGCCTATTGGGCGATCGTACGGCCGGCGATCGACAAGCCCCACCTCATCGTTGCTTTCGCCACGATGGGCCTCTCCATCGTCATGCAAAACCTGGCGTTGGTGCTGATGACGGCGGACCTGCGCGACGTGCCGCCGCTGTTCGGCGGCACTCCGCTCAGGTTCGGACCGATCTATCTCCGCATCGAGCTCGTGCTCGGCTTCCTTGTCAGCATCGCGGTGACGATCGCGCTGATGGTCTTCATCAAGCGCAGCTATATCGGCAAGGCCATTCGCGCGACCGTCCAGGATCGCGACGCGGCAATGCTGATGGGCATCAACGTACCGCGCCTCTTCCTGCTCACCTTCGCCGCCGGGTCGGCCCTTGTCGGCCTCGCCGGCTGCATCATGCTGCCGCTCTATTCGACCTTTCCGACCGTCGGATTGAACTTCGTGCTGATCGCCTATGTGGTGGTGGTGCTCGGCGGAATGGGCAGCATCGAAGGCGGCTTCCTCGGCGGCATCTGTATCGGATTGGTGCAATCGTTCAGCGGCTATTACGTTGCGCCGGCCTATGGGCAGATGTTCTATTTCCTGGTGTTCCTGCTCGTCATGATCTTCCGGCCCAACGGCCTGTTCGGCCAGCGCGGGGCGGCAATGGTTGGAATCAACGAGTGATGGTCGGCACGGGCGAAAGTGCAGCGGCCGCTGCCGGCGGCACGCCATCTCCGACAGCGCGCCGCAGCGCTCTGTCGATCGTCGAAATCATGGTTCTTGCCGCGTGCGTCGCCTGCGCCGTCCTGATTTCCAATCGCTATGCCGTCGACGTCATGATCCGCACGTTTCTGTGGGTCGGCCTCGCCCTCGCTTGGAACGTCGCGGGCGGCTATGCCGGATTGATATCGTTCGGTCATGCCGCATTTTTCGGTATCGGTGCCTACGCGTCCTCGA
This sequence comes from uncultured Alphaproteobacteria bacterium, assembly GCA_963807015.1. Taxonomy (GTDB): domain Bacteria; phylum Pseudomonadota; class Alphaproteobacteria; order Rhizobiales; family Xanthobacteraceae; genus JAJPKK01. The sequence goes on along the minus strand of CAWEAS010000001.1, from coordinate 425,471 downwards.
TCCTCCTCGTAAACTACGACGTCACGCCATGGATCGGGTGGACGGCCGGCGCGATCCTGTCGGCGTTCGCCGGCGTACTGCTCGCGATGATCTGCGGCCGTCTGCGGGGCCCGTTCTTCATCCTTTCCACGCTTGCGGCCGGCGAAGTCACGCGCATCGCGGCGCTGAACTGGCGATCGCTTACGGGCGGCGCGGAGGGGCTCGAGATCCGGCCCAATGCCGGTGCCGGCAACATGGTCTTCAGCAGCCAATGGCCGTACGTAACCTTGATGCTCGCCTACATGCTCACCCTGTTCGCGTTGTCGGTATGGATCGAGCGCACGCGCTTCGGCTACTACCTCTTCGCAACGCGCGATGACGAAGACGGCGCGTCGGCGATCGGGATCAATCCGCAGTTCATGCGGATCTCCGCAATGGCGTTGTCGGCGGCATTGACGGCTGTCGGCGGCACGCTGTTCGCGCAGTATTTCCTCTATCTCGATCCGACCCACGTCATCTCGCCGGATATCTCGTTCCAGTTTGCCCTCATCTGCGCGATCGGCGGCCTGGGGACGGCTCGCGGACCACTGTTCGGGGCCTTGATCATCATTCCGCTGTCGGAATTTCTCCGCGGCTTTCTCTCGCAGTCGGCGTCCGGCCTTTATCTCGTTATTTACGGCGCTGTCGTCATCGTCGTCGTGCTCTATTTCCCATCGGGTATTTCCGGCGCCATCTCGCGCCTGCGGCGGCCGGCGCCGCGCAACGATGCGCCGGCCACCGGTCTCACGAAGAATCCGTTGTGATGCTGGAGCTCGACGCCGTCAGCCGCCGATTCGGATCGCTGTGGGCGGTGCGCGATTTGACGTTCCGGGTCGAGCGCGGAGAGATCGTCGGCGTCATCGGGCCGAACGGCGCCGGCAAAAGCACGCTGTGCAATCTGATCGCCGGCGCGGTGCTGCCGACGAGCGGCGAAATCCGTTTCCTCGATCACAGCATCACTCGGGCCAAGCCTTACCAGGTCGCGCGCCTTGGATTGGCGCGGACCTTTCAGATTCCAAAGCCGTTCAAGCAGCTCACGGTGCGCGAGAACGTGATGCTGAGCGCCTTGCGCCGCCACCGCACGCCGTCCCGGGCGGAAGGCATCGCAACCGCGACCATGCGTTTTGTCGGACTGGATCACTTGGCCGATGCGCCTTCGACCAGCCTGACCGTCGGCCTCCTCAAGAAGCTGGAAGTCGCTCGGGCGCTAGCGACCGAGCCGTCGCTGGTGCTGCTGGACGAGGTCATGGCCGGGCTGACGCCGCCCGAAATCCGAGAGATGATGGCGGTGGTGTCGCGGCTGCCGGGGCAGGGGATCACCGTCATCTGGGTCGAACACGTGATGATGGCGATCATGAACGTGGCGCACCGGATCATCGTCATGCATCAAGGGCAGTCGCTGGCGCAGGGCGCGCCCAAAGATGTCGCCGGCAATCCAGCAGTCATCGCCGCCTACCTCGGCGACAAATACGCCTATGCTGCAAGTTCGTAGCCTCAACGCCTTCTACGACCGCACGCAGGTGCTCCACGGCATCAACCTGCGGGTCGATGAGCGCGAAATCGTCGGCCTGATCGGCGCCAACGGCGCCGGCAAGAGCAGCACGCTGTTGAGCATTCTCGGGCTGAAGACGCGCGCCGAGGGCGAGATCTGGCTCGCCGGCGAGCGCATCGATGGCTTGCCCGCTTACGAGCGGGTGCGCCGTGCGATCGTGCTCATTCCCGAGCGGCGGCGCCTCTTTCCGTTCATGACGGTGCGCGAGAATCTCGAGCTCGGCGCGTATCTGCCCGCGCCGCGCGAGCGCCGCCACCGATCGCTCGAATCGGTGTTCGACCTTCTGCCGATCCTCGCCGAGCGTCAGAACCAGGTGGCGGGATCGCTGAGCGGCGGCGAGCAGCAGATGTGCGCCATCGGCCGCGCCTTGATGACGTGTCCGCGCATTCTCCTTCTCGATGAGCCGACCGAGGGCCTTGCCCCGCTTTATGTCGAGCGCCTGTTCGAGTTGGTCGAGCGACTCCGCGCGGATGGCATCACGATCCTGATGGTCGAGCAGAACGTGGAACATGTCTTGCGTGTGGCAGACCGCGGCTATGTGCTGGAGAACGGTCATATCGTGTTGGAAGACACCGGGCCGCACCTGCTGAATGATCCCCGCCTGAAGACCGCGTATCTTGGCCTTTGATAGAGTGGAAAAGATGATCACTGACGTGCACGTGCACCATGTTCCGCGGGCCTTCGTTCGCTACGTCGAGGCGGTGACGCCGTACGGGATGCGGCTCGAGGCGCCGCAAGGCGAGAGCGTCGCGTTTCACGCGGGCGGGCTGCGCTACGGCCTCAGCCGCACCTTCTTCGACGTCGAGCGGCTGATCGCTCGCATGGCCGAGATGAAGGTGGACCGCGCCGTCCTGTCGCTCGCCACGCCGTTCGTGAATTACGATGTGCCGGCGAGCATGGGCCGCGAAGCGGCCGAGCTTTACAACAATGAAATCGCGGCGCTGTGCAAGCGGATGCCGGAGCGGTTCGCGGGCTGGGCCTACCTGCCGATGCAGGACCCCGTGGCGGCTGCGACGGAGCTGCGCCGCGCCGTGGCAAAGCTCGGCTGCGTCGGCGGCTACCTGTCGTCCAACGTCAAGGGCCGCTACCTCGACGCCGAGGAATTTGCGCCGATCTTCGCCGCCGCGACCGGGCTGAACGTGCCGTTGTTCGTCCATCCGTCGAACCCGCCGGCACGCGAGCGCACGGGCAAGTACGAACTCGCCGTCGTGGCCGGCTACTTGTTCGACACCACGCTGAACATCTTTCACATGATCTTCGGCGGTCTGTTCGATCGATATCCGACGTTGAGAATGTGCTGCACGCACCTCGGCGGGTACGCGCCGCTGCTTCAAGCACGCATGCAGCGGGAGCTCGATACCAATCCGGCGCTGGCAGCGACGCTGAAGCGGCCGCTGCGCGACTATTTCCGTGTGCTCTATTTCGACTCGATCTGCTTCGAGCCGAGCTACGCCCGGGCGGCGCTGGAATCCGAGGTCGTCGATCCAAGCCACTTGCTGCTCGGCAGCGACACGCCATTTCCGCTGGGCGAACCCGATCCGGTGGGCTTCGTCGAGCGCAGCTTTCGGACGACCGCTCCGACGTTGGCCGATGCCATCCTGCACCAGAACGCCGCGGCATTTTTGTCGTCCGCCACCAATGGAGGGTTGCGATGAACGTACGCAAGATCAGCTTCACCAAGGAGACGATTTTCTCCGATGCGGATCGTTCGGCGGCGCAGCCGATCACGCGCGCCGTCGGCATCGCCGTCATCGCCAACCCGTTCGCAGGACGCTACGAAGAGGACATTTCCGCATTGTTCGCGCAGGGCGCCGAGCTAGGTGCGCTGATGATGAAGGGCCTCGTGCCCCTGTTGCCGCGGCCTGCCGTCGTCTACGGCAAGGCGGCGATCGTCGGCGTGGACGGCGAGATCGAACATGGCGCGGCGGTTCTTCATCCGCGACTCGGCGCTCCGATGCGCCAGGCAATCGGCGGCGGCGAAGCGATCATCTGCTCGAACGTCAAGATCGGCGGGCCGGGCACTTCGATCGATGTGCCGCTGGCGCACAAGGACAACATCTGGTCGTTCGACCACCTCGACACGATCACCGTTTCGGCGGGCGATGCGCCACGCCCGCGTGAGATCGCGGCGGTGATCGTCATTGCCGACGGCGGCCGCCCGCATCCGCGGGTTGGCAAGGGGCGCGTCTAGCGCGGTGCTTCCATGAAGGGGACCGCTGCGCGACGCATGCTTCGGCTCCGTCATTCCGGGGCGCCGAAGCGCAGCGGAGGCGAGCCCGGAATCCATGAACGCGGAACCGCGGAGTATGGATTCCGGGCTGCCTCGCTTTGCTCAGCCCCCGGAATGACCCACCATACGACGGTCATTCGCTCTCGTCGTACGGGACCCGGTCCATCACCATCTGCATCACCGGCCACGCGGTGTTGGTTTCGAGTTCCTCGAGGGCGTGGGCGAGGAGGCCGGCGGAGCGCGATATGACCGCGACGCCGCGCATCGCCTCGACTGGAAATCCGATCTCGCACAGCAGCGCCCCGATGGCGCCGGTGGCATTGAGCGGCAGCCGTCGGCCACCCTGCTTTTCGATTTCGGCTTCGAGTCGCTTGGCAAGGTCGATGTGGCGGCCCGGGACTTTGGCCTCGTGCGCGACGTCAAAGAGCCGCTTGGTGCGCGGATCGTCGGGGAAATAATCGGGGTGGCCGAAGCCCGGAAACCGGCGCTTGGTCTTGATGTATTCGGCAACAGTGTCCGCCGCCCATTTTTCCGGAGCAACGCCGCTGGCGACGCCCTGCTGAAAGAGCGCACCTGCGCCCGCCATGGTCCCGATGAACTTGTTGCCGACAGTGAGGAGGCCGGCCGCAATCGGGACCTGAAGGTCGGTCGGCACTGAGTCGGCAACGAGGCGCGCGACCAGCGTGCTTGGCGTGATGCCGTGGTCCATCAGGATGACGAGACAGGCATCGAGAATCTTGGTCTGCTGCGGGGTCGGAAGCTTTCCCGTCACGGCGAGAAAGATCGCCTCGGTAAACGAGACTTTGCCGACGAGTTCGTTGAGCGTGTCCTTGCCGCGCAACAACAAGCGTGCGGTGTCGCTTGTCGGCGTACCGATCTTGGTCTTGAGCTTTCTCTCACCAGTCTTGTTGGGTTTCTGAGCCATCGTGCTTCCCGTGCGCTAAAGGGTGTATTTCGCCGCTAGTTACGCTGGTGCTATTTCAGCGTTTGTAGCGCCTGTTCGGCAAAGCTGTTGGTGTAGGTCGCGGCGATATCGATCTTCGCCTTGGCGATCGCCGGGTCGAACCGCACCATGGCCTTGTAGACGTTCTCCGGTCCCTGCTTCGGCATGAGCCCGTCCGGCGAAAAGCTCGGCAGGTTGTTCTGCAGCGCCTGGCGATAGACCGCGGGGTTCTGCTGGTAAAATTCCGCCGGCACTTTGGCCATGATGTCGTCGGGCTTGGCGGTCGTCAGCCATTTCAGCGTCCGCACGACCGCGTTGACGACGGCCTGCGCGACCTTTGGATTTTTCTGCGCAAAGCTCACCGGCGCATAAAGACTGCCGGAGGCGTAATCGCCGCCGTAGACGGCCCGCGAGCCTTCTGCGGTCCGGCTGTCCACAACAACCACGATGTCGCCCGAGAGCGTCAGCTCGGTGATGGCGAGGTCGAGGTTCGAGATCGCGAAGAGTTCGCTCTGCCGACGCATCGCCGCGACTGCGACCGCACCCGCGCCGACCGTGATCGTCGTCACGTCGTCCGGCTTCAAGCCGGCATTGGCGAGGATGAGATCGAGGAAGGTCTGAGTAGCAGAACCGGGGCCGGTGATGCCCACGGTCTTGCCCTTGAGATCGGCAGGCGACTTGTAGTTCGCGATCTGAGACTTGGCGATGCCGAGGACGTTTTGCGGATAGCGGCCGAACAGCACGAGACTCTGCATGTTTTGGCCCTTGCTCTGCATCCGCATCGTATTTTCGTACGCGCCCGCCACGATATCCGCGCTGCCGCCGATGACGGATTCCAGCGCCTTCGAACCCGCATTGAAATGTTGCAACGTGACGTTGACGCCGGCTTCTGCGAAATAGCCGAACCGCTCCGCCAGCACGACCGGGAGGAAGTAGACCTGCGCCGGCGGCCCGGAGACCGCGATCGTGACCGCCGATCTTTCGGCGGGCTGGGCTGAAGCTAATGGCGCACCCGCGAAGAAGGCAGTGAGCAGCGTGACGGCGCCGGCGAGAATTCCTGAACGCATGCAAAACTCCAAACACGATCGATCGTTGATCAACATTTCTAGCGGACGAGACGCGCGGCCGCGAGAGCGTTGCCGGTCTGACGATAAGAATCGCAGTGGCTGGTCATTCCGGGGGACGAGCGAAGCTCGGCAGCCCGGAATCCACGACCACGGTCCGGGCGTATGGATTCCGGACTCGCCTCCGCTTCGCTTCGGCGCTCCGGAATGACCGCCTTTGTTGCTGTTCCGGCTGCGTCCATTTTTCGAAATCGGCTGGTCGCAATCGGGCATCAAGACATCTTCGCCTGGAATTGTCCGGCATGGGCTTCGCAACAGGAGAAGAAGTATTTGCGCTGCGGCGGGGGCGTCTGGCGGCTGCGGCCGCTGACCACGGTCTCGCCATCGATCAGCACATAGGCGATGCCGGGCAGGTCGCCATGGGCGATCGCATCGGCGACGGTCGCGCCGGCAGACCCCTGGACCGGTCCGCATACGATGAGATCGGCAGGCTTGCCGGGTGCGAGAATCCCGACATCGAGACCGTGCGCTCTCGCAGTGTTGCCCGTCGCAATGGCGATCGCTTCGGCTGGCGACACATCGCACACCGAGCAGATGAAGCAGATCTGGCGCAGCATGCCGCGCGGAATGATGCCGGTCCCGCCCGGCGTATCGGTTCCGAGCGTCAGCCGGGACAACTGCCCCGTGTCCTTGAGGCGGCGCACCGCCCGTTGCGTCGAGCCGTAATTCCCGGACGAGCATATCTCCAGCGCGAAGCGGGTCGTGTCGATCAGTTTGTCGAGGTCCTCGTCGCTCATCGGAATGGGTCCGCCGCTGATATGTGCGGCGATGTCCGGCTGCAACCATGACAGGATGTCGTAGCCGCACACCTGGCTCAGACCGGAACGTGACACGCCGCCGGTGTGCACCTTGATGCGGATGCCGCGCGCGCGGCACCAAGCGTTGTAGCGCAGCGCCTCTTCTTTATGGGTAGCGAGCGGATAGAACAGATATTTCGCGATGATCGACTTCGCCGCCGCGAGCCGGTCGAAGTGGTCTTCCGTCATGCCCGGCACCAGGAGGACCGTGCCGGCATGGAGCTTGGCGCCGCTCCAGCGCACGCGCCCGGTCGTCGCCGCGGTGACCACGGCGAGCGAGGTCACGAGATCGGGGTTGAGGTTCTCATAGTCGAGGCCCGGCACGTGCAATTCGGCCGCGGACACCATCGTCGTCGTGCCGCCGTGCACGTAATTACCGATCCAGCCGATCGTATCCTGGGTCGGCGTCCATTCGCCGAACACCGGATGCACATGGCCGTCGACAAGCCCGGGCATCACGGCGCTGTCGCCGGCGTCGAGCACCGCGTCGGCCTTGGTGTCCGCGGGCGGATCGAATGCCGCGATGCGCGTGCCGTCGATCAGCAGCGACTTGACCGGCGCCTGCGGTTGCGCGAGGTCGCCCGTGAAGAGCTCGCCGATGTTCTTGATTAGGAGTGTACTCACCCAAGCCTCGGTTCGGTGTCTCTGCCGCCAGGAGCGCGCGCTGCGAGCGGCAGGATAGACACGTGTTTTGATCGTTTGAACAGGCCTTCGGCTTCGGCCTCAACCCGGCGCTATCGCACTCAACTCGAGATCGTGCGAGGATTAGCGCCGTGAGTTGCGTCCAATGCCAAAAAAAGAGGAGGGCTCCGTGAACGCCGACGCCAAGAAAGCTGTGCTCCGCATGATCCCCTACGGGATTTATGTGCTCACCACCGACGACGGGGCGGGCAATCTCGCGGCATCGACGGTCAACTGGGTCACGCAAAGCGCGTTTGCGCCGCCGCTCGTGGTCGTGGGCGTAAAGGCGGATTCGGGCACTTACAAAGCACTGAAGACCGCCCAGACCTTCGCGCTCAACATGCTCGGCAAGGATCAGAAGGCGCTGGCTTTCACGTTCTTTCGGCCGGCCGACGTGAGCGACGGCAAGATCAGCGGCCAGGCTTATCGCAAGGGGACCACCGGCGTGCCGCTCCTCGTCGATGCGCCGGGCGCCGTCGAGTGTCGGGTGACAGCCGTCATCGAGCAAGGCGATCATCACATCGTCGTCGGCGAGGTGGTCGAGGCGCATCTCAGCAAGCCGTTCGCGGGGAGACCCGACGCGGCTATTCTCGAGATGAAGGACCTCGGAGACAACATGTTCTACGGCGGATGATCGCCGCTGCTAGGCGGCGGCCGGCGAGGCGAAATGGGGCGTGAACCTACACAACTGGCGGCAGTCGCAGCCGCGGCGCTTTCCGTTCCCGAGCGCGTGCTTCTGTTCTGTCTTGCCAGCGGCACCTCGTGGCAAAAGGCCGGCGTTACCGAGCGGACCATCTCGGTCATGGTGGTGAAGGGCATGATCGATCGCGACGCGCTCGGACATCCGTCGATCACGAAGCAGGGACGCGACGCGCTCGCCGCCCTGCTGGCGCATCCGTAGGCGAATTATCGCCGACGTTCGGCGGTTTCAGCCGAAATCGAGTGCCGGAAAGCGCTGCGGATGAACGGATCTAGGTGCTCAAACGACCGCACGCGCAAATGTGAACAGCATCACATTGCTGCGAAGCACGCTGCCTTACCATTGGGGTGCTCGGCTGCCAGCCCCGAGCAGCTTCCCCGGCCCTTGCGTTTCGAGAGCATTGTCCTCCCACGTGCTCCGAAGAGGGTCGGGGATTTTTTGTGAACTCTCGGTCGGCGGGGACAAGAGGCAGCACGCTGTCGATGGCAATACGTAGCGATCCTCGCGTATTTCGAACCGACGGACCGGCCGCCGCGACCAATCGACGGTAAAGGAAATGTGAGAGGCTCCATCATGGGCGGGCAGTCGTCGCTGGGCACTAATCGGACCATGATGTCGCCAAACAAATCTGCGAGCATCGGACCGCGGGCAGTTAAGTTGCCGCGGCTGCCCCCGTTCGTTGAGTTGAGGTCGTTGCCGATTTAAGGACGCACAATCCACCGGCAAGATGAGACTCTGACCTAGCCGCGTCATGCGCGCAGATTTTTGCAGTCAAGATTACTTTCGCAATCCCGCTGCCGAGCTTGAGAAGCTGAGATCAGCTGGCCCGGTGGTCGAGGTGCGCTTCCCGATTGTCGGGAAGGTTTGGACCACGACAACGCTGGACATGACCGATCGGGTGCTGAAGGACAGCGAAACCTTCACCATCCGCCGGGACGATGGCGCCGTCGCCGGATTGCAGTGGTGGATGCCGAGCATTCTGCGTGCTCTTGTCAAGCACATGCTGTCGATGGACGAGCCGGATCACAAGCGGCTGCGCGACATCGTCGACGAGGCTTTTCGCCGCCGCGCCATTCTCGAGATGGAACCGCGCATCCTTGCGCTCGCCGACGAACTCGCAGGCGAATTGTTTGCCGAAGGAAGCCCGGCCGATCTCGTCGATCGCTATGCGCGGAAGCTGCCGCTGTCGGTGATTTGCGAGCTTCTCGGGCTGCCGCTTGCCGACAGGCCGAAGTTCACCGCCTGGGCGAGCGGCTTTACCCGCTTCACCAACACCGTCGGACTCCTGACCCTGATTCCGAATATGGTAGCGATGAGGCGCTATCTGGAACGGCATTTGGACAGCGTGCGCGCGAAGGGCGGTGAGGGCCTGGTAGCCGAACTTGTGCGCGTCGAACGGGAGGGTGCGCAGATCAGCCGCGATGAGATGGTGGCGATGCTGTTCCTGCTGCTTTTTGCGGGGCACGAGACGACCACGCATTTGATCAGCGGTTCGGTCCATGAACTGGTAAAGAATCGCGCTCTCCGCGACTGGCTCGAAGAAGACTGGAGCCGGACCAATCTCGCCGTCGAAGAATTCCTGCGCTTCCTCTCGCCCGTGCAGTTCACCAAGCCGCGCTTCGTGCGAAGAGACATCGATCTCGGCGGCGTCCGGCTGAAGAAGGGCGACAAGATCATGCCCATGCTGGCGGCCGCCGATCTCGATCCGCAAGCAAATCCGCATGCGGAGAAGCTCGACCTCGCGAGAAAGCCCAACCGCCATGTCGCGTTCGGCACCGGAATTCATTTTTGTCTCGGCCATCAGCTCGCGCGCATCGAAGCGACATGCGCGCTGAAAGCGCTGTTCCGGCGCTGGCCGAAACTGGAGCTTGCGGTCGACGAATCTGAGATCAAGTGGCGCAAGCGGCCCGGCCTCAAGGCCATCGAGCGGCTACCGGTTGCGAGCCCTCGCTGAGGCAGGCGAGGCCAGGTCCACGGGGTAGCCGCCGTCGGCTTCAACTTGGCTTGAGCCCCGGGCGAATTCGATAAAATTGTTCCTTTCCAATTTTCGGTTTCGTCATGGGTTTGGGCTACCCAAGCGATGCCAACCGCGCGTTTAGGAGGAACACATGCGAGCGATTGTTGAGTTTGTCCGCGATGAATCCGGCGCCACTGCGATTGAATATGGATTGATTGCTGCCGGCATTTCGGTTGCGATCATCGCAGTCGTCAATTCCCTCGGCACGCAGCTGCAGAAGACCTTCAGCACCGTCGCATCGCAGCTCGCGACGGCCGGCAAGTAAGCAGGCTGCCGTCAGATAGCTGACGGCTCGTTGCCCCTTGGCGACACCACTTGCAGGCTGGTCTGATCTTGGGTACTTGAGCCGCGTGTACCGTAAGCCGGGCACGCGGCTGCTGTTTGACGTGCGCGCGATTGTCCCGACGTCGATCACGCGCTCGGACATTCAAGCGCATCAGCCACCGACGTCAGAGTCTTAGCCAGCTCACGCGCCTTATCGGACGTTAGCTTGACCGATTCGAGTTCGCTCTCTGCGCCGTAGAGCCTGTTCTCGATCGCCAGCGTGACCAAGCTCTGCTCGAAGTCCGCGCAGACCGAGACCTCATCTCCATCGTCGGCACGGATAACAGCACGCATCGCGAATACCCGCTTTGGCCGGACCATAACGCTTCCGCCTTGTGGCTCTATGAATGCGTTTTGAAGGTTTTTACTTTATTGGAAGATTTAGTCGGCGCGCGCCTTTGCGTTGGCGCGTCGCCGCAGCGCCAAGCGGTGCAAAACGGTATCGGCAATCCTTGTGAATGTCTTAACCAAGCACTGATAAAAGGCATTCAGCGATCAAAGCATGGATTGCCGTCATGAGGTGGTCTGAAAGCATCCGGGCCAAAGCCGAGCATTGTCGGCAGATGGCCACCAAAGCCCGCGAGCCGTATGACAGGGAACAGTGGCTCAAACTGGCTGAGGATTGGATCGTGTTGCTCGAGACTTCCGGCCACGCCCGGCGAAAGGTATCGGAACGCGAGCATTAGGCGCTTCCTCGCCCGCGTTTTTCAAATTCGTCGGATGGCGGGATCAACCAAAATACACGGCGCGCTCATCGAGCGCGCAGCGGTGACCGCGTGAGCAGTCGTTCTTTAGCCCGATCCGCTGCCCGCGATCGTGCCCAGGGGGTCGCCTCACTCGCCGCGGTCGGTCATGGGGGCGCTGGGCGAGGACAGGTTACCGCTCTGCCTTTGCGGGCTGCGCCGTGTGCTCAGTGCCCGCCTTTTTCAGTCTGCACGAGCGCCGACGCTGGCGGTGCCCCAGTTGGGCCATTACCTGTGTCTTTCGCACCACGGCGCCAGACATATTTGGGACAAGTGAGCCGCCGCAGGGTCGATGACCTTCCCAATGCCAAAGCCGCTTGTTAGCATCGTTTAGGATTCGTTTACGGGGGTGACGATTCCATGAAGCTCGCGATAGCATTGACGGTGACCGTGCTGATTGCAGCCGGTGCGGTGGCGTCTGCAAAGGCGCTCATCGAACTTGGCGCGGCTAATCTCCGTACGCAGATCCAGCAGGCGGACGCGGCGCAGGTGCGACGCTGAAAGTGACGTGCGTGGCGGTTGCCGCACGCGCGCGACCATGACGTCTTGGAAGTCCGGGAGCTTTGTTCTCTCGGCTGAGGGATGTTGTCGCGATCGATCTCCCCACAAACGTTTGGGCGTTTGGAGCCGTAAGCTCACCCTGGTTGAAGAGAGGGCCTCGTTGAGGCGTCGACGGTTGCCGCTTTTTCCGCTCGAACCGCCACCAATTGATGAATGCGATGCGTGACGGTCTATCGGTCTCCTGCGTGCAACCTTTCACCCGATTTTGTGTTGTCACGAAGTCATGAGCAGAAAGATCGCGAATCCCAAGCGCACACGCGGCAGACCGGCGACCGGGGTCGGCACGCTGATTGGCCTTCGGTGGCGGGAGCCCGAACTGGAGGCAATTGATGCGTGGCGACGTGAGCAGGCAGATCCGCTGACACGCGGCCAGGCAATCCGTGACCTGGTGAGAAGTGCACTGGCAATTCCGCGTATGCGACGGAGGCATTCGGCCGCATCGTTGGGTGGAGGGCATCGACCGAGCGGGAAGCAGCACGGGCCGACAATTGCCTCTCGATTGGCGGCGGAGCGGATCGACAAAATCTCCGATCGCTCCGCAGCTCCTGAGGAACGTCAGGCGCGTAAACGGCACCTGATCAAGGGACCGAAAGAATTCAGAGACGTTCGGATCGATGTTCCGAAGTCAAAATGATAAGCGGTTCGCAGAAGGCCTGCGTCAAGCATTCAACTTCCAAATCGCGAAATTCAGAACGCTCGCAAAGCCGACCCAACACGCGAGCGGCACTACGCACGCGCCGCCGATCCTGTCGAGCCGGAAGAACGCCGCTGTCATGGCCAGGATGACAGCGAGCTGAGGAATGATGTTGACCATGCCCAGCAGCGGACTATGGCCGGCAAAGAACATCCACGACCACGCCGCATTCAAAGCAAGCTGAATGAAGAACAAGAGCAAAGCAGCGCGGCGCCCGCGCACCGACGGTGCAAGCCGGAAAATTCGCCATGCGGCGAAGGCCATCAACACGTAAAGCGCCGTCCACACCGGTGCGAACACCCGGTTGGGCGGGATAAAATCGGGCTTTGTAAGCGAGGCATACCAAGGCGATAGGTTCGGGAAGGTCGCGATCTGGCCGACGACCGAGGCGCCAACGACTGCAAGGACCACAACCGCGGCACCACCCAGGTCCCGCATCCGTGCGCATTGAAGGTGCAACTGCATCGTCTCGTTTTCCGTTGGAAGTTGCCCACTCAGCGATATGCCGACGATCGAGATCGCACACCCGAAATGACAATCGGCGACGCGCCGACTCCGGAAATGTCGTGCCCGCCCCGCGGCAGTGTTGCCCGCGACCCGTCAGGCTGCCGGTTCTCAAGCTTTAGACTCGTCCAGCAGTTTGCGGAGAAGACTCACGTAAGCGATGAATTCCAGAGCGCTAGTGCAGTGCGAAACAGACGCTTGCAATTAAGTCTTTGAAATCATTGGCGCGCCCTACGGGAATCGAACCCGTGTTTCCGCCGTGAAAGGGCGGCGTCCTGGACCGCTAGACGAAGGGCGCGGAAAGCGCGGCGACATATAGAGGCGTTCCGGCGAACGGGCAAGCAAAGGCGCAAGGGTCCTCGCCGGTCGTGACTTGCGAGCCGGTGAGAGTGCAGGGCAGAGCGACAGGGCTGTGCCGCCTCCAGCCCTCGCCCGAACGCCGCGATCGGAAGCAAGGATTGCGGCGTCTTACCAATGCCCGGTGTTCGGCATCGACTTCCAAGGTTCGCGCGGCGGCAGTGCCTCGCCCTTCTGCAGCAGTTCGATCGACTGTTTGTCGGGAGAGCGCACGAACGCCATCATGCCGTCGCGCGGCGGACGGTTGATGGTGACGCCGGCCTTCATCAGACGATCGCAGGTCGCATAGATGTCGTCGACCTCGAAGGCGAGATGGCCGAAGTAACGCGCTTCGCCGTAGTCTTCCGTATCCCAATTGTAGGTGATCTCGACGAGCGGCGCCTCGCGTCCGTTGCCTTTGCTGTCCTTGACCAGGCTCTCGTCCTGGGGAGCCGCGAGGAAGACGTTGGTGTAGCGGCCCTTTTCGCTCGGCATCCGCCGCAGTTCCACGAGCCCGAGCTTCTTGCAGAAGAAATCGAGTGCGGCATCCAGATCGCGAACCCGCAACATGGTATGAAGATATCGCATGGGTGTCCTTTCGGTTGATCCTCGTTCTCCCGCGCGCGCCGCCCTTCTGCTCGTCGGGGCTCATGACGGCACCGCGCGGCGCACCCCCGTATACGGGGTCGACCTTCTATATAGGGGACGACCCTACAAGGGACGACCATGATTGCTCCCGATCTGACGGACGGCATCGCGCGGCTGCGCGCTCTCGTGAACGAAGCCGATGTCGTGCTGCCGTTCACCGGGGCCGGCATCTCGACCGAATGCGGCATCCCGGACTTTCGTTCGCCGGGCGGTCTGTGGACGAAGTACCGGCCGATCCCGTTCGACGAATTCATGGCGAGTGCTGCAATGCGCAATGAATCCTGGCGCCGACGATTTGCGATGGAGGCCGAGTTTTCCACAGCCCGTCCGGGCCGGGGCCACAGGGCCCTCGCCAGCCTGCACAAGCAAGGCAAAATCCCTGCGGTAATCACTCAGAACATCGACAACCTGCATCAGGCGTCGGGCGTTGCGCCCGAGAATGTCATCGAGCTCCATGGCAACACCACCTACGCCACGTGTCTCGATTGCGCAGCGCGTCACGAGCTTGCCTGGGTCCGCGAGCGCTTCGAGCGCGCGGGCCGCGCGCCGGACTGTTCCGCGTGCGGTGGCTTCGTCAAAACCGCGACGATCTCGTTCGGCCAGGCCATGCCCGAGGTTGCGATGCGCCGCGCCGAAGAACTGACGGCAGCATGCAACTTGTTCATTGCAATCGGTTCTTCGCTCGTGGTGTGGCCGGCCGCAGGCTTCCCGTTGCTCGCCAAGCGCAATGGCGCTCGGCTTGTCATAATCAACCGCGAGCCGACGGAATTCGACGAGGTTGCCGATCTCGTGATCCGCGATGATATCGGCACCGCGCTCGAGACGTTCATCCTTCATTGAACGGGCGACGCGGTGTTGCTCATATCGCCCATGACGGACGAAACGCGAACGGATTTGTCGACGATCCGACATCGTGTGCGGGTGACGGCTGTGTTGGCAGCTGGCAACAGCATTGATTCGCAAAGGCAGATTTGTTCACAGCCGAAACGCAAGCGGTGCGTAAAAACAATTTTGTGCTGTTCCCGTCGCTGCGCGATGTTATCTTCGCAGCGAGAGATTCGCGAAGCGCCCGGTAAGAGGCGCCAAATCAGCGGCGGCGTGCGTCCTCATGGCGGCGGATGCGATTGGGCCCAAAGGGCCGGGATATGGGTTGGGGTTAGAATCCGAGTCATTAGGGGATCTTATTGGTGACGCGACGGCAAACGTCATCGAGATCTCCGGCGTGATCAAGTGGTTCGACGTCTCCAAAGGGTTTGGCTTCATCGTTCCCGATAACGGAATGGCGGATGTGCTCGTCCATGTGACGTGCCTGCGCCGCGACGGTTATCAGACGGCGTATGAAGGCGCGCGCATCGTGGTCGAGGCGCTGCAGCGCCCCAAGGGGCTGCAAGCGTTCCGCGTGTTGTCGATGGACGAGACGACGGCGATCCATCCGGCGCAGCTTCCCGCCGCGCGCACACACGTGACGGTCACCCCCACCAGCGGGCTCGAACGTGCCATCGTGAAGTGGTTCAACCGGCTGCGCGGATTCGGCTTCCTCACCCGCGGGGAGGGGACATCCGACATCTTCGTCCACATGGAGACGTTGCGGCGCTACGGCATTGCGGAGCTACGGCCTGGGCAGTCGGTGCTCGTGCGCTTCGGTCCGGGGCCAAAAGGCCTGATGGCGTCCGAGGTTCATCCCGACGGCGCGACCCATACGCTCGCTTCCCATTAACGTAGGTTGGCTCGGAGCGGCCCCGGTTGTGACGCGATCGCGTCGCTGCATCACCGCGACGTGAGATGCGCGCCGCATGATTGCGGCGGGCACGCCGGTGCGCTAAAGGCGGGGCATGAACCGGCCTGCATTCGTGACAAGTCTTGCCTGCACCCTGATTGCCGCCGCGATTATCTGGTCGGCTGCACTGCCCGCGCGCGGCGCCGAGGAACAGACCTTGGAGATCGCGACCAAGAACGGAGTGCGCGTTTTCTCGGTGGAGCTCGCGGTCACCGACGAGGAACGCCAGCGCGGCCTGATGTTCCGCCGGTCGCTGCCGGAGTCCCGCGGCATGCTGTTCGACTTCAAGCGCGATCAGGATGTGCAGATGTGGATGCACAACACCTACATATCGCTCGACATGATCTTTATCGAAGCTGATGGTCGTATCCGCAAAGTTGCTGAGAATACCGAGCCGATGTCCGATCGCATCATCTCCTCGGGCGGCCCGGTGCGGGCGGTGCTTGAGGTCGTCGCCGGCACCGCCAAGAAGTTCGGCATCCAGGCCGGCGATCGCGTGGCGTCGCCCATCCTGCCGCGCTGACCAGCGGCCTGCGGGCTGTGCGCTGATCAGTAGCGCGCGGCCCCCAAAGGCCCCTCGCAGCTCGGTTGCCGCTATTTGGCGGAGCGTGTATCGGAAGGGCAGGGCGTGCCACATTCGGCTGCCCGTCGGGGTATAGCGCAGCCTGGTAGCGCGGGAGTTTTGGGTACTCCAGGTCGCAGGTTCAAATCCTGCTGCCCCGACCAATCGTCCGATTGTCCAGCCCCGAGTTCTGCATTTTCCCGATTGGGGTTCGGCCAGCCGGTCGCCGTCGGTATCCTGTCCGAAGAGAATGGGATGCGTCGAATGGCCTAATGGAATTGGGTCGATTTGAGGAGTAGAGGCAAGCAGTTACCTCGTTCGCAACAGGAGGGAATCTCATGGCAGGTCGATCGTTCGTCCTGGCAGTCGGATTGCTTTCCACTGTGTCGGGTGTCGCGCAGACTCAATCGATGGTCGGCACAAATCCCTATTGGGGTATTTGTCTTGGAGCTTCCTGCAATCCAAGTGCGCCGCCGTTCGTTGGCGTTGGTCCTTCTGGCGCGGTTTGCTACGGGGCGAATTGCGGACGGATCGACAACGCTTCGCCGCCGCCCTGGTATCGGTCTTCGCCGGAAAAGCCGACGAGTTGGGCGAGGCCGCGCGTACGGCCATTTGGGTACGACGACTGAGGGCGGTCTTTCCGCCCGCTATCAATTGATCAGGTCGCGCGACCGAATATACGGGCGCGCGCGACGAGTGTGGGCGGCATGGGCGGCGCAACGCGCGACCAGAGGCGCCGCCGCGAACGCGACCTTGCCGCAGCCGCTCCGCACCTCCATCATCGTCCCCTGTCATGGCACCCGCATGAATGAATGACGAAGGCCGTTATTGAAGGCAGGCTCAGAGCTTACGGCTATTTCGGCGAAGCGCCCGGGCGGCATGATTGGTTTGGAACCGGTGTTTTCGCGGGGCGGGGTCATGCTGCGCCCGATCTTGACGGCCGCTGACCCGTCAGAGATTGTGTGCATTGCGATGAGTACGACGCCGGCGAAAGACGCACAGAACGACGCGGAATTTTTCGCGCAGCGCGGGTTCGGGCAACGCATCGGGTTTGGCGAGCGCCCGGCTCTCGTCATCATCGATATGCTGAAAGCGTTCACTGACGAGACGGCGATGCTCGGCGCCAATCTCGACAAGGAAATCGCCGCCATCGTTCCGCTGCTGCGGGCCGCCCATGACCGCGGTGCGCCGGTCATCTTCTCGACCGTGCGCTACGATGACGCCGACATCAAGGATGCGGGCATCTGGGCCTTCAAGATGAAAGGCGTGATGACGCTGCGTGCCGACGGCGATGGCTGGGAGGTCGATCCGCGGCTCGATTTTCGCAAGAGCGACTTGCTGCTCTTCAAGAAATACGCCTCCTGCTTCTTCGGCACCGATCTCGTGCCGCGCCTTCTCGCCCACCGTGTCGATACGCTGATCATCACCGGATGCACGACGAGCGGGTGCGTGCGCGCAACCGCGGTCGATGCCTGCCAGAACGGCTTCCGGCCGATGGTGGTGCGTGAGGCCGTGGGCGACCGCTCGGCATCGGCGCATGCGCAGAGCCTGTTCGATCTTGACGCCAAATATGCCGACGTGGTGTCGCAGGAGGATGCGCTTGCGTATCTCGAGCGCGTCGGACACAACGCGCCGCCCTAACGCGACCAGGAATCCCCCATTTGCAGCCGGAGGGCCGCTCCGATGGACAACAAGCTCTATAATTACTCTCCGATCGTCTCGCGGCCGAAGCTGTCGTGGCCGAATGGCGCACGGGTCGCCTTCTACATCGGTCTTAACGTCGAACACTTCGAGGTCGACAAGCCGTCCACCAGCATCGTCCCGCTGACCGCATCATTCGCGCCCGATCCGCTCAATTTCGGCTGGCGCGACTACGGCGCGCGCGTCGGCATCTGGCGGATGATGGACGCGTTCGACAGATACGGTGTGCGCGCTTCTGTGCTGCTCAATGCCGACGTCTGCACGCACTATCCGCAGATCATCGAGGCGGGACGCAAGCGTAATTGGGCATGGCTCGCCCACGGCAAGAACAATTCGACGTTCCAGGTCGGCATGGCCCTCGATGACGAGCGCAAGTACCTGAGGGATGTCGTCGACACCATTGCCGGCGCGACCGGGCAGTCGATCAAGGGCTGGCTCGGACCGGCGCTGACCGAGACATTCGAGACGCCGCGGCTGCTCAAGGAACTGGGCCTTACTTACGTCCTCGACTGGTGCGCGGACGATCAACCGTTCGCGCTGAACGTGCCGGGAATGATGTCGGTTCCTTATTCGATCGAGATCAACGACATCACGCTGTTCGTCGGAAAGAGTCTCTCAGGCGAGGATTTCTATCGGGCGGTCGTCGACCATTTCGACCAGATCTATAATGAGAGCGAAGACTCAGGTCGCGTCATGGCGCTGTGCCTTCATCCGTTTGTGGTCGGGCAGGCCCATCGGCACAAATATCTCGAGCGGGCGCTCGAATACATCACTCGCCATCAAGGCGTGTGGCTCACCACGAGCGATGAGATCGCCGCGCATTACGAGGCCAATTACCTGCGTTAATTCGCACCGCGAGGGCTTTCGCGCCAATGGCACGCGGGTATGCCGTGCGAACCCGTCGCCGGAAACTTCATTGCAGGATTCGAAAAGCTTGTTATAGGTCCCCTGCAATCTGGTTGTCCTTTTAGCTAAACCCTCCATCCATCGGTTTTGCCTATGCCCATCGCGCGCATCTACAAGCCCGCCAAGACGGCGATGCAGTCCGGCACGGCCCGGACCAAGCTCTGGGTGCTGGATTTCGAGAGCACGGAGCCGAAGGAAGTCGAGCCGCTGATGGGCTGGACGAGTTCAGGCGACACCCTCCAGCAGGTGCGCCTGCGCTTCGCCACCAAGGAAGAGGCGATCGCATATTGCGAGAACAACGGCATTCCCTATCGGGCGTACGAACCCCATACGCCGACACGACGCGCCATCAGTTATTCCGACAACTTCGCCTATTCGCGCCGCACGCCTTGGACGCACTGAGCGCCACGCCTCCGCGTATCTGAAGGTACGGCTCAGCCCACGGCGTCAAGGACCGTGCCGCCGGTCGCGACGGGCTTGGCGTCAACCAGCACGAACGCGATGACGCAAGGTTCGGTGCCGCGGTTGACCCAGTTGTGGATGGTGCCGCGCTGCACCAGGACATCGCCGGCCTTGAGCGTCACGCTGCTGCCGTCAAGCTCCATGTCGATCGTTCCCGAAATCACCACGGCGTAGTCGATCGAATCCGTACGATGAACGCGCGGCGCGACGCCCGGCTCGTAACGCACGATGCGAAATACGGTGCCGCCAGCGTGCGTGGTGCCGACCTCGCGTGTCGAGCTGTCCTCGTCCCCGGTATTGATTGCCGGGCTGGTATCGGTCGTCCACACGACGCAGGACTGGGCGCCTTTGCGGGCCGAGATCACGTTGCGGCACGGCTCGTCAATCTTGACGACGGCGCGCCCGTTTTGATCGTGCCCGGTGACGACGCGGCGAATTTGCAAACTCATGGGACATCCTTTCCTGGTTCGAACGGCCGCGCCTGCGCGCCGGACTTCGACGTGATAACTTGGTGAGCGGAAACGCCCTCACCGCACAATCGCAGAGTTGACCGATGATCGCCCGCGCCTTGCTTCCTTTCGTCAATGTGTTCGGCGCGTTCCTCGCGCTCGTGTTCCTCGCCGGCAACGCCGCGGCGCAAGATCCGCTCAAGATCAGCTACGTCCCCGGCAATGCCATCTACTGGGACATCGACACCGCAATCGACAAGGGCTTTTTTCATGACGAAGGCTTTGCGCCGGAAATCATCGTGTTTCAATCGTCGGCGCAATCGATCCAGCTTCTGATTTCCAACCAGGTGCAGCTTGCAGGCGCGCAGCCCGAGGTCCTGCTGCTCGCCATCAAGAACGGCTCCAAAGGATTCCGCGTCATGTCGGCGCCCGCGGAACGCGCCGATTGGCTCCTGCTTGGGCGGCCCGACATCAAGACCCTCGCCGACGTGCGGGGGAAGTTCTTCGGCACCGGCGGCCTGCAAGTCGGCGAGAACTGGTGGACCTGGCGGCTGCTCGCCAAGAACGGCATGTCGCAAAAGGACATCAGCATGGTCCAGGTCGGCACCAGCGCCTTGAAGTTTGCCGCCCTGCAGAAGGGCTCGATCGCATTCACGGTGCTGTTTCAGCCGACCGCCCAGCAGGCAGTCGCCCTCGGCATGACTACGCTTTACCGATTCGCGGACGGTGAGCCGTTCCCGCCCATTCTCTATAGCGTCGGCGAGGCCTGGGCCAAGGAGGCGGCGCACGGCGAGCGGCTGAGCCGCGCCCTGATGCGGGCCCATGCCTGGCTGCACGATCCGGCGAATCGCGATGAAGCGATCGCTATCTTGCGCAAATACACCAAGCGTGAGGAGGCGATCGCTGCCGCGATCTACGACCTTTATTTCCGGCCGAACGGGGTCTATAGCCGCGACGGCGCAGTGGACACCGCGAGCATGAAAAGCGTGATCGGCCTCATGTCCGAGTATGGCGCGCTGCCCCCCGACCTCACCTTGGGTCCGGATCAGTACCTGTTGCCGAAGGCTTACGGTGGTCTGGTGCGCTGACGGCACGGTGCAGTTTTGGGACAAGGGCGGCATTTCTGGCGGCTAAAAGCCGGATGACACGGCCCTTGGCCGTGGTAATTTAGGGGTTAGGCGGATTTCACGGGAAAATCAGCGAACTGATCACGGCCTCGCCGGAGCCGCTCAAGGAGGAACTTATGGCATCAAGGAAATCGGCATCAAAGAGTTCGGCACGCAAGGACGCGGATGTCAGCCGCCGCAAATTCATGGCTGGCGTCGCGCTGACCGGTGCCGCGACAACGGTTGCGCCGCAGGCTGTCAGCGCAGCGACGGCGCCGGTAGCCGAACCGGCTGCTCCGGCACGCCCGTCCGCGCTGCGTCCCGACGCCCGCATGGCGGCCGCCGAGACCTCGACGCCAAAGGAACTCGCAAAGACCACCGGTCCTGATGGATCGGATTTCATGGTCGACGTCATCAAGACGCTGAACATCGACTATGTCTGCTCGAATCCGGCGTCGAGCTTCCGCGCGTTGCACGAATCGTTGATCGACTACGGCGGCAACAAGAAGCCCGAATTCATCACCTGCATGCACGAGGAATTCTTCGGTCGGCATGGCCCACGGCTACTTCAAGGCCACCGGCAAGCCGTTGATGATGCTGTGCCACGGCACCGTCGGCCTTCAGCATGCGACCATGGCGATCTACAACGCCTGGTGCGATCGCGTTCCCATGATCGTTATTGGTGGCAACGATCTTGACGCCGCCTATCGCGCGCCCGGCGTGCCGACCTACCACTCGGCCCAGGACATCAACGCGCTCGTCCGCGACTTCACCAAGTGGGACGACCAGCCGGTGTCGCTGCAGCACTTCGCGCAGTCGTTCGTGCGCGCCTACAAGATCGCGATGGCGCCGCCCTACGAGCCTGTGATGATCTCGCTCGATCTCGGCCTGCAGCAGGAGCCGGTCAAGGCGCATGAGCGCGAGACGCTCTACATCCCCAAATACGTGCCGACGGCGCCGCCTCAGGGCGACAGCGGCGCGGTAAAGGAAGCCGCACGCCTGCTCGTCAGCGCCGAGCGGCCCGTCATCGTGGTCGACCGCGCGGCCCGTACGCCGGCCGGCATCGGGCTCATCGTTGCGCTGGCCGAACTGCTCCAGGCGCCGGTGATCGACCAGCGCGGCCGCATGAACATGCCGAACACGCATTATCTCAATCAGTCGGCGCGGACTGCGCCGCTGATCGGCAACGCCGACGTCATCATCGGCCTCGAACTGTCGGACTACTGGGCGACAGTGAATGCCTTCGTCGACAACGGGCACGATGGCCTAGGCGTCAACGAGGTCCGAATCAAGCCCGGCACCAAGCTGATCGGCATCAGCTCGACGCCGCTCGTCACCAAGGCGAACTATCAGGACTTCCAGCGCTTCCAGTCGCTGGACGTCGATATGCTCGGCGACGCCGAGGCAACGCTGCCGGCGTTGATCGAAGCCGTCAAGGCGGCGCTTCCGAACGACCGCAAGGCGGCGATCGAGAAGCGAGGCGCCGACCTGCGCAAGGCGTTCGCGGATTCGAACGACCGCGCGCTCGCCGCGGCGGCGGTGGCCTGGGATGCAAGCCCGATTTCCACGGCGCGGCTGTCCATGGAGATCTGGGGCCAGATCAAGGACCTCGACTACTCGCTGGTGTCGAGCTCGGGCAATGTCAGCGGCTGGCCGAACCGGCTGTGGCGCATGGAGAACTATCACAACTGGCTCGGTAGCTCGGGTGGTGCCGGCGTCGGCTACGGCTCGCCGGCCGCGGTCGGTGCCGCGCTCGGCAATCGCGATGTCGGCGGCCGCTTCTCTGTCTCGATCCAGGGGGACGGTGACTTCATGTACGCCCCTGGCGTGCTCTGGACCGCGGCGCGCCACAAGATCCCGCTGCTCAGCGTGATGCACAACAACCGCGGTTATCACCAGGAGGTGATGCACGTGCAGCGCATCGCCAACCGGCGCAACCGCGTTGCCGCGCTCGGCATGGATCGCTCTCCGATCGGCACCTCGATCGAGAACCCGGATGTCGATTACGCCTCGCTTGCGAAATCGATGGGCTATTGGAGCGCGGGCCCGATCAAAGACCCAGCCCAGCTCGGACCGACGCTCAAGCGGGCGGTCGAGGTGGTCAAGTCCGGCCAGCCCGCGCTGGTCGATGTGTGGACGCAGCCGCGGTAAGGGAACCGAGATTTATGACATCAAGTCGTGTAGTGATGAGGCTGGTGGCGTTCGCCGCCAGCCTCGTGGTTGGCCAAGTGATCGGCCAGTCCGGCGCCCTGGCCGCTTCGGCGGAGCAGGGCCGGGTCGAATTTCTGAAGCACGGCTGCTGGCAGTGCCATGGCGAACGGGGGCAGGGGGGCGTGACCGGACCGAAGCTCGCCCCGGGTCCCATTCCCTTCGACACGCTGAAGAACTTCGTGCGGACCACGGACCGCAACATGCCGCCGTTCCGGGAGGAGATCCTCTCGAACGACGCGCTCGTCGATATCTACGCCTATCTGGAATCGATCCCGAAGACTCAGGATCCCAAGAGCATTCCGCTGCTCAATCGCTGACGCCGCGGCAAAGGCGGTAGTGGTACGGAGGGGTTTCCAACGGAAACCCCTCTGTCGCTTTGCGCGCTACACAAGCTGCCCGCAGCAGATTTCGTTAACCCGTCTCGTCAAAGGCGGGCCGGGCTCCTTCCGTCCGTGACGTTCCGCCACTTGGCAATCCTGTTTGGCCGACTAAATTCGGCGCGCCTGTTTCGGGCCGGGGCGTCATCTTGAACCTTCCCAACCTCATCACCATCGCGCGGATTTTGTTGGTGCCCGTCGTCATTTGGGCGATCACCGCGGGTGAAATGCGGATTGCGTTCCTGCTGTTCCTCCTCGCCGGCGTAAGCGACGCGGTCGATGGCTTTTTGGCCAAACGCTTCGGCATGACGAGCGAACTTGGCGCCAATCTCGATCCGCTCGCCGACAAGGTGTTGATCGTATCGATCTACATCGCGCTCGGAATCGCCGAGCAGATTCCGCGTTGGATCGTCATCCTCGTCGTCTCGCGCGATATCCTGATCGTCGGCGGCGTCATGCTCGCCTGGTTTCTCGGCAAGCCGATGCGTGTGAAGCCGGTGCTGGTCTCGAAGCTCAATACCGTCGCGCAAATCGTGTTTGCTTGTCTGGTGCTGGCGGCCCTGGCATTCCGTTGGCGGTTCGAATTGACCGAGAATGTCCTCATGGCGATCGTGGCGGCGTTGACCCTCGCCTCGGTCGCTTTCTATGTGCGCGAATGGGTACGGCACATGAGTGCCTGACGGTATCGCGCGACCGGCGCATTCGTTTGAAAAAGGTAAATTGCGCCACACGGTAACGGGGTTACAACCAATCTCGTGCATGATCTGTCCCGTTTGCCGAGACAAACCTCATGCCGCTCAGACGCAAGGTCGCATTCTGGATCGCCGCGCTGGCGATCTTCGTTGCGTTCGTCTGGCTGCTGCACGACATCCTGCTGCCGTTCGTCGCCGGGATGGTGCTGGCATATTTGCTTGATCCGTTGGCAAGCCGGGTCGAACGCCTCGGCATGGGCCGCTTCCTCGCATGCTTTGCCGTCATTGGACTCGTCGGCTTTGCGGTCGTGTTTCTGTTCATTCTGATCATGCCCATCCTGCTGGTGCAGCTTGCCGGCTTGATCGAGGAGTTGCCCAAATACGTGGTGCGCTTGCAGGCCGCGATTACCGATCCCAATCGACAGTGGCTGACGAAGCTTGTCGGCGCTTCGCTCGGTCAAGGCGATCTTTCCAATGTGACCCAGCAGTCGGCCGCGGCGTTCATGTTGTTCCTGCGTTCGCTGCTGACGGGCGGCGGCGCCCTGATGACCGCGTTCTGGCTCTTCGTCATCACGCCGGTCGTCGCGTTCTACATGCTCTACGACTGGAAGCGCATCATTGCGGCGGTCGATTGCTGCCTGCCGCGGGCCCAGGTCGCGACCATCCGCTCGCTCGCCGCCGAGATCGATGGCGCAATCGCGGGCTTCATCCGCGGCCAGACCGGCATCTGCCTCATCATCGCCTCGCTCTATGCGCTCGGCCTGTCGATGATCGGCCTGCATTACGGCCTGCTGATCGGCGTCCTGACCGGAATGCTGAGCTTCATCCCTTATGTGGGCTCGCTCACCGGATTTCTTCTCGCGACGGGCGTCGCCATCGCCCAATTTTGGCCTGATGGACTGCCGATCCTGTCGGTAATCGGGGTGTGTATTGTCTGTCAGTTCCTCGAGGATTACGTGTTGGCGCCCGTATTGATCGGCAAAGTCATCGGCCTGCATCCGCTGTGGCTGATGTTCTCGCTGTTTGCGTTCGGCTACCTCTTCGGTTTTGTCGGGCTGTTGCTCGCAGTGCCGATGGCGGCAGCCGTAGCGGTGCTCGTCCGCTTCGCACTCCGCCAATACCTTGCGAGCCCGCTCTATTCCCACGGCGAAACGTGACCGACAGCCCCGATACGGCGCCGCCGCGCCAACTCGCTCTCGCCCTCGATCAACGCGAGAGCTTCGAGCGTGACGATTTCCTGTCCGCTCCTGCCAATGCCGCCGCGCTCGCCATGATCGATCGCTGGCCTGACTGGCCGGCCCGCGCCATCGCCATCGTCGGCCCGGAGGGCGCCGGCAAGACTCATCTCGCTGCGATCTGGGCCAAGATGGCCCGTGCCCGCACCGTCGCCAGCCGTGAAGTCACGGTGGCGCAGGTGCCGTCCCAGATCGCGACCGGCGCGCTGGTCGTCGAAGACGACAGCGGGCGTGACGAGGCCGGTCTGTTCCACCTGATCAATCTTGCCCACGAGGAACGCGCGCACATCCTCTTTACGTCGCGCATGTCGCCGGCGACGTGGCCGGTCACGCTGCCCGACCTCGCCTCACGGCTGCGCGCGCTCCCGGTGATGGCGCTTGAGGCTCCGGACGAGGCGATACTGCGCGCGGTGATGGTGAAGCTCTTTGCCGATCGCCAACTCGCTATCGATGGCAGCCTGATCGATTTTCTGATGCCGCGCATCGAACGAAGCTACGCAGGCGCCCGCGCCGCCGTCATCGCGCTCGACCGCGAGGCCTTGCGCCGGCAGCGCCCGGTCAGCCGTGCCCTCGCCGGCGAGGTCTTGCGAGATCAGGAATTAAGCGAGAGGAGCCAAGAATCGGACGTTGAGTTGTAGCTGTGCGGGCGAGCGCGGTTGTGTCCTGCCGGCCGCTGTTTTCCTAATGTCCGATCTGCTCCTGAAAGGTGCGCTCGCCGACCTTATGTCATAGGATTGAGGCAAATGAATCAGAGGATCGTCAGCGAGCGACCGAGGTTTCATGGTTGACCAGAGCCAAGCCATTGTAGTGCCTTTCGAATCGGTAACCGAGCCGCGCGCGGTGAGCGCCGCGGAGCGGGCGAAGGCGCCGGAGGGCTTCTCGCGGTATATCAACCGGGAGTTGTCCTGGCTGGATTTCAATCGACGGGTCCTGGAAGAGGCGAGCAACCCGAACCACCCGCTCCTCGAACGGGTGCGCTTTCTGTCGATTTCGGCAAACAACCTTGATGAATTCTTCATGGTGCGCGTCGCCGGTCTCAAGGGCCAGGTGCGCGCCGGCATTGTGACCCGCAGTCCGGACGGCTTGACGCCGGCGGAGCAACTCGTTCGCATTGGCGAGGCCGTATCGAGCCTCGCCAACGACCAGCAGAAGCGCTGGAGCCAACTGCGCGAGGAACTTGCCGGCAAGGACATTGTGCTGGTCGAGGGCGATGGGCTGAAGAAGGCTGAGCGCACCTGGCTCGCCGATTACTTCCTGCGTGCGATCTTCCCCGTCCTGACCCCGCTCGCCATCGATCCGGCGCACCCGTTTCCGTTTATTCCGAACCTCGGCTTCTCACTCGCTCTGCATCTTGATCGCGCGAGCGACGGTAAGCCGATGAATGCTCTCATTCGTGTGCCTCCCAAGATCGATCGCTTTATCCGCCTGCCGTCAGGCGACAGCAACGCGATCCGGCTCATCACACTTGAGCAGGTGATGTCGCTGTTCATCCCGCGCCTGTTCCCGGGTTACAGCGTGAAGGGGCAGGGCGCGTTCCGGGTTATCCGCGATTCCGATCTCGAAATCGAGGAAGAGGCTGAGGATCTCGTCCGCCTGTTCGAAACCGTGCTCAAGCGTCGCCGCCGCGGTTCGGTGATCAGGCTGGAGCTCGAGGTAGCGATGCCGACCGATCTGCGCCGCTTCGTGCAGCGCGCGCTCGCGGTCTCCAACGACGAGGTGTTCGTGGTCGAGGGCGCGCTCGCGCTTGCCGAGCTCAACCAACTAACGAACATCGATCGCCCCGATCTCGAATTCGTCCCATACAATCCGCGCTTCCCCGAACGCATCCGTGAGCAGGGCGGCGATTGCTTCGCGGCGATCCGGCAAAAGGACCTGATCGTCCATCACCCCTATGAATTGTTCGATGTCGTGGTGCAGTTCCTGCAGCAAGCAGCCCACGATCCTGACGTGGTCGCGATCCGCCAGACGCTCTACCGCACCTCGAAGGACAGTCCGATCGTCCGGGCGCTGGCGGAAGCGGCAGAGGCCGGCAAGTCGGTGACGGCCCTGGTCGAGCTAAAGGCGCGGTTCGACGAGGAGGCGAATATCCGCTGGGCGCGCGACCTCGAACGCGCCGGCGCCCAGGTGGTCTATGGCTTCATCGAACTCAAGACCCACGCCAAGCTGTCGCACGTGGTGCGCCGCGAGGGCGGATCGCTCACGACCTATGTCCACGTCGGCACCGGCAACTATCATCCGGTGACGGCGCGCATCTATACCGACCTCTCTTTCTTTACCGCCGATCCTTTGATCGGCCATGACGTCGCGAGGATATTCAACTACATCACCGGCTATGCCGAGCCCGCCGACCTCGAGCGCCTAGCCGTGTCGCCGCTCAACCTCAAGCGGCGCATCCTCGACCACATCGCGACCGAGATTTCCCATGCCAAGGCCGGGCGTCCCGCCGCGATCTGGATGAAAATGAATGCGCTGGTTGATCCGGTCATCATCGACGCTCTCTATGAAGCCTCGGCGGCCGGTGTGCCCGTGGATCTCATCGTGCGCGGCATCTGCTGCTTGCGTCCGGGAGTCGTAGGCCTGTCCGACAATATTCGCGTCAAGTCGATCGTCGGCCGGTTTCTCGAGCACGGGCGCATCTATTGCTTCGGCGACGGCCACAGCCTGCCGCACCCGAAAGCAGCCGTCTACATCTCATCGGCCGACATGATGCCCCGCAATCTCGATCGCCGGGTCGAAGCGCTGTGTCCGATCCTCAACGCGACCGTGCACCAGCAGGTGCTCGACCAGATCATGATCGCCAATCTCAAGGACAACGAGCAAAGCTGGACGCTCTTGCCCGACGGCGCGTCCGCGCGTATCAAGCCCGCACCCGGCGAAGAGCCGTTCAATGCGCATAAATATTTCATGACCAACCCAAGTCTGTCGGGCCGCGGCGAATCGTTGAAGAAGTCCTCGCCCCGCAGCCTGACGCGGCGGCGCGACCTTGAATGAATTGCTGCGAGGCGGGCTCAAGGTAGCCGCCAAAGTATTGGCCCAGGGCCGGATCGACACCGGTCCGCCCGTTGCCGTGATCGATATCGGTTCGAATTCGGTTCGGCTGGTTGTCTATGAAGGGCTCACCCGCAGCCTGACGCCGATCTTCAACGAGAAAGTGCTGGCCGGGCTCGGGCGCGAAGTTCTCTCGACGGGTCTGCTCCCGGGCGATGCGGTCGCAAAGGCGCTGGAGGCGCTGGCCCGGTTTCGCGCGCTGTGTGGGGTGATGCGGGTCGGCCGCACGTTCGCAATTGCGACGGCAGCCTGCCGCGATGCCAGCAACGGGCGCGACTTCATCGCGCAGGCCGAGAAGGTCAGTGGCGTACCGATCACCATCCTGTCGGGCCGGCGCGAGGCCGAGCTTTCCGCGCTCGGCATTATTTCAGGCATCCATGAACCGGACGGCATCGTCGGCGATCTCGGCGGCGGCTCGTTGGAACTTACCGACGTCCGTCATCGCAAGCTCAAGGGCGGTTTGACGTTGCCGCTCGGCGGTCTCGCCCTCCAGGACCTGTCCTCGAAGTCGCTCGCTAAGGCCGAGAAGATTACGCGCGAAGAGCTTGGTGACGTTCCGTTCCTCCGCAACGGCCGCGGCCGCGATTTCTACGCCGTGGGTGGCACCTGGCGGTCGCTCACGCGCCTCCACATGTTTCAGACCGGCTATCCGCTGCATGTCATGCACGGCTATGTCATCCCAGCGTCCGAGGCATTGGAGTTCTCGCGTCTTGTGCGACGCGTCGATCCGGAAACGCTCTCCAAGATCGAAATCGTCACCACGGCCCGCCGGCCGCTACTGGCGTATGCGGCGGTGGTAATGGAGCAGGTGGTGCGCATCGCCAAACCGCGCCGGATCGTGGTGTCGGCGCTCGGTGTGCGCGAAGGCCTTCTCTACTCCATGCTTAGTGAGGCGGAGAAAAAGCGTGATGCGCTGATGGCCGCGGCCGAGGAGCTCAACGTGCTGCGTTCGCGCTCGCCGCGCCACGGCGAGGAGCTCGTCACGTGGACCGATCGTTTCATGGCCTCCACGGGCATCGAGGAGACCGCGGAGGAGATGCGCCTGCGCCGCGCCGCCTGTCTGCTCGCCGACATCGGCTGGCGCGCGCACCCGGACTACCGCGGCGAGCAATCGCTCAACATCATTTCTCACGCGGCCTTCGTCGGCGTCGATCATCCCGGCCGCGCCTTCATCGCGCTCGCGGTATTCTTCCGCCACGTGGGCCTTATCGACGACGTGCTGTCGCCGCAGGTGCGCGAGCTAGCGACGGCGCGGATGATCGACCACGCCCGCATTCTCGGGGCGGCGATGAGGGTTGCGTATCTCGTGTCAGGCGCCATGCCCGGCGTGCTGCCCAACACCCCGATGACGGTTAGACGCGGCAAGCTCACCCTGACGCTTGACGGCAAATATCGGGCGCTTGCGGGCGAGCGGGTGTTCGCGCGGTTGCGCCAATTGGCGCGCCTCATCGGGCGCGAGCCGCGAATGGATTAGGGTTCGCGAGATAGCCCAAGTCCGTTCTACGGATTGTGTCCGCCGCCCAACAGGATCAATGCTGCGAGCGCCGGGAGCAGCGCGGCCATCATCACAAGGCTGCCGAGGCGCAGAAATTGCCAGACGCCGACGTTCTCCTTCTCGCGGCGTAATGCGACGAGCCAGAGGAGGGTGGCGAGAGACCCTGTCACCGATAGGTTGGGGCCGAGATCAACGGCAACCAGCACGGCGCCCGCGACTTGCGGCGGAGCATTATCCGTCGAGAGGACCGATCCTGCGATCAGTCCCATCGGCAGGTTGTTGATCAGATTGCAGCCGAGCGCGATGGCGATGCCGGCGCCCCAGGCGGCGCCGTCCGCCGAAATCGCAACGGCTTCGCGCAACAGATGCGCGAGGGCCGCGATGACGCCAGTACGGACGAGGCCCTCCACCAGCACGAAGAGACCGCCAACGAGCGGCAGTACGCCCCACGATATCCCGTTGATGAGGCTCGAGGGCAGCTCCCTGTTGAGTACAAGAACGATCGCGGCGGTAACGGTGCCGCAAATAAGCGTCGCAAGACCGAGTGGGGCATCGAGCGCCGAGGCAAGAAGCAGCACCACGGCTGTCGCCGCGATACCGGCCGATGTCAGTCGTCCGCCGCGCCTCAATTCGGGTTGCGGAACAGCGGCCGCGATCGTCTCTTCGCGTAATTCTTTCCGCTGCAGCAGGCGTAGCATCAGGTAGGTCGCTACGATCGCGATAACCGAGGGAATCGCGAACTGCTCAAGCCACGACCAGAGCGGCGGCATGCGGCCGTCGAAGACGACGAGGTTCGCCGGGTTCGAGATCGGGAGCACGAAGCTCGCCGCGTTGGCGATGAACGCGCATATGAAAAGGAAGGGCAGGGGCGTTGCGCCGGCGGCACGGGTCGCCGCGTAGACGGCGGGCGTGAGGACGACGGCGGTCGCATCATTGGACAGCAGCACCGTCACCACGATGCCGACGCCATAGACGAGCGTAAACAGGCGGTAGGGTGAGCCGCGCGCGTGAGCGACAGCAAGCGCGGCAAGCCAATCGAATACGCCTTCCTGCCGCGCGAGTTCGGCGAGCAGCATCATTCCGGTGAGGAAGAGATAGACGTCGAGGCCTCGCCCGACGCCGCGCAGCGCGTCGGTCCAGGGCAAAAGACCGAACACGACGAGCGCGACCGCGCCGGCCACTGCTGAAGTCGGCTCCGAGAGCCCCCACGGTCGGATCATGACGCTCGCGACCGTGACGATCGCGATCACCCAGATTGCACCATCTGCAAACGTCATCGCCGCATGACCTTGCGGCGCCTATTCGGCAGCTTGCCGGAGCGGCGCCGGAGTGTCTGTTGCATCCGTCGGCGTCCGACGCTCGGCCGGTCCCGCCCGAGGTTTGGTTTCAGGCATGGCGAGAGCGAACAGCAGCAGGCCACCGCCTGCGATTGCCGCGAGCGCGAGGAACGCCGCGCTGTACCCGGCATGGACGACAACAACTCCGGCGAGCGCCGTCGAGAGTGCCGCTCCAATTCCTTGCGCGGTTCCAACGACACCGATCGCCGCGTTGAAGTGGCCGGTGCCGCGCATGATGTCGGCAATGATGACAGGAAAGATCGCACCAAAGATGCCGGCGCCGACGCCATCGAGCAGTTGGACTCCTACGAGCCAGAACGAGTTGTCGGAGAGGGTATAGAGCATCCCGCGCACCAGCAGGATCGAAAACCCGGCGATGAAGAGCGGCCTGCGTCCCCAGATGTCGGCCTTGGCACCGCAGAGCATGGCCATCGGGACCATGACAAGCTGCGCCGCCACGATGCACGCCGACATCAGGCTGGTCCCCAAATTGACGTCCTTCAACGCGAGCTTCTGACCGACCAGCGGCAACATCGCCGCATTGGCAAGATGAAACATCACCGTGCACGCGGCAAATATCAGGAGGGGACGGAATTTGCTCAGCAGATAGAGGGCGCTTGCGGGGTGCGTTCGGGCGGAGTCCGCCTTCTCGGAGGGCAGCTCGTCATGACAGCCGCGCGCAAGGTCGTGATCGATGGCCCGCTCCGGAATCGCCAATACCGAGACAAGACTGGCGATCGAATTGAAGGCCAGCAGATAGAACACCACGGTCGGTCCGAGGAAATACGCGAGACCTCCCGCGATGATCGCCGCGACGGCATTGCCGGCGTGATTGAATGATTCGTTGCGCCCCGTGCGCGCCGTGAAGCGCTTGTGTCCGACAATGCCAAGCGTGATTGCCGCAAGTCCCGGCGGGAATACAGCCGCAGCCACGTGAGCGATGGCCTGCGACGCCGCGATCGCCGGGAAACCCTGCAGCCACACGATTGCGATTGACGCGACGGTCACGAGCAGGGCGGCCGTCGCGATCACAACCCGTTTGGCTCGGGTGGAATCAATGAAGGCACCGGCCGGCGTTTGCGCGACAATGCCGGCTAACGTCGCGATCGCCATCACGGTGCCGATCGATGCCTCGTCCCAGTGCCGTTCGGTCAAGAGATAGATCGCGAGATAAGGTCCAAGCCCGGCCTGCACGTCCGCCAAAAAGAAGTGGACAGCATCAAGTCCAAGGTTCGCGCGTCTTACCGCGGCCGGTTCATTGAGCTTGGTCATGTGAATTTTCTTTGTCCCGGCCTTTTGCGCGTTCGCGAGAGGGCAGGCGAAATAGATTGCCCATCTCGCTGCCTGAAACGTCGGTTGACCTTGTCAAGTTCCTGTTGCCTCGACGCGCGCAAGGGTTTCGTGGCCACTTGCGGTGTGGTGAGGCCTCGCCGGTTTGAGCTCTGAGACCGCAACGACGAGGCCGTGGCGAGTTTCGAAACCTTCGCCGTGCACGACGATCGCTGCACCTGATTGCAGGAGCGCAGCGACGGCAGTCGCCTTCTTGGGCTTCACACGGATTACGGTGCCGTCTTCGAGGATCGCTCCTCGAAGCTCACCGTGCGGTCCATAAAGGGGTCGCTGGACCATGCCGTGGATCTTGGCGGACTGCGACTTGACTGGCGGCACCGCTCGCTGCCGATCCGGTCCGATGTCGAGGACAAGGTTCCCATCGCTGGCGATGAGCGCCACCGCTGCGACCATGTCGGCACTGCGGGGGCGAATGCCGCGCAGCCGGATTGGATCGCCGATCTCGATCGCCGCCTCGATATCGGTCGTGAGGTGCGGCGGTACATGAACAAAAAGCAGCTTGCCGGGATCATACGTCAACATCAGGCCGTCGATCTCGCCGTTGGCATTGGCGATGAACCGTTGGACCATGCCGGCGATATCCGGAAGGAAGTGATGATCAATCCAGTGCATGTCATCCTCACAAAGGGACGTGTATCGTTGGCTCAGCGGGGCGGACGCGGCGGCGGAAAGCCAGCAGCGCCGCCGGGTCCGGCTAGCGGCCCGCCCATCGGGCCGCTCATCGGCCCTCTTGGCGGTGCTCCGAACGCAATATCGTTGAGTTGATCCGGCGAACTGCCGATTGCAGTTGCCTCGATCACCGTGCCGAGCGGCGTTCTCAGAATCGCGCCGCGCACGGTCACGGGTTGTCCCGGCTGGATGAGCGTTTGCAAGCGTTCGGCGTCCGGCGGCGGCAGGCGCAGCACTGTGCCATTGTCGAACAGCGCGCCATTTATGTCCCCGCGGGGTCCATGCAATTGCATGACAATTCGCCCGCTGAACGTCTGCTGATTGATCCAGGTGCGATCCGGGCCGCCGGGCGGACCGGCGTCGACGACGGTAGCTCCGGTCGCAAGATTTGTGACCGAGGAAGCTTCGACGACGGAAAGGCCCTGGGCCTTGAGACCGCGGATCGAAATTCCGTCACCGGGCCGAACTGCAAAAACAAACTGGGCGGATAGATGCGGCGGTACTTTCACCTCTGTACCGTCGCTCAGGATCAGCCCGTCAACCTCCCCACGTGGCGTCAGCGTATATTGCTTTACCGTGCCGCGTGTTTCCGGCAACTGGGAAGTATCCCAAAAATTCCCGACGGGCTGCGCAGCGATTGATCCGGGTGCAGCGCAGACGGCAAGCAGCGCGGCAGCAAGCATTCTCGATGGTCGCATCATTTTTCTTCTCCTCAACATGGGCGCGAGCACGCCCATGCCGTGTCTTCAGCATGCCGTGTGCCAAGTGCTCGTCGTCTGAAATTGCTCGGCTTTTTCGGAAGGCGGGCCCGTCAGCCGTCCGTTTTCCCGACACCCGATGTCGTCATACCGGACGCGCTTTCAGTTCCCAGTCCGTAACGCAGCATCTTCGCGTACAGCAACTGGCGATGAATGCCGAGTTGGCGCGCGGCCTCGGCGCGGTTCCCCCCGCAACTGGCGAGGGCTTTCAGAATCATGTCGCTTTCAAACTTGGCCACGGCTGCCGGGAGGTCACTTTCGCGGAGGTCCTCTTGTGCGGACGGTTCCGCAATTGGGGGGATCGATAGATCGGCCGTGTCAATGATGTCGCCGCGCACCAGAAGGCATGCGCGCGCAATGACGTTGCGCAGTTCCCGCACGTTGCCAGGCCACGCGTGTTCCGTCAGCAGCGTCGCTGCACGTTCTGTCAGCCGTTTCGGCGGCTGGGACACTTGTGCAAGAAAGTGATGGGCCAGCGGCACCACATCCATCCGCCGTTCACGCAAGGGCGGCAACACTATCGGCACTACGTTGAGCCGATAGAACAGGTCGTCGCGGAATTCGCCACGGGCGACCATCCCGATGAGATCGCGATGAGTGGCGGCAATCACCCGTGCATTAACTTTGGTCGGTTTGCCGCCGACCGGCGTCACCATCCTGTCCTGCAGGGCACGCAGGATTTTCGCCTGCATGGTCGGCGCCATGTCGCCGATCTCATCGAGGAAGAGGGTCCCGCCGTCTGCTTCACGAAATGCGCCAACGCGATCGGTTGTTGCGCCAGTAAACGCGCCCCTGACGTGGCCGAACAATTCGCTTTCGAGGAGTTCGTTCGGGATTGCTGCGCAATTCACCGCGACGAAAGGCTTGGGACGGCGCTGGCCATGTTCATGCAATGCGCGAGCCACAAGCTCCTTCCCCGTGCCGGTTTCGCCTAGAACGAGAACGGTGGTGTCGCTATCGGCAGCTATGCCGATCGTCTTGTGGACATGACGCATTGCCTCGCTCGAGCCGACGAGATCTCCACCGTCCTGCGGGTCGATCTTCATTGCCGGACCGGGTTCGGCCGCCAGCCGCTCGAGAAGAGCCGCAAGCTCATGCCGGCCGATCGGTTTGGTCAGGTGGTCAAGGGCGCCAAGCCGCATCGCCTCGATAGTGTTCGCCGCGCTCGCGAAGGCGGTGAGGACAATGACCGGGGGCGCTTTTCCGCGACTGCGCAGTCGCCGCAGCACCTCAATTCCGTCGACGCCACCCGGCATCCGCAGGTCGAGCAATATGCCCGCGAATCGTTCTTTGCCAATGACGTCCAGTGCCTCCGCACCCGACGTCGCCAGCCGCGCCTCGTGGCCGAGATCGCGCACCGTCTCGGCGAGGCTCTCGCGGAGCGCGGCGTCATCGTCGACGATCAGGATGCGTGCCATGGCAATTCGATCTCAAAACGCGCCCCATTGACCTGTTCCACGGATCGAGCGTCGCCTCCATGAGCGCGCGCGATCTCTCGAACAATCGCAAGACCGAGCCCCGTCCCGCCTTCGCGATCGGTGGCGAACGGCTCGAACAGCCGGTCGCGCATGCCGTCGGCAACACCCCCTCCCGTGTCGCTCACGCGCAGACAAAGCCGACCTTCGCATTCGGCGGCTGCGACCGTAATCACTCCGCCGGCTGGCGTGTTCTGCAGGGCATTGAGGATGAGGTTGTCGAGGGCACGTTGAATCTGCGCCGCATCGAAGCGAATCGACTTCGCAAGTTCTCCCGCTTGGTCGATGTCAATTCTCACGCCCTGGGTGCCTGCGAGTTCGCGATGCCGCTCCACGGTGTTCTGGAGAAAGGCCGCGAGACTCACGTCGACGCGGTGCGGAGAGTTCGGTTGCGTCATCGTCAAGAGGTCGCGGAGCAATCCGTCCAGGCGTCCGACTTGCTCCAGAATCGCGCGAAGTGCGGTTGAGTGCCGCTCATCCTGGCCCGATGCCAAGGCATTCTCAGCTTTCAGGCGCATCGCCGCGATGGGATTGCGAATCTCATGGGCAATGCCGGCAGCAAGGCGGCCGACAGCGGCAAGTCGTTCAGCCGATGCGGCGCGCCGTCTTTCTTTTGCCAGCCGCTCGCCCGCCGCATTCAACGCATCCACGAGGCGATCGAGCTCCCGTTCCCCCGTGTGCGGCAGCGCCGGGAGATCGCTGGCACCGGTTTCGTGCCCCGCAAGCCTGGTACGCAACTGCGCAATGTCGCGCGACCAGCCATAAAGGATGAGCCCCAGCCAAATCGCTGATCCCAGCACGGCGATCGACAAAACGCCGAGCCCGATCAGCAACTGATTGTAAGCTCGCCCTTGGCCGGTAAAGACCCGCGTCATCGTCCAGGCGGTGGGGCCGCCGAAGCTTTGCGGAATTGGACAGGCGTGGAGCACCAGCACTTGAGATTGGCCGACGTCGCGTACCGTGATCGGTCGGTGTTCCCGCCCAGCATCAGCATTCGCGCGGGAAATGGCCGCAAGTTCTGCCTGCGGCAGGTCGGTTTTGGGTCCAGTCCCTTCGTAGGACGGGAACGCGTAAGCAAGTGAGCCTTCCGCGCCGTCCCAAACGCCACCCTCAACGCCACGCGCCGGCGTGAGCACTGCTTGCACGGCGCCGAGGAGCGGGAGTTTGTCCGAATTAGCCACTGCGCGGTCCTTTGATCGGTTGATCGGCATGATCGAGATGCGGTCCGCGAGTTCGTGGCACGTCCGCGCAACGAGATCTTCGGCGCGCGCCACCTGAGCGTTCGCCGATTGCTGGTAGAAGCGGATCAGGAGAAAACCCGTAATGGTGCCGCATAGCGCCAGCAGGAGCCACAATGTTGTGAGCCGGCCACGCAGCGAGCGCATGATTGCCCAATCGATCAAGAAGCTGGTGCTTCAGCGGGCGAGGAGATCAGATTTTCCGTCGGGCCTCCAGCGCGTCTTTCGCCAACCGAATGGCCGACTAGGCTCGTCCGGTGCGGAGCACACAAGTTCCTGGCCCTTTTTCCCGAGGTCAACAACGATCGAAACTCACGCGGGTTCCCATTGCGGCTGCGCCATCCGTGATTTGC
This sequence comes from uncultured Alphaproteobacteria bacterium, assembly GCA_963807015.1. Classification (GTDB taxonomy): domain Bacteria; phylum Pseudomonadota; class Alphaproteobacteria; order Rhizobiales; family Xanthobacteraceae; genus JAJPKK01. The sequence continues at coordinate 388,398 of CAWEAS010000001.1, read as the reverse complement.
AGTTGCAAACGAAACCTGGTCAGGACAGGGTCCGCGCCGGACGGTCGGCCGTCCGACTTAGGAACCTGGAGTGGAGGGGAATATGAAATCTGCAGTTGCTGCTTTGTTTGTTGCCGGGGTCGTCATCGCGGGGCAGCCGGCGTTCGCGCAGTTGAGTAAAGACGACACCAAATGGATCAATCAATGCATCACCGACAATAAGGGCGGAGCCGCCGAACCGATCATTCGCAAATATTGCTTTTGCATGAACGAGAAGATGGAAGACAACGAGACCAAGACGATCACTCAATGGGAGAAGACGCATCCCGCCGAACGCGCCGCGTGCGATAAGGAATCGGGCTGGAAGTGATCAGCGGCGGCGGTTGACTGCCGCATAGGATGAGCAGCGGGACCGCGTCCGTCGCGGTCCCGCAAGCATTTTCGGTATCGTTTGCAACAGCGCGGTACGCGACGCTCGCGTCGCACGCGGATGGAGCGCGGGCGTCCCGACCGCGCTCGGGAAAGATGCGCGCGAGACGTGCGCGGTCCGCTAGCCGCGCTCCACCACGATCACGCGGCCCTTGTCGACGGCGAGCGCAAGTTCGCCGCGTTTCAAGGCGATCGCACTGTTGCCGAACATTTCACGGCGCCAGCCATGTAGGGCAGGGACATCGGCACGGTCGTCCATCGCGATCTGTTCGAGGTCATCGACCGTTGCGATGACCTTGGCGGCGACGCCATGGCGCTCCGAGGTCATGCGCAGCAACACCTTGAGGAGCTCGACGGTGGCGTTGCCGTTGACGCCTTGGCGCGGCTTGTCGATCCGCGGCAGCTCGGCCTGATCGCGCGCGAGCCCCCGCTTGACCGCTTCGATGATGTCGGCACCCCAGCGCGAGCGCTCGAAGCCGCGGGGCAGCGAACGCAGCGCGGCAAGCTTCTCGGGTGTCGTGGGCGCATGCACCGCGATGTCGCCGAGCGCATCGTCCTTCAGCACGCGCCCGCGCGGCACGTCACGCGATTGCGCCTCGCGCTCGCGCCATGCCGCGACCTCGATCAACACCGCAAGCTCCCGCGGCTTGCGCACCCGCGTCTTGAGGCGTTCCCAGGCGGTTTCCGGCTCCATGCGGTAGGTCTCGGGCGAGGTCAGTATCTCCATTTCCTCGCCGACCCAGTCGCTGCGGCCACGTTTCTTGAGATCGCCCGACAGCGCCTGAAAAACATCGCGCAGGTGGGTCACGTCGGAAATCGCATAGCCCACCTGCGCGGCTGTCAGCGGCCGGCGCGACCAATCGGTGAAGCGATGCGACTTGTCGAGCTTGTCGCCGGTGACGCGCTGGACGAGCTGGTCATAGGAGATCGAGTCGCCATAGCCGAGCACCATGGCGGCGACCTGAGTATCGAAGATCGGATGCGGGACAAGCTTGGCGCGATGCCAGACGATCTCGATGTCCTGGCGTGCGGCGTGGAACACCTTAAGGACCCCCTCGTCCGCCATCAGCTCAAAGAAGGGCGCCAGATCGATCCCAGGCGCTAATGCGTCGATCACCACCGCCTCGTCGGCGGATGCCATTTGCGCGACACACAATAGGGGGTAATAGGTGGTTTCCCGGAGAAACTCGGTATCAACAGTCACAAACGGATGCTGGGCCATCCGGCGGCACACTGCCGCCAAGTCGGCCGTGTTCGTAATCAATTCCATCTCGGTTACTTAGCGGAGTCGCCGGGCTCTGTCGCGCATGGAAAAGGGAGGCTATATGCTTTGGCAGCCTTGTTCCACGGCCGGGAACAACTTGCAGGTCATCCCGAGATGGGAGTTTAGGATGGTGCGGCAACTCGTTGCAATCACTATAGCTTGGCTTCTCGGTGGGCCTGTGCTTCTTAGCGGGCCTATTTTGGCGGCCCAGGTCGAGGATGCCACCGGCCGCAAGGTGGAGGTGCCGGATCACATTCAGCGGGTGATGGCCGCGGGGCCTCCGGCGTCGGTCGTCCTTTATGTCCTGGCGCCGGAAAAGATGATCGGATGGGTCCAGGCGCCGCCGGCGGCGCAGCGCGAATTTCTCCTGCCAACCGTCCGCGACCTTCCCGAACTCGGCCGCCTCACGGGTCGCGGCGATACCGCCAATCTCGAAGTGGTGCTCAAGGCCAAGCCCGATGTCATCCTCGATTTCGGCACCGTGAACCCGACCTATGTCTCGCTCGCCGAGCGGGTCCAGCAGCAGACCGGCATCCCCTACCTGCTGTTTGATGGTCGTCTCGACAAGACCGCGCAGTCGATCCGCGCCATCGGCAAGGCGATCGGCGTCGATGCGCGCGCCGAGGCGATCGCGCGCTACGTGGAAGAGACCGACAGCCTGCTGGACCAGCGCCTTTCGTCGATCCCGGCATCTGCACGTCACCGCGTCTATCTCGCGCGCCAGGGAAACGGCCTCGAAACCGGACTCACGGGTTCGATCAACACCGAGATCATCGAGCGTGCCGGCGGTATTAATGTCGCCGAACGCGGCTCCGGCCGTGCCGGCCTCGCCACCGTGTCGATGGAGCAAGTGCTCGCCTGGGCGCCCGACACCCTCATGACCATGGACACCAATTTCTTCGGCTCGGTCTTCACCAACGCTGTTTGGGCGCCGGTGCCGGCCGTCGCGGCCCATCGGGTCTATCTCGCGCCGCGCCTGCCGTTCGGCTGGATCGATCAACCGCCGTCGATCAACCGGACAATCGGGCTGCGCTGGACAGCGCATCTCCTCTATCCCGATCAATTCCCTGAGGACATCCACGTGACCGCGCGGAATTTCATCAAGCTGTTCTATCAGACCGAACCCGACGACGCGGCGATCGACCGCATTCTCGGGCCGCAGCCGGGCGCCCCGTCGCGCTGACCACATGCGGGGAGCAGCACTGCTGGTCGGCGTCGCGGTACTTGCGGCGGCATTGGTCGGCGCACTCGCACTTGGTCCCTATCCGCTGGAATGGAGCGACGTTGGCCGGGCGCTCGGCCGGATGATCGGTATCGACGGCGGCCCGGTCACGCCCGGCGAGATCGTCTTCACGCGGGTACGGCTGCCGCGCGTCATCGCCGATATCCTGGTTGGCGCGGCGCTTGCGGGGGCGGGCGCGGCGTACCAGACATTGTTCCGCAATCCGCTGGTGTCGCCCGATATCCTCGGCGTTTCGAGCGGAGCGGGGCTCGGGGCCGCGATCGGCATCCTGCTCTCGCTGCCGGTGATCGGAATCGAAGCGCTCGCGTTCGCGGCGGGGCTCGCGACCGTCGTCATCGTCTACACGATTGCCGTCGCCATGCGTAATCTCGACCGCACCCTCGTGCTCGTGCTCGCGGGCGTCGTCGTCGGCGCACTCGCGGGCGCCTGCATCGCGCTTGTGAAGATTCTCGCTGATCCCTACGACCAGCTTCCCGCCATCACCTTCTGGCTCCTCGGCAGTCTCGCCGGGGTCAAGAACGCCGACCTCGTGGTCGCGGTGCCGGTGGTTCTGGTGGCGCTTGTGCCGCTGGCGCTGCTGCGCTGGCGCATCGGTGTGCTGTCGCTCGGCGACGATGAGGCGCGGGCCGTCGGCGTCGACGTGCCGCGGCTGCGCGCCACGGTCATCGCGGCGGCGACGTTAATGACGGCGAGCGCGGTCGCGATCTCGGGAGTGATCGGCTGGATCGGCCTGATGATGCCGCACATCGCCCGCATGCTGGCGGGACCGAATTTCGCCAGGATGCTGCCCGTGGCGTTGCTGCTCGGTGCGGCCTTTATCCTCGTCGTCGATACGATCGCCCGCACCATGGCGCGGGTCGAAACCCCGATCGGCATCCTGACCGCGGTCATCGGCGCCCCGTTCTTCCTCTGGCTCCTGGCGCGCGGCCGGCGCACCTGGGGATAATCTTGGGGATAATTTTGGGGACAGCGAACGCACCATGACGATGGCAACGGCGAAGATCGGCCAGTGTTTTCAACGTAGGCCAACAGCAAAGGGTCTGAGGATAATTGCGGGGATCGCGCATGCGCCTGCAAGCCCGTGATCTTGCCATCGGCTACCACAACCACGTGGTCGGCACCGACATTTCGCTTGCGCTCGACGCTGGCGAGGTGCTGTGCCTGCTTGGCCCCAACGGCGCCGGCAAGACGACGCTGTTTCGCACGTTGCTGGGCCTGCAGCGACCGCTTGGCGGTGAAATCATCCTGGACGACAAGCAACTCGCGCGGCTGCGCCCCGCCGAAATTGCCCGCCGCATCGCCTATGTGCCGCAGGCCACCGTGAGCGAATTTGCCTATTCGGTGCTCGACATGGTGCTGATGGGGCGCACGGCGCGGCTCGGCGCCTTTGCCGGCCCAAGCCACGAGGACGAACTCGTGGCGCGCGACAAGCTCGACGGACTCGGCATCGCCGACCTTGCCGCCGCCGACTTCACCCGCATCTCGGGCGGCCAGCGCCAGCTTGCGCTGATCGCGCGGGCGCTCGCCCAGGAGACCCCGATCTTGGTGATGGACGAGCCCACGGCGAGCCTCGATTTCGGCAATCAGGCGATGGTGCTGGCCCGCATCCGCGAACTTGCCCGGGAGGGCTACGGCATCGTGCTTTCGACCCACGATCCCGACCACGCGCTCCTCGTCGCGACCCGCGTCGCGGTCATCGCCGAAGGCGGACTGCGCGCCATCGGACCGACGCACGACGTCGTCACTTCCGAAATGCTGTCGAGGATCTATCGCACCGACGTGGAGGTCGAAACGACGCCGTCCGGCCACCGCGTCTGCGTGCCGGCCTGGTCCGAGTTCACGGGCGCCACGCACATTTGGGATGTGAGCTATCCGCCTCTCACCTTTGGCATATGGATGAACTCCCATGGCGATGGCATTGGCCCGACCGGGACTTCAATCAATGTCGGTCCATCGCGGCGCGCGATGCCGCGCTCGATGGCCGCGACGAGCGCGGCGGGGTCCTTCGCGCGCTCGGCGGCTGCGCCAAAGCTTTCCGCGAAGCGCACGAAATCGGGGTTGGCGAGATCGCAGGCGATCAGGCGATTGCCGTATTGCTCGGCCTGAATGCGCCGCACGTTGCCGAACGCGCCGTCGTTGAACACGATTGCAACGAGCGGGATGCGGTGGCGCACCGCGGTCGCGAGTTCGTTCGCGGAGAACATGAACCCGCCGTCACCGGAGATCGCAACGACGGGGACGTCTGGGCTCGCGTGTTGGGCGCCGAGCGCGGTTGCAAAGCCCCAGCCGAGATTGTCCTGATAGCCGGGCGAGAGAAACGTGCGCGGGCGATAGACCGGAAAGGCGAGGCGGGCGGCGAAGCCGATCTGCGTCACCTCGTCGACCAGGATGCCGTCCTCCGGCAACGCGGTGCGGATGGCACCGAGGAAGGCGCGTTGAGGCGCGAGCTTGGCAAGGCGCGCATCCCAGCGGACGTGGCGTTCGCGCATTTCGTCGCGGCGCGAGGCGCGCTTCGCGTTATAGGTGGGCAGCGCGTCGAGAAGGCGCCGCAAAATCGGCGCCGCATCGCCGACAAGAGCAGCCGCCGGCGGATGCAGCCGCGCGGGTTCGTCCGGATCGGAGTTGATGCGGATGACGGCGAGGTTGTCGTCGATGCCCCATTGCGTGAACGGGTAGAACAGCCGTGTGCCAATGCCGAGCACCACATCGGCTTCGCCCCACAGATCGCGTCCGAGCGGCAACGTCACGCTCAGGGGATCGCGGCTATCGAGGACGCCGCGCCCGCGCCTATAGGCGAGCACCGGCGCCTGCAGCATGGCGGCAAGGGCGGTGACCTCGGGCGAGGCACCCTGCGCGCCGCCGCCGCACACGATCATCGGGTGCCTGGCGGCGCCGAGCATTTTCGCCGCAGCGCGGACGGCGTCTTCGTCGATCGGAGGCTCGGTCACCGCGATGAGCGGCGCCAGCACGTCCGCGCCCGGGCGTCCCCACATGTCGATCGCGCATTCGAGCGCCGCGGGTCCGCGCCGCCGGCTTCCCATCGCTGCGATCGCCTGCGCCACGAGGCCCGATGCTTCTGCCGGAGAACGGATGCGCGCCGAGAAATCGACAAGCCGCGCGATGATGCCGGCCTGGTCGCGGATTTCGTGCAGGTGGCCGATGCCGCGCCCGATATCGGCTTCGGGAATCTGGCCGATCAGCCCAAGCACCGGCGCATTCATGGCGTAGGCGGTCAGGAGCGCCGCGCCGGTGTTGAGGAGGCCTGGGCCGGGCACCACGGCGTAGGCGGACGGCTTCCCCGTCGCGAGCGCCGCGCCCAACGCCATGTAGGCCGCGCCCTGCTCGTGGCGGGGATGGATGACCGAAAGCCGGTCGGATGCCTTGTACAGCGCGTCGAACAGATGGTCGTTGTGGACGCCCGGCAGGGCATAAAGCGTCGTGATGCCGTGGGCGAGGAGCGAGGCAACCGTCGCCTCCGCCGTGGTCATGGTATCCATGGGGTTTGCCCGGTCGATTTCGGCCGCAATTGCGCAGATTGGGCTACCCCTGTCGAGGGTGTTCCCATCATGGCGCCGCTCGGCTACACCCGTGGCCCGAACGTGAAGGCGCGGGCGGAAAACACCTGCGCTTCGAGGAACCGATGCATCGTTATCGTACCCACACCTGCGGCGCGTTGCGTGCCGCAAACATCGGCGAGACGGTCCGCCTGTCAGGCTGGTGCCACCGCATCCGCGACCACGGCGGTTTGCTGTTCATCGACCTGCGGGACCATTACGGCCTGACCCAGGTGGTGGCGGACCCGGATTCGCCCGCCTTCAAGACTGCCGAAAAGCTTCGCTCCGAGTGGGTCGTTCGCGTCGACGGACGCGCACGCCGCCGTCCGGGCGGCACCGAGAATCCCGACCTGCCGACCGGCGAAGTCGAGGTATTCGCGACCGAGATCGAGGTGCTCGGGCCGGCGGCGGAATTGCCGATGCCGGTGTTCGGCGAGCAGGAATATCCCGAAGAAATCCGCCTCAAATATCGCTTCCTCGATCTGCGCCGCGAGCGGCTGCACAACAACGTGATGAAGCGCGGCGCCATCATCGATTCACTGCGGCGGCGCATGAAGGAGCAGGGCTTCTTCGAATTCCAGACGCCGATCCTGACTGCATCGAGCCCGGAAGGCGCGCGCGATTTCCTGGTGCCGTCGCGGCTTCATCCCGGCAAGTTCTATGCGTTGCCGCAGGCGCCGCAGCAGTTCAAGCAACTCATCATGGTGTCGGGCTTCGACCGCTACTTCCAGATCGCGCCGTGCTTTCGCGACGAGGACGCCCGCGCGGACCGTTCGCCCGGCGAGTTCTATCAGCTCGATATCGAGATGAGCTTCGTCACCCAGGACGACGTGTTTGCCGCGGTCGAGCCGGTGTTGCACGGCGTGTTCGAGGAGTTCGCCGACGGCAAGCCGGTGACGCCGAAGTTTCCGCGCATTCCGTACGCCGACGCGTTGCGCCAATACGGCACCGACAAGCCGGACCTGCGCAACCCCATCAAGATGGCCGATGTCACCGCGCATTTCCGCGACTCGGGCTTCAAGGTGTTTGCTGGTATGATCGCGGCTGACCCGACGGTCGAAGTCTGGGCGATCCCGGCCCCCAAAGGCGGCAATCGCGCGTTCTGTGATCGCATCAATTCGTGGGCGCAGAGCGAGGGCCAGCCGGGACTCGCCTATATCTTCTGGCGCGAGGGCGAGGAGGGCGGCGCGGGCCCGGTGGCGCGCAATGTCGGTGTCGAGCGTGCCGAAGCCTTGCGCAAGCAACTCGGCCTCAGCGTCGGTGATGCAGTGTTCTTCGTTGCGGGGCGCCCGCGGGACTTCATCAAGTTTGCGGGGCCAGCGCGCAACCGCGTCGGCAGCGAACTCGATCTCATCGCGCGCGATCGCTTCGAGTTTTGCTGGATCGTCGACTTCCCGATGTACGAATGGAACGAGGAGGAGAAGAAGATCGACTTCTCCCACAATCCCTTCTCAATGCCCAACGCGACGCCGGAGGAATTTCTGGCGCTCGACGCCACGGATCACGAGAAAATCCTCGCGCTGAAGGCGATCCAATACGACATCGTGTGCAACGGCATCGAGCTGTCATCGGGCGCGATCCGAAATCATCGTCCCGAGGTCATGAAGAAGGCCTTCGCCATCGCCGGCTATGACGAAAGCGTGCTGGAACAGAAATTCGGCGGCATGCTGCACGCTCTTTCGCTCGGCGCGCCCCCGCACGGCGGCATCGCGCCCGGCGTCGACCGCATCGTGATGTTGTTATGCGGCGAGGAGAACCTGCGCGAGGTCGTGCTGTTCCCGATGAATCAGCGGGCCGAGGATTTGCTGATGGGCGCGCCCTCCGAAGTCACCGCAAAGCAACTGCGGGAACTGCACATCCGACTGAATTTGCCGCAGACGTAGCAATCATCGCTCCGCGCGCTTGATTCCCTGCTCCCTTTCGCGTTCATTTGTAGTCATTCCAATCTTGGGCGCGGCTTTTGCGCCAGGGATCGCAGGGAGGACATTATGGACGCCATGGAGCGGCGCGTCTTTCTCAAAGGCGCGGGTATGGGCATGCTTGCCTTCACGGTGGGCGGCGCCCAGGTCTTAATGACGCCGGAGAAGGCGCGCGCAACGGGCGTGCCGTTCCGCACGCTCAAGGCGAGCGAGGCCGAGACCATCGAGGCGCTCGGCGAAACCCTGGTGCCCAGCGCAGCGCGGTCGGGCATTGCGCATTTCATCGATCAGCAAGTGTCGGTGCCGCCGGGCGCGGCGCTGCTCGAAGCGCGCCAGCTCAACGTCAGGCCGCCGTTCATCAACTTCTATCGCGCCGTGATCGGCGCCGTCGACAAGGCGAGCGTCGCGCGCAGCGGCCGCCCGTTCGCGGCGCTCTCGGCCCCCGAGCAGCACGATTTCGTCGATCTGATGCGCCAGAACAAGATCGAGGGCTGGCAGGGACCTCCGGGCGGCTTCGCCTATCTCGTCTTGCGCAGCGATGCCGTCGACGTCGTCTACGGCACCATGGAGGGCTACGAGTTGCTCGGCGTGCCCTACATGCCCCATATCGCGCCGGACCGGAGGTGGTGACATGGCGACCCATGAAAAAGTCGATGTCGTCATCGTCGGCGCAGGCGCGTCAGGCTCGACCTATGCGGCGATCCTCGCCAAGGCCGGCAAGAAGGTCGTGGTGATGGACAACGGGCCGGACTGGAAGACGTCCGACCTCATCTCCTCCGACATCTGGGGCCGGCGCATCAAGCCGGCCGGCGCTCCCTTCATCCTCGAGGGCAAGAACCCGGTGAGCATGGGCGCCCAAGGCGGCTGGGGCGTCGGCGGCGCCGCGTTGCACTACTTCGCCAATTTCCCGCGCCTGTTGCCGAACGACTTCCGCATCAAGAGCGAGCACGGCCGCGCGCATGACTGGCCGATCTCCTATGACGATGTCGCGCCCTGGTACGACAAGGTCGCGCAGCAGATCGGCGTGTCCGGCGATGCCGCCGCGGAGGAGATCTTCCGGCCGAAGGGCCAGTCCTATCCGATGCCGCCGATGAAGACCTTCAAGAACGGGCGTGTCTGGCTCAAGGGCTTCGAGGCGAACGGCATCCGCATGGTGCCGGCTGCGGTCGGCATGAACTCGGTCGACTTCAAGGGTCGCGCCGCCTGCATCTACGACGGCTGGTGCCATGTCGGCTGTCCGATCGGCGCGCTCGCCAATCCGCTTGTCACGTTCCTCACCGAGGCCCGCAGCGCCGGCGCCGAGGTGCGGGCACTCTCCACGGTAACGCGCGTCCTCACCGATGCCTCGGGCAAGAAGGTCACCGGGGTCGAATATTACGACCGCGACCACGAGAAGCAGGTTCAGCCCGCGAATGCGGTGGTGCTGGCCGCCTGGGGCGCGCAGAACCCGCGCCTGCTCCTGAACTCGGCGACCGACAAGCACCCCAAGGGTCTCGCCAACGCGAACGACCTCGTCGGCAAATACGTCATGACGCATTTTGCCTCGGGCACCAACGCCATGTTCGACGAAGAGGTCGAAGCGCATCTCGGCACCATCGGCGCCCAGTTCATGTCCTATGAGCGCTACGGCAAGACCGCGCACAAGGGTGCGTTCGGCTCGACCTTCATCGTTGCGGGCTTCACCTCCAAGATCACCGGGCTTGGCGGGGTCGCCAATACGAGGCTCGACCTGTTCGGTCCGGCGCTTCACGCCTACATGAAGCGCGCGGTGACGAACCTCAGCCGCATCACCGCGTTCGGCGAAGAGCAGCCCAAGATCGAGAACCGCGTCGAACTTGCAAGCGAGAAGGACGAATTCGGCATGCCGCTCGGCCGCATCATCCACAACTACGACGGCAACGACACCGCGCTGTGGAACGCGAATTTCGAGGAAGGGATGAAGATCGCGAAAGCGACCGACGCCAAGGACGTCTGGCAAGGCCGCGGCGCCCAGCCGACCATTCACTTCATGGGCGGCACCATCATGGGCACGGGAGCGGCGAATTCGGTGGTCAACAGTTACGGCCAGACCCACGAGGTCCCGAACCTCTACGTCGCCGGCCCCGGCATCTTCGCGACAGCCGGCGCCTCCAACCCGACCTACACGGTGTTCGCGCTGTCGATGCGCGGTGCCGAGAACCTTGCCGCGAACTGGAGTACCGTCGCGGGTTAGCGCAATGGCGTCGTCCGGCCGCCTTCGGCGAAGGCGGCCGGAAAATCGAGTGCGTCGTGGCCCGATCAGCGCATCGATGCGGAAAGGTGCCGCCGACGCGGCGTCTCAAAACTTCAGATTGAATTGCGCTTCGGTCTTGAAGTTATAGACCGGGTAGTCCTTGATGATCGGCACGCTGACTTCGATGGACGCGACGATATTCTTGGTTAGATTGCGCCCGAGCATCACATCCAACGGCAGGAACAGCCGTCCGGTCTGACCGGTGATCGCGTCGCCGTAGTTAATGCGAATGTCGGGGTTCGGATAGAAAGTAAAGAACCAGTGGTTCGGCAAGGCGATGTTGAATTCCGGCGCCAATTGCAGATTGCTGATGTTTCTTTTGGTCGGATCGCCGGCGAAGCTGACGTCGTAGCGCGCGAGCGCGATAAAGTAGCTGCCACTGCTGACCTCGGGCAGCATGTAGCGAAATCCGGCCATCGGCATCGCCTGCCATTTGCCGCTGGTCAGATTGTCATCGCCTGTCGGAGCAATCAGGCGGGCACCGACGCCGGCGGCCCAGCGGGCGTCGAAATCATGCAAGATTGCCGCCTGGAAATCCGCGTCGCCTAAGCCATGCAGATAATTGCCCGTTGGATTGTCGTTGCTGATCGGGTTCTTGGTGTCGAACGGCAGATCAGTCCGTAAGGCGATTTTCCATTGCGGTGCCAGCGCGAACTGGTGATCCGCCCGCAGGATCACGTTGTCCGAAGTGACGTCACGCGTGGTCCCCTGGGCCGCGCCGGTGCCCGGCTTCGTCTGGTAAAGGTAGCGTAACTGAAGGAGAGTTTCCGGCCGGGTGAAGTCCTGGCCGTTGTTTTCGGTCGTATCCGTTGTGTTTGCGCTTTGCTGAGATGCTGGCTGGTCCTGCGGTGCCGCGCTCACCCCGCTAAGCGCACCGGGACTGATCGTAACCATCACGATAACGACGAACGGAAGTGTCCGATCATCCATGTGCGTGAACGCCTACGCGCGCCGCAATCCATTCTGATTCGATCGGGACGGTAGAAAGCTTCGCTCCAACCCCGGAGCTACCGCGATCCGAACAACACTTCGAACAGCGACTTTTCCTGCTGCGGCTCGTTGATCTGGGGGCGCGGGCGCGGCATCGGGATCGACGCCATGTGACGGGGCCGCGGTTTCGGCAGCGGCACCATTTCGAGCGGTTCGCTCTCGGCTGCTTCCGGCACGGGCGACAGGTCCGTTGGCGAAACGCGGTCGATGGCGTCGGGCGCTGCAGGGAAGTTCGGGTCCTGGGAAGGCAATGCCGCAGTCGCATAAGCCGTAGGGGCCGACGGCGCCGCTGCCACGGTCGCTGTCGGCGTCGGGTCGTCGGCCGGCGCCGCAGCGGGCGACGGCGTCGCCGAATCCGTCTCCGGCACAGCCGCCGGCCCGACGGGCCATGGCGACGCCGGCAGCGCGCCAGCGTTCGGGATCCGGTCGGCCTGATCGTCGGCGCGGGGAGATACGCGTGCGGTCACGACCCTCACGGCCCGATTTTGGACGGGAGGCGGAGGCGGCGCCATCGCTGCAGTCGCAACGATGTCAGACGCATCTGCGGCGGAGGTATTCGCGTCGGGGCCGAACATGATCAACAACACGAGCCAGCCGGCCATCACGAACAGGGCTGTACTGAAGCCGGCGATTAACACCAGCGATAGCCGCGACGGCTGCTCGTAGCGAATGCCCTTCGGCATGATCGTGCGCTCCCCAACGTCCCCCAGCACACACACGGCGCCGCTGACAAAAAATCAGACGGCGCGCGAAAGTTTCTCCGCCACCCGCGGAGCGAAATAAGTCAAAATGCCGTCGGCTCCAGCTCGCTTGAAGGCCGTCAGGCTCTCGACCATGGCCTTTTCGCCGTCGAGCCAGCCATTGCCCGCGGCGGCCATGATCATCGCATATTCGCCGGACACTTGATAGGCAAAGGTTGGCGCGGCAAAGGTATCCTTCACCAGCCGCAGCACGTCCAGATACGGCATGCCGGGCTTGACCATGACGAGGTCGGCGCCTTCCTCAAGATCGATCTCGACCTCGCGCAACGCTTCGTCGGCATTGGCCGGATCCATCTGATAGGTGCGCTTGTCGCCCGTGAGAGTTGTCGCCGAGCCGACCGCATCGCGGAACGGGCCGTAAAAGGCCGAGGCATATTTGGCCGCATAGGCCATGATCAGCACATCGGCATGGCCCGCGGAATCGAGGCCACGGCGGATCGCCCCGACGCGGCCATCCATCATGTCCGACGGCGCGATGATGTCGCAGCCGGCATCCGCCTCGACCAGGGCCTGCTTGACCAGCACCTCGACCGTCTCATCGTTCAGGATCACGCCGTCGCGGAGGAGACCGTCATGGCCGTGGCTCGTATAAGGATCGAGCGCCACATCGCAGAGGATGCCGACATCCGGCACTTCGCGCTTGATGGCGCGGATCGCGCGGCAGACGAGGTTCTCGGGATTGAGGGCTTCGGCGCCGACCTCGCAGCGCAGGTTGGGGTCGGTGTAGGGGAACAGCGCGAGGCAGGGAATGCGCAGCTTTGCCGCGCGCTCGGCATCGCGGACCGCCTCGTCAACGCTGATGCGCTCGACACCCGGCATTGAGTTCGATGGCGATGCGCTTGCGCACGCCGTCGATCAGGAACAGCGGCCAGATCAGGTCGTCAGCCGTCAGCACGTTCTCGCGCACCATCCGGCGCAGCCACTCGGTGCGGCGGCTGCGTCGCGGACGTATGGTCAGATCAAGCTCGAACGCGCTCGGGGCATCAGCCTCGACCGGCCTGTACCGCACTTTCGATTCGATGGGGCGGCCAAACTTGATGGCCATCGGCAACTCCTCAATGCCTCCTTTTAGCCTGGAAACTGCAAACATTCCAGCGGGAAGCCGAGCCTGGAGGCCGTGCGGTAATATCATGCGGCAAGCTTGTCGTCATGGACGCATGGCGTGGATCATCTCGCTGGTATAGGGAAGCCGCGTGGTCACGAACCCCGAGATTCTGATCGAGCGGTGCGGCACTGCCGGTATCATCACGCTCAATCGCCCCGCGGCTCTCAACGCCGTGACCCGCACGATGGTGCGGGCGATCGCGGAGGCGCTGGAGCGTTGGCGTCACGATGATGCGGTGACCCGGGTCATCGTGATGGCGGCGCCCGGGCGTGCGTTTTCGGCGGGTGGTGATCTGCGCCACATCTACGAGCTCGGCCGCGCCGGCCGCCAGAGCGAGGCGCTAGAGTTCTGGCGGGAGGAGTACATCCTCAACGCCGCCATCAAGCATTATCCCAAGCCCTATGTCGCGCTGATCGACGGCATCGTCATGGGCGGCGGTGTCGGCGTTTCGGTGCATGGGTCTCACCGTGTCGCCGGCGATCGTTTTCAATTCGCGATGCCCGAGGTCGGCATCGGCTTTTTCCCCGACGTCGGTGCGACCTGGTTCCTGCCCCGTCTGCCGGGCGAGCTTGGCACCTGGTGTGCGCTCACCGGCGATCGGCTCGCCGCCGCCGACGCGGTGGCCGCCGGCGTTGCCACCCATCGCGTCGCCTCCGTGCGCTTCGCGGAATTGACCGAAGCCCTGACCGGCGCAGTTCCGGTCGACGCCATGCTTGCCGCTTTCGCCGAGGCGCTACCTTCTCCCTCCCCCCTCGCGGGAGAGGGTCGGGGTGGGGGGCCCGGAGGCTTCGGCACTGAAGTGCCAGATCTCGCGACCCCCACCCCCGACCCCTCCCCACAGGGGGGCGGGGAGAGGAAGCACGGTCCAACATCCTTCTCCTCCGAGCCGACGCCGATCACCTCGCGCCGCGCGGCGATCGACCGCCTGTTCGCCGGTGCGAGCGTCGAAGCTATATTGGCGGCACTCGATTCCGAGACCGGGCCGGACGCGGAATTCGCGCGAGCAAACGCTACCGCAATCCGCACGAAGGCGCCGATCAGTCTCAAGATCGCGCTTGCGCAGGTGCGCCGCGGACGCGCGTTGTCGTTTGCGGACTGCATGCGCACCGAGTTCCGCATCGTGTCGCGCGTCGCTTACGGAGAGGATTTTTATGAGGGCATCCGGGCGGTGATCGTCGACAAGGACAACCGTCCCTGCTGGCATCCGGCGACGCTCGCTGAGGTGACGCCGGAGATGGTGGAGGGCTATTTCGCGCCGCTCGCCGCGGAGCTAGATCTGCCATGACCGACCCGCACGCTGACGACGTCCTTGAGCCACCGCCGCCCCCCGGCGGCATGCTGCTCAATATGCTGAACAGCGGATGGACCGGCCGGCTGGTGCTGTTCCTGCGCAGTATGGCCTGCATTTCGATGATCAAGGGCCTGTATCATTGGGCACAGATATGCGGGATCATTGGTGAGCCGGGCGGCTTCGAGGCTCACACGCAGTCGTGGCAGTCGACGACGTCGTTCTTCGCCGTGATCGATCTCGTGGCGGCGGTAGGGCTGTGGCTGGTGGCACCGTGGGGCGTCGTCGTGTGGCTGACCTCGACAGTGTCGATGATCGTGGTTCACGTCTTCTTCGATCAGGTCTACGGCACCGATATCCTGGTCATCATGCTCGGCGTGCTTATGCTTTTAGGCTATCTCGCGCTCTCGATTCTCGCCGCTCGCGAACAGCCGCGCTGACTCCTCCTCTGGCGGGTCCGGTTTTAAATGGGGTCCCACATGGCGCGTATCGGCTTCATCGGTCTCGGCAACATGGGCCTGCCGATGGCGGGCAATCTGATCAAGGCCGGCCACACGGTAGCGGGTTTCGACGTTTCGGCGTCGGCGGTCGGCAGGCTTGCCGTGCTTGGCGGAAGCGTAGTCGCGGACGCTGCCGCCGCCTGCACGGGTGCCGACGCGGTGATCACCATGCTGCCGGCCGGCGAGCACGTGCGCGCGGTCTATCGCGGGGAGGGCAGGGTGCTCGCGGCGGCGGCTCCTGGCGCACTCCTCATCAACTCTTCGACGATCGATGTCGTGACCGCCCGTGATGTCGCGGCGGCCGCCGCCGCCAAGGGCTTTGCCATGATCGACGCGCCGGTCTCGGGCGGGGTTGCAGGTGCCGCCGCCGGCACGCTCACCTTCATGGTCGGCGGCACGGAGGAGGCTTTTGCGCGAGCCCGGCCGATCCTCGAAAGCATGGGCAAGACGATCGTGCATGCCGGCGGCAGCGGCAATGGTCAGGCGGCGAAGATCTGCAACAACATGATCCTCGGCGTATCGATGATCGGGGTGTCCGAAGCATTCATTCTTGCCGAGAAGCTTGGTCTCGATGCCCAGCGCTTGTTCGACATCGCATCGAAGTCGTCCGGCCAGTGCTGGTCGATCACGAGCTATTGCCCGGTGCCGGGCCCGGTGCCGACATCGCCTGCGAACCGCGATTATCAGGCGGGATTTACGGCCGCCATGATGCTCAAGGACCTGAAGCTCGCCCAGGATGCGGCGCGCGGCGCGCAGGCCGTGACGCCGCTCGGCGCCGCGGCTGCCGCACTTTATGGTCTCTATGCGGAGCACGGTCACGCGGCCGAAGACTTTTCCGGCATCATCCGCTTTTTGCGTGGCTCTTCCGCGCCCGCGGGCGAGAGAGGATAGGGGAGGGTGCGGTCCGAAGTTTCGGCCCGATCCCCAAGGATCGACGCTCGTTGAAGACGGAGGGAATTGCGCACGACACCCCCAAAATTCAACGAACCTTAACGCTATTCCGGCAGAATGTCGGCAAATCACAATTATTAATTGGTTCGTAAAGATTTGCTCGCGTCGGTAAACACTGTTTTCATCCTGTTGTTTAAGCCGATTTTAGATCGTTGCGCCTAAAGTTGTGACAATGAAACGGCGGAAGCAGGGCCGCTGTTCGATAATTCACAACAACGATCGAAGGGCGCAAACATGAAACCTCTTATGAAGGCGGCGGAGCCTGTCGAGCGCGATCAGCGTTTCGAGCACGTTCGCCCGCTTTATCTGGAGTTGCTCACCTTGGTCGAGCGGCTGCATCGGCGCTTGCTCGACGTGATCAAGGACGAATTTGACCGCCGCGGTCGTGCCGACATCAATTCGGTGCAGGCGCTCCTCCTCTACAACATCGGCGACAAGGAGCTGACCGCCGGCGAGTTGCGCACCCGCGGCTACTATCTCGGCTCGAACGTCTCCTACAATCTCAAGAAACTCGTCGAGATGGGATTCCTCGATCACCAACGCTCAAGGGTCGACCGCCGTTCAGTGCGCATCAAGCTCACCGACAAGGGCCGCGACGTGCGCGCCATCGTTGAGGCGCTCTATCAGAAGCATGTGCGCACCGTCGAGCAGCTCGGCGGCATCTCGTCCGACGAATTCGTGACCTTGAACAAGGCGCTGCACCGCCTCGAACGGTTCTGGACCGACCAGATCCTCTATCGGCTCTGAGCGCACGGACCGCGGGCGTCCACCCGCGGTCCGCTCCGGTGGCCGGCATGGGGCGGGCAATATGCCCGCCCTATGCTTTTGGCGCGAGGGCCTGCCCTTCGTCTGGTTGCTATGATCGCGCGCGCAGGCGATTCGCGAGCAGGCCCATGGCGAACGACGACACCATCGAGCCGCACAACATTTATTTCGAGATTACCGTGCTCGGCGCGACCGCCAAGGTCGCGGCCATCGATGGCGCAAGCGGCGTCGAGGTTTCCGTCGTGGGACCGGCGCACGCCGTTAACGGCGAGCTAAAGCGCATCGCCGTCGCCAAGCTGCGCGCCAGGCTTGCCCGCGAGGCGGCGGGGTGAGTGGCTGGTAGGTCGGCCTCTCATGAGGCCTTCGGGCGCGCAGCAAGCGCGGCGGTGAGCGCTGCACCATCGGAGGATCGGCGCACCTGAACAGTTATCGGGTCGAAGGCAACGCCGCTGGGCGGCTTGAACTCGAAGCTGTGACGACCGCTGCCGAGTCCTGCTTGCGCGAGGTCTGCGCGATAGCGATTGGCAATGACTTGTCCGAGCAATCGGCCGCCGGCGTAGATGTCGAGACACACCGGGGATTCCGGATATTGGGGGCTCTGCGCCCAGCCGGCGATACGGAACGGGGTTGTCAAGTCGACATGGCCGCGCAACGTCGCCTCTGGCGCTTTAGCCGAGCGCAAACCTGCGCGGGCATTGAAGCGCTCGCGCGCCGTCTCGACTTGGTATCCGGAATCAAGCCTCGGCGCGCAATAGCGGGTCGGCGCGGAAAGGTGTTGCGGGTACAGCGCGCGAAATTCGTGCGCATTGTGGAACATGCCGCGGCTTGCGTCCTCGACAAAGCTTTCGGATGCGGCGCCCTCGGCGATGATCACGTCATGCGTTTCGAGCTCGACGTGGAAGTAGTCCACCTGTTCCGCATGGTCCGCCTGCACGACGGATACGCCGTTCAGGAGATTGATCGCCTCGATCAACACGCCGTCGAGATACATGGCATGGTGCGGCGAGATCCACAGGTCGCGTCTCGGCACATCGTCGGCGAGCGCTCCGGCCTTGATGCAGATCGGCAGAATGTTCTTGCGACCCATGATGAAGCGGCCCGAATAACTGCGCCGTCCGATCCACTTGATCGGCCGCGCGGTGCCCGCAGCGGTCAGCACCTCATCGCCGATGGCGAGCGTTTCGACCGGCCGTTCGCCTTGCGGCGTCAGGATCAGCGTGCCTGGGCAATAGCAGGGCTGGGATGACTCGGTGATGTCGGTGCCCATGCCGCCCAGATCGGCGGCGAGATGGAAGTACTCTGCGTTGAAGTTGCCTGCGAGATTGAGATCATAGGTGAGGCCGCCTTCGGTGATCTGAAGGACATTGGCGGATTTAAGGTTCGCCGTTCCGGCGGAGCCCCCTGAGATATTGGCAAGGTCGATGGTATCGCCCGGAACGAAGCCGCTAATGACGGCCGACGGCATCGCAGAGCCGCTGATTTGCAGTAAGCCGCCGCTGCCGGCAAAATCGATGCCGCCGCTGACCAAACCGCCGATACCGACCTCAAGGGTGCCGCCGCTGATAGTCGTGCCGCTGGCCGTGCCGCCGGCAAGAACGTCAAGCGTAATGCCGCTGCCGACGACGTAGTTGCTGAGCGTGTAGCCAGTCCCAACTTCGATGATCGCGCCTGAATTGAACGTAACGCCTGTCGGCGTCGTGGAGCCGATGAGCTCCAATGCGCCGCCTGAGTTCGACGACAACGATGCTGCCGCCCAGCATCGTAGGCTCGACCAGCGTTCCGCCCGCGCTGACAACTGCAATTCCTCCGGTTGATATGGTCGTGCCATTCGCGACGCCACCGGCCGAGATCGAAAGCGCTCCGCCATTCGAAACGAAGATCGGACCGGCGAGTATGCCCTGCAGATTCAACGTACCGCTGCCGGCCACCGTAACGTTGTGAGCGCTGCCGCCTGACGCGACATTGAGAACACCGCCAAGCGATACGGTCGCGAAACTGAGCGAACCGCTAGAGAGGACATTGAGCGTGCCCCCGGAGATCGACGTCCCAGCACCGCCCGCGCCCGAGACGACGCCCCCGGAGGAAACGTTCGCAATGCCGCTCGTAAAGACACCCAAATTACTCGTGACGGTGCCAAGCACGTTGAGCGTGCCGTCGCTTCTGACGTTGACGTGATCGATCGAGCCTTTGGCCAGCACATCCACGGTGCCGCCGGAAATGTTCGTGACGCCGCCGGCGCTAAGGGTGGCGACACTGCCCGACGAGAGATACTCCGTGGCGCCGCTGAGGACGGTCGTGGCTCCGACCTTTCCGAGTACATCAAGGGTGCCGCCGGAGGACACGGTGATGTTTTGACCGATGCCGCCGGATGCTACGGTTGCGGTTCCCAGGTCCCAAATGCCCAATCCGGCAGCCGATCCGCCATTTTCGACGATGTAGACGCCGCCATTTACAAGACTTCCTAGGTCCTGGCCGGCAACCGTTTCCGAACCGCCGGCAAGGACTGTCTCAAAGCTCGCACTCCCTCCCGCAGACTCAGTGAAAAGTCCGCCGCTAGATATTTGTGCATTGCTGTCGGACCCGAGCACGCTGTCGGAACCGCCGGCCGACACCATGTCGAACGTTGCCGAGCCGCCGGTCTCGACGATCTGCAGCCCCCGGCTCTCGATTGTCGTGCTGATAGCGGAGCCGTACACGTCCTGCTCGCCGCCGCTGACGAGGGTATCGCTGGCAAGCCCGCCGACTGATACGGTCTGGGCGCCCGGATCGGTTAGCGTGGTGCCGACCGCGGTGCCGCCCGAATGAACGTATTGATGGCCGCCGTCACTGACGGTCGTACCCGAGGCGGTGGCGCCGCTGCCGACATCCTGGGCGCCGCCGCTATTGACCACGGTACCGGTCGTGGTGCCGCCGCTGGTTACATTGAGGTCGCCGCCGCTGCCGACCGTCGCGTTGCTTGCGGTCTCTCCGTTGGACACGGTTGCGTTTGACGTCAGCTGCGTGAGCGACAGGTAAGTGCCGCCACTTCCATCGGCGATCAACGCCAAACCGCGACCAACAAGACTATTGGCCAAATGAAGCGCGACGTTCTGCCCGTTCTCGGCAACCGTGATCGCATTCCCGGACGCGGTCGCGCTTCCCCCGCTTGCGAAGCCGATGCCGGCGAGATCGATTTTGTCTCCGAACCCGAAACTCGTGATCTGGCCCGTGTAACTCGAAGGTGCATCGAGTTTGAGGGTGCCGATAAAGACCACCGAGCCGAACGTTACCCCTTCGGACGTGACGGCGCTTCCGAGTTCGAGTTCGGCCTCGCCAAATGTAACGTTCCCGCCGATCGTTGCGCTGCTTGGTCCGGTGATCGCACCGGAAAGCACCAGCGTTCCGTCGTTGACGATGAGGTTAACGCCGCTGACGGCGCCCGTCACGTCCATCGTGCCGGAGCCGACTTTGACCAGCGTCGCGCCCGGGCCTCCCGTGAACGTGCTACTGTTCGTCGTAAAGCCGCCGCTGGTGATCGTCCCGGTGAGCGTGGTGTCAAGGCCGTTGCCGCCGACGGTGAGCTGGTCCGTTCCGAGATAATAAGTCCCCGTGCCGTCGATTGAGCCAGCGGACACATAGCCTGATCCGTTCAGGCCGGAAGTGTATGAAAAGTCGACGTAGGCGGTTGGATCCGAGTTGCTGATCGTCGCGTTGCCGCCGTCTGCGTCGCCTACGAATATTGTTACGCCGCCAATTCCGTTCGTGATGGTAGCGCTGCCTGCAGTGGCATCTAGGCTTAGTCCGGAATTCGCGACTCCGGCGAACATAGTGGTGCCAAATACGTTCTTGATTCTCGCGGCGCCGGCTGTCGTGGCCGACTCAGTCGAGCCAACCAAGAAGACCGTGACGCCACCGCCACTATTTATGATTTGTGCATTGCCGGCAGTGCTTCCCAAAGAAAAAAAGGTCGCTCCGCCGTTGTTTACGATGGTCGAACTGCCGCCTGTGGCGGAACTGCCGACGAAAAGGGTCGCGCCGCCACTTGAATTTAAAATATTGGCCGAGCCGGCCGTGAAAAAGAACTCGGAGATCCCGGCCTCGCCGCTGGAATTCAGGGTGGCACCGCTGTTGACAATCGAAGCATGATCGCCTCCGAAGGTCTCGTTTGCAAACATCGTCAGGCCGCCAGCGGTATCTGTGATACTCGCCGATCCGGGGGTACTGTCGCCGACGAAAAAGAGCGCGCCGACCGGGAACGGTGCTTGGCCAGGGTATGCCGGCAAAAGCCTCTGAATTTGTGTCGCGACCGAGGAAACCTGATTTTCCTGAAACACGCCGTTTTGATAGAGTTGGCCTTGGAGCGATTTGACGGCTTGGGCTAATGGGCTGACAAATCGAGAGTTGTTAACGATCGTGGCGCTGCCCGCCGTGCTGTCGTTATCAAAAAATACGAGTCCGCCGGCTGAATTGGTCCCATTGTTGTTTATCGTGATATTGGCGCTTCCTGCGGTGCTACTGTTCAGAAAAAATAGGAAGCTGGGATATTCATCCGCATTTAATGTTATATTTGCATTGTCCGCGCTCGCGGAAGACATAAATAATACGGCTCCCCCGGAAGAGCCGGTAATTGTGGAGCTTCCTGCATTACTTTGATCTGTGAAAATTGTGAATGCACCGAGATTATCATTTATCATCGCAGTTGCAGCTGTGCTATTGTCTTGGAACACCACGCCGCCAATATGATTGCTTGTGAAAAAGTCGATAGCGGATATAGAAGTAACCGAGTATATTGAACTCAGAAGGGGTCCAGTCGCCGAAACGTTAAAGCTCGCGCTACCGGCGGTACTGTTCCCATAGAAATATGCGACGCCGCCGTTTACGACCGTATTCGGACCAGCGGCGGTGCTGCCGGAGAAAAAGTTCGCAGTGCCGCTGCTGTTGACAGTGAATTGGGTGGCGCTGCCGCCGGATTCGACGTCGTCTGTGCCGCCGCTATCGATTGTGCCGCCGCTGTCGATGCCGTAGTCGTATTCGATCCCGCCATCGTCGATCGTGATGTCGGTCGCGACGCCGCCTGAATCTACGGTTTCATCACCGCCGGAACTGAGCGTCGTGCCGCTGTCGACGCCGCCTGAAAAGACATCCTGCGATCCGCCGTCCTCGATGATGGTACCGGTGACGGTGTCGTCGAATACGTCTTGCGTGCCGCCGCTCAGGATCTCGCCGTTGGCGATCGCCCCCTCGTCGAGGAATTGCATGCCGCCGCTCAGCACCGTGGTGCCTATTTCGGTGCCGCCGGAGGCGATCTGCTCGAGGCCGCCGCTGCTGATGATCGCGCCGACCGCGGCCCCGCCCGAAGCAATAGCCAACACGCCGCCGTACGAGACGACGGTGTCGCTGGCGGTACCGGCGACGTACTGCTCTACGCTGAAGAGTGTCGGACCGGAGAGCGTGGCACTGATGGCCGTGCCACCGGCCCACACCACCTGTTCGCCGCCTGTGACAACCTGTGTGTCGCTGGCCAAGCCGCCGGAATAGACTTGCTGACCGCCGCTCAGAATGGTGTCGACGGCTGAACCATTTGATGCGACGAGCTCGCCGCACCCGCTCTCGACCGTGGCACTGGTTTCAAATCCGCCAGCCGAAATCTCAAGCGTCGTGCCGCCGGAGACATCATAGCCGGTCAGTGTGTAGCCTGAAGCAATCGCAAGAGTTGCGCCGGATTGGAGGACGAAACCGCTCGCCGATGCGCCTCCCCACAACACCAGCGTGCCGCCGCTTTCGACAACGGTACCGACCGCGGTCCCACCCTCGACAATTTGGAAGGCGCCGTCATAAACGGTCGCGTCAACGGCACTCCCCCCCTGGATCGACTGAAGCCCGCTGACCCTCGTCCCGATGGCGAGGCCACTCCCTTCGACGGCCTCCTGGGCACCCTGCTCAAGCACCGCGTCGGTCTCGGTGCCACCTGGGCCAACCGAGAGAATGGCTTGAGGGTTCGCGACGATGAAGCCGTCGATCTCATAGCCGTCGTAGACCAGGAGGATGCCGCCCGCGTTCAAAGTAGGCGAAACCAGGGTCGCCGAACCAGCGACCTCCAACATGCCTCCATTATTGATGACAGGATCAAACTCGGTACCACCGGCATTGAGAACGATAATGCCGCCGGAGTTGACGGTGGCACCAGTCGCGATCCCCCCGGCACCTACCTCTTGTTCGCCGTTGAACCCGATGGTTGCGTCAGTATCCGTCGCGATCCCGCCGGGCGCCGCGACTTGCCCGTATTGCAGGATGCCGCCGTCACCAGGGCCCGTGACTACGTCGCTGGGTTGGAAAGTTGGACCATAAAGGTACTCGCCCGCACTAATGAGGGTGAGATTGCTCGCGGTCCCGCCGTCCCAAAGAATTACAGTTCCGCCGCTGACGACGTCCCCGGAGAGAGAGGCGACGCCATCGTAGGTAACGGTGTCGTAGCCCTCACCGGGACCTGTTGAGATCCACCCGTACTCAACCAACGGAGGGTCTTCGACGATGAAATAGCCACTGATAACTGCCACGAGAAATGCTCCAGGGCTCTATCGCGTTTCAACTTGCGGCGCGTCCACGAGGTTTCGCTCGGCAGGCCGGTCGGTAATGACGCGCACCGATGCCAAAGGGCGGCGGAGTGACGAATGTGCAGGAAGCTCTGGCTGAGGATGAAATCACAACGACCGTCAGACGAGCGTCAGAGCACCGTCAAAGCCGGTTAATTTCTAAGTTTTTTGAAGGACAGAGCTCTCGAAACCCGTCAGGGTGTGATAAAAGCCCGCTTAAGGCCGTCAATTATGCGCGATGCCTTATTACCCTTGTTCAAGTTATGATCCATCCGACGTCGAACGGCTTCGACCATCCGTCGTGCCGCGGTGGGGTTCGCCAAGGCATTAAATCGGGCAACATTTTCCGCGGCGTGCTCCGTATCTCCTTTGAGCGCGTAAGCTGCCGCAAGCACGCGATACACGTTGGGGCTGTTGGGGATCAGCTCGCGCGATCTCAAGAGCCATCGCAAGGCTTCGTCGTCGTGGCCGAGTTCGATTTCCATCGTTCCGCCGATCAGGGTCCAAATTCCCATCACCGGATCCTTCGGGCTCAGACGCAGCGCATATTGCAAGTAGGGCGGCGCATCGGCGGGATGGGGACCGGCCATGAGCACGCTCGCAATTTGCGCGTAGGCTGGAGCGAAGCTTGGGTTGAGCTCAAGAGCGCGAAACTGCTCGCGAAGGGAATCCTCCGGCTGGTTGAGGGCCTTCAACATCGTTCCCCTGATGTAATGAAGATAAGCCCAGTCCGGTGAGAACGCTTCGGCTCGTGTCAGCGCGCGGGTAGCGCGATCAAGGCTCGGTTTCGGATCAAGGAGATAGTGGATGCTGCCCATCACCATTTGGGTGGCGACGCCGATCAGCGCGGGTGCGGAATCCGGATCGCGTTCCAGCGCCTGCTCGAAATAGCCGAGGGCCTCCCGGATATTTTCAGCCGCCGGGCCGCGGAGTTGCGCGGCGGTCCCCTTGGCGATCAATTCATTGATTTCCGGCTCTCGGCTTGTGGATTCCGAGCTGCCTGTCCCGATGGCGCGGATCGTGCCGACTTGAAGCTCTCGCGCTAACCGACTGGTTATCTCGTCCTGAATTTCGAAGCGGCTCGCTTCGTCGCGCTCGAACCGATCGGCCCAAACCTGCAATCGCGTTCCCGCATCGACGAGCTTGACGTTGACCCGCGTGGTGTTGCCCTCGGTCCGCACGTCGCCCTCGACAATGTAGCGAACTCCAAGTTCACGGCCCAGGGCTGACGCATCGACCGCGCGGCCGCGATAGGCCGATGCGGTGCCGCCCGAAATGATGCGGAACAGGGGAAAGCGCGACAGATTGGTCGTCAGGTCGGCAGTGATCGCGTCGGCGATGATTTCGTCCCGACTGCCTGCCGGCGCATGGGTCGTGAACGGCAAGACGATGATCGGCGTGATCGCCTGGGCGGCCAAAGCCGCACGATCGATGCCGATGATATCCGCGGGCAGGGGAGGCGACCGCCACGTGCCGCTTTGCGACTGCGCTGGCCCCGGATCCATGGGAACACGAGAATTGACTTTTTGCGCAACAAACCAAGCGCCCGCGAACACGACGATCGACGCCAGCACCAGCGTGGCAGTCCGCAGTGCGCCTTGCGCGCTCCTTTGATGGGGGGGCGAACGTTCGATCTTGTTTTGGCTTTCGGCGACTTCGGTGATTTTTTCCGCCGGCGGCTTCGACGACTCAATGGCAGCGAGCGCTGCCCCGGTGCTGTCGATCCCGGCGGATATCGCCTCTTTCGAGGGCTTCGCGATTGTGCCGGCTTTGATCTCGGCGACAAGCTCGGCCGTCGCAGCATCCAGGTCGACGCCCAACTCGTCGTTCAGCAGCGACGTCAGCGTCTTCGCATGCGCGAGTGCGGCCGCCACACCGCGATGGACGGCGTATTGGCGCAGCAACAGGCGTTGCCCGTCTTCCCGCAGCGGATCAAGCTGCACGAGGCGCTCGGCATACTGAACCGCCTCTTCGCCCCGCGCCCGCGCAGCCATCGCTTCGGCACACCGTGCGAACGTGCGCGCCGCGAGCGCTTCAAGCCGCGTACGGTGATCGCCAGCCCATTGATCGTAGGATTCCTGGTCCGCCCGGAAGCCAGCGAGAAACTCACCCCGGTAAAGCGATGCGGCGTTTCGTAGATCGTGGACATCTGAGGAGTTCCGCCAGTTCGGCGAAATCCGATGCGTCGACAGAAACCGATGCGGGCCGCAAGCTCACGGCGCCTTTTTCGAGCACAAGCACATCGACGCCGGCCGCCAGCAGTTCACCACGTAGCGACATCAGACATTGACGAAGGCTGTGTCTGGCGCGTTGAGCTGACCGATCGCCCCACAGCAATGCCGCCAGATGCTCCCGGCCTGCCGTTTGCCCCGGTTGAAGCGCCAGATACGCCAGAAGGGCGAGGCCCTTCCTGGAGGATACCCGGATCGGTTCCTCCACATCGCGGCTCGTGGTGACCGAGAATTGCCCCAAAACCAGGAGGCGAATAGTCCTCAGATCCGTGGAGACGTTTTGCACGACGGACTCGGGGAGTGCCTTTTGGGATAACCGGCAAATCGCGGGCAAAACAATGACCTGCAATCCACCGACGTTCTAGCCAACACAATAACCGTCCGGGTCAGCCCGGTGATATCCTCTCCGCCGCAATCGACCCAATCCCGTCATTTCCACGCCTGCTGTCAATAACCGTTTGACGCTTGGCCGCCGGGAGCGCGGCAATCGGGACTTCGATCTTCCACCAAGGCACTATGCAGTTTCGTTGGGCGGCCGTCATCCTAGCTGATCAGCGAGGGTTAATCTCGCGGAGCGCGGCGATCAAATGACGCCGTGAAGAACGCCAACCGCTACGGCTTCGACGCGCGTTTTGACGCCGAGCCGCTTCTTGGCCTGCTCGATATGAAAGTGCGCCGTCGCCGGCTTGATGCCAATGAGGCTTGCGATATCGGTGTCCGACTTGCCCGCCGCAGCCCATTGCAGGCATTCGATCTCACGCGGACTTAGCCGAATACGCACCGGATCGAAGATGCCGAAGCCTTCCGAGGTGCGGCAATGCTCCCAGACGGTGCGCGCCATGATTTCCAGGACCGCACAATCGGTCACGCCGAGGTTGAGGGATTCTCGTGTCGCCATGGTCACAAGGCCCTGCAGGCTGCCGGGACCGTGGATCGGGATAGCCAACGCGTCCTTCCAACCCGTAGGACACGAACCCGTCGTGGAGCAGCTTCTGCTTCCCGTTAAGTTTGAAATGGCCGACAAGGTCGCTGTACCAGAACGGGGTGACGCGGCGCCGCGCTTCGACGGGCAACAAATCGTGGTCCACCAATTGGTTCGTTTCGTAGAAATTCACCCAATCCTGCGGCCAGTTGAGGAAAAAGAAGCGATTTCTTCGGTTCCGTCCGACGCCCGCCCACGCACCGCATGCGCTAGCCGAAAACCCCACCTGCCGAATTATCTCAACGAAATCATCCACGGACGCGGCAGCGGGGCGCAACGCGCAGCGCTCGGCAAATTCCAACCCCTGTTGCGTCAATGACTGCATATTGCTGGTTCCGCTCGCTTTCTTCGGGAAGCCGCACGCGCTGAACGTGAACTGCGTCAGAGGATGGAAGTTCGCCCCGACTGGGTCGCGATTGAAATCAGGAAATTCGCATTATCCCAACATGTAGTGCCACACCGACGCCGCTGTGACAAAACTTGGCGTGCCGGGAGCGATATGCTATCGCGACGGTGGTCGCCCGCCCGCCGGGGCGGGACGGCTCACATTTGCCTGCCAGCTGTCCGGAGTTCGTCATGCAACAGTCTCAGCCGTCCGAGGCCGGGACCTTCTTTACCGCGCCGCTTGCCGAGAGCGATCCTGAGATTGCCGAAGCGATCCGGCTCGAGCTTCGCCGCCAGCGTGACGGGATCGAGTTGATTGCTTCGGAGAACATCGTCAGCCGCGCGGTGCTCGAGGCCCAGGGCTCGGTCCTCACCAACAAATATGCCGAGGGCCTGCCCGGCAAGCGCTACTACGGCGGCTGCCAGTTCGTCGACATCGCGGAAACACTAGCGATCGAACGGGTTACCCGGCTTTTCGGATGTGGGTTCGCAAACGTTCAGCCGCATTCCGGCGCGTCCGCCAATGCTGCGGTCTTCCTCGCGTTGATGAAGCCCGGCGATACTTTCATGGGGCTCAATCTTGCCGCCGGCGGCCATCTCACCCACGGCTCCCCGGTCAATATGTCGGGTAAATGGTTTCACGTGGTGCCCTATGGCGTTCGCCGCGACGACCACCGCATCGACATGCAGGAGGTGGCCAGGCTCGCGCGCGAGCATCGGCCGAAGGTGATCATTACCGGCGGCTCGGCCTATCCGCGCTTCATCGACTTTGCCGGCTTTCGCGCGATCGCCGACGAGGTCGGCGCCTACCTCATGGTGGACATGGCACATTTCGCCGGGCTTGTTGCCGGCGGCGTCCACCCGAGCCCGTTTCCCCACGCCCATGTGGTAACGACGACAACCCACAAGACGCTGCGTGGCCCGCGGGGCGGCGTCATCCTCACCGACAATGAGGATCTGGCGAAGAAGATCAACGCGGCGGTGTTTCCGGGCTTCCAGGGCGGTCCGCTGATGCACGTGATCGCGGCCAAGGCGGTGGCGTTCGGCGAGGCGCTCCGCCCCTCGTTCAAGGACTACGCCAAGCGGGTCGCCGACAATGCCAAGGTGCTCGCCGAAACGCTGAAAAGCCGGGGCTGCGACATTGTCTCGGGCGGCACCGATACGCACCTGATGCTGGTCGATCTGCGGCCGAAGCGCCTCACTGGCAAGGTCGCGGAGGCGGCGCTCGGGCGCGCCAACATCACCTGCAACAAGAATGGCATCCCCTTCGATCCGGAGAAGCCGATGGTGACGTCCGGCGTGCGGCTCGGCTCGCCGGCCTGCACCACGCGAGGCTTCGGCGCCGGCGAATTCCGCGAGGTCGGCGGGCTCATCGCCGAGCTTCTGGATGCGCTCTCGCACAAGAACAGCGAGGCGGACGAGGCGGTGGAGGCCGACGTGCGCGAAAAAGTAAGCCGCCTGCTCAAACGATTCCCGATCTACGACTGACGATCATGCGTTGCCCGAGTTGCACCAGCCTTGATACCCAGGTGAAGGACAGTCGCCCGACCGAGGATTCCTCGGCGATCCGGCGGCGGCGGCTCTGCCTTGCCTGCGGCTTCCGCTTCACCACCTTCGAGCGCGTGCAACTGCGTGAGCTTGTGGTGATCAAGCGCAACGGCCGCCGCGTGCCGTTCGACCGCGACAAGCTCGCGCGCTCGGTTGCGATCGCGGTGCGCAAGCGCAACGTCGATCCCGAGCGCGTCGAGCAGACCGTATCGAAGATCGTGCGCGACCTCGAAAGCCTCGGCGAGAACGAGGTCACAACGGAAACCATCGGCGAAACGGTGATGGCCCATCTGCGCGACCTCGACGACGTCGCCTATGTGCGCTTTGCCTCGGTCTACCGCAATTTCCGCGAGGCCAAGGACTTCGAGCGCGTGCTGGGCGAACTGTCCGCCGAAGAAGAGAGCGCCGCAGCGCCCGCGCGCAAATAGCGCCGCGCATATCGCGCATGGCCATTTGCGCCGCGACGGCATAGATAGGCGCCATCGTCGCAAGCGCTCGATCGATGCCCACAACTGACCCTCACGATGCCCGCTTCATGGCGCTCGCCCTTGCCCTTGGGCGGCGAGGCCTCGGCAATGCATGGCCCAATCCGGCGGTGGGGGCAGTCGCGGTGCGTAGCGATGGCGCGGCTCCGGTCATCGTTGGTCGTGGCTGGACGCAGCCGGGCGGGCGGCCCCATGCGGAAGTCGAGGCGCTCGGCCGCGCCGGAAGCAACGCGCGCGGGGCGACGCTTTATGTGACGCTGGAGCCGTGCTCCCATCACGGCAAGACCCCGCCCTGCGCCGACGCGATCATCGCCGCTGGCATTTCCCGCGTCGTCTCGGCGCTCGAGGATCCGAATCCCGAGGTCGCGGGACGCGGTCATGCGCGGCTCGCCGCAGCCGGCATTGCGGTTGAGATCGGGGTCGGAGCCGCCGAGGCGCGCCGCGCTCACGCCGGCCACATCCGCCGCGTCCGCGACGGCCGTCCCCATGTCACGCTCAAGCTCGCGGTCTCCGCGGATGGCAAAGCGGGGCTTGCCGGCCGTAGGCCCGCGCCGATTACTGGCGAAGCGGCAGGGGCGCGGGTCCATCTCATGCGTGCCATGAACGACGCCGTCCTGACCGGCATCGGTACCGTCATTGCCGACGATCCGCTGCTGACGTGCAGGCTGCCGGGGATGACCGCCCGTTCGCCGGTGCGGGTCGTGCTCGACGCCGCGCTGCGGATTTCGCCAACCAGCGCGCTGGTCCGCACGGCGCGGGAAACACCGGTCTGGGTCATTGCAGGCCCATCGGGAGGCGAGGCTGCCGCAGCCGCGCTGGCGGCGTCCGGCGTGGAGGTGATCCGGGCGCCCGCCGACGGCGGGCGCATCGATCTCGCGGCGGCGCTCCGGCTGCTCGCCGGGCGAGGCATCACGCGCCTGATGGTTGAGAGCGGCCCGCGCGTCGCGGCAGCATTCATCGGCGCCGATCTCGTTGACGAGGCGGCGCTGCTGCGCGGTCCGCGGCCGATCGGTCCCGACGGCATCGATGCCCTCGACGGACTGCCGCTTACAGCGCTGACCTCATCGCCGGGCCTCGTGTCGTGTGGTATCGAGTCCGTGGGCGAAGACACGATTGAGAGTTTCGAGCGAGCATGTTCACCGGCATCGTCACAGGTATAGGCGAGGTCATCGCGGTCGAGGCGCGGGCCGACGACCTGCGCCGGCTCAAGATCGCCTGCGACTACGATCGCGCGGGCATTGCCGACGGCGCCTCGATCGCCTGCAACGGTGTGTGCCTAACGGTCGTCGCCGCGGGTATCGACGGCAACCACACCTGGTTTGCGGCGGATGCCGCCGCCGAGACGCTTGCGGTGACGTCAGCGAAGGACTGGCGGCACGGGACGCGTCTTAATCTGGAGCGACCGCTCAAGGTCGGCGATGAGCTCGGCGGCCACATCGTCGCTGGTCACGTGGATGGCATCGCCGAACTTGTGGCGCGCGACGACCTCGACAACATGGCACGGCTTACCTTCCGTGTGCCTGCTGCCCTCGCGCGGTATATCGCGCCGAAGGGCTCGGTCGCGCTCGATGGGGTTTCGCTGACGGTGAACCAGATCGAGGGAGACTGCTTCTCGGTGCTGATCATCCCGCATACGCTTGCGGTGACGACCTTCGGAGCGCTGCGCTCCGGCGATGTCGTCAATATCGAAGTCGACCTGATGGCGCGCTATGCCGCGCGGCTGACGGAGCGCGAGCCGCGCTGAAGGCCTCCGAGCCTCGTTTTGTCGGCGCGCACTACTTTCCTGGGGCGCCGGCGTCGATCCAGGCGGCAAGCGTCGCGCGCTCGTCCGGCGTCATGTCGGTGATATTGCCGGGTGGCATGGCGTTCGACCATACCGCGATGCGGCCGATCAGGCGGGCGTTGCGGACGATGTGCTCGGGATCATCGAGGAGAATGCCGCGCGGCGCGGTCGGGATGTTGGCCCACACCGGATCCTGGGCGTGGCAGGGGCTGCAGCGCGAGGAGACGATGTTCTCGACCGTGCGAAACGTCGGCGCTGTGGCCGCGGTCTTGCCGTCGCGCGGACCAAGCGAAGACAGCCACGCGATCGCGACCATGCCGAGGGCGGTAACGCCCCAGGTCCACCATGGCGAGCCTAGGCCGGCATGGCGGCTGTTGTAGAAGTGGCGAATGATCGGCCCCAGCGCGAGGACGATGGCGACGATCAGCCAATTGTATTTGGTCGCGTAGAGCAGCGGATAGTGATTGCTGATCATCAGCAGGATGACCGGCAACGTCAGGTAGTTGTTGTGCACCGAGCGCTGCTTGCCCTCGATCCCGTATTTCGGATCGGGCGTCTTGCCCGCGATCAGCGCGGCAACAGTCTTGCGCTGCCCCGGGATGATGTTGAGAAACACGTTGGCGACCATGATGGTGCCGATGATGGCACCGATCTGGTTGAAGGCGCCGCGGCCGCTCAGGACGTGGGTGAAGGCGTAGGTGAGGGCGACGAGGAAGATGTAGCCGGTGATGACGAAGGCAAGCTCGTGCTTCGCGAACGCGGTGCGGCAGGCGATCTCGTAGAGCAGCCAAGCGAGCACGAGACTGACGAGGCTGAACAGGCCGGCCTGGAGCGGCGTGAGGTCCATCACCGATTTGTCCACCAGGAACAGCTCGGCATCGAGATAATAGACGACTACGACGAGAGCGAAACCCGACAGCCAGGTGGCGTACGCTTCCCAATAGAACCACGTCAGCTCGTCCGGCAACTGCTTCGGCGCGACGAGATACTTGACGATGTTGTAGAAGCCGCCGCCGTGCACCTGCCAGGCATCGCCGGAGACGCCGTCGGGCAGCCCGGGCCGCTTCTTCAGGCTGAGATCGAGGTGGATGAAATAGAATGAACTTCCGATCCAGCCGACGGCCGCAATCACGTGCAGCCAGCGGAAAATCATGCTCGCCCATTCGGTGACGACAGAATTCAGCATGCCTTGCTTCGTCCTTGATCCATCATGCTGAAGCAGCAAAGCAGGCGCAGCCGGCCGCGACAAGCCATCACCGCGAAGAGTTGACCCGGCGTCACGATACGCGTCGCTCAGACGTGCTCGGAGGCCGCGGCCACCATGGTCGCTTCCGATTGCGCCGCCGACGAGCTTTGCAGACCGTTGAAGAACGCATTGAGGATGACCGAGACAATTGCCGCCAGCAGGATGCCGGAATCGAGCAGCGGGTGGATTGAATCCGGCGTATAGCGGAAGAAGTTCGGTGCCACGAGCGGGATCATCCCGAAGCCAACCGATATCGCAACCACGAACAGGTTGAAGCGATTGGTCTTGAAGTCGACGTTGGTGAGAATGCGGGCTCCGGTTGCCGCCACCATCCCGAACATCACGAGACCTGCGCCGCCGAGCACGACCAGCGGGATCGCCTCCACCAGCGCCCCCATTTTGGGAAGGAAGCCCAGCGCCAGCATGATGCAGCCGCCGGTGGCCGTGACCCAACGGGAGCGGATGCCGGTCACGCCTACAAGCCCGACGTTCTGCGAGAACGACGTATAGGGAAAGGTGTTGAAGATGCCTCCCAGAATGGTGCCGATGCCATCGGCGCGCAGCCCGCGCGCGAGCGCGGCCTGGTCGATCTTGCGGCCGGTCATTTCGCCCAGCGCGAGAAACATGCCGACCGATTCGATCATCACCACCACCATCACGATGCACATCGTCACGATCGGCACGAGATGAAATTGGGGTATGCCGAAGCGCAATGGCGTGACGACGTCGAGCCAGGCGGCAGCGAGGACCTTCTCATAGTTCATCACGCCGAGAATGGTCGCGAGCGCTGCGCCCGCGATGATGCCGAGCAGCACCGACACGTTGGCGAGGAAGCCCGAGCCCCAGCGAATGAGCGAGAGAATGACGACCAGCACGAACAGGGCAATGCCAAGCCCCTGGAGTTGGCCATAGCTCGGATTGGGAAACGCGCCCGGCAGCCCATCGACCACTTTCGTCAATGTGGGCAGGCCGCCGCCGGCCCAATTGATGCCGATGCGCATCAGCGAGATGCCGATCACCAGGATGATCGTGCCCGTCACAACTGGCGGAAAAAGGGGCAAGAGCCTGCTCATGAAGGGGGCAGCGATGACGGCGAACACGCCGGCCGCGATGACCGACCCGTAGATGCCGAGCAACCCCACGTCGGGCGCGGCCGCCATCGACAGCATCGGCCCGACGGACGCGAACGTGACGCCCATCATCACCGGCAGGCGGATGCCCACGTACGGAAAGCCGACGCTTTGGACGAGCGTCGCCAGCCCGCATGCAAACAGGTCGGCGCTGATGAGGAACGCCACGTCTTCCGGCGAAAGCTTCAGCGCGCGCCCGAGGATCAGCGGTACCGCCACCGCGCCCGCATACATCACCAGCACGTGCTGGAGGCCGAGCGTCAGCAGCATCGGTGCCGGCAGGACTTCGTCGACCGGATGAACTTCCGAACTCATGTGACTCGCCCTCGAAGGTGACAGGCAACCAAAGTTGACTGTCAAATTCTATGCCAGATTCCAAAATGTCCGCTCCTGAAGCGGCGACCGGAGCTGGGCCTAACTATGGGCTGAGCGCGCCGGCACGTTCTCATCCATATGCGGGCCGCACCAGCCCGGCAGATAATTCGCCTGCGCACTTTTCGCGAGTTTCATCCCTTGCTCAAGCGCGCGATCGAAGTCGTCTTTGGCGACGTTGCGGTTGATCCGGCGGCGTAGAAAGTCCGCCCAAATGAACTCGCTGAACGGCGTGGTGTCCTTGGCAAAGCCGCCCATGCGGCGCAACTCGCCGGCAAGGCTTCGGAACGGGTCGTCCTTAAGCTCGGTGACTCGCCGCGGAATTTCATCGAAATCACGCCGGCGTCCTTGGGTATCGTACGGATGAACAAGACTGCGATTATCCATGAACAGCCAGAACTCGTCGTTCGCGAGCGTTCGCAAATCGGCCACCGCGATCACGAACAGACTTTTGACGCCTTCGTTGTGCATGGCCAGCGACAGGTGATGATGGTCTATGACATAGAAGCGATCCTTCGGACCTCGCACGACGGGAATCATGTGGTGTGCGAGAAACGCGTCTCGTTTCTTTTTATCGAACTGCTGCCAACTCTTCTGCTTGGCTTTTACCTCGCGCATGCCGACGGTAATCTGGGTCGGCCGCAGGTCTACGATCGGAACCGGATGCAGTACAGGTTCGCGGACTATCATGTTTCCAGTCTCCTCCGTTGGAGCCGATAAGCGTCGCTAAGGAAGCGCAGGGCTGGATGTGCGCTGGCGCGCACCATCATAACTTGCGCCACGCGGCGAAAAAGTCCGATCAATGCGGGCGAATGCTTGCGGCCGCGCGATTTCGATCGCTGTGAGGCCGGTTTGGCGACTGCGCGGTTGTCGCCTATCATGATCGGGAATCTTGCGCCGCGTCGCGAAAAAGGTGGGGCCGGAATGACTCTCAGCCAGAACGATCAAACCCAGCCCATCGTCTCCGACACGAGTCTCGCGCTCGCCGTCTACGTTCTTTACTGCGCCAGCTACATCTTCGGCATCACGGTGATCATCGGGCTGATCATCGCTTACGTGAAGGTGGGCGACGCCGATCCGATGCTGAGGACGCACTACCAGTTTCAGATCAGGACGTTCTGGATCGGGCTTCTCTATTTCGTGGTTGGGGTCGTCCTGACGTTCGTCCTTGTCGGCATCGTGATCCTGTTATGGTGGTTCGTCTGGTCGCTGGTGCGCATCATCAAAGGCCTGCTCGCGCTCAACGAACGCAAGCCGATTGCCAACCCGACGTCGTGGATGTTCGGCTGACACTCAGGTTCCGGGCCGCTTGTAATTGTTGATGCCCTTCTGCACGGCGGGATCACCCGTGGGATTGAGGTTTCGCGGGGGCGGGGGCGGTGGCTTTGCCGCCGTCACATGGACTTGCGGCTTGAACTGGCTGGTAGGTACGCCGACCATGCTCGGCTTTGGACCAGGATTGGCGTTGACAGGGGCGGAGGGCGCCCTGGTGCCGTCGAACACGTGGTTGCGCTGTGCGGTCCCTTGGTTGGCGTAATTCGCTTGCTGGAGTGCGGACGGCCGCGGCTGGCTTACCTGCGTTGGTCGTGGCTGCACGACGGGAGCCGCCCGTTGCGCAACGACCGGAGCAGGTCGCGGCGGCGCCGGTGCTGGCCTTGCCTGAACGGGTGCCGGCGCCGGTTTTGGCGGCGGCGGCTTGTTCTCGGCGAGTGCCGGAACGCAAATTGCCGACAATCCGCAAACAAAAATCACGCGTGCGCCAAACGGTCTCATCACCCCCTCCGTTTCAGCTTTAGAATTTTGCAAGTGTGTTCCCCGAACGAGGGCCCGTCAATGTGGCCATGCCGGGAAATTGCCGCAATTCAAACCGACCCGGGGAGACGCGCGTTCCGACGAAAGCCGTGAAAAGAGGTAGTAAGGGGGTAACCCTAAAAAAGGAAAAGACGAGGCACCTCATCGGGAAGCCCCGTCTTCACGAAGTTTTAATGTATTTAAGACCGGGAGAGTGCTAGTATTGTTATGCTCTCATCCCAAAGAGCACGGCCCCGATCTCGTCCCCCACCCCCCAAACCCGAGGTCGGGGCCAACTTGTACAGTGAATCGTGGCCGTTTTTGGTGGCTAAAATGGTCCCAATCGAGAAATCTTCCAGACTGTTGTAATCGCGGTACGCCGCTGCGTCTGTTGCCGCTTTGTTCTGTTAAAACAAAGGGTTAGCCTAAGACGTTCAGGTTACGAGCTGATGAGAATCGCCCCGTCGGCACGGGCGTGGGCCCCACACGACAGACGGGCAGATAGTCCAGCTTTTCCCTGTCAGAGCCAAGAACCTTTTTCAATTTAACCGGCTTGGGCTCAACCCACTGTAGTGGACGGGCTTCTGCAGCCAAAACTGATACATGCGGGCAAATGTCGCGGGATGGGCGGTCTCGAACCGGTGCCAGCAATCCAAATCGATCTTGGCTTTGTCGTCAGGAAAGAGGTCCGCATAGCTGCTCTCAGCCGGATACTCAAAGCCGAGAAAGGCGAGACGGTTCGCGGCAAGGAATGATTTGATCTGCGGAATGCTGGTGAGGTGCTCTTCAACGTGGAAGAGGAGATCGCGGCATCGGCTGACGGTGAAAAAATCCGAGCTGTCCGCGATTTCCTTCAGTTGCGATCCGTCCGCCAAGCTCAGAATGTCCTGCCGAAGTTGACGGATATCATCCGCTGTTCCGCGATAAGCGCGCTCGGCAATGAAGGCGCGTGCGGCGTTGATGTGCTGGCGCGCCAACGCGCTGTAGAGACCGACGCGCATGAATCCGCCGGGGCGCAACAAGGACAGAAGAATGCGCCAGCCTTCGAGCGGGTCACGAAGGTGATGCAGCACGCCGACCGACTCAATGACGTCGAACGTGCGTTGGAAGCTTCGGAGTTGCAGGATGTCCGCCTGGCAAAATTCGACATTGGCGACGCGGAGTTCGCGAGCCTTTCTGGTCGCGTAGGCGAGGCTCGCAAGACTGAGATCGATCGCGAGGATCCTGGCGCTCGGATGCTGCTGCGCGGTTTCGATGGCATGGCGCCCGGTGCCGCAGCCCGCGATGAGGATATCGGGCGTGGACTTGCCGAGTGGCGTAAAGATCGTGCGGGGAAATTGCGAGCGGATGCGCTCGTCGAAACTGATCGGCAGATGCAGGGACGAGGTGGCGACCCAGCGCGGATAGGGATTTTCCTCATATTGCTGGCGGACAAGCTCCGACACGTTGTCGGTGATCGGGGTGAGGGCTGGGATCGACGCCCGGAGCGCCCGTTCTTCTGCGGGCTCACGAATTTGCTGGACGATCAGCCGAACGATCGGCTCCGGCCATGATCGCTCGAATTTATCCGGCTGCACGTTCACGGTGTGCAGCGGAAAATAAGCCGCCACCGTCGCCACGCTCAGCGGGGGGACTGGGTCATTAGCGGCAATGGCGGATGCCACCTGCTCGCAGAGACCCCGCGCGCCATCCAATTCTCCAGTGCCGCACGCGAACACGTACTCGTTGATGAAGCACTGTTGCGACAGCGCGCAGCAGAAATCCAACACCTCATCGGTAACATCGGCTCGGGCCGCGGCTAGGTCGAGCATCGCGAGGCGCGCGCGGGTCAGCAACCGCTCGAGCGCGACGTCGCAGACGGGCGTTTTCAACAGGAGCGAATGGAGCAGGCGATCGGTCGCAATCGCTTCGAGTTCCGGTAGCCCGAACGAAGATGACATGGCATGCGCCGGGGCGTCGTCACGTCCTTGCAAGGCAGCCCGCGATCGCCTTGTTCTGCTTCACCAGCGCGGTGAAGAGGCCCGAGAATTCCTCGGGCCGCGCCCAGCATTCCGCCATGGCGCGTTCGACCAGGCTGCGTATCCCCGGAATTTTCGGAAGCGCTTGCAGTTTGCGCAGGCAGAGCGCGAAGACGTTCTTGAGCCCATCGGTTTCCTGCACCGCAAGTCCGCGTGCGAGAATGCTCAGCGCTTCGTCCGGCTTGCCGTCAGCAAGCAACGCCGTGGCGAGGTTGTTGTACGCCGACGGGGAATTTGCGCCGTACGAGAGGGCACGGCGAAAGTGACGCACCGCCTCGCCCCAATGGCCCTGGGCAGAGAGAGCCCCCGCGAGGTTGGTGTGGGCGTCGGCATAATCCGGCTTGAGCGCGACGGCGCGCCGGTTATGTTTCACGACCTCGTCCATTCGCCCAAGCCCGGCGAAAGCGAGGCCGATGTTATAGTGATATGTCGCGATGCGACCGTTGATCGCGATCGCTTGGCCAATGAGCGCAATCGCCGCTTGGTGGTGGCCGCATTGATGAGCCAGAAGGCCGAGGCCATTGAGGCACTCGGCGTGCCTAGGTTCCACGGCGAGAACGCCACGGAAGCCGCGTTCCGCTTCGGAGAAGCGGCCGGCGGCGAAATGCGCGTAGGCCAAGTCGACCAAGCCGTCGACGGATGTAGACGGACGCCACTGCGCGGAGTGGCCGTAAGGTGCCGGCATTTGCGCCTCGCACAGCTCTTGCTGGTTCATTCCAACGCGCGACGGTCGCCGCGCGGATCAATCGCCCCAACGAACTGTCGCGCCCCATCTGCGCGCCGTGCAAGGAAATGCTATGCTTCCAAACCGCATCGAGTGGCTTCTGACTGCATCGCGAAAATATAGCGTTTACGCTGCTTTTATTCGCGGCATTAACGGCTGCTTTGATCTCCGGAGGTTGATCGATATTCGCCATCACATTGACGGGAGCGGTAGGTCGGCTTTTCAAAATAATAATTTGTTTCCGACGCATATATTTTTGCGCGCGTTTTCGGCTTTCATGCGCGAATGCGAGCTTTGGTATGCTCAGGACATATGGCTCGCGCGGCGCTCAATTGGCGCAATGATCTACACGTCAGATTGCAAATCTAAACCTGCTGTTGTTTTTGCGTTGCAAAAGACGATTGGCTGCTGACCGAGCCAGCATTTGGCCTGTCGCGCGGTCTTGGCCCGGCGTGTCGCGGCAATCGACGCTTCTGTAGAAAAATTTGTAGGAAGAACCGCGCGCGACGAGCGCGGGCATGACGACCGATCGGCAGTCCGATCAGATTGAAACGCGCCGGAGGAAACGTCCGCGCCGGGGCGCTCATCACGCTTCGGCAACTGCTATCTCTATCTCCGGCTGTTTTTCAGCCGCTGACGTTTCCTGCGTGTCTGCGGATTGGACCGGTTCGCTCGCCTCGTCTCGCAGCTTTGACAGCAGGGCGTGAGCCCGGCGGATCGTCGCCTCGCGCGCGGCGTCGAGACTTGCGTGAGGTCCGCCAGGCATTTCGGAAACCTCCGCTGCCGAGGCGTCGGCTTCCGCGATTGCGGCCTTTGCCAACGCCCCAACGCGGGCGATCACCTGTTTCGGATTGAGGCCGCACTCACGCGCAAAGCGCTGCCAGTGCTTTGCGGCCAAGGCGTCGCCCCGCCGCTCGCCGGCGATCTGCTGTGCGAAATTTCGGGTCACGCTCTCCCATACTTCGCCGCACATGACGTCATACATCGGCGCGAGCGATGCGCCGCCGGTGCGGATCATGATGGCGTAGTTCTTGGCGTGGGCGTCGGTGTTGCAGGTGAGCACGCTGAAAATGACCATTTCGAGCAACCGCACGATGTCGGTCGGCGGCATGTGCCGGCGCATCACCTCGAACATGTCTTTGAGCGTCGGGCCGGACGCTCCCGAATGATTGGCTTCGTACTTGTCTGATGGATGGCGCCCGAGCGCCTGGCAGAAGTCCTCCTGGTGCAGGCGCCGCCACCGGCCGTTGACATACGTGCGATCGTAACGGCTGACGAGAAGGTACGCCCGATTTCCCGCCCGGCCGGTCGTCACCGACGGCGTTGGAATTTTCAACCGTCTCGCCAGCGTCAGGCAGAACGCTTCGTTTTGCACGCAGCCCGGAAGGCGCGGCGTGTCAGGCTTGAGGATGTGCGTTGACGGCGAGCCGTTCATGGGAATGCAGATCCGCCCGACGTCGTCAACAGCGACTGCGAGCTTCGTCTGCGCGCCGGCGAGCGACATCGACACGCCTTCTTCGCCGACGAGGAACGGCTTGTTCGGCAACTCTTCGATCAAGCTCCCGACCGCGTGCGGGGTCTCGAGAAGGCGCCATTGCACGGAGGATGTCCGACCCGGGTGACCGAACGAGAGCGCGCCCGCGGTGTCGCCGCCGATCGCGGACAGGAGGCCGATGACGTCGCCGCGCGACATTCCGAGGAGTTGCCCGAGGGTGCGCAACTGCTCGTTTTCGGGCAACAGGTTGGCGGCCCAGGTCAGGAAGGTCGGCGCGTCGATACGCTCCGGCCGAAACGGCATGGTGGTCGAGATCGGGAAAGCGCCGCGGAGCTTCATCCAGTCGGGATCGTAGATGAAGCCGGGGCCGCCGCTGTCGACGTCGATGATGCCGACGGGACGTTGTTCGAAGTAAACGGAAAGCCGCGCCATCTAGTCTTCCACGTCTTCGGTGAATTCAGGCAGGTCATCGCCGTCGACGTTTGTCGCCGCTGGCGCACTGCCATTAGAAAGTATCTCGGCAGGTGCGATCCCGAGCGCCTGCGCTACCATGAGGCTGCGCCCCAGCTGGCACGAAGACTTGCCCGCTTCGAGTTCGATCAGGAATCTGCGACCAACGCCCGTCGCGAGCGCCAACTCGTGCTGCCGCATCTTCAGGGCGCGCCGGCGGCTGCGGATGAGCGAGCCGAAGGCGAGCGCCATCTGCGAGGCTGTGCGGCTCGCAATGCTCTCGTCGTTGCTCATTGTTCTTGCCTCTGATGTTCCCGCTCGGGGATTATCAGGGCGAAATCTTACCAATTAGTTGAAAATGTACCCGATTGGGTACATTTTGGCGGCTCCGGCGTTTAGCTGCTTCGTGCCTGCGGCTAGCACGACTGCGTTCGCGCTGCCGCTTATTCGATGGCGTTTACCAGAACAGGAAACCGGGGTCGGTCTTGTAGTTGATTCCGAACTTCACCTCGGAGATTTGTTCGCTCACGGAAATCGCGGAATTGGCGGCGATCTTCGCGCCGGCGATCACTCCGGTGACGGGAATAGTTTCGGACCACGTGCCGAAATCAATAAAATCATATTCGAACTTCATCGTGAAATTCCGCGCGAAGGCCCATTCGATGCCGGTTCCGAGCGTCCAGCCCGTGCGCGTATCCTGAGCGTTGCCCGAGAACCCGCCTACCAGCGTTCCTGCACCGACGCCGCCGTCGGCAGACGATAGGGTGTAGTTGCCCCCGGTCCATGCCGCGCCAGCCTTTCCGTAGAGCATCCATGTGTCTCGCGCGACGCCCAGTCGCGTCGTCGCGGTGGCAATCCATTGGGTCCTGAAGCCAAAGGTTTCGCTGCCGGTGAAAATGCTGCCTGGGAGCGGCGGGAGAGCTCCATTCATCGAGCTCTTCATGCTGGTCCAGGAATATTCATATTCGGTGCCGAGCACGAGTTTGCCGACCTGGACATTAGCGCCGGCTTGCACGCCGCCTAAAAACGAACTTGTCGACATCGAGAGCGGCGTCGGCCCGCTGAGGAATACTTGTGTCGGCGGCGTGCCCGTCGTCAGATTGTAAATGTTGTAGCTCGACGGATCGCTGAAATCCGTCTTCTCCCAGCTGCCGCCGGCATGCGCGCCGATGTAGAGACCCGTCCAATCATAGGCCGTGGGTATCGGTGGTGGTGGGGCAGGGGCCAAATCACCGGCAATTGCAGAACGAGACGCGACTATTCCGATCGCCACTAAAACAACAACGCTTCGCATGACCGCCCCCAATCTGGGGTTGCCAGCATGACTTGGCTCGCCGAATTTGGCTGTCGCCTATTAGCAACATTACAAATGTACCGCCCAAAATGAATTGTAGATAATAAACAATACACGCAATAGAGGTGTTCGCGGCTGGTACGTGAATGCTTCTATTCAGCGGCAACGCCGGGGTGTGTTCACGGTCCCCCGTAACGCCGCTGCGCGACCAAAAAGCCGCCCACGCCAAGGGATGCAGCGGACGTGGAAAAGAGAAGATAGCCCACTTGGCTGCCGGCCAACGCGAACAAGCCGCTAATCAACATCGCTGTGCCCACGGCAATGCCGAAGGCCAAGGCCAATTTCGTCATAGTGATACCCCCAATCCCCATGTCGAAATCGAATCATACGCTGTCTCGCAGCTGTTTCCAAATCTGCGGGGGTCCGCACCGACCCCCTGGTGAACCCGAAACCAACGCCCGTCCGTCCTCCATCCATTTGACCGACCCAAATCTACGTCGTCAGCCATTGGGCCCAGCGTTCGCGGATTTGGGCGAGGCGCGGCGCGATCCAAGTCGCGTCGTGCTGGAATGAGACCCTTTCGTTCTCCGGCCAAGCCGGGGTCTGGCGCAGCCGCGCTTCGGTTATCAATGCGCGCGCTTCGGGATTGGCGGGTCCGTACGGCAGCAGCGTCGCAAAATCCGCCTGGGGCTTCGCTTGCGTGACGAAATTGCAGAACTCCCAGGCCGCCTTCGCGTTTGGATCGCCCTTCGGCACGAGGAGATTCGCGTTGTAGATTTCGGCACCGTTCCACACCAGCTCGAGCGGAACGTTGTCGTCGATCAGATCGATTGCGCGCGCGCTCCACATGGCGATCATGTCGACCTCGCCATCGCGAATCAGCTGCTGGGATTGCGAGCCGTCTCGCCACCACACTTTGATATGCGGCTTGAGCTCGTCCATTTTGCGAAAGGCGCGGTCGATATCCATCGGATAGAGCTTATCGGCCGATACGCCGTCCGCGAGCAGTGCAAATGCAAGGCACGTGAATGATCGATCAAACATGCAGCGCCAGCCCGGGAACCGCTTCACGTCCCAGAAATCGCGCCAGCTTTGCGGGCCGCCGTTTGGAAAACGGTCCTTGCGGTAAACGATGTTGGTGCCAAGCGAATAGCTGGTGATGCCGTATTCGCGGACGATGTTCGACGGCAACTGTCTGGTTCGAACCGCCGCATCGTCGACCTTCTCGAGCAGGCCTTCGAGCACGGCCTGACCATACTCGACGTCACCCAGATTGATGATGTCCCATTCGTAGTTTCGGGTCCGCACCTGGGCCTTGAGCTTGGCGAAGGAAACCCCTGGGACGGCTCTGATCCGAATGCCCGTTTGCGCCGTGAACGGATCGAAGAAGGCTTTTCGCCAGGCGGTCTCCCACACGCCGCCATATGAATTCACGTAGACGGTGCGGGTCTGCGACTGCGCCGGAGCGATGTAAGGAGCAAACAGCGCGCCGGCGCCTGTGGCCAGCAGTGCGCGGCGAGACACCAGGGATCGAGCCGTCATCGGCGCTCCACGCCTTGATCCGATCGAGTTGACTAGCGAGGGGATCGGCCCTCGCCTCGATTTCCTGTGCATGTTACAAAATTCACGGGGCGTCCTGCAAACCAGGACGGTTCGGGAGAAGCAGCAATTTCGGCCACCAGAGCAACGCTCGGCGTCTCAAGCCGCGACAGCATGACCGCGTGGTTACTGACCGCACCTGCGGCGCTCGTCATCGTCGGGCTCTTCGTCGTTCCGATCGGCTACGTGCTGCTCCTGAGCGTCACCGATCCAACGGTCTCGCTCGAACACTATCGGCGGCTTTTCACTGTCCCGCTCTACACCGGCGTGCTCGTCAACACGTTCAAAACCGCCCTCATCGTCACGATTGCCAGTCTGCTGATTGGCTATCCGCTCGCCTACGTCATGGCGCGCCGCAACGATGCGCTGGCGATCATCTTCCTCGTCGCCGTCGGCATGAGCTTTTGGACGGGATTCGTGGTGCGCACCTATGCCTGGCTCATCATCCTCGGCAACAAGGGGCCGATTTCCGCGCTCTACGGCTTGGCGGGCTGGGGATCACCGCCGCAGCTCCTGTTTACGTCGTTCAGCTCGACGCTTGGCATGATCCACATCCTGCTGCCATACATGGTGCTCTCGCTTTACGGCGTGATGCGCCGGATCGAGCCTTCCTACATTCGGGCCGCCGAAGGGCTCGGCGCCCGGCCGCTGAGCGCATTTGCTCACGTCTTTCTGCCGCTCAGCTTGCCGGGCGTTGTCAACGGTTGCGTGCTCGTCTTCACCCTGTGCCTTGGATTCTACATTACGCCGATCCTTCTCGGCACCCCGAAGGACATGATGATCTCTCAGCTCATCAGCCAGCAGATCGAGGACCTTCTGGCCTGGGGCTTCGCGTCGGCAATCGCTGTCGTTCTGCTCGGCTTCACGCTCATCC
The DNA here is from genome assembly GCA_963807015.1 of uncultured Alphaproteobacteria bacterium. GTDB lineage: Bacteria > Pseudomonadota > Alphaproteobacteria > Rhizobiales > Xanthobacteraceae > JAJPKK01. The sequence goes on along the minus strand of CAWEAS010000001.1, from coordinate 344,400 downwards.
TGCTTGGTGTCTACAATCGGTTCGCCGGCCTTGACCGGCTATGGGGATAGCCGGGTGCGCTACGTTCCACTGCTGCTGGCATGGCTGGCTGCCCTCTTTCTCGTGGCGCCGATGGCGATCATCGTGCCGATGTCGTTCTCAAACGCGATTTCGTTTCAATTCCCGCCGCCCGGATACTGGACCGGCTATTACGTCGAGTACTTCACGAACTCGTCCTGGCTCGAAGCCACCGCCAACTCCTTCCTGATCGCCATCGGCTCGACAGTGCTCACGCTGCTGCTGGCGCTGCCGGCCGCTTTTGGCTTTGCCCGTTATCGCTTTGCCGGAAAGAATGCGCTCAATCTCCTCATCATGGTCCCGATCATCGTGCCGGCGATCGTCAGCGCACTCGGCTATTACGGCTTTCTAAGCCTCATCCACCTTGTCGGTACGCACGCCGGCATGATCATTGCCCACAGCGTGCTGTCGATACCGGTCGCATTTCTGGTCATCGCTGCGGCGTTCAAGGGGTTCGACCGCAATCTGGAGCGTGCTGCTATGAGTGCCGGCGCCGGTCCGTTGCGCACCTTCTTCTGGGTGACGCTGCCGGTGTTGCGCCCGGGCATCATGGTCGGCGCGTTGTTCGCCTTCCTGCATTCTTTCAATGAGGCGGTGGTCGCAATCTTCATCGCGGGGCGGGACGCCTCGACGTTGCCCAAAAAAATGTTCGAATCGATCCGCCTTGAGTCCGATCCCGTGATCGCCGTGGTGTCGACGCTCCTGACCGGCGCCATGCTGGTCGGGGTCATCATCATGTTGTTCGTTCGTCGCAGGCCCGCAAATGCAGCTTGATCCGCTCCTTAAACCCCGTTCGGTAGCAGTGGTCGGAGCAACCGACCGTCCGGGCGCAGGACGCATGATCGTCGAGTCGCTGGGATCAATCGGCTTCACCGGGCCGATCTATCCGGTCAATCCGAAATATCAGACGGTCCTCAACCACGCCTGCTACCCAAGCCTCGCCGATCTGCCGGCGCCACCCGACGTCGTCGTCTTCTGTATTCGCAATCCCCTTGTTCCCGAGCAGCTTCGTCTCGCCGTGAAGCACGGTGCGCGCGCCGCCGTCATCTACGATGGCGGATTCGCCGAGCTCGGTGGAGAGGGCGCCAAGTTGCAAGCCGAGATCGCCGGCCTCTGCCGTGAAGCGGGCGTTGTTGTATGCGGGCCAAATTGCATGGGGATTCTCAATCCCACTGCGCGCGTCACCACCTACAAGCAAAGCGTCATGAACACGGCCGGGCTCGCCGGCAACGTTGGCCTGATTTCCCAAAGCGGCTCGGTTTGCATAGCGATGCTCTCCGACCTGCGCCGCTTCGGCATCAGCCTTTCGATCTCCTCTGGCAATGAAGCCGTGACCAGGGCCACGGATTACCTCGATTATCTGATCGACGACCCTGCGACCAAGATTATCGCGAGTTTTCTCGAAACCGTCCGCGAGCCCGATCGCTTCGTAGCAGCGCTCGACCGGGCAGCTGCTGCCGGAAAGCCGGTGGTGGTGCTCAAAGTCGGACGCTCCGAGCGTACGCGGCGAGCCATCACAAGCCATACCGGCGGTATTGCCGGCGAGTCCCACGTATTCTCCGCCGTGTTGCGTGCCCACCGTGCGATCGAGGTCAACGATCTTGATGAAATGACGGAAGTGCTCGCGGTCTGCCAGGGCGAGCGCTGGCCGCGCGGCCGCCGCATCTCGGTGATCACCGGATCGGGCGGGCTCGCCGAGATGATCCTCGACAACGCGGCCACCGTCGGTCTCGATCTTCCGCCGCTGTCGCCGCAGGAGCGCCAGGAGGCCGAGGCGGTGATCGGCCGCATCACGGGCGACGGCAATCCGTTCGATGCCTGGGGGAACGGCAACTATGCAGTGAACCTGCCGCATGCCATGTCGGTGGTCGACAAGAGCCCGCGCATCGATGCAGTCGTGTATTGTGCGGACACCAGCAACGAAGGCCACCTCGGTGACCCCAAGCGCGTGCTCGAAACCGTCAAGATGCTGGCCCAGGCGTCAGCGGCTTCCACCAAGCCTTATTACCTGATGAGTTCACGGCCCGGCACGATGAATGCCGTGCAGGTCAAGGCGCTGCGCGAAGCGGGTCTCGTGCAAATCGGCGGGACCCGCCAGGGTCTTGGCGCGCTTGATCGCGTCGGTCGATATATGATGGAGTTTGCGCCGCCGCGCACCGTCGCAATGCGGCCCGCCGCAACGCTTGCCGGCGTCCTTGCGGCTAGTCCGCGCCGACAAACCATCAATGAGTTCGACGCCAAGACATTGCTTGCGACCTACGGCATCTCGACTGTGCAGGAGCGCCGCGTCGCCACGCTTGCTGAAGCAACCGCTGCCGCGGGCGAGATTGGATATCCGGTCGTCCTCAAGGCGGTGTCCGACGACATCGCCCACAAGACCGAACTTGGTCTGGTCGCCGTCAACCTCAAGAATGACCAGGGCGTTGCCGAAGCATTTGCGCAGCTCAACGAGCGAATTTCACGTCTCGACAAGCGTCCCGCCGACCTAGCGTTCCTGGTGCAGAAATTCGTGGCTGACGGCGTCGAGGTGTTTGCCGGCGTAACCCGCGAGCCTGACTTTGGCCTGATGCTCGCGTTCGGCATGGGGGGCACCGCCATCGAAATCATGCGCGACTTCGCGTTGCGTGCGCTGCCGCTGCGCGAAGGCGACGCCGAGGCAATGATCGCCGAGACACGCGGCGCCGCGATGTTGGGGGCGGTGCGCGGCAGGCCGGCGGCCGACGTCACGAGCCTTGCCGCCTGCCTCACGGCGCTCGCCGATTTCGCTCAAGCGAACGCCGATGTCGTCGAGGAGGTCGATCTTAATCCCATCAAGGCATTGCCAGAGGGATGTGTCGTCGTTGACGCCTTGATCGTTCCGAAGCGCGCAGCCTTGAGCAAGCCGTGAGTTCCTCCCCACCTCAGCCTGCGCAATGTGGTCAAGACTTATGACGGCAAGAGCAACGCCGTCGACGGCGTCACCATCGACATCGCACGCGGCGAATTCATCACGTTTCTCGGCCCCAGCGGCTCCGGCAAGACGACAACGCTCCTGATGATCGCGGGGTTCGAATACCCGACGAGTGGCGTGATCGAACTCGACGGGCGCGACCTTCTGCTGAGCAAGCCATATGAGCGCAACATCGGCATGGTGTTTCAGAGCTATGCGTTGTTTCCGCATATGACCGCGGCAAAGAACGTGATGTTTCCGTTGCGTATGCGCCACGTGCCGCGGCACGAGCGCGAAGCACGGTCTGCCAGCATTCTCGAGCTTGTCGGCCTGCGGGGGCTCGGTCATCGGTATCCGCGCGAACTGTCGGGAGGACAACAGCAGCGCGTCGCGCTGGCGCGCGGCCTCGTCTTCGATCCCGAACTTCTGCTGCTGGATGAGCCCCTGGGCGCGCTCGACAAGAACTTGCGCGAGCAAATGCAGGTCGAAATCAAGCGCATTCATCGCAAGACCGGCACCACCATGATCTACGTCACGCACGACCAGACCGAAGCGATGACGATGTCGGACCGGATCGCGGTGTTCGCCCACGGAAAGCTCGAGCAGGTAGGCTCGCCGCTCGAAGTTTACAACCGCCCGGTCAGCCGTTTTGTCGGCGAATTCATCGGCGACAGCAATTTTTTCGACGTCCGGATCAACTCGGCCCGTCCCGGCTGGGTGGAACTCATCAGAATCGGTCCGGTGCGCGTCGCCACGGATAGACCCATCGCATCCGGCGATCAGGTGCTCATGATCCGGCCCGAACGTCTCCGCCTTTGCAAGGCCGGCGAGACCAATGATTTGAACACCCTCGATATGGCTATCGACGAGGTCATCAATTACGGCGACTCGCTCGTCGCAATCGGAAACAGCAGGGGGGTGCCGCTGCGCGTGCGTCTTCCGGGCAACGAGCTTGCCGCGCTGCGCCTGGGTACGACCGTGAAGGTCGGCTGGAATCCAGCCGATGCGCACCTTCTCGTTTCGCGCTAGGCTCCCTTGCACAACGACAACGTTGCCCTGGGAGGCGGCCCATGAAGAGCACCTGGCGGTTCGATCGCGGACGACGCAAGCTGGTCTTGCTCGGGGGAGCGACGGCGGCAAGTGCTGCGCTCGGTCCGCTCCTCCTCACTGAGCGCACGATCGCACAGACACGAACCCTTTACGTGAATTCCTGGGGCGGCAGTTGGACCGCGGCCCAAGAGGCTGCCTTCTTCAAGCCGTTTACCGCCGCCACCGGCATTCAAATTCGCACCGTCACGCCGGTGTCCTACGGCAAGATCAAGGCGCAGGTGCAGACGGGCGTCTATCAGTTCGACGTGACCTCGGTCAGTTCGGTGTTGTGGCTGCGCGCCGATCGCGAAGGCCTAGTCGAGCCGATCGACTGGAGCATTGTCAAGAAAGATGCCATTCCGCCGGAAGCGCTCGTTGCCGGTGGCCGCGCCATCGCAACGAACATCCTCGGCACAAACCTGTGCTATCGCACCGACAAGTTTCCCAAAGGCAGCGTCAAATCGTGGGCGGATTTCTGGGACACCGATAGATTCCCGGGCCCGCGCAGCCTTTGCATCAACGACCCGCAGCGCTCGCTGATCTATGCGCTGCTCGCCGATGGCGTGCCGCTCGACAAGCTTTATCCGCTCGACGTTGATCGCGGCTTCCGCAAGCTCGATAAGATCAAGCCCCACATCAAGGTATGGTGGCGCGAGGGCAACCAATCGCAGCAGCTCATCCGCGATGGCGAGGTCGTCATGATGTCGATCTGGAACGCGCGCGCCACTGAACTTAAGCAGCAAGGCGTCCCGGTCGAGCTGCTGTGGAATGGCGCCGTGAGAAGTAACAGCACGTGGACCGTGGTGAAGGGCGCGCCCAATCGGAAACTCGCGTGGGAATTTATCGACTTTTCGACCCAGGCCAAACCGCAGGCCGATTTCAACACACGCCTCTATTATGGCCCCGTCCACCCGGGCGCCTATGCGTTCATCCCAAAGGACATTGCCGGCCAGCTTCCGACCTACGCAGACAACATGGCGGTGTCGATCGCGGAGGATGATCGATGGGAGGTCGAACACATCGTTCCGATCGAGGAACGATTCCTGCAATGGGTTTCCTCTTGAAGCGCGCGGGAGATCAGGAAAATGGCCGACCTTGCGCTTTACGAGGCCGACAGCAACATCGGCTTCGTCACGCTGAACCGCCCGGACAAGCTCAACGCGCTCAACGCTGATCTGAAGCGAGACCTTGCAGCTGCCCTGTGCAAGGCCGACGACGATCCCGCGACCAGCGTCGTCGTGCTGCGCGGTGCCGGGCGCAGCTTTTGCGTCGGCTACGATATTTCCGCGGGAAGCCCTTCCGATCAGGCTTGGCGCCATGACTCGCTGAAGTTCCACGACCGCCTCAGCGGCAGCTTGGCGCTGGAACTCATGCCCTGGTACATGAAGAAGCCGGTTCTTGCGTCCGTACAAGGCCACGCGTTGGGCGGCGGATGCGAACTCGCGATGTTCTGCGATCTTACGATTGCCGCCGACGACGCCAAATTCGGCGAGCCTGAAATCAGATTTTCGCAGTCCGGTCCCGGCTTCATCATGCCCTGGCTCATCGGCTACAAGAAAGCCCGCGAGCTCATGTATCTCGGTGACATGATTGATGCGCCGATCGCACTTGAGCTCGGGATGATCAACCGCATCGTCCCGCGCGACACGCTCGCGGATGCGACCTTGAAGTTTGCCAAACGCCTGGCGCTGATTGCTCCTGAGGCACTGCGGGCGACCAAACTTGCCATCAATCGGGGCGCCGATGCGGCCGGGTTTCGCAACGCCATGCAGGCCGGTATCGACGTGGTTGCACCGCTTTATGCTGCGAAGACTGAGATCGGCACGCGGTTTCGCGAGATTGCCGCTGAACAGGGGTTGCCCGCCGCATTGAAATGGCGCCGCAGTCAATTTGAATGAGAAAGCCGACGATAACGGGAGCACCCCCTCATCCGAACAATCGGTTTTCCTCTTCAGCTTCTCGATTCCACCGAACCGTCAATCAGAAATCTGGCTTGTCTGCGACGGGCAGCGGCTCAACGTCTTGCTTGAAAGGATTGTAGAGCTCGCCTTCGGCGCAACTCGACTCTCGCAGCGGCCCTTGTACGTGCCTCCAGCGATGAATCACGTGCAACGGCTTGATGAGGACAGCGGGGTCCTCGATGGTGACGTCGGCCTCAAGAGTCTTGCCGTCGTCGATCAAGCGATAGCGCTCCACCACGCGCAGCTTATCGCTGTGCGGGGTCCGGTAATTATCGATGAAGGTTCGGGTGTTCAGGCCGATGGTGTCGACGACGAGGGTGTCGCCTTCGTAATGCCCGACCGACTCGCCATACCAGGATGGCTTCGGATTCTCCGAATGCGGTACATCGAGGTAGACGTGACGTACCTGCTGATCCATCTGCCAGACCATCGTCACCTTGCGCGGGGTCTGCAGGAAAAACGTGGGCTGCGCCGGGTTCAATAAGTAAGCGGGCACTCCCGTCGCCCAGCAGCGCGATTCTCGCGCGTACATGGCTTTGCCGCGGAGGACCTCATCGTTCGACTTTGCGAGCTCGTCCTTGGCGAATTGCGTCAGGTTGGTGTTATCGACGTCAGCTATCCTGAAAGTCGCCTGCCGGCCCGTGTTGTTGGGCACATAGGGATGAGCGGGATGGTCGCCGACAGGAGGCGGACTGTCCGGTGCAGCAATCCAGTTGGTGCCAATCGAGACCCACCCGGCATGGTTTGAGGAGAAGTCAGGTGCCGCGGTGCGGTCCTGCGCCAGCAGGGGCGAGATTGCCGCTCCGACGCCGACAAGAACGATCAAGCTTCCGGCAAACCGGCGAGGCGAGGCAATTTTCGCAAGTGCTGACATGAAAGCGCTCCTCAAAGCCACTGGCCTACTGCCCTTGATCCCCCCTTCAGGAAAGCATTGTTCCGGGGTCTTTAGAAAGGCCCTTGAACCCTTCGGCGAGCTCGCTCGCGAGGAGTGGAAAATGCCTTGTTGAGGGCAACGCACGCCGTCGCGCTTCCGTGCTACCATTTGCCCAATCTTCAGATCGGGAGGCGCGCATGCGTGTTGTCGCTCTCATTCTCGCAATTTTGCTCGGCAGCGGCCCGGCGTTTGCGTGGCGGGAATATGTGTATCTCGATCAGGGCGTCGCGATCCAATTCCCCGCGAAGCCCGAGACGATGAAATCAGCCTACGACTCGACGCTGGCCAAGGGACTCCCCTCGACGATCTACTCAGCCGAGGATGATCATGTTCTCTACAAGCTGACGGTGGTCGATCTCACGGATCGCCATGACGTCGGCGCGAATTTCCTGAATGAGGCGGCGTTTGGGCTGATGCGCGAGGGCGAAGTGCTCTTCACGGACTTTCCGCGCGTTTACCAAGGAGTGAAGGCGATCTACGGCGTCACGCTCGTGGTTGATCGCATGAACGGCAGCCGCGTGCGCTCTTCACTCTATTACAACAAGGGCAGGCTCTATATCGCCGAAGCCTTCGTGCTCCCCGCACGCGGCGACAAGGACATGACCACCCCATCGCGCTACGACCAGACGATCCGTTTCCCGCCGGACGGGCGCTTCGATTGAAGGCGCGGACTAGCGCTCGTTCCTTGTGGTGCATGTAGCCAGCAGCTCAATCAGACTTCACAAGCTCAAACTCCACGACGCTCTTTTGGCCAGTCATGGGAACGATTACGCCCGGTGATTTAAACATGATCTTGTTGCCGGCAACTCGAATGAAGTACACGCGATCAGTGTCGAAGATCGCCTGGCTGGATGCGGCGTCAACGTGAGCCGTCAATTTGATCCCGTCCACGGTCTGCTCAGCCGTGGTGTATTTGCCTGTCCAAGCCACCTGCGTCTTCATCATGACAACAGCTTCAGCATCGGTCAGCGTCGGTGCAGTTGGTGCCTTACGGGTCGCGTCCACGAACAGGAGCCAAATCCGCGTAGGGGTAATGGTAACGTAGCCCGCCACCTGCTCCCCGAGTGGATACGTGACCTTGTCTCCGGCAGTGGTCTTGAGGTTAAGGACCTTCCAACTTCCGATAAGCTGGTCCTTGGTCGTTGCTTGTTGGGCTTGCGACGGGACCGACGCGGCGGCTACCGCAATTACGGCAGCAAGAATTGTCTTCTTCATTCCAACCTCCTGCGACTAAATTATCCGATCCGATTGAGCTATCTCGGGAGTCCTTCGGCAAGGAATACGGTCGACGTCGCCGTCTTCAGCCGAATTGGCAGGATCTGTTGATAGGCAGGCGAATTGTACCAGCCGCGCGCTTTTTCGACGGTGTCGAAGGCGATCAGCACGAACCGCTGCGGCAGGTTGCCTTCGAGCGCCGTCAGCTTGCCGGAGGTGAGAATTCGGCCACCATAGCGTTCGAGGGTTCCCGCAACTTTCGGAGCGTAGTCCCTCGCAAACGCATCAGCATCTTGAACAGCCACTTCGGCCACCACGTAGGCCGGCGGCGTGCCTTGCGCCCTCAAAGCCGTTGTGAGCACCGCGCCGATCATCAGACCGGCAATCAATGTGGCCCACAGCGTGTGGGAAAGCTTTAAGCTTATCATGTCTCCTCCGATCAGTTTCTTGCAACCGCACCAGCCCAATCGACTTATGTCTGAACGAAAGCGCCGATCTGCTCTACTTGTGTGCGGAAGTGTTGCGGAGCCGTTGGCATCGCGCCCCATCCGACCGTGCAGTTAGATTGACTGCCTGGATTCGTCCAAAGCCCCCCCGTTTTGCGCCTGCGCTCTCCACCGTCAATCCAATGGCCGCGGCTGGCGCCAAGCGACAAAAAGCCTTCCGCATTTCCGATCTCCACCGTCCCCGATCAAACCGCCACCGCTTATCGACGATCCGGCGTCAAGCGATCGTCAAGTCGCTTAAAAATCGCGGCTCAGATAGCCTTGCGATTTGGCTTCGACCCAGTAGGTTCGGTGGGGTTCGGGTGAGAGGCAGATGCAACGCGCAGCAAACGCGACGGTTGCCTTCCAGTTGTTGGGGCAGTTCGGATTGGTCCTTGCGGACAAACCGAGCCAACTTCTCACCATTACCGCGCCGAGGCATCGCGCATTGCTGGGCTATCTCGCGCTCCACAAAGAGGGCGTGAGCCGCGATCAGCTCGCTGAACTGCTCTGGGGAGACCGGCCCGACCGGCAAGCGCGTCAATCCTTGCGGCAGGCGATTCTGTCAATCCGGAAGGATCTCAAGGCCGCGCACGTTGACTTTCTGGAAACGGAACGAGATTTCGTTCGATTGAAGCCACAGAACGTACGGGTGGACGTTCAGGAATTCCTGCGGCACGCGAATTCAAATTCTCCCTTTTATTTAAGCCTGGCTGCGGACATCTACCAGGGCGATTTTTTCGGCTCTTTCCTTCTCGGCCTGGATGCATTCGATAGCTGGCTCGCCGCAACGCGCGATCAGCTACGGCTCAAGGCGACCGAGCTCTTCGAGACGCAGATTTCCTATCACAATTCGGAATGTCGACATGCAGACGCCCTCATTGCGGCTGAACGCCTGGTGAGGCTGGATCCCGCGAACGAAGCGAGCCAGCGCCTGCTGATTTAACAGATCGCAGCGCACCGCGGAAGGATTGCCGCCATCGAATATGCTTCTTCCTTCAGCGAACAGATGAAGACCCACTACGGTGCGAGACCGGAAGCTGAGACGCTGCGGTTGATCGCAAGCTTGCAGGCGACAGGGTCGGTGAGGTCGACAGAAGGCTACGAGAACTGCGCTCCCGAAATCTCGCACAAGGTATTGGTTTCCCCGACGGCGCGCGAAAGCGAGCGAAAGCTGATCACGGTGCTCCTCGCATCGATGAACATGAGAACGGGAAGCGATCCCGAGGAAGAGTGGCGGCGACTCGATCCCGTACTCAAACGCCTTTCGGAAGCCGTGCGCGCCTACGGAGGAGTGGTCAATCAGGTTACGCATAACGGGATCATGGCCCTTTTCGGAGCGCCCGAGGCCCGTGAAGATCACGCCATAAGCGCTTGTTTTGCTGCTCTCCGGATGTTCGGAGGCGACATCGCCTCCCAGGAGCAAGCGTCGCAAATCCGCGTAGCGGTCAGTTCCGGCGAGGTGATCGTCCGAATGATCGCAAGCGATCTTCAAGTCGACTACGCCGCGGTCGGCGAGACGACCCAGTACGCGAAGATGCTGGAGCAGGTGGCTCCCTTGGGCAGCATCGTCATTTCTCGTTCGACCGCCGATCTGGCAAGCGGCTATATAAAAGTAAGGCCGTTCGCGGCCCCTCACGTCCTATTGCCTGAAGGAGCGTATGAATTACAAAGCGGCGTCGCCAATGGTTCACGCCTTCTTGGAACGCCTTCGCAACGTCTCGCACCTTTCGTAGGCCGCACCGCGGAGATGGGGAAGCTGAGACATGCGCTTCAACAGAGCCGCCTCGGGCACGGACAAATCGTTGCCTGCGTCGGTGAACCGGGAATTGGAAAATCCCGACTATGCGCTGAATTCGTCGCGTCCGCGCCCGCCACCGATTGCTTGCTATTGCGGGGAAACGCTGCGTCATTTGGGCCAGCGCGTTCGTTGTCTCCTTTCGTTGAAATGCTGAGAACGTTTTTCCGAATTCGCGATAGCGACGACATGTCCGCGATGCAGGCGAAGGTACGCAATGGCGTCGCAGCCCTCGGAGAAACCGCTGATGTTCCGGCCGCGTCTTTGCTTTCGCTGTTGGATATCTCCGTCGACGACCGGACGTGGCAGGACGCCTCGCCCGCGAGGCGCCGGCGACAGACCTTAGAAGGGCTCGAGCGATTTCTCCTGGAGCTGTCGCGGAAGCGGTGCCTCATCATAGTCATCGAGAACCTCCATTGGATCGACGACGAGAGCATTCACCTACTGGACAAGTTGATACCGGAAGTTGCCGGTCGACGAATAGTTCTCCTTCTGACTTATCGCCCTGAATTCAACAATCGTTGGCTTTCGTTTCACCACTCGCGCGAGATCCGGCTCGAGCCATTCGACAAAGCATCGGCCCGAAAGCTGGTCACGCACCTGCTGGGCGATCATCCGAGTCTGGAATCCATCGTCGAGAAGCTGCTGGAGCGCACGGACGGTAATCCGCTTTTCCTCGAAGAAAGTATTCACCTGCTTATCGAGACCGGGGTTCTCGGCGGTGAACAAGGGGCATTTAGCCTGAAGCGAGCCGTTACGGAGGTCCGGTTGCCGGCGACGGTGCAGGGATTGTTGGCTGATCGGATTGATCGTTTATCCGAGGCGGACAAGCGTCTTTTGCAAACGGCAGCGGTCGTCGGCAGGTGGATAAAGCTACCGCTTCTCGCGGCCGTTGCCGATACTTCGCCAACCGAGCTTCAGGACGGACTCGAGCGGCTCGAGGCAGGCACCTTCCTGCGCCGAATGCCGACGACGGAAGCGGCATACGTCTTCAAGCATGTTTTTACACACGACGTGACGTACCGCGGCATTCTTCACAACCGACGCCGTGATCTGCACGCACGCATCGCGTGGGCAATGCGGACGCTCTACACCGAGCGGATCGATGAACACGCCGAACAGCTCGGTTACCACGCCCTCAAGGGCGAGTTGTGGGAGCTAGCCGTCGAGTCCCTTCGTCGCGCCGGCCTAAATGCAGCCGGCCGTTCCCAGAACCGCGACGCCCAAAGGCTATTCGACGCTGCACTCTCGGCACTCGAACGATTGCCGAATTCGAGGAAAGGCAGCGAGCTATCCATCGATATTCGCCTGGAATTGCGCAACGCTCTTTTATCGCTTGCCGATCAAAAGGGTGCGGAACGAGCTTGTATCGAAGCGCGCGATTTTGCCTCCAGTCTCGGAGATTTCGATCCGCCTCGGCCGCGCGATGGCGAGCCTTAGTACGCTATGCATGACCAAAGGCGACCTGAAGAATGGCGTTGCCTTCGGAGCTCAGGCAGTCGCTCAGGGCGATATCGCCAGCAAAGCTCTCGGCCTGCCGGCCATGGCGCTGAACATTCAATCAATGGGACGGCACGCGGAAGCCATCGTTCAGTTTCGCGAGACGATTGCCATCGCATCTGGGCCGCTGCTTTACGAACGATTTGGCCAACTCCTCGCGCCGTCCGTTTTCGGTCACGCCGGACTGGCGATCGGATTAGCTGATACGGGCTATTTCAAAGAAGCGATCGAGGTGGGAAGGAGGGGGGTTGAGATAGCCGAGGCACGCCAACTTCCCGCTGGTAACCTCGGTTACGCTCTCGCTGGTCTTGGCCGCGCATTCCTGCGCCGCGGAGATATCGACGAAGCAGAGGCCACGTTGAAGCGGGGCGTCGACACTTGCCGATATTTCGAAATTACTTACTACGAGGTCGTAATTACGCCCTTGCTGGCCAATGCCTATGTTCAAGCCGGAAAGCCTGAATTGGCGATCGAAATGTTGGAGCGGATCCGGGACGTAGGCGAGCGAATGAATATGGGCAACATGCGCCCCCTGATTCTCGGCGGATTGAGTGAAGCGACGTTTGTTATCGGCGATCTGGATCGCGCTAACGATCTTGCGACGAGCGCGATTGAGATAGCACAAGCGCAGTATCAGCGCGGCTTCGAAGCGGGACTTCTTGAACTGTCAGCCAAAATCGCGAGCCGGCGGTCGGACGACGTGCTTGCCGAGCGGCTCTACAAAGAGAGCCTGCGCGCAGCTGCCGAATGCGGAATGCGACCGCTTGTTGCGCACTGCCATTTTGGACTTGGAGAGTTGGACAAGAGGCTGAAGAGACCAAGTGGCGACCATCTCCGCCTCGCCGCCGATCAGTATCAGGACATGCAAATGACCAGCTGGCTGAAGAAAGTGCAGATGTCCCTCGATGGACGAACTCCAAAACGCGCAAGAACAGATGTTTGAAAAACGGCATACGCTAAGCCGAGCCGCTTTGACCAAATATGCACGTGACAGTCAGCCGCGATCACAAACCCTGACTGGCTGTCTGCGTCTCTCGCGTCAGAAAGGCGGAAGGATCTCGCCGGTGCCGTCGCCGCAGCCGCGGTTGGAGCACAGCTTTTGCCCGCTTGTCAGCTTGGCGCTCATCAACTGGCCGCCGCGCGAACCGTCCTTCATGGGGTGAAAGCCGACCTCGACCTTATCGCCGACCTTGAAGGTATCGTTCGACCAGCCGAGCCGCGCCAACTGCAACACCGAGCCGCCCTCGAATGACCACGTCGACGCATCGCCCTTGTCGTTGACGATGGTGACATGAAGCCAAGTGTGCGGGTTGACGAGTTCGAACTGTTTTACGGTTCCCGTGGTGTAGAGCAGCTTCGAGGAGTTGAAGATCGCGAAGGCATGGTGCGCAAGGACAGGAGCCGTCAACAGCGCGGCGGCCAAGCCCGCAAGGGCGAAAGCTGTCCGGATCATTTTTCGCTCCATGTTTTTCGCTTCATGGCCATTGGAAGCCAAAGGTATCAGCAAACTTCAATGCGCGTAAAGGCGGGCGCGCCATCGTATGGGCGGAGACGCACAATGCTGCTGCGGCTTAACACGACCGGCTATCCGCAATTGTTGAAAAGCGCTATCGTCCTTCTATCTGGCTTGAAGGAAATACGGGTGCTGTAAGACACCGCCAAGGCAAAGGGAGGCCATCATGCATGAGAGTTTCTCAGGCGCGATGATAAGGGTCGCCGTTGCTGGTCTCGCTGTCAGCGTTGCCGTTTCCCTCGCCATCCCTCGGGCGTCCGCCCAGATGCCCGGTGCATCCGGAAAGGCGCCGGTCTCGGCGCTGAGAACGCCGTGGGGGGAACCGGATCTGCAGGGAATCTGGACCGACGAGACCGATACGCCGCTGCAGCGCTCGCCCAAATATGCCAATCAGGAATTTTTCACCGACGCTCAGCGCGCAGAACTGGACCGACAGCGTTCGGCGATGCGGGGACGCGAGCGGCGGGCGGAGCGCGGGACAGTGGCGGATGTCGCCGGCGCCTACAATGACGTGTTTACGCCAAAGAAGCGCACCGGCGCGCGGACGTCGCGGATCGTCGATCCGCCTAATGGCCGGCTGCCGCCGCCGACTCCGGAAGCGCAGAAGATTGCCGCCGCTGAGCGCGAATTTCGACTTGCGCTGCTGCAAGCGACCGAAACCTGCAAGAACAAGGAATTGCCGTGCAGCGGGGGCAAGTACGATCCAACCCCTTCGCCGCGTTTCAGCGATACGCCGCCCCACTATAACACGGCGACGATCAATCGCTATGATGGCCCGGAGGACGCCTCGTTGCCGGTGCGCTGCCTGATGGGCGGCGTGCCGGAGGTCGGCAGGCTCGGCGCGATCGCCGATCGCATCAGCTTCCGCAGAATTGTTCAGACGCCCGGCGGCATCGCGATGTTCTACGACGTCGGGCAGGGCCAAGGTTGGCAACGCAATATCGTCATGGATGGCAGCCCCCATTTGCCGACGACCATTCGTCAATGGTACGGCGACTTGCGCGGGCACTGGGAGGGCAACACCCTCGTCGTCGACGTGACGAATTTCAATCCGAAGACGGATTTTCAAGGCTCGCGCGAAAGCCTTCACGTCATCGAGCGATGGACGAGGACGGGTCCCGGCACTCTCGAATATACCGTGACGGTCGAGGATCCGACGGTATGGACGCGACCCTGGACAGCCAAGCAAGAGTTCATTCGGCAGAGTGACGAGGAAAACAGAATATATGCGGAGCCGCGCTGCATCGAAGGCAACTATGGTTTGCCGGGCTTGCTTCTTGGGCACCGCATGGAAGATCTCGCCTTCGCGGAAGGCCGCGGTCCCGATCCGAGAACCATAAGTACCATCGCGGTTGACGACGGCGAACGCGATCCGTTGCAATAGTGCGCCGCAACGCAAACCAAGACCGCGGTGTTCGACACCTGGGTTTGTTCGAAACGAAGCTGGCCTGAATCGCAATTCTCTATCGGTATAGGTTTCCGATGGGGCAGGATTTCCGGAACCGCCGCGGCCACCGTTCGGTTGGCTAAGCATAAGGGCGGTCCAAGGGGAGGACACCATGCGTTACCGAAAATTGTTCGGTGCCATTGGAATGGCCGGCACCGCAGCGCTGATCTGCAGCGGCGCCAACGCGGCTGAACCTGCGAAATATCCCGATTGGAAAGGCTCGTGGGAGCGGTATGTCCCTCCGGTCTCCGTGGTCTCGCCATCAGGTCTCCGCACCCCCGGAGGTCAACCTTCGTTCGATCAGACCAAGCCGTGGGCACATGGGCAGGAAGCGCCGCTGACGCCGGAGTATCAGAAGGTTTTGAACGACAGCATGGCCGACCAGGCCACGGGCGGCCAGGGCAACAATTTCGACCGCGCCCGCTGCATGCCGACCGGGATGCCGCACATGATGACGTTCGGGCCGTTCGAATTCGTCGTCACGCCGCACGCGACCTACATTTTGGTCGGCACCCAGGCGCGCCGCATCTTCACCGACGGCCGCGATTGGCCCAAGGAGATCGAGCCGAGCTATGCCGGCTATTCGATCGGCCGGTGGATCGACGAGGACGGCGACGGCACTTACGACGTACTCGAAGCCGAGACGCGCGGCTTCAAGGGCCCGCGCGTTTACGACGCCAGCGGTCTTCCCCTCCACTTCGACAATCAGTCCATTTTCAAAGAGCGTTTCCGTCTCGATAAATCCGATCCGAAAGTTCTCCACGATGAAGTTACGGTCATCGATCACGCTTTGACGCGACCCTGGGTGGTGGACAAAAGATACATCCACAGCTCGAATCTGCATCCCGATTGGCGGGAGAGCAGCTGCGTCGAAGGATCGGATTTGTTGGCCATCGGCAAGGAGATGTATATCATCCGTGCCGACGGGATGTTGATGCCCGCAAAAAAGGATCAGCGGCCACCGGATTTGCGATATTTCAAGCAACGAATGAATTGAAATCAAAAGGGTGGCGTACCGGGTGCGGCTGTTTCGTCATATCATCGTTCGCACAGCAGCAGCGTTTGCAATAGTGGTCGGCGCCGGTTGGGCGCCCACGGCCTTTGCAGAAGATTACCCGTCGCGGCCGATAAGACTTATCGTCGGATTCGCGGCTGGCGGCACCACCGATTTCATGGCGCGGCTGCTGGCGGAAAAGCTGCGGGCGCCCTTGGGCCAGATTGTTCTCGTGGAGAATAAGACCGGAGCCAACGGCGCGCTTGGTGCCGAATTCGTCGCGAAATCCGATCCTGACGGCTACACGCTCTACTTCACGACGGCCGGCGTGGCGACGGTCTATCCTCATATGCGTGCCAGCGCGCTTTATGACCCCATCAAGGATTTTGCTGCGGTCGGTCTTGTCGCCTTCAATTCGACCATGCTGGTCGTGAATGCGGCGTTGCCGGTCGATTCAGCGCGTGGGCTCGCCGATCTGGCCCGGCGGCGTCCGGGTCAGATCACGATCGCGATCACCGGTCTCGGCTCGGTTTCCCATCTCGGGCTCGAGCTGTTCCAGGCGTCCGCCGGCGTCGATTTCCTGCGCGTTCCTTATCGCGGTGCCGCACCCGCTATGTCCGATCTCATCGGCGGCCAGCTCGACGGCCTGTTCGGCGATGGCCCCACCATCATCGCGCATATCAGGGCTGGAAAGATCAAGCCGCTCGCGGCGACGTCGCGCGAGCGCTCTCCGATTTTTCCCGAGGTGCCGACCTTCGGCGAGCAAGGCTTTGCCGACACCATCGCTGACCAATGGGCGGGCGTGCTCGCGCCAGCGCGCACGGCGTCGGCGATCATCGCCAAACTCAACGGCGCGATGGTTGGGGTGCTTACCGATCCCGAGGTGCGCGCGAAGCTCGCGCAAACTGGGACCGTGCCGACGCCCGACTCGCCGGAGCATTTCAGCCGCTATCTCCACGACGAATATGACCGTTGGGGCCGCATCATTCGCGAGAAAGGCATCCGCGGCGAATAAGTAGCCGGTAGCCCGGATGGAGCGCAGCGCAATCCGGGATTGCCCTTTCCGCTCACGCTGCGTGTTTCGGAGGGCTATCCCCGGATTGCGCGGAGCCCGTCATCGGGCCCGCCGGAGGCGGGACCCGTTGGCTCCATCTGGGCTACTTCAGCAGATGGCCGAAGCGCTGACGCGCGAGGCGGGCGGCCTCGGGGGAGGGGGCATTCACCTTCGGGAATTTGTCGCGCCAGTGCCAGGGGCGGCAGGCGTCGATGATGGCGCGACTGTTGGTGAAATCGCCTTTGGCCTTGCGCTCCGGTTCGATCCGCGGATCGAGCGGCGTCGACCAGGCATTGTGGATGATGTCGATCGACGTCGCGGGATCGGAGCGCGTCAGCATCGCCCAGATCAGCTGTTCGAGGTCGGACACGTCGATGTCGTCGTCAGTCACGATAATGTAGCGTCCCGCATAGGCGCCGGAGTGGCACATGGCGGCGACGTGGCCCGCCTGCATGGCGTGGCCCGGATAGCGCTGGCGGATGGCGACGCCGAGCAGCAGCCGTGCCGTGCCGATCTCGTGGGCCCAGACCGCGACGACATCGGGGACGCCGGCTTTGACGATATTCTCGCGCACGATCGCCGAGCGCGTCAGCGCGCGATACCTGGCGACCTCGTCCGGCGGACGCTGTGGCGCGCAGCCGAGCAGGATCGGATTGTTGCGATGGTAGATCGCCTTGATGTCCATCACGGGTTCCTGGCGAACGTCGCTGCCGTAGTAGCCCATCCACTCGCCAAAGGGGCCCTCGGGGCGCACGTTGCCGGGCTCGACGAACCCTTCGATCACGATCTCTGCATTTGCGGGAATGGGAAGCCCGGTGATCGGCGCCTTGACCACGTCCACAGGGCGTCCGCGAACGCCGCCGATGACCTCGTACTCGCAGACGCCGTAGGGTACCTCGCTCGACGCCATCAGGAACGACATCGGATCGCAGCCGACCACGATGGCGACGGGCATCGGCTCCTTGCGCGCTTCGTACTTGTCGCGCTGAATGCGGCCGTGCTTGCCGGGCGAGATGTAGAAGCCGACGGTCTTAGCGTCGTGAATCATCACCCGATAGGTGCCGCAGTTGATCCAGCCTTCTTCGGGATCGCCGGTGACGTTGAAGCTCCCGGTGCCGATGTAGCGGCCGCCATCTGCTTCATGCCATTTCGGTGTCGGGAAGATGTTGACGTCGATGGCGTCACCCGTGATCACGTTCTCGAACACCGGTCCGTCGTTGACGTAGCGCGGCGGAATGCGCTTGAGGTCCGCCATGTAGTGCTCGCGGAAGGCCTCGCTCAATTCCAGCTTTGACAGATGCGTCGGAAAGCCGAGCGTCATCTTCTGCCGCAAGCCGCCGAAGAAGTTGACCAGCACTTTGCTCCCCGGAAGGGTGCCCGGCACGTCTTCGAAGATCACGCACGGCGCGTTCTCGTCGTGCATGATGACCTCGGCCGCCATGCCGATGTCTTGCTGCCACGACAGTCCTTTGACCTCGCGGATTTCGCCGAGCTTGCGCGCCTCGTCGATCCATTCGCGCAGATCGGTGAAGGCGATGTCGGGCGACGGACTGGCCTTGCCGCCGGCGAGTGAAGGCTCACGGCTGCCGATCGGATTGCTCATTTCGGAGCTGGCGACGCCGGGCCTCGGATTGTCATCAGTCATGGGGTCTCCATCCAGGCTGCGGCGCAGCGAGTTCGGCGGCGGCCAATCGGCAAATACCCTGGTAAGTCTTCTCCAGCTTGATACCCCGGTCGGAAGGGAATCCTAGTTCAACGCCGTCGCGCACACCAGCGTCGCCCGCTGGAACCGATCTTGATCTCGCTGACCACGGCTGCCCGGACCCCAGAGTTGTGCCACTTGGAAGATCGGCTTGCGCACGAAGGCGCCGCGCCCGCCCCCCTGCCGCCCGCCGGTTTCGCGGATTTCATCCCCGTTGACATCGACGACTGGGCACCCGTCGCGCGCCAGTCAGGCGCATGACCCGATTGAGCCCTACTACGGGGTGACCAACGGGTGCGGATGCAACCGCAGCAGCGTCGCGATGTCAGCACCCGGACCTACCGCCGTCGGGCTTGTTCCATTGCTCACTGAACACGATATATGCGATGCGCCCAACATGATGCACAATTCGCGCTTGGGGTTACCGACCAGCTGCTGCTACGGCAGACTGCTCAGCCGGAACGACGCGAGGACCGGGGACAACTCCCCATGTCAGCTCGCATGGTGCTTGGTTTGGGTCTAATACGTATGCGGAATCCGCAGGTTTCAGCGTTTCTGGTCGCATGTTGAAGCACACCTTCATCCACCTGCCCGGGGTCGGCTTGAGAAAGGAGGCGGGGCTCTGGACTGCAGGTATTCTCACTTGGGATGACTTCGAGCATGCCTTCCTGAGTGAGCCGAGCTTGTTTCCGCGGGAGTCGGACCGCGAAGTTCTCACTCTGATCGAGCAGTCTCGACTTGCGCTACTCAATCGCGACTTCGATTTTTTTGCGGAGAGGCTGCCCGGGAATCAGCACTACCGGCTAGCGCTAGCTGTGCCGGATTCGACGATGTTCGTCGATATCGAAACGACTGGTCTGAGCTACTACTACGACTACACGACCTTGATTGGGCTGGCTGATCGGACCGGCCACGTTCTTTACATCAAAGGACAAGACATTCAGCCGCTGGCGGAGCGCCTAGCGAAAGCGACATGCATTGTCACCTTTAATGGCACAATCTTTGATCTAAAGTTCATCCGCAAGGAATTCCCGGATCTGCCGCTACCAAAGGCTCATGTAGATTTGCGCTACCTCGGAATCCCGGTCGGTATCAAGG
Organism: uncultured Alphaproteobacteria bacterium; assembly: GCA_963807015.1. Taxonomy (GTDB): domain Bacteria; phylum Pseudomonadota; class Alphaproteobacteria; order Rhizobiales; family Xanthobacteraceae; genus JAJPKK01. Next base: position 324,624 of record CAWEAS010000001.1, on the reverse strand, counting down.
GAACACAGAAAGCGATTGAGACGAAGCTGGGCGTGAAACGTAGCGCTGAAATCGCTTCGGTTCGCGGGCAAACGGCGCCGTTGCTCTGGCATCAATACATGCGCGGCGATTTGGAGGCTGGCAGGCGGCTTGCCGAATACAATCGCGCCGACCTCGAGGGCATGCGGTATATATTTGATCGCGTGATGGGCAAGCTGTTCGAATCGCGGATTCGCCTGCGAAATTCTTTCGAACCGCCGCTGTTCTTACCGGAAACAGCCAACGTAACTCGTGTCGCCCACCAGCCGGAACCGATCTTGATAAGCCCATATCGCGGCGTTGTGGGTCCTCTGATGGCGTATGAGGATCTGTTGCTGAGTAGCGATCAGCAACTCCGAATAGTTGGTATCGATCTTACCGGGTCCGAGAAGAGGGCATCGGGTTGGTGTTTCCTGAATGGAAGGGATGCCGCGACGAAGCTGCTAGCCAGCGACGAAGAGATCATTCGCGAAACCGCAGCCATGAAGCCGCACCTAGTCTCTATCGATTCGCCACTCTCGCTGCCGCGTGGACGCAAGCGGGTCGGCAATGATGATCCGGGCCGGATGAAGTACGGCATAATGAGAGAGTGCGAAAGGATTTTGAAGAAGAGAGGGGTGAACGTCTATCCCTCGCTGATCGACAGTATGCAGAAGCTGACTGCCCGAGGAATCCGTCTCGCGGCGGCGCTGCGCAAGCTAGGCATTCCGGTCATTGAAAGCTATCCGGGCGCCGCTCAAGACATCATCGGCATACCACGAAAACGCAAAAGTATGGAGTATCTCAGCCGGGGTCTCGCCGACTTCGGCCTTCGTGGAGATTTCCTGCAGACGACGGTCTCGCACGACGAGCTGGATGCAATCACAGCCGCCATCGTCGGTCTCTTCTTTTGGGCAGGCAAATTTGAGGCTCTCGGCAACAGTGATGAGGAATATCTCATCATTCCGGATTTGAAGGCTGATCCGCGCACCTGGAAGGCGCGAATTGTAGTCGGAATCAGCGGCGCGATCGCTGCTGGTAAAACTACAGCTTCTCGGTCTCTTGAAATGCGGAGCTACGCGTACGGACGCTACAGTCAGGTACTTGCCCGACTACTGCAGCAGAAGGGCGTCGACGTGAGCCGCGCGACGCTCCAGGCCTTTGGAGAGAAGGTCCACCGCAGGCCGGGGCAGCGGTGGCTTTCACGCCAGCTTGTGGAGAGCTTGGCAAAGGAGAAGGACAAGAATGTGGTTATTGACGGGCTCCGATTCCCGGAAGACCATGCCTTTATGGTCGAATCGTTCGGGCCGGCCTTTTTGCATCTTCACATCCAGGCCTCGGAGTCCCTTCGAAAAGTTCGATATCTGGCCGAAGGAAACACCGCCGCAGCGTTTGAGGCTGCTATCGAGCACCCTGTCGAGGCCAAGATACCGTTCTTACGTGCCTTGGCCCACGTCGTGATCGCTAACGAAGCGAGTACTGACGCTTTGGAGCAAGAGGTTCTGACTCGTGTCGAAGCGACTAATCCGAAGGCGTGCTGCGGCCTGGCCCGAGCGACTCCGTTCATGCTGTAGCGGCGGGGTGAACTCGCGGCGCGGGCGAGTTCTGGAAACGACAAGCACGCAAGCATAAAGCAGAAAGGTAGGTTAGTAGTGCCTCTTACCGTAATCGCTGGCGGCCAATTCGGATCGGAAGGGAAGGGCAAGGTCGCGCATTATTTCGCAGAACGGCGGGAGGCTTCGGCGGCCGTTCGCGTCGGGGGCTCAAATTCGGGGCATACGATAGTCGACCAACGGGGGAAGACACACGTGTTTCGCGTGCTGCCGACCGCCGCGGTGCTGGATCGTACTATCTGCGTACTCGGAGCGGGATCTTACGTTGCACCGGAGTTGTTGTTCGAAGAGATGCGGCGTACCGAATTGCCCGCCGAAAGGGTGTGGATTGACCCGAACGCGTTCGTACTCTCGGATCAGCATCGCGAGACCGAGCAGCGATCGGCACTGGGGGACCGCATCGGCTCCACGCAAAGCGGGACTGGCGCCGCCGTAATCGAGCGTATCGAGCGGCTTTCCGCCAGCCACCTGGCCCAAAATGACTCGAGGTTGGCGCCGTTTGTAAGACCCGTACGGACGCTGTTGCGCGAACTAATGCGGCATGGCGAGCACGTGATCGTCGAAGGCACTCAGGGGTTCGGATTGTCGTTGCTTCATTCACCGCACTATCCAAAGGCGACCAGCAGGGACACTACGGCGGCCGCATTCGTTGCGGAAGCCGGACTGAGTCCTCTCGACGTTTTGGACGTGGTGCTGGTAATCCGGGCGTTCCCCATCCGAGTAGCTGGCGACTCGGGCCGGCTTCCGAACGAAGTTGATTGGCAGACAATCGCTCGCGAGGGCGGATGGGAAAGCTCACTGGTCGAGTACACCAGCGTTACGAAAAAAGTACGCCGGGTCGCGCGTTTCGATCCCAGCATCGTCAAGGAGGCGATCGTTACGAACGCGCCAACCTGCATCGTCTTGAATCATGTCGACTACATCGATGCCACGATGCACAACAGCTCTCGCCTGAATTCGAGGGGTGATTCGTTTGTCAAGCAAATTGAGGCCGATCTACAATGTCACATCGATCTGGTTGGCTTGGGCCCGGGGATACTCGTCAGTCCAGGTCGCAACGTCAGGCTAACTCAATCCGCCGAGCGCGCAAGGGAACGGACGCCGTAACCATGATGGCCGCTTCGAGATGCCGCCATCTCCCACACGAATAGAGATTTGCGGCGGCATCGCCTCTGGCAAGACGACTTTCAGCAATCTTATCGCCCGCGTCGGCTTCACTCCGGTTTTGGAGGAATTCCATAAAAATCCGTTCTTGAATTTGTTCTATCGTAACCCGCAGCAATATGCGTTCGAGACGGAGCTTGTCTTTCTGCTTCAGCACTACTCTCAGGTGAAGGCTTTGACAGGCCTGCAGACCTATTCTTGCGATTTCTCGTTTCTACAGGACGAAGCTTACGCCAGCGTCAATCTGAGGTCGGACCAACTCTCCTTTTTTATCGATCTGTTGCACCACCTCGGGGCCGAACTCCCGTCACCATTGTTGCTGGTCTACCTGAGATGCAGACCGGAATGTGAGTACGAACGGATCAAACGGCGGGCTAGAGAGCAGGAAAAAAGCATCGAGCTCGTCTACCTTTCGGCGCTAAACGCTAAGATTGAGGAACGAGTGAGGGATCTCAAAGGGTTGGATGTTTTAGAAATCGATAGCGAGTCCATGGATTTTGCAAGCGATCCCCACGTGCAATCCGAAGTATGCGGACTGATACAGCGTAGAGTGCGATCTAATTTATCGATTTCGCCCGCGCCATGATCCGACCGGGCAGGGGAGAAACAGATGGTGGCACTATGGAAAAAAAGGGAGGAAGAGCTTAGCAGGCTCCGCACATTCGGGCCGCAGGAGGTGGACGATCGTCCTGGAATACATGGTGTGCTCTTGGGGGGAGAAATCGAGCGTCTCGCCCGGCAACATAGGCTTATCACGCCATTCAACCGTGCGCACCTAAAGCCGGCGGCATATCACCTAACGGTCGGCAACGAATATTTTTTGGGAGGCGAATACTTTACGTTGAAGGACGACGATTGGCCTGCACCCGGTTCCGAAGACACCGAGTTAGGTGTTTTTATGGGACCGGAGGTAAGTCATGGAGCGACGAAGGTTTACGCGGGAATTCAAACTTGAGGCTGTGCGCCTGATCAGAGATCGCGGGGTCTCGTATGCGCAAGCCTCGCAGGACCTGAACGTTCATCCGACACAGCTGCGCAATTGGGTGAAGGCACTGGCTGCTGATCCGCAGCAGGCGTTTCCCGGCCAGGGTCAGATGAAGCCCGAGCAGTTGGAGATCGCGCGACTCAAGCGCGAGGTGCTCAAGCTGAAGGCTGAACGAGACATCCTAAAAAAGCCGCGGCCTACTTCGCGAAGGAGTCGACGTGAAGTTCGCCTTCATTGCGAAGCACCGGGGGATCTGGGCCGTGGACTGGATGTGCGGGGCGCTCGGTGTCTCGCGCGGAGGACTGTACGCCTGGCTGCAGCGACCGCGCAGCCGACGCAGCCGCAGCGATGAAGAGCTCGGCGTGAAGGTTCGAGCGAGCTTCATCGGCAGCGATCGAACCTATGGAGCCAGGCGCGTCTGGCGCGATCTCCTTGCAGAAGGCATTCAATGCGGACTTCATCGGATTGAGCGGTTGATGCGATCGCAGGCTCTCAAAGCCCGTCCGCGTCGGCGTCGACTGCCGCCCGATCCGGGTGAGCGGGAGGTCGCCGCCATCGCTACCAACGTGCTCGACCGCACCTTCGTGGCGCTCTCTCCCAATCGCAAATGGATTGCCGACTTCACATACGTGTGGACGGCGGAAGGCTGGCTCTACGTCGCTGCGGTGATCGATCTGTTCTCCCGACGCGTCGTTGGTTGGTCGATGAGCGCAGAGATGACGGCCCAGTTCGTCACCGATGCCTTGGTGATGGCGATCTGGCGTCGAGGCAAACCGGATGCGCTGCTGCATCACTCCGATCGTGGCAGCCAATACACCAGCGAGCAGTTCCAACGGTTGCTCGCCGACCATGGCGTTGTCTGCTCGATGAGCCGATCAGGCAACGTTTGGGACAATGCAGCGATGGAGAGCTTCTTCTCCTCGCTCAAGACTGAGCGCACAGCGCGCAAAACCTATCGAACGAGGGAGGATGCCAAGGCTGACGTGTTCGACTACATCGAACGCTTCTACAATCCAAAACGAAGGCACTCGACAATCGGCTACATGAGCCCCATGGAGTTCGAGCGACAGGCCGGATTAGCTTAAGCGGGTGTCAACCGAACCGGGTGCAGGCCATATCAACACATCGTCATTCAACCCTTCGAAGTGGTCGTTCTGCAGACGGCCGAGACGATTTGCATGCCTCGCTATTTGATTGGCCGATGGAACATCAAGGTGACACTCGCATATAAGGGCTTGCTATGGGTTGGCGGACCACAAGTTGATCCCGGATGGGTTGGACATCTATTTTGCCCTATCTATAACCTTTCGGATCACGAGGTTACGATCAGATGTGGTGACGAGATCGCTGTGATCGACTTCGTCAAAACGACTCCGTTCGACAAAGCGAGCGTCGGCGAAAGCGAACACGATAGGTATCGTTGGCCACCGAAGAGGGTCATCCTTGAAGATTATGGAATAGACGATCTGAAGAGCGCTCTTTATCACCATGTCAAAGAGCGGGTCGATCAAATGGACGAGGGGGTGAGGGCCGTTGAGGCGCGTCTTGCTTGGTTCACCCAGATCGTCTTCACGACTCTGGCCCTTATTGTCGGGTCGATGTCTTTCCTGGTCGGTCGAACTGGGGCACTTAACCTTGCGACGTCGCTTTGGGGCACGTTAGTAATCACGCTCGCGGCAGCCGCTTTCTTTTTATCAGTCTTTTGGTTCGCCGACTGGCGACTTAACAGGTTCCTACGAAGGCGTTTGATGAGGCTCGCTGGGCGGTCCGGAGAACGGGTGTCTCGATTTTTGTTCCGGAACTGGATTGCCGGATTGGTCCTGTCCATCGTGTTAGCATTGGGATTCGCTGCACTGATCACGCTTTGGCTCGATCCATTTATTTCGGTCGATGGAGAGCACAACCTGATGCTCAAAAACGATCTGACTGCCGCAACCGACGAGTTGCGACAACGGACGGACACCATGCTTGACAGTTCGGAGAAGCGCATCATGCAGCAGGTGCAGCAACTTATCGAGCAGGAGCGATCTGCACGGCTCGATGCGGAGCGGGAGTTGCAAAATGCCGTGAATAGACCGCCGCGTTAAATGGTGGTTCGGCTGAGTTGTTGATGATCCGGACCCGCGCAACCCGAGCGGCAGTGCCGCTTCAATAACGTGCGAGCCGGAATCCAGAGTGTTTCACTATACTGCGGTTGGGGAAACGACTAGCGTGCTTTCGTTAAGGGATTTTGAACGATGTACTAAATCATTGATTTCATTGGTGAGCCCGCTGGGACTCGAACCCAGGACCACTTGATTAAAAGTCGGGCACCTTCCGTTTCCCGCCGAGAACCGAGCCGTCCCACGCCGTGCCGCAAATGCGCGAAAGTGCTTGGTACGCGGGAACTTCTCAGTGTATCTTTCCGTCCTAAGCCGTCCCACTGAAGCCCGGCTGTTGTGTTGTCCTGGCGTTGTCCCGAGGCTGTTGTTGTCCCGGTGTTGTCCCGCACGACCACATGACCAACCGTCAAGAGGTCCCGTCAAATGCTCGCCAAGAAGCCTCTCACAGACGTCGCGCTGGCGAAGATGAAGCCGGCGGAGGCCGGCAAACGAAAGGTCATTTGGGATGCGGGCGAGCCCGGTTTCGCCGTGAGGGTGAACGATCGCGGCCGACGCACCTTCGTCCTGGTGAAGCGCTTTCCCGGCAAGACGCAGCCGGAGTACCGCTCGATCGGCGAGTACGGCGCGATCTCCCTCGAAGAGGCTCGCGAGACGGCGCGCGCGTGGAACAAGCTCATCAAGGCTGGGAAGGACCCGGCCGTCGAAGCGGCGCAGGAGAAGCGGGACGAGGAGGAGCGGAAGCGCGAAAAGGCGCTGCAGGATGCCGACACGGTCGACGCGGTGTTCGCGCTGTTCGTCACGCATCACCTCGCCAAGCTGCGCACCGGCGAGGACGTCGCGGCCGTCGCGCGGCGGTGGATGCTGCCCGCGTGGGGCGGGCGGCCGATCGCCGGCATCACCCGCAAGGACGTGATCGACGTCGTCTATCGCCTGCACGACGGCGGCTCGCCGATCGCCGCGAACCGGCTGCTCGCCTACATCAAGACGTTCTTCTCGTTCGCCGTCCAGCGCGGCAAGCTCGACGCCTCGCCGGCCGCGGCCGTGAAGAAGCCGGTGCGCGAGCGCAGCCGCGACCGCGTCTTGTCGGACGCCGAGGTCCGCGCCCTGTGGGCCGCGTGCGAGAGGCAAGGCGCGTTTGGGCGCGCCGTCATGACGATGCTCGTCACCGGCCAGCGCCGCGACGAGTGCGCGTCGATGCGCTGGTCGGAGCTCGATCTCGCGCAAAAAACTTGGACCCTGCCGCGCGACCGCACGAAGGCGGATCGCGAGCACGCGGTTCCAATGTCGGACCTGGCGTTGCGCACGATCGGCGAGGCGCAGGCCAAGAGGGCCGGCTTCGTGTTCAGCACGAGCGGCGGCGCCAAGGCCATCAACAGTTGGAGCAAAGGCAAGGCGAAGCTCGACGAGGCGATGCTCGGCGAGCTGCGCCGGGCGGCCGCCGAGCGCGGTGACGATCCCGAGGCGGTGACGCTCGCGGGCTGGCATTTGCACGACCTGCGACGCTCAGCGGCGACCGGCATGGCGCGGCTCGGGTTCGACCGCGTCGTCATCGGCAAGGTGCTCAACCATGCGGAGCCCTCCGTCACCGCGGTTTACGACCGCCACCGGTACGAACAGGAGAAGCGCGAGGCGCTGTCCGCATGGGCCAACGCGATCGAGCGCATCGTCGATCCGCAGCGGGCGTCTGTTGTGCCGTTTCACCGCCAGCGCCTCGGGCTGCGGCCGTGAAGAGGTCGCGCGGGCGGCCGCCAGGTCGACAGACGGACGATACGAAGAGAATGCTTCGGATGCTGGGTGACCCGGACCGCGCAGCGGCGCAAATTGCCCGCGGCTACGCTGGCACGTGGCAAACACTTTCGAAGAAGGGTTGGCGGTGGATCACCCACGAAGAGGCGATCGAGATGGCGATCGAAGACTGGCTCGATCTTCATCCCGACGCGAAGCCCGCAGAGCGACCCGACCCGGAGAAGGTTCGCGAACTGTTGCGAAAGGGAAGGGCGCTGCTCCGATCGCGGGCATTTTGAAAAAAAGTGGTGACGACTTCTGCGTCCCGCCGTGGTTCGTTTCGGCCCGATCGAAACGAGGACCACGACCATGCGTGCCATCCGCCTCCGTGGCGTCATAGAGAAGACCGGCCTCGCCAAGACGACAATTTATCGACTTGAGCAGGCCGGGAAATTTCCGAAACGCTTCAAATTGGGCGAACTTGCCTCTGCTTGGGACGAGGCCGAGGTCGATGCTTGGCTGGAGGCGCGAGCTGCCACCCGCGGCGCGCCGACGCCGAGCGAGGCCAGCCTATGACGGAGGACGACCGCGCGCAGATCGAACGGTTGCAAGACCAGTTCGACCAATTTCCCAGCGAGGCGGTGCGCGCCCGGATCCGCGAACTTGCCGCCAAGATCAACCGCGATCGACCTCGGCGGCGGCCGGCGGCGCGCCTCACGACCACAAGCACGTGAAAGGACCAGTCATGAACGCCGCAGAGATGGCGGAGATCATGCTCGGCTGGGACATCAAAGGTCCCGACGACATGGGCCGCCTGATGAAGGAACACTTCCCGCACGCCCGGCAGGCGGAGGTGAAACGTGCCGTCGAGATCACCGTGTTCGAGCTGCGGGAGCGGGCCCGTCGAGAGCAGGCGGAGGCCGCCGCGATGCGGGCGCTGCAGAAGCTGGATTCGGACGTGCCCGATACCGAGGCCGACACGCTGGGCGGCAAGCTGCGCGTCAAGGCCGCCCGCGGCAGCCGACAGGCGCAAGCCATCCTCGATCGATGGAACAGCCGCGAGGACCGCGTGGCGACCGCCCTGTTCGAGGCGGCCGCGGACCGGCATCCCGACTTCACGAGAGCCGACCGTGGTTGGCGGTACAGCGGCAAAGAGCAACTGCCCGACGACGTGTCGGCGTGGCTGGTCGACTGGTTCCAGCGCACCCATCCGCGTGAGGCGCGCGCGATCGAGGACGCGATCGACTGAAAAGTTAGAGCCGACGCTGGCCCATCGCCCGCGCCGGCTCGCGCAGTCCAAACCGAAAGCCGGGAAGGGCCTTCGTGACCGATCGTCAGCACAACAGCCGCGAGGCGTCAACACCGAGCGCCGCACCGGAGCCGGTGGGGGCACGGCCTATTGAAAAGATCAATGGCTCGTATGCCGTTGAGAAGCTCAAATGGCTCGCCCAGGTCCGGCGCGATCCGGAAACGCGCGACGCGGCGCCGCTGGCCGAGGAGCTGGCGCTCGAACATCTGAACAACAAGGATGCCCGCTGCGATCCCGGCGACGAGCTGCTCGCTGCGGACCTCGGCGTGAACGAACGAACGATCCGAAGATGGCGCGACCTGCTCATCGCCCGCGGGCGGATGAAGCGGACGAAGCCTGCCCGCGGTCGGCCCGTGAACCACATCTTCCTCATCGAGGTCGCGGGCATTGCACCGCCTTTGCCCGATGGGAATAAGTACGTCGAGCGCACCTTGCGCTGGATCGCTGCGGCGACCAATGCCGACGAGCTTGACGCGCGATACAAGGCAGAACGCATCGAACGTCACAAGCTCGAGATTCTCGGAGGACGACAGCGATCGTCTGTGGCAGGCCAAGGCGGCGAAACTGAAAGAGCTGAGGTCGTCCTGAGGGCGCACATCGGTGGACATCCTATGTCCACCGTAACAGTGGACATCCCTTGTCCACCGTTCACGGGCCAACGGTGGACATTTTTCGAGCCAACGGTGGACATTTCCGGCATCAACGGTGCATAAAACGCGCCAACGGTGGACATGCGAAATTGCCAAGTCGCTGCAACCACACCGCTTTCAGCGCCAGAACCTGTTCTTAAAACCAGAAGAGAACCTGAAGGGAACCTACGCGCGCACGCGCGCGACCCACCACGACGATGATGTGGGTTTTAAGTGAAGGAAGGAAGCAAGCCGCCGCTTCGCGGCATATCCGCTTTTGCCGCTACGCGGTTTGCCGCTACGCGGCGTGTCCGCCTTCGGCGGAAAGAAAGCGACCGGCCCGCGCGCTGCCATCGCCGTCGCCGGTTTTTTCGGGCCGCGACCGCCGGCCGCGCTGGAGCATCCGACAAGAGGTCAAGTGCTCTCTGCTTGCAAATGACCCTGCAAAAGGCGTATTTGTGCTTGGGATCATCGATGGTCGATCGCCATTGGGACAACGCCGGGACAACAAAGATGCATGCCGATGCCGCCGAAATGGCCGTCCGAAGCGCACCGGATGCGCCGCCGATCGCGCGCGGAAAGCAGCGGCTTCGCACGCTCGCTCATCTCGACGGTCGCACGATCGCCAGCAAGCGGGCGCGTGAGCTTGTCGCAGCGTTCGCGGCTGAGCTTGGCAGTGAGATCACGGCAACCCAGCGGCTTGCGATCGAGCGTGCCGCTGCGCTGGTCGCCCTGGCCGAAGATAGCAAAGCTCGCCGTCTCAGCGGCGATCAGAGCATCAGCCTTGACGACGTGGTGCGCGTCGACGGCGCTTCATTGCGGGCCGTGAAGGCGCTTGGCCTCGATCGTCAGCGCAAGCCGGCGCACGTTCCGCTGAGCGCGCGGCTCGCGGCGCTGGCGGCAGCCGAGAAGGCGACGCCATGATCTCGTTCGCCTCCGCGTTCCGCTCGCCGGCACTGTTCGCCAACGCTTTCGAGGGAGGCTCGTGGCGGGCGTGGCGCGTCGTCGCGAAGCTGCTTTCCGGCGAGGACCTCGACGAAGCCGAGCTCGACCTGTTCCGCCGTTGCACGGGGCGGACGCGGTTGCCTGCGCGCGCTCCGAAACGGCTTTACGTGCTCGTCGGCCGACGCGGCGCCAAGTCTCGCGTCGCCGCCGCCGCCGCCGTCCATGCGGCGATCGCGACCGACTGGCGCGAGGTGATGGCGCCCGGCGAGCAGGCGGTCGCGTTGCTGCTTGCCGTCGACCGATCGCAGGCGGCGATCTGCCGGAACTACGCGCTGGGCCTCATCAAGGCGTCGCCGATGTTGCGGGGCGAGGTGGTGCGCGAAACGGCTGACGAAATCGAGCTGCGCAACGGCGCCGCGATCGTGATCGGCACGAACGACCATCGGCTGATCCGCGGCCGCAGCGTGATCGCGCTGGTCGGGGACGAGGCTTGCTTCTGGCGGAGCGACGGCGAGAGCGCGTCGTCCGACGAGGAGGTGGTTGCCGCGGCCGAGCCGGGCATGGCGATGACGCCGGGCGGCGGGCTGACGGTTCTGATCTCGACCGTGTACCGCAAGAAGGGGTTGATGCACCGCCGGTGGAAGGAGCTTTTCGGCAACGACGATGCCGAGGACATCTGCTGGGTTGCGCCCACCACGGTGATGAACCCGCTGTTGCCCGCCGCGGTGATCGACGAGGCGATGGCGAAGGACCCGCAGCGCGCCCGGGCCGAGTATCTGAGCCTGTGGCGCGAGGACCTGTCCGACTTCATCCCGGCGGACGCGATCGAGGCGTCGACCGACTGGAACGTGCGCGAGCGGCCGCGTGAGGGGGACGTTGTCCGCTACGTCGCTTTTACCGACGCCGCGGGCGGTGCGGGTAGCGACAGTTTCAGTCTGGCGATCGCTCATCGGCGTTCGGATGGCGTGGCGGTTCTCGACGTCCTGCGCGAGCGGCTGCCGCGGTTCGTGCCGGCCGCCGTGGTTGCCGAGTTTTGCGAGCTGCTGCGAAGCTTCGGCGTTTACGAGGTGCGGGGCGACCGCTTCTCAGGCAGTTGGTGCGCGGACGAGTTCGCGCGCAACGGCATGCGGTACGTGCCTTCGGCGAAGACCAAGTCTGAAATTTACTTGGCGGCTCTGCCGCCGCTGCTGGCAGGCCGGGTGCGGCTGCTCGACGACGAGCGGCTGCGACGGCAGCTCGGCGGGCTTGAGCGGCGGGTGCACGCGGGCGGCCGCGAATTGGTGGATCACGTCCAAGGCTCCGGGCACCACGACGACGTCGCGAACAGCGCGATGGGCGCGCTGATCCTGGCGCTCGACCAGTCGGGTGCGTTCATCTCGCCGATCATCGTGACGCAGAACAGTTTCGACTTTGCGGCTCCGGCCGAGCACGATCGGATACCGGAAAATTGCCGGCCGCTGCTGCAGGTCGATCAGAGTAGCTGGCGCAGCTTCGTCGGCGGCGGCGAGGGCAACGGCGGGCTCGGCGCCGGCCGGTTCGATCATCCAGGGACGCGAGACTTTTGATGGAGCGTTCAACCGAAACACCTTCGCGCCGCTCAGGGCACTTGGGCGCGACCGCAGCCGGCGCCGACCGCGGCGCTCCTTCCGGTGCCGGCTGCAACTTCGCGAGATCGTAGGAGCTGATCGTCGTGGGACGATGGTGTTCGAGTGACTATTATCGCGCGGCCCTGAGCGTGCTGTTGGCGCACCGCGCCTTTCAGATCGACGAGCTGGCGGTTCTCGAGCGCGAGACGGATGGCGTTTCGCTCTACAAGGCGGCGCGAAAACGTACGGTCTTGCGAAAATTGGACGCGGCGATCCGTGCTCGCGCCGCGTGGCATCTGGCCGAGGCGGCGAAGGCCGAGGCCGCGGGTCTCGGCGCCACCGAGAGCCATGAACCGCGCGCCAGGTCGGTCCTCGTCGCAGGGAGGAGCCAGCAGCATGGAGCATGAGACTTTGCGGGTCGTCGCTTACGACCACGCCGATCTTGGCGATGCTTGTCTGCGGGATCTCGGCCAGGTCGCTCGACGAGCTGACGGCCATCGTTGACCGGGCCGATGCCGCGGCCGTTCTGCGGTCGCGCCTCGGTCCCTACCTCGACTTGCCGATCGGCTCAGCGCCAGGTCGAGCGCCGGCTGCAAGTCTTCGCTCGCTGACCGTCGCCGCTTTGGCGCGGCAGCGGCGAGGCAAGCCTGCCACCGACACGCGAGGAGGGATCGCGCCATGACGCCGCGACACAACAACGGAGCTGCCGTCCTTGACACTTCATCGCCGGAGCCAGGGATGGTTCTGCGCGTGGCCGTCAGCTTCAAGTCCGAATCGCTGGCGGCGATGCTGCGGCTGCCGTCGAGCCTGATCGCGCGCGGCACCGAGATCCGCCTAGTGCGTTGGCGGGCGTGCGCAACGCGCGAGCCATGCTTGACGCTCGAGTCCTGGTGTGGACGCCACCGAGCGCGCCGCGGCCGGTTGCGAAGGCTCCGCCGAGGCCGGCGCCGCCGCCGATCGTCCCGCGAGACTTCGTCAGCGAGCTGCGCGCCTTGCTCAAGCCTTTCATCGACCGTGGCGTTGGGCTCGACACGGCGCTCGACAGTGTCGACCAGCAGGCGGTGATGCGCGCCACGACCGCCTATGCGGCTCGCGGCGGACAGGCCTCCGGCGCCCGCTCCGTCGCAGGCTTCCGGGCCGCGATCTCGGAGGCATCGACATGACCTTTGACGAGGCTGTGGCGAAGGGCTCGCCGCGCATCTTGCGCAACTTGAAGATCGACGAAGTGAGCTCCGTGACCAGCGGAGCGGGGCGCGGCGTTCGCGTCGTTTTGGCCAAGCATCACCCGCTCAACAAGGAGGCCACCATGGCAACTGTACGCTGTCCAAAATGCGGCCACGAGGACACCGCCGAGAAGTTCGCGAAGGGAGCGGCCAACGCCGCGCCGGACCACGAGGTCATCGCGAAGGCCGTGTCCGTGTCCCACGAGTCGATCGCGCGTGACTTGATGAAGGACGATCCAACCCTGAGCTTCCAAAAGGCGATGACCAAAGCGCTCGACACGCCGCAGTTCTCGCAGCTGCATCGCGATGAAAAAATGGCGCGCCACGGTGCGGGTTTCTGACGTGGGAAACGATCCGACCGGCCAATTTGCCGACGCCCTGGCCGCGCGGCGGGCGCTGGCCGCTCACGACCGCGAGGTCGAGGAGTTCAAGCGCCGGTATCCAGCCGACCTGAACGGACAGCGCGACTTGGCGCGGCGCGGCATGGACCTGGTTCGCCGGTCGCAGAACGCGCCGTCGTCGACCTGACCGATGGCCGCGCACCGCTGCACGCCCGAGACGCTCGAACGGCTGCGGTTGCTGGCCGAGCTCGGGCACGGCGGACCGGCCATCGCTCGGCAGCTCAATTGGACGGCCGAAGGCGTGCGCAAGACCTGCGTGCGGGTCGGCATCCGTCTCAGGCCGCACCGGCGGGACCGCGAGGTGCGCTTCGTGGTGGACGAGGTGACGCGGGCGATGCTCGTGGCCGCCGCCGACCGGCGCGGCGTCACCGTGGCGCGGCTGTGCCGGCAGCTGATCGAAACCATCGCCCATGATGGTCTGGCCGACGCCGTGATCGACGCGCCGCCGGCTCGGCCACCGCGACCTCAGGGACATTAAATTTGATCCAGGCGATCGGCATCGCCCGGTCGATCCGCGCCTCACTAAAAACCGTTATAAGTGAGCGCCAGCGGTCGCAGCATGCGACCTCTGTTGGCTAGCGTTCATATGGCGGCACCCTGGGTGCGGTTACAATTACCGGACCCGCTGTGACGGGCTTTGATCCAGCCATGTTCCGTTCGTCCGCAAGCGCGCGATCAACCGCCTCGATCGAATTTTGGACGAGAACGAAGGCCGCGCGCATATTTTCCGTGTGTCCCTTCTTGTAGGGTTTGCCCAGCGCATCGGCGACCGTGCGACGTTCGTCAACCAATTTCCCGCGTGCGGCGGCAAGTTTTTTGGTGTGCTCGTTTTCCTGATCCATTGGTTCCCTCCATAGGAAGCCCCGCTGAGCGCGCCGACCCGCCGCCGGCTGTCCAGGTCGCGCCCGCGCGAAATAACGCACGGGCGGGCTCGCGGCGGCCGTGGCGGGGCATCGCAATTGTTGTCCCTGCCGTTGTCCTATTGCTCTGCTGCTCACCTGACGGGCTGTCTTATTGCAGCTAAGTCGTTGTTTTTGTTGGTGAGCCCGCTGGGACTCGAACCCAGGACCACTTGATTAAAAGTCAAGTGCTCTACCACCTGAGCTACGGGCTCTTTGCCGCGCGGCGCCCAGAGCCTTGCGACGGGCGCGACAATAGGGCGATCCGGGGGAGATGCAAGCGAAGCCTAAAGGCGTGAGGTGCAGAACCGCCGCGGGCGCGGGAATTGCGCGGGCGATGCCTGCGGTGCAAGGGCGGCATCGGACCACTGGCCCCTCTTTGCGGCCCCATTGGCTCCCTATCTTAAGCGTCGTCGGCCCGTGTTTTGCTGAACCATTTGGCGTGCTTGACCCCGCGACGCCGGTCGGATTTGCTCGCTCCGTCGGAATCGGCCGGGGAGACGTCGCGGCGGCGCGACGGCAAGGAGATTGCAATGCCCATCGTCAACCGCGTTGCCGACCTGCAGGGCGAGATCGCCACGTGGCGGCACGATCTCCATGCCCATCCGGAACTTCTCTACGAGGTGCACCGGACGGCGGCGACGGTGGCGGAAAAGCTCAAGGCGTTCGGCTGCGACGAGGTTGCCGCAGGGATCGGCCGCACCGGCGTGGTCGGGGTGATCAAGGGGAACCGGCCGGGGGGCTCACCCAAGGTGATCGGGCTGCGTGCCGACATGGACGCGCTGCCGATCGAGGAGGCGAACGAGCTTCCCTACAAATCGACCGTGGCCGGCAAGATGCATGCCTGCGGGCATGACGGCCACACCGCGATGCTGCTCGGTGCCGCGAAGTATCTCGCCGAGACTCGCAATTTCGCCGGCACCGCCGTCGTGATCTTCCAGCCGGCGGAGGAGGGCGGGGCAGGCGGTCTCGCCATGGTAAAGGATGGCCTGATGGACCGCTTCGCCATCGACGAGGTCTACGGCATGCACAATTTCCCGGGGCTGCCGCTCGGGCAATTCTCGATCCGGCCGGGACCGATCATGGCCTCGACCGACAGCATCTTCGTCGAGATCGAAGGGCGCGGCGCCCATGCGGCGAGGCCCCAGGCGAGCATCGATCCCATCATGGTCGGCGCGCAGATGATAACCGCGCTGCAGTCCATCGTGTCGCGCAATGTCGATCCGGTCGAGGCGGCGGTGGTGTCGATCACAGTCTTTCAGGCCGGCACCGCCGACAACATCATCCCGCAGACCGCGAAATTGCGCGGCACCGCGCGGACCCTCAAGGCCGAGGTCCGCGAACTCGTGAGCAAGCGGATCACCGAAGTGGTCGAGGGCACGGCGCGGCTTCATGGCGCGACGGCGCGCTTGAGCCTGCGACGAGGCTATCCGGTGCTCAACAACCATCCGCGCGAAACCGACTTCGCCGTGGCCGTGGCCGGCGAGGTCGCAGGGCCGGACCGGGTCGACGCCGCCATGCCGCCGGTGCTGGGCGGAGAGGACTTCGCCTACATGCTCGAGGCGCGTCCCGGCGCGTTCATCTTCGTCGGCAATGGCGACACCGAGGGCCTCCATCATCCGCGGTACAATTTCAACGACGAGGCGATCGCCTACGGCACGTCGTACTGGGTTCGGCTCGTGGAGACGGCGCTCGCCGGATAGGTTCGCGGCTGCAGCGCCAGAAGTAGCTGCAGGACCGTCCCACTGCCTTCACTGCGCGATGTCGATGTTCTTTTCCGGCGCGGTAGCGAGACCGGTTGCTGTGACCGTCGTGGCAGCAATCGGGGCGCGGCGTGGCAGCAGTTCAAGGAACCGGGCCTCGAGGCTGTGCCACAGGGCAAAGTCATTGAGGCGGGAGTTCTCAAATGCCGCGAGCGCGACGGCGGCGATGAACGGTACGCTTTGCACGACCAGCACCAGGCCGAACAGGTTGACCTCGCGCACGCGTTCGAAATTGGTCTCGAACACGATCAGGCTGCCGAGCACCAACAGGCCGCCGAGAACCGCCTCGTCGAACGCCGGGAACGCGCGCCACTTGCGCGAGTTGCGCTGCATGCCGCCCTTCGCCGTGCGAACGAACTTGAGGTGGTGCTTGACGATGCCGTGGGCGACGGCGCGGGCGACCGTCCACTGCATGGACATCGCTGCGATCATCGCGCCCGCCGCCTGTCCTGGCGGAATGTGGACGCGCCGCTGGTAGAGCGCGACGAAGTGCAGGACCGAGATCGCGAAGCTCGCCATGATCGGGATCGTTAGCACCTTGTCGGGGATTGCAATGCCGACGAAGGCGACGATGGGCACCCAGATGAGGTTCAGGATCGCGACCAGCACGCCGACAAACTCGGCACCGAGCCAGTTGACCCAGCCGAAGGTGAATTCGCGCTTCTGGTCGCCGGTCAAAAGGCTCGCGCCCGGGAAGAAGCGGCGCCAGTGCTTGCGCACGATCTGGAAACCGCCCGACGCCCAACGATCGCGCTGTTTCTTGTAGGCCGCGAAGGTGTCGGGCAGGAGGCCGTGGCCGTAGCGGCGGTTGGTGTAATGAGCGGCCCAGCCGAGCTCGAGGATCGACAAGCCGAGATCGGTGTCTTCGCAGATCGTATCGCTCGACCAGCCGCCCGCCGCGTCGAGCGCGGTGCGCCGGATCAGGCACATCGTGCCATGGACGATGATGGAGTTGGTCTCGTTGCGTTGAACCATGCCGATGTCGAAGAACCCGGCATATTCGCCGTTCATGACATAGTGGAGCGGAGTGCGGCTGCCGTCGCGGTGATCCTGCGGCGCCTGGACAAGGCCCACCTTGGGGTCGGCGAAATGCGGGACGAGATCGGTCAGCCAGTCGGGTGTGACCGCGTAATCGGCGTCGATGATGCCGATGATCTCGGCATCGGCCGCAGTGTGCGCGAGCGCAAGCCGCAGTGCGCCGGCCTTGTAGCCTTCGAGCTTCTGCGCATTGATGAATTTGAAGCGATCGCCGAGCGTCCGGCAATGCTCCTCGACCGGCTGCCACATCGCCGGATCCGGCGTGTTGTTGACGACGAGGACGCATTCGAAATTCGGATAGGTAAGCCGGGCGACCGAGTCGAGGGTCGCCTTGAGCATCTCCGCCGGCTCCATGCAGGCCGGGATATGGATCGACACCTTAGGCGCGGGGGTCTGCGCAGGCGCATTCGGGCTCGCTGCCAGCAGCAAACGCCGGGGAGCGCGTCCGAACAGGATTGCCGCGATTTCGTCGATCCGTGAAAGCGCGATCAGGACGAGCGGGATCAGCAGGAGGGTGCCGAGCCCCAGCGCGAACGCTGATCCGACGACGAAGTAATGGCTGGTCCAGTAGTCGAAGACCGTTGCGGTCCAGGCACCGACCACGTTGGCAAACAGCGCGAGCAGCAGCACCTGCACCAGCGTGGCCTCGGCGATTCCGAGGATGGGAAGCGAGACCAGCACGCCGACAGCGACGGCGACGGCGGCGACCTTCCAGTAGTCGGGATCGGAGACGGGTCCGGTCCAGCTGAACTTCGGCTCCCGATTGCTGTCGAACAGCCCCCAATAGGCGCCGACGCTGCCTTCCATCGTCTTCCAGGGTTGGTCGTAGGCTTCGATCAGGTTGTAATCGATCCCGAGCGCCTGGGCGCGCCACACGAACGAGCGCATGATCGCGGCCTGCTGGAGTTTGCCCGGCACCGCGGCACCGCGATTGTAGCCGGCGCTCGGCCAGCCGAATTCGGCGATGACGATGTGCTTGCCGGGGAAGGCATCCCGCAGCGTTCCGTAGACCCGCACCGCCTCGTCGACGGCACCCTCCGCCCGGATGTCGCCCCAGTAGGGAAGGACGTGGGCGGCGACGAAGTCGATCGACGATACCAGCCGAGCGGCGGCGGCAGCGCGATCCTGGTCGGTCGGTACCGGCTCGCCGCCGAGCAGCTGCCGGGACCACCGTCCGAACAGATTATGGGTGCCGTCCGGGTTGGGAATGGAACTCGCGTTGTCGGGCAGGCCCAACAGCTCGCTATAGATTTCGCCGGTAGACACCGGGACGGCGCCACCCACCTCGCGCTTGACCCGCTTGATGATGTCGGTGAGTTCGTCGGCCGTCAGGTCGCGGCGCATCAGGGTCTCGTTTCCGACCATGAGCGCGTTGATGTTGCGGTTCTTGTGCAGGAGGTCGAGCCCGGATCGGATTTCCCGGATATTGCGGCTGTCGCACGGGAAGCCGAATTGCCTGGCAATGTCCTCTTCAAAGCTGCTCTTGCAGCTCGACAGATTGAGCTTGCCCAACGCCCGGCTGACGACGGCTTCGTTCGCGGGATCGTTCGTCGCGCGCTGATTGAGGGCGGCGATCTCCTCCCGGGAAAGCCGATCCTTCTTGTCGAGCCAGATCCCGAGCGTCACCTTGAGCCCGAATTCGGCGGCGATTGGCGGCACGAGTTCGACGCCGCCCGTCGACGAATAGAGCCGGATCGCCCGCGTATAAGGCGCAAGCGCCTTGAGCTCGGCTCTTATCCGGGCTTCGGTCGGCCGAGCCGCCTCTGAATCCGGATGGGCGGAGGTGGTGAAGGGTGAATATGAAACGCTGTTCAGAATCCCGGAGGTGTTGGGAGCTGAAGCTTGGCCTTGCCAGAGGGCCCAAGCGCCTGCGTGCAGGCACGCAACAAGCGCGACCACGGCAGCGACGGAGCGCATAGAACGCTTACCGAATGGGGCGGGGGTAGTTGACCGGGGCCTGTCCCCTAGGCACGGTCTCGCGGAGCTTTGCCGCGACGCAAAATATATCAGAGCGTCGCGTGATTACAAGTATTAGTGTCGTATGGCACTTTCACGGCAACAAGAGACTGCGACAAAAAATACTACAAAAATTTTTCAACGTGAGCGCTTCGCTATTTCGCCGCCGGCTTTTCGCTGGCCGCCGCCGCCGTCGAGGTCGGCGGGTTTGCCGGGTTGATCCAGCATGAATGGACACGCGCGTTGAATGTCTCGGTCGCCTTCGGGTCGATGTTGCCCTGACGAACGACACAGCGGAAGCTGATCTGCACGTGCTCGCCCGGGCATCCGAACCGATCGTAAAGATCGAGGTGGCGGAACGCAGTATCGAGGTCGTCGCGCCACATCAGGCCGACCGCGCGCTCGCCGAGCCAAACGCATTCCGCCCGCGCTGCGGGGCCCGTCATATTTCGGCTGGCGTCAGTGATCTCGTCGACCCGCTCTTTGGCGGGCTCCGCCGCGCCCTTCTGCGGCTCGGACGGCTTTGCTTCCGGGTTCTGAGCACGCGCCTCGGCGGTCGCGAGCAGGATCGATAGAGCAAGAGCGGCGCAGGTAGAGGCGGCGCGGAAGCAGATGGCAAGGCTACGCATTGCGTCACGGACCATGGTCACACTGGCTGCAGATTGCTGGTGAAAGGTTATCCACCAACTGCGACTTCGGCGCTGCCGATCGGTTATTGCGCAACATTACGGCGCCCAAATTCCAATCCGTCAATGACCGAAGTCATTGTCTTTGTCCAGCGTGCAAAGACCCCGCCTGCGGTATCGGGTCGCCCGCGCCAAAGCTCGACGCCACCGGCTTGGTGTCGCCCCGAGAAATGCTATGAGTGGCCGCTTCGCGTCGGATCGCCAAAGGATCGCCAAAGTTCGTCATGCCCAAGTTCACCGGCGCGCCGCCATTTGCTGGTCTCGTTGTCGTCGCCGCCGGGATTATTGCCGCGGGATGGTGGTGGCTCGGACGCCCGGTTTCGATGCCAGTTGGCCTGGGCGATCCGGGTCCCATTCAATGCGTTTCCTACGCCCCTTTTCGGGACCAGCAGTCGCCGTTTGACCCCTCGCTCCGCATCACGGCCGCCCAGGTCGAGGAGGATGTGGCCAAGATTGCGGGCGTGACCAAATGCATGCGCACCTACGCGTTCAAGGACGGCGCCGAAGACGTTGCGGCGGCGGCCGAGAGGCTCGGCGTGAAGGTGATGCAGGGGATGTGGCTCGGCCGCGATCGGCAAAAGAACCGCGCCGAGATCGACGCCACCGTGGCGCTCGCCAAGCGTTATCCCAACACGATTTCTTCGATCATTGTCGGCAATGAAGTGCTGCTGCGCGGGGAACTTTCCCCGACCGATCTCGGTGCGATCATCGCCGAAGTGAAGTCGAAGGTGTCGGTACCGGTCACCTACGCCGATGTCTGGGAGTTCTGGGAGCGCAATCGCGACCTGATGCAGGTCGTGGATTTCGTGACCATTCATATCCTGCCCTACTGGGAGGACTTTCCGATCCCGGCAAATCAAGCCGGCGCGCATGTGGACGAGATCAGGTCGAAGATGGCCGCGGTGTTCCCGGGCAAGGAGATATTGATCGGGGAGGTCGGCTGGCCGAGCCAGGGACGCATGCGCGAGGGCGCGCTGCCATCTCCTTCAAACCAGGCGCGGGTTTTGGAAGAAGTGATGGTGAGGGCGCGGGCCGGACATTATCGCGTCAATCTCATCGAAGGGTTCGATCAGCCGTGGAAACGCCGTTTTGAAGGGACGGCGGGCGCCTATTGGGGATTGTTTTCAAACCGGCCGCGCGTGCAGAAGTTTGCCTGGGGGCAGCCGGTCTCCGATCATCCATGGTGGCGGTGGCAGCTCGCGGGCGGGATCCTGCTCGCGGGTACGGCGTTCGCGAGCGCCGCCTTGGCCCGCCGAAGTGGGGTCGCCAAAAGCGATCGGGTGCCACCGAAAGTGCTGGTGGGATTGTTTCTCATCGGCGTAGTTGCGGGCGTGACGGTGCCATGGACGGTCGAGAACGCGTCGATGGAAGGTCTGGGGCTGGGGGGCTTAGTCCTAGGTGCGGTCTACGTTCTCGCGGCTATTGCGGCGCCGCTCACGGTCAGCACGGCCCTTGCCGCGGGTGTTGCGATGCCGCCCTTCGCCCGCACCCTCGGACGGGCACGAAGGCTGGGGGGCGCGATTGCCTGGTATTGCGGGCTCGCGCTCGTCCTGACGACGGTGCTTGCAGTCGATGCGGCGCTTGGGCTCGTCTTTGACCCCCGCTATCGCGATCTGACCTTTGCGCCGATGACCGCCGCCATCATACCCTTTGCGATCGCTTCGATCGTGGGCGTTCGTGGTCAGGGGCCGCGGGGAACTGCCGAAACGATGGCCGCCGCGGCCCTCGCGAGTTCGGCGGCTTACATCGTTCTCAACGAAAGCTTCGCCAATTGGGAGGCGCTCTGGTTTGCTGCAACGCTCGTCGCGCTTGCTTTCACTCTGCTGCGATTACGGGACGTGCAAAGCACATGACGAGGAGCCCCGCCGCAATGCCGGCAAGCCCGGCATTGTGAATGACGAGGCCCAGCGCGCTTGCGACGAGTGCGATCGTGAAGAGGGTGACACTCGGGCGGATCAGGGCCAGCACTGCCGCGCCCAGCGCGACCCAGCCGAAGACCTCATTCTCGTAAAGCGCAAGCGTCACGGTCCGGCTGAGACATCCCCAGGTCTTCAGCCCGGTATCGCAGGCCAGCCCCAGGGTTACGTTCTCGACAATAAGGTATCGCAGGTAAATCGCATAGCCGACGGCACCGAGGCCAATGGCGATGACCCAGTTCAGCGCGGCCGGCGAGGGGCGAAAGAGCCGCGTTTCGTTGGCGGGAGGCGGATCGGGTGTGTCGTTGGCCATCGAGAAACTCATTGCGCGACGACTATAGCGCAATCTTAGCGCGGCAGGAGATGCTGGCCCTCATAGACGCTTGCGCGGCAGGTTATGCCGGAACCGGACAGGACGGCGCACAGCCGTGTTGAGGCCGCGGTATTGGCAAAGGGGCCGGCGACCAGATGAAGCTGTTGGCCTGATCGGCCGCCATCCTTGAGGACGACCAAAGGCCTTAAATTGTCGAACAACGGCGACTGACTCGCCTTGATCTCGCTCCAACGCGTCCGCAGCGCTTCGATGGTCGAGGCCGGACCGAGATCGACGCCGAACTCGGTCGAGATCGCGCCGGGCTCAACCTGGTTCTCGAAGATTCCCGTCGTCATCAAAGGATTGGACGGGAACAGCGGGCTGCGCGCGGTGGCGACATGCCCGCCCGACCCCGGTTGCGTCGGAAATTGCCGCATCATCCCGGAGGGCCCGGTTGCTTCGGTGCCCGGCGGAGTGCTTGAAATGCTCCCGGTATGGGCCGGCGCCGCGGCCGTAATCGCTGCGGGCGTATTTGCCGGCGGCGCAGTTGCCGAGGGCGGGGGCTCATGGGCTGCTGCCGCAGCCTGGACGAGCGATCCAGTCGGTTCCCGCGCCGACGAAGTCCGCGCTAGGACCGTGGCGGGCGGCGCCTCCTCGCGCGGCAGCGGCACTCTGGCGGCAGAGGCAGCGGACGCTGCCGCGGCCGCAACCTGCTGGGCCGTCTTTAAGTCCGCCTCGAGCCGCGCGGTCGTGCGGGTCAAGGCCGTGCCGAGTTCGTTGATCTGGCGCTCCAGGCCCGCGACCCGTTCGGCAGCCGCGCCCCGCTCCATGGCCAGCACGCGGATCATCTCGGCCTGCCGCTGCATCTCCTTCTCGACGCCCGCCGAAAGGGCTGCAATCTGCCGGGACAGGTCGGGGTTGCGCTCATCCGGTGCGCTGAAGATTGCGCTGACGGCAGCGCGGAGCCGTTGCGATCCGAGTTCGGTTCGGCCGGCGGCAACCGCGAGGACGAGCGCAAGCATCGCCGCGGACGCCCAGGCGCAGAGCCTGAAGAACACGCGGCCATTGAAAAAGGTCTCGTTGCTTGCCAACGATGCGGCCCGGGGAGGGCTCGGCATTCTCTGCCCCACCGAATCAGATACGCGGAACGGTACCAGAAACCCATGATTTGCGCGAAATGACCGACCGATCTTGTCTCACTATCGTGCTGGCCGCCGGCGAAGGTACTCGCATGCGGTCATCGCGGCCCAAGGTGCTGCACGCGATTGGCGGGCGGACCTTGATCGGCCATGCAATTGAGGCCGCAACCACGGCGGGCGGAGGGGTCGCCGTCGTGGTCGGACCGGGTCACGAGGCGATCGCGCAGGTGGTGAAGGCCGCGGCTCCAAACGCAGAAATCTTCATCCAGGCCGAGCGCCGGGGGACGGCCCACGCGGTACTGGCCGCGCGTCCTGCCTTGGCGCGAGGGGCGGATGATGTGCTCGTGGCATTTGCCGACACCCCGCTGGTGAGCGGCGCCACATTTGCGCGGCTGCGCGCTGCCCTTGCGGACGGTGCCGGCATTGCCGTTCTCGGCTTTCGGCCGGCCGATCCGACCGGCTACGGACGGCTGATCGTTGACGCGGACGGCCGTCTTCTCGGCATCCGGGAAGAAAAGGACGCGAGCGCGGAGGAGCGGACCGTCACTCTATGTAATGCGGGGGTCATGGCGCTGTCGGGGGCGGCCGCCCTCCCGGTCCTGGACCGTATTCGGGATGACAACGCCAAACACGAATTCTATCTCACCGACGCGGTGGCAATTGCCCGCGCCATGGGGCTCTCGGCCCAGGTGCTCGAAACAACGGAGGACGAAGTGCGTGGCGTAAACACCCAGGCCCAGCTTGCCGAGGCCGAAGCCGTGTTGCAGCGCCGGCTGCGAACTGCGGCCCATGAGGCCGGCGTCGTGATGGTGGCGCCTGAGACCGTCTACCTCTGTGCCGACACCAAGCTCGGCCGCGACGTGACGATCGAGCCCTACGTCGTCTTCGGGCCGGGCGTAACGGTCGACGACGGTGCGTTAATCCGCTCGTTCTCGCATCTTGAAGGCGCCCACGTTGGGCGCGGCGCCCGGGTGGGGCCGTTCGCGCGGTTGCGACCGGGGGCGCGCCTCGAAGCTGACGTGCATGTCGGTAACTTTGTCGAGGTCAAAGAGGCGAGGCTCGCCGCCGGCGCCAAGGCCAATCATCTCGCCTATATCGGCGACGCCAGCGTCGGCGCGGGCGCCAACATCGGCGCGGGGACCATTACCTGCAACTATGACGGAGCGGGCAAGCACCGGACCGAGATCGGGGCGCGCGCCTTCATCGGGTCGAATTCCTCCCTCGTTGCCCCGGTCAAAATCGGCGACGACGCCTACGTGGCATCGGGCTCGGTCATCACGCGCGAGGTGCCGGCCGACGCCTTGGCGTTCGGGCGTGCCCGCCAAGCGAACAAGGACGGATTTGCTGCCCGTCTCAAAGCGTTACTGAGCGCGGCTAAGAAATAAGTGTAACAGGCAAGGCTACCTTGGTGGCGGCTGCGCTTGCTGGAAAGCAATTTAGCAAAAGGCGTAAAATATCAAAGCGCGCGCTGGAGCACTCCTATATACGCGGGGCCAAACCGAAACGGTGCGGTGGCGGGGCCGTCGACCCCCGGGGAAGATGAGATGTGCGGCATCATAGGTATTCTAGGCAGCGAGCCGGTTGCGCCGGGCATGATCGAGGCGCTGAGACAGCTTGCTTATCGGGGCTACGATTCCGCCGGTGTTGCCACACTGGAGGCCGGTCACCTGACCCGCCTTCGCGCTCAGGGCAAGCTCAAGAACCTTGAAAAGCGGCTCGCCAGCGAGCCTCTCGCCGGATTGAGCGGCATTGGCCATACCCGCTGGGCCACCCACGGCAAGCCGACGGAGGTCAACGCCCATCCGCACGCGACCGACCGGGTCGCAGTCGTGCACAACGGCATCATCGAGAATTTCTCCGAATTGCGGGCGGACCTCGAGGCCGGCGGCGCCAAGTTCGCCACCGAAACCGATACCGAAGTCATCGCCCACCTCGTTACTCACGAAATGAACAAAGGAAAGGGTCCGGTCGAGGCGGTGGCGGCGGCGCTGCCGCGGCTGCGCGGGGCCTTTGCCCTCGCTTTCCTGTTCGCCGGCGAGGACGATCTCCTGATCGGAGCGCGGCGCGGCTCGCCGCTCGCGGTCGGCTACGGCAATGGGACGAACATGTATCTCGGCTCTGACGCCATCGCCATCGCGCCATTCACGGAATCGGTTTCCTATCTCGAGGATGGCGACGTTGTTGTCCTCAGGCGCGGCAAAGCCGTCATCACCGACTCGACCGGCAAAATGGTCACGCGCCCGGTGATCCGCAGCGGCGGTTCGTCCCTTGTCGTCGACAAGGGCCAATACCGTCATTTCATGGCCAAGGAGATCCACGAGCAGCCTGAGGTGGTGGCTCGCACGCTCGCCCATTACGTGAATTTCGGCGCGAATCGTGTTGTGCTGCCCATGCCTTTCGATTTCCGGACCATCGACCGGCTGGCGATCTCCGCCTGCGGTACGGCCTATTACGCCGGGCTGATCGGTCGCTATTGGTTTGAGCGCTTCGCGCGTCTCCCGGTCGAGATCGATATCGCCTCCGAATTCCGCTACCGCGAGGCGCCGCTGACGCCCGGCAACCTCGCGCTGTTCGTGTCCCAATCCGGCGAGACCGCAGACACGCTCGCGACGCTTCACTACGCGCGCGAGCACAAGCAACGGGTCATGTCGATCGTCAATGTGCCGACCTCGACCATGGCCCGCGAGAGCGACCTTGTTATGCCGACGCTCGCGGGAACCGAGGTCGGTGTTGCTTCGACCAAGGCCTTCACCTGCCAATTGGCCGTGCTCGCCTGTCTTGCCATCGCGGCCGGACGCGCTCGCGGCGTCTTATCCGACGAAGACGAGCAGAAGCTTGTGCGCGCACTCACCGAGGTGCCGCGCCACATGGCCGAAGCGCTGACCCTTGAGCCGCAAATCGAACGTCTGGCGCGCGATCTCGCCAAATGTCGCGATGTTCTCTATCTCGGCCGTGGCACGAGCTTTCCATTGGCGCTCGAAGGTGCGCTCAAGCTCAAGGAAATCTCCTATATCCACGCCGAAGGCTACGCCGCCGGCGAACTCAAGCACGGTCCGATCGCGCTCATCGACGAAACCATGCCGGTCGTCGTGATCGCCCCGTTTGACCGTGTGTTCGAAAAGACCGCGTCGAACATGCAGGAGGTTGCAGCGCGCGGCGGCCGCATCATCCTGGTCACCGATCCTCACGGTGCTCGCGCCGCGACCGTCAATGCGCTCCAAACTCTGGTGTTGCCGGAGGTTCCCGCGACAGTGACCCCGCTCGTCTACGCTATCCCCGTGCAACTCATGGCCTATCATACGGCCGTCATCATGGGGACCGATGTTGACCAGCCGCGCAACCTGGCGAAATCGGTTACCGTGGAGTAACGACTCCGCGACATTTGCGCCGCAGAGTGGCGCGGGAAGCCACGAACGCCATATAATCCGCGCAGGATTGGGGCCGGACCAACGCCACTCGATATTGGCAATGACTTTATGAGTTCAAGCGAAAGTTCTCCGTCGCCGACGCCAGTTATGCCGGCGCCTGAACGGCCGGCGCACCACAACAGCATCGGCGCACGGATCCGCAATTACTTCCTTACCGGGCTCGTCGTGGCCGGGCCGCTGTTGATCACCGTCTGGCTCACCACCGCCTTCATCACGTGGGTGGATGACTTGGTGCGGCCGTTCGTGCCGGTGGCATATCGCCCGGAAACCTATCTGCCCTGGAAGATACCGGGCACCGGTCTCGTGATCGCGTTCGTGGCGATCACGCTTCTCGGGTTCTTCGCGGCGAACCTCGTCGGCCGCAAACTTGTCGAGGCGGGCGAGCATCTCCTCAACCGCATGCCGCTGGTGCGTTCGATCTACAAGGGTCTCAAGCAGGTCTTCGAGACCTTGTTCTCGGAATCCGGGTCGAGCTTTCGCACCGTCGGGCTCGTGGAATTCCCGGCACCCGGCATGTGGTCGCTGGTCTTCCTCTCGCAGCCGCCGAGCGCTGACATCGTTGCGCGGCTGCCGAGCCGAGAGGAGCATGTATCGGTGTTCATGCCGTGCACCCCGAACCCCACCACGGGCTTTTTCTTCTATGTCGCGCGCAGCGCCATCATCGAACTCGACATTCCGGTCGAAGCCGCCGCGAAACTGATCATGTCGGCGGGCCTCATCCAGCCGAGCTCCGACGACGCCCGCAAAAAGCTCGCCGCGCTCGCGGAGACCGCGAAAGCGGCTCGGCTTGCGGCGCCCTTGGCGCCGAACGCGCAGAGTGCCGCGAAGGTCGAGTAGCGGCGGCACTGTGGCGAGACCGGTGGCCCGATACTGACGGGATGCGGCGTCAGCCCCCGGCGCGCGTCCGCGATTCGATACTGCTCGGATATAGCCGTAAATTTATGCAGCTCGGGTTCAGCGGGTATTGCCCGAACCTGTAAAAGTGTTCATTCTGCAACGAAACAATAGGCTGGGCATTCGGGAGGATGCCGGTCCGCAAGAGGCGTTTCCGACGGCGGATTTTGCGGCCGTCGCGCGTCGAACGGGACCCACAATGAATATCTCCGAGCCGTTTATCCGCCGTCCGGTAGCAACCTCGCTGCTGATGGCGGCCATCGGCTTCGTTGGGCTTGTCTCCCTGCCGTTTTTGCCGGTCGCGCCGCTGCCGCAAGTGGATTTCCCGACGATTTCGGTGAGCGCGACACTGCAGGGCGCGAGCGCGGAGACAATGGCAACTTCTGTCGCCGCTCCGCTTGAACGGCAATTCGGCCAGATCCCCGGCGTCGCTCAGCTCACCTCGGTGAGCGCGCTCAATGCGACGTCGATCACCATTCAGTTCGATCTCAACCGCAACATCGATTCCGCGGGCCAGGACGTGCAGGCCGCGATTACGGTGGCAGGGCGATATCTGCCGCAGCAGATGTCGACGCCGCCGAGCTACAAGAAGGTCAATCCGGCCGATTCCACGATCCTTATTCTCGCGGCGCAGTCGGACACCTTGCCGATCACGACGGTCAACGATTACGCCGATAACTTCCTCGCCCAGCAGATTTCCCAGGTGCGTGGCGTCGCCCAAGTGCTCATCGGCGGCGAGCAGCACCCAGCCATCCGCATCCAGGTCGATCCGGCGAAGCTCGCCTCGAGCGGGCTCTCGCTTGAGGATATTCGCTCGACGCTCGTCACGACGACCACGATCGCGGCGAAGGGCACCGTCAACACGCCCAGGACGAGTTTCACGATTGCGGCGAACGATCAGATCATCGACGCCGACCCCTTCAACGACATCATTCTCGCGTATCGCAACGGTGGACCCATTCGCGTGCGCGATGTCGGACAGGCCGTTCCCGGCGCATCCGATCGCTATATCGGCGCGTGGCAGAACGGCAAACGCGGCATTCTTCTGCTGGTCTACAAACAGCCGGGCGCCAACGTCATCGACATTGTCGATCAAATTAAGGAGACCTTGCCGCGTCTGACCCGGAATATTCCCCCCGGCATCAACATCTCGATCCTGCAGGACCGCACCACGACGATCCGCGCCTCGGTGCTCGATGTCGAGTTCACCCTGCTGCTGACCATCTTCCTGGTGGTGTTGGTGATCCTGCTGTTCCTCCGCAACTTCTGGGCGACGCTCATTCCTGGCATCAC
Organism: uncultured Alphaproteobacteria bacterium; assembly: GCA_963807015.1. Classification (GTDB taxonomy): domain Bacteria; phylum Pseudomonadota; class Alphaproteobacteria; order Rhizobiales; family Xanthobacteraceae; genus JAJPKK01. Next base: position 295,620 of record CAWEAS010000001.1, on the reverse strand, counting down.
CGTGCCGCTGGCGCTGCTTGGTTCTTTCGCGACCATGTACCTGTGTGGCTTCAGTCTCGACAACCTGTCGCTGATGGCACTCACAATCTCGGTCGGGTTCGTGGTCGATGACGCCATCGTGGTGGTGGAAAACATTCACCGCCACATGGAAGATGGCGAGGCGCCATTCGAGGCGGCGCTCAACGGATCTCGCGAAATCGGATTTACGGTGCTGTCGATCAGCTTTTCGCTGATCGCGGTGTTCATACCGCTGCTCTTGATGGGCGGCATCATCGGCCGCCTCTTCCGCGAATTCGCGCTGACCGTCACTGCCTCGATCGCCGTGTCGGCACTGGTGTCGCTGACGCTCGCGCCGATGCTGTGCTCGCGCTTCATGCAGCCGGAGACCCATGCTCCGGGACGGGTCTACCGCGCCATCGAGAGCATGTTCGACGGCATGCTGTTGTTCTATCAGCGCACGCTCGACGTGGTGCTGCGCCATCAGGCGATTACGCTCGGAGTGTTCTTTGCGACCATGGCCCTGACCGGCGTCATGATGTACCAGATCCCGAAGGGTTTCTTCCCGATCCAGGACATCGGCCTCATCGCGGGCATATCGGAAGGCGCCCAGGACATCTCGCCCCAGGAGATGTGGCGTCTCCAACGCGAAATCGACGAAGTCATCTTGAAGGATCCGGCGGTCGAAGGCCTCGGCTCGCAGATCGGCTCGACCTTCGGCGCCCAGACCGCGAACACCGGCCGCTTCAGCATCGTGCTCAAGCCCCGCGAAGAGCGCGACCTCGACGCCTCGCAGGTGATTGATCGCCTGCGGCCGCAGCTTGCGAAAATCACCGGCGCCGCAGTCTATCTCCAGCCGGCACAGGACATCACGGTCGGCGGCCGCATCGCCCGGGCCGCTTTCCAGTACACGCTGCAGGACCCCAATCTCGCCGAACTCGGCGAGTGGGCCAACAAGATGCTCGACAAGATGAAGACCGTGCCCGAGATCGTCGACGTCGGCACCGATCTTCTGTCGAACGCGCCGCAACTCAAGGTCACCATCAATCGCGACCAGGCGTCACGGTTCGGCATTTCCGCGCAGGCGATCGACGACACGCTTAACGACGCTTTCGGCCAGCGTCAGATCACGCAGTATTTCACGCAGCTCAACACTTATTTTCTCATTCTGGAAATTCTGCCCGAGCTGCAGACAAGCCTCGAAGCGCTCGATCGCATCTACATCAAATCGCCGATCACCGGCGCTGCGGTGCCGCTGTCGGCGCTCGTCGACATCGACACCTACAAAGTCGGGGCGCTCTCGATCAATCACCAGGGCCAGTTCCCGTCAGCGACCTTGACGTTCAACCTGCGCGCCGGCGTTGCCCTCGGCGAAGCGGTCGATGCGATAACGGCGGCCGCGCGCGAAATCGGCATGCCCGATGCCGTGATCGGCACATTCCAGGGCAATGCCCAGGCGTTCCAAACCTCGTTATCGAGCGAGCCCGCCCTGATCGCCGCCGCACTCGTCGTCGTCTACATCATCCTCGGCATGCTCTACGAGAGCTTCATCCATCCGCTGACGATTCTCTCGACTTTGCCGTCCGCCGGGGTCGGGGCGCTGCTTGCCCTTAATCTCGGCCACATGGATCTGTCGGTGATCGGCATCATCGGCATCATTCTTCTGATCGGCATCGTCAAGAAGAACGGCATTATGCTGGTGGACTTCGCCATCGTGGCCGAACGTGAGCGCAACATGCCACCGATCGCTGCGATCCGCGAAGCGTGCCTGTTGCGCTTCCGGCCAATCCTGATGACGACCGCGGCGGCGCTGCTCGCCGGCCTGCCCATGATGTTCGGCCACGGCACCGGGAGCGAGCTACGCAGGCCGCTTGGCTACTCCATGGTTGGCGGCCTCGCCGTGAGCCAGGTTCTGACGCTCTACACGACGCCCGTCGTCTACCTCTATCTTGCCCGGCTACACGCCTGGGTGCAGGGCCGCAAAGCTGCACGCCGCGCGGATGCGGAGAAGATCCAGGCTGTGGCGGCGGAGTAAGGTTTTTCCACTCTGTTGCATTGCAGCAGGCGCGGACGCATCCGCTCCGACGGGCAAGCTTTGTTGTGCAGGGACAGCGAACAGCTTTCGGCGTTGGCTTTCCAACAGATTGAAAAATGTAATAGGGTGATTGCCTTTATCAGGAGGGGGATCGATCATGAGTTTCGTTGAAGCGATACAGTCTGGTTTCCAGAATTACGTGAACTTCAATGGCCGATCTCTGCGATCCGCATACTGGTTTTGGGTGCTGTTCGCGGTCATCGTTAACGTTGTCTCGTACGCGATCGACTACGCTCTCGGTATCTCGCTGATCAACCCGCTTTCTTCGCTAGCGCTATTGCTCCCGGGCATCGCGGTTTCTGTGCGTCGCCTTCACGACATCGACCGGACGGGATGGTGGCTGCTGCTGGGGTTCATTCCGCTGGTCGGGGCGATCATTCTGATCGTTTGGTTTTGCCAGGCCGGAACACCAGGTCCCAATCGCTTCGGTCCCGAGGCGACGGCATAGCCTGGCCGCCATCATCTGGCATCAACGAGCTTGATCGCGGCGCTGCGCTCGAACAGGTAGAGCAGGGTGCGCAGCGCCTCGCCGTTCTGACCTTCAAGGCCAGGATTGCGCGCGAGAATAGCCGCCGCTTCGGCACGTGCCGGCGCAACCAACGCGCCGTGCACGGCGATATCGGCGACACGGAAGGAGCCCGCGCCGCTCTGGCGCTGGCCGAACAACTCGCCCTCGCCGCGGAGCCGCAGGTCTTCCTCGGCGATCCGGAATCCGTCTTCGGTTTCACGCAAAATCGCGAGCCGTGCCCGGGCGGTCTCGCCAAGCGGGCCCTGGTAGAGAAGAAGACACGCCGATTTTTCCGCGCCCCGGCCGATACGACCGCGCAATTGATGAAGTTGGGCAAGCCCGAACTGTTCGGCGTGCTCGATCACCATCACGGTCGCGGCGGGGACATCGACGCCGACCTCGATGATGGTCGTGCAGACGAGGAGTTGCGTCGTGCCGGCGGCGAAGCGCGCCATCGCTGCATCTTTGTCGGCGCTTTTCATCCGCCCATGCACGAGATCGACGGCACCGCCGAAGATCGTCGCCAGCTCCGCAGCACGCGCTTCGGCCGCCGCGAGTTCGCTCGCCTCGTCCTCCGCAACCCGTGGGCACACCCAGTAGACCCGTCGGCCCTGTGAGATCGCCCGGCCGACGGCGGCGATGACCTCGTCGCGGCGCTCGATCGGCAGCGCGCTCGTCGTGATTGGCTTGCGGCCGGCTGGCTTGTCGCGCAGCTCGGAGACGTCCATTTCGCCGAAATAGGACTGGACGAGGGTACGCGGGATGGGTGTTGCGGTCATGGCCAGGAGATCAACCGCGTTGCCCTTGCGCGCGAGCGCAAGACGCTGCTCGACGCCGAAGCGATGCTGCTCGTCAATCACCGCGAGGACGAGATTGTAGAACGCTACGTCCTCGGAGAACAGCGCGTGGGTGCCGACCAGGAGGTCGATCTCGCCCGCGGCGAGCCGGGTGAGGATTTCGGCGCGCTCGGGACCTCGCTCGCGTCCGGTGAGGATCGCTACTCTGAGGCCCGCCGCAGCCGCGAGCGGCGTGACGGTGGCGAAGTGCTGGCGTGCGAGAATTTCGGTCGGCGCCATCATGGCAGCCTGGGCACCTCGGCCGCCGGCCTCGATTGCCGCCGCGCATGCAAACAGCGCGACCACGGTCTTGCCCGAGCCAACGTCGCCCTGGAGGAGCCGCAGCATCCTGTCCGGACGCTTGAGATCGTCGGCGATCGCCGCGATCGCCGTCTCTTGGCTTGCGGTGAAACGGAAGGGCAGGGCGGCCTTGAGCTTGTCGAGGAGGCGGCGTGGCGTCTGTGTCGTCGCCGCAGCGGGCCGCGGACCGCCGGGTCGGCGCAGATGCGCCCGTTCCAATGCGAGCTCGAGTTGAAATGCGAACAACTCGTCAAAGGCAAGCCGCGACCACGCCTTGCCCGTCGGCGCCACATCTTCGGGTGCTGCGGGCCGGTGCAGGCTCCGCAGCGCCTCGGCGAAGTCCGGCCAGCCTTCGTGGGCGCGCACGGTCCAATCCAACCATTCGGGAAGCTGCGGCACCGTGCCCAGGGCGGCGACCATGGCCTTGCGCACCATGTTCGCCGTGAGCCCCCCGGTCAGTGGATAGACCGGTTCGACCGCCGGCATCATCGCGACATCGGCAACGACGCGATCGGGATGCACCATCTGCAACATGCCATCATAGACGGTGACGGTGCCGGACACGCAGACGCGCGCGCCCTTCTTGAAGTGGCTTGCAATGAATTCCGCGCGCGTGGAGAAATACGCGATCGTCAGCGTGCCGGTCTCGTCGCAGGTGTCGATGTTGAATGGCGCCTTCGGCCGGTGCGGCGGCGGTGCGCGAATGCCTTCCACCGTAACCTCGACAGTCGCGACGCTGCCTGGCTTGACCTCGGCAAGCTTGAGCCGGGTGCGCCGGTCGATCACGCTGGTCGGCAGGTGAAACAAGAGGTCGACAACGCGCGCGCCGTCGTCGCGATCGAGCAGCCGGCGATAAAGCTTTTCGCCCCTGGCGCCGATGCCCGACAACGCCGTGATCGGGGCAAATAACGGATCGAGTATGGTGGGGCGCATGGCTTACAAGTTTGATCGACACGCTGCCGCGCCGCAACCGAGGCTGATCGACCACCTTGACCCTCTGCCCGGCGTGTAGATAGTCGCCTTGGCGCGGGGGATTCACCAATGGTCCATACTTATCACTACACCGCAGGCGTCACGCTGCTGATGCTGCTCGTTTATTTCGTTTTGACGGGAGTTGTGGGGAGAGCGCGGGCGAAATACGGCGTCAAAGCGCCGGCGGTCACCGGGAACGAGCATTTCGAGCGCGCCTATCGCGTGCAGATGAATACGGTCGAACAGCTCGTATTCGTCGTCCCCGCGATGTGGGTTTACGCCTATGTCCTTAGCGATGTCGGCGCCGCCGTGGGCGGGCTGCTCTGGATCGTCGCCCGGATCATCTACGCGGTCTCGTACTTGCGTGACCCGACGACGCGCGGCCCGGGCGCAATGCTCACCGTGCTGGTGGACGTCGGCATTTTTCTCGGCGCCGCCTACGGCGTCGTGCGAGCCCTGCTGTAGGCACTACGTCGCGAGGAGGGGAATGCGCTCGAACTTGCGCACGTCGACGAGGCCGATGTCGGAAATGCGCAGCTCCGGGATGACGACCAGCGCGAGCAGCGAGTGCTGCATGTAGGCGTTGTTGAGATGGCAGCCGCACTCGCCCATCGCCGCGATCATGCGGCTCGCCTTGGCGGCGACGATCTCGGCGCGTTCATCCGACATCAATCCGGCGATCGGCAGTTCGACGAGGGCAAGCTCGCGTCCTTCCCGGAACACGACGATGCCGCCGCCGATTTCGGCGAGCCGGTTCACGGCGCGCGCCATATCCTCCGTCGAGGTTCCGACTGCGATGATGTGGTGGCTATCGTGGGCGACGCTCGATGCGACCGCGCACGGGACGCGATAGCCGAAACCCGATACGAAGCCGTTGGCGACGGTGCCGGTACCGCGATGACGCTCAACCACCGCGATGTGGCAGATGTCTTTCGCGATATCGACATCGATGATGCCGTCGCGACAGGGCAGGCGTCGCACCAGCGCGTGGGTCGGCGCCTGGTTCTCGATCACGCCGATGACGTTCACGCTGACGGACGAAGCACTGGCCGGTGCAGGGACTTCGAAGTCGCGCGCCGTCACGGCGCGGCCTAGGTGCACGGTGTTGCGTGCCGACGTCGGATACGGGTAGGGCGGGATCTCCTCAATAAGCTTGCCGTCGTGGGCCAGCACGCGGCCGCGCGCGATCACGATCTCAATCGGCAGCGTCACGAGATCGGACGAGATCACGACGTCGGCGCGGCGGCCGGGCGCGATCGCACCCAGTTCGCGCTCGATTCCAAAATGCTGGGCGGTGTTGATCGTGGCCATCTGGATCGCGACGATCGGCTTGAGCCCCTGGGCGATGGCGTGGCGAACCACGCGGTTCATGTGGCCGTCGTTGACGAGCGTGCCGGAATGACTGTCATCAGTGCAGAGGATGAAGTTGCGCGGATCGAGGCCTTGTTCGGTCACGGCCTTGATCTGGGCAGCGACATCGTACCAGGCGGAGCCGAGCCGCAGCATTGCGCGCATGCCCTGGCGCACCCGCGCGATGGCGTCCGCGGTTGTCGTGCCCTCGTGGTCGTCCGCGGCGCCGCCGGCCGCATAGGCGAGGAACGGCACACCGAGATCGGGAGAGGCATAATGTCCGCCGACGGTTTTGCCTGCGCGCCGCGTTTCGGCGATCTCGCCCAGCATGGCGCGGTCGGCCTTGGCGACGCCCGGAAAGTTCATCATCTCGCCAAGGCCGATGATGTTGGGCCAGGTCATGGCCTCGCGTACGTCATCGGGGCCGAGGCCGGCGCCGGAATTCTCAAGCCCGGGCGCGCTCGGCACGCAGCTCGGCACCTGCACGAACATGTTGATGGGGAGGCTCGCGGCCTCGTCGTGCATCAGCCGGACGCCGGCAAGTCCAAGCACGTTGCCGATCTCGTGAGGGTCGACGAACATGCTCGTGGTGCCGTGGGGGATGACGGCGCGGGCTAACTCCGTGGCCGTGACCATGCCGCTCTCGACGTGCATGTGGCCATCGCACAGGCCGGGCACGAGATAGCGGCCGGCGGCATCGATGACAGTGGTTGCGGGTCCGATGGTGTGACCAGCCGCGCCGACGAGCGCGAATCGGCCCGCGGCGATCGCGACGTCGGTGTTCGGGATGATCTCGCCGGAATAGACATTGACCCAACGGCCGTCACGAATGACGAGTTCGGCCGGCGCGCGCCCGGCCGCGACATCGACAAGCTGCGCGACGGTTTCGGGCCACGGCTTCAGATTGGAGGTCGCCATGCGTCAGTCGACAGCGGCGCGCAGAGATCGTCAATAGGCCGATAGTCATGGGAGCGCGGGCGTCCCGCCCGCACTCTTTTGCAAGCTGAAAGAAGAATGCGGGCGGGACGCCCGCGCTCCGTTATTTCAGCGTCGCGAGGTAGGCGAGCAGGTCGTCGCGGTCGCGCTCCGCGATGCCTTGGAACACGCCCATGGCGGTGCCGGGTACCATGGTGCTTGGAAACATCATCCAGCCGCCGAGGCCGTCATCGGTCCATTCCCAGTTGGCGCGCGTCTTGAAGGCATTGGTGTAATTGTAGCCTGGCGCGGTGCCGGCCTTCTTGCCGACGATGCCGAAGAGGTTGGGGCCGTAGCGGTTCGGGCTATCTTTTTCGACAGTATGGCAGACGATGCATTGCCGCTCGAAAGCGAGCTTGCCCTTCGCGGTGTTGCCCTCCGCGCGCGTTGCCTCGATCCCAGCGCACCACGTCAGCAGCCCCAATGCGACAATCGCGACGATGCCATTCGTGTGTGCACGCGCGCCCTTCCGCAAGCCCATCGTTGCTCCTCCACCTGTTGGGCGGCACGGCGGCCGCATTTCCTTGCTTTGCTTGTAACGCCTCCGGCACGAATTCCAAGCGGGTACGAATTCCGAGTGCAAGCCGGACAGCCTCGACTATAATTGCTGCCAAACGAAGCGCTTGGCGCGAGGGGGAAACAGCCGCCGCACCGGTTCAAGTTGCGGTCGCCGCTGCCTCACATCTTAGGTTCGAGGAGACGACGATGAAAATAAAGCAGGCTTTATACGGCGGTACGGCGCTCGGACTTGCGATGCTGGCGCTCGGCATGCCTTGCGAGACGCGCGCGCAGCAGGCGGCCGCGGTCGCCGCACCCTCAATCGACGGCGACGACATCGGCGGCGTCGTCACGAGCCGCATCGGCCCGGAGGCAGGCGTTTGGGTGGTGGCTGAGACAACCGAACTCGGTACGCGTTTCGCCAAGATGGCGGTCACCGACGATTACGGACGGTATGTGATCCCCGACCTGCCCAAGGCGACCTACCGGGTCTGGGTGCGCGGCTACGGCCTCGTCAACTCGCCCAAGGCCACGGCCGAGCCCGGCAAGACGCTCAACCTCGCCGCGGTCATCGCGCCTAGTCTTGCGGATGCCGCGCAATATTATCCGGCGATCTACTGGGCCTCGATGATCCGCGTTCCGGACCGCAGCCGCTTCCCCGGCACCGGTGCCGACGGCAACGGCATCGGGGTGAACTTCAAGACCCAGGATCAATGGCTCAATTCCGCCAAGACCAACGGCTGCGGCAATTGCCATCAGATCGGCAATTACGCGACGCGCTACATCCCCGAAGCGTTCGGTCACTTCGACAATTCGATCAGCGCCTGGGCGCGCCGCATTCAGTCGGGCCCCGCAGGCCGCGACATGGTGCGGTTCATGGCGCCCATGCTAACCCCCGATGGCGGTCATCTCGCGGCGCTTGCCGACTGGACCGATCGCATCAAGGCGGGAGAGTTGCCGAGCGCGACGCCGGCTCGTCCAGTCGGGGTCGAGCGCAATATCGTCGTCACGGTGCGCGACTGGTCGGACCCCAAGCACTATCTCCACGATCTCATCACCACCGATCGTCGCAATCCGACCGTCAACGGCAACGGCCTGATCTATGGTGCGGCCGAACTCTCAACCGACAACCTGCCGATCCTCGATCCGCGCAAGAATACCAAGACCACCATGAAGGTCCCGGTGGCCGATCCGGAAAACACGCCAAGCTCGGCCCTCGCGAACCAGGTGCTCGCGCCATCGGCTTATTTCGGCACCGAGCAGGTGTGGAACACGCAGGTCAACGCCCACAACCCGATGATGGACCAGGATGGCCGGGTCTATTTCACGGCACAGACGCGTTCGCCCAAGAACCCGCCGGACTACTGCAAGAAGGACTCCTCGTTGCGCTCGGCGCAGCTGTTTCCGCTTGCCGGAACGCCGGCCGGCTTCGTGCAGAACGCACGGCAAGTCACAGTGTGGGACCCGAATACAAAAAAATTCTCCCACATCAACACCTGCTTCGGCACCCATCACCTGAATTTCGCGGAGGACGCCAACAACACGCTGTGGCTCTCCAACAATACGCAAGGCCCGCTCGCCGTGGTGGGCTGGATCAACACCAAACTCTACTGGGCGACAGGCGATCAGGAGAGGGCGCAGGGCTGGACGCCGATGATCGTCGACACCAATGCCAACGGCAAGCGGGATGAGGGCTACAACGAGCCCGGGCACCCGGCCGATTACGCCAAGGACACCCGCATTCCCTACGCCATGTACGGCATTGCCTGGTCCCCGCTCGACGGCTCGATCTGGGGATCGAACCTCGAACACCCCGGCTACATCCTGCGCCTTGCACCAGGATCGAACCCGGCGGAAACCGCGCTCGCGGAAATCTATCGGATTCCGATGCCAGGCTTCGGCATTCGCGGCCTGGATGTCGATCGCGACGGCGTCGCGTGGATGCCGCTCGATTCCGGCCATATCGGCAGCTTCGATCGCCGCAAATGCAAGGGCCCGCTCAACGGACCGGGCGCCGAACTTGGCAACAAATGCCCGGAGGGCTTTGCCTTCTATCCGATCCCCGGGCCCGGTTTCCAGGGCGATTCCGGCGCCGAGGAAAATCCGTATTACACGTGGGTCGACCAGCACAACATCCTCGGTCTCGGCGCCGATGTGCCGATCGCGACCGGCAATCAGTCGGACTCGCTCCATGCGCTGGTCGGCGGGCGTGTCGTCGAACTGCGGGTGCCGTATCCCATGGGCTTCTTTGCCAAGGGTCTCGACGGCCGCATCGACGACGTCAATGCCGGCTGGAAGGGCCGCGGCCTGTGGGTGACATCAGGCAATCGTACGCCGATGCACATCGAGGGCATCGACGCGGCAGCGCCGGGCGCGCCCGGCAAGACAGCGGCCACGCTGTCGAGCCCGCTGGTGGTGAATTTCCAACTACGGCCCGATCCGCTCGCGCATTGAGGCGCTGGGGCAGGGAGGTCGCAACGCCCGATGCGGATCAAGCCGACCGCCAACGCGTTCGCCGGCGAGGTCGAGGACATCGACCTGCGCCGGCCGCTTGATGCCATGGCCGTCGCGGCGATCCACGCCGGCATGGATCGTCATGCGGTGCTGGTGTTTCACGATCAGCGCATCAGCGACGACGAGCAGATCGCGTTTTCCAAAAGCCTCGGCAAGATCGAACTCAACACATCCAACAACGTGACCCGGCTTGATCAGCGCCGGCTCAGCATCGAGATGAGCGACATTTCCAATCTCGACAAGGACAACGCGCTGCTGGCGCGCGACGATCGCCGGCGCTCCTTCAATCTCGGCAATCGCCTGTGGCATTCGGATTCCTCCTTCAAGGCAGTGCCGGCGAAATATTCGCTGCTGTCGGCGCGCGTGATCCCGTCGACCGGCGGCAATACCGAGTTCGCCGACATGCGCGGCGCCTACGATGCGCTTGACGACGAGACCAAGGCGGAGGTCGAGGATCTCGTCACCGAGCACTCGCTTATTTTCTCGCGCGGGCAACTGGGCTTCACTGGTTTCACGCCTGAAGAGCGCGTGAAGTTCGCGCCGGTACGGCAGCGGCTCGTGCGCACCAATCCGGCGACCGGCCGCAAGTCATTGTTCCTGTCGTCGCACATCGGCGGCATCGTCGGCTGGCCGATGCCGGAAGCGCGCGCTTTCATCCGCGACCTTGCCGAGCACGCGACCCAGCGGCAGTTCGTGTACGTTCACGTTTGGCGGCCATTCGATCTCGTGATGTGGGACAATCGCGCGACCATGCACCGCGCGCGCCGCTACAAGGAGACGAGCGAGGTGCGCGATCTGCGCCGCACCACCCTGGAAGACGACGGTCCTACTACGCAACAGGCGGCGGTGGCGTAAGAACTGCGCCTCGTTGCGTCGCGATCGGCAATCTGACGCACCAAAAGCGGCCATGGTCAGCCTGTTCCGGGCCGACAACTCGTGTAGCATTAGCTTGAAAATTGCGGTCGCGGCGCTTTCCGAGAAGCGCTGCCGACGAAAGGCGAACGACGGGGAGCGAACGATGGCGAAGCTGCCGCGCCGCCGGTTTCTGCATCTGGCATTAGCTGCCGGTGCAAGCTTGGCGGCACCGCACATTGCGCGGGCCGATGCCTATCCCACGCGGCCGGTGCGCTTCATCGTGCCGTTCGGGCCCGGCGGCCCGACCGATGTGTTCACCCGGTTGATGGCGCAGCGATTCTCGGAGCAACTCGGCAAGCAATTCTATGTGGAGAATATTCTCGGCGGCGGCGGCAATGTCGGCACCGCTCAGGCGGCGCGCGCGGCGCCGGACGGCCACACCATCCTGGTAACCGTCAGCGCGTTCGTGACGACGCCGGCGTTCACCGGCAAGGCGCCCTACGACCCGATCAAGGATTTCGCCCCGATCACGATCCCGGTCGCGTCCGCGATCGCGATCATCATCCATCCGTCACTGCCGGTCGCAACCGTCGCCGAACTCGTCGCGCTCATCAAAGCCAACCCCGGAAAATACACCTGGGCGTCAGGCGGTGTCGGCACCCAGCCGACCCTGATGTTCGAGCGGTTCCGTCATTCGCAGGGTCTCGACATGATCTACGTGCCCTACAGCGGGGCGGGTCCCGCGGTCGCCGCCAATGTTGCGGGTCACGTGCCGATCGGCATCAGCTCGCTGCCGCCGGCAATGCCGCAGCTGATGGCGGGCAATCTGCGGGCGCTTGCCGTAACCAGCAAAACGCGGTCCGAGAAGCTGCCCAACGTGCCGACCTCGATCGAGGCCGGGTACCCCGTTCTCGATGGCGATCAATGGGTCGGCGTGCTGGCGCCGGCGGGAACGCCGCCGGACATCGTCCGCATGCTCCACCGCAAGATCGTCGCATTGACCATGCAGCCGGACATCAAGGAGCGCCTCGAGTTGCTCGACTTCTACCTGGTCGACAACACGCCCGAGGAATTCGGCGAGCGCATCAAGGTCGAGCTCAAGATGTGGCGGCAAGTGGTGAAGGACGCCAATCTCATGCCGCAGTGATCGGAAGGATCGGCCGCATTCTTGATCGCTGCGAAGGGGCGACGTTACCTCAGGCTGATCAGAGTCAATCTGTAGATTGAGCGCCGACGCTCAGGAGCGCCCCCGGCGTGCCTTGTTGAGCGTCGCGGACGGCAGCTCGCCATAGGCCGTGCGGTAATCGCGGGCAAAATGTCCGGAGTTGAGGAAGCCGCAGGTATAGGCAATGCGGATCACGGAGGCATCGCCTTCGGCGGACTGCAACATCCGTCGTGCATGTTCGAGCCGTACGTTCTTGACGTAGGCCATGGGAGTGGACCCGCGGGCCTCCTTGAAGGCCTTGAAGATGCTGCGCGCGCTTCCCCCGGTGACCGCGGCGAGCGCCTCGACGGTGATCGGCGCATTCCAATTGGCGTCGATGTATTCCTCGACCAAGCGCACCTGCCATGGCGCTGGCGCTTGCGGCGTCCGTTCGAGCAGCGTGGAAAAATTGTGCCGATTGCCGATGAGGAAGGTTAGCAACAGCATTTCTTCGTATTCGTCGAGGGCCGTTGGCGGCGCCTCGCCGTCGTCGCTGTCAAGCTCGTCGACGATGAAATTAAGGAGCCGCCGCAACCGGCGCAGCGCCGGATTTGCGAACGTCCCGGCGGTTTCGAACTCGATGTTGCGGACGATCGCCGTGCCGACGACGGCGCTGAGTTTGGTCTGCAGCGCGGCAGCATCGATGCGAAGAACGAACTGCGCGAGCCCGGGCCCATTGTCGTGGATCATTTCCACCCCGGCCGGAATGACGCCGGTCGTGTCCGGGCTGACATCGAAGCCGAGCGCACCGAAGCTGACGGTGCCACGTCCTCCCAAAGCAATCGGCTGCTTCACCATTCCTACAGCCGGAAGCTTTATCCGCATGGAAGCGTTCACGTCGCTGAACACGAGCGCGAGACGCTTGAGCCGCAGATAGGCGAGAGTAGTGTCGAAATTGGCAACGCCGTCGTCGAGGTCGACTTCGCTCGCGCCGAGGACGTTGATAAGTCTGTCACGCAACGCTTGCGGCGAGCCGCCGTGAACCAAGCGATGACGATAAAGAGGACCGCGTTGAAGAAGATCAGTCATTGCCAATGTGCTGAATGCGTCAGGTACCAGCGATATCGGCGGCATCTGCGAAACGAGTTGACCATGCGGCAGGCGCTGCATGACTGCCGTTCCGCGGCGCCATGGTAACACCTAAAGTGTTTTAGACGACCGGAAATCTCGGTTGTATATGCAAAATTAATGCGATTTGAATAGTCAGGGGTATCGGTTTCAACGAAATGCCCAAACGTTAATGCCGGCGACGCCGCGAGGATGCGAGCGTGATCGACGGCAACTCGCCGAACGCGAGACGATAGTCGCGGGCGAAGTGTCCGGGATTGAGAAAGCCGCACGCATAGGCCACCGAGACGACGGTGGTGGTCGGATTCGGCTGTTGCAGCATCCGGCGCGCGTGGCCGAGACGGATACTTTTCACGAAAGCCATCGGTGAACACTCGCGCGATTCGCGAAAAGCCTTGAACACGCTGCGCGTGCTCGCACCCGCGGCAACCGCGAGCGCCTCCACTGTGATCGGATGATTCCAATTGGCGTCGATGTACTCTTCGACCAGCCGGACCTGCCACGGCGCCGGGCGCGGCTGTTCTCGCGCCATGAGGTCGGTGAAATTGTGTTGATTGCCGAGCAGGAATGACACGATCAGAAGTTGTTCGAACTCCGCAATTGCCGCCGGTGGGATTTTGTTATCGTCGCGCTCGAACTCATAGACCATGAACTCGAGCATGCGCTTCAGTCGCTGCAACGAGGGATTGGCGAAGTGCGACGGTGTTACGAATTCGATATTCCGCGCAATCGGCATTCCTACGACCGCGCTCAACTTTGCCTGCAAAGCCGAAGGTTTGACGCGGAAAATGAACTGTTCGAAGTTCGCGCCGTACTGGTGGAGCATCTCGGCGCCCGCCGGAATGACAGCGGTCTCCGTCGGGCTGATTTCGAATTGAGTGCCGCCGAAGTGCGTGCGGCCGCTGTTTTGCAAAACGAGGTGCTGCTTCACCAAGTCGGTGGCGGGAAAATAGACCTCATAAGGAGTGTTGCAGGTGCCGAACACGAGATCGACATTGCCGAACTCGAAATAGCTCCTGGATGCTTCGAATGTTTGCAGGCTCGATCCGATCGTGAAATTGCGCGCGTCGAATTTTCGAACGATCGTGTCGCGAAATTCATTGGGATTGCTGGTGTTGACGAGCGCGAAGCGATGAAGCGGCACTTGGTTCGTCTGGAACATGGTTAAGAGCGCGGCCCCCTAATGAATCCCAGCCGTTGGGCCGAATCCTTTAGCGTTGCCACCCACATGCACTTTCCAGCATCATCAGTTTTTCTTGTTTTTTTGGCCGGAATAAGCAACGGCAATGTCTTGGATCAGCCTGCCCGAATTTATGGCTGGAAAAATAACAAATGCAATCAAGTTTCGAAGTCTTCGCCTCACGGCTGCAAACTTTATCCGGCCACGCCGGGGCATGGCGGACTCCGCACCCATGGAGAAATTTCCCGCCAGCTCTGCCGGCGAGCTCGTGATGCCAACTGCACATGATTTGTGCAACGCGAAAGAATCGTGCGTGGGGGATCGCCCATCCGAAAGTTGGGCAATGCCCCAATGTTAAGCCATGCGTAATTGGTGCAACTTTAGAATTCGCTGGTCGCGTGGCAAAAAAAAGCAGGGCCGATGCCCTGCTTCAACGTCCCAGATCCGATCATCTCCAGCAATTTATGGGGCTTAGGGGTGGTTTCGTAGACTGGAGTGGCTGCGTTGGACCGCGCCGTCGGTTGTTCCTCCCACAGACTTGGACCGACCCGCCGAGGTACGCATGTCATCGACATTGGCGGGCACGGCTATATCTACTCAAAAAGGTCTAAATTGTCATCAGGCTTGTCGTGCACTGCACCATGAGCGGTCAGGCAACTCCGAAAGCTAGTCAGAGCACACAACCATTACGAGAAACGACGTTTAGCCGCGTGGCGCTCTTGTGTTTTGCAAAGCATTCCGGTTTCACCTTGGAACGTACGGACCATCACTCGAATCAATGCGCGGAACCCATGCGACTGTCTCGATATTTCCTGCCGATCCTGCGCGAAACGCCCAAGGAAGCCGAAATCATTTCTCACCGCCTGATGCTGCGTGCAGGCATGGTACGCCAGGAAGCAGCCGGCATTTATGCGTTTCTTCCGCTTGGGCTGCGCGTGCTTAAGAACGTCTGCCAGATCGTGCGCGAAGAGCAGGATCGATCAGGCGCAATCGAAATGTTGATGCCGACCATCCAGTCGGCTGATCTGTGGCGGGAAAGCGGTCGCTATGACGACTACGGCAAGGAGATGCTCCGCATCAAGGATCGCCACGAGCGCGACATGCTCTATGGGCCGACCAATGAGGAGATGATCACCGAGATCTTCCGCACCTATGTGCGCTCCTACAAGGATTTGCCGCTGAATCTCTATCACCTGCAATGGAAGTTCCGCGACGAGGTGCGGCCGCGCTTCGGCACCATGCGCTCGCGCGAGTTCCTGATGAAGGATGCTTATTCCTTCGACCTCGACTTTGCCGGCTCCAAGCACGCCTACAATCGCATGTTCGTCGCTTATCTGCGCACGTTCGCACGGATGGGACTGCGGGCGATTCCGATGGTCGCCGATACCGGGCCGATCGGCGGCAATTTGAGCCACGAATTCATCATCCTCGCCGACACTGGAGAGAGCGAGGTGTTCTGCCACAGCGACTATCTCGACTTTCCGATCCCCGGCGAAGACGTCGACTTCGATGACGTCGAAGCTCTTCAGAAGATCGTCGATCTCTGGACCTCGCGATATGCTGCGACGTCCGAAAAGCACGAATCCGCCGCCTTCGAAGTGTTGCCGGCGTCCGCCCGGCTGTCGGCGCGCGGCATCGAGGTCGGCCACATCTTTCATTTCGGAACGAAATATTCGATGCCGATGCGTGCCGTTGTGACAGGGCCCGATGGCAGCGAGCACCCGGTTCAAATGGGATCTTACGGCATCGGGCCCACGCGACTGGTTCCTGCAATCATCGAGGCCTTCCATGACGAAGCCGGAATCAAATGGCCTGAGGCCGTCGCGCCGTTCAAGGCGATTATCCTCAACCTCAAGCAGGGCGATGCCGCGACCGACAAAGCCTCCGAGAGCCTTTATCATGAACTGACCGCCCGCAATGTCGAGGTGCTCTACAACGATCTCGAAGAACGGCCCGGCGCAAAATTCGCGTCCGCCGATCTGATTGGTATTCCGTGGCAGATCCTGGTCGGGCCGAAAGGGCTTGCGGAAGGCAAGGTCGAAATCAAACGGCGCGCCGACGGCAGCCGTGAATTGTTGCCTCCAGACCAGGCGGTTGCCCGCGTGGCGGCATAGTGGCGCGCCCTGAGGCATCGCGCTTGAAGCCTGAATGAAGGCGCTGCAAGAACCGCATGAATCTGTGTGCGGTGTCGCTCCGCGAGCGAATCTGGTGGCGTTCGACCGCGAGAATCGGGTGAAATTGGATTAGGACAACTGAAATGGCCCAGCCGAGCGCTACGCCTCCTTTCGCCCGATTCGAGTGGCTGCTGTCGATGCGCTATCTGCGTTCGCGGCGGCGCGAAGGGTTTATTTCGTTTATTGCGGCGATCTCATTCCTCAGCCTCACCATCGGCGTCATGGCTCTGATCATCGTGATGGCGGTGATGAATGGGTTCCGCAAGGAGCTGCTCGACAAGATTCTCGGGCTGAATGGCCATCTGCTGGTGCAGCCGCTCAATTCGCCACTCACCGACTGGGATGCTGTGTCCTCCCGCGTCGCCATGGTGCCGGGTGTCCGGCTTGCAGCACCCGTCGTCGAGGGCCAGGCGCTCGCTTCCTCGCCATACAATGCCAACGGCGTGCTGGTGCGCGGCATCCGCGGCGCTGATTTCGCCCGGCTCGGAACCATTGCGAGCAACATCCGCCAAGGTACCCTTGTCGGCTTCGATGAAGGGCAGGGCGTCGCAATCGGCCGAAGGCTCGCCGAGCAACTGTCGGTCCAGGCGGGCGATAACCTCACCCTCGTGTCGCCGCGCGGCGCGGTGACACCCATGGGCACGACACCGCGCATCAAGCCCTACAAGGTTGCAGCGATCTTCGAGATCGGCATGTCCGAATACGACACCGCTTTCGTGTTCATGCCGCTGCCGGAAGCGCAGGCCTATTTCAATCGCAACGGCGATGTGACTGCGATCGAGGTCTATGTCGACAATCCCGACCGCGTCGATCGTTTCCGTAAGCCGATCGCCGACGCCGCGCAGCGCCCGATTTTCATGATCGACTGGCACCAACGCAATGCGACTTTCTTCAACGCGCTTCAGGTCGAACGCAACGTCATGTTTCTGATCCTGACGCTGATCGTGCTGGTGGCGGCGCTCAGCATCCTCTCAGCGCTGATCATGCTCGTGAAGGACAAGGGCCAGAACATTGCCATCCTGCGCACCATGGGCGCGACCCAATATGCGATCATGCGCGTCTTCATGATTACCGGCACGTCGATTGGCATCATCGGCACGGTGAGCGGGCTCATACTCGGTACGCTGTTCTGCCTGAATATCGAGCAAATCCGGCAGTTCTTGTCTTGGCTCACCAACACGGATCTGTTCCCTCCCGAACTCTACTTCCTGTCACGGCTGCCGGCGCAAATGGATACAGGCGAGACCGTGGCAGTGGTCGTGCTGGCGCTGACGCTCTCTTTCCTCGCGACGCTTTATCCGTCGTGGCGGGCGGCGCGGCTCGATCCCGTCGAGGCCTTGCGCGGCGAGTAATCGAGATGGCCGATGACGCACCCGCCATCTACCTGAAAGGCATCGAGCGCCATTTCCGGCAGGGCGACGCGCGCCTTGATATTCTCAACGGCGCGGAGCTCGCCGTATGGTCGGGGCAATCGGTTGCGCTGATCGCGCCGTCAGGTGCGGGCAAGTCCACCCTTCTGCATATCGCGGGCCTCCTCGAGCGCCAGGACGCAGGCGAGGTTTATTTGGGCGAGACCGCGACCTCGCAGCTCGGCGATGCTGCGCGCACCCGTCTGCGGCGCATCGAGATGGGGTTCGTCTACCAGGCGCACTATCTGCTGCCGGAATTCACCGCGATCGAGAACGTGATGATGCCGCAGCTCATCCGCGGCCTGTCGCGACGCGAGGCTGATGCGCGGGCGCGCGATCTCCTCGGCTATCTTGGCCTCAAGGATCGCTTTGACCACCGGCCGTCGGAACTCTCGGGCGGCGAGCAGCAGCGCGTTGCCATCGCGCGCGCCGTAGCCAACGGGCCGCGCGTTCTGCTTGCCGACGAGCCGACCGGAAACCTCGATCCGCGCACCGCCGAGCGGGTGTTTTCCGCGCTGACCCAGCTGGTGCGTGCCTCCGGTCTTGCCGCGGTCATCGCGACCCACAACATGGACATCGCGAACCGGATGGATCGCCGTGTGACGTTGCGAGACGGCAAGGTCGTAGAGATGGCGTAATGGCCAAGATGACAGCGGCCCCGGCCGATATCGATGCCGGGACCGCCTTGGCAGGTCGGGCTCAGACGTTATCCGACCACATGCGACGCTACATTCCGCGGCGCTCTCTTCCGTTAAGATGGAACTCGATATTTTCTTTGAAATGCGCGGTGATTTTCCGAAGTTTCTCAGCGTCTTAACCATCGCGAGAACGCGAAGCGCGCTCGCGACAAACGCGAATTGACGCAGAACATATCATGAAATATGTTCGCCTTACGTTCGATGTATGTTCTAAGATAGGAGGGCAGGACATGTTTCGCGCTTTCATGGAAGAAGCTGCCGCATTGGCGTCAATTACGCTGTTCATCGGCATGATCGCGGTGTGGGCCCAGGTGCTGTCGATGTGGTGATGGACGGTAACGGCGGCTGTGCATTGCGGGGGCGTTATGGCCGGCACCGGTGGACAGGCCGACGCCGGGTTTGCACCATCGTGCGCCGCGCGATTCGCCGCGGCGCAGCGATTGGGATTGCTGCCGAACTGGATGATTTCTGATGGCTTTGGGCTTCGTCCACCTTCATCTGCACTCTGCCTATTCGCTGCTTGAGGGGGCGCTCCCGATTGCGCGCCTTGCAGAACTCGCCAAGGCCGATCGCCAGGCGGCGCTGGCGCTTACAGATACGAACAACATGTTCGGGGCGCTGGAATTCTCCGACAAGATGGCGGGCGCCGGCATTCAGCCGATCGTGGGCTGCACGCTGTCCGTTGATTGGGAGGAGGGCGACCGCCAGCCGCGCGCGCCTGGGCCGTCAGCCGCGGCGACCTTGTCGCGGATCGTGCTGCTGGCGGCGAGCGAGATCGGCTATCGCAACCTGCTTCATCTCAATTCGCGCGCCTTTCTCGACCACAGCGACGCCGAGCCGGCCCACGTAAAGCTTGGGTGGCTGGATGGCCACGCGGACGGCCTGATTGTGCTGACCGGCGGACCTGATGGCCCGCTCGATCGCGCGATTGTCGCCGGGCAGACCAGTTTGGCCGCTGTCCGCGCCGACGAGCTGTTGCGGCTGTTTGGCGATCGCCTCTATGTGGAGTTGCAACGCCACGGCACCGCGGATGAGCGGGCCATTGAGCCGGCTCTGATCGAACTGGCCTATGACAAGGGCATGCCGCTCGTCGCCGCGAACGAGTCCTATTTCGCGGCTGCGGCAGATTACGAGGCCCACGACGCGTTGCTCTGCATTGCCGAGGGGCGGCTCCTAGCCGAAGCTGACCGGCGCCACCTCACCATCGAACATCGCTTCAAGACGCGCGCCGAGATGCTGGCGCTGTTTTCGGACCTGCCGGAGGCATTGTCGTCGACGGTCGAGGTTGCCCGGCGATGCGCGTTCCGGCCGATTTCCCGCAAACCGATCCTCCCGCGTTTCTCGCGTGCTCACGAGAGCGCGCTCGACGAGGCAGCCGAGCTGCGCAGGCAGGCGGAAGAGGGGCTGAACCGCCGTATCGAATTTCACGGCACCGCCGCGGGCTATACCGAGGAGCAATATCGCGAGCGGCTCGCCTTCGAACTGTCCGTGATCGAGCGGATGAGATATCCGGGCTATTTCCTGATCGTCGCGGATTTCATCCAATGGGGGAAGTCGCAGGCCATCCCCGTTGGTCCTGGCCGCGGTTCGGGCGCGGGCTCGCTCGTCGCCTACGCGCTGACCATCACCGATCTCGATCCGATCCGGTTCGGGCTGCTGTTCGAGCGCTTCCTCAATCCGGAACGGGTCTCGATGCCGGACTTCGACATCGATTTTTGCCAAAACCGCCGCGATGAGGTGATCCGCTACGTGCAGGAGCGCTACGGCCGCGATCAGGTGGCGCAAATCATCACGTTCGGCAGCCTGCAGGCGCGTGGCGTGCTGCGCGATGTCGGTCGCGTGCTCGAAATGCCCTACGGGCAGGTCGATAAGTTGTGCAAGCTCGTGCCGCAGAACCCGGCGGCGCCTGTGCCGCTCGCGCGCGCCATTGCGGACGAGCCGCGCCTGCAAGCCGAGCGAGACCGCGAGCCGATTGTCGCACGCGCTTTCGCGATCGCCGAGAAGCTCGAAGGGCTCTATCGCCACGCATCGACCCATGCGGCCGGCATCGTCATCGGCGATCGGCCGCTCGTCGAACTCGTCCCGCTCTACCGCGATCCGAAGTCCAACATGCCGGTGACCCAGTTCAATATGAAATGGGTGGAGCAGGCCGGCCTCGTCAAATTCGATTTTCTTGGCCTCAAGACGCTCACGGTGCTTGAAACCGCAGCGAAGCTCGCGGCCGCGCGCGGCATCGCCCTCGACCTCTCTCGAATTCCTCTCGACGACGCCAAGACCTACGAGATGTTGGCGCGGGGCGAGACCGTCGGGGTGTTCCAGGTGGAAAGTGCGGGCATGCGTCGCGCACTTGTCGATATGCGTCCCGACCGTTTCGAGGACATCATCGCTCTGGTCGCGCTCTATCGTCCTGGCCCGATGGCAAACATCCCGACCTATTGCGCGCGCAAGCAGGGCGCCGAGCGGCCGGATTACATTCATCCCAAGCTTGAGCCGATCCTGCGCGAAACCTTCGGCGTCATCATCTACCAAGAGCAGGTGATGCAAATCGCACAAGTTCTGGCGGGTTATTCTCTGGGGCAGGCCGATCTTCTGCGCCGCGCCATGGGCAAGAAGATCAAGAAGGAAATGGAGGCGCAGCGCAACGACTTCGTTTCGGGTGCTGTCGAACGGGGCGTCGAGCGCAGCCATGCCGACGCGATCTTCGAGCTGCTGGCTCGATTTGCCGACTACGGTTTCAACAAGAGCCACGCGGCAGCCTACGCCCTCGTGGCGTATCAGACCGCGTACATGAAGGCGAACTATCCAGTCGAGTTCCTGGCGGCGTCCATGACACTCGACATGGGCAATACCGACAAGCTTGCTGAATTCCGTGCCGAAGCGGTGCGCCTCGGCATTGAGGTAGAGCCGCCATCGATCAACCGGTCCGGGGCCGACTTCGATGTGGCGGGCAATACCATCCGCTATGCGCTAGCCGCGGTGAAAGGGGTGGGGCGCGCGGCGGTCGAAAGCATCGTCGCCGCGCGCACCGCGCCGTTCCGCGATTTTTCCGATTTCTCCCGCCGGTTGAATCCGCGCGCGGTCAACAAGCGGGTGCTGGAAAGCCTCGCGGCGGCCGGCGCCTTCGACGATATCGAGCGTGATCGGGCGCGGGCGACGGCGGCGGTCGACGTGGTGCTGGGCACGGCCCAGCGCACGAGCGAAGCCGCGGCAAGCGGTCAGGCCGAATTGTTCGGTGGCCCAGCGGCACCCGAGAAAATGAAGGTCCCCGACGCACCGAGTTGGCTGCCGGCGGACCGGCTGCAGCGCGAATACGATGCCATCGGATTTTTTCTCTCCGGCCATCCGCTCGACGATTACGCCGGCATTCTCAAGAGCATGCAGGTACCGCACTGGGCGGCTTTCGCACGACAGGTCAAGGCCGGCGTCACCGCCGGTAAGATTGCCGCGACCGTCGTGTCGCGGGCAGAGCGGCGCACCAAGACCGGCAACAAGATGGGAATCATCGGGCTGTCCGATCCGTCGGGCCAATTCGAAGCCGTGATTTTTGCCGAGGGCTTGCAGCAATATCGTGATCTGCTCGAGCCGGGCAGCCCGGTCCTTATGTACGTGACGGCGGAGGCCCAGGGCGAGGAGGTGCGGGCGCGCATCCAGACGGTCGAGCCGCTCGATCGCGCCGCCGCCAAGGTCCAGAAGGGGCTGCGCATTTTCGTTCGAGACGCGGCCCCGCTCGATGCGGTCGCGAAGCGCCTCGACGGCAAGGAAGGGCGGGGGGCGGGCGGCAAGGCTAAGAGCGGTAGTGCGGGAGATCCACAGTCGGGCGAGGTCAACCTCGTGGTGATGCTCGGCGCCGGTGCCGAGGTCGAGGTGAAGCTGCCCGGCCGCTACAAGGTCAGCCCGCAGATCGCCGGTGCTCTCAAGGCCGTGCCCGGCGTCGTCGATGTGCGCGCGGTGCTGTAGACCTGATCGTTACTTCAACAAGTCAGCCACCTTATCGAGTCCGGCCTGAGCACAAGCCTCATCGTTCTGGCC
This sequence comes from uncultured Alphaproteobacteria bacterium, assembly GCA_963807015.1. Lineage (GTDB taxonomy): Bacteria > Pseudomonadota > Alphaproteobacteria > Rhizobiales > Xanthobacteraceae > JAJPKK01. The sequence continues at coordinate 272,958 of CAWEAS010000001.1, read as the reverse complement.
GCCGGGCGCGCCCGAGACGCCAATGCCGCCGATAACCTCGTCGTGCACCTTGATAGGCAGTCCGCCGATAGAGGCCATCACGCCGGTCGTGTCGCGGAGTCCAGCGGATTGCGGATTGTCGATGAGCCGCTGGGCAAATTCGCGACTGGTCTGTCGAAACACCCGCGAGGTATAGGCTTTGCGGGTTGCGAGTTCGACGGTGTGTTGATTGGCCCCATCCTCGCGCAGAAAAGCTAAGAGATGCCCGTCGCGGCCGACGACGGCGATCGACACCTTGAATTTGTCTTTGCGGCAACGCTCAAGTGCGGCCTGAACCATGGCATGTGCCATATCGACGGAGACTTCGCGTACCATCAACACACCTTCGGGCCGCGCAGGCATAGTGAGCGCCATTATTGCCGATACACCAATCGTTAGAGCATCCTCACGTTGACTGGAATCGGGACGGGATTCCCCTGGCCGCGGTTCTGTGATTCATGGGCTTCCAGCTTTTGATGGCTGGGGGATTCGATGAGCTGGCGAAGGGGACAGTCTTATTCGCAGGATTTGCGCGAACGTGTGCTGGCTGCGGTCGACGCTGGCACGCCGGTTTACCAGGCCGCGCCGTTGTTTCGGGTCAGCGTGTCGTACATCTACAAAGCCTTGGGCCGGCGACGTGCCACCGGCGAGACCACTGCTCGGCCGCAACGGTGTCATCTGGCATGGAAACTTGAGCCGCATCATCAGGCGATCCGCGACCAGGTCTCATCGCAGCCCGATGCGACACTTGATGAATTGCGTGCCTGGGTGTTGACGAAGCACGGCATCTCGGTGAGCCAAGGCGGCATGTGGAATACGTTGCATCGGCTTGGGTTGACGCTCAAAAAAAGACGCATCACGCGGCCGAACAGGCGCGCCCCGACATTGCCGAAGCCCGCGCGACGTGGCGGCGAGAGCAGCCGGCTATGAATGCAGCCCGCCTCGTCTTCATCGACGAGACCTGGGCGACCACCAACATGACACGGCGCTACGGCAGAGCACGCCGCGGCGAGCGTGTCATCGCCAGCGTTCCCCACGGCCACTGGAAGACATCAACCTTCGTTGCCGCCCTGCGTCAGAACGAGATAACCGCTCCGCTGGTGATCGACGGCGCTATGGACGGCGCCGTCTTTCTTGCCTATGTCGAGCAATTCCTGGCTCCGACACTTGCACCGGGCGACGTCGTCGTCATGGACAACCTCGCCAGCCACAAAGTCGCCGGCGTCAAGGAAGCGATCGAAGCGAGTGGCGCCAGCCTAAGCTACCTGCCGCCCTACTCGCCTGACCTCAACCCAATCGAGAACGCCTTCGCCAAGCTCAAAACGCTCCTGCGGACTGCCGCGCCCCGCACCGTCGAGGCGCTTTGGACTACGATGGGCAAAAGCCTCTCTGCCTTCTCCGCAAACGAATGCTCAAATTATTTCGCCAATGCAGGATATCGCCAGTTACCGTGAATCTGCTCTAGCCGGGCTACGAAGCTCATGAGTATCCTCCCCTGATCATCGTTTGCAGGTTTCATTCTACATGACCTCCGGCAACCTGACGGGTTGCCGTGACCGCCGGGTCCTGCATCCGCAGGGACAACCATTTTCGCGGGCGCCTTTGCCTTGCGTTCCGCGAGGTTAGTCGTTATATGCCGGCCCATCTCACACGCGGAAGCTCTCTCGGCTGCAAGCCTTGGGGACTGGTCCGGTGGCCGATCGGCGACCGAGGTCGCTGTCGCGCTCACTCGCTCCGCGGCGGAACAACCGGAGACTATCAATGGCGCTGCCCGATTACTCGATGCGCCAGCTGTTGGAGGCTGGCGTCCATTTCGGTCATCAATCCCATCGCTGGAACCCGAAGATGCGCGAATACATCTTCGGCGCCCGCAACAACATCCACATCATCGATCTGGCGCAGACCGTGCCGATGCTGCATCGGGCGCTCGAGGCTGTGAGCGACACGGTTGCGAAAGGCGGCCGTATCCTTTTCGTCGGAACCAAGCGCCAGGCTCAGGATGCGATCTCCCAGGCCGCCAAGCGGTCGGCGCAATACTATGTCAATTCGCGCTGGCTCGGCGGCACGCTCACCAACTGGAAGACCATTTCCGAGTCCATCAAGCGGCTGCGCAAGCTCGACGAAATTCTCTCCGCCGGTGAAGCCCAAGGCTACACCAAGAAGGAGCGCCTCACCCTGACGCGCGAGCGCGATAAGCTTGATCGCGCGCTGGGCGGCATCAGGGACATGGGTGGCCTTCCCGACCTCGTGTTCGTGATCGACACCAACAAGGAAGACATTGCCATCAAAGAGGCGCGCCGGCTCAACATCCCGGTCGCCGCGGTGGTCGATACCAACTGCAATCCCGAAGGCATCACCTATGTCGTGCCGGGCAACGACGACGCCGGCCGCGCGATCACGCTCTACTGTGATCTCGTCGCCAAAGCCGCGATCGACGGCATTTCCCGCGGTCAGGGTGAAGCAGGCATCGACCTCGGCGCCGAAGAGACGCCGTTGATCGAGGAAGTACCGGCTGAGCCAGCCGAAGGTTTGGGGTTCGAGGCGCTGTCCGGTCCGCGTGGCGTCGCCGACGATCTCAAGAAACTCAGCGGCGTGTCGCCTGCCATCGAGAAGAAGTTGAACGACCTCGGTATCTTCCATTATTGGCAGATTGCCGGCCTTGGCCCCACCGCCGCCCACAATGTCGGCGAGGAAGTGGGACTGCCCGGCCGCGTCGATGGCTGGATCGCCCAGGCCAAGGAACTCGGCGCGGAGTAGTGGAGTAGTTCTGCCCGCGCGTGCGAGGGGCGGCTGTTAAGCGTTGCCGCCTCGACAACCCTTCCGGCACGGAAGCCCGGAAGGGGAATTTGCGTTCATGAACAGGATTGCCACATGGCCAACGTAACCGCACAGATGGTCAAAGAACTCCGCGACATGACTGGCGCGGGCATGATGGATTGCAAGGCCGCCCTCGGCGAGACTGGCGGCGACATCACGAGTGCGGTCGACTGGCTTCGCAAGAAGGGCCTCTCCAAGGCGGCCAAGAAATCGGGCCGTGTTGCCGCCGAAGGCCTGATTGCCGTCGCGGTCGGTCCGCTCAAGGGCGTCGTGGCAGAGGTCAATGCAGAGACCGATTTCGTCGCCCGCAACGAACAGTTCCAAGGCTTGGTGCGCATGGTCGCCGATGTCGCACTCGAGGTTGGCACCGACCTCGACAAGATCAAGGCCCACAAGGTCGGTGACGTCACCATCAATGATGCCATCAATTCGGCAATCGCAACGATCGGCGAGAACATGACCCTGCGTCGCGCGGCAAGCGTCGCCGTGAAGGCAGGCGCGGTCGGCAGCTACGTGCACAATTCGGTGTCGGAAGGACTGGGCAAGATCGGCGTCATCGTTGCGCTCGAGTCGTCGGGCAGCAGGGACGAGCTTGCGGCACTCGGACGCCAGGTCGCGATGCATATCGCGGCCTCCAATCCTCAGGCCGTCGATCCCTCCGGGCTCGATCCCGCGGCGGTCGCGCGCGAAAAGGATATTCTGGCCGACAAGTTCCGCGCTCAAGGCAAGCCGGAGGCGGTCATCTCAAAGATCGTCGAGTCGGGTCTCAAGACCTACTACAAGGAGGTCTGCCTCCTGGAGCAAGCTTATATTCACGATCCCGAAAAATCGGTGGGCCAGGCGCTCAAAGCGGTAGAGAGCAAGGTCGGCGGCGCCATCAAGGTGACCGGCTTTGTCCGCTATGCTCTCGGCGAGGGAATCGAGCGGCCGGACAGCGATTTTGCGGCTGAGGTCGCGGCTGCAGGCGGCAAGGCCTGAAGCTGGCACGGTCGGGCCGCGCGCCCGGCCTGATGCGCGCGGGGACAGACAAAGGGGCTTCAGTGCCGAATTACCGCCGGGTGATCGTCAAATTGTCGGGCGAAGCGCTCAGCGGTCCCGAAGCGTTCGGTATTCATCAGCCAACGATCGACAGCTACGCCGCCGACATCGTGGCAGCACGGGCGCTCGGCGTGACCATCGGCGTGGTCGTCGGTGGCGGCAACGTGTTGCGCGGCGTGGAGGTGGCGGCGCAGGGCGTGTCCCGGCCGACCGGCGACGCCATGGGCATGCTGGCAACCGTGATGAATGCGCTCGTGCTTGAAGCGGCCATCGAGCGCGCCGGCGCATCAGCGCGCACCATGTCGGCACTCACGATGCCGCAGGTTTGCGAGACTTATGAGCGGGCGCGCGCGCTGCGCCACCTCGACGACAATCGCGTGGTCGTGTTTGCGGGCGGCACCGGCAATCCGTTTTTCACGACCGATACGACCGCCGTGCTGCGGGCGGCGGAAATGGGGTGCGATGCCGTACTCAAGGCCACCAATGTGGATGGCGTCTATACCGCTGACCCCAAGAAGGATCCGTCCGCCAAACGCTACGATAAGCTCACCCACCAGGAAGCGTTCACCCGGGAGCTCAAGGTGATGGATGCGACGGCGTTTGCTCTTGCCCGCGAAAACCGTATGCCTATCATTGTGTTCTCGATCCTGGAGCCCGGCGCGATCAAAGCCGTGCTGAGCGGAGCGGCGCGGGCCACCATTGTCGGCGAATAAGAGTGGGCGGTGCTGCATCTCCGACGCGGAAGGCCGGTGCGGTTTGGGCGATCGTCGGATGATCGCGGGTACGGGTATTGGAAGGAGCGTCAGAGCGCTCATCACGACGAAGAGAAGGCCACGCAATCTTGTCCAGGATCGCGGTTGGGCCGGACTTCGGGAGGCGCGATATGGCAACCGAGAAATATGATCTGAATGAAATCAAGCGCCGCATGCAGGGCGCAATCCAAGTGTTGAAGCAGGAGTTCGGCGGGCTGCGAACGGGCCGCGCGTCATCAACGCTCCTCGACCACGTGCAGGTCGAGGCGTACGGCACCCACATGCCGCTCAATCAGCTTTCCACCGTCAGTGTTCCGGAGCCCCGGCTCCTCAGTGTTCAGGTTTGGGACAGATCGATGATTCATGCGGTGGAGAAGGCGATTCTTGCCGCCAATCTCGGCCTAACACCGTCAAGCGAGGGCCAGGTGATTCGGCTACGCGTGCCCGAGCTCAACGAGGAGCGCCGCAAGGAGCTGGTCAAGGTCGCGCACAAATACGCCGAATCGGCGCGCGTGGCCGCCCGTCATGTCCGACGCGATGCTCTCGACATGCTGAAGAAACTCGAAAAAGACGGTAAGGTGAGCAAGGATGATCACACCCGCATGTCGGAGGAAGTCCAGAAGTCCACCGACCAGATCGTCCACGAAATCGACCAGACGCTCGCCGGCAAAGAAAAAGAGATCATGACGGTTTGAGCACCCGCGCAACACGATCGGAGAGCCGGATGGCGGAAGTTGCGGCAGCGTCCAAGACCGCCGAGCCCATGACAGTTGAACTCAAGACGGCGGCCACCGCCTTTGAGCCGCCGCGCCATGTTGCCATTATCATGGACGGCAACGGCCGGTGGGCCTCTGCGCGCGGGCTGCCGCGCAGCGAAGGCCATCGTCGCGGCGTCGAAGCCGTGAGGCGAACCGTGCGCGCGGCCGGCGAAATGGGCATATCGATTCTGACCATCTTCTCGTTCAGCTCGGAGAACTGGTCGCGGCCCCCATCCGAGATTCGCGACCTGATGGGTCTGCTTCGCAGGTTCATCCGCAACGACCTCGTCGAGCTGCACGAGAACAATGTCCGTGTGCGGATCATCGGCGAGCGCGACGGGCTCGACCCGGAGATCCGGCGACTATTGGATGAGGCCGAGCAACTGACGCGGGAGAACGATGGCCTGCTGCTGGTTGTCGCCTTCAACTATGGTGGTCGCCAGGAGATCGCGCGGGCCGCGATACGCGTCGCCGAACTCGTGCAGCAAGGCAAGCTGGCCACGACCGATATCACGGCAGACCTGCTTGCCCGCCATCTCGACGCTCCCGATTTGCCGGATCCCGATCTCATCATCCGCACCAGCGGTGAGCAGCGACTGTCCAACTTCCTGATGTGGCAGTCGGCCTATAGCGAACTTGTTTTTGTTCCGACCTATTGGCCTGATTTCGATCGCGCCACGCTCGAACATGCAATCGCCGAATTCCGGCGGCGCGAGCGGCGTTTCGGCGGACTTGTCGCGCGCACCGGATCGTGATGTCGTGACGGAGCCGCATCCCGCGCAGTCTCCACATAGCGGTGAACTCGGCAAACGCATCGCCTCGGCGATCGTGCTTGCTGCGCTGGCGGTCGGTGCGGTTGCCGTCGGCGGCTGGCCATTCACGCTGTTCTGGATGGCTGCAGCGCTTGGCATTTTTTGGGAATGGAACGCAATCGTGGCGGGTTCGGCGACTGCCGTCCTCGCTACGGGCGCAATCGCAATTGCGTTCGCCGCGGTGGCGGCGGGCTTCGGTTCGTTCGCGGGGGCGCTCTTCGCGCTGGTCGTAGGCGCGCTGGCGGCGGGCCTATTGTGCGGTCGGGGCCGTCGCGCTTGGGGAGGCAGCGGCGTCCTCTACGCAGGCACCGCCCTGCTGGCCCCGGTGCTGCTGCGCCGAGACGAGGAACTCGGGATTGTTTCCATTATCTTCCTGTTTGCCGTGGTGTGGTCGACCGACATCCTGGGCTATTTCGTCGGGCGGGCGGCGGGCGGCCCCCAGCTCGCGCCGCGCATCAGTCCTAAGAAGACCTGGTCGGGAGCATGCGGCGGCGCTGTAGGTGCGGTCGTTGCGGCGATTGCCGTGATGCTCGGTGCCGGGGTTAGACCACTCATGCCGGTTGCAGTCGTCGCTTTAGCGCTCTCGATCATTTCTCAGGGCGGTGACCTGTTCGAATCGGCGGTCAAGCGCCACTTCGGAGTCAAGGACGCGAGCCATGTGATTCCCGGTCATGGCGGTGTGATGGACCGATTGGATGGTTTCATTGCGGCGTCGGGCGTGGCAGCATTGCTGGGGCTGGCACGCGGAGGCGTTGAGGCCTCCGCGCGCGGCTTGTTGTCGTGGTGACAAGGATTTGGTGATCCGATGACAGTCGTTCCGCTTGCTCATGTCGGACAGGCTCCGCGCGCGCGTGAACTGACCGTTAGCCTCCTCGGCGCGACCGGTTCCATCGGAACGAGCACCATCGATCTCCTGCGCATGGAGCGCGACCGGTTTCGGGTCGAGGCCGTGACGGCGCAGCGCAACGCGAGTGCGCTCGCGAAACTTGCCCGCGAGGTCGGCGCGCGCGTGGCGGTGGTCGCGGACACGGCCTCGTACGGCGAACTCAAGGACGCGTTGGCTCGCTCCGGCATCGAAGCGGCGGCAGGCGAGAGCGCCGTCGCCGAGGCAGCGCAGCGCCCGGCCGATTGGGTGATGGCTGCCATCACCGGGGCCGCGGGCTTGCGCCCGACCATGATGGCGGTAGAGCGCGGCGCAACTGTCGCTCTCGCCAACAAGGAATGTCTCGTGTGCGCGGGCGCGCTGTTCATGCGTCGCGCGGCCGAGTGCGGCGCGGTGGTGTTGCCCGTCGATTCCGAGCACAACGCCATTTTCCAAGCCTTGTCAGCGGGTCGGCGCGAGGATGTGAGCCGCATCATTCTCACCGCGTCGGGCGGACCGTTCCGCACCGCCTCGGCCGCCGAGATGCGCAACGCCACCGTGAAGCAGGCGCTTAAGCATCCCAATTGGTCGATGGGGGCTAAAGTTACGATCAACTCCGCGACCATGATGAACAAGGGTCTTGAGCTTATCGAGGCTCATCATCTGTTCGGCTTCCCGTCCGAGCAGATCGATATCATCGTGCATCCGCAATCGATCGTGCATGGCATCGTGGAATACCGCGATGGCTCACTCATCGCCCAACTGGGGCCGCCGGACATGCGAGTGCCGATCGCCAATTGCCTGGCGTGGCCGGAACGCATGGCGGGAGCGGCGCGTCTTACTTTCGCGCAAATGGGTACGTTAACCTTCGAGTCGCCGGACGTCGTACGGTTCCCGGCGCTCCGGCTCGCGCGCGAAGCGCTGGTCGCGGCGGGCGCGGCGCCGACCGTGCTTAATGCGGCAAATGAGATTGCAGTACATGAGTTTATCGGCGGGCGTCTTGGTTTCGCCGGAATTGCCGCGCTCGTGGAGGCGACCATCGAGGCGGCACAGGGCAGGGGGCTGACACGGGAGCCGGCCGATGTAGGCGAGGCTATCGCCGTTGACCAAGATTCGAGATCACTCGCCCAACACCTGTTGCCGCAAATTGCCGCAAAGGTAGCAATTCAGTAAACGTTTACATATTTCGCGTCCGGTTGAAGCGAGGTCATTGAGATGGGGTCCCACTTTTTCACGAGTCTTGCCGCGTTCGGCGGCAACTACACCGGCTGGATCATCCCCTTTCTCTTCGTTCTGACGATCATCGTCTTCTTCCACGAACTGGGCCACTTCCTGGTGGCCCGTGCCTACGGCATCAAGGTCCTGGTGTTCTCGATCGGTTTTGGCCCCGAACTCGCTGGATTCTACGATCGGCACGGCACTCGCTGGAAGCTCTCCGCCATACCTCTCGGCGGCTACGTCAAGTTTTTTGGCGACGAAAACGCGGCAAGCGTGCCGGATGAGTCGACGCTCGCTGCGATGACCGAGGAGGAGCGCCGACTCACTTTTCCTGGTCAGAAGGTCAGTGCGCGGGCGGCCGTGGTCGTCGCGGGCCCTCTCACGAATTTCATCCTCGCCATCGCGATCTTTGCGGGCGTGTTCATGGTGGATGGTAAGACCACCGCGATTCCGCGCATCGCCGTCGTCGAGCCCGGCAGTCCGGCCGCCGCAGCGGGCCTTCAGGTCGGCGACCTGATCACCGAGATCGACGGCACCAAGATCGAGAGCTTTGGGGACGTCCAGCGAATCGTGAATTTCAGTCCCGGCCGGACCCTGACGATCGAGGTTGAGCGCGGCAACAGCTTGGTCACGCTTCAGGCGACGCCGGCGGAGAAAGACAAGCGGGGGATGCTCGGTATCACGCGTTCAAATGAGCCGGGTGACGTGAAGACGGAACGGGTCGGGCCATTGGAGGCGGTCAAGCTTGGCGTTGATCGCACGTGGTTTGTTGTCTCGACGACAATGGGCTACCTGCGGGACGTTGTGGTTGGCCGCCAGTCCGCCGACCAGATCGGCGGCCCCATCAAGATCGCGCAAATTTCAGGCGAAGTGGCAAAGCTTGGCTTTGGCCCGCTGCTGGACTTTACGGCCCTGCTGTCAGTGTCGATTGGGCTGCTCAATCTGTTTCCGGTACCGCTGCTGGATGGCGGTCACCTTTTGTTCTATGCAATCGAAGCCATTCGCGGCCGACCCCTTTCCGAGCGTGCTCAGGAGGTCGGATTCCGAATTGGCCTTGCAATCGTCGTAATGTTGATGATCTTTGCTGCGTTCAATGATCTGCGGCCGTTCTGGCCTGGATCGTAGCGGGGGCTGGTTGGTGGACGGGGCAGCACTCGAAATTTGAACGAAATCTTGAGGTTATCCTCGACTTGCAGGAGGTGGGAAAGCCTGTAGAAGCGTCAGGGATACTTCAGATCGGATTACGGGGGGATGCGAACCGGATGAGGACGATTCGCATATGGGACTGAGAGTGTGGTTGCTGGGGCGGCTGGGGGTAGTTGCCACGGTAGTGTTTTTGAGTTTGGCCGGCGCGGGGATTGCTCCTTTGGGCTTCTCCGGCATCAGCGTCGCTCAAGCTCAAACCGGCGGCATTCGCGTTGACGTGGAGGGCAACCGCCGCGTTGAGGCGGACACCATCCGGTCGTATTTTCACGTGCCGCCGGGGGAGCGGCTCGATGCCGCCAAAATCGACGCCGGGTTGAAGGCGCTCTACGCCACCGGCCTGTTTCAGGACGTGCACATCACGCCCGGGGCTGGACGCATCCTCGTAACCGTCGTCGAAAACCCGGTGATCAATCGAATTGCATTCGAGGGCAATCACAAGGCGAAGGACGAGCAACTCGCTACCGAAATTCAATCAAAGCCTCGCGGTACTTTTTCGCGCGCGATGGTTCAATCCGACGTGCAGCGGATTATCGAGATCTATCAGCACACCGGCCGCTATGACGTGCGTGTCGAGCCGAAGGTCATCGAACTCCCCAACGGACGCGTCGATCTCATCTTCGAAATCAACGAAGGCGGCAAGACCGGCGTCGCCAAGATTATCTTCGTCGGCAACAGGTTCTTCTCTACCTATCGTCTGCGGGATGTGATCAAGACCGGCGAGACGAACTGGCTGAGTTGGCTCAAGTCCAACGACATCTATGATGCTGACCGTCTTGAAGCCGATCGCGATCTGCTGCGACGTTTTTATCTGCACAACGGATTTGCCGACGTGCGCGTCGTTTCGGCCCTCGGCGAGTACATACCCGACCAGCGGGGATTCATCATTACGTTTACGATCGACGAGGGCGATCAGTATCATTTCGGTGCCGTCAACATCCAGTCCAACATTCATGATGTTCCTGGCGAGACCCTACGTTCGCGATTGCGCGTCGTAAGCGGCAAGATCTACAACGCGGACGCGGTCGAAAAGTCGGTGGAGGACACAACGATCGACGTGGCGCGGCGGGGCTATCCGTTTGCCGTCGTGCGTCCGCGAGGTGACCGCGATTTTGCGACTCATCTTGTCAACGTGACCTTCGTCGTCGACGAAGGGCCGCATACGTATATCGAACGCATCAATCTCAGGGGCAATACGCGAACGCGCGATTACGTCATCCGCCGGGAATTCGATATCGTCGAGGGCGATCCCTACAACCGCGCCCTGGTCGATCGCGCTGAGCGCCGCATCAAGAATCTCGGCTACTTCAAGAACGTGAAGATCACGACGGAGCCGGGTTCGGCGCCTGATCGAATCATCCTCAACGTCGATCTTGAAGAGCAGTCGACCGGCGAGTTCTCTGTTGCGGGCGGCTATTCGACGGCGGACGGCCCGATCGCGGAAGTGTCGGTGAGCGAACGCAATCTCATGGGCACCGGCGTGTCGGGGAAAATCTCCGCGCAATACGGCGAGTATGCCCGGGGCGTTAATATCGGCACCGTCACGCCCTATTTCATGGACACACGCCTCGCGTTTGCGTGGGATCTCTTCTGGAACCAGAGATTGCCGAACCAGTACTTTTCGTACGGGTCCAACATGTACGGAGGCGATATCAAATTTGGTATCCCGATTTCGGAAAACGTCGGAGCGCAGGCGCGGTACACCGGCTACGTCCAGTCAATTCAGCTGCCGTGGAATTTGCGCAACTGTAATGACATCAGCCCCGATTTCGTAAACTCGTTCCCAACCCCTGATCAGTTCTCGAGATTTGCAACCCAGTGGGCGGCGGCCGGTTCGCCGGCGCAAACGAATTGCTATCAGGACGGCGAGTCCTCGCTGGCCGTACGCAAGGAAGCCGCGCAAGGGCCGGTTTTCGTGTCGGCGGTCGGTTATACGCTGAGCTACAACACCCTCGATAATGGCCGTGCCCCGACCAACGGCACACTCCTCGAGTTCCGTCAGGACATCGCAGGCGCTGGCGGCGATGTCCGTAACATCAAGTCCACCTTCGACTCTCATGTCTACAATGAGGTTTTCCCCGATCTGATCGGCGTGTTGCGTTTCCAGGGTGGCTACGCCACCGGATGGGGCGGCGAAGGTCTGCGCATGCTTGATCACTTCCAGGGCGGTCCGAATATCGTGCGCGGATTTGCGCCTGGCGGGTTCGGTCCGCGTGACCTGTCGGAATACCAATGGGAACTAGGCGCCTACGGCATCCGCGGCGGCGACGCACTCGGCGGCTCACTCTATTGGGGCGCGTCGATCGAGTTTCAAACTCCGCTGTTCTTCGCGCCGAAGGATTTCGGCATAAAACTCGCTTGGTTCGCTGACGCGGGGCAGTTGTGGCATTATGTCGGACCAACCTATTGGGCGCAGACGGGTGAAACCTTGACAGTTGGCGACGAGAACAAGCTCCGTGCGTCTGCGGGCATGGGCGTCATCTGGGATTCGCCATTCGGGCCGCTGCGGTTTGACTTTGCCTATGCGCTTTCACGCACACCATACGACCAAGTTCAGTTCTTCAGGTTTGGCGGCGGAACCAAATTCTGAGCTTCTGCCGTCCTGCTCAGAAAGGGCGGCCCGAGGATTGGTGTGAGGCCCGAGCGTCGCTCACGCGCGTGCTGACGCCCACGGTCGTCGTTTGGGCGAATTTGCCTTGCAACTCAGGTGATTTCCGATGAGCGCGCCGCAGTTCTTCAAAGCCGCGAAAGCGTTGAGCATCGCCGAGATTGCGGCGCTGACTGGGGCCACTCTCGGACCCTCGGCGCCGCCTGATCGCGCGATTGTCAACATTGCCGCACTCGATGCTGCCGGTCCGCACGATCTTGCCTTCCTCGACAATGCAAAGTTCTTCGACGATCTCGGGCGTACGCACGCCGGAGCGTGTCTCGTCGCACCGCGCCATCGCGAGCGGGCACCGCCACACCTCGCCGTACTCACGGTACGCGAGCCTTATCGCGCCTTTGTTGCTGTCGCTCGCGCGCTGTTTCCAAACTCGCTCCGCCCTGCCTCGCTGTTTGGCGGAGACGGGATTGCGGCGAGCGCAGCGATTCACCCCACAGCGCGCCTCGAGAGCGGGGTCGTGGTCGACCCGGGTGCCGTCGTCGGGCCAGGAGCGGAAATCGGCGCCGAGACTATTATTGGTGCCAATGCGGTAATCGGACCGGACGTACGTATCGGGAGACGGTGTTCCATCGGCTCGCTGAGTTCGATCATTCACGCCCTCATCGGCGATCGCGTCATCATTCATCCCGGCTGTCGGATCGGCCAGGATGGCTTCGGTTATGCGATGGGAAGAGCAGGTCACACCAAAGTGCCGCAACTCGGCCGCGTCATCATCCAGGATGATGTCGAGATCGGCGCCAGCAGCACCATCGACCGCGGCGGCATTCGCGATTCGGTCATCGGCGAGGGCACCAAAATCGACAATCTGGTACAGATCGGACACAATGTTGCAATCGGACGACACTGTGTCGTGGTCGCTCAGGTCGGGATCTCGGGCAGCACGACATTGGAGGATTTCGTCGTGCTCGGTGCGAGGGTCGGAACGAACAATCACGTGACGATCGGTGAGGGGGCTCACATCGCAGCGACGTCAATAGTCGGCTATGACGTTCCGCCGGGAGCGCGCTATGGCGGCACGCCAGCGAAGCCGGTGCGACAATGGATGCGCGAAATGTTCGTGTTGGAGCGGCTGGCGGCGCGTCAGGGCGGTGAGGACAAATCCATGACCGGCAAAGCCGAGCAGGGGGCCGGGGACAACGACGGGTCGTGATGACGGGGGGATGCCCTTTCGTGGGCGAGACGGAGCGATCGGAGGACGCGTTAAAAGGTTCGAGACATGGACGAGATGACTACCACCACCCTTGAGACGGCCGATATCGCGGCGGTCATGCGGCTGCTTCCACACCGTTATCCTTTCCTGATGATTGATCGCGTCACCTCCATCAAAGGCGACGAATTCGGCATTGGCGTGAAGAACGTCACCATCAACGAGCCGCAGTTCATCGGCCATTTTCCGGACAATCCCGTCTTCCCGGGTGTGTTGATGATCGAGGGGATGGCGCAGACCGCAGGCGTGCTATGCATCAACTCCGTCGGCTGGAAGCGCGAGGAGGCGGCGGTCTATTTCTTGACGATCGATAAGGCCAAGTTCCGCAAGCCGGTGCTTCCCGGCGACACCATCGAGTATCACATGACGAAGATCGCCAAGCGCAGGAACATGTGGTGGTTCCGCGGCGAGGCGAAGGTCCGCGGAACGAATGTCGCCGAGGCCGAGGTCGGCGCAATGTTATCGCGCGCCGGAGCATGAGCACGATCGATCCGTCCGCCCGCGTCGCTGCCGGTGCCACGATCGGCGCCGGCGTCGAGATCGGGCCCTATTGCATCGTCGGTCCCAACGCCACGCTCGGCGACGGCTGCCGCCTGATCGCCCATGTGCACCTCGCTGGCCACACGACCATCGGCGCCCGCTCCGTCATCCATCCGTTCGCCTCGCTGGGATCGCCCCCGCAATCGGTGAAGTATCGCGGCGGTCAGACGCGCCTTGTGATCGGCAGCGATTGCGATATCCGCGAAAACGTCACGGCAAATATCGGCACCGAGGACGACGGCGGCTTGACCGTCATCGGCGACCATTGCTTTCTCATGGCGGGCTCCCATGTCGCCCACGATTGCCGCGTCGGCAACCATGTGACGTTCGCCAATAATGCCGTCCTCGGAGGACACGTCAGCGTCGGCGATTACACCTTCCTCGGCGGACAAGCGGCGGTGCGTCAGTTCTGTCGGTTAGGGGAGGGCGCGATGATCGTCGGAATGAGCGGCGTTCGCGCCGACGTGATCCCGTGGGGAACGGCGCAAGGGCCTCTCGCGAACCTCATGGGACTCAACGTCGTGGGCTTGCGCCGTCGCGGCTTTGCCAAGGCCGATATTCATCGCCTGCGCCGTGCCTACCAGGAACTGTTCCATGGCGAAGGCGTGTTCAGCGAGCGGCTTGCGAAGGTCGAGGAAACGGCGGCCGGCGATCGGCTGGTCGGCAGCGTCGTTGCCTTCATCCGCAGCGGCAAGCGGCCTCTGACAAGCGCAATCCGCCGCGTCAGCACCAGCGCGGCCGGCGACGAGGACGCATGACGGCAGCGGACGCCATCGCAAGTGATGGCCCGCTCGCGATCATTTGCGGGGGCGGCACAGTGCCGTTTGCAGTTGCGGCAGCCGTATCCCGCCGGGGTCGCCCGGTCGTGCTGTTTCCGTTGCGCGGCTGGGCCGATGCGCGTGCGGTCGAGGCTTACCCGCACCATTGGATCGCTCTCGGCCAGTTCGGGCGCTTCTGCCGACTTGCGGCCGCCGAGCGCTGCCGCGACGTGGTCATGGTTGGTGCCTTGGTCAGGCCCTCGATAACACAATTACGGCTCGATTGGGGGACGTTGCGCCGCATGCCGCTGATCATCCGCTCGTTCCGCGGCGGCGATGATCATCTGTTGTCCGGCGTCGGTCGATTGTTCGAGAGCGGTGGGTTGCGCGTCATCGGCGCCCATGAGGTTGCGCCAGAAATCGCGGCGCCGTTTGGGCCGATGGGACAGCGTCAGCCTGATGCCGAGGCCGATGACGACATCGATCGCGGCTTCGCCGTGCTCGCCGCCACAAGCCCGTTCGATGTCGGCCAAGCCGCTGTGGTCGCGCGCCGGCACGTGCTGGCAATTGAGGGCGCCGAGGGAACGGACGCGATGCTTGAACGCGTTGCGGCGTTGCGCGACTCCGGGCGGATCGCTTCGCCACGGGGTGTCGGCGTTCTGGTCAAGGCACCGAAGGTCGCTCAGGATCGCCGGTTCGATCTGCCTTCGATCGGACCCGGCACAATCGCGCGCATTGCGGCAGCCGGCCTCGCGGGTGTTGCCGTCGTCGCCGGCGCCACCATCGTGGCCGAACCCCAGCAGCTCGTCGAAGCGGCTGACCGCGCTGGAGTGTTCGTCGTTGGAAGGCCCGACCGCGAGGCGCGGTCATGATCGGAAATGATGCGCTGACCGAGCGCAGTCGGTCCGATCGCACTATCAAATCGGCCGAGGAGGGGCGACGCCCGCTCACGATCTTTCTGATTGCCGGCGAGGAATCCGGCGATCGCCTCGGTGCCGCCTTGATGACCGCGATCGAAGGCAAGGTGGGTGGCGAGGCAAGCGTTGAATTTACTGGCATCGGCGGGCACGCAATGGCGTCGCGCGGTCTGGTCAGCCTGTTTCCGCTGGAGGACATCGCGGTCAACGGTTTCACTGCGATCCCGGCGCGACTGCCCTTGATTCTGCGCCGTATTCGCGAAGCAGCCAACGCAGCGATCGCGACGCGACCAGATGCGGTCGTCATCATCGACAGTCCGGATTTCACCCATCGGGTCGCGCGACGCATCCGCGCCGCGGCGCCGACGATCCCGATCGTCAATTATGTATCACCGACAGTCTGGGCGTGGCGGCCCGGCCGGGCTCCGGCAATGCGCCGCTACGTGGATCACGTGATGGCGTTGCTGCCGTTCGAGCCGGAGGCGCATCGACATCTCGGTGGCCCCGCCTGCACGTATGTCGGCCATCCGCTCACGGAAGCGTTGGCGACGTTGCGCCCGAATGCCGAGGAGGCGGCACGGCGCGAGTCATCCCCGCCGGTCGTTCTGGTCCTGCCGGGAAGCCGCGCCGGCGAGGTCAGGCGCCATCTCGCTGTGTTCGGGACGGCGGTTTCGTTGGCAAAAGAGCGGATTGGCACGATGGAGCTCGTGCTGCCGACGGTCGTCCACCTTGCGGACCGCATCAGGCGCGAGACCGAAGGGTGGTCGATCGCGCCACGCATTGTCGTCGAGCCACAACAAAAATGGGCGGAGTTTCGCCGTGCGCGCGCAGCGCTCGCCGCGTCCGGCACGGTGACTCTTGAACTCGCGCTTGCGGGCGTCCCAACCGTTCTCGCCTACAGAGTGGCTCTCATTGAGGAACTGATCGTGCGCGCGACCATCCAGGTATCGATGGTCGGCCTCGCCAATCTGATCCTCGGCGATAAAGCCATGCCGGAGCTGTTGCAACGGCAGGCGACGCCGGAAAATCTCGCCGATGCCTTGGCTGGGATTATCGGCGATACGCCCGAGAGGCAGCGGCAAATCGAGGCATTTCAGCGGCTCGATTCGGTCATGGAGGTGGGGGGCGGTGCTCCAAGCGCGCGCGCGGCTGCCATTGTGATCGATGTTGCCCGCCAGGCGCACACTATTTCGCGTGTCGAAAGTTAACCAACAATCAACGATCTCGTTGAAAATTAGGTGAGCGCAGCCTGATATCGCGCTAGTCGCCCCCGCCGTGGATAACGGGAGCAGCCGATGAAATCCGCGATTATTCGTACTGGTTTCGACACCCTCTACTATAGCGGCGCCCATCTCCTCTTGCGGCCGTTCTTTGAAGGCGTCGGCGCAATCTTCATGCTGCATCACGTTCGTGAGCCGCGGTCTGATGCGTTCCAGCCCAATCGCCTGCTCGAAGTGTCTCCGGAATTCCTGGAAGAGACCATCATCTGGCTTCGGAGCCAGAACATCGACATCGTCTCGCTTGACGAGATGCATCGGCGTCTCATCGAGCGCGATTTTGCTCGTCGTTTCGTTTGCATCACATTCGATGATGGCTACCGCGACAACAAGGCTGTTGCCTATCCTATTCTCAAGCGTCATGGCGCGCCGTTTACCATCTACGTTCCGACAAGCTTTCCCGATCGCCAGGGCAGGCTGTGGTGGCTTGCGCTCGAACAGGTGATTGCAACAAGCAAGCACATCACGGTTACGATCGACGGCAAGGAACGCGAGATCGATTGTGTCACTCCTGGGGAGAAGCGCGAAGCCTTCGACACCGTCTATTGGTGGCTGCGGGGCCGCGACTCCGAAGCTGAAATTCACGCCTTCGTCGATGAGCTCGCGGCACGGTATGGCGTCGACATTACTCCGTGCGCCGACGAGCTATGCATGTCATGGGACGAGATCCGCGAGCTTGCCGCCGATCCAACAGTGACGATCGGAGCCCATACCATCAATCATGTGATGCTCGGCAAATGGGATGACGAGGCGGCACGCCGCGAGCTCAAGGAGAGCCGCGATCGGCTCGAAGCGGAGCTTGGGATGCCGGTGCGTCACCTCGCATATCCCTATGGCGGGCGCGATCTCGTTGGTCCGCGTGAATTCCGTCTGGCTTCGGAAATCGGCTATAAGACCGCCGTGACAACGCGACCGGGCGTGTTGTTTCCTGAACACCGCGGTCATTTGACCGCGTTGCCGCGGCTGTCTCTCAATGGCGAGTACCAGGCCGCGCGCTACGTCAAAGTGCTGATGTCAGGCACCGCGACCGCGCTATTCAATGGTTTCCGCCGCGTGGATGCGGCATAAGTTTTCGGGGGTATGAGATAAATACTTTGATGACGATGAGAGGCTGCGGGTAGGCGGCTTACGTGGCCGCTCGAAATTGCTGCGAATTTTACGCAATTCAATTATCGTAAAATCAATTCTTTCTTATTAAGGCGTCAGTCGTTGGAGTTCCCAATGGCGACCGGACAAGTCATACTTTTAGGTATCGACAGCGATCTCTGCCGCATCGCCGCGCGCAGTCTTGCGGCGCAATTTCCTGATCTCAAGATCGTCATTGAATCCAACATTTCGCGTGCCCTGTTGCTGCGTCGGCGGATTGCACGGCTTGGTCTCATCCATGTCGCCGGACAGTTGGCCTTCATGTCGCTGGCGCGCTTGTTGCGTCTTGCATCGCAGAGCCGGATTGCCGAGATATTGAATGACGCGCGGCTCGAGCCGCGATGGCCCGAAGGTTGCGAATTGATCGAGGTGCCGTCGGTCAACTCTGACGAATGCATCGCACTCCTCCAGCGCTTGGCGCCGAAGGTCGTCCTTGTCGTCGGCACGCGGATCATCAGCCGCAACGTGCTTTCCGCCGTTGCTGTGCCGTTCATCAACTATCACGACGGCATCACCCCGAAATACCGGGGCATCCACGGCGGCTATTGGGCGAAGGTCGAGGATGACATGGAGAACTTTGGGGTCACCGTGCATCTCGTCGACCCCGGCATCGATACGGGTGCGGTGCTCTATCAGGCGAAGCTCAAGCCAGCGTCGAACGATAACTATGCGACGTTCGCCTATCTGCAGCTTGCCGCCGCCTTGCCATTGATCGCGCGCGCTGCGAACGACGCAATCGAAGGGCGCCTGCAGCCCAAGTCTGTCGATCTGCCCTCGCGTCTGTGGTCGCACCCGACGTTGTGGGGCTATGTCACCGCGGGGCTCAAGCGCGGCGCGTGGTGACGCGGCGGCCGGGTGATCGTAGCGTCTTCAGCGGCCGCCTTTGCGCACTCTACGAGGCTGAGGTCGCTTCATTTCCGCCGCGAGATCGGCGGATATTCGCGTCGCGTCGCGCCAGTGTAGAGCTGTCGCGGACGGCCGATCTTCTGGCTCGGATCCTCGATCATCTCCTTCCACTGCGCGATCCAGCCGACGGTCCGCGCGACAGCGAACAGCACGGTGAACATCGTGGTCGGAAAGCCCATCGCCTTGAGCGTGATGCCCGAATAGAAATCGATATTGGGATAGAGCTTCTTCTCGATGAAGTAGTCGTCGTGAAGCGCGATGCGCTCCAGTTCGAGTGCGACGTCGAGCAGCGGATCGTCCTTGATCCCCATTTCGGCGAGCACTTCGTGGCAGGTCTTCTGCATGAGCTTGGCGCGCGGATCGTAGTTCTTGTAGACTCTGTGGCCGAAGCCCATCAGGCGGAACGAGTCGTTTTTGTCTTTGGCGCGCTTGATGAACTCGGGGATGCGGCTAACCGAGCCGATCTCCGCCAGCATCTTCAGCGCGGCCTCGTTGGCGCCGCCGTGAGCGGGTCCCCAAAGGCAGGCGCAGCCCGCCGCGATGCATGCGAACGGATTGGCGCCCGAAGAGCCCGAGAGACGCACCGTCGAAGTCGAAGCGTTCTGCTCGTGATCGGCATGAAGGATGAAGATACGGTCCATCGCCCGCGCGAGCACCGGATTGACCTGGTATTCCTCGCACGGCACCGCGTAGCACATGCGCAGGAAGTTCGAGGCATAGTCGAGGTCGTTCTTCGGATAGATGAACGGCTGTCCGACCGAATACTTGTAAGCCATCGCGGCAAGCGTCGGCAGCTTGGCGACCATGCGGATCGAGGCGATATCGCGCTGGACCGGATCGGAGATGTCGGTGGAGTCGTGATAGAACGCCGACAGTGCGCCGACCGACCCTACCATCACCGCCATCGGGTGCGCGTCGCGACGGAAGCCCTGGAAGAACCGGCTCATCTGCTCGTGCACCATCGTGTGACGGGTGACGAGATAGTCGAAATCGTGCTTCTGCGCGGCGGTCGGCAATTCGCCGTAGAGCAGAAGGTGGCAGGTCTCGAGAAAATCGCCGTGCTCGGCGAGCTGCTCGATCGGGTACCCGCGATAGAGCAGGATGCCCTCGTCGCCGTCGATATAGGTGATCTTGGATTCGCAGCTCGCCGTCGAGGTGAAGCCGGGATCGTAAGTGAAGATGCCGGCGTGATTGTAGAGCTTCGAGATATCGATCACGTCCGGCCCGATGGTGCCCTCATAGACCGGGAAAGGGTAGCTCTTGTCGCCCAGGGTTAAAGTGCCGCTCTTGGTGTTGGCACCGGAACGCGCGTCCATGCTCGTGATCCTCGGATAAGATTGCTACCGCATGCTGCGGCCGACGGGTTCCGCGTCGACCGGCGATGTCCGGGCGGCAGGCGCACCCCTTCAATTTGGCGTACCGCATCCGTTGGTGCGCTGCAATAGGCGGCGTTCAAAGGCCGCGTCTTTGCGCAGCGAGCAGCGTGGCGCCGGATGCTATTTACTTCGCGGAGGCAGCCTGATCGGCGAGGCGGGCAATGCTCTCCTGCTTGCCGAGCACGTGGAGCACGTCGAAGATTCCAGGAGAAGTCGGCCGGCCGGTCAGCGCCGCCCGCAGGGGCTGGGCGACAGCCCCAAGCTTGATCTCCTTGCGTTCGGCGAAGGCGCGAACGGTATTTTCGGTGTTTTCCGGGGTCCAGGGATCGACCTTGTCGAGGTCCGGCAGCAGTTCGGCGATGATGACCCGCGCCTCGGGACTGAGGAGCTGCCGTGCCTTGGCGTCAACGGCGAGCGGCCGGTCGGCGAAAAGAAAGCGCGCGCTGTCGATCAGTTCGATCAGCGTTTTGGCGCGCTCCTTCAATCCTGGCATGGCAGCGAGGAGCTTTGCCCGCAGCTCCGGGGTGAATTTCGCCGCAAGCGCCGCACCACCTTCGATATGCGGCAACAGCCGCTCGATCGCGGCGAGGAGGTCGGCGTCGCCGGTGTGACGGATGTAGTGACCGTTGATGCTTTCGAGCTTAGCGAAGTCGACCCGGGCGGGCGCCCGTCCGATCTGCGGCAGGTCGAATGCCGCGATCATTTCCGCGGTAGTGAATATCTCCTGATCGCCATGGCCCCAGCCGAGGCGCACGAGGTAGTTGCGCAGCGCCGCCGGCAGATATCCCATCGCCCGGTAGGCCTCGATGCCGAGCGCCCCATGCCGCTTGGAGAGCTTGGCCCCGTCGGCGCCATGGAGGAGCGGGATATGCGCCATGATCGGCACGCTCCAGCCGAGCGCGTTATAGATCTGGGCTTGCCGCGGGGCGTTGGCGAGGTGGTCGTCGCCGCGGATGATGTGGGTGATCCCCATGTCGTGGTCGTCCACCACCACCGCCAGCATGTAGGTTGGTGTGCCGTCCGAACGCAGCAGCACGAGATCGTCGAGGTTCTCGTTCTGCCAGACCACGCGGCCCTGAACCTGATCCTCGATCACGGTCTCGCCCGTGGTCGGCGCACGCAGCCGGATCACCGGCTTGACGCCCGGTGGCGCTTCCGACGGGTCGCGGTCGCGCCAGCGTCCGTCGTAGAGCTTGGAGCGGCCTTCGCGCCGCGCCTGCTCGCGCATCTCGTCAAGCTCGGCCTGTGACGCGTAACAGCGATAGGCATGTCCCGCGGCAAGCAGCTGTTCGGCGATCTCGCGATGGCGCTCAGCCCGGGAGAACTGGTAGATCGCCTCACCGTCCCACTCGATACCGAGCCAGGTGAGGCCGTCGAGGATTGCGTCGATCGCCGCCTTGGTGGAACGCTCGCGGTCGGTGTCCTCGATCCGCAGCAGCATCTTGCCGCCGCGGCCGCGCGAATAGAGCCAGTTGAACAGCGCCGTGCGCGCGCCGCCGATGTGAAGGAAGCCCGTCGGCGAGGGCGCAAAGCGGGTAACGACAGCGGTCATAGTGGCCCCTTGTTAGCTGGCCCCTGTACCATAGCTAGAGCAGCAGGCAAAATTGGACGCTCGCAAAACGTTCGTGTATGGGCAGGCGATCATGACGGCAGCCGAAACCATCGTCACGGAAGCAGGCCGCGACTTCATCCGCGACATTGTCGCGGCAGATCTCGCGGAAGGCCGGGTGCGCACAGTTGTCACCCGCTTTCCGCCGGAGCCGAACGGTCATCTTCATATCGGCCACGCCAAATCGATCTATCTCAACTTCAGCATTGCGAAGGAGTTCGACGGGCGCTGCCATTTGCGCTTCGACGACACCAACCCGACCAAGGAGGAGCAGGAGTACATCGACGCGATCCAGCGCGACGTGCACTGGCTCGGCTTCGATTGGGGCGTCCACCTCTACTATGCCTCCGATTATTTCGATCAGCTCTACGAATGGGCGGAGCACCTGATCAAGGCAGGCAAAGCCTACGTCGACGACCAGACGCATGAGGAAATGCGCTTGAACCGCGGCACTCTGACGGAGCCGGGCAAGCCGAGCCCGTTCCGCGATCGGACCGTGGAGGAAAACCTCGACCTCTTCCGCCGTATGCGGGCCGGGGAGTTTCCGAACGGCGCGCGCGTGTTGCGGGCAAAGATCGACATGACCTCGGGCAACATCAACCTGCGCGATCCGACCCTTTACCGAATCCTGCATGCGAGCCATCCGCGCACCGGCACGGCATGGTGCATCTATCCAAGCTACGACTTCGCCCACGGCCAGTCCGACGCCATCGAGGGGGTGACCCACTCGATCTGCACGCTGGAGTTTGAGGACCATCGTCCACTCTACGATTGGTTCCTCGACAATCTGCCGGTGCCGCACCATCCCCATCAGTACGAATTCGCGCGCCTGAACCTGCGCAACACCGTTATGTCGAAGCGCCTGCTGCTGGCGTTGGTACGCGGTGGACACGTCAGCGGCTGGGACGATCCGCGGATGCCGACGCTGTCGGGATTGCGGCGCCGTGGCGTGCCGGCGGAAGCGCTGCGCGAATTCGTGAGACGCACCGGCGTCGCAAAATCGAACAGCGTCGTCGAGCCGGCGATGTTCGATTTTTCCGTGCGCGAAGTGCTGAACCGGACGGCGCTGCGCCGGATGGCGGTGCTGCGCCCGCTCAAGGTCGTGATCGAGAATTATCCCGAAGGCCAGACCGAAGAACTGGAGGCGGTCAACCACCCCGACGATCCGGCTGCCGGTCGCAGGCTGGTGCGGTTCGGCCGCGAGCTCTACGTCGAAGCCGACGATTTCATGGAAAATCCGCCGAAGAAATTCTTCCGCCTCGCGCCGGGGCGCGAGGTTCGGCTGCGTTATGCCTACTTCATCACCTGCCGCGAGGTGATCAAAAACGCCGCCGGCGATGTCGTCGAGCTGCGCTGCACCTATGATCCCGCGACGCGTGGCGGCAACGCGCCGGA
Organism: uncultured Alphaproteobacteria bacterium; assembly: GCA_963807015.1. GTDB lineage: Bacteria > Pseudomonadota > Alphaproteobacteria > Rhizobiales > Xanthobacteraceae > JAJPKK01. Next base: position 249,684 of record CAWEAS010000001.1, on the reverse strand, counting down.
CGGCCGCAAGGTGCAGGCGACCCTCCACTGGGTCGCGGCTGCCGATGCGGTCTCCGCCGAAGTGAGGCTTTACAATCAGCTGTTCGTCGTCGCCGACCCCGATCCAGCAAATCTCGCCGCCGCGCTCAATCCCGACTCGGTCGAAGTCTTGCACGACGCCAAGCTCGAGCCGGCGCTTGCTGCCGACAACGCCGACGCGCCGGTCCAGTTCGAGCGGCAGGGCTATTTCTATCGCGACAAGGATTCAGCGCCCGACCGGCTCGTATTCAACCGTACCGTCGGGCTACGCGACACCTGGGGCAAGGTGCAGAGCGCAGGCTGAGTCGTTTCACCTGTCGTCCCTGAAGCACGTAGGGCGGATTAGATTAGCGCAGCGTAATCCGCCGACGGCAGTGCGAGTGGCACAGCGGCGCAATACGCTACGCTATTGCGCCCTACGGGCTGACGCCGCCGCCCAGGTCCGATAAGATCGGCGCGCTGGGCGGGGACGCCGATGGCGGATCAACATAAAGCGCAAGGTCGCGCCGGGACGTGGCCGGGAACTGCCGGCGTCGCGGTGCCGTGGCACGTTCCGCTGCCGCGGTTCGCCGGGCCGATCGCTGCTCAGATCAGTCGGTGGGCCGCGGTCGACGTGGCGCCGGGACGGCTCATGCCGTGGCTCCCCGTCAGCTTTGGGTTCGGCATCGTTCTCTACTTCACCGCCGAACGCGAACCGGTGTGGTGGGTCGCGGCGGCAACGGCCGCGATGGCCGTCGTGATCTCCTGGCTCGCACGAGCGCGGCCGGTGGCGTTTCCGCTGGCGCTCGGCGCCGCGGCCATCGCCTCCGGCTTTGCAACCGCGACCGTGAAGAGTCGGCTGGTCGATCATGTGGTGCTGCGGGCGCCCGCCTACGGAGTGAGCCTGAAAGGGTTCGTCGAGCGTCGCGAAGAACTCGAGCGCAGCGACCGGATCGTCCTGCATGTGGCCAGCATGGAAGGGGGCCGCGTGGGCGCGCAGCCCGAGCGCATCCGCATCTCTGTTCGCAAGGGGACGGCGCCTGCCGTCGGCACTTTCGTCGCGCTCAAGGCGAGGATCAATCCGCCGTCGTCGCCGTTTCGTCCCGGCGGCTACGATCTCGCCCGCGACCTCTATTTCCAGGGCATCGGCGCGACCGGCCTCGCCACCGGCAGGATCACCGTCGAGGCGCCTCCCGCGCCTCCCTCGCTCGCCCTGCGCTTCGCGACCGCGGTCGAGGGCTTGCGCGATATGATTGATGGCCGCATCCGCGCGTCCCTAAAGGGCGATACCGGTGCCATCGCCTCGGCGCTGATCACCGGCAAGCGCGACGCGCTTACGGCGCCGGTGTTCGACGCCATGTTCATCTCGGGCGTCGGGCACGTCCTGTCGATCTCGGGATACCACATGGCGCTCGTGGCCGGCGTCGTGTTCTTCTTCGTGCGCGCGCTGCTCGCCCTTGTTCCCGTGCTGGCGCTCCACTATCCGATCAAGAAATGGGCCGCCGCCGCTGCACTCGCGGCGGCGACCTTCTATCTCGTGCTGTCGGGCGCCGAGGTCGCGACTCAGCGCTCCTACATCATGGCGGCCGTGGTGCTCGTCGGTGTGATGGTCGATCGCGCGACGCTGACCATGCGCACCATCGCCGTCGCAGCCTTCGCGGTGATGCTGCTGGTGCCGGAAGCCGTCGTGCATCCGAGCTTCCAGATGTCGTTCGCCGCGACGCTGGCGCTGATCGCCGCATATGAGCGCGGTATCCCGTGGGCTGCGGCCGGTGGCGATACGTCCCTCGGAGCGCGGCTTGCGTTGTGGGGCGTGCGGGAGGTGATCCTCCTCATTACGGCGTCGCTCGTTGCCGGTCTCGCAACCATGCCGTACGCCGCCTACCACTTCCACCGCATGGCGCCCTATGGGCTGATCGCGAACCTCTTTGCCATGCCGGTGATTTCGGCGGTCTCGATGCCGGCGGGGCTGCTGGCACTCCTCGCCATGCCGTTCGGCTTCGATGCGCCGCTGTGGCGTCTGATGGGCCTCGGCATTGACTGGATGATCATGGTCGCCCTGTGGGTCGCGCATTTGCCGGGCGCGGTCGGGCGGATTTCGGCCTTCGGGGTCGGCGCGATGCTGCTCGCGACCGCGGGGCTGCTCGTGCTGTGCCTGTTGCGAAGCCCGCTGCGGTTCGCCGGTGCGGCGTTTGCCGGCCTCGCGATCGCCGCCGCGCTGATGGCAACACGGCCCGACATTCTGATTTCGGGGGGAGGGGACGTCGTCGCCGTGCGCGGCGCCGACAGCCGGCTCGCAGCCGCAAAGTTCGGCAGCGATACGATTTACGTCCGGGAGTGGCTTGCCGCCGATGGGGACGACCGCACCCCAACGGACGCGAGCGTGAAGGCCGGCTTCGCCTGTGATACGGATGGGTGCGTGGCACGTCTGGCCGATGGCGCCACCGTTGCCGTGGCGCGGACGCCTGGGGCGCTTGCCGACGATTGCGCCCGTGCCGCAGTGGTGGTGACGACGCGTCCGACGCCGTCCGGATGCGCCGCCCTGGTCATTGATCGCAACATCCTGCGGCCACGCGGTGCGACCGCGCTCACCTGGCGCAACGGCGGCTTCGAGCGCGTCTCGGCGCGCCCCGAAGGCGAGGATCGACCATGGGCCCCAGCGCCCGTGACGCGTGCCGTCCGTACGACCCCTGCGCCAGCATCGGAGCCCGCCGATGCAACACCCCCCGCACCCGACATCGATGCGGAGCAATAATCTCCGGGTGGCTCAATACCGGCGGAACAGCCCGACGAGCTTGCCCTGGATGCGCACGCGGTTCGGGGGCAGGATGCGGACCTCGTAAGAGGTATTTGCCGGCTCGAGCGCAATCGAGGCGCCGCGCCGCCGAAAGCGCTTCAGTGTCGCTTCCTCTTCGTCGATCAGCGCGACGACAATGTCGCCGGTATCGGCAAGCTCGGCCTTCTTGATGACCGCGATATCGCCGTCGAGAATACCGGCGTCGATCATCGAATCGCCGCGCACCTCGAGCGCAAAGTGCTCGCCCGCCGACAGAAGATCGGGCGGCATGTTGATGACGCTGCTCTTGCTCTGGATCGCCTCGATGGGCGTGCCGGCGGCGATCCGGCCCATGACCGGAACCGCGATCGGACGGCTGTTGTCGTCATCGGGACCCGCCGCCCTTACGCGCCCCAGATTGCCCTCGATGACGTTCGGAACAAAGCCGCGGGCCCGTCCGCCCGAGACGCCGTGGCCGACCGATTCGGGCAGCTTGATCACTTCGATGGCGCGCGCCCGATTGGGCAGACGGCGGATGAAGCCCCGTTCCTCCAGGGCGGTGATCAGCCGGTGAATACCCGATTTGGACCGCAGGTCGAGCGCCTCCTTCATCTCGTCGAAGGAGGGGGGCACGCCCGCTTCCTTCAGCCGTTCGTGGATGAAACGGAGCAACTCATACTGTTTGCGCGTCAACATATCGAAACGCCTCCCCGGGTGCTCGCTGCGTTCGCTCACGAGCCGAGATGACCGCCGCTCCCAACCATTCGCGGAATCAGCCACCAAAACAAATCATGAACGGACCCTATCCGTTCCATATGTGTTCCGCAACCTTTTAATTTGAAGTGAACAATCGAAAGGATCGTCAAAATTCGAGATTGAGCATGTCGCACAGTGAGCCGGTGGGGGCTGCGGGCGCGAAGGGCTGGCGAATCACAAGGCAATTTGCGTGGGCGAGCGGCGACAGCATTGAGCTGTCCTGCTTGGTGAACGGCGTCGCGATTTGGGTACCGTCCGGCGCGATCTCGAGTCGCGACCGAAGATAGTCGGCGCGCTCGTCATTGGCGGGGAGGGCGATGCCCAGGGTTGCTCGCTCGAGCGGCATCGCAAGGTCGCTCCGGCCCGCAAGTCGGCGCAGCAGCGGCACCAGGAACAGTACCGCGCAGACGAATGACGACACCGGGTTGCCGGGCAGGCCGAGCACTTGCATACCGTCGATCCGCCCGTGCATCAGCGGCCGGCCCGGCCGCAGCGCGACCTTCCAGAACGACAGCGCCATCCCTTCCGCGGCGAAGGCCTGCTGGACGAAGTCGTAATCGCCGACCGAAGCGCCGCCGCTTGTTACCAGCACGTCGACGCCGGCCTCGCGCGCGCGACGCACGGCTGCAGTGGTCGCGTCCAGGCGGTCGGGCGCGATGCCAAGATCGATGGCCTCGGCGCCCTCGTGTTGCGCGATGGCGAGGAGCGCCAAGCCATTGGACGAGACGATCTGGCCGGGGGCAGGGGGCGTGCCGGGGAGGACCAACTCGTCCCCGGTCGCAAGCACGGCAAGTCGCGGCCGGCGGTGCACAGGCACGGTCGCATGGTTCATGGCACCGGCGAGCGCGATGTCGCGGGCCGTGAGCCTGTGACCTTTGGCGAGTAGCGTTGCCCCGGCGGCGAAATCGAGGCCCTGGCGACGCACGTTGCGGCCTTTCTCCTCGCCGCGCTTGATGACGATGGTATCGCCATCCCGCGTCGTGATCTCCTGGATGACGACGGTGTCGGTCCCGGGAGGCATTACCGCGCCGGTGAAAATCCGCGCGGCTTCGCCCGGTGCGACGGTGCGTTCGAGCGGTCGCCCGGCCGCAACCTCGCCGATGACGGTAAGACGCGTTGCCGCCGTAACGTCCTCGCCGCGGACCGCATAGCCGTCCATCGCGGAGACGTCGGCCGGCGGCTGCGTCCGCAGGGCCTCGAGGTCAGCGGCAAGCACACGGCCGCACGCCTCGAGCAGGCCTGCGTTCTCGGCCGGCAACGCGGCGGCGTCCGCAAGCACCATTGCCAGCGCATCGGCGACTGAAAGCAGAGCCATGGTCAGGACGTCTGTTTCGGCGCGCGGTAGTGGCCGGACTTGCCGCCGCTCTTCTCGACGAGATGGATGTTCTCGATGGTGACGCCGCGCTCTACCGCCTTGATCATGTCGTAGACGGTCAGGCACGCGACGGACACCGCGGTCAGCGCCTCCATCTCGACCCCCGTCGGGCCGGTCACCTTCACGGTCGCGCGCACCGTGAGACCTAGGGGGGCTTTTTGATGGGGTGCGATATCGATCTCGGCCTTGCTGATTGCAAGGGGGTGGCAGAGCGGGATCAGCTCATGGGTCTTCTTGGCTGCCATGATTCCGGCGATGCGGGCCGCGCCGAGCACGTCGCCCTTCTTGGCGTTGCCGGAGAGAACGAGGTCGAGCGTCGTCGCGCTCATGCGCACGAAACCTTCGGCCACCGCGACCCGCTCGGTTGCCGCCTTCTCCGATACGTCCACCATGCGGGCGGCGCCGCCGGCATCAATATGGGTGAGGTTACCGGCCATGGGTCAGCCGCCTGCCGCGACGCGGACTGGCTCGCGCGCGATGAGCGCGCGGGTCGCCGCGGTCACATCCGCCTGTCGCATCAGGCTCTCGCCGACGAGATAGGTTCTCATGCCGGCCGCCGCGAGCCGCGCGATGTCAGCGGGAGTGAAGATACCGCTTTCGCCGACCGCGACGCGGTCGCGCGGCAGCAGCGGCGCGAGGCGGAGCGCGACGTCGAGCGTGGTCACGAACGTCTTCAGGTCGCGATTGTTGATGCCCACCAGCCGCGATTTGAGACGCAGCGCGCGTTCAAGTTCGGCCTCGTTGTGGACTTCGAGGAGCACATCCATGCCGAATGCATGGGCTTCGGCCTCGATCTCACGCGCGGCGCCGTCGTCGACCGCCGCCATGATGATGAGGATGCAATCGGAGCCCCAGGCCCGTGCTTCCGCGACCTGATAGGGGTCGTACATGAAGTCCTTGCGCAGCACCGGCAGCGCGCAGGCCGCCCGCGCCGCGACGAGATGCTCCGGCGCACCCTGGAACGACGGCCGGTCGGTGAGGACCGAAAGACAGGCGGCACCCCCCGCCTCGTAGGCGCGCGCCAAGGCCGGCGGATCGAAGTCGGCACGGATCAGCCCCTTGGAAGGGCTCGCCTTCTTGATCTCCGCGATCAGCGCCGGGCCGCCCGCCGCGTGGCGTTTCTCGATCGCCGCCAGAAAGCCGCGCGGCGGCGATGCGGCTTTCGCCGCAGCGACCATATCGGCCTGCGACCGCGCGCGTTTGGCGGCTGCGATTTCCTCGCGCTTATAAGCTTCGATGCGGGCGAGAATGTCGCTCATGACTTATTCGATACCGTAACCAGCGCGTCGAGACATCGTTCCGCGGCGCCGGTGTCGATCGATTTCTGCGCAAGCTTGACGCCGTCCGCGAGCGTCTTCGCCTGCGCCGCGACCACAAGCGCGGCTGCCGCATTGAGGACGGAGACGTCGCGATAGGGGCCTTGTTTGCCCTTCAGCACGCTGTGCAGAGCCGCAGCATTGGCATCGGCATCGCCGCCGCGCAGCGCCTCGGGCTTGGCGCGGTTCAATCCGACATCCTCAGGGGTAATCTCGAACGTGCGCACGGCGCCATTTTCCAGCGCCGCGACCGCTGTCGGACCGGATATCGTGATTTCATCGAGGCCGTCGGAGCCGTGCACCACGTAGGCGCGGTCGGAGCCCAGATTTTTGAGGACGTGCGCCAAGGGCTCGACCCATTGGCGCGAGAACACGCCCACCATCTGCCGTTTCACCCCGGCGGGGTTCGAGAGCGGGCCGAGCAGGTTGAAGATCGTGCGGGTGCCGAGTTCGACGCGGGTCGGCCCCACATGCTTCATCGCCGGATGATGCGCCGGGGCGAACATGAAGCCAATCCCGGCTTCCGCGATGCAGGCACTGATCGTCTCCGGCGCAATGTCGATCTTGACGCCGAGGGCGCCGAGGACATCGGCGGCACCAGACCGCGAGGACAGCGCGCGATTGCCGTGCTTGGCAACCGGGACGCCGGCGCCCGCCACGATAAACGCCGCACAGGTCGAGATGTTGAACGAGCCCGAGGCATCGCCGCCAGTGCCGACGACGTCGATGGCGTTGTCGGGCGCGGCGACCGTCAGCATCTTGGCACGCATCGCCGTGACAGCGCCGGTGATCTCGTCCACAGTCTCGCCGCGCACGCGCAGGCCCATCAACAGGCCGCCGATCTGCGAGGGCGTGACCTCGCCTGACATCATGCTGTCGAACACCTCGTAGGCGCTCTCGCGGCTGAGAACCGCGCCGGTCGCAATCTGGCCGATCAGCGTTTTGATCTCGACCATGTTGCCCTCAATGCGGCCGACGTCGGCCGCTCGCGCAATTCCAGGCGGCAGCGATGTCGAGAAAATTCTTCAGGATCAGGTGACCGTGCTCGGATGCGATGCTCTCGGGGTGGAACTGCACCCCGTGCACCGGAAGCTCGCGATGGGCGATGCCCATCACCAGGCTGTCCTCGGTCTCGGCGGTGACGGCGAGGTCATCGGGCAGGGTGGCACGGTCGACCACCAGGGAGTGATAGCGCGTCGCCTGGAACGGTCCATTGATGCCACGAAAGATGCCTTCACCGCGATGATTCATCCCGAACACCTTGCCATGCACCGGCGTCGGCGCGCGTACCACATGCCCGCCAAACGCTTGGCCGATCGCCTGATGACCGAGGCAGACGCCAAGCACGGGAATGGTCGGCGCAGCCGCAGCGATGAGATCGAGGCAAATGCCGGCCTCGTTGGGCGTGCATGGTCCAGGCGACAGCACAATCGCATCCGGATCGGCCGCGATCACGTCGGCGGCGGCGATCTTGTCGTTGCGGTGAACTTCGACCTCCGCGCCCAAGCTGCCGAAGTAGTGGACGAGGTTGAAGGTGAAGCTGTCGTAATTATCGATAAGCACCAACATGACGTTCCCGGCGATTAAGTCCGATCGCGCCGGCACCGGCGTCGGATCGCACGATCCTCCCGGTCAATCGTATAGGATGGACCCGCGCCGTTGCCTAGGCCGTCGGCGGCCACGCCGCCTTGGCAAATCCGAGCGGGCGGCGTATCTGCACGGGGTCGTGAGGGGAGTGAATTCGTTCACGCTTTCAGGGGGCAATCATGAATCGTCGTCACGCGCTCAAGACCCTTGCCGGTCTTGCGCTCTGTCCGTTGTGCTCGCCGGGCTTTGCTGCCGAAGCCGTCCATTGGGGCTATGAGGGTGCGACCGGTCCGGACCATTGGGGGACCCTTGATGCCGCGAGCCAGGTCTGTGCAGTGGGCTCGCAGCAATCGCCGATCGAAATCGGCGACACGGTCAAGGCGAACCTTTCGCCGCTCACGATGTCCTGGGCCAAACGCGCCGACACCATCGTGAACAACGGCCACACCATCCAGGTGAATTTCGGCGAGGGCAGCGCGCTGAGCGTCGGCAAGGAGCGCTATACCCTTGTGCAATTCCATTTCCACCACCCGGGCGAGCATCTGGTCGCCGGCAAGCGATCGGCGATGGAGTTGCATTTCGTCCATCGCAATGCAGCCGGAAGTCTTGCCGTTATCGGCGTGCTAATGGCGGCCGGCAAAGCGAACCCAGTGTTTGCGAAGACCGTCGCGACCATGCCGAAGGAAGAGGGCCCGCCAGTAAAAGCAGACGCTGCCATCGATCCCAACGGAATGCTGCCGGCCAAGCGCAGCTACTACAATTACGAGGGGTCGCTGACCGCGCCACCCTGCAGCGAGACCGTCTCATGGTTCCTGTTGACCGATCCCATCCAGGTCGCGGAGGCTGATGTTGCAGCCTTCGCCAAGCTCTATCCGCTCAATGCGCGTCCGGTTCAAACGGTCAACCGTCGCTTCATCCTGCGCAGCGGCTGATAGTCTCCAACACGTGAGACTCACTGGCCCTTTCGGGCGACGCTGGCGAAACGGCGCGCTTCCTCGGCGGCGCGGAAGAGTGCCTTCGCCTTGTTGATGCATTCCTGCTGTTCGCTCGCAGGATTGGAGTCGGCGACGATTCCCGCTCCGGCCTGGACGTACATTTTGCCGTCCTTGATCAAGGCCGTGCGCAGCACGATGCAGGTGTCCATGTCGCCGGCGGCGGAGAAATAGCCGACGCAGCCGGCGTAGAGCCCGCGCTTGTCCTTTTCGAGTTCGTCGATAATTTGCATGGCGCGCACCTTCGGCGCGCCGGACACGGTGCCGGCCGGAAAGCCTGCCGCCAGCGCATCAAGGGCGTCGCGGCGGGGATCGAGCGTGCCTTCCACGCTCGAGACGATGTGCATGACCTGGCTGTAACGCTCGATGAAGAACTGGTCGGTGACCTTGACGGTGCCGATGGCGGCAACACGGCCGACATCGTTGCGGCCGAGGTCCAGGAGCATCAGGTGTTCGGCGCGCTCCTTGGGGTCGGCGAGCAATTCCGCCTCGAGCGCCTTGTCATCGTGCGGCGTTGCGCCCCGCGGCCGCGTGCCGGCGATCGGGCGCACTGTGACCATATTGCCCCGCGTACGTACCAGGATTTCCGGACTTGAGCCTGCGACGGCGAAGCTGCCGTAGTCGAGATAGAACAGGAACGGCGCCGGGTTGACGCGACGGAGCGCGCGATAGAGCGCAAAGGGTGAGAGCGCGAACGGTGCCTCGAAACGCTGTGCGAGCACGACCTGAAAAATATCGCCGGCCGCGATGTAATCCTTGGCCCGCGCGACGATGGCATGGAATTCTTCGGGCGTCGTGTTCGAGGTGGGCGCAATCGGCAAGGGCGCGGCGTTGCCGGTCGCGGGTTCCTTGGCGAGCGGCTTGTCGAGCGCCTCGACCACTTCGGTCAGCCGATCGACTGCGCGCGCAAGCGCCGCTTCGGCGGGGACGCCCGGTGCCGGGCGCGCAGGGGTTACGAGGGTGAGGGTGTCGAGCACGGAATCAAAGATGATCACGACGGTTGGGCGCACCAGCATCGCGTCCGGAATGCCGATCGGATCGGGATTGGGCGGTGCCAAGTCCTCCATTGCGCGAACCATGTCGTAGCCGAGATAGCCGAACACGCCGGCCGCCATGGGTGGCAGATTGTCGGGGAGGGCGAAGCGGCTTTCGGTAATGAAGGCGCGCAGCGCCAGGAGCGCCGGTTCCGCGCAGGGCGCGAAGGCGTTGCGGTCGCGCAGTGCCGCGCGATTGATTTCGGCGGTGCCGGCGCGGACGCGGAAAATCACGTCGGGATCGAGGCCGATGACCGAGTAGCGCCCGCGGACGGCGCCGCCTTCGACCGACTCCAGGAGAAAGCTCAGGGGCTTGTCGAGCCCGGTTTTGAGGAACGCAGATACCGGCGTCTCAAGGTCGGCAACGAGCGTCGTCCACACGACCTGCGTCGCGCCGCGGGCGTAGTTCGCCGCAAAAGCGGCAGCGGTAGGCTCGATCTGCATCGGTGAGAAAGACGTAGTCCGCTCATCCTGGGTCGGCGCCTCTTATCGCAGATCGCTCAGGCGGTCGAGTGTGCCGGGCTCTTCACGAACGCAAGGAACTCCGCCAGGGGCGGGCGCAGTCGGTGGATGCGTAAAGCCAACGGGTCCGGCCTTCGGCGAGCCCGATGATAAACTCCGCGTTCGTGCCGTTGCCGTGCCGAAGGTGCGCACGGCGGAACTAAGCTCCTCACCGCGATTGGGGCGCCCCGGCCCCGTTTGCGCATCCTACGAGCCGCCAAATGCAAAGAGCCCCGCGCCGGTTGAGGCGCAGGGCTCCAAAGTGGCTTACTGCCGAACTGCAGATAGCGCTTTGCCAGTACATCCGTGAGTCAAAGCGCCGTCCGCGGCGCTGTTCAGGCGGCGCGCAGATTGTCGGCTGAAGACTTTCCAGTCCGACGATCCGCAACGACGTCGAACGTCACCTTCTGACCTTCGCTGAGGCTGCCCATCCCGGCGCGCTCGACCGCGCTAATGTGCACGAAGACGTCCTTGTCGCCGGTTTCAGGCGCGATGAAGCCGAAACCTTTTTGCGTGTTGAACCACTTTACCGTTCCCCTGGTCACGGAGATATCCTTTCACTTGCGAGCATAGATGTGGGATGTGACGCGCGAAAATCGCGGCCGTCTCCCGGTTCGTCGATTTTGGAGAAGTTTCTGTAACCTGTGCGCCGCAAGTCAAAGAGGCGAAACGGCCCAGTCGTTCGGCCAACGATCGATTTGAGTTATATGGAGATGAAACCAAGCGATTTCAAGGCACACGATCTGATCGCCGGAGCACCGCGGCGGCGCGACGCTGTGCAGGACTGTGCTTTGCGATCGGGCTCTAGTTTTGGTCGGTCGGCGCCGCTCGTCCCGTCGCCTGGGCAAGACCGGCCTGGTTGATAGAAGTGCCGAGGTCGGCTTCGAGACGCGTCACAAATTGGGACAGCAGCTCGTCGACATAGGCGGCCTTCAACTGATCGCTGAGGGCTTTTGCCGTCGCCGAATTGGGATCGAATGTCGGCGTCTTGATGTCGGTGACGCGGAAGATGAAGCGCTCGGTTGCGGTCTTGCCTTCGGCGCTGCCGACCCCGTCTTTCGCCGTTCGAAACACCTCCGAGACGACGCGCGGCGGGAGGGCGTCGCCGCCCTGGCGCTTGAGGCCCGACTTCATCTCTAGTTTGAGGCCGTCGGCCGTGGCGATATCGGCAAGCGGAGTGCCGGATTTCACCTTGTCGACGATCTCGGTCGTCTTGGCATCGAGGCGCTTGATGACCTGATCCTCGTGCCAACGCATCTCGACCTGATCCTTGACCTCGTCGAGCTTGCGTTCGTGGGACGGCATGATCTCGGTGACGTCGTACCAGACAAAGCCGCCGGCCTTGAGCTGCAACGGGTCGTTCTCGTTGCCGACGTCGGTTGCAAACGCGGCGGTGACGACATCGATGCCGTCGGGCAAATCGGCAACGGGCTTGCCGTCCGAGCCGCGGCCGGAGCGATCAACGGCGTCGATCGTGCGCAGCGGAAGCTTCAGTTTCGCGGCGATCTCCTCAAGTCGCGCGCCGCCGCCGAACTCCTCGTCGACCTTGTCGCGGATCGAGTTGACCGCGCGCTTGGCGCGGTCGAACGCGATGTCGCGCTTAATGTCGGCCTCGACCTCGGCGAGGGTTTTGGTCGAGCCGGGTTCGATCTTGACGACGTGGACGATCGCGGTGCCGAACATCCCTTTGACGGGGGCACTGACGCCACCTTCGGCAACACTGAACGCCGCGGCGCCCACGGCCGGATCGATGATGTCTTTCTTCGTCACCGTGCCGAGGTCGATATCCTTCTCGGACAGATTGCGCTCCTTGGCGAGATCGGCGAACGACAAGCCCTCGGCGAGGCGCATCGAGGCTTTCTCGGCCTCCTCGGCGTTGGGGAAGACGATCTGCTGCACCTCCCGCCGTTCCGGAGTCGAATAGAGGCTCGGGTGATCCTCGTAGTAGCGCTTGGCATCGTCATCGCTCACCTCGATGGTGCGAGCGATCGCCTCCTGGGACACCGTCATGACTTGAACTTTGCGGTATTCCGGCGCGCGAAAAGCAAATTTGTGCTCCTCGAAGTACGAGGCCAGCTCTTCCGGCGTCGGCGCTGGAATCTCTCCGGCGTTCACCGCGTCGAGGGCGACGTAGTCGACGCTGCGCTCCTCGTCGCGATACCAGTCGAGTGCCTCAGCCATGGCCTTGGGCGCCACGAGTTCAGCGCCGATCGAATTGGCGAGCTGGCGGCGCAGCATTCCCTCGCGTTGCTCGGCGATGAAGCGCGGCTCGGTGTAGCCGACCTCGCGGATGCGCTGGAGGAAAAGTTGCTGATCGAACTGGCCGTTCATGCCCTTGAAGGCCGGGTCCTCGGTGATCCGTTTCGCCACCTCGGCGTCGGAGATCGCGAGCCCGAGTTGCCGCACGCGCTCATCAAGCGCCGTGAAAGCCATCATCTGCCCAAGCAGTTGCTGCTCGATGCCGAAAGCGCGGGCCTGATCCGGCGTGATAGGCCGGCCGATTCGTCGGCTCAGCTGCTGAAGTTCGTCGGTATAACGCACGCGAAACTGATCGATGGTGATCTCGGTGCCGCCAACCTTGGCGACCGTGTTCACACCGAAGCCCCGGAATATGTCGCCGATGCCCCAAACGCCGAACGCAACGATCAGAGTGCCGACCACGACCGTCATGATCGATTTGCCGAGCCAACCGGAGGAGGCTTTACGTAGACCTCGAAGCATGGACCATTCGCCAAATTGTATTGATGGGAAGCTGCCCGTAGCGGCGCCCGCAAAACGCCGGGATCATAGGGCCGCCATGTCCTTATCGCAATTGCGCCTGTCGACCGCAAGCCGTCGAGCCGCGCGGAATTGAAGCGGGCAGCACTCCATACAGGATACGATATCGGCAAAAAATCGGGATTTCCCGGCTCCGGGTAGAGATTTACCGAATCGTAATTTGCTATTGTCCCGCCACAGCTCATCGATTGCTGCCCCCGGCGGGTGTGATCGGGGTAGCGGCAAATTATCGGCAAATGATCCCGCTGGCGCTGCACAAGGAGACTTCTATGAGTGTCATCCTCGTCGATCGTATCGGTGCCGTTGTCTTTCATAACGGTGTCCTGCGAATCGACTGCATTGCCACTGGTCCGAATGGCGAGGACCGGCCGTCCGGCACGTTGCTCTTGCCGCTGAACCAGGCGGGCGCGGTGCTGCGATCCCTGATCGGCGCCGCTCAGGAGGTTGATCGCCGGCTGCGGGAGCAGATCCGCCAGGCCGCCGCGGCTCAAGGTGCGGCCCGTCAGGCGGCGGCACAAACCAGCCCAGGGCCAACCGCGCCGGAGCAAGCCGCGCCTACGGCAGCCGCGTCGATGCCGGCCACGCCCGAAGCGATGGTCGCACAAGGGACAGATGCGGGAGTCGAACCAGCCGCCGTATCGGGCAACGGGGGATCGCCGCGGCCACCAGCGCGATCGCCGTCGCGGAGCAAAAAGCAACCGTCGTGATGGCCGCGGGTCGATCGCGGCGCCGCAACCCTACTAGTTTCGCGAGATCGAAGCTACGCCGCGCTGCGGGCGTCGGCTGCGTTGCGACGGCGGAAGGCGTTCACCACCAACGGGCTGAGCCCGAGCCCCGCCAGTCCCTCCTCGAGGGCGTCGCGCCGCGAGGCGATTCCCGCGATCCGCTGCCCCGTCAAGCTGTCGGGGAAGGCCGCGAGTATGGCGCCGGACTCGATCTGCGACACGGCTTCCTGCAAACCTGACAGCACAAAGCGGTAGCCGCCGACCCCGACAACGCTGGCCGGCGGCCCGGTCACGACGATCGCATTCGAGCCGGGCGCGGTGCGGCAGGGATAACCGGTGTCGACGAAGCCGTCCGCGTCAGCAACCTCGCCGGTTCGGTGCGCTCCAAGCGAGAGTTGACGTACCGACACCATGGGTCCGCGCAATGCGACGGTGCCGGCGGCACTGCGCGCGACCTCGACCAGCACAGGCGCCTCGTTTCCATTGCGCCTGCGCGCGGCGCCGCCCGGCTTGAGGCTCGTCGGTTTGCCGTCGGGGCCGCGCATCGCCGCAACGAGTCCGGCTTCTCCGAACACGGTCACGTCCATCAATGAAGGGGAGGCGGCCGGCCACGGCGGACAGGCCGCCAGGCGCTCGGGGGCACGCCAGACCGCGACCACCTTCTCGACAGCGCTGTCGCGGAACATGCCCGCCTCGGCGCAGCGAGCCGCAACGGCGCCAGGCAGGACGACGACGCCGCACCGATGATCGATGATCTGGCGTCGCATGATGTCCGGCGCGAACGGATGATGGAGGACCAGCGTCCCACGCGAGAGGAGCCACGGCATCAACGTCGCCGCGATTCCCGCGAGCGAACTCAGGCAGATCGACGACAGCATGACGTTTTTGTCGGGGATCTCACCCTCCAGCGTGAGTTCGAATCCCGCGGTCATCAGTTGGACGTGGGTACGGGGCACAGCGACGAGGCCGGCGGGACCGAAATCCCAGGTCGCCGCGGCGGCGTGAGCGCCAACGGCGCCATTTCTCGCTGTACTCAAGCTACGCTCGGCAGCCGACTGCAACGCTTTGGCGTCGAAGACGTCATCGAGCGGCACGACGCCGTCGAGGCTGCCGCCGAACATGCAGACGTGCCGTATGGTGAAGACTTCGGCTGCCACTTCCATGGCGAGCGCGCCGTGATCGGTGGCGCCGACGCGCGACATCGCAATCAGGGCCCGCCCGCCGATCGCCGTCATCGCCGCGGCGCAGTCGGCACGCCGCCACAGCAGCGGCAACGGAGACACGATCAGCCCCGCACGCAGCGCCCCGAGAAACGCGAGAATGCCTTCGACCGTGTTCGGCAATTGCATTCCGACCACATGGTCGCGCTGCAGGCCGAGGCTTGCGAGCCGTGCCGCAATTGCGCTCACCACGCGGTCCGCCTCGGCATAGGTCAGGGTGCGCGGCGCGCCATTGGTGAAGTCCGCCCGATTGGGCGGATCAACGAGGGCAAGCTCGTCGCCACGCTGCGATGCCGCGTAGTGGAAGAGGTGATCGAGGGCCGGCGCGCGAATCATATTCGCATTATGAGCGAATTATGGGTGAGCGCGACGAGGTTTCAGGAGCTTCCTGGTACGCGCCACCAGGTTTCCGGCAAATACCCGGAGAGTGACGTCGTGTCCGGATGGCGGATGGCCGTCCGACGGGCAACCCACTGCTTGGGCAGATGGTACAGCGGGACCACGTAAATGCCCGACATCAGGATGCGATCAAGGGCGCGAACCGCGGCGACGAATTCGGTGCGACCGCGTGCCGCCAGCAGCGCAGCGATCATGGCGTCGGCCGCCGGGATGCGGATGCCCATGTAGTTGCGGGTGCCGGGTTCGTTGGCTGCTGCCGAGCCCCAGTAGAACGCCTGCTCGTTGCCCGGCGAGAGACTCTCGTCCCAGCGGTTCTGGATCATGTCGAAATCGAATTCGATCTTGCGCTGGTCATATTGGACGGCATCGACCATGCGGATGCGCGGCACGATCCCGGCGCGGCCGAGCATTTGGACGAAGGCAAGCGCAAGCCGCTCCTGATCCCGGTCGGCGACGAGCATCTCGAAACTAAGGGGCTCGCCACCGCCACGGCGGCGCAAGACGGTGCCCGCAAGCTCGTAGCCGGCATCGCGAAACAGCGCGAGCGCACGGCGCAGCGCCTCGCGGTCGCGCCCGGAGCCGTCCGTCGCCGGCGGCGACCACTTGCCTTCGAGCACGTCGGGGCGCACTGCGCCCGGGAACGGCGCGAGGAGTGCGCGCTCCACGGCATCGGCGGGCCGGCCGCGGGCGCTCAGCTCGCTGTCCTCGAAGAAACTCGCGGTGCGCTGATAACGTCCGAAGAAGAAGCTGCGATTGACCCACTCGAAATCGAACAACATCGAGATCGCTTCGCGCACCCGCGCATCGGCAAATACGGCGCGGCGCGTGTTGAAGACGAGCGCGATCATCCCCTTGGGCAGGCCGGTTGGAAACTCCTCCTTGACAACTCGTCCTTCGCGCAATGCCGGAAAGTCATAGGCTGTCTCCCAGCGGCTCGGATCGTTTTCAGCCCGGACGTCGTAGATGCCTTTCTTGAATCCTTCGAAATGCCCATTGGCATCGCGATAGAAATCGAAGCGCAGCACATCGAAATTGTGGAAGCCGCGGTTCACCGCCAGATCGCGGCCCCAGTAGGTGGGGTTTCGTCGCAAGGTAAGGCTTCGTCCGACGTCGACCTCGCTCACGACATACGGGCCGCTGCCGACCGGCGGCACGAGGGTCGTCTCTTCGAACCGCTCAGGATCGACGGCATGCTTGGGCAGGATCGCCATCAGGCCGAGGATGAGCGGCAATTCGCGGTCGTCGCTGCCGCTGAGATCGAAGCGCACCGCATTCTCCCCAATCGCCGAGGCCGCTTTGACCTTGACATAATAGGTGCGGAAGTTCGGCCGGCCGTGGTCGCGCAGGAGTTGCCAGGAGAAGATGACGTCGTCCGGCGTGACGGGCCGGCCGTCAGCAAATGCCGCCTTCGGATCAAGCGTGAAGGTGACGTAGCTGCGCTCGTCGTCCGTCTCGACCGTGCGGGCGAGGAGCCCGTAGAGCGTGAACGGCTCGTCGTACCCCCGCACCAACAGGCTTTCGTACACGAGGCCGCGTATCTGCGGCAGCGCCAGGCCCTTGACGATGAGCGGATTGAGGCTGTCGAAGGTGCCGAGTACGCCTTGCACGAGCCGGCCGCCCTTTGGCGCCGCGGGATTGACGTAGGCGAACGACTTGAAATCGGGAGGAAGGGCGGGCTCGCCGTGCATCGCGATCGCATGGCGGGGTTCGCCGGCAGCGCTGCGTGCCGGTGCCAGGGCCGAGATGGCGGGCAACGCGGCGAGGCCGCCGAGGAAACGGCGCCGGTTCGGTCGGAATTTGTCGACTACGGCCATCTCGATGCGCGGCTTTCGAATCGCAGTGCTCCTCAATATCGCGGCGGTATCACGGCGTAATGTTTTGCCGATGTCGCAGCGGCCGATAAAGCAACAAATCAAGGCTTCCAACGGGCTCAAGTTTAGGTTATCAGGCCCCGGGGGAGGCCACCGTGCTGCCGCAATTGGCGCCGAGACAGCACCTGGGGCTATCACACATTAACAAGTTGAGGCCGGCAGACGGCCAAACGCGAGGATTCCCGATGACCTATCGGATTTTGTCTCAACTTTCGGGGAGCCGGCTGGTGGCGACGGCGATCGGGACAAGCCTCCTGGTTGCCGGGCTCAACCTTGCACCGGTTTCGGCTCAGCAGCCGCCACCTGCCGCGCCCGCAAAGAAGCCGCCGGCAAAGCCGCCGGCAAAGCCCGCAGCGGCGGCGCCCGCGCCTGCCGTTCCTGGGGCGCCACCCGCCCAGGCGGCTGCACCAGCTCCGCCGGCCGAGATGCCACAGCTGATCTACTCGCCGTGGGCAAAGTTCTGCGGCAAGGGCAATGACGCCACCGCCAAAGAGGTATGCTTCACCGGCAAGGATGCGCGCACCGAAGCGGGACAGCCGGTGGTCGCAGCGGCCCTGATCGAGCCGGAAGGCGAGCCCAAGAAGCTCTTCCGGGTGACGCTGCCGAGCCCGCTCCAGCTGCAGTACGGCACCCGCATCATCATCGACAAGGAATCGCCGATCAGCGGCGCGTTCTTCACCTGCTTTGCCAACGGCTGCATGGCCGACTACGAGGCGACGCCTGAACTTGTCGGCAAGCTGAAGAAAGGCCAGATGCTCGTCATCCAGGCGATCAACCTGGCGGCGACCGCCATCAGCTTCCCGTTGCCGCTTACGGACAACACCGGCAACAGCTTCGCCAAGGCAAACGAAGGCCCGCCGACCGATCCCAAAGTGTTCGAAGAGCAGCAGAAGAAGCTGCAAGAGGAATTGCAGAAGCGCGCCGAGGACGCTCGCAAGAAGCTCGAAGGGCAGCCCGCGAAATAGTCGGTACGCCCGCGTCGCGAGCGGCCGTTTCAGCGGCAGCAACTGTTGAAGGTGATCAAGAACAGCGCGAGTTGATCGCGCTGTTCTTTTTATTTGATTTGTGGCGCGTCACCGTAGCGCGTCGGTGATACCGGCCGCATTGCGGTGAACCGGCCCGATGCAAATCCCAGTGCGCAAAGCGACGCGTGCCGACTGCGGAACGTGGCAAGCGCGGCCGCGTCCGCGCTTTGCCCACCCTAGGGGTCGCATTGTGGTATACGTCTTCTCCCGCGCCCGAGAACTGCAGCCTCCCTCATGACCATCAACCCCATCACCGTCGAAGTCGTGCGCAACGCCGTCAATGCCTATGCCGACGAGATGGCAACCGCGCTGTGCAAGGCCGCCTACAACATGATGATCTATGAGGTGCGCGACTTCTGTTGCGGGCTTCTGGATTCGCAAGCGCAGATGATCTCGCAGAACCGCGGCGGCCTGCCGATCTTTCTTGCCGATCTCGGCATCGCCGTGAAGGACGGCATCGATCGCTACGGCCTCGACGGCTTTGCCGAAGGCGATGTGGTCATCATGAACCACGGCCTCGTCTGCGGTCAGCATCTCAACAACGTCGTGATCTACGCGCCGTGCTTCCACGACGGCAAGGTGGTGGCGTTCGCGGCGAGCCGTGCGCATTGGGTCGATATCGGTGGCAGCCGCGTCGGCTTCGGTTCGGTGGAGACGACCGAAATCTATCAAGAGGGCCTGCAGTTCCGCTCGCTCAAGATCTATGAGGCGGGCAAGCGCAACGAGACGCTGTGGCAGATCATCAACGACAACGTGCGCTTCGCCGAAGCGGCGCTTGGTGACCTGCGCGCGCAGATCGCGGCCTGCCGGCTTGGCATTCGCCGCTATGGCGAATTGGTCACCCGCTATGGCCACGCGACCGTTGCCGGCGCGATTGCGGCGATCTGGGACCACACCGAGCGCGAGGCGCGCGCCGTCATTGCGCGGGTGCCGGACGGCGTCTACGAGGCGGAGAGCTTCCTCGACAATGACGGGCGCAGCCTCGACGTGAAGCTGCGCATCAAGGTCAAGGTGACGATCGACGGCTCGCGCATGGTGGTCGATTTCTCGGAACTGAACGATCAGGTGCCGGGGCCGACCAATTCGGGCTACTCGGGGGGGCTTGCCGCGGCGCGCGTCGCCTTCAAGTGCCTGACACTGCCGCGGGCGCCTGTGAATGAGGGCTGCTTTCGCTCGCTGGAGATCGTGTTGCCGGAAGGCAAGCTCCTCAACGCGAAACCGCCGGCCGCACTTGGCCTGTGGAGCATTCCGCTGCCGACGGTGATCGACACCATTCTCAAGGCGCTGGCATCGGCGCTGCCGGACCGCATTCCTGCAGCCCACAAGGGCGACATGGGCGGATGCTCGTTTTCCGGCTTCCGTGCCGACGGGCGGCGTTTCCTACTGATGAATATTTTCGGTGGTGGCTGGGGCGGGCGGCCCCGCGAGGATGGGGAATCAGCGGCGGTCTCGATCTGTCAGGGCGACGTGCGCAACGCGCCGGTCGAGCTGCAAGAGATCCAGTTTCCGTTTCTGATCGAGCGCTTCGCGCTGCGGGCCGATTCCGGCGGCGCCGGCCGCCATCGCGGCGGACTAGGCGTGGAGATCGCCTATCAGGCGCTCGCCAAGACTCTCTCCAACGTGAACTGCGAGCGCACCAAGGACCCGCCTTGGGGCCTTGTCGGCGGCAAGTCCGCCGCCGTGAACGAGGCGGTGCTGGTGCGCCGCGACGGCACCGAGCAAAAGCTCCTCAAGGCGACCAACGTACCCATGGCGCCGGGCGATCGCCTGATCTTTCGCACGGCGGGCGGCGGCGGCTGGGGCGATCCCTTACTGCGCGACCGCCGCGCCGTGACAGACGACATTGCCAAGGGCTACGTGTCGCTTGACGCTGCCGAGCGCGAGTACGACTACCACGCGCACGAAAGCGCGGCGGAGTAGGGCGCGTGAAAGGTACCGAAGAGGATCTTGCCGCCGCGCGCCGCAAGCGCCTGCTTATGGCAATGCAGGCGGCCGGCATCGACGAGATCGTTGCCTACGGCAACGCCTGGCAGGGCGACTACCTGCGCTATGTGGCAGACTTCGGCATTCTCGAGGGACACGGCATCGCCGTGATGTCGGCTGACGGCGCCGTCGAGCTTTTCCTCGACAGCGCGACTGATGGCGAGCGCGCCGAGGCAGAGGTCCCGCACGTCACCGTGACGTTCGCCGGCGATATCGTTCGTGCCGTCGGCAAACGGCTCGACCGCGTCGCCAATCACCGACTGGCGGCGGCGCCGCGCAAATTTTTTCCGAAGTGGCTCGCCGACGCCGACCGCAGTTTCAAGATCGAGGATGCGACTGCGCTCCTCGACCGGCTGCTCATGTACAAGCTGCCGGCTGAGATCGAGGCGATACGCCAGGCGGCGCGGCTCGCCGACGACGCCTATGTCGAATTTCGCAAGGCGGTGCGGCCGGGGCGCGCGCAATATGAGATCGTCGCCGATCTCGAAGACTATTTGCGCCGCCGCGGCTCACCCGACAATTTCATGATTATCGGCTCGGGCGGCAAGGATGTGTTTGGCATGACACCGCCGTCCGAGCGGCTGATCGCACCGGGCGATCTCGTGACGACCGAACTGACGCCCGCCGTGAGGGGCTACTACGTCCAGATCTGCCGCACGATGGTGGCAGGCAAGGCGACCGCCGCGCAGGCGCGGGCCTTCGCCGTGTTCCGCGAAGCTCTTGATGCGGGCATCGCCGCGGTCAAACCCGGCGTCACCGCAGCCGACGTCGCGCGCGCCGAGAACGACGTGTTTCGCAAATACGGCCTCGGCGATTACGTCACCAACCGATACACGCGCGTGCGCGGCCACGGCATCGGGCTGTTCTGCGATTTCAAGCCGCACATCCTGGAGGATGTCGAAACCGAGCTCGTGCCCGGCATGGCGCTGATCGTGCACCCCAACACCTATCATCCCGAAGTCGGCTACATCGTGCTCGGCGACGCCGTGGTGGTAACCGAGGCCGGCGTCGAGGTGCTGTGTCGCACGCCGCGCGAATTGTTCGAATTGGCGGTGTGACCATGCGCCGTGGCCTCATCTCGCGCTCGCTCACGGAATTGCCCGATGCCGTGCTCGACACGCGGCTCGCGCGCCTGCGCGCCGCGATGACCGCGGCGAAGCTCGATGCGGTTCTCGTCTACACCAACAACACCCGGCCGGCGGCGGTGTCGTGGCTCACGGGATTCGTACCCTATTGGTCCGAAGCGGTGCTGGTGGTGCCCAAAGCGGGACCGACGGCGTTCGTCGTTGCGTTGACCTTTCGCGTGAAACCCTGGATCGAGCGTACCAGTCGCGTCGGACAGGTGATTCACACGCCGCGCGTGGGCATCGAAGCGGCCCGACTTGTCGCCGCCGCAAAAGATGACGCTGTGGTGGGAGTGGTCGATCTCGACGAACTCTCTCTCAGCATTGCGGACGATCTCGCCGAGAACGGACCGCATCTGACGCTGTCGGACGCCAGCGATCTCTTCGCCACGGTGCGCCAGTCGGCCGATCCAACCGAGATCATGCTGGCCAACCGGGCTACGGCAATCGCGCACGTCGCTCTTGCTCACCCGCCGCCAGCTTCCGCAGGTATCCGCGCCATTGTCGGAGCGGTCGAAGGCGAGGCACGTCGGCACGGGGCGGAAGAGATCTATGTGGCGGCGGCGCCGGATTTGTCGCGCGACGCCCGGTTCGTGCGCATCGAGGATGATGCAGCTATCGGTCCGCGGTTCGCCGTTCGCGTCAGCGTTGCCTACAAAGGCGTGTGGGTCCGCCGCGTCGCGACGTTCGATCACGGCGGGCCATTCGACATCAACGCGATTGCGCCGGCATTCGCTGCGGCCGTCGCCGATCTGCCGAGCGGCCGCGGCTTTGCGCCCTTTGCCTCGTATCTGGTGGAGGGTTGCCGGACCGGTCAGCCGCTCGAAGCCCTGATGGGCTCGCGCATCAAGGACGGTCACGCTCCGAGCGGCATCGTATCCGTGCAGGCTGCAACCACGATGGATGGCCTGCCGGTGCTCCTCGGTGCGCCGGCGCTCATCGGCGCCGCCGGGGAGGCTGCAAGCCTGCTGACAGGTGTCTAGTTGGGCCCGGTTGCGCGGTGCTTTGACCCTATTGCGCGAGGCGTACCACCGGCGTGATGGCAAGGTCGTTGGTCTGCGTCTTCAGCGCGACCAACTGCGCCAGCATGGCAAAAGTCTGCTTGGTGTTTGAGGTGCCTTTGTCGGGAACACAGAAATGCACGCCGTCGTAACTGACCTCGGTGAAGCACTTGCCAATGATCGAATTTCGATTGAGCGCGAGAATGCGCCTGTCGGGATCGGTCGGTCTTCCGAACGTGACCATCTCTTCGACCTTTCCCTCCCGGAGAATCTGGCCAAGGTAGCGATAGACGCCCAAGGTCGAGCGGGTGAAAATCTGATAGTCGACGCGCCCGTAGGTCGGGCTGGTCAGGGTGAATTTCAAAGTGTCGTTCTGAGTACCTGAGTTTGAATCGGTGCTCTTTTGCGGTGTCCAGGACGAGTAGCACCGCGGCATCGGCTGCAGGTGCTCCGCGTAGATCTGTTGAAATTCCGGGTCGTTCCCAAAGTACTTCCTGTACCGGTCAACCAAGACTTGGTCGAAACACACTCGCGCAAACACCTCCGTCTTCGTCGCTTTGTTTGCGCCTCCGCCGCTCTCGCTGGTGACGGACACGGTCCCGACCCCGGTTTGCGCCTTGCCCGACTTGGCGCCGCCGGAACTGGCGGAACCCGTCGATACCTCGACGGCCTTCGAACTCGATGCTCAATCCCGTGGCGACGGCGAGCTTGATCATGTCGCGGAAGGTGTATGACATCCCTCCCACGACCTGCGGGGGGAGGTCGGGAATGTTTTGATATTCATGCGTCGACCCGCGGGTTGTTTCACGGACCGAGTCAACAAAGAGCCAGAATATCAATTCGTGCGGATATCCCTGCCGAATGAAGTAATTCACGATCGGCAGGTCGATCGGACTGAGCAACGCCTCATAAAATTCCTTCGATTCCAGAACGGTAAGATCATACGAATTGGTCGCGAGCGACGTGCCACTGAGCGTCGTCGAGCCGATGGTCGCGTCGCGCGTGCCGTTAGCTGCGGTGTTGGCAGGAATTGGATAGGGGCCCGTCAGGAAGCTCGGTAATCCGGCGCCCATACCGACTGTCGTAATGCCGGTCACGCGGGCGAATGCCACAAAATTCAGCGGAGAATCGTTGCTGGCGCGCAGGATGTTCAGAAGGGTGGACTCGTTGCGCGCCATCTCCGAACTGCGGTTGGTCTGCATGATGCGGCCGTCGATGTTGTCGACGACAGCGCATTGCGCCGTGAGTGCGGCCGCGCAAACAGGCAATACCGCGCGCAAAACGCGCCACTGCAACAGACCACGCAACGCCCAATCCCCCAACAATTTTTAATCTTCACCTGGAAAGCGGGGGAAGGTCAAGCACCGTGACATTTGCGCGGCCTTATTGGGGAGGATTCAAGACGAGGGGTCGGAGCGGGCGCGGTTCGGCACAAGCCGGCCAAATGGCGAATTCGCGAGCCATCGACTGACCCTGGTGCGTAACCGGGCTCGACCGAGGGCGTAGCGATGGCCGGTGCGCTTGCGCCGACTTTCGAGTACGAAGCGCCACTCGGATAGTTCGCCCGCCATGATGGCGGCGAGCCGCTCGGCTGCGATGGCGACGCGATCGTAATTCGGTGTCGCAGCGCGCACGGCCCGTCGTAATCTGCCGAGTGCAGTGCTGGTCGCGGCAGCGCGTTCCACCAGCCGCACAAGATCGGCATCGGCGCGGAAGCCGTTGAAGGCCGACACCGCCGCCGGCAACACGAATAGGAGAATGATCGGATACGCCCGCCACTCCACCGCGGCAAAGCCGCCCTTGTGGTAAGCCCAGATGGCGAAGGCCAGCGCCACCGCACCGGTCAGGACAAACGCGACCGTCGCCAACGCGGACATCCGCCGCTCGAGAATGTTGAAGCGCACGAATGCGCGGCGGTGATAGGTGATCTGGCCAGGGATATCGAAATCAGACAATTGCCGCCACGCCGCGTCGACAAACGCGGGCGTCATTTCCGCGCTGTGGACGCCAAGCGCCCGTTCGAAGCGGCGGAAATACCAGTCGACCCACGTCAGCCCGGGCCCTCGGGCAAAGGGCGACGCGAAGGAGAGCGTCCGTCCGAGCGGATGGAGGAACCGCAGGCATCGCAAGCGTTCGGCGATCAGCCGGTAATCGAGCCAGCGCTCCTGCCATCGCTGTTTCGAACGCACCGCGACGTCGATGATCACCAGCGCGCCGATCGCCGTCTGTGCGAAGACCGAAGAACCGGTGATGTTGGGAAATGTGAGCATCACCAGGGCAGCGACGAATGCCGAGATGATGATGATCAGGAACTCGCTCGTGACGCTCGAGCGATAGCGCAGGGCATAGTGATTGGCGAGCTCGTCGATCCAGCCGACCAGGGGCTCGAGCGCGGTGGAACGTGGAGCGAGTTCCGGCGTCTCCCCGGGGCGGTTCGGCGAGGGATCGGGGGTCCGCGGTCCGGTTGCCCCAAATGCGCGCAGAAGGATGGAATATTCGTGCCGCAGGCTACGTTGGCTCGGCGCTTCACTTATAAAGTCGAGGAGACCTTGGCGTTTGGTTGATCCGGGCGGCGGCAGCAGTTGTGCAGCAATGATATCCGTGAGGTCGAGGTCGAGCGGCGTTGCGACGAGGTCGGTCGGTGCCGCTAGCATGTTCTCATCGGGGCGCGTCAGGAGATAGGGCGCCACTGCTTCGTCAGGCGGGATGACGATGACGGGCATGCCGCGCGTTGCCGCGCCTTGCACGACGTCGCTAGTGCCGTCGGCGCCCTTGGCACGCTCGCCGTCCCATATGGCGACCAGCAGATCAACATTGGCAAGGATCACCTCATAAGCGCGTTCATAGGCCCGCGCCCCCTCCCACTGCGTCCCCGGCAGAACGAACGCGGCGCCCGCGCTGGCGATATCGGCTTTGAAGGCTGCGTATTCCTCCTCGCTGGAGAAATCCTGGCGATATTCGGCGAGTGGAAACGGCAGCACATAGCCTACTTCGGCGCCATGGTCGCGCGCTGCGCGTACGGCGAAAGAACCGGCACCGCTCGCGGACATGCTGACCACTCGCATTGTAGGCGTCGTTGGCGCAAAGAAATCCGCTTCGCTCGCGATTGCTGTTTTCAGTGCAACGGCAAGTCGGGCAAACAAGTCGTTGAGCCTCGCCGTAACCAAATCAGCGGCCGGTCCCGTGATTGCGAGCTCACGTTGCCCGCTGATGCCGATGGCCAGCACCGGCGGCGGCCGGCGTTCGAACGATGACACTTCAGGCGCAATCATCTCGGCACGTCAGAGGTGAGCAAAGCTGGGCTCCCACACATCATCACGACGATACACGTCCAGGAGAAGCCGTTGGTCGAGACGCCGTCAGCATCCTCGCAGCGGCACGCAAATCTTTGCAGAACGGTGCGACGCTTTAAAGTGGCTTTAAAGAACGAGGGAGCCTAAGTCTTCCGGCTGTCCCATTGAATTGGTAGATTGCCTCAGTGTGATCGCCGGCCCGGTCGCAAAAAATCGGGCGGCAAACGCTCGCGGAGTCATGCGATGGCAGGCGCTTCCACACGCAAAATGCTCGTGCCGGTGGCCGCGATGGGCATCGCGCTCGCAGGCTGCAGCGGCGAGAATCACTACGTCGCGCCGCCGCCGCCGAAGGTGACGGTCGCCCTTCCCGTCGTGAAGCCGGTGACCCGTTATCTCGAGGTCACCGGGAACACCGCCGCGATCAACTCGGCCGATCTCGTGGCGCGGGTGCCCGGGTTCGTCAACAGCGTCGATTACACGGACGGCGCGTCGGTCAAGAAGGGCGATCTCCTCTTCACCATCGAACCGGAACCCTATGAGGTCAAGCTGCGGCAGGCGCGGGAGGCAGAGGCCGGAGCACTGGCGACATTGAAGCAAGCGCAGGCCGACTTTGACCGCCAGGCCACTCTCGTGACCACTAACGCAACCAGCCGGCAGTTATACGATCAAGCCCTTGCCACCCGCGACAACGCCGAGGCGAGCTATCAGCAGGCCCAGGCCAACACGAAACTCGCCGCACTCAACAACGATTACGCTCACGTCAAAGCGCCGTTCGACGGCATCGTGACCGCGCGCCAGGTCTCAGTCGGCGAGTACGTCGGCGGCAGCGCAACGCCGACCGTACTCGCAACGATCGTTCAGGTCGCCCCAATCTATGCGAACTTCAACATTGCCGAGACGGATGTCCTGCGGGTGCGTGCGGAAATCGCGCGGCGGGGCTTGACGCCCGAGGATCTCAAGAAGGTACCCGTCGAAATCGGCCTGCAAACCGAGACCGGCTATCCGCACGTCGGAACACTCGACTATGCGTCGCCAACCATCAACACCTCGACCGGAACGCTCGCAGCACGGGCCATCTTCCAGAACACCGACCGCAGCCTGCTGCCGGGCTATTTCGTGCGCGTGCGCATTCCCGAGGACCATGATGTCAATGCCGTGCTCGTTCCCGATGTGGCGCTCGGCAGCGATCAGACGGGACGCTACGTGCTCGTCGTCAACAAGGACGACGTGGTGGAACACCGCAACGTCAAAGTAGGACCTCTGATGGACCAACTGCGGGTCATCGATAGCGGCCTGACCGGGCAAGATCGCGTTATCGTCGCCGGCGTTTTGCGCGCCGTTCCTGGGCAGAAGGTCGAGCCACAAATGCAAGCGGCCGCGGCCTCTGCGACCGGCGCACAGTAGCGGCGCCATGATCTCGAAATTTTTCATCGAACGGCCGGTCCTCGCCAACGTCATCGCGGTTCTGATGGTTGTCATCGGCGCGGTTGCGCTCTACCGGCTCCCGGTTGCGCAATATCCCGATGTGGTTCCGCCGACGGTTCAGGTGACGACGCGCTATCCGGGCGCAAATGCCCGGACCGTGATCGATAGCGTCGCTCTGCCGATCGAACAGCAGGTCAACGGCGTCGAGGGCATGATCTACATGCAGTCCTTTGCCGCCAGCGACGGCTCTTACACGCTGACGGTCACCTTCTCCATCGGCACCGATCTCAACTTCGCACAGGTGCTCGTGCAAAATCGCGTGGCGAGCGCTCTGGCATCGCTGCCGCAGTCGGTGCAGGTGCAAGGCGTCACCGTGCAGAAGAAGTCGACGGCGATTCTTCAGATTGTGACGCTGACGTCGCCCGATTCCCGTTTCGACAGCCTCTTCCTGGCGAACTACGCCACCATCCGTCTGAAGGACGAACTCTCCCGCCTTCCTGGGGTCGGCAACGTCAACGTGTTCGGCGCCGGCCAATATTCCATGCGCGTCTGGCTTGATCCGAACCGGATGCAGGCGCGCAGCCTGACCGTCCAGGACGTCATCAATGCTCTGCAGCAGCAGAGTTCGGAGGTCACGGCGGGTCAGATCGGGATGCCACCGGCCCCTGCCGACCAGGCCTTTCAGTACACGCTCAATGTGATGGGCCGGCTCGAAGATGCCCCGCAATTTGCAGACGTGATCGTGAAGACCGGCAATGCCGGCGAGGTCACGCGGGTGCGCGACGTCGGCCGCGTCGAACTCGGCGCCCAAACATATGGGCAGTTCTTTTCGCTCGACGGCCGTCCGGCGGCGGGCATGGCCATCTACCAGACGCCCGGCGCCAACGCGCTCAACGTCGCGGACGAAGTGTCGGCGAAGATGAAGGCCTTGGCGGCCGAGTTTCCGCAGGGGCTCGTCTACGACGTTCCGTTCGACACGACGGTGTTCGTGGATGAGTCCATTCATGAGGTCTACAAGACCCTCTACGAGGCGGCGATCCTGGTGCTCATCGTCATCCTGGTCTTCCTTCAGGATTGGCGGGCCATGCTGGTGCCGGCGACGACGGTGCCGGTCACGATCATCGGTGCGTTTGCCGCGATGGCGGCGCTCGGCTTTTCGGTCAACTTGTCGACCCTGTTCGCGATTGTGCTCTCGATCGGCATCGTCGTTGACGATGCCATCGTGGTGGTGGAGGGCGCTGCCCATAACATCGAGAAGGGCATGAGCGGTCACGACGCGGCAATCCGCGCCATGGACGAGTTGTTTGCTCCGATCATCGGCATCACGCTCGTGCTGATGTCGGTGTTCATGCCGGCGGCTTTCTTACCGGGCCTGACGGGGCGCATGTACGCCCAGTTCGCCCTCGTCATTGCGGCGACGGCGCTGCTCAGCGCCATCAACGCGGCAACCTTGAAGCCGACCCAGAGTGCGCTGTGGCTGCGCCCACCCAAACCGTTGGCGCAACGCAATGCGTTCTATCGCGGATTCAATGCTCTCTATGACCGCGCCGAGCATGGATATACCGGGCTGATCACGCGCATGGCTGCACACGCGGGTATCGTGGTGGTGATCGGTCTCGCCATCATCGCGGCTGCCGGCTACGGCTTCACGCGGATCGCGACCGGGTTCCTGCCGATCGAGGACCAGGGATATCTGCTTGTCAGCGTGCAGTTGCCTGACGGCGCCGCCCTCGAGCGTACCCAGCGCGTGCTCGATCAGGTCACCACGATTGCCCGCAAGACCCCCGGCGTCGCGAAAGTCGTGACCATCGCCGGCATTTCGGTGCTCGACAACAGCTCGACGCTTGCCAATGCCGGTGTTGCCTATCTCATTCTCAAGCCATGGAGCGCGCGCGGTGCCGGCGAGGATCTACGCTCGTTGTTTGGCTCGCTCAACGCGTCCCTCGGCGCAATCGAGCAAGCGAGCACCCTCGTGTTTCCGCCGCCGCCGATCCAGGGCGTCGGCAATGCAGCCGGCGCTACGATGCAGATCGAATTGCGCGATGGGAGCTTCGATCTCGAAAAGCTGCAGGCAACCGTCGATGCTTTCGTCGCCAACGCCTCGACCCAATCGAATCTGCAGCGCGTTCAATCGACCTTCCGCTCCGACGTGCCGCAATTCACCATAGCCGTCGACCGTGTGAAGACCGAGACGCTTCACGTGACCGTCGATCAGGTGTTCTCGGCGCTCGCCGGCTATCTCGGGTCGAGCTACGTCGACCAGTTCAACAAATTCGGGCGCGTCTTCCAGATTTTCCTGCAGGCCGATTCCCAGTATCGGCTGCGAACCGAGGACATCGCGAACCTGACTGTTCGCAATACGGACGGGAACATGATTCCCCTCGGTACGGTTCTCAGCATCACGCCGACGGTCGGGCCGTCGCTGATCAGCCTCTACAACCTCTACCCTTCGGCAAGCATCATCGGCCTCCCGGCCGCCGGTGTATCGAGCGGGCAGGCGATGCGGCTGATGGAGGAGGCGGCGGCGCACACCCTGCCGCCGGGGATGGGCTACGAATGGACCGCGATGTCCTATCAGGAGAAAATCACCGGGAGCCAGATGTACTACGCCTTCGCGTTGGCGCTGCTGCTGGTCTACCTCGTGCTCGCGGGTCAATATGAAAGCTGGTTTACGCCGATTGCCGTCATTCTTGCGGTGCCGCTGTCGCTCGTCGGTCCGGTCACCCTGCTGACCGCTCTCAAGGTCGACAACAATCTCTATGTTCAGATCGGCCTCGTGCTGCTGATCGCGCTGTCGGCGAAGAATGCCATCCTCATCGTCGAGGTCGGCCGCGAGCGATTGGCGGGCGGCATGTCGATCACGGCGGCGGCGATCGAGGGGGCGCGGGCACGCTTCCGGCCGATCCTGATGACGTCCATCGCCTTCATTCTCGGCGTGCTGCCGCTGGTCCTCGCCACCGGCGCCGGCGCGAGCGCGCGCAAATCGATCGGCATCACGGTGTTCTCAGGCATGATCGCCTCGACCTTGCTGGCCGTCGTGTTCGTGCCATCATTTTTCGTTGTGGTCGAGCGCACCGCCGCGTGGCGCACCGCCCGCAAAGCGCAGCCGGCGACCGATTCTCCAGCGGAATAGGGCGGTCGTTACGCCTTCCGCTGGTTCGTTTCGATATGGAGATAGTTGAAGTAATTGACGACCTGCGTGGTCGACAGCGTGAAGAAACCATCGGTACGCTCGGCCTTGCTGCCGTCGGCGAACATTTCGGTCCCGCTGCGGTGGTAGGGATTGTGGATCGTGACCTTGTCGGCGGCGGGATCGAAGCCGACGATCGAATAGCTGTGATGCGAGTTGCTGAGCATCACCGCGCGATGCTGGTGCACGGCGGCTTGCAGGTCGGCGCGGAGCTCCTGGAACAAGCGCGGGTCGGCGGGCTTGTGCGTGTTCGCCGGAAGCCCGATGAACTTGCTGGTATGCCCGGTCAGCACCTCGACGACGCGCGTGCTGCCGGTGCGGAAGCCGACGGAGTTGAGCGGTTCTCGGGTCTTGGCCTGCTGTGGTTCATCGGCGATGCGCGTCATGCCATAGGCCTTTTCGAGGAGCCCGAGCCATATGCCGTCCTTGGCATTGCTGTAGGCGGCGAGTTCCGTGTCGGTCGGCGCGGACACCCGCACCGGCCGCTTGCCCGGAAACGCGACGATGTAGCTGCCGTCCGGGTTGGGCGTGATCAGGCGGACGAGCGCCTGCGGATTGGAGTGCGCGAGCGAGCCGATGGTCGCGAGGAAGTAGCAATCGGTGGTCCAGTCCTGCCGGATCGCGGCGAGACGAGGACCGCCGTCGAAGAACAAGGTGCGCGGCACTTCAGCCTGCTTGTTGCGACCATTCTCGAAATACTTGACGAGGTTCGGCTTGAGCGCGCCGGTCGACTGCAGCGTCTGCTCCATCGCGTCGATCTCGGCAAGCGTATAGGCGTGGGTTTCGTTCAAATGGTTGGATTCGGTCGCGGCGAGCTTGAGCGCGGCAAGGGCAGCCGCGACATCCCCCATGATGCGCGGGTTCTGCATGTCGATTTCGATTTCCTCGCGCGTCAGCGTGCCGTCGTGATTGCGGTCGAACGCGGCAAAATTCTCGCGGACCAAGGCGAAGAATCGCTGTGCCCCCGGGGTCAGGGCGACCCGAGTTTGAACGGCGCTGGGCGCCGAAACGGGCTGGGCAAGAACGGATGCGGGCGCGAGCCCCGCAATAGTGCACCAAAGGAGCGCAAGGGCGGCCCGGCGGGACAGCCGGTAACCCGATCGGGCCAAAGAGCGAAGCGGCATGAGATCTCTCCTCGCCGAACAGCGGTCGCAGGTGTTAGTGCGGCGAGGAGGAGGGAAGGTTCAGGGCGGCGAGCCGTTCGTAGCCCGGATGGAGCGCAGCGCAATCCGGGACCGGCGCCGAAATGATCGGAAACGCCGCCGCCGGATTACGCTGCGCTCCATCCGGGCTACAGCTCGTCACCTCGGCAGAACGGCCGACGCCTCGATCTCGACCTTGGCGTCGTCTTCGAGGAGGGCCGCGACCTGGACCAGGGTCATCGCCGGGAAATGCTTGCCCATCACGCTGCGGTAGGCGGCGCCGATTTCGGGCAACCGCGCGATGTATTCACGCTTGTCGAGGATGAACCAGGTGAGGCGCGTGATGTGTCCGGCGGTGCCGCCAGCTTCGCGAACGACGGCCACGATGTTCTCCAGCGCCTGCCGGGTCTGGGCGACGAAATCGAGGCTCTCGAATTTTTGTTCCGCGTTCCAACCGATCTGGCCAGCAACGAAGATCGTTGGCCCTTCAGCGACGACGCCGTTGGCGTAGCCCTTGGCCGGCTTCCAGTGGCGGGGGTGCAGGACCTGATGCGAGGCTGCGAGTTCGCTCATGTGCAAAGCCTTGATCTAGTGTGCCGCATCCGTTCGCAGACGGAAGCGCTGGATCTTTCCGGTCTGCGTCTTCGGCAGCGCGTCGGTGAACTTGATTGAGCGGGGGTATTTGTACGGCGCAATCGTCGCCTTCACGTGGTCCTGCAGATCGCGCACCATCAAGGCATCGCCGGTGACGCCTTCTCGCAGCACGACGTGGGCCTGTACGATCTGGCCGCGGTCTTCGTCGGCAACGCCGATGACCGCGCATTCCTTGACGCCGGGATGAGACAACAGCGCGGCCTCGACCTCCGGACCGGCGATGTTGTACCCGGACGAGATGATCATGTCGTCGCTGCGGGCGGCGAAATGGAAATAGCCGTCGGCGTCCTGCATGAAGGCGTCGCCGGTCAGGTTCCAGCCATCGCGCACATAGGCCTTCTGCCGCGCATCGGCGAGATAGCGGCACCCGGTCGGGCCGCGCACGGCAAGCGCGCCGACTTCGCCGCGCGGCCTCTCCTTCATCTCGTTATCGACGATCTTGGCCTCGTAGCCGAGCACCGGACGACCGGTGCTGGCGGGCGCGCAGTCGCCGAGACGGTTGGAGATGAAGATATGCAGCATCTCGGTCGAGCCGATGCCGTCGAGGATCGGCTTGCCGGTTTTCTTGACCCAGTCGTTGAACACCGGCGCCGGCAGCGTCTCACCCGCCGACACTGCGACCCGCAGCGACGACAGGTCGGCGCCGCTCTCCATGGCGGTAAGCATCACCCGGTACGCGGTCGGTGCGGTGAACGAGATCGTCGCCTTGTAGGTCTCGATGATGTCGATCATGTTCGCGGGCGACGCATTCTCCAGCAGCGTCGCCGTCGCGCCGAACCGCAGCGGGAAGATTGCAAGGCCGCCGAGCCCGAACGTGAAGGCGAGGGGAGGGGAGCCGACGAAGATGTCGTCCGGCGTCACCTGGAGCACTTCCTTGGCGTAACTGTCGGCGATCAGCAGCAGATCGCGGTGAAAGTGCATGGTCGCCTTGGGCTCGCCCGTGGTGCCGGAGGTGAAGCCCAGGAGCGCTACGTCGTCGCGGCCGGTCTTGACCGCTTCGAAACGCACCGATTTGCCGAGTGCAATGCGATCGAGTTCCGCATCGTGGTTGGCGGTGCCATCGAAGCCGATCACCTTTTTCAGGAACCGGCTGGTCTTCGCGCAGGCGACAAGCTCGTCCATCAATCGCGTGTCGCACAGCGCCAGGGCGATTTCGGCTTTGTCGACGATCTTGGCGAGTTCGCCCGCGCGCAATAGCGGCATGGTATTGACGACGACGGCGCCGGCCTTGGTCGCGGCAAGCCAGCACGCCACCATCGCCGGATTGTTGGCGGCGCGGATCAGGATGCGGTTGCCCGGTCGGACGCCAAAATCTTCGACGAACGCACGGGCGAGGCGGTTGGTCCAATCGGCGAGCTCCTTGTAGGTGCGCCGGCGGCCGTTGCCGATCAGCGCCTCATGATCGCCAAAGCCGCGCTCGACCACGCGGTCGGTGAGCTCTACCCCGGCATTGAGGAATTCCGGATAGGGAAAACGGTCGAGCAAAAGGTCCGGCCATTGCTCGAAGGGCGGGAGATTGTCGCGGGTGAAGGTGTCGGTATGCGCCGATGGTCCGAGCATGATCATTCTCCATCATCCTGCGGAGAGCGCTTGACGCGCGATAATGACTTTTTGGACTTCCGAGGCGCCCTCGTAGATTCGCAGCGCGCGGATGTCGCGGTAGAGGCTTTCGACGATATGTCCATGGCGCACACCGTCGCCGCCGTGAATCTGCACCGCCTTGTCGATCACGGCCTGCGCGCGCTCAGTGGCGAAGAGCTTGGCCATCGCCGCTTCGCGCGTGACGCGCGCCGCCCCGGTATCCTTCGCCCAGGCCGCGCGGTAGACAAGGAGGGCCGCGGCGTCGACATCGAGCGCCATCTCCGCGATCGCCCCCTGCACCATCTGCAGGTCGGCGAGCGGCGCCCCGAACAGCTTGCGCGCGCGGGCGCGATCGGTCGCCTCGTCGAGCGCGCGGCGGGCAAAGCCGAGGGCCGCCGCGCCCACCGTGGTGCGGAAGACATCGAGCGTCGCCATGGCGATCTTGAAGCCCTCGCCGGGGGCCCCGATCATCGCGTCGGCCGGCACGTGGGCGTTCTCGAACCGGATGCGCGCCAGCGGGTGCGGCGCGATCACCTCGATGCGCTCGGCGATCGAGAAGCCGGAGACGTCCGCCGGTACAAGAAACGCCGAAATGCCCTTCGCGCCGGGCGCCTCACCGGTCCGGGCAAAGACGACGTAAAAATCGGCAATGCCGCCATTCGATATCCAGGTCTTCTCGCCGTTGAGCACGTAGCCGTTGCCGGCACGGGTCGCCGTCATGTCGATGCCGGCGACATCCGAGCCCGACCGTTGTTCCGAGAGCGCAAAGGCCGCGATCGCCTGACCCGAACGGGTCCGCCGCAGCCATTGTCGTTGCGCAGTAGAGCCGAAGAGGCTGATCGCGCCGGCACCGAGTCCCTGCATGGCAAAGGCGAAGTCCGCAAGCCCATCACGACGCGCCAGTGTCTCGCGCATCAGGCAGAGAGTGCGCACGTCGAGAGCGCGCGGTGCGTCGGGATCGATGGCAGAATGCAGGAGCCAGCCGTCGCGCCCGAGCATCGCCACGAGGCCGCGGCACGCGGCATCGACATCATGATGGTCGACCGGCAGGTGCGATCCGCACCAATCGTCGATTGCACCGGCAAGCGCACGGTGGCGCTCTTCGAAGAACGGCCAGCTGAGGAAACTTTTGTCCGCCATCAGTTGCCTTCGAACTTCGGCCGTTCCTTGGCGGCAAACGCACGATAGGC
This sequence comes from uncultured Alphaproteobacteria bacterium, assembly GCA_963807015.1. Taxonomy (GTDB): domain Bacteria; phylum Pseudomonadota; class Alphaproteobacteria; order Rhizobiales; family Xanthobacteraceae; genus JAJPKK01. Next base: position 214,749 of record CAWEAS010000001.1, on the reverse strand, counting down.
GCGCTCGAAGTCCTTCGTCTGCATGCAGATCGCCTGTGCCTGCGCTTCCGCCTCGATCGCCTGTTCGAGGCTCATCGACCATTCCTGGTTGAGCTGGGTCTTGGTGATGCCGTGGGCGAAGGTCGGGCCGGCGGTGAGCTGATGGGCGAGCGCCAGCGCTTCCTGCGCAAGCGAGCCGGCGTCAACGAGCTTGTTGAAGAAACCCCAGCGCTCGCCTTCCTGCGCCGTCATCGCCCGGCCGGTGTAGAGAAGCTCGGCGGCGCGGCCCTGGCCGATCAGGCGCGGCAGCATTGCGCATGCGCCCATGTCGCAGCCGGCAAGGCCTACGCGGGTGAACAGGAACGCGGTCTTCGCTTCCGGCGTCGCGAGGCGCAGATCGGCAGCCATGGCGATGATCGCGCCGGCACCGACCGCAATGCCGTCGATCGCGGCAATCACCGGCTTGCCGCAACCGAGCATGGCCTTGACGAGGTCGCCGGTCATGCGGGTGAAAACCAGCAGCTCCTTCATCTCCATGGCGACGAGCGGACCGATGATGTCGTGCACGTCGCCGCCCGAGCAGAAATTGCCGCCGTTGGGGAGGAAGACGACGGCATTCACGTCGTCGGCATAGGGCAGGGCGCGGAAGGTGTCGCGAAGCTCGGCGTAGGAGTCGAAGGTCAGCGGGTTCTTGCGGTCCGGGCGGTTCAATTGGATGACGGCGACGTCGCGATCCATCCGCCAGAGGAAGTGGCTAGGCGCGAACGTGGCCATCGTCCTCATAGTCCACCCTCCCATTCGCTGCGGAACGCTTTCAGCTTTGCCGACAATTGCTCGGCCTCGCGCACCGAAACCGAGCCGAGCAACTTGTCGATCCATTCCTCGTGCGCGGTCGACATTTCGATGAAGGCGGCGCGGCCCTTCTCTGTGAGGCGCATGAATGAGGTGCGGCGATCGCCGTCGCGCTTCGATCGTTCCACCAGTCCTTCGGCCGCGAGCCGATGAACGATCAAGGTGGTGTTGCCGTTCGACACCAGGAGATAGCGCGAGATTTCGCTCATCAACATGCCGTCGGGATTGCGGTAGAGCGCCGCCATCACGTCGAAGCGGGGCAGGGTGATATCGAACTCGTTCTTGAACCGCTCGCGCACGCTGTTCTCGACCAGGCGGCTCGCACGCAGCAGCCTGATCCACAGTCGCAGCCGTGCCTTGGTGTCGGCGTCGCGGCCGGCTTCGGCAAGGGGTGCGCTTACCATGTTTCACCTCCCGAGACCGAGATCGCCTGGCCGGTGATCGATGCGCTCGCGGGGTTGCACAGCCACAGCACAGCGTCAGCCACTTCCTGAGGCTTGATGAACCGTCCTTGCGGATTGCGCGCGTTAAGCGACGCGCGCGCATCGGTGCTGCTGCGTTTCGTGGTTTCGGTGATGCGATCGACCGCCCGCGCCAACATCGGTGTTTCGGTGAAACCCGGACAAACCGCATTTACGGTGACGCCGGTCGTTGCCATTTCAACAGCAAGCGCGCGCATCAGCCCGACCACGCCATGTTTCGCCGCCACGTACGGCGCGACGTACGCATATCCCTTCAGGCCAGCGGTCGATGCAATGAACACGATGCGGCCGAAGCCGCGCTCGCGCATGTTCCGCAGCGCAGGTTTCACCGAAATGAAGGCGCCGGTGAGGTTGACGCTGAGCGTCTTATTCCAAAGTTCGAGTGACATTTTTTCGGCCGGTGCGCTCTCGGCCACGCCGGCATTGGCAACCACAATATCGATCGGGTGGCCGCCGTCCTGCGCCTGCGCGTAAACCTTCGCCATCGACGCTTCATCCGTTACGTCAGCGGTCGCCGCGTGGACATTTGCGGCGCCGGCGGCGACAGCCTGCAATGGCTCGAGCCGCCGCCCGCAGATCGTGACCGTCGCCCCCGATTGCGCGAGCGTTGCCGCGATCGCGGCGCCAATGCCGGTTCCTCCCCCGGTGACCAGCGCATGCCGTCCGGCAAGCAGGCTCATCGCGCACCCATCCTAGACTCGTGCGATCGCCGCCTCGGCCGTCTCGGCGAGGCGATAGAGCTGGTCGCGACCGGCGTAATAGGGAGGAGGCCAGGCTTCCCCCTTATCGCCGAGCTTCGCTGCGACATGCAGGGTCCAGTACGGATCGGAGAGGTGCGGGCGGGCGAGGCACACGAGGTCGGCGCGGCCCGCCATCAGGATCGAGTTGACGTGGTCCGCCTCGTAGATGTTGCCGACCGCCATGGTCGCCATGCCGGTTTCGTTGCGGATGCGATCGGAGAACGGCGTCTGGAACATGCGGCCATAAACCGGATGCGCGCGGATTGAAGTTTGCCCCGCCGAGACATTGCAGATGTCGACGCCCGCCTCCTGCAGCATGCGGGCGATCTCGACCGCATCGGCGGGCTCGATGCCCTCCTCGCCGACCCAGTCGTTCGCGGAAATACGTACCGAAATCGGCTTGCCGGCGGGCCACACGGCGCGCACCGCGTGAAATATCTCCAGCGGATAGCGCATCCGGTTTTCGAGCGAGCCGCCGTATTGGTCGGTGCGGGTGTTGGTGAGCGGCGTGATGAAGGAGGAGAGGAGATAGCCGTGCGCGTAATGGAGCTCCAGCATGTCGAAGCCGGCGCGATCCGCCATCTCCGCCGCGGCGACAAACTGATCCCGCACGCGATTCATGTCGGCGCGATCCATCGCCTTGGGGTGCTGGTTCTGCGGTGACCAAGGCGCATCGGACGCCGCGAGCAACGGCCAGTTGCCGGCTTTCAGCGGCGCGTCCATTTCCTCCCAGCCGAGCTGGGTTGAGCCTTTGGCACCGGAGTGGCCGAGCTGGCAGCAAATCTTGGCGTCGGTCTCGGCATGGACGAAGTCGACGATGCGCTTCCAGGCGGTTTCGTGCTGCGGGGCGTACATCCCCGGACAGCCGGGGGTGATCCGCCCCTCCGGGCTGACGCAGGTCATCTCGATGAAGAGAAGGCCGGCACCACCCTTGGCGCGTTCGCCGTAATGGACGAGGTGCCAGTCCGTCGGGCAGCCGTCCACCGCCTTATATTGCGCCATGGGTGAGACAACGACGCGGTTCTTCAACGCCATGTCGCGCAGCTTGAATGGCGCGAACATCGGACGACGGACGTTGGGGCTGTTGCTGCCGGCGCGGCGCTGGAACCAGGCTTCGGCGCCTTCGAGCCACGACTTGTCCCGCAGTCGCAAATTCTCGTGGCTGATGCGCTGCGAGCGTGTCAGCAGCGAGTAGCTGAACTGCACTGGATCGAGGTGGAGGTAGCGCTCCACATTCTCGAACCATTCGAGCGAGTTGCGCGCCGCTGACTGCAGCCGCAACACCTCGGTGCGCCGCGCATCCTCATACTTGGCGCAAGCCGCCGCAATCGTCGGTTCGCTGTGCAGGAAGTCGGTCATGGCGATGGCGCTCTCCATCGCGAGCTTGGTGCCGGAGCCGACGGAGAAATGGGCGGTCGCCGCAGCATCGCCCATCAGCACGATGTTCTCGTGCGACCACTTCTCGCACAGCACCCGCGGAAAATTGATCCAGCCTGAACCGCGCAAGTGACGCGCGTTCGTCATCAGCCCGTGGCCGCCGAGATATTTGGCGAAGACCGCTTCGCAAACGGCGATCGACTGCTCCTTCGACATGGTGCCGAAGCCGAATTTCGCCCACGTCTCCTCCGAACACTCGACGATGAATGTCGCGGTGTCGGCATCGAACTGGTAGGCGTGCGCCCAGATCCACCCGTGCTCGGTCTCCTCGAAGATGAAGGTGAAGGCGTCGTCGAATTTCTGGTGAGTGCCGAGCCACGCGAACTTGCATTTGCGTACATCGATGTCCGGCTTGAAGTATTGCGCGAACTCGGCGCGGACCTTCGAGTTGAGGCCATCGGCCGCGACGACCAGATCATGGGTCTTGGCAAGGCTCGCCGCGCCCTCGACCTCGGTCTCGAACTGCAGCTTGACGCCGAGCGCCCGCGCCCGCTCCTGGAGCAGCGTCAGGAGCTGCTTGCGTCCAATGCCGCAGAAACCATGGCCGGTCGAGACAATGCGCTCGCCGCGATAATTGACGGCGATGTCGTCCCAGTAAGCGAAGTTCGCCCGGATCGCTCCGGCACTGACGGGATCGTTGGCGGCGAGATTGGCAAGCGTCTCGTCGGAGAGCACGACGCCCCAGCCGAAGGTGTCGTCGGGCCGGTTGCGCTCGATGACTCTGATGTCATGGGTCGGATCGCGCAGCTTCATGCTGATCGCGAAATAAAGGCCCGCCGGGCCGCCGCCGACGCACGCAATCTTCATGCGACGCAATCCTTCGTGACACGCACAAACTTACCGCGGGCTCACCAATATTTCAAGGTTAAAGATTTAAGCTTAAAGCTTCTCCGTAAAAAAGAGCGCCCAGGGTTTCCTGGGCGCTGACTTCACGTGCTTGCGATCAACCGTTGCCGCCGCCGAAACCGCCGCCGCGATCGTCATGGGGATCACGGAGCCGGTCGCGCACTGCACCTGTCCCGTTGCTGATGAAGCTTTGATCGGGCCAATAAACCTGGGCCGGCACCGATGTTGGCACGACGCTGACGGCAGTAACCGCGATACCGATTGCGGCAAACACAAGCTTCAGATGGGTGCTCATGTCATTCCTCCTGCGCTATCGTCCCCGACGTCGTAACAGCGCAGGTTCCAATCGGTTCCCAATCGGTCAAACGAACCGACCGAAAACATCCGTGGCGCGTTGTCGCGGAGCCGCGGTAAAATAAATCTTCGCCGCAACGCGCAACGTGGATGGCGACGCCGTCGGATCCACCAGCACTGAGGTATCTCAATGAAGCATCATCGCGTGGTCTTCCGTTTGCTCTTCGCCATCCCGCTGGTCGTTCCGATGGTTGCGGCAGCGCAGGAGTTGCCGACGCAGAAGGTGTTGCCGCTTGCTCTCGCACAGGAGGCGGCATTTGCCGCGGTCTCCTCTTGCAGTGCAAACGGCTTTCGGGTGAGCGTCGCGGTCGTCGACGTGGACGGCGTCGTCCGTGCCACCATGCGTGGAGATGGCGCCGGCGCCCACACGCTCAACAGCGCCTTCCGCAAGGCCTATACCGCCGCGACCTTTGGCAGGCCGACGGCAACTTGGGCCGAGGCAATCGCTAAGAACCCAAGCGTCGCCAGCATGGAGCACATCGACAACATCCTCATGGCGGGCGGTGGCCTGCCGATCCGCGTCGGCAACGACATGATCGGCGCGATTGGCGCTGCCGGCGCGCCCGGCTATGAAAAAGACGAAGCGTGCGCCCAGGCCGGCATCGACAAGATCAAGGATCGCTTGCGATAACGTCGGCCGAGCGGGGCCTTCGCGCAGCCCGATACCGCCGGACCTGCGGTCAATCGGCCGGCGATGCTCGTGTCCTTTAACACCCGGCATGAGATTCTGGCGTCGTTGATTCGCTGCAGGCGGAGGCAATGGGTATGAAGCGGCGGAAATCCGCGCGGCGGAAGCGGAGGAGGGTGGCCGGCCGCAAGGCTGTTGCCGCGGCGGCGAGTGCGATTGTTCTCGATCCGGATCATCCGCACTCGGTGGAGGAAGCGCGCATGCGCGTCGCCATCGCCGACTGGGGGCAGCGGCGCTGGCCCGGCTATCGCTGCATTCACGAGGTGCCGCTCAGCGAGCGGCGCATCGACATGGTCTTCGTCGGCGCCAAGGATCTCGTTGGCATTGAGATCAAGTCGAGCCGCGACAGGCTCGACCGGTTGGAAGGTCAAATCGAGGAATACAGCCGCTGGCTTCCCGAAGTCTGGATTGCCGTCGCGGCGAAATGGGAGAACCACGGCTCCCTGCAGTACGGACGTTGCAATCTCATCATCGTCGACGACAGTGCGCAGGCGTCCGGCGTCGTCGAACATCGGCAGGGCCTCAGCCCCTATCGCGACGAACTCGTATGTTCGCGGATGCTGGGCCTGCTGTGGCGCGAGGAAGCCGCACGGATCGCCCAGCGCACGGGCGTCATCCCTGGCACGAGTCCAACCAAGGATCCCCGCCACAAAATCCTGCCGATGCTCGCGAGGCTCCTCACCGGCAACGAGATCATGCGGGAAGTTTGCGCCGAACTTCGCCAGCGCCCCGCCTTCGGCTGGCAATCCGACGAGCCGATGGAACTCGACGACGAGCCCGAACCGGTTCGCCGGTTCACGCATGCCACAAGGCTGCGGAGCGCAATCTCGCCTTGATCCGCGCCGGTGCTGCGTTACGGTTCGCCGCCTCGCAATTCGCTGACGAGACTTAATCATGCGGTTCGCAGCCTTTTTTGGTTTCGTTGGGCTTGCTCTGCTCGGTGGCGTCGTCTCAGGCAACGCGCAGTCCGCGCTCACGGCGGCACGCGAGCGCGCCCTCAAGCCCAAGGACACCTTCAAGGAATGTGCGAACTGCCCGCAGATGATCGTCGTGCCGGCGGGGAGCTTCGTGATGGGCTCGCCCGATAGCGAGGAGGGGCACAGCGGAGCCGAGGCGCCGCAACACACGGTGACGTTCGCCCGTCCATTTGCCGTCGGGCAATTCGCGGTGACGTTCGAGGAGTGGGACGCCTGCGTGGCGGCCGGCGGCTGCAAAAAATATCGCCCCGCCGATGAAGGCTGGGGCCGCGGCCGTCAGCCGGTGATCAACGTCTCCTGGGATGATGCCGAACTTTATGTCACCTGGCTGTCGAGCCGGACCGGCAAGGCCTATCGCCTGCTGAGCGAAGCCGAGTTTGAATACATGACGCGCGCCGGAACAATGACGCCGTTCTGGTGGGGCGCTTCGATCTCGACGGAGCAGGCCAACTACGACGGCAGGGAGGCCTACGGCGGCGGTTCGCAGGAGGACGCGCGCGAGCAGCCGGTGGCCGTGAACACATTTGCGGCTAATCCCTGGGGCATTTATCAAGTACACGGCAATGCCGATGAATGGACCGAGGACTGCTGGCACGAAAACTATACCGGGGCCCCGGCAAATGGTTCGGCCTGGGTTGGCGCGGACTGCGGCTTCCACGTTCATCGCGGTGGTGCCTGGAACAGTAGCCCGGAGGATCTTCGCGCAGCCGCCCGGCAGGCGGATTTGCCCGACTATCGCACCTCGAACCTGGGCTTCCGTATTGCGAGGACGCTCGCGAATTGAGGGGCGCAACGGCGAGTTTCGCGAGGCCCCAAGCGCGACCAAGGCGGTTGGTCATTGCGGGAGCATCGCTCGGGGCGGCAACTCGGAATCCATAACCCCACTTCGGCTATGGATTCCAAGCGCCTCCGCCTGCTGCACCCCGGATTGATGATTGGCTATTTGGTGTAGATCGGGCTCGCGTAGGCCGGCGCGTATTGACCAAATCGCCAATCGAGACCGACCCGGAAAATATCGCCGGAGAAGCTGACCGTTTCCATTACGCCGGGCACGACGTTGAACAACCCGGTGCTTCCCAAGTCGGTATGAAGATATTCGAACTTCAGCCCGAGATTTGGCGTGAGCAAAGTCTGTACGCCGGCGCCGGCCGACCAACCGGAAAGAAACTTCGTCCCCGAGCCGCCCGCAAGTGTATCCCATGCGTGGAGATTGCCGCCGGCATAGCCTCCTGTGGCGTACACCAGCCAGGAGCCGACAACGTTGTAGCCGACGTTGCCACGGACAGTGCCCAGTGATTGGAGGGTCGTTCCGCACGGATGGGGAAGCAGACTGGCTGCGCCGCAGCTACTGGAGCTGCCGTTGACGTTGGCGCCCGAATAGTCGCCGGCTATCCCAAGGACCCACGGGCCGGCTTGCCAGAAATTGTAAGTGAGACCTCCGCCAAAAAGGCCTCCGCCCATATGGTACGAGCCGTCAGACGGTTCGATGAAGACCGGTGGGGCGACAGGGCACGTACCAAAGAAACTGCAGGGAACCCCCGGATCGGTCTGCGCCGAATTGCCAGATCCCCACCCACCGCTCACTCCGATGGAGACGCCGGTCAAATCAACGGCACCTGCCGGGCAAACGCCCGTTAGAATACCGATCGCGAGCAGTGTGAGGTAAAGTCGACGCAATGGAATCTCCCATCGCTATCTCGATTGAGATTAAAGACCTTGGACTGAAAGTCGGTCGCACTACGAACACACATGAGCAAAATCAGAGGTTGTGCTCAGCTTGTGCACAAGTTTCCGCGCCTTTGCGCACCGATTTCGCTGCGACCCGCATTCCGGAAACTGTGAACAAGTTGGGCCCCGAAACAATTCTCCACTTGCTTTGTATCGCTGAATGATTTGCGCGCTGCGGTCCAGTGCAAACGCGACGCTCCGACGGAACAAGGGGTTTAAGGCGCTCATTTTTTGGTAAGCTCATCATTGCCCAACGGGGCTTCGCAACGACCGCCCCCGCTAAGGCCAGCGGGGATGGAGTGCTGACGAACATAACGAAGGTGCGCCGACTTCAATGCGCGCCACAGTGGGAGGAGTGTAATGATAAGGCGAAATTGCGCGCTCTCGATCGCGCTTGCCGCGACGATCGCAACACCGCTTGCCGCGGCGCAGGCCGAGGGGCCCCGCTATCCGGACTGGAAGGGCCAATGGGTGAGGATCGGCGGGGGAGGGCAGTTCGATCCGTCCAAGCCCCCGGGCCGCGGTCAGCAGCCGCCGCTCACGGCGGAGTACCATGCCATCTGGGAGGCCAACATCGCGGAAGCCTCAACAGGCAGCCAGGGCTACAATCCGCAGACACACTGCTTGCCCGGCGGCATGCCGCGCATGATGATGGCCTACGACCCCATCGAGGTGATCGTCACGCCGGAGACGACGTACATTCCGGTTGCCCTCAATCAGGAATTCCGCCGCATCTTCACCGACGGACGCGACTGGCCGAAGGATGTCGAGCCGTCCTATTCGGGCTATTCGATCGGCAAATGGATCGATACCGACGGCGACGGGGTCTACGACACTCTCGAAGTCGAGACACGCTACCTGAAGGGACCGCGCATTTTCGATCCGAGCGGCATCCCGCTCCACAAAGACAACATGACCGTCATCAAAGAGCGGTTTGCGACGGACAAGGCCGATCCGGACGTCCTTCGCGACGAGATCACGACGATGGACCACGCCTTGACGCGTCCGTGGACCATCACGCGCAGCTATCACCGCGACCGCACGGCTCAATGGATCGAGTATGTCTGCGCCGAGTTCAACACGTACGTCTTCGTCGGCAAGGAGACCTACAACGTGGCCGCCGATGGCCGCCTCATGCCGATGCGGAAGGATCAGCCGCCGCCGGATGTCAGCTTGTTCAAACGATCGACAAACTGAACGCCACCAGGCCGATCGCAGCAGCCGCTCCACCGTGATCGCGCGGTTTGCACAGGTGATGCTCGTCGCTCTCGCCATGCTCGGCGGGGCTGGCCGCGGCCACGCGGGCGATGCTGCCGCTGGGCGCGGCACGTGGGCCTCGATCTGTTCGACCTGCCATGGCGCGGACGGCTACGCCACCTACCCAAATGCGCCCAGCTTCAGCCGCTGTGAGCGATTGAATCAGGATGACACGATCCTGCTCGCCTCCGTGCGCGATGGCATCGGAGGCCGCATGCCGCCGTGGGGCGGATTTCTCACCGAACCGCAAATTCTCGACGCCATCGCCTATGCGCGGGCCTTCTGCAGCGCGGGTAAAGGGCGCGCGGACAAGCCGTGATGGCTTCGGTGCCTCACCTGATCGGCGGGGCGTACATGATGCCGCCCTGATTCCACAGGTGATTGAGCCCGCGCGGGATGCCGAGGCGGGATTCGACGCCGACATTGCGATTGAAGACCTCACCATAGTTGCCGACCGCGCGGATGATGCGGACGGCCCAATCGCGGGTCAGGCCGGCTTGCTCGCCGAAATTCGCTTCGGTTCCGACGAGACGTTTGACTTCCGGCTTGTCCGACGTCAGCGCCTTGTCGATGTTGCGCGATGAAATGCCGAGCTCCTCGGCATTGACGAGGGCGAAAGCCGTCCACTTGACGACGGTGGCCCACTGATCGTCGCCCTGGCGCACGGCCGGGCCTAGCGGCTCCTTCGAGATCACGTCCGGCAGGATCACATGATCGTCCGGCTTCGTGAGGCCGATGCGCTCGGCGTGGAGCTGCGAGACATCGCTCGTCAACACATCGCATCGCCCGGCATCGTAGGCTTTCACGGCCTCGCCGATCGTCATCAATGCAATCATCTCGAGCCGCATGTTGTTGGCGCGGAAAAAGTCCGTGACGTTCAGCTCGTTGGTGGTGCCGGTCTGGACGCAGACCTTGGTGTTGTCGAGCTCGAGGGCGGAATCGGTGTTTCGCGATTTGCGGACGAGAAAGCCCTGGCCGTCGTAATAAGTGACTGCCGGGAAGACGAGCTTGAACTCGACCTCGCGCGACATGGTCCAGGTCGAATTGCGCGACAGCACATCGATGGTGCCGGCCTGCAACGCGCCAAAGCGATCGCTCGCGTTCAGCGGCACATAGCGCACTTTATTGGGATCATTGAGGACGGCAGCCGCGAGCGCGCGGCAGAAGTCGACGTCGAATCCGCTCCAGCCTTTGTCGGTCTGGATCGACAGGCCGACGACGCCCTCGCTGACGCCGCAATTGAGGGTGCCGCGCTGTTTGATGGTCGCAAGCGTTTGCGCAACGCTCGTGGCCGGTGACAGGGCGAGCGTGAAAAGCGCTGTCGCCGCAATCGCGCCGGCGCGCGCCGAGAGTCCGGAAGATTTCGTCATGACGCCGCTCGCTAAGTTTCGGGAGCCTGACGCACGATCACTTTGGTCCCGACCGGAATGCGGTCGTACAAGTCGACCACGTCGGGGTTGACCAGTCGGAAGCAGCCGGAAGAGACCGATTGCCCGATCGTTTGCGGCTGATTGGTGCCGTGGATGCGGTAAACCGTGGTGCCGAGATAAAGCGCGCGGGCGCCGAGCGGATTGCCCGGGCCGCCCGCCATGAAGCGCGGCAGATAGGGCTGGCGGGCGATCATCTCCGGCGGCGGCGTCCAGTCGGGCCACTCCGCCTTTCGGGTGATCTTCAGCAGACCTGACCATTGAAAGCCGTCGCGGCCGACCCCGATGCCATAGCGCAGCGCCCGGTTGTTGCCTTGCACGACAAAAAGAAAGCGCTCGGAGGTGTGGACGATGATCGTGCCCGGCGCCTCCGTGGTGCGGTAGAACACCATCTGGCGCTGATAGATCGCCGGCAGCCGCTCGGATTCGGGATCGGGCTCATAGCCCGGTTGATCCTCGATCTGCATAGTTTCGAACGGCGCGCGGCCTTGCGCCGACGCGAGGGCCGTCGTCGCGCAGACCGCAGCGACCGGTAGCAAAATGCGAAACCAAAAATTCATGATGACCTCACCCGCTGTATCGCAACTTTCACTTAAATCGACGGTCAGGCGTCAATGTGGCACCGCAAAGGGCCGCTTATTTATCCCGTGCGAGGGTGGGATGAAAAGGCCGGCGGGGCGAATGAGCCAATGGAGGTTGCAATCATGAGCGAAGTTACGACCCGTTCTCACCAGGCTCCGGCAGCCCAACTGCTGGCGGTCGCTCTCGGTGCGGCAGCGATCGGCGCGATTGCCATCGGCGCCGTCGCAATTGGGCGACTTGCGGTCGGACGCGTCGCAATCAAGAAGGCGCGAATTGGCGCGCTGGAGGTCGATGAATTGACCGTTCGCAAGCTGCGGGTCCGCGAATACGAAGGCGCAAGCCGGCCCTGACACGGCTTGATTTGCGAATACTCGCGGAGCTGAAGCGTTGCATCGAGGCATTGCCGATAACGAGCGTGGGTCGCGTTTTGATCGCCGACACCGTGGCGCCAGCTGTCTCTCAGAGGCCACCAAGCTCCACGCCTGCATCGCGCGGCTGTCGAAGGTTGGTGACGGCGATATGGCCATGGTTGACGGTCACCATCAGCGCTCGCCGCGCCATCGCCGTGCGTTCAATCGCTTCGTGCAATTGTGCGAACAGATCGCGCGACGCCCGGTCCGGTTGGACCGCCCTCGCACCCGACACGGGAAGTGACATTCTTTCCCCCGCAGCTTCGTTACTTGCAACTCCACACGCTCGATCGGGTTCCGGCGTTCCCTGATTTGCGAATTCGATCGTGATTGGAAGCTAGGCCGTCGCCGCGGGAATGAGTGTGCGCGGTATCACATTCCGCTCAACAATCACGGGTGCTCATTGTGTCAGGCCCGACTGGCTCGCCGCTGCCGTGATCTCCGTCGGCGGCTATGTGTTCGGCGGCAGCTTCACTTCGGGAGGGCGGCCGACTAGAAACGTGGGCGAGCGACAGACCGCGAGCGGAACGATGGCGCAAAGCGAAATCGAGGCCATTCGAGCCCTGCTGAGTGTCAAGGCGCGGCCCGTCGGCTGGGCCTCGCGACGCGAGCGGATCGACGAAGTCTGCTCGGTCTGGCCGCCGGCCGACGACGTCAAACTCACCGAAGTCGATGCCGGCGGCGTGCCGGGCGAATGGTCGATCGTTCCCGGCGCCGATGCGTCGCGTGTGCTGCTGTTCTTTCACGGCGGCGGCTATTGCTCGGGATCGATCCGCAGTCACCGCCGCATGGTGACGGAAGCAGGCAGGGCCGCGGGCATTCGCACGCTCGCCATCGCCTACCGGTTGGCGCCGGAGCATCCGTTCCCGGCGGCACTCGACGATGCGCTTGCGGCCTGGCGATTTCTGCGCGGGAAGGGCATCGTCCCGGCGCACATTGCGGTCGGCGGCGACAGCGCGGGCGGCGGCCTTACCGCCGCCCTGATCAACCGCCTGCGCGACGCCGGTGAGGAAGGCCCGGCCTGCGCCTGGTTGGTGTCGCCGTGGACCGACCTGACCATGTCCGGCGCGACGCTCACGACCAAGAATGCCGTCGATCCCCTCATTCACATGCCCTACCTCGAAGAACTCGCGGCCGCTTATGTTCCACGCGGGATCGAGCGGAAAGACCCGCGGGTTTCGCCGCTCTACGCGAACCTGAAAGGCTTTCCGCCGACGCTCATCCAAGTGGGGACATCGGAGACGCTCCTTGCCGACGCGACACGGTTCGCGGCTGCCGCCGGTGCGGCCGATGTCGCCGTGACACTCGAAATCTGGCCGCACATGATCCACGCATGGCACGTGTGGAACGCGCATCTCGACGCCGGCCGTCGCGCGCTCGCCAGCGCCGGCACGTTCATCCGCAGGCATATGTAATTCTTCGCGGCAGAGCCCCGGAGAGCCGAGATCATTCACAAATCCGTAAGGCTATTTGCCTGGTTTCTATTATTTTTCGATTTGTTGCGGAATTATCACAGCCAAGGCAAATCAAAAGGAGTAGATGATGAAAGATTAGATTTCTTGCCCACGTATCAGCCATCTGGGGGGTTAAAAATGAAGCGCGTGCTTCTAGCCACCACCGCACTCATTGTCGCAGGATCATCTGGCGCCGTGTTTGCTGCGGACTTGGGGGCCCCATACAGGGCGCCTGTTCCGGTTGCCGTATACGATTGGACCGGCCTCTACTTCGGCGGCCATATCGGCGGAGGCTGGGAAAAAACTTGGTCTAATGATGATTCCTACAATGTAATTGGGCATTTCGGTGGAATTGGCCTTCCGGTCGGGGCTGCAGCCTCGATGAATTCTTCCAATAGCTCGTTCCTCGGCGGTGTCCAGGCCGGCTGGAACTATCAAATCGGCCGGCTCGTACTTGGCAGCGAATTCGATTGGTCCTGGACCAAGTTTAACACTACGGCGACTGGCGGTTATCCGGTCTTCCCCGGCGCCGGGTTTACCGGTGGTGAGACGTTGGGCTCCTCGAACAACTGGATTGGAACGGCAACCACCCGTATTGGCGTCGCTAGGGACAATTGGTTGTTTTATGGCAAGGCTGGCGGCGCGTGGACCGGCGCGAATTACACGCTTGGAGCCATTGAGACGGCGGGCGCGGCCAGGGCTACGCTTGGCGGAACGTTTTCCGAAACACGCATCGGATGGACCGTCGGAACCGGGCTCGAGTGGGCTTTCGCCCAGAATTGGACCGCCAAGATCGAATACGACTACCTAAACTTCGGTTCGTCGGCAGTGACCATCCCGGTTGGTGGAATTACCTCAGGTGGCGTGCCGTATGGTGGAACCGTGTCCGCCAATGTGAATCAGTCGATCTCGGAAGTGAAGTTCGGCGTCAATTACAAGATGGGGCCCGGATTCCTATTCTGGTGACATTCCTTCCAAAGGCCCCGATCATCGGGGCCTTTTCTTATGATGTGGGTTCGCGCGTCAGCGGCTTGAGCCAATGATGTTAGTGCCTTCGGTTATCGCCCGTTCACGAACCGTGCAACGTTCGGGCGATCCGAAATCCGACATTGCCGTCGCGCAGTTGGGCGGGCGGGCCGGCCCGGCTTGCCGAACGGAGGCTCGGCGAATCGTAATACCAGGAACCACTGCGGACCACGCGGCGAGCCGGCGTGCCGTTGTCGAGCCAGGCGGCGCCGTCCGCTGGCGCGCCCTCATAGGTGGGATGCCAGAGGTCCTCGACCCATTCAAAGACGTTGCCGTGCATGTCGTACAGGCCGAATGCATTGGCGGCCTTCTTGTCGACCGGCTGAGTTTTTCGATCGGAATTGTCGCGGTACCACGCATACCGACCGAGTTGCGAGTCGTCGTCTCCGAATGAGAACCGCGTCCGGCTGCCAGCGCGCGCCGCGTATTCCCATTCCGCCTCGGAGAGCAGCCGGTACTCCTTGCCCGTCACTCTCGAAAGCCACGCGACATACTGCTTGGCATCATCCCAGATCACATTTATGACGGGGCGATCGCTGCGGCCCCAGGTGCTGTCGCGCGCCGCCGCGCAGGCTCCCGCGGCGACGCACGCATCCCAATGGTCAAACGTGACCTCGGTCATCCCGACCGCGAACGGCCTCGCAATGCTCACTTCGTGTTGCGGTCCCTCGCTGGGTGAGCGATCCTTTTCGTCCGGTGGCGAACCCATGACGAATTTTCCAGCCGGCACGACCACCATCGTCGGGCAGCCGCGCGCGCATTCCGTGAAATCGGAACCGGGCCTTGCGTCGCGCTCCTGCTCCAGACTGAGAACAGACGGCCCCATGACAGTGCGCCAGTAGGACTGCTCGCGCGTCGCTTCCTGAGGCCACGCCGGAGCTATCGCGAACAGCGCCGCGACCGCTGCGATCGCGAAGGACGCCAACAGAGGACGAGGAGTCTCATATCCACAAGCCATTCGGTCGGTCTCCGACAAACCATGAGCGGGCACCACGCATCGACACATGCCTGCCGACGCCGGCGCCGTCCCGTAAAGCTCGATTATTGCGAGCCGACGATTCTAATTAGTGAACGAGGCGTTCAGATCCGTCGCCGTGCAGCGGCAAGCGTTGCCGACGGCAGTTCACCGAATGCAAGGCGGTAATGTTGCGCGAAGTGGCCGGGATTGAGAAAGCCACATGCGAAGGCAACCGTCATGACAGTCGTGGCGGGATCCGGCTGCTGCAGCATGCGGCGCGCATGTGCGAGCCGGATGCCTCTCACGAACATCATTGGCGAACAGTTCCGCGAGTCTCGGAACGCCTTGAACAAGCTACGGGTACTGGTCCCCGTTGCCGCCGCCAGGGCCTCCACGGTGATTGGATGAGTCCAATTGGCCTCGAGGTACTCCTCAGCCAGCTGGACTTGCCATTTCGCCGGCGGCGGATGTTCACGCGCCATAAGGTTGCTGAAATTGTGCAGATTTCCCGACAGGAAAGAAATGATCAGAAGCTGCTCGAGCTCTGCAAGCGCAGCCGGCGGGACCGTGGCGGTATCGAGTTCCGTGACGACGAACTCGAGAAGGCGCTTCAGCCGTCGCAAGGACGGATCGGCGAAGCGCGACGGCGTCGCGAACTCGAGACGGCCGGCAACCGGCATGCCGACGATAGCGCTGAGCTTGGACTGCAAGGCAGAAGGGCTGACGCGATACGTCAGTTGCTCAAATTCAGCATCGTATTGGTGGATCGCCTCCACCCCCGCGGGTATCACCACCGTTTCCGCGGACGTAACCTCGAATTGCTTTCCGCCGAAGCGGGTGTACCCGTTCCTCTGTTGGATGAAATGTTGCTTGAAAAGGGAGACAGCCGGGAACTGCACCTCGACACATGTAGTCGCGGAGCTGAAGGCGATATCGCCGCTCGCAAGTACGAGGTGGTTGGCGGAAGCGCGAAACGGTCGGGAGCCCACACCAATTAGGAGGGGTCGAGCACCGAACTCGGCGGTGATCGCATCACCGAATTCCTTTGGGTCGCTTGTTTCGACGACCGGAAAACGGTGGAGCGGCCTACGTTTCGTGTGCTCAGTCATCGATGCAAGAATCTCATGATGCCGCCGCCGATCCGTCGCTGCATGCTTCTTGCGATTGTCGCCGACGATAAGCCCACTCTGCCCTTGGGCTGCCCAACGGCTATCTCAAATTCTTTGGACCGGATCAGATCCTCGTAGTCATCTAATGTCGCTGGTCGGAGCGCCGAGATTTGAACTCGGGACCCCCAGTCCCCCAGACTGGTGCGCTAACCGGGCTGCGCTACGCTCCGAACGCGGCGGACTATAAGGGCAGGCAGCGTACCGTGCAACCAATGCGGCTGTGCGCCGCATGTTTGACGACGAGCACTCCGTGGTTTGAATGAAGCGTCAAGGGCGGTCGCATCACAAGCGCGGTGCGAGATCTCGATGGTGCCTGTCGCGCTGCCATTCGTTTTGCGGGCAAGAAAAAATCGCCGGGATTGATCCCGGCGATTTCGCAGACACAAAGAAGAGGAG
This sequence comes from uncultured Alphaproteobacteria bacterium, assembly GCA_963807015.1. Taxonomy (GTDB): domain Bacteria; phylum Pseudomonadota; class Alphaproteobacteria; order Rhizobiales; family Xanthobacteraceae; genus JAJPKK01. The sequence goes on along the minus strand of CAWEAS010000001.1, from coordinate 197,987 downwards.
AAGTTCTTCGGCTGTGCGCTTGCGCGTCAGCGGAACCAGTCAAGCTTGTAGCTCGCGCCCATGCGGAAGACGTCGACGTTGTTGCTCGCCGTGGTGACGTTCACGCCGCAACCTGGCACGGCGCAGTTGGCAATGCCGAGCGTGTTGGTGTTCGCACCGCTGAAGTCGTAGTGAAGGTACTCAGCCCGGATCAGCCAGCTCGGAGTTGCCATCCATTCGACGCCAGCACCCAGCACGAATCCCGAGCGGGTGGTCGAAAAGCTAGCATTTGCTGACTGGCCAAAATTGCCGGGTGCGGTGTTGGCGCTGATCGTGGCGTTCGTGGTGACGTCTTCCCAGGCGCCGCCGCCCGTGAAGTACAGCATCGCCGGACCCCAGACGTAGCCCAAGCGGCCACGAATGCTGGCGAGCGAACTAATCTTTTCATTGGTGGTGAAGCTGTTGGTGTGGGTGGTGCCGGGACCGCCGAGAATGCTCGGAAACACGGTGGCGTTGGTGCTGCTGATGTTGGCGCCGTCCCAGTCGGCTTCGATGCCCAACACCCAGCTGGCGATCTGCCAATTGTAGCCGATCTGTCCGCCGAACACGGCGCCGTCATTGCTGGTGCTGAGCGCCTGCGGAAGGATGTCAGCAATGCCCGTCACGCCGAACGGCGTCTCGGAGACATTGTAGTTCGACCAGCCCCAGCCGCCGTTGAAGCCGAGATAGAAGCCGGTCCAGCTCGGACCGACAGCCACCGGCGCCACATACGGCATAGGTGCCGGCCGCGCCAAATCAGCAGCGCTTGCGGTTCCAATGCACGCGACCGCAACACCTGCCGCTAAGCTGAAACGAAGTACGTTCATCGCTATGCAAACCCCCAAAGCAAGATCATTGTCGAGCGCCATTCTGCTAGCAGATTGGGCACTCAATGCCTGTAACAAATGCGTCACACGCGTGAGCCAAAAATTGCAAATAGTTGTAGATGTGAGGTTTTTAGCGCGCACCGCGTGCACGGCTTCACGTACGACGCACCAGGGAGTGCGGCACAGCGCCAGTACTCACGCTGCGCGTGGCGCCAGCGCGGCTCGACGGGGCATTTGGGCGTGCGTGGTTCGCGGCGCCTTACGGCGAGCGGCAGCGGCGACGATGAGGCCCCACACCACGCCCATGATGAGGAAATAGTGGCGCCAATGTTGCACGTCGATGATGTAGCTTTCGCCGGTGAGCGCGACGAAGCTTGAATAGACTGCGATGTAGGCAAGGCGCCACGGCGCGGCGATGAACACAAAGCGCAGGCCGATGCCGAGGGTGAGCAGCACCAGGCCGAAATAGGCCGCGCCGCTCAGCCATCCGCCCGCCATGAACGAATCCAGGAACGAGTTGTGCGGATCCTCGGGGAAATATTTGCTGAACTGCAGCGGTCCGATGCCGAAGGGATGGTCGAGCGCCAGCAGGGCACCGAGAATGTGCCGTCCGAAGCGTCCGAAGCGGCCGGAGTCGTAGCTTTGCACCAGGCTCGCGCGCTCTTCGAACAGGCTCTGGACCTGCGGCACGGTCAGCGCGAGCGCGAGGACGGCGGCAACGACCGCGAGGCCCGCCGCCGCAAACACCACGATACGCAGCCGCTCTTTCGCCGATGAGCTGGTGAGGAATGTGAACAGAAGCGTCAGCAGGACGGCCGCCGCCGCAACGCCCCAGGCGCCGCGCGAAAATGCAAGCAACAGTTCGAGCGCCACAACGAGCGCGCAGAATCCCCCAACGATGACGTTGCGCGCGCCCCCGAGCATCACGCGTTGCATCGCGAGAACCGCCGGCAACACCAAAAAAGCGCCGAGCACGTTCGGATCCTTGAACGTCGATTTCGAACGCATGGCGAAGATGAACGTTTCCGAGCCCGGCAACAGATGGAAATAGGTGACGATGCCGAACAGCGACACGACGATTGCCGAGGCCATGTAACCTTTGAGCAGCATGTCGAGGCGGCTTGTGGTGTCGGTCACGAGCGCCAGCGCGAAGAACAGGGTCGTGATCGACATGAAGCAAGAGACGGCGGTCCACATCGCCGTCCCTTCGAGCGATATGACCGGCACGACGCCGATGAGGTAGCCAATGTTGTAGGCCATGAGCAGCGCGATCAGCGGTACGTGCAGCGGCCGCACCACAAGTCCCGCGGCCAAGAACACCACCATGGCGACTGCGATCAAGAATTCATAAGGCGCCGGCTCGATGATGACGAATCCGCCCGAGAGCGCGATCAACCACATGAAGCCGCGCGTCAGTCGGACGAGACCGGTCCGCCGAGGTTGACCCGCGCGAACAGGCTCCGGGTAGGGTGCGCCTCGCACTGCGGCCTCCGTCCTTGCGGGCAAGGGGCGGGCTGAGGGAGCGCGAAGTTGAGGCACCGGTGTGCCCCATCTGGCATCTCCCAGCCCCGTCCCCTCCGCACCGGCGGGAGGGGAGAAAGTGGGCGGGGCAGTCGAGCTCAATAGGCGTTCTCGGTCTTCATCAGCGCGAACGGCGTGCGCGCCAGGATGTAGAGGTCGAACAGCAGCGACCAGTTTTCGATGTAGTAGAGGTCGTGTTCGACGCGGTTCTGCAGCTTTTCCGGAGTATCGAGTTCGCCGCGCCAGCCGTTGATCTGAGCCCATCCAGTCAAGCCGGGCTTGACGCGATGGCGGGCGAAATAGCCGTCGACCACTTCCTCCCACAGCCGGTTCGCGGTCGGCGCCTCGACCGCGTGCGGCCGCGGGCCGACGAGCGACAGTTCGCCGCGCAACACGTTGATGAGTTGAGGCAACTCGTCGATCGACGTCTTGCGGATGAAGCGCCCGACCCGGGTGACCCGCGGATCATTCTTGGTGACGACGCGTTTGGCAGCGGGGTCGGCATGCTCGTCATAGAGCGAGCGGAATTTCAGGACTTCGATCACCTCGTTGTTGAAGCCGAGGCGGCGCTGGCGGAAGAAGATCGGGCCCTTGCTGTCGAGCTTGATGGCGATTGCCGTCGCGATCATCACCGGCGACAGCGCGACCAGAATGAGCGCACCCACGATGCGGTCGAACAGGGTCTTGATGACCATGTTCCAGTCGGCGATCGGCTTGTCGAAGATATCGAGCACCGGCACGTTGCCGATGTAGGAATAGGCGCGCGGTCGGAACCGCAGTCGCGACATATGCGCGGCGAGGCGCACGTCGACCGGCAGCACCCACAGCTTGCGCACCATCTGCAGCACCCGCTCTTCGGCGGTGAGCGGCATCGACACCAGCACGAGATCGATGCGGGTGAGGCGCGTGAACTGCACAAGATCCTCGACATTGCCGAGCTTGGGCACGCCCGCAACCACGGCCGGCGAGCGGTCGCCGCTGCGGTCGTCGAAGACGCCGCAGATGCGCAAGTCGGAATCCGCTTCGCTGGCCAGCATGCGCAGAAGGGACTCGCCTTCGCGTCCGCCGCCGACGATGACGATGCGGCGGATCAGCCGGCCGTCGCGCGCCCAACGGCGCACCAGCGCGGTCAGTGCGAAGCGGCCGAGACATAGCGCGACCAGCGTCGCAATGAACCAAGTCGCGGCCCAGAGCCGTGAGTAGCTGGCATCGAGCTTGCCGAAGAACGAGACTGCAAAGGCCAACAAACAAACAAGCGTCCAGGCCAATGCCACGCGGGACATCTGATGGACGTGCGTGCGGAATGCAGGGACGTTGTAGGTCTCGAATATCTGGAAGGCGACCACCGCCGCAGCCGACACCGCCAGGATCGCGGCCGCGTAGGGCCATTCGAACCCGTCATAGCGATAGACGTCGAAGAGATAGATGATGGTGCCGATTGCCGCGATGCCGACGAATTCGCACAGCCGCACCGCGCCGACCAGAACAACGGGCGAAATCGCATCGGCCACCGGCTCGGCCGCAATGGCACGCGCCAACGGTCCGAGTTCCCGGGGCGCCGCCGGCGCCGCCGGTTTCGGCTTCACATCGGCTACATTCATGTACGCAATCCGCAACGCTACGCCGCCGCTGCACCGCAGCAGCACGTCCCTTATAGGGGGCATTGCTATCGAATTCGTTAATGCGCGGTAAACTTTCCGCGACCGGCGACTTCTTTTTTGAGCGAGGACGCACGGACTGTGTTCGTGCTTTGCCCCCTACGGATCAGCGCGCCTGAATGGCCTGAATGTAAGTCTTTGCGCGAAGCCTCTACTCAGAAGCCCGCGTCTTCGCTTTCCAAATCCTCGCTCGCGTCGGCGGCGCACGCTTCCTTGCGGAACGGGCTCGCGGCCATCAACTCGCGGCCAGCGGCCTCGACGTAAGCGCGCTCTCGCACAAGGTAGTCGTCGATCGCCCGGCGGAAAGCGGGGTCGGCGATGTAATGTGCCGAATAGGTGGTGTTCGGCAAATAGCCGCGCGCGAGCTTGTGTTCGCCCTGGGCGCCGGCCTCGACCCGGCCGAGCTTGTGCTCGATAGCGAACTGAATCGCCTGATAGTAGCAAATCTCGAAATGCAGGAAGGGGTGGTGCTCAACAGCGCCCCAGTGGCGGCCGAAAAGCGTATCCGCGCCGATGAAATTGATGGCGCCCGCGACGTAGCGGCCGTTGCGCTTCGCCATGATCAGCAGCGTTTCATCGGCCATGGTCGCGCCGATGCGCGAGAAGAATTCGCGGGTGAGATACGGCCGGCCCCATTTGCGCGATCCGGTTTCCATGTAGAAGGCGAAGAAGGCGTCCCAGGCGTCCTCGGTGAGATCGTTGCCGGTCAGCCACTTCACTTCAATATCATTCGCGACGGCATCACGCCGCTCGCGCTTGATGGTCTTGCGCTTGCGCGACGACAGTTCCGCAAGGAAGTCGTCGAATGTCGCAAAGCCTGCATTGTCCCAGTGAAACTGCTGGTCGGTGCGAGCGATGAAGCCGTGCTTGCCCAGCGCCGCCTGTTCGGTCTGTGTCATGAAAGTGATGTGGGCCGAGGAAGCCTCGCGCAGGCTGCACAACTGGATGAGCCCCTGGGCGAGCGCGGCCTCGCCGAGGGCAGCCGTCGCGGGGTCAGCAGCGGGCCCGACCAGCAGCCGTCGGCCGGCTGCGGGCGTGAACGGCACGGAGACCTGAAGCTTCGGATAGTAGCTGCCGCCGGCACGCTCGTAGGCGTCGGCCCAGCCGCGATCGAACACGTATTCGCCGCGCGAATGAGACTTCAAATAGCACGGGGCGACACCGACGACGCGGCCGGCGGCCTCGGCGACAAGGTGCTGCGGTTGCCAGCCGGTGCGCGCCGTCGCCGACTTGGAGTCTTCGAGCGCTGCAAGAAAGGCATGACGGGTGAACGGATTGGCGGCGCTGCCGCTGCCGGCGAAGCGGTCCCACTCCGCGGCCTCGATCTCCTTGACCGCACTGAGCACGCGCACGCGCACATCGCCGTCCGATGATGATGCGGGGGTGTCGGTCGTGCTCTTGGAAAGCCCCGAGGACGCGGATTTGCGAAACATATCAGGCGTGAAATCCTTCGAAGATCATCTGGTCGGCGTAGCGCGCCGCCATGGCGCGGTCAGCCTCGGTGCGCACGGTCCAGGTGAGCATGGGCAGACCGAAGATACGCCGCGCCGCCCGCGGCGCAATGCCGGCAAGATCGCTGACCTTGTATGCGATGAACGCCGGCCGGCTTCTTCCCGCATGCAGGAGAAATGCCAGTTCCAGGCGCCGGGCGGCGCTCAGCGCGCCCCATTCCCGTGCACGGAAATGCCGCTCCGCGACAATGCCACGGGCAATGTGCGGAGCGATCCGTCTCAATTCGATAATCGGCGCCGGATCAAACGACATGATTCCGACCGGGCCGGGATTGCGGCCAAGCGCCGCGGCGACGCAGTGCGCGAGCCGCAGGTCGGCGTCGAACCGCGACTTGATCTCGAGGACAAGCGCGACGCGCCCGGCCACCAGCTCGCACAGCTCGCCGAGCGTCATCATGCGGTCGGCGATCGCTTTGAAAGGGACGCGCTTGAGGTCCCCGGCCGTGAAATTCCGCAGCGCTCCGCGGCCGTCCGTGAGCCGCCCGAGGTCATCGTCGTGATGGACCATGGCTTCGCCGTCGGACGAGATCTGCAGGTCGACTTCGACGCCGTAATTGCCGGCGATCGCGGCCGCGACCGCGGAGGGCGTGTTCTCGATGATGCGGCTGCCGTCGTGCAGCCCGCGATGGGCAATCGGCCGCGCCGTCAGCCAAGCAGGCACGCCCGGCAGCGCGGGATCGGCGCCGCTCACGACACCTCGAAGGTACCCTCGACCTCAACAGCAGCATCCGCCGGCAACGCGGCGACGCCGATGGTGGTGCGGGCGTGGCGGCCCTTGTCGCCGAACACCGCAACCATGAGATTCTGAAGCGCCGTTCATCACGGCGGGCCCGTCAAGGAAATCCGGCGCCGAATTGATGAAGCCGCCGAGCCGCACGACGCGGGTCACCTTGTCGAGATCGCCGAGCGCGGCTTTGACCTGGGCGAGCACGTTGACCGCGCAGGCGCGCGCAGCGGCCTGGCCGCGCTCCACGGTCACCTGAGGGCCGAGCTTGCCCTTCGCGACGAGCACGCCGTCGGCCAGGCAAAGCTGCCCGGACACGAACAAGAGCCGCCCGGTGCGCACGAACCCGACGTAATTGGCAATGGGCGCCGCCGGTGTCGGCAGCGTGATCCCAAGTTCCTCAAGCTTTTTCTCGAATGTCCCGGCCATTTTGCGTCCCCCAGCGAAGTGCAACTTTCGCCGATTGGCTCGGCACTGGCAAGCAGCGCGCCTGCGTCAATGCAACGCTAATCGGTGCGCTCGCCGCAAGTCATGGCACGAATTTGAGCAAGGAAACGCGCGAAGTGGTTCATAAAACGCGCAGTTTCGCGGCCGTACCGCAGTTGCGCCGTTTTTTCATGACTCCTATGGTGTCTTCGGGCGGGCGCGAATCACCGGAAACCGCGGTGTTATGAGGAGGTTTGATGACACGGATCGATTTCGCCATGCAGACGGCGGCTGCCGCGTTGTTCGCGGGGAGCTGTCTGGTGCAGCCGGCGCCGGCGCAGGCCGGTGGGGGGATTGGGCTCGCGGCGCACCGTGCGGTCTATGACCTGACCCTGTCGAAATCGCGCGGCCGGCGTCCGATCGAAATGGTTCGCGGTCGCATCCTCTATGATTTCTCCGGCAGCTCCTGCGAGGGCTATGCGCTGCAATTCCGCCAGGTCTCCGAGATCGACAGCGGCGAGGGCAAGGTTGCGCTGAGCGACCTGCGCGCCACGACATTCGAAGACGGCGACGCCAAGACCTTCCGCTTCAACTCCCAGAACAAGGTCAACGAGCGCACGGTCGACGAGGTCGACGGCAAGGCGGAGCGCGAGACCCGGGGCATCGAGATCAAGCTGCAGAAGCCGAACGACAAGACCTTCGACCTCGACGCCAAGATTGCGTTCCCGACCGAGCACATGCGGCGCATCATCGAGGCCGCGCAAGCCGGCAAGACGCTGATGGAGTTGCCGGTGTTCGACGGTTCCGAAACCGGCGAGAAGGTATTTTCGACGCTGACCGTGATCGGCCACGAGATTCCTCCCGACGAGCGCAAGCCCGATGACGCTGCGGCGGGCAACACCGCGCTTGCCGGCATGAAGCGTTGGCCGGTCACCATCAGCTATTTCGATCAGGCTGCAAGCTCGACGACCGGCGAGCAGACGCCGGTCTATTCCATCGGCTTCGAGCTCTACGAGAACGGTATCTCGCGCGCGCTTGTCCTCGACTACGGCGATTTCGTTGTCGACGGCAAGATGTCCCAGCTCGAGCTCAAGGACACACCCGCCTGCAAGTAGGCCCCTCGCTCTCTGCTTGCATGGCGGAGCGTGGAATGGGGGAGGGCGTCCGACGTCGGGCAGCGTCGCCGTGCGATTTCAGCGCGGCGCGAGTTCCGCAATCAGGTGATTGACGGCGCTGGCCATCGTCAGCGCGGCACCGAAGTCGAACTTGTTGATGGCGATGAATATGCCAACGCCGCGCGTCGGCGCGAAGGCGGTGTAGCTGAAGATGCCCTGCAGGCCGCCGGCCTTCTGCAGAATGAGCGGCTGGTCGTCATGCGGTGCCATCACGATCCAGCCGAGGCTGATGGCATCCATGTGGCCGGACTCGTCAAAGCCCGACACCGGATTGAGGCCGTCGCGCGGAAGGTAGGGGGCGTGATCGAGGAGGCGAACCTCGGCCTCCTTCGAGGCGAAGCGATCGAGGTGCCACGATAGCCAGGTCAGGATGTCATCCGGCGTCGAATAGATGCCGCTCGCGCCCGCGGCGATGAGCGGCGTTTCGACGTCGGGCAGCGGCTTGCCGTCGAAGTTGTGGCCTTGCAGAAGGCGGATGCGATCGGCGGCACGCGGCGCGAGCACGGTGTCCTTCAATCCAGCCGGATCGAAGACGCGCTCCTTCAGCAGCGCGTCGTAGGGTTTGCCGGCGGCGTGCGACAGCGCCGCCGGCAGCACGTCGAATGCGAAATTGGAGTAGAGCGCACCGGTGCCCGGCGCGAAGATCAGCGGATCGGAGGCCAAGCCCTTGCGATAGGCCTCGACCGTCAAGGTCGAGAACGGGTCGTTGGGCGGGCCCGGCTCACGCTCGACCTCGCGCGGCAGCCCCGACGAGTGGGTGACGAGATCGATCAACTTGATCTGCCGCCCATCGCGGCTCGGAACCGTGACGTTCCAGCCAAGGCGATCTTGCAGCCGATCGGTGAATTTCACCGTGCCGTCCGCCACGAGGCTTGCCAGAACCTGGCCGGTAAATGACTTTGTCAGCGACCCGACGCGCAGCAACGTCCGCCCGTCCGGCGGTTTGCCGGAGCCGTCCGAAGTTTCGCCGAAGCCGAAGACAGCGGTCTTCCCGTCGCGCACTACGCCGATGACGAGTGCCGGGACGTGAGTTTGGAGAAACAGAACAGCCCCGGTGAACTCGACGGTCTCTTCGAAGAATTTATCAGCCGCCCGCGCGCTGCCGTTCGAGAGAACGAGCGCCGTGACGAGCCCTACGAGCACACCGCATCGTTTCATGGGTTCAGCCCAATCGCGGCAACGGCGTCAGCCCATTCGCCGGCTGCATCATTTCGCTTGCGCCGTCGTTTCCATGGCCTTCCAGTTGAACTTCTTGGCAAGCTGCAGCGCCTCGTCGTCGCCGATGCCGTTGAAGGTGAAGCTAAACATGGCGTTGGGCCCGAGGGCCACCATGATCGCCCCGGATTTGTCTTTGATGGTGAACGTCCTCGTAACTTTGAGGCCGTCGATCGTCGATGTGCTCATGCGACCGTCGCTGGTCTCGATGTTGAGCGTCTGCATCGCCGCCAACGCGCCTTGAGCGGCCGAGCCGGTGAGAATCTGCGCATGAATACGGGCCGGACCGCGCTGATATTCGCGCGTCGCGGTCACCATGTTGTTTCCGGGCATCTCCAGCGACATGCCGTCGGCTTTCTTGCCCTGCCACCCATCGACATCGACGAGCAGCGGAAGGAAGCGCTGGAACGCCTGCTGGGCGCCCGCGACCGATGGCAGGAAAAAGGAAGCGGCCGCGATCGCGGACACGACGCAAAATTCAATTGCACGGCGACGACTTGTCATCTGTTTCCCCCTCGCTGCCATTGCGGAAATTCACGAGGGGCAGCGTACGAGGTTTTATGTCAGCGGCAAGCCGCTTTGCGGTTCACTGCGCCTGCAGGCCGAGTTTCGCGATCGCGTCCCGCCACAACTGCGTATCCTGCGCGATGATGCTGGCGAACTCGTCCGGCGTCTGCACCACCGGATCGACGCCGATGCTTTCGAGCTTGGCGCGGAATTCCCCGCTTTCCTCGGCCGTCATGATCGCATGGGATAGGGCGTCGATGATCTCCTTCGGCGTGCCGGCAGGAGCAAGGACGGCGTTCCAGGTGATGACCGCAGGGGCCGCCGGAAAAATCTCGCGCACGGCCGGTACATTCGGAAAGTACTTCGAGCGCTGCGGCCCGGTAACGGCGATCACTTTCAGCTTGCCGGAGTTGGCGTACGGCCGAACCTCGACCGGCGTTGCCGACAACAGGTCGACCTGGCCTGCGAGCAGCGCGGCAAATGCCGGCGCGACGCCGCGGTAGGCGATGTGCACCATGTCGATGTCCGCGTTCTTGAGCATGACCGCGGACGACAGATGCGTCAGCGTCCCAACGCCTGCCGAGGCAAAGTTGTATTTGCCGGGCTCCGACTTCGCTTTGGCGATGAAATCGGCGAGCGAGTCCGCCGGAAACGAGTTGCGGATGGCGGTAACAAAGGGACTGGTTGCGATGATCGAGATTGGGCTGAAGGCCTTGACCGGATCGACCTCGAGCTTGTTGGTGAATGGCGCGATGCCGATCTGGGACAACGTGGCGAAATAGAGCGTGTTGCCGTCAGCCGGCGCACGTGCGACCCGCATTGTCGCGGTAATGCCGCCGGCGCCCGATACGTTTTCGACGACGAACGACTGCTTGAGCGCGGACTGCAGCCGCTCCGCCGTCATGCGCGCCAGGATGTCCGTGATTCCACCCGGCGCAAACGGCACGACGAGCGTGACCGGGCGCTCGAGCCACGCCGCGTGTGCTGGCGAGTTCGACGCGACCACGGCGGCAAGCAGCGCCGCTTGGACGACGGGACGAAATTTCTGACCGAGCTTCATACGTTCGAGCATTTCTCTTCCGCGGATGTGAGGCCGAGCTGCGTAATGTTCTATCCGGCCGAGTGCACGGCAAGCAATCGCAAGCGCATCGGCTCACGCGTTCGTGCGCGCGAGGCTATTTCCGCGTTTGCTTGAAGTATCGAAGGTCAGGCGGCGACTGGTCCTTGCGGGCCGGCATCAGCAACCCGTCGGCGCTGCGGAAGTAGTTCTCGGTGCCGATGACGATCTGAGCGTTGTTCTCGCCGCAGAAATATTCCTGCCACTGCGGTCGCGGATTTGAATTGTGAATGTATCGCTTGTCGACGGTCCATGGGCGCGTCAGCGCGTGATCGATAACAGTGATCTCGTCATGAATAACGCTCGAGTTGGTTTTGTCGAGGTAGATACGCTCCTTGAAGATCGACTGATTGTCGAAGTGCAGCGGCAGGCCGGTTGAATCATAGGCACGGGGTCCCTTGAAAGGGCCTCGCGTTTCGATTTCGAGTGCGTCGTAGCGGCCGTCGCCGTCTTCGTCGACCCATCGACCAATGGAGTAGCCCGCGTAGGTCGGCTCGAGTTCCGCCGGGTAGTCACGCCCATCGGTATAGACGCGACGATGATGGTCATCGCTGCCGATCAAGATGTAGGTGGCGTTCTTGGTGATGACGAATTCCAACGGCCGAAACGCCATCATCATATGTGGCATGCCGGCCGGATAGCACCAGGAGGTCGGGAAGTTGCCAAGCCCGCCCTTTGCTTGTTCCTTGAGGCTGTCTTCAAACACCGCCTGATATTCGGCCGTGAGCGGCGCCTCCTGTCCATATCCGCCGGGCTTGGTCTGGTCGTGACCCAGCGGACCGCGCACTCCGGGAGGGGCAAATCGCTCCCACTGACCCGACCAATCCGGATATTTCGTTTCATCAAACGGCGCCGACAAGGCAAAGCTCGGCGGCACCGCGAGGATGGCGAACACGGCCGCGGCGATCAAACTTCGATATGGCATCGTGGCTATTCCGTCATCGGCCCGGACACGCGATGCACACTCCGCGCTCATCGGGTGTTTTCCAGACAAGCGGACAATGATCTCCGCTCTCTGCCGGACAGCTTGCTGCCAGCACGAACCATGCCAAATCTGCTCGGCGGTGGGATGCCGTCCCACCCCTTTCAAGCAAGGGAGGACCTAGTCCCTGAAAGTAATAGGCGCGGTTGACGCCGTCATAGCGTCCCGAGTGCATGCAGCAGTGTTTGAAATCTGCGTCCGGAGCCGCAGGGACACAGATCGTTGCGCCCGAGCTTTTCGGTCAGCTCGACATCGCCATGGATGAAGCGCGGGCCGCGCTTGACCCGGGTTTCCGAGGGGAAGGACTTCCGCCGCTTACGTGTGGTCTCGAAAGCAGGGGAGGTCGTTGAAATCGCGATGCTTGCGCATGGCAACCTCCTTCAATCGATGCGGCGCCAATTCGCCGCGACGCGCTGTTAGCATTTGGCGCTGCAAGGAGCAACATTCCCGGGCGCTCGCAACGCCAACCGCTCGCTCGGCAGGTGCGCGTCAAATCTAGATCGTCGCGGCGATCGCCTAGATTGTTGACCTCCGGCGGATATCGAACGGCTCGCACAGACCGCGGCGGGTTACGGCCTCGAGTTCCTTGGGCGGAATCCGTTGTTCGGTTAAGGTGCTGCGCTGCGGGCAGGAGCCGCCTGCGCAAAATCAATCGGGGGATTGGAATGAAGGCATCATCATTGAGTTTTCGTGCCGCGGTTCTTTTCGTGATTGCCGGCATGGCCTGGGGCATCTCCATGGCCATTTCCAACGATCATGCGGCGATGCCGGCGCATGCGCACCTCAATCTGCTCGGCTGGGTGTCGCTGTTTCTGTTCGGCATCTTCTATTTTCTGCATCCGGCCGTCGATCGTTCGCGAACGGCCATGGTGCAGGTCGTCATCTGGATCGTCGCGACCGTCATTCTGACCGTCGGCGTCGGCCTCGTCCACACCGGGCACGCGGTCGGCGACCCGATCGCGGCCATCGGCTCACTCGTGGTGCTCGGCGACATGCTGCTCTTCGCCTGGATCGTATTCCGGCGCGAAGTCTGCGGGCGTGACTGCGGTTCACTCGACCGTTCCCGCCGAATGAACCGTAGATGAGTTGCGTCACTCCGCGAGCGGCGCCGGGGCGCTGAACTCCGACGTCGCGCCGGCGCTGGTGGTGACGGTGGCGGTGATGGCGCGCGGCGTCGCGCCAGCAGGGACCGCTGCGATATTCACCGTAAAGCTGCCTTTGCCACCGGCATCGGACGTGACGACGGCGTCGCCGAGATAGGTCTCGCCTTCTTTGCCGTTCTGCTCGCGGTTTCCGAATACCTCGACGATGTATCGCCCGTCGGGCGAGGCTTCGAAATGGCCCTGCACGACGACGCCGTTGCCGCTCTTGCGCGCGCTGTCGATCGTCGGCGCCGAAACCGAGAAGTTCGGCTTCACCTGGCAGACCGGAGCGCGCTCGGGGCAGATGTCGGCAAGGCTTTCGGGAGCGACGGCAACGCCGACGCCGCGGGCGCCGACATAGGCCTTGTGATCGGGGCCGGGCGTGCCCAGCACGATGCCGCCGCGGCGCAGATTGGGATCGCAACTGCCGCCGGCAAAGCAACGTTGGATGTCTTTGCCGTTATCATAGATCGCGTTGCGCGAGATACGCGCGATGCTGCCGGCTGCATGCGGCCGCACCGCAATGCCCACCGCGTTGCCGAAGATGGTATTGCCGGTCACGACATTGTCGCGGCCGGACAGCGAAATGCCGATGGCGTTGCCGGTGAAGGTGTTGTGGCCGATGAAATTGCGATTCCCGTTATTGATCTGCAAGCCGTCGGAGTAGCCTTCGAAGCGGTTATCGACGAACTCGTTGCGGTCGCTGAACAGGATCTCGATGCCCTGGGACGGCTCCTTATTGTTACTCGTCGAGCGGAAGGTGTTCTCGGCGACGAAATTATACGACGGGCCGCGCGTGATCTTGAGGCCGTCGCCATTGTCGACGAACTCGTTGCGCAGCACCGAATTGTGCACGGTGGTCTCGGTCGCGTTGCCCTTGCCGTCGTCGGCGTTCATCTGCATGCCGCCGCCGCCGCGATTGTTGACGATGCGGTTGTCGTGAATGACGTTGTCGGCCGCCCGCTGGATCAGCACGCCGATACAGAAGTTGCGGATGTCGAGGCCGGAGACGTCAACGCCATGGGTGTCGACGATGGCAAGTCCCGGACTGCCGGTGGAACGCACGTTGGCGCCGTACTGGCCGGCGACGTCGCCGGGGCAGGTTTGCGGCCCCTTGTCCGCGACGACGCCCGAGCCGTCGATGACAACAAACCCGCTGCCCTGGCGCCAGGTCGCGCCTTCGATCTGTACCGGCCCTTTGAGCGGCGGCAGCAGCGTCGCCGGCTTGATTACGTACGGCGCATTGCCGACCGGTTCGATCTCGATGCGGTAGCGGCCGGGCGCGCGATTGTTGGTCTCGATCGCCCACCGCAGCGATCCCTCATTGCTGTCGTCGGCATAGCGCGTGACGCGCAGCACTTCGGGGATCGGGGGAGGGGCGTTCTGCGCTGCTGCCGGCAGCGGCAGCGCGAGGAGGAACAGGGCCGCGGCGCGGGGCATCCGGGAATTCGTCATGGTCTCCTCCTTGGTTCTTTCGTCCGTTCTCAGGGTAGGGGAAAAATCAATTGCGTGTCACCTTGGCCTTCATGCCCCACCGCATCCTGCGCGCTTCGATTGTCCTCCAACTCGGGAAACGACGCGACTTCTGCTTGATGGCAACCCACAACGCTCACCCTGAGTGCCCGTGACTATCGGCAGATGGTCGGCTGGGTGGGTGGTTGCCGGGCGCGCAAGTCGGGAGACGAGGCGTCTGACTGTCGGTAGCTTTTCAAGTTGTCCGGCCCGCCCGCGAATGACGGTTGACGCGATAGGAATAGTCCTATAGGATAGTCATCCATTCGCACCGAATGCTTGAAAGAATGTTTCGATGGCTCGCCAGATCGACTTCCCTCAGATTCGCTGTTTCCGAGCGCCGCACCGCAGCTCCCACTCAGCTCATGTCTCGGTCAAGATTGTCGAAATCGCCGAGCCATGCGTCGGCGGAAGGTCGATTTTTGGTTTTCCCTGTTATTTTCCCTGTTCTGAGGGAAAATCCGAGGGGGTGAGCTGCGTGGCAGCCCCTCTGCGCGCGTCAGTTCAGCAATGAATGGCGCGGCCGATAAGCGCCGTCATCGTCGCGGTCGAATGTCTCGGCGACCTGCGGATGCCGAATAGGTTCGCCGGACTCATCCGGCAGCAAGTTCTGCTCCGACACATAGGCGACGTATTCGGTCTCCGCGTTCTCCGCGTAGAGATGATAATAGGGCTGGTCTTTGTGCGGACGTACCTCGGCGGGGATCGACTGGTACCACTCCTCGGTGTTGCTGAAGAGTGGATCGATGTCGAAAACAACGCCGCGAAACTGATAGACACGGTGCCTCACCACCTGGCCGATGGTGTATTTGGCACTTCGAATCTTGTTCATGTCGGTAGGCTTGCTCATCAGGAATCCCCACCCGCTTTTGAGAAGTCATACTCCCCAATTGTGGCGCCGCATCTTCTTAATCTCCTGAACCGATGTTCATTCTTAACGTCACATGCCGTACAGTATTGCCATGGGAGGGTCCTTGGCAGCAACCAGCCGCGCCAGGTCGACCACAACCTTCGCCTGCTTCCACGTCGCGTCATCCTGCATCTTGCCGTCGATCATGACGGCGCCGCTGCCGTCCGGCATCGCCGCAAGAATCTTCTTCGCGAACAGGACCTCGGCCGGATCGGGCGAGAACACGCGCTTAGCGATGTCGACCTGGCTTGGATGCAACGACCATGCCCCGGCGCAGCCGAGCAGGAACGAATTGCGGAACTGGGCCTCGCAGGCGTCCGGATCGGAGAAGTCGCCGAACGGCCCGTAGAACGGCTTGATTCCGGCGGCGGCGCAGGCATCGACCATGCGCGCAATGGTGTAGTGCCACAGATCCTGCTGGAACGCGGCGCGGGCGCCGCCCTGTTCGCCGGGCGTCGCGTCGGCGAGCACGCGGTAGTCCGGATGGCCGCCGCCGACCCGCGTCGTCTTCATCGCACGCGAGGCGGCGAGGTCGGCCGGGCCGAGGCTGATGCCGTGCATACGCGGAGACGCCGTCGCGATCGCCTCGACATTGTTGACGCCCTCGGCGGTTTCGAGAATGGCGTGGATCATGATCGGCCGGGTGATGCCGTGGCGCGCTTCAAGCTGCGCCAGCAGCTGGTCGAGATAGTGAATGTCCCACGGCCCCTCGACCTTGGGCAGCATCACGACATCGAGCTTGTCGCCGACGGCGGCGACGATCTCGATGATGTCGTCGAGCGCCCACGGCGAATTGAGCGCGTTCACTCGCGTCCACAACCCGGTCTCGCCGAACGTGTTCGCCTTGGCCATCTCGATGAAGCCGCGGCGCGCCGCTTCCTTGGCGTCGGCCGGGATCGCGTCTTCGAGGTTGCCGAGCACGATGTCGACCTGGTGAATGAGGTCCGGCACCTTCCGGCGCATCTTCTCGATGTGCGGCGGCACGAAATGAATCATGCGCTCGAGCCGCACCGGCAGTTCGCGCAGCGGCGCCGGCGCTCCGATTGCAAGCGGCTTGAAGAACTGACGCGGCAGTTTCATCGGCAATCCGGACTGCGGAGAGGATCCCCGGAAGATAGCGGAAAGGCTAGATGAACGCTTTTCGCGCGCCAAGCCGGAAAAAGCATCAGCTTTGGCACCGATGTGCCAGCGAACGCGCCAGCCTGCGGTGCTGTTAGGCCGCGAGCATCGCGCGGGCGTCGGCGGGGGTGGCGACGTGGTCGCCGAGAACCTCGATGATGCGCGCCGCCTTCTCGACCAACGCCGCGTTGCTCGGCGCGAGCTGCCCCTTGCCGAGATAAATGTTGTCCTCGAGCCCGACGCGCACATGGCCGCCGAGCAGCACCGCCTGCGCCACCATGGGGAACTGGTAGAGCGAGATTCCGAACGCGAACCACGGCGACTGCGGCGGCAACAGGCTGCGCATGTATGTCATCGCCTCGGGCGTCGCCGGCTGGCCCCATGCGATGCCGAGGCAGATCTGAAACATCCCGGGCGGCTTGATGTGACCGGTCTCGATCATGCGCTTCGCGAGCAGCAGATGTCCGGTCTCGAATACTTCGAGCTCCGGAACGACGCCGATGTCGCGGATCGCGACCGCCATGGCCTCGAGGTAGCTCTGAGTGTTGACGAAGGCGACGCCGCCCATGTTCATGCTGCCCATGTCGAGGCTGCAGATATCGGGCTTGAGCTCGATCACGTGCGCGACGCGCTGCGCCGGCGTTTTCATGTTGGTGGCTGGCCCGGTCTTCATCGGGTCGTCGGCGCCGGGCGAGAAGCGCGCGCCCGGACCGGTCGTGAGATTGATCAGCACGTCGCTTCCGCTCAAGCGGATGCGATCCACCACCTCGCGGTAGAGCGCGCCGTCCATGCTGGGCCGCGTCGTCGCCGGATCGCGCACGTGGATGTGCACGATCGCGGCGCCCGCCTTGGCGGCATCGATCGCGGACTGCGCGATCTGCGCCGGCGTCACGGGCACGGCCGGGTTCTTGCCCGGCGTGTCGGCCGATCCCGTCACCGCGCACGAGATCATGACTTTGCGTTGCATGGCGTTCCCCCGCTGCCTCAATGAATCTTACGGCCAACGCTACATTTCGAAGCGTCATTCCGGGGCGCCGCTCTGCGGCGAGCCCGGAATCCATACGCCTCGGCGGTGGTTATGGATTCCGGGCTCGCCTACGCTTCGCTTCGGCGCCCGGGAATGACCGAAGGAAGCGGCAGCTCGCAGATTACCCTGGAGCTTTGAGCCGGCATAGCCGCCTCCATCACGCCTCGCCGCGCATCAGCGCCGGCGTTGCGGCGCGCGGGGCGACGCCCTCGCGCATGACGGCGCGGCGCAGGCCGCCGATGCGGTTGAGCGCGTAAAGGCCGAGGCCGCGCAGGCTCTGCACCGGGAGGAGGTCGGAGAGCAGCGAGCGGTTAAGGAGTTCGACTGCAAGCGAGCGACTCGTCACGTCGGCGCGCCGGCGGCGGTCGTACTCCGCAGTCGCGGCGGTGCCGCCGGCATCATCGCCGCCGCGGTGAATGTCGCCGGCGATCTCGCCGATGGTGACGGCGTCGCGCAGGCCGAGATTGAGACCCTGGGCGCCGATGGGCGGAAACACGTGCGCCGCTTCGCCCACCAGCGCAATGCGATTTGCCGCGAACCGCTCGGCGGTCGCGACGATCGCGGGAAAGGTGCCGCGGTCGGGCTCGCCGCGCATCTTGCCGACGATCGAGTGCGAGCGCTGCTCGATCACCTCATCGAGCGCGGCGTCGCCCAGCGATGCAACCGCGTCGGCTCGCGCGGCCGCCATCATCCACACGAGGCTCGATCGAGCGCCGGGCAGCGGCACCAGCGTGAACGGTCCCTCGGAGGTGTGAAATTCGGTCGAGATGTCGTGGTGCGGGCGGCTGTGGCGGAGCGTGTAGGTGAGGATCGTCTGCGGATAGGAGCGGCTGTCGAATGCAATGCCCGCGGCGGCGCGGCACACTGAACTGCGTCCATCAGCGCCGACCGCAAGGCGACAACGCCGCGCGTCGCCACCGGCGATATCGATCGCCACTTCACCGTCATCGATGCGGATGGCCGTGGCCGCAGCGGCAACATGCGTGATCAGCGGGGTTGCGGCGACCTCGTCCCACAGCGCGGCAACGAGGTGGCCATTCTCGATGTTCCACCCAAACGCATCGAGGCCGATCTCTGCGGCCTCGAAGCGGACCTCGGGTGCGCGCCACAGTCGTCCCGTATCGTCGACGATGCGCATCACCCGCAGCGGCGCAGCATGGCCCTTGCAGCGTTGCCACACGCCGAGCGCACCGAGCGCTGCAATTGACGTCGTCATCAATGCGGTGGTGCGATTGTCGACGCCCGCAGGGCGGGGCGCCACCAGCACGGTCGGAACGCCAAAGTGCGCCAGCGCGAGCGCGGCCACAAGCCCGGCCGGACCGCCGCCGATCACCGCTGCCGGCGTCACCTCCGGCGGCCCGCTCACGACGTCGGCCCGTCAGCGAGCCAGTCGCGGAGCTTGGACCAGCGATGGCCGTCGCCGTGGCCGCGCACAGCGGCTGCGACGGCGCGGCGCTCGCCGACCAGCACCACGAGACGTTTGCCGCGGGTGATCGCGGTGTAAAGAAGATTGCGCTTGAGCATCGGGTAATGCGCCATCAGCAGCGGGATGACCACCGCCGGGTATTCCGAGCCCTGGCTCTTGTGGATGGTCGTCGCATAGGCCGGCACCAGCATGTCGAGTTCGCCTAACAGATACGAGACCGGGCGGCCGTCGAAGATCGCCGTAAGCTCGCCGGAGATGGGATCGACGTCGGCCACATGGCCGATGTCGCCGTTATACACCTCCTTGTCGTAGTCGTTCTGGGTCTGCATTACCTTGTCGCCCGGCGCGTAGGTCGCGCCGAACCGCTCCACCTTGCGCTCGCCGGGCGGATTGAGCGCCGCTTGCAGCGCGATGTTGAGCGCCTGGGCGCCGGCGCCGCCGCGGTTCATCGGGCACAACACCTGGATGTCGCGGATCGCGTCAAGGCCGAACCGGCGCGGGATGCGGGTTTTGACAAGTTCGACGACGCGGGCGGCGGCCGTTTCGGCATTATCCGCAGGCACGAAATAGAAGTCGCTATCGTCCTCGGGCTTGCCGATGTCCGGCATCCGACCTTCGTTGACGGCGTGGGCGTTGAGAATGATCCGGCTCGATGCCGCCTGGCGGAACACCTCGGTGAGACGCACCACCGGGATCACTCCCGACGCGATGATGTCGGCCAGGACCTGACCGGGACCGACCGACGGCAATTGATCGACGTCACCGACCATCAGGAGCGCCGCGTCGTCCGGCACCGCGCGCAGGAGCGACTGCATCAACGGCACGTCCACCATCGACGTTTCGTCGGCGACGATGAGATCGCATTCCAGCGGATTGCTGCGCGTGCGGCGGAACCCGCCATTGATCGGATCGACCTCGAGTAGGCGATGGATGGTGCTCGCCTCGCGGCCGGTCGTCTCGCTCATGCGCTTGGCGGCGCGTCCGGTTGGCGCGCACAGCACGATGCGCAGATCCTTGGCGGCAAGGAGGCGTAGGATGGCGTTGACGATGGTGGTCTTGCCGACGCCCGGGCCCCCGGTGATGACCATGACTTTGGACGCGAGCGCGAGGCGCACCGCCTCCTGTTGGCTCGCCGCAAGCTTCAGCTTGGTTTGCTGCTCGACCCACGGCAGCGCTTTGGCGGCGTCGATCTGCCGCCAAGGCAGCGCGCCCTGAGCTAGGGCCGTGAGTTGTTCCGCGATGACGCGCTCGGCACCGTAGAGGCCGGTAAGGAAAATGCATTCGGTCTCGCTGGCGCCGGAGCGCGGTGGGCTGCCGCGGACGCGATCGGCCACCACATTGCCGTCCTTGAGCTCAAGCTCGAGCGCGCCGGCGACAAGATCGCGCGCGACCCCCAAGAGCCGCTCGGCCAGCGGGATCAGCTCGGCCTTCGGCAGGCCGCAATGGCCGTCGTCCATGGCCTCGTCTAGCGCGTGGACGATGCCGGCGCGCAGCCGGATCGTGGCGGTCGGCGCGATGCCGAGCTTGCGGGCGATCGCGTCTGCCGTCTTGAACCCGACGCCACGGATATCCGTCGCGAGTTGGTAAGGGTTCTCCGTGAGCACCTTTACCGCGTCGGCGCCGTAGGTCTTGAAGATGCGTACGGCGCGCGCGGTGCCGACCCCGTGCTCATGAAGAAAGATCATGATCTCGCGGACGGATTTCTGTTCCGACCAGGCGGAGAGAATGCCGGCCGCTCGCGACGGTCCGATGCCGCCGACCTCCTGGAGACGGTCCGGTGCGGAGTCGAATACGTCGAACACCGTCTCGCCGAAGGCCCGGACGATCTTCTTCGCGTAGACAGGGCCGACGCCGCGGATCATGCCGGAGGAAAGGTACTTTTCGATGCCCTCCGCGGAGGAGGGCGGTGACGTGCGCAGGAAACTCGCCTTGAATTGCTGACCGTGCGTGCGGTCGTTGACCCACGCGCCGGTCGCCGTGATCCATTCGCCGGTCCCGATGGTGGCTGCATGACCGACGACAGTGACGAGGTCGCGCCGGCCGCGCGCCCGCACGCGCAGCACGCAAAAGCCGTTGTCCTCGTTATGGAAGGTGACGCGTTCGACAAGCCCCGCCACGACCTCTCGGTCGGGCGTCAGCGCTTGCGGCTCGGCGTGTGCGGGCATCCCGATATGACCAGTGGCAGATTCCAAGTGCTCACAAGAATCCAAGTGCTCATATAAGACACGATTGGCCCTCGTCTCTCATCGGAATTATCCAACCTTGTAGTCCGGAGAAGCGGACAAACGTTGCCGGCAGCATTCATTAGTTGGCCCAAATCGTCGCAGGACGCCGGTAGCGGCTTCCGCCGACCTTTCGCCCCCGTTATGGTCAGGCGCTGACGCGACGGGGGGATTCCGCGTGATGAAAGCAAGTGTCCGCCTTGGCGAGGGGTTGGCGGCGACGTTGATCCTGCTGGCGCCTGCGTTCTGGAATCGCTTCCCCTTCCTGCAATACGATACCGGCGGCTACTTGGCGCGGTGGTTCGAGGGCTATCTCGTGCCGAGCCGCTCGACGGTCTATGGCCTGTTTGCGATTGCAGGTTGGCCGCTCGATTTCTGGCCCGTCGTTGCTCTGCAAGCCGCGGCTGCAGTGTGGATCATCGCGCTGGTGCTCCGCAGCTTCGGCTTCGGCGAGCGCCCGTTCGTCCTCTTCGGCACGGTGACGGCGCTGGCGCTGACGACATCGCTGCCGTGGCTCGCCGGCATTCTGCTCACCGATATTTTCGCCGGCACCTCCGTGCTCGCGCTCCATCTCCTCATGTTTCGGCCGGCGACGCTCGCGCGCGGCGAACGCATTGCGCTCGTCGCATTTGTCGGCTTTGCCGCCGCAACGCATAGCGCGACAATCGCGGTGCTGCTCGCGATTGTGCTGGCGGCTGGAATTGGACGGGTGTGGTACCGCGACCTTGCGCCGGGGCTGAAGTCCGGCGTCGTTTCCGTTGTTCTTGGCGCGGCGATGTTGCTTGCCGGCAATTTCGCGCTCTCCGGGACTCTTGGCTGGACCCCTGGCGGTTACGGCCTTGTGTTTGCCCGCATGCTGCAGGATGGCATCGTCACCCGCTATCTCGATGACCACTGCCCCGAGCATCCCTACAAGCTATGTCCCTATCGCCATCGCTTGCCGGCTACCGCCGACGCGTTCCTGTGGAGCGCGGGGCCTTTCAATGATCTCGGTCGCTTCGATGGACTTGCCCAGGAGATGCGGACCATCGTGCTCGAAAGTCTCGTCGAGTATCCGGTGGCCCAGGTCAAGGCCGCGATCGCGGACACGGCGGAGCAGTTGGTCAAGGTCGAGAACGGCGAGGGCGTCGAGACCGTCATCTTCCACACCTACAGCATCATCAACTACTACCTGCCGAGCGTCGCGCCGGCGATGCGGGCCGCGCGCCAGCAGCACGGCGAGGTCGGCTTCAGGTTGCTGAATGACTTCGAGGTACCGATTGCGCTGATCTCGATGTTGCTGCTGCCGCTGGTCATCCTGAGATCGCGGCAGGGCGAATTTGGCGATCTTGGGCTTCTCGCCGCCACTGTCGCGATCGCACTCCTCGCTAACGCCGCGGTTTGCGGCGTATTGTCGAATCCGCATAGCCGCTACGGCGCCCGGATCGTTTGGATCGCGACCTTCGCGGTTGCGCTGGTGCCGATGCGGATCGCGGTTGCGCGACGCTCCCAGGCTGCCATCACTGCGGACGCGTGACGCGCTTCGTGGTCGCCCGGCTCGCCTCGCTGCCCATGCTCTCGACGCAATTGGTGTGAAGGGCGCGTGCGCAGAATCACGCCTCACGTCTTTTGGGGGCGGGCGGGATTCTGAGAATGTCGCTAGACTGATTGCGCATGCTGGACCTTCTCACGAGCCTCGACGCCTGGGCCGCGCTTTTGAGCCTCACCGCTCTGGAGATCGTGCTGGGGATCGACAATGTGGTCTTCATTTCGATCCTGGTCGGCCGGCTGGACGAGCGGCGAGGGCGCTACGCGCGGCGCATCGGTCTTGCGCTTGCGTTGTTGTTTAGGATCGCTCTCCTTTATGCGCTCACGGCCCTGATGGCGCTGAGAGCTACGGCCCTGACGCTTTGGGGCGAAACGATATCCTGGCATGAGTTGATCCTGGTCGCCGGTGGATTGTTTCTCATCGCCAAGGCGACCCACGAGATGCACGCCGAGATCGATCCGGCGAGCCCGCGCGAAAGTGCTGGTTCAGGCGTCGGCGCCGCTTCGAGGGCGTCACTGGCGCTTGTCATTGGCCAGATCATCGTCATCGACGTTGTGTTTTCTCTCAACTCAATCCTGACCGCCATCGGCATGGCGCAGGACATCCGCATCATGATCGCGGCGGTCCTGGTCGCCATCGGCGTCATGTACTGGGCGTCGGGATCGGTGGCGCACTTCATCGCCGCGCATCCCACGACCCGCGTACTGGCTTTGGCGTTTCTCGTGCTCATCGGCGTGGCGCTGGTCGCTGACGGCTTCGACTTTCACATTCCGCGTGGGTACATCTACTTCGCCATGGCGTTCGCGGCGGCAGTAGAGGCGTTCAACATTTGGGCGGCGCGCAACCGGCGCCGGCGTGATCGGGACAAGATGACATGACCGCACCAATCGTTCTCGTCACCGGCGCGAGCCGCGGCATCGGCGCGGCGATCGCCGTCCTTGCCGCACGGCGCGGTTTCGATGTTGCGATCAACTACGTTCGCGATCGGGCGGCCGCGGAACGTGTCGCCTCCGAGGTCGAGAGAGCCGGCCGCCGCGCGATCGCGGTGCAGGCCGATATGGCGCGCGAGGACGATGTCGCGCGCATGTTTGCGACGGTCGACCAGAAACTCGGGCGCCTCACCCACCTCGTCTGCAACACTGGCATCACCGGACCGATGTCGCGGATCGAAGACCTGGCGACCGCGGCCGCCCGCGAAGTGCTCGAGGTCAATGTCTTGGGCCCGTTCCTGTGTGCCCGCGCCGCCATTCCGCGCCTGTCGAAAAAACACGGTGGAGCAGGGGGCGCCATGGTGTTCATCTCGACTGCGATGGCGACCCTCGGCGGCGCCGGCGAATTCATCATGTACGCCGCCTCGAAGGCTGCGATCGAAACCATGTCGCTTGGGCTTGCGCGCGAACTGGCCGAGGAAGGCATTCGGTCCAATGTCGTCGCACCGGGGCCGATCGCAACCAGCATTCATCCGCCGGGGCGCCTGGAGAAGATCACCCGCACAGTTCCGCTGGCACGCGCGGGCACCATGGATGAGATTGCAGAGGCAGTGGTGTTCCTGCTCTCGGAGCAATCCTCCTACACCACCGGGGCAGTGCTTCGTGTCGCGGGCGGCCGTTGATTGCAGGGTTGCGTCTCAGGCGCGACTACCTATGATCGCCGCCGGCTGAATTCCGCATATCCAAGGAGAGGTACATGGTCGCCGCAGTGCGCGTTCATAAGCATGGGGGCCCCGAGGTCCTGACCTATGACGACATCGAAGTTCCGCCCCCGGGCCCCGGGCAGGTCAAGCTCAAGCAGCACACCGCGGGCATCAACTTCATCGATACTTATTTCCGCACCGGCTTGTATCCGTCAGCGGTCGGCATGCCGTTCGTGGCCGGCAACGAGGGCGCCGGCGAGGTGATCGCCGTCGGGCCCGGAGTCACCGACGTCAAGGTCGGCGATCGCGTCGGCGCTGTGGCGGCGCTCGGCGCCTACGCCGGCGAGCGTGTCATCCCGGCCGACCGCGCAGTCAAGTTGCCCACCAATATCAGCTACGAACAGGCCGCCGCGACCATGCTCAAGGGCATGACGGTCTGCTACCTTGTCCGCCGCACCTTCGATGTGAAGAAGGGCACGACAGTGCTGATTTACGCGGCCGCGGGCGGCGTCGGCCTCATTGCCTGCCAATGGGCCAACGCGCTTGGCGCCAACGTCATCGGCACGGTCGGCAGCAAGGAGAAAGCCGAACTCGCCAAGGCCAACGGCTGCCATCACACCATCCTCTATCGCGAAGAGGATTTCGTCGCGCGGGTGAAAGACATCACCAAGGGCGCATTGTGCGATGTCGTTTACGACGGCGTCGGCAAGACCACGTTCCCGGCCTCGCTCGATTGTCTGCGACCGCTCGGCATGTTCGTGAGCTACGGCAGTTCTTCAGGTCCGATCGATGCATTCAATATCAACCTGCTGCAGTTCAAGGGTTCGTTGTTTGCGACGCGCCCGACGCTCAATCATTACGCCGCCAAGCGCGAAGATCTCCTCAAGCTAGCGGCCGAAACCTTCGAGGTGATCCAGGGCGGAAAGGTGAAGATTCCGGTCAACCAGAAGTATCCGCTCAAGGACGCCCAGAAGGCCCATCGCGATCTTGAATTGCGTGGCACCACAGGTGCTTCGATCATGGTGATGTGAGCTGAGCGCCACGCTCGCCTCTTAGCCTGGCACGGTGCCGCATGGAGATGGATCGAATGCGGCACGTGCTGGGCGCGCTGAGTTGCCTTGCGATGCTCGCCCCCGCGGCGACGTGGGGCCAGGGAATGGCCCCGCCGTCCGACGCGGAGATTTTGGCCTTGGTGAAGACGCACTGTGCGCCGTGCCACGCGACTGAGCCGACGCATCCGGCGTTCGCCAAGCCGCCCGCGGGCATCATCCTGGAGAACATCGAACAGGTGGCGCGCCATGCCCCCAGGATCATGACCCAGGTCGTGATCGAGCGGGCGATGCCGCTCGGCAACGAAACGGACATGACCGACGCGGAACGTGCCCGCATCGGCGCCTGGATCGCAGGCCGCAAATGAAGACCTGGGGGATCCTAACAACATTCGGCTTCGCGATCCTCGCGTTCGTGTTGGGACAGTCGGTCGGTCTCGCCGCGCTCGCAGCCGTCGGCTCAATCGATTTCTCGACCATCGACCGCGACGGCACGGCGATCGCGATCCTGACCCTGGTCGCAAATCCGATCCAGGTCATTACGCTGATGCTGGCGGCGCGACTTACCGGCAGCAGTGCGTGGGAGTATTTTGCCCTCACCTTGCCGCGCGGGCGCGAGGTAGCGATTGCGCTTGGGATTCTCGTGGTCGCGATCGTGCTCGCCGACGTCGTCACCTATCTCAGCGGCCACGAGATCGTGCCGGCGTTTCAACTCGATATCACGCGGACATCGCAGTCGGACGGCACCCTCGTGCTGCTGTTGCTTGCGGTGGTCGTAGCGGCACCGATCGGCGAGGAATTGATGTTCCGCGGCTTTCTGTTTCGCGGCCTCGTCAGCGAGCCACGCAACAGCCTGCCGGCGATTGTCGTGATCTCGCTGATCTGGGCGCTCCTTCATGCCGGTCAGTACGACTTGTTCGGGCTTTCCCTTATTTTTGCGATCGGCATGTTGTTCGGCTATGCGCGCTACTTGACCGGGTCGACGGCCCTGACGATCCTCATGCACATGCTTTTCAACCTGGAAAGCATGGCGGAAACGGCCTTGGCACTGAAATGGCTGTGATTCTGGCGACGAGGGCTTCAGATGCCTGGAGACGCGGTCGGGGAAGCGCTCGGGCTGCAGCTTGAGTTGCTGCTTTATGGGCTGCAGTCCCCAATCAATATTGGGATGATACTGCGGGTCGCCGAAACCTATGGATTTCGTGTTTCGATTTATGACGAGCGCCGCGTGCTCGACGATTCTGCTAAACTCGCCACGATTTCGGATTTTGCCTGCGGCGCCATGACACGATGGGGCTTTCACGTCATCAAAGACAATGAGGCCTTGACCGGCATGTTTCGGGGCCGCCGCTTGATAGCAACCTCGATCGAGCGGACCGCGGTTTCGCTCGTGCACCACCGATTTGAAAGTGGCGACGTCTACGTATTGGGTAATGAATATGATGGTCTGTCGGACGATTTTCTCCGTCAGGCCGATCTGCTGCTGACGATTCCGATGCCGCAGGTCTGGACGCCGAAGCCAAAGTCGCTCAACCCCATCGATCCAACGCGGAACAAGGCAGTGGCGCGCGACGGCCAGCCAAATTTGAATGTCGCCATCTGCGCTGGAATTATTTGCTACGCGGCCCTCGCGGACGGCCTCAAGCGCGAACCGTCTTCGCCAATAATCCACCCGCGCTGAAGGCTCGATCCGGCTGCCGGGATGCCGAAGTGATTGCCCAATGCCGCAGTCTGCACTAAGGTAATTGGGCAATTTCAATAACAATCAGAAAAATTCGCTAATTGCGTCTGTGGTCTAGCCGGCGGGGCTGGGCATGAGCAGCAGTGATCAGTCAAATGTGCGCGTCGTGCGGGTGTTCGTATCGTCGCCCGCAGATGTGAAGGTCGAACGTCAGCGCATCGATCAAGTCGCCAAGCGTCTCAATCACGCTTTCGACGGCCGCGTGAAAATCGAGGCCGTTCGCTGGGAAGAGCGGATCTATTCTTCGCACACGACCTTCCAGGCGCAAATCATCGACGCTGCGCAATGCGACCTCGTCATCGCGATCTTCTGGTCCCGGCTCGGCACGCCGCTGCCCGAACAGTTTGCTCGCATGGAAAGCGGCGAGCGCTATCCGAGCGGCACTGCCTACGAGGTGCTGAGCGCGCTCGAAGCCCGCAAAAAGGGTGACCGTCCCGACGTTTATGTCTTTCGCAAAACCGCGCCACCGGCAAGCGACAGCGAGGAAGCACGAGGCCAACGAAAGGATTTGACTGCGTTTTTCGCGCGCTGGTTTCAGACGCCGGATGGCCAATTCTTGCGGGCGTACCACAGGTTCAGCGGGCCTGACGAATTCGAGGCACTCGTCGAACGGCTGCTCAACGACTGGGTCGCCGTGCACGTACCTCGCGACAGCACGCGGATCTGGCCTTTCGAGGTCAAGGGCTCCCCGTTCCGCGCCTTGCTGCCGTTTGATGCCAAGCACGCCGCCATCTTTTTCGGCCGCGATCGCAAGGTCACACGCGCCATCGAACAACTGCAAAGCGTCGGGCAGGCGCGGCGCAGCACCCGCGCGGGCCCACGCAATGTCCCATTCCTGCTGATCGTCGGTGAAAGCGGATCGGGCAAATCATCGCTGATGCGGGCGGGCCTCGCGCCGCGCTTGACTGCACCTGGCGTCGTGCCAACTGTCGACGTCTGGCGCACGGCGATTGCGCGCATCGGCGACGACCCGAATCCGTTTCTGACGCTCGCCAACGCCCTTCTCGTGGCGCGGGACGATGAGCATGGATTCGGCGCAGCAGTTCCGGAATTGCGAGATCAAGGCGTGCAATCGCCGGGCGCCCTCGCTGACCTGCTCGCCGAGGGCGCCGACTTCGACGGCGGCCGTCGAAAGCGCGCGCCGGCGGGAAAGTCAATTATCAAGGCGCTCGAGGCGATCCAGGCGGAAGCGCGGCGTCATGGCGGGTTCGAGCGGCGTCTGCACGCCAACTTGCTGCTGCTGGTCGATCAGTTGGAGAATATCTTCGCAGCCAGCATCACCGACGCCCAACGCTCTGCATTCGCACGTCTGCTGTTTGCGCTGTGCGCCACGCGGCGCGTGTGGGTGGCCGCCACGCTGCGTTCCGACATCTATCCACGCGTGATCACGCCGGGAGACTTTCTCGCGCTCAAGGATGCCGGCGGAGTCTACGACCTCGCTGCCCCGGGCGAATCGGAATTGACGGAAATCGTGCACCTGTCGGCGGCCGCCGCGGGACTATCGTACGAGGCGAACTCCGAAACCGGCGAACGGCTTGACGAACGCATTCTCAAGGACGCCCAGGGCAAGAACACCCTTCCGCTGCTGCAATTCGCCTTGGATCGCCTGTTTCAGCAGCGCCAGGTCGTCGATGGCGAGGTGCGCCTCACGTATTCAGCCTACGAGGCCATGCACGGTCTCGATGGCGCCATCAACCAGACGGCCGAGACTGCGCTCGCAACTCTTGGCAAAACGGAAATCGAGGCTCTACCGCGTCTGCTACGGTGCCTTGCCGTTCCCGCGCGCGACCCCAATCTGGCCCACACGGGCGGTAACGAGCTGATGGTGCGGACCATCCCATGGAAGGAGGCGATTCCGAACGAAACGACGGCGAAATTGGTGCATGCGCTGACTGACTCGCGGATCATTGTCGCGACGGGATCTGAAGACCCGACGGCCGCTGATGACGGGGGCGCCATCAGCGTCTCGCACCAGCGGGTGTTCGAGAGTTGGGAGCGCGCGCGGCGCATCATCGCCGAGCACAAGGACTTTTTCCGCATCCGCGACGAGGTCGAAGCCGAGTGCGACCGCTGGCGCAGGCGAGGGCGCCCGACTGCCCTGTTGCTGGCGAAAGGAGTTCCACTCGCCGAGGCGCAACAGATCGTCAAAGCCTATGGCGCGGAGCTCAAGCGGGACATCCTCGCTTATGTCGCGACCTCGAACCGGCGCGCGCAGCGGCTCAACATTTTCATGGGTCCCGCGGCCGCGGTGTTTGCCGTGCTGTTCGTGGCGGCAAGCGTGTTGGGCGTAATCGCCAACCGTGCGCAACTGACGGCGACGAAGAACTACGACGCGTCGAAAGACGCGATGGGACGACTCGTCGGCGTGATAACGCAAGGGCTACAGAACATCCAAGGCATCCAGGTCCAGACCGTTCAGAACGTTCTCTCGATCGTCGATCCGACAATCCAAGCGGTGCAAAGCATCAGCGCCGGCGACCCGCAGCTCTCCGATATTCGCGCCGAGTTGTATTTCCAAATCGGCAAAGTCTTCCAGAAGAAGGAAAGCCATGCGGACGCGATCATGGCGGCTAACCAGAGCCTCGATATTCGCAGCGTGCTTACGCACTTCGATCAATTCAAGTCCGCGCCGGCGATGTTCAATGCGTCCCCGGCGCAATTGCGCTGGGAGTTGTCGCTGAGCCTCGAATTTGTCGGCGATCTCTTCCGGGAGGAACGCAAGGACGCCGACGCGCGGTCTCGGTTCGGTGATACGCTTGCGATCCGCCGTGAACTCGTTGTGGAACAGGCCGACGACGAGGATTGGGCCCAGGGTCTCTCACAGATTTATACGCGGCTCGGCGACCTCGATTCATTTTCCAATTTGGCCAAGGCGTTGGAGGACTATCAAAGCTCGTTGTCGATCGCGGCGGATTTTTTTCTCCGCAAGATTGGCGATGACCGCTGGCAACGGGAACTCTCGTGGGCGCTCAACAAGGTTGGAGATGTGAAGCTGAAGACGGTCGCCGCCGCGCCGGCGATGCGGGGTTCGACGGTCGGGGATCCTGACGTTGCCGCTGCATTGAGCGACTTCACGGACAGCTTGTGTCTGCGCCGGCAAATATCTGCGCGCGATCCGACGAAAACCGAGCTGAAACGCGATATTCCCTACACGCTCGATCGGGTCGGCAACGCCAAGGTGAAGCTCGGCGATGGAGCCGGGGCGGCCAACGCTTATTTCGAGTCGCTCGCGCTCCGCCGTGAGATTGCGGCAAGCGTGGACGACAATGCGCTCTATCTGGGCGATGTCGCCGTCAGCCTCACGCTCATTGGCGACTTTGATCGCGATCAGAACGACCTGAAGACGGCTTTGGCCTTCTACGCCGCGGCGAGCGACGTTCGACTGAAGGTGACGCTCCTGACGCCGACCGATGATCGAGCCGGCAAGAGCCTTTCGGACATCCGCAAGAAGGTGGACACGCTGCGCAACCAGGTGCTCGATGCGGACCCCGACGCAGATCTTTCGGGCAATTGGTGGCAGGGCCCGGTGGCCGATGCCGAGAAGGCCCATGTGAAGCCAAAGAGCCCGTCAAACATTGACGGCTCCGCGTGCCTGAACAGAGTGGTGGCAACGGTCGATCAGATCGTGGCTCCCGCGTCGACCGGCTCGGTCCGCTGACGGCGCCCGCTTCTCTCGTTAACCAAGCGGGCAATCCATGCGGCCAACGCCGCGACAGCGCCGCACAACTGCCGCTAAGCCAACTTAACCGAAGTGCTGGCGGGAGGTGTACGGAGCTTTGAACAATGAGATTGCGGTTAGGATCAGCCAAATTGCGGTTGGCTATTTTGAGTATGCTGATGACGATTTTGCCACAACATCAGGCTTCGGCCTGGGGCACCCCCGGCCATTCCATCGTTGCGGAAATCGCGCAGCGCCGCCTCTCGCCTGACGTGCTGCGGCAGGTGAAGGGTCTGCTCGGTGGCGACGTCTCGCTAGCCTCGGAGGCCGCCTGGGCCGACGATGTCGCGCTCGCCCGGCCTGAGACCATCCGCTGGCACTTCGTCAATATCCCTTATGCTGCGACCGGCTACGATCCTGACCGCGACTGCCTGGAGACCCCCAAAGGCGATTGCGTGATCAAGGCGATTGCGCGCTTCCGCACCGTCCTTGCTGACCGTTCGGCGCCCAAGGCGAGCCGCGCGGAGGCGCTGAAGTTTCTCGTGCATCTGATCGGAGATACCCACCAGCCGATGCATTGCATCGATCGCAACGACGCCGGCGGCAGTCAACTCCCGGTTGTGTTCTACGATAGGCCGATGTCTTTGCACGCCGTCTGGGATTTCGGCATCATCGAGAAGCATACGTTCGACTGGGGCGACTACGTGCGCCAGATCGAGCAGCTTTGGCTTCCGGGGCAGGATGTTGTTGCGCTCCAACGCGGCGAGCCGGTCGACTGGGCGTGGGACGCACACATGGCTGCGGTCAACGTGAGCTACGTGCTTCCGGAGGACCTTCGGCTTGGCGACGACTACCTTCGTCGCAGCCTTCCGGTCGTGACCCAGCAACTGGCGCTCGCGGGGATTCGGCTCGCGCGTGTCTTGAACGAGGCGTTAAGCGAGCCGCAGCCGTAGCGGCCGCGCGGCGGCTTGCTTACAAGAGATCAGCAAGCCGCGCCATGACCGGATGACTTGTTGTTGTATCCGGCAAGCGTGGCAGCGCCAGGACCTCCGCGCCAACAAAACGCCGAAGCGTCTCGACGGTATCGGCGAGGCTCACGGCGCTGCCCGGTGTTTCGCTCACCACCACGGCCATGACCTTGAGGTCGTTATGGTCCAGCACCTCGAGCGCGGAAAGGGTGTGGCTAAGCGTGCCGAGGTAGCTGCCGGCGACGACGATCGCAGGCAGGTCGACCTCGATCATCCAGTCGAGCACGGTGTGACGATCATCGAGCGGCACCATGATGCCCCCGACGCCCTCGATGATGAGAACATCTTTGTGCCGGCCGATGGCTGTGCGGCAATGCGCCGTCAGCGCCGCGAAGTCGATGCTCATGCCCTCCCGCCGCGCCGCGAGATCAGGCGCGACCGCATCGCGAAAACGGAATGGTGACATCGCCGCTATATGCTCAGGGGTGAGCGGAAGCTCCAGGGCGGAGAGCAGCCGGCCGGTATCGCTGGCATGGGTGAGGCGCGGATCGAAGCCGGTGATGACGGGCTTGAGCACGTCAACAGTGCGGCCTTGGCCACGAAGCGCATGGATCATGCCGCGCACGACGAAGGTCTTGCCAATGTCTGTCCCGGTCCCGGTGACGAAGACGGCCGTCATGGTGCAGCCTCGAGCACGCGTTCGCGCACCAAATCGGCAAGCCGGGCCACATCCGCGTCGTCATGGCGCGCCGTGAATGCAAGCCGTAGCCGGGCGGTTCCAGCCGGCACCGTCGGAGGCCGGATCGGCACGGCGAGATATCCTTCCTGCTCGAGCAGCGCGGCGGCGGCAAGCGCCGCCTCGGGTGCGCCGAGGATCACAGGCACGATTGGGCTTGTCGCATCCGGCAAGCCGGCCCGGCGCGTGAAGGCACGCGCCTTGGCGAGCGGGGAGGCAGCGAAAGCGGGGTCGCCGGTGATAAGATCGAGGGCCGCGATCGCGGCCGCAACGATCGCGGGCGGCAGGCCGGTGGAGTAGACGAGGGTGCGAGCGCGGTTCTTCATCAGTGCGATCACGGGCGCAGAGGCGCAGAGATATCCCCCATAGGCGCCGATTGCCTTCGATAGCGTGCCCATTTGCAGCGGCACATCGGCAGGCGGGTCGAATGCGAACGTCGAGCCCCGCCCCTTGCCAAGGACGCCGATGCCGTGGGCATCGTCCGCCATCAGCCAGGCATCGAATTCGCGGGCGAGTGCACCCAATGCATCGAGCGGCGCGAGGTCACCGTCCATGGAAAATACGCCGTCGGTCAGGACCAGCGCTTTGCCGTGGCCCCGTCGCCGCGCGGTGAGGAGGGCGCGGAGATGATCGACGTCGTTGTGGCGGTACGGCACCACGGCGGCGCCGCTGAGCCGCGCCCCGGCCCACAGGCAGGCGTGTGCAAGCTCGTCGATGTAGACGAGGTCTTCGGCGCCGACGAGGGCCGGCACGATGCCAGTATTGGCGAGGTAACCGGACCCGAAGACGCAGGCCGCCTCGGTTCCCTTGAGCCTTGCGATCCGCGACTCAAGCTCGTCGTAGAGCGGATGATTGCCGGTGACGAGGCGCGAGGCCCCGGCGCCCAGGCCGTATGTCGCCAGCGCAGCGCGGGCGGCTTCAGCGAGCGCCGCATGCGTCGCAAGGCCGAGATAGTCATTGCAGGAGAACGAGATCAGCCGGCGGCCATTGCGTTCGACAATGACGCCATCGTGCCGTTGCGTCGTGACTGGAGTTCGGCGCAGCTGGCGACGCTCAAGGCCGAGGAGCTTTTCCTGCGCGAAGCAATCGAGCGAGGAAAGCGGCGGTTCGGTGTAGGAGACCCGGACGGACGACGGCATGGCATTTTGCCTGCGAGGAGACATGATTTGCTATAAGCGGTGTAGCGCGGGCAGTGCGCCGTTCCAAATCGGAATGTCGTCCCGGTCGAGGGCTATCACCCGGCGACCGGCGAATTCGAGGTGTGCGCGCCGCCGGCTTTCGGAACGTTGTCATAGCTCGGATGCCATCGATATCACGCAACAGGCGCGCCGACAGCGTGCCACCGGCACATCGCCCGCCCTGGTTCGAGGCCGGACTGCCGCACGTCTGGCTTCCCTATACGCAAATGAAGCTCGCGGACGATCCGCTGCCCGTTGTCGCCACCCGGGGCAGCCGCATCGTGCTCGCCGACGGACGGGAATTGATCGACGGCATCGCGTCGTGGTGGACGGCATGCCACGGCTATAATCACCCCCACATCGCGGCGGCTGTCCAGCGCCAGCTTGAAGTAATGCCGCACGTGATGTTCGGTGGCCTCGTCCATGAGCCGGCGCTGACCCTCTCGCGCCGGATCGCCGCGCTGGCGCCGCCGGGACTTGATCGGGTGTTCTTTTCGGACTCCGGATCGGTCGCGGTCGAAGTCGCGCTGAAAATGGCGGTGCAGCATTGGCGCAACAGGGGTGCCGCAGGCCGCACGCGCTTTGTGGCGTTCAACGGTGGCTATCACGGCGACACCACCGGAGCCATGGCGGTTTCCGACCCCGTCGACGGAATGCACAACACGTTCGGCGGAATGCTGCCGCGCCATCTATTCTGCGACCTGCCGCGCGATGACGCGAGTGCTGCCGCTATTGAACGGACGCTCGAGCGCCACGCCAACGAGATCGCCGGCATCATCGTCGAGCCATTGGTGCAGGGGGCGGGCGGGATGCTTTTTCATGACGCCAATGTTCTGCATCGGCTGCGCGCGCTTGCGGATCGCTTCGAGACGCTCCTCATCTTGGATGAAATATTCACCGGCTTCGGCCGTACCGGCGCGATGTTTGCGGCGGATCAGATTGCGCCTGACATCATGACCCTCTCCAAGGCACTGACCGGTGGCACGTTGCCGCTCGCCGCAACGATCGCGCGGGACGCCGTGTTCGACGCGTTCTGGTCGGACGAGCCGTCCCACGCCTTGATGCACGGCCCGACTTACATGGCCAATCCGCTCGCCTGCGCGGCGGCCAACGCCTCGCTCGACCTGTTCGAGCGAGAGCCGCGGCTGGAACAGGTCGACGCCCTTACAACTGCGCTGCGGGACGGACTCGAACCCTGCCGCGGCATGCCACGTGTCCGGGACGTGCGGGTCCGCGGCGCCATTGGTGTCGTCGAACTCGACCGCATCGACGACATCTACGCGTTGCGCCGGCGGTTCGTGGACGAAGGCGTCTTCGTGCGTCCGTTCGGCACGATCATCTACCTGACGCCCGCGTTCACGATCTCGCCGGAAGAACTGCAGATGCTCACGGGGGCCGTGGTGCGGGTGGTCGAAAGACTAAGCTCCGGGTGACCCGTCCTCAGCCATCGATCGGTGGAACCGCAAAGCTTGCGGGAGCCTCGCCGCGCTGATGACGTTCATACATCGTGAAGTAGGCGGCCTCGATGTGGCGGCAAAACCGGGCAGTATCGAACAGCGGCGAGGTCGCGCGTTCCGTGTCGAGCTTTGCTCGCATGCCCGCTAGCCGCGATCGATCGCGGGCGAGCTCGACCGCGAGCTGTCGGTACGCGGGAAACGAATCGGTCGCTAGTTCCGGCAGACCGGCCGCGCGGAGAAGACTTCCGGCCATTCGCGAGGCAAAGGTCTCGCCCGAAAGCGTCACTACCGGTAGTCCCATCCACAACGCGTCGCTAACGGTCGTGCCGCCGTTGAAGGGGAACGTGTCGAGGAACAGATCGGCAGCCCTGAAGCGCGCGAGAAATTCCGCATAGGGCACGCGCGGCGAGAACACGAGCCGCTCCGGCGCCACGCCACGCACCGCGGCCTCGCGTTTCAGGTTGCGCTCGCTGGCGGCGCCTTCCGACAACAGCCACAGCAAGCAGTCGTCGGCCTCTCTCATGATGCCCATCCAGGCATCGAACATCGCCGGCGAAAGCTTGGTCAGGCTGTTGAAGGAACAGAAGACAGCGACGTTTTCAGGCAAGCCGAGTTCGCCGCGGGATGGGATGCGAGACGGGTAGGGACGCAGCCTATCATTGGCCTGAAACGTATCGGGCAGGCGCACAATCCGCTCTTCGTAATGCCGCTCATGTTCCGGCAGCACCGTATAGGGGTCGGCGATGATGTAATCCATGTAGCTTGCGCCCATGCTCGCCGGATAGCCAAGATAATTCGCCTGGATCGGCGCTGCGCGCAGAGCAAAAATCCCGGGGCGCGATTCCGAGGTGAAGCCCATCAAGTCGATCGCGATATCGATCTCATGCTCCCGCATGAATTGGGCGGTGGCAGGAGCGCTCATGCGATCGGCATCGACGAAACTGTCGAATGCGCCTTTGATACGGCGACGAATCGCGGTCTCGTCGTCACGTCCGAATGAAATGCCGAACGTGCGGAACCGAGAGCGGTCATGATGTTCGAATACGCCGGCAAGCAGCATCGAAATCGGATGGTAGCGATAATCCGCTGACAGATACGCGATGTTGATCTTGTCTCCGCGTCGGGACGCGGCGAGTGGCGGGGCCGGTTGAGGCGGGCATCTCGCTGCGACGTGGATGCGTGCGCATGCGAGCTGGTCGGCCGCGGAGGTCGCCAAATGGATCATGTCGAACGGCGCAATGACTGCGACGCCGTTTCTCACGCCGGCCAGAATATCCGTCACTTCGGCGTCATAGTGGCTCCAATCGCATAAGCGCGCGCGTGCGAGCCACCGGCTGCCACGGACATACTCGAGGGAAGGGTCGGCGGCGAGCGCTGCATCGTAGGCCGCCGCGGCCTCCTCGAAGCGCCCGCGCGAGCCGAGGACTAGACCGCGGCCGCGCCATGCGTGGGCAAGATCGGGCGCGAGTTCAATGGCTTGGTCGAAGGCGGCAAGAGCCTCCTCATCGCGCCGCGTCTCGGCAAGCAAATTGCCGCGCGCAAGCCATCCATCAGCAATGTCAGGCGCCGCCGCAAGCGCTTTGTCGAACGCCGCGAGCGCGTCGGCTCCGCGTGAAGCAGCGGACAGGATGTGACCCCGACGAAGCCAAGCCGTCGTGCACGTGGGGTCGAGAGCAATGGCTTTGTCGTAGGAAGACAATGCATCTGCCGGGCGATCGAGTGCCTCCAGAGCGGCACCATGACCAAGCCAGGCCCGAGCGAGATCGGCTGAAACCGCGAGCGCCTTCTCGAAGGCGCCCAAGGCTTCCTTCTGGCGGCCTGCGACAGCGAGCAGATTGCCTTGGCCCATCCAAGCCCCGCTGAGACCCGGATCGAGGACGAGTGCGCGCTCGTAGGCGGAGGAGGCGTCCTCGATCCGCCCGAGTTCGGCATAGGCATTACCGAGGCCGAGCCAAGCTTCGGCCAGGCGAGGGTCGAGCGTACGGGCACGTTCGTAGGCCGCGATCGCCTCGTTCGTGGACTTGAGATCGGCCAAGCTGTTGCCGCGGTTGAGGTGCGCTGCTGCGAATTCAGGCTTGAAAGTGATCGCCGCATCGGCGTCCTTGAGCGCATCGGCGGGACGTCCCAGGCGCTGCAATGCCGTCGCACGATTGGAGCGATGCTCCGCAACACTTGGTTCTAGGGCAATGACTTGGTCGATGACCGGAAGTAGGTCGGCGTAGCGGCCTTCCCCCGCGAGGCATTCGCTCAGGATAAGGAGCGCATCGCGATTGCGGGCATCGCGAAGGAGGATGCGCTCTGCCGTGGTGCGCGCCTCCTGCATGTTACCCTGCATCAACAGGGCGGCGGCTAAGTTGGCAAGGATCGAGACGTTATCGGGTGCGAACCCCAATGCGTCGCGGAGCCGCAGTACCGCGCTCGGGTAATTGCCGGCATCGAGCAAAGCTATTGCCTGATGGAAAAGGCTCTTGGCGCGTTCGATATCGTTCATGAGATCCACAATCATACTCGACGGGTGCGATGCGGCTGGCGCTGAACCATCTTCTGATCTTGGCTTTGTTCAGGCGAGATGGAGGGATCGAGATGGAGGTAATATAGACAGGCGCCCGGCGTGTTGGTGCTGCCAGCGCAGGGGCAACCCTTCAAGGACACTTAGGCGCCAAGTTTGGACCATGTGGGCATGGGATGGTATTCGACGGCGACAGACTGGTTAAGGGCGGCAACCCTCCGGACGGCAGCATCGAACACCCCTTATGGGCAAGCAATCGTCGAAAATCGTGGCTGGTGGTGCTCCCTATTCGTCCTCGCTTATCCAGCAGGCGATCGCGGCACATCAGACCGGACGGCTTCAGCAGGCTGAAGCGCTCTTCAAAGCGGTGATCGAGCTGGAATCTGGAAACTTCGACGCTCATTATCGACTGGGCGTCGTTCGATCACAATTTGGACGTCCGCAGGAAGCGCTGGAAAGCTACGATCGTGCGCTCGCCATCAATGCAGCCCATGCGGGCGCCCACAACAACCGGGGCAAGGCACTCCAGGAGTTGCGGCGGTTCGCGGAGGCGCTTGCTAGCCACGACCGGGCGCTGGCGCTGAGGCCGGATAGTGCGGATGCGATGGCGGCCCGCGGCGCCGCCTTGCACGGCCTCAATCGCTTTGAGGAAGCAGTAGCAGCGTATGATCGTGCGCTCGCTATCGATCCTCATAACGGCGACGCCTGGTACAATCGCGGCAACTCGCTGCGCGAGCTGAAGCGCTTTGATGAGGCAATCGGCAGCTATGACCGAGCCCTTGCGGCGCAGCCAAATGCCGAGGCCTGGAATAACCGGGGGAATTGCCTGCAGGCGCTGCGACGGTTCGATGAAGCCTCGGCGAGCTACGGCAAGGCGATCGCAATCAATCCTGCCTACGCCGAGGCGGACTGCAATGCCGGAAGCCTCGCAATCGAGCGCGGCAACTTCGCGGAGGCAATCACCTGTTTCCAACGCGCCCTCTCACGGAAGCCGGAGTTTGCTGAAGCTCGTATCAACCTTGGGCTCGCTTTCGCGGAGCAGGGAAACATCGCGGAGGCGGTCGCGCAGGCGCGAGCAGCTGCCGGATTCGCCGACGACTCAGCCTTTCCTCGGTACGCTTTCGGAAATCTGTTGGCGAAATGCGGGATGACGGATGAAGCGCGCATTCAATTCGAGCGCTGCCTTGCCCAGGACCCAGATGATCGGCAGGGCGCTCGCCTGTATTTGGCCGCGTTGGGCTCAGGACCATTGCCGGAGCGCGCGCCCGACGCTCTGATTGCCGATGTGTACGCGTCACGCGCCGCATTTTGGGATCGAGGCATAACCGGGACCGAATCTTACCGTGGCGCCGAATTGGTCGGGCGCGCCGTCGAGCGGCTTAGCGTTGGCGGAAACAATATCGACATTCTCGATATCGGTTGCGGTACCGGCCTTGTCGGCCTTCTCGTTCGTTCCCGCGCGCGCCAACTCGATGGCATCGATTTGTCGGCGGCAATGCTTGAGAAAGCCAAGGAAAAGCGGGTTTACGACGATCTTCACCGTGGCGACCTTGTAACTTTCCTCGCCGAGCGTCCGCAGAACTACGACCTCCTGACGGCAGCCGCGACGCTCATCCACTTCGGCGACCTGCGCCCCGTGTTTGATGGCGCTGCCGTTGCGCTTCGTGACCGCGGACTTTTCGTATTCACGGTGTTTCCCTACGACGCGAACCCGGATGGATTCGCGGTCGGGTCGGCGGACGGACTACTGCAGGCCGGTTGTTACGCTCATGGCAGTCGCTATGTGGCGCGCACGGCGGAGACGGCAGGCTTCGCCGTGGAGCAACTCGATCGTGAAATTCATGAGTATTATCAAGGGGAGCCAAGATTCGGACTGGTGGTGGCGCTCCGTCGCGTCGCGCCGAATCGAGTGGGGTGACGCCTTCGCAACCGAACCACAGACGGCTCGGGGAAGGGGTTTCCGGCGAGTCGGAGATATCGATTGCGAGTGCCCGCAGAGGAAGGCAAAGTCCGTTTGCGAGCGTTCGCAAGGGTTTCGGAATTTCTCCGTAAATGTCTGATTTTTCGGATATAAAGAATTTATACCGGCACGGATTTTTGCTGCTCAGAAGGCATCCGAACGGGCTCGATATGCGTGATCTTTATGCAACACAGTCCGAGATTCGTGCCGAGTTGCCTGTGAGAAGGGCACTTTCATATTGCGACGATGTGACCCTGAGTTAATGTGGAACTGCGGCGAAGGGGGGGCAGCCCCAGTCGCGCTGAAAGGCTCCTGATTTCACTTCCTGGCCAGGGTTTGGGGTGGCCAAGAAACCGGGAGCGGCAGCTGGGGGGATCAGGGGACCTGCCGGGTGTTGCATCACTCGGAACCTTCCCAAGGCAGGGCAAGCTGGAGGTTGATATGAAGATTGTGAAAAGCCTTCTCCTCGGGACCGCGGCAGGTATCGCGACCGTGACGGCAGGCCAAGCGGCTGACATGCCTGTGAAGGCAAGGCCGGTGGAATACGTGAAGGTGTGCAGCCTGTACGGCGACGGGTTCTGGTATATTCCCGGCACCGACACGTGCATCAAGATTGGCGGCTTTGTCCGCGCACAGTTCAGCTGGAACGCCGGCAACAACGTGCAGCCGCTCGGACAAGGCAGCTTCAGCGACGTGGCCGCGGGCTTCAACACCCGAACCGATACCAACTCACTTGACCAGAATTATATCGGTGTCATCAGCGTCGACGTGCGCACACCCACCGACTACGGCACGCTGCGGTCGTATATGGACCTCGGCACGCAGGCGACCTCGGCGGCCCGGTTTGGTGGCGCGATGTCCGGTTTGTCGGTCGACGGCAGCATCCCGACGCCGGTCAACAGCGGCAACGTGATCGCCGGTAGCATCGGCAACTAGTGGTAACAACTACTTCAACGAAGCGACCGCCGTATCGCGCGCCTTCATCCAGTTTGCCGGTTTCACGGCGGGCCGCATGCGATCGTTCTTCGACATCAACAGCATGGGTCCGTATGACCTGAGCAACAACCGTGTGCAAGGTGACACGGCTGGCGGCGGTATCGTGGGTATCGCCTACACGGCACAACTTGGAAACGGCATATCGGCCAGTCTCTCGTTGGAAGACGGCGGCAACCTCATCTTCGGCCGCGGCTATTACACCGCGAACATGAGCATCGCGGCTACCTGGGGTGCGCTCGGCGGCGGAGCGACGGGCGATTACAGCGTGCCGTTCTCGCTCGATCCGGTCGCCAATTTGCGTATCGATCAGGCTTGGGGCTATGCGCAGATTTCGGGTGCCCTGCATAGCGACAGCGGCGGCTACTATGGCACCAGCGAACTCGGCTTCTGCGGTGTAGGCATCACGGCGCCAAGCGGAACGTGCGCGGGGCATCCGGCCGATGCATGGGGCTGGGCGACTTCGTTCGGCTTTACTTTGAATAACTTCCTGGGCTTCAAAGGCGACACGTTCGGTGCCCAATTCGCTTTTGGCCACGGCGCTGAGGCTTATGTTTCGCACAGCCAGGCGGGCAGTGCGATCATAGGTTCCGGTAACAAAATGACCTATACCGTCGATGAAGACGCCGTCTATACAACCGGCTCGGGTATCAACATGACGAATTCGTGGTCTGCCACGGCATTCTACGAGCACTATTGGAAT
Organism: uncultured Alphaproteobacteria bacterium; assembly: GCA_963807015.1. Classification (GTDB taxonomy): domain Bacteria; phylum Pseudomonadota; class Alphaproteobacteria; order Rhizobiales; family Xanthobacteraceae; genus JAJPKK01. The sequence continues at coordinate 156,835 of CAWEAS010000001.1, read as the reverse complement.
CAGAAGTGGCGCACCTCGGTGTTCGGTGGCTACGTAGCGGTCGATTATAGCGCTACGGAAAGAAACATGATTTGTCCGGCTGGGTTCGGGGGTACGGCGATCTGGGCGAACTTGGCCCTCCAGGCGGGTGCTACCTGTAACCCGAACTACAACACCTGGCAGCTTGGTACGCGAACCATGTGGAACCCCCACCCGATGCTCGACATCGGTGTTGAGGTCCTCTACACCCAACTCAACCAGAGCAACACCGGTAACGTTGCATTGGGTACGACAGCCTTCAGCTCGGCTACGGGCGCGGCGGCGGGAACAGTCGGGTCCGGTGCCCTGGGGTCAGGCATCTACACCTTCGCCAATCAGGGTGTGTGGTCGGGAATGTTCCGCATCCAGCGTAACTTCCTCTACTGAGAGCATTCTCTCGTCTTAGCAAATTGGCCCTCGGCGCATGCGCCGAGGGCCTTTTTGATTCGCCAGTCCGTTCGATTCGCCAGTTCGTCAGTCAGCGCCCGCCAGCTGCTGCGCTCAAGCTAGCCTAGCGGCCTTGTCGTGAACGCGTGTGCTCAGGGCGCAACCGGCCGGGGCCAAACACGTTTAGCTCATGTTGCTGGCGTGATATGCTGGATGCCCGTCGAGGATTTCATGCTGGCGACAGGGGCGGCTTCTGAATCCAGAACTGATACATGGCTGCAAAGCTTTTTGGATTTTCGGTCTCGAACTGATGCCAGCAACCGAGATCAGTCTTTGATTTATCCTCAGGAAACCGAGCTTCATAGGCTTGAAACAAACTGGAATCGGCTTCGAAACCGAGGAAGGTCATTTTCTCCTCGGCGATGAAAGAGGCGATCTGCGGGAGCGTCATCCGGTGCTCCTGCACGTGAAACAGCAGATCCCTGCATTCGCTAATCGTGAAAAAATCGATGGTCTCGGTAGCGGCCTTGAGGAGCGGGTCCTCGGAACGCAGCATATCCTGGCGGCACCGCCGAATCCCGTCAGCCGTCGCCGGATAGCCGCGCTCGGCGATGAAGGTGCGCGCGCGCACGACGGGTTGGCGCGCCAATTCGCTGTAGAGTCCGACGCTCATCAGCCCGCCGGGGCGCAGAATCGCCAGAAGCCGCCGCCATGCCTCCATCGGATCGGCAAGATGATGGAGCACCCCTTGCGCCTCAATGACGTCGAAGCTGCGCCCCAGCGTATTGAGCTTGAGAATATCGGCAATCCCATACTGGACGTTGGTCAAACCGAATTCCCGGGCCTTATACACGGCGTAGCTGAGGCTCGCGCCGCTGAGGTCGACCGCCAATACCTCAGCGCCCGTGAGCCGACGCGCGGTTTCGATAACATGCTGGCCGGTGCCGCAGCCTGCGATCAAAATCTCGATTCTTGATTTGACCAACGGCGTGTAGGGGGCGTGCTGAAACTTGGCGCTTAGAAAAACATCAATCGGCAAGGGAGGCACCGTTGCCCCGGCCACAATCCAGCGCGGGTACGGATTTTCCTCGTATTGACGCTTCACCTCGATCGAGGTCGCGTCGTCGATCGGCGTCAGGCGCGGCAACGATTCGCGTAGAACGCGCTGAGCATTCGGTTCAACGATCTGCTGCTGCAACAAGGCCGCTACCGGAGCCGGCCAATCATGCTTCAACAAAGCTGCCGCATTAGCCAACCCATAAAGCGGGACATAAGCGCCGGCGGCGGCGATCCAAAGCGGCGGGACATGCTTGCCCTCCAGCGCGGCTGCGTCGAGCAGTTTCGCTAGCGTGCCGGCCCGCTCTTGCTCGTTCTCCTCCAGCGCGTAAACATACTCGTTGCAGAAGCATTGTTGCGCCAAGGCGCAGAAAAAGGCCAACTCGTCCTCGGACGCCGCCGCATCGTCAGTCGCAAGGTCAAGCAGGAAACGTCGGAGTGCGGTCAGCACCTGCTCCAACTGGGCGTCGCAAACGGGCGCGATCTGCAACAGCTCACGAAGCAGGAGGTCGCCCGCGATTTCGGCCAAGCTGCCGTCGTCGCGCAGAGCCGCGAGGGATGGCGGCGGCATCCCCGCCGACTGGGTTTCGATCATTGCGCGGATGCCCTTGTTGAGCTTGATGAGGCTCACGGCCGGCCGCATGAGATGACTTGGACGCTCCCAGCGTTCGGCGAGCGCCCGCTGCAACAACTCTGCGAAACTGCGGATTTTCGGTGTTCACCCAGGCGTGGCGGGCCGCGCGGCTGAATAGGTAGCGGGCCTGCGGGGTCTCGTCGGTGTCCAAGGCATGGAGCGCCAGCTCCAGTGCTTGTTTGAAGTCAGCCTTTCCGAGACACGTCAAGCCCAGATGAACGGCGGCTTGGTGATTGCGGGGATCGAGGGCCAAAGACCGACGGCAGTGGTCCTCCGCCCGCTCGAGGTCGCCGATCGCGACATAGGCCGCACCAAGGTAGGCGTGGGCGGCTGAATGGTTCGGTTGCTGTCGCAATGCCTCGCCGAATTCCGCGATTGCCTCTTCGAACCGGTGAAGGCGCGCCAGCACGACTCCGAGGTTATATCGGGCATTCGCCGCGCCCGGACTGAGCGTGACGGCGATCCGGCACTGCGCTTCCGCTTCTTCGAGCCGATTCAGGCCAATGAGAATATTGCCGAGATTAAGTTGCGCATTGGCATGGTTCGGGTTCAGGGCGATCGCCCTGCCGTAGTTCGCTGCCGCTTCGTCCAAACGCTTCAATGCTTCGAGAACGACGCCGAGGTTATAGTGAAATTCGGGGACCGCGGCGTCGCAATCGATGGCGCGCTCGATCAGTTCCAGCGCCAATTCGTTGCGGCCGGTCTGATGGGCGATGACACCGAGATAGTGCAACGTCCGCGCATGACGGGGGGCAACAGCGAGGATCTGCCGATAAGCATTCTCGGCCGCCGCAAGTTGACCGGCCCTATGATAGGCGAAAGCCTGCGCGAACACGGCGTCGATTTCCGGCAAGGCGGGCGACGTTGCGCCGGCACGCGCGGTACCACCGCGCCCAGCACGCTCCGCGGCTCTGCGTTCTTTCCGGTTCATGGGGGTGTTGGATAGCAACTTTCGCAATTGCTTTGAAGCCGCGCATTTTCCCGCCAAATGGCGAACCAGTCCACGGCTGGGCGCCCGTCAGCGCGTCAACGATGCCCATTGTACAAATCGCACAATCGGCTTCACAGGATGTCGAGCGGCTCAAGCGGGTTTCCGAACCCAGAACTGATACATGTTGATGAAGGTCGCGGGATTGTCTGCCTCGAAGGCATCCCAAAGTTGCAGGTCCGCCAGATCTCCGGCTGCCGGAAATCGCGCTCTGAAGCGGCGGCGGACATCCTCGTTCACGTTGAAGCCGAGAAATTCCAGTCCGGTATCGTCAATCAGAGCGCCGATCTGCGGAATGGTGAAGCGGTGCTCCTGCACGTGAAAAAGCAAGTCGCGGCATTCGCTGGTCGAGAAAAAGTCGAGCATCGTGAAGACGCCCCGCCATGAGATGTCGTTGATGCGGGCGAGTTCCTGGCGGCAGGCGCGGATGTCATCGGCGTTCGGGCCATAACCATGCGCAGCAGCCCATCTCTGGGCGGCAACGATGTCCTGCCGTGCGCGCTCGCTGTAGAGGGCAAGGAACATGAACCCTTCGGGATTGAGCAAAGATGCAAGCACGCGCCATCCCGCCGAGGGATCGGCGAGGTGATGCAGCACGCCGGTCGACACGATCACATCGAAGGTCCTGCCGAGATGACGGAGCTCCAGTATGTCGGCTTGAGCGTATTCGATATTCGTGAGGCCGGCGGCAGCGGTCTTCGCCTTGGCATAGGCGAGGCTCGATAGCGACAAGTCGATCGCAAGCACTCGCGCGCCCTTATAGCGCTGTGCCATGTCGATCGACTGCTGCCCGGTACCGCATCCAGCCACCAGGATGTCGAGCCGCGGCCTGGGCTTCGCTACGTCGATCGAACTGCCGGGCAATTCCTGGCTCAGAAAGGTCTCGATGGCGATCGGTGCGGTGACGGCCGCACTCCTGATCCAGCGCGGGTAGGGGCTTTCCTCGTACTGATGCTGCACCGCAAGGGATACGGTATCGGCGACCGTCGTCAGGCGTGGAATCGTGGTGCGGAGCCGCCGCAGTACTTCGGGTTCGCGGATCTGCTGATTGATGAGATTGGTAAGGCTATTCGGCCAAGACCTTTTCCACAGCGGCTTCAGGGGCAGTGAATCGAGCCTGACGTAGGCGGCCATCGCAGCCAGGCGCAATGGATTAACCGCCGCGCCAGATATCGCGGCGGCACAGGTCTCTTCCCGCAACTCGTTAACGCGAATGCGTTCCTCGGAGGCAATGTCAAATACGTACTCGTTGATGAAGCACTGCTGCGCTAACGCCGACGCGAAATGGACGAGACTATCGGCGGCACCGGGCCCGCTCATCGCTGCGTGAAGAACGGCGCACCGTAGCGCTGTCAGAAAGCGCTCGAAGCGGAGATCAGGAATAGCGATCGATTCCAACAGGGCAGACAGCAGGGGATGGCCGGCAATCGCAGCCAATCCATTCGAGCCTAGGACGTCTTCCGCAGCGAGCCGCAGCGGCCACGCCGCATTCGCGCGCTGAAGGGCTGGGCCGACCACGCGGTCCTTCTCCAGAATGCCCATCACCGGGACGAGGAGTTCGGCCGGCCAAGCCCAAGCTTCCCGCAGCGCACGCACCAAGATGGGCTGCATCTCTTCCGCGCCCGGGAAGAATGACCAGCCCTTTATGGATTGGACGAAAAACGCCTGGGTCGCCGGCGTTTCCTGCATTTGGATGATGCGACACGCTACGATAAGCGCCGCTTCGTCGTCGCCTTTTGCACGCAGCTCTTTGCCGCGAGCCAGAAGGGCATCAACGATGCTCGGCGCCTCGGCGCGGCGGTCCGAGCGCATCGTTGCAGACCTTGCGTGCTTTTGAGCGGCGCGCCGTTCTTTGCGATTGGTCATTGCGGGCCCGAAAGCCGCTCAGTCACGGTTGATCAATCGGGGCAACCTCGAAACTCACGGGAGGTTCGCCGCGCTGATGCCGCTCATACATCGTTACATATGCCGACTCCAGGTGGCGGCGGAATTGGTCGGTATCGAACAACGGATAGGTGGTGCGGTGCTCCGCGAGCTTGGCCTTCACGGCGGCAAGACGCGCCGGCTCCCGCGCAAGCTGCAGCGCCAGCGCTTCGTAGTCGGTCAGCGATGTCGTGATGAGTTCAGGGAGCCCGATCGCGTTCAGGAGGCTCGCCGCGACACGGCCTGCGAACGTCGAGCCGACGCAGGTAACCACCGGAACACCGGCCCAGAGGGCGTCGCTTGCGGTGGTGTGGGCGTTGTAGGGGAGGGTATCCAGAAACAAATCCGCAAGCCGGTAACGGGCAAGATGATCTTCATGAGCGACCACACTAGGCGCAATGATGATCCTTTCGGCCGCTACGCCCCGATGGACGGCTTCGGCCCGGAGATTCAGAGCCGCGATCGGATCGCCGGCCTGGATCCAGACCACGCTGCCTTCGATGTTGCGCAGCAGCCGCATCCAGACGCCAAACATGTCCGGTTGAATCTTGAAGTTCTGGTTGAAGCAACAGAAGACAAAACCTTTTTCGGGCAAACCGGCCTCGGCCCGCGACGGCGTTCCGGCAGCGATTATGCGCTTGTCGTCGTTCGCCTGACAGGTATCGGGTAGATATACGATCTTCTCGGCGTAGTGCATCTGTTCGTTCGAGGGAACGATGGTGTGGTCGGCAATCATGTAGTCGATGAAATCAGCCCCCATCGTGCCGGAAAAGCCGAGATAGCTGATCTGGATCGGCGACGGCCGCTCTGACAGCAGCGATGCACCGAATTCATGCGTGAAGCCCATCAGGTCCACTGCAATGTCCACCTCATGTTCGCGAAGCAGGCTCACAACCTCGGGATAGGATAAATCATCGACATCGAGAAACGTTTCGAACGCCTCCGTGAGGCGGGCGCGCATCCCGCTCTTGCGGTCGGCGCCGAATGAAACAGCCATCGTCCGAAATCGAGACCGGTCATGTTTTTCAAACAGCCCGGCCAGCAGAAACGAGACCGCGTGGTCGCGGAAGTCGGCGGAGAGGTAGGCAATGTTGATTCGGTCATGTCGATACCGTCCTCCGTGGGGGAGGGGTTTCGCCACCGGAAGATTGCGGTCGGCCACATACTTGCGAGCGCATCTAAGTTGGTCGGCCGGCGTTGAGGGAATGCACAACAGCATAAATGGCGCAGCGGCCGGCACATCTCGATTTACTTCCGCGACGAGGTGCGAGGCCTCGCTGTCGAGGTTGCTCCAGTCGCAGAGGTGCAACTTGGCATGCAGCCATCGTCCCTCGATATATTTGAGACTGGGGTTGATTTTCCGGGCCTTGTCGTACGCGCTGAAGGCATCGCCGAAGCGTCGCGCAGTCTCCGCGAGATAGCCGAGCGCGCGCCACGCAAGGGCAGAGTTTGGATCGAGCGCCAGGGCGCGCTGATAGGCAGAAAATGCCTCGCCATTACGCTTGAGCGACGTCAGCAGATTGCCGATCCCAGTCCACGCCTCTGCCGAATTTGGGTTGATCGCAATGGCTTTTTCATAGGCGGCCACGGCTTCCTGACGTCGCGCGACCTCCACGCAGGCATTGCCCCGACCGAGCCAAGCTTCGGCCATCCTGGGAGCGACCCTGAGCGCCTGATCGTAGGATGCGATTGCTTCTTCGAACCGCGCAAGATCGAACAGCACGTTGCCGCGATTGTTGTGTGCCTCGGCATAGTCGGGACGTGCAGCCAAGGCGATGTCGCAATGGGCAAGGGCCTCTTGCGGTCGTTCGAGGCGGCGCAGCACGGCGACGAAGTTGCTGTGCGCCATGATGAAATCCGGCTTTATGGCGACCGCTCGCGCGTAGCTGTCCGCCGCGCGTTGTGCGTCACCCATTTCGAATTGTACCCGGCCGAGATTGGCAAAAGCTTCCGCCGAATGTGGATTGACCTTGAGCGCGCGCTCTATGGTGCGGGCCGCTGCCTCGTAGTTGCGACGCTGGGCATACACGATGCCCAGCATGTTCAACGCATCGAACTGCCGGCTGTCATGCGTCAAGGCGAGATTGTAGAGCGCCTCGGCTTCGACGAGATTACCGGCGCTGTGCGCACGCATGGCGCGGCTAAGCGCATCGAGCACTTCTGGCGCGGGGCCACGTGAAGCGCGCTGCACCGGAGGCCTGTTCATCGTGGCGCCTGCATCACATCGATGCCGTTGCCACACGACGGGCCGCAGCCGCGGCGAGGGTGGTGCATGACTTTATCTTTTCTGCACGAAAAACTGGTACATGCCCGCGAAGGTCGCGGGATGGTCGGTCTCGAATTGATGCCACCGGTCAAGGTCGATCATCGCCGGATCGGAAGGATTTTTCTCGGCATAGAGACGCAAGACCCGGGGGTCGATATCGAAGCCGAGAAACTGAAGGTTTTCTGCCTCGAGGAAAGCCCTGATTTCGGGCAAGGTATGTTGGTATTCCTGAACGTGGAACAGCAGGTCGCGGCACTCGCTCATTGAATAGAAATCCTGCGATGATGTGACGGAATGCTCCGAGTTACCGGCGGGAAGCGCCAGCAGTTCTTGCCGGCATTGCCTGATGTCCGCAGGGGTCCCCTGATAATTGCGGTTTGCAATGTAGGACCGCACGGCATTGACGGCGGTCCGCGACCGCTTGCTGTAAAGACCGAGGATCATCACGCCATTCGGCTTGAGCAGCGAAACGAGAACGCGCCAGCCCGCGGCGGGATCAGCAAGACACTGAAGCGATCCCGCGGCCTCAATCACGTCGAAGCTGCGGCCGAGATCGCCTAGTTTGAGGATATCTGCCTGCGCGAACTCCATCGGAAGCCCGAGTTCGCGAGCTTTTCTCGTCGCATAGGCAAGGCTGGCGCGGCTGAGGTCGATCGCCAGCATGCGGACATCGGCATAGGCGTGGAAAGACTCGATCGCATGAATTCCTGTGCCACAGCCGGCGATGAGGAATTCCAGCGGGCCTGACCGCTGCATCGGCTGGTAAGGCGCGCGCGGAAATTTTGCGCGGATGTGCTGGTCGAACTTCACCGCCCGAGTTGCCGGCGGAATCAACTCCCACCGCGGGTACGGGTTTTCCTCATATTGCTGTTGCACCTTGCGGGATATGTCGTCGTCGATTGACGTCAGACTCCTTAGCTCCGCGGCGATTTTGCGTTCTTCGCGCGGCTCGATCACTTGCTTTTGCAAAAGCTCCTGGAAAGCCTGCGGCCACGACTGACTGCACAGCGCGTCTGCGCCGGGTAGCCCGTGGAGGGGCGCATAGGCAGCGAAGGCGACGAGCCACGGCAACGGAAGTTCTTCACGGCTCAGCAAACCGGCGATCATCCGATCGCCTAGCCGGCGTACGCGCTCTCGCTCGTCCTCGCCCTCAAGGAAGGTGTATTCATTGAAGAAGCACTGTCGCGCTAGCGCACAGCAGAATTTCGATAGCTCTCCGTCCAGTGATTGCCCGTTCTCCGCGGTGGTGAGCAGGCTGCGCCGCGCCGCAGTCAAAACGATTTCGAGATCGTGATCGCTGACGCAGGCGAGCGTCATGAGATCGTGCAGCAGCGGCTCCTTCGTCAGACATGCGAAGGCGGCAAGGGGCAGAACGGTTTGGGACGATGGGACGCCAGCTTCCCCGATTACAAGCGGTCGCAATTTGTCGGTCAGCGCGGCAATCTCTGGGCACGCCTTGATCAGCGCAATGACGGGCCGCTCCAGGCGATGGCCGCGCGCCCACCCTTCAGTTAACGCGCGGCCCACTTCGACGCGCATCGGCTCGAGCGCGTCGGCTGGGAGGTTGCGAATGTAGCGCGTGAACAGGCTCTTCGTTTCGGCATTGCCGTCACGTTCGATCTCGCGCTTCAATTCGGCGAGGGCGCCGTTGACGTCTCCAAGCTGGAACAGGGCGCGCGCGAGATTGTGCGTCGTTTCAAGATTGCCGGGATTGAGGATGAGCGCGTGCTGGAATGCTTGCACGGCGCCGTCGGCATCGCCATGGCGCAAGAGTGCTGCGCCTAGATTGGAATGAGCCTCCGCAAAGCGTGGATTGAGCCTTATCGCCTCGCGATAGTGGGAGATGGCAGCGCCGATGGCGCCCCGCGCGGCCATGATCGCACCGGCGTTGTTGCGGGCCTCCGGATAATTGGGCCGGACCGTAAGAGCTCGATTGTAGGCCGCCTCTGCTTCATCGAGGCGATCGTCATCTCGCAGCAGGTTACCGTAGTTGTTGCAGGCCTCCGCAAAGTCCGGTTTTCCTGCGATCGCAGCCCGGAAATGGGATTCGGCGTCCGCGGTGCGACCGAGCCGAACGAGGACATTGGCGACGTTGTAATGGGAAAACGGCGTCGGCCCCTGCAACGCCACGGCCCGCTCGTATTGAGCCAGCGCCTCGGCGAACTGCCCGAGTTCCATCCGCGCGTTGCCAAGGTTCGTGTAGGCCTCTGCGTAATCGGGATTGAGCAACGTCGCCCGTTCGTAACGGGCGGCAGCTTCCGCCGTACGTCTGAGGGTCTGCAATGCGAGGCCAAGATTATAGTGAACCTCGGCAACGCCGTCGTTGAGCGCCAGGGCTCGTGTCATCGCCTCGACCGCTGCATCCGGGCGACCGGTCTGGAGCGCCACGATGCCGAGATAGTAGAGGCTTCGAAAATGGGTCGGCTCAGCCGCGATAACAGCGCGATAAAGCTTCTCGGCTTCGGCTAGCCGGCCGGCCTGATGAAAGCCGACCGCCTGTGCGAACATCGGGGCGATGTTGGTCGGCGGGGCCGCTGGGCTGGGGCTATGCACCGGGAATCGCTCTTGTTTTTCGGTCGACACGACGAGCAGGGATACGCCGCATAATATCCGATTTGCAGATCAGGAGTCATCCAGCGAAAACGCGGCTGATTCCGACTCGAGGGCACGCGGCGCCGTTGCGGGAGCTTCAATAGTCGACAACCGGGCGGCCCGCTGAAGGGGCCGGGGAGCGCGCTCGACTTGCGCGCCGTGCGCCAGATTGTTTGGCAGCTGACTCACGATCCTGCCGCAACGGCTGATTCAAGTCCAACTCGGCCCTTCGGCTTATGCGGCGGGGGGAACTGTCACTTGCGGCTTTGCGCCGCGCCGCCCGGCAATATATTTCCACGCTCTCCGTGATCGTGTATTCAAAAATTCTGCTTATTTGCATATTCGCGGTGCTCTGCTTCTGCTTGGCTGGGCGGGAGATGAATTTCATCCGATCCACGAAGCAAACTGTCTGGCGGCGAACCCGCGGGTACGCGCACGCGGCATGCCGCGCTGATTTTGCCGTGCGCGTTACTTGCGATTCTCATTCTGGGAATCGAACCGGTTCGACAGCAACGGAATTCGCGTCGCGGATCGAGGAGACCGAACCCCGATGTCCGTAGCCGGATTCGCGCTCAAGCGCCCCTACACCATCGTGGCGATCATGATGCTGGTCTGCCTGCTTGCGGCCGGCGCCATCCAGCGCATGCCAATGGATATCTTTCCCGAGATCGATATCCCGGTGGTGAGCGTCGTCTGGACATACAACGGCATGAGTGCCGAAGACATGCAGAACAGGATTCTGCAGCTTCATGAGCGGCAGCTCGCCTCGCTGGTCGATGATATCGGTCGCATCGAGGCCAATGCCTACCAAGGCGTCGGCGTCATCAAGGTCTATCTTCACGAGGGAGCGAATGTAAGCCGGGCGGTTTCGCAGCTCGGGAGCAGCGCGCTTGTCGTGCTCAAATACATGCCGCCCAACATCACGCCGCCGCTGATTCTTCGCTACGGCGCGACTGACGTTCCCATCATCCAGATCAGTATCGCCAGCAACTCGCTTTCCGACACCCGGCTCAACGATCTCGGCCAGAACATCATCCGGCCTGATCTTGCCGTCGTGCGCGGCGCCTCGGTGCCCTATCCATACGGGGGCAAGCCACGCATCATCATGGCGGACCTTGATCCGGAGGCGCTGCGGGCGCGCAGCCTGACGCCTTCCGATGTGACCGAGGCGCTGCTGCATCAGAACGTCATCCTGCCGTCAGGAGACGTGAAGATTGGCAGCAAGGATTACACGGTGGCAATGAACAACAGCCCCGACATCATCGCTGCCATCAATGAATTTCCCATCACGCAGATCGAGGGCAAGACGGTCTTCATCCGCGATGTGGCCCATGTCCATGACGGTTTCCAGGTCCAGACCAATTCGGTCGGCGTAAACGGCGTGCCCGGCGCGCTGATGCTTGTCCGTAAAACGGGCGGCGTGTCGACGCTTGCCGTCATCGATGGCGTCAAGGAAGTGCTGCCGGAAATTCAGCGGCTATTGCCGGCGGGCGTGGAGCTCAAGCCGATCTTCGATCAATCGATCTTCGTCAAGGCGGCGCTGAACAGCGTGTTGATGGGCGGCGCGATGGCTGCTGGCCTGACCGGGTTGATGATCTTGCTGTTCCTGGGCAACTGGCGACTGACGGTGATCATCCTGGTGTCGATCCCGCTGTCCGTCGTGACGGCGCTCTTGATTATGTACTTCTTCAAGCAGACCCTGAACACGATGACCCTTGGCGGCTTTGCGCTTGCGACCGGCATTCTCGTCGACGACGCGACGGTCGTTATCGAGAACATCGAACGGCATGTCGGTCTCGGCAAAAGGATCCACTCGGCGATCATCGACGGCGTGCAGGAGATCCTGCTGCCGACGTTCTTGTCGACGCTGTCGATCTGCGTCGTGTTTGTCCCGGTCTTCTTATTGCAGGGAACCGCCAAGTATCTGTTTTCCCCGTTCTCGCTTTCGGTCGTGCTGTCTCTGCTGGCGAGTCTGGTGCTGTCACGCACCTTGGTGCCGGTCATGTTCATGTATTTGATGCGCTCGTCGGTCGAGCAGCATCACGCTCACGCCGGCGCGAGCGCGCACCGCACCGTCAATCCACTTACACTTGTCCACCTTCGCTTCGAGGCTGGGTTCAATTCCTTCCGGGAATACTACCGATCGGCATTGGCTTGGGTCTGCGCCCATCCGACGCCGGCTGTTGCGTTCTTTGTGGTGCTGATGGCGGTTTCAGTGATGCTTTATCCCCGGCTCGGCATGGACTTTTTTCCGCAAGTCGACGCCGGACAGATGAGGCTCCACGTGCGTTCTCCGCCCGGAACTCGAATCGAGGAGACCCAGCAGTACTTCAATCGGGTAGAGACAGCGATCCGTGAGATCGTCGGCACTGACCAAATCGATACGATCCTCGACAACATCGGATTGCCGTATAGCGGCATCAACATCGCGCTGAGCAACTCGGCCACGGTCGGCCCCATGGACGGCGAAATACTGGTGTCGCTGAAGGAAGAGCACACGTCGACTCCAGCCCATGTCGCCGCCCTCCGCCGTGAACTGCCGCGACGGTTTTCAAGCCTCGAGTTCTTTTTCCAACCCGCCGACATCGTCAATCAGGTGTTGAACTTCGGCCAACCGGCGCCGATCGATATCCGCGTCTCTGGTCCGAAAGGCGAAGAGGCCTATGCGCTTGCCGCCAAGCTTGCCCGCGAATTGCGGAGCGTTCCGGGCGTCGTCGATTCGCACGTCTTTCAGGTGCCGGATGCACGCTCGATAAATGTCGACGTCGATCGGACAATGGCGTTTCAGGTTGGCATGCATCAGCGCAGCACCGCTGACAATCTGCTGGTCACGTTGAACTCGAGCGCGCAGCTCGCCCCCAACTTCTGGGTTAACCCCCAGTCGGGCGTGAGTTATCCCCTGGTGGTGCAGCAGCCAAGCTATCAGTTCGGCTCGACCCAGGATCTCTGGACGTTACCGCTGACAATGGAGGATGGCGAGCAGTCACAGCTTCTGATGAACGTTGCCAAGTTTGGGCGTGGCAAGGTGCCGCTGGTGATGTCGCAGCTGAACATCCGTCCGGTATATGACGTGAATGCCGACGTGCAGGGTCGCGATTTGGCTTCGGCGGCGAATGCGATTGACGAGGTCATTGCGGCTAATAGGCCAGACCCATCGACGTCGATCAGTGTCACGTTAAGTGGCCAGGTCGAGACGATGCGCGATAGTTATCAGGGTCTGTTCACCGGCATTGGCCTCGCAGTGATTCTGGTCTTTTTGTTGCAGGTCATCAATTTCCAAAGCTGGGTCGATCCGGTGATCGTGCTGATGGCGGTGCCGTTCGCCTTGGGAGGCGTGATGTGGATGCTGTTTGTCACGCAGACCCACATCAGTGTGCCGGCGTTGATGGGCACCCTGATGTGCATCGGCGTGGCCACCGCCAACAGCATTCTCGTGGTGACTTTCGCGAACCAGCGGATGGCGGAGGGCGATGATGCCTGGACGGCGGCGGTGGCAGCGGGTTACACGCGGCTGCGGCCGGTTCTGATGACCGCGGGGGCCATGGTGCTCGGCATGATTCCGATGTCGCTCGGGGTAGGCGAGGGCGGCGAGCAGAACGCACCGCTCGCCCGTGCGGTGATTGGCGGCCTTCTGTTTGCGACCCTGGCCACGCTGATTTTCGTGCCTGCGATGTACCGCTTGCTGCGGGGACGTCAGACCGTGCCGGTATCAGTGGTGAATGAGGTGAATGGGGCCCTGGCGGGAGCCGGAACAGGCTGGCGCGGCGTTAGGCCTCATAACGCTCCCGAAGCAAAAGATGGCAAATTGGCGGCAAATAGGCCGGCGGAAAAGGAGCCGCAATAAGGATGTCGATCGCTGGTTTTGCGCTGAGGCGATCTTATACCGTTGTCGCTCTGCTGATTCTCGTATGCTTGTTGGGAGCCGGCGCCTTCCTCCGGATGCCCGTCGACATCTTTCCCGAAATCGACATTCCGGTCGTCAGCGTCGTCTGGACCTACAACGGCATGAGCGCCGAGGACATGCAGAATCGCATTCTGCAGCTTCATGAGCGCCAGCTCGCATCTCTGGTCGATGACATCTCCCGGATCGAGGCGAATGCCTATCAGGGCGTTGGGGTCATCAAGGTCTACCTTCACGAAGGGGCCGACGTCAGCCGGGCGGTGTCGCAGCTCGCGAGCAGCGCGCTGGTGGTATTGAAATACATGCCGCCGAATATCACGCCGCCGCTGATCTTGCGGTACGGGGCAACCGACGTGCCGATTATCCAGATCAGCATGTCGAGTACCTCGCGCTCCGACACCTCGCTCAACGATCTCGGCCAAAACATCATCCGTCCGGACCTTGCGGTCGTGCGCGGAGCCTCGGTCCCGTATCCCTACGGCGGCAAGCCGCGCGTGATCATGGCGGACCTTAATCAGGATGCCCTGCAGGCACGCGGCCTGACGCCCTCTGACGTAACGGAGGCTTTGCAACATCAAAACGTCATTCTGCCGTCGGGCGACGTCAAGATCGGCAGCAAGGACTACACGGTCGCGATGAATAACAGTCCGAACATCATCGCGGCAATCAACGCTTTCCCGGTGAAGCAGATCAACGGCAAGACGGTCTTCGTCCGCGACGTCGCGCACGTGCACGACGGCTATCAGGTGCAGACCAATTCCGTCAGCGTCAACGGCACTCCCGGCGCGCTGATGCTGGTGCGCAAGACCGGCGGCGTCTCGACCCTTGCGGTGATCGACGGCGTCAAGGACGTGCTCCCGGAAATACGCCGGCTGATCCCGGGTGACGTAACCCTGACGCCGATCTTCGATCAGTCGATCTTCGTTAAGGCCGCGTTGAACAGCGTGATCATGGGAGGGCTGATGGCGGCGGGGCTCACGGCCCTGATGATCCTGCTGTTCCTCGGCAATTGGCGCCTGACGCTGATCATCCTCGCCTCGATTCCGCTGTCGATTGTGACCGCGATCCTGGTCCTCTATGTCAGCGGGCAGACCCTCAACACAATGACGTTGGGCGGCTTTGCGCTCGCCGTCGGTATCCTCGTCGATAACGCCACGGTCGTCATCGAGAACATCGAACGTCACGTCGGTCTCGGCGAGCGGATCGAACAGGCGATTCTCAATGGCGCAGGCGAGGTCGGCATTCCGACGTTCCTGTCGACGCTGTCCATCTGTGTCGTTTTCGTGCCAGTGTTCCTGCTCACCGGCGTTGCCAAGTACCTGTTCTCGCCATTGTCGCTGTCGGTGATCATCGCGCTTGCGGCGAGCCTTGTGCTCTCCTTTACGCTTGTGCCGGTGCTGTTCCGGGCACTCATCCGCGCTCCGGAACACCCAGATGGGGTCGATGGAGCGGCCTCCCCGCACGCGGGTCACGATGCGACGCGACCCACCCGAAATCCGTTCCTCCTCATTCACCGCAAATTCGAGCGCGGATTCGAGGCATTTCGCGAAATTCACCGCAATACGCTGGCATGGGCGGTGGATCGGCCAGTCGCGACGAGCGCATTTTTTATCGTGATCATGATCGTGTCCGGCCTGCTTTATCCGCGGCTCGGGATGGACTTCTTCCCCCAGATCGATGCCGGGCAGATGCGGCTCCATGTTCGGGCTCCCCCAGGGACGAGGCTCGAACAGACGCAGAAATATTTTTCAGAGGTTGAAGCGGCGATCCGCGACATCGTCGGCAACGACCAGATCGAGGTAATTCTTGACAACATCGGTCTGCCGTACAGCGGTATCAATATCGCGCTTAGCGATACGGCAACCGTCGGTCCGATGGACGGCGAAATTCTGATCTCGCTAAAGGAAAAACACACGCCGACGCCACAACACATGGCCGACTTGCGTCGCGAATTGCCGCAGCGTTTCCCGGAGCTCCAGTTCTTCTTCCAGCCTGCCGACATCGTCAATCAGGTGCTCAACTTTGGTCAGCCGGCGCCGATTGACATTCGCGTTTCGGGCCCGAACAGCGATTCGTCTTACGCGGTCGCGTCCAAGCTTGTCGCCGATCTGAAACACGTGCCGGGTGTCGTCGACGCGCATGTATTTCAGGTGCCCGATGCGCCGGCGCTGAAGATCAATGTGGACCGCACGCTGGCGGGCGAGGTCGGGCTCGGTCAGCGGACCGTTGCCAACAATATTCTTGTGACGCTGAACAACAGCGCGCAGGTGGCGCCGAACTTCTGGGTCAACCCGAACAACAGTGTGAGCTATCCGCTCGTTGTGCAGACGCCGACCTATAAAATCGCCTCAGCCCAGGACCTCTGGACCGTTCCGGTTACCGCGCCGGAGACCACTGGTTCGCGAGCCGGCCGGCAGCAGGTGCCAACGGATCAAGTGCTGATGAATATCGCTAAATTTGGCCGGAGTAAGGTTCCGATGATCGTTTCGCAGTTGAACATCAGGCCAGTGTTCGACGTTCAAGCTGACGTGCAGGGGCGCGATCTCAATTCGGCGGCCGCCGCGATCGATGAGGTGCTTGCCGCCAATCGGCCGGATCCGTCGAAAGGAATCACTGTGACGCTCAGCGGCCAAGTCGAGACGATGCGGGAGAGCTACAATGGCTTGTTCACCGGCATCGCGCTGGCGGTCGTGCTGGTTTTCCTGCTGCTTGTCATTAACTTCCAAAGCTGGCTTGATCCCCTGATTGTGTTGTTTGCGGTGCCGTTCGCGATCGCCGGAGTGATGTGGATGCTCTACGTGACGCAGACCCACATCAGTGTTCCGGCCCTGATGGGAACACTCATGTGTATCGGCCTGACAACGGCAAACAGCATTCTGGTTGTCACGTTTGCCAATCAGCGCATGGCCATGGGTCTCGATGCACGTACCGCTGCTATCGAAGCCGGCTACACGAGATTGCGCCCGGTTCTAATGACCGCTGGAGCCATGGTGCTAGGCATGATACCTATGGCTCTTGGCATCGGCGAAGGCGGCGAACAGAACGCCCCGCTCGCCCGGGCGGTGATCGGCGGGCTGCTGTTTGCGACCGCGGCCACTCTGGTTTTCGTTCCCACCATGTACAGGCTGCTGCGGCGAACACCGCCGGCGGCTGTGGCGCACGGGAGGCATCCCATTGCAGAAGTCTGACACGCCCAAGTCGGCGGAGACGCCGAATGAGCCTGCCTTTGACGCGTTCGACGACAATGCCGAAGATCTCCCAGAGGAGCCGGCCGGGCACGTCGCTGTTGCGACCAACTACGCACCGGGCACCGGAAATCGTCTGCGGATCTTCGCCGGCGTGTTCGCGATCATCCTCGCCGTCGCGTTCTTTCTCGTTCACCATCTGAGAGGCCGGGAGGAAACCGTCCTCGCGACCAGCACGGCGGAGAGCGCCGAGCAGGCGCCTCTCGTTGAGGTGACCCGGGTCGAGATCGCGCCGCCGGTCCAGAGCCTCACGCTACCAGGGGAAGTTCGCGGCTGGTACGCGTCGACCATTTACGCCCGCGTGAGCGGCTACGTAGCGAAGTGGATCGTCGATATCGGGGACGTCGTCAAAAAAGACGAGGTAATGGCGGTCCTCGACACCCCGGAACTCGATTCCCAACTTGCGGCGGCACAACACCAGCTCACCGTCGCCAGCGCCGAGGTGAAGGTGCGGGAGGCAGATGCGGAATTTGCCAAGACCACTTACGACCGCTGGCAGGGCTCGCCGAAGGGCGTCGTCTCTGAGCAGGAGCGCGAGGACAAAAAAGCGCAATACGCGGTCAGCATCGCGCAATTGAATGCCGCGCGCGCTCGCGTCAGCCAGGATCAGTCCAATGTCGACCGCCTGACTTATCTGGCCGGGTTCAAGCAGGTCACCGCGCCTTATGATGGCGTCGTGACCGAGCGGCGCGTTGACATTGGCGACCTCGTAAGCGTCGGCAGCACTTTGCTCTACGGCGTCGCACAACACGAGAAGGTTCGTGTGTTCGTCAATGTCCCCCAATCCGCGGCAACCGACGTTGGCGTTGGAACCGCGGTGCGCGTCGCCGCCAGCGAATATCCAAACCGCGTCTTCGAAGGGGTCGTCGCGCGCACCAGCGATTCGCTCGATCCGCGTGCGCGAACCTTGCGGGTCGAAGTGGACTTGGACAACAAGGACCACGCCCTTCTCCCCGGAATGTACATCCAGGCTGAATTCCAGCTGAAACCGGGCAGCGCTGTGCAGGTGCCGGCGAGCGCGCTGCTGTTCCGCACCGGGGGTCCCCAGGTTGCGGTCGTTGATGCCGCCGGCACCGTGCGGTTCAAGCCAGTGACCATCGGCCGCGACAACGGCAACTTTGTCGAGCTGAGCTCCGGCGTGGCAGAGGGAGACAAGGTCGTGCTCAACATCAGCAATCAAATTGCGGATGGCGATAAGGTCACGGTGAAGGACAACAAGACGGCCGCCCGGTAGGAGAGGGCAGGGGGAGATCGGCTCAGGCGACAGGCGGAATCTGCAATTTCCGGTGGCGCTCGGGCTCAAAAAAGGCAATTGTTGGGCGCCCGAGGATGGGAACTTCGGGCGACACACGCAGGCGGAAAACAGGGGTTAGCGTGCGCGCCGTTTCTGCGGCCGCAAGCTAAGGCGTGGGGAGCGTGTTTATGCGGACCCGGTGTCGGGCGCTGATGGGAATCAGCGCCGCCATATGGCTTTGCGGCTGCGCTGTCGGCCCGGACTACAACTCGCCTGCGGTCGAGGTCCCGAAGTTTTTTGGATCCGCATCGATTGCGCCCGCCCTTCCAGGGCCGCCCGGCGCTGGCGACTTCGTTCGCTGGTGGCAAACCCTCCACGATCCCTTGCTCACCGCATTCATCGAACGGGCGGTCGCGTCGAACCTCGAGATCGAAGTCGCACTGCTTCGCGTGCAGCAAGAAAGGACGCAGGAGATTGTCGTCATCGGGGCCATGCTCCCGACGGTCGGCGGGAGCGGGACGGTGGCCACCGGAAGCGGCGTCGACATGACGAAGGGGCGCGTCGCCCAATCGATCCGTGCCGGCGACAACTCGACGGGCCTAAGATCGATCACGCGGATGGTGGGCTTTGATGCGGGCTGGGAACTCGACATTTTCGGCAAGAACCAGCGCTTGCTCGAGGCAACGCGCGACAACGCCGAAGCGCAAATAGAATTACGCAATGCGGTGCTGATCACCGTCATTGCCGACGTCGCGCGCAATTATCTCGAAATACGCGGACTGCAATTTCGCCTCCAAATCGCCCGGGAAGATATCGCGGCCGCCCAGAAGACGGTCGACCTGCTGCTGACACGTTTCGACCGCGGCCTCTCGAACGAATTGGACCTGACCCTCGCGCGGCGCGAGCTGGCCACCCAGCAAGCCCGCGTTCCCGAACTGAGCGCCGAAATTTCCGCAGCCGAGAGCCGTCTCGCAGTGCTTCTTGGTACGTACGCCTCGGACATCGCTGGAGAGTTTCAGACCGCCGGCAAGTTGCCGCGCCTTCCCGAGCGCCTTCGTGCTGGCGTTCCTGTAGACCTGTTGCGGCGTCGACCTGATATCCGTGCGGCTGAGCGCTTCCTTGCCGCGGCGAACGCGCAAATTGGCGTGGCGACCGCCGACTTGTTCCCAACCGTCGCCGTGACGGCCGGCCTCGGCTTGCAGCGCGGCGCCAAGCAGACACCGACATCTCAGACAAGTCATGGCCCGATCTGGTCGTTCGGACCGGCGGCTTATTGGCCATTGCTCGATTTTGGTCGACTCGATGCCCTCATCGACATCCAGGAACTGCATACGCGAGAGGTCTATGTCGACTACCGCAAGACTGTCATCGCGGCAGTCGAGGAGGTCGATCAGGCGATCAAACAGTACCGCTATGACGTAGCGCAGGAAAGGGCACTGAATATAGCGCTAACGGCGGCCCGCCGTGCGGTGGACCTTGCGATGGAGCGCTACGAACGCGGCGTCACGGACTTTCTCAACGTCCTCGATGCACAGCGACAGCAGTATCTGCTCGAAGATCAGCATGCCATTGCCGCTGCTGCGGTCGGCCTTGAGTATGTCGCTTTCTACAAGGCGCTGGGTGGCGGATGGGAAATGTACGACGATCTGCCGCCGATCCAAGAAGCTCAGCCAGCAATTATTGCGACTGTACGCAGGGTCGTGGATGGCTGGCGGTAGCCGAAGCGACGTGCACGAAAATGAATATGTTTGGGGCCTCGTCTAAAGCGCCGAGGGTCGCAGATTGCGGACGGAGGCCGTAGCCTCCGCCCACGAGGCCATTGGGCTAGACTAAGTCAGAAGTAATCGCACCTGCATGCACCCGGGCTGCAGCCGGCCGAAAGGCCACCCGCAACGCACTTGGTTCCCTTGGGCGCGGGCACCGATGTGGCTTTCACCACATAATACCGCGTTCTTGCTTCCGCCGAGCTCGTGAGCCCGATGACAACAAGCCCAAGCGCAGCCAACATGACGTAACGCAGCATGAAGAGTCCCCTTCTTCCTAGTAGGAAAAATATACCATTAACGAATACAACATTACTCTGACCGTCTGAAGTCAAAAATCGGCAAAATCGCCGATTTTTCAATGCATATTTGGGATAGTACCTTCACTATACTGTCAAAAGACCGTTATGTTTCTGTCATAAATCTCCCGAGAAAGTTGATGGCGGACGTGTAATTCTTCCGTTGGTCGCGCAGTCGCAGGACGCGATCTGAATAGCATCGCTGACTAAGCCAATCAGTGCCCGATGCCCCCAAGACGAGGACCGAAGCCATAATCCCACCCGGGGTTCGAGGTGCCGCCAAAGCCTCGATGGTACCAACCGCCGCGCGCGCTTCCGAGATTGCCAAAGTGCGCGGGGGGACGCGCATATGCTCGGGGGCCTCCGAGGCGGCTCGCCGAATAGCTGTGGCCTGCCAAACCGACGGATCGGCCACCGAGGCCGGTCAGACCGGCAGCCGACGCTGGGAGAGTCGTCAAAGCGGCTTCGAGCAGCACGATCGCGGCCGCAATTTTCCGGAGTCTCGTCCGACAAATCGCGGCCAACCTTCGCTCGCCGCCTTCAGCCCGGTGGGTTCCGTTACTGCACATCTCGCATCTCGTTCGGGCATGCGCTGGTCGGAAGATTGCAGGCTTCGTCCACAATTCCCCTGCCTGGCGCGTAGATATAACCAGGACCATGGTAGGCGTAAGCTGGCGGACCATAGGAGCCGGGGCCACTATACGTACCGTAGGCGGGAGCCCGGTAGACCATGCCTGGCCGCGCGTATCGCCAATGCGACGAATGGGCATAATGCTTTGACCGCGGCCAGGAATATGCGCTGCTATTGGCGGCAGTGAAGCCAAAAACGACCGCTGACGCCGCTATAGCGATGCGTCTTGCTCCGATTTTTGGGTTTCTCATGGCGCGCTCCTTGCGCATGATTCTTGAGGTGTGATTCTTCTAGGCCCCATCAAGCAATCAAATCTTCAGGACTTTTGTTCCCTCAGAATCATGCAAACGGTTGCAGTTTGGAGAGCCATCGAGTTTGAGTTGGCCACAAGTCTTAATCTCAATCGCTCGCTCCCGGAAATGAATGATCTCGACCTAATCCATTGAGAACGAGAAAGATTATCTGTTCTCCCACCAGAAAATCGAGTTGCAGAAATGCAACATCCTTAATGATTAAAAAGCCAGCCTCATTCCTGTCACGTCTCCGTCACGTGCCAAACCGTAGGATCGCCGCGGGTGGTAATGGGGGGCCTCGTCCTGCGAGAGCCCGCAACTCTGGGGACGTGAAATGACTGCGAAATTGAGACTGCGTATCCTCATGCTGAGCGCCTTCGCCGGTGCGCTGCTGGTGCCGGCCTATGCCGGCGCCCAGGATGCGCAAACACAAAAACAGCTCGACGACCTGCAGCAACAGCTGCAGACCCTCCAAAAGCAGGTCAACGAGGCCAAGAAGGCCGCCAAGGACGCCGCGCAAACGTCGCAGGCCGTCCAAGCCCAGGCGTCGGCGATGAAGGGGGCCTATGGCGCTGATTACGCGGTGACCAAGGAGCCGTGGGCACTGCCGGCCGGAGTCAAGCTGAGCTGGGGTGGCTTCATCGAAGCCGCGGGCATCTGGCGGAGCCGCAACGAAGTGGCTGACGTCGGCTCCGACTTCAACAACATTCCCTATGCGCTGACCCCGCTCTATCACGAGAACGAGCTGCGGTTCAGCGCCCGCCAGAGCCGGCTGTGGTGGATGGGCGAGGGAAACATCTCGGACAAGCAGAAGATTTATGCGTATTTCGAGACGGACTTCCTGGGTGCCGCCACCACCTCGAATTCGATTGAGAGCAACAGCTACAACCCTCGAATTCGTCAGGCCTTCTTGAACTATGATGATAATTTCAACGGCTGGCATGTTCTTGCCGGTCAGGCGTGGAGCTTGATGACCCAGAACAGGGTCGGGATTAAAGAGCGGCAAGAGAATGTCCCGCTGACCATCGACGCACAGTACGTCGTGGGCTTCAACTGGTCACGCAATGCCCAGATCCGCGTGGTCAAGGACGTGAGCCCTGGAATTACGTTCGGCGTATCGGCGGAAAGCCCGCAAGTTCGTTTCCAAACGCCGGGGTCGGGGACACCGAACGGCGTGTTTATCAATAGCACGAATACCGGCACCCAATCCGGCCTGATGGATACGCTGCAGAGCTACTCCGTTGATCAGGTGCCAGACTTCATTGAAAAAGTCGCGTTCGATCCGGGCTGGGGCCACTATGAAGTTCTGGGCCTCCAACGGTTCTTCACCGATCGTGTCACAAATTGTCCGGTTGCAACGGCTGCCTGCACGATCGGCGGGGCTAACAATCCCACCGGACAGCCGACCTCCAACCTTAATACTTTCGGCTGGGGCGTCGGCGGATCATTCTTGGTGCCGGCGATACCTAAGTTCCTAGACCTGCAGGGCAGCGTGCTCTACGGCAAGGGCATCGGGCGATATGGCTCGGGCCAATTGCCGGACGTGACATTCGCGCGCGACGGCTCGTTGCAGCCGATCACTGCGTTCCAGACGTTAGTTGGAGCGGTTGCCCACGTAAATCCCGATTTGGACTTCTACGTGTATGCCGGTCTTGAGCAAGATCAGGCCAATTGGTCATCAATCGGCACGAATGCTATCGGCCTCGGCAATCCGTTCTACTCCGACGGATCATGCTTCGGGGAGAACAGCGTTGCAGCCGCCGCAGTGCCGGGCAGCCCGGTGACGGGTGTGCTGGGCAACACGACTTGCTCGGTGAACGTCAAGCGGTTGGAAGAGATTACGCTCGGGTTCTGGCAAAACTTCTATAAGGGCCCGATGGGACGCATCACTGGTGGCGCGCAAGTTGAGTACATCCACCGCGACGTGTTCCCTGGCTTGAACTTCATTGGCTCAGCGAGTTCGGCGACGGTGGCTCCGGTCGTGTCGCCGGCCACGGATGAATTGGTCGTCATGACCTCGCTGCGCTACTACTTCCCGTGATCGACCGAAGGGTGATCGCGCGAGGTCGCGAGTAATCAACTGAGAGCAGCTTCGGCTGCTCCTCCTGCTCGAAATAAATAGCTGAGCGCACGTAGCGCTCGTCGATGGGGGTAACAGTGAAGATCATCATCCGCCTACTTTCGGTCGCTGTTCTCAGCACCGGACTTAACTCAGTCGTACGCGCTGCCGATATGCCGATAAGGGCATTGCCACCACCGGTACCGGTCTTCAGCTGGACCGGTTTCTATCTGGGTGCCCACGTCGGCTACGATTGGCAGGACAGCTCCGCCGCTTGGAATCCACTTCCGTCACCGGCTGCATTCGGTGTCAACGCGCAAACGGGCTCGACGAATGGTTCATCGATGCTCGGCGGTATCCATGGCGGGTTCAACTACGAGTTCTGGGGTGCGTGGGTCGCCGGCGTGGAAGGCGATTTCTCTTGGACGAAAGCCGGTACCAATTCTACGCAGGCCTGGGTCACCCCGGCCGGAGTGCTGGTTGGCGGCGGCGCTGCGACCGCGATGAATACGACTCTGAATGACCTGTCATCGGTTCGCGGACGCTTCGGTTACGCCCTTTGGCCGAGCGTGTTGCTCTACGGTACAGGCGGCGCGGCCTGGGGGCGCATTACCTACTCTGGAAACGCCTTTAATCCCGCAAACGGTTATGCGTCGAACTCTTCTTTCACCAACACGGCCTCGGGCTGGGTGGCTGGTGGTGGTATCGAATGGATGTTTTGGCACAATTGGACGGTGCGGTGGGAATACCTCCATTATGACCTAAGCGCGTCCCAGGCTGTTACCGCCGCTGGCAGACCCGCCGGATTTGCCGCCTCTCCATCCGGCTTCTCCTGGAGCGGTCTGACGGTGGACGAGGTTCGCGCAGGCCTGACGTATAAGTTTTAAACCGCGTCGCCTCGACGCACGCAAGCCAAGCGCAATCGGAACCGCCCGGCAAATTTTGTCGGGCGGTTTTACTTTTGCAGATCTACGAGCCCGGCGGCGACGCCCAGGCTTCATGTTGCTCCACACCCTGATTATCTCGTAAAGCGCTTTTCCCTCATCCGTCGCCGCCAGCCGCTTTCCCAGTCCGTGACGTGCTCACGCCGGCACCACTGGTGCCGGAAGCAGGACCTCTCGGACCGATGCGATAGCCGTGATCGCTTGTCTTCTGGGCAAAAGCGAGCCCAATAGAGCCGGCAAGAAGCATTGCTGTGAGAGCCAACGTCTGGAATTTCTTTCTCGACATGAGCATCTCTCCCTCTTCAACCACATCGTGATCGATGACAGCCAGCAGAACACTGGCGAGCCCCAAACGAATAACGCCGAAAACGGTTGCCGCTAAAGATTGTCGCACTTTGCTGCGGCGCATATCGGTCGGCAGATCCGTGAAGCCTTGGCCAGAAGGAGCACGCGTCAATTTGGAGGTATTTCAGGCCCCCACTTGCGGGCACTGGTCGCAAGCTCCGTCGAATTGGGTCGCGTCAACCGTTTGAAAGCCGCCGGTGGGTCAGTTCGCCATCGGCAGTCTTGCAGCAATCGGTTCCGAGTTCGCGGCAGGGGCGGGGGCTGGGATGGCCAGTGCGAATCTGATCCTTCGCTGCAATCGGGGTTGGTTCGTGAGTCGTTGGATGGGAACGACCAAGCGGCGGGCTTTGAGCAGGACTTGCGGTGCCCGGGGGTAGCCACCCTTGGAAAAGCTTTCCCAGCGCCCGGATTTGTTGCCGGAAGGCCACAGAGTACGGCTTTTATCGTACTCATCCCCGGCGTTGTATTGACAAGAATATGTCGGCGCCTGAACAATCCGCCGTATCGTGATGTATACAGCGTGAAACGTGGGGCCGCTGCAGACTTCGTTGTATCTACCCGTATATAGCGATGGTCGCTTATGCGGAGGAAATTGGGGGCTGGCAATGAAACGACTTGGTTCTCGCGCGGCTATTTCGGCAGCGCTGCTTCTTGGCTGCGCCGGTGTCGCGTTCGCGGCTGATTATCCGCTTATCACGAAGGAATATCCCGTCGCTGCAGCGGCTCCGAAGTCGAATGATCCGACCGCCTGCAACAGCTTCCAGGCCTTTGTCGTCACCGATTGTCAGTTGATCTGGGCGGGGGTCCGGTTTTACGGCACCATCGATGTGGGCGGCACCTATCAGACCCACGGGGCGCCATGGGATCCGTTCTTCGTGACGGGCGCCTCCTATTTTATGCAAAAGATGAACAGAACGGCGGGGTGGAGTATCGCGCCTAACGGAATGGGCCAGTCAGCTCTCGGCATTCAAGTGAAAGAGCCGTTGGGTTTGGGTTGGTCTTTGATTGGCCAAC
The DNA here is from genome assembly GCA_963807015.1 of uncultured Alphaproteobacteria bacterium. Taxonomy (GTDB): domain Bacteria; phylum Pseudomonadota; class Alphaproteobacteria; order Rhizobiales; family Xanthobacteraceae; genus JAJPKK01. The sequence continues at coordinate 131,243 of CAWEAS010000001.1, read as the reverse complement.
TAGAGGGGGGCTTCGACCCCTATTCGTTAGAATACGCCAATTCACCTCACTCGGAGTTCAGGGATATCGGTATCCCGCAGAAGTTATGGTCAACGAACGGCGATTCGAGCCGGGGAGGCCAGTTTTATAATTCGCTTGGGTTCGTCGGCGTCAGCAACGACACATATGGGACTTTGACCGTCCTTCGGCAAAACGCGCTCACCTTGGACGGCGTGCTCGCTTACGATCCAATGGGGGGCGCCTACGCCTTTTCGCCGATCGGCTTTTCGGGTGTCGTCGCCGGCGGTGGCTATACCGAAAACGCCAAATACACCACCGCCCTCAAGTACCGTCTCAACATTGCCAACTGGCGCGTAGCGGGCTTGTGGCAGTTCGGCGGCTACGACCAGAACAATGCCTCTGAAGGTGCTTTCGAAGCCCAGCTTGGAGGCGACTTCAAGATCGGTCCGGGAACGCTCTCGCTTGATGCCATCTGGGGATTTAACAAGGACGGTGTGGCACTCGGCCTGGGCGGCGCGCCCAACAACCTTCAGGGAATTCCGAACCTATTCGGGCCGGGAAGCAACGCCGCAATCATGACAGCCACCATATCCAACAACACCAACGTCATGGCACTCGCCAAATATACCTGGGACAAGTGGAGATTCTTTGCGGGTTACGAGTGGAATCAGTTTGCAAACCCCAGCGACCCATTCGTCGGAAAAGGGTCCGGCTTCACCGACATCGCGGGAGACTTCGTTTGCGTTGCCTGCAACAACGGCATATCCGGCACCAATATCAATAGCACCGCGTTCAACGCCAGCGCCGGATTCAAGGACAGGGTCCTGCAGGTCTTCTGGACCGGATTCCGATATGACGTCACCACCACCTTGTATGTGGCCGGCGCCTATTATCACTACGATCAGAATGACTTTGCCGCGAGTGCTGCCAACCAGGCCTTCTGCAATCTGTCCAATTCCAACAAGAATTGGTGCTCGGGAACAATGGACGCAGCCTCCGCACTGGTCGATTGGAAGTTCTTACCCAAGTGGGACTGGTATCTCGGTACATTCTACTCGCAGTTTAACGGCGGCTTGGTCAACGGCTACCTTGTTCGCAGCAACATCGCCACCACATCGGGCGTGCGATTTCGCTTCTGACAAGCCCTGCGGCTGGCGACACGCGACTTGCAAAATCGCACGATCTTGCAAGTCGCTTTTTTAGTTTGATCCGGCGCTTCACGCGGCCCTGGGTGAATCTTAATGACCAGCGCTGTGCCACGTGTGTACGTCATCGGTGACCCTCGCGACGACGTCCGACCATTCGCTGATCCGGCTCTGCCGGATCAGGCGCGCTGTCGGATACCATGGGCTGTCTTCGCGACCGATCAGCCAGCGAAAATCCGCGGCGAATATCAGCATCAGCCATGATCGCTTGCCGAGCGCGCCAGCGAGGTGAGCAACGGCGCTGTCTATGCTGACCACCGCGTCAAGATCGCTAAGAATTGCGGCAGTGTCGGCGAAATCCTTGATCTCAGCGCCGAAATGACGAACGTTGCCGGTTTGCGCGACCGCGCGCGCATCTTCGTCAGATAATTCCTGCTGCAGGCTGATGAACTCGATGTCAGGCAGCGCCAGCAACGCTGTAAGGGCAGCAAACGGGACCGAACGATTGCGGGGGTAAGCGCGACCCTGCCAAGCAATGCCGATCCGTGACCGGCCCGACGGCGGCAGCCGGTCACGCCATTTCGCGAGCCTCTCGGCATCCGCGTGCAGATACGGCACATCGTGCGGAATTGAATCAAGGCGGGTACCGAACGCAAGTGGCAGGCTGAGCAAGGGACAGTGCAGATCGAATGGCGGCAGCCGATCGCCCCGGGCGACGACCTGAGCGACGCCCGCGACCGATCCGAACAACGCTTGCAGCGCCCGCGGCGCTTCGAGGATGACTTTTGCGCCGCGTTGCGCGACGAGGGGGGCGTAGCGGACGAATTGAATGGCATCGCCATATCCCTGCTCGGCGTGGAGTAGGATCGTCTTGCCGGCGATCGGCCGCCCGTCGAGCCACAATGGGCTGCGAAAATTGCGCTGCGGTGAAGCAATATCGCGCATCGCCCAGCGTGCCTCGTAGGCGCGCCAGCCCTCGTCAAATTCGGCGAGCGCTAGATGGGCTGTCGCCAAATTGAACCGCGCCTCGAGATTGTCCGCTCGCAGCGAGAGCGCACGAGTGTGGGCGGCGAGCGCCTCACGATGGCGGTTCAAGTCCTGTAAGGCGTTGCCGCGATTGTTGAACGCTTCGCCGTAATCGGGCTTGAGGGCGATCGCGCGATCAAAATCCGCAAGTGCCTGCTCGGGGCGATCCAGCTTGAGCAGCGCGGCCCCTCGATTGTTCAGAGCATCGGGCGACGCGGGTTGCAGTGCGACTGCCCGATCGAAGCATGCAACTGCTTCTTCGAATCTGCGCAGATCGACCAGTGTCGTACCGCGGTTGTTATGAAGTTGGGCCGCCGTCGGCTCGAGAACGAGCGCGCGATCGAAGCATGTCAGCGCCTCTTGCGGGCGTCCGAGCAGACGTAACGTGTTTCCGCGGTCGTTGAGAGCGATCATCAGATTGGGGTCTAGTGCGAGCGCGCGATCGTAGCAGGCGAGCGCCTCTTCGCGGCGGCCAAGCATGTTCAGGATCGTGCCAGCGAGACTTTGAGCTATCGGCGCGCGCGGCTCGACCTTTATCGCTTTGCCGATCAGCTTCAGCGCCTCCTGCGGATCGCCTTGAATCATCTTCGTCAGCGCCAGATGGAATAGCGCATCGAATTGATCCGGTATTTTTTTGAGCACGCGGCGAAATAACTCCGCGGCCTCTGCGAGTCGCCCGGTGCGATGAAGCTCCATCGCTTCACGCAAGACGGGCGCCATTTGCATGAGACGCGGATCAGGCCGGGGCAGGCTGGGCATTTAAGCGAAAAATCTCCAGCACCGTCGAACCACGCGCGTCAGAACCCCACAACGGCGCCGTGAAGATCATAGGCGTCCGCGCGCTCGATCTTCACGGTGGCAAATTCGCCGACCCGCAGCGGCCGCCGCGATGTGACGTGGACGGTGCCGTCGATGTCCGGGGCATCGCCCTTGCTGCGGCCCTTGGCAATCGTGGGTCCGACTTCGTCGATGATGATCTGCTGGCGGGTGCCCACGCGGCGCTTGAGGCGCTTCTCCGAGATCGCCTGCTGCCGCCGCATGAACCGATGCCAACGCTCCTCCTTGACCTCATCCGGCACCTGTGCCCCGTCGGGGCCGAGATCGTTGGCTATTGCGCCACGCACAGGCTCGTAGCGGAAGCAGCCGACCCGATCGAGTGAAGCCTCGCTAAGCCAATCGAGCAGGAACGCGAACTCCTCCTCGGTCTCGCCGGGAAAGCCGACGATGAAGGTCGAGCGCAGGGTGAGGTCGGGGCAGATATTCCGCCACGCGTGGATTCGCTCCAGGGTCTTCTCCTGAGCAGCAGGGCGGCGCATGCGCTTGAGCACAGTCGGCGATGCGTGTTGGAACGGCACGTCGAGATAGGGGAGGACCTTTCCTTCCGCCATCAGCGGGATGACGTCATCGACGTGAGGGTAGGGGTAGACGTAATGGAGGCGAACCCAGATGCCGAGCTCGCCGAGCGCAGTCGCTAGATCGAGAAACCGCGCCCTGACCTCGCGATCCTTCCAGCGGCTCGCTGCATATTTGATATCGACACCGTAAGCCGATGTGTCCTGGGAGATGACGAGCAGCTCCTTTACCCCGGCGGCGACGAGACGCTCCGCCTCCCGCAGCACATCTGCGGCCGGTCGCGAGACGAGGTCGCCGCGCAGCTTCGGAATGATGCAGAAGGTGCAGCGGTTGTTGCATCCCTCCGAAATCTTCAGATAGGCATAGTGGCGCGGGGTGAGTTTGATCCCCTCGGGCGGCACGAGATCGACGAACGGATCGTGGCGCGGCGGCGCGGCACGATGCACCGCATCGAGCACCGTCTCGTATTGCTGAGGACCGGTGACGGCGAGCACGTTCGGAAACCGGTCCGTGATCGATTCTGGTTCGGCGCCCATGCAGCCGGTGACGATCACCTTGCCGTTGTCCTTGATTGCCGTGCCGATGGCTTCGAGCGATTCGGCCTTGGCGCTATCGAGAAACCCGCAGGTATTGACGATGACGAGGTCGGCGCCGTCGTGCCGGCGCGCAAGCTCATAGCCTTCCGCACGCAGCCGGGTGATGATGCGCTCTGAATCGACGAGCGCCTTGGGGCAGCCAAGCGACACGAAGCTGATCTTGCGGGCTGCCTCGGGCGGGGAGGAAGTTGTCATGGGGTTCGGGCGCGGCGTCGGCCATTAACGGAGGAGCGAGGGAGGAGATGTGTTCCTAGCCCATGTGGCCCGCCGTTCAAGAAAATCAATTCGCAAGGAAATAATACCTATCCGGTTTACCCTATCTTATTGAGCCAGCAGGCTGCCGTGCGACATAAGGCGGCGAGGGGCTTCCAAGATTTAGCCAACATCGGTAGAGAACGTCCGCACCGCCCAGCGGCTGCCCTCTGTGGCGGGCCTGCGCGGGGGCGGCATCCGAACGCGATATTTGCGATGGAGTTTGACGCGATGAGAGCATCCACAATCGCGATCCTGTTGGCATTTCCGGTGCTCGCCCTGACGAGCAACCCCATGACCGCTGCTGCCGCCGAAAACGCAGGCAAGGACGTCAAGGGCCTCTACTTGCTCACCGATTACCCAGCGCTGTCGGTGCGCCCCGGAACGACATCGAGTGTCTCCATGCGGCTGCAGAATTACGGTCTGCCGCCGGAGCGTTTCACGCTGTCGGTCGAAGATACGCCGCCCGGCTGGACCGCGACCCTGCTCGGCGGCGGCCAGCCCGTGGCGGCCGCCATGGCGGCAACCGACCAGAGCGTCAGCCTTCAGCTTCGCCTCGACGTTCCGGCCAATGCCGGCAGCGGCGATAAGACTTTGACGGTGAAGGCCACTGACCAGAGCAATCCTGCGAACAGCGTGAGTCTGCCAATCACCGTGAGCCTCGCCAAGGAGTTGCCGGCGAAACTGTCAGTGACGCCGCAACTGCCGTCGCTCCGCGGTTCTCCGAAGACAAGCTTCGACTACACGCTGAGCATCAAGAACGACAGCGGCCGCAATCTCGTCGTGAGCCTCGCTGCGACCGCGCCGCGCAATTTCGATACCTCCTTCACCGAGGCTTACGGCTCGCAGGAGCTGTCTTCCGTGCCGATCGACGCCGGCGCCTCGAAGGACGTGAAGCTCAAGGTGAGACCGCCGTCCTCGGTCGATGCCGGCGAATTTCCAATCGAGATGACGGCAAGCGCCGGTGACGCGACGGCGAAGGCCGAACTCAAGCTTCAGGTCGTGGGTACGCCGCGCCTGACCATCACCGGGACCGAGGGGTTGGTGTCGGCCCGTGCCACGGCCGGCCAGCAGAGCACGGTTCCGATCCTGATCGCCAATGACGGCACGGCGCCGGCCGACAATGTCGAGCTTTCAGGCTCTGGGCCCAGCGGCTGGAAAATCGAGTTTGATCGCAAGACCATCGACCGCATCGAGCCCGGCAAAACGAGCGACGTCAATGCGCTGATCACCCCGAGCGAGAAGTCGCTCGCCGGCGATTACATGGCGACGATGCGCGCGGCTTCGCGCGGCGAGACGGCTTCGACCCAATTCCGTGTCACGGTTTCGACCTCGACAACCTGGGGCATGGTGGGCGTTGGCGTTATCGGTGCGGCGCTGCTGATCATGGTCGGTGCAGTGTCGAGGTTCGGACGGCGATGAGCGAACCCGTCATCACGGCGCGCGGGCTGACCAAGCGCTACGGCGACGTCGCTGTTGTCGACGCGATCGACTTCGACATCATGCGCGGCGAGACGTTCGGTCTCCTCGGCCCGAACGGCGCCGGCAAGACCACCACCATTCTGATGATGCTCGGCCTCACCGAAATATCGTCAGGCGAGGTAACCGTCGCCGGACATGATCCGGTCAGAGAGCCGCTCGCCGTCAAGCGGCGGGTCGGCTACCTGCCCGACGCCGTCGGCTTTTATGACAACATGACCGCGGTCGAAAACCTGGCTTACACCGCCCGGTTGATGGGACTGCCCCGCGGGGTCCGCGAAGAGCGCATATCGTCGGCGTTGGCGCGCGTGCGCTTGTCCGATGTCGCGAACAAGCGAGTCGCCACATTTTCGCGCGGCATGCGGCAACGGCTCGGCCTCGCCGAGTTGATAATGAAGCAAGCCGAGATCGCGATTCTCGACGAACCGACTTCCGGCCTCGATCCGCAATCGACCCACGAATTCCTGGAGATGATTGCGGACCTGAAGCGTGACGGGGTCACTGTTTTGATCACGTCTCATCTGCTGGAGCAGGTGCAGCGGCTGTGCGATCGCGTCGCGCTGTTCCAGAACGGGCATATCCTCATCATGGGGACCGTGCAGGAACTGGCCCGGCAGGTTCTTGGTGCAGGCTTTGTCGTCGAGGTGGAAGCGACCGCGGCGCCGGGCAAGGATATTGCCGCGCGGCTGAGCGCGATCCCGGGAGTGCAGTCGGTACAGCAGACGGGCGAGATTCACTACCGTCTCACCGCCGACCATGACGTCCGGCCCGAGGCAGCCCGCGCGGTCGTTGCCGCCGACGGCGCGCTGACGCGGCTCTCGGTCGAGGAGCCGAGCCTCGACGCGATCTATACCCGGTTCTTCGAGAAGCAGGGCACCAACGGCAAGGAGATCCGCGATGCGGCGTGAGGGCTCGCCCTTCCAGGGGACCGGCACCGTCGTTCTCAAGGAGCTTGCCGATCATCTCGGCAGCGCCCGCATGCGGGCGCTGGAATGGCTGATGCTGATCACGGCGGCGGTGCCGCTCTACGTCGCTATCACCGGCCTGCGCGAGACCACCGCTGAGGATCCGTTCCTGCTCCTCAAGCTCTTCACCGTCGACCGGCCGCCGTTCCCGTCTTTCATGTTCATTCTCGGCCTCATGGTGCCGCTGGTGGCGATCGGCCTCGGCTTCGATTCGGTCAACGGCGAACATAACCGGCGAACGCTGTCGCGCATTCTGGCGCAGCCGATCTATCGCGACGCGCTGCTGTTCGGCAAATTCATTGCCGGCGTGACCACGATCGGAATCAACCTGGTCTGCCTCTGGCTCCTCGTGGTCGGGCTCGGCGTGCTTTTTCTCGGCGTGCCCCCGAGCTGGGAAGAGATTTTCCGTTCGATGGCCTTCCTGCTGATCACGCTGGCTTATGCCGGCGTCTGGCTTGCCGTGGCGATGATGTTTTCGGTGCTGTTCCGCTCGCCGGCGACCGCGGCGCTGCTGTCGCTCGGGCTTTGGCTGTTCATGACGTTGCTGTGGCCGATGATCGGCTCGATCCTCGCCCAGGTGATTGCGCCGCCGGACATTCGGTACCTGCTGCTCAACCTGCCGACGCCGGAAACCTTGCAATGGCAGGTGGCGTTATCGCGGTTTTCGCCGAACACCCTCTATACGGAGGCTGTGTTGGCGGTGCTGTCGCCGTCGACCCGCTCGCTTGATCCGGTGTTCCTGGAGCAATTGCAGGGCGCGGTCCGCGGGGCGGCGCTGCCGTTGCGCGAGAGCCTGTTGATCGCGTGGCCTCAGACGGTCGGTCTGATCGCAAGCGCGATCATGCTGTTCGTCGTGACCTATGTCGTTTTCCAGCGGCAAGAGGTGAGGGCGTAGAAGCGCCCTCACAATCCGATATAGGCGCGGCGTACGCGGTCGTCGGCGAGCAGAGCTTCGCCGCTGCCGCTGATGACGATGCGGCCATTCTCCAGCACGTAGGCGCGATGGGCGAGCGCCAATGACTGCACCACATTTTGTTCAACGAGCACGATGGTCAGGCCTTCGCGTCTGTTGAGGTCGCGGATCACCGCAAACACGTCATCGACAACGACAGGGGCAAGGCCGAGCGAAGGCTCGTCCAGCATCATGAGGCGAGGTTGACCCATCAGGCAGCGCGCGATGGCGAGCATCTGCTGCTCGCCACCCGACAATGTTCCGGCCCGCTGCCGGCGCCGCTCCTCGAGGCGAGGGAAGAGCGTCAGCACGCGCTCGAGCGCCGCAGCCGCGCCAGCGCGCGCACGCGGCACGGCGGCACCCATTTCAAGATTCTCGCCGACCGTCATGGTCGGGAAAATCTGGCGGCCTTCGGCCACTTGGCCGATGCCGAGATCGCAGATGCGGTGCGACGGTTCGCCGGCGATCGCGCGGCCCTCGAAGGTTATTTCGCCGCGGCTTGGCCGATGCATGCCGAAGATGGTGCGGATCAGCGACGTCTTGCCGGCGCCGTTCGCGCCGACGATGGCCACCACCTCGCCCGCGGCCACCTCAAGCGACACATCATCGAGCGCCTGCGCATCGCCGTAGAACAGGTCGAGATTCGCAACACTGAGCATCACGCCTTTGCCCGCGCTGCGCCGAGGTAGCACGCGATGACCTGCTCGTCGCGAGCGACCACCTCGGGTGACCCCTCGCAAATCTTCTGCCCGTGATGGACCACGACGATCCGGTGGGAGAGTGCCATCACTGCGCGCATCACGTGCTCGGTGAGCAGGATCGCAAGCTTGAGCTCGCGCGAAAGGTCGGCGAAGACGCGCACCATCATGTCGATTTCGACGGGACGGAGACCCGCCATCACTTCATCGAGCAACAACAGTTGCGGCCTGGTTGCAAGCGCACGCGCCGTTTCGAGACGCTTGCGCTCCGGCAAGGTCAGGCTCGCGGCGACGGTATTTGTTTTTTCGGCGAGTCCGACGCGTTCCAGGACCTCGATGGCGGCTGCGCGGGCGGCGCGGGCCGAGCCGGTACATTTGAAGGCGCCGACCATGACGTTGTCGAGAACCGTCAGCCTGCCGAACGGGCGTACCACCTGGAAGGTGCGCCCGATGCCGGCGCCGCACGTAAGATCAGGTCGCAGGCCGGTGATGTCGCGGCCGGCAAGCCGGATCGTACCGGTGTCCGGGCGGAATACGCCCGCAATCAGGTTGAAGATCGTCGTCTTGCCCGCGCCGTTTGGACCAATCAGGCCGACGATCGTGCCGGGCTCGACCGCGAAGCTTACGCCCTCAACCGCCTGCAGGCCGCTGAAGCGCTTGGAAATGCCCTCGACCTCGAGCAGCGGCGGGCTCACGGCTTGCCCTCGGCGAGCCTCAAGCGGTTCTTGAGCCAGGGCCACAGGCCGGCCGGTTGCAGCATCACGATGAGCAGCAGCGCGGCGCCGTAGATGAACTGCTTCAGGCCGTTGACGCCGAGGCTCGCACTGAGGTTTGTCATCGACTCGCTCAGCGCGGTCAGCACGACAGCGCCGAGAATGGGACCGATCAACGTGCCAATGCCGCCGATGATCGGGGCCGTGATGATGTCGATCGAGCGACTGATACCGAACGTTGTGTCCGGATAGAGATTGTTGTCGTAGAAGGCGAGGAGGGTGCCGGCCGCCGCGGTCATGACTGCCGACAATGCCACCGATGCGATCTTATAGCGGAACACGTTGACGCCGAGGGCCGCGGCCGCCGCCTGGTCTTCGCGGATGGCCTGCCAATAGTAGCCGATGCGCCAGCGCAGCAGGCCATGGCTGAGTGCCAGCGCTGCAAGCATCATCATCAGCAGGATGTAGTAGAACATCATTGGCGAGCCACGCAGATGCACAACGTCATCTCGGCTCAGATTTGCGACCGGGAGGAACAGTCCGCTCGAGCCGCCGACCCAATCGAAGTGATTGAAGGCGATGCGGGTGAATTCGGCGAACGCGATGGTCAGCAAGGCGAAGTAGGTGCCGGTCACGCCGAACCGAAAGCTCAAAGCCGCGATGACGCTCCCGGCGACGCCCGCCACCGCCATTCCGGCCAACATTCCGATCCACGGCGCCAGACCATAGTGGACGAACAGCGCGCCGCTGACATAGGCGCCGAGCCCGACATAAAGCGCGTGGCCAAGCGAAAGCTGGCCGGCAAATCCCATCATGATATTCCAAGCCTGACCGAGGTAGGCGGAGAACAACACCAGCACCAGGACTGACGTCACGTAGCTGCTGACGATGAGTGGCAGTGCAACCATCGCGGCGACGAAAAGGCCGAGCGCGATCGCCGCGCGGCGCGACACTCCCGGAATGAGCCTCATGCTCGCCGTCCAAACAGGCCCTGCGGGCGCACCAGCAATACAATGATGAGGAGGGCGAAGCTGAACATGCTCTTGAGCGAGGGCAGGATGACAAAGCCGGCGACCGCTTCCGATACTCCGACCAAGAGGCCCGCGACCAGGGCGCCCGGCAGACTGCCAAGCCCGCCGACGATGACGATGATGAAGGCGAGGAGGGTGTAGTCCGCAGCGATATAGGGCTGGACGTCGACCAGCAGCAGCAACAACGCGCCGGCGGCACCGACGCAAGCTGTACCGATACCGAAAGTGACGGCATAAAGCCGCTTGACGTCGAGGCCAACCACCTGCGCTCCCGTCTGGTTGTCGGCGCAGGCGCGGATCGCCTTGCCGGTAAGAGAGAAACGGAAAAACACCCACAGGGCGATGACGCCCGCGATGGCACCGAGCGCGGCCAGTGCTCGTACTTTGTCGATCAGAACGCCGCCGATATCATAGGAATCATAGGCGTAATCGACCTGGACGCTGCGGGCGTCCGGACCAAACGCCATCAGCATTCCGCTGGTCAGCATGATGGCGATTGCCAGCAGCAGCAGAAACTGCTCGTGCTCGGGCCGGGAGATGTAACGGTTGACCAGGCCGCGCTGCAGGGCGTAGCCGGCGGCGAACAGCGCCGCTGCGACTACAGGCATCGCCACGAGCGGATCGAACCCCAGTCTTTGGTTGAGGAGCAGGACCGCGTACATGGCGAGGACCATCATCTCGCCGTGGGCAAAGTTGACGATGCGAATGACGCCGAAAATCACCGAGAGGCCAAGCGCCATCAGCCCGTAGACGCAACCGGTCAGCAGGCCGGCGACCACGATGTTGACATAGGTCAGCGTCGCCTGCGTCAGCATGGTTGGGATGAGGATTTCTAGCCGCGCTGTGACCAGGCCGGCATCGGAAAGACAGGCTTTGCCTCGGCATTGGCGACGGGCAGCACCACCGTGGGCTTGCCATTGCGAACTTGCAGCGAGGCGAGACGGTTGCCGACGTTCTGGCCTTTTTCGTCAAATCGAATCGGGTCGCCGATCATGATGCGCTTGTCGATATTGGTGGCGCGCAGTGCCTCGACCAGCGCCGCCGGCGCTGTCGAACCTGCGCGCTTATGGGCGTCCGCCGCTATCAGGATTGCTTCGGTCGAGAATCCGACCGTCAAGTCGAATTGGTCATCGGGAAACATTTTCGCGAATGTTGTCTCGGCGGTCTTTGTGAGAGGCTGGTTCGGGTCCATCCACGGATTATTGGAGAAGCAGTACTCGCCATACTTGCCCAGTGCCTTGATGAGCGGGCGTTCGTAGAAGCCGGGGGAGCCCGGGCTGATGATCGCCATCGGCTCGTACCGCTGCTTGACCATCTCCCGCACCATCAGGATGCCGTCGTTGAGCCGCGTGACGCACAGATGAAGATCGGCGCCGGCCGACTTCGCCTTCGCAACTTCGACCGAGAGATCCCGCGCCTGCGGATCGTACGATATCGTCTCGACCACCTTGAACGGCATGCCGAGCTTGGGAATCAGCACGTCTATGGCGGCGCGGGCAGCCTGGCCGAACGTATCGTTGATCGCCATCAGAACCGCAGACTTGGGCGTTTTTCCCGTCACCTGGATCAAATCGTTGACGAGCGTCAGCGCTCCGGTCATCAGCATCGCGGCGTTCGGGAAATTGCGAAATACGAACTTGTAGCCCTGCTCGGTGATTTTCGGATCGGCTGCGATATTGACGATGTAGGGGATGCCGTGCTGCTCCGCGACTTGGGCAATCGCGGCGCTTTGGCCGGAATCGAAGGCTCCGGTCAGCACGTGAGCACCTTCGCGAATGAGCTTTTCGGCCTGGGTGCGTGCGACGTCGGGCTTGCTCTCGGTGTCGGCGCTCATGAGTTCGACTGGCGTCCCCATATCGCGCAGCATCGTCACTGCGAGATCGAAGCCGCGCTGGCACCCTTGGCCAAGCTGCGCCTCGAAGCCGGACTTCGGCGCCAAGGTGCCGACCTTGAGCGATCCAGCTTGTGCGTTCACCCGGATGGCGCCGCTCGCGACAACGGTGGCGGCGGCAATGGCGCCACGGCCGAATTCGCGACGGTTAGGGTGAGAGGTCATGGCGTCTCCTCCAGAATTCGGCAGCACCAGCGTCAAGGACTTTGCCAGAATCGTGGCACTTTAAACGCAATACGCCTGATCGCGGCGTTGCTTCGCAGTGTGCCGAAGTTGTCCGCCCAATACAATGCCGGGGCCCGATGCGGGGCGAAGCTGACAAGGCTTACACGTCTCAACCGCCCCAGGGAAAGAACCTTGCCTCGATCGGACAAAGGGAGCAGTTTGGCCCGTTCCAAGCGGTTCGCCAGTCGCGACAAGCGCTATGTGTTGGTCAGATAGCGCGACGTCGATCGCGGTGGCAAAACCTTCTCGATCGTATTCATGAACCCCAACGAACGCAAAGTGCATGGGGTGGACCGGGCCGACGTCGAGCAGCTGTTTTCGGTCGCGGTGGCACAACACCAGCGTGGTGAGCTTGCGCAGGCTGAACGCACTTACCGCCGCATTCTCGACACCACACCGGATCATGCGGGGACCCTGCATTGCCTGGGCGTCCTCAGCCATCAGCGCGGCCGCACCGAAACAGCGGTCGAGCTGATCGGTCGAGCTATTGCATGCAACGATGCCGTGCCCGAGTTTCACTACAATCTCGCAATCGCGCTCGAAGCGCTGAATCGATTTGAGACCGCGGCGACGCATTACCGCCGGGCGATTTCGCTCAAGCCGGACTATGCTAAGGCCTATCTCAATCTCGCGAACGTCCTGCTTCACCAAGACCGGCTGGATGACGCGCAGGCCGCGTGTTATCGCGCCGTCGCGCTTGAGCCGGGTTGGCCGGACGCGCCCTACAATCTCGGCGTTATCTTATCGCGACGCGGTCGCGTCGACGAAGCGATCCCGCAATTCGTCGCCGTGCTGCGCTTAAGGCCTGACCATGCCGCCGCTCACAATCAACTCCGTGCAATCTACACCGCTATCGGTGATCTCGACAGGGCAGCACATCATTGTCGAGAATGCCTAAGGTCAGAGCCGCGCAATCATCAGCTCCTCGTTGCACTGGGACTTCTGTGTCTCGCCCAAGGTAAACACCAGGAGGCTTTTGAGCTTGCCAGCAAGGCTCTGCAAATCAAGGAAAGTCTTCAGGCGCGCTACCTCTTCACCCGTGTAGCCCGATATGTGAACGAGGATACTCCCCGGTTTCGCCAGATGATCCGGCGGGCGCTCGTCGAGAACTGGAGCCGGGCTAGCCATCTGATGGCGGCAGCCGTGAGGCTCATCAAGGCAAACAGCGCTATTGACGCAGCGATCGGGCGCCAAGCGGCGGTGCCGCTAGGCGAACTGTCGATCACGGAGCTCTGTGGCACCAACGGTTTGCGTGAGTTGGCGGACGATCGATTGCTATGCGAGCTGATGCATAGCGCCCCGATTTGCGATGCCGATTTGGAGCGGCTGTTCACGTCGCTCAGGCGGGCCGGCCTTGATCTAGCAATTGCTGAGAGGGCTTTGCCGCCCGCCGCAAGCACTTTGCAATTCTTCTCTGCGCTCGCCCAGCAATGTTTCATCAACGAGTACATCTACGCGATTTCGGCGGAAGAGAAGGACCGTGCTGCAAACCTTAGCGCGATGCTGATTGCGGCCGTCGAGGAGGGCATGGAGGTTCCTCCGCTGTGGGTTGCCCTGGTCGGAGCCTACATGCCACTGCACAGGCTGGCGTGCGCTGACCTGTTGGCCAAGCGAGAGTGGCCTGCACCGCTTATCGCCATCGTCCGCCAACAAATCATAGAACCGGATGCCCAACGTGAACTTCGCGCAACTTTGCCGATTTTGACCGCGGTGGAGGATGCGACCTCCATCAAGGTCAAGCAACAATACGAAGAGAGTCCGTTTCCCCGCTGGACCGCTGCAAAGCCGACCGGCCCGCCAGAACCGCTCGACGATTATATGCGGGCGAGGTTCGGCCGCGCTGATTACAAACCGCTTGGGAAGGACAGCATTGAGGTTCTGATCGCCGGCTGCGGAACAGGCCAGCACGCCGTCGAGACATCACAACGATTTCCGGGAGCGCATGTGCTGGCCGTCGATTTGAGTGCCGCGAGCCTTGGCTACGCGCTGCATAAGACCCGCGAACTTGGCCTCACCAACATTCGCTATGGGATCGCCGATATTCTGAAGCTCGATTCGCTGGCGCGAAGTTTCGATGTCATTGAAGCAAGCGGCGTGCTCCATCACCTTGCCGACCCCTGGGCTGGGTGGCGGGTGCTGTTAGCGCTCCTGCGGCCGGGGGGAGTGATGAACGTCGGCCTCTACAGCGAGGCGGCGCGCAGTTTTGTGGTGCGTGCCCGCGCCTTCATCGCTGAAGGCGGTTATCCAGCGACCGCCGATGGCATCCGGCGCTGCCGACTAGCCATGAGGGCAGCGCCCTACGAGCCGCTACTCAAAGTGGCAACCGAGGCCGCTGACTTCTTCAGTATGAGCGAATGCCGAGACCTCCTGTTCCATGTGCAGGAGCACCGGATGACTTTGCCAGAAATCGCCGCCTTCATTGCTGAAAGCGGGGTGAAGTTTTTGGGCTTCGACGCTGATGCAGCGCTGCTGAGGCGCTACAGCACACGATTTCCGGAGGATAGATCTCAGACGGATCTCGCATGCTGGCACCGCTTCGAAATGGAAATTCCACGCAGCTTTGCCGGGATGTATCAGTTCTGGATCCAAAAGCCGCGGCGCGATCAAATCTAAATTATTCGCGGATCCGTTCCAATATTCTACCTACCTGTACTGCGGTCCATTTTCCGCCCCATATCGTCGGGATTCCTCGCTCATTGAGCCCAGCTGCGATGGCGCGCAGCGATATGGCTCCGGCCGCCTGGAGTTTCTTGATAACCGGGGCGAGATCGGCGGCTCTTGCATTGGCTTGCGCCGTGCGCACTAACGCGCTCATAGCTCTAGCTTCCTCTGTGTAGCCGGCGCTCTTCCTTCTCTTCTTTTTTCTTATTCTCTTTGTCTCCGCTAACACCGCGTCGCCCCTACGGGATGAATGGTGAGTTGCCGTATCCAAAATTCTTACTCTTCGACGGATCGGCCTTATCAATAAAAGCAACAGCCCCGAGCAACGCTCGGGGCTGAATATAGGCCTGGACAGCGCAGGATCAGAACTTGTAGCTCAGAGCAGCCCGTAGCACATCGACTTTCTCGGAACTCCAAGTGTAGTTCGAGGGGAACGCCGGGAAGTTGACCGACGCGCCATTGATGCTCTGCGCATTGTTGAACTGATAATGCAGCCATTCGGTCCGGAGCGTCCAGTTGTTCCAGAAGACGTTGGCGTTGTTGTTGGAAATCAGCCATTCAATGCCGACGCCAGCGACCCAACCACTGGCGGTGTTCGTAAAATCAACCGGGGCATTATAGGACGCTGCGGTTCCGTTGCCGGCGGCACCGAAGCCATTGAACGCATTCGCGGAATAATGAACGTTTTCCCATGCGACGCCGCCAGTGCCGTAGAGCATCAGGTTGGGCGTCCAGAGCCAGCCCAGACGGCCGCGGACGGACGACAACCAATTCAACTGCGTTGAGAAACTGGTCAACGATCCTGCCAGCACGGGTCCGGCAGGCGTTACCCATGGAGCAGCGTTGTTGGCGCCAACCGCGCCCCACATGATGTCGCCTTCGATGCCGGCCACCCATGCGGACCAGAATTGGTAGTTGTAACCGAAGTTGAAGCCGCCGACGGCGCCCGTGCCCTGCGGACTGCCAACCACCCCGCTAGCTACAGGAAATGCGGCGGGATTAGGAAGCGGGTTCCAAGCAGTCGACACCGTTTGGCGTGCATAGCCCAAGTCGACGCTGGCATAGAAGCCGGTCCACGTTGCGACCGGCGCCGGCGGCACGTACCTGACCGGCATATCAGCAGCAAGCGCACCGTTGCAGACGCCCAGTCCGAGCGCGGCCACTGCAACCAATCCAGTCGCGATATTTTTCATGACAATTGCCCCTCGAAGCTCCCCCGGCTGGCGGTCATAAAACCGGCAGCGACGAGAAGGATGTTAATATGAATATTCGCGATCAGGAACATGCTTAGAACTTATTCCGTCGCTTTTCTGCCAAACGTTACAATTGGGCAACACCTAGGCAAAACGCGCTTTTTTTCAGCACCTTAAATGCGGCTCTCCAGGTTAGCTAAGTACTGCAGTGGCCGCGATCCTTGCCAATTCTCGACCGAATGTCCCTCAGACAAGCCTGGAAAAAACCCTTCGGCGACCGAATCGAGGCGACCCAGCTCGGAGCGAGCGCTCATTGTAGGTTCGCAGCTAAGAGCGCGCGCCGGCTCTTCATCGCAGTTGGAGACGCCTACGCGCAGACCTCACTTCAAATGGGTTCGTTTCGTGGATTTGACGCCTCGACCAAGCATCCCAGGGTACAGCTCTTATCGCTGGCGAGGCGACCCGAGAGCAAACAGTGTCTGCACCGTTTGGCGCCATAGAGCGGCTTCGTATCTGCTGAGTCGATCGAACACGGCGCTATCAAGATTTGCGAGCCGTAAGAAGCAATAGGTTAGCATTCGCGTTGCTGCGGCATAATCGTTCGTAGGGTCTGGTGGACAGCCATCAGCGGAGTGAACTTGATCTCCTTGCTGCACCGCGCGGACGGTTGGAAGGTGGACCGAGGCAAGCGAGTGCTGGTCGCGTTGTTCACGAACGTCATCGCCTCGGTTGCGTCGATCGGCCAAGTTCTCTGCTTGTACGGAAAGAAGGTCGGTCTCAACCGCCGCCGCTCGACGAAGGCGCCACAGCAAAGAAGCGAGGCGAAGCACCAGCTCCCGTTCGACTGCCGTTTGTGCATCATAGTCAGCGATCACCGCCGCTTCGAAGGCCCGATAATCCTCCTCGTCCTCCACCTTTGCCACAACAGTCTCAGCGGTCAGTCCATGGCGATAGGCATTGCCGCGGGATGAGCGCTTGCCTTCCTCAGTTCTCGGCCCCGTGCTCCGCAGAGCGTTGCGGCGGTTGGCTTCGATATGTCGGAACGACGTCATGATGAGGCATCCGTTGTCAGAAATGGCATTCACGGTCTCCCCGCCCCTAGGGCGGAATCGATTTCACCGACGCTGCCGAGGCTTTTCGTCAGGTGGGCTGCCGATGCCGCGTGTTTGCTGCCAAAGCCGTAGAGCAATCGGCATCGGATCGACGCCGAATTCGGCCCACCAAGCGGCTTCATCGCCGCGCCGGTGAATCTCGCGGTGATGGACCCGGCACAAGGGAACGGTGAATTCGTCGCTCACCTTTCGGCTGATGGCGCGCGGTTGGGCAAAACGGATGTGATGCGGCTCGCACGGTTGTCGTCCGCAGACCGTGCACGCCTGCTTTGCCACAAATCGGAGGTGCTCTTTATCGCGAAATCCGCCGCAGCTTGACGCCTTGTCCCGAAGGCTCGTCAGTCGACGAACGCGGCTCTAGTGCGTCAGTCTTGGAATGCGGAGGCGCGGCGTCACTGGAGGCCGTCGGCGACATAGCTGCAGCGGCATCGCGCTTGGCAAGACCGTCGGTGGTCGGCTGCACAAGCTGCGGAGTGTGTTCCAGAGACTGCATTCGCGTCCGGAATGCCGCCTCGACAGCTTGAGCATCTTCTATTGTGAGCCTGTTCTTGGCAATCAAACCGCGGCGGGCCCAAGCGACGGCAGTGTGCGGTGATTCAAGCGTTGCGATTTCGGTCAGGAGTTTCTCCCTCAGTGCTGCCGAAGGTTCGGCGTCGAGGACCGGCACGGGAGGCTTCGGGATGCGGTGCAGTCGCTTGCCGTTGTATCGAACGGCGGGCGTCGGTGCGGCCTCAGCTTTGCCCGTTTGGCCTTGCTCGAATTGCCGGATGTCTCGGCCGATCCCACCGCTCGATGTCGTTCCGAGCAGATCTGGTGCATCGAGATCATCTTCCCCGGCGATGCCGACCAGTGTGAACAGCGCATAGCGCCGCGCGTAGGTCAGCGCGGCGCCCATCTTATGCGGGGCCGCCGTGTCGCTTACCGGGCATACCGGCCAGTCGGACGAAACCCATTCCCCTGAGGTGTGGGCGAGGACGGTCGTGAGGCGGATGAGCCCTGCCTCCTTGTCGATCGAGGTGGTCTGTACCGTGGCAATCTCATGCTTGCCCAAGGTCTTGCGGACGATGTCGAGCCAGACGACAGCGAGGCATAGCGGAAGGTCCGATCGCTCTCTCGCGGGAATGGCGAGCGGATGGTCGCGATCAGCGACTTCTCGGGATTGGTGAGTTCGGCCTGCGCCTTGGCAAGGGCGCCCGCAATCGCGCCGATCGATTCACTGGACCGCTGCATGGCCGGCCTCCACTTCAAGGAGTTCGAAGCTGATCGCCCCTGCTTTCGAGCGCTTGGCCCGAATGCCGTGACCGGTTGCCTCCTTGGCATCCTCCGGCATCAATGCCTTGAGCTCGGACTTGGCGTTCTCGTGCTGCGTGAACGCGGTCCGGGTCTCGCGGAACAATGCCGCGAATTCGGCCCAGGCGTTCGAGCCGGTCATGTCGACGATCCGCACGGCCTCGATCCGCGGCCGTGGCGTTTCCGCTAAATAGAGGCGCGGCAGGTCGCCGCTCTCGACAGCAACGCCAGAACTTCTTCTCCGCCGTTAGGAGGAGATGCTGGTAAAGCGCGTCCGCCGGAACGGTGATCTCGACCCACTTGCCGCCACCGGTGATGACCGAGAGGACTGCGTGCCTGGCGTTGGTCACCCACATATTGTGCTGGAGTTGGGCCATGTATTTCTCGGCCGCCCCTTCTTCGGAGAATGACCACGGCAGCATGAACTTGGCTTCGAAGACGGCCCCCGACTGCTCGACGACACCGTCGAGGGTCGCGGCCATCCACCGTATAACCGGATGCCGGACCCGTAGCTGTACGTCCTTGATCGCCTTTCCGGTCGTGCGCTCATACCAGAGGCGGTTGAGCGGCTCGGTGGCGACGCCGAGCTGGACAATGAGGTTGTCCGACAGGTCTCTGCGGCTCGATCTCGCCACGCTTCTCGCGCCATAGCCGGATGAGGGCTGGTTCATCATCGCCCATGATGATCCGGGCATCCGAGCCGCCGATGAAGTGGCGGCGGTCTGGACGGTGCCACTGCTGCGCTGAACTTCGCCATTGTTGAATCTCCTTTCATTTCACGTAGCTTCGCTCGAGAACGATTCGCGCATTGATGGTCATCTAGCAACATAAATTGTTGATACCGCGAGGCGATGAGCCATGTCAACAGAAACAGTTGATAAAATCACCGCTGCTCAATGCAGAGGGGCGCGTGGACTGCTTGACATGACGCAGCCCGATTTGGCCCGCGCTGCCGGGCTTGGTCTCTCAACCATCGTCGATTTTGAACGCAGCCGGCGAGATGTATCGCAAGCGGCCAACGCTGCTATTCGCGGGGCATTGGAGACAGCCGGAATCGAATTTATCGACGAAAACGGGGGAGGAGCGGGGGTGCGCTTCCGCAGGCCCGCTCGCCCGAAGAAGGGAAAGGGCGGAAGCTGATTGCGAGTCCGCATCAGCGCGGTGTCGCGACACCGACTTCGCCGCGCTTCTCAAGCCACAGCCGAACGAGGGCCGGCTCATCATCGCGCGACCAATGAAGGGGCGGCGGCTTGGCCTTTGCTGTGCTGAACTTGCCATCATTTGCTTCTCCTCACACATTACGCAACTCTTCACCGTGTTCAATTCTGTCACAGCTGAATATCCAAAAGCTATCGTGCCATGATCCAAAGGGGATCAACGAAACTCTTCATCGTCCAGCTTCGCGCATCGCGTGGGCTATTGGGCTGGTCTCAGACTGATCTCGGTCGAGAGCCCGGCTCTCCCTCCCAACGGTGAAGCGCGTTGAGGCTCGGTGCGGCCTCCGGGTATCGGACGAAGCCCGTGCCAAGCCTCGCCGCGCCGTGGAGGCAGCCGGCATTGAGTTCCTTGCGGAAAACGGCCGAGGCGGCAGGAGTGCGTTTTCGCAAACCGCTTCGCTTTAGGAAGCGCAGGGCAAGAGCTGATCGGTAGTGCCGCCGGAGCGATGCTGTGGCTCGGTTTCGCGGTGCTCCTCGCACGGCTGCCGGCTCAGGCGGAATGCTAATCCGGGCGACAAACCCGCAGGTGAAAGGAAGACGCTCCGGATGGTCCCATTGAGGTGGCATCACGCTTCTCCTGTGCGCGGAAGCCGAGCGCGACTTCCTCGATCATCGGGAATCGGGTTAGCTCCAAATAGGAACTGCCTGGATCGTTTAATGCGACGTGGAATGAATAATATCATATAGAATGAATAAGTCAAGACCGAAGCCGCTGACTAGCGCCCAGATTCGGGCTGCGCGCTCCCTAATCCGCTGGAGTGCGGAGGATCTTGCGCGGTCATCCTTGGTCGGGGTCACAACAATACGCCGGGCAGAGCTTAGCGAGAGCGTGACATCGTTGATCGCCGCGAATGATATGGCGATCCGACGGGCTCTCGAGGACGCTGGTATTGAATTCATCGACGAAAATGGAGGGGGCCCCGGCGTGCGGCTGAGAAAACCAGCTAAGAAGCGGTCATGATGTAATGTACGAAAAGAACGTCGGTTAGGGCAGAGGCTGATACTTGAGATAAAAACGCGAAACGAGCCCAATTTCAATCGATTTTCTTCACCAAATCGCGCGATTGGCGTATCAAGGCCCGCATCTGGCGACGAGCTTCGAGTTCTTCAGCGGTATACCAGCCGTGCTTGAGCGCGTTTCGATTGCCGCGGGGCGCGCCGGACCCCGGCGCACCCCCATGCATGCGGCAGCGCTTCTTGCCGCCAACTGCGGGCGACATGCATGGCTTTCCGGTGCGTGTCTTCGCGCCGCACCGCGCGCTCGCCAGCATTGGACCGGTATTGGCTGGTTTCACGTGCCTCGCTTGCTTTTCTTGCGCTCAAGCGGGACAACGACGCGCTGTTCGTTGTCATTGTTGATTGGCTTCGGGGCCGTCCCCGCGTTGGCGAGGGCGGGCGTCGATGCCTTGGCAGTCTTAGGCGTGCTCTCGCTTGGTGCCTGCGTGACCTTGCGCACCGTTGACTGGCCGCGGCCTTGCACCAATGCGTGTTCCACCGTGAGACTTTGTTCGCCGCCGGTGCGGTAACGTTTGAGCGCTTCCATTTGCGTCGTAAACGTGCGCGCGAGCTTGTTGACCGCCCGTTCGGCACTGTCCTGCTCCGCCAGCGTCCGCGCGTGATTAAGGCGACCGGCTAACGTCATCGACGCCATGTGCACTGCCGCCATCTGAGCCGCGAGCATTGTCTCTAGCTGATCTTTTGGTTCGACACCTTTAATGATGGATAGCAGAAAATTCAGTTTGTGCTCGTCGGTCTGATTGCCTGTCGAAGTTAGTGCGGCCAACTGTTGAAGAAGGCCGATCACAAAATCATCGTCCTCACTGCCGAGCGCTTCCTGCAACAGCAGCTGACCGACAGCACGGTCTGGATGATCAATTGTAATCTGCGGACCTTTTTCGTTCGCTACCACTTTTATCTTCGGCGTCACCGCCGCGGCATCGCTGCGAGCAAATTGCTTGCGCAGGGCAGCCTCCTCTTTTTCGGTCAGCTGGTGCTTCGGCTTTTCCGCGTCTGAGCTGGGTTGCTGGGCTTTCATTTCCTGTGCACCTCCACGTGATTTCTCTTGTCACGATTTGGTTCGCGTATCGCGGCGATGCAACCATTCCAGGTATTATGGCACCGTCTTTGTCATGCCTTTGCACGGGGTTGTTTTTCCAAAACGTTTTTTTCGACCGGCACCTCTTAATTGGGGCAACAGGTCCAAGACAACGGACGCTGCTCCGATGACGGGTCCGCGGATGAGCCGAAGAATGATGCTTTGGAGTCGCTAGTGGATCGAATCTAACACTTGGTGCCCGCGTCTGACGGCCTGGATGATCTTGTCGGGATCGGCAGTCCATGTGAAGGGTTTTGGTTCGGCGTTGTGTTCGACGACGAAGCGATTGATTGCTGCTTGCAAGTCCACGACCGATAGGAAGACGCCGCGCTTCAATCGCCGCTTCGTGAGTTTGGCGAAGAAGCCCTCGACGGCGTTGAGCCATGATGCGAGGTTGGGGTGAAGTGGAAGGTCCAACGGGGATGCCGGGCCAACCATTGGCGGACCTTCGGATGCTTGTGGGTTGCGTAATTGTCGACGATGGCGTGGATCGACTTTCGCTCCGGCACCTGCGCCTCGACGGCGTTGAGGAAGCGGATGAACTCCTGGTGCCGGTGGCGCTGCATATTGCGGCCGATAACAGTGCCGTCGAGGACGTTGAGGGCCGCGAACAGTGTCGTCGTGCCATGACGCTTGTAGTCGTGGGTCATCGTCCCAACGCGGCCCTTCTTCATCGGCAAGCCGGGCTGAGTGCGGTCGATCGCCTGGATCTGGCTCTTCTCATCAACCGAGAGGACGACGGCATGGGCGGGCGGATCAATATAGAGGCCGACGATGTCGCGTAGCTTATCGACAAATCGCGGGTCGGTGGAGAGTTTGAAGTGTTTCACCCTGTGCGGTTGAAGGCCATGCGCGCGCCAGATGCGTTGGACAGAACTCGCGCTGATGTCGACGACCTTCGCCATCATGGCAGAGGTCCAGTGGGTTGCCTCTAATGGCGGGTCGGTCTGGGTGAGCGTCACGACGCGTTCGGTGATGTTCGACCCCAGCGGCCGTATGCGGGAGGGGCGTGTCTTATCGTGCAGAAGGCTGTCGTAACCCGCCTGCATAAAGCGTTCCTGCCAGCGCCACACACAGGTCTTCGATTTCCCGGTCCGGCGCATAATCTCATTGGTGCCAACACCGTCCGCGCTCAACAGGACGATCTCAGCCCGCCAGACATGCTTGTGCGGTGTGTTGCGATTTCGCACGAGCACCTTCAGACGACGGCGATCGGCGGGCTTGAGAGTAATGGAAATTCCGGTTCGCATGCGCCAAACTCGCATGCATTCAGGCCCCAAGGAATCCCCTCCGGGATTCAAATGTCAGACGCGATCCACTAGGTTGAGGTTGTTGACCTTCCTTCGTCATTGGGTGGGGTGTGGCATTTCCTTGCCTCAACTGATCAAAAGGAGCAGTCTGGAGCCGTTCAAAAGCGGCTCGTCCAGGTGCGACAAGCGGTGTGTGTTCGGTCAACGCGATCGCTGACACCAACTCACGATACCAAATGGGAGGAAATCATGAGCGAACATGACGAAAGTCGTCGCGCGTTCATAGTAGGCGCGGTCGGGGCCGGTGCTGCCGCCGGCGCGACCATCGTTGACACGGCGTATGCCCGCACCCAGCGTCCAGTGCAGGTGCAACACCAAGCCGCACCAAAGACGGCGCAGGCCGCCGATAGCGCCCATGCCGTCGACAATGGTCTGGGACGCGGTGCATTCTTCAATGAGGACCACGCCGAGACCGTTGCGGCTTTCGCCGAACGCCTGATGCCGGGCGCGCAAGGCAAGCCTGGCGCGCGGGATGCCGGCGTTGTCAATTACATCGATCTTGCTCTCGCTGGTGCTTACGCAGATCAACAGGATTTCTATCGCCGCGGCCTCGCGCAACTCGATGCGTATTGTCGCAAGGTGCACAACCAGCCGTTCGTCAAGCTGAGCCCGGCGCAGCAGGATGAAGTGATTGGCGCGCTGGAGCAGGGCAAGGCGACCGAGTTCACCTATCCGACGGCGCAGGCCTTCTTCAACACGCTGCGCACCCACACCATGGAGGGCATGTTCGCCGACCCTGTCTACGGCGGCAACAAGGACTTCGTCGGCTGGCGCCTCGTTGGTTTCCCCGGCACCCAGCTCTATTACACGCCCGCCGACATGGCGAGCCAACAAGCCTTCACACGCGCTCCCATCATCGGTCTGCAATCGCAGGCCTCGACCCGAAAGGCTTGAGCCATGGCAACCGAAAAGACGGATGTCGTCATTGTAGGCATGGGCGCGGTTGGCGGCGTGATGGCGGCCGAGCTCGGCAAGGCGGGCATGAAGGTGATCGGGCTTGAGCGCGGTCCGCGCTTGAAGACCGGCGATTTTACGCTCGACGAATTGCGCTATTTCCAGCGCAAGGATTTGCGGCCCAGTCCGAAAACACAGCCCGTAACGTGGCGACCCAACGCTAACACGCCTTCATTTCGGCTGCCGCAAATGGACTACGGCAACCAGGCCGGCGGAGGTACGGTCCACTACGGCGCGGTGTCGTGGCGGCTGCACGAGGCCGATTTCCGTATTCGCAGCCACACCGTCGAGCGTTACGGCGACAAGGCGATTCCGGAGGGTTCCTCGCTCGCCGACTGGCCGCTAAGCTACGCTGACCTTGAGCCGTTCTACGATCGTGCCGAGTACGATCTCGGCGTGTCAGGCAAGGCCGGCAATCTGCAGGGCAAGAAGATCGACGGCGGCAATGTCTTCGAGGCGCCGCGTCAACGCGAATACCCCCTGCCGGCGCTGACGAAGGACCAGCCGAGCATCTTGTTCGAGAACGCCGCAAAGTCGCTCGGCCATCACCCGTTCTCGACGCCGCACGCGATTCTGTCGCAGCCCTACAAGGGGCGCCCGGCGTGCACGTACTGCACATACTGCCAAGCGTTCGGCTGCTACATCGGAGCGAAGTCGAGCATCCTCGTCTCCAAGCTGCCGGAGGCGGACGCGACCGGCAACGTCAACATCAAGACCGGCGCAATGTGCTATCGCGTCAACAGCAATGGCAGGCGCGCTACTGGCGTCTCCTATTACGGGCCGGACGGCTCGGACAATACGATCGAAGCCGAGATCGTCATTATCGGCACGTTCATCTACGACAATACGCGTCTGCTGCTGTTGTCCAAGACTGATGCATTCCCGAACGGGCTTGCGAACTCGAGCGGGCAGGTCGGTAAAAACATCATGGCGCACATGATGCCGAACGTGTTCGTCGGCTTCGACGATCGTCACGTGAATACTTACATGGGCCCGAGCGCTCAGAAGTACACGATCGACGATTTCAATGCCGACAACTTCGATCACGGCGGTCTGAACTTCATCGCCGGCGCGCAGATATCGGTCGGTACGCCAAACCTCGAGGGCGGCCCGATCAGCTTCTCGACGATCGCTCCCACGCCCGGCACGCCACGCTGGGGCGCCGCCTACCGCGACTTCCTCGCGAAATACTTCGCGCGGCACGCGGCGATGGTCGCCCAGACGGAAAATCTGCCGTATGGCGATCAGACGATCGACCTCGATCCCAATGTGCGTGATGCGTGGGGTCTGCCGGCGCCGCGTATGACATACGACTGGCGCCGCCCGAACGAGATGGCACGCGTTGCCTTCATGCAGGAGAAGATGGAGGCCATCGGCCGGGCCATGGGCGGCAACGTCGTGTGGCGCGGACCGCTCTCGCCCGGCATGCCGGGCGCGCACCATGAAGGTGGCACGCGCATGGGCAACGATCCCAATACCTCGGTCGTCAACAAATTCGGCCAGACCTGGGATGTTCCGAACCTGTTCGTGATCGGCAGCTCAACGTTCCCGTCGATGAGCGGCTTCAATCCGACGCTGACCATCGAGGCGCTCGCCTACTTCAGCGCCGATGCCATCGCGAACCGGTACAAGAAAAACCCGGGACCGCTGCTGTAAGCGTCAGGCGCAACAATCAGGAACGCGAGACCTCCGATGGTCTCGCGTTCCGATGTGTTTCTGCATCAAAACGACTGCATCGAAACGACGTGACTGAGCACGCGGCTGCAGCCGCCGGGCTCGTCGTTTCTCGCACGGAGGGACTGGGCCGTGGCAACCGAAAAAGCGGATGTGGTGATCGTCGGCGTTGGCGCCGTGGGCAGCATCATGGCAGCGGAACTCGGCAAGGCCGGGCTCAAGGTCATTGGCCTTGAACGCGGGCCACGCCTCAAGACCGCTGATTTCACCTTGGACGAACTGCGCTACTTCCAGCGCAAAGACTTGCGACCTGACGCAAAGATCCAGCCGGTGGTTTGGCGGCCGAACACGAATACCGCGACTTCGGTCGGGCTGGCGCGGATGAACTACGGCAATCAAGCCGGCGGCGGGACGGTGCATTACGGCGCCGTGTCCTGGCGGCTGCATGAAGATGACTTTCGTGCCCGCTCGCACACGACCGAGCGTTACGGCGCCTCGGCGGTGCCGCAGGATTCATCTCTGATCGACTGGCCGCTGAGTTATGCCGAGCTTGAGCCGTTCTACGATCGTGCGGAATACGATCTCGGCGTCTCCGGCAAGGCCGGCAATCTGCAAGGCAAGAAGATCGAAGGCGGCAACGTCTTCGAAGCGCCGCGCCAGCGCGAATACCCGCTACCGCCACTGGCCAAGGAAGAGCCGTCAGCCCTATTCGAATCGGCCACAAAAAATCTCGGCTATCATCCGTTTTCCAGCCCCCGCGCGATCCTTTCGCAGCCCTACAAGGGCCGCCCGGCGTGCACCTATTGCACGTTCTGCCAAACATTTGGCTGCTATATCGGGGCGAAATCGAGCACGCTCGTCACCAAGCTTCCCGACGCCGACGCGACCGGCAACGTCACGATCAAGACCGGGGCGATGTGCTATCGCGTCAACAGCGGCAGCAAGCGCGTCACCGGCGTCTCGTATTATGGGCCTGACGGTTCGGACAACACGATCGAGGCCGAGATTGTCATCCTCAGCACGTTCATCTACGACAATACGCGGCTGCTGCTGTTGTCGAAGACCGACGCCTTCCCCAACGGACTCGCCAATTCGAGCGGCCATGTCGGCAAGCACATGATGGCGCACATGACGCCGAATGTGCTGGTCGGCTACGACGATCGCCATCTCAACATCTACATGGGGCCGAGCGCGCAGAAATATACGATCGACGACTTCAATGCCGACAACTTCGATCATGCTGGCCTCGACTTCATCCGCGGCGCCCAGATTTCCGTCGGCACCCTCAACCTCGAAGGCGGGCCGATCAGCTTTACGACAATGGCGCCGCCGCCAGGGACGCCCACATGGGGAGCGGCCTACCGCGAATTTTCAGCGAAGTACTTCTCCCGCCATGCCGCTATCACGGGGCAGACGGAAAACTTGCCCTACGCCGATCAGATGATCGATCTCGATCCCCATATCCGTGACGCCTGGGGACTGCCGGCGCCACGCCTGACCTATGACTGGCGTCGTCCCAACGAACGCGCGCGAGTCGAGTTCATGATGAAGAAGATGGAAGGGATCGGACGAGCCATGGGTGCCAACTTGGTCTGGCGAGCGCCGCTCAACCAGGGACAGCCCGGCTCACACCATGAGGGCGGGACCCGAATGGGGAGCGACCCAAGCAATTCGGTGGTGAACAAGTACGGTCAAAGCTGGGATATTCCGAACCTGTTCGTCGTGGGCAGTTCGACATTCCCGTCGATGAGCGGCTTCAATCCCACGCTCACCATCGAGGCGCTTGCCTATTACAGCGCGGACGCGATCGCAACTCGTTACAAACGGAGCCCGGGTCCGCTGCTGTAGGGGGAGGGCGCCTCGCCCACTGCTGCCGAACAAAAAAGAGCGGCAATCTCTGCCGCTCTTCGTCGCCGCGAAGGAGGCGGGCAGGATGCCCGCGCTCCATGGCTCATTCGGCGCTTACTTCGCCTGCGCCTTGAGAGCCGCGATGTCGGCCTCGCTGCGCAACGTCATCACGCCCATCTTGCTGTCGCGATAAATCGGGACGATCACCTTGGTGACGCCGTCTCGCTCGAGGAGCGAGATGTGACGGATTTCAGTGCCGCGCGTCGGCAGATCGAACATGGTCCACTGACCGTCAGCCGGGTCGTATCGGGTGATGCGGTCGGCGGTCCACAGATTGCCCCACACGTTGTGACGCTGAT
Source organism: uncultured Alphaproteobacteria bacterium (assembly GCA_963807015.1). Classification (GTDB taxonomy): domain Bacteria; phylum Pseudomonadota; class Alphaproteobacteria; order Rhizobiales; family Xanthobacteraceae; genus JAJPKK01. The sequence goes on along the minus strand of CAWEAS010000001.1, from coordinate 103,204 downwards.
CAACCGCAATATGATACGGCTGGTAGCTGGCGTTGGGGAAGGGGATGATCGTCGTCTGCATCGTCTTGGTGTCGATGCGCGCGAGGCTTGCTCCCCAGGAGTTGCCGACCCACAGCACGTCGGCATTCTTATCCGTGCCCATACGGCGCGGTCCTTCCGACCACGGCACCGGCGCGTTGAAGGACAACTCGTTGAAGTTCTCGTAGAACGTGCGAGCCTGCGGCGACACGCGGTCCATCTGCTCCTTCACCGCCGGTAGCTTGACCTCGGTCGCCTTCCCAGTGGCGACGTCGCCGTGGCCGATGGTGTCGAGGGCCATCTGTGCCCACCAGCCGTTGCCGTCGCGGTCGCCGGCGGCACCGTAAGTCATGCCGGTGCCCTTGGGCGATTTGTAGGGCTGGATCGACTTAAAGTCGGTGAACGTCAGGGTCTCGGGATCGAAGCGCACTGCGCCATCGGGGGCCGACGCCCAGATCTTGCCTTTGCCGTCGACGTCCATCGTCACGGCGCCGCCGAGCGGCGACATGTTGTCGGGCGTCACGAAGACGTTGATCTTCTCCGTCTTGACCTCGAGCTTGCCGAGGCTGCGGCGGCCCGGATTCACGTCGAACCAGAAGTCGCCATTGGCATCGCGGGTCAGGCCGTGTGCGTTGGCGGCAAGGCCGTCGGCAGCGCGATCCACCTTGAGCCACTTCACCTCGCCGGTCTTGGTGTCGACCTTTCCAATGGTCGCGAGCCGGTTCGCATTGTTGTTGGTGAAGTAGAGATTGCCGTCGAGGCCCATGCCACCGTCGTGGGGCATCTGGCCGAGTTTCGAGGTCACGCCGAGCGACCAATCGGATCCATCGTTGACGTCGGTCAGCGATGCGACTTTGCGGGCTCCGATGCCGGCGTCTGGATTGAGCGGAAGATCATATGTTTGCCACACCACGCGGGCGGCTTCGCCGGTCGGGCGCGGCCGGTCCTTGATTTTCATCGAGGTTTCACCAGGACCGCGGGCGCGGGCGAGATAGGCGGCCAATTCCTTGCGATTGTACTCAATGATCTGGCTCACCTTGGCATTGGCGCCCGGATAGACGCCGGAGCCCGGCACGACCTTCATCAGGTTGATGATCTTGTTCCAGCCGGCTTCATCGAACCTGAACTGCAGCGGATAGCCGGGGGTGTGGCAGCCGGTGCATTGGCTGGTGAAGATCTTCTTGATGTTCGCGTCGGCGTCGGTGTCCTCGGGCAGGGCGTCAACGAGCATCTCCGGCGGTAGCTGACGGATCTTCGCCTCGAGGTCGGTCATCGCCGTGAGCTTGAAGTCGTGCCGCGCGGTTGCGCCCAGGTCGGCTTCGCCTTTGGCGGTCTCAAAGCTCAAGGCCTGCGCCCATACCCGGTATTTTCCGTCGGCGAGTGGCGGGAAGAAATATTCGCCGTTCTGATCGGTGTAGACGCTGGTGGTGATCGTCGAGCCTTCCTTCTTGGCGGATACCTGGACGCCTTCGAGCTTCTGGCCCGTTGCCGTCGCGATCGAGCCGGCGAGCACGTGGTCTGCAGCCGACGCCGACGTTGCGGCAAAGCCCGCGATCGCGAGCAGCGCGACACCGGTCAAAAGTCTGTCACGTATCTGTTGCATGGGGTCTCTCTCCTTTACGTCTTTCATTCGCCGCCACCACCGGCGCGCCGCGGCGCGGCGGCAGGGGTCGCTTCAACCGGAACGGTACGCACGTACGAGATGATCGCCTCGATCTGATCAGGCCTGAGGTAGTATTTGAATGCCGGCATCCGCGGCGTGCCGTTGGTGATGAATTCACGCATCACATCGTCGTCGCCACCGCCGGCTTCCTTGTTGAGCGCCGGGCCATAGGTGCGGGCGCCGAGTGCGGGCGGTAGATGACAAACGCCACACGACTGGGCGAACACGAGCCGTCCCGTCTTCTGCTGATCAGTGAGATTCTCGCTAGGCTGCTGGGCGAAGGCCGGTTGCGAAGCAACGGCAAGCACGAACAGGCCACACGCGGTTCGCTTCATGAGCTTCCTCCAGATTTAAGATTGTTATTGCGATCTTATGCCGCAGCTGCGCGAAAGGGAAGGGTGCTCGGTCCGGCGGTGCAACTCCATCCCTGCCGCTTCTCGATCGCAATCACTATGTGCGGTGTCAGCCCCCGTGTCCTTGTGCCGTTGGATGGCTTGATACGGAGTAAACGGCGCGCTGGGTTGTGGCAGCTACCCCCTGAAAGGAGAGAGCATGGCAACGATCAAACGCAAGGCGCAGGCACAGTGGACAGGTTCGGGCAAAGACGGACGCGGCGCGCTCACGACGCAGAGTGGAACGCTCTCGAACACGCCCTACTCGTTCAACACGCGGTTTGAGAACGGCACCGGACCAATCCGGAAGAGTTGATCGCCGCCGCTCATGCGGGTTGCTTTACCATGGCGCTGGCGTTTCGGTTGAGCGGCGCCGGTCATCCGCCGCAGTCACCTTCGACCTCGGCGGAGGTCAGCCTCACGCAAGAAGGTGCGGGGTGGAAGATCGCGGCCGTGGCGCTCTCGCTCAAGGGCAGCGTGCCGGGCATCGACCGCGAGCAGTTTCTCGCCCACGCCGAGGAAGCCAAGAAGACCTGCCCGGTGTCGCGGGTGCTCAATGCCGACATTACCCTCGCGGCCGAATTTGCCTGATAGTTTGGCCGATCGTACCACTCAACAAATCCAACCATTGGATTTGCAGTGAGATTGTTCGCGCAGATTGTGGGCGCGGTTCGTAAAGGAGCCTCTTCATGAGCTGGTTGCCAGACAAAGACCCGGTTCTCGGCGATAAGCCGTCATGTGACGCGCTTGAACTCGTCATCGTCCCCCGCGCGCGCGACCTCGGCGGTTTCGAGGTGCGTCGGGCGCTACCCCACACCACACGGCAGATGGTAGGGCCATTCATCTTCTTCGATCAGTTCGGCCCGGTGCAATTCCTGGCAGGGCAGGGGATTGATGTGCGGCCGCATCCTCACATCGGGCTTGCGACCGTCAGCTATTTGTTCGACGGCCGCATCACTCATCGCGATAGCGAAGGCAACGCCCTCGATATTTTGCCCGGAGCTATGAACCTCATGACTGCCGGCCGGGGCATCGCCCATTCGGAACGGTCGCCAGCCGACGCCCGGCGGGGTAATCAGCCGATGTTCGGCATCCAGAGCTGGATTGCGCTACCGGCCAAGGCGGAAGAGGTTGTGCCCTCGTTCATTCACTACGACGCCGCGAGTCTCCCCGTTGTCGAGGACGGTGGGCTGTGGGCGCGCGTGATCGCGGGGAAGGCATTTGGCCGGACTTCGCCAGTCGCGATGCTGTCGGAATGGTTCTACGCCGAAGTCGTGCTGGAGCCGGGCGCGAGCGCACCGCTCGATCCCGACCACGAGGAGCGCGGAATCTATGTCGCCGAAGGAGAGATCGAAATTGCCGGCGACCGCTTCGAAGCGCCGAGCCTGCTGGTTTTCCGTCCAGGCGACCGCATCACAGCGACGGCGACGCGGCGCGCGCGGCTGATGTTTCTCGGCGGCAGCGCACTCGAGGGCCCGCGCTATCTCTGGTGGAATTTCGTCTCGTCGCGCCGCGAGCGCATCGAGGAGGCCAAGGAGCAGTGGAAGTCCGGCCGGTTCGAGCCGGTGCCTGGCGAGACCGAATTCATTCCGCTGCCGGAGCAGTAGCGTTGATCGCCCTCGGTCGCGCGCGAAATTGTTGCAATCCGAAAAAGCAAAAAGGGCCGCATCGCGGCCCTTTCGTATTCGTAGGTGGACGCGCCGTGCTTACGGGCAAGGATGGCGCACGCCATCATAGCCGAGGAACGTGCCTGTTGCCGGATCGTAGGACCTGTACCTTGCGCTGCAATAAGCGACTGGACCACCGGGCCCCGGTCCAGGCGGCGGAGCATAGGCAGGAGCGGGCGGTCCGTAATAATAGGGTCCGGGGGGGCCGTAATAATAAGGTCCCGGTCCGTAGTAGTAAGGCCTTGCCAGCGCGCCGCCGATGATGGCGCCGCCGAGAAGTCCCGCGCCGAAGCCCCAGCCGAAGCCGCGCCACTGCACCTGCTCAACATTGATTGCCGCCGCATTCTTGATCGCGAGCGCATCGACGACCGGGGCGGCCGTGGCGCTCGTGAAAGAAGCAACGCTCGCCGCCAGGACAGCTGCGGCCGTCAACGAAAGCACTCGATTGGACATTTGAGAGATTCTCCGTTTCGTTTCCTCGCGCCCGGCGGAACTTTTACCCGAGAATCGGGCCTCAATCGCGTCGAACTTGCGGACACAGCATGAGCAATCGGGTCGCTTTGCGTCCGAATTTCGACTTTTGCCGGGCGCTCGGCCGATAGCCTCAACGCTTCCTTAACGTTCGCGAGGCCGCTCTCGTTCGGCACTGCCGACGGATCATCGCCGGATCGTTTACTGCATTTGTGCAGCACATGTTAAATGAGCGGCGCTGAGCAAAAACGTGGAGGAATCGGATGGGCGCGATCGAAGACAAAGTACGGGCGATGGGCCACAATCTGCCGCCGCCGTTCGAGTTCCCGAATCCCAACCGCACTGGTTGCGTCGTGGTCGGCTCAATCGTGTATGTATCCGGTCACGGGAGGAATTTGAGCGGACCCGGCGTGAAATCGGTGGGAAAGGTTGGCAGCGATCTCACGCTTGAAGAAGGCTATGCGGCTGCGCGCGCGGTTGCGCTATCGATCCTCGCGAGCCTGAAGCAGGAGCTTGGCGATCTCGATCGGATCAAAAGAGTGATCCGCCTGTTCGGCATGGTCAACGTGGCGCCAGGCTTCGATCGGATGCCTCAGGTGATCGACGGCGCCTCCGACTTCTTCTACGAGCTGTTCGGCCCGCAATACGGCAAACATGCCCGTTCGGCTGTAGGCATGGCGGAATTGCCGCATGGAATGCCGATCGAAATCAACGGCGAGTTCGAGTTGCGTTGATCGGGGACGGCGCTGCCGCCGACAATCATGCGATGCGTGCGGCGTCCCGTAGACTGTCGATCAGGGCGGTCCGCATCAGGAAAGCCTTGGCGAGAGCCGGGTCCTCGGCACGGCGGCGCATGTCGTCTCGATATTGCTGGCGCTTGACCGGATCGCGCTGCTCCATGTTCTGCTTGTTCGCGATCGTGGCCGTCTGCACATGAGCGGTTGCCACGTGACGACGCTGGCGGACGTAGCGGTCGAGAGCCGTTTCGCCTTCCTCGCCATGAAGGACGCGGATCAGATTCTCGGCCAGATTGACGGCATCATGAATGCCGCTGTTCATGCCCATGGCGCCGATCGGGCTATTGAGGTGGGCGCTGTCGCCGGCGAGGAGCACGCGGCCTTTGCGGAAGGTCGCGGCGACGCGCTGGGCTACTGTGTAGCAATCATAGATGACTATCTCGTAGTCTTGCCGCCGGGGATTGAAGCGCTGGAGCTTGCGCTGCGCCGTCACGAGGGCACTGGCGCCGTCGAACGGCTCGTCGGGGCGAACGGGGGCCACCAGCCGGTACACGCCTGGAGGCCCTTTCCATGAAATCTTGAAGAGATTGTACCACTCGTCGGGATCAGCAATGTAGTTGCGGTAGGCGTAACCGTCATCGGCGAAGTCATAAGGCGTGCCGATGATCGTGAAGCGCTCCGGATAGGTGAAGCCCTCGAATTCAATCCCGATGACCTTGCGCACCGTGCTGCGGGCACCGTCCGCCCCGATCAAATAGGTCGCTTGATGCCGTTCGCGCTTGCCGTCCGCGGTCTCGACTTCGACGTCGACGCCGCCATCGCGTTCGGCGCAATCGACCACGGTGGTCTCCGTGCGAAACATGATGGCGGGCACTGCTTGCGCCATCTGGAACACCGTGCGCGACAGCTTGTCCTGCTCGCATTGGAGAACCCAAGGATGACGGGTCTCATCCTTGATAAGCGCGTGGTCGAATGAGGCGAGCAATTGCTTCACATCGTAATAATTCACGATGGGGCAAATGATGCCTTGCGGCTCGATCAGCTTGTAAACGCCGAGATCGTCGAGAATGTCGAGCGACGCCGGATGGATGGTCGCGGCACGCGGTTCGGAATGAATGATGTCGCCGCTGTCGAACAGCGTCACCGCGATGCCCGCACGGCCGAGCATCAGCGCGACGATGAGGCCAACCGGGCCGCCGCCCGCAATGATGACGGAACCAGGCACCTATTCAGCCGCGATCGCAGTCTCGGCGGGGACGACTTCCTTCACCGCACCCTTCCAGCCGCTGTGGGTGAGGTCGAAAACGACGCCGTCCGGGTCCTTGTACTTCACCTCGTAGTAGGTGTCGGGGTTGTTGTCGGCGCGGCCCTGATAGTAGCTGCCGCCGGCCGCCACCACTTTCTTGGCGGTCTCGTCGAGATCGTCGACCCACATTCCGAAATGAATGAGGCCGTAATGGCCGGCCGTGAAGCCGGGCACCTCGCCCGGAAACCTCAGCAGGGCCACGTTGATCGTTCCGTCGCTGACGTATAGGCCGACGCCGGCCTTGCCGACGACCTTCATCCCGAACGCCTCGTCGAAGAATTTCGCTGCCTTCTCCGGATCGGGAACGGAAATTGCGATATGACGAAGCCGTGCAGCCATGGGAGTCTCCTGCTCAATGATGGCGTTCTCCCAAGGAGGCCACGAAGTTGCGATGGGGTCAAATCGTTTTCACAGGCCTCACACGTGCGGCAATACGTGTTCGCCGAAGAGTTCGACGGTGCGCACGGGATCGTCGGCAAGGCTTACCGTGAACATCAGCCGGCTGGCTCCGGCAGCCTTTGCCGCACGCGTCTGGGCGAGACAGTCGTCGGGATTGCCACTGACCGCGAGCCGCCGCGACAGGTAGTCGAACAAACCCAGTTCTTCGACTAGCGCGATGTCGGCCTCGCCGGGGCGGGTACTATAGCGCCGCCGCAGTTCCAGGAGCGGTTCGCGCAGGTGATCGGGCACGCCGCGCGTTTCGAGATTCTTTTCGCCGATCACATATCCCGTGACGAACGCAAGGATAGCTCCGACCTTGCGACGCGCGACCGCGCGATCCTCGGTGCAGTCGAGCGCTGCGATTTGCCAGATCTCGATCTCGCTCGGTGAGCGTCCCGCCGCTGTCGCGCCGGCGATGATGTCGGCAGTCGATTGGGCGATGTTGTCGGCGCCCAGGCCGTAATTCACGAATGCCCCGTCGGCCACCCGTCCGGCCGCCTGCAACGGCCGCGGATGAGAGGCGGCGAGGAACACCGGCGCTGCGCGCTTGATCCACGGCAAGTGCGTATTTGCCTGCCCAAGCTGCGCGGGCTTGCCGGCGAGAGCCGTCTTGATGAAGGCGACGCCATCGGCGAGTTCGTTCGCGTTCGCTCGACCAAGCCCCAGGTTCTTGGTGCCGCTATGGCCGGCGCCAATGCCCAGCACGGCGCGGCCGCCGGACACGAGGTCGAGGGAGGCAATGGCGGCAGCGCTGACCGCCGGATGGCGAGAGACCAGATTGGTCACGCAAATGGCGACCTTGGCTCGGCGCGACGCTTGCGCCACCACGGTCGCGGCGACCCACGGGTCCATGGCATTGCCGGGCGTATCGGCGATGCCGATCATAGCGTAGCCGTAGCGATCGGCGGCGCGTGCAAGCCTCTCGCAGAGCTCGACAGTGTACGGCCAGAAGAAGAATCCGATTTCCATGAGAAGCTCGTGTCGATTAAGCGCACGGGGCTAACGTGGTGCCCGTGCGACGCCGGAGCAGTCGTCGCGATTGGCAGGCGAGGAACCGATTGGCCAATCGTGTATTGTCATAAACTCGATCCCGGCCAAATACCAAGCCTCTGCGCCAGCGGGCAATGTCAGACAAAGGTGATTGCCGATGACGGATGGCACAAAATTGCGCTTGCGGTCGCAGCAGTGGTTCGACAATCCGGACAATCCGGGCATGACCGCCCTCTATCTCGAGCGCTACCTCAACTTCGGCCTGACCCGCGAGGAGCTATGCGCCGGGAAGCCGATCATCGGCATTGCCCAGACTGGCTCGGATCTCTCGCCGTGCAATCGGCATCACATCGAGCTTGCGAAGCGCGTGCGGGACGGCATCCGCGATGCCGGAGGCGTCGCGCTGGAATTTCCCGTGCATCCGATTCAGGAAACCGGCAAACGCCCCACGGCGGCGCTGGACCGCAATCTGGCTTACCTCGGGCTCGTCGAGGTTCTCTATGGTTATCCGCTGGACGGCGTCGTGCTGATGACCGGCTGCGATAAGACGGTGCCCGCCTGCCTGATGGCGGCGGCGACCGTCAACCTGCCTGCGATCGTGCTGTCAGGCGGTCCGATGCTCAACGGCTGGTGGAAGGGGGAGCGTTCGGGCTCCGGTTCCGCAGTCTGGCGGGCGCGCGAGCTGCACGCTGCCGGCCGCATCGACTACCAGGAGTTCATCGACATCGTTGCTTCGTCGGCGCCTTCGGCGGGACATTGCAACACTATGGGCACCGCCTCGACGATGAACGCGCTTGCCGAGGCGCTCGGCATGTCGCTGCCGGGCTGCGCCGCAATTCCGGCACCGTACCGCGAGCGCGCGCAGATCGCCTACTTGACCGGGCTCCGTGCGGTCGAGATCGTCAACAAGGACCTCAAGCCGTCGGATATCCTCACGCGTGCGGCGTTTGAGAACGCGATCGTGGCGTGCTCGGCGATTGGCGGCTCGACGAACGCGCCAATTCATATCAGCGCCATTGCGCGGCACATTGGCGTGCAGCTTGACCTTGATGACTGGGAGCAGATTGGTCTTGACGTACCGCTCCTCGTCGACATGCAGCCGGCCGGAAAATACCTCGGTGAGGAATATTTCCGCGCCGGCGGCTTGCCCGCTGTGATGCATGAACTTCATGCGGCCGGACGCATCCACGGCGATGCGCTCACCATCAATGGCCGGACCATGGCGGAAAACGTAGCGGAGTTGACGTCGCAGGATGCTGACGTGATCCGGCCTTACGACAATCCGCTCAAGACAATGGCAGGCTTCAAGGTGCTGCGCGGCAATCTGTTCGATTCGGCCATCATGAAGCTCAGCGTAATTTCCGAGGAATTCCGCGCCCGCTATCTTGCGAACCCGAGTGATCCGGACGCCTTCGAGGGCCCCTGTGTCATCTTCGAGGGTCCGGAGGACTACCACCGCCGCATCGACGATCCGAAGCTAGGCATCGACGAGACGACGATGCTTGTCATCCGGGGCGTCGGTCCGATCGGGTATCCCGGCTCGGCGGAGGTGGTGAACATGCAACCGCCGGCGGCGCTGATCAAACGCGGCGTGACGTCGTTGCCTTGTATCGGCGATGGCCGTCAGTCCGGCACCTCGGGATCGCCCTCGATCCTCAACGCTTCGCCGGAGGCCGCGACGAACGGCGGCTTGGCGCTGCTCCGGACCGGCGACCGGATCCGCGTCGACTTGCGCAAGGGAAGCGCGGATGTCTTGATTTCGGGCGATGAACTCACCGAGCGCCGTCTCGCGTTGCAGTCGCGCGGCGGCTTCAAATATCCCGCAAGCCAAACGCCCTGGCAGGAAATCCAGCGCGGTATGGTCGACCAGTTGGCTGACGGCATGGTGCTCAAGCCGGCGGTGAAATATCAGCGTGTGGCGCAGACATTCGGCGTTCCGCGAGACAATCATTGAAGCCTTTCCTAGATCGGGGTGCCAACGACATGACGGGACGTCTCGCCGACAAGACTGCATTTGTCACCGCGGCAGGGCAGGGGATCGGTCGCGCCATTTGCGAAGCCTTTATCGCCGAAGGTGCCCGACTGATCGCGACCGACCTCGATTCGGCCAAGCTCGAAGGCCTAGCGACCGCCCGGAGCGAGAAGCTCGACGTGCGCTCGACTGCCGCGGTCGAAGCGATAGCGCAGGAGGTGACGAAAGCCTTCGGTGCGCCGGACATCCTCGTCAATTGTGCGGGCTTCGTGCACCACGGCTCGCTGCTCGATTGCAGCGAAGCGGACTGGGACTTCTCATTCGACCTCAACGTCAAATCGATGCATCGCACGCTTCGCGCGTTTCTGCCAAGCATGATCGCGAAGAAGCGCGGCTCGATCGTGAACATCTCCTCGGTGGTGTCGTCGATCCGCGCCGTGCCGAACCGCTACGTCTACGGCGCAACCAAAGCAGCCATCATCGGTCTCACTAAATCGGTCGCCGCCGATTTCATCAAGCAGGGCATTCGCGCGAACGCAATCTGTCCGGGAACGATCGAAACGCCGTCACTTGAGGGGCGCGTCACCGACCTTTCGAAATCGACCGGACGAGGACTCGATAAAGTGCGCCAGGATTTCATCGACCGTCAGCCCATGGGCCGCCTTGGCACCGCGGCCGAGGTCGCAGCGCTCGCCTTGTTCCTCGCCTCCGATGAATTGAGCTACATCACCGGACAAACCCATCTCGTCGACGGCGGCATGGCTTTGTGAGGGGAAAAGCGCTTGGCGCAGGCCTATCGCGCACAAGCGGCCATCCTACGATATAAGAGGGCGATTGCAGTCGATGACCGCATTCTCAAGCGCAGCGGCAAGCTGTAAGCGCTGACGGCGCTTCATTCTAGGGTGTCTGCTCATGCACATCCTTATCACCGGAGCCGCGGGCATGATCGGCCGTAAACTCGCGGCGCGGCTCGCGCGCGATTGCGCGCTGAACGGTCGCGCAATCCGGCGCATGACTTTCGTCGATATCGCGGCACCCGCGCGGCCGGACGGCGTCGGATTCGATGTCGCAACCGCATCGGTAGACTTGTGTGCGCCGGGCGCAGCAAGCGAACTGATCGCCACCCGGCCGGACATCATCTTTCACCTCGCCGCCGTGGTGTCGGGCGAGGCCGAAGCGGATTTTGCCAAAGGCTACCGCGTGAATTTCACCGGCATGCGCGAGCTTTTGGAAGCGATCCGCAAATCCGGCTATCGACCACGACTTGTGTTCGCCTCCTCGATCGCAGTGTTCGGAGCCCCGTTTCCGGACGCTATTTCGGACGATTTCCTTTCGGCCCCGCTCACCTCATACGGAACGCAGAAGGCGATCGGGGAACTGTTGCTGGCGGACTATACCCGCCGCGGGTTCGTCGACGGTATCGGCATCAGGCTGCCGAGCATCGTGGTCCGGCCGGGCCGGCCCAATCAGGCGGCCTCTGGGTTCTTCTCCTCCATCATTCGCGAACCGCTCGCCGGAGAAGATGCGATGCTGCCGGTCCCCGAAACCGTGCGTCACTGGTTCGCGAGCCCGCGCGCGGCGATCGGCTTCCTGATCCATGCTGCCGGCCTAGACCGTAATCTTGTGGGTCCACGGATCAATCTCACGATGCCGGGACTGTGCTGCACTGTCGGCGAACAGGTCGAAGCGCTCGCGCGCGTCGCTGGAGCGAAGGTTGCGTCCCGGATCCGTCCTGTGCCGGATGAGACGATCATGCGGATCGTCGCCGGATGGCCTGAGGCTTTCGACCCGCGCCGCGCGCTGGAACTTGGCTTTAAGGCTGAAGCCTCTTTTGATGATATCATCCGCATCCATATTGAGGAGGAACTGGGCGGCAAAATCCCGCACTAAGCCGCTTGGCGTGGGTGCTATATTTGTTTTGAGTTGTCGCCGTTGTTGGGCGCCGAGAGGTGAAAGATGATCTTCCGCCAACTCTACGACATCGTTTCCGGGACCTATTCCTACCTGATCGCGAGCCGACGCGGCGCGGAGGCACTCATCATCGATCCGGTGCTGGAGAAGGTCGACCGTTACATCGCTCTCCTCAACGATCTCGATCTGCGTCTTGTCAAAGCGGTCGATACCCATCTCCATGCGGATCACATCACCGGGCTGGGCGCGCTCCGCGACCGCACCAACTGCGTGACGGTCATGGGGCAGGAGACGAAAGCGGACGTGGTTTCGATCCGGGTCGCCGACGGCGAGAAGCTCGAGATCGAAGGGGTCGGTCTCGACGTGCTCTACACGCCGGGCCACACCGACGACTCCTACAGCTTCGTCATGGGCGATCGTGTCTTCACCGGCGACACGCTGCTGATCCGCGGCACGGGTCGCACCGATTTTCAGAACGGTGACCCGCGCGCGCAATATGAGTCGCTCTTCAATCGGCTGCTGCGGCTGCCCGAGGAAACCTTCGTCTATCCCGCGCACGACTATAAGGGCGACACGGTCAGCACCATCGGCGAAGAGAAGCGCTGCAATCCGCGCCTGCAGGTGCGTTCGGTCGAAGAATACGTCGACCTGATGAACAACCTGAAGCTCCCAAATCCGAAGATGATGGACATCGCGGTGCCCGCCAACATGCGGGTGGGGCTCGCGCAGGAGGCGGTCGCTGCACGCGGATGGTCGCTCAGCGCAGCGGAAGCAGCAAAGCTCATCGGCCAGAGTGACGTCGCGCTCGTCGACCTGCGCGAGCGGGGCGAGCGCGAGCGCCATGGTACGATCCCGGGCTCGATCCACGCCCCCTATCAGAATTTGCAAGACTACATCGGCAAGGGCGGCGTGCTGCGCCAACTCGCACGTACGAAGCGCCTCGTGTTCTACTGCGCCTATGGCGAACGTTCGGCCATGGCGGTCCAGGCCGCGCACGACGTCGGGATCGAAGCTGCGCGCCACATCGAAGGCGGCATCTCCGCCTGGAAAAAGGAAGGCGGTTTGCTGGAGCCTGGGGAGGCGTGCTCCGCGCGCGCGAAGGCGAGCGCCTGATGCTGGTGACTGATGCCCAGGTGCATCTGTGGGAGCCTGAAACACCGGAGCGACCCTGGCCAAAACCGCAGGCGCGTCCGCCGCATCGACCGAACGGCTTTTCCGTTGACGAAATGCTGGCCGAAATGGCCAGCGCCGGCGTTGACCGCGCCGTAATCGTTCCGCCAACTTGGGCAGGAGACAGCAACGAGTTCGCCCTCGACATCGCCCGGCGCCATCCGGACCGCTTCGCAGTCGTCGGCCGCTTTGACCCGCGGGCCGCAGATGCTGAGCCGCGGCTCGCCGAGTACATGCGACCGCCGCATATGCTTGGGCTGCGCATGTCGTTTCACGTCAAGCCGTATTGCGACTGGCTCGACGACGGGTCGCTCGCATGGTTTTGGGCGGCCTGCGAACGGCATGGCGTTCCGGTGATGGCACTGGTGCCGGGGATGGCCTGCAAACTCGCCGCCGTCGCCGCGCGGCATCCGGGCCTCACAATCCTGATCCCGCACATGGGCTGCGTGCTTGATGTGCACGGGGCCGAGGCTTTTGCCGACATCGACGCGCTGCTCGCGCTCGCGCGCTACCCCAACGTCACGGTCATGGTCTCGTCGGCGCCGTGCTTCTCCCGCGAAGCCTCTCCGTTTCGCGATCTGCATTCCTATGTCCGGCGTATCTACGACGCGTTCGGCCCACGCCGGCTGATATGGGGCGCCGATCTCAGCAGGCTGACAAGCACGTATGGGGAATGCCTGGAGATGTTTTCGCGAGCCTTGGACTTCCTCTCCGCGGAGGACCGCGAATGGATCCTCGGCCGCACCGTCGCCGAAGTGCTCCGTTGGCCGGAGCCACCCAAAGCATCGTAGCGTCGGCGGACCCCACCGCTCGCTGTCATGAATGGACTTACGCAAAATAAGCCCGCGCGATCTCTTTGCGGTCGCTCTCATCCTGCAGGCTGCCCTCGAAGACCTGCCGTCCCGCGGCGAGCACGATGCACCGGTCCGCCAGCGCCTGCGCGAGTTCGAGATTCTGCTCGACCAGCATCAAGGCGACTCCGCTCTTTCGAATACGATTGATGACCGGCACGAGTTCGCGCAGCACGCCTGCCGCAAGCCCCGCCGAGGGTTCATCGAGGAGCAGCACGCGCGGACGGGAGATGAGGGCGCGGCCGACCGCCAGCATTTGCTGCTCGCCGCCGGAGAGAGATCCCGCGAGCTGGCCCCGGCGCTCCGCCAGCGCCGGAAAAACCTCGTAGACCTCCTCGACAGGCATTGCGGTACGACCGCGCGCCGCGGCCGTACCAGCGAGCAATGTCTCCTCAACCGTGAAGGTGAAGAAGAGCTCGCGCCATTGCGGCACCAACGTCAGTCCGCGGCGGACAATGGCGCTCGTCGATTTTCCGGTAATCAATTCGCCGTCAAAGGCGGCCCGGCCGGCTGCGGTCGGGATGAGGCCAACGATCGCTTCGACAGCGGACGTTTTACCCGCGCCGTTTGGGCCAAGGAGCGCAATCGCGCCACCTTCCGCCAATGTGAAGCTCAGATCGTGCACCGCCACGATCGGCCCGTAGCTGACGCATAGTCCTCGAACCTCAAGCGTCATGCGGCGATCCTTCGCCAAAATAGATACGCTGCACGTCGGGTGATGCCACCACGTCGTGGGGCTTACCCTCGGCGATGATCTTTCCCTGCGCCATCACTGCAAGTCGATCGCACACGCCCGTGAGGAACCCAATGTTGTGCTCGACGATCAGCATGGTGACGCCGAGTTCGCGGTTGATCGATTGAAGGAGTTGCGACAACTGCGCGGCCTCGTCGTGGCTGACGCCTGAAACCGGCTCGTCAAGAAGGATCAGCCGCGGCCGTGACACGATGGCGCGTGCGATCTCAAGGCGGCGCTGGTTGCCAAGCGACAGGGCGCTTGCCCTGATATCGCCATAGCCGCTGAGCCCGACGGCATCGAGCGCTGCGTCGGCGCGCTGGGTTTCGGTGCGGCTGACCGGACCGGCAAGGGCACCATCAAAGCTGCGGCGCAGCACCGCGGGGATGGCATTGCGGCCAAGCCCGATGAGGACATTGTCGCGACAGGTCAAGGACGGAAATGTCGCGATCTGCTGGAACGTGCGGGATATTCCGAGGGCGATCCGGCGATGAACGGCAGTGTCGAGCAAGGGCTCACCATATATCGCAATGCTGCCGCCGGTCGGAACGACAAAACCTGAGATCGCATTGAAGAGCGTGGTCTTGCCGGCGCCGTTCGGCCCCATCAGGCCGTAAATCGTGCCTTGCGGCACATCGAGGGAGACGCCGGCAACGGCGGCGACTGCCCCATAGGCGACCGAGACATCGGCAATTGAAATCGCCGCGTCGGCTATAGTCGCCACTGCATCAGAGCGATCTCGCGCGGATCTGGTCGTGGGCTGCGCCGCGTTCGCGGACGAGAGTGATGGGTGAGGCGGCACTTTTTGAGGGCGCGCTAGCGCGCGACGGAGAAGACCGACAATCCCATTTGGCATAAAGATGATGACCACGAGGACGAGCGCCGCCATGACGAGATCGGTGTAATCGGCGACCGGGCGCAATACCTCGGGCAACAGGCGCATGATTGCCCCCCCGACGAGGCCGCCCCAAAGCGATGCGACACCGCCGATAATTGGGCCGGCCAAAGCGAAGATCGAAAGGACGATGCCGTAGCTGTCGGGGTCGACGATGCGCAGTCCTGGTGCGCTCAACGCTCCGGCAAGCGCAATCGTCGCGGAACTGAAGATGAAGCCGGCAACGAGGTGCGACCCGATCGAAATGCCGAACGCGCGTGCCGCGATCTCGTTGGCCGCGATGGCTCGCAGATTGATGCCAAGCGCGCCCTGCAACAAGGCGGCGAGGAGAGGCAGCACCACCATCGTGACCACGGCGATGAAGGTGAGGAGCGCTAGGTCGGTCGCGATCGGAATGCCGAAAACTTGCGGCGTCGGGACCGTCAGTCCCTGGGCGCCCCCGGTGAGGCCGGTCCATTCCCGCATCACGATGATGATCGTTGCCTGGAATACGAGCGTGACCATCGCGAGGTTATGGCTGCGAAAGCGCACGCACGGCACCCCGAGGATCAGCCCGCCGACGCCGCCGATGACGGCCGCTGCAGCAAGCGCGGCCGGGTAGGGCCAACCCCATGCTGTTACCAGAAGCGTCGTGCCGTAGGCGCCGAGCGCCATCATGGCGCCCGCGGCCAGCGTAATGCAGCGGGCAAAGCCGACCAGAATAGCAAGGCCCACGCCGGTCAGCATGGCGGCGATGGTCATCGCCAGAATGAATTTCCAATACGACCCGACAAATAGGCTGGCGAGGAAAATACCGGCGATGACAACGCTCGGTGTGAAGGTGGCGATGACCGCCCGCAGGCGGCCGTCAGACACGTCGGACCTTCCGCTCTGGAAACAATCCGTCCGGCCTCCACAACAGCACCGCAAATAGAAGGAGGAAGCTGATGGCGCTCTTCGCCGCACTCGACACGTAGGCGGCCGCGAGCGTCTCGGCGATGCCGAGAATGAGGCCCCCCAGAAGTGCCCCTCCGACCGAATCGAAGCCGCCGATCGCTGCCGCGACGAAAGCCGCTGTCACGATCGAGACCGCAAGCTCAGGCGAGACGCCGGTACTCGGGGCCGTGAACACTCCGGCGAGGCCGGCAAGCACGCCACCGAAGAACCAAGCCAGCGCGTAGACGCCATCGACCGAATATCCGCAGAGCTGCGCGCCACGAACGTTCGATGCCATCGCCCGCATGCTGCGGCCGGTGCGTGCGTAGCGAAACAGCAGAAAGCCCGAAAGCCCGCACGCGAGTGCCCCGAGCGATACCCAGATCTGCTCCCGTGTGATCACCACATCGCCTAGAAACACCGGCGCGTTGGCGACCGCACTTGGCACCGCAAGAATCTCGGTGTTGTAGGCAAGGCGATAGGATTCCGACAGTACGATCCCGAGGAAGATGGTGGCAACCAGCACCGCAAAAAGATCGGCTTTGCGCAAGGCTTTCAGTACGGTCGCCTCCAGCAGGGCCGCAAAGCTGCCGATTACAATCGGCACCGCCACGTAAGCAAGCCAGTAGGGCAGTTCGTATCGCACGACGACGAGATAGGCCCCGAAGGCGCCAAGCATCACGAGGCCGCCGTGGGCGAAATTCACGATGCGCGTTGCCTTGTGGATCGCGACAAGTCCAACGGCCGCAAGCGCATAAATTGCGCCGAATTTCACCCCACCGACCGCGTTCATGATCAGTTCCGACATGGCTTCGGTTCCGCTGCCGCCCCTGCGCCGAGTGGGGCGCCTTTCCGGGCGTGTCGGCTATTGTGTCACCACCTGCCAGATGCCGTCTTTGATCACCGCGGCACCCATCTGTTTGTTGCCCTGGTGGTCGGTGGGCGTGAAGCTTTCCGGGAAGACGACATCGGCACCGCCGAGCTTTGAGGGCTTGGCATCGGCGAGATGGCTCCAGGCTTCGATCAGCTTCTCCCAGGTCAAATCCTGCCCGCTCGCCTTGATCGCCTCGGCGAGCACGTACATGTCGCCATAGCCGATCATGTCATAAACATTCGGCCGGCCCTGCGGCGGCTTGCCGAATTTTGCCTGCCACGCGGCCAGAAAGCTCTCGATCGGCGCCGCCGGCTGCTTCACGTAATAGGGCGAGTTCGATGCACCGATGACATGCGCAACGTTTTCAGGGCCAATGATCGGAATGATGGCATCGTTGATGGCCGAGCCGTCGAGAATCCACAGCACATTGGCCAAGCCCTTTTCCGGCCCTTGTTTGACGGCAAAGCCCGCTTCCGAGTAGCTGCCGAGCACGATGACCGCGGGAACGCGTTCGCGGGCAAAGGCGATGAGTTGGGAGGTGTAGTCGCGGGCGCCCTGATCGAATTGCTCGACCACCGGTTCGACGCCGGCCGCTTTGAGGCGGGGTACCACCTGCGACAGGTTGGCCTGGGGGAAGGCGTAGGTGCCGGCCAGCACGCCGATCTTCTTGATGCCTTTCGCGGCGCTCAGGGCACGATCGACGAGCTTCTGGCCGCTCACGCCGACATCCGGGCTCTGGCCATGGAAGACATTGTTCGCGAACGGCTCGCGAATGACCGAGGTCGATCCGAACAGATTGTACGTCGGCACGCCGGTCGCGCGAACGTAATCGGCCGCCGCCGCGGCGCCGGTGCTCCCGGATGCCAGGATCAGCGCAAACACGTGATCCTGCTCGACCAGTTTCTTGGCAGCGGCGACGCTCTCCGCCGGTGTGAAGGCATGCTCGTAAGTGAGTTTGAGCTTGCGTCCGTTGATCCCACCCGCGGCATTGATCTGGCTGATCGCAAGTTCCATGCCGTCACGCGACGGACCGCCCATGAAGGCCGTCGCGCCGGTGAGCGGTCCGAGCGCGCCGATGAGAACTTCCTGGTCGGTGACGCCCGGGCCGGCCGCCTGTGCGGACCCGCCAGCAAAACCCAGCAGGGGGAATGCCGCCAACAGCGCAAGCGTCTTCGAAATTCCGCGTCGATCCATCGTATGATCTTCCCTTGCGGGAGATGCAGAAAGTCCCGCAAATCCGCATCGATATTGCATGCTCCGGCGAACTCTCGCAAGCGCGCGCCTGTACGCATCCACTCAGAGCGTTGCAGAAAAATGGTCGCACCATTGAAGCGGCCGGTGCTCGACTTCCAACGAAATCCGGATAGAACGGAGCAAAACCCGTCTGAGCAATGGCTGATATTCACGCCCTGAAATGCATCCGCTGCGGAAGCCTTTATCCGCCGGAGAGCGACGAGCATGCCTGCCCGCGTTGCCGCAGCGGCGGCATCATGTCGAATCTGACCGTTGTGTATCGGGAGCCGGTGCGGCTGGCGCGACGGACATTGCCCGCGCGTCCAGCCTCGCTGTGGCGCTTTGCCGACTTTCTGCCGGTCGCAGCGGATGCCGCCGTCTCCCTCGGCGAAGGCATGACGCCGCTCGTTCCGCTTGCTCGCGCCGAGCTCGGCCGCGTGTTCGTCAAGGACGAGTCGCGCAATCCCACATGGTCATTCAAGGATCGGCTGGCGACCGTCGCGATCTCGGTTGCGCGTGCCCGCGGGGCGCGGGTCATTGCCTGCGCATCCTCCGGCAACGCCGGCGCGGCAGTTGCGGCCTACAGCGCGCGCGCCGGCCTGCCTTGCGTCGTTTTCACTTTGCGCGACGCACCCGGTCCGATGCTCGCGCAGATCCGCAGCTCTGGCGCCATGGCCGTCGCTGCATCGAGCAAGGACGACCGCTGGACATTGCTAGCCGGAGCCGTGCGCCGCTATGGCTGGTTTGCGACTTCGCCGTTCACCGATCCTCCGATCGGCAGTAATCCTTATGGCATCGAGGGATATAAGACGCTCGCCTACGAGATTGTGGAGCAATTGGATTGGCAGCCTCCCGACTGGTGCTGCCTGCCGGTCTGCTACGGTGACGCGCTCTTCGGGGTTTGGAAGGGGTTCGACGAATTGTTGCAACTCGGTTGGATCGACAAGCGGCCGCGCTTGATTGCAGCGGAAGTGTCAGGCTCATTGGAGATGGCGCTCGCCAAAGATTTAGAAGCGCCGCCGAGTATCCGCGACCGACGGCCAAGCATTGCGATATCGATCGATGCGTCGCGCAGCACGTACCAGGCAGTGTTCGCGCTGCGCCAGTCGAACGGTCTTGCGGTCGCAGTATCCGACGACGAAATCGTGGCGTGGCGCAATCGGCTTGCCACCAAGGAGGGATTGTTCGTTGAAGCATCATCCGCAACCGCCTTCGCAGGAATCGACCGGCTGCGTCGCTCAGGCGTCATCGGCAGCAACGACACCGTCGTGGCGGTCTCGACGGCGAGCGGGTTGAAGGATGCAGCGCCGACCTTGCGCTCCAGTGAGGTGCCGTTGGTGCCGGCCGACGTCGACGTGATGACCGAAACGCTTGCCCGGCACTATGATTTTCGTGTCTGAGCCCTTCCATGGCTGAGCTTGGCTTCCTGCTGGATGGCTTTCCTCCGGCGCCGGCCATCACTGCACAGGCCCAGGCGGCCGAGGCGGGAGGTGCGCAGACGTTGTGGATCGCCTGTCACCTGTTCCAACGCGAGCCCGCCACATTGGCCGCGATTGCCTTGTCCGCCACGATGAGAATTCGTGTCGGCCTGATGGCAATCAGCCCCTATGCGGTGCACCCAGTGTTCGCTGCCATGGCGGCCGCGACACTCGCCGAACTGTTTCCCAGCCGCGTGGTGTTGTCGCTTGGCGTCGGTGCCCCGGCGGACCTCAGGGGTGCGGGTATAGCTTCGCCGCGCCCCCTGCGCACGATGCGCGAGGCGCTCGAAATCTGTCGTGCTCTCGTTGCGGGGGAGGCGGTCGACTACGCCGGCGAGGTTTTCAAAATCGAGGGGCGCCGCCTGATCAACGCCGATAAGCCCATGCCCGTCCTGCTAGCCGCGGCGGGGCCGCAGATGCTGGCGCTCGCGGGCGCCGCGGCCGACGGGGTGATCATCTCCGGCGGCACGTCGGTTCAATTCGTGCGCTGGTGCCTCGATCAGGTGGATCGCGGCGCGAGCAGCGGGGGCGGTCGAACATGCAGAAAAGTGGGCATCGTTTACGGTCACGTCGCCCAGCAAGAGAGTGACGCACTCCAGCGCTCGCGCCGCGTTCTCGGATTCATCCTGCGCGGGGAGCACCACGCTCGCAATCTCGAGATGGCCGGGCTCAAACTTGATCAGGTGGCCCTGCGCAAAGCCTGCGCGAGTAACGACTGGCAATCGGTGGAAAGCCTGATGACGGATGACGTCGTGCGCCACAATACCATCAGCGGGACCGCCGCGCTGGCACGCGCCCGGCTCGCGGCCTACCGCAGCATCGGCTTGGACGAGATCGTCATTGCTGGGCCGACGGAGCCCGACGACATTCGCAAAACTTTGGAGCAACTCGGCCAAATATGACGAACGCACGATTGGCGGTAGACATCGGAGGTACTTTTACCGATCTCGCGCTGGAGCACGACGGCCGCTTCCTCAGCGCTAAGGTGCTGACGACGACGCGCGCGCCGGAAGAGGGGGTCATGATCGGCATCGACCTCATTCTTAAGCGCAGCGGCCTTGTGGCAACCGACCTCCGCACCATCATCCACGGCACCACGCTCGCGACCAACGCGATCATCGAGCGCAAGGGCGCGAAAACCGCGTTGATCGTCACGGAAGGTTTTCGCGATTCGCTCGAGATCGCCCACGAGAACCGGTTCGAGCAGTACGACATCTTTATGGACAAGCCGCCGCCGCTGGTGCCGCGCGATTTACGGCTGCCGGTGCCGGAGCGGATGGAGGCGCGCGGGCGCGTCATTGTCCCGCTCGACGAAGGCGCACTCGCGGAGACGGCAAAGACCCTCGCGCGTGAAAACGTAACGAGTGTCGCGATCGGGTTCCTGCATTCCTACGTCAACCCGGCGCATGAACGGCGCGCCCGCGAAGTCCTTTCAAAGCTGCTCCCAGATCTCTGGATCACGTTGTCGAGCGAAGCGTGCCCGGAGATGCGGGAATACGAGCGCTGGTGCACGGCCTGCGCCAACGCCTACGTGCAGCCGCTGATGGATCGCTACCTGAGCCGCCTCGTCGACGCGCTGCGTGAGCGCGGCATCCGGTGCCCACTGTTCCTCATCACCTCGGCGGGCGGGCTCACGACGATCGAGACCGCGCGCCGGTTTCCCATTCGTCTTGTCGAATCCGGTCCCGCGGGGGGCGCGATCCTTGCGGCGCGAATCGCCGGACAATGCGGGTACGATCACATCCTCTCGTTCGACATGGGCGGGACCACCGCGAAGATTTGCCTGATCGACGGCGGCAAACCGGAAATCTCTCGCAGCCTGGAGGTGGCGCGGCAATACCGCTTTCTCAAAGGGAGCGGGTTGCCAGTGCGCGTGCCGGTGATCGAAATGGTGGAGATCGGTGCCGGGGGAGGCTCGATTGCCATCGTCGACCAAATGTCCCGCATTCGCGTCGGTCCGGAAAGCGCGGGCTCCGAGCCCGGCCCCGCCTGTTATGGGCGCGGCGGTTCGGCTGCAACGGTGACTGACGGCGATGTGGTGCTCGGCCGCATCCGCCCCGAAGGCTTCGCCGGCGGCACACTGCGCCTCGCACCCGAAGGAGCGCGCGTCGCGGTGGCAGGTGCGATCGGCAAGCCGCTCGGACTAGGCGATGTTGGCGCGGCCCTCGGCATCTCGGATGTGGTTGAGGAAAACATGGCCAACGCCGCGCGAGTTCACGCCGTCGAGCGGGGCAAGGATCTCGGCGGGCGGGCGATGATCGCCTTCGGCGGCGCGGCACCGCTGCATGCTGCGCGCCTCGCGGGCAAGCTCGGCATCGACACCGTGGTGGTGCCGATGGGCGCCGGCGTCGGCTCGGCGCTCGGCTTTCTTGTCGCACCCGTCGCCTACGAGGTGGTGCGCAGCCGGCAGGTCCGCCTCGACGATAGTTTTGATCCTCTCGCACTCAACGCCTTGCGCCGTGAAATGCGAGCGGAGGCGGAAGCCGTGATCCGCAGCGGCGCGCCGGATGCGCCGCTCGTGGAGTCCTGGACAGCCGACATGCGCTATCGCGGCCAAGGCCACGAGGTAACGGTTACGATTCCTGCTGGTGAATTCACGACCGCCGGGCGCGCCGACCTCGTCCGGCTGTTCGAGCAGCAATATGCGGTCCACTTTGGCCGCAACATTCCGGGTCTTGCGATCGAAGTGTTGAGCTGGGCCTTGCGGCTCGCCGCCGCTTCGACACCGGCGCCGCCATGTCCGCCGTCGCCTCACGACCGGGCCGCCAAGCCGCAGGGCAGGGGGCATGTGGCAGATCCCGCGACCGGCGACCTCGTTGACGTGCCGGTCTACCGCCGGCCCGACCTTGCGCCAGGCGATGTTCTCGCCGGTCCGGCATTGATCAGCGAGGACGAGACGACGACAGTGGTAACCGACAGTTTTGTGGCGCGCATCAATGGGCTCGGCCACATCGTGCTGACACGGACTTCACCATGACCGAAAACCGGACAATGTCTCTCATCCACCGGCAGATCATGTGGGATCGCCTGATTGCGGTCGTGGAGGAGCAGGCGCAGACGTTGGTGCGAACAGGCTTCTCCACATCCACCCGCGAGGCTGGCGATGTCTCCGCCGGCGTCTTCGACGTCAAGGGACGGATGCTGGCGCAGGCGGTGACCGGCACGCCGGGGCACGTCAACTCCATGGCCCGCGCGGTTTATCACTTCATCGACAGGTTTCCGACCCAGACCATGCGGCCCGGCGACGTCTTCGTCACCAACGATCCCTGGAAAGGTACTGGCCACCTCCACGATTTCACCATCGTCACGCCGGTGTTCCTTGATGGTCGCCTCATCGCCATGTTCGCCTGCACCTGCCATGTGGTCGACATTGGCGGCCGCGGCATGGGCGTTGATGCGCGACAGGTGTTCGAAGAGGGCATCTACATTCCGCTGATGCGCTTTGCCGACGCCGATGGCGTCGACGAGACGCTGATCGAGATCGTGCGCGGAAATGTGCGCGAGCCGGTCCAGGTCATCGGCGACCTCTATTCGCTCGCCGCCTGCAACGACGTTGCCAGCCGACGGCTCCTCGAGATGATGGCCGAATTCAAGATCGATCGTCTCGACGAACTTGGCGATCACCTCCTCGATCGTTCGCATGCAGCGATGAACGAGGCGGTGCGCAAACTGCCGCGCGGCGTTTATCGCAACGCCATGCGCCTCGATGGCTATGAAGAGCCGCTTGATCTCGTCGCCGCGCTCACCGTGGGTGACGGCACGATCCACGTTGATTTCACGGGCACGTCGGGACCGTCCGCGTTCGGCATCAATGTGCCTGTCTGTTACACCGAGGCCTACACTGCCTTCGGGGTCAAATGCATCGTCGCGCCCGATGTGCCCAACAACGAAGGCTCGTTGTCAGCGATCACGATTGCGGCGCCGGACAGTTCTATCCTCAACGCCAAGCGTCCGTTGCCGGTCGCGGGCCGCCACATTATCGGGCAGATGTTGCCTGACCTCGTCATCGGTTGCCTCCACCACGCGCTCAAGGGGCAAGTTCCCGCCGAAGGTACATCCTGCCTATGGAACCTGTTTGCCATGGGTGGCGCGGGTCGCGTCGATGGGGATCCCACAGAACTTGCCAACGCTACGGGATTCGATGTGATGTCGTTCCATTCGGGCGGCACCGGCGCACGGCCCGGCAAAGACGGTTTATCGGCGACTGCGTTTCCGAGTGGTGTGCGCAACGTTCCGGTCGAGGTGACCGAGGCGCTAGCGCCAATTATCTTCCGTCGCAAGGAATTCCGGGTCGATTCCGGCGGCCCCGGCGAATTTCGCGGCGGATTAGGCCAAGTCATGGAAGTATCCAATCTCGAAGATGCGCCGTTCGCCATCAGCGCGATCTACGACCGGGTTGATTTCCCGCCGCGCGGCCGGGACGGCGGCCGCGACGGCGAACGCGGCGTTGTTCGCCTCACCTCCGGACGGCGGTTGCGTGCCAAGGGGCAACAGACGATTCCGCGCGGCGATACCCTCGTCATCGAAATGCCCGGCGGCGGCGGGCTCGGCGATCCGCACAAGCGCGATCCGGCGCGCGTCCTGGAAGATGTGAAGCTCGGGCTGGTTACGCCTCGAGCTGCAGCGACGCACTACGGCGTGTTCGTTCGCGACGATCTTACCATTGACTGGGACGCAACCAACGCGGCGCGTCGCAGCGCGTAGAGCGGCAGACAGGGAAGGGGAGTGGCATGAGCGTCATCGTCAGCGCCGGATTGCCGACCGGGATGGAGGGCCTGACGTACCCGATCCCTATGTCCGATCCCGAGGCGCTGATCCGCATCGCGCAGCTTGCCGAGAAGCTCGGCTATCACTCGGTGTGGGGCAACGACCACATGACTACCCAGCAATACGTGCGCGCGGAGTTTCCGCAGCCGCCGCGGTTCTGGGAGCCGCTCATGACCTACGCGTTCGTTGCCGCGTATACCAAGACGCTGCGGTTTGGAACCGGCATTCTGGTACTGCCGATGCGGCGTGACATCGTCGTTGTCGCCAAGCAGATCGCGACGCTCGACCATTTCAGTGGTGGCCGGCTGGAGATCGGCGTCGGCGTCGGCGCTTATCGCGAGGAGTTCGAGGCACTGTGGCCTGACGCCGACGTTCATCGTGGCGACATGGTGGAGGAGGGCGTGCAAGCTTTGCAGTTGCTCTTCTCCGAACGTGTCGCCTCGTTCGAGGGCAAGTATTATCGCTTCCGCGACGTCGAGTTCTTTCCGAAGCCGAAGCAGCCGCGGCTGCCCATCTATTTCGGTGGCAACAGCATCAATCACCTGCGGCGCGTCGCAGCGTCCGCCGACGGTTGGATCCCCGCTGCCATGGAGGCTGACCGTCTGCGCGGACTCGTCGCGCAACTCAAGGATTTGGTCGGCAAGGCCGGGCGCGATCCGCGAAATGTCGCGGTCGCGCCGCAGTACGTCGTCCATCTCGGCCGGACGCAAGAAGCGGCGATTGCGCGTTTTCGGGAAAGCCAGATGTACAAGCACCTGATGTCGCTCCGCAAATCGACCCTCAAGGAGCAGGTCGGGCGGCCCATGGAGGAGATCAATCTCGTCGGCAGCCCCGAAGTCGTAATCGCTAAAGCCGAGGCACTGAAGGCGGCCGGCGTGACTCATTTCCTCGGGCTCTATTTCGCGGCGAACGGATTGCAGGAACTGCTCGATCAGATGCAGATGTTCGCCGAGGAAGTGATGCCGTCGATTACCCGCCACGATGCTCCGCTGACAGTGATCCCCAGGTCGGGTTAGCGACTGATTGCTCCGGTTGCCGCAGCCTTCGCGAGGCGGCGAATTGGGCTTTCGGCAATGCTATAGCGGCCCTATTGTTGCGCCTTGCGATCCTTCCACGAGGAACTTGCGATGCGCTCACGGATATTTTGGATTGGCCTTGCCCTATTGAGTTTTGCGGTCGTTGGGGCGGGACAGGTTTTCGCGCAAGCACCTGCGAAGGTGAAGATCAGGCTCGATTGGAAGGCTGGCGCGCAGCACGCGCCATTCTATCTCGGCCTGCAGCGTGGATTTTACAAAGCAGAAGGGATCGACCTCGACATCATCTCCGGCTCCGGCTCTTCGGACGCGATCAAGCAGGTCGGCTCTAAAGCAGTCGAGTTCGGGATCGTCGATGCGTTGGTCCTTGCGCAAGGGGCGCAGCAGCGTGTTCCGGCAAAATCCATTGCAGCTTATTATCAACGGACCCCTGTGGTGCTGATCAGCCCGACCGCTCGTCCGGTGACGAATCCGCGCCAACTGCTTGAGGGGGTCAAGATCGGCTCCAAGAAGGGCAGCGCAACCTTCCAGGGCCTGGAAGCCCTCCTGTCGGCGAATGGCATCAAGATGGAGCAGATCAAGCTCGTGGACATCGGCTTCGGGGTTCAACCATTGCTGGTCAAGCAGGTCGACGCCATCATGGGCTTCTCCATGAACGAACCGATCGAGGCTGAGAGTGGCGGCATGTCTGTCACCGAAATGCCGATCTCCGATTATGGCGTCGATGCTTACGGCCTGATGATCGCAGCGAACCCGGATTACATGCAGCAGCACGCCGATCTGGTCCGCGCCTTCGTCAAGGCAACTCAACGTGCCGTCGCTGAGACGCTGAAGGACCCGAACGGAGCTGTCGCCGCCGTCGCCGCCATGGTCGCCGAAACCGATGTTCCGCGCGAGACCAAGGTCCTCGCGCACACGGCACCGTATTGGCAGACTAAAGATGGCGGCGCCTTCGGAACACAGACCGCGCGGCGGTGGCAAGACACGATCGATGTCGCCCGCAAGCTTGGCTTAATCGAAACGGCGTTGCGCCCGGACGACCTATTCGTGAATACGTACCTCGGAAATTGACCTCCCTCGGGCAGACGATCCCGACGTCGGGTAGGGTTGGCGATGTCTGAAGCGCGGTCGCGTGGTTCCGAGGCGGTGAATGCCCCGTCGGGATCGCGCAGCGTTACCGACCAATCGCCACTGCTGGCGCGCCCGTATATCGCGCTCGAAGGCGTAAACCTGCGCTTTCGAAATGACGCTCGCGAAATCCAGGCCCTCTCCGACATTGATCTCAGTATCGCCGCGGGCGAGTTCGTCGCTCTGCTCGGACCGACCGGTTGCGGCAAGAGTTCGCTGCTGCGGCTTGTCAGCGATCTCATTCCGCCGACGTCCGGCCGGATCGAGGTCGGCGGTGCGCCGCCGTCCGCGGCGCGCCGCGCGCTCCAATTCGGCTTCGTGTTCCAAGAGCCGGCGCTGCTGCCATGGCGGACCGCGATCGAAAACGTACTCCTCCCGCTGGAAGTCGTGAGTTATCCGCCCGAGCGGCGACGCGCGCGCTGCGAAGGGTTGCTCGATGCCGTCGGGCTGATGAAATTCAAAGACGCCTATCCCCACGAGCTTTCCGGCGGCATGAAGCAGCGGGTTGCGATCGTGCGGGCGCTCGCCTGGAATGCGCCGATCCTGCTGATGGACGAACCGTTCAGCGCGCTCGACGAACTCACGCGTGCGCAATTGCAGGATGACTTGCTTCGGCTATGCGGTGCCGAGCGCAAGACGGTCCTGTTCGTCACCCATAACATCGCTGAAGCGGTTTATCTCGCCGATCGGATCGTTGTGATGTCGCCGCACCCCGGCCGCATCAAGACAGTGTTGGCCCCGGGCCTGCCGCGTCCGCGTGGCGAGGACATGCAGGAAGCGCCCGAATTCCTGAAGTGGACTCGCATCGCTCGCGAGGCTTTGCGGTCGTGATCGAGCCTGCAACCCTCAGCGCCCGAAATCGTGTGCGGGACGTAGTTCTGCCGCCGCTATTCATCCTCATGGTGGTGCTCGCTGGATGGGAGATCGCGGTAAAGGCGCTCGACATCCAGCCGTGGCTGTTGCCGGCGCCAAGCGACATCGCGGTTCGCTTCGTGAAGACCACGACGCTCTGGTATCACACCAGCCTGACCGTGTTCGAGGCATTGGCCGGCTTCGCCATTTCGGCCGCGCTTGGCGTGGCCCTGTCGGCCGGCATCGTGCATTCGCGCTTCCTCGAGCGCGGCGTCTTTCCCTACGTGATCGTCTCGAATGCGATCCCGATTATCGCGGTCATTCCTCTGCTCACCATCTGGTTCGGCTTCGGGATGGCGCCCAAGGTGATGATCTGCGCCATCATTTCGTTTTTCCCGATCGTCACCAACACGACGCGAGGACTTAAGTCGGCCGACCGCCGCGTCATTGAGTTCATGCGTTCGATCAATGCGACCCGGACGGCGATCCTGCTGAAAGTCCAGTTGCCGAGCGCGCTGCCTTTCATCTTTGCGAGCTTCAAGATCGCGGCGTCGCTCGCCCTCGTAGGCGCCGTCGTTGCCGAGTTCTACAGTTCCGACAGCGGCCTTGGATATCTGATCATCACCTCGGCGACGCAGTTGCGCACGGATTTGCTCTTCGTCTCGATTGTCGTGCTGGCCGCGCTTGGCGTCGCCTCGTTTACGCTGTTCGGCTATCTCGAGCGCAAGGCGACACGGGGCGAGCGCAGCGAGGAGTTGCCGTGACAGCGTGTCTCATTCGCAACGTGCTGGTGGTGCCGCCGTTTGGCGGGTTGCCGTTCAATGGCTGGGTTGCCATCGCCGGCGACCGAATATCTGCCGTGGGGCAAGGGGACCGTGCGGCCCAGGACGGTGAAACCGTAATCGACGGCGGGGGAGGCGCGCTCATCCCGGGCTTCGTCAACACGCACGCGCATTCCCATTCGAGCCTGACGCGCGGCAGCGCCGAGGGGTTGCCGCTCGACGGATGGCTGGAGGTGATCGAGCGCGAACAGGCGCGTCTCAGCGACGAGCAGGCCTACATTGGCGCGCTCGCAACCTATGCCGAGGCGTTGCTGTCGGGCACGACGACGATCGTCGATATGTGCATCCGGCCAGCGCCCGCGCTCGCGGCCGCAAGGGACATCGGCATGCGCGCGGTTATCGTTCCCTATGTCGCGGACACGAAGCCCTTCGCGCCGACCCTTGACGAAAACGCCCGCCTCCTGGAGAGCGTTGCTCGCACGGACAAAGTCCAAGTCTGGGTCGGCCTTCACGATCTCGAAAGCTGTCACGACGACAGCGTGTGCGAGGGCGCGGCGCTCGCTCGCGCCTACGCCACGGGCCTTCACCTCCATTGTTCCGAGACGCGCGTCTCGGTCGAGCGTACGCGAGCACGGGTCGGCCGGAGCCCGATCGCCCACCTCGACACGCTGGGCGCGCTGATGGATCGAACCGTGCTGGCGCATTGCGTCTGGGCATCGGAAGAGGACCGTGATCTGCTATCGGCCGCCGGCACGCATGTGGCGCATTGCCCGCACGCGAACCTCAAGCTCGGCTCCGGCATCGCGCCGGTGCCCGACATGCGGCGGCGCGGCGTTAACGTCGGTCTCGCGACCGACGGCGCCAAGGCCAACAATCGCCTCGATATGTTCGACGTGATGAAGTTCACCTCGCTGCTGCACAAGGGCGTCGCCAACGACCCGACGGTGCTTTCCCCCACCGAGGTGTTCGACATGGCGACGAGGCGGGGAGGGGAGGCACTCGACCTTCCTGTGGGGCAGATCGCGCCCGGCGCGGCCGCTGACCTCGTCTTGGTGAAGATCGACGGCTTTCACCTCCAGCCCTGCATTCCAGACACGGTCGTGACCAATCTCGTTCACGCCGCCCGCGGCTGCGATGTTTCCATGGTGATGGTCGGCGGGCAGATCGTGGTCAAGGACAGGCGGCTCGCCGACCCACGCTGGTATGATCTTCGCGATCGGGCGCGCCGGGCCGGTCTAGAGTTGCTGGATTCGGCGGTAGCGCATTGATTGCGCCTACGAGCTGCGCCCAGCCAACTCCTCCAGCATTCCGAGGGCCTGGGACACCGATTGCATGCGTACGGCGTCCCGCCCAATGTCGCCGTAGCGCTTTTCTTGGTGAATGAGACGGCCATCCTGCGCGGCAGCAGCAAAATGAACGAGGCCGACGGGCTTATCCGCGCTACCTCCGCCCGGACCGGCAACGCCGGTGACGGCGACAGCGAGTGTCGCGGGTGAATGGCTGAGCGCACCGCGGGCCATCGCTTCCGCGGTTTGACGGCTCACCGCCCCATAGTGCTCAAGTGTCGATCGCGGGACGCCCAACATCGTCTCTTTTGCGGCGTTGGAGTAAGTGACAAAGCCGCGCTCGACCACGTCGGACGATCCGGCGATCGCGGTGAGGGCCCCCGCGACCAGTCCGCCGGTGCAGGACTCCGCCGTGGCAATCATCAGCCCGCGCGCACGGCATGCAGCAAGCACGCGCTCAGCGGCGGCTCGGATGTCGTCGGCAAACATGTCGCTCAGGCCGCCTGAGGCGGCAAGCGGACGGTCGCGCTCGCCATTGCGGCAATGCCCTCGCCGCGGCCGAGGAAGCCTAGCTTCTCGTTGGTGGTGGCCTTGACGGCGACCCGATCGATGGTGACGCCGGCGATCTCGGCGATGCGCGCACGCATGGTGTCGCGATGCGGGCCGATTCGCGGCGCTTCGCATACGATGGTGATGTCGAGATGCGCGATGCGCCCGCCGCGCTGGCGCACGCGCTCGACCGCGAACGCCAGAAATTTGTCCGATGAGGCGCCGCGCCATTGTGGATCGGACGGTGGAAAGTGCGCCCCGATGTCGCCGTCGGCAAGGGTTCCCAGGATGGCATCGACCAGCGCATGCATGGCGACATCGGCGTCAGAGTGACCCGAAAGCCCACGCGGAAAGGGGATGCGCACGCCGCCGAGCCAGACGTGATCGCCGTCGGTGAAGGCGTGTACGTCGTAGCCCATCGCGGTACGGATGTCGGACAGCGCGCCATCCTCCGCGGCCTTAAGGATATCCGCTTCCGTCGTGAGCTTGATGTTGTCCACGTCGCCCTCGAACAGCCGCACCGTCATCCCCGCCCATTCGGCCAGCGCTGCATCGTCAGTGAAATCTTCGCGTCCGGCAAGGAAGGCGCGGCGATGCGCCGAGAGCAATGGATCGAAGGCGAAGGCTTGCGGCGTTTGCACCGCCCGCAAGCGAGTTCGATCGACAGTATCGACGACGCGCCCCTCGCTATCCACGGCCTTGATGGTGTCGGTCAGCGGTAATCCGGGAATTGCGGCCCCACCTGCACCCGCCGCAATGGCACGCGATACCAGCGACGCCGATGCAAAGGGGCGCGCGGCATCGTGCACGAGCACTGTGCGAGGCGCTTCTTTTTCCAGCGCCTCAAGTCCGGCACGCACCGATGCTTGCCGCGTTGCGCCACCGAACGCTGGCGCCCGCACCGGAAGGCCAACACTGGACTCGGCAAAGCGTGCGGCATCGTCGCGATGAATCACGGGCTGCACCAGGTCGATCTCCGGATGGCCGACGAACAGCATGAGGGACCGGCGGAACACCGGAATGCCCGCAATCAAGCGATACTGTTTCGGAACCTCGCCGCCGGCGCGTGTTCCGCGACCGGCTGCGACGATGACGACGGCCACCCCTCCCGTCATACCTCGCTTCTCCTTTGGTCGCGGCGCCCGATCGCTCGAATTACGTAGGCAAAATCGACTGTGATTTAGCCGTGCCGCGCCGCATCGGAAAGCGGATTTCGACGGCTACCGCCGGTGCACCGCTTAGGCAGGATTCCGCCTTTATGATATTGCACTGCAACACTTGCGCTGCATCGCGTTAATGTCTAAAGTCTAAGCAAAACATGATTTAGCCTAGAATATAGGCAAGAGCGATGAGCATGGTAACCGACCTCTCCAATGCCGCTGCGCCACTAAAAGTCGGCGACGTCAGCATTGCGAACCGGGTCTTTCTGGCACCGATGTCAGGCGTCACCGACGCCCCGTTCCGCCGGCTAGTCGCACGACTTGGTGCGGGGCTTGTGGTCTCGGAGATGACCGCCTGTGCGGCGCTCGCTGCCGGACGGCGGGACATGCGACTGCGGATGGAAGCGCCGGGTATCGGTCACCACGTGGTCCAGATCGCCGGTTGCGAATTCAAGATGGATGGCCGAGGGCGCACGGATTGCGGCCGGGGAGGGCGCGGCAATCATCGACATCAACATGGGCTGTCCGTCGCGCCACGTCACCAACGGCCAGTCGGGTTCCGCCCTGATGCGCGATCTTGATCATGCCGTCGCGCTGATTGACGCCACGGTCGGAGCCGTACGGGTTCCCGTGACGCTCAAGATGCGGCTTGGTTGGGACGATCGCTCGCGAAACGCGCCCGAGCTTGCGCGCCGTGCGCAGGACGCCGGCGTCATGCTGATCACCGTGCACGGCCGTACCCGCTGTCAGTACTATTCGGGCAAGGCCGATTGGGCAGCTGTCGCCGCCGTCAAACGGGTGGTCTCGATCCCCGTCGTCGTCAACGGCGACATCACGACCTTTGATGAGGCCAAGGATGCACTGGTGAACTCCGGAGCCGACGCCGTGATGATCGGCCGAGGCGCCCAGGGTCGTCCCTGGTTCCCGGGACAAGTCGCGCGCTTTCTCGCCAGCGGCGCGCGCGAGACGGCACTGCCATTCGCCGCGCAATGCGAGATGATCGCCACGCTTTACGACGAGATGCTTGTCCATCACGGCGAGCGCATCGGTGCGAAACATGCGCGCAAGCACGTGGGCTGGGCCCTCGATGTTGCGGCCGAGACCGCTGGCGCCACTGCTTCCCTTAAGCACTGGCGCGGCCAGGTGCTGACCGCGCCGACCCCGCGCGAAACGCAGCGACGCCTGGCCGACGCTTTCGATGCCATGGCCTGGAGAGCCGCCGCATGAGCCATCCGAGCAACCGCAATGCCGCTCATGCGATCAGCACTGCCGAAGCGGTGCTGAACGCGCTGCCGCTCGCCGTCGTGGTGGTTGGCCCGGACACCCGCATCGACGATGCCAATGTGGCCGCGGAGGATTTCTTCGATATGTCGGTCGCCCTGCTGCGCCGGCATTCGCTGCGGGACCTTGTTCCTTTCGGCAGTCCGCTGCTGGCGTTGGTCGAGCAGGTTCGCCAACGTGGCGGCGCGGTCAACGAATATAAGGTCGACCTCGGGACGCCGCGCATGCCGTCCGAACGCGTCGTCGACCTGCACGTCGCCCCCGTCGCCGAACGACCGGGCCACATCGTCGTGATGCTTCAGCAGCGCACCATGGCCGACAAGATGAACCGGCAGCTTACCCACCGTGGCGCCGCGCGCTCGGTGATTGCGCTTGCCGCGATGCTGGCGCATGAGATCAAGAACCCGCTCTCGGGCATTCGCGGCGCGGCACAGCTGCTTGAACAGTCGGCGAGCGACGATGACCGCACGTTGACCCGGCTGATCTGCGAGGAGGCAGACCGCATCGTCAAACTCGTCGATCGCATGGAGGTGTTCGGGGACGAGCGGCCGGTAGAGCGTGAGCCAGTCAACATCCACGTGGTGTTCGATCACGTGCGCCGGCTCGCACAATCCGGTTTTGCCCGCCACATCCGCTTCGTCGAAGACTACGATCCATCGCTCCCACCGGTGCTGGCGAACCGCGATCAGCTGGTCCAGGTCTTTCTCAATCTCGTCAAAAACGCAGCCGAGGCGATCGGCGAAAACGCCATCGACGGCGAAATCCAGCTTTCCACTGCCTTCCGGCCCGGGGTGAGGCTGTCACTGCCGGGCAGCAAGTCCAAAGTTTCGCTGCCGCTGGAATTCTGCATCAAGGACAACGGTCCGGGCGTGCCCGACGACCTGATGCCACACCTCTTCGATCCCTTTGTGACTACCAAACCCACTGGAACCGGGCTGGGGCTTGCACTTGCCGCCAAGATCATCGGGGATCACGGCGGCATCATCGAATGCGAGTCACAGCCGCGGCGTACGGTTTTTCGCGTGCTTATGCCCATGTTTACGGGCGATGACGCCGAGCCGGATGGAGAAACCTGAGGTGATGCAGATGCCTGCCGGAAGTATTTTGATCGCCGACGATGACGCGGCTATCAGAACCGTATTGAACCAGGCGCTCTCGCGCGCCGGCTATGAGGTTCGCTCGACCGGCAACGCCGCGACGCTGTGGCGATGGGTGAGCCAGGGTGAAGGCGACCTCGTCATCACCGACGTGCTGATGCCCGACGAGAATGCTTTCGATCTCCTGCCGCGCATCAAGAAGCTGCGGCCGGAACTGCCCATTATCGTGATGAGCGCGCAGAACACGTTCATGACGGCGATCAGGGCCTCTGAGCGGGGCGCCTACGAATATCTGCCCAAGCCGTTCGATCTCAAGGAACTGACCTCGATCGTGGGACGTGCCTTGTCCGAGCCCAAGGATCGTCCGGCACAGCCCGCAGCCAAACCGGAGGAGATCGATTCCATACCGCTGGTGGGTCGCTCTCCGGCCATGCAGGAAATCTACCGTCTTCTGGCGCGCCTGATGCAGACCGACCTGACGGTAATGATTTCTGGCGAGTCGGGTACCGGCAAGGAATTGGTGGCGCGCGCGCTGCACGATTACGGCAAGCGCCGTAGCGGGCCATTCGTTGCCATCAACATGGCGGCGATTCCGCGCGAACTCATCGAGTTGGAACTGTTCGGCCACGAGAAGGGCGCTTTCACCGGAGCGAACACCCGCAACCCGGGCCGCTTCGAGCAGGCCGAAGGCGGAACGCTCTTTCTGGATGAAATCGGTGACATGCCGATGGAGGCGCAGACCCGCCTGCTGCGGGTGCTCCAGCAGGGCGAGTACACGACGGTTGGCGGCCGAACCCCGATCAAAACCGACGTGCGCATCATCGCGGCGACCAACAAGGACCTGCGCATCCTCATCCAGCAGGGCTTGTTCCGCGAAGATCTCTTCTTCCGTCTCAACGTGGTGCCGCT
Organism: uncultured Alphaproteobacteria bacterium; assembly: GCA_963807015.1. Lineage (GTDB taxonomy): Bacteria > Pseudomonadota > Alphaproteobacteria > Rhizobiales > Xanthobacteraceae > JAJPKK01. The sequence continues at coordinate 68,642 of CAWEAS010000001.1, read as the reverse complement.
GCGGCTGCCGCCTTTGCGCGAGCGGACCGAGGATATCCCCGATCTGATCCGCCATTTCTTTAATCTTGCCGAGCGGGAAGGGCTGCCGCCCAAGCAGATCGAGTCGAGCGCCATCGAACGTCTCAAGCGTTACCGCTGGCCGGGGAACGTGCGCGAACTTGAAAATCTTGCCCGACGGCTGGCTGCGCTCTATCCGCAGGAGACGATCACGGCGGCTGTCATCGACAACGAACTCGCGCCTCCGGCGCCGGCTCCGCTGGGCGATGAAGTGCGGTCTGAAGAGAGCCTGTCGTCATCGGTCGAGCGCCACCTCACGAAATATTTCGGCGGATTTGGCGAAGGCCTGCCGCCACCGGGCCTCTATCACCGCATCCTTCGGGAGATCGAATACCCGCTCTTGTCTGCGGCACTCGCCGCGACGCGCGGCAATCAAATCCGCGCGGCCGATCTGCTGGGGGTCAACCGCAACACGTTGCGCAAGAAGATCCGCGATCTGGAAATCCAGGTGATCCGTACAAGCGGATAAGCACGACGCGCCGCGCATGTTCGAAGTTGCATAGCCGGCGCGCCCGGGGTGGACCTGTCACGCCCCGGAAATGTCTCAATTGAGCAACACGTTGTTGTAGTTCTGCATCATGGCTGCATCAGCTAACCGCGGCAGCTAGTGCCGTTTGTGACTTTCGCACGGTCGGCTACGGCTATCAGAACTGGGGGAGTAATGACGACTATCGAGGAGGCGGTAGCCGCCGGACCTTCGCAAGGACCCGGTGCGGGGACACGCTTCGCGATCGGAATTGTCGGACTCGTCGCGGTCGGCGTCGCCCTGATGTCGGCGCTGACTACCTTCGTAGTGCTCGCCGGCCTCACCCCGATCAATCCCACCCATGGCGTCGTCGTTACGTTGCTCGGCGTAAACGTGGGCGCCGTCTTTCTGCTCTTCGGTATCATCGGGCGGGAGGTCTGGACGATCATCCAGGCGCGGCGGCGGGGCAGGGCGGCGGCGCGGCTTCAGGTGCAGATCGTCGGTTTGTTCTCGGTGGTCGCCGTAGCGCCCGCGGTGCTGGTCGCGGTCGTGGCAAGCATCACGCTCGATCGGGGCCTCGGGTCGCTGTTTTCCAATCGCACCCGAGCCGTCATCCAAAACTCGCTGATCGTCTCCCAGGCCTATATCAACGAGCATGAGCAATCGGTTCGAGCCGAAGCGACCTCGATGGCGGTCGATGTCGGTCACGCCAAACCGTTGTTTGATCAAGACCAGGTCAAGTTCGGCCAGTTCTTCACCGCCCAGGCGACCGTGCGTGATCTGCCGACGGCGATGATTCTCGGCTCCGACCTCTCCGTGTTGGCCAAGGCCGACATCAAGCTGCCGCCGCAATTTGCGGAACCGCGGCCGCCGCCCGCCGAGCGCTTGTCCATGGTCGGCGAAGATGAAGCGGTCGCTGGTTTGCTGCGCGATTCCAACTATGTCGGCGCGCTCATCAAGCTGAAAGATTACAACAACGCGTATCTCTTCGTGGCGCGAATGCTCGATCCGCAAGTGCTGGCGCAAATCCAGCATACTGAGCAGAGTATCGAGGAATACGCGACGCTTGACGAACGGCGTTTCGGCATTCAGATCGCGTTCGCGCTGATGTACACCGTCATCGCGCTCACCGTGCTGCTATCTGCCGTCTGGCTTGGCTTTGCTTTCGCGAACCGTCTCGTAGCGCCAATTCGCCGTCTCATTGGTGCCGCCAATATCGTCTCGACCGGCAATTTGCACGTTCAGGTTCCGGTGCGGCGGTCCGAAGGCGACCTCGCCCAGCTCGGCGCGACGTTCAACAAAATGACGCAGGAATTGCGCACCCAGCGCGACGATCTCATGCGTGCCCGCGACCTCGTCGACAGCCGGCGACGCTTTACCGAGGCCGTTCTTGCAGGCGCGAGCGCCGGCGTGATCGGCGTCGATGGCGCAGGCCGTGTGAGCATTCTCAATCGCTCGGCCGAAAAATTGATCGGCTGCAGCGAGGCCGAGGCGCTGGGGCGTCCGCTCGAACAGATTGCGCCTGAGCTCAAGGAGTTCATTGAGCCGGCTCGTACTGATGGGCAACGTCTGGTTCAGGGGCAGACCACGATCCACCGCAGCGGCCGCGATCGGACCGTCTCAGTGCGCGTCACGACCGAGCAGTCTGCCAATCCCGATCATGGCTACGTCGTCACCCTCGATGACATCACCGAACTTGTCGCGGCGCAGCGCACCGCCGCCTGGGCCGACATCGCGCGTCGCATTGCCCACGAGATCAAGAACCCGCTGACGCCTATTCAGCTTTCGGCCGAGCGACTGCGTCGCAAGTACGGCAAGACCATCACGGAGGATCGCGCAGTATTCGAGCAATGCACCGACACCATCGTGCGCCAAGTCGAAGATATCCGCCGCATGGTGGACGAGTTCTCCCGCTTCGCGCGCATGCCGAAGCCGGTATTCGCGGCGGAGGATGTTGCCGACACCGTGCGCCAGGTCGTCTTCCTCCAGCGGGTCGGGAACGCGGAGATCGACATCGATGCGGAGATCGGCGAAGACCCGATGCCGGCACGGTTCGACCGCAGGCTGATCTCCCAGGGCCTCACCAACATCATCAAGAACGCGACGGAGGCGATTGCCGCTGTACCGGCGGGCCAAGGCACGCGCGGGCGAATTGCCGTTTCCGCAGTTCGTGATGGTGACGATATCATTATCGACGTAATCGATAACGGTATTGGCCTCCCCAAAGAAAACCGCAGCCGTCTGCTCGAACCCTATGTGACGACCCGGGAGAAGGGCACAGGGCTCGGCCTCGCTATCGTGGGTAAAATTCTCGAGGACCACGGCGGCGGCATCGAGCTTCACGACGCTGCCGAACGAACCCCGGGCCAGCGCGGCGCCTGGATGCGGCTGCGTTTTGCGGCCGAGCCGACGCCCACCATTACAAGTGACGACGCGCCGCCGACCGGCGGCGCCATAACGGACAGCACATCAAACCATAATGAATTAGCCGACGAAACGCCCAACGAGAAACGAGAATGAATTCAGACATCCTGATTATCGACGACGAGAACGATATACGTGAACTCGTCTCCGGCATCCTTGAGGACGAGGGCTATTCCACCCGCACGGCGCGCGACAGCGACGATGCCGTGACGGCAATTCGATCGCGACGGCCGAACCTCGTCTTCCTCGATATCTGGTTGCAAGGCAGCAAGCTTGATGGATTGCAGTTGCTTAGCAGCATCAAGTCCGAGCATCCTGAACTGCCCGTGGTGATGATCTCAGGCCATGGCAACATCGAAACGGCCGTCGCAGCGATCAAAAAGGGCGCCTACGACTTCATCGAGAAGCCGTTCAAGGCCGACCGGCTAGTGCTGGTCGCCGATCGCGCGCTCGAAACGTCCCGGCTCAAGCGTGAAGTAAGGGATCTCAAGCAGCTCGCGCCTTTCCCTTCGGGTTTGATCGGAAGTTCAGGCCCGATCCTTCATCTGCGCCAAACGATTGAAAAGGTTGCTCCCACCAACAGCCGTATTCTGATCGTGGGTCCGTCGGGTGCCGGCAAGGAACTGACCGCGCGCACCATCCATGCCATGTCGGCCCGGGAGTCCGGTCCTTTCGTGGTCATCAACGCCGCGGCGATAACGCCCGAGCGAATGGAGATCGAGCTTTTCGGTACCGACCAGGTTGACGGCTCGCAGGCACGTAAGATCGGGGCCCTCGAAGAAGCGCATGGCGGTACGCTCTTCATCGATGAAATCGGCGACATGCCGCGTGAGACCCAGAACAAGATCATGCGCGTCCTGGTCGACCAGACGTTCCAGCGTGTCGGCGGCACCACGCGGGTCGAGGTCAATGTGCGGATCATCACATCGACCACGCGCAACCTCGAGGAGGAAATCGCTGCAGGCCGGTTCCGCGAGGACCTCTATCACCGCTTGTCCGTCGTGCCGATCCGGGTGCCGCCACTCGTGGAGCGGCGCGAGGACGTGGCGGAGCTCGTCGATCACTTCATGGACCAGATTTCGCAGTCGACGGGCTTGCCGAAACGACGGATCGGCGCAGACGCCATGGCGGTGCTGCAGACCCATGATTGGCCCGGCAATGTCCGTCAGCTTCGCAACAACGTCGAACGATTGATGATTCTTGCCGGCGGCGATCCCGAGGCCGTGATTTCCGCCGACATGCTGCCCCAGGACGTGGGCTCGATGGTGCCGGCGATGCCGAAAGGTGCCGGCGGCGAGCACCTCATGGGCATGCCGCTGCGCGATGCCCGGGAGGCTTTCGAGCGCGAATATCTGCGCGCCCAGATCAGCCGGTTCGGCGGCAATATTTCCCGTACCGCCGAGTTTGTCGGCATGGAACGTTCCGCACTCCATCGCAAGCTCAAGGCCCTTGGCATGGATTGATCGCCATTGGCACTACTCCCTCGACGGAAATCGGATGTCCCGTATCGCCTATGTCAACGGCCGTTACCAGCCGCACCGCGAAGCCATGGTCCATGTAGAGGACCGCGGCTACCAGTTCGCTGACGGCGTGTACGAGGTATGTGAGGTGAGGGGAGGGCGCCTGGTCGACGAGCGCCGCCACATGGCCCGGCTTCTAAGGTCGCTCAACGAGTTACGCATTGCGCTGCCGATGACGCTCGCCGCACTCGGGTTCGTCTTGCGGGAGACCGTTGCGCGCAACCGGGTGCGCGAGGGAATCGTCTACCTCCAGGTCACACGGGGCGTTGCGCGGCGTGACCACGCCTTTCCACCGGGCAAGACTGCGGCGTCGATCGTCGTCACCGCCCGGACACTTGACCGGGCGAGCCGAGACAGGACCGCCGCGGACGGCATCGCGGTCGTGACCGTGCCGGACACCCGCTGGGCACGTCCTGACATCAAGTCCGTGGCGCTGCTGCCTAACGTTTTGGCGAAGCAGGCGGCCCGCGAGCGCGGTGCGCGCGAAGCTTGGTTCGTCGACCACGGTGGCCATATCACCGAAGGCGCTTCCTCCAACGCCTGGATTGTCACCGGAGGCGGGGAGGTGGTGACCCGGCCCGCGGACAACAGCATTCTCAACGGCATCTCTCGAGCCGTCGTGCTCGACGTCATCGCCTCGCAAGGGCTACGGCTCGTGGAACGGCCGTTCACGAGAGCGGAAGCCATGAACGCACGCGAGGCCTTTGTCACATCGGCAAGCCAGACGGTGCAGCCGGTGGTCCGGATCGATGACAAAAGCCTGGGCGATGGGCGGCCGGGGCCGGTCGCGGCGGCGCTGCGGCGCGAATTTTATAGCCATGCCGAGATCACCTGAGGTGGGCACGCCCGGAATCCGCGCGTAAAAATAGCACGCTTGCCTGCGCGGCGGACTTGCGCCAAACAACAAGCTACCGTCTAATATACTATTGCACTTCGGTTCCCTGCCGCGGTGCGGAACGTTCAAAACGCAGAGGTCTGATGCAATCAGGCACCGGGGGCTACTGCGAGAAAAAGCGGAAAAACGGCCATGGCAGCCGAACGCGCACAAAACCTTCAAGACACCTTTCTAAATCACGTCCGGAAATCGAAAATCCCGCTCACGATCTTCCTCGTCAACGGGGTCAAGCTCCAGGGAGTCGTGACCTGGTTCGATAATTTTTGCGTGCTGTTGCGGCGCGACGGGCACTCGCAACTCGTCTACAAGCACGCCATATCAACGATCATGCCGGGCCATCCGGTACAACTCTTTGAGGGCGGTGAGGAAAACGCCGCCGCGGAAAAGACCTGATTGGAGCCGCGTCGGCGCGACCGCCATTTCAGCCCCTTAAGTCCGACCGAAAGATCGGGCCGAGCAATCGTGCTTGGCCCTTACCCGCGCTTGCGCGCGGCGGGGTCGGATGGCTCGCGTGCACCTGCTGCCCGGCTGGACGAGGCGGTAGGCCTTGCCCTTGCTATTGATCTTGATGTCGTCGACCAGGGCATCATCGGGGTCACGGACATTCGGCCGGCCACATACATCGGAAAGGGCAAGGTCGAAGAGATCGCGGGCTTGGTGAAGGCGCGCGAGGCTGAACTCGTCATAATGGACTGCGCCCTCAGCCCGGTGCAGCAGCGCAACCTCGAGAAGGCGTGGAACGCCAAGGTCGTCGACCGCACCGGACTGATCCTGGAAATATTCGGCAAGCGTGCCCGGACCCGCGAAGGAGCGCTCCAGGTCGAACTTGCCCACCTGAATTACCAACGCAGCCGCCTGGTGCGGTCATGGACCCACTTGGAACGCCAACGGGGCGGTTTCGGCTTTCTCGGCGGCCCGGGCGAGACCCAGATTGAGACCGACCGCCGCCTGATCGCTGAGCGGATTGCCCGGATCGAACGCGAATTGGAGGGGGTGAAGACGACCCGGAAGGTCCATCGTCAGAGCCGAAAACGCATTCCGTATCCGATCGTTGCGCTAGTCGGCTACACCAATGCTGGAAAATCGACCCTGTTCAATCGTCTGACCCATGCGACCGTTGTCTCGGCCGACATGTTGTTTGCGACGCTCGACCCGACCATGCGCGCAATCGATCTGCCTCACGGCACGCGGATCATCATGTCCGATACCGTCGGCTTCATTTCCGACCTCCCAACCATGCTGGTGGCCGCCTTCCGCGCCACGCTGGAGGAGGTCATCGAAGCCGACATGATCCTGCATGTGCGCGACGTCTCGCATGGCGATACTGCCGCCCAATCCGAAGATGTGACGGCCGTGCTGCGCGACCTCGGTATCGAGCCCGAAGATCCGCGGCTGATCGAGGTCTGGAACAAGATCGATCAGGTGGACGAGGTTGAGCGCGAGCGGCTTGAAAATCTCAGCCACCGCCGAGGCGCCGGGCATCCGCCGGTACTGGTGTCCGCACTGACCGGGGAGGGCACCGATGCCCTGATCAGCGCAATCGAGGACGAATTTGCCCGCTCGCGGCTCACCCTCGACGTCACGCTCGAACTCGCGGATGGGGCGGGCATGAGTTGGCTGCACCGACACGCCGAAGTGCTTGGCCGCGACGAGGGCGCGGACGGACGCATGCACATGACCGTGCGCGTGACGCCTGAGCGTGCTGGCATCGTCCGTGCGAGGTTTGGCGCGGGAAACATCAGGAGCGGGACATCGGGGGTAGGGGGCGAAGACCGCGCCAAGCACAGCCCCTAGGCTGCGGTCCGCGGCTGGCCTCGACTACGTCTGATCTTCGATCTGTGGCCCCTGCTCTCTGCGTTTCGCTTCGTTCCACAGGGCGTCCATTTCATCGAGCGTCGATTGCGACGGCGTTTTTCCGGTCGCACTCAGCGCTTCCTCAATGTGACGAAAGCGCCGCTCGAACTTGCGATTTGCCTCGCGCAGCGCCGCCTCAGGATCAGCGCTGAGATGGCGGGCCAGATTGACGGCGGCAAACATCAGGTCGCCGACCTCGCTCGTTGCGTCTTGCTACCGCGCCGCTCGCGAGCGCCGCCTCGATCTCATCTGCTTCTTCGCGAATTTTGGCGAGGACGGCGTGCGGATCGTTCCAATCGAAGCCGACCTTGCCGGCCTTTTGCTGCAGCTTGAGTGCTCGGGTCAGGGCAGGGAGATTCGCCGGGACGCCGCCAAGCGTCATACTCTCCGGCGCGGCGTGCGACCTGCGCGCGGCGCGTTCGGCCTTCTCCTGGCTCTTGATGCGCTCCCACAGCGCGTTGACCTCCTCGGTGCCCAACGAACCCGCGTCGCCGAATACGTGGGGATGTCGCCGGACCAGCTTCTCGGTAATGGCTTGGACGACCCCACCGAAGTCGAACAGTCCCTGCTCCTCGGCCATTCGCGCGTGAAACACGACCTGCAGAAGGAGGTCCCCGAGTTCATCGCGGAGATCATCAAAGTCGCCGCGTTCGATCGCGTCAGTGACCTCGTAGGCTTCCTCGATGGTGTAAGGCGCGATGGTCGAGAAGTCCTGTTCCAGGTCCCAGGGACATCCGGTGCCAGGCGTGCGAAGCGCCGCCATGATCTCGATGAGCCGGGAGATGTCGCGGGACGGCTTCATGCGCAGCGCCGAATGCCGCACGGCAGACGGGAGGCGCCGGCCGTCTCTGAATGCTCGATTTGCATAAGAGATATTATGGAATATCTGTACCAGTCGCGGTGGAACGGCGACTTCCTGCAAATTCCGCCCGCAGTCATCCCTCGAACTCCACCTGCATGCCGTCGAAGCCGGGCTCGACGTGCGGCGGCAGCTTCGCACGGAGTTCATCGTAGTCGAGGTCGCTGTGCATGTTGGTGAGGATGGCGCGATGCGGCCGGATGCGATCGATCCATTCGAGCGTCAGGTCGAGATGGAAATGGCTCGGGTGCGGCCGGTACCAGAGCGCATCGACGATCCACAGCTTGATACCAGCCAAGGTGTGGACGCTTTCAGCCGGCAAATCGACCAAGTCCGGCGAATAAGCCATGGCCCCAAACCGGAAGCCCAGTGACGCGATATCCCCGTGATCCTGCAGCAACGGCACGGCGGTGATTTCGCCGCCGGGCCCGGTAATCGTCACAGGTTTGCCGGGCCCAATGGCATGGCGGTTGAGGATCGGCGGATATTGGCTGCCTGGCGGGGTCACGAAACAATAGCCGAAGCGCGACCACAGCATTTTCCAGGTGGCTTCATCGGAATAGGTCTCGACGCGCTGGCGGGCGCCGATGAAAAGGCCGCGCAGGTCGTCAATGCCATGAGTATGGTCGGCGTGCTCATGGGTGTAGAGCACGCCATCCACCCAGTTGACGCCCGCGTCGAGGAGTTGCTCGCGCAGGTCCGGCGAGGTGTCGACGAGGACGCTCGTCCTCTCACCGTCTGTTCCGTTGCGATTGACCAGGATGGAGCAGCGCCGCCGCCGGTTCTTCGGGTTCTTGGGATTGCACCGGCCCCACCCGAGCCCTGGCCGAGGCACCCCGCCAGAAAACCCGCATCCAAGGATCGTGACGGAGAGCGTCATGCGTCGGCAGTCCGCGGCACCTTGCTGAACAGCCGGAAGAAATTCTCCGTCGTCTGGCGCGCGATTTCGTCTTGCGTAACGCTATGCAGCGCCGCGAGCGTCGCTGCCGTTTCGGTCACGTAGGCCGGCTCATTGCGCTTGCCGCGGTACTTGCCGGGGGCAAGATAGGGCGCGTCGGTTTCGACCAGGATGCGGTCAATCGGCAATTCCGCTGCGATCGCGCGGAGATCCTCGGATTTCTTGAAGGTGAGGATGCCCGTGAACGAGATATAGAGGCCAAGGTCGATGGCGCGCATGGCAAGCTCGCGGCCGCCGGTATAGCAGTGCAAGACCGCCGGGAAGGCGCCCTGCCCCATCTCCTCCGTGAGCACGCGGCCCGCATCCGCGTCGGCCTCGCGCGTATGGATGACAAGCGGCAGCCCGGTTTCGCGCGCGGCGGCGATATGGCGGCGGAAACCCGCGAGCTGGGTGTCGCGCGGGCTGAAGTCGTAATGATAATCGAGCCCGGCCTCGCCGATCGCCACGACCTTGGGATGCCGAGTCCGCGATACCAGGTCCGCCGCGGTCACGTCCGGCTCCTCATGAGCGTAATGAGGATGCGTACCTATCGAGCTGTAGACGTTGGGGAACCGCTCTGCGATTCCCAGCAGGTTGTCGAACTTCGCGACCCGCGTCGAAATCGACACAATACGAGCGATCCCGGCCGCTTCGGCGCGGTCCACGATCGCGGTCAGGTCATCGGCGAAGTCGGGAAAGTCGAGATGACAATGGCTGTCGACGAGCACGCTCAATGGGCGGCCTCCGTCGCCGGCTCGACATAGCGCGGGAATACTGGCGTCGGCGACGGCAATGCGACGCCGGCCGCAATCCGTTCCGCGAGCGCGGCGAAGTCGCGCTTTTCCGATGGGATCGCGATCAGATCGAGAAGGCGCGACGCGGCCTGTGGCATGAACGGCTGCGCCAGGATCGCGACCTGCCGAATGGCCTCCGCGGTGACGTAAAGCACCGTGCCTTGCCGTACCGGGTCGGTCTTGGCGAGCGCCCACGGCGCCTCGCCGGCAAAATAGCGATTGGCTTCTGCAACGACTGCCCAGACCGCGTTGAGCACCTGATGGAGCTGCCTCGTCTTCATCGCCTCGCGCGCCTTGCCGATCATCGCATCGGCCAACGCCAGCAGAGCTTGATCAGCCGCGCTGAATTCTCCCGGCCACGGCAGCTTGCCGCCAAGCCCGCGGGCAATGATCGACAACGAACGTTGCGCGAGATTGCCGAGATCGTTGGCAAGATCGGCGTTGATGCGCGCGACGATGGCCTCATGACTGTAGTTGCCGTCCTGGCCGAAGGGTACTTCGCGCAAGAGGAAATAACGGAACTGGTCCACGCCATAAGTGTCCGCGAGCGCCATCGGATCGATGACGTTGCCGACCGACTTCGACATTTTCTCGCCGCGGTTGAAGAGGAAGCCGTGACTGAAGATGTGGCGGGGGACGGCGACGCCCGCCGACATCAGGAATGCCGGCCAATAGACGGCGTGAAACCGCACGATGTCCTTGCCGATCACGTGGAGGTCGGCCGGCCAATATCGGCGAAACTTTTCGCCGTTGATATCAGGATAGCCGACGGCCGTGATGTAGTTCGTGAGCGCATCGACCCACACATACATGATGTGCTTGGGATCATCCGGCACCGGGACGCCCCATGTGAAGGTGGTGCGCGAGATCGACAGATCCTTGAGTCCGCCGCGCACGAAGCTTGCGACCTCGTTCATGCGTTCCCTGGGCAGAACGAAGTCGGGCACGTCGCGGTAGAGCGCGAGAAGCTTGTCCTGGTACGCGGACAATTTGAAGAAATAGGTCTCTTCCTCGACCCATTCGACAGGCGTGCCCTGCGGTCCGATCCGCGTGCCCTTATCGTCGAGGCGCGTCTCGCCCTCGTCGTAATAGGCCTCGTCACGCACCGAATACCACCCGGTGTATTTCGAGAGATAGATGTCCCCGGCCGCCTGCATGCGCTCCCAGATGGCCTGCGAAGCGCGATAGTGACGCTCCTCCGTCGTGCGGATGAAATCGTCATTGGAGCAGTTGAGGCGCTCCACCATCGAGCGAAAGAGCGGCACATTGCGGTCGGTAAGTTCGCGCGGCGTGATCCCGGCCCGGCCCGCCGTCTGCAGCATCTTGATGCCGTGCTCGTCGACGCCCGTCAGGAAGAGCACGTCGTAGCCGTCAAGCCGCATGAAGCGCGCGATTGCATCGGTCGCGATGGCCTCATAGGCATGACCCATATGAGGCGGACCGTTCGGATAGGAAATCGCGGTCGTGATGTAGAAGCGTGGCTTGTCTGCCATTGAGCACGGGTTCCGGTGTGTCGGCTGCGTCGACAAAAAGAACAGGGGCCGGGACGATTGAAAATGCGCGTCCCCGCCCCTGCCCTCTTATTCCCGCCGACTGGCGATAGTTATCAACCGCGGGATGCCTCCGCAAGCTGGCCGAAAACGGCAAAAACCAACGGCTTGCGTTCGAGATTGTAGACCTCGACGTCGCGAGCCGAGCGGTTGAAGCGCTCCCACACCTCGGCCGCGGCGGCAAGGCGCGCCAAGTTGCTCTCGACGTCGAGACGACCTGAAAGCCAGTCGCGAACGGCGCCAGCAAAGACGTCAAGCAGGCCACGATCGCGATCGAGTTCGTCGCCAAGCGCATGAAGCGCAGTCGGATCGGTTGCCGGCAGCGCGGCAAGCAGCGCGGCGACCTTCTCGCGCAGCGCCAGCACCGGGCCGCCAGCGAGGGCGACGGCGCGGGCAACGCTGCCGCGCGCAGCGGCGGCGGCCTTGACGATCGTCGGATCGGCCGGATCGCGGTTGAGGGCTGCGGCGGCCGCGCGCCCCACATCGTCCTGCGCAAGGGGCTTGAGTGACAGGCGTCGGCAGCGCGAACGGATAGTCGGTAGAAGCCGGCCGGGCGCGTGGCTCACCACCAGAAACAGCGACCGTGTCGGGGGCTCTTCCAGCATCTTCAACAATGCGTTGGAGGCTTCGGGATATTTGAGTTCGTCGGCGCTGTCGACGATCGCGACGCGCCAGCCGCCCTCCCCCGCAGTCGATCCGAAGAAGCTCGTCAATCGACGAACCTGATCAACGGTGATGACAGTGCGCAGCTTGCCGCTGTCGCCTGCCGCGCGCTCAAGAACCAGAAGGTCGCTGTGAGCGTTGCCGGCGACACGCCGCACGGTCGGGTGATCGGGTGCGAGCGCGAGCGAAGTCGCTTCGTTCACCTCCGCTCGCGTGGGATCAGGATGGGCGAGCACAAACCGCGCCATCCGGTAGACGAGCGTCGCCTTGCCGATCCCAATTTCCCCGCCGATCAGCCAAGCATGAGGTGTGCGGCCGGAGCGGTACGCGGTAAGGAATTCCTGCTCGGCGGCGTGATGACCAAACAGTTCCAGGGTTTCGCGCGGTGGCCTGACTTGATCCGCATCCTCGGCGCGGCTCACCGCACCAGTTCCTCGAACGTCAACGGCGCGTTTTCGGGCGAGAGCCGCTTGCGCACGATGCGCCAGATATCGGCCGCAACCACGTCGGCCGGACGGTTGCTGTCGATCAGCACACAGCGCTCCGGCTCGTTCTTGGCGATATCGCGAAACGCGGCGTTGAGCGCCTCGTGAAACCCCAGGTCCTGGCTTTCGAAGCGATCGGTGCTGCCGTTGCCGCGGCGCTCGTGGGCGCGGGCAAGGCCGACGTTGGCCGGCACGTCGAGGATGAACGTGAGTTCCGGCAATACGTCTCCGACGGTGAGCTTTTCTAGTCCTTTGATGAAAGCGTCGCCGACCTTGCCGACTGCGCCCTGGTAAACCCGCGTCGAGTTGATGTAGCGGTCGCAAATGATCCACTTGCCGGCGGCGAGCGCCGGCTTGAGGAGCGCCTCGATATGGTCGGCACGAGCGGCCGCAAACAAGACTGCCTCGCCGTCTGGACCGAGCGTCTTGGCTGCCCCCGACAATAGGATCTTGCGGATGATCTCGGCGCCCGGCGAACCACCAGGCTCGCGCGTCGCGACGGTCGCAATGCCCATTCCGCTCAGCCTTTTCGCGAGCGCGGCAACCTGGGTGGATTTGCCTGCGCCCTCGCCGCCTTCAAACGTGATCAAGTGTCCGCGCATCAGGATGGCCGGTTGCAACACGTCTCATGTGGTTAGGTCACGGACGCTAATCCAGTGCCCGCTGCTGGCTCGCCACACTATCAAACAAATCCGGCGAGCGGGTCATGTCTTCTTGGTGCCGAACCGAAGCAGGCTGATGACCAATTCGGTCGCGGCGTCGAGCGCGCGCCGCGGCAGGTTCCCCTGCTCGATGCTTTCGGCGGCGTAGAGAGGGACTTCCGCGATCACGCTCTCGCCACGCATCACATTGAGCGTAGCGATGCGCTGCCCCTGCTTCACGGGTGCCGGCACCGGACCCGAGTACACGATCTTGGCTGCAACGCGTTCGCCTCCGGAGCGCGGCAGCAGAATGGCAACCGGCCCCTCGCTGACCAAAGGCACGGACCACGAGGCGCCACCGTAAAGCTTCGCGTACCCAAGGATCTGCCCTTCGTCGAACAGCTTCTTGGAGTTGAAGCTGTGGAAGCCGTATTCCAGCAGACGCTTCGCTTCGTCGCCACGATCCTTTTCCGATCTGAGTCCGTTGACGACCACCAGCAGGCGGGTGCCGCTCTGGATCGCCGAACCGACCATGCCGTAGCCGCCGTCCTGGGTGAACCCGGTCTTGAGGCCGTCCGCGCCGATATTCATGTTCAGCAGCGGATTGCGGTTCTGCTGGCGGATCTTGTTCCACGTGAACTCGTGTTCGCCGTATAAGCTGTAGAAATCCGGATAGGTCCGAATGATGTGGCGGGCGAGGCGGGCGAGTTCGCGGACAGTCACTTTCTGAGCGGCATCCGGCAGGCCGGTGGCATTGGTGAAGTAAGACCTCATCATGCCAAGTTCGCGAGCCCGCTTGTTCATCATCTCGACGAAGGCCGGCTCGTTTCCTGCGATGCCCTCGGCAAGAGCAATGCAGGCATCATTGCCGGACACGATAAGTGCGCCGCGAAGCAGGTCTTCGACGCGCACGCGGCTGTGGATTGGCGCGAACATGCTCGATGTGTGCGACGGGGCTCCTCCCCGCCGCCACGCGTCCTCACTGATGATGAATTCGTCGGTGAGCTTGACCCTGTTCGCTTTGATCTCGTTGAACACGATCTCAGTCGTCATCAGCTTCGCCATGCTGGACGGCGGCGTGGGCGTGTCGGCGCTCTTCTCGAACAGAACAGTACCGCTGTCGACATCCATCAGGATGGCGTATGGCGCCGGCGTGGAGATGTCGCTGCTGCCCTTGCCGCCGATGAGCCCGATCCCGTTCGGCGCAGCGGTCGCGGTCGCAACGCCCGCGGCAATCGTCAGCGCGATAGCAACGCGCCGCAACGTTACGGCTTCGCGCCAAGTAATGGACTTAGCCTGATGCAAATCATTCGCATCGCGCTTGCGCACAATGTCCCTCGCCGAAAACGCGTGGACCGGTCGAAATGCACCAGTTCACGCCCCAAACTTGATCGCTGCGGCTGATGACTATTCGAAAAGCCACACTCGTCGTCGCGTCAAGCCGCTCACCCCGCAACATCAGGGTCGCACTCGCTCACTGAATATCAAGTCGCTCTACCGGACGCAACGTGGCCGCTTCGCGCCACCGTTCGCGCGCTCTCAATAAAGGCCGCGCATACCGAGCGACGGCGCGACGGCGTCGCCGCGCGGAAAATCAGGGGGCGGAGGCGCAAACGCCGAAGCTGTCCCGCGCAACGACGATTGGCCATCGAATGCAATCGGCCGATCGGGTGGCGCCGTGCGCGCGACATTTGTGCCCATGCCGGGCCGATAATTGGAGGCAATCTGCCCCTCGCCCAAAGAATAGGGTCGATCCTCCGGAATTGGAACGTTGTGCGCGATCCCCGGCCGCGACGGCAGTTCGGGGACGAAGGGCTTTGCTGAGGCGATGCGCACGGTTGGCGGGGCCGGCGCCGGCCCACCGTTGCGCAGCGTCGACGCAAGCATGATGTCGTCGGAGCCTTCGAGGGGCGCCGTGCCCACATATTCGACCCGCACCGGCGCCAGTCCGCTGCCATAGAAGCCGAGTAGCTGTGCGGCGCGTATCGAAACATCGATGACGCGATCGGAGTGATAGGGCCCGCGATCATTGACGCGCACAATGATCGAACGTCCGTTGGAGATGTTGGTGACCCGCACGTAGCTCGGCAGCGGCAAGGTGGTATGGGCCGCCGAAAGCGAGTTCATGTCAAAGATTTCGCCGTTCGCGGTGAGACGGCCGTGGAAGTCCTCGCCGTACCATGATGCCACACCCTCGGCACGGTAATGAGGATTTTCGGATGGGACGTAGGTACGTCCCGCGACCGTGTATGGCTGACCGACCCGGTACGTTCCCCCGCCCTTCGGGATCGGCTCGCCCGGCGGAATGACGCGCGCGCTCGACGAAACGCCGTAGCGCGGATCGAGGCGGCCTAATAAATTGGGACCCGAGCAACCGGCAAGCAGGGCGCAAACTACCGCGAGCGCGCACACCAATGCGCGGCCGGAACCTGCGGCGCCCTTCCCCGCTCTCATAAGCTCTGCGGACCCCATCAAACCCCGGCAAAGCTGCCCACTTGAACCTCACCGGTCCAAACTGTGCTCTGCTGCGGTCACCCCATGCGCCAGTTCACGATGCGGCTGGCAGAAACCGTCAGATCTGCAAGACACTACCCGGATTCCGTCGAAACGGAAACTCTGCCTAATTGGCGTGCCAAATGCAGCAAAAAAAAGACTGGCCGTGGTCAGCGCCGCAGTGGCTACCATTGTCGCCAATGGCGCCCAGGGTGGCAGCCCTATAATCTGCGATTCGGGAAGGGTGGCCGAGTGGTTTAAGGCACCGGTCTTGAAATACTAAATAGGCCGTAACAGCCTGTCCCAGCTCGTCACGTCATGTCGGTTTTCGTCTGAAATTTCAACGGTCGGCCCGCGCAAGCGTGCCGTCTCGTACCAGCATGTTTTAAGCAGTCGGGTGGCAATTTGGGTGGCAATTTCAACTCGCTGCAGAGGCAGCACGCCGCACGCCCGCAGTCATATAGATCCTCATGCTAAAATGAACGCGGGTTCCGAAGAGCGCGCGATTCGCCCGGCTGCATGAAACATGGCTGACACCAGCAAGATCGAATGGACCGATAGCACCTTCAACCCGTGGATTGGCTGCCAGCACGCAAGCCCCGGCTGTGACCACTGCCACGCCGAACAACAGAACAACTTTCGCAAGTGGGCAGCGGATGGCCGATGGGGTCCGCATGCGGAGCGCCAGCGCACGAGCGTCGCAAATTGGAAGAAGCCGGCGGTCTGGAACGCGGATGGCCGGCGCTTCGAACGCGCGCATGGCCAGCGGCGCCGCGTTCGGTCCGCTCGCTCTGCCCATTGTGAAAAGGCCCCGAACAATGACCCTCGCGCCGACAAAGCCCAATGCATTAGCCTCTTCTTGTATTTTCGGGTCGCCAAGAGGGGTCATGATCGCCGCCGACTGGGACCCATCGGGAGGCTGATTAATGCAAAAAAACGATGAACTTGAAAATTTTCTTGGAGGGGTCACGGTTCGGAGCGAGTTCACATCCGACGTAGCAAGGTACACTTGCTGGGCCAGAGGAACTGTCGGATGACTGGATCCCGCCGGTGATCATCGCCTGTCTGCCGTCGCGCACACTTCCGAAGCGAGCCGTGCGATGATCAATTTGGAGAAAATTCGCCAAGTTCCTTGGGCGAGTTATTCGATTGGCAAGGATCCTCTTTCCCTCATTGGTTCCTTCCAGAGCGGCCTCACGGTCGACCTGATTGCAACCAAACGCGCGCACTTTGAAATTTGCGATTTATCCGAATCGCTTCTGTCTGTTGTGGAGCGTAATCGCCGGACGAACTTCGATTTTTTGCCAGTGTTGGATTCAGCAACTCATCGGATTGTTGGGCTTCTTGAAATTGCACCCTTTACGCAAGAGAAAGTGAGCGATAGACCAGTCGCAGAGATCATGCGCCCACTATCGGAGGAAAATCTCATAGGTGCAGACGCAGGTATTCTTACGTTCGTTAGGGAGGCTGATCATAAAAAATGCCGACTAATAGTCTCCGGCTGTGAGATCAGTGGACTTGTGAGTTTATCGGACCTGCAACGTCTCCCGGTGCGCGCTGCACTTTTTGGTATTGTTACGTATCTCGAAATCATCATGGCCGAACTTATTCGGCGGGAGTTCGAGGGTGGGCAAGGATGGCTCCATCGACTTACGGATGATCGACAGCAAAAGCTCAAAGCAGAAATTGATAAAGCGCAGCGGGATGATGATTTTGTCGAAGCGCTACTATTTACGCAATTGGCCGATAAGATCACGATCATCAGAAAAAGCCCACGGTTCGCCTTCGGAAAGGGCGAATTTGAACGCGATCTCAAGAAAATCCAAGCTCTTCGTGATCACCTAGCACACGCGAACGATTTTGCATCTACCGCACGGGCTGCCAGTGATACCTGTAAAACGGTTCGCCTGACCGACAAGTGGACCGATCGGCTATTGGAAGCTTTTGACGCAACGAAGGGCTAGCTGGCCACTGAAAAAAGTCGGCTGACGAGGCTGAACGAATTCTGATTTCGCTATTCCTTCCACTTCGCGCTTCGGTTCGCCCCGCGACCTTGAACACGATGATGCAGGGCGTGTCGGGGTTGAAGCCCGCCTTGCTTGATCGCGTGGCGGACGACGATTTCCGGGCTGGGATTCGATGACAATACCCTGAACCCCGAGCTTCTAGAGTTTCGTGGTGGTGATGCTCATGCTGCTCGTGAGGACCATAGTGTTCGCGCTCGCAATGCTGGTGCCCGTCATGGGCACCTTCTTCGTGTCCGCCCCGTGGTGCGGCCTTTCGTGTTCGTCATTCATATCCGGCATGTCCGTATGCCTCTGAACCAGTTGACTGTTTTGCCGGCTCGGTGACCGGCAGCGTCAATCTTGCTACCGTGCCACGTCACAACCGGACGCAACTGCCATGCGGCACGATCGGACCCGGAAAATTCTTGAGTTAGCGCGCGCATTGGCGAGCAGCGCCGAGGGTTTGACCCTCGACGACATGTGCCGCGTGGCGGGCTGCGCGCGCCGCACCGTCGAGCGCATGCGCGACACCATTTGCGACGTGTTTCCCCAGATCGAGGAAATCCTGGACCAAGCACCGCTGCGTGTCACCTATACCCTCGACAACAAGAAAGCATCTTAGCCGGAGGGCTACGTCCGATTCTGTCGCACCACACCCTTATCGTGCACCGCGCCATGCACCCGCTCTCCGCCTCACGTCTCAACGACTTTCTGGGCTGCCCGCACCAAGCAGCCTTGTCGCTCGCCGGGATCAAGCCGGGAGAGGAGACGGATGCGACCTTGCAGCTGATCCGTGACAAAGGTTTCGAGCACGAGGCCGCGGTTCTTGCGCGTCTCGAAAAGCTGTATGGCCGCGCCGAGCGCATTCCATCGGACGGCAGTCTCGCCGAACGTGCGCGCCTAACGCGCGAAGCGATCGAGCGTGGGGCTGCGCTGATCTATCATGGCGCTTTGACCAAAGACGCGTGGCTCGGCTATCCGGATTTTCTTGTGCGGACCGGGGTGGCGCCAGCGATCGGCTTCGCGCCCGAGGACGCCAAGCTGTCGCGTAAAGCCAAGGGCGAGTATCTTCTCCAGCTCGGGGTCTACGCCGAATTGCTCGAAGCGCTGTATGGCCTTCCCGTGCAGGAAGGCACGATCCATGTCGCGGTCGGCGAGCCCGAAAGTTTCGACCTTCGCCGCACCCGCTACATCCTCAAGCGGCTCATGCGCACCTTCGAGCGCTTCGTCGCCAACGAAGCGCGCGTGACCAAGCCTCGACCCTGCGCAGCGTGCAGGCACTGCGACTACAAGGCCCGGTGTGAAGAGGAATGGCGGAAGGCCGACAGTCCATTCTTCGTGGCCGGCGTGAGCGGCGCGCAGGTCGTGAAGCTGGCTGCGGCCGGGTTTCAAACCCTATCGGCGCTGGCGGCGCTTCCACTGGGCACGAAAGTGGACGGGATGGGCGCTGAGACCGTCGTCAAGCTCTCGACCCAGGCGCGGCTCCAGCTTGAGGCCCGGAAGACCGGCAAACACGCCTTCGAATTGTTGCCGCGCTCGCGCGGCCGCGGCTTCGCCATGCTGCCCGCGCCCGACCACGGCGACATCTTCTTCGACATGGAAGGCGACCCACTCGCGGGCGAGGAACTCGAATATCTTTTCGGCATCTATGGGCGCTTGGGCGGCGCAACGGATGCCGAATTCCGTCCTGTCTGGGCGCACAGCCCAGCGGAGGAGAAGGCGGCGTTCGAAAGCATGATGCGCCTCTTCGGCGATCAAATCCGGCGTCATCCCGGCGCGCATATTTATCACTATGCCGCCTATGAGCCCACGGCGCTCAAACGCCTCGCCATGCGCCACGCGATGATGGAGGCGGAGCTCGACCAGCTCTTGCGCGAGCGCCGCTTCGTCGATCTCTACCGCGTCGTGGTCCAGGCGCTCCGGGCCTCGACCGAGAGCTACTCCCTTAAAGACCTTGAGGCCCTTTATTGGCGCGAAAGGACAGGCGAGGTCACGACTGCGTCCGACAGCATCGTCGAATATGAACGATGGTGCGTCACGAAGGACCATGTGATCCTCGACTCCATCGCGAGCTACAACAGGGACGACTGCATATCGACGGCGCAATTGCGGGACTGGCTTGAGGGGCTGCGCCCGCCCGGCGTCAATCTCGCAATCGTCGACGACACGGCCGCCGAAAACCGCGAGCAGTCGGCCGACCGCGCTGCGCTTGAAGTACGCAAGCACGCTCTCGCCGCAAGTGTGCGCGCCTCTGGCTACGGCGACGCTCACGTAAGGGATCTCATCGCCGAGCTGCTTTGGTTCCACCAGCGCTCCCAAAAGCCGGGCTGGTGGGCCTTGTTCGAGCGGCAGGCTTGGTCCGAAGATGAACTTGTCGAGGATGCCGAAAGTCTCGGCGGGGTTCAGCTCGACACCGCCAGGCCTCCGGTTCAGGTCAAGCGGTCGTTCAATACGGCCTACGTCTTCCCGCCGCAAGATACAAAGCTTAAAGTCGGCGATACGCCGCGTTTCGCCGAGACGCTCGGCCGTGCGGGGACGATTGTCGAGTTGTCTGCGGAAGACGGTCGGCTCGTTCTGCGTCGCGGCCTCAACGCCGCCGACATGCCCGAGCGCTTCAGCCTCGTTCCCGCGCCAATCAATCTGCAAAATGTGCCCGAGGCCGTCATTGCGTTTGCGGAACGCTTCGTCCGCGGAGCGAACGAAGCCGATCAGGCCTTGATCGACATCCTCATGCGCCGGCCGCCGCGCCTCAAGGGACGCGCGCCTGGCCAACCTATTCGCAATCCGGGCGAGCCGCTGACCGACGCCGTCATCCGCGCCGTCATGGACCTCGATCGCAGCTGCCTCTTCATTCAGGGACCGCCTGGCACCGGCAAGACCTACACCGCAGCACAAGCTGTCGTCGCGCTCCTGCGGGCCGGCAAGCGCGTCGGCATTTCCTCAAACTCGCATAAGGCCGTCACCAAACTGCTCAGTGAGATCGAGGAGCGAGCCGCCGAGACCGGATTCCGATTTCAGCGGCGCAAAGAAGGGCAATGAGGGCGATTCCGACACCGAATTTAACGGACGCAACATTACGACGGTGTTCGACTTCAAGGACGTGTCGCCTCAGCATCGGCTTGTCGGCGGCACGGTGTTTCATTTCTCCCGTGACGATCAGCGGGGGGCGTATGACTATCTGTTCGTCGATGAAGCAGGCCAGGTGTCGCTCGGCAACCTCGTTGCGATGGCGGGCGCAGCCGCAACATCGTGCTTGTCGGCGACCAGATGCAGCTCCCGCAGCCTGTGCAAGGCGTACATCCCGGCGAGACGGGTCTATCCAGTCTTGAGTATCTGCTTGAGGACAATGCCACTGTGCCCGAGGACCGCGGCATTCTTCTGAACGAAACATACCGCCTGCATCCGGCGCTGTGCGCCTTCATTTCCGAGGCCATCTACGACGGCCGCCTTGAGGCCCATCCAGTCACCGCGAACCGGCGGCTCGTAATTCGCCCTGGCGCCAATGGCGCGCTTCGCCCTGCTGGGCTCTCCTTCGTCCCGATTGTGCATGACGGCTACACGCAGTCGAGCCGCGCCGAGGCCGACGCTATCGTGCGCCTTGTCGCCGAACTTCAGACACACAGGATCGTTCGCGACGGGCGGGAAGCACCGATTACGCTTGAGGATATCTTGATCGTCGCGCCCTACAACCTGCAAGTGAACCTCCTCAAGCAGCTCCTGCCGCACGGCGCGCAGGTCGGCACCGTGGACAAGTTTCAGGGCCAGGAAGCCGCTGTCGTCATCGTCTCAATGACGACCTCGAAGGGCGTGGAGGCGCCGCGCGGCACGGAGTTTCTATTCAACCCCAACCGTTTCAACGTCGCCGTCGGCCGGGCACAATGCCTCGCGCTCGTCGTGCACGGCGCCGCACTTCTCGACGGCGCATGGACGAAGATCGACGACCTGCGCCGACTCAATCTCTTCGCCCACGCGGAGGCCATCGCCCTTCAGGCCACATGATTTTCATCCCGTTTATCCGACGAGCCGTTCATGCTGCGAGCGCCCTTCTGCTCTGAATTCGATCCCTCCGAGGAGGGGGAAGGCAGTGTCGACCCGCTGGGTCTACAACCCGGATACGAACGGCTGGCCGATCGTCTGTTGCCTGCCGTCACGGTCCGCATGGGCAATCCGCGGCCTGTGACCGCCATGGCCGTAGGCACCTGCGTCTGCGAGGATTGGGACACCGACGTGGTGGCCGCGGACGAGATCACGCCACCCTGGCTGGTCTGGGGATGGTTTGTCGTCGAGGCCTTTGTGCGCGCGGAGGATTCGTCGCGCGAAGCCTCGGGCGTTCCCGGCATGCGGAAGGTGCGCCGCGCTTTGCGAACGCATCGGCCGGTCAACGCAACGTCTTATCTTAAGACCCCCACGGCGTTCGGCTTCACCGGCGTCTTTCGCCGCCTTGCGGTCGCAATCGGCATTCTCACCGAGGACGGGCGTCTCGATGACGGCGGCTACGAACTCCTCACCGCCTGGGCCAGGGATCAAGACCTTGCCGGATTTATCGATGCGCCCCGGCATCCCTTCCGAGAGAGGCTCCGGCGCGCGGTCGTGCAGGGTTTGGAGAAAAGCCATACGACGCCGCAATCGGGAGAATTTTGGCAGGACATCGCTCGGCGGCTTGATCCTCTCGCGCCCGGCCGGAGCGAGCGAAAGTTTTTGCTCGAACGCATTCTGTTGCGCGCAGGGCAAGTCGATATGGTCGCGCACCTCAAAGATGCACTGATCGCCGAAGGCGGCGTCAGCAAGCGCAAGGATGAAGCCCCCTTTCTCCGCAAACTGAGCGGCGGCGCTCCCGCGGATCTCAAACAGTTGCTCACGGCTATCGACGCCTACGAAACGTTCGGACGCGCGATTACCGACGCGTTCGACGGCTTGCGCCATTGCGCCGCGATCAACGGCGGCGCGCAGGTGGATGCCGACAGCTTCGCGTCAACAAGGGCGGCGAAGACAGCGCTCGCAGCCCTCGGCCCCAGCCTCGCGCGGATACGTTCCCATCCGACGCTGCTGGAGTGGGAGCGCGACCAGAACGGGCTTGAGCAAACTGTCGAGCATTTCGATGCGGTTCGCTCCGGCCCGGATTTGTTCAACGCCGTCCTTGCCCATCACGAGCATGTTCAGGGGAACAAGGCGCCGAATGGGAAGCGCATCTGGTTCGAGCGCGGCCTGCACGGCAAGGTCGTCGTGCGGGCGGGCTATGTGTTGCCGGAGCCGCCCGACAAGCACGGCGGTTATGTGCATGAGTACCGGACACCGACCTTTTCAAGGTTCCTCGGCGACCTCGGGGCTCTGCGATGATTGCCTCCCGCGCCTCGCTGGCCGACCAGGTCCGCATGCGCCTCCTCGACCTTTGGCGCGGCGAGGACGACTTCGGCCGCCCGCTCGGATGCGTAACCACGAGCTACACGTTCGATGCGGAATTATTTGAAGAGCAATGCCTCGCGCGGTTCCTGTCAATTCAGAGCAACCCCAACGAGACTGCGAAAGCCTATCTCATCGAGCGCGAGGAGAAGCTGGCGCAGTGCTTTGCTTGCGTGCTGGTGGACCGCGCGCACGCGGCGCCGGATCGCAGCCTGCGTTGGCACATGCTGCCGGTCACGCTCCCATCGGGCGGCGTGCTGCACGCCAAATTGACACTGCTGGCATGGGAGCGACGCGTCCGGCTTCTGATCGGCTCAGCCAATCTCTCGGAACCGGCTTACCGGCGAAACCAGGAAGTGATGGCCGCGTTGGACTTTAGCGAGGATGAAAATCCGGCACCGGACGTGCTCGCCGAATGCGTCGCATTCCTCCATCGCGTGCGCCGTTTCGCGCCCGGTTTTGCCCGCACCGAAGCCGGGCCGCAAGCGGTTTTGGCCGACTTTCTTTCCTCGATCGAGCAGCGCGCGCGTTCGCTGCCGATCGCCGGGCGGGCGGAGGCTGAATGCGTCCTCGTTCCACTGGTTCCGGACGGCGACAACGTCATTGATCGGTTGCGGGCGCTGTGGCCGGGACCTCGTCCCGATCGGGCGTGGGCGTTAAGCCCTTTCTTCGACGAAGACGAAAAGGCCAGCGCGACGGCGGCGGCCTTTGCCGGCCTTCTCACGACCCGCGGTGCGAGGCGCATCTGCATCGCAGCACCCGGACGAACTTTGCCGGACGGCACCGTGCAGATCGACGCCCCTGGTGCGCTCAAGACATCCTCGCACCCGTCGCTTGAGCATGCATTCTCGATCGTCCGCCAGCGGATCGAGATAGACGGCAAGGAGGAAGAGCGGCCCCTTCATGCCAAGTCCATCTGGCTAGAGCGCGAAGGGCGAGCGCTTTACATGCTGGGTTCGAGCAATTTCACCGCGGCCGGGCTTGGCTTGCATCCACGGCACAACATCGAATTGAACCTGGCTTACCTCATCCACGATTGCCGATCGCGCTTCGGCAGGGCCTCCGCTCAATCCTGGCCCGAGGACACGGAACTCGACAATCTCGATGATGTCCAATTCCTCGGTGGCGGAGCGATCAACTCCGGAGACCTTTCGGATATCCCGGCCTTGCCGGCCGCTTTCGGTCTCGCGCTTTTCTGTCTCGATGCGGAAGGCCCGCGTTTAGAACTCGAAATCGGTGCCAATGCGCCCAAGGCTTTCGAAGTCGTATTCAAAGAAGGTCCGTCGCTCCTTGACAGCAAGGGCTGGCTTGCTCGCGGCCGACCAAAGACTGTTGCCGTCCCATGGGAATTCGGGCGGCCGCCCAGCGCGCTCGAGGTTTGCTGGCAGGACGACGCAAGCCGCGAATGCCGCGCACCCTGGGTTGTCAATGTCGCCGACACTTCGGCCTTGCCGCCTCCCGACGAGCTCGGAAATCTTTCGCTCGCCGAACTTATCCAGATATTGACCTCGGCTCACCCGCTGCACGAGGTCGTGCTCGGCATCCTCAAGCGCCGCGAGAGCAAAGGCGATTCCGGCACGGACGTTGAAGTCGATCCCCACAAGAAGGTCGATACCAGTCAGTTCTTGTTGCGCCGCATGCGCCGCGTAGCGCAGGCCCTCGAAGGCATGCGGGCGCGCTTGCAGCAACCCATGGCCTCCGTCGAAGCGCTGCGGTGGCGGTTGCACGGACCGATCGGACCGATCGCCCTCGCCAAACGCCTCGCCGTCGATGATCCCGATGGCGCGGCGTTCATGATCGCCGAAGTTGCAGCGACGCTTCGGGGCATCGATTGGCAACCGTGCGCGCCGTTGCGCGACCGCGACATTCGTCCGCACGTGAACGAGACGCTGCAGGCACTGCATCGGCTTGCCCTGCAGGCGCCCGCGCCCGCGAGCCTCGCCAACTACGTCAAGGCGTCTTTCGAGGAGCTTTTGGCGTGACTTGGCCCATCGACATCGGCCGCCTCGGCGCGCGTCTCGATCTCAAGAATGACCGCATCAGCGACGCCGACGCGCTTCGCCAGCTTCGCACAATCGCGGAGATTTTGCGCCGCCTTAGTACTCAGCCTGGAATCGTGCTGGCGGACGAGGTCGGCATGGGCAAGACATTCGTGGCGCTCGGCGTGGCCCTAGTCACCGCCCTCGCCGATCGCGGGCGGCGGCCTGTCGTCGTCATGGTGCCCTCGTCCCTGCATGAGAAATGGCCGCGCGATTTCGCGCTGTTCAAGGACCTCGCGGTCAAGCTTTCCGCCGACAAAGCGCTTCGCGCTGAGCCGACGGATTCCGCGCTCGATTTCTTCCGGCTAATCGAAAAGGACGCGAGGAACCGTCCCCACATTATTTTTCTCAAGCATGGGGCGTTCCACGTGCGGAATATTGATCATTGGGTGCGTCTAGCGCTCATCAAGCGTGCAATCCTTGGCTTGCATCTCGGCGAAAGACGCGATGCGCTGCCGCGGTTCGCGGCGGCGTTGATCCGAACAAAATCCTCGTACAACGATCCCGAGCTGTTCGCCAAGCTCCTCCGCATACCAAACCGGGAATGGCGCAGCGTGATCAACAGCCATTATCCCGAGGCGCCGCTTAAAGATGATCCAATACCGGACGCGATCCAAACGGTACTCGATTCCGCCGATATCGACGTTACCGAGCTGCGCGAGTGCCTGAGGCGTCTCCCCGCCCGCGAGTCGGCCACGATTGACGAGCGCTTGGAAATAACGCGCCATGCGGTCAACACGGCGCTCCTTGCCATGTGGCCATCGACGCTCGCAAAGGCGAGATTCCGATCGCCGCTTCTGATCCTCGACGAAGCGCATCATTTGAAAAATCCGGCCACGCGCCTCGCTTCCCTTTTTGTGACCGATGACGCGCGGGAGGATGCGGGCGCGATCACGGGCGCGCTGGACGGGGCGTTCGAACGCATGATGTTTTTGACGGCGACGCCGTTTCAACTCGGGCATCACGAGCTGCTCAATGTCATCGGCAGGTTCAGCGGCGTGGCTTGGAAGACGCTGGGTCCCTACACAAGAGAAAAGTTTGATGCGGAGGTAAAAACTCTTGGCGCGGCTTTAGACCGCGCCCAGCACAGCGCCGCGGAACTCGACAGGCGGTGGCTTTCGCTCCGTCAAGACGATTTCGCCGGCCCGAGCAACAAACAGTCCTCGGACGACTGGTGGCGCGAGGCCGCAGCAAATCCCGAAATGCAGCCCGAGCGCGTTAAAGTCGTTTTGAGGGCCTTCGAACGCACGCGACAGGACATGAAGGGTGCGGAGGTGCCCTTGCACAAATGGGTGATTAGGCACCTGCGTGATAACAAGCTTCCGGGCACGACAATTCCACGCCGGTCGCGGCTGGTAGGCCGGGCTATCGCCTTATCGGCCGACGGCGGCGGCGGCCTTCCGGTCGGGGACGACGCCTTGCTTCCGTTCCTGCTTGCCGCGCGGGCGCAGGCCATGGTCGTGCGCGAAGGCGAAAAGGGCGGCCGCGCCACGTTTGCCGAGGGCTTGGCCTCAAGTTACGAAGCTTTTCTCGAAACGCGCAATCGGACCGAAATCGACGAGGAGGAAATCAAGCGTGCCGAGCCCGACGAGCGTGTGAACCGATACGTTCGGAAGCTCGCGGCTGTTCTTCCCGACGAAGCGGCCTACGCCCAGCACCCGAAGATCGCGCCCTTGATCGCGCGCGTTCTCGACCTCTGGCGACATGGGGAAAAGGTGGTCGTGTTTTGCCACTACCGGGAAACCGGACGTGCGCTGGTCAGGCATTTGTCCGCGGCCATGGAGAGGCAGCTCTGGAATGACGCGGCGCAACGGAGTGGACTCGATTATCAGAGCGTTCGAAAGGTCGTGACGGACTTTGGGGCGCGCTTCGATACCGAGGGCGGCATGCGCCAACCTTTGGACAGACTGCTGGCAAGGCGCCTCGCCCCTTATCCCGAATTAAGCGGAGAAGAGGGCGAGCTAATCCAGGATGTCGTGCGGCGCTTCGTGCGGACGCCTCTCTTCGTCGGCCGCTACTTCGACATCCATGCGCGCTCGGGCGAGCACACCCTACAAGCGGCATTCGATACCCGCGACATGTCGGGCGCGTCGCTGGGTGAAAAGATCGACGCCTTCTTGAGGTTCATCGTCAAGAGGTGCTCGGTCCGCGAACGAGCCGAATATCTCGACGCTTTGAACCGCATGCAGCCCGGCTTTCGTGGCGACCTGCAACGGGAGCAGGACGACGACCTTAGTCAAATCCGCGGCATGCCAAACGTTCGGCTGGCGAACGGCGGTGTTAAGCCGGAGACTCGCCAAAGGTTGATGCTCGCTTTCAACACGCCATTCTTCCCTGAAGTGCTTGTGGCTTCGAGCGTGCTGGCCGAAGGCGTGGATCTGCACCTGAGCTGCCGCTACGTGATCCATCATGATTTGAGCTGGAACCCAAGCACCCTGGAGCAACGCACGGGGCGAGTGGATCGCATAGGAGCCAAAGCGGAAGTGGTCTCGAAACCGATTGAAGTTTTCCTGCCGTACATCGGCGGTACCCAGGACGAGAAGCAATACCGCGTCGTCATGGACCGCGAGCGGTGGTTTCAGATCTTAATGGGCGAAGAATATCGGACGGACGAGTATTACACCGAAAGGGCGGCAGAACGCGTACCGCTGCCCAGTGCCGCAGCCGGATCATTGGCATTCGATCTATCGGTCCGATCCGAGTTACCGTAGTGCGCGGCCGGGCACTAACTCCGCCAACCAAGTGAACAAACAGGGAATTGTGACGTGGTGGGCGTTCGACGCCGCTATGCTTCCGGGCAAAATCAAGCGTATCCCTGTATTTTCGGTTGCAGGCGTGCGGTACTACGCGCAAGCATCCCGGGTGGGCGCTGCCGGTTCGCATCTTCCGGCCGCATAACGCATGGTGCAGCGAGTCATGTGATGCCAAGTTTTTTGGGGGAGTGAATGTCATCATCGCAGGCGGCTCGATGGATTCGGTTCCTCCGAAACTACGGTCCCGTTCCAACCAACGACAATATGTACGATGAGACAATTCAGCGAGCGCTTCGCCGGCATCGCATCGAGCCGCTCGTTTTGCCTACGCAATTCCTTGATAGCTTATTGACGAACTTCCAGTCGGACCCTCCAAGGTCGGAAATCCTGACCGGCACCGCGGGTGACGGAAAAACCTATCATTGTCGAGAGGTATGGCGCGTGCTCGGCGGATCGGACAGCGAGTGGAACACAGGTAAAAAAGTCCAACGGTTACCCGTCGGCTCGCGCGAGTTGGTGGTCGTAAAGGACCTCAGCGAACTACGCCTCGAAGAATCGGCGCCGCTGTTGGAGCTGATGGCGGTCGACGTAACCGAGCCAAATCCAGAGCGGGTGTATCTCATTGCTGCCAATCACGGGCAGCTACTGGAGAAACTCAAGGCCGCCCCTCAGACACCGCCGGTCAAGTCCATGATGGCGGTCGTCGAGGAGTTGCTCGTAACCAGCGTCAATCCTGATCCGACCATCCGATTAAATCTCAAGGACCTCAGCCAGGCCTCCGCTTCCCTCATGCTCGCGCCGATCATGGACGCCATGATGAAACATGCGGGTTGGGATCATTGCGAGGGGTGCCCTGCCAACAATGGTGGCGCCGTCTGTCCGATATGGGAGAACCGTGGCCGCCTTCTCAGCGAAGCTGACGACGGGATGCTCCGTCAACGGCTTACGGCGCTGATCGAATTGAGCGAACAGAACGGCGTTCATTTTCCTATTCGCCAGCTCTTGGCTCTTATCACCAACATGCTTCTGGGCCATCCAGACGCCCCGGATGGACTGATGTCGTGCAATGACGTTCCGAAAATCGTCGCAGCCGGCTCAATCGATCGGGCGAGCGTGTACCGGAACGCGTTCGGAGAGAACCTGACCGCCCGGCGGGCCGAGAAATACGATCTTTTCAAGAAGCTCAACGCCTTTGGCATTGGGGGCGAGACCGGTAATCGCGTTGACAGCCTCCTCGTTTACGGCGCGGATGACCCCGCCCTGACCGATGCTTACCGCGAGCTCATTCTCAATGATCCGATCTACGGCGGCACCCCGGCCTACACGCAAGCGCAACGCGCCTACCTCGAAGGACGCGACCCCGAGTCGGTGGCCGGCTTCTTGGCGATGCTACGCGGCCAGCGGCAACGGCTCTTCTTCACGTTGCCCCAAGCCCGAGAGACCGAATATGAATTGTGGGATCTCACCGTCTTTCGCTACGGTGGCCTGTATCTGGAAGTCGCCGAATGCGTAAATTCCCGACGGCCTTTGCCGCGGCGGGTGATGCCAATGCTGATGCGTGGCCTCAATCGCGTGTTCACGGGAATGCTTATCCAAAACCAGGACGAACTGGTGCTCGCGACCTCCGGCAGTCACTCGCAGTCCAAGACCAGCGCGCTTCTTGACGAGCTGATTTCCGTTCCGCGCCAAGGCGGCGAGGAGGTCGCGATCGAGCGCACCCCCAGAGGCGGCGTCGGCTTAGCCGTGCGGCTGTCGCGCGGCGATGATCCGGGCCTGATCCGCTTGCCCCTGACACCGACCCGGTTCGAATTCCTTGGCCGCGTTGCCGAGGGCGCTCTTCCGAGCAGCTTTTCTCTGGAGTGCCACGAGGACTTACTCGCGTTTAAAGCCCGTCTCCTGAGCGCGACCGAGCGCCGCCGGGTGCTCGACGAAGATGAGCCCGCGTCTGATGGAGAACTGGTGCTTAGGTTCATCGAGCTCGGCACGGACGGACGCGCGTCACCGCGGCGCGTGACGGTGAGGATGTAGCTCATGCAGATCCTGGCGCGCCCGGTGGAGCACGAAGATCGCACCGGCCCCGAGATGTGGGTCGATGAGGCGATCTGGGGCCACCGTCTCCATGATGAGCAATCACCGTGGCTCACGGTTCTTGAGTTTCTTTGCGTCCTCTGCGCCGAACACGAAAAGGGGCGCGCTCTCCTTGAATCCAAGTTCAATACGCTGAGCTATCAACCGCAAACCCAGTTGCGGCTGAGGAACCTGCTCTTCAATAACCCACATATCGCCACGGTACTTTCCACCGATCTTTCGGACGACGCGATGTGGCAAAGCTGGCTGCCGCGGATGGAGGAAAACGCAGGCGGCCTCGACAAACCTTCGTTCGGATATTTGCGTGACCGCTTCGAGACGTTCCGGGATTTCGCGTCCGTCGTCTCCTTCCTGCAGAGCTCGGCCATCGAGGGCGGAAGCAACAAGCGCTGGAGCTCCAAATTCGTCTTTCCCTTCGGTGTCGCCGCGCTCTACGAAGATGTGAGCGTCACGGCAACCGGAGTTTCGACGGACCGCCGTTTCTTCGCGCGCACCGGGGAGGTCCTGTACCTCATGCTGTGCCGCAGCGCGCGTGTTTCCGATCTGCGCGACCGGCTGACCAAGCGCCTCATTGCGGCGGATGCGCCCTATGACGGGCTCGTGCGGGCATTACAGGGTGAAAGGCAGCTCGCACGGCAGGAGCGCGCGGGCGCTTATCTGCCGTGCGCTACTTACCCGGCGTTCGACCGTCTCGCCGAAGATTGGATCGCCATTCTCGATCTGCAAATGCCCATCTATGACGCGATCCCTCACATCGTCACGATGACGGGCTTGCATCTGATCCGCTATCAGCTTCAGCGCGCCGCGGAGGTTCTCCCCCTCCCTCAACCCATCACGCTCGTATGCGAGATCGTTTCGCCGAAGCGCTCCGTCGTTCGCGACCTTTCTGCGGACTCCTTCCAGACGAACAACGCGCTTCCGCTGCACGCCCTGGAAACATTCATCCGCAACGTCTCGTCCACCCCTGCCTGGCAGCAAGCTCTGGCCTCGGACGAACCCGGCGTTAGCGCAGCGGAAGTTCTTGCAAAAGCATTTGACTGGCCGGATCCCGATGACCCCGACGAGGCGCAAGGCGCTCCCGATGTCCTTCTCGACCGCCTCGTTCAGCGCGCCACGGTGCGGCACAAGCAACATGTCGGCAAAGTCCATGGCACTTGGGCTCGCTTGATCGGCTTGTCCTCACGCCGGGCAAGCCGCCGCGTGCGCTACGCTCCTACCGACCGCTTGCTAAAGACGCTCGTCGTCTGCTGCGTGGACCGCCGTATCGAGTTCAAGGATTTCCTTGCACTTCTCCATGACCGCTACGGCTTCATCATCGGCGACCATCAAGCGCGACACTTCATCGATGCCGGTACGGCCGATCAAGAGGATTTTTCCGACAATGCCCGGCGGCTGGAAGAGCGGCTGGCGAGCCTCGGTCTCCTCAACCGCCTGTCCAATTCCTGCGCTTACGTCGAGAACCCCTTTCAGAGGATCGCATCACCGTGAGTGCCCTCGATATTCTAGGAGCGGTTGGCGCTGCTTCGCTTCGCGAACGCCTTGCGGCTCTGCCCGAAGCCGACGGGACAGCGCGCTTCATGCTTGACCGATTGACCGGGCAGCAAGTGGCCGCGATCGTGCGCTCTCTGCTTCTCGACCGTCCCACCGCTTCGAAAATCTTCATCGCGGTCCCGCGAGCGCTCGTCGATGGCATGGGGCTCCCGGACGACGTCGTCACGGACGAGCGTACCGTGGCTCTGCGTCACGCGGAGACGGACCGGCCCGCCCTGCTTCTGGCCAATACGGACGACGATCAGGGCGCCTCGCTGCAGGATGTAACGCTGATTGGAGCCAAACAGCTCAGCGAAGAACCGCGCCTTTGGGTTCATGCCGCGAGCGCCGGACTTGGCTTGCCGGATTCCCTGCTTTCGGTGTGGGAAGCGGCGTTGCGCGGCCTAGCCGCGACGGAAGACTGGACGTTACATCAAATCTCAAACTACGTTGATTTAACTCGCCAATCCATCGCGGATAAATCGAAGCCTCTGCTCGAAGCTTTGGGTTGGGCATTGCCCGCGCTTCAGCTTCCCCGAGATTCCGGCTATTTCCTTTCCATCCGGCCGAAAGATCAGGATTCCGCGGCGCGATGGAAAAAACTCTTCAACAAGCTCATAAGCGAACGCAAGCCGCTGTTGGCCAGACAGCGGCCACCGCGCCAGACGATAGAGGCGGAGGAGCTTCGCACCCAATTTGATTTAGTGCGCGATGATATCCCGGCCTCCGCCCATCCGGTCATCGAAACCTTCATCAACGCGCCGCCAAACTGGGGCCGCGAAGCCGAGGCACTTGCACTGTTGGAATGGGAGGCTGACGGCGTACAGCAAGTCTTTTCAGGTCTCCGTCAGAAAAAGATCAGCCTAGCCGAGGAGACTATCCAGTTTTTTGACTTTGAGCTGCCGGACCGGTTGAGCGAGAGCGATCGCGAGTATCTGCGTCAATTCCGGGACGCGAAGTCACCCAAGGAAGCGCGCGACGATGACCGTGACTTCTTCGAAAGTCATCGCGAGGATTTGGCTCACGACAAATCGCTTCGCGCGAAATGGGAACGCTTCATTTTTGGCCGTCCTATCGAGTGCAAAGATTTTCTCGAAGGACTTCTGCGCGCTCTCGAACGGCTGTACGGGCAAGCGCAGCCGCTCGGGAAAGTGCGCAGCCTCGAAATCCGCACCACCCGGCGAACGAAGAGCCAATGGCTTGAACTCAACGCCGATGTCGTTTCCGCGTTCGCCTTGCGGTACCGTGGACTCCCGGCCCTTACCGGCGAGTCCTTGAAGTGGGACACAGCCTATCTGTTCGAATATGAAGCGCTCCTTGAATCCGCAGAGAAGCGCAAAAAATACAAGCGCAATGTCTCCGTCTCGCGCACGAGCCTCCAGATCAAGTTCGACATCACCCTCAAAATCGGCGATAGCTCACTCGCTGATCGGACGACGGTCCAGCTCATTTGGATCGGGCAACCGGATGCCGTCGGCCTTTCGCTTCCCGACGACCTTGAGCGGCTTTCACGGCGCCCTCTTACGCTGTCTTCCGTTGCCCGGCAGCCGGTCAGCCGCAAGGGCTCGCTTCAATCTGTTTCACTTAACGATGTCGCTACGTTGCAACCGGCGTACCGGCAAAACTTGGGGTCCCTCGTACCTCGCGCCGACGCCGGGGAAGATTTGGCCAAATCATTTCCCCGCACGCTGAAGGCGGCGGTTGAAGCCGGGCGTATCAGCGCCGATGGGCACACAGCGATTAGCGCGGCCTGGTCCACATTCGTGGACGTGTACGCAAAAGCCATCAACGCGTGGCTCAGCGAAGGACTAGCCAGCCCACACATTCTCGACCAAGCGGCCGCATACGGAAACCTCCTGCGCGCGCTCGCCCAACACGCCCTCGGGGATCTTAACCGGCTTGAGCTTTGGCAGCCTGTGCTCGCGCTCGGATGCGTCAACATTGCAGGCGGGCCGCCATCTGCCATCATTGCACCTTGGCAACCCTTACGTCTGGCTGCCTCAGCCGTGAAAGCCCGCAGCGTCGCGGGGCTGGCCAAACACCTGCTTGGCGATAGAGACATCAATTTCGGCGATCCTCGCCTTTTCTTTGCCGACCTTCGCGAGGAACTGGCGCACCCTTATTATCCGGAAGTAGCCGCCGGCTACCAAGGCGCGGAGCCCGTTCTGCTCGCCGAGTCGAGCACGGTGAACGAATACAGCCTTATGGAGCGGCCTGTGCGGGACCCGGCGGAGGCTGTCACCGACGTTGATCCGGCCGAAGCGGCGCAGCAAATCCGCAACCTGCTTGAGCGTTACCTCGAACTGCAACCCCACGAGCGTTCAAACCTCACCATCATGTTGTACAATTGCGACGCGGTGGGTTTGCCGCTTGCGACAGTGAATGTACTGGGGTCGGTGCACGATGAAGAAGAAATGCACTGCAACGTGCTGGTACGGCACCGGGATCGCCCCAAACTGAGCCGCGTCTATGAGGACCTGGTCGAGCGCACGGAAGGCGACCCGGATGCTCTCGTCGTCAGCGAGACCTCCCGCAACTTCATGTCGAAGCTTCGCATCGGCGTCCTGCTCGACGGCGGCGCCGCGCCATCGCGTGAACACCGGACCGTCGATATCGCCTTTCTTCACGATGTCGTATCGCGGCAGGCGAAGGAGGCCTGGTTCTCAATCCCCGCGCCAGCCAATCCGCCGAGTTTTCTTGATCATGTTCCCGCGCGCTGGTCCTACCGCCGCGTCACCGCCGAAGATGAGCTGAAGGCCACCAACTACCTTGCTTGCCCGCGCCAGCCCGCGGCGGGATGGGCTTATCTCGACGCCGTCGCCGCCGTGATTCGCCGCCAATCCCACGCCCCCAACCAGCACATGCTGCCGGCACGGCAGATCTCATTTCAGGATCAGTCGTTGAAGGCCATGTTCGACGAAGTCCACAACTTTGCCGAATGGGTCGCCACCTACGATGATCTTCTCGATAAGCGTCAGTTGGCGGCGCAAAATATCAGTGTGATCCGCTATCGTCGCCAGCGGACACATGGCCGCAACATGATCGTCTCCTCCACGGCCGAACTGCGTCTTCTGCATGTGCTGGTGTTGCGCCGGCTCGCGGAACTCAGCCTGGGCCTTCCGGAGGATCGGCTTGCGCAACTCGCCCAAAGAATGATCGACGAGGCGTGCCAGATTTCGGGCGATATCATCCTCCGCGCCGCCAAGCGCGGCGTATCTGCCGGCGAGCTCATTGGCCTTGTGCTGAGCCGCGCACTTGTAGCCGAGGAATTTGGGCCGCAGGCAACCGTCGCATGGTTTCTCCTTGACGACTATGCCGAATGGCTGGGCCAGCGTGAGCAGGGCATCGCCGATATCCTTGCCTTGAGCGTGGGGGAGGATGCCGGAGGCGCGGCAACGCTTCGCGCCGTCGTCACCGAAGCGAAATACGTCGGTGCGGATACGTCAGCCGAAGCTCGCCGCGTCTCAAAACAGCAGCTTCGACAAACAGTTCACCGCATAGAGGATGCGCTGTTCGGCGATCCTGGCCGGCTGGATCGCGACCTATGGCTCTCGCGCATTGCCGACCTCCTGCTCGACGGCACGACGGCTGTCGGTCAATCAGGCGCACTGGAATCCGTGCGCGACGGCATTCGCAAGGGCGTCGCCCCGATCGACCTCCGTGGCTACTCTCACGTCTTTATCACCGGTCCCGCCGACGCACCTGCGGTCTCCGGCGAGCAGGAGCCGATCTCCGACTTACGCAACGGGCTCCAAGAGATCTTCTCCCGCGAGCAGCTTCGCAATCTGGTCAAGGCGTATGAGGCCCGATCTTGTCTTATATCCGTTCGCGCCTCGCTCGGCCCCGAGCGCCCATGGGCGCGCGCCGAATTTCTCCCGCCCGCGCCCCGCGTGAGCTGGATGGCGCGGCCGGCAGCGGAAGCCCCGCCCGCGGCCGGTCCATCAACGCCCCCGGAGTCCGGACCACCGGCGCCGCCGCCAGCACCCGTTTCGCGTCCCTCGCCGGCAGGCGGGGTTACCCAAGCCGACTCCACCCGAGCTCCCGCGCGTGAGACGCCGGCTCCGTCGATCCCACCCAGCATTACCGAGCCTGCGGCTCAACCTGCGCAGGACATCGCGTCGCTTATTGAGTCCCACGCCCTGCAGCACATCTCGGCATCGAGCGCCGACGAAGCGTGGCTGGAGGGCACGGCGCAAAAGCTTCGCACCGCGCTTCTGGGCTATGGCCTGCAAGCGAAAATCCACGGCTCCCGTCTCACGCCCAATGCCGCCCTCATCCGCTTTATGGGCTCGGATCGCCTGCGGGTTGAAGATATCGAAGCGCGCCAGTCCGCCCTGCTGACCACTCACGGTCTTCGGCTGGTTGCCGTCTCGCCGCTGCCTGGCGAGATCGTCGTCGCCGTCGCGCGCCCTCAGCGCCAAACGGTTTCGCTCTGGGATGTCTGGGCGCGCCGCGAGCTCAACCGCAATGCCGCTGGCCTCAACACTTCCTTTGTTCTCGGCCTCCGGGAGCTCGACGGCGACATTCTTTATCTCAATCTCGGATCAGCTTTTGGCGGAGCACAGCAGCACGACCCGCACACGCTTGTCGCAGGCGCAACTGGCAGCGGCAAATCTGTCCTTATTCAGTGCCTCATATTGGATATTGCTGCTACTAACCCAAGCGCCCTCGCGCAAATCGTACTCATCGATCCGAAAATGGGGGTGGACTACTCGGCGCTTGAGCGCCTGCCGCATATTCCGGGCGGCATTGTTTCCGATCAAAGCCGGGCGAGCGCTGAATTGGAGCGTCTGGTTGCCGAGATGGACCGGCGTTACGAATTGTTCCGGGCCCGAGGGGTGCGCGATCTCCGAACATTCAACGTTGCCGTGGCTCCCCAAGACCGCCTGCCCATGCTCTTCCTCGTCCATGATGAATTTGCCGAATGGATGCTGACAGAGGATTATAAGGAGGCTGTGGCTGCGAACGTGCAACGCCTCGGCGTCAAGGCGCGAGCGGCAGGAATTCACCTGATTTTCGCGGCACAGAGGCCTGACGCGAATGTCATGCCCGTTCAGCTGCGTGACAATCTCGGCAACCGGCTAATCCTGAAAGTCGCAAGTGTCGGAACCTCCGAAATTGCCCTCGGCGTGAAGGGTGCCGAATCGCTCCTGGGCCTCGGGCATCTTGCCGCGCGCCTTAGCGGCGAACCCGGCATTGTCTTTGCGCAAGCGCCATTCCTGTCGGACGAAGATATCGCGCGCGCCGTTGATGCCATCATTCGTGGCGACCAGGCCTCGCTTGCAGCATGATGTTACTTGTGAGCGGCTACTGCAAGGGCGCGTAGAGCACGCCGCCGAGGGAGAGGGCAGCCGCGGCCCACAAAAGAACCTGTATCGTCGCTATGGTCGATGGCAAGCTGTAATTTTTAATCGAGACTTTCATCTCGCCGTCCATCTTGTTGATGTTGTCGAGATAGGCGTTAAACGCCATCCGAAACCGCTGCATCACATTTACGAAACACACGCTCGTGATGGTGCAAAACAAGAAGACGGCGCACGCGACCCATTTGTATTTATCGAGATTTGAGACCGCGAAATACCAGAGTCCCCCGATGATCGCCGTAAAGATCGGCGGTATCTTGTACAAAATGTCGTTCATCGAGCGAAAATGCGCGTACTGCTCCTTGTACCGATCGACGCTTGAGATTTCTGACATCGTCGCATCAACTTATTTGTGGCAGATGAGACAACCCGCGTTGTCGTCTGCGAGCGCCAGCTCGTCCTGAAAGGCCTCAGGACGCAGGGCATTCGGTCGGCGGCGCGCTTTCAAGCGCTTGATCCGCAATTCATGCTCGCGCTCGATCTGAGCCACGCGCTCCGGCTGGGCCAGCTCCTCCAGCGATTCACGATCGCTCCAGGTGAAAGGCGACCCATGATCCAGCGCTGTCTTCTCGTAGCGCTTGGCTTCCTCGAAAGCCTCCGGGTGTTCCCGCATCAGGTTGACCCACTCGATCTTTTGCTGGAAGAAGCAGAAAGTGCATCCGCTTCGCGAGCGCCAGCGATAATAATCGGGCAGGCCGAGGCCGGCCCCATCGAGCAACTCGATCACGCCGCGCCTATCGATTCCACGATCACGCAAAGGCATTACGATCCGCAGATTCGGATGTGTTGCCGTGAGCCCTTCGCGTTGCATCTCGTCGGCTCGTATTGCGACATAACTGGTCACTGAGACCCCAGCGTCGAGGTCAGGGCGGATCCAACGCTCAAATGGACGCAGTTTGAGTTGACGCGTGCACCAGCGCGTTCGCGGCGATGGCAGAAAGTTATTGTATTCGCGAAGCCAGAAGTCGAAATCGCGGTCGGGGTTAAGCCGCAGGATCGTGGTGCCGAGAAAGCCTTCGAGACGCCCGAGAAATTCGTAGACCTCGGGAAGCTCCTTGCCGGTGTCCGTGAAGAAATACTCAAGTCGCAGGTCCGGCCGGGACTGCCGCATCAAGACCGCGAGAGCGGCGCTATCGCGGCCGCCGGACAGACCGAGGAGGTGCCGCTCCATCTTAACCGGCTTTCCGGAGCCGCCGCTCCGGATCGGAGATGGTCTGCACGCCGGCCGCGGCAAGCGCCGCCAGCATAACGCTGCGTTCGGCTCCCGACTGCAGCAAAACTTGATCTAGGGCCCGCGCTAACGCCTCGAACTCGCGGCCGGTCGCGTTCTGCTACTTCAAATTCCTCGACAATTTCCTGTCCGGCTTCGCCCGTCCCGATGATCACGGCCATGGCCTCGCGCGTCGGATGCCGCCCTTTCACGCGCGCTAATGCCTCGGCGCGCCGGAATTTGAGAGCGAACTCCGCAAGCGCCAAAGCCGCCTGGTCCGGATCACGATCGGTCCAGTCCCGCGCCGGCCGATTGATCGCGAAGCTTGCCAACGCCTCCACTTCATCATTTTGACCGCTGAAAGTTGAAAGACGAGTCGCAAACGCATCGACGCGCAGATCACCTGTCAGATCGGCCACAACGCTTGCTCGATTCCGCAGATCGCCGTGATTCGTGCCCTCGGCGTGACCCAACGCCCCCAGGAGCTTGTATCCAAGCTCCTGCAGCATTTGCGGATAGGCCATGCGCAGATCGCGAAGTGCCAGCTCAATGCCTTCGGCCGCGGCGCGGCCCTCACCCTCGCCGAAGATCGCGGGCAGATCGACGAATAGCGCTTTGTGGGGATCGTCGGCATGCAGGAGAACTCGGCGCACCTCGGCCGTCTTCGGCGGCAGCCCCTGCGTCTTTTGCGTCCACGCCGGCAATTCCGTAACGAATCGCACCAGCCGCCGCGCCACGGCCAAGGGTTCGCTCGGGCAAGGCTGACCGGTCGCGGCCGCCACCGCGGCCGCGACACCGCGCACAATCTCGCCGCGGAACACGTCGACATCCACGCGCCGCAGAGCGACCACCTTCTCGTCCTGCAACAGAACGTCGGCCAGGTAATCATC
Source organism: uncultured Alphaproteobacteria bacterium (assembly GCA_963807015.1). Classification (GTDB taxonomy): domain Bacteria; phylum Pseudomonadota; class Alphaproteobacteria; order Rhizobiales; family Xanthobacteraceae; genus JAJPKK01. Next base: position 29,725 of record CAWEAS010000001.1, on the reverse strand, counting down.
AACTTCTGCCTGAAAACGACCCTCCCCATAAATCGCCAGCCGATCGCGACTTGCGAGAATGAAAGCCAGCGCCAAAACAGGCATGACCCCGCGCCGGATGCCGAAAGGCGGCTCCTCCCATACCCGGTACAACTGATCGAGCGACACCGGCGCCGGGTCGCCCGAAAACATCGCCACGGCAGCATCCCAGGCAGGCTTATAGGTCCGCCCAATCTTGCCGTTTGACGGCGGGCCGAACGCAAACACCCCGTCGCGCCGTTCGCGATGAAATCCCGGTTGCGACAGCACAGTATCGTAGAGGCCTCGCTCGATAGGAAAACCCTCAATGCCGATCGCGGCTTTACTTTCGGCAGAGATCATTGCGTGCATGAGATCGCGCACGCCGGCCTGCGTGTTGCTCGAAGGTCTCTGGCGATTGAGCAGCTCGCTGTGTATGTGCGGCCCCTTATTATAGCGCCGGTCAGCAAGTTCCGACGCCAGCGCCGAGAGGTTGCCGCTTACTGGGAATTCCAGCGTTTCGCCGCCAAAAAACCAATCCGCATTCCCGAAACCTTCGCGCAGATCCTCCTCAAGGCTTGCGCTGAGCGCCGCGATCCGCGCGGTGATTTCCCGGCGCGCAACGCCGTCGCCATCAAGCTCCGGTCGGCCGCTTCGCACCGCCTCCAGCGCGGTTAGCTCGCGCCCCAGTTCGCGTATCCGGGAGGCGTTGCGCGGCAGCCCCATCGCCAGCAGCTGCGTTCCTGACTTAAGCGATGCCTCGCGGCAAGCCGCGAGCGCCGCCTTTCGATTTTCGTCATGCGAGGGCAAGGCGAGCACGAAATGGCCTGCCGCATTCGTCACGCGCTGTGCGGGATGATGGAGATCGGTCACGTTGATCAATTCGGTTTGAAACCAGCGCAGCGTCCCGGTCTCGTGATAATGGCGCTTGGCGAGCACCGGCTGAAGGCCCGCAAGCCGCCCGAGCCGTGAAACATCAAGGCCGTTGAATTGGGCCAGCGCCGCCCTCACCGCATCGTCGATGTCAAAATCGCTGCCCGCGTACACGCCCCACGCTTCGTTGTGCCTGCGGAAAATGGCGATAGACCAGCGTTCGAGATCGCGCAGCGCCGCATCGACCCTCTCTGCCGCAGCATCTGCTGCACATGCCGCCAACGTCACGCGGTCAGCCGCAAGCCCGGACCCGTTGCGGAACATATCAATGAGAGCGATCGATTTGGCCAGCGTGATATGAAGCGGCGTGCCCCGCGCCTCGCAGCGTTCGACCGCGTCCACGCCCTGTGCCCATCGGTGACTGTCATTCGAAGCGAGGATCGCAGGCTCAAGATTTGTGCGGAGATAGTTCCAGAAGCGCTCCGGCGTAAACAGGCTCATCGGTTTTGGCGGCGTCTCACGCAGGAATTCCTGAAAACCGCCCGGCTCCGCCGACGTCAGAAACCCAAAAATGCTGCGCTCATTCTGGCCGAAGCGCCGCCGCGACATCGGGCCGAGAATCGCGGCCGTAACGGGATGCAACGGCCAGCACGCGTCCAAACTCTCGCCAAGATTGGCGGCGGTCCCGGGTCGCCGCGATCGGATCGACTGCGCGATGCGCTGTGCGTCGCCTGAGGTCTGCGAATGTCGACGGTCTGTCGTTATAGCCCGGCCCAAGAGATCAACGACCTCGTCGGCTCCCGCAATGAGCGGCACGTCCGTATAGCGCCCCTGGATTTTCGCCCACTCATCGCGGACCTCTCGACCGAGGCGGTTCGCGTATTGCTCAAAGGCTTGGTGCAGGATCCCGACGACCACGAGACGGCCTCTCGACCGCGAAGCGGCTTCGGCCAACTCCTGAAAAAAGAAAATGTCTTTGATGTCAGCAGCAGCACTTTCGAGGTATTTGCCGAGTTCATCAATGATGAGCAGGACGCCATCCTTCGATCTCGCCGCTGCCTCCTGCGTCAACCGCGCGATCAGCTCGCGGCTGTTCCTAACCTCGCCGCGCGGCCGCCCACGTTTATCGGGACCTCGACGCCGCGTGTGCTCCAAGGCGGCGCCAATATCGGCGATCGGATCGCCTCGCCGGCCAACGACCGGTACGACGAGCCATCCCGCGCGGCTTGGCTGGAAAATATCGAGAAGCTGCGTGGCTGTTCGCGAACCTAGGCCAGTGATCGCGGCATTGCGCACGTCGCCTTTCGCACCGAGAAGCCCGGCCAAACCGACAGCCAAGCTCGACTTGCCGCCTCCATAAGGGCCGGTCCATGTGAACGCCCTCTGCTTGGTCGCAGCAATCTGCGTTGCCATGTTGAGCAGCGCGTCCGATGCCGACCGCTGGCAAATGAAGCCCTGCAGAGCATCCGCCCGGCCGAGATCTGTATCGATCCGGATAGATCTTTGAAAGCGACGGGCAATGGAGACGTAATCCGAAAGCATCAGGCCGCCCGTCGTCGATCCGCATCCGCTCGGTAGGCGGACGCTAAAAGAGAGAGTGGGTTGGCGATATCCTTGACCTTCACGACTTGGCGCACGCCCGCCGAATCCGACCAAACCATCCGCCCTCGCGTGCTGTCTTCAATTGCCGCGAGCCGCTCCACGACCGAATTCTCGTCGAGCTTAAATACGCGCCCCGGAGAGCCGGGCTCATAGGTGATAGCCTCGACCGACAATGTCGATGCGGCGGGCGCGTGACGACCCCAAAAAGCGTTCAGCGCGTAAGCGAAAATTCCATCAGGGAGCGACGGCTTCGGCCCACGCCGGAATTCATAAAGGCGCGAGGCGATCTGCCGTATCAAACCGAGCTCCGCCAACACCGGCTCCAAAGCATCCTCCGCCGCGCCCGTCTCCGCACGCGGGACGTAGCTGCGGATGAAGCATTCAACATCGCGCGTCACCGTCTTGTCGGCAATGCGCGGCCATTTCCGTTCGCGGCAATATTGCAAGATAGATGTGCTTAGCACCTCATGGTCGAAGGTTTGGCCTGAAAGATGATTGAACGCCCAATACCACGTCGTCGTCATGTGCGGATCGCCGGCGACCTGCCACTGAACGAGCCAAGCCGTTGCGGCGCGTTCCATGTAAGGATCCCACGGCCTTTCCCCGCCAAAAAGGCTTCGGCCAAGCTCCGTCGGGTGAGCCCGCGCTCCCTCTTCTTCAACGATGCCGCAGGCGAGCGCCCAATGGCGAATCGCAAGCGCCATGTTCTTTCCGACGCCAAACGTGACGATCAACTCCGGACCGGTAAAGACGTTCCGATCGGCCCCGCGCTCGACGGCGTCGTAAGCTTTACGCAGCCACAGATGCCGCAGTGGAAAAGTCTCGTGCCCCGAGAATTGTCCCCTGAAATCTTCCGCTGTGATGGCACCGCGCAACATGAGGCCGATGCTACTGGACGACGCGTCCAGTAGCAAGCGTAATTCAATCACGCCGCTAGGGCGGCCCCCGACACAACCCCATAAAAATCAGAGACTTGCTAGGAATTGCGCTTCAGGCGACAGCGCTATCCAACGTTTCTTTTTCGCGGATACGACGCGCTGCCAATCCGAGATGTTCGGCCGCCCGTTCAATTTCGTCTACCGTGTTAAGCCGGCCAAAACCAATTCGCAACGTGCTCGCAGCGTCAGCCTCGTCCAAACCGATCGCGCGAAGGACGTGCGACGGCTGCAAAATCCCCCCGGTGCACGCCGCGTTGGTCGAGATCGCGACCAAGGGCTGGACCGCCCCGACAAGGCGATCTGCTTCGACATCGCTGAAGGTCAGGCTGAGACTTCCCGGAAGCCGTGGCGCGCGCTCACAATTTACTCGCACGTATGGATAATGCTCTCGAACCACCGACAAAAACCGTTCTCGGAGTTTTGCGGCTGCTCGCGCGTCAGCTGCGTATTCCTCGCGTGCGATTGCGCTCGCGGCACCGAAGGCGACGCAAAGGTGTGGCGCGAGCGTGCCGGAACGGAGCCCACGTTCCTGTGCCCCGCCCCAAATTAGCGGCTCGGGAATAACAGGACTGTCTTCGGAAATGAAAAGCGCGCCGATCCCGATCGGCGCATAGAGCTTGTGGCCTGACAAGCTCATCAAATCAATTCCCAGCGACGTGACGTCCAACGGGATCTTGCCTGCGGCTTGTGCCGCATCGGTGTGAAACACGACGCCGCGCGCCCGGCAAATGGCCGCAATCTCCTCCATCGGCTGCAAGACGCCGACCTCGTTATTCGCTGCCATGATCGAAACAACAGCCGTGTCCGGCCTGATGGCTGTCGCGAGCATCGCGACATCAACCGAGGCATTTTCATCCACCGGCAAGACCTCGACCCGGCATCCGCTCCGCCGAAGGTAGGCGACCGTTTCCAGGACGCATTTGTGCTCAATCGCGCAGGTCAAAACATGATTGCCGCGCCGCCTCGACGACCGCATGATTCCCTGCAGCGCCAGATTGTTCGCCTCGGTCGCACCCGAGGTAAACACGATCTCCGCCGCACTTGCTCCGATTAGTGCTGCCACCTGCGAGCGGGCTTCGGCAATTGCTTCCGCCGCCCGATGGCCCGCAACGTGTTCGGAATGAGGATTTCCGACCGCGCCGGCGTCCAGAAACGGAAGCAGGGCCTCGCGCACCCTAGGGTCGGTGGGCGTCGTTGATTGGTTGTCGAGGAAAATCGAATCGGGCATTTGGTAAGGCTACCTTACGACCAAGTGATGGCCAAAGAGAGCTGCGCCTGCAAGGCGTTTCTTCTGAGTCACGGCGGCGGGATTTTTCGCCCTCAAATGCCCACCCTTTCTTTTGCGCAAACCTAGCGCCGCCTGTGCCGCTACATTGGATTGCTGGCGAAGCCCTCGGTGAGTTAGGGACTGCCACGGCCCCCTATGGATGATGCGCCCATCGGGACGTTAACGTCCCCGACGTTGGGCAGAAACTGAAGTTGTTTCGTGTCACGTGGCGGTGACTGGGTCTTACCAAAGAGAGCCCGGCTAGTGCGCCAACATTCGGGCAATCGAGCGAGCCCGCGAATTTGCCATCGTGCGGATCGTAACTCCTTCTCGAGCTGGTGGTGGTGGTGGAGCGATCGCCGCCGGTGCCAACTGCCTCTCGAGACGCACCGGCGCGGACAGGCGAGCCGCGAGCGCCATGACCATGCAGTCCAAGGCTTCATTGCGCCGACCTGAAGGCAGCACCCAGATGCGAAATGGACGGCCGTCACGCTTGCGGGTGAACACCTGTTCGCTGCTCAATTGCGAAAAATACTCCTCGTCAAATGCGCCTCCTACTGGAAAGTGGATGTAACCAGGTCCTGGCTTGTCGATCCGCAACCGACCGTAGATTGCGTCCTTGGCAGTGTCGACGCCAATCACGAACACCATCTCTCCTGGTGCGGCTCGCCCTCTTTGGCCAGATTGGACGCGGCCCGGCCTGGCCCTTGATCGGAAACACGCGGCGTCGCCAGCGCGCCGCGGGGGAAGATGGCCCACACCGGAACTCGATGGCATGCAAGAACGACGAAAGAGATGTGGAGGCTGTTCTCAGTCAACTCTCCACCGGGTCGTGCTTTACATGAGGCGGCGCTGCGGAGCCTTCGGGACGACGGCAAACTCCATCGCATTCTCAGCTAAAATCCGCCCACATCCGCAGTTCTTGGGGGATAAGGTGCAGATAACTCGCACGGCCATAGACTGTGATTGACCCGAGTCACCCTGGACCTCTTTCTCTAACCGCTCGGCAAGTAATAGTGCGGCATCTCGCAGCACCCCCTCTTGTGCTTTATCAGCTAAAAGACCGTTTGTGATCGGTCACAGCCCCACCTCAAGACAGGAACAGACTTCATGAGACCGCCGCTAGCTCGGGGTAAACTTGCTCGAACGCGCATCGGTGGCGCTTATCGTGGGATTCCATGTTTGGCTCCCACCCTCAGCACGAGCCATCGGCGTTTCGCCAGCACCAGGGTCAGCGAATAGCGTGCTCATGCGGGCCGCATGCCCTTGGCCTTGATGACCGAAGCTGCAGCAGGCGACGCGAGAAAGTCGACGAAGCGACGCGCTGTCATTACGTTCTTAGCGCTCGCCGCAACGCCGGCGGAAAATGTGGTGATCCGCTGCAATTCTTCCGGCAGCTCCGCCGCGAGGATAATTCCTGGCACCGAGAGAATTTCGGCGACCTGTTGAACGGCTATTTCTGCATCGCCCCGCGCGACGACCTCACCGACGACGATGACCTCGCCAGCTCGACCGCCAACAATCCTGATCTTCGGTTCCAGTTCAGCACTAAGTGCCAGGTGTTCGAGAACGGCCATGAAATGATTGGCGCTCGGACTGCCCGTCGCGGGGTCCGCTATTGCTATCGAACTCGCGTTGCGCAACGTACAAATGAAAGCCTCGACGGAACCGATGGCGGGCCTCGGCGCTCCGGCGCGGGTCGCAATTCCGATCGCGGAACCTGCGAGCGGCACGGCCGCAAGCGCCGCTAGTTTTCCGCTTTGGCGCAGCTCATCAATAGCGGATTGGGTCGTAATTGCGACATCGACAGCCTCACCGGCGAGAACGCGGCTTTTGACACCCCCGGAGCTGGCGAATTGGATAACGACTGGAATTTCCGCACTGCGCTCAAATGCAACGATCAGTTCGTCCACAATGGAATGCATTGCTCCTGCGCACAGGACGTCAAGTCGGCCGGGTCCAATCGGCTGCGATGGTTGGATAATAGTCATCCGCCTTCTGCTGTCGCGTCGATTGAGCGAAGTCGACTCCGGATTTCAAGTGTGAACATCGTAGCTACGGAAAAGCCCGCCGGGCGATCGTTCGCGTCGGCCGCTGAAACTTGCAGCTTGAGCGGCGACCCACTGCGTTGGACCGAGTATAATCGTCGTGACGATGCTGGCCCCTGCAGGTTGCGGATCCGTATGCGCCAGATACTGAATCTCCTCGGAAAGGACAATGGCCATGAGTTATACGTTGAGAGAGCTTGCAGCCGATATCCATCACGAGTTGGCGACCGATGCTGGCGGCGAGGGAAAGGAGGCAGTCTGCCGCCTGGTGTCGCGGGTGCTCGCTGACCAGGAGTTCCTTGCAGCATATCTCAAGGACAGGCCAGCGGGCGCAAATCCGCGCGAAATCCTTTATGAAGACCCGCAGCTCGGCTTTTGCATCTGCGGCCACGTTTACAGTGGAGAGGCGATCGGCTCACCCCACGATCATGGCTCAAGCTGGGCTATCTACGGACAAGCCACCGGCGCCACTGAAATGACAGATTGGAAGATCGTCGAAAAGGGCGATGGCGAAAAGCCATCACTGGTCGAACCCGCGCGGACCTACGTCATGCATCCCGGCGATGTGCAATTCTACGACGTTGGCGCCGTTCATTCTCCGAAGCGCATTGTTCCCGTCAAGCTCATCCGTGTGGAAGGTAAAAACCTCGATCACATTCGACGGTCAAACATTAAGATCAAGTAAGTCAAGCGTCCCCGGGGATGCAAAAAACGCCCCGCTCCTGATCGTCGATCTGATCTAGCAATCCAGTTTCCCAGGTCAGATATTGCCGTGCCGCCTCGGCATTGCCTTCATGGCGGTCGTGAACGAAGAATAAGAAGTCTATGCAATCCGTATCGGGCGGATGCGCGGGGGTCGCTTCAATCGGCAGGCGCGCTTCGCACCATGCTTGGTAACCGCCGTCAAGAAGTCGAATGTCGTTCGCGCCAGCCTCGGTTAGGTCGATAGAGGCAAGCCTCAAGGCTGCGGCGTCATCGGCAACCAGTGCTAGGATTTTTGTACAGTCAATCGGCATCTTAGCGAGCTTAGGTCTGATCCCCCATCGCGCCTGTGCAATGTGGCCTTTGCGATAGGTCATGCTCGGGCGCAGATCAAGCACCTGCACGGTTTCGGAAGCTAAGCCACGTTCGATGTCATCTGTTGATATCGCCTTTAATTCGGGCAACTGGAACCTTATAACGGGGCGCCGCCATTCGAGTGGGGCGGCTGCCGCGACGCCTCCGCCAAGAATATAGGCCTCATGGCCAAGCTGGCGCAGCCAGCCGGCAATAACGGGCGCACGTATCTCCTCTTCGTCGACAAGCAAAATTCGCGCACCTTTGACCCCGATCCATTGGTCGGTTGCCTGGATAAGCTGTCCGCCTGGGGCGTGAACGAATCCCGGTATCGACTTCGCAGCGAATTCCTCGGGGCTGCGCACATCGACGAGATAGGTCGTGCGTGAGAGATCGTCGAGCCAGCTGCGTGCCTCCGGCGGCTCGGCGAAGGACGCGCCGCGCTGCCGCGCAAACTCTTGGGCGCGCGCTCGAAGTGCTTCGATGTCGGATGATTTCACGGTATCGGCGTAACGACGGCTCGCACCTTTCTCGAGTTCAAGGCCGGCAAGAAACCAGCCTTGCGTTCCATTTTCGAGCGCATAAACCGGGTTGGGGATGCCGAATTCGATCAATGTCTGGGCACCGATGATCGATCGCGTGCGCCCGGCGCAATTCACCACGATCTTGGTCGCCGGGTCAGGGGCGATGTCCTGGATGCGCAGCACGAGTTCACCGTTGGGACAACAGATCCCTCCCGGAATGTTCATTTTGCGAAATTCGGCAAATGGCCGCCCATCCACGATGACGAATTTATCTGCAGCTGCACGCATTGCCGCAACGTCCTGGGGCGACAGACGCGGCGTATGGCGATGTCGCTCGACAAGTTCCCCGAATGTCTTGCTTTGAACATTCACTCCGGCATAGAGCGTGTAGCCGGCGTCGCGCCACGCTCTGATGCCACCGTCGAGAACAAATAGGTTGCGATAGCCGAGCGCGGCAGCACGAACCGCCGCGCGTTCGGCAACGCCGTCCGAGTCATCGCACAGCACGGTTCGCGCGGTAACGTTCGGAACGAGTGCCGGTAGCCCGATCTCAAATCGGCTGTACGGCAACGAAACGGCAAAAAACAGGTGCCCCTCTCCGAATTGACCATGCTCTCGCACATCGACCAGCGCGATCTCGCCGCCATCGGAAAGCCAACCCTTCAGTGTCGATGCATCGACCTTGGACATAAATTCTATGGCTGTTGCCGGTGGGCAGTCACAACTTGTCGCCGCACCTAACTCGCGAGGACGACCCAGGGTGACGCGCATTTCAGGCTCGACGATCGTGATAGCAGAAATAGCTTGATCTGGCCGACAAGCCGGGAGAAACCACTGGCTAGCCTGCTCCCAGCTTCAAGCGCTCTCGAGAATTCTGTCCTGCTTGCCGAAGCGGTACCGTGGGAGATGGTCGAGATCAGTACCAGTGACACGGATGACCCAGGCTCGTTCCGGATGGGCAGTGGAGTGGATAACATCCGGACCGTAAGCTTTGGTTTGGCCCGGACCGAGTCTGTATTTGCTCATCGCTACGAGTTCGGCATGTTCATCGCTGTCTGGATTTACGCGGCGCCACTCGGTCATTTCAGTCACGTTTTTCGCGTTGCCATAGACCGCCCATGAGGCGCCGTGGCTGTGCGGCTTGCCGGCCTTGCCGCCCTGCTGGACGTGCGCCAACACATAAAATCCGAGCTCGGTGTCATGATAGAGGACGCGCTTGCCGGCCGCCAAGTTGTCGTTGAAAGTTTCGGACACGAAAGCTGGATTTGCGAGTAGGCGCGCTAGGCAATCCGCGATCTGCGGGAGAGCCGCTGCGAGAGGTTGCACCGTGAGGAGCGTCCGAGTATCGATACAAAATTCATTTAGCGTGTAGGCCATTGCTGCCTCCCTTTAGATGTACCCCCCACTGCACAGTCCGCGCTTTCCCGTTAGCGGCCGCTTTTCCGTATTCCCCACCCAAAGCCGTGCCTTCCTTTCATTCCTTGACGTGCTGGATAAAGCTATCGTGGTTCGGCATCTTCACCTTCGGCAAGGTGTCAACATTGATCACGTCGTTCTCGCCAATGATCTCATTGAGATAAAGAAGATAGGCAGTGACGGCATAGGTTTCGTCATGCGATAGCGACTTCGTATCCATGAATGGCATGGCGGTGTAGACGTAGTCGAAAATGGTCGTCGCATAGGGCCAGAACGTACCGATCGTCCTTACAGTTGCGGTCTTTGCGCCAATAGTTCCTTTCACGCCAGCAAGTCGCAACGCCGATCCGCCAGCACCTTTCTCGCCATGGCAGGCTTCACATTTGGCCGCATAGACCACGGCCCCTTGTATCGCCGTCCCACTGCCTTGGGGGAGGCCGCCGCCGCTTGGTTCGACGGTGATGTCCCAAGATGCGATTTCTTCCGGCGCGGCAAGGCGGCCTATCCGTGGTTTGTCCTGTGCTACAGCGGCTCCAGCCGCAAAGGCGAGCAGCGCTGCTGCGGGTAGCAATAGACTACGTAAAGACATTGCTCACCTCGCCTTTTTCGTTGATTGCCCAGCTCGAAATGGCGTTCGCCATATAGCCCGCACCGGGTCCACGTTGCGCAATCATGTCACTGCGTGTCCATTGGACATAGCCCGTGTCGTCGGTCGCACGACTTTGCAGAATGGCCGGACGGCCATCCCAGCGCCACAGCATTTCGAACCGAACCACGGCCTTCGGAAGCACCTGCGACTGTATAATTGTCTCGGCCCAGCTCTTGCCGCCATCGGCAGAAACATCGACCCTCTTGATCAACCCGCGGCCGCGCCCTGACCAAGCAAGGCCAGAGATCTTGTAGAGACCCGGTCCGTCCAGTTTCAATTCCGGCGCCGGCTGGGTGATGACTGATTTGGCGTCGAATTGAAGATAGAATTGGAGCGTTTTGCCGTCGGGTTGCGGCATGGAATAGCGCGAGGTTTCGTCCCTGGTGTTTGTTGGGCCTTCCGTCACCTTGATCCGGCGCAAGAACTTCACGTTGGTATTGCCCTGATACCCTGGTAGGATGAGCCGCACCGGATAGCCATTGGCAGGGCGCACGCGCTCGCCGTTCTGGTAAAGCGCAATGAGGGCATCGTCCATGACCTTCGATAGGGGTACGCTGCGTGCCATGCCAGACGCGTCGGCGCCCTCGGCTAGGATCCACTTCGCGCTCGGCTTGATGCCGGCTTCGTCAAGAAGGGTCGAAAGCCGGACGCCGGTCCACTCCGCGCAAGAAATCTGGCCGTGGATTTGCGTGACTCCAGCCTTGATCGGTTCTTTGGCGTAATTCGTGCTGCTGTTGCCGCCGCACTCGATGAAATATAGATGCGACTCCATCGGATACTTTGCCAGCGCATCGAGTGTAAAGATTAGCGGTCGCTCGACCAGTCCGTGTATCAGCAGCCGGTGTTTGTCGGGATCAATGTCGGGTACGCCGCTGTGGAGCCGGACGTGGTGCAGGCCATTGGGGGTTACCGCTCCGTTGAGCAGATGGAGGGGTGTGCGGATCGATCCAATCCCGGGCGGTGCCCCAGCTTGTTGATTGAGGCCGCCGCGCACAACCTTACTCTCATATTTCGATGGCTGCCCATAGGGTTCGAACCCCACGCTGGTCGGAATCGTCATCCACTGTTCGACCGGCAAGGGAGCTGCTTCTGCGGCCTCATTGATGCTGTATCCGCAGAGCGCCGTGGCAAGCGCTGCCGCACCCGTGAGGAGCCCACGACGGTGAAGCAGGCCATTCCCGGCGACGATCTCCTGGTCGTCCAGCCATTGCCCTGGGCCCTTGCTATGCATGGCAATCCTCCCCTCGTATTTTTACGATGAACATCGATAATTCGAACTCGTCGGTACGGTCTCATAGCATGATCGAAGGGTCAGTAGAATTGGCGACAAGTTGGGATGGAATCGAACGCTATGTCGGTACACATCGGTCCGCTATCAAGATTGCCTCCAAAGCTGGCAGAGTCCCGAGAGGGCCTCGTGATGTAGGCTGGAGACGATGGCCTCGTGCGACTAGGCCTAAACGTTAAGGTGCACTTGCATGATACCCCGACTTCTGATCGCCGTGGCAACCATCGCGCTGTCAGGCATGGCCGAGGCAGCGGAGATTAAAGTACTTTCCACACGCGCTACCGAGGAAATCTACCGCGAAGTCGTTCCGCAATTTGAAAGAGCGTCGGGCCACAAAGTGATGACGACATTTACTGGAACGCTCGATCTTCAGAAGCGGATCGCGGCCGGCGAGGTATACGACGTCGTTGTCGCCATAGATCGCGCGATCGATGACTTCATCAAATCCGGGAAGGTCATGGCCGGCAGCCGCGTCGACATCGCAAAGTCAAGCATCGGAGTCGGCGTGCGTGCGGGCTTGTCGAAGCCGGACATCGGTTCGGCCGAGACCCTGAAGAACACATTGTTGGCGACGAAGTCGATCGGCTATTCCACCGGGCCGAGTGGGGCTGTGGTGCTCGACATGTTACTGAAGATGGGGATCGCCGACGCTGTCAAACCAAGGCTGAAACAACCTCCAAGCGGTACGCTGGTCGGCAGCATCATTGCCGGCGGGTACGCCGACATTGGTTTCCAGCAGACGAACGAGCTAGCCCATTTTCCCGGTGTTGATTATCTCGGTCCTCTGCCTCCGGAATATCAGGATGTGACGCTACGCTCCGGCGGAATCATGGTGATCTCCAAAGAGGCCGAAGCCGCAAGGCAACTGCTCAAATTCATCTCGGGGCCGGAGGCTGCGCCTGTGATTAGAAAGTATGGTCTCGATCCGGTCTGAAACAATAATTGCCAGAAATTGCGAAAAAACTCGATGTTGCTTATTTCTCCGTCACCAAGTTTCGAACAACGGGCGCCCATTTCTCTATTTCATTTTGAAGAAAGGCAGTGAATTCCGAAGGCGACATCGGTTGGGTCAATGAAGCGTCGCGCGCCATGGCGGCGCGTACCTCGGGTCTGGTCATCGCCTCGTTTACCGCGCGATTAAGTTGCTCGACGATTGCCGGGGGCAGCCGCGCCGGCCCGGATAGCGAAAACCAGGCGATCACGACAAGATCGCCGTAGCCGAGTTCAGCGAAGGTCGGCAGAGTGGGGAATTCCGGCCAACGCTCGGCCGTCGAGAGGGCAAGGGGAATGAGTGCGCGGAGCGCACTTGCTGCAGCGTCGTAGACCATGCCAGGGTGCCGACTTTGACGTGTCCGGCGATGAGATCAATAATGGCCGCGCCACCACCCTTGTAGGGGACATGGCGAAGATTGAGCTTGGCGTGTGACACCAGATATTCCGCCACGACATTCCCGACTGTGCCTAGTCCAGGCGAAACGTAATCAAGCTCGGCCTTGCCTTTAGCGGCGAGCGCGGAGAATTCGCGGTACGTATTGGCTCTTAGGGACGGGTGCACGACAAGAACAATCGGCGACCCTCCGAAATAAGCAATGTGCGTGAAATCGCGCACGGAATCGAAGGTCACATTGGCGTTCATGGCCGGACCCAGAACATGATAAGGCAGGTCCGACACCATCAATGTGTAGCCGTCGGGTTCGGCGCGCGCCACAGCTTCCGTGGCAATCATTCCGCCTGCGCCAGGCCGGTTGTCGATGACGAACTGTTGGCCCAGCAGTGCGTTCAAAGCTGTCGCAAAGGTTCGGCCCATAAGATCGGCGGCACCGCCGGCGGAGCTTGGCACCACAAGTCTTATGGGCTTCGTGGGCCATTCCGCGGCGTTGCCCGGCGACAGGCCAGTGAGACCAAGCGCCACGAAGCCGATCACGATACGCGTGAACCTGCTCATCTGGATACCTGCACACATCTCGCCCAGTTTGTCCGGCCGTTGCTGGATGCTGGAAGCAACTCCGACTTGCTCGGAAATTCCGCGGATGGCACCATGCGGCAATATAGAAAGCAAGACGCAAACCGTCTTGAGCACGGGAGCTACGCGCCATGGCGACTAAAGTACGCTCATCGATCGGCCGCCGCGAATTGCTTGGCGCATTGGGTGTAGGTGTCGCATCGTCCGCGGCGTTCTTGCAATCCAGTGAACCGCTAGCCCAGGAAGTCTTCGTGCCACCGCTGAACGTGGTCGACTTTCATAATCACTTCGTTGGCCCATCGTTCACTCTGACAACACAAGACCGAACGCAGCCGGCCCTCCGGCAGAACCAGGCGAGGATTGACGCGCAGCTCGCCGACTCGCGCGCGCTCATCGACTCGCTTGACCAGACCGGTGTCGCGGCCCGCGTGATCAACACGCCGACTGCCTTTCTCGAGAATGCCGACGGCGAGGTGCCGAAGGGGACCATCCCTCGCATCAACGATGAAGTCGCGACGTTGGTCAGCAAGAACCCCGGCAAGCTCTATGGATTGGCCACGGTCGACGTTTTCAGCGGCGAAGAGGGTGCACGCGAACTGACCCGCGCAGTGCGGGAGTTGGGATTGCGCGGCGTGTTCATCGAAAGCGCCAAGAAGGATCTGCTGCCGAACGCGCCGCAAGCACGCCCGACATTGGCGGCGGCCGCTGCACTCGGCGTGCCGGTGTTCGTTCACCCGATAACGGACCCAATGATGCACAAGCGCTTTCAGCAGCTCGGCCGTCAGGGCGTCCGACTCGCGCGCGGGACCATCAATTCACTGGCGCTGCTGTCCCTCCTCGATGGCGGCGTGTTCGAGGAGCTTCCCAAGCTGCGCGTGGTGGTGACCATGCTGGCGATCGGGGGTGTCCTAATGGCCGGCGGCTTCGGCGACGGCGAACGCATTCGGCGCGATACGCCGGAACTCATGCGTCGCCACGTCTATGTCGACACCATGGGACTGCATCCGGCTCTCGTCGGCAGCATGGTTGAGTTGCTGGGCGCCGACCATGTTCTGGCGGGAACCGATTGGCCGATTGCAGTCGAGAAGGACGTGGCCACGCGTTTGCAGAAAGCCCTCACCATCGCGGGCCTCGACGCCGCTCAGCAGCAGATGATCGCCGGCGGTAATTCATTGAAGCTGCTGGGCATCGCCTGATGTCGCGCCAACTGGAGGGACAACATGAAGCGCCTGCTTCCTGACGAGACTTGCAATAGCGCTGCAAACTCAAACTGCAAACCGGGTGCAACGGCGAATCCATTGGCGAGTCCAGTCGCTAGCCGCCGACACTTCGTTAAAGGAATGATTGCGGCCGGCACGACCGTCTCTGCAGCGGCTCATGCGGCAGCTCAAGATCGAGAGGCGTCACCCCGGGACGCTGTTTCCACTTCAGAACCGCTGCTGACCGTCGCGGTCGATCGCTACGAGCGCCATATTCCGTTGATCGAAGGTCTCATCGAGCCGCCGCGCGGCTTCCGCTTCAATGTGCTCGAGGTCGGTCAGGAAGGCGAACAACGTCACGGCCGCCATCGTCACGAGCGTATGCTCCGTAACGGTGAGTTCGACATAGCCGAGGTATCACTGTCGTCCTATGTGCTGGCGAAAAGCCGCGGTCTCAAATTCACGGCGGTTCCTGTTTTCCCCCGCCGTCTGTTTAGCCAGACGCAAATGTTTGTCCGCGCAAATTCACCGATCGAAAGCCCTAAGCAGCTGGAGGGCAAACGCGTTGCGCTGCAATCCTTCCAGACCACGCTTGCAGTTCTGGCCAAGGGCGATCTTGCTTTCGCTTACGGCGTACCTTGGCGCTCCGTCACCTGGCACGCGAGAAACGAGGAGGCGCTGCCCCTGGAAGGTCGAATGGATGCCAAGTTGGTGCAGCTGCCTGATAAGACCGATTTCGCTTCGCTGCTGGTCGACGGCGAGGTCGATGCGCTGTTCTATTCGCGCTTCCCCCGCTCGCCACGCGTACCGCCGGAGCGGATCCGACGCCTTTTTGGCAACGCCGAAGGCGAGGCGCTGCGCTATTATCGACAGTTCGGCTGGTATCCGATCATGCATGTTCTTGCATTGCGGCAGGATGTCGCCGACGCCTATCCGGGGTTGCCGGCAGCCCTCGTCGCCTGGTACCGGGCCGGCCTCGACGCTTCCCGCAAGGCCTACGACGATCCGGGATGGTTATACCTGCCGTTCGGTCGCCTTGGCTTTGAAGCAGCACTCGCTGCGTTTGATGGAGATCCGTGGCCGAGCGGTCTTCGAGCGAACAGAGCCTTTCTTGCGCGCTTCATCGAATACTCGCGCGATCAGCAGCTGGCCGGTGGCAACCTCGCGGTGGAAGATCTATTCCATCCTACGGTGATCGATACGTGATGGTGCTGCCGCGCAGACCCCGCTGATTGCCCCGAGCAAGACACGAGGGCAATGGCTTGCCGTCATCTTGCGCCGCCAATTGATGCCTGCGGTCACGCTGCGATACCCTTGAAGGTCAACGAAATGTTGAAAGGGGAGCACCACCGTCATTTGCTTAAGTAGCAAGGCGGCCAACATGCCGGCGATGCGCAGCAGCGATGACAATCACCGGACTGCGCAAACATCGACGGGATGGATCGCGAGTGGGAACAACACCCCGCGCGTACAGTGACCGCGGCGCTCCTAAGCTTGCCGGGACGATAAGATGATTCGCATTCTGGTCGAGGACGATCCCTATCTAAGAATGATTCCTGCGATCCTCGACCCTGAGGCCTCGGAAGATCACCGCAAAGCAATTGCCGACTTCGTGTCCCATGACATATCTGATTTTCCCGGATGGTGTTTGCGCGTGCGCCAAATGGCTCCCGGGATTTTTCCTGCGAAGGTCGAATTCGCCTTCAGTCAGGATGATTTTCGGGCCAAGCTGGCTGCGGCAGATGGTGTCATCGTCGAGAAACTTGCGATCGGTGAAAGCGAACTGGCGCTGGCGCCGCGGCTAGCGGGAATCGTCAAGTTCGGTACCCTCATTTCCAATATCGATACGGCTGCCTGTTCGCAACGCGGCATTCCATTCGCGTCGCAAGTTCGCCGCGTTAATATCGCTGTCGCCGAGCATGCCTTTGCATTGATGATTGCGCTCGCGAAACGCCTTTGCGAGACGGCGGGCGTTGTCGAGGACATCGCCTTACGGAACGCCGGTTTCACGCCTGTGCCTTATGATCGCCGCTACACGACCAATTCGAATTTTGGGCGCATCCCGCGCCTAAAAACCATGAACGGATCAGTGTTCGGCGCGATCGGAATGGGCGAAGTCGGTAGAAGCGTAGCGCGCTTTGCCTCAGCCTTCGGAATGACGGTCCTCTATCATCAACGTCATCGTATGACTGCGGCCGAAGAGGCGGAGCATAGCGCGCAATTCGTGCCGCTAGAGGAATTGCTGGCGAGATCGGATTTCATCTCGCTTCACCTACCTCTCAATTCGACTACCAAGGGCGTGATTGGTCGAACGGCGCTGCAACTGGTCAAGCGCGGCGCAATTCTCGTAAACGTGGCGCGGGCGCAGCTTGTCGATCGCGAGGCGCTTCTTGATTCGCTTCGGTCCGGTCGCCTAGGCGGTTACGGCCTCGATGTAGGTTACGACGAGCCGGCAAAGCCGGGTGAACACCTGCTAAAGTTCAACAATGTCATCCTTACTCCTCATACCGCGGTGGCTGGGCGGGAGAACGGCCTGCTCGACATCGCCGATGTTTTCGGAAAGCTATCGCGTGCTATCACTTTGAAGCAAAAATAATCAGGACGACCGGCCGAAGCAGAGAACTTTCGCGGACGCGTCCGGTAAGAGGAAATGACAAGAGGGTTGAACATGAAAAAGCTGGCGCGCCGATCGCTCCTCGGCTGGCATGAGCAGCAATTGGTTCTTCCGTTTCCTCGAAATTCGCGCTTGCGGAAAGCTATCCTACACGTCCCGTACGCGTCATTGTCGCTTATTCGCCCGGTGGCGTGACCGATACCCTGACTCGGCTCATCGTCGGCAAGATGAGCGAACACCTCGGACGGCAATTCTACGTGGAAAATCTGCCCGGCGGCTCCGGCAACATCGGCATGGGCCAAGCGGCCAACGCCGCCTGAGGCTACACGCTGCTCGCCGCCTTCAGCGCCCTTGCCATCAATCCGATATTGTTCGGCAATGTCCCCTACGATCCCGTACAAGATTTCGTGCCGATTTCGCTCGCTGCGACCTCGACCACTATCTTGGTGATCAATCCATCCTTGCCTGCCAAGTCAATCGATGAATTGATCATGCTCATTAGGGCTAATCCGGGTAAGTACGGCTATTCGTCAGCAGGTACCGGGACACAATCGCACCTCGCGGGCGAGCAGTTTCGCCTCCGGTTCGGCCTGGACATCGTACATGTGCCGTTCACCGGTGGAGCACCGGCAATCGCCGCGGTGCTGGCCGGGTATACTCCCGTCGGCTTTGCGGCTCCGGTGGTTGCGGTGCCGCAGATTTAAGATGGCACGTTGCGTGGCCTCGCTGTTACCAGCAAACAGCGCTCGCACGCCCTGCCGCTAGTCCCGACCATGGCGGAGGCCGGCTATCCGGACATTGAGGGTGACAGTTGGGTCGGTTTCCTTGCTCCGACCGACACCCCCAATGACGTCATTGCCTTTCTCAATCGCCAGATCATGACAGCGATCGATCTGCCGGAGATCAGGGATCGTCTCGTGACCCTTGGATACGATCCGACGGCAAGTACACCCGAAGCGTTTGCCGCCCAGATCAAAAACGACGTTGTGACCTGGACCAAAATTATCCGGGCGGCAAATATCAAGCTGCAATGAGCCTTGCCGGACCAGAGCGAAAGGTGGGGGTTTGCCTCGGTTCACGGGCGCGCTCGGCGTCGCTCATCGACATTGGTCACCAGTTTGCGAAGAAACGATTCGCGACGGCCGTTAAAAATCAACTCCTCGGCGAATACGGTGTCGATTACCCGGCCATCAGCTGGCATACTAAATTGGCCAACACCCGTTCGCCGCGGACGTGCTATCAAGGCTTAGCTAACGTCGTCCGACGGCGGCAGCACCTTTATCAGGGAGGAAGACTAGGATGACTGAACCGAAAGAGACCGCAACCCTCATGACGCCGCGCCGCGGCTTTTTCACGCGCATCGCCGGCGTCATGGCGCTCGGCATTGCGGCCTTCGCTCCGACGGCACCGCACGCCGAGGGCGAGGCGGACGACGGGCCGGATTGGCCGGGCAAGCTGACGGGACGCCACAAGCAGGTGACCGACATGTACGCCGTGAATGACGGCTTTCCGCTGGGCTTCGTGCACAACTTCCTCGAACCCAACAAATCGGCGACGGGCGTCGTGATCCTGCGCCACGAGGCCTTCCCGCTCGCGCTCAACCACACGATGTGGGAGAAGTACAAGATCGGCGAGGCCGAGAAGATCAACGATCCCGAGACGAAGGCACCCGCTGTAAAGAACCCGTACTTCCAGGCTAAGCCCGGGGCGCTGCGCAATGACAACGCGGCGATCGATAAGCTGCTTGCGCGCGGCACAGTGTTCGGCGCCTGCAATGTCGCACTGCGGGCTCATGCTCGGCGACTCGCTAAGAATGCTAACGTCACGCCGGACGAAACGGCCAAGGAATTTGCTGCCAACATCATCCCGGGGGTCACGCTGATCCCCTCCGGTGTATGGGGTGTCAACCGCGCCCAGGAGGCCGGCTGCACCTATTGCGCGGGCGGCTAATTCTTTAAGGCCACACCTCATCGTATGAGCCGCCCGCTACGCCGCAATTGAAGGGCGCGCGCAGGGGCGGCTTCGTTTGCTCAGCCTCAGTGCTAATTTGCGGCGCGCCGAATAGCGGCTCTACAGTGGCGTGATGTGGGCTGCCACGCCTTGAGCATCAAAACCGGGTCGTGATGTCCGTCAGCCATTGCGGCGATGCGTCGACCAGTGCCGTCTCGATGGACTTGTCCGCTCCGGTGACGACGAGCGCGCCGATTGCAATGAACAAAATCCCGAGCCCGGCCTTCATGCCTTGACCCGCGGCCGCGAGCCTTCCGCGCCATCGCAACGTGGTCTCGCGCGACAGCAGTCCGAACGCCAGCAGCGGCAGCGCAGCGCCGAGGCCGAAGACGAACATGGTCACGGCGACCTGACCGAGATCACGACCCTGCGCCGCCAGCACCGATGCTGCTCCAAGCGTCGGACCGACGCAGGGGCTCCACACCGCGCCGAGGATCGCGCCAAGCCAAAATTGGCCCGACAGACCACTCCCGTGATGACCGTCGAACCGCTGACCGACCCAGGTCATCATCGGTCCGCCCGCCGTCGCAAGCCGTGCGGCCACACGCGGCAGAACGAGCACGAGGCCCACCGCGATCATCAGCACTGCCGCCACGTAGCGAAAGAGGTCGGCATCAAGGCCGATGGAAAAGCCAATCGTCGCGACGAACAAACCGATGGTGACGAACGACAGCGCGAGCCCGACCGCGAGCGCGACCGGGCCCCACCTTTGCTCCGATGCCGCTGCCCCGAGGACGATCGGGACAACAGGCAACACGCATGGGGACAAAATCGACAGCATGCCGGCCATGAAGGCCAGCACGACGGTTCCCATCGTCAACAAGTGATGTCTCTTACAGAACCTTGTTCAGCAGCGCGGCGATCGAGGCGGCGTTGGAGTCACCGACCGAGCGGCCTTCCTCCTTCTCGCCTTTGAACGAGATGAGGGTCGACTGCTTCTGGGCGCCGAAGCGGCGGACGAGGTCCTTCTGGCTATCGAAGTCGATGGTGAAATAAACGAGATCCTTGAACTTCGGGTCGGCCATCAGTTCGCTGAGGATCGGCTTCTGCGCCTTACAAATCGGACACCACGTCGCGTGAATGGCAATGAAGATCGGCTTGCCGGCCTTCTGCGCAGCCGCGAAAGCTGCATCATCGAAAGGCAGCGTCGTGGTGGCTCTTGCCGGCACCACGACAATCGTACCGGCAGCGATAGCACTAAGGATGACTGAGCGACGTGACAACATTTGAAGGAGCCCTCCGCCTTTTATGAAGATTGGCGGAGTATCATGAAGACGGTTCAGGCTCAATAAGGTACGCCTCATGCTCACGCTCGTGTGATTATGTGGCCTTCGCCCGCGATCCACTATATCGGCATCACTGGGGCAATTTGTGACGTGGTCAGCGCAATGATGCTCGCTACGATGGGCAGGCCAGCTTTGGTTCTTTTGGCGACCTAGATTTCTGGGTCGCTTTTTCTTGGGATGGCAGGTCGTTCCACCGCGTCGCCGAGTTGCGATGGCTAACGGGTGAAGAACTTTTAAGGCCTCTCGGTCACGCCATTGGCTAGCCGTTGATCCCGAACGGCTAGGCAACGGAGCGCCCGCAGGAGCCACGATGGAAGCTGCTCGCCATTCGACTTACTCAGCTAAACAGCGTTCGCCCACTTCGCCATACAACATAAGTTGCGACGATGAAGATCACAGTGGCAAACGCAATGTTCAACGCATTTTTTCGATGAGCCAAGCGCTTGGCGAGCTTCACCCCGACAAGGCCGCCCAGCAGGCCGCCACCGATGAATTCGGCGGCTATCGGCAAATTCACCAAGCCCGACATGGCATAGTTAAAAGCAGTTGCGAGGCCAAACGACCCAACTGCAAGAAGTGACGAACCAATTGCATTGATGATTGGCATGCCGGTTGAAAACACCATACCCGGCACGATCAAGAATCCGCCGCCGATACCGAAGAACCCGGCCGTTAGCCCGACCATCAGCGCAACTACAATCTGTACGATTAGGGAATTCTGGTAGACATTCTTGGGTCGCGCAGCGTCGCCACGTCGCCTCGGCAACATCAGCGCTCCAACGACAAACATCAGAATTCCGAATAGAAAGATTAGACGGTCTGCATCGAAGGCTTTGCCGATGCTTGATCCCACAATCGCTCCGGCGCTACCAAAGATTGCAAAGATAATTGCGGCTCGCCAATGCACGACTCCTGATCTTACGTAGCTGACGAAATTCAGATAGGCGTTGGCGGATACAGCAACCGCACTGGTCCCAATGGCAATGTGCGGGTCCGATATCCCGACAACGTAAAGGATCAATGGCGTGGCGAGGATGGATCCTCCGCCACCGACTAATCCCAGCGAAAAGCCGACGACAGACCCAGAAAGAACCACCAAGCCGGCCGGTATCACGACGTTAACCTGCCGTCAGTCCTGATGGCGTCGTGGGGGCCTTACTCAAATCGCCCCCCGCTAGCACTGCATCTTGGCTGAAGACAATCCGTGGCAAGTCTACCGCCACCTCGCGTGCGTCGCGCATTGGAGAGACAACCGGATGGGCCGTAAAATATAGCTTTAGCGCTTGGTGCACTGTCACTGGCAGAACACGCGCCTCGTGAGTACCCGGATGGCGACAAACAATATCCACTGGCTCGCCTTCACGCTCGCACCCGGCAATCGTGTAACGCTGATGATCTTCGACCTCCCGGCCATCGACCTTTACGGAAATCAGCCGTCGGCCTGGTTCGGCCGATAACTTGAACTCCATGGCCATTCCCGACGCGCGGACACCCCAGCCGCCATTCAGCTTCCAGGGGTTCTTCGAGAACACGAGTTCAAGTTCGTTCTCCAGGTAGACCCTGAGTTCCTTGCCCGTAACCCATCCGGTCTTGATGCGTGCGTCCATTGGCAGCAAGTTCCAGAGGTCGGCTTCGGTAATGGCGGCCGGCGGAATGGGCAGGCCGAATCTAAATCCATTGGAGAAGCCGATATCTACTTTAGCAATCTCTCGCACCGCATCGGTAATGAGGTCATCGGCTGTTGTTTCCAAGACGTCGTAGCGCATCAAAAGCGTTTCGGTCTTACCCGCGACTTCGGCCATACGCCGGCGATGCGGTGCCAGCGATTTATCGACCAACGCCTTCATCTGCGGGTCTTCGCCAAAGCGGCTCGCCAAGACCGGGATCAGACGAAATTCGTGGTGAGCAACACCGCTGGGCTTGAGCACCAAATCGAGACGTCCAAGGAACGAACCGAAGCATCCCGGCTCGACGACAATGACATTGCCCTCCATGATCTCCCGGGCTGTCCGTTCGTGGGTGTGGCCGGATAAAATGACGTCGATTTCCGGAATCTCCCGCGCCATTTGGCGTGCAATCGACAGTCCGGTATGGCTAATGGCCACGATAAGGTCGGGCCGCTCACTAATCCGCAAGTCTCTAATGAAATCGCGTAGACCTTGGATTCGCGTCGTATCCATCCCGCGAAACTCAGCCGGCGGCTGGCGTTTACTCGCACCGATATCAGTGATGCCAACGAACGAGACTTTTACGCCGTCGCGATCGAGCGTCAGGGCCGGTTTGAACAGTCTTTGGCCGCTCGCCTCGTCGTGAAAATTATAACAAACGACTGGACAGCTCAGACGAGCCATCGTCTGCTTAAAACGTTCGGGCCCGTAAGCCGGCTCCCAATTGCCCGGAACAAAGACGTCGATGCCGAACGCGTTCAGCGGATCGAGAATCACTTCGCCTTCTGACCAAGCCGCCGGCCCGGACCCTTGGAACTCATCGCCACCGTCAAGCAAAAAGCAGGGACCGTCGCAATTATTGCGCTCGTGCTCGATCGCGGCTTTGAGACGAGCATAACCTCCCATCATCTGGATTTCCGGCTTTGCCCCGGGGACATATTCCGGATGAGTTTCGAGCTGCGCGTGGGTATCGGTAAAATGCAGAAGCGTTACTCGCTTGCCACCCTGCCCCTGTTCGACCGGCTGGCTTACGCTCGAGTTGGGCAAGATGAAGCCGAGGCCGATTCCCGATAGGCTAATAGCTCGCAGCAGGGGCATCACCGCGGCGGACGACAATAAAGATCTGCGCGTCGCATGCCTTTTCATCAATAGCTCCACTGCTGCCAGACCGACCTTCGCCGAGCCCCCTTGGCCGCGTTTATTCACCGGAGTACCGCACGTCCGCCAGCGCATCCTTAGCGAATGCGAGCGGCGCGTTCATGCTACCGATTCTTCCACGCAGCGCTCCGAGACCGCACCGACCGAAGCGATCATCGCCGCCATTGCAGCTTCTCGTGCTCGCCGGAACAGAGCAGGATATACAACGCATTGGAAGCCATCGCCTGATCCCGACGCCGCCCAGCCTACGCCCTGCGCTTGATCACGAAACTGAAGACTTTGCCTTCGGCCTTCGAGTTGACGAGTTCGTTGCCGGTCGTCCGGCAAAACGCTTCGAAATCCTTGACGGCGCCGGGGTCAGTCGCCAGCACCTCAAGGGTGCCTCCGACGACTACGTCCTTTAGCGCCTTCTTCGCGCGAAGAATTGGCAGTGGGCAGTTCAGCCCTTTTACATCCAGAACTTGATCGGCCATCTTCTGTCCTCGAACGCTGGGAATTTGAATGTGATTCAGATGAAGAGGTTGATGTCGCTTTTCGTTGCGGTTTCGATATAGGTGGCAGCGCCGCCGAGGACCGGGCCTTCAATCATGTCGGCCGTCGTGTACTCGAACAAGTCCATGGTCATCTGACAGGCGATCATCTTGACATCTGCCTCCAGAGCCATGGTACGCAACTCCTCAATCGAGGCGACGCCCTTCTTCTTGATAAGGTTCTTCATCATCGTGGTCGCGGCGGCGTCGACGCCGGGGATGGCGGACACCAAATTCGGCATGCCGATGTGCATCCCAAACATCGGCATTTCCATCGCCGGATTGCCCAACGTCGAAATCTTCAGGTCGAGCTTCTTCTTGAGAAGAGTGAGGCCATAGAAAGTAAAAAACATAGTCACCTCGAGGCCCATGGCAGCCGCCGTCGTCGCCAGGATGAACGGAGGATAAGCCCAGTCGAGCGTGCCTTTGGTGACGATCATCGACATGCGTTTCGTATTGGTATCAGTAGCCATTGCAGCGCCCTCTCTGAGTGTTGACCGGTCGCAGCGTCGCTTTCAAACTTTCCACACCACGATCACCAGCACCAAGCTTGCGAGAAAGACCGTCTCCGCAACGATCAGTGCGATCGCGCGTCCACCCACATCCGCCATCGCCTTGAGCGAGGTTTTCATCCCCAACGCAGCGATCGCCGTCACCAGACACCAGCGCGAGAAGTCCTTGATGATCGCCAGCAACGGTGCCGGGATGAAGCCCATGCTATTGAGGACCACCAACACCGCGAACACGATCAGAAAGCCCGGAAGCTGGCGTCCGGCCTTCCCCGCACTGTGGGCGTGGAACACAAAGGACAGCGTCACCACGACCGGCAGCAACATCGCGACCCGCAGCAGCTTGGTGAAGGTCGCCACGTTTCCGGTTTCCTCGGATACGCTGAAGCCGGCACCTACGACCTGCGCGACGTCGTGGATCGTACCGCCGAGGAACACTCCAACTGCTGCGTGATCAAGGTGGAAGAATCCGATAATGACGGGATAGACGATCATCGCGATAGTGCTGAGGGCCGTGACGCCGATCACGGTGAAGACAGTGTCGCGCTCATGGTCTTGGCTCTTCGGCAACACCGATGAGATGGCGAGCGCCGCCGAGGCCCCGCAAATCGCTACCGCGCCGGAGGTCAGGATGCCGAACGGGCGGCCTATTCCGATTAGTCGCGCCGCGAGTATGCCGAACAGGATCGTTAACACCACGGCCCCGATCACCGTGACGACCGGCGTCGCACCGAGTTTCATGATCTCAGTGAATGTGATCTGGGCTCCAAGGAGGCCGACGGCAATGCGCAGAATGGTCTTCGAGGCTAGCTCGATCCCGGCCACACATCGTCCCTCCTGCGACAGAAAATAGAAGGCCATGCCAAGCAAGAGTGCGAACAGCATCACCGGCCCGCCATAGTGCTCGGACAGAAACATCGCAGCGACTGCGATCGTGAGGCTCACGAGTACGCCCGGAAAATAGCCCCGCAGGGCTGTTGCCGCCTCCACGGCTCTGCCTGCCATCGTTGGCTTGTGTTCGGCGATTTCGCTCACGGTGTGCAGGCCCCGAACTCGTTCACGCGCATCCCGCGAAATTGTCGGCGGCCATCTTGGCTTCATAAGGCGCGGCAACAGCTGTGCCGGGCACCAGATTCACCTTGGCGGCTGCCCAGTCCTTGGGACGCACTTTCACCATCCATCCCTCACCATAAGGATCGCTGTTCGCGAGCTTAGGACTTCCAGTCAGTGCGTCGTTGACCTGGACCACCTCGGCATCAAAGGCGATCTTGGCGCCCCCTACCCACTTGCCTGACTTAATCGTCGCGCAAGACTTTCCACGCTCGAGCGAGCGGCCCGCTTTTTTGGCCGTGAAGGCGACGAGTTGCCCCGCCATTGCGGCAGCCACTGCCGTCATTCCGAGAGTCACGGTGTTGTCGTTGTTATCGCGGTACCAAATATTGTTATCGACGTCGTAGAGAAGGTCGTCGGGAAGATTACAGCCGCGAACAGTTGGCATCGGTCCTCCTCCTGCTATCCAATTGTCTGAACGGACGCGCCTGATGAATCTCGTTCGCGCAGCGGGCGCGATGAACAGCAGAACTCACCCAAGCCCCTGACTTCGAGTTTTCCACCGATGAAGAGTGCCAAGTGCCGAGCAATCATCGCACCAAGCCGCAGTCGGCGAGGCACCTCAGCGTGCGTCGGATCCAGCCGCACCAAATTGTGATAGTAGACAAGTTCCCGGCAGGTTTCGCGGCAGGCGTTGAAACTCGGGTCGCCGCGCGCTCCTTGGCGATGCATCGCCAGAAGTCGGAAACCTTCCGAAACGCCCGTCGTAGGCTCCTCGCCGTGCGCGAGGATCCAGCGTTCCAGGATTGCGTCGCCGAAAGCGAGGAGATCATCAGCCCACTCCACCGCATGGGCCATCAGGTTTGAGTTGCCTGCGGCGATCATGATCTCGATCCGCGCGAAAACGTCATCGAGGCTTGCGGCGCCCGCTTCAGCCATCAACCGAGCCCCCTCGCGCGCAGCAAGTCGGAGGAATCCGAGAAATTCTCCTGCACCCCTACCCGGCGCGCGGACAGACCGAGCGCCATCCCAAGAAGCTGAGTGAAATAGAGGATCTTCACCGTCGTCTTGCG
The DNA here is from genome assembly GCA_963807015.1 of uncultured Alphaproteobacteria bacterium. GTDB lineage: Bacteria > Pseudomonadota > Alphaproteobacteria > Rhizobiales > Xanthobacteraceae > JAJPKK01. The sequence continues at coordinate 3,008 of CAWEAS010000001.1, read as the reverse complement.
ACCGAACACCTTCTCGGCTCGGACTTGGTGCATCTCCAGCCCGGTGTGGCAGGTCGGGCATTCGGTGGCGATCACATCGGCGCCGCAAGCCTCCGCGGTGGTCAGCAAGTTGAGAACAAGCTTGGTAGAAGTATCGCTATCGGACAGGGTATGGGCACCGCCGCAGCAGGCGGTCTTGAGCGGATAGTCGACGTTCTGGGCACCCGCAGCAGCCAGAAGATCATCCATGAAGTGCGGCTTGGATGTCGATTTGGAGCCCGGCCCTTGGTCCTTTTCCGGGAAGATGTGACGCGGCCGGGTGTACATGCAGCCGTAATAGTTCGCGATCTTGAGTCCCTTGAGCGAGTTTTTCACCCGTGCTCTCAATCCTTCCTCACCAATGGCCTCCTTGATCCAATCGAGCGCATGGATAGTGCTGACTGTGCCGGCATTGTAGGACTTGTGGCCCGCTTTGCTCGACAACCGGTCGTTAACCTCACGCGAAGCCGAATTGTTGGCGAGGTCGTACTCGGCTTTCTTGAGATTGTGATAGCAGCCGTTGCAAGGCGCCATGACCGTATCGAAGCCCATACCCTCGGCGATCGAAAGATTGCGCGCCGACAGATAGGTCTGGAGCTTGGGGTCGATATTCTTGACCTCCATGGCGCCGCAGCAGTTCCAGTTGTCTAATTCGACGAGGTTGAGGCCGAGCGCCTTGCCGAGCTCTTTGGTCGATCGGTTGTACGCGTGGCCGGTCCCTTCAAGCGCGCAGCCCGGATAATAAGCGACCTTCTGATATTTTCCGCTCATCACTCGGCTCCTCGAATGCCAAGCCCCAGTGCCTTGCGGTTCGCGGCCTCGCGCTCATCGACGTACTCCGCGATCGCCGCCCGCGATCGGCCCCAACCGCGTGTACGCGGGCGAAACACAACGGCCAGGCCGAGCTTCGTCAACAGGCCAACCGGCAAACGGCTAGCAAGCCCGCGCACCAGCGCCACCAGCCAGTCTTGGAACAACGATTGCTTGCTGCGTTTGAAGAATTCTTGCAACACGCGGCCATCTTCAATCTTTCCGGTGGCGAAGACCTGCTCGGAAAAGACCTCGTCGAAAACCATCGATGGCTTTTTCTCGGTGTGGCCCTTCAGCTCAAGCCAATACGCCGTCGCTTTCATCACGCCTTCGGGGTTGACGTCGCGCGGACAGGCATAGGTGCACTTGTTGCACGACACGCACTGCCAGATGATATCCTTGTCGCGCAGGAGTTCCTCTTCGAAGCCCATGCGGATCAGGTAAATCCAATAGCGCGGATTGAAGTCAGGATTGATCGCATTGACAGTGCAGGCATTGGTGCACGAGCCGCACTGCCAGCAGCGGTGAATGAACTCGCCGCCCGGCAGCGCTGCGATCTCCTCTTCCATCTGCTCGTTATAGTCGGTCACGGCTCGCGACCTGATGAACGTGCTCCAGTGACCGGACACGTCGACGCCGTCGATTTCCAGATGCTCGTGGGTGACGAGGTCCTCGGGTCGAATCAGCGACTTTTCATGTATCGGCATCGCCGCACTCTCACGAACTCAGCCGGCGCGACTTGCCGAGCACATGGGCTTCGCCGTCGATCAGCTTGAGCCGAGTACGGCCGGACTCGCTATCGACAGCATCGAGCCCGAGCATACGACGGGTGTGCGCCATCGAATTATTCTTGGTGCTGCCGCAAAAATCCGCGTGCAAATATTGTCCGCCCTTGTCGTTAATGTAGCCGGCGTAGACGTGGGCGCACAGCAGATCGACATAAAGCGGCAGGTCGCGGAACACGCCATTGTCGTGCAGGAATTCTTCCAGCTCCTCGCGCAGAGTTGCGAAGGTGGCAAAGCCATCGCCGACCGCGATGGCGCCGGCATCAACTTTGTCGCTGTGCCAGATTTCGCGCAGAACGCCGGTATTGACTTGGGCATCCCACATCCAGCGCGTCATCAACGGGTATCGCTCAGGCAACGTGAAGTGCAGCACCTCGGCGGCCAGATCGCGCGACCAGCGGTGCTCGCGGTCGGCCGGAAAGTTCGCCACGAAGGCGCTGATCCGCATATCAGACGTCTGAAGATTGGACCAACCGTGGAGCAGTGTTTCCAGGCGCCCGCGCATACCAGCGAAACCGTTGCGGCCGAGCCAAGCGCCGATACGCCGGCGTACCGGCGTGATGAACGCGGCGAGATCGCAGAACTCGGCCTCGGTCAACTCGCTGACCCGGCCCTTGCCGAGTACCTCCTCGAACAAGGAGGCCTTGAGAGCCAACGCACCGACATAGCGTTCGATACCGCCGGTATTCTCCGCGGACTCGACCAGATTTTCGAATGCGCGCCGTAACCGCGGACCAGAAAGATGGAGCACCGGCCGCGTCGGCGCAGGCTTCGGCGCTTCGGTCCTACGGTTGCCGATCGTCCACATTATTCGGCGGCCTCGCGCAAGGCGCTGCGCGCCAACGTCAGCGCCGCCATGGCGGCAGATTGCCCTTGTGCGATCGAATTGTCGATCGTCTCAGGGCCGGTTGCCGCGCCGGCGACGAAAATGCCGGGCCGCGAGGTTGCCGACATGTTGGAATAAGTCGACGCCTTCTGGATATGCCCATGCTTTTCCAGCTTAACGTCGAACACCACCGACAACGTCATATTGTCGACGTTAGGATCCATGCCGATTGCATGTACCACCATATCGAAGGGGATGGTGATCGGCCGCTTCACCAGCGTGTCTTCGCCTTTCACGATCAACCGCTTGCCGTCGGAGGTTACTTCGGCGATGCGCGCCTTGATGTATTTGACTTTATGCTTCTCCTGACTTTCCCAATAATAAAGGCTCTCATAGAGGCCGAAGGTTCGTATATCCATGTAGTAGATGTAGACGTTGCACTTTGGCAGCGCTTCGCGGATTTCCATCGCGATGTTGGAAGAGACCGTGCAGCAAATCTTCGAGCACCATTCGCGGCCGATCTGACGATCGCGCGACCACGCACAAGAGAATTGCGACGCGATCAGGCT